>NZ_CP171977.1:4800000-7297406 GCF_044055365.1 Pseudoduganella sp. UC29_106 | reverse complement strand
TAGAACCCACGGCAAAAAACTGGTGGCTGCCACGATGTGGCAGCCACCTGGTTCACGCCGTGGGTTTTAAGGGGCGCCGGCGGCAGGGGTACAATCGGTGGTTTGGCGATTCACTGTCCTTTCGCATTATGACCATCCTGCTGTCCACTCTTAACGCCCGCTACACCCACGCTTCGCTGGGCCTGCGCTACCTGCTTGCCAATATGGGCGAGCTGAAAACGCAGACGCGTATCCAGGAATTCGTAATCGGCGCGAAGACGACCGAGATGGTGGAGCGCATCCTGGCGGCGCAGCCGAAAATTGTCGGCTTCGGCGTCTATATATGGAATGTGGAGGAGACCACACGCCTGGTGGCGACGCTGAAGCGTGTGGCGCCGCAGGTAACGATCGTGCTGGGCGGACCGGAAGTCTCATATGAAACCGGCGAACAGGAAATCGCGCGGCTGGCGGACTACGTGGTCACCGGCTGGGGCGACGTCACCTTCCCCAAGCTGTGCGGCGAAATCCTGCACGGCCCGAAGCCGCTGATGAAGGTGCACGCCGGCGTGCAGCCGCCGATGGCGGAAATCACCTTGCCCTATGCGGAGTACACCGACCAGGACCTGGCGCACCGCACCTTATATGTGGAAGCCTCCCGCGGCTGCCCGTTCAAGTGCGAGTTTTGCCTGTCCTCGCTGGACAAGACGGCCTGGCCTTTCAATATCGAGCACTTCCTGCAGGAGATGGAGTCGCTGCAC
This sequence comes from Pseudoduganella sp. UC29_106, assembly GCF_044055365.1. Taxonomy (NCBI): domain Bacteria; kingdom Pseudomonadati; phylum Pseudomonadota; class Betaproteobacteria; order Burkholderiales; family Oxalobacteraceae; genus Pseudoduganella; species Pseudoduganella sp. UC29_106. The sequence goes on along the minus strand of NZ_CP171977.1, from coordinate 7,296,669 downwards.
GCCCGCGGCGCGCGCCTGTTCAAGTTCGTGGACCGTACGTTCAACCTGAACATCAAGACCAGCCTGAAGATCATGCAGTTCTTCCTCGACAAGCTGGCCGCGAATCCGGACGATCCCGTCTACGCCCACTTCGAACTGGTGCCCGACCACCTGCCGGAAGCGCTGAAGGAAGGCATCGCCAAGTTCCCGCCCGGCACGCTGCAGTTCGAGATCGGCATCCAGAGCTTCAACCCGGTGGTGCAAGCGAATATCAGCCGCAAGCAGGATAACCAGAAGGCGGCGGACAATATCCGCTGGCTGTGCACCCACTCCAACGTTCACATGCATGTGGACCTTATTGCCGGCCTGCCCGGCGAAACGGTGGAAAGTTTCGCCGAAGGCTTCGACAAGTTGTGGGCGCTGGGCCCGCACGAAATCCAGTTCGGCATCCTGAAGCGCCTGCGCGGCACGCCGATCATCCGCCACACCGAGGAATTCGGCATGGTGTACGATCCTTATCCGCCGTACACCATCCTCGCCAACCGCGATATCGACTTCCCGACCATGCAGCGCCTGGTGCGCTTTGCCCGCTACTGGGACCTGGTCGCGAACTCGGGCCGCTTCACGCATGCCACGCCGGTGCTGCTGGGCGAACACCCGTTCGCAAACTTCATGGCGTTCTCTGACTGGCTGTATGCGAACACGGACGCGACCCATCGCATTGCGCTGGACCGGCTGGCCGTACTGGTCGGGCGCTGGCTCGAACAGCGTATGCCGGCTGGCGAAGTGGCGGAGTTGCTGGCGCGCGATGGCCATGGTGTGAAGCAAAAGTCCGCCCAGGCAGGCGCGGCGCCGCAGCGGCAGGCACGGCACCTCGCGGCCTGACGCGCTTATGTGCGTCCGGGGCTGGACACGGTAGAGATGCACAATGTAGCGTAGTAAACAAAACTCACTTACACTGGCGACATGCCTATTGCAAACGAGCCAACCCTAACCTTCAGCCCAGGTGGGCGCACTGTTACGGCCGATGGGACGTGGCAGGTCCATGCGCTCGCCAGCAAGCGCGTGATGAAGGCGATCTCGAATTGCCTGGACAAGCTCCACGGCAATAAGAACGTGGAGTGGGACCTGAGCGGCATCGACAGCCTCGATCACATCGGCGCGCAACTCTTCTGGGAAGCCTGGGACTATGCCCGTCCCGCGTCGCTGAAGCTGGCGGAAGGCCAGGAAGAATTCTTCAAGCGCCTCGAAACCACCGGCAAGATCGCCATCCCGCGTGCGCGCAAGGAGCACTTCGGCTGGGTGACCACGCTCGGTTTCGGCGTGCTGCATTTCCTCGAACACCTGCGCGGTTTCGTAAGCCTGATCGGCTCCGTCACGCAGGATATGGGCCGCTTCTTCAGGCAGCCGATACGCGGCCCATGGCGCGAAATTTCCGCCAACATTTTCCACGCCGGTTTCCAGGCGCTGGGCATCACGGCGCTGGTGGGCTTTCTGATTGGCGTGGTGCTCTCCTACCTGTCGGCCCAGCAGCTGCGCAACTTCGGCGGCGACATCTACCTGGTCAACCTGCTCGGCATGAGCGTGATCCGCGAACTGGGCCCGCTGTTGGCGGCGATTCTTGTCGCGGGCCGCTCAGGGTCGTCGATCACGGCGCAACTGGGCGTGATGCGCGTGACCGAAGAACTGGACGCGATGCTGGTGATGGGCATCTCGCATGGTTTCCGCCTGATCCTGCCCAAGGTAATCGCGCTGGCAATCTCGATGCCGCTGCTGGTGATCTGGACCGACATGAGCGCGCTGATCGGCGGCATGGTGGCAGCCAAGATCGAGCTGAATCTCTCGGCGCGCTACTTCATCCAGAAGCTGCCGTCCGCCGTGCCGGTCGCCAACTACATGATCGGCCTGCTGAAGGGCTGCGTGTTCGGTATGCTGATCGCGCTGGTGTCCTGTCACTTCGGCCTGCGGATCAAGCCGAATACGGAAAGCCTGGGCCGCGGCACCACCACCTCGGTGGTGACGGCGATTACCGTCGTGATCCTGGCCGATGCGGTGTTTGCCATCGTCTTCAATGGAGTGGGCTACTGATGAATGAAGATAAGCCCAAGGAAGAAGAAAGCTGCGCCTGTCCCGAGGGCGACGGCCAGCTCACGCTCGATGGCAGCGTGCCAGTGGTGGAAATCACCAACCTGGTGACCAAATTCGGCCGCACGGTGATCCACAATGACCTGAACATGAAAATATGGCAGGGCGAGATCCTGTCCATCGTCGGCGGGTCCGGCACGGGCAAGACGGTCCTGCTGCGCCAGATGCTTGGGCTGGAGCGACCGACCAAGGGCTGCGTGCGCGTGTTCGGCGAGGATATTTCGCTCGCTTCCTCCACCCACCTGCAGGAACTGCGCAACCACTGGGGGATGCTGTTCCAGCAGGGTGCGCTGTACTCCGCGCTGAACGTGTTCGAGAACATCGCGCAGCCGCTGTGGGAACTGAAGGTTCTGCCGGAGAACCTGATCCGCGACTCGGTGCTGCTCAAAATGAATATGGTGGGCCTGGGCCCGGAGCACGCGATGAAGATGCCTTCGGACCTTTCGGGCGGCATGATCAAGCGCGTGGCGCTGGCGCGCGCTCTCGTGCTGGAACCGAAGCTGCTGTTCCTGGACGAGCCGACGGCCGGCCTGGACCCGGACCTTTCCGAAAGCTTTGTCTCGCTGATCAAGTCCCTGCACCGTGAGCTGGGGCTGACCGTGGTGATGGTCACGCACGACCTGGATACGCTGTTTGCACTCTCGACCCGCATCGCCGTGCTGGCCGAAAAGCATGTGCTGGTATGCGGTCCGACGAAGGAAGTGATCAAGACCGATCATCCGTTTATCAAGCAATTCTTCCTGGGCGACCGCGGCAAGCGCGCGCTGGCCGGCCTCGAATAAGGAGCACATATGGAAAACAGATCACATGCCCTGATGACCGGGATATTCACGATCACACTGCTGATCGCGGCCGTCCTGTTCGGCATCTGGTTCAACCGCGACCGCGTGCAATACGATCCCTACCTGATCGCGACCTCGCTCGCCGTGCCCGGCCTGAATCCCCAAGCCGCCGTGCGCTACCGCGGCCTGGAAGTGGGCAAGGTGGACGATATCGACTTCGATCCCAAGGTCACCGGCCAGATCCTGGTGCACCTCTCCATCGATCCGGAAACGCCGATCACCAAGACCACCTACGCCACGCTGGGCTACCAGGGCGTGACCGGCATCGCCTATATCCAGCTGGATGACGAATCCACCGGCTCGCCGCGCCTGGGCACCAGCAAGGGCAATCCAAGCCATATCCCGCTGCATCCGGGCCTGTTCGACCAGCTGGAGAAAACGGGCAAGGCCATCCTGTCGCAGACGGAGAAGGTCACGGAGCGCATCAACACCCTGCTCAGCGACGAGAACCAGAAGCAGATGCTGGGCGCCTTCAAGGACATCAGCGAAACCGCGCGCGCCTACCAGCAGATCCCCGCCCAGCTGGGCCCGACCATCGACAAGCTGCCGGCCCTGGCCGCACAAACCCAGAAGACGCTAAACACGGTGGAACAGCTGGCGGCGGACGCCAACCGCGTGACCGCCAGCCTGCAGGGTCCGGACGGCGCCGTGGCGCGCATTTCCGGCGCGGTGGACCGTGCGACCACGTCGCTGGAAGCCGTCACCAGCGGCGTCGAACTGGATACGCTGCCCAGCTTTAACGGCCTGGCCGACGAGACCAAGTCCTCGATGCGCGCCGTGCGCCGCACCATGAACAACCTGAGCGACCGCCCGACCAGCATCCTGTTCGGCGCGCCGAACACGCCGCCGGGCCCGGGCGAACCCGGCTTCGAGTCCACGACCAAATAAGGACACTCCCGTGAAGACTACCCTGATCCTCCTCAGCCTCACGGCCGCACTGGCCGGCTGCGCCGTCGCCAGCAAGAGCCAGTCCCAGACCAGCTATGACTTTGGCCCATTGACGCCGGCCGCGGTCGCCGAAAGCAGCGGCACCAACGGAGCCGTGCCCGCCACCGCCATCTTCCCGGCCATCGTGGTGGCAGACGTGACTGGCCCCGCATCGCTGGATACACAGCGCATGTATTACCGCCTGCTGTATTCGGACGCGCAGCAGTCGCGCCCCTACGCCTTCAACAACTGGAGCGTGACGCCGCTGCAGCTCCTGACACAGCGCATGAAGGCGCGCTTCGCCCAGGCCGGCGTGAAGGTGCTGAATACCACCGACGCGGCGGGCGGCCTGCCGCTGCTGCGTCTTGAAGCAGACGAGTTCTCGCAGAACTTCGATAGCGCCACCAGCGCCAACGCCAGCGTGTCCCTGCGCGCTTCCGTGTTCCGCAACCACAAGCTGGTAGACCAGCGCACCTTCAGCCGCCGCTCGCCGGCCGGCAGCGCCGATGCGCCGGGCGGTGCGCGCGCCCTGGCCGCCGCGTCCGACGCGATTGCCGCCGACATCCTGGCCTGGATGGCCACCCTGCCGCAACAGTAATCGATGACGGAAGAGAGTCGAATCAAGCGAGGTTCACCAGTGGCGCGCGCCGCGCTGCTGGCCTACATCCTGCTGATCGTCTACGCCAGCCTGTACCCCTTCTCCGGCTGGCACAACCAGGGCTTGTCCCCCCTGATCTTCCTGGAACACACGGGGATGCCGCGCTACTGGACAGTGTTCGACGCCGGCATCAATGTGGTGGGTTACATCCCCTTCGGCATGCTGCTGGTGTATGCGCTGCGGCCGCAGATGCGCGGCGTGTGGGCCTTCCTCCTTGCTTCGCTGATCGGCATGCTGGTTTCCGGCTCGATGGAAGCGGCGCAGACTTACCTGCCCAGCCGCGTTTCGTCCAATCTCGATTTCTATACCAATACCGCGGGCGGCACCATCGGCGCCCTGATCGGCGCGCTCAGCGCGCGCAAGCTGATGGACACCAGCCACCTGTACAAGCTGCGCCAGCGCTGGTTCGCCCAGCACGCCAGCCAGGGCCTGGTGCTGGTGGGCCTGTGGCCGCTGGCCATGATTTATCCGCAGCCCTTCCTGTTCGGCCTGGGGCAGCTGCTGCCCATCCTGTCCGAGTGGCTGGGCGAACTGCTGGAAACGGACATTGATCTGACGGCCTATGTGCGGCCGGATGTGGTGCTGTCGGTCGAGCAGTACTGGCTGTCCGAGACCATCGTCACCGCCTGCGGCATGGTGGGCGGCGGGCTGACGCTGCTTTGCCTGCTGCGCAAGACGGCGCCGCGCGGCGTGCTGGTATCGCTGCTGGTGCTGGCGGCTGTCGCCGTCAAGACCGTGGCTACCGCCCTGCTGTTCTCGCCCGATAATGCCTTTATCTGGATCACGCCGGGCGCGCAGGGCGGCTTCCTGATCGGCGCCATCATGCTGGCCGGCCTGGCTTTCGCGCCCCACCAGTCGCAGCGCCGGCTGGCCGCGGCCGCGCTGCTGCTAAGCCTATTGATCATCAATACCACGCCGATCAACCCCTACTTCAGCGAGACGCTGCAAAGTTGGGTGCAAGGCAAGTTCCTGAACTTCAACGGGGCGGCGCAATTCCTGTCCCCTGCTGTGGCCCTTGGCCGCGCTGTGGTTCCTGTGGCTGCCGTCCCATAAGCTCAATAAGGCCTGATCGCGGGTATCATTACGAATTCACCAAGTAACAGAGGTCGCCATGAGTGAGCAATACTACAAACATCACGTGTTCTTCTGCATGAACCACCGTGATGACGGCCGCGAAAGCTGCGGCCCGCGCGGCGCGGAACAGGCGCAGAAGCATGCCAAGAAGCGCTGCAAGGAACTGAACCTGAACGGCGCCGGCAAAGTGCGCATCAACCAGGCGGGCTGCCTGGACCGCTGCGAGCACGGCCCGGTGGTCGTGGTGTACCCGCAAGGCACCTGGTACACCTATGTGGACACGGCGGATATCGACGAAATTATCGACAGCCATCTCGTCAATGGCGTGGAAGTAGAGCGTTTGAAGATCAAGAATGATGAATAAGAATTCGCAAAAATTTACCCTGCAGGGCGGCGCCGGCCAGATGGAAGGCATGATCGACATGCCCGTGGGCGCCCCGAAGGGCATCGCGCTGGTGGCGCACCCGCACCCGCTGTACGGCGGCACGATGGAAAACAAGGTCGCACAGACCCTGGCCCGCACTTTCGTGGCGCTGGGCTATGTGGTGGCGCGCATCAATTTCCGCGGCGTGGGCACGTCCGAAGGCACGCACGATCATGGCCACGGCGAGACCGATGACATGATGATCCTGTACAAGCACATGACGGAGCAGTATCCGGGGCTGCCGGTGGCGCTGTCCGGCTTCTCGTTTGGTACCTTCGTGCAGTCGCAGCTGCAGCAGCGCCTGATCGCCGCCGGCACCCCGGCCGAGCGCCTGGTGCTGGTGGGCGCCGCGGCAGGCAAGTGGCAGATGGCCGATATTCCTGCCAACACCATTCTTATCCACGGCGAGCATGACGAAACCATCCCCCTGACCGATGTCTTCGACTGGGCACGGCCGCAGGATGTGCCGGTGATCGTGATTCCGGGCGCCGACCACTTCTTCCACCGCAAGCTGGGCCATATCAAGAGCTGGGTTATTGCGCTGTGGCAAGGGCAAAAGGACACCGCTGAGCACGCCTAAGGCTCTATAATCTGAGCGCAACTTTCACTCTCGGCGGATCGATGGTCCGCCCTACATTCCGATTATGAAAAAAATTCTCGCGGCACTGGCTACCAGTGTCATGCTCATGACGTCTGCCGTGGCGCAGACCCTGCCTCCTCCAACCGTCGCTGCGAAGTCCTGGCTGCTGCTGGACGCAACCAGCGGCCAGATCATCGCTTCCCAGGATCCGAACGCGCGCGTGGAGCCGGCATCGCTGACCAAGATCATGACCGCCTACCTGACCTTCCAGGCGGTCAAGGACAAGAAGCTCGCCCTCGACCAGAAGGTGAACGTTTCCGTGAAAGCGTGGAAGGTGGACGCCTCCAGCTCGAAGATGTTCATCGACCCCGCCGTGCCGGTATCGATCAACGACCTGTTGTACGGCCTGATGGTGCAGTCCGGGAATGACGCTGCCGTGGCGCTGGCCGAAGCGGTGGCCGGCGACGAAGCGACCTTCGTCACCCTGATGAACCGCGAAGCCCAGCGCATGGGCCTGACCAATACCCACTTCGCCAATCCGCACGGCCTGCCGTCGCCGGAGAACTACACCACGGCGCAGGACCTCTCCGTGCTGGCGCGCCACGTGATCCAGGACTACCCCGAGTTCTACAAGATCGACTCGGTGAAAGAGTTCACCTACAACCGCATCAAGCAGCAGAACCGCAACCGCCTGCTGTGGCTGGACCCGACCGTCGACGGCATGAAAACCGGCCACACCGACGCTGCCGGTTTCTGCATGGTCGCTTCCGCACACCGCCCGGCCGGCAATATCGACCGCCGCCTGATTTCGGTGGTGATGGGCACGACGTCGGACTCGGCCCGCACCCAGGAAAGCCAGAAGCTGCTGAACTGGGGCTTCCAGAACTTCGACACCGTCAAGCTCTACTCCAAGGGCCAGGCGATCCAGACGCCGGAAGTGTGGAAGGGTTCGAAGAGCAGCATGAAGATCGGCTTCAAACAGGACATCCTGGTCACCGTGCCGAAGGGCGTGGCCGCCAAGATGAAGCCTGTGCTGGAGCGCAAGGATCCGCTGGTGGCGCCGGTGGCCGAGAACTCGAAAGTCGGCTCGCTGAAGATGATGGTCGATGGCAAACCGCTGCTGGAACTGCCGGTGGTGGCGCTGGAAACGGTGGAGCAGGCGTCCATCTTCGGCCGCGCGTGGGACTCGATCCGACTCTGGCTCAAATAAACCAAATGAACAAACTCAATCTGTCGCCCATCGTGGCGGGCATGTGGCGCATGACCGAATGGAACCTGGCGCCTGAACAGCGCCTGGCCTTCATCGAGCAATGCATCGAGCTGGGCGTGACCAGCTTCGATCATGCGGATATCTACGGCGGCTATGGCGTGGAGGGACTGTTCGGCGAAGCGCTGGCACTGAAGCCGTCGCTGCGCGACCAGATCCAGCTGGTGAGCAAGTGCGGCATCAAGCTGAAATCCTCGCGCCGTCCCGCGCACACCATCCAGCATTACGACACCAGCGCGGCCCACATCCGCGCCTCGGTGGAGAATTCGCTGAAGGAACTGCGCACGGACTACCTGGACCTGCTGCTGATTCACCGCCCGGACCCGCTGATGGATTTCGACGAAGTGGCCAACATCTTCAGCACGCTGCATGCTGAAGGCAAGGTGAAGGAATTTGGCGTATCGAACTTCTCGCGCCATCAGTTCGAGATGCTGCACAAGCGCATCGCGCTGGCCACCAACCAGGTTGAGTTTTCACCGCTGCACCTCGATCCGATGTGGGATGAGACTTTCGACGGCCTGCAGGACAAGGGCATCCAGCCGATGATCTGGTCCCCCGCTTGCCGGCGGCCGCCTGTTCTCCGAAGGCGACGCCGCCAGCGAGCGCCTGCGCCTGAAGATCAAGGAAATCGCGGACGAACTGGGCAAGCCGTTCGCCAGCGTGGTGTTCGCGTGGATCATGCAGCTGCCGTGCAAGCCCGTCCCGCTGACGGGCACCGGCCGCATCGAAGGCGTGCAAGTCGCCGTCGAAGCCACCAAATTCCAGCTCAGCCGCACGCAGTGGTTCGAAATCCTCCGCGCCGCCCGCGGCCACGAAGTCGCTTAATTTAAAGGGGTCAGGCACTAAATGTTACATGGGCTCGCTTGCAAAGCGAGCCCATGTAACATTTAGTGCCTGACCCCTTTTTCAATCGTCGGGGAAGACTTGGGGTGGGGCGATGCCGCGCCAGCCGTTTTTCCAGGCGATGTTGAGCAGCAGCGTGCCGGTGATGTAGAGCAGGAAGAAGAGGACGAAGTAGTTGAACCGGAGCCAGACCAGCAGGCCGAGGTTTACGGCCAGTATGACGAGGGCGGCCTTGCTTTTCTTTTGCTTGGAGCTGGGGAAGCGCACCGTCGATACCATCAGGCTGCCTATCGCGAATAACAGCGCGACGACCAGGTAGCCTTCCAGCGCCGTGTCCGGATACTCCGGCCAGCACACCACCACCGAGGCCACGCAGGCGGCGCCCGCCGTGATCGGCATGCCGACAAAGTACTTGGGATCGGTGCGCCCCACATTCACATTGAAGCGCGCCAGGCGCAGGGCGCCGCAGGCGACGAAGAAGAAGGCGGCAATACCCCCCGCCCGCAGCAGCGTCGGGTCAAAGGGGCCGATCTGCACGAAGCCCCAGCAGTACAGCAGCACCGCCGGCGCGCAGCCGAAGTTCATCACGTCCGCAATCGAGTCGAGCTGCACGCCGAACTCGGAACTGGTGCCGGTGGCGCGCGCGACGAAGCCGTCCAGCGCATCGAAGATCCCGGCCAGCACCAGCAGGAAGGCGGACAGGCGGTAGTCCTGCGCGAAGCCCAGGTAGGCGTTGTCGACCGAGATCACGATGCTGGCAAAGCCGCAGGCAATCGACAGCAGGGTGACCGAGCTGGGCAAGGCGAACTTGGCGCGCTGCAGGCGCTGTTGTCGAAGGGTGTTCAAAATATGGCAATGATGGTGGATTGGAATGGTCTATTTTACCTCTACCAACCAAATGTAACTAAGACGTAACGGAACCGCATCCCCAGGGAAATTGGCATAGAATCGGGGAATGGCCGGCTCGTCTGTCCGGCGATTTTTCCGGAGCCCACCATGCGTTTGAATACTACGCTCCCGGCCTGTGTGCTGGCCGCACTGTTGACCGCCTGTGGTGGAGGTGGCGGCGGTGGTCCCACCGTCGGCAGCAATGACGCTGTCACCCCGCCCACTACGCCGACTCCAACGCCTACCCAGCCCGGCGCGCCCACGGCCACCGGCGACACCGCCACCGACGGTTTCAACTGGTTCAACTATCGCCGCAACCAGATCGGCCTCTCCACGCTCACGCGCAACAGCCGCATCGATACGGCGGCCGCCGGCCACTCGAACTACCTGCGCCTGAATAATACGGTGGTGCACAGCCAGACCCCGGGCAATCCCGGCTTCACCGGCATGGAGCTGAGCGACCGCCTGGCCGCCGCCGGCTACACGCTGGTGCAGCCCTACGCCTATGGCGAAGTGATTTCGGCGGCCTCCGACCGCAGCGGCTTCTATCACGCAGAAGAACTGATCGCCGCCATCTACCACCGCTTCGTCGTGTTCGAGCCGGTGTTCAAGGAGATGGGCACAGGCGCCTCCACCAACAATAACAACTACACCTACTTCACCGCCGACCTGGCGGCCATCAACGGCTATGGCGCCGGCGTGGGACGTGGCAATGTCGCCAACTATCCCGCCACCGGCCAGACCGGCGTGCCCACCAGCTTCTTCAGCGATAACGAGTCGCCGGACCCGGTGCCGAACCAGAACGAAGTCGGCTATCCGATCAGCGTGCACGCCGACATCACTGCGCAGCTGCGCGTGACCAGCTTCACCGTGCGCCAGCGCGGCGCCACCTCCGACCTCACGGTGCGCCTGCTTTCGCGCGCCACCGACACGGAGACGCCAACCTCCGCCGCCGCTATTATTCCGCTGACAACGCTGCGCGCCGGCACCACGTATGACGTGAGCTTCAGCGGCACCGTGGATTCGGTGGCGGTGTCGCGTAACTGGTCGTTCACCACAAAATAAGGTGTCAAAAGCTAGACCCGTTTCGGGGCGCTCTGCTATCGTGTTCCCCATGAGCAAGCAAGTACCCGACGCCCCGATCCGCCGCTGCCTCGATACCGAGGACGGCCTGGGCCGTCTGATGGGCAAACGCGGGCTATACCGGCAGATCCTGCAGCGCTTTCTGATCGATTACAGCGGCTCCGTGCCGCGCATGACGCTGATGCTGCAGGCGGGCGACCGCACCCAGGCGCAGCGCGAGGCCCATTTGCTGAAAGGGTCGGCGGGCCTGATCGGCGCGCAGCAGGTGCATGACCTTTCCGTGCTGCTGGAGAACGCCCTGGCGGCGGGCACCGACATCTCCACCCTCCTCCCCTTCCTCGATGACGCGATCAAGCGACTGGCGGTCGCCATCGAGCGCGTGCTGCCGGAACTGCCGTCGGAAGAGGAAAGCGAAAATGAAGATGGCCCGATCAACCTGCACGAACTGCTGCACAAGCTGTCCTTCCTGCTGAATGAGGGGGATGGTGCGGCGATCGATCTGGTGGAGCAGCATGCCGGCCTGCTTGCTGCCGCGCTGGGAGTGACGGCTTACGAGGCGGTTGCTGCCGCCGCACACGCCTTCGATTTCGAGACGGCTCTGGACGCGCTCTATTCGGCGCGCTGAAAATCTTTTAGCCTAAAACTGTTTACCGCTCGTATTCTGCTTCTTCGTCGAAGGAGTCGGCGCATTCCTTGCCGCAGAAGCGGCGCACGCTATCGAGGGGTTTTTCGCAATACCAGCAGGAGCCCTTGGGCGGCAAGGACTGCCTGGTGCGCGGCGCAGCGGCCGTCGCGGGCAAGGCGACTTCGGTCGGCGTTGTGTCTTGTGTCGGTTCCACGATGTTCCCCTTTCGAGACCCTGATCCCAGCTTAGTGCAACTTGCCGCGGCGGATATGAGCGACATCAAGAACGCCGGTAGCCGCGGGCAAAGTTTCGTTTTGCCTGAACAAATAATAGCAGGATTAAATCAGGTGGTTTGGAAGCCCATCGTGCGCCAACGCACACAAAACCAACACTGCCGTTTGGCAGAGAGTGGGAAATTATTTTTTTATTGAAAGCGGTAAACCGATAGAGGCTGGTGGCTGGCACTAAAGTGCCAGACACCTGCTTGTAGCCGCGGACTTCGATCAGGTGTCCGGCACTTCAGTGCCTGACACCAGCTTCTGGTTTGGGTCTATTTGCCGATGCAGAAGCGCGAGAAGATCACGCCCAGCAAATCGTCAGAAGAGAACGCACCGGTAATGGTGGAAAGCTGCGTCTGCGCCAGCCGCAGTTCTTCGGCAAAGAGATCCAGCGACTGGTCCGTCTGCGCCGCATGCTGGCCGGCGATATCGAGATGGCGGGCCGCGTTTTTCAGCGCGATCAGGTGACGCTCGCGCGCCAGGTACAGCGACTCGCCCGTCTGCTGCCAGCCGGCGATGCGCAGCAGCTCCGTGCGCAGCAGGTCGATGCCAATATGATCATGCGCGGACAGATAGATGTGCGTCGCATCCTCCATCCGATCCACCGAAGGCTTGTGGCCCGAAAGGTCGATCTTGTTCCAGATACGCAGCACCGGCACGCCTTCCGGGAAGCCGGCGACGATCGCTTCATCGGCGCGGGTCGGGCCCTGGTCTGCATCCAGCATGTGCAGGATCACGTCTGCCTTGCCCACTTCGCCCCAGGTGCGCTCGATGCCGATGCGCTCCACCACATCCACCGTTTCATCGTGCGAGCGGATGCCTGCGGTGTCGATGATGTTCAGCGGGATGCCTTCGATCTGGATGGTCTCGCTGACCTTGTCGCGCGTGGTGCCGGCGATCGGTGTGACGATGGCCACGTCCGCGCCTGCCAGTGCGTTCAGCAGTGACGACTTGCCAACGTTCGGCTGCCCCACCAGCACCACGTTCAGGCCCTCGCGCAGCAGCGCGCCCTGCGAAGCCTGGCGGAACACATGGTCCAGCGCTTCCACGATGCCTTTCAACTGGCCACGCGCGTCCGACTTTTCGAGGAAGTCGATTTCCTCTTCCGGGAAGTCGAGCGTGGCTTCGACCAGCATGCGCAGGTGGGTCACGCGGTCCACCAGTTCGTGGATGGTTTTGGAGAAGGCGCCGGACAGCGAGGCGCTGGCCGATTTCGCCGCCGCTTCGGTGGACGCGTCGATCAGGTCGGCCACCGCTTCGGCCTGGGCCAGGTCCAGCTTGTCGTTCATATAAGCGCGGCGCGTGAACTCGCCCGGCTCGGCCAGGCGCAGGCCGGATTCGGCGCCGGCTTCCAGCACGCGCTGCAGCAGCAGTTGCAGCACGATCGGGCCGCCGTGGCCCTGCAGCTCCAGCACGTCCTCGCCGGTATAGGAGTTCGGACCCTTGAAGTAGATCGCGATGCCCTGGTCGATGATGCTGCCGTCCGCCTGGGTGAAGGGGATGTAGGTGGCGTGACGCGGCTTCAGCGCGGCCTCGCCGAACAGCGCGGACGCCAGGCCCTTCAAATTCTTGCCGGAGGCGCGCACGACGCCGATGCCGCCGCGGCCGGGGGCGGTCGCGATGGCGGCGATGGGGGAGGAGTCAAGATTCATGGTCGAATTCTAATTTAAAAACCAGAGGCGTAACCCTGGTGTCTGCCACATCGTGGCAGACACCTGTTTCGTGCCGTGGGTTTAAAAAAAAGCCCGTGGCTCGCACGGGCTTTTTTGGCAACAGCGCGAAAGCTTATTTCGCCGCGCCGTCCGTGAACTTCTTGGTGATGACCCACTGTTGTGCAATCGACAGCACGTTGTTCACCACCCAGTACAGCACCAGGCCGGCCGGGAAGAAGAAGAACATGACCGAGAATGCCAGCGGCATGAACAGCATCATCTTGGCCTGGGCCGGATCGGCCGGCTGCGGGTTCAGGCGGGTGGTCACGTACATCGAGATCGCGTACAGCACCGGCAGCACGAAGTAAGGGTCAGGCTTGGTCAGGTCGTGGATCCACAGGGCCCACGGTGCGCCGCGCATTTCGACCGACGCGTTCAGCACCCAGTACAAGGCGATAAACACCGGCATCTGCACCAGGATAGGCAGGCAGCCGCCGAGAGGATTGATCTTCTCGGTCTTATACAGCTGCATCATTTCCTGGTTCATCTTCTGCGGGTCGTTCTTGTGACGCTCGCGGATGGCCGTCATCTTCGGCGTGACCAGCTTCATCTTGGCCATGGAGCGGAAGCTTGCCGCGGACAGCGGGAAGAACAGCAGCTTGATCAGGATGGTAAAGGCGATGATGGTCCAGCCCCAGTTACCCAGCACGCCGTGGATCTTCTCGATCACCCACCAGATCGGGTTGGCGACGATGGCCAGCTTGCCGTAGTCCTTCACCAGTTCCAGGCCTGGGGTCACGGCTGCCATGGACTTCTCGTCCTGCGGGCCGGAGTACAGCTTGGCGGAGTTCGACACGGTGGCGCCCGGCGCCAGGGTGCCCAGCGGCTGCACCACGCCCACGGAGTACAGGTTGTCGCCTTCCTTCTTGGTGAAGATATTGCGGGTCAGCTTGTCCTGCGGGACGAAGGCGGACACGAAGAAGTGCTGCGCAATCGCCACCCAGCCGGAATCCGACTTCACGGCATGGTCAGGCGTGAACGGCTTGCCCGGGCTTTCCTTCTGGTGCGCGTCTTCCTTCTCGACCTTCTCGAACGACAGCTTCTCGTACTTCGCTTCCGGGGTGTACACGATCGGGCCGGTGAAGCTCTGGTTGAACCAGGTCGAGCCTTCCGGCTTGTTGCCGTCGTGGACCAGCTGCATGTACAGCTCCGGCGTGATCGGCGCGGTGCCGATATTGGTCACGTCATGGCGCACGTCGACGGTGTAGTCGCCGCGCTTGAAGGTGAAGGTCTTGGTCAGCTTCACGCCGCCCTGCTCCGCTTCCAGCACCAGTTGCACCTGATTGGCGTCAGCCAGCACGCGCGAACCCGGCTTGGCCACGAAGGCTGTAGCGTGGTTCGGCAGGCCAGGCGCGCCCACCAGGCCGGTCTGGCCCAGGTAGGTATTCTTGCCATCCTGCCTGAACAGGACCTGGTTCTTGTTCTCGTCGAAGCCGTCCTTATACTTCAGCAGTTCCAGGCGCTTGATCTGGCCGCCCAGGGTGTCGATATCGGCGCGCATCACATCGGTGGTGATGGTGACGATTTCCGTCTTGATCGGCGCAGCGGCGGCAGGCGCGGTTACGGCGCCCGGAGCTGCGGCGGTAGCTCCGACTTGCGCAGCGGGAGCGGGTACGGTGCCAGCGGTGGCGCCAGCCTTGGCCGGCGCAGTCGCGGCGGTCTTCGGCGGAGCCGGGCTGAACATGGACGGCCGGCCGGTCGATACCATCCAGTCGTTCCACAGAATGACCAGTGATACGGCGAAGACGATCCACAGGATGGTGCGTTTATTGATATCCATTGGGTACAGTCAGGAATGGTTGCAACCGCAAGCGGTTGAATGGGGAGAATTCTTGGGCGGCACGGGATCGATCCCGCCCGCGTTCCAGGGATGGCAGCGGCAGACGCGTCGCGCTGTGAGCCAGCTGCCCTTGGCCGCGCCATGCACGCGCAGCGCCTCGATCGCGTAATTCGAACAGGTCGGATAAAAACGGCAACGCGGCCCCAGCATCGGGCTGATGGCTACCTGGTAGAAGCGCACGAGCGCGGTCAGCAGGGCTTTCATTGCGCGGGGCGGGGCTTCTTTTGCGAGGCGAACAGGCGCACAATTTCCTGGCGCAGTTCGGCCTTCAGGCTGGCGGTCGTGGCGGGGCCGTCCTTCTTGTTGACCGGGCGCGCCAGGCGCACCACGCAGTCGATGGACGGCAGGCCCGCCACGCGGAAAGCCTCACGCGTAACGCGCTTGATCGTGTTGCGGGTGACCGCGCGGGGCGCAAACTTTTTGGCAACGACTACACCCAGCCGCGCATGGGGCAGCTGATTCTGGCGGGTGTAGAGCACGAAGTGCGCGCTTTTTTGCGTCGGGCGCAAACGAAAAACGGATGAAAATTCATCCGTTTTAACGATGCGCCGAGCGCGTGCGAAGTCGTGTTGTCCCTCGCCTGTCGAGCTGTTGTTGCAGCTTTCCACGCGATCAGCAACAAGCAACTGACTTATACAGCCAGACGCTTGCGGCCCTTGGCACGGCGTGCGTTCAGGACTTGACGGCCGCCACGGGTAGCCATACGGGAACGGAAACCGTGGGTGCGCTTGCGACGCACAACGGAAGGTTGGTAAGTACGTTTCATGTTGGTCTCGCTTAAAAATACAAAATCGGAACAGGCGTGTCCCGCTAAATATTGGTGCCAATGACATTTCGCGCACTTATGCCAACAATCCTCGGCACAAGCTGGCCAATCTCATCGCCCGCTTCATCCGCGCATCGTAAACTGAAAAATCACGGAGTACGGGCGGGGAACCCTGAATTATCAGCATTTTGGTGTGTCCTGTCAACCCGGGAACTTCAATCCGGGGTCTGGCCCCACGGGCCTGACCCCGTCCCCAGCAGATTGCACGGTTGTGCAAAAATTCCGGTTAACCTGTGGATAACTTGCCCGGTCGAGGTTAGAATAGCGCGTTACGTGTGGCGATCAGAACGCCCTCCCACACCTTTTGCAGATTAAGACGATTCATGGAAAATTTCTGGCAGACCTGCTCCGCCCAGTTGGAGCTTGAGCTGACGCCGCAACAATTCACGGCCTGGATTAAGCCGCTTGTCCCCCTCGATTACGAGAATGGCAAGCTGCGCGTTGCTGCGCCAAACCGGTTCAAGCTGGACTGGGTAAAGACCCAGTTTGCCAGCCGCATCACGGCGCTGGCCTGCCAATACTGGGAACAGCCGATCGAAGTGCAGTTCGTGCTCGACCCGCGCCTGAACGCCGCCAAGAAACCGGCTGCGCCGACCGTGATCGCCGGTCCGCTGGGCGATATGCGTCCCGAAGCGCCGGCCCAGGCCGCCGCGCCGACCGCCGCCGCCGAGTACGCCAACCCGAAAGGCCGCGAGCAGAGCCGCATCAATCCCGACCTGACCTTTGAAAGCTTCGTGACAGGTAAGGCCAACCAGCTGGCGCGTGCTGCCGCTATCCAGGTCGCGAACAATCCGGGCGTGTCCTACAACCCGCTGTTCTTCTATGGCGGCGTGGGCCTGGGTAAGACCCACTTGATCCATGCCATCGGCAACCAGGTGATGGCCGACCAGCCGGGCGCCCGCATCCGCTACATCCACGCTGAGCAGTATGTGCGCGACGTGGTGACCGCCTACCAGCGCAAGGGCTTCGACGACTTCAAGCATTACTACCACTCGCTGGACATGCTGCTGATCGACGATATTCAATTCTTCGGCGGCAAATCGCGTACCCAGGAAGAGTTCTTCTACGCCTTCGAAGCGCTGATCGCGGCCAAGAAGCAGATCATCATCACGTCCGACACGTATCCAAAAGAGATCACGGGCATGGACGACCGCCTGATCTCGCGCTTCGACTCCGGCCTGACCGTGGCGATCGAACCGCCCGAACTGGAAATGCGCGTGGCGATTCTGCTGAAGAAGGCGAAGTCCGAAGGCGTGACCCTGAGCGACGACGTGGCCTTCTTTGTTGCCAAGCACCTGCGCTCCAACGTGCGCGAACTGGAAGGCGCGCTGCGCAAGATCCTGGCCTACTCGCGCTTCCACGGCAAGGACATCACCATCGATATCGTGAAGGAAGCGCTGAAGGACCTGCTGTCCGTTCAGAACCGCCAGATTTCTGTGGAAAACATCCAGAAAACCGTGGCGGACTTCTTCAATATCAAGGTGGCGGATATGTATTCGAAGCGCCGTCCGGCGAACATCGCCCGTCCGCGCCAGATCGCCATGTATTTGGCCAAGGAGCTGACCCAGAAATCGCTGCCGGAAATCGGCGAACTGTTTGGTGGACGCGACCACACGACCGTGCTGCACGCCGTGCGCAAGATCGCCATGGACCGCACCAAGAATCCGGAGTGCAATCACGAGTTGCACGTGCTGGAACAAACCTTAAAGGGCTGATGGCTTCCTTAGAACCACCAGCCAAAATCTAGTGTCTGCCACGATGTGGCAGACACTTGGTTCAAGCCTTGGGTTGTAAAGCAATATTGCTATACTGCATGGCTAACAAGTATTAACCGTACCAACTTTTTTCGAGGATATTTATGCAACTGGTCAAAACCACCCGAGATACGCTTCTCCGGCCACTGCAGATCGTGAGCGGTATTGTCGAGCGTCGGCACACTATGCCGATTCTGGCCAATATCCTCATCCGCAAGGAAGGCGAAAGCGTCTCGTTCCTGTCCACGGACACCGAAGTACAGATCACTACGCACGCTGATATCGGTTCGGGTGCCGATGTCACCGGCACCACGGTGGCCGCACGCAAGCTGCTGGACATCCTGCGCGCCCTGCCGGAAGCCGGCGACGTCTCGATCACCCTGGTCAACAAGCGCCTGACCGTCCAGAGCGGCAAGTCGCGCTTCGCCCTGCAAACCCTGGCCGCGGAAGAATTCCCGACCGTGCAGCAGGCCGAAAGCTTCAACGCCAGCTTCGAGCTGCCGCAGAAAACGCTGAAGCACCTGTTCAACATGGTGCACTTCGCGATGGCCCAGCAGGACATCCGCTACTACCTGAACGGCCTGCTGCTGGTCCTGGACGGCAAGAACGTGATCGCCGTGGCCACCGACGGCCACCGCCTGGCCTTCTGCCAGGTCGAAACCGAACAGGCTTTCGAGCGCCAGGAAGTGATCATCCCGCGCAAGACCATCATTGAACTGCAGCGCCTGCTGGAAGAATCCGACGACGCCGTGTCGCTGGACATCGCCGCCTCGCAAGTGAAGCTGAAGTTCGCCGACATCGAACTGATCTCCAAGCTGGTCGAGGGCAAGTTCCCCGACTACACGCGCGTGATCCCTAAAGGCTACAACAACGGTTTCACCATCAGCCGCGACGAGCTGCTGCGCTCCCTGCAGCGCGCCGCCATCATGACCAGCGACAAGTTCAAGGGCGTGCGCTGCATCATCAGCCCGGGCTCGCTGAAGATCTCGTCCACCAACGCCGACCAGGAAGAGGCCGTGGAAGAGCTGGAAATCGACTACGGTGGCGACAACATCGACATCGGCTTCAACGTGACCTACCTGCTGGACGTGCTGAACAACCTGAAGTGCGACCAGATCAACGTAGCCCTCGGCGACAGCAACAGCTCCGCCCTGATCTCGATCCCCGACAACCCAGACTTCAAGTACGTAGTCATGCCAATGCGCATCTAAGAACCCGCGGCCAAAAGCAGGTGTCTGCCACGGCGTGGCAGACACCAGGTTTACGCCTTGGGTTCTACTTGGTTGTACGGCCGATCAAAAGTCCGCCCTACAAAACCGACCAGTAAACGTTTTTGATGAAAGCAGTGTCAATGTCCGAAAGCCACAACGAACAACCGAACAAGTCTGAAGAATACGGCGCCTCCTCGATTCAGATCCTGGAGGGTCTGGAAGCGGTCCGCAAGCGCCCCGGCATGTACATTGGCGACACCTCGGACGGCACCGGCCTGCACCACCTGGTGTTCGAAGTGCTGGACAACTCGATCGACGAAGCGCTGGCCGGCTACTGCTCGGAAATCCACGTCACCATCCACAGCGACAACTCCATCTCCATCACCGACAACGGCCGCGGCATCCCGGTCGGCCTGAAGATGGACGACAAGCACGAACCAAAGCGCTCTGCGGCCGAGATCGTGCTGACCGAGCTGCACGCCGGCGGCAAGTTCGACCAGAACTCCTACAAGGTATCGGGCGGCCTGCACGGCGTGGGCGTGAGCTGCGTGAACGCGCTGTCCAAGCTGCTGCGCGTGACCATCCGCCGCGACGGCAAAGTGCACCAGATGGAATTCGTGCGCGGCGTGCCGCAGAACCGCGAACTCGAAATGCGCGACGGCGTAGCCGTGTCCCCGATCAAGGTGATCGGCGAGACCGACAAGCGCGGCACCGACGTGCACTTCTGGGCTGACGAAACCATCTTCACGCACGTGGAATTCCACTACGAGATCCTGGCCAAGCGCATCCGCGAGCTGAGCTTCCTGAACAACGGCGTCAACATCAAGCTGACCGACCAGCGCACCGGCAAGGAAGAAATCTTTGCGTTCGAAGGCGGCACCCGCGGCTTCGTTGAATACATCAACAAGGCCAAGACCGTGCTGCACCCGACCGTGTTCCAGGCCACCGGCGAGCGCCAGTCCGACCAGGGCACCAACATCTCGGTCGACGTCTCCATGCAATGGAACGACGCCTTCAACGAGCAGGTGCTGTGCTTCACCAACAACATCCCGCAACGCGACGGCGGCACCCACCTCACCGGCCTGCGCGCGGCGATGACCCGCGTGATCAACAAGTACATCGACGAGAATGAATTCGCCAAGAAGGCCAAGGTCGAAATCAGCGGCGACGACATGCGCGAAGGCCTGACCTGCGTGCTGTCCGTGAAGGTGCCGGAGCCGAAGTTCTCGTCCCAGACCAAGGACAAGCTGGTGTCCTCCGAAGTGCGCGGCCCGGTGGAAGAAATCGTCGCCAAGACGCTGACCGACTTCCTGATGGAGAAGCCGAACGACGCCAAGATCATCTGCGGCAAGATCGTGGAAGCGGCGCGTGCCCGTGAAGCGGCCCGCAAGGCGCGTGACCTGACCCGCCGCAAGGGCATCATGGACGGCCTGGGCTTGTCGGCCAAGCTGGCCGACTGCCAGGAAAAGGACCCGGCCCTGTCCGAACTGTACATCGTCGAGGGTGACTCCGCAGGCGGCTCGGCCAAGCAAGGCCGCGATCGTAAGTTCCAGGCCATCCTGCCGCTGCGCGGTAAAGTGCTGAACGTGGAAAAAGCGCGCTTCGAAAAGATGCTGAGCTCCGAGCAGATCACCACCCTGATCGCCACGCTGGGCACTTCGATTGGCGCGGACGAATTCAACGTCGACAAGCTGCGCTACCACCGCATCATCATCATGACCGACGCGGACGTCGACGGCGCCCACATCCGCACCCTGCTGCTGACCCTGTTCTACCGCCAGATGCCGCAGCTGGTCGAGCGTGGCCACATCTACATCGCCCAGCCGCCGCTGTACAAGGTGAAGGCCGGCCGCGACGAGCGCTACCTGAAGGACGACCTGGAAGAAGCGGGCTACATGATGAACGTGGCGCTGAACACCGCCGTGCTCACCCCGCGCGAAGGCGCCGACCCGATCCAGGGCGAGGCCCTTGCCGCGCTGGCGGACAAGTACAACATCGCCAACGCCGTGATGACCCGCCTGACCCGCGTGATCGACCGCGCCGCGCTGACCGCCATCATGACCGGCGTAACGCTGGACCTGACCACCACCGAAGCGGCCGAGGCCTCGGCCAGGGCGCTGGCGGCCAACATCAACGACCCGGCCGTGAAAGTGGGCGTGTTCACGGACGAACTGTCCGACAAGCACACCCTGCGTATCGAACGCCTGCATCACGGTAACGTGAAAGTGTCCGGCATCGACGCCGACTTCGTGCAGGGCGCCGACTACCGCGTACTGGCCGACGCCGCCGCCACCTTCACCGGCCTGATCGGCGAAGGCGCCGTGATCCGCCGCGGCGAAGGCGAGCGCACCAAGGAAAGCGCCGTGGTCGACTTCCACCACGCCATGCAATGGCTGCGCGACGAAGCCGAACGCACCGTCTCCAAGCAGCGCTACAAGGGTCTGGGCGAGATGAACCCCGAGCAGCTGTGGGAAACCACCATGGACCCAACCGTGCGCCGCCTGCTGAAGGTGCAGATCGAAGACGCCATCGCCGCCGACCAGATCTTCACCACCCTGATGGGCGACGACGTTGAGCCACGACGCAACTTCATCGAAACCAACGCGCTCCGCGCCGGCAATATCGACGTGTAATCGGACTCATCAGAATTACCAAGGAAGCCCATGCATTGCGTGGGCTTCTTTTTTCCAGCTCACCAAAAACGAACTAGTTGGTAAGTCGGCCTGCAGTGACTGTTGCAGTCCAAACGTCCAAGAGCCCATGAAACCCCACAGGCCTTTGTTTTTCTATCAATATGCAATGCCCTTATGATACGCTGTACCGATGAGAATCGGGCTTCACATCCAGGGCGACAACAAGCGTATGAGCACAGCACTGCTGATCGCCCTGCTGCTCCACGCACTGCTCCTGAGCCTGACCTTTGGAGGCCAGACATTCGGCCTCCCCGGCCTCGCCCTGCCTTGGAAACAACGCCGCCTCGGCGCCGACGACCTGTACGTCATCCTCGAGCGAGTACGTCCCGCACCCTCCGCCCCTGCGCCCACCAGCGCGCTCCCGCCGGCTCCGGTCCCCTTGGCTGCGGAAAAATCTAACCCCGTCCTCGCCACAGTGGACAGGCCCACAATTGGCCGCACAGTGACCCCAATGGCAGTCTCCCCTTCCGCTACGCCACTGCCCAAGCCCGAACCTGCCGTAGCCGCTGCTCCAGCGCCGGCCGTTGAGCCAGTCATTACTGCGCCAAAGCCGTCAGCCCTGCCACTGCCGGCTGCTCCCGTGCCGCAAAACACTCCCGCACAAACCAGCGAAGCAGCCACGCCCAGCTCCGCCCGCGAAGCCGCGCCTGACCCAATCGAACAGCCAATGCAAGACCGCGCCGCGCTTGAACAGGCAGGCCTCGAGCAGGAAAGGCAGCGCCAGGAAAACTTGCGCCAGACAGAACTAATGGCAGCCGCCCAGCGAGAAACCGCGCGACAAGAACAGCTCCGCCTGGAAGCCGCCCGCGCCGAGCAAGCCGCCAAAATCGAAGCCGCCCGTCTGGAAGCTGAACGTCAAGAACTCGTCCGGCAGGAGGCCTTGCGCCGCGAGGCACTGCGACAAGAGCAGGAGCGCGCCGAGGCCGCGCGACTGGAGGCCGTCCGCCAGGAACAGGCAAAGCAAGCACAACTGGAAGCTCAACGACAGGAGCAAGCCAAACAGGCCGAAAAAGCCCGCCAGGAAGCCGCGCGTCTAGAGCAAGCAAAGCAGGCCCAACTGGAAGCCCAACGCCAGGAACTTGCCCGTCAGGAAGCGCTTCGCCAGGAACAGGCCAGGCAAGCCGAAAAAGCGCGTCAGGACGCCGCCCGCCAAGAACTGGAACGCACCGAAGCCGCGCGGCAGGAAGCAGTCAAGCAAGAGGCAGCCCGCCAGGAAGCCGCAAGACAAGAGGCTGCCCGACTAGAGCAAGCGAAAAAAGACCAAGCCCTGCGCGACAAAGCAAAGCAGGAAGCCGAACGCGAAGAGCGCCTGAAAGCAATCGGCCGGCAACTCGACCAGGAAGCCGCCCAGCGCGACGCCGCGTCACGCTCCCCTCTGCCCACAGTAAGCCCCCTCCGCCGCGGCTGGCTCTTCGGCCGCGCCGATACGAACGCCGATCTCGTTCTCTACGCGGAAGCCATGAGCCGAAAGATCGAGAAAAACATGACCTTCGACATGGTCCGCGACTTGGCCAAACAGCGTCACGTCAGCCCGGTTGTGACCATTGCAGTCCGCGCCGACGGCACGGTGGAAAAGATCACTTTCACGGTATCCAGCGGCGTACCCGCTATCGATGACGCAGTGAGAAAAATCGTGACCAGCCAAGGTCCCTATGGCGTATTCCCGCCATCTCTCGCACGTCAGTACGACGTGATTGAAATCCGCCGTACATGGATATTCGATGTGTCCATTCGCCTAGAGTGACAACGAACTCACTTTGCTGTTGGATCACCCGTTCCGTAGCCCTACCTCTTTATGCCCAGTATTTACGTCTGATGACCTAAGCAACCTGATTTGTTCCACTATTACTGTCACCTGCAAAAGTAGCGTTATCATCCCCCTGAAATCCTTTCCGATAACGCCAAAATCCTGTTGGTTCTTCAATCGTCCCCGAGAACCCTGCAATTGAATCATGCACGTAAAGATCAAAGAACTTAGCAAAATCAGCCGAAAAAGGAGTCTGCGATGCATCTTCAAGAACGGCTCTCGCTTCATAGTCCAAGTGCCCCGTTGGCCAGGTTAAATTCCTCCACCTTTGGCCAGGTCAAATTCCCCCAGGCAGGACAGTCCGGATTGTAGTTCATGTTCCTGCCGCCGGCCTTGTCAGTCCTGCTTGACGTCGGCAGACGTCAAGCGCGTAAGCCGCGACGCTGCCTCCTTCAGTCGGTAGCTTTTTCCCTCGAACTCCAGGATCTGCGCCCTGTGCATGAGCCGATCCAAGATGGTGGTCGCCATCGTGTTGTCGCCAAGGTACTTGCCCCAGTCCTGCACGACCCGGTTGGAGGTCACCACGATGCTGCGCTTGAGTTTGTAACGCTGGTGCACTAGCGTCTGCAGCAGCTCACCGGCCTTGTCGCCGATACGGCGCGCCAGGAACAGATCGTCGAGGACCAGAAGATCGGCGTCGATCAAGGTACGTAGCTGCTGCCGTTGTTCGGCATCGCCACCCAGCGCATAGGCCGCGAACGCGCCGTCGGCCTCCAGGTAGCGCACGTTGTGCCCCTGCAGCGTGGCCTGGTAGGCCACCGCCTTGGCGATGTGGCTCTTGCCGGTCCCTGGCCTGCCGATGATCAGGGCGTTCTGCCCCTCGGCGACGAACTTGAGGGTGTGCAGCTCGAAGCAGGCGGCCCGTGGCAGCTTGGGGTTGAAACGCCAGTCGAAGTCGGCCAGCGACATCCGTTCATCCAGTCCGCTTTGCTGGAAGCGCCGTTCCATCAGGCGCGAACGGCGCCGGTCCAGTTCATCCTGCAGGATCAGCGAGAAGGTGTCGAGGAAGGGCTCCTGGTTGGCTTGGGCCTGCAAGATGCGGGTGTCGAGAGTGGCGCGGATGCCCGACAGACGCAGCTCGCGCAGGGCGCGCTCGATTTCGTTCATGCTCATGCTCATGGTGCCTCCGTGGTCGGTGTAATGGCGGCGCTGGCGTTCGCCGCGCGCGTGAACAGGTCGGCGTAGTCCTCGCCTTCGCGGATCAGTGGATGGTGCTGCTGCAGGTCCAGTTCGGCCTGGAGCGGCGCGTCGATCTTGGCCAGCGCCTGCGCCAGCAAGCGTTCGGTCAGGACCTTGATCGACTTGTAGTTGCGCACGTTCTCCTGCAAAGCCTGGGCGCAAGCCTGGTCGATCAGACGGCGCGGAAAGCGCTTGGCCAGACCCACCACGCCGCGCAGCTTGCGCTGGCCCACTCGCCCTTCATGCTCGAACCATTGCTGGCACAGGGCCAGCGCGGCGTCGCCGATGTCGCCGGCCTGGGCCAGGATGCGGCGCGTTTCGCGTGAGGGGTTGAAGGGCCGCTCATCGTCGGGCAGCAGCACGCTGCCGGGGCGCTGGGCGCGCGGATGCGTGCGCAATAGGGCCAGCGTGAAGCGGTCGCGGATCTCGACGTGGCGCTCGAACAGGCGCACTAGCACCCGGCTGCCGATCTTCGCCGGGCGCGCCGCGTAGCTGCTATGGTCGATGCGGATGCAGGTGTCGTCGGCGACGGTGCGCTCGCACTCGGTGTAATAGCCGAAGCCCTGCTGCGGCAACGCGCCGAGGTGGGCGCGTTCCTCCTGAAACATGGCCTCGACCTGGCGCTTTGCGCTGCCGTGGATGCGCGGCGCCGCCCACTTGATTTCCCATTGTTCGAGGAAGGCGTTCTGCTCCTCGATGGTCTCGAAGCGGCGTCCCTTGAGCGCGGTGCTCTGGGTGTGCTGGATCGCGTTTTCGACCGTACCCTTGCGGTTTGGGTCACGCACCCTGGCCGGGTCGGCGACGACGCCGTAGTGGGCCAGCACGTCCCTGTAGACGGGGTTCAGCTCCGGTTCGTACAGGTCGGGCTTGATGACGCCTTCCTTGAGGTTGTCGAGCACGACGTAGGCCGTGGTGCCGCCGAAGTACCGGAAGGCCTGCTCGTGCAGTTGGGCCCACGTTTCCTTCGATGATTTCCAGACCACACGCCGGAAGCAGCGCCGCGAGTAACGCAGGGTCATGACGAACAGGCGTGGCCGCCGGTATCGGTCGCTGCCGGCGATGCGCGTCAGCGCGCCCTCGCCGTAGTCGACCTGGGCTTCCTCGCCGGGCGCGAACTCAAGGCGGTCGAACTGCTCCGGATCGCGCTGCACCAGACGGCCGGCGAAGCGCTTGACGCTGTTGTAGCGGCCCGTGAAGCCGAATTGGTCGACCAGGTCCTGATAGATCGCCGTGTAGTTGCGGCGAAGGCGCAGCTGGGCCTCGATGAAGGCACGGTGTGGTTCGCACAGGGACTGCGGGCCGGTATCTGGAGCCGGTGGCCGGGGTGGGGGAATTTCAAGCGGGGCGCCGGTGGCCGGGGTGGAGGAATTTGCTGTCGCTGATCCGGCGGCCAGGGTGGGGGAATTTGGTTCCGGCCCGGTCGTGCCCAGCGCCAGGCGGCGGATGGTTTTTCGGTCCACCCCGGTCAGCCGCGCTATCTCGCGCTGGCTGGTGCCGGTTGCCAGCAGCGTGGCGACTGTGGTGCGTTTGTTTGGTTTCAAGACGTTCACCCTCCATGCTCCCCTTCGATGGTCGAAGGGGTAAGGTTACGTCCTGCCAGCGGGATTGCTCTCCGGGGACCGCCAGCCTACAGCAGCGCTACTCGGTCAGGAGGTGGGGGATTTTGACCCGGCCAGGGGTGGGGGATTTTGCCCGGCCAACGGGGTCCAAGTGGGAAATACCTGCGTAAAAAGGAGCATTTTTTGGATTATTTACCCCGGAATTTCCCACCAAAACCTCACGCTGCTGCCGTCGAGACATATTCAAATTAGCATGCTCTAAAAGAAGCTTCGCGTCACGTATCAACTTGTTGTTTTGCTCCAGCATCAACTTTTGTGCTTCGGGAGCCGCATTCTTGTACTGGCTAAGCTGCGTGTAACTGTTGCGTACATGCCACCGCCAAGAAAGGTAGTCGTTGCCCCAACTAAGCAGCCTTTTTGGAGAGGAGCCTATACTTTTCAAGATGCCATCAAAGTCAGTTGCAAGCTGCGAAGCTACTTGGAAAGGATCACGTCCATTTCGTCTATCAATTGCTAGTTTTTTGTTCAATGGAGTACCGCACGCTCGGGCGCACTCCAACATATGGTTCAGAGGGAGTTGTGATAGCTTCAGCGAGTCAGCATATTCTGCCGTGGTACTGGTAGATACGCCCAGCTCCCCGGGTGCATATCCTCCGCCCAAATCACTATGACATCCCGGATATGCCACCTCAACCGTTCCGGTTGGAAGCGCTCCCGCAACGTCTACTTTATCGAGCGGGAAATTCTTTCGGAACTCGTGCATTGCCACCATATGCACACAATTTCTGACAAGAGGACAAATGCGCAACGACGTGGCCGCCGCCCAGCCATCATGTCCTTTTGTTTCATTGCGTCTGCCAGCGACTATCGATGAAACAATGCCTGCCGAGGCAACCGTATCGTAAATTCCAAGGAACCTTATATTGAGCGGCACCCCCGCCAACTCGCCATTTTCTAAAGCTTCGTTCAGCCAAGAACAGAAGACCCTGGCTTCGGCTGCTCCTCTGGAAAATCCAAACACATCTACAACGCACTGCTTCAAATTGGGACCGACGAGGGACGACATTTCATTCTTCAGGCGACTAGAGACCTTGCGCAGGAATCGCTTCCTCGCCGAGCCATCTTCCGTTTCCAAAAGGCCGGCAGCTTGCTCATGAGAGCTCAGAATTAATTTTTCGCGTAACGATAGATCATCTTTCCGGCTGCAAAGCAGTATTCTCTGTATTCGGCCAAATAAGGCCGAGTCAGATATTGCGTGTCGATGAATTTCCTCGAGAACCGTCAGAAGAGCGTAAAGTACTCGCGAACTCGCACCCTTGGCCAAAAGCTGAACCGAGCAAGGCCTCGCTTTGCTCTCCAATCTCATCAAAACGAGTGCCTACGCCGGGAACATAGATCCGAGCAATACCGTCTTTCGGCTGTGCGGATAACAATCATACAGCCTGGAGACATTGCTATCCGAAAACTTTGGCATACCACTTTGGCGATTGTTGCCTGTACCATCGAAAAACAGGCCGATCTGCAAATTGGTTTCACATCTCGCCGGGTCCAACGGAAAGATTTCAACTGAGTGAATTGAAAGTCGAGGCGGCCGATTAGTCGCGGGCTGGACATAACCTAGTGGAATCATCTCCAATCTCCATATTTTTTTCTATTTTCCTTATATTCCCGTTCGCGCAACGCATGCTCTTCTTTTGTGAAGAGTTCAGTCACCAGCGTTCCTTGAGTGGCGTTAAAAGTAGCAAGTGGATCACCGGGCTTTACAGGGCTTTCCTCGTGGCTCGGCCCATATTGGCTCGGCACTATTCTTACTCTTCCCCCTTCAAAGACGTGAACATAGACGCGGCCCAACTCACCATATCTTTCCACTGGCACCCTTGCCCGATATATCGCCAATTGCCTAGGCTTCTCGCCATCGGACCGACCGAGATCTTCATTCGAAACTTCACTCCAATCCCAAACCGACCAGCGTACGTCTACGAAGAGTGACGCCCGCCATTTTCGTGGAAGGAGTATGCAGCATATGACTCCACCGCCCTCACTTGAGACATCTATTTGGGTTGTGTTCAAATAAAAGTCATATACCCTTTGTCCTTTGGGCAAATATTGGTAACCTTCTATGTCAATTGGACATTTCTCTGCAGAGAAAAGCTGACTGGCGAAGGCATAAATGAGGCCGCAAGTCAGCAAGATTGCAGCACCGATAGTTAGTCCTCGCCAGCGCGTCACGGCGTCCCTCGCTCTTCCATGTGAAGGTTGACCAAACGTTGAATATTTTCGCGAACAAGCGAAATGTCGGTGTGCAAAATAGCCTTATCGATATCCGGAGCCTTGAGGATCTTGCCTTGTGTATCGAAAGCTGCTTTGGCAAAAAAAACTAGCGTCGCCAAATCGCTGTGCCCGGCGCTGTGCCAGAGGTTACACACGTCACAAACCAAACGGAACTCGGTCTCTTCATCAAGAGTCCATTGATGAGTTAGTCGAAATACCCTCAAATTTTCCAAAACTTGGTCAGGGATCTGGGCGGACCGGAGCTTGAAGACTTGATCATCGCTGAGACGAAGTGGGAGTTTTGAGGGACCCACGCCACTATCACTCGACATCTGCCCTAACCGCCCGTCTCGTCCATGCACAAGCCAACGCGAGATTGGCGCACTCGAAGTTGCCCATTGGGAAGGCGATAGCACCATTCGAATGGACGACAAGACCGCGCAATCCGCGAACCTGAGAGTCATCTCTGTACCGTCTTCACAAACGAAATACATACACCTTTGAAGATGATCGGTTAGTTCAGATAATGTTAATTGCGATTCAAGTATGGACGCGTGGAGCTGAGGCCGCCGTGAGTTCAGATACATCATCACAAGGCCTATTTCATTGGAGCTATATGCTCGAGAAAGGTCGATTAACAATGGAGTAACCGCTTGTGCGCTGAGCTCGTACAGGTGAGCGGCCCATGGAGCTCTTCGTTCTCGCCTCATCCAAGCCTTGCGAAAGCTACTATCAATCATCGCGGTGTCCAACAAGAGGTAGGTGTAGACAGGTGTCATTTTTTGCATGGCGCGAATGGACTATGGGCTCGTGCCGCGATGAGCAGGCATGGGACGCAAACCTTGTGGAGTTTCTTATCACCTGGGAATTCAACATGCTTGCTCTGCCCAGCATGCATTTCGTGAACCGCGGCGTGCATCTGGTGCTTTCCTGATGTGTAACCCTTTATTCCCTCGGGACTTAACTCAATCTCAGTGCCGCCGCCGTTTATTCGTACCCCTTTCTTTGCCTTTAAAGTGATCCAATCCGAATTACTGATAATGTCCACTACCTTTTGTGCAAGGAGCTCAAGTTGCCCACCCTGCGCTTGAACAGACACTTTGCCACTCGCGGCAGCGGCCTTAATCGAGCCCTCATTCGCATAAATACAAATATCACGAACAGTGCGTATCGCGGCACTTTCGCCGGCCACGGCAGTAATTGACGAGCCCGAAATAAGGTCAATGTCCTTAGCGGCTCCCATCGAGAGACCCTCATGTGTCGCGGCAATGAGACCTCCTTCGGCGGAGATAGCGACTAGTTGTGATGCGGCTTCATGCATAACTCTCAAATTAGCTGCAGCCGTTTCAAACTGGTCGCCACATCGCTTGTCGTCTGCTCTTTCAGCTGCTCTTTCGCTAAGCTCCTTTCCAAGCTTTAGAATTCCTTCTAAAAGCTCGGTCATTCGACTTCTTTCGAGTTGGTGAGAGTCAGCCGAGGCAAGCGCTGCCGTACTGATTAACACGCCGAACTGCCCTCTCACGGCAACATTATTCTCACTGTATAGCTCAGCACCCTCACCACGTTCTTGACCTTGTCCATTCACCTTCGGACCAGTTAGAAACCCTAGGTTAAGTTGTGAATGCCCGTGGTCACTGGACAGTTGCGCCCTTAATTGCTGGGGGGCGTCATCAAAGCACAGTTGGTTTCCACGTGCGCCGGCAATTTCGCGACTTCGAATTCCCGAGAGATATCGGTTACCTGGCAGAGCATCGGCAACGCTGAATACCGGAGGCGGGGCCTCATGGTTATATAGCTGTCCGACAATCACTGGCCTATCGGGATTCCCATCGATAAACGCCACTAACACCTCGCTACCAATTCGTGGGAGCCCGAGGAAGCCGCACTGGTTCTGGGCACCGGGACCATTTCCGGCCCAGCTCGTAGCAACACGTAGCCAAGCCGAATCCCGATCAGTATTTGATGCACCCGCACCTTCCGCGTGAGCATGGTCTTGCTCGCGAGTACCCGAAAAGCGGACCTTAACTCGACCTAGGTAGTCGCAATAAACTTCTTCGCCCTCGGGTCCAACCACCATCGCACTCTGAAGCGGTGCGTTCGGTAGCTCTGTGCTCGGGTCCCACGCTGGCACAATTCCGATGCCCCGTCGCACGGCCGTAAGCTGGATCTTTGTGCGGATTAAACCTTTTGTTGCACGTTCCATCACATCAGTTTGGGACGTCATCCAGCGACTGCCGGCGAACAGCCGTTCGACGCGTTCGGCTAGTCCCTTCGGAAGGTTGCTCAACGCAGCGACCTGAAGCGAGGTCACGACAAAGTCGCGCTCAGCTTCAGCGTGCATGTCTATTTCCGGATGTCCGAGCAGCGTGAAGTACTCGCCCGCACACAAATCACGCACGCTGCCTTCTCCATGAAAGCATTTTGACTCGTAGTCGTGCCGACTCATGGCTAGTTGTCCCAGCTGGCACAGGTCTTCGTGGTCCTCGCCGACATGCGGCGCTTGGACCAGGTAATCGTCTAGGCTGGCGGACATCTCGTTGCCGCTCGGTCCCTGGTCCACGCCGCTGGCCGCGGTGGTGGTCATGAAGTCGCGCCCCTGCGGGTTCATGTAGTCCCAGCTATGCTGCGTAACGCGGCCCGGTTGCAGGGTACGGACAGCACACCAGGCAGTAATGCTGTCGCGTTCCTCGGTGGCGTTGTCACGGTGATAGCGCACGACGCCGGCGGCGTTGGCTTGGATGCTCTCGGCGTTGTTGAACATGATCAGCTTATGCGCAGGCGATGACTCATCATCGGCGCGAAAATACCAGGCGATGCCGCGGCGCTTCAGCAGGCGACGGATAAACGCGGCGTCGGACTCGTTGTACTGCATCGTGAATTCGCGCTTGGGATACTCGTGCTGGTCAAACAGCTCGTCAGTCTCGTAGTCGAAGCACGTGCCGAGAACGGAATTGGACTGGCGCCACTCGTCCAGAATCAGCTTTACGATCTCCACCTCGTTCTTATTGCGGAAGACGCGCGTGTTGGCGCGCTTTTCGAGGATCGCCAGCGCATCGCGCAACACGAGCTGGTAGCTGGCCAAACCGCCGTCGCTATCGCCGGCCGCTGCCTCGGTCACGATGCCGCACACGCTACGCAAACTACCTCGGTCGGTGACGAAGTCGATGGCCACCGGGAGCGCGATCAGTTCTTTTAAGGGCAGATATGCGTCCAACGCGACACAAAGGATTCGGTACTCGAGGCCCCCGCAGATAGATTCAGTTCCGTACACGCGCTGCGGTAGCAGTACGTCTTCGAGAATTTGGGTTGGATGAGAAAGACGCAGGCGGAGCGGACGATGTTCAGTAATTAGATCACGCTGTTGCAGGAGAAAGGTAAGCAGGGCATTTTCCAGTTGCATGGCGGGCTCTCTTATTCTTCGCGCGTGAGAACACATGGTTGCATGGATAGGCTCGGTGTTAATTGACCTTGCACAAATAGACTGGTTTCCGTGGCCCCTTTGCGCGACCTTAATGCACCGGATCAGGAGGCCAAGCCCTGCGAATCAGATCAAGGCACACTCACCGATCGCAGGCGCGCTCCGAAGCAGAAGTTGCTCAGCGCTGGTCGACTTAATGATCAACTGCGCATATCGGTTGTAGTGGATATGCTGTCGAAAATAGCGGCTCAGAATCTGGTTGAATGTGTAGATGCTTTGCTCTGTGAATGTCTCTTCGTCCACGGTCAGATGGAACTCGCTGCCGCGCAGGTAGCGGGTGTTGATCCAGGCGCTGGCGGGCTGGCAGCTTAGTGCGCGCAGTCCCTGGAGCAGGTGCTGGGCGGACGTGCTGGTGGGCGGCGCGTGGAGGCGGAGGAAGTCGATCAGGTCGGCAATGTGGGCGCGCGGGTGAGGCTGGCGATCAGTGGCCAGTGGGCGTTGTGGGCGGCGACGTGTTGCGTGGCGGTGGGCTTCTCGAGGAGGTAGATGGGCAGGCCGGCGGTGTTGATTTCTGTCGCCAGGTCGCCGCCTTTGGCGCCGCAGGTGAGGGATTTCGGCAAGTTGCGGTTGCTGCAGGTGAGGTGCACGGCCAGTGTGCCGGAGCCAAGGCGGGCAGGTGTGCAGCTCCGTTCGACAAGCGATAGCGCATGTTCGTAGCCGCTGCCCGAGCTGGTAGCGGACCAGTGGATGTTGCCCGGCGAGGGCATGTCGAAGGGCGCGAATTCAGGTGCCCTGCCATCGCCGGATGCGCGGCGCAGCAAGGAGACCTTATCGATGCTATAGATCTCGCAGGCGACTTCGGGCAACTGGTCGGGCGTGAGCGTGTATTCGGTGGCGGACGGGTCCAGCTTGATGGGCGACGCGCGGTGGGGGAAGAGGTTGATGATGGGCGTGCAGCCGAGGCGTAGATTGTCCCGCGAGAGCGCGCGTGGATGCGGGTAGTCCGGGAGGATCAGGTGCAGGGTCAGGCGGTGGCTGCGCGGGGCGAGGCTGGTGATCGCGTCCAGGTCGATGTCGATGAAGTTGAATTTCTCGGGGAAGCAGAAGTATTCGGTCAACAGGCGGTAGCACGACGCGGCTGACGTTTCGGGCAGCAGCGCTTCGGCTTCGCTCATCCCGGCCTGACAGAAGGGGGACGTGGGCAAGAGCGTCCACTGCTCATCCAACTGCACGCAGACGCACAATGTGCGCAGGAGGATCATGTCCATGATCGCGGCGGCTTGCGCTGGGGCGCCGCTGATGTGGACGCGCAGCGGTTCGTCGCTTTGCAGCAGCTTGCTGGATGACGTGCTTTCGATGGTCACGCGCAGCGAGGCGGCGGCGTTCGGCGGCAGGCGCAGGACTGCGGGAACGTCGATGGGGGCGATGCGCGCGTCGCTGATGGTGATGGGTGCGATGTGGATGTCGTAGGCCGTGCGGAATTTGCAGGGCGTGCTGCCGGGGGACTTGAGCATCGTGCCGCGTGGGATGCGCGTTGTGTTGCTGATGGTGTTTGGCCTGGCGTTGCCGAAGTCGATTTGAGCGATGGCACAGGAGGGAATTGAGCGCAGGGACTGGTGTTCGGTTAGCAGCGAGGAGGTGAGGTCGGCGTGCTGGTCGTCGATGTGGCTTGCGGTGCGGGCGTTGAGCAGGGCTACTGACTGGATCAGGCGTTCGACTTCGGGGTCGGCGCTGGTTTCGCCTGAGAGCTCGAGGCGCGCGGCTAGTTGCGGGTGTCGGTCGGCAAAGGTGTGGCTGGCCTGGCGAAGCTTGCTCAGTTCTTGTTCATAGTAGGGCAGCAGCTTGTCCATACGTCCTCCTGGTGGCGTCGGCTCAAGGACGCAGTTGCTTTACGGTGAGCTGCATGCCCAGCGACTTCAAAATCAGCGCGATCGTGGCGAGGCTGGGATCGCCCTCGCCGGACAGGGCGTTGTTCAGGCTTGCGCGTGCGATGCCGGTTTCGCGCGAGATTTCGGCGAGGCCTTTTGAACGGGCTATTTCGGCCAGGGCGAGCGTGATGAGCGATGAGTCGGTGCCGGCTTCGTCGAAGCAGGCCCGCAGGTAGAGGTAGATATCTTCTTTCGATTCCAGGTACTCTGCACCATCCCAATCTTCGGACATATCGCCTCCCTTTCTGGCCTTGGTCACGTGAGCGAGCAGCCGCGCGCGGGCGAGGCGGTCGTTTATCTGCGTGGGCATGTGGCTCCCATGTTCTCAAATTGGCTTGGCCGCTATCGGAAAGCCGAGCTGTGCAAGCATTGTCGCTACGGCCTGGATATCGGGACTGATCTGGTGACGAAGGAAAGCATCCAGGGATTGGCGGGCCGATGGGATTTCGCTGGTGATTTCGGCTAAGCCCCTTGATCGCGCAATGTCGTTCAGCGCGACGGTGAGGGCCGCTGCATCGAGTCCGACTTCTTCAAGACAGGCCAGCAGATAGCGATAAATATCATCCCTGGTTTCGAGGTACCGTGCCGTGTCCCACTCACTGATTTCAAGATCCATGGCGTTTCCTGAGGTCGTACGCCAGCCTGCTGGCCAACAGCAGGTGCCGCTTCTGGCTCGTCTTATCCACGCCCCCTAAGAGCAATATGAGCTTGGTCCCCACTCGGGTGAAGTAGATTCGATATCCCTGGCCGCGCAATTCGAACACGCTGGCGCCGGCCGCTTGCCAGACGTCTTCGTTGCCCGCCCTTGCCTGCGCAATCCGGCTGAAGACGCGCTCCTTTACGTAGCGGTCCTTCAAGCGTGAGATCCAATTGTCGAACTGAGTGGTGCAAAGGGCTTGCAGCATGAGGCTTCCTCCGAAGGCGGAAATACTTCCGCCCCCTCATGCTGACATCGTCGAAGGTTCAGTTATTGCGATCGATCAAAGCAACGGCTGGGGCCGTGTAACATTTCGTGCCTGGCACCTAAGACAGCATGTCGGACCAGATGTTGGCGGCCCAGCCGGTGGCGTAGGCGCCTTCGAGTTCGTTGGGGCCGGATGAGAGGCCGCCGCTGCCGGGGACGACGAGCAGCGTTTTCTTTTCTTCGTTCCAGGAGTGCACGCTCGCTACGTGGATGACTTCCTTGTCGTTGATGAAGCTGTAGCAGGTGTTGTTGATGATGGGGGCTTGATCGGGCGTGCGTCCGCTCAGGAGGTCAACTACGGCGGCGGCGCAGACTTTCGCGTGCTGGTTGGCCATGTGGCCGGACTTGGGCATCAGCGGCGAGGTCTGGATGGCGTCGCCGATCACGTGGATGTTTTTCGCTTGCGTGGATTCGAAGGTCTGGAAGCTGACTTCACACCAGCGCTTGTTCATATTGGCCAAGCCCGTTTCGGCGGCGATGGCGCCGGCGCGTTGGGGGGGGATCACGTTCAGGACGTCGGCCTTTACTTTGTCGCCCAGTTCGGAGATGGCGGTATTGGCGGCGACGTCGATGTCGACCGTGCGGAAGCTGGGGCGGTATTCAATGATGTTGGGGTAGCGCTCTTTCCATACTTTTTTGAATAGGGCCGGTTTGCTGACCACGTCCTCATTGGCGTCGAGCAGCAGCACTTTGGACTTCGGTTTGTGCTTGCTGAAGTAGTGGGCGATCTGGCAGGCGCGCTCGTAAGGGCCGGGCGGACAGCGGTAGGGCTGCGGCGGGATGGTCATTACGTAGACGCCGCCGTCGGGCATGGCTTCGAGTTGCGCGCGCAGGGCGACGGTTTGCGGGCCGGCTTTCCAGGCGTGGAGGATCTTGTCCTGCGCGCCTTCGGCCTTCATTCCGGGCAGTTGGTCCCACAGGAATTCGACGCCGGGGCTGACGATGAGGCGATCGTAGCTGAGCGTGACGCCACTTAGCAGCGTGACGACGCGCTTTTCGGCGTCGATGCGCGAGGCGCCGTCGTTCAGTAGCTTGATGCCGTGGTTGCGCACGAGGCCATCGTAGCCGCGCGTGAGGTCGGCGATCTTTTTGCTGCCGCCGAGGACGAGGTTTGAGAGCGGGCAGGAGACGAAGCTGGCATTGGGTTCGACGATGGTGACGTCGATGCTGCCTTCGCTCCACATGCGCACGTATTTGGCGGCGGTGGCGCCGCCGTAGCCGCCGCCGATCACGACGACCTGGGGCTTGGCTTTGGTGGCGATGCTGGCGCAGCCGGTGGTGGCAACGAGCGCGCTGGCGCCGGCGGCTTGCAGGAATTGGCGACGGTCCATGGCGGGCTCCTTATTTCTTCTGGTTGGAGAAGTAGGCGGCGAGGGTTTCGAGCTGCTCGTCGGTGTAGCCTTTGGCGATCTGGGTCATGATCGTGCTTTGGGTGGCGCCGGTTTTGAAGTTTTTGAGTTTCGTCAGGAGGGCGTCTTTGGGCTGGCCGGCGAGGGGCGGCAAGGAGGTTCCTTGCGTGGCGCCGTTGGTGCCGTGACAGCCCGCGCAGGTGGATGCGAGCCGGGCGCCGGGTTTGATGGCGTCGGCGGCGCTGGCGGTTGTGGCGCAGAGCGCGAGCAGGATGGTGGCGGTTCGCTTCATCGTTGGCTCCTTTATGGACGGACTCCGGGGGTTTCCAGTGGCATGCCTTTGGCTCGCAGCGCGAGGTATGCCTCGACGTCGATCAGGTCTTGTGCTCCGTACGGCGGGACTTCGGCGCGCACGCCGTTCATGCAGTTGCGCAGACGCCTTTGCAGGCTGCCGATAGATTGCCATTCGAGCCGGTAGATGGGATAGGCGTTGGCGTGGCCTTGCGGGATGGGCGCTCCGGCGAGACGTTTGCCGGCGTTGTCGTCGTGGCATTGGGCGCAGGAGAGGTTGATCTGGCCCATGCGCGTGGTGAAGAGTTTTTGGCCGCGCGATGCGGAGGCGGCGGTGTTGGCGTCGGTTGGTGGATTCATTGGCATGCCGCGGGATTGCCTGGCGATGAAGACTTCCAGCGCCAGCAGGTCTTCGGATTCGGCTTTGAAGGGGGGCGCTTTCAGGGCGCCTTTTCGACATTGGTTGATTTGATCGCTTAGCGTGATGACGTGGCCGGCGGCTTTGCTGAATCGGGGGAATCGGGCGGCGACGCCTTTCATGCTGGCTTGGGCATCGCCGTGGCAGGAGGCACAGGATTTGTTGGATTCGCCGGCGGTGGTTCGCCAGAGTTGCTCGCCGGTTGCGACCCAGAGCATGGCGGGGTTTTGGGTGTCGTCGCGCTGCATGGCCTGGGTACTGGGGCTCATGTAGTCGGCGCCGGAGCGGCGGCCATTTAAAACCAACGGCGTAAAGCTGGTGTCAGCCACATCGTGGCTGACACCTGGGTTTGCCGTCGGTGTGGCGGCAAGGACAGCGGCGCACAGGAGGATGGACGGATTCATGGCGCGACTGTCAACTGGACGGTTTCGGTTTGGGCGAAGCCGTTGTCGCCGGTCCAGGTGAATTCAAGGGTGCCGGCTTCGGTGGCGCGGGTGAAGAAGGCGATGTAAGGGTTGGCGGACATCGCCGGATGCAGCTCGGCGGCGAACACTTGCACGCCGTTGTATTTGCAGACGAAGCTGCGGATGATGTCGCGCGGGAGCACGCCGCCTGTGTTGCCGGCCCTGAAGCCGGTTTCCATCGGGTGCGCAATGAGGGCGCGGATTTCGATCACTTCGCCGGGCCGGGCGCTGGCGGGCATGTGGATCAGGGCGCGGGCGGGCATTACATGGCCTCCCCTTCGATGCAGGCGGCCAGGGTGACGATGACGTCGACCGTTTGCTGCCAGTAGCTGCCGTCGTTCATGCGCGCGATGGCGGTGAGCTTTTGCGAGGTGGCTAGGCGGATGCGGGTGGAGACCTCGGCCTTGCCGGCGCGCGGGCCGAGCGTGAATCTGGCGACTTCGGGCAGCGGGTTCTTTTCGTTGAAGATGGCGATGTCCGTTACGTGATCTTGCTCGGTCATGGGGCTGTCCACGCGGATCGTGATCGGAACCGCGTTGCCGTTGTCGATCAGTTTTGCGATGTCGAAAGTGAGCTTGCCGTCTTTGGGGAGCTTGTTGCCGGTGAAGGCGTTGACCGCTGCGGACATGCTTTCCGGCGTGGCGGCTGCCGGTTTGACCAGCGCCAGCAGGGGGATTGCGGCTAGCAGGTGGCGTCTTGTGATGGTCATTTGCTTCGTAGTGTCTGCAGGTAGGCGACGACGTCTTCGATTTGCTGTGCTGTCAGTATAGGCTTGCCCTTGTGGGATGGGGCTACGCGCGTGAGGCCGTCCGTGCGGAAATAGGAAGGCATGATGGTATGCGGGTTCAGCTGACTGGAGTCGGCGATGCGCTGGCGCAGCTGGGCGGCGGTGTAGCGGTCGCCGATGCCGGCCAGGTCGGGTGCGAGGTTTCCCTGGAATTGTTCTTCGGGGATCGGGGCGGTGTGGCAGAGCAGGCAGAGGCCGAGCTGGCGGTTGGCGACGATGGCACGGCCGCGCGTTGCGTCACCGGCGGTGGCGCCGGGGACGGGGTTGTCCTGTGCCTGGGTGTTGGTGAAGAGCAGGTAGGCCAGCAGAAACCAAAGGCGTGAACCAGGTGTCTGCCACGATGTGGCAGACACCTGGTTCACGCCTCGGGTTGAGGGCATGCTATGCCTTCAGGCTGTGGTTCTTCAGCGGCAGGTCGCGGATGCGCTTGCCGGTGGCGGCAAAGATGGCGTTCAGCACGGCCGGTGCGGCGACGGCGATGGTTGGCTCGCCTACGCCGCCCCAGAAGCCGCCGCTTGGCATCACGATGGTTTCCACGGCCGGCATCTCGTCCATCTTCAGCACGTTGTAGGTGTCGAAGTTGGTTTGCTCGATTTGACCGTCCTTCAGCGTGCATTCGCCGTACAGCGCGGCGGACAGGCCGTACACGAAGGAGCCTTCAACCTGGGCTTCGATCTGCTGCGGGTTCACGGCGTAGCCTGGGTCGGTGGCGGCGACGATGCGGTGGATCTTCAGCTTGCCGGTCTTCTTGTCGACCGAAACCTCGGCCACCGCAGCCACGTAGCTGCCGAAACCCATGGTCTGCGCGATGCCGCGGTAGACGCCCTTCTTCAGCGGCTTGCCCCAGCCGGCCTTCTCGGCCACGGCATTCAGCACCGCCAAGTGCTTGGGATGGTCCTTCATCAGCCTGCGGCGCAGCGCCAGCGGGTCCTGCTTGGTGGCGTGGGCCACTTCGTCGATGAAGCATTCGAGGTAGACGGTGTTCTGGTTCAGGTTCACGCCGCGCCAGAAGCCGGGCGGCGTGGGCGGGTTGCGCATGGCGTGGTCGATCAGCAGGTTCGGCACGCTGTAGCCGATGGAGGCTTCCGGCCCGGGCGCGTTCAGGCCCTGGAACACGGCCGGGTCTTTGCCGTCCTTCACGTTCTGCGGGAAAATCGCAGCGAGGATGGACTGACCGGAGATGCGCATGTGCAGCGACGTTACCTCGCCCTTCGCATCCAGCCCGGCGGTCATCTTGCACTGGGTGATCGGGTGGTAGCGGCCGTGGGTCATGTCTTCCTCACGGGTCCAGATCAATTTGACTGGCGTGCCTGGCATTTCTTTTGCGATCAATACTGCCTGGCGCACCCAGTCGTGCACGGCGCCGCGGCGGCCGAAGCCACCGCCCAGGTGCAGCTTGTACACCTCGCACTTGTTCTGCGGCAGGCCGGCAGCTTCGGACGCAGCGGCCAGCGCGGCTTCGCCGTTCTGGGTCGGCGTCCACACTTCGCAGCGCTCCGGCGTCCACTTGGCGGTGGCATTCATCACTTCCATCGTGGCGTGGTTCTGGTGCGGGTAGCTGTAGACGGCTTCAACTTTGCGCACGGCGCCGGCCAGGCCGGACTTCACGTCGCCATTGCTGTTGCCGACGGCTGCTTCAGTCGCGTCCAGGCCTTCCTTCAGCATCTTGTTGACGTCCGCCTGCTGCAGGCCGGCGTTGGGGCCTTTGTCCCATTCGATCGGCAGCGCATCGAGCGCGCTGCGGGCGCGCCACCAGGTATCCGCGATCACGGCCACGGCGGAGTCGCCGATCTGCACCACCTTCTTCACGCCGGGCTTGCCGGAGATGGCGGCGGCGTCGAAGCTCTTGACCTTGCCGCCGAAGACGGGGCAATCCTTGATCGCTGCGTTCAGCATGCCGGGCATGGTCAGGTCCATGCCGTAAATCTGTTTGCCTGTGGTCTTGTCGACGGTATCCAGCCGCGCCAGGCGCTTGCCGGCCAGCTTCCAGTCCTTCGGGTCTTTCAGCTTGACGTCGACCGGCGCCTGCAGCTTGCCGGCGGCATCGGCCACGGCGCCATACGTCAGCTTGCGGCCGGACGGCTTGTGCGTGATTACGCTCTTTTCGGCCAGGCATTCGGCGACGGGCACATTCCATTGCGTGGCGGCGGCCTGCGTCAGCATCATGCGCGCTGCGGCGCCGCCCTTGCGCACGTATTCGTGCGACTCGCGCACGCCGCGGCTGCCGCCGGTGGAGAAGCTGCCCCACACGCGGTTGCGCGCCAGCTGCTGGCCGGGCGTCGGGTATTCGGTGGTGACCTTGGACCAGTCGGCGTCCAGCTCCTCGGCCACCAGCTGGGCCAGGCCGGTCAGCGTGCCCTGGCCCATTTCGGAGCGGGCGATGCGGATCACGATGGTGTCGTCGGGCTTGACCACGACCCAGGCGTTGATTTCAGGTGCCGTGGCGGTCTGCGCGATCGCGTCAAACGGGATATGGAAGCCGAACATCAGGCCAGCGGCGGCGCCGGCGGACTTGCCCAGGAAGCTGCGGCGCGATGGCGATGCGATCTGGCTCATGCTTTGCTCCCTTCAACGATGTTCAGGCCAGCGCTCTTCACGTCGCCGCCCTTCGCCACAACGTGGATGGCCTTGCGTACGCGGTTGTAGGTGCCGCAGCGGCAGATGTTGGACATGGCCGCGTCGATATCGGCGTCCGTTGGTTTCGGTTTCTGCTTCAGCAGCGCGGTGGCGGCCATGATCATGCCGGACTGGCAGAAGCCGCACTGCGGCACGTCCAGCGCGGCCCAGGCTTTCTGCACCGGGTGGGAGCCATCTTTGGACAAGCCTTCGATCGTGACGATCTTCGCGTTGGCGTCAACGGTGGATACGGGGCGCACGCAGCTGCGGGTCGCTTCGCCGTCGATATGCACGGTGCAGGCGCCGCATTGGGCCACGCCGCAGCCGTACTTGGTGCCGGTGAGGCCCAGTTGTTCCCGCAATACCCACAGGAGCGGCGTGTCCTCCTCCGCCTCGAACTCACGCACTTGTCCATTGACGTTTAGCTTCATGCCGGCCTCCAAAGGTGGGTTAAGCGCGCATCTTACTCCGGAATTTTGATACGCGTATTCATTTGGGCAATTTTGATTTGTATCAAAGATTTTGCTGCGCTGCGTCAATAGACTTTCACTCGTTAATACGACAGAGGAATGACATGAAACGAGTAGTGATGACGATGATCCTGGGCGCGCTGTCCCTGAATGCAGTGGCTGAAACCCCTTGGCTGGTAAGGGCGCGCGCGGTGCACATCGACACGGCGGACAAGTCCGACCCCGTAGCCGGCGCGGGCGCTTCCGACCGGCTCAGCGTGAGTTCCAGGACGATACCAGAAGTAGATATTTCCTACTTTTTCACGCAGCATATCGCGGCAGAACTGGTGCTTACGTACCCGCAAAAACACGATGTTTACCTGGACGGCAAATCGATCGGCACCTTCCGCCACCTGCCGCCTACCCTGCTGGCGCAATACCATTTCCTGCCCGGTGCGCAGTTCGATCCTTACGTGGGCGCGGGCGTGAACTGGACCACCTTCTCGAAGAACAGGTTATTGAACGGCGCGGCTAGCCTGGAGCATGACAGCGTGGGCCTGGCCGTCCAGGCGGGCGTGGATGTGAAGCTGACCGGCAACTGGTCACTGAACCTGGATGTGAAGAAGATGCGCCTGCGCAGCGATGTGCTGATCGGCGGCGTGAAGGCGAGCGCGGTGCGCGTTGATCCGGTGCTGCTTGGCGTCGGCGTCGGCTATCGCTTTTAAGTGTGCGTGATGGCGTAGCGCAGCTCCTGGGCGAGCGCGCGGCGGTGGGGGGCGGTGGCGAAGGTGCCGATGTCCACGGCCACTCCGCGCGATTCGAGGTGGATCAACTCGCCGGGGCGCTCCGGTGCATGCATGCGCAGCCAGCAGGTATCGAGTTTCACGCTGCGCATATGGCCGGCGCTGACCTGCTCGATCAGCAGGCTGCCGTCGGCGAGGACGATGTGCTCATAGTCTGTGGCGTGGCGCGCGTAGTAGAGGAAGGCGGCTGCAACGGCCGCCATTTCGACCGCGGTGAAAATCAGGATGTGCCACAAGCCGGCCAGCGTGAAGCCGGCGGCCACGCCGAAAGAGAACACGCACATCAGCGCGTAGGCGACACCCAGCTGCCCCGGCGTGAGCGAACAGTTCCGCCGCAGCAGCCATTCCTTTCCTTCCATCGGCAGGTCACGTTTCACGGTTTTCCCCTGCTATCCTCACGGCCCTATTCTATGCCAGAAGTCCACGCCCACGCTTATCTGGTCAACTTTGGCTGATTGACAAGCCGTTGTTGCTGGACGACAAGTAGCTAAAAATCCGTTTTCAATTAGGCAAAACAACCGAAAAACCGCGCGTTAATTGGGGAGAATTAGGGCTCGAGGGATAGCGAGAGCCCTCTTTCACAAAAGACTACGGGGAAATCAATGTCGTTTGCCAATCTGAAGATCGGTGCCCGGCTTGGG
Organism: Pseudoduganella sp. UC29_106; assembly: GCF_044055365.1. Lineage (NCBI taxonomy): Bacteria > Pseudomonadati > Pseudomonadota > Betaproteobacteria > Burkholderiales > Oxalobacteraceae > Pseudoduganella > Pseudoduganella sp. UC29_106. The sequence continues at coordinate 7,254,076 of NZ_CP171977.1, read as the reverse complement.
CTGGGATTTGCTGCGGTGCTTGCGCTGCTGGTGGTGATACTGGGGATGGGGCTGGGCGCCATGTCCCGCATCGGCAGCCGCACGCACGATATCGTGACGGACAAGAATGTAAAAATGGCGGCCGCCAATGATATGGTCGACAACGTCCGCAACATCACGCTGGCGTTGACGACCATGGTGGTCGTGCCCAGCACGCCGCAGATGGAAGCCGAGCTGGCGAAAGTGGCGGAAGCGCGCAAGAAGTATGGCAAGGCCAAGGACGTCCTGGCCAGCAAGATCTCCACTGACAAGGAGAAAGAGCTGATGGCCGCCGTGGACGAAGCGCTGAAGACCGGCGCGGCCACGAACAATAAGCTGATCCAGCTGCGCAAGGATGGCGAGATCCAGGATGCGACCGAGTACCTGCTGAAGGAATCCGGCCCGGTGCAGGTGAAGGCCCTGCAGGCGCTGGACACGCTGATCGCCTACGAGGCCAAGCAGGCGGAGGAAGCAGGCACGGAAGTGGACAGCGTCTATTCCAGCTCGCAGACCATGCTGATCGCCCTTGGTTCGCTGGCCGTGCTGATTGGCGCCGCCGTGGCCTGGTTCATCACGCACTCGATCACGGCGCCGATCAATGAAGCGGTGGAAGTGGCGGAGACGGTGGCGTCGGGCGACCTGTCCTCTCGCATCGAAACTTCGCGCGGCGATGAAACGGGACGCCTGCTGAAGGCGCTGAAAGCGATGAATGATGCGCTGCTAAATGTGGTGTCCCAGGTGCGTAGCGGCACCGATGCGATCACCACGGCTTCGAGCGAAATCGCGGCCGGCAACCTGGACCTCTCCTCCCGCACGGAACAACAGGCGTCCTCACTGGAGGAAACCGCTTCGTCGATGGAGGAACTCACCTCCACCGTGAAGCAGAATGCGGACAATGCGCGCCAGGCCAACACGCTGGCCGCCAGTGCTTCGGAAGTGGCCACCAAGGGCGGCGATATCGTGTCCCAGGTGGTGACGACGATGGGCACGATTAACGACTCCTCGCGAAAAATCGTCGACATTATTTCTGTCATCGATGGAATCGCTTTCCAGACTAATATCCTGGCGCTGAACGCTGCCGTGGAAGCCGCGCGCGCCGGCGAACAGGGCCGCGGCTTCGCGGTGGTGGCGACCGAAGTGCGCAACCTGGCGCAGCGGTCGGCAGCGGCGGCCAAGGAAATCAAGGAGCTGATTTCGGCTTCCGTGGCGAATGTGGACGAAGGTTCGCGCCTGGTGAACGACGCCGGCCAGACCATGGGCGATATCGTCACCAGCATCCAGCGCGTGACGGACATCATGGGCGAGATCACGTCCGCCTCGCAGGAGCAGACGCTGGGCATTGAACAGATCAACTCCGCTATTGCGCAGATGGACGAGGTCACTCAGCAGAATGCCGCCCTGGTCGAGGAAGCGGCGGCGGCTTCGCAGAGCATGCAGGAACAGGCGGCCAGCCTGGCGTCGGTGGTGGGCTTCTTCAAGACGGGACACGTGACGGCGGCGCCGGTGGCCAAGGTAGCGAAAGCGGCGGCGGTGGCGCGCCTGGCGAAGCCGGCGGCGCCGGTACGGCAGACGGCAGCGCCGGCGGCCAAGCCCGCGCGGACGGCGACCGGCAGCACGAAACGCGTCGCGGTTGCTCCGCAAACGGACGAGTGGGAAGAGTTCTAAGCCGGTTTATCCGGATGCAGGCAGGTGTCGGGCACCGGGGTTGGGGGGCCCTGCTCGACCGCCAGCCACCCCGGCAGGCGCTGGCGCAGCGCCTCCAGCTCGCAGGGATCGAAATCGATCAGCAGGTTCTTGCCTTCCTTCCCCAGCACCTTGGCTGCGGCGAAGCTGCGCACGACCGTTTCCGCATCCTCGGCCGAGAGCGATGCGGTTTTGGTTTGGCGTAGAAGAACCTTGAGCATCAGTCCAGTTTAGTCCAGCAATCCCAGCCCTTCAAACTCGCGCGCCAGGCCAAGGCTTTTCGCGTCGCCGTTGATCACCTTCAGCATCTCAATCGAACGCTTGCCGTCGCGTGGCATCGCCAGCACTTTCGGGTTTTGCGCCAGCAGCGCGGCGGCGGCGCCGGTGACGGCCGGCGTGGCCATCGACGTGCCGCTCATCACGGCGTAGGCGCCACCCGGGACGGTGGACACGATCCCCACGCCCGGCCCGGTCAGGTCCACTTCCGGGCCGATATTGGAAAAGCCGGCCACGAACACTTCCTTGTCCTTCGGCGCGAAGGGTTCCTGCACATCCATCGCTTCGCTGGAATCTTCGGGGAAACTGCCCTTGCGGCCGATAGCGGACACGCTGACCGATTCCGGCCAGCGTGCGGGGTAGTTGACCGGGCCGCGTCCATCGTTGCCGGTGGCGCAGATGCACAGCGTGCCCTTGTCGAAAGCATCCTTGATCGCTTCGCGCACGGCTTCATCGCGTTCGGCGCCGCCCAGGCTCATGTTGAGCAGGTCGCAGCCGTCCGTTACGCCGCGGTCGATGGCGCGGATGATGTCGTAATTGGTGGCGCCGCCGCCCGCGTTGGGGAAGACGCGGTAGCTCATCAGCTTCACGCCGGGCGCCACGCCGCGCTTGCCCGTTGGCGCCTTGCCATGACTGGACACGATGCCCGCCACGTGGCTGCCATGCTCGCCCTCCTCCGCTGCCGGCCCCGGGCCGCCGGCGTCGTTTTCCGCCACCACGAAGGCCGCGCCGCCGGCGACTTTCAGGTCCGGGTGGTCGAGCGCGACACCGGTGTCGATGATGCCGACGGTGACACCTTTGCCCGCATCCGCGGGCTTCTTGCCGTACAGGCGCGAAAGGTAGTCGTCTTCCTTCAGGTCGACGGCCTTCAGCTCGACCTTCGCTCCGTTGCGCAGCTTGACCTTTGTCTTGTAGAGGCCCCAGTAGCCGGACGGGCCGTAGATCAGCAGCACGTCCAGCATTCGGTTGGCGTCGATTGCCAGGCTGGCGATACCGCCCGCGTCGCTGGTGGCTTCGGCGCCGGCGCGCTGCTCGAAGTTGGTGAAGGCGACCACGTGGGCGCCCTGCACGGGCGCACCGTCCGTATCGCGGACGATCTTCACCTCAAGCCTGGCGGCTTTGGCCTTGACCTGCTTGAACAGGGGGCTGATCTCCAGCATCGGCCGCCGCGTGGTTTCGTAGATCACCAGCGGCAGCACGCGCACGCCGGGGGCCTTGGCCTTCAATTCGAGCACTTCGTCTTGCGTCAGGGCGGCCAGCTTGGCGCCGTCGTCGTGGGTGGAGTGCAGGATCTGGGGCGTGACGATGGCTTGCTCCGGCACCGTCGGCAGCGCTGCGGCCTTGGCCAGCAGGGCGACGGATTTTGGTGTGTTGCGCACTTCGGGGACGGTTTGCTGCACGGCGGCCAGCTCGGGGGAGCGCATGCCGCGGATCGGCAGCAGCACGTATTCGCCGACTTCCCAGTCGCGGCGGTGGAAGTCGGCCAGGCGGTAGGGGGCCAGCAGGGGCAGGGGCGGCAGCGGACGCCGCGCGGGCGGGGCGACGGCGCCGCTCGGCCCGGCCGCATCTGCAACGGCGGCGCCGGTTGAGTCAGCGGCGATGGCGGCGCTGCCTGCGGCGCGGGACGAGGCGGAGTCAGACACGGCGCGCAGCTGGCGCGCGGCGGCGACCATGCGCTCGCCTTCGCCGGACAGCACGGCCTGGAAGAAATCGAGCAGCACATCGATGAAGGCCAGCCTGTCGGCCAGGCCGGCGATGCGGGCGTATGCGGACAAGGCATAGTCCACCGCCCCGTTCACGTGCGCGGCGCTGACGCGAGGCTGGCTGGGCGCCAGGCCGATGTCGGCAGCGCGGTCAAGCCACACGGACAGGTTCAGCAGGCTGTGCGTGCGGCGCAGGATCTGGCGCTGCTCGGTGAAGGTGGTGTTGTCGTCGATAACGCCGCAGAAGTCGCCCGCAAGCGACACCAGGCGCAGCACCGAATGCTGCAAGTCCGAAGCGCGGATATGGTCGCCGCGCCGGGCAGGCGCCAGCCGCGTTCCCGCCGGCCGCGCCATCAGGGCGCCTCCCGCGGCAACACTACTGTAAATACCCGAGCCCTCACCCGGCTTGCTGCGCACGGAAAGCGTGCCGCCATGCGCCTCCACCAGCTGGCGCGAAATATAGAGGCCCAGCCCCAGGCCGGCAGGCGCCTCGTTGGCTGCCGCGCGCTCGAAAGGCTCGAAGATGCGCGGCTGGACATCCTCGGGGATGCCGATGCCCTGGTCCGTCACCTCGATGACTGCCGACTTGCCGTCCGACGACAGGCGGATCTCGATCGGCTTGCCGCCGCCATAGCGCAGTGCATTGGTCAGCAGGTTCACGATCACCTGTTCGATGCGGAACTCGTCCCAGCAGCCGTTAACGGGCGCCGGCGCATTCAGCACCAGCGTGCTGCCCGCCTCGGTCGCCGCGCGCGACAAATCGCTGACCACGCGCGCCAGCATCGCCGCCAGGTCCATATCGCAGGGACGGATCGACAGCATCCCGCTGCGCATGCGCGACACATCCAGCATATCCTCAATCAGGCGGATCATCGCGTGGATTTGCCGCTCGTCCCGCGCAACCATGCGCTGCAGCTGGTCCGGGTCCAGCGCCTCGGCCTTGCCCATGGAGAGCTGCATCTTGCGCATCTGGGTTTCGAGATAAAGCGTATTCAAAGGCGTGCGCAGCTCGTGCGCCACCAGGGACATGAAATCGTCGCGCGCCTTCAGCGCATGCTGCAGCTCTTCCTGCGTGGCATGCAGCTGGCGCACGATGGCCACCTGCTCCTCCACGCGGCGCCGTACTTCCTGCTTCTGCTTGTGCAGGTCCACGAATACATTGACCTTGGACTTCACCGCGTCCGGGTCGAGCGGCTTGTGCAGGAAATCGACCGCGCCGGCCTCGTAGCCCTTGAACGAGTAATTCAGCTCGCGCCCCGCCGCGCTGACGAACACAATCGGGATATGGCGGGTCTTTTCCATCCCGCGCATCAGCTCCGCCAATTCGAAGCCATCCATATCGGGCATTTGCACGTCCACAATCGCCAGCGCGAACTCGTTCTCCAGCAGTAGCGCCAGCGCCTGCTCGCCCGACGTGGCCTGGTGGACCACGCGGTCATCCGCCCGGATCAGGGCGTGCAGCGCACGCAGGTTTTCCGGCAGGTCGTCAACAAGCAGAACATTGACAGGCTCATTCACCATCACTCTTCTCCAGCATCAACAGCAGCCGCTGGATTTCCGCCAGCGGCAGCACCAGGTCCGGCTTGCGCGCTTCAATCGCACGCCGGGGCATCACATCCACTTCCGCTTCCGCAGGGTCCTGCGCCACGGTCAGGCCGCCCGCCTCCCCGATGGCCGCCAGCCCGTGCGCGCCATCGTCGTTCGCGCCCGTCAGCAGGATGCCCACCAGCTCCGGACCATAGGCATCCGCCGCCGACTCCATAGCGACGTCGATGGAAGGCCGGGCGAAGTGCAGCGGCGGATCGCAGCTGAGCGAAACCGCGCCCTCCGCTTCCAGAAGCAAATGATAGCCTGCCGGCGCAAAGTAAAGAGTACCCGGAATCAACTCGTCCTTGTCGCCCGCTTCAACCACCTTCATTTCCATGCGCTGCTGGAATACCTCGGCCAGCTGGCTGGGGCGGCCAGCCATCACATGCAGGACCACCACCACCGGCAAACGGTAGCTTGCCGGCAGGGCAGGCAGGATTTGCAGCAGGGCGCTTACCCCCCCGGCGGAGGCGCCAATGATCACCGCCTCCGGCTGCCGCCCCTGCACTGCTTCTTCCAGCGACGGCTGCTTGTCCATCACAGTTTCCTGAAAATGCGTTCACGTTTCACAATGGGCTCGAAGTGCCGTGCATAGCTGGAAAAATCGATGCTTTCCTTGCTGCCCAGGCCGAGGAAGCCGCGGTGGCACAGGGATTCGTGGAACAGTCCCAGCGCGCGCTCCTGCAGCTTTTTTTTAAAGTAGATCATCACGTTGCGGCAGCTTATGAGTTGAGTTTCGGCGAAGACCGTGTCCGTTGCAAGGCTGTGATCCGCAAAGGTCACGTTCTCGCACAGGGAGCGGTCGAACAGGGCCGCGTTGTAGGCGGCCGTGTAATAGTCCGAGAAGGCGCGCTTGCCGCCCGCCTGCTGGTAGTTCTGCGTGTAGGCGCGCATATTCTCGAGCGGGAACATGCACTTGCGCGCCTTTTCCAGCGACTTCGGGTTGATGTCGGTCGCGTAGATGATGCTGCGCTCCAGCAGGCCCTCCTCCTTCAGCAGGATGGCCAGCGAAAACACTTCCTCGCCCGTGCTGCAGCCTGCCACCCAGATCTTCAGCGAGGGATAGGTGCGCAGCACGGGTATCACGTGCTCGCGCAGGGCCGCGTAATAGCCGGGGTCGCGGAACATTTCAGTAACGGGAATCGTCAGGTATTGCAGCAGTTCGCTGAACGCCTTCGGCTGGTGCACCACGCGCTCCTGCAGCGCCGAGATGGTGGCGCAGCCCAGTTCGCGCATCGCATGCAGTACGCGGCGCTTTTGCGATGCCAGCGTATAGTCGCGGAAGTCATAGCTGTACTTCAGGTAAATCGCCTCCATCAGCAGTTTCAGCTCGATTTCCGTATCGCTGTGATGGGGCTTGTGCATGGCTTACACCCTGTCCATGGCGGGCATCCACACGCGCAGCAGGGAGTAAAGGCGCGACAGGTCGATCGGCTTGGCCAGGTAGTCGCTGGCGCCGGCGGCCAGGCACTGCTCCTGGTCGTCCTTCATGGCCTTGGCGGTGATGGCGATGACGGGCAGGCGCGCGAAGCGCGGGTCGGCGCGCAGGCGGCGCGTGGCTTCCAGGCCGTCCATGCCCGGCATCATGATGTCCATCAGGACCAGGTCGATGTCCGGCACGCTGTCCAGCTTTTCCAGCGCTTCGAAGCCGTTGCGGCCGATTTCCACGATGGCGCCTTTCTGTTCCAGAGCGCTGGTGAGGGCGAAGATGTTGCGCACATCGTCGTCCACCAGCAGGATGCGGCGGTCTTCGAACACGCGGTCGCGGCTGCGTACGGCCTTCAGCATGTTCTGGCGCTCGCTGGAGAGCTCGGATTCGACCTTGTGCAGGAAGAGCGTGACCTCGTCCAGCAGGCGTTCCGGCGAGCGCGCACCCTTGATGATGATGGAGCGCGAGTACTTGTGCAGGTCGGCTTCCTCTTCGCGCGTGAGGCTGCGGCCCGTATAGACGATCACCGGCGGGAAGGACGCAATGCCCTCCTTGCTCATGCGCTCCAGCAGTTCCTTGCCCTGCATGTCCGGCAGCTTCAGGTCGATGATCATGCAGTCGTAGACATTCGCATGCAGCAGCGTCAGTGCTTCCTGGCCGCTGGCGACGGCCTGGATGTCAATATCTTCATCGGAAATCAGCTGCACCACGCTGTCGCGCTGGCGGTCGTCGTCTTCCACCAGCAGGATGTGCTTGACCTTTTGCGTGAACTTCTGTTCCAGGCGACTGAACACTCCTTTCAGTTCTTCACGCGTGGCCGGTTTCTTGGCATAGCCGATGGCGCCCAGGTGCAGGGCCGCTTCGCCATGCTCGGCGGCGGAAACCACGTGGACCGGAATGTGCCGAGTTTTCGGATTTTCCTTCAACAGCTGCAGCACGGAGAGGCCGGAGCGGTCGGGCAGCCGGATGTCGAGCAGGATGGCGGCTGGCTGCTGTTCTTCGGCCAGCTGCAGGCCCTCTTCGGCGTTGAAAGCGACCAGGCAGCGGTATTCCTTTTCGTGGGCGAGATCGAACAGGATGCGCGCGAAATTCGGTTCGTCTTCGATGACCAGGACCAGGCGCTCGGGCGGCGGCGGGAGGCCGCGGTCGTCGTCGAAGGGGCGGGCGGCTGGGGCAGGCGTTTCGGCGGCTCTTGCGCCCTCGATCGCCGCCAGAGGGCCCGTCGCTGTGCGCGCGCTGGCCGCAGTGCCGGCGCCAGCGGCAAGCGCGGCGGCGGACGGACGGAGGGGAGCATCGGCGGCGGAGCGGGTGGAGGCGGCGCCGGTGGCCGCGTCGATCATGGCGGCGCGCTGGCCAGCGTCGGCAGGAGACGCGTCATTGGCGAAGGAAGCGGAAATGCCGATGCTGGCCCCCGGCGCTGAAGCGGGGGGCGGCGGCGCCGCCCATTGCACGGGCAGCGTGAGCGTGAACACGCTGCCCTGCCCCGGCGTGCTCTTGACACTGATCGCCCCGCCCAGCAGCGTGGCAAGGTCGCGCGAAATGGACAAGCCCAGGCCGGTGCCGCCATAGCGCCGGCTGGGCGTGCCGTCGGCCTGCTGGAAGGCGCCGAAAATCGCATCCTGCTGATCCGGGCGGATGCCGATGCCGGTATCCTGCACCATGAAGCTCAGTTGCCCGCTGGCGGCGGCGGACACGCGCAGCAGCACCTTGCCCTCGTCCGTGAACTTCAGCGCGTTGGACAGCAGGTTCTTCATGATCTGCTCCAGCCGCTGTGCGTCGGTATAGATGGATTCCGGCACGCCCGGTTCCACGTCGATCACAAAATCGAGACCCTTCTGGCGCGCCAGCGGATCGAACACTTGCGAGAGATTGTCGATCACGCGCTGCAGCGGCAATTCTTCGGGCGAGAGCTCCAGCTTGCCCGCTTCGACCTTGGAGATGTCGAGGATATCGTTGATCAGGTTGAGCAGGTCGTTGCCGGACGAGTAGATCGTGCTGGCGAAGCGCACCTGCTCCTCGTTCAGGTTGCCCTGCTCGTTATCGGCCAGCAGCTTGGCCAGGATCAGCGCCGAATTCAGCGGCGTGCGCAGCTCGTGCGACATATTGGCCAGGAACTGGGACTTGTACTGGCTGGCCTTCTCCAGGTCGCGCGCTCGCTCCTCCAGCTGGGCGCGCGCTTCGGCCAGCAACTCATTCCGCTGATCCAGCACAATGGCTTGTTCGGCCAGGCGGTCATTGGTCTGTTCCAGTTCCGCCTTCTGGTTCTCCAGGTTGACCTGCGACTGTTCCAGCACGCGGGACTGCTCTTCCAGTTCCTCGTTCGCGGTGCGCAGCTCTTCCTGCTGCACCTGCAGTTCTTCGTTCAGCTGCTGGGTCTCGGTCAGCACGGCGGCCAGCCGCTGGCGTGCCAGCGTGGCCTCGATGGCATTGCCGATATTTCCCGCCACGAGATTCAGGTAATCGATCTCGCGCTCGCCGACGGGGCGCAGGAAGCCCAGCTCCACCACGCCATTGACTTCGCCGTCACTGTCCACCGGCAGGACGATCAGCTCCAGCGGCATGCCCTCGCCCAGCGCGGAACTGACCTTGATATAGCCGGACGGCAGGTCCTTCATGTGCACCAGGCGGCGCGTGGACACAGCCTGGCCCGCAATGCCCTCCTCCGGCTTGAGCACCCTGCCATGCTCCTCATCCTCGCTGCTGAAACCATAGGCCGCGGCGCGGCGCAGCGTGCCATCCTCCTCGCGCACATAGAGCGCGCCCACGGCCACGTCCAGGTAGCGTGCCAGGAAGCGCAGCAGGGTGGTGGACAGCTGGGGCAGCGCCATCTGGCCGATGCCCTGCTCCGCCAGCTGGCTTTGGCCCGAGCGCACCCAGGCCTGGTGCGCCAGCTTTTCCGCGTGCAGGTCCTGCTCGTGCAGCGCCTTGCTGTAGATGGATGATAGGCGCAGCAGATCGCGCCGGCCGAACCAGGCCAGCAGGCCGCTGATCACGAGGCTGAGCGCCAGGAAGCCGGCCACGGTGAAATAAGTGACGCTGCGCGCCTCGGTGGTGCGCTGGTCGCGCACGCGGCGCTCCACCTGCATGAAGTCATCGAACTGGCGCCGCAACTCGTCGAAATCGACCTTGGCGCGGCCGGAGCGGGTCATGCCGAGGTAATCGCCGTTGCTGCGGCGGGCGGCGATCATTTCCTGTGCGTTTTGCTCCCACTGCTGCTGCTGGACACGGATATTCTTCAGCCGCCTGACCTGGTCGCTGTTGTCGGCTACCAGTTCGGCCAGCGCGTCGATGGACGTGCCGATCTTGGGGCGCGCCAGCTTGTAGGGCGCGAGGAAGGTTTCCTCGCCCGTCAGCAGGTAGCCGCGCATGCCGGATTCCATGTCCACCGTCAGCGTGCGCAGCTCGTTGGCCTGGGCGATCACGCGCTCGCTGTGCTCGACCCAGGCCAGGGCGTTCAGCAGGTAGGCGAAAATAGCGACGAACACGCCGGCCGTGACCACGCCCGCGGCCAGCGGCAGCGTGATGTTCCGGCCCAGAATGCGCCGGAAATTCAGGTCATCGATGATGGCAGTACGCGGCATGAGAGTATTGTCTGATCGCTATTGTTTTGCATGAGTGTATCCCAACCGATATTTCACTGGCGCACCCCCGCGCAATCGTGTGCCTTTATAATGGACCGCAAGTTCCTCACACGTGACCACGACGCCCATGCGCCAGATCCTCTTCGTTCTGCCACTGCTGCTCGCCGGCTGCTACAACGATTCCGCCACCTTCTATGCGGACACCAGCCAGGAACACACCCTCACCGTGCGCCGCCAGCAGGACTATTTCTGGAGCGAGGAAGCGCGCTATACGCTGATGGCGACGCGCATGCCGGATTGCCAGCGCCAGATCGCGCTGGCCGAACTGCCGCTGGAAGATACGGAAGTGGAGCTGTTTGCCGGCGGGGACAATCACTGGTCGCTGCGCTCAGGCAAGCAGGTATGGCAGGTCGAGACGCAGACCTGCTCCCTGCTCGGTACCGGCGGCGACCCATTGGGCCAGAAGATCGGCACCTACCACGCCAGCGCCGACAAGATGTACTACCAGGAAGAGGCAGGGGCGGCAGCGCCCGCGGCGCCGCAGTCCCCGGCCGAATCGAATTAAGCGGAGCGGATCGCCAGCGCCTTGCTGCGCGATGCTGGACGGGCGCCTGCCGCCGCGTGCGTTCCGGCGCCCAGCTTGAAGCGGCTGACCAGTTCGGCCAGGTGAGCGGCCTGCTCCTGCATGGCGCCCGCCGCCGCAGCAGCTTCCTCCACCAGCGCGGCATTCTGCTGCGTGACCGAATCCATTTCCGTGATCGCCTGGTTCACATGGCCGATACCGGTGGACTGTTCGCTGGAGGCGGCCGTGATGTCGCCCATGATGGTGGTCACGCGCGACACGCTGGCCACCACCTGCTCCATCGTCGTCCCGGCCTGCGCTACGAGCGCGCTGCCGGCCTCGATGCTGCCCACCGAATCGTCGATCAGCGCCTTGATCTCCTTGGCGGCGGAAGCGCTGCGATGCGCCAGGCTGCGCACTTCACTGGCCACGACCGCGAAGCCGCGTCCGTGCTCGCCGGCGCGCGCCGCTTCCACGGCGGCGTTCAGCGCCAGGATATTGGTCTGGAAAGCGATGCCGTCGATGACGGAGATGATGTCCACGATGCGGGTGGCGGAAGCGTTGATGGTCGCCATTGTGGACACTACTTCGGATACCACGGCGCCGCCCTTCTGCGCGACCTCGGAAGCCGTCTTCGCCAGCTGGTTGGCCTGGTGGGCGTTGGATTCGTTCTGGCTGACGGTGGAAGTCAGCTCCTCCATCGAGGCCGCCGTCTCCTCCAGCGAACTGGCCTGCGATTCGGTGCGCGCCGACAGGTCCATATTGCCGCTGGCGATTTCGGCGGACGCGGTGGCGATGGTGTCCGCGCTGTGGCGGATTTCGCCGATGGTGGCGGCCAGGCTGGCCTGCATGGACTTCATCGCATACAGCACGCTGCCCTTGTCGTTGGCATGGGTATCGACTGCCACGCTCAGGTCCCCGGAAGCGATGCGCGCAGCGACCTCGCCGGCATATTCCGGCTCGCCGCCGATGGTGTGGCGCAGGCTGCGGTTAATCATGCTGGAAATCGCGGCCAGGATGCCGACCACGACCAGGAGCACGACACCCGATTGCAGCAGCTGGCGGCGGAAGGCCACGTCGATATCGTCGGTATAGACGCCGGTGACGAGGTTCCAGTCCCAGGGCTGGTAATGCGCCACGCGGCTGACTTTCGGCACCGGCTCGGTGCTGCCCGGCCGCGCCCAGTGGTAGCTGACGAAGCCCTTGCCTTCCGCACTGGCGCCTGTGCGCACGATGTCCTTGTAGAGATAGGTCCCGTTCGGGTCCTTGAAGTCCAGCACATTCTTGCCGTCGGTTTCAGGCTTGACGGGATTCATCAGCGATACGCCCTCGCCGGTGACGATGGTGATATAGCCATCTTTCGCATAGCGCATGTTCTTGATCACGGCGATGGCTTCGGCCTGGGCGGCCTGCTTCGTCATGGCGCCGGAGGCGGCACGCTCGCCGTAGAGTTTCAGCACGCCGATGCCGGCGTCGTCGATATTGGAGAGGTCCGCCATGCGCTCGCTGACGCGCAGATTGCGGATCTGGATGGCGTCGTAGATGAAGATGGCGGCAATGCACAGCAGGCTGCAGACGAGCGGAATCCACAGCTTCTGCCTGAACGACAGATTATTCATGCTTGATGTCTCCTCTTGTTATGGGAGAAGCATACCGTCTGTTCAGGAGATGCTGCGCGAAAATCGTTCACCGGTGTTGCGTGGCTGCTTATTCGATATCGACTACCAGTTTGCCCCTTGCGCTGCCGTCCAGCAGTGCTGTATGCGCATCGTTGGCTGCCGCCAGCGTGAAGCGGCGCGGGTCGAGGCGCGGCTTCAGCCTGCCCTCGTCCACCAGCCGGGCCGCCTCGCGCAGGATGGCGCCATGGGCGGCGCGGCCCTTGCCGGACAGGAGGGGCAGCAGCGCGAAGATGCCCGAGTAGGTGGCGGCGCGGAAGGACAGCGGCGCCAGTGCATGCGTGCCCCAGCCCAGCGCGCTGACCACATGGCCGTGGTACAGGCGGGCGGCGCGGAAGGAATTGTCCAGCGTCTGGCCGCCGACGTTGTCGAAGACGATGTCGAAGCCCTCGCCGGCGGTGTGGCTTGCCACATAGTCGTCCACCGTTTCGCTGCTGTAGTCGATGAAGGTCGCACCATAGCCTTCGATGATGTCGCGCGATGCGGGCGCGCCCGTGGCCCACACTTCGGCGCCGAAGGCGCGCGCAATCTGCACCGCCATGTGGCCTACGCCGCCGGCGCCGCCATGCACCAGCACCTTCTTGCCGGGGCTGACGCGGGCCCGGTCCACCAGGCCTTCCCATGCGGTGATGAAGACCAGCGGCAGCGCGGCCGCTTCGCGCATGCCGATGCTGCGCGGCTTGTGCGCCAGAAGGGCGGCGTCCACCGCCTGGTACTGGGCCAGCGAACCCTGGTGGCCGCCGACGCCGCCCGTCATACCGAAGACTTGGTCGCCGGGCTGGAAGGCGCTGACGCCCTCGCCGACGGCTTCCACTACGCCGGCCATGTCGATGCCGAGGATGGCGTTGAGCGGCATTTGCGCGTGGGCAGCTTTGCCGGCGGCGATCTTGGTATCCAGCGGATTGACGGCGCTGGCGTGGACGCGCACCAGCACCTGGCCGGGCGCAGCCTGCGGGCGTTCAATGTCGGCCAGCGCCAGCGGCGCATTGTGGGCGGTGAGGATCATTGCTTTCATGGTGAGGCTCCGTGGTTTTCGATGAGCCCAGTGTAGGTGCGGCGCGCCGGCGGAAAAACGGGCCGGCACCGCAAACAGAATCCAGGAAACGTGGATAATCGCTGCTGAGGGGGCAGTTATGGACAGGCTGGATGCGATGCGCGTGTTCTGCGCGGTGGTGGAAGCGGGCGGTTTCAGCCGGGCGGCTGAGCGGCTGGGCATGTCTACGTCCTCCGTGACGGCGCAGGTGGCGGGGCTGGAATCCCACTTCCGCGTGAAGCTGCTGAACCGCACCACACGCAGCATGTCCCTCACCGGCGAAGGGCGCGCCTGCTATGAACAGGCCTTGCGGCTGCTGGCGGACGTGGCGGAGCTGGAATCGTCGATGCATGATGCGGCCGACACGCCCAGCGGCACGCTGCGCGTCGATATGCCGGGCCTGATCTCGCGGCTCTACGTAGCCCCCGCCCTGCCCCGCTTCCTGGCGCAGTATCCCGAAGTTTCGCTGCGCGCGACCGCCAGCGACCGCATGGTCGATATGGTGGAGGAAGGCGTGGATGTGCTGATCCGCATCGGCGAAGTGGCGGACGCGCGGCTCGTGGCGCGGCCGCTGCTGCAAACGCGCTGGGTGTGCTGCTCGTCGCCTGCCTTCCTGCGCGAGCTGGGTGCGCCCGCCGACCCGTCCGCGCTGGCGGATTATCCCTGCCTCGGCTTCCTCTCGCCGCAATCGCGCCGGCTGCGTGTGTGGCAGTTTGCCGGCGCCGAGAGCTTCACGCCGCGCGCCCGCGCCACCTTTGACCATGTCGATTCACTGATCGAGATGTGCAAGGCTGGCGCGGGCATCGGCCAGTTCATGTCGCTGTCGGTGGCGGACGCGCTGCGCAGCGGCGAACTGGTGCCGCTGCTGGAGCCCTGGCAGGCCGACGGCCCCGTGGTGCATGCGCTCTACCAGCAGCGCCAGCAGCGCGCTGCCAAGGTCACGGCGTTCGTGGACTTCGCGGCGGAGCTATTTGCGGCTTAGCGTTCGCTGTCCAGCGAGGCCATTGCGTGCTCGTTGTAGCGCGCCCCTGCTGCCGCCCCGGCAGGGATGGCCAGTTCCAGGCGCTCCAGGTCCGCGCGGCTCAGCATGACGGCGTTGGCGCCGAGCGCTTCCTGCAGGCGCTGACGGGTGCGGGCGCCGACCAGGGGCACGATGTCCTGCCCCTGCGCCGCCACCCAGGCAATCGCCACCTGGGCCACGCTTACGCCCAGTCCCTGTGCAATCTCGCGCAGGCGCTCGACCAGGGCCAGATTGCGCTCCAGGTTCTCGCCCTGGAAGCGCGGCGCCGCGCCGCGGAAATCCTTCTCGCCTTCGCGCTGCCTGCTCCAGTGGCCGCTGATCAGGCCACGCGACAGCACGCCATAGGCCGTGATGCCGATGCCCAGTTCGCGCGCCGTTTGCAGCAAACCGTTCTCGATGCTGCGCGAGATCAGCGAATATTCGATCTGCAGATCGGCGATCGGGTGGATCTTGTGCGCGCGGCGCAGCGTGTCGGCGCCCACTTCGGACAGGCCGATGTGCTTCACATAGCCCTTCTTCACCAGTTCGCCGATGGCACCCACGGTTTCCTCGATCGGCACATTGGGGTCCAGGCGCGCCGGGCGATAGATGTCGATGTGCTCGACGCCCAGGCGCTTCAGCGAATACGCGGCGAAGTTCTTCACGGCGGCGGGACGGTTGTCCATCCCCAGCCAGACGCCATCCGGATCGCGCAGCGCGCCGAATTTCACGCTGATCTGCACCTGGTCGCGGCGGCGGCCCTGCAGCGCTTCGCCCAGCAGCATTTCATTGTGTCCCATGCCGTAAAAATCGCCGGTGTCGAGCAGGGTGACGCCGCCGTCCAGCGCGGCGTGGATGGTGGCGATGCTTTCGGCGTGGTCAGCCGGGCCATACAGGTCGGACATGCCCATCAGGCCGAGGCCCAGTTGCGCGACTTCAGGACCGGTCTTGCCAAGTTTGCGGGTTTGCATTGCTGATCTCCAGGGAGGTTGTTGATGGAGACCATTGTGCTATTATCGATTGCGGCAATAAATGCCGTTTTACTTACATCTTTGTTCGGCTAGAGATAACAATGGATCAGATCCGCGCCATGCAGATCTTCCAAGCCGTGGCCGACGCCCGCAGCTTCACCCAGGCGGCCGAGCAGCTGGACCTGCCGCGCCCCAGCGTCACCAACGCCGTGCAGGCCATCGAGCAGCAGCTCGGCGTGCGCCTGCTCCAGCGCACTACGCGCAAGGTGAGCCTGACGGTGGAGGGCATGCTGTATCTGGAACGCTGTCGTGCACTGCTGAACGACCTGGAGGACATCAACGGCCTGTTTGTCGGCGCCGGCCGCAAACCGTCCGGCACTATCCGCGTGGACATGCCCGCGCGCCTCGCCCACCTGACCGTGATCCCCGCCCTGCCGCAATTCTGCAGGCTGTACCCGGACATCGATGTACGCGTGAACTCGAACGACCGCTTTGCGGACATCGTCGGCGAAGGCATCGACTGCGCGGTGCGCGTGGGCACGCTGCGCGATTCGACGCTGATCGCGCGGCCGCTGGGCAGCATGGAGCAAATCAATTGCGCCTCGCGCGAGTACCTGGCGGAGCATGGCCGCCCCCAGGTGCTGGCGGATCTGCAGTCCCACTATGCGGTCAACTTCTTTTCATCGCAAACGGGACGCGACCTGCCCTGGGAATATGTGGACGATCACGGCGCCGTGCAGACGCTCACGCTGCGCAGCCGCGTTTCTGTCGGCAGCACGGAAGCCTACGTTGCCGCCTGTCTCGCGGGCCTGGGACTGGCCCAGATGCCGCGCTGCGGCCTCGATCCTATGCTCGCCTCAGGAGAGTTGGAAGAGGTGTTGCCGACGCACCGCGCGCCGCCGCTGCCCGTCTCCATCATCTACAACAAGCAGCTTTCGCCGCGCGTGCGCGTCTTCGTCGACTGGCTGGCCGATCTCCTGAAGCTCGGCTAGTCGTGCCGGCGCCGCCTGGGCGCCATGTGTATGCCTGTTCGCTCCCGAGCCGGTCACTCATTTCGTCTCGTTTGCCCTTCTCATTCCGTCTCGTTTCTCCTCATCTTGTCTCGTTTTCAGTCCTAGGCAAAACGAGACGGAATGAGAAGAAACGAGACAGAATGAGGACCCCAAATGAGACGGAATGAGTGACTGACTCAAAACAGAATGGCACCCTCCATGCGTGCAGTCCAGGGTGATCAGGCTGGCTGGATACCCTGGACCAGCTGCCCGTGCAGGGCGGAAGCGCCGCCGCCGGGGGGACGGGAGCGCGTTCAGTCTGGCGAGCAGTTTGGCGGCTTGGGTGAGGTTGCGCTGGGCGTAGGCATCGGCGCCGGCGGCAGT
Source organism: Pseudoduganella sp. UC29_106 (assembly GCF_044055365.1). Classification (NCBI taxonomy): domain Bacteria; kingdom Pseudomonadati; phylum Pseudomonadota; class Betaproteobacteria; order Burkholderiales; family Oxalobacteraceae; genus Pseudoduganella; species Pseudoduganella sp. UC29_106. The sequence goes on along the minus strand of NZ_CP171977.1, from coordinate 7,237,181 downwards.
GAAGTCGGCGGCGATGGCGGTGGACGCGGCTTCGATGCGGTCAGCGTCGGCAGGCGCCGAGTCGATCACCGCGCTCAGGTAAGTCACGGCCCACTGGATGCGTGTAGAGGCGCCCACGGCATTGCGCCATGCCTGTTCGTACCAGGACAGCATGCCGGCCGCGTCGCCACGGCGCTTGGCGCTGCCGGCCAGCGACAGCATGAAGTAGTAAGGCGAATGCGCGCGCGGAGCCTCCGCCTGCAGCAGGGCTTCCGCATCGGCGGCAAGACCGGCGTCATTCAGGGCGCTGACGGCGGTGTTGACCAGCGTGTGGCGGGCAAAGGCATCGTCCACTTCGGCCAGCGCAGCTTCAACGCGCGAGCGCACCAGCGCCGGCAAGCCTTCAGCCGCAAAGTCCATGCGCCCCATGCGCATCTGCAGGCGCACAGCCGTCAGGCGATCCGCGACGGACAGCCACATATCGTCCGCCCAGGCCTGCGCGGCCAGCGCGAGCGCAGTTGCCAGCTCCGCATGCTGCGCAGTGGCGGCGCGCACCAGCTGGTGGCCGCTGTTGCCGAGGATGTCCATATTGGCGCGCGCCAGTGCCGCATCGCGGAACACGCGCAGCAGGAATTCGGTGGCCGAAGCATCCGGCACGCGGCCGGCCTGCGCCACCAGCGCGTGCAGGCGCAGGCGGTCGGAGGCGGCGCCGATCTGCGCCGCAGCGGCAGCTGCTTCGCCAGTGGCGGCCGAGAAAGCCAGTTGCGACAAGGTCGCCAGGGTCACGCCGAGGTCGCGCCCGCCCAGCAGCACGCCCTCATCGGTATCCCAGGAATAGTTGGACAGCAGCGTCCATTCGGCAGCGGACAGTACGCGCGTGCCATCCAGCGCAGCGGCCAGCGATTCGGCGGCCGTGTACGCGGCAAAGCGCGCCGCCATCAGCGCTTCGGTAAACAGTTCGCCATCGAGTTCGCAAGGCAGGCGCGTGATCTCGCTGCCATCCGGGCGGACCATCACCAGTGTCGGGTAGCTGCGCAGCTTCAGGCGCGCAGCCAGCTGCTGGGCGCCCGGCGTGTCGCCATCGAGCTGCACGCAAACCAGGCTGCGCGTGGCGTCGACAAACTCGTCGCGCGCAAAGATCTCAGACTTGACCCGGTTGCACGGCGGGCACCACACGGCGCCCCAGTACAGGAACACAGGACGGCCGGCCGATCGGGCCAGCTCCATCGCCGCGTCAAAACCGCCCTCCACCCACTCGATCGCGCCACCCATTGCGTTAGTCCCGCGCCATGGCCAGGAATTCGGTGCGCATCGCCAGGTTGGGCTGCAGTTCGCCCAGCATGGCGGAAGTCACCGTTTCTTCGCCCGGCGTGCGGATGCCGCGGCTTTCCATGCACAGGTGGCGGCACTTGACGATCACGCCCACGGCCTTCGGGTCCAGCACCTGCATCAGCGCTTCGGCGATCTGCATCGTCATGCGCTCCTGCACCTGCAGGCGGCGCGCGAAGCAGTCCACCAGGCGAGTCAGCTTGGACAGGCCGACAATCTTGCCATTCGGGACATAACCGACCGTGGCCTTGCCGAAGAACGGCGCCAGGTGGTGCTCGCAATGCGAGTACACAGGGATGTTCTTCACCAAAATCAGTTCGTTGTACTGCTCGGCGCCATCCTCGAAGGCCTTCAGCAGATCAACCGGGTCCTGCTCATAGCCGGCGGTCCACTGCTTCCAGGCCTTGGCCACGCGATGCGGCGTTTCGTGCAGGCCCGGGCGGTCGGGGTCCTCGCCAATGCTCGCGAGGAAGCGGCGCCAGTCTTGTTCGGTGAATTCTGCGTTATGGGACATGATATTCGGTGCGAAAAGAAACAATCCGCCAGTATACAGTGAAAGGCGCGCCTTTACCGGCGCTCCGGCCGGTGAGCCCGGATCAGCTCCGAGGCAATGGAAACGCCCGGCGGAATGCTGGGGAATTCATCGTCCGGCCCGAACCAGCGCGCCTCGGCAATCTCGTTGGTGTCCACGCGGATCTCGCCGGACAGGTATTCCGCCGTGAACGCGATCATCAGCGAATGCGGGAAAGGCCAGCTCTGGCTGCCGAAATATTTCAAGTTATGCACTTTCAGACCCACTTCCTCCTCCACCTCGCGGTGAATCGCTTCCTCAACCGACTCGCCGGCCTCCAGGAAGCCCGCCAGCGCCGTGTAGCGCTTGTACGGCGACTGGGCGTGCATGGCCAGCAGCACGGAATCGCCCTTGCGGATCAGCACCATCATCGCCGGCGAGATGCGCGGGTAAGCCGTGTGGCCGCAGGACGGGCACTTGAACGCGCGCTCGCCCGCCGCGCGCGCCATCGGCGTGCCGCAGGCGCCGCAGAAGCGGTGGGTACGCGCCCACTCGGCGATCTGGAAGGCGCGTCCGGCCAGGCCGACAAAGCCGTCGTCCACATTGCCGAACAGGGAGCGCAGGCCGACGTAGGCGTAGCCGGGCGCAGGCGGCGTGTCGTGCTGGGCGCAGGCGGCCTGGCAATAGCGTTCCTGCCACATACCTAGCGGATGGGCTTCGGTCGGCAGCAGGCCGGCGGCGGCCAGCACTTCGGCCGCTGGCAGGCTGAGATCGGACTCCCGCAGCAGCAGACGCTCGCGGTGAAACAGGAAAGTCAGCGGTTCGGCGCTGTCGGCGGCCGTCAGCAGGGGGCTGAACCCCGGGGGAGTCTGGAGCATGGCGCGTATTGTCGAGGCAGTAAGACACCGATGATACACGTGGACGAAAACATCTGCGCTATAGTGGCGCCGGAGAGCAAAAACCTCGCCGTTTCGGTTTAAAATAGTTGCTTGGGGAAAATTATCGGCTGGCGCCGGTCCAGTCCACTGAGAACACATCATGAGCACAAAGCCGGATCACAACCCGCAACAACTGCTGGCGCAGCTGGCAACTTCCCTGCAACGCAATGACCTGAGCGCCGCCTACGAGCAGGCCCTGCAATTGAGCACGCTCGGCGCCCTGCCCATCGTCGAGCTGTTTTCCGTGACCGCCGCCGAAACCGAGGCCGGCCGCGGCCAGCGATCGGTGGCGCTGTTCCGCCAATGGCTGGACCAAACGCAATCGCCTGGGACCTACGCCGTGCTGTTCAATCTGGGCGTGACCCTGGCCAACCTGAACGACGATCATGGCGCCGAAACCTGCTACCGCCGCGCCATCGAGCTGAATCCGCAATTCATCGAAGCGCACATGAACCTGGGCACCCTGCTCGAGCGCAAGGGCCAGGTCATCGACGCCATCGCCGTTTGGAACCAGGCTACAGCCCTGGCCAATCCTAATGTGCCCAGCGAGCGCCCGTTTCATGTGCAGGCGCTGAACAACCTAGGCCGCGTACTGGAGAACAACAAGAACCTGCCGCTGGCCGAAGAAATGATGATGAAGAGCCTGGCGCTCGATCCGCATCAGCCGAAGGTGCTGACGCACGTGATCCACTTGCGTCAAAAGCAGTGCAAGTGGCCGGTGTTTGCTCCCATTGCCGGCATCACGCACGAGGAAATGGTAGATGCCACTTCAGCGCTGGCCATGCTGAGCGCCTCCGACGACCCGCAGGTACAGCTGGAGGCGGCGCGCCGCTTCGTGGCCGAGAAAGTGATCCCCCCCGTCGAGCCGGCACTGGCGCCGGCCGAAGGCTACCAGCACAAGCGCATCCGCATCGGCTACCTGTCGTCCGACCTGTGCTCGCATGCGGTGTCGATCCTGACGGCGGAGCTGTACGAACTGCACGACCGCCAGCATTTTGAAGTCTATGCCTTCTCCTGGACGCGCGAGGACGGCACGCCGCTGCGCGCCCGCGTCAAGGCCGCCATGGACCACTATATCCGCATCGACACCATGACGGACGAGGAAGCGGCGCAGTGCATCCGCGCCCACGAGATCGACGTGCTGATCGACCTGCACGGGCTGACGCTGGGTACCCGCCCTAACATCCTGTCCTACCGCCCGGCGCCGGTGCAATTGACTTACCTGGGCTTCCCGGGCACCACCGCGTTGCCCTGCATCGACTATGTGATCGCCGACCGCTTCGTGCTGCCGGAACATCTGGCGCCCTTCATGAGTGAACAGCCGCTGTATGTGCCGGAATGCTTCCAGATCAACGACCGCAAGCGCGAAATCGGCCCGCGCCCGACGCGCGCCGACGTCGGCCTGCCGGACGATGCCTTTGTGTTCTGCTCCTTCAACAACAACTTCAAGTTCACGGAAGACGTGTTCTCGGCCTGGATGCGCATCCTGCAGCGCGTACCGCACAGCGTGCTGTGGCTGGTGTCCGACCACCAGGTGGTGCGCGACAACCTGCGCGCCGAGGCGCAGCGGCTGGGTGTGGACCCGCAGCGCATCTATTTCGCCGAGCGCGCCACCCCGTCCGCCTACCTGGCGCGCTACGGCGTGGCCGACCTGTTCCTGGACACCCTGCCCTTCAATGCCGGCACCACAGCCAGCGACGCCCTGTGGGCCGGCCTGCCGCTGCTGACGGTGGCGGGCAATACGTTCTGCGCGCGCATGGCGGGCAGCCTCCTGCATGCCGTCGGCCTGCCGGAACTGATTACCCATTCGCTGCAGGAATATGAAGACACCGCGGTGCAGCTGGCAGCCCAGCCGGAGCGCATCGCCGCCATGAAGCAGCACCTGCAGGACACGCGCAGCAACTGCATCCTGTTCGACAGCCCGCGCTTCGTGCGCCATATGGAAAACGCCCTGCGTTCGGTGGTGAAGACTCCCGCCGCGCCAGCCATCACGACCACTGCACCGAAAGAAAAGACCATGAAACTGCCGGCCCACACCCCGATCGAAAATCCAGAGCGCGTCATCAACTTCATGGTGCGCACCGTCTGGGGCCTGACCGATCCGGCCCGCTTCTACCAGCTGATGGAGGAAGCCCGCGCGTTGTGCGTGCCGGGTACCTACCTGGGCGACAACCTGTTCACCTGGGGCAAGAGCAACTCGCCGTTCGAAGACAAGGCCTTTGTCCAGGCCTGGGAATCGAACACCCAGAACGACGCCGACCGCGCCATCGCGTGGCGCCGCTATATCCTGGCCTGCGCCGCCTACCACTGCGCCCAGGTGGAAGGCGACTTTGTCGAATGCGGCGTGTACCGCGGCACCGGCATCAAGACCGTGGTCGACTACTTCGGCAAGGACAACTTCAACAAAACTTTCTGGGGCTACGACACCTACGACTACAACCCGGTCGAGCACCACACTTTCGAAGGGCAGGCGGACGGCCTGTTCAAGGAAATCCAGGCCCGCTTCGACGGCTACGACAATGTGCGCCTGGTCAAGGGCTTGCTGCCGCAATCGCTGGAAGGCAATTCGCCGGACAAGATCGCCTTCCTGCACATTGACCTGAACAGCGCCGAATTCGAGATCGCCGTGCTGGATGCGCTGTTCGACCGCGTCACGCCTGGCGGCATGGTCGTGCTGGACGACTATGAATGGTCCGGCCAGTACCGCCTGCAGAAAATGGCCGAAGACGCCTGGTTCGACGCCCGCAAGTACCGCGTATTCCCGCTGCCGACGGGCCAGGGCCTCGTGATCAAACGCTAAGCGCAGGCGGGGCATGGACGACATCCTGATCATCACCGCTTCCTACGATATCCCGATCGCGGAAGAATATGCGCAAAAGCTGGATAAATACCGGGTACTGTTCTTTGACCCGACCCTGGTCGACACCATCAATGCCAGCCAGCTGCGCAACACGGAACTGGTCGTGTGGGATGCCTGCCCCGACTATCCTGCGCTGGTGAAGGCTGGCCACGCCCAGGCCAACAGCTTCGAGCGCGCACTGCAGGAATCCGTCGGCAGCTTGCTGCCGGCGGGCACCTCGCTGTTCGGCTGGCAGCACCTGAACCTGTACTACTTTTTCACTGCCTGCGACTGGTACAACGGCTTGTGGCGCGACGTGCTGGCCAGGCTGAAGGACCACAAAGTCCATGTGTTCCTGAACGATAACCCGTCCAGCTACTACTGGCCCTCCTTCATGCCGGCGCTGTTGCTGCTGCAGCAGCTGCGCACCTGGCGCATCGCGTTCGCGGCGCAAAGCTACGGCCAGCGGCCGGATGAATCGTCGGTTGTCCTGAACCTCGATCCGCTGACTCCGGCCACCGAATGCTGGGATGTCGTGACGCACGTCCCGACCTGTTTTTACGACGCCCCCTACTTCAGCGCAGAGCTGCAGGCAGCCGGCAAACGCAGCCTGGACCTGATTCCGAAATACTGGGGCGTGACGCTGGAAACCACGGCGCGCGCCAACCTGCTGCGCCTGGCGGACCAGCGTCGCCTGTATGGTGAACAGCCGCCGCTAGCGGAACTGGACCAGGCCCTGACCGCGTGCCTGGATCAGTTGCTGCAGCCGTATATCGCCACGCCCGATTTCCGCGCACGCCAGGCCCGCCAGCTGAGCAACCTGTACCAGTCACAGCTGGTGTCGCTGCACATGCTGGAGGGGTATTTCGCGCAGCACAAGCCGGGCAAGCTGCTGCTGTCCGATCATGACTCCGGCTACCACGGGCCGCTGGTCAGCTTCGCCGCGCGCCACCGGTTGCCGGTGCTGGTGGTGCCGCACGCGAAAACGAGCGACGACACGGAATTCTGCTACGACGGCATCACCATGCTGACCCACCCGATCCAGGGCCTGCCGCTGTATGACGGACGCGGCAAGCGCCCTGCTGCAGCACCGCCTGGGCTATGCGGAAGAATTCTCGGCGCGCAGCACGCCGCCGCTGCCATTGAAGAAGGTCGGCCTGCTGCTGAACGGCCTGTCACTGAACGGCGTACAGTGCACGGCCTGGGCACCTTACCTGGCAGGGATCCGCCAGATCGACAGCTGGTGCCGCGCGCAGGGCCTGGAGCTGGCGGTGCGCTGCCGCCAGGGCCAGTCGCTGGTCGAGCTGCTGAGCGGCAGCACGGGCATCACGCGCGAGACGCTGCTGGCTGGCATCAACTGCTCGCTGCAAGCGTTTGCCGACAGCGTCGACCTGTGCCTGATGTACGATGCGCCAACCAATGCCGACATCGACTTCCTGCGCAAGGGCATCCCCGTCGTCAACCCGGTGCCGGCGCCGCTGGGCAAGGCGGAAGCGGCTACCGCGGACACACGCGTGGTGCCGCGCGACAGCGTGGGCGGCATCCTGGCGCTGCTCGACACTTTCGTTGCCGACAGCAGCAATTTGCACGCCTTCCGCCTCCACCAGTTCGCCGATTATGTCGGCCTGTTCCGCGACAGCTACGCCTTGCGCCAGCTGCTGTAATCTCCCGAGAGCCCAATGAGCACCCTGGATCAACTGTATGCCATGGACCGCAGCGAGGCCATCGCGCTGCTGCGGCGCGACTATTCTGTTTTCTGCAGCGCGGTGGAGGAGGTGTACGAGCGCTACCCGCTGCCGCCCATCGAGCCGGACGACGACAGCCACAGCGAGCGCATCGTCACCATCATGGCGCGGCAGCTGCGCGAGTCCGGGCTGACGGTGTGCCGCGGCTATTTCACGGACCCGGAACAGCTGGAAAGCATGCGTCAGCTGTCGCGCCAGGTGCGCGAGCGTGCGGACACGCTGGATGTCACCAGCGAGCAGGTGCTGGACCCGCAACTGCAAGCCATGCTGTGGCCGCGCATGATGCAGGGGCAGAATTCACGCGCCTCTTTCGCGGCCAGCAACCTGCCACCGGTGGCGCAGTCGATCTGCTGGGACCCTCTGTTCGAAGTGGTGATGCAGCGCGCGATCGGCAACCGCACGCGCCGCATCATTCCCGCCGTGATGGTGGTCGACAACCTGCTGCCGTCGACCGCCTACGAATTCCAGTGGTGGCATTATGACCGCCTGCGCAACCAGTACAAGGTGATGGTATTGCTGGACAAGGTCAGTCCGGGAAACGGCCCGATGCAGATTGTGCCGCGCACCCACCGTTTCCAGCAGGACCGCCGCATCATCGACTTCGCCTGCTACGCCGCCGGTTCCGACTACGGCGACCTGGGCTACTCGCTGTACACGCGCTACAAGCCGCAAACCCTGCAGCTGACGGGCGAAGCGGGCGACATCATCATCTTCGACACGCGCTGCTTCCACGCCCACGGCCGCCCGGACCAGGGCGAGCGCATGACGTCCACGATCTACTACAATGGGCTGGACACGCCGCTGAACCGCTTCTGGGACGATTTCACGCCGCCCGGCGAAACGGTCTGAACGGCGCCCTCAGGCCAGCAGCCGCTGCAACGATTCGATTTGCGGGTGTGGCAACACGCAAGGCTGGCCGCCGGGCGGTACGCAGCTGATCACGCGTTTCCCGCCCAGCAGTCCGACCACCATCGCCATGCTGTTGCAGCCCACCACGCAATCGCTGGAGGCCACTTCCGCACTCAGCGTATGTCCCTCGCTGAACTGGATGGGCAGCGCGAACTCCGCTGCCACCGCGTCGTATTTGCCGGGCTTTTCCGACGGATGCGGGCGCACCACAATGCGCCCCACCGGATGCCCCAGCGCCGCCACGTGCGACAGGAAGTAGCGCAGCGCCTCTTCCTCCGTATAGCCGAAATGGCGCTCGTTGCCGAAGCGCAGCAGCGCATGTTCGCGCACCGGCTCGCACACGAACAGCACTCCGAGCTGACCCGCCGGCAGCATCGCGAACAGCGGCGCTTCCTGCCGCAGCGTGTCGCGCAGTTCGGCGAAATACGGATTCTCCATGCGCCGCAGCGCCACTTCCGGCAGCGCCGCGGCGGCGATGACCTGCGCTTCGGCATCACTCACCCACACTTCGTCCGGCAGGCAGAGTTGCCCGTCCTGCTCGAAGCGCATGCGGTAGTTGACCCAGTGATCCAGCCAGGCGGCCGATGGCTTGCCGGCCGCGCGCGCGGCTGCTATGGCGCTGCGCTCCAGGTCCGACTGCCAGCTGGTGCCGCTCAGCAGGCGCGCACTGCCGGCCAGCGCTTCCGCGACCGTGCGGTTGTCAATGGCGCCCAGCTTGCGCTGGAAAACCGCCAGCGCCGGACCGGCCAGCGCGAACAGGCAATCCAGGTGCTGTTGCCGGACATAGCTGCTCAGCACTTCGGCGCCGCCCGCATCATGCGCCACGATGGCGGTCTTGCCACTCATGGCGCCGCAGGGCGCTGGTAGCGCGCCTCGAAATACAGCTTCAGCTCGGGGTTGAAACTGAGCTTGAAATCGGCGCGCTGCGGCGAATTGGCGCCGACAAAATCGAACTCGCGCATGCCGCGCTGCTTGGCATGGGCGATATTCTCGAACATCAGGCGGGTGGCCGCCCCCGTGTTGCGCTGCTCCGGATCATTGGCGGCGAACAGGTAGTAGGCACGACGGCGGTCGAACAGGAACAGCGTCATGGCGGCCATGCCCTGCGCCGTGGCGCAGCCGGACAGGCGGCCATAGCCCTGCTCCAGCGCATCCTGCACGATGCGGCGCACCAGCGCCAGCTGCGCCGGCGGCAGCGCGATTTCCTGCCGGGCGAAAGTCTGCTGGTACAGGTGCATGAAACATTCGATATCCGGCGCATCGCTGACAGTGAAGGCCGCCGCCTTGCGCAATTCCTGGCGGCGGCAGGCACGGACCTGGGCCGGGAAGGTCGCGCTGTCGATGCCGTACAGGTCCAGCACCGCCGTGTAGCGCGGCGTCAGCTGGAACATGCCCAACGCCGGCTCGTGGTAGTTGTGCCACATGAAGGGGCGCACATCGGTCACCAGCCAGGACAGTGGCAGCGCCAGCGCCGCATAGCGCGCCGTCAGCTGCTGCACGGCGAACTCGGTCAGGCGGTATTCGTCCAGCACGCGCTGGCGCGCCGGTTCGTCCGGGCTGTTCAGGAACAGGATGCCGAGGTAGGGCGTGTAGTCGAAACCGCCCAGGCGCGTGCCGTCGGCATGCTCGACGCCCACCACCAGCGCCTGCGGCTTGCCGCCGGCGGTGATGGCAAAGCGGCGGAACGGCACGCCCAGCGAGCGCAAGAAACCCGAGCGCGCGAACACCGTGCCCTGCGGCGAAGCGTCCACCAGGACATCCCAAACCGCGTCGTCATGCTGCTCCTGCAGCTCCAATGCACTGGCCATGCGCGCCTCAGGCCAGGCCGGCCAGTTCGTCCTTGTGCGCCAGCACTTTACGGATGGCGGCGGCGAAGTCGTCGATATCGGCTTCCGACAGCGGTTCGCGCACCAGCATCGTCAGCAGCATCTGCTCCTCGTGCAGGCGCTCGACCACCGGGCACAGGCCCTTTCGATAGTCGTAATCGACATCCGCATTGACCGTCCACGGGAAGCCCTGGCCGCCGATGGCGATCTTCTTCTGGTACAGCGGCGCCAGGTAAAGCGGGCGCACATAGGCCGGCGCCAGGCCAACCTGCTCCGGGTGCCCCGGCACCGGCAGTTCGGCGTTCACAGCGCGCGCGAACAGGGCGCGCGGAATGCCGGTGACGCTGGCGTCGTACTTGATCGGGTAGACATAGTAGGCATGCTCGGCGCCGTCCGCCACCTGCGCTGCCTGGATGCCGGGTATGCCGGCCAACTGCTCGCCCAGGCGCGCGGCCAGCCGGCGGCGCGTGGCCAGGTAGCCATCCAGGCGGTCCAGCTGGCAGATGCCGATTGCCGCCTGCAGCTCGGTCAGGCGGTAGTTGGAGCCGATCATATTGGTCAGGTCGGTGACGCCCTGCGCTTCCACCAGGTTTTCCGCGTGGTTGCGGATCAGCTGGCAGCGCAACGCCACCTGGTCGTCATTGGTGACCAGCATGCCGCCTTCGCCGGTATGGATATGCTTGTGGTAGTTCAGGCTGAAACCGCCGACGTCGCCAATCGCACCGACCGGCCGGCCCTTGTAATGCACGCCCGGCGACTGCGCGCCATCCTCGATCACCTTCAGCTTGTGGCGCCGTGCCAGTTCCATGATCGGGTCCATATCGCAGGCCTGGCCGAAGATATGCACCAGCATAATGGCCTTGGTGCGCGGCGTGATGCGCTGGGCGATGGTTTCGGCCGTCAGGTTATAGGTGTCCGGGTCGACATCGGCAAACACTGGAATGCCGCCGTAGAACAGGATGGCGGTGGCGCTGGCCGACATGGTGTAGGGCGAGACGATCACCTCGTCGCCCGGGCCGATGCCCATGGCGCCGACCGCGGTCTGCAGGCCGGTGGTCCAGGAATTGACCGAGATGGCATGCTTGAAGCCGTATTTTTTCGCCCACTTGGCCTCGAACTCCTTCACTTTCGGGCCACCCAGCCACTGGTCGCCAGGACTGCCGAAGAAGGACGACAGCTGGTCGCTGTCCATCACGGCGTTGACGGCCGCGCGCTCCTCCTCGCCCATGGTGCGGCGCAGAGTGAAGGGCGCGCTGCGCAGTGGGGCGCCGCCGGCGATTGCGAGGTTTTTCATGTTCACTTCCTTTACATCCGGGTACATTGTTCAATGATGGGCTGCATGTGTTCCAGCGTAGCCAGCGCTTCGGCCCCGCTGCACAGCACATGCGGCGCGCCGCGCAGGGCGGCGGCCAGTTGCTGCGTTACGTGCAGCTGGTAGCAGCGCATGCCGCTTTCGAGCATCTCCGCCTGCGGCGCCAGCACCGTGTAGCCGGCCAGCGCGCCCGCCACAGCCGGCTGCCAGGCGACCTGCTGGCCGCCCTGCTCGTAGCGCAGGCGGCCGTTGGCGGCCAGCAGTTCGATGGTGTAATGCGAAAAGGCTTCCTCGCGCGCGGCCATGAACACCACGCTGCCACCCTCGAACTGCACGCGCAAATCGGGCTCCGGATCGTGATCCTGCCACAGGCGGCCCGTCGCCATCACGGTAAAGTCGCGCATCGGCCCCAGCCAGTATTCCAGCAAGTTGAAAAAGTGCGAGCCGTTGTGGCGGAAACCCTTGGAGTACCAGCATACGCCTTTCAGGGGGCCGGCAATGGCGCCGCCGGCAATGCGCCGCGCTACGTCGATCACGGCACTATCGCTGCGCCGGATATAGTTGACATACAGCGCCACGCCGCGCTCGGCGCACAGGGCCGCCATGGCGCGCGCTTCGCCGATATCGTCCGCCAGCGGCTTTTCGCACAGCACGGCGCGCGGTGAGCAGCGCGCCAGCACTTCGCGCAGCACGGCGCCATGGCCGGCGGTCGGCACCGCAATCACCAGCACGTCGATCGCGGGCTGGGCATCGAGCGCCTCGGCCAGCGTGGCGTAGGCGGGCGCGCCATAGGCCCCGGTGAATTGTGCGCGCTGGCCGGCGTCGCCGTCGACGCCAGCCGCCAACGCGAAGTCCGCATGGCGGCTGAAGGCGCGTGCATGGGAATACACCACGTCGTCCCCCAGGCGCAGGTCGTAACCCAGGCCGATCTGGCCCAGGCCTACCAGCAGCACGCGGTGCAGGTCAGGCGCCACCGAGCAGATCCCAGTTCATCGGCGTGCCCTTCTTCACGTCGCGGTTGACCTTGCGCCCCAGCAGCAGCTCGTAGTACTTCGGCGCCAGGCCCATGCCCGGACGCACGCAGCGCAGATTCTGTTCGGTCAGCACGGTGCCAGCCGCAATGTCTTCCGCGATGTAGATGGAACGGCGGAACTGCAGCGATTTCTTTTCCGCCTCGGTCGGGCCGTAAGTGACCTGGCCCAGCGACTGCCAGGCACGCTCCGTTTCGATGACCAGCGCCGCCAGCTCTTCCGGCTCCATCGAGAAGGTCGAATCCACGCCGCCGTCGGCGCGGCGCAAGGTGAAGTGCTTTTCGATCACGGTGGCGCCGTGCGCCACTGCCGCCACCGAGGCGCCCAGGCCCATGGTGTGGTCGGACAGGCCGACCTGGCAGCCAAACAGCTGGCGCATGTGCGAGATGGTCAGCACATTGGTATTGGCCGGCGTGGCGGGATAGGTGCTGGTGCACTTCAGCAGCACCAGCTCTTTGCAGCCGGCCCCACGCGCCGCACGCACCGCTTCATCCAGCTCGGCGATGCTGGCCATGCCGGTCGACATGATCATCGGCTTGCCGGTCGCCGCCACCTTGCGGATCAGGGGCAGGTGCACGTTCTCGAAGGACGCGATCTTGTAGCACGGAACGTTGAGCGATTCCAGGAAGTCCACCGCGCTCTCGTCGAACGGTGTGGAGAAGCAGATCATGCCCAGCTCCTGCGCGCGCCGCATGATTGGCGCATGCCATTCCCAAGGCGTGTAAGCCTGCTGGTACAGCTGGTGCAAGTTGGCGCCCTTCCACAGGCTGTTCTCGTCCCGGATGGTGAACTCGCCCTGGGTCAGCGCCAGCGTCATCGTATCGGCGGTATAGGTCTGCAGCTTGAGCGCATGCGCGCCTGCCTTGCCGGCCGCCTCGACGATTTCCAGCGCCCGTTCCAGCGACTGGTTATGATTGCCGGACATTTCGGCGATGATGAAGGGGGCGGCGTCAGGGCCGATGGTTCGATGTTGGATTTGCATGGTTCACGCCTTGATCCGCTGAGTGTAGATGTCAAATTCTTTGGCAAAGCCGGCCGTCTCGAAGACGGCGGCCGAGGCCACGTTCTGCGGGCGCACCTGCGCCTCGATCACTTCCAGTTGTGGCCAGTGGCGCGCCGCGCAATCGCTGCCGGCGGCGATCAGGCTGGCGCCGATACCCTGACCGAGGAAGGCCGGAGTCAGGTAGACCGAAACCGTGGCCTGCCGGTGCCTGCGATCATACCGCAACACACCCGCGGCCTGGCCGTCGATCTCGCCAATCAGCAGCAGCCGGTCCGGGTCGGCCAGCGCCGCAGCAAACCACTGGCGGTGCTGTGCCAGCGGAATCGGCGCACTGTCGCCGGAAAAACGCCGCACCGGCTCGGCATTGCGCCACTCCCACAAACGCTCGCAGTCATCCGTCAGTGCGCGCCGCAGCTGCAGGCCGCCGGCCAGCTGCAGCGCCGCCATGCGCCGCACGACGCGCTCGGCGCCGCGGCCATCGACCAGCGCCAGGCTGGCGGCAGCCAGATGCTGCAGCAGCCACGGCGACGCGCTGGCCAGTTGCACTGCAGCCGGCAGCACGCCCGGTGCCAACGCGGCGGACTGGCCCAGGTACAGCACCCGGCCCCGGCGCGCCATGGCCGCGCAGCCGGCTTGCTGGTTGTCAGCCACCGCCAGCGCGATGGAGGGCAACCCCACGCAGCAGCGTTCCCACATGGCGCCGCCGCCGGCCCCGATGGCCAGGTCGGCGCCCGCCATCAGTTGCGCGATATTGTCGACCTGGCGGTGCAGGCGGGCCCCCGGCATGGCCGCGCATTGCGCCGCCAGCGCCGCATGGTGCGGGTTGGCGGCGCCGATCACGAGGTCGATCTGCAGGCCGGGTTGTCCCAGGGCCGCCAAGGCCTGCAGCACGCGGCCGGTCTCATTGCCCGGGTCGGCGCCGCCGATGAAGACGAAGACACACCGCACCTGGCCATCGCGCGCGGTCAGCGTGGCGCGCGCCGCGGCAAATTCGGGACGCAGCACGGCAAAATGCGGACCCAGCAAACGCTGGCAGTGCGCCGGCACCAGGCCGTCGTAGCGCGTCTGCGGCTGATCGGCCTCGTTCTGGTCCAGCAGCAGGTCACAGTCATGGACGCGGTCGGCCAGGTCATCCAGTACCATGATGCGCGCCACGGCAGGGCGCAGCGCCTGCTGCCATTGGCGCTCGATGCCATAATGGTCGACCAGCAACCAGTCCGGCCGCCAGGGCAGGGCCGCTGCGGTATCGTCGGCATCCTGCTGCCAGGGTGCGCCCAGCCAGGCCGCATGGGCGGGCGCAGGGGGGCGCTTGCCAGCCGGGCGCCGGCGGCGCCAGGCGCGCCACCTGGTAGCCGCGCGCCGCGACCAGCTGACACAGATGGCCTTCGTGTTCGCGGCACACGAACAGCACCTCGGCGCCGGCGGCGCGCAGCCGTTCGGCCAGCGTCAGGCAGCGCATCACATGGCCGGTGCCGATGTGCAGGGAAGCGTCAGTGCGGATTGCGACTTTCATGGGGCCGGGGCGCCGCATCAGTCATCGACACCCGCCAGCGCATTGAACAGCAGCTCGGCGCGGCGCCAGTCTGCGGGCGTGTCGATGTCGACCGCGCGCCATTCCGGAATCACCAGGCCCTTGCCGTTCTGGTGCGGCGAATCGCCTTTCAGCCAGGCTGCTGCAGTGCCCCAGTAGAACTGGCCGGCGTCGTAGTAGCCCGGTTCCAGGTCCTGGGTGCGGGTGCGCACGAACTCGGGATTCATCGGCGCCATCTTGCCTTCCGGCGAACGGCGCAGCGCGCGCTGCACGGCGGCCGGGAAGGAGGCCACCGTAAAGGCGTAGTCGGCATCGCCCGCCTCCAGCAAGGCATGCGCGGCGCGCAGGTCCTCGGTACGCAGCAGCGGCACGCCCGGATATATGCAGCAGACCTGTTGCGCATCCCAGCCCGCGGCGCGGCAAGCCTCGATGGCGTGGGCGATCACCGGCACGGTGCCGGCATGGTCGTCCGACAGCTCGGGCGGGCGCATGAAGGGTACTTCGGCGCCGCACCGGCGCGCGATGTCGGCAATTTCCTGGTCATCGGTACTGACCACCACATGATCGAACAGGCCGCTGCCGCGCGCCGCATCAATGGCGTAGGCAATCATCGGCTTGCCGGCAAAGGGCTTGATATTCTTGCGCGGGATGCGCTTGCTGCCGCCGCGGGCGGGGATGATCGCGATCCTCATGCCAGGGCCTTTCGCACGGCAGCCACGACCTGATCCTGCTCCGCCTCACTCAGGCTGAAGTACATGGGCAGGCTGATGGCGCCCTGATAATAGCGCTCGGCGGCCGGGAACTGGCCAGGATGGAAGCCCAGGCGCTGGTAGTAAGGCTGGGTCGGCACGGGAATGTAGTGCACGTTGACGCCGATGCCGCTGGCGCGCAGCGCTTCGAACACGGCACGGCGGCTCTTGCCTGCCCGCTGTTCGTCGATCCAGATCGGGTACAGGTGGAAGGCCGAGCGGCCCTCCGGGTGCTGCCAGGGCGTACGCAGCGGCAGGCCTTGCAGCAGGCTGTCGTAGCGCGCGGCCAGCTGGCGGCGGCGCGCCACGAATTCATCGAGGCGGCGCAACTGGGACAAGCCGAGCGCAGCCTGGATGTCGGTCATGCGGTAGTTGTAGCCCAGATCCTGCTGCTCGTAGTACCAGGGGCCGTGCTCCTCGGCCAGCGCGGGCGTGCGCACCATGCCGTGCGAGCGCAGACGCGCCAGCTGCTGCTGAAGGGCCGCATCATTGGTCATCAGCATGCCGCCTTCGCCGGTGGTCAGGATCTTCACCGGGTGGAAGCTGAAGATGGCGATGTCGCTGTACTGGCAGCTGCCCACCTTGCCATCGCGGTAATCCGCGCCCACCGCGTGCGACGCGTCTTCCACCACCTTGAAGCCGTACTCCTTCGCCAGGCGGGCAATGCCGGCCATGTCGCAGGACTGGCCCGCGAAGTGCACCGGGATCACGACCTGAGGCAGGCGGCCGGCGGCGCGCGCGGCCACCAGCTTGCGCTCCAGTTCCGGCACGCTCATATTGTAGCTATCGGGATCGATGTCGACGAAGTCCACATCCGCACCGCAGTACAGTGCGCAGTTGGCCGAGGCGATGAAGGTGTTCGGTGAAGTCCACACCAGGCTGCCTTCGCCCACGCCCAGCGCCAGGCAGGCGATGTGCAGCGCCGCCGTGGCGTTCGACACCAGCACGCCGTGTCGCGCGCCGCAATAGGCGGCCAGGCCCTGCTCGAAACGGTCGATACTGGGGCCTTGGGTAATCCAGTCCGACCGCAGCACGTCGACGACGGCGGCGATGTCCTCTTCCGAAATGGTCTGGCGCCCGTAGGGAATCACTCGGCAGCTCCCAGGCCCAGCTTCACCAGCGCACGCAGGCCGGTTTCATCCAGCACTTCCTTATTGGTGCCGGAGCTGTATTCGAAACCGGTTTCCACCGGAGTGCCCTGCTCGCCGATATTGTTCGTCTTGTAGTCGGGACGGGTGGTGAAGGCGATCGAGGGCTGGATCACGAAGTGATCATGGAATTCCAGCGTCAGGTGCGAATCGTCCATCGGGCACATCACTTCATGCAGCTTCTCGCCGGGACGAATGCCGATGATCTTGGTCGGCAGCGTGGGCGCCATCACGTTCGCCAGCGCGGTGACAGTGGCCGACGGGATCTTCGGCACGAAGATTTCGCCGCCGTGCATGCGCTCGAAATTCCGGATCACGAAGTCCACGCCCTGCTGCAGCGTGATCCAGAAGCGGGTCATGCGTGCATCGGTAATGGGCAGTTCGGTGGCGCCGTTGTCCAGCAGTTTCTGGAAGAAGGGGATCACGGAACCGCGCGAGCCGACCACATTGCCGTAGCGGACCACGGCAAAGGTGGTGCGGCGGTTGCCGACCATATTGTTGGCGGCCACGAACAGCTTGTCTGATGCCAGCTTGGTGGCGCCATACAGGTTGATCGGATTGGCGGCCTTGTCTGTGGACAGTGCGATAACCTTTTCCACATTGGCGGCCAGGGCTGCGTGGATCACGTTCTCCGCGCCGTAGATATTGGTCTTGATGCATTCCATCGGGTTGTATTCGGCTACCGGCACGTGCTTCAGCGCGGCCGCGTGGATCACGTAGTCGACACCATCCATCGCCTGCATCAGGCGCGCCTGGTCGCGCACGTCGCCGATAAAGTAGCGCATCTGCGGCGCATTGTAGGTCTGCGCCATTTCAAACTGCTTCAGCTCGTCGCGCGAGTAGATGATGACTTTCTTGGGCTGGAAGCGCTCGAAGATCGTTTTGACAAATTGCTTGCCGAACGAGCCGGTGCCGCCGGTGATCAGGATAGTCTTGTTGTTAAGCATGAGTTAGTCCATTCGTGGTCATCATTTACCGCCGTATTATGCCCCGTTCACCGGGGCGGCGGGGGAGGGAATTAGCCGAAGAATTGGCGGATTACTTGGCGTACGTCTCGCTGGCGGAACACTTCGCCGCACTCTTGCGCATAGCGGTGCCGCAACTGTGGATCAGCCAACAACATATCGGCTGCATCGCCCAGTTCCGCGGCCGGCGCAAAGCGCAGCACGCGCTGCAGATCCGGCTCGATGTCCTGGTCCGGCAGCAGCTCGCACAGCACCGCCTTGTTATTCGCAAGGTAATACGACACGCGCGCCACTTCAAACACCTTGAAGCGCGGGTTTTCATTCGATACGTTCAGCAGGATCTTCGCACGGCCGATGAATTCGTCGCGCTGGCGGCCCCACACATTGGCCAGGGTCACCATCGACACATTGTTACGCTCATGCTGCATCTGGATCAGCTTTTCGCTGCGCTTTGGTCCCAGGCTGCCGATGTAAAGCAGGTCGATTTCTTCCTCGCGCTGCGGCACGCGATCCAGCGTGGGCGCATACGACACCGGCGCGTAGTAGACCGGCAGGCGCGGGTTGAGCTGCCGCCAGTTGCGCACATTGGCGGCGCTGTAATCCCAGATCTGGAAGCCGGCAGCGGCGGCCTCCAGCACCTTCGAGCCTTTCATGCTGCCAACCGAAACCTGCTCCAGGTTATACAGGATGGTATTGGGCGGAAACTCGGGCATGCCGCCCATGGCGAAGGCCGGCATCCAGCCGAACACGATGTTGACGGCGCGGCCATCGACAGCGTTGCGAAGCGTGGTGACAGGGTAGCCCAGCGACTGGAAACCCCAGACCAGGCTGTCGATAACTTCCTGGTATGCCTGCATCACGGTAAAGCGCGGATGGTCAGGCTGGAACAGCGTGATATTGATGCGAGTGGTCATGGTTCGCGGATCGATTCGTCCAGCGCCTTGGTCAGCGGCCAGATCAGGTAAGACATCACCGAGCGCTTGCCGACCACGATCTCGGCGGAGATGGTCATGCCGGGCAGCAGGCGCGATTGCGGTTTCATATTCTTCAGCGGTTTGTTGCCGAGCGCGATGCGGCTCAGGTAATAGGATTCGGGGGCGCTGGGTGAAGCGCTGTCGCGGCGGAAAGCGTCCTCCGACACCGTGCGCACCTTGGCATCGAGCGAGCCATGGCGCTGGAAGGGGAAAGCTTCCACTTTCACGTGCACCGGATCGCCCTTCTTGATATAGCCGACGTCCAGTGCATCGATCTGCACTTCGGCCTCCAGCTCGGCCGACAGCGGCACCAGCGTGAAGAAGGCTTCCGTGCCGCGCGCGATCGAGCCCGGCGAGAGCTTGGCGATTTCCAGCACCACCGCATCGGCTGGCGCGCTCAGACTGACCAGCTGATGGCGCTTGTCGGCCTTGGCCAGCTGTTCGGCCACATCGGCGCGTTCGCGCGAGATGACCAGCATGTCTTCCATCGCCTTCTGGCGCCAGCCCTTGTCGAAGGCGGACTTCTCGGCCTGCTGCGAAGCGATGTCCTTCTTGATCTCCTGCTCGCGGTTGTTGGCCAGCAGCTGGTCGCGCTCGACTTCGAGGCGTTTATCGCGCGCTTCCAGCAACTTGATGCGGGCGCCGTACTGCTGGGCCACCAGCTTTTCCTGCATCGTTTCCATTTCCTGCGCCGATTTCAGGCGCGCCGTCAGCACCTGCTGGTCGCGCTTGTTGGTTTCCAGCGAGGCTTGCAGCTTGGCGATGTTCTCCTCGATGCGCGCGCTCTGGGCCTGGAAGTTCGCGCGGCGCTCGGCGGCCAGGCGCGACTGCAGCTGGCTGTCGGCGCTGTTGCCGTGCTGGACGCTGTTGCCGCCGCTTAGTTCGGCCTGCAGCTGGCCCAGCTGGGTATCCAGGCTGGCCAGGCGGGTGCGCAACTGGGCTTCATCAGCTTCGGTGAAAGTCGGATCCATCGTGGCCAGCTTTTCGCCCTTGCGGACGATCTGACCAACGCGCACATCGACCGTCTGCACGATGGAATTTTCCAGTGGCTGCACAACGATATTCGGCAAGGGGTTGATCAGACGGCCGCGCGCCACCACCACCTGGTCGACCTGGGAAAAGCTGCTCCACAAGATGGCAATCAGCAAGGCCGCGGCCAGGACGGGCAGTGTGATGCGGGCGAAAGCCGGCAGCGGACGCAGCTCGATTTCGTCGGCGTCCGGCAGGAATTCGACGTCCGGCTGCTTCTTGCGGCGCACCGCGACCTGGCTTACAGGTGGCTTGTTTGCTGGTTCCATAAGTGCTGATAAGTTTCGCTACGTTGCAACAGTTCTTCGTGGCGCCCACTGTCCATCAGGCTGCCGCGCTGCATGACCAGGATGGCGTCCGCGTTGACCAGCGTGGACAGGCGGTGCGAGATCATCACCACTGTGCGGCCAACTGCGATCTTGGACAGGTTGGCAATGAAGATCGCTTCGCTTTCCGGATCCAGCGCAGAAGCCGCTTCGTCCAGGATCAGGATGCGCGGCTTGGCCAGCAGCGCGCGAGCAATCGACAGGCGCTGCTTCTGGCCGCCGGACAGGTTGGATGCATTTTCTTCCAGCAGGGTATCGTAGCCCTGCGGCATGCGCTCGATGAATTCGTCGGCGCCGGCCGCGCTGGCCGCTTCGACAATTTCCTCAAAGGTCGCTTCCGGCTTGGTGGCGCAAATGTTCTCGCGCACCGTGCCACGGAACAGGAAGTTCTCCTGCAGCACAACGCCGATCTGGCGCCGCATATGGGCCAGGTCGATTTCGCGCGCGTCTACCGCATCGAAGCGGATAAGCCCTTCCTGCACTGGATACAGGCCCTGCATCAGCTTGGTCAGCGTGGTCTTGCCGGAGCCGCTGCGACCGACAATGCCGACCACCGTGCCAGCCTTGATGGTGAAGCTGGCGCGGTCCAGGGCCGTGTTGGCGGCGCCCGGGTAGCGGAAGGTGACGGCGTCGAAAGTGATATTGCCCTGCAGCGTGGGACGCAATCCGGCGTTGCCGCCGCGGCCTTCCGGCGCACGGTTCATGACCTCGCCCAGCATGCGCACCGACAGCGCGGTTTCTTGGTACTCGTTGATCAGGCCGACCAATGCGATCAACGGCTGGGTCACGCGCTGGGTCAGCATCTGGAAGGCGATCAGCGCGCCCACCGACAGCGTGTTGGTGAACACGTCGCCGGCGCCGATGATGATGATGACCACCGGCAGCAGCTTGCCGAGGAAGTCCACCACCGAGTTGCCGGTAATGGCAATCTGGCCCACCTTGAAATGCAGCGTGATGGCTTCGGCCGAGCGCTGGTCCCACAGTTTGCGCTGGGCCGGTTCGATGGCCAGCGCCTTGACGGTGCGCATGCCGTGTACGGTCTCCACCAGCATGCCCTGGCGCTTGCCCTCGGCCGCATACAGTGCGTTCAGGCGGCGCTGGAATGGCGGCACCATGATGGCCACGGTGGTGCCAATGGCGGCAGTGAAGGCCAGCGCGATCAGCGCCAGCTTCACAGAGTAGCTGAACAGGATGGGCATGAAGATCAGCAGCGCCGTGCAGTCCAGCGCCGTGAAGAACAGCTTGCCGGTCAGGAAGCCACGGATCTTCTCCAGTTGCTGCATGTGGCGCGTGATGATACCCGCGGTCGTCGTCTCAAAATAATCGATCGGCAGGGACAGCAGGTGGCCGAAGGTGCGCCGCGTCAGACGCATATCGATCTTGTTGGTGGCCGCCAGCGTCAGCAGCTGGCGCAAGTAGCCGAAGGTGGCGTCGAAGGCCAGCGCGCCGATAATGCCGAAGCCCAGCACCGTCAGCGTGGATGCGCTCTGGTGCACCAGCACCTTGTCGATCACCAGCTGGAAGAAGATGGGCGAAGCCAGCGCCAGGATGTGCATGGCAATGGCGGCAATCGCGATATCGCGGAAGGCCGCCTTCTGCTTCAGGATTTCGGGAATGAACCAGCGCAGGCTGAACGGCTGGTTGGGATCGGTCAGCGCGTGCTGACGCTTGACGAAGACAGTTTCGCCTTCCCAGCGCGTGCAGAACTGCGAGCGCTGCAGCAGGATCACGCCCGCGCCCTGCTCCAGCGGATCGAGGATGGCCACCTTGCCATCGCCTTCATCGGCACGCGCGCCCACCACGATCACCGCATTGCCGTTGTTCAAGCGCGCGATCAGCGGAAACACGCCCCCCTGGGCCAGCAGGTTGTCCCATGACAGCTTGGCATGCTTGGCTTTCAATCCGATATCCGCTGCGATGCGCAGCAGGCGGGCTCCCCAGGGTTCTTCGGTCTGCAGTGCGTAATCATCGATCACACGCTCCGGGTTAATCTGCAATCCATGGTGCTGTGCGATCGCCGTCAGGCACTGGATGACGGTGTGGGAATGTTTTGCTTGCATCGTCGGGAATTGGGAAACGTGGCGCGGAGCGCATGGGCGATTCTACCGCGATGCGCCCGCGCCATGGAGGGATTTGTATCCCAGATTCAACATTGTGACTGCAAAAAAAAACGGCGACGTGGATGCCGTCGCCGTTTTGCGCTGCCAGCGGGGCGTCTTGCGCCGCCCCGCTCGCGGCCGGGCTTACTTGCCGATTGTCAGGAAGCCATTGCCATTCGTATCCTGCAGGCCCGGAGCCTTCAGGTGGCTGTCGCCGCTGCCTGCCAGGGTGCTGCCACCCAGCGGCTTGCCGTCGGCGCCGAACTGCTTCAGGGCGTCCACCATCGAGCCTACCGCAGCCAGCTTGCTTGCTTCCTGGGCGGAAGCCGGCATTTCCAGCTTGGCGCCGGCCGTCACCGCCTGCTCGGTGCCGTTGAAGGCGGCAATTCCCTGCGCCAGGCCGGTAACAGCATTGCGCAGTTCCGGTGCGCCAGTCTTGAACCAGACGTCGGCCATCTCGTGCGTGGTGCCATCGACGGTCTCGAAGCTGGAGGTCAGGCCAACCCAGTTGCCGTTGTTGTTGACCTTGCTGGTCTCGGCATTCAGGTTCAGCTTGGCCACACCGGCATCGGTCAGGCTCTTCAGCTCGTTCGCCTGGCTGACACCGTCGGCATTGCCGTCGACCCATACCTTCAGCGAAGCGAAGCCGCTGTCCTTCTTGTCAATCACGCCATCGCCGTTCTCGTCCAGCTCGGACAGCGCCTGGTAACCGTCGGATGCCTTGCTGCCATCCTTCAGGGTTGCCGAGCTACCGAACAGTTCGCTACCGTTGTCGATGCTGCCGTTGCCGTTCAGATCGCGGACCAGCAGGGCGTCGCCACCGCCAACCCAGCCGGTGCTGACCTTGCTGCCTTGAGCGAAGATGTCGAACTGGACACCGGAAGCTACGCTCAGGGTCTGCACGCCGTCGCCGTTCAGATCCAGGATGATTGGCGTGGACGGGTGCAGGGCAGCCAGCTGCGCGGTCGTCAACGATGCCAGCTGCGTGCTGCTCAGCGAATCAGCCTGCGCGGTCGACAGCGCTGCAATCTGCGCCGTCGTCATCGCCGGCAGCTGCGTCGTGCTCAGGGCGGCCAATTGCGTGGTGCTCAGAGCCGTGATGCCGCTGGTCTTCAGCGCGGCCAAGTCCTGGGTTTCCAGCGAAGCCACGTTGGCGGTCGACAGGCCGCCGATCTGGCTGCTGCTCAGGGCCGTAGCCTGGGCCGTGGTCAGGGCCTGCACTTGCGTGCTGCCCAGGGCGCCCAGCTGGCTGGAGCTCAGCGCCGCTACCGCCGCAGTCTTCAGCACCGCCAGGTCAGCGGTTTCCAGCGCTGCCAGGCTGGCGGTGCTCAGGGCCGACACGAAGCCGGAGCTGAGAGCCGCTGCCTGCGAGGTCGTCAGCGCGACCACCGCGGTAGTCGAAGTCAGCGCCGCGGCGAACGCGGAGGTCGACAGGGCGCCCAGTTGGGCCGTCGTCAGTGCACCGATTTGTACCGTCGTCAGCGATGCCACCTGGGCCGAGCTCAGGGCGGCGATGGCGCTGGTCTTCAGTGCGATCAGGTCAGCCGTCTCCAGCGAAGCCACGCTGGCGGTCGACAGGCCGGCCACCTGGGCCGAGACGATCGCCGAAGCCTGCGCGGTGGTCAGTGCCGCCACTTGCGCGGTGGTCAGGGCGGCCACCTGAGTGGTGCTGAGGGCACTGATGACACTGCTCTTCAGCGCTTGCAGGTCTGCCGTTTCCAGCGACGCCACGCTGGCCGTAGACAGGGCCGTGATCTGGCGCGAGGTCAGGCCGGATGCCTGGCTGGTGGTCAGCGCGGCCACCTGGGCGGTCGTCAGGCCGGCGTTGATCACGGCCGTGCTCAGGCCGCCGATCTGGGCGCTGGTCATGGCGCCGATCTGCAGCGTGGTCAGCGACGCGAACTGGGCGGTCGACAGGCCGGCAATGCCGGACGTCTTCAGTGCCACGAAGTCGGCGGTGGTCAGCGAAGCCAGCGATGCGGTGCTCATGGCCGCTACCTGTGCCGAGCCCAGCGATGCGGCCTGTGCGGTGCTCAGGTTCGCCACCTGGGGTGGTGCTCAGGTTTGCCATTGCAGCGGTGCTCAGGGCAGCGATCTGCGAAGTCTTCAGCGCGCCGATCTGGGTGCTGTTCAGTGCGGCCACACTCGCGGTGGACAGCGCGGCGATACCGGACGTCTTCAACGAGATCAGGTCAGCGGTTTCCAGCGCGGCCACATTGGCGGTCGACAGCGCAGCCACCTGGTCCGAATCCAGCGCTGCAGCCTGCTGGGTGGTCAGGCCCATCACCTGTGCCGAGGTCAGCGTTGCCACCTGCGCGGTGGTCAGCGCGTTGACAGTGTTGGTCTTCAGCGCAGCGAAGTCGGCGGTGACCATCGCCGCCAGGTTGGCCGTGGACAGGGCCACGATCTGGCGCGAAGTCAGGCCGAATGCCTGGCTGGTGGTCAGCGCAGTCACCTGGGCCGTCGTCAGGCCGGTGGCGATCACGGCGGTGCTCAGCGCGCCCAGCTGGCTGCTGGTCATGGCGCCGATTTCCGTGGTCGTCAGGGCCGCGAACTGGGCGGTCGACAGGCCGGCGATGCCGGACGTCTTCAGCGCCACGAAGTCGGCGGTTTCCATCGCCGCCAGCTGCGCCGTGCTCATGGCGGCCACTTGGGCCGAACCGAGCGAAGCGGCTTGCTGGGTGGTCAGGCCGATCACCTGGCTGGTGGCCAGTGCCGCCACCTGGTCGGTGGTCAGGGCAGCGACGGTGCTGGTCTTCAGCGATGCGAAGTCGACGGTTTCCATCGCGGCCAGGTTAGCCGTGGACAGGGCCACGATCTGGCGCGAGGTCAGGCCGGATGCCTGGCTGGTGGTCAGCGCGGCCACCTGGGCGGTCGTCAGGCCGGCGTTGATCACGGCCGTGCTCAGGCCGCCGATCTGGGCGCTGGTCATGGCGCCGATCTGCAGCGTGGTCAGCGACGCGAACTGGGCGGTCGACAGGCCGGCAATGCCGGACGTCTTCAGTGCCACGAAGTCGGCGGTGGTCAGCGAAGCCAGCGATGCGGTGCTCATGGCCGCTACCTGTGCCGAGCCCAGCGATGCGGCCTGTGCGGTGCTCAGGTTCGCCACCTGGGTGGTGCTCAGGTTTGCCATTGCAGCGGTGCTCAGGGCAGCGATCTGCGAAGTCTTCAGCGCGCCGATCTGGGTGCTGTTCAGTGCGGCCACACTCGCGGTGGACAGCGCGGCGATACCGGACGTCTTCAACGAGATCAGGTCAGCGGTTTCCAGCGCGGCCACATTGGCGGTCGACAGCGCAGCCACCTGGTCCGAATCCAGCGCTGCAGCCTGCTGGGTGGTCAGGCCCATCACCTGTGCCGAGGTCAGCGTTGCCACCTGCGCGGTGGTCAGCGCGTTGACAGTGTTGGTCTTCAGCGCAGCGAAGTCGGCGGTGACCATCGCCGCCAGGTTGGCCGTGGACAGGGCCACGATCTGGCGCGAAGTCAGGCCGGATGCCTGGCTGGTGGTCAGCGCAGTCACCTGGGCCGTCGTCAGGCCGGTGGCGATCACGGCGGTGCTCAGCGCGCCCAGCTGGCTGCTGGTCATGGCGCCGATTTCCGTGGTCGTCAGGGCCGCGAACTGGGCGGTCGACAGGCCGGCGATGCCGGACGTCTTCAGCGCCACGAAGTCGGCGGTTTCCATCGCCGCCAGCTGCGCCGTGCTCATGGCGGCCACTTGGGCCGAACCGAGCGAAGCGGCTTGCTGGGTGGTCAGGCCGATCACCTGGCTGGTGGCCAGTGCCGCCACCTGGTCGGTGGTCAGGGCAGCGACGGTGCTGGTCTTCAGCGATGCGAAGTCGACGGTTTCCATCGCGGCCAGGTTAGCCGTGGACAGGGCCACGATCTGGCGCGAGGTCAGGCCGGATGCCTGGCTGGTGGTCAGCGCGGCCACCTGGGCGGTCGTCAGGCCGGCGTTGATCACGGCCGTGCTCAGGCCGCCGATCTGGGCGCTGGTCATGGCGCCGATCTGCAGCGTGGTCAGCGACGCGAACTGGGCGGTCGACAGGCCGGCAATGCCGGACGTCTTCAGTGCCACGAAGTCGGCGGTGGTCAGCGAAGCCAGCGATGCGGTGCTCATGGCCGCTACCTGTGCCGAGCCCAGCGATGCGGCCTGTGCGGTGCTCAGGTTCGCCACCTGGGTGGTGCTCAGGTTTGCCATTGCAGCGGTGCTCAGGGCAGCGATCTGCGAAGTCTTCAGCGCGCCGATCTGGGTGCTGTTCAGTGCGGCCACACTCGCGGTGGACAGCGCGGCGATGCCGGACGTCTTCAACGAGATCAGGTCAGCGGTTTCCAGCGCGGCCACATTGGCGGTCGACAGCGCAGCCACCTGGTCCGAATCCAGCGCTGCAGCCTGCTGGGTGGTCAGGCCCATCACCTGTGCCGAGGTCAGCGTTGCCACCTGCGCGGTGGTCAGCGCGTTGACAGTGTTGGTCTTCAGCGCAGCGAAGTCGGCGGTGACCATCGCCGCCAGGTTGGCCGTGGACAGGGCCACGATCTGGCGCGAAGTCAGGCCGGATGCCTGGCTGGTGGTCAGCGCAGTCACCTGGGCCGTCGTCAGGCCGGTGGCGATCACGGCGGTGCTCAGCGCGCCCAGCTGGCTGCTGGTCATGGCGCCGATTTCCGTGGTCGTCAGGGCCGCGAACTGGGCGGTCGACAGGCCGGCGATGCCGGACGTCTTCAGCGCCACGAAGTCGGCGGTTTCCATCGCCGCCAGCTGCGCCGTGCTCATGGCGGCCACTTGGGCCGAACCGAGCGAAGCGGCTTGCTGGGTGGTCAGGCCGATCACCTGGCTGGTGGCCAGTGCCGCCACCTGGTCGGTGGTCAGGGCAGCGACGGTGCTGGTCTTCAGCGATGCGAAGTCGACGGTTTCCATCGCGGCCAGGTTAGCCGTGGACAGGGCCACGATCTGGCGCGAGGTCAGGCCGGATGCCTGGCTGGTGGTCAGCGCGGCCACCTGGGCGGTCGTCAGGCCGGCGTTGATCACGGCCGTGCTCAGGCCGCCGATCTGGGCGCTGGTCATGGCGCCGATCTGCAGCGTGGTCAGCGACGCGAACTGGGCGGTCGACAGGCCGGCAATGCCGGACGTCTTCAGTGCCACGAAGTCGGCGGTGGTCAGCGAAGCCAGCGATGCGGTGCTCATGGCCGCTACCTGTGCCGAGCCCAGCGATGCGGCCTGTGCGGTGCTCAGGTTCGCCACCTGGGTGGTGCTCAGGTTCGCCATTGCAGCGGTGCTCAGGGCAGCGATCTGCGAAGTCTTCAGGGCGCCGATCTGGGTGGTGCTCAGTGCGGCCACACTGGCGGTGGACAGCGCGGCGATGCCGGAAGTCTTCACTGCCAACAGGTCAGCGGTTTCCAGCGCGGCCACATTGGCGGTCGACAGCGCAGCCACCTGGTCCGAATCCAGCGCTGCAGCCTGCTGGGTGGTCAGGCCCATCACCTGTGCCGAGGTCAGCGTTGCCACCTGCGCGGTGGTCAGGGCGCTGACAGTATTGGTGCCCAGGGATGCAAAGTCGGCGGTTTCCATCGCCGCCAGGTTGGCCGTGGACAGGGCCACGATCTGGCGCGAGGTCAGGCCGGATGCCTGGCTGGTGGTCAGCGCGGCCACCTGGGCAGTGGTCAGGCCAGCGTTGATCACGGCAGTGCTCAGGCCGCCGATCTGGGCGCTGGTCATGGCGCCGATCTGGGAGGTCGTCAGCGATGCGAACTGGGCGGTGGACAGGCCGGCGATGCCGGACGTCTTCAGCGCTACGAAATCGGCAGTGGTCAGCGAAGCTAAGGAAGAGGTGCTCATCGCGGCGATCTGGGCCGAACCGAGGGCCGAAGCTTGCGCGGTGGTCAGGCTCGCAACCTGTGCGGTGCTGAGGGTGGATACTAGCGCAGTGGTCAGGGCAGCGACCTGGGCCGATTTGAGGTTGCCGAACTGGCTGGTGGTCAGGGCAGCGATGTTGGCGCTCGACATCCCGGCGATGCCACTGGTCTTCAGGGATACCAGGTCGGCGGTTTCCAGGTTAGCCACGCTTGCGGTGGAGAGAGCCGCGATCTGGCTGGAGCTCAGCGCGCCAGCCTGGGTGGTGGTCAAACCAATAATCTGGGTGGACGTCAGGGCGCCCATCTGCGCAGTCGACAGGGCCGCGATCGAAGTGGATTTCAGCGAGGCAAAGTCCGCGGTTTCCATGGCAGCCAGATTCGCGGTGGAGAGGGCGCTGATCTGGGCGGAAGTCAGGCCTGCGGCCTGAGTTGTGGACAGTGCAGTAACTTGCGCCGTGGTCAGCGCGGTCGCGATGGTGGCAGTGCTCAGCGCGCCCATCTGGCTGCTGGTCAGGGCGCCTACCTGATCGGTGCGCAGATTTGCGAACTGGGCGGTGCTCAGCGCCGCGATGCCGGCCGTCTTCAGTGCCACCACATCCGCCGTTTCCAGTGCGGCAAGGCTGGACGTGGCCAGCGCCGAGATCTGCTGCGACTTCAGGGCCGAGGCCTGGGCCGTGGTCAGGGCTACCACCTGTGCGGTGTTCAGCGCTACGGCGATGTTTGCCGTGCTCAGCGCCTGCACTTGCTGCGTGGTGAGGTAGGAGACCTGGTCAGAGGTCAGCGAAGCCACATCGTCGGTAGTCAGCCCGGCAATGTATGCCGTTGATAAGGCACGTATTTGCGCTGAGTTAAGGCCGATCAGGTTGCTAGACATTTTCCATTCTCCTTGGGACTACACACTGCAATTTTTATAGAGCAACGCCGAGGCTCCTGACGCCTGGCGGCTCCGCTTCTGACTGTTCCTGGTCGCGTCTCGCTG
Organism: Pseudoduganella sp. UC29_106; assembly: GCF_044055365.1. Classification (NCBI taxonomy): domain Bacteria; kingdom Pseudomonadati; phylum Pseudomonadota; class Betaproteobacteria; order Burkholderiales; family Oxalobacteraceae; genus Pseudoduganella; species Pseudoduganella sp. UC29_106. The sequence goes on along the minus strand of NZ_CP171977.1, from coordinate 7,208,115 downwards.
ATTGCGCGACCGGAAACCTACCCTGTGGACTTCTGTTTTCGTTCTTAACGTCAACTTCAGACCAAAACTTTAGAGCAACTGTTGCCTCAATTAAACGGCAAAAAGCGCTCAATAGTGACTATTTATCAAAGACTTAGCACTTTCATCCCTGCCGGCAACTTTCCGGCAGGCTTTAGTGCAAAGCGACCGGCGCCATAGTTTCATTAAGTAAACTTCGCTGCCGCCAACCACAAAAAGCGTTTCGATGACTCGAGGCCAACACCCAATGACGACCTGAGCCGAGATTCCCAACGGCAAGTATATCGCAGTTTATTGCCTCCGGGCACCAAAAAACCCGGTTCGTCGTTGCCCTGCAACTATCCCTTTTGCAAACTTGCTATTTCGCTTCGATTCCATCTTAATGGCTTAGCAGCTACTTTCATCGAAGAAATAGACAAGAATATCAGCCGCATATCTGCTGGAAAAATGTGACCCGCGCGTGACGCACTCACCGGCACGGGCGTGGCAAAATTAGAGACTTTTGTTTTCATCCTGTATAAGCAGAGGGCTCTTTATATATGACAGGCGGAGCATCCCCGAACCGTTTCCTGCCCTGGGTCGTCGCCACCGCCCTGTTCATGGAGCAGCTGGACTCGACCATTGTTAATACTGCAATTCCCACGATGGCGGAAAGCCTGCACGTGACGCCGCTCAGCCTGAAAGCGGTGGTCACCAGCTATATCCTCAGCTTGGCGGTGGCGATTCCTGTCAGCGGCTGGATGGCGGACCGCTTCGGCACACGGCGCGTATTCAAGACGGCTGTTGGCATTTTCACCATTGCGTCCATCATGTGCGGCCTGGCGCTGAACTCGCCGATGCTGGTGGCGGCGCGCCTGCTGCAGGGCTTTGGCGCGGCCATGATGATGCCGGTGGGGCGGCTGACGATCGTGCGGACCTATCCGAAGTCCGAACTGTTGACGGCCATGAACTTCGTCATCATTCCGGCCCTGATCGGTCCTTTGCTGGGGCCGACGGTGGGCGGGCTCATCGTGCACTGGATGTCCTGGCGCGAGATCTTCTTTATTAATGTGCCGGTGGGGATGGCAGCCTGGTGGCTGGCGCACAAATTCATGCCGGACTATTACGGCGAGGAAAGGCGTCCACTCGATGTGATGGGGCTGGTGCTGTTCGGGACAGGCGTCGCGCTACTGTCCTGGCTGCTGGAAGTGTTCGGCGAGCACCAGGTCGACGCCACCTCGGCAATCGTGTTGCTCCTGATATCCTGCGCCCTGCTGGGCGCCTATGCCTGGCACGCGCAGCGCGAGCCCCATCCTTTGCTCAAATTGCAATTGTACAGGGTGCGCACGTTCAGCGTCTCCGTGCTGGGCGGCGCGCTGACACGGCTCGGGGTGGGCGGCCTGCCTTTCCTGCTGCCTCTGCTCTACCAGCTCGGCCTGGGTTTCCCGGCCTGGCAGTCCGGTCTGCTGATGATGCCGTCCGCCGCCGCCGCGATGGGCATGAAAGCGATCTCGGCCAGGGTGCTGCGGCGTTTCGGCTACCGCCAGGTGCTGATCGTCAACACTGTGCTGATCGGCGTGACCATCGCGACCTACGCGCTGGTGAAGCCGGGCACGCCGTGGTGGGCCATTGTGCCGATCGGCCTGTGCCAGGGCTTTTTCAACTCCCTGCAGTTCTCCAGCATGAACAGCCTGGGCTATGCGGACGTCGAAGGCCGCGATTCCAGCATGGCCAGCACCATGGCCAGTTCGATGCAGCAGCTGTCGATGAGCTTTGGCCTGGCTTGCGGCTCGCTGGTCACGGGATGGTTCCTGGGCGGACTACCGCAAACCGACCGGCCGGCCCTCGTTTCGGCCCTGCACCACGCCTTCATTGCGCTGGCCGTGCTGACCGTGGTTTCCTCGGCCGTGTTCTGGCGCTTGCGTCCAAATGACGGAGAAAGCATCAGCCGCGGCTAGAATAGGCGCATGAAACGACGACAGCTTCTTGCCACGGCCGCGCTCGCCACTCTCCCCTTGCCCATCCTGGCCGCCGCCCAGCCGCGTCGCCTGCGCATCGTCACCACCGACCTGCCGCCGCTGGTGACGGAACAGGGCGGCGGGGTCCTGCGCGAACTGGTCGCCGAACTGTGCCGCCGGACGCAGCAGACACCGGCCCTGGAATTTGTCCCCTGGCGCCGCGCCATCTTCCTCGCCACCACGATGCCGTCCACGGCCATCTTCCCGCTGACGCGCCAGCCGGAACGCGAAGACAAATTCCGCTGGCTGGCGCCGCTATATGAGGAACGCTATCTCTTCCTGGCCCCGCGCGGCGGCAGTTTCGACCTGCAGCACCCGGAGAATATGAAGGACAGGCGCATCGCCCTGATCCGCGGCGCGGGCCAGGGCGCCATGCTGCATGAAATGGGCTTCGACCACATCGTGGAGGCGGCATCCGTGCATGAAGTGCATCGCTTCCTGCTGGGCGGCATGGCCGACGCGGCCTTCGGCGAGCACGCCATCATCCGCGCCTCGCTGAAGGCGCGCGCCGGCGAAAGCCAGTTCGAGCTGAGCGCACCACAGCGCACCTCGACGGCCTGGCTGGCCGGCACCCTGGACTTCAGCGAATCCGAAGCGGACCGCTTCCGCCAGGCCATGGACGCCATGGTTGCGGACGGTACTGTAAAGAGCATTATGGCGAAACATGGTCTATAATACGATTAAATCGCATTCGACTTAGAGGCCCCATGAACAAGAACGCCAACCGCCCTACCCCCAAGGATCCGGACATCGCCAAGCTGTCCGACTACCTGTGCTTTGCCGTCTATTCGGCCAACCTCGCCTTCGGCAAGGCCTACAAGCCCATCCTCGACAAGCTGGGCTTAACATATACGCAATACATCACCATCATCGCCCTGTGGGAAGAAAATAACCAGACCGTCAGCGGCCTGGGTGAAAAACTCTTCCTCGAGTCGAACACGCTCACGCCCATCCTGAAAAAACTCGAATCGATGGGCTATCTGCGCCGCCAGCGCGATCCGGAGGACGAGCGCCAGGTGCGCATCGGCCTGACCGAAGCGGGCTTCCGCCTGCGCGAAGAGGCGCTGACCATGAGCCTGGTGAAGGAAACAGGCCTGGGTCCGGAGGACTTCGCCAAGGTACAGAACGCCGTCGCCACCTTGCGCGACAATCTGCTGACGTCCATCAAAAAGTAACCCCGTCCCGCCCCAATCGGAAAGCCGCGGCCCTTGCGCCGCGGTTTTTTTTCGCCCTGACCAGAAAAATCGCATGCGCTTTCATCGGAAGCGCTAAACAAGATACAAACGGACACATGGGAGATACGTGGGGTGCGCAAACTGCATGCACTTTCAATCACGTTAGGAGATTTCAAATGAAGCACGCAGCAATTGCAGCCGCCCTGGCTTTCGCCACCATCGCCACCGGCGCCCACGCCGCCGACGCCCCGAAGAAACAGATGGAAAAGTGCTATGGCGTGTCCAAAGCCGGCCAGAACGACTGCGCCGCCGGCCCAGGCACCTCCTGCGCCGCCACCTCCACCCGCGATTACCAAGGCGACGCCTGGACCCTGGTGGACAAAGGCACCTGCACCACCATCAAGACCCCGAAAGGCTTCGGCTCCCTGGCCCCGGTCAAGCGCTGATCAGGAAAGCACAAGCCATGAAGAAGTATTCCCAAATCGCCCTCGCCGCCGCCATGCTGGCAGCCGCCGCTTCCGCCGCCCACGCCGCGGACGCACCGCAGCGCCCCACCCCGGCTGGCGCAAAGAACGTCATCATCGTACAGGACGCCTTCGTCGATGGTTCCGGCTGGCGCGTGGTGCACGACATCCTGTACTGGAAAGGCTACAACGTCACCGTGCTGCAGCCGGGCTATCACTCAGTGCAGGAAGACGGCGGCTTGCTGGACAAAAAAATGTTCGCCGCGAATGGCCCGACAGTCCTGGTGGGCCACGGCTATGGCGGCAACGTCATTACGGCCGCCGGCAAGATCAGCAAGATCAAGGCCCTGGTCTATGTGGCCGGCTTCGCGCCGGACGTGGCGGAATCCGCCAACCAGCTGACCAACTCGATGCCGCCTGAAGTCGACAACATCAAGTACACCTTCGACGGCTTCGCCTACTACGACCCGGCCAACTTCGGCCGCGACTGGGCGGGCGACCTGTCGGAGAACCGCACCAACTATATGGCGGCGTCCCAGCCATTCGCGACCATCGGCGCCCTCGGCGGCCAATCGCGCACCGTCGCATGGCGCGGCATTCCGAGCTACGGCATCGTGGCCACGGAAGACCGCACCATCACCCCCGACCTGCAGCGCTGGATGTACCAGCGCGCCGGTAGCAAAGTCACCGAAGTGAAGGCCAGCCACGCTGTGTATATCTCCCAGCCGGAAGCCGTCGCCAGGGTGATCGAAGAGGCCGCACTGGCCGCCAAGTAAATCCATTTAATTTATCCAACGGAGTAAACATCATGATCAAGACCGCATCCTTCGCCGCCGCCGCTGCCATGCTCGCACTGGCCACCATGGCTTCCACCCCTGCCTACGCCGCCGGCGCGCAGAAAGAACAACCAGGCCGCTGCTACGGCGTGAACACCTGCAAGGGCACCAGCCTGTGCGCCACCGCCCACAACGACTGCAAGGGCCTGAACGAGTGCAAGGGCCAGGGCGTCCTGGTGAAAACCCCGACCGAGTGCAAGAAGCTGGGCGGCACCCTGACCGAACCGAAGTAATCAAGCATTACGGCCCGGCCATCGCGCCGGGCCATTTCTGAAGAGAGTACAGCGATGTCACGATCCCTACCCAGCATCTCCGGCCATGGCCTGGGCCTGCGCAAGGAACACTACCGGGACTTCCTGGAAACCGACGTTCCCGTCGATTTTGTGGAGGTCATTTCCGAGAATTTCATGGTGGCAGGCGGCCAGCCGCGCCATATCCTGCGCCAGGTGCGCGAGCGCTATCCGGTTGCGCTGCATGGCGTGTCCATGTCCATCGGTTCGGCCGACGGTTTGCGCGCCGACTATCTGCAGCGCCTGAAAGCGCTGGTCGATGAGATCGAGCCGGTGATCGTGTCCGACCACCTGAGCTGGTCGCGCATCGACGGCTTCAACTCGCACGACCTGCTGCCGCTGCCCTATACCGGGGAAGCGCTGGACATCGTCTGCAACAATATCGACCAGGCGCAGAACGCCCTCGGCCGCGCCATGCTGTTCGAGAACCCTTCCAGCTATATCGCCTTTGACGGCGCCTCGATGTCGGAATGGGAGTTCCTGGCCGAGATGAGCAGGCGCACCGGCTGCGGCCTGCTGCTGGACGTGAACAATGTCTTCGTCAGCGCCAGCAACCACGGCTTCGATGCGCATGCCTTCCTGAACAGTATTCCCGCCGACCGCGTGCGCCAGATGCATCTTGCGGGCCACAGCCAAGGCGAGCACCTGCTGATCGACACCCACGACAGCCCTGTACCCGATGGCGTATGGAGCTTGTACGCGATTGCGTCCGCGCGCTTCCCGCACGCCGTGACCATGATCGAGCGCGACGACAAGATCCCGCCACTGCCGGAACTGATGGCGGAGCTGGACCTGGCGCGCGCCATCGCCCGCGCCGCCCATAAGGAGGCAGCATGAATCTCGCAGAACTGCAACGCGGCTTCCGCACCTGGCTGGTGGAAGCCTCCGACGACGCAGCGCGCGAGCTGACCGGCGATTCCGATCCCGGCCTCTTCGTCTACCAGAACAACTACCGCGGCCAACTTGTCGCCTGCCTGCAATCGTCCTTCCCGCAAACGCGCGCCTTCATGGGCGAGGAAGCCTTCCTGCATGCGGCCGTGGCCCATATCGATGCGCGTCCGCCTTACGCCTGGACGCTGGACGCCTATGCCGCCCATTTTGGAGAAACCTTGCGTACCGAATTCCCCCTGAACCCCGATGTGCACGATCTGGCCTGGATCGAGCAGTCGCTGGGCACTGCCTTCGTCGCCGGCGATGCCCAGCCCATTACCGCCGCCGACCTGGCCAACGTCAACTGGGACACCGCGCGCCTGCAATTCACGCCGACCCTGCTGACCACCCAGGCCAGCACCAATGCCGCCGATATCTGGTGGGCCATGCAGGAAGGCACGCAACATCCCGACGGCGAGATGCTGCCGGAATCGCGAGGCCTGCAAGTTTGGCGCCGCGGCTTCACGTCCTGCCTGCGCACGCTCGATCCGCTGGAGTATGACGCGCTGATGCATGCCCAGTCCAACGGCAGCTTCCCCAGCCTGTGCGAAATGCTGATCACGCGCCTCGGTGAAGAGCAAGGCGTGGCGAAAGCCGGCGAGCTGCTGGCCGATTGGATCGGCAGTGAGCTTGTGACAGGAGTCGAGCCATGAACCGCCGCGGCTTTTTGATGACGGCCAGCGCCGCCGCTGCCGGCTTCGCGCTCGCACAAGCGCCGGGCGCCGCCTTCGCTGCGCCTGTCCGCAAGGCCCTGCCGCGGCTGAAGACCCAGCAAGTCGGCTCCGGCGATATCAATTTCGGATACCACTCGGCCGGCCCTGAAGAGGGCAGGCCGGTGGTCCTGCTACACGACTTCGGTTACGACATCCACAGCTTCACCGAAGTCATTCCCCTGCTGGCGGAGCAGGGCTTCCGCGTGCTCGTGCCGTATATGCGCGGTCACGGCAGCACGCGCTTCAAGGACAAGTCGATCGCCCGCTCCGCCCAGCCCGAAGCGCTCGGCGCCGACACGCTGACCGTGATCGACTCGCTGCACCATCCGGAGGCCGTGGTGGCGGGCTTCGGCCAGGGCGCCGTCGCCGCCCGCGCTTTTGCGCAGCTGAAGCCCACGCGCTGCAAGGGCATCGTTGCTGTCGATGGCCTTTGGCGGCCGGTGCCCGAACGCGCCGCACTGCAAAAGGATCGGCGCGGTTTCGCCCGCAAGCTGTGGACGGCCAATTCGCCGGACTGGCGCTTCGATGAAGCTGTTTTCGCCCGCGCCGCCGTGAGCTTCGACAACCCGGACTTCGCCGCCATTCTGACCGACACGCCGTCCAACGCCGCCGTTCCCACCGTCTCTGCGCCCGTGCTCACGCTGCGCGGAAGCGCCAGCGGCATACCGGTCGACGATCCGACGGCGCGCATGATCGAAGGCGCCGGCCACAACCTGCCGCTGGAAGCTCCGCAAGCCTTCGCCGACGCAATCGCGGAAATGGTCCGCAACGCCAAATGGCGCACCTGAACATAGGAGAGATGAACATGGCAGTAAAAGAACTCGCAGTCGTTACCTACACCCAGGGCATCATCGGTCCGAGCCAGAAGATGCTTGGCCCGCTGGCCGATGGCGGCAAGCTGTTTGCCGGCACGCCCCCCGGATGCTGGGGACCGATGATCACGCCCGCCTTCCAGGGCGGCCATGAAGTGACGCAGCCGGTCGCCATCGAAGGCGCTGAAGTGGGGGACGCCGTGGCGCTGAAAATCGACCGCATGCGCGTAACCTCGATCGCCACTTCGTCCGGCGTGATGGAATTCGTCGAGGGCCGCTACAACGGCGACCCCTTCGTGTCGAAGCTGTGTTCCGCCTGCGGCACCGAACATCCGGCCAGCCATGTGCAGGGCATCGGCGAGGAAGCGATCCGCTGCAGCCATTGCGGCGCCGAAGTAAACGCCTTTCGTTTCGGCCACGGCTATGTGATCGTGTTCGACCAGGAGAACCAGGTCAGCCTGACGGTGAACCAGGAGATCGCCAACCAGCTGGCGGGCAAGGCGCCTGAAGCCTCTGCGCTGCCGGAATTCGCAGCCCAGCATTCCATCCTGGCGCTGGCGCGCGCGGACATCCCTGGACTGGCGGCGCATATGCGTCCCTTCCTCGGAAATATCGGCACCACGCCATCACGCGACCTGCCGGACTCGCACAACTGTGCCGACTTCGGCCAGCACCTGGTCGGCGCGCCGCATCGTTATGGTATGACCCAGGAAGAACTGGACGAGGCCCGTACCGACGGCCATATGGACACCAACTCGGTGCGCCAAGGCGCCATCCTGATCTGCCCAGTGAAAGTGCCGGGCGCCGGCGTCTACCTCGGCGACATGCACGCGCAGCAGGGCAACGGCGAAATCGCCGGTCACGCCACGGATGTCAGCGGCGTGACCGAACTGACGGTGGAGGTGATCAAGAACCTGACCATTCCCGGCCCCATCCTGCTGCAGAACGAGGACGACCTGCCGCCGATGGCGCGCCCGATGACGGCCGAACAGCGCCAGAAAGTGCGCGCGCTCGCCGATCGCTGGGGCCAGCGCGACATCGAGCAGAACGGCCCGATCACCTTTATCGGCAGCGGCAAGAACCTGAACGAAGCCACCCGCAACGGCCTGTCGCGCGCCGCCGAAGTCACGGGCCTGCCGTATGACGAGGTGCTGAACCGCGCCACGATCAACGGTTCCATTGAAATCAGCCGCCTGCCCGGCACCGTGCGCGTCACCTTCCTGTGCCCCATGCCCATCCTGGACCGCATGGGCATCGGCCACCTGGTGCGCGAAAAATACCATCTCTAAGGATCCATCATGACTACCCAGAACGAAACTTACGCAACGGCGCTGCCGCGCCTTATCCCACCCGCCGTGCAGCTGCTGGTGGCGCGCATCGCCATCGCCGCGATCTTCTTCCTGTCCGGCCGCACCAAGGTCGAAGGCCTGCTCACGCTGAAGCAGTCGACCTATGACCTGTTCGAATACGAATATGCGCTGCCGCTGCTGCCGTCCGATATCGCAGCACAGCTGGCGACTTATGCGGAGCATTTCCTGCCGTTGCTGCTGGTTGTTGGCCTGTTCACCCGCTCCTCGGCCCTGGCGCTGCTGGGGATGACGGTGGTGATCGAGATCTTCGTTTATCCGGCGGCGTGGCCGACTCATTTGAGCTGGGCGGGGTTGTTGTTGCCGCTGGTTGCTTATGGTGGCGGGGCGTTTTCTGTCGATAGCTTGATCAAGCGCCGTCGTTGATCATGCACGGCGGATCAATGATCCGCCCTACACTCCCGGGCCCCGCATCCCTTGCGGGGCTTTGCTTTTTCCGGCCGTATCGTGAAACGCAACAGGGGTGGCAACTGATATCGCTACCAAATTTTAGTACTTTCTACTATGAAGGGATACCCTCCTATGGCGCGCTTCTGATGCCGTGCACCATTGATAGATCTTTACAAATTCCACAAGTGCTCTAGACTTGCGATAAATGGTAGCGCTAACTGTGGAGATCAAATGAAACAACCGGAAAGCCGCCGATATGTCGTGATGGGCGTATGCGGGTGCGGCAAGAGCACGGTAGGAACGGCACTGGCACAAGCCAGGGGCGTGAACTTCATCGAAGGAGACAAATTTCACCCGGAGGCCAATGTGGCCAAAATGTCGGCCGGCATGCCGCTGACCGACGAGGACCGCGCCGAATGGCTGCTTACATTGCAGGCCGAGATCCGCGCCGCTCGGGAAAAGAATGTGGGGCTGGTGGTGTCGTGTTCAGCGCTGAAGCGCCGCTACCGCGACTTGCTGCGCCAGGGCGACCCGGAACTGCAGTTCGTTCACCTGCAGGGCCCGCGCGACCTGATCGCGAACCGCATGCAGTCGCGCCAGGGCCACTACATGCCGCTCTCGCTGCTGGACAGCCAGCTGCGCGACCTGGAACCGCTGCAGCCCGACGAGGGGGGCGTCAGCCTCGATATCGCACTACCCCCCGATGCGCTGCTAGCGCGCATCGCTTAGCCGTCCTGCCGATCACATTACAAGAAACAACGGAGACAGAAAATGCGTAACCCAGCTCAAAGAACCCTGATCAATCTCGCCGTCGCCAGCGCCTGCGCGCTGATGGCCCTTCCCGGCTACGCCCAGCAGGCGCAGGCCGAAGCAGCGGCGGCCGACAACAGCGCCGCAGCCGCTCCCGCCGCCCAGGCCGCGCCGGAAGCCGCCGAACCAGTCGCTGAAACGACCGTCGTGAAAATCTCCGGCTCGCGCATTGCAGCCCGTGGCTTCACCCAGCCGACGCCGACCACCAGCCTTGGCACGGCCGACCTGGAAAAAGCAGCGAAGCCCAACCTGTTCAACACCATCGCCGAACTGCCGGCCCTGCAGGGCAGCACGGGCCGCGCCACCAGCACCAACAGCACCAGCTCCGGCATTCAGGGCCTGAGCTCCCTGAGCCTGCGCGGCCTGGGTCCGATCCGCACCCTGACCCTGCTGGATGGCCAGCGCGTGGTCGGCGCGAACGTGACCGGCGTGACGGACGTGAGCCAGTTCCCGCAACTACTGGTCAAGCGCGTGGACGTGGTGACCGGCGGCGCCTCCGCTTCCTACGGCTCGGACGCCGTCTCCGGCGTGGTCAACTTCATCACCGACAAGAAGTTCGAAGGCTTCAAGGCCAATGTGGAAGGCGGCGCCACTACCTATGGCGACGACCAGCACGGCACGCTGCAGGCGGCCTTCGGCAAGGCCTTCCTGGACGACAGGCTGCGCGTGGTGGTGAGCGGTGAACTGGGCAAGGAAAACGGCATCGATTCGCCGGGCTTCGGCGAAGTGGGTCCGAACGGCCGCACCTGGTACAAGAACCCGGCCTTCCAGGTCCGCCCGCTGGCCCAGACCAACGACGGCAAGCCGCAGTACCGCTTTATCGAGCACGCGCAGCAGTACCAGTACTCGAAATATGGCCTGATCACCAGCGGCCCGCTGCAGGGCACGGCCTTCGGCGATGGCGGCGTTCCTTACCAGTTCCAGTACGGCTCGAACGGCGTGCCGACCGGCACCGGCGCCGTCACCAACTGTATCAATCCCTTCTGCGTGGGTGGTGACTTGAGCGGCAGCGTGGGCTCCGGCACCAACCTGGCGATGAACCTGAAGCGCAAGGTCGGCTACACCCGCCTGTCCTGGGAACTGAATCCCGAGAACGAGATCTACGCAACCTTCAACTTCGGTTCCGTGGCTTCGCACTTCTCGCCCAACCCTGGCGCAGCCAAGAATGCCAACCTGACCATCCAGTGCAGCAACCCCTACCTGCCTGCGTCCATCGCTGCAGCTTGCGCGGCCAACAACATCACCAGCTTCCAATACGGCACGGCGAACGCGATCTTCCCCGAGAATATCAACGTCCACCCGACCCGTATCCAGAACCGCTTTGTGATCGGCGCCGAAGGCCGCTTCAACGCCTTCGGCAAGGACTGGAGCTACGACAGCTACATCGAGCACGGCAAGAACCGCACGGACATCATCGTGCACGACATCACGCTGAACTCGCGCTATAACGCCGCCATCGACGCCGTGCGCCTGGCAGACGGCAGCATCGCCTGCCGCAACACCGTGGCCCGCTCATCCGGCTGCGTGCCGCTGAACATCATCGGCAACAACCCGGTCAGCCAGGCAGCGTGGAGCTATATCGCGCCGGAGAACGGCCCGGTACAGCGCACCCGCCAGCAGCAGGACGTGGCCAGCTTCAACATCAACGGTGAAGCCTTCGAATCCTGGGCCGGCCCGGTGGCGCTGGCGACCGGCGCCGAATACCGCCGCGAGAAGTACCGCGTGAAAGGCGACCCTTACGGCAACGGCGTGTTCCCGGATTCGCCGAACACCGCCGAGTATCCGGCCGATCCGCTGCTGAATTCGACCGTCGGCAACAACTGGTACGCGGGCAACTACCACAACGGCCAGGGCTCCTATAACGTACGCGAGGCTTACCTGGAGCTGAACGTGCCGGTCCTGAAGTCCGCCACCTGGGGTGAGGCCAACATCAATCTGGCCGACCGCCACACCAAGTACAGCACTTCCGGCCACACCGAAACCTGGAAGCTGGGCGCCAACTGGAAGACCGGCATCGACGGCCTGCGCTTCCGCGCCGTGACTTCGAAGGACGTGCGCGCACCGAACCTGAGCGAACTGTTTGCCGCTCCAGTGGTAGTGAACAACGTGGTGCAGTACCAGGGCAACACGATCTCGATCCAGCAGCGCACCGTGGGCAATACCAATCTGCGTCCTGAAATCGCCCGCAACAATATCTTCGGCGTGGTGATGACGCAGCCAAGCTGGGCGCCTGGCTTCAGCGCTTCCATCGACTACTTCGACATCAAGGTGAAGGAAGTGATTTCCGCGCTGTCCGTGCAGCAGGAAGTGGACCTGTGCGTGGCCGGCAACCAGGAAATCTGCTCGGCGATGGTCCTGAACCAGCCAGGCAGCAATTTCGTGACGGTGCAGGCATTCAACCTGGCTTCGCTGCGCAACAAGGGCTTTGACGTTGAGGCTTCCTACCAGACCCCGCTGGATAAACTGGGCCTGCCCGGCAAGTTCACCCTGCGCGGTCTGGCGACCCGCACGCTGCACTTCATCACCGAATCCGGCGTGGTCGGCACGATTCCGACGGATGGGGCAGGCGTCAACCTGGGCGGCACGCCGAAGTGGAAGGTGCTGGCGCAGCAGACCTGGGAGAACGACAAGGCCAGCGTAACCCTGAGCCAGCGCTGGTTCAGCGATGGCGTGTACAGCAACGAGTACATCGAGTGCCAGACCAACTGCCCGACTTCGACGCTGATCCATCCGACCATCTACGACAACAAGATGAAGGGCGCGCTGTATGTTGACCTGGGCGGTAGCTACAAGTTCTCGAAGCAGCTGTCGGCCTACTTCAAGATCGATAACCTGAACGACCGCGATCCGGCGCCAGCGCCGCAGACCAACGCCAGCTTCGGTATCAACCCGACGCTGTACGACGTGGTCGGCCGCACCTATCGCCTCGGCCTGCGCTACACCTACTAAGCCGGGAACATCGCCGTGTTGGCCTTGTTCTCCGTCCTGGCGGCGGTCGGGCTCCTGACCGTCCTCATCGCCTGGGGCAAGGTCCAGCCACTGATAGCGTTCGTGATTGCGGCGCTGGTGGCTGGCCTGCTCCTCGGGATGCCGCTGCAGAAGATCCCCGGCGCCATTGAAAAAGGCGTCGGCGATCTCCTGGGCTCCCTGATCGTCATCGTCTGCCTGGGCGCCGTCTTCGGCAAGCTGATTGCCGACAGCGGCGCCGCCCAGCGCATCGCCACCACGCTGATCAAGGCGTCTGGCCCTGCGCGCGTCCCGGTGGCGCTGACGATCACCGGTTTCGTGGTCGGCATCCCGCTCTACTACAACGTAGGCTTCGTGTTGCTGGTGCCGCTGATTTTTTCGCTGGTCTACCAGTCCGGACGTCCTGCCGTCGCGCTGGCCGTGCCGCTGCTGGCCGGCCTGTCGATCGCGCACGGCTTCCTGCCGCCGCATCCTTCGCCCGTCGCCCTCGTCGCCCAGTTCCATGCCGACATGGGCAAGACGCTGGTGTACGGCCTGATTGTTGCGGTGCCGACGCTGATCATCGCCGGGCCGGTGTTTGCCATGTCGCTGCGCCACATCCGCGCCGAACCGGCGCCCATGTTCCGCACTGAGTTGCGCCCCGATGCGGAACTTCCCGGCGCCGCCAGAAGCTTCTTCACCGCCCTGCTGCCCGTCATGTTGCTGGCCGCGGCCACGCTGCTGCAGATGGCATGGCCAGGCGCGAACGGCACGCTCTCGCTGCTGGCGAACCCGATGGTCGTGATGCTGCTGTCCTACGCCGTTGCCGTGTTCACGCTGGGCTTAAGCCGCAAACAGCCGCTGCCCGACGTGATGAAAGGCGCGCAGGAAGCCTTGCGTGACATCGCGCCGATCCTGCTGATCATCGCCGGGGCCGGAGCGCTGAAGCAGGTGCTGATCGAATCCGGCGTGAGCGCACAACTGGGCGCGCAACTGGGCAGCCTGCCCATGCCGCCTCTGGTGCTGGCCTGGCTGGTGGCGACGCTGATCCGCATCTGCCTCGGCTCCGCCACCGTGGCCGGCGTCACGGCGGCCGGCATCGTCGGCCCGCTGGTGCAAAGCTCGGGCGTCGATGCCAACCTGATGGTGCTGGCAATCGGCGCCGGAAGCCTGATGTGCAGTCACGTCAACGATTCCGGCTTCTGGATGTTCAAGGAATATTTCGGCCTGTCGCTGAAAGACACTTTCCGCTCATGGACGCTGATGGAAACCCTGGTCGGCGTATTTGGTCTGATTTTCGTGATGCTCTTGTCGCTGCTGGTCAGCAAAGGATAAGCACTAAATGTCGAAACTCCCTCTTCTCACCCTTCTGCTGGCGGCCGCGCTGCCGGCATCCGCCGCATCGATCTCCGCCTTCCAGACCAGGCCGGACGATCCCAGCGCCGCCACCGTGCAAGCCAAAGCCGACGGCAAAACCGACGATACGGACGCGATCCAGAAAGCCATCAATAGCGTGGCCAACGGAGGCCAGGGCGGCGTGGTCTTCCTGCCGTCCGGCCGCTACCGCATCACGCGCAGCATCCTGATTCCGCTGGCTGTGCGTGTGTACGGCGTCGGCCCCACCCGCCCCGTCTTCGTGCTGGCACCGCGTACGCCGGGCTTCCAGAAGGGCGTATCCACGATGGTGGTGTTCACCGGTGGCGACCAGTACACGGTCGGCAAGGTGCCCGTGCCCGTAGCGAGCGCCGTTCCTTTCAGCGAAAACGTGCGCGACGCGAATTCCTCGACCTTCTATTCCGTGCTGTCCAATGTGGACTTTGAAATCGGCGAAGGCAATCCAGCCGCTGCTGCAGTACGCCAGCGCACCGCCCAGCACTCGAACCTGAGCCACATCGACTTCCACATCGGCTCCGGCATGGCCGGCATCTACAACGTGGGCAACGTCGGCTACAACCTGCGCTTCTACGGCGGCCGTTACGGCATCCTGAGCGAGAAGACTTCGCCTGCCTGGCAGTACACGCTGATGGACGCCACCTTCGACGGCCAGCGCGATGCCGCCATCCGCGAGCACGAGGCGGGCCTCACGCTGGCCAACGTCGATATCCGCAACACCCCGGTGGGCGTGGAAATCGACCGCGGCTACGGCGACTGGCTGTGGGGCAGCGATGTGCGCTTCGAGAACGTCAGCAAGGCCGCGCTCATCGTCAGCAATGAGGACAATGTCTACACCCAGGTGGGCTTCGAAAAAACCACTGCACGCAATGTGCCGACCTGGGCGCGCTTCCGCGACAGCGGCAAGACGCTGGCAGGTTCCGGCCGCAGCTACCAGGTCAAGGAATTCACCTACGGTATGGCGCTATCCGACCTCGGCTCGCCCGGCAAGTTCGCCACCAATTTCCAGACCGGCGCGGCGCCGGCGAAGGCTGATCCGAAACGCGTGCTGCGCGCCCTGCCGCCCACCTCGCAGTGGGCCAATGCCCGCAGCTTCGGCGCGATGGGCGACGGCAAGGCCGACGATACGGCAGCGCTGCAGAAAGCCATCGACAGCAACCGCGTGGTCTACCTGCCGCTCGGCTTCTACGTGGTCAATGACACGATCCGCCTCAAGCCGGACACCGTGCTGGTGGGCCTCCACCCCGGCCTCACTCAGCTGGTGCTGCCGAACGGCTCGCCAAAATACCAGGGCGTCGACGGCCCGAAAGCCCTGCTGGAAAGCGCGAAAGGCGGCGACGCAATCGTGACCGGCATCGGCCTCGCCACCGGCGAAGTGAATCAGCGCGCGGTGGCCCTGCTGTGGAAGGCCGGCGAGCACTCGCTGGTGGACGATGTGCGCATCCAGGGCGGCCACGGTACGCGCCTCTATGACGGCAGCCGTTCCGACCCGTACAAGAAGACCTCCAATTGGGACACGACCTGGTTCTGGGACCGCCAATACCCGAGCGTATGGGTAACCGATGGCGGCGGCGGCACTTTCACCGGCATCTGGTCGCCGAGCGGCTATGCGCAGGCGGGCTTCTACGTCAGCAATACGAAAACGCCGGGCCGCGTGTATGAGCTGTCGGCCGAGCACCACATCCGCGCCGAGATCGTGCTGGATGGCGTCGAGAACTGGGAATTCCATGCGCCGCAGACGGAAGAGGAAGTCCGCGACGGCATGGATTCCGTGTCGCTCGAAGTGCGCAACTCGCGCAACCTCCTGTTCGCGAACTATCACGGTTACCGCGTGACGCGCTCGATCAAGCCAGCGCCAGCCGCCGTGATGCTGACCAACTCCAGCGACATCCGCTTCCGCAATGTGCATGTGAATGGCGAAAGCGGCTTTGCCACCTGCGACGACAATGGCTGCGCCACCTATCTGCGCGCCAGCAAGTACCCATACGAGAACGCGATTGTGGACGTGACCAACAAACTCCAGGTACGCGAGCGCGAATTCGCCGTGCTCGATTACACGGGCCAGCAGAAATCGGCGCCGGCGGCATCCGGTGCGGTTACGAAACTCGAAACCGGCTTTTATTCCATCGCCGGCGCCTCGGTGGATGCAAGGGGCAAACTGTATTTCGTCGACCGCCACTTCAAGCGCATCTACAGCTGGGCGAAGGGTGAAGGCCTTGTCGTAGTGCGCGACGCGCCGCTCGATCCGGTCAACACGGCGGTGGACGCCAGCGGCAATGTGATGGTGCTGTCCTCCTACGGTGCGGAGGCTTCCGTCTACAGCTTCAAGCCCGGCACGCCAGGCACGGAGGTCACGATGATCAAGCCGACGCCTGTGGCATCGCGGCCGAACGCGCTGGTGGCAAGCCCTGTCAACTTCTGGAACAACGGCGAGTTCCGCGACCAGCTGAATCCCGAGACTTATCAGTTCACCACGCTGGCCGAGATGTTTGCGCGCGACGCGGCACAAGCCAACGCACGTGAGTACGCATCGCCGGACGGCAGCCTGGTGCTGCCTGCCTACCGCGTATTGCGACAAGGGCCCGCCGACCACCTGGGCTACCGCTGGTCCGACACGCTGCAGACGCACGGCTTCGTGTATGGCCGCGTTGGCGAGCGCATCGTGTTCACCAACGGCTCGGAAAACCGCACCTTCAGCGGCAAGCTGAATGCGGGCGGCGGCATCACGGACCTCAAGCTGGCGGCCAACCGAGGCGGCGAAAGCGCGGCGGTCGATGGCGCGGGCAATGTCTACGTCGCCAACGGCCAGGTCTTCATCTACGGCCCGGACGCACAGGAAAAGGGCCGCATCGACGTGCCTGAACGTCCCTTGCAGCTGATCTTCGGCGGCCCGGACAAGCGCACGCTGTTCATCCTCACTCACCACAGCCTCTATGCGACTCAAATCTGACCTGCGCCGCGCCGCCGGCATTGCCGCCACG
Organism: Pseudoduganella sp. UC29_106; assembly: GCF_044055365.1. Lineage (NCBI taxonomy): Bacteria > Pseudomonadati > Pseudomonadota > Betaproteobacteria > Burkholderiales > Oxalobacteraceae > Pseudoduganella > Pseudoduganella sp. UC29_106. Next base: position 7,190,994 of record NZ_CP171977.1, on the reverse strand, counting down.
GCGCTGTTCCTGCTCCCCAGCGCCAGCGCGCTGGCCCAGCAACCCGCGCCACCCGTCGTCCAGCTCTGGCCGAACGGGGCCCCTGGCTCCGAGCAGCGCCACGGCGAGCCTGAAACGGTGAAGGACAACGCCTATTACAGCAACATCCACGATCCTTCGCTGACCGTATTGCGCGCCGATCCTCGCCACGCCAACGGCGCTGCCGTCATCGTCGTCCCCGGCGGCGGCCACCGCATGCTGGTCTACATTAACGAAGGCCTGGCCGCGGGCAAGAACCTGAACCGCGTCGGCGTGACCGCCTTCGTCCTCAAGTACCGCCTGGCGCGCGACGAGGGCTCCCGCTACACCATCGAAGGCCATGCCGCCTCCGACCTGCGCCGCGCAGTCCGCTGGGTGCGCGCCCACGCGGCGGATTACGGCATCGATCCGCAGCGCATCGGCATCATGGGTTTCTCCGCCGGCGGCGAACTGGTCTCCCTCGTCGCCGACAACCCCGAGCCCACCGCCTCCCCGCGCGCCGACGCCATCGACGCCGTGAGCGCCCGCCCGGATTTCCAGATCCTGATCTACCCCGGTCCCCTCGGCACGCCGGCAAAAGCGCCGCAATCCGCGCCGCCCGCATTCATCGCTGCCGGCTCGCTCGACAAATGCTGCATGCCGCCAGCGCTAACCCTGTACCAGCAGCTGACGAACGCCAACGTCTCCGCAGAACTGCACCTCTATGCGGACACCGACCACGCCTTCAACGTCGGCCAGCGCGGCGAGCGCGTCTCGCTGCAGCACTGGCCGGACCGCCTGTCCGACTGGCTCAGCGACGGCGGCTGGCTGATCCCGCGCGGCAACCGCAAGCCCGATGGCGTGCCCGCACCATAAGGAGAAAACCGTGAAACGCTTAACCATCGCCCTCGCCGTGGCCCTCGCAGCATCGAACGCCGCCGCCGACAGCCAGTTCAAGCTGCTCGTGCTGGCCATCCCGAACAAGTACCACTACGAATACATTCCGATCGCCCGCGACAGCTTCGAAAAGCTCGGCAAGCTGCACTCCTTCGACTTCAACTGGACCAACAAGCCGGAAGTCTTCGAAAAGGAAAACCTGAAGCAGTATGCGGCAGTGGTCTTCCTCAATACGCCCGGCGAAGAACTGAACCCGGCACAGCGGGCGAAGTTCGAGGAATACATGCGCAACGGCGGCAACGCCGTCGTCGTGCACCGTGCGCTGATCACGCCGCCGAACGGGTGGGTGTGGTATGAAAAGATGGTCGGCCGCACCTTCAAGACCCACCCCATGCTGCAAACCGGCGTGGTCACGGTCGCCGACAGCAAATTTCCGGCCAGCTACGGCATCCCCGACCGCTGGATCTGGAGCGACGAATGGTACGAAACCACGAACCCGTTCAACATCAAGGTCAACGCGGTGCTGAAGGTGGACGAATCAAGCTACGACGTGACCAAGATCTGGCCGGGGCAAGTCTCGACCGGCATGAATGGCGACCACCCCGTCAGCTGGTACCACCAATACGAAAAGGGCCGCGTCTTCGTCACGGCCCTTGGTCACAACGGCGAAATGTATCGCGACCCGCAGTACCTGACCCACCTGCTGGGCGGAATCTACTGGGCCGCTACTGGATACGGTGTATCTCGATAGTGGAGTGAACGATTTCCTCATGGACGCCGAGGCGCGCACGCAATTCCTGCGCTGTGAGCCCGGCGTCCGTTGTGACCACGCTTAGCGCGCAGGCATAATGCTGGCGGCCGACGCGCCATACGTGCAGGTCGGCCAGCTTGCTGGCGCCGTCTTCAACCACTTCGCGGATCTCTTCCACCACCGGCGCATCCATTTCGCGGTCCAGCAGCACCTTGCCCGTTTCAGCGATCAGGTTCTTCGCCCACACGGCCACCAGCACCGCGCCGACAATGCCCATCACCGGGTCCAGCCAGCTCCAGCCAAACATCCAGCCGCCAGCCAGCGCAGCAATCGCCAGCACGGACGTTGCCGCATCCGCGATCACGTGCACATAGGCCGACTTGAGATTCAAGTCATGATGACCGTGATGGTGGCCGCCGTGGTGATCGTGACCATGATGATGTCCATGCTCATGCCCATTTGAATGCGCACCGCCCAGGATCACCGCGCAAACGATATTCACCACCAGTCCCACGATGCCGATAATAATCGCGTCCTGGTAATGAATCGGCTGCGGCGCGAAGATGCGCTCGATCGAGCTGAACGCCATCAGCGCCGCGATCCCAAGCAGGAAGACCGCACTCGTATAACCGGCCAGGATCTCCATCTTCCACGTGCCGAAGGCGAAGCGCGCATCCTTCGCATACTTGCGCGCCGCCGAGTAGGCGAATGCGCTCAGTCCGATCGCCAGTGCGTGCGAGCTCATATGCCAGCCGTCCGCCAGCAGGGCCATCGAGCTGAACGCCCAGCCGGCGCCGATTTCAACGACCATCATCGCGGCCGTGATCCACATGACCAGCTTTGTGCTGCGCTCTGCCGCCTGGCTGCCTGCGCCGAAGACGTGACTATGCTTGTAAGCCTCGATATTCATTTCAGATAAGTCCTCACAACGCCGATCAGTTCCTTTGCGCCTTCCGCGCGCTCCGCTTCATCCAGCGCACTGCTGGCAACATGCTCCAGCAGGTGATCCTCGATCACCTCCGCCATCAGCCCATTCATCGCCCCGCGTGCGCCCGCCAGCAGCTGCAGCACTTCCGAACATCCCTGCTCCGCGTCCAGCGCCCGCTCAACCGCCTCAAGCTGCCCGCGAATCCGCTTCACGCGCGCCAGCAGCTTTGCCTTTTCCTTAGTCGTATGCGACACGGCTTCCTCATGAACATATAGGGTAGGGGGGTATACTAACACGATCGCGATCACGACCGGACTTCCAGCGTATTCAGGCCTGAACCGGCGCATGCTGCGCCATCAATTCGGTCACCCAATCGATAAATACGCGCAGCTTCTTGCTTACATGCCGGTTTTCAGGAAACGCAAGGTAAAGCGGCATGGGGTCGATGTGCCAATCCTGGAACAGCTGCACCAGGTCGCCGCGCGCGACAGCGGCCCGGGCCATGTACTCGGGTAACCAGAGCACGCCCAAGCCCGCCAGTGCGGCGGCCAGATAAGCATTGCCGTCGTCGATCGCCAGCGCATGCCTACCCTGCACGCGCACGCTCTCGCCATCGCGTTTCAGCGCGTAGGGGAAAGGCTTGCCGCTGCGGGACCAGCGGAAGCTGACAATGCGATGCTCCGAATCCTGCAGCTCAGCCGGATGCGCAGGCGTGCCGGCGCGCTCAAGATAGCTGGCCGCTGCATACACGCCGAGCGCCAGGTCGCCGACGTGGCGCGCAACGAGAGACTGGTCGGTAAATTCGCCGCCGCGCACGACGCAGTCCACGTTTTCGCCGATCAGGTCTACCTTGCGGTCGCTGGCGCCCATATCGAGTTGAATGTCCGGATAGCGCGCATAAAAGGCAGGCAAGGCGGGCACCAGAATCAAGGTCGCCAACGGCGCCGGCACGTCCACCCGCAACAGGCCCTTGGGCAGGGAGGACGCATTCGGCAGGCCGGTTTCCAGGTCGTCCAGATCGGCCAGCAGACGGACCGCGCGATCGTAATACGCGGCGCCATCTGCCGTGACATTGACCTTGCGCGTGGTCCGGTTCAGCAGCTTGACGCGCAGCCTGACCTCCAGCTGCTGGATGAGCTGGGTTACGCTGGTCCGGCTCATGTGAAGCGTTTCGGCCGCTTTCGTGAAACTGCCGGACTCCACCACCCGAACAAAGGCCTTCATGGCGTCGAATCTGTCCATTGTTTGGATTATACAAATAGTGCTGGAGTCAATTGCTTGTTTATCTGCGGGGGCTGCGTGGCTACAGTTTGTCTTATCTAAACAATGGAGGTATTTGATGAGCAAACGTGACGTAGTTTTCCCGCCGGGCCGGCACTCGCTGTATGAACAGAACCGCTATTCGCCGGCAATCCGCTCCAACGGATTCCTGTTCGTTTCCGGCCAGGTCGGCAGCCGCGAGGAAGGCTCTCCTGAGCCCGGCCTCGAAGCCCAGGTCCGGCGTGCATTCGAGAACCTGAACGCGATCCTGCACGCGGCCAACAGCTCGTTCGACGACGTGGTGGACGTGACCGTCTTCATCGTGGACCCGGAATCGAAGTTCGAGAAGATCTGGAGCGTGGTGCAGGATTACTGGGGCCGTGCCCCTCATCCGACCGTGACCGCCGTTGGCGTGACCTGGCTATACGGCTTCGACTTCGAGATCAAGGTGATCGCGAAAGCCAAGGATTGACGTGCAGCGAAACTGACACGGCGGGGGCCCTTTTCACAGAAGAACCTAAGGCCGCGCTGCTGTCGGAAAACTTTACAACAACGTTAATTGTCGTGCGGCACTCTTTAATAAGTTTCTGTTTTTAAACCGTTAATTCCTTGTGGCACATTACTTGCTCAATGATAGCCATCACTAACACACAGGAAGCAGCATGTCTCTCAAGCACATCTTTGTATTCGCAATTGCAGTTACCGCCGTGGCTTCCGCACAGGCGGGCACGACCCAGTTGATCAGCAATGGCAATTTCGAAACTGGCTCGCTGGCAGGCTGGACTTCAGCTACCACCAACGGCCAACAATTCAACGCGATCGCTAACGGTGGCAACGTTCCTTATAGCGGCCACGCTGTCCAGGCGAACAGCACCGGCGGGACCTTTGTGGCAGTCAGCGATCAGAACGGACCGAGCGGCCAGGCGCTTCTGCAAACATTCACCAAGACTGCCAACGTCAACTCTCTGATCCTGGAGTTCGACTGGTTCGATAATACCCACGCCGCCTTCAATGGCACGGAAATTAACGGCAGCCAGCAAGTTGGCCGGGTTGACATCCTGACCGCAGCTGCAGGGTCGTGGGACGTAACCGGCGGCGTGGTGCAAAATCTGCTGCTGAACGCTGGCTCTGTCACCGGCTACGGCACGACGATCCCGTGGCAGCATTCGAGCTTCGACTTGTCCGGCCTGGCAGCAGGCACCTATCAACTGCGCTTTGCGAATGGCCAAAACAGCTATTTCCAGGAATTTGGTGTCGACAACGTTCGACTGACGGCGGAAGTGCCAGAGCCTTCGAGCATCGCCTTGCTCGGACTGGGCCTGCTTTGCGCCGGCCTGGTACGCCGCAAGTCCGCCAAAAAATAATCGCCGCGCCGCACGCGCTGCATTGGCAGCGCGCATGACGCGGCGCCGCGACACTCAGGCTTTCTCTGGCTTCGCCGTCAGCTCGCCCGCCTTGATGGCGCTCATCAAGCCAAGCAAGGTGCCGAAAGCGTTGTTGTCGGCGCCGCCCATTTGCACTTGCGGAACGAGCGGCACCTTGGCTGCTTCAAACGCCTCGGCCAGGCGCAGCATCACGGTTTGCGTCAGCTGCTTATCCGCGCCCTCGCCCTGCATCGCTTCGGACTTGGCCTGGATCGCGGCCGCTTCCGCCTCGCCCACCGAGCGGATGGCGGACGCGCGACCCGCGCCTTCCATCTCCTGCTTGAAGCGTTCGGCCTGCGAGAGCGCCTCGATCTCCTGGCGGCGCTTCTCGGCAGCCTTCACATTGGCCGCACCCTGGTTTTCCTTGATCGAGATATCCACCAGCGATCCGGTCAGCTCTTTCTGTTTGGCGGCGCGCTGCTCGGCTTCGTTCAGTTCACGCTCCTTATCCGCGGCGATCTGCTTCTGCGCGAAGGTCTCCACCTGTTCGCGCGCGATCTGGCGATCGCGCAGCTGGGCCATGATGTTCTCGATCTTGTTGTCGCCCTGCTGCGGCTTCGGCGTGCCGATCAGCACTTCCTGGAATTCCAGCGAGTAGGCCTGGAAGCGCTGCTTCATGTCTTCCGACGCATTGAGCTGCAATTCGCTGCGCGACTGAATCAGTTCAATGAAGGTCTTGGTCTGCGAGACGTTCTTGAAGTATGAGGACACCATCGGGTCCAGCGTCTGCTCCACCAATTGCGCAACATTGCCGAAGCGCTGCACCACCATCGGCGCCTTGCGGTAGTCGATGTGCACCACGACCGACAGCGGCAGCTGCGGTTCAAACGCGTCCTTGGTAATGAGCGTGATCTCGCGCAGGTTCTTGTCGAAGCTGGAACCGCTTTCGCCCGACTTCCACATCAGCACAAAGTTCGTGGTCGGCACCAGTTCGATCTTGCCGGCGTAGGTGTTGAATGCGTACTTGCCAGGCATGAGCGGATCGCGCCACACGCCGCGGCAACCGCTTTCCACCAACTCACCATGCGTGTACTCGGTGCCGGACAAGTCGGTACCCTTATGGCCGGTATAGGACACGACCACGCCAACATAGCCGACCGGGATCACGGTCTTCCTGATGAACTCCACCGTCGCGAACAGGCGGTTGATGAAGTAAGTGCCTTCCACCAGAACGCGTTCCTGACGGCCGCGGCGTCCGCCGGCGGCGAGGAATTTTTCAGGCTCCTGGAAGGCGTTGTGGGTGTCGCCAACATCCGGCGCCAACAGCTCATCGCGCAGCAGGCCTGGACCATCCTGCACCGTCACCACGGCCAACTGGTCGGAATCGTGCGAGCCGGTGTTTTCCTTGATCACGACTGGCGTGAAGCCGCCGCGCTCATCGAGCACGCCGCGCATCTGCTCGTAGTAGATCTTTTCCTTGGCGTCGAGCGACATCGAGTAAGTCGCTTCCTCCGTCATCACGACAAACAGCGCGGGGTTGATGATGTGGGTACCTTCGCGCAGGATCATGCGCTGCGGGCCTTTCTGCCCGCCGTTGCTCAGGAAAGCGCGCACGTCTCGGAAATCGTCGATGCCGGAATTGTCGGCAAGCGTCTGTCCGGCCGGCAGGTCGATGCCGTCGCGCGCGAAGACGTAGCCGATGGTGCCCTGCGTGACGGACACCATGGGATGAATGTGGACGCGGTATTGGAAGGGCGCGAAGAAATGAAAGCCGCCGCGCAGGAGTTCAGGTTGCAGGCCCGCTTCCGCGTTCAGGGCAAGCAGGCCGCTTTGCACGGAGCCCGAAGAGCTCCAGAGTTTTTCAACGACGCCGATGCGATCGTTGGGAATGTACTTGATCACACCGGACGCCAGGAACAGCATCAGGACAATCAACAGAGCCGCTGCAACTACCATAAGGCCAAATAGCAGGCTTGACATACATACCTTTCGGTTGTGGATAAAGCTGGAAATACGGATGCGTCACGGCGACGCAGATAGGCGCGCGCGAACGTCAGCGACGCGGCGGTGCAGTGACGGGCAATTCGGCAGGGAGATGGCTGGCGGGAGCCAGGCGAGGCAGAGGTTGCGCGCTGAGCGCAGGTAACGCAGGTAACGCAGGATCAGACACGATTTTTGTTGTTGCTCTTCAGTGAATGCTTGAAATCATTCTGGCACGGTTTGATAAAAGTTAAAGGGGCGGCGCCGCGATTGGAGCAGCCCCTCTAAATTTATGCGCTCCTCCGGCGCCATGCGCCAACACTGAGCGACAGGGCCGACACGAGGAAGTAGAACGCGCCAAATCCCGCGTAGCCGGCGACAGTGGCTATCGATGGTACCGCCGGCGTGCGCGCCTGGAAAATGAACACGCCGCCGGCAAGCGCCGACTGCGCACCGCTCAGCACCATCGCCCACTGGGCGCCATACTCCTTCCAGCGGCGCAGTGCCGTGCCGAGTTGCAGCAATCCGGACAGGATGGCCCAGAAGCCGAACACACCGAGCACACGGTTCATGTCAGGCAGCGCAATGCAAAGCGCCACGGCGATCGCCACGCTGACGGCAACATTGAACGCCTGCGTCTTATTTTTCGTCAGGCCGCCGCTTTGCGCGCCGTCGTAACCGTTGGCCAGCGCATCCCAAAGCGGATAAGCCACCAGCAGGATCGCGGCGAGGCTGGCCGAATGCGCCGCGACGCTCAGGGCCAACACGACCCACGCGGCTGAAAAGGCCGCCCGGACATAGTAATACCTCTTCAGCCAGCTTTCCTTGCCGCCTTCCAGTGCAGTTTGCGAGTTTTCCATTTGCAGTCCTTATCTACCTATCAGTTGGTAGGTTTCAAGATTAAAAAAATGCCCCACCAAGACAATCAGCTCTTCGCCGACAAACGCTCCAATTGTGGGTCCATGATGAGGCCGAAGATCCCGGCATCACCGTAAGCACGCGCGGACAGCATGGCGCCATGTACCGTTGCCATAAACGCTTCCGCCTCGACCTGAGGCTCGTTGCGCAGCGAAACAAGCTTTTGCTGCACGCCGCGCTCCAGCACCGACGCCAGCCAGCCCGAGAGATAACGGAAATAGCTTCGTACTTCCAGGGCGACTTCGTCTGGCAGGATAGGCAATTCACTGGCCAGCAATGCGCAAACACAAAACGGCGCGCTCGCGTCGCCAATGCACGTCTTCCAGTACTGGACATAGGCGCGCAATTGCTCGACCGCGTCCGGAATCCCCTGTTCCAGGTTCCTGAGCCCCTCCTCGGTCGCCTGGCGATAGCCGATGACCAGCGCCTTCACCAGATCGACCTTGCTCGGGAAGTGGTGATGTATGCTCGCCTTGCGAATTCCCACCACTTCCGCGATGTCGGCATAACTGAAACCGTTATACCCGCCAGCGATAATCAGCTTGCGGGCACAGGCCAGGATGTCGTCTGCAGTCGTCGATAATTTGCTCATGCACGCAACCTACCTTCTAGTAGGTCAGAAGTCAACAGCATTTCGGGCAAGCGAAAAAGAAGGCTCTTCAGGGGGTGTGCCGATTTTGGATTTTTAGCGTGAAAGAATCAGGTATCAGGGCGAGCTAGTACCTGACTCACCAAAGGCCAGTGTGGTATTAACTCGGACGGCAATCAGGCTTGAACTGGATGGTGTCCCCAGGAGTGGTGTACGAGAAGTGATTCTCAAGGGGCTGGGTCCCGATCAGTTGATCACGGCAGAGAGCCGTGCGGACTGATTGTCGCTCAAGGACTGCAATCCTTCAAGCTGCATGTATCGGCGTTGCAGTGACCACTCGTCATTTTGCTCCAGCATCAAGGCGCCCACGAGCCGGATGATGGCGCGGTCATTGGGGAAGATGCCAATAACGTTAGTGCGGCGTTTGACCTCGGCGTTCAGGCGTTCCAACGGATTGGTGCTGTGAATCTGGGTTCGGTGCGCCTTGGGAAAGCTCATGAAGGATAGAACCTCATATTCGGCGTCATCCATCATGGCAGCCAGCTTGGAGAATTTGGCCCGCAGCTGGTCGGCCACTGTTCGCCACTGTCCGCTGGCTGCCTCGGCGCTTTCCTGCACAAAGATGGTATTGATCATGGCCAGTACGGCCTGGCGCTGGCCTTTACCAACATGCGCCAGGGCGTTACGGATAAAGTGCACACGGCAACGCTGCCAAGTTGTCTTCAACACCTTGCTGGTGGCCGCCTTCAGCCCTTCATGGGCACCCGAGATAACCAGCTTAACGCCACGCAGCCCTCGCCGCGTCAGGCCGCGCAGAAACTCGGTCCAGAAAGGCTCAGCCTCGGAAGGGCCGGTCGCCACGCCAAGGATTTCGCGCACGCCGTCAGTGTTGACGGCCACCGCGATTATCACGGCCACTGACACAACTCGGCCGGCCTGACGCGATTTAACGTAGGTGGCATCGATCCACAGGTAAGGCCAATCGCCTTCGATAGGCCGACCAAGGAAAGCTTGTACCCGCTCATCGATCTCTTCGCACAGCCGCGAGACCTGGCTCTTGGAGACGCCGGTCATGCCCATAGCCTTGACCAGTTCATCGACTGAGCGGGTGGAGATGCCCTGAATATAGGCCTCCTGAATCACCGCTGTTAGCGCCTTTTCGGCTGTGCGCCGTGGCTCCAGGAAGCCGGGGAAATAACTGCCGCTGCGCAGCTTGGGTATTTTGAGATCGACTTTGCCGGCCCGGGTTTCATAAGCGCGGTCGCGATAGCCGTTGCGGCTGTTGATGCGTTCATCACTGCGCTCGCCATAGGCGGCCTGGCAAAGCGCTTCCACGTCCATTTCCATGAGCCGCTGCAAGGCATGTTGCAAGGTCTGACGGATGAAATCTGCATCCGCCCCCTTTTCGGCGAGCTCGGATAGTGCGATAGTGGCGTTGGTCATTGTGTTTCCCTTAGGTTGAGTTAAGGTCTTCGCAAACCCAACATTACCTTAAGAATCACAATGGCCGCCCTCAAGCAGCCTTCCTAAACGCCGACTCCGGCGACCTCTTCATACACCACACCCTGGGGCACCATCTTGAACTGGCTTGATGTATCCAAATTTGTTGAGCGCCTTGAACCAGCGCGGGGCATTGCGCTGCACCGACATGGCCTCATAATCGGCACTGCTATCGCGATAAGGTTGTTCGCGCCTGAGGATGTAATAGATGGTGCGCAGCATCTTGTGAGCGACGGCGACGATAGCGCGCTTATACCCTCGTCGCAATTTCATGGCTTGGAACTTCAATTTGAAGACGCATTTGGTGCGGCTGGCAGCATGTGCAAACTCGCACAGCAGGCGACGGATGTAGTTGTTGCCTTTGCCGGCCTTGCCAGTTTTCCGCTTACCAGCAGATTCGTTATTGCCCGGACAGATACCCACCCAGGAGGCAAGGCGGTCAGCGCTGTTGAACAGCGACATGTCAGTACCGATTTCTACCAGCAGCATGGCTGCGCCTATTAGATCGATACCGGGCATGGTCTGCAGCAATTTTAGCTTGGGCTGCTCATTGGCCAGTTCGCTGAGCAGGCGTGCGTCGAAGCGAGCGATGCGTGCCTCAATTTCGTCGATATGTCGCATTAGCTCATCCAGTACAAAGCGGTGACTCCGGCTCAAGTCTCCTTGCACAGCGTCGAACAGTTCTTCTCTGCTGGCTTTAAAGCGGCGCCCAGCCAGATCGAGTATTTCATGGGGCGCCTTACCTACAATAATGGCTTTGACCATGGCACGGGCCGATTGTCCAAACACATCGCTGACGACGACACTCAGGCGGATGCCGCCATCGCTCAGTATTTTATGCAGGCGATTCTTTTCCGAAGCTAGTTGGCCAACCAGTTTTTGTCGTTGTCGCGCGATAAGACGCAATTCGCGCAATGCAGTGGGTGGCACGAAAGAGGCGCGTAGCAGGCCTGCCCGCGCCAGCATGGCCAGCCAATGCGCGTCTGCCACATCGGTTTTTCGCCCAGGGACATTCTTGACGTGACGCGCATTGACCACTTTGGCCTGAATGCCCACCATTTCCAGCGCTGCATAAGGGCTCTTCCAGTAAATGCCGGTACTTTCCATCACGACTTCGTCAGGCTTCAGAGCGGCTGCCCAAGCTGCGAGCTCCTGGCGATGTCGCTTGAAGGCACCAAATTGCCGCTGCTCAATCCGTTGCGTACCGTCGGCTTCCTCAATTAAGGCGCAGGCAGTGATTTGGCTCTGGTGCACATCCAGGCCAATCACGCGTTTGTAGAGTGTTTGCAGTTCCACATGACCTCCCGCTGTTTTACACTGATGGAGGAAAGCGGCGGATGTGGCCTGAAGTCTGCCTGAGGGCACCGAAGCGCCCACGGCCTTTTTAGCGTGCGCTCTCTAGGAAGCAATCCGGGGTACGGATCAGGTCAAGGGATCATGTTACTAACGGGGTCTGACCGCCAAAAAACACAACGATCTCGATCCGCCGCTTTCTCTCCCCAGTCTAGTTTCTTTCATCCTCCGGGGCGGCGGTGTGCTCCGCCATGCCTGTTACTAATACTCGCTAGAAGCTACTACTGCACGCTAGTCGTCGATATTTCGCCAGAATTTTCGCTATTCGGGGAACTAAATCGCGCCTGCCACCAGGCGCAACCGCGGCGCCTTCGATGGCGGGATACCAATGGAAGCAGGCCTTCGTTACCAATGGAACAGGCTGCGTGCTCGCTTCGGCGGCAAGAACCGCAGTTGCGCGGCCTGAGTCAAGCCAGAGAAGAGCAAAGCGCCCACTTGCCAGCCCGGCAAGAGGGACACCGGACGAGCTGGACGCCGCAAGCGTTGTGCAGCTTGGCGGCTTCCCGGAAGTCCGCGAAGGTGAACGCCCGATGATATTCATTGGGCGCCCCCCGCCTAGCGGTAAATCAGATAATGCTTCAGGCCAGCGCCATTCTAGACTGCGCTACCGGTCTGCACCACAGCCACATGACTGCCGCCGGCACTGTGGAAGATATGGCGGCCATAGCTGGCTTGACCATCGATGACAGGAAAGCCCAGGTCGGCAGCGTATTGCATCAGCTCACCGGTGTAGCGCTTGTAGACGCTTGGGTAAGTCCAGGCATAGCTCGGATACGTACCCAGGCTCGCCGCGATCACCAGTGTCTCTTGCTGATCGGATTGGCTCAGTGAAGCAATAGTGCCAGTGAGCGTCAATTTACCGGCATAGCGCAAGGTATCCGTACGGAAGTAAGTACCGGCCGAAGTGAACACCAAGTCTTCCTTAGGCGACAGGAACAGCGTTGAGCCAATCGGATAATCGCCGTGGTAAGGCGAATCGCCATAGGCAGTGACGGCGTTGCTCGTTGCATCTGTGGTGAAATAGGAAATGTCGACGGGTGACAGGCCCTCAGATACTGCGTAGCCCTTGTGATTAACGGGTGAATACAGTCCGTGCATGGTGCCGTAGAAGTAGCCGAAGCCCGTCACATTCGAAGTGGCGATCGCCTCGCCAGTACGCGTATTGAGCGCGGAGACCGATGGCGAATACCACTGGCCGCCAGTCTGGCCGGCGAGATAGGCAACGCCGCTGTCGGTCAGCATCACCTCCGTCTGCGAACCATTCGTGGCGGAGGTCCGCACAACACTTGCCGTTTGCAGATCCACCAGCGTTACCGATCCTTCATGCAGCACGGCGGCAAGTTTGCCGTCGGCGCTCAGGCTCATCGCCTTGTAAGCGCCCGGCAGCACAACCGACTTGATCAGGCCACTGAAAGGGTCCACGATGCGTAGCGCATCCGGTCCGCTGGACACCATCACCGCCTTATCGAGCGCCTTGCTGTAGCGTGCCGCCAGCGGCGTGAACGGCAACGCGACGGAGCCGCTGAGCTGCGCGAGCACTTTTACGTCCAGCCGCGTGGTGGCCGGACGCTTGCCGTCGCTGACCTTCAGCAGCAGGCTGTAGGTGCCAGGCAGGTCGGGCGTGAAGGCCAGTTCGGCGGCAGCGGGCTTGTCCAGCACCGCGGCCGAACCGACCGGCCTGCTGTCCAGCGTCCAGCTGTAGCTGAGCGCATCGCCGTCTTCGTCATAACTCAGGCCTCCGGACACGGTGACGCTCCCGCCGGCCAGCACAGTCAGCGCCTTCTTGTCCAGCAGCGCGACCGGTGCGTGATTAGTGACAGCCACCGTCAAGTCCTGCTCCGACGCAGCCCCTGCGGGATCAGTCACGCGCAGCCGGACCACGTAGTTGCCGCCGAGATCAGGAGTAAATTTGAGGGCAGCAGTGTTCGATGTGGGCAGCGTGGCATTGCTGCCGGCAGGCTTGGACTGCAATGTCCAGCTATAGCTCAACGCACCCGACTCAGGATCGGAACTCCCTGCGCCGGTGAGCGACACCTCCGCGCCAATCGACGGCGTACCGGAGTCACCCACTAAGGCCAGCACAGCCTTTGGCGCCGCATTGACCGCAGGCGCCGAGCCACCTCCCCACCGCATCCGGCCAACGCCAGCAAGGCCAGCAACATCAGCGACGGCACCCTTCCGGCGCGTGACAGCAATGGTTTCATATCTTGGTCCCTGGTTGGAAAATGCCGAATTGTATTGCCTTTTTTATAAATTGTAAAACGGCAATTAATTGTTTCGCGGCAAAATTCAAACTCAGCGCCCCAAAAAACAAAAATCCCTGCAACCGAATGAGTTGCAGGGATTTATTTACATCCTGGATGATACAGATCTTAGAACGGAATATCGTCGTCCATATCCGAGAAGTTCGGCGCTGGGCGGGCGGCTGGGCGGGGGGCCGGAGCCGGAGCCGGAGCTGCCTGTGGGCGCGGGGCTGGACGGGATGGAGGCGCGTCGTAGCCGCCCATGTCGTCGCCGCCCATGCCGGCGTCACCGCCCATGCCCTGGCGGCCACCCAGCATTTGCATCTGCTCGGCGATGATGTCGGTTGCGTATTTCTCGACGCCGTCCTTGTCCGTGTACTTGCGGGTCTGCAGGCGGCCTTCGACGTAGACGGAGGAACCTTTCTTCAGGTACTGCCCAACGATCTCGGCCAGGCGGCCGAAGAAGGAAATGCGGTGCCACTCGGTCAGCTCTTTCTGCTCGCCGGTGTTGCGGTCTTTGCTGCGGTACGAGGTTGCAACAGCAATGTTGGCGATTGCATCACCGCTTGGCATGTAGCGAATCTCCGGGTCGCGGCCCAGGTTGCCGACGATGATGACTTTGTTAACAGATGCCATGTATTACTCCTGCGTTGAAATGGGCTAAACGGGGATTATATACAGCCGCGGGCAGCCGCCGTCCGATTTTTTAGCGCACGCGAGCAGCAAACCCTCATCACTGGTATTATATACAGTATTTGCCTCATCCGACCTGATCCAGCTCAAAAGGCTCTACTAAATGGAACAAATCCGCATCCGCGGCGCGCGTACGCACAACCTCAAGAACATCAACCTCGATCTGCCTCGAAACAAGCTGATCGTGATCACTGGCCTCTCCGGCTCCGGCAAGTCCTCGCTGGCGTTCGACACGCTGTATGCGGAGGGCCAGCGCCGCTATGTGGAATCGCTGTCCGCCTATGCCCGCCAGTTCCTGCAGCTGATGGAAAAGCCGGACGTGGACCTGATCGAGGGCCTGTCCCCGGCGATCTCCATCGAGCAGAAGGCAACTTCGCACAACCCGCGTTCGACCGTGGGCACGGTGACCGAGATCCACGACTACCTGCGTCTGCTGTACGCACGCGTCGGCACGCCTTATTGCATCAACCATCCGGACCATGCGCTGTCCGCGCAATCGGTATCGCAGATGGTCGATGCCGTGCTGGCCATGCCGGAAGGGACGAAGCTGATGATCATGGCGCCCGTGGTCGCGAACCGCAAGGGCGAGCATGTCGACCTGTTCGAGCAGATGCAGGCCCAGGGCTTCGTGCGCTTCCGCGTGCAGAGCGGCACGCATGAAGCGAAAATCTATGAAGTCGATGACCTGCCTAAGCTGAAGAAGACCGAGAAGCACACCATCGACGTGGTGATCGACCGCGTGAAGGTAAACGCGGACATCAAGCAGCGCCTGGCCGAAAGCTTCGAGACCGCGCTGCGCATTGCGGACGGCCGCGCCGTCGCTTATGAAATGGACACCGGTGTCGAGCACGTGTACTCGAACAAGTTCGCCTGCACTACTTGCGGTTATTCGCTGCAGGAGCTGGAGCCGCGCCTGTTCTCCTTCAACAACCCGATGGGCGCCTGCCCCGAGTGCGATGGCCTGGGCCATATCGAGTTCTTCGATCCGAAGCGCATCGTGGCCTTCCCCAACCTGTCGCTGGCTTCCGGCGCGGTGAAGGGCTGGGACCGACGCAACCAGTTCTACTTCTCGATGTTGACCGCGCTGGGCGCACACTACGACTTCGACCTGGACACGCCATTCGAGCAGTTGCCGGCGAAAGCGCAGGAAGTGATCCTGCACGGTTCCGGCAAGACCGCGATCCCGTTCGCCTACATCAACGAGCGCGGACGCACCGTCGTGAAAGAGCACACCTTCGAAGGCGTGGTGAACAACCTCTCCCGCCGCTACCGCGAAACGGATTCGATGGCGGTGAAGGAAGAGCTGGCGAAGTTCATCAACGAGAAGAAGTGCCCGAGCTGCGAAGGCGCGCGCCTGCGCGTGGAAGCGCGTCACGTGAAGATCGGCTCCGGCAAGCAGGAACGCGCGATCTATCAGATTGCCGAGAAGCCGCTGCGTGACACGCTGAGTTTCTTCGAGCAGCTGAAGCTGCGCGGCGCGAAGAAGGACATCGCGGATCGCGTGATCAAGGAGATCGTGTCGCGCCTGACCTTCCTGAACAACGTGGGCCTGGAGTATCTGTCGCTGGACCGCAGCGCGGACACGCTGTCCGGCGGCGAAGCGCAGCGTATCCGTCTCGCATCGCAGATCGGTTCCGGCCTGACGGGCGTGATGTACGTGCTGGACGAGCCGTCCATCGGCCTGCACCAGCGCGACAACGACCGCCTGATCGACACGCTGAAGCACTTGCGCGACATCGGCAACTCCGTGCTGGTGGTGGAGCACGATGAAGACGCTATCCGCACCGCGGACTACATCGTGGACATGGGCCAGGGCGCCGGCGTGCACGGCGGCGACGTGATCGCTTCCGGCTCGCTGAAGGAAATCCTGAAGTCGAAGGACTCGTTGACCGCGCAATACCTGAGCGGCAAGCTGAAGATCGACGTGCCGAAGAAGCGCCATCAGGCGGACGCGACCCGTCAGCTGGTGATCAAGGGCGCTACCGGCAATAACCTGAAGAAGGTGAACCTGTCGCTGCCGGTCGGGCTGCTGACCTGCGTGACGGGCGTTTCCGGTTCGGGCAAGTCCACGCTGGTGAACGACACGCTCTACCCTGCCCTGTCGCGCCACCTGTATGGTTCGCAGACCGAGCCTGCGCCGCACGATTCGATCAGCGGCCTGGAACACTTCGACAAGGTGATCTCGGTCGACCAGGCGCCGATCGGCCGCACGCCGCGTTCGAATCCGGCCACTTACACGGGTGTGTTCACGCCGATCCGCGACCTGTTCGCGACGGTGCCGACCGCCAAGGAACGCGGCTACTCGGCGGGCCGCTTCTCCTTCAACGTGAAGGGCGGCCGCTGCGAAGCCTGCCAGGGCGATGGCGTGATCAAGGTCGAGATGCACTTCCTGCCGGATGTGTACGTGCCTTGCGACGTCTGCCACGGCAAGCGCTATAACCGCGAAACGCTGGAAGTCCACTACAAGGGCAAGAGCATCACCGAAGTGCTGGACATGACGGTGGAAGATGCGCACGAGTTCTTCAAGGCCGTGCCGGTCATCGCGCGCAAGCTGCACACGCTGCTGGATGTGGGCTTGGGCTATATCAAGCTGGGCCAGTCGGCGACCACGCTGTCGGGCGGCGAGGCGCAGCGCGTGAAGCTGTCGCTGGAACTGTCCAAGCGTGATACGGGCCGTACGCTGTATATCCTGGACGAGCCGACCACCGGCCTGCACTTCCACGATATCGACCTGCTGCTGAAGGTGATCCACCGCCTGCGCGACCAGGGCAACTCGCTGGTCATCATCGAGCACAATCTGGACGTGATCAAGACCGCGGACTGGATCGTGGACCTCGGACCGGAAGGCGGCTCGGGCGGCGGTCAGATTATCGCCACCGGTTCGCCGGAGGAAGTGGCGGCGAATCCGGCTTCCGTCACAGGCAAGTATTTGGCGCCGTTGTTGAAGAAGTAAGAACCCACGGCGTAACCCTGGTGTCTGCCACATCGTGGCAGACACCTGATTTGCGCCGTTGGTTTTCTCAGGCGGCGCGGCGCGCAGATATCAGCCACTGTTCCAGTTGCCCAAGCCGGTCATAACCCCAGAACGGCTCATCCTCTACCATTACAAACGGCACGCCGAACACGCCGCGCGCCAGCGCCAGCTCGTTGCCCTGCTTGAACTGTGCTTTGATGGCCGGCTCAGCCAGCCCAGCCGCGAAAGCAACGCGATCGACACCCAGTCCCGCCGCGATCCCTTGCAGCACAGCTACGTCAGCAATATCCACCGCGTCGCCGTAGTAGGCTTGGAAGCAGGTGCGGGCAAAGGCCAGCGCAATCTCCTCGCCGTGATGCGCGCGCAGCCAGAGCATCGCGCGCCCAGGCGCCAGCAGCGGCTGGGGAAAGGCCTTACACAAGCGCAGAGGTATCCCTTCCGCCAGCGCGGTGCGATGCATGTCGCGCAGCACATATTGCCATTTGATCGGCACCATCGGCGACGGCAGCACCCCGGTGCTGGTGGTCAGCGCCGTCAGCATCAGCGGATGCCAGCGCACGACGCAGCCGTGATCCGCAGCGAGCCGGTCGATGCGCCGCGACGCGAAGTAAGAATAGCCGGACGCGAAATCGAAGTAGAAATCGAGCACCATGGCCGTGTCTCAGAATTCGAAGTCGTCGTTACTGCTCGGCAGGCCGCGCAGCAGGCCCATCAGGTCGGAACGATAGATGTAATAGATGCCAACCGGCACCAGGAGCAGCAGGAATCTCATTTCAGCCTCCAATTTCGCACACATGTGCGAAATATGTTTGAAAAAAGTGCCGCCAGACTACGGCGGCAACCCCAAAGAAATCAAACCTCGTTGAAACTCTTGTACGTCGAAATCAGACGGTTGAAGGCGCGCTGCATGTGGCGCGGCGCATTCGCATCGCGCAGGAAGCGCACATCGTGCACCAGGCCCACGATCAGGCTGTAGATCTCGTACATCAGCTGCTCCGGATCGGTATCCGGCCGCAGATGGCCGGCTTCCATGGCTTGCAGGATGGTCTTGCGCATCGACGCACGCCAACGTACGGCCCCCTGTTCCAGCCGGTCTCGTACGGGGCCCGGCTGGTCGTCGAACTCAAATGCGCCCGCCGTGTAAAGGCAGGCATTGCGTACCGCTTCATCGCTGACGCGGCGAATCCAGTTCGTCACCTGGGCCACCAGCCGCGGCAAGCCACGCGGCAGCTGCAAGGTAGGCAGGAAGACTTCTTCCGCAAAGCGGCGGTCGTATTCGTCCAGCACGGCGATCTGCAGCGCTTCCAGCGAGCCGACGCGGGAAAACACGCCGCTCTTGCTGATGCCGGTGCGCTTGGAAATCTCGCCCAGCGAGAGCTTGCCTATGCCCTCGCTCGCCGCCATCTCGCAGCCGGCGTCGATGATGGTGGCGTAGGTGGCCTCGCTTTTTGCTGTCATTGCATCCATGGACGGAACTTTAGCACACATGTGCGAAATGTCAAACCGTAGCACCTGGGTCAGACCCGCCGGGTCTGACCCCGCCTTTCGGTTTATACAAACGGACACATGCGGGATACACACGCTGCCTAGACTGGCAGCACTTTCAACCAACACACCACGGAGCACACCATGCAACTCGACAAAGTTATCTACACCGGCAAAACCCTCGTCACCGGCGGCCGCGACGGCAGCGCGAAGAGCGATGATGGCCGCCTGAACGTAGCCCTGTCCGGTCCAGGTTCGAACGGTCCGGGCACCAACCCTGAGCAGTTGCTGGCTGCCGGCTGGTCCGCCTGCTTCATCGGCGCCATGAAGCGTGCCAGCGCCATGGAATCCGTCGCCTTGCCGGCGGACGTGGCCGTGAATGCGGAAGTTGACCTGGGTACGATCCGCGAAGGCTACGCCCTACAGGCTCGCCTGAATGTGTCGCTGCCGGGCCTGGCGCCCGAAGTGGCCAACAAGATCATCGCGTCCGCGCACAACCTGTGCCCGTACTCGAAGGCACTGAAGAACAACATCCACATCGAACTCAAGCTGATTTAACTTCTACCTGGTGCGCGCGGCAGTCATACGTCTCCTCCTGCCGCGTGCGCCTTTTAGCCGCCAGGTTAATGACATTCGACGGCGGATTTGGGCGGCCGGTTCCGGCCGCCCACATTTTTAAGAAGCGCTGGTACGGTTTGTCTTTGTAAGGCATAAGGAATCTCCGTTACGCCGGGGCCTGGCAAACAAAAAACCCCGGCAAGTTTCCTCACCGGGGTCCTGTTGGATGAACGGCCGGCTCGGAGGTGCAGATCCCCCGAGCTCCATGCACGGGGGGCTATCGAATTCGCTTCTGATGAGCCGTACGTGGCATGGCCGTCCTTTCTCAAAAATTCAGGTTGATCAAAAATCAATGAGCGTCGATTCTGCGCTTTTGAGCAACCGATTGTCAAGCAGTTAAATAAAAAAAGCGCGCCCATCACGGGCGCGCTTTTGCTGGATGCGAAATCGCTTTTGCGCGAGGCTTAAGCGTTCAGGCGCTGCTCCAGTTTTGCCATGTTTTCCTTCAGCTCGGCCGGCAGGTGGTAGGCCAGTTTGTCGAACAGCTCGGCGTGCAGCTTGAGCTCTTCGCGCCATGCGTCCTTGTCGATGGAGGTGATGGTTTCGAACTCTTCCGGGGTGAACGGCAAGCCGTCCCACTGGATGTCGCCGAAGCGCGGGGTGGTGCCGAAGATGTTTTCGACGCCGCCGCCGGTGCCTTCAACGCGCTCCAGCATCCACTTCAGCACACGCATATTGTCGCCAAAGCCCGGCCATACGAAGTGGCCCTGCTCGTCGGTGCGGAACCAGTTGACGCAGAAGATCTTCGGCAGCGCGGCGCCGCCTTTGGCTTCCAGGCGCTTGCCCATGTCCAGCCAGTGCTGGAAGTAGTCGCTCATGTTGTAGCCGATGAAGGGCAGCATGGCGAACGGATCGCGGCGCACCACGCCCTGCTGGCCGGCGGCTGCAGCGGTGGTTTCGGAACCCATGGTCGCGGCCATGTACACGCCTTCCACCCAGTTGCGGGCTTCGGTCACCAGCGGCACGGTGGTCGAGCGGCGGCCGCCGAAGATGAAGGCCGAGATCGGCACGCCGGCCGGATCGTCCCAGGCTGGATCGATCACGGGATTCTGCGTAGCGGACACGGTGAAGCGCGCGTTCGGGTGCGATGCCTTGCTGCCCGGCGTGTACGGCTTGCCCTGCCAGTCGGTCAGATTGGCCGGCACTTCCTTGCTCAGGCCTTCCCACCACACGTCACCGTCCGCGGTGAGCGCGACGTTGGTGAAGATGGTGTTCTCGTCCAGGCAGGACATGCAATTCGAGTTGGTCTTGGTGTTCGTGCCCGGGGCCACGCCGAAGTAGCCGGCTTCCGGATTGATCGCGTACAGGCGGCCATCCTTGCCCGGCTTGATCCAGGCGATGTCGTCGCCGATGGTGGTCACTTTCCAGCCCTTGAAGGTCGCCGGCGGGATCAGCATCGCGAAGTTGGTCTTGCCGCAGGCGGACGGGAACGCCGCTGCCACGTAATGCTTTTTGCCTTCAGGCGATTCCACGCCGAGGATCAGCATGTGTTCAGCCAGCCAGCCGTCGCCGCCGTTCAGCGCATCTGCGCGGCCCATAGTTGAAGCGATACGCAGCGCGAAGCACTTCTTGCCCAGCAGCGCGTTGCCGCCGTAGCCGGAACCGTAGGACCAGATTTCGCGGGTCTCAGGGAAGTGCACGATATACTTGGTGGCGTTGCATGGCCACGGCACATCCTTCTGGCCGGCAGCCAGCGGCATGCCGACGGTGTGGATAGCAGGAACGAATTCGCCATCGGTACCCAGCACGTCATAAACGGCCTTGCCCATGCGGGTCATGATGCGCATGTTCACGGCAACGTATGGGGAGTCGGACAGTTCCACGCCAATGTGGGCGATCGGCGAGCCCAGCGGGCCCATCGAGAACGGCACCACGTACATGGTGCGGCCCACCATGCAGCCGTCGAACAGGCCGTTCAGGGTACCGCGCATTTCAGTCGGATCGATCCAGTTATTGGTCGGGCCGGCTTCTTCCTTGGTGTTGGAGCAAATGAAGGTACGGTCTTCAACGCGGGCGACGTCGCTCGGGTGCGAGCAGGCGAGGTAGGAATTCGGACGCCTTTCCGGATTCAGCTTTTTCATGGTGCCGGCGGCAACCATTTCCGCGCACAGGCGGTCATACTCTTCCTGCGAACCATCGCACCAGTAGATGCGGTCGGGTTTGGTCAGGGCGGCGACCTCGGCCACCCAATTGATCAGCTTTTGCTGTTTAATGTAAGCTGGTGCGTTCACTGCTGCAACGCCTCCCATAACGGGCTGATTCATAGTACCTCCAATGCCAATAAAGAATTCTGCTCTTGTCCCGGCACGGCAGGATCGTCGTCAGCGGATAGCTTGCGCGCGGAAATGCATACCAAGTGATGCTTCGGCGTATACGGCGGTTCTGTCGAAGCGCCCGATTTCTCGAGGGCGCGTGCGTCCGGAGAGGGTAGCCGGACGCGGGAACAAACATACTGCTGGAAGCTTGTCGAGCTTCCTGGATTGGGGCGATTGTACACCCCTGCCCCCGCGTTTCCGACAGAAATGTAGGAGAATTGCCCGACCAAAGTAGTAGGCTATTCGAGATATTCGCAAACCCGTTATTTCCCTACCAATTTCATCATAAAATCTGCTAACTGCCATGAAGATCGCTATTCTCGATGATTATCAAGATGCCGTACGGGAACTAGATTGCTTCCGGATAATGGACGGCCAGGATGTGAAGGTTTTTAACAACACCATCAAAGGCCAGGGCCAGCAGGTGGCCCGCCTGACCCCATTTGACGCGCTCATCCTGATCCGCGAACGCACCGTACTCAACCGTGCGCTGCTGTCCAAATTGCCCAACTTGAAGGTGATTTCCCAGACTGGGAAAGTGAGTGGCCACATCGATATGCAGGCTTGCGAGGAGCTCGGCATCAAGGTGCTGGAAGGCGTCGGCTCGCCCACCGCTCCGGCCGAGCTGACCTGGGCCCTGATCATGGCGGCCCAGCGCAAGCTGTTGCCCTATGCGTCGCGTCTGAAGGAAGGACAGTGGCAGACGGTGTCGCTGAGCCAGCCTTACAACACGCTCGGTACGGTGCTGAAGGGCCGCACGATGGGCATCTGGAGCTACGGCAAGATCGGCAAGCTGGTGGCCGGCTATGCGAAGGCGTTCGGCATGGATGTGATGGTGTGGGGCGGCGAGTCCAGCCGCAACGCCGCCATTGCGGACGGTTTCCGCGCCGCTCCTTCGCGCGAAGTGTTCTTTGCCGAGTCCGATGTGCTGAGTCTGCATATCCGCCTGGCGGAAGCCACGCGCGGCATCGTCACCGCGGAAGACCTGGCGCGCATGAAACCGACGGCATTGTTCGTCAATACAAGCCGCGCGGAACTGGTGGAGGAAGGCGCGGTGGAAAACGCGCTGCGCCAGGGCCGTCCCGGCTTTGCCGCGCTGGATGTTTTCGAGATCGAACCCCTGCCGGAAAACTCGCCGCTGCTGCGCATGCCGAATGTGCTGGCCACGCCGCATCTGGGCTACGTCGAGAAGGATAGCTACGAGCTTTACTTCACCCACGCCTTCCAGAATCTCGTGGATTACATCCGTTCGAACTAAGTCTCGGGGATGCCGCTGAAGTTGGGGCGCGGCTGCGGCATCACGTGCACCTTGCTCCACAAGCCCTGCCAGCCCGGCGGCCAGGTGATGTCCGGGCCATTGTATGGCGGGAGGGTCGCGCGGACGGGAATCACGGGCACAGGCGGCATGTCGATCAGCGGTGAATTCGCAGGCCGGTCCATGTTCAGGCTGTACATATAGCCGGGCAGCAGCGCCTCGCACACGGCAGCGAACCACGCCGCGTGGTCTTCATCCTTGCCCAGCGCCTGCGCCAGGCCGTGCGGATCGAATTTCGCCAGCGCGTGGATCAGTTCTTCAGTCGAGGCGCCCGGCTGGTCGCCCCAGCCCATCACGGGATTGACGTTGTAATCGGCGCCCGAACCATACCAGCCTTCGCGCCACGAACGCTGCATCCAGTCGCGCGGACCGGTAAACAGATGCCAGCGCCAGTGCAATCCGGACGGTTTCGGCCAGGAATACAGGTACAGCTTCTGATAGCCCGCCTTGTGCAGTTCTCGCACCACGGCCATCAGGCGCGCATGCGGCATACGGTCCGGCGGCGCGCGGCGGAACAGGATGGCTTCGCCGTCGGCGAACTGAACTTCGTCGGTGGAAAGATTCAGGTCGAGCGTGCGCGACTCGCTGCCGAAACGTGCAGAGATCCAGCCTGTGAGCAGGTTGACAGCAGTGATGACTCCGTAGCCGCGGTAGCGGTGGAAGATCACGGTTCCGGGTGCGAGCGCTTTCATGGTGGTGCCAGGCAAAGAAGCCAGTGTACTCAACGATTGGACGGATTTCCAGGTAAATTCGGCTATCATTCACGCCGTCCGAATACTCATTTTATTTCATCATGACCCTGCGTATCATCGCCACCGGCGGCACTTTTGACAAGCACTACAATGAACTGAACGGCACCCTCGGTTTCGCCGAAAGCCACCTGCCCGCCGCTATCGCCCGCGCCCGCATCACCTCGCCCTGCGCGCTGGAAGTGCTGCCGCTGCTGGACTCGCTCGATATGGTCGATGCGGACCGTGAGCGTGTACTTGCTTCGTGCAAGGCTGCGACCGAACGTGGCATCGTGATCGTGCACGGCACCGATACGATGAAGGAAACCGCCGCCGTGCTCGGCTCCGTTTTGACGGACAAGACCATCGTCTTCACCGGCGCCATGATCCCCTACGCGATCGACAATTCGGATGCCTTCTTCAACCTCGGTTTCGCCTGCGGCGTGGCGCAAGTGCTGCCGCCAGGCGTGTACGTTGCCATGAATGGCCAGGTTTTCACCTGGGATAACGTGCAGAAGAACCGCGCCGCCGGCGTATTCCAGCCTCTTTGAGGTAGATCAATGCCAACGGTGTGCCGAAGCTTGTCAAACTGATATATATCTGGCGCCGGACAGAATTTCCAATTCTCATCTGGAGCGCACATGACAGACTGGACTTCCGGCTATGTCGCCGACATTGGCTACACCTTTGGTACCTATAGCGAGCTGAACCCACTGCGGCTGAAGCTCGCTTTCCTGCACGCCGGCCTGGCGTTTCCGGAAAACGGCGTGGCATGCGAACTGGGCTTCGGCCAGGGCATGAGCGTCAACATCCACGCTGCCGCCACCGTCACCGAGTGGCACGGCACCGATTTCAATCCCACCCAGGCCGGCTTCGCGCAGGAGTTGGCCAGGGCGTCCGGCGCCAATGCGCAACTGTACGACCAGTCTTTCGAGCAGTTCTGCGAGCGCGACGACCTGCCGGAATTCGACTTCATCGGCCTGCACGGCATCTGGAGCTGGATCTCGGACGAGAATCGCAGCATCATCGTCGACTTTGTACGGCGCAAGCTGAAAGTGGGCGGCGTGCTCTACATCTCCTACAACACGATGCAGGGCTGGGCCAGCATGGTGCCGGTGCGCGAGATGATGACCGAGCACAGTTCGGTCATGGCGGCGCCGGGCAAGAACATCCTGCCGCGCGTGGAAGAGTCGCTGAATTTTCTTGACCGCCTGTTCGCGACCTCGCCCGCCTACCTGAAGGCGAATCCGGGCGTGCAGCCGCGCCTGGACAATATGAAGAAAATGAGCCGCAACTATGTGGCGCATGAATACTTCAACCGCGACTGGCTACCGATGTCCTTCTCGGCGATGGCGAAATGGCTGGCGCCCGCTAAGCTCAGCTTCGCCTGCTCCGCGCACTATCCGGACCAGATCGATATGATCAACTTCACGCCCGAGCAATCCGCACTGCTGAAGGACATCGATGATGTGCATTTCGCGCAGACCGTGCGCGATTTCATGCTGAACCAGCAGTTCCGCCGCGACTATTGGGTGCGCGGTGCGCGGCCCTTGCGCCCGCTCCAGCGCCACGAGCTGCTGATGGCGCAGAACGTGATGCTGGTTGTCACGCCGGACAAGGTGCAGTACAAGCTCACCACGCAGTTGGGCGAGTTGCAGCTGCAGGAGAACATTTACAAGCCCGTGGTGGAATTCCTGGCCGGGCATCAGGCGCGCACCATCGGCCAGATTGCAGAAGTGTGCCTGGCGCGCGGTGTCAACGCGGCACAGGTGATTCAGGCAGTGTTCCTGCTGGTAGGCCTGGGCTATGCACAGGCTGTGCAGCCTTCCGATGCCATTGCGCTTGCGAAGCCGCAGACAGACCGGCTGAACCGCCATATCTGCGAAATGGCCAAGGACAGCACGGATGTCGCTTATCTCGCCTCGCCGGCCACTGGCGGGGCGATTATCGTGCCGCGTTTCCCGCAGCTGTTCCTGCTGTCGCAGGCTAATGGCGCCCAGAGGCCGGAGCAGTGGGCGGCCTTCGCCAGCGCCATACTGTCGCGCACGGGGACACGCCTGGCGCTGCAGGGTAAGGCGGTGGAATCGGAGGAGGAGCAGCTGCGCGAGCTGAACCGCATGGCGCGGGAGTTCGCGGAGAGGGAGTTGCCGATTTTGACGGCGTTGGGGGTGACGTTTTAAGCGAGGCGGAGCGGTGGCCCGGGGTGGGCCACCGCCGCGACCTTATGCGGTGGCTTCGCCGCCGAGGGCTTCGACCACGTCCTGCATCAACTTCGACAACTCGCCCGTCATCAACATGAAATCGCCGTCGAAACGCTCCTCGTCGTTGCGAGTCGACGATTCGTTTTCCTTGATCACGTCCAGCGGCTTCACGCCCTTGATGGCCAGGGCTTCGGTCAGCACGAAGGAAATCTTGCTGTCCCAGGTCATGGCCAGGCGGGTGCACTGCTTGCCGGCGGCGATATGGCGGCGCACTTCGTCCGGCTCCAGCGTGTGGCGCACGTAGCGCACGGCGGCCTTGCTTTCGCCGGTGGCGCGCAATTCGGTGTCCATGTCGACGGTGAAGCCGTTCGGCGCTTCATCCTCGTGCAGCCAGCCGGTCATCACCGACACCGGCGAGCGCTGCACGCGCAGCGATTCGATCGGCATGCGGTCCACGGCCTTCAGCAGCAGCTTGATCACATCGTCGGCCTTGGCCGGGCTGGCCGCATCGACCACCAGCCAGCCATTGACCGGGTCGATCCAGGTCCAGACGTTGCTGCGGATCGTGAACGCGCGCGGCAGCAGTTCATCGTGCACGCGCTCTTTCAATTCTTTCATGGCTTTTTTGCCAGGAGCGAAACCTTGCTGTTCTTCCAATTCGGCGGCGCGCGCCTTGGCGACCTGGTTCACCACGGTCGACGGCAGCAGTTTTTTCTCGGTACCCAGCACGATCAGCATTTGCTTATTGACCACGTGGACCAGGCCGCCGTTCGGACGCGGCTTGTCCCAGCCCTGGCGCATCAGCTCATTGCTGCTGGCAGGAGTAAACGCCTGCGATTGCAGTGCTTCTTCGAGTTGTTCTGGAGTAAATGCCCACGGGGCGGGCAGACGGTAGATCTGGAGATTCTTGAACCACATACTTGGTGTGTGCCTTACGGAGCATTTAAAAGGAACGACATTTTACATTGCTCATTTGGGACATGGCACAGCGAATTGTTTTCCGGCGTCGCGGATAGGGTCGCGGCCAGGGCCCGGCTGGCTGCCCCACTTGATCCAGCAGTAGGTGCCGAAGGGCGATTGCACCTTCATGATGGCGTCGCCATTTGACAACACCGTCTCGGTGATCTTGTGGCTGCGGTCAATGTAGGCGGCGGCCATCTTGCGCGCCAGCTCGGGCTCCCGCAGGGCGAGCGTTTCGCGACGCTCCTTGCGCAGGTCGCGGTCGGCTTTGCCTGCTGCGCTGCGGGCGCGGGCGAGCAGCGATTCAGCCGACGCCCCACCCGCTGGCGCCTCCGGTACCGCAAACGGATCATCCCCGCGCTGCGGCAACGCCTCCTGCGCGACGCCATCACCCCGCGTCGGGCGGCCCGTTTCCGCGTCCCGTTCGGCCTGCGGCGGACGCGCGCGCTCCGGGGCGCGTCGGACACGTTCGGCTGGGGGCGCGCTGGGCGTTTGAGGGCGCGGCGGCGGTGGCAGCAGGAATACCAGCTCCCCCTCGCGCCGGGGCAGCCAGTCGGCGGCTGGACGCTGCACGGGCCGCCACATCAGCTGCACCACAAGGTGCAACAAAGCCAGCGCGAACAGCAGCGCGCCGCGCGGCAAAGACAGCTTTCGATCCATCGACGAGTCCACGTTCGCAACCGGCGGCAGGAAGCCCCGGCTCGCGCCCGCATTATGCGGTCGCGGCCACGCTGGAAAACTCACGCAAACTCACAGCCCGGCAAAAAGATCGCCCTGCTTCGGCGACGGCGCGGCGACCAATTCATCGAGTGGCGTCAGGGCCGATACGCGCACGCCCAGCAGGCGCAGGCGCAACTCCAGCGGCACGCGGCGCAGGCACTCGCCGGCAGCGCGGCGAATCGCAGCCGCGTCCGAGGTCGGCAGCGGCAAGGTCACATCGCGCGTCACCGTGCGGAAATCGCTGTAGCGCAGCTTGATGCCGATGGTACGCCCCGCATAGCGCTTGCGCGCCAGGTCATCCGCCAGCTTGGTGCACAGGCGCGTGAATATTTCGGACAACTCTGCGCGGTCCTGCTTCGCGTGCAGGTCGCGCTCGAAAGTCGTCTCGCGGCTGATGCCCTTCGGATCGGAACGCGTGGCCACCTCGCGCTCATCGTGGCCATGCGAAATCCGCTGCAGCCACTCCGCATAATTCAGCCCGAAATGCTCCTGCAGCAGGCGCGCATCGGCCGCCGCGACCTGGCCCACCGTCTCGATGCCCAGCGCAATCAGCTTGGCCTCCGCCTTGGGGCCAATGCCGTTCACCTTGCGCACGGCCAGCGGCCAGATCCGCGCCGGCACATCGTCATAGGAAATGATGGTCAGCCCGTTCGGCTTCTCCAGGTCGGAACAGATCTTGGCCAGCAGCTTGTTGGGCGCGATGCCGATCGAGCAGCTCAGGCCCGTGGCTTCCTTCACGGCCGCCTTCAGCCGCATACCCAGATCGCGAGTTTCTTCGGGCAGGTCGGTCAGGTCGATATAGATCTCGTCGATGCCGCGGTCCTCGATCTGCGGCGCGATGCTGGCGACCGCCGCCTTGAACAGGCGCGAATACTTGCGATAGGAATCGAAGTCGGTCGGCAGCAGGATCGCGTCCGGCGCGAGGGCAGCGGCTTTCATCGTGCCCATCGCCGAAAACACGCCGAGCGCGCGCGCTTCATAGGTGGATGTGGTCACCACGCCACGGCCGACATAGTCCCGTAGCCGGGAAAACTCGCGCGTGCCATCCTCTTTCATGCGCGGCTGATGCCTGGAGCCACCGCCGATCACCACCGGCTGGCCGCGTAATTCCGGATAGCGCAGCAATTCCACCGACGCGTAAAACGCATCCATGTCGAGGTGGGCGATGCGGCGCGGCCTGCTCATGTGCGGGTGGTCGGAGTGATGTTGAAATACTGTAATTATATCCAGTATTCAAGAGAGAGCCAGCCCCACGCGAAAAGGCATACGATGGGGCGCTCCGGGAGGATAACCATGACCCTTTCAAACCTGAAAATCGGCGCCCGTCTCGCCCTCGGCTTTGCGCTGACGATTTCCATCATGCTGGCCATGTCGCTCACCGGCATCAGCCGCATCGAACAGATCGCGAACCTTACGCACAACCTGGTCAATGACCGCTACCTGAAGGTGACGCTCACCAACGATATGCGCAGCTACGCCAACCGCTCGGCTCAGGCGCTGCGCAATGCCATGCTGGCGCCCGAGGCTGCCGCCGCCGCGCCCTTCCTCACGGCGATGTCGGAAGCTGAGCGCACGAGCAGCGAGGCCGCCTCGAAACTCGAGAAGATTCTTGTGCGGCCGGAAGCAAAGCAGCTGTTCACCGACCAGCGCCAGGCTTATACGGAATTCCAGGCAAAGCGCGACGACGTGCTGCGCCAGTTCCAGGCCGGCGAGCGCGAGGCGGCGGTACAGCGCCTGTTCAGCGACGTGATCCCGGCGCAGAACGCCTTCTTCGGGAAGCTCGATGCCATCCTCGCCTACCAGGGTCGCCTGATGAGCCAGGATGGCGCGCACGCGGAGCAGGCGGCCAGCGATGCGACGTGGCTGATGGCCGGCCTGCTGGTGCTGGCCACGGCGTTGTCCGCGCTGGCGGGCTGGCTGATCACCCGCTCCGTCACCGCGCCGATCAACCAGGCGGTGGACCTGGCCGAAACCGTGGCGCAAGGCGACCTGACCGCGCGCATCGACGTGCAGCGCAGCGATGAAACGGGGCGGCTGCTGAATGCGCTGAAAGATATGATGGCCTCCCTCACCCGTACCGTGGGCGCGGTGCGCAGCAGTACCGATACCATCACCACCGGGTCGGCGGAAATCGCCGCCGGCAACCTGAACCTGTCGCGCCGCACCGAGCAGCAGGCAGCGTCGCTGGAGGAAACGGCATCGTCGATGGAGCAGCTGACTTCCACCGTGCGCCAGAACGCCGACCATGCGAAGCAGGCCAACCAGCTGGTGGAATCCGCCGCAAGCTATGCGGGCGAAGGCGGCCAGGTGGTGGGCGAAGTGGTGCAGACCATGGGGGCCATCAAGGACAGCTCGGCGCGCATCAAGGACATCATCGGCGTCATCGACGGCATCGCTTTCCAGACCAATATCCTGGCCCTGAACGCCGCAGTGGAAGCGGCCCGCGCAGGGGAACAGGGACGTGGCTTTGCCGTGGTGGCGGGCGAGGTGCGCACGCTGGCGCAGCGTTCGGCGCAGGCCGCCCGCGAGATCAAGGAACTGATCGACGATTCGGTGCAGAAGGTCGATGCCGGCGGCAGGCTGGTGGACCAGGCGGGCGTCACCATGCAGCGCATTGTCGAATCGGTGCAGCAGGTGGCGGCTTACATGACCGAGATTGCCTCCGCCAGCGCCGAACAGACTTCCGGCATCGAACAAATCAATACCGCTATTACGGACATGGATTCGGTGACGCAGCAGAATGCGGCGCTGGTCGAGCAGGCCGCTGCGGCGGCCCGCAGCATGCAGGAAGAGGCCGTGCGCCTGCAGCAGGCAGTGGCTGTGTTCAAAGTGGAAGCCGGCCATGGCGCAGACCAGGCGCCGCGTGCGTCCGTGCCTACCGTGCCGGCCGTGGCTGCGCCGGTCCACACCGCCGCGAAGCCCGCCCTGCCCCGCTCACCTGCGGCGAGCCGGCTGCCGACCGGCGTGGCGAAGGAGCGGCGGCAGCGCGATGGCGAACGTGTTCGCGATGCCGTCAACGTGGAAACCGCCCGCCGCAACGCGACCATGCCGGACGGCGACGAATGGGAGGAATTCTGAGCCGGGGCCGGGCTGCCTCACCGCTTCGCCCGCGCCCGGAACCATTCAGCCGTCGCTTCATCGGCCGGGAAGAACGCCTCCAGCCGCAGCTCGTGCACCGTGACGTCATGCGGCGTGCCAAGCGTGGTGATGGTGGTGAACAGGTTCAGCTCCGTGCCGTCCTTGCGCACAGTGAAGGGCAGAAAGGGCAGCGCGCGGCGTTCCAGATTGGGCGCCGCGGCCGCGGCGCGCACGCCGGGCATGGACAGCAATTCCTCCAGCAGGCGCGTGGCTTCGCTGCCCGGGCCATCGCCCATCGCTTCGCGCTGTATCCATTGCAGCAGGTCGGTCGCCACATCTTCCCAGTTGGCGATATAGGGGCGCAAGCCGTTCGGGTCCAGCGTCAGCCTGATCACGTTCACGCTGGGTAGCGGAGTATTGGCGGGCAGGCCAAGCAGCCATGCCATCATCGTCGCCGCCGGGCCATTGTTCATCTGCAGGTTCCACAAGCGGCCCACCACCAGTGCGGGATACGGCGACTGCTGCTCCAGCATGAAATCCAGCGCCTGCCGCACGGCCATCATTTCGGGATCGGACAGGCTGCGCTCCTGATAGGCCGGCGCGAAGCCCGCCGCCAGCAGCATCACATTACGCTGGCGCAGCGGGATATCGAGCGTCATGCCCAGCTTCAGGATCAGGTCACGGCTCGGCTGCGAGCGCCCGCTTTCCAGGAAGCTGATATGCCGCTGCGACACGCCGCTTTCCGCCGACAGCCGAAGCTGACTGAAGCCCCGCTTGGTGCGCCAGTACTTCATGGCCGCTGCGTAGTCGCTGAAATACTGTTCCGTCATTCTCTCCCCTTGATGAACTCAATCAGGTCGCCATTCACGCGCTGCATATGCGTGAGGAACATACCATGCGCGGCGCCTTCATACACGCGCAGCCGCGCATTGGGCAGAAGTTGCGCGCTGGGCTGGGCAGTCAGTTCGAAGGGCGCGCTGGCGTCCTGCGTGCCGGCAATCAGCAGCACGGGGATATCGATGCCACGCATCTCGTCGCGCATGTCCGCATGCTGGATGACGCGATTGCATTCGTACAGCGCCTGGGCCGAGGTTTGCAGCGCCAGCCCGCGCAGCCAGTCCTTCATGCCGGGCGTTACGCCGGGGACGAAGGGGTCGATGTTTTCCGCGATCCACAGCGGGAAGTCCCGGGACAACTGCTCGCGGCGGAAGTGCTCCATCAAGTCGCCTGCAGCGCGGAAGTCGGGTGTCATCGTGCCCAGCAGCGCGGCCGCTTCCACGCGCCCGCTGCCGTGGCGGCTCAGGTAGCGCATTACCTCATTGCAGCCCATCGAGTGCGCCACCAGTGTGACTTCGTGCAGGTCCAGCGCCTCCAGCACGGCGGAGAGATCATCGGCCAACGTATCCAGCGTGTAGCCGCGACCCGGATCGTTGGAGCGGCCATGGCCGCGGCGGTCGAAGGCGATCACGCGCAAGCCCTGTTCCAGCAGCGCCAGCATCTGGTAATTCCACTGGTCTGACGGCAGCGACCAGCCGGCCACAAAGACCACCGGCTTGCCCTCGCCCCAGTCGCGGTAGAACAGGTTCACGCCATCGCAGGTACGGATGATATTTGGCTCCACAATGCGGGCGCCCGACGCTGCATACGCGGTCATGGCGGCCCCCTTATTGCGCGAAATAGTCGATGAATCCGGTCACGCTGGACAGGCGGCCGTCCGCGTGCACGGTGGCGACATCCGTGCCTTTCGCCACTGGCGCGGCGCCCGGCGCGGACAGGCTCCAGGAGAAACGGACTACATCGTTATGGCTGTCCGGCGTGCCGCTCAGCGCGAAGCGGTGGCCGGGAAAATGCTCCTGGGCGCCGGCGATCATGGCATCGATGCCGCCGTGGCCGGTGCCTTTCATCAGGGGGTCCTTGTAGTCCGCTTCCAGCGTGAACAACTGCGCGACCCTGGCGCGGCGCGCGGCGGCGTCACGTTCATTCCAGGCAGCCAGGTATTGTTCGGCAATGTTGAGGGCTTGGCTCATGGTGATCTCCTTGTGAAGTTGGTGACTTCATTCTCGGAAAATCAGCACGTCCCGGCGATTACCCGCCAGGTAATCAAAGCACCTCGTTCTGCCGGTTCACGCAGGCGAGCACCAGCACGCCGCCGGCCAGCAGGCTCGCCGCCAGCACCATCATGCCGTGGGAGGTGCTGTGGGTGATGTCCTTGATCGCCCCCACCAGATAAGGGCTGACGAAGCCCGCCAGGTTGCCGACGGAATTGATCATGGCAATGCCTGCCGCTGCCGCCGTGCCGCCCAGCATGGCGGTTGGCAGGCTCCAGAAAACGGGGAAGGTGGCGAGGATTCCCGCCGTGGCCACGCTCAGCGCCACCATCGCCGTCACGGGATCGTGGACCTGGGTGGTGACCGCCAGGCCCGCAGCGCCGGCAAAAGCGGCAATGGCGGCATGCCAGCGGCGCTCACCGCTGCGGTCGGAACTGCGCGCCACCACGATCATCACGACGGCGGCAATACCGTAGGGGATGGCCGTCAGCAGGCCAACGTTCAACACATCCTGCACGCCGGCGTTGCGAATCAGCTGCGGCAGCCAGAAGCCCACGCCATAAAGGCCCATCACGAACAGGAAGTAGATCAGGCACAGCATCCACACGCGGCTGCTGCCGAACACATGGCGCAGCGACCATTGCGCGCGCGGCTCGGGGTCGGCCGCCAGCTCCGCTTCCAGCAAGGCCACTTCATCGTCATCCAGCCAGGACGAGTCGCGGATCGAGTCATCCAGGTACCACAGCGCCCACACCCCCACCACCACGGAAGGCAAGCCCTCCAGCAGGAACAGCCACTGCCAGCCGGTGAGCCCGGAATGGCCCGCCAGCGTGCTCATGATCCAGCCGGAAAGGGGCCCGCCCAGCACGCCCGCCACCGCGATCGCGCTCATGAACATGGCCACGATGCGCGCGCGCCGGCGCGCCGGATACCAGTAGGTCAGGTAGAGAATCACGCCGGGGAAGAAGCCCGCTTCCGCCACGCCGAGCAGGAAGCGCAGCAGGTAGAAGCTGTGCGCATCTTTCGTGAACAGCATGCAGGATGAGATCACGCCCCAGCTCACCATGATGCGCGCGATCCAGCGCCGCGCACCGACCTTGGTCATCAGCAGGTTGGCCGGCACCTCGAACAGGAAATAGCCGATGAAGAAGATGCCCGCGCCAAAGCCGTAGATAGTGTCGGACAGCGCCAGGTCCGCCTGCATCTGCAGCTTGGCAAAGCCCACGTTCACGCGGTCCAGATAGGCGACCACATAGCAAAGGAATAGGAAGGGAACGAGGCGCCGGCTTACGCGGGCATAGAGAGCGTCGGTAGCATTCATTGTTATTGGCTTTTAAATCCCAGGACCCTAGAATCATTGCACAATATGCCACAGGAGTTCAAAGTGACTAGCAGACTCTTCGTAACACTGATGATGCTTGCGCTGCCCGCACTCGCCGAACCACCGCAGGCGCCGCAGCCGCCGGTCGCCACCAAGGGCCAGTACCTGACCATGCGCCATGGCGAGGAAATCACCGACGAATACCGCTGGCTGCAGGATAAGAAAGATCCCGCCGTCATCGCCCACCTGAACGCAGAAAACGCTTACACGGCAGCCATGACGGCCGGTCTGAAGCCGCTGGCGGACAAACTTTTCAACGAATTCAAGTCGCGCACCCAGCCCGTCGACCTTTCCGTGCCCACGCGGCGCGGCGCTTACTACTATTACACGCGCATTGAAGCCGGCAAGCAATACCCGCTGAATCTGCGCCGCCGCGCTGCCGCCGACCTTTCCTATGACGGCAGCGCGCCGGAAGAAGTCCTGCTCGACCAGAACAAGCTGGCCGAAGGCCATGCCTTCTTCGCCC
This sequence comes from Pseudoduganella sp. UC29_106, assembly GCF_044055365.1. NCBI lineage: Bacteria > Pseudomonadati > Pseudomonadota > Betaproteobacteria > Burkholderiales > Oxalobacteraceae > Pseudoduganella > Pseudoduganella sp. UC29_106. The sequence goes on along the minus strand of NZ_CP171977.1, from coordinate 7,156,232 downwards.
TCGACCGCATGGAGCCCAGTCCCGATGGCGCGCTGCTGGCCTACACCACGGATACCACCGGCTTCCGCCAGTACGACCTCCATATCAAGGACCTGAAAACCGGCCAGCCACTCAACGCCAGCCTGCCGCGCGTGCGTTCGCTGGCCTGGGCGGCGGACAGCAAGAACCTCTTTGTCGTGCAGGAAGATGCGACCACCAAGCGCGCCGACCGCCTGTCCCGCCTCGGCATGGATGGCAGGGTACAGGAATCCTACTTCGAGCCGGTGGAACAGTTCTCCATCGAAGTGCGCCCAGGCCGGGACGGCAAGTTCCTCTTCCTTGACGCCACGTCCACCGACACCACTGAAATCTTCATGCTGCCCGCCGGCGAACCAGGCGGCGCCTGGCGCACGGTGCTGGGACGCGAGAAAAAGCACCGCTACTTCGTCGAGCACCGCGAGGACCAGCTTTACATCCTGAGCAACAAGGATGCGAAAAACTTCCGTGTGGTCACGGCGCCGCTCGCGCAGCCGAAACAATGGACCACGCTGGTCGCGCACAACAAGGATGTGCTGATCCAGACCATCGAACCCTATGCGGGCTTCCTTGTGCTGAACGAGAAATCGCAGGCGCTGAACCGCACCCGCATCTATGACTTCGTCACGAAGAAGTGGCTGGAAGTGAAGTTCGACGAGGCAGTGTACTGGGCGAGCGGCGAGCGCATGCCGAACTTCGGCGGCACGCCGGAATACACGTCCACCGGCTACCGCATCTCCTACCAGTCCCCGCTTACGCCGCCGCGCGTGCTGGAAGTGGACATGAAAACCGGCGCGCGCCAGGTGCTGAAGCAGCAGGAAGTCGCGGGCGGCTTCGATTTCAGCCGCTACGAAACGAAGCGGCTGTGGGCGACGGCGCGCGACGGCGCGAAAGTCCCGCTATGGATCGTCTACCGCAAGGATGTGAAGCGCGACGGCTCGGCGCCGCTGCTGCTGTACGGCTACGGTTCCTATGGCGTGCCGAACGAAGCCCGCTTCAACCTGCCGCGACTGAGCCTGCTGGAGCGAGGCGTCGTGTTCGCCGCAGCCCAGATCCGCGGCGGCAATGAGCTGGGCGAAGCCTGGCATGAAGAAGGCATGCTGATGAAGAAGAAGAACACCTTCACCGATTTCATCGACAGCGCCGAATACCTGGTCCGCGAGAAGTGGACCAGCCGCCCGCGCCTCGCCATCCAGGGCGGCAGCGCGGGCGGCCTGCTGATGGGCGCCGTGGTCAATATGCGGCCGGACCTGTTCCATGCCGTGCATGCGGCTGTGCCCTTTGTCGATGTGATGAACACGATGATGGACCCTACCCTGCCCCTGACGGCCGGTGAATACCTGGAATGGGGCGACCCGAACCAGAAAGCCGCTTACGACTATATGCGCAGTTATAGTCCTTATGACAACATCACCTACGCCAACTTCCCGGCCATGCTCGTAACGACCGGTCTGAACGACAGCCAGGTGATGTATTGGGAACCCGCCAAATACGTCGCAAAGTTGCGCGCCTTCAAGCTGGACGCGAATCCCCTGCTGCTCAAAGTAAATATGGGCGCAGGCCACGGTGGCGCTTCAGGCCGCTACAACGCCCTGGAAGAGCGGGCTTTCGAGACGGCCTGGCTGCTTTCCGAACTGGGAATTTCCCAATAGTTGCAGCGTAGGGCGGATCATTGATCCGCCGCCATACGCGGCCTCAAAAACAGCCGAAGGTGTGCACGCAATCGGCGGATCAATGATCCGCCCTACGCCACCGCAAACAATTTTTGAAAAAACCCTTGCGTGATCGTGAAAAGCCACATTACAATACGGCCTCTTCTGAACGTTGTGACAAACGTTCGACAGTGAAGGCGGGGGCGCTTAGCTCAGTTGGTAGAGCGGATCCCTTACAAGGATTAGGTCGGGAGTTCGACCCTCTCAGCGCCCACCATGAACTGTGATGAAGAATTGGAGCGGTAGTTCAGTTGGTTAGAATACCGGCCTGTCACGCCGGGGGTCGCGGGTTCGAGCCCCGTCCGCTCCGCCAATATTCAGAGAGAAGCCCGGCTAGTCCGGGCTTTTTTCATTTCTGCCGCCAAATGCCATAATGGAACTCTTACACAAGGGAGTTGCCGTGATCTTTGGTTTCCTCAAGTCGAACGAACTGTCGCCACGCGAAGTGCAGCTGCACAGCTCACCGCTGTTCGCTTCCCTCACGCCGCGCGAGTTGAAGACGGTGCACGGCCTGGTGCACGAACGCCGCTACCTGGCCGACGAGATCATATTCGACGAAGGCGAGGAAGGCCAGGCGCTGTACCTGATTCTCTCCGGCCGGGTGCGCATCAACAAGGAGCGCGAGCATGGCTATGAACCGGTGGCCGAACTGGAACCGGGCGCCTTTTTCGGCGACATGGCTCTGCTGGACAATACCCCGCGCAGCGCCCAGGCGCGCGCCATCGACAATTGCGAACTGGCCGTGTTCTTCCGCGCCGACTTCACGGCCCTGATGGAAACGGACGCCGTGGTCGGCTACAAGATCGCGCTGGCCCTGGCGCGCCACCTGGGCCGCCGCCTGCGCGGCATCGTCGGCGACCGTCCGCAGATCGAGTTGATGTGATGGACGAGCACCGCTCCGGTCCCGTGGTCTGGTGCGCCATCATCGGCGCCACCTGCCTGCTGCTCGTGCTGATGGAGCAGATGCTGTGGCTCGCCATCCCATTCGTGCTGGGCGTGGTGCTGTACTACGTGCTGCTGCCGCCCACCCAGCGCCTGCTGCGCATGGGCATGCGCAAGAACGCCGCCGTGCCCATCGTGTTTGCTGCCGCCACGCTGCTGACGGTGCTGGTCGTGCTGGCGACGGCCAGCTGGGCGTCCGCTCCTTCCACCAGCGGGCAGGAAATGGTGGCGCGCTATGTGACGGGCGGCCTGTCCTTCCTGCGCCGCACCCTGCAGGGACTGGAACATGAATTCCGCCTGCTGCGCCAGATCCATTTGAGCGAAGCCATCGACGCCAGCGTGGCGGCATGGACGGAAGACTTCCTCAAGCATCGCCTCGCGGGCGTGCTGGTGGCGGCAGCGGGCTGGATTCCCTCGCTGCTGCTGGCGCCCTTCCTCACCTTCTTCTTCCTGCGCGATGGCCGACGCTTCAAGCGCTTCCTGGTGCGCGCGGTGCCGAATGCCTTCTTCGAACGCACGCTGTTCCTGCTGCACGAGGTGGACCAGACTGCACGCCGCTATTTCATCGGTATGATGAAGCTGACCGTGATCGATACGGCGGCGCTGGCCCTGGGCCTGTGGGCGATCGGCCTGAATGGTCCTCTGGTGCTGGGCTTTATCGCTGCGCTGCTGGCCTGGGTGCCGTATGTGGGTTCGATCGCGGGCTGCGCGATGGTGGTGATGGTGGCGTCTACCGATGCGCCGGATAACACGCTGATTGCTTACGGTGCGATTGCGGTGTTTATCGCTGTGCGGCTGCTGGATGATTTCATCTTCATGCCGCTGACCATCGGACGCAGCCTGCATATCCATCCGCTGATCGCGGTGCTGATGATCTTTATCGGCGGCTCGGTGGCCGGGGTGGCGGGCTTGATGCTGGTGCTGCCGCTGCTGGGGATCGTATCCGTGGTGGGGCAGACGTTGGGGGAGCTGGTAACCAATGGGCGCTTGCGTGCGCGGCATCGGTACACCCTGGCCTTGCGCACTAAGCAGGCCAGCGCAGACCTTTAAAACCCACGGCCCAAAACAGGTGTCTGCCACGATGTGGCAGACACCAGGTTCTAGCCTTGGGTTTAAGCGGCAGCCGCCAGCTCGCTCTCGTCGTCGCTCGAGCGGATCAGGTGGTCGAAGGCGCCGAGAGCAGCCTTCGCGCCTTCGCCGACCGCAATCACGATCTGCTTGTACGGCACGGTGGTCACGTCACCCGCCGCAAACACGCCGGATACCGAAGTCTGTCCACGCGCATCGACTTCGATCTCTCCGTGCCTGGACAGGTCCACAGTGCCCTTCAGCCACTCCGTGTTAGGCACCAGGCCGATCTGCACGAACACGCCTTCGAGTTCCACGCGGTGCGTGTCGCCGGTATTGCGGTCGGTGTAGCTCAGGCTGTTCACCTTCTTGCCGTCGCCGTGGATCTCGGTCGTCTGTGCCGACTTGATCACCTTCACATTGCGCAGGGTTGCCAGCTTGCGTTGCAGCACAGCGTCCGCACGCAATTCGGCGCCGAATTCGATCAGGGTCACATGATCGACAATGCCTGCCAGGTCGATGGCCGCTTCAACGCCGGAGTTGCCGCCGCCGATCACCGCCACGCGCTTGCCCTTGAACAGGGGGCCGTCGCAGTGCGGGCAGTAAGCCACGCCGTGGTTGCGGTACTCGCGCTCGCCCGGCACATTGATTTCGCGCCAGCGGGCGCCGGTCGAGATGATCACCGTCTTGGCCTTCAGCACGGCGCCGCTTTCGGTGTGGACTTCCTTGACCTTGCCCGGCACCAGTTTCACGGCGCGCTGGGTGTTCATGATGTCCACTTCGTATTCCTTGACGTGCTGCTCCAGCGCCACGGCGAATTTCTGGCCGTCGGTTTCCTTGACCGAGATGAAGTTCTCGATCGACAGCGTATCCAGCACCTGGCCGCCGAAGCGGTCGGCGATCACGCCGGTGCGGATGCCTTTACGGGCAGTGTAGATGGCCGACGCAGCGCCAGCAGGGCCGCCGCCGACGATCAGCACGTCGAACACGTCTTTCTTGCTCAGTTCAGCGGCAGCGCGGGCCGAGGCGCCGGTATCCAGCCTGGCGAGGATTTCCTCGACATTGGTGCGGCCCTGGCCGAAGTGCTGGCCGTTCAGGTACATCATCGGCACCGCCATCACCTGGCGTTCCTCGACTTCTTTCGGGAACACGCCGCCGTCGATGGCCACGACTTTGATGCGCGGGTTAATCACCGACATCGCGTTCAGCGCCTGCACCACCTCCGGGCAGTTGTGGCAGCTCAGCGAGATGAAGGTCTCGAAGACAAAGTCGCCGTCGAGATTGCGGATCTGCTCGATTACTTTCTCGTCCAGCTTGATCGGGTGGCCGCCCACCTGCAGCAGGGCCAACACCAGCGAGGTGAACTCGTGGCCGAGCGGGATGCCGGCGAAGCTGACGCCGATATCGCTGCCTTTGCGGTTGATGTCGAAGGATGGCTTGCGCGCCGCGCTGTCCTGGCCTTCGACCACGGTAATCTTGTCGCTGAGGGAGCGGATGTCCTCCAGCAGGGCTGCCATTTCCTTACCCTTGGCCGAGCCATCGTTGTGCGAAACGATCTCAATCGGGTGCACAACGCGCTCCAGGTAAGCTTTCAACTGAGTTTTGAGATCTGCATCCAACATGGCGTGATTCCTTTCAATTTTGGGATATGCGTTTGCGGTAGTACCGCCTCAACGCCCCATGGCGGGCACGCGGCCCGCCTCTTTCCTGCCGCGCCGACGGTTCTTCCGCGGCGCGTAGGGCGGATCATTGATCCGCCGTGTGTGCGACTAGTTAGATCTTGCCAACCAGGTCCAGCGAAGGCTTCAGGGTTTCAGCGCCTTCGGTCCACTTGGCCGGGCAAACTTCGCCTGGGTGGGAAGCCACGTACTGGGCGGCCTTCACTTTGCGCAGCAGTTCGGAAGCGTCACGGCCGATGCCGTTGTCATGCACTTCCAGCACTTTGATGAAGCCTTCAGGATTGATCACGAAGGTGCCGCGCAGGGCCAGGCCTTCTTCTTCGATCATCACCTCGAAGTTACGGGACAGCAGGCCGGTCGGATCGCCGATCAGCGGGTACTGCACTTTCTTGATGGCGTCGGAGGTGTCGTGCCATGCTTTGTGCGCGAAATGGGTGTCGGTGGAGATGCCGTACACGTCCACACCCAGTTTCTGGAATTCGGCGTGGTTGTCAGCCAGGTCTTCCAGTTCGGTCGGGCAAACGAAGGTGAAGTCTGCCGGGTAGAACACGAATACCGACCACTTGCCCTTCAGGGACTCTTCGGTCAGGTCAACGAACTTGCCGTTATGGAAAGCGGTTGCCTTGAATGGTTTTACTTGGGTGTTGATCAGAGACATTGTGGTTTCCTCGTGAGGTTTGTGAATCAATGAGTCGCCAGTTTAAGGCCATCGCGCCAATTTGAAAAATTGATTGTTCCAATAGTATCAATTGAATTTAGCTATCGAGACAGTGCCGCGAGACCGATATTATCCGCCTTTCATGACAAGCCGGTTGTCGGCTTGTCAGCTTTGAGGTTTCAACAGCTGGCGGGTTGGCAGCGCCTGCTAAAACCCACGGCCAAAAGCTGGTGTCAGCCACATCGTGGCTGACACCTGGGTTACGCCTTGGGTTTTAATCAGGCCGCGATGGACTGGGGCTGCGACTTGAGCATCGCGTCGAAATCGGCAGCAGGCAGCGGCCGCGCAAACAGATACCCCTGCCCGTAGTCACACCCCGCTGCGGCCAGCAGATCGCGCTGCTCGGGCGTTTCCACGCCCTCGGCGATCACACTCAGGTCCAGCTTGTGGGCCATGACAATGATCGCGTCCGACAGCGCCATGTCCGAGGAATCGGGCGCCAGGTTGCGCGTGAAGCTGCGGTCGATCTTCAGGTAATCGATGTCGAACTTCTTCAGGTAGGACAGGGAGGAATAGCCCGTGCCGAAATCATCCAGCGCCACCTGGATGCCCGCATCGCGCAGCTGCAGCAGCTTGTCCGTAACGAGAGCGCTGGCATCGAGCAGCAAGCCTTCCGTGATTTCGACCACGACGGCCTGGCCCGGCACGCCCAGCTGCCGCAGGTGCTTCAGCCAGGCTTCATAGCCGCCCCGCTCGCGCTGGAATTCCAGCGGCGACTGGTTCAGGCTGACCTGGAAGTCCGGGTGCACTTCCTTGCGCCAGCGCTGCACCCAGCACGCCGTTTCGTGGAACACCCATTCGCCGATATCGACAATCAGCCCGCTCGATTCGGCCAGCGGAATGAACTCCAGCGGGCTGACCATGCCGCGCTGCGGATGTTCCCAGCGCAGCAGCGCTTCCGCCTTGTGGATCTTGCCGGTGGCCAGGTGCACGATGGGCTGGAAGTAAAGCTTCAGCTGCTCGCCTTTCAGCGCGCCGCGCAAGTCGTTGGTGAGGCGCATGCGGTTCAGCGCCGCCACCTGCAGCGCCGGCGTGAAGTAGCTGAAGCGGTTGCGGCCCGCGCCTTTGGCGGCATACATGGCCTGATCGGCATGCTTCAGCAGATCCTCGATGCTGGCGGCATCGTCCGGGTAGACCGTGATGCCGATAGAAGCGGACACGAAAGCCTGCTCCTGGCCCAGCTGGAAAGGCTGGCGCAGGCTGTCGATGATATGTTCGGCGATCGATTCCACGCGGTCCACTTCGGACAGGTTGGGCAGGATCACGGTGAATTCGTCGCCGCCCAGGCGGGCCACGGTATCGGTTTCGCGCACGCAGGCGCCGATGCGGCGCGCGGCATCGACCAGCAGCACATCGCCCTGGTGGTGGCCCAGCGTGTCGTTGACCTCCTTGAAGTGATCGAGGTCGATGAAGAGGATGGCGATGCGCGTGCCGTCGCGCCGGCTCTTGAGCACATCGTGCTGCAGGCGGTCGAGGAACATGCGGCGATTGGGCAGCTGTGTGAGCGGGTCGAAGTTCGCCTGCTGCCAGATCAGGGCTTCGGACTCTTTCTTGTCCGTGATGTCCTCGATCATGCACAGGTGGTGGGGCGTGGTTTCCGATGCCACAGCTTTCAGCGAGGCTTCCACCCACACCTCGCGGCCATCGGGACGCAGCAGGCGCATGGCCAGCTTGAAGCCGGAGATCTGCTGGGCCGCCAGCTGATTCAGTTTTTCCTGCTCGGGCGCCACGTCTTCCGGGTGGCAGATATCCATCCAGCGGCTGGCCCGGATCTCGGATTCGGGACGGCCCGCGATTTCCGCATAGCGCGGGTTCACGTCCAGGAAGCGGCCGCTGACGGTGTCGATCAGTGCGATGCCCATTGGCGCCGCCTCGAACATGGTGCGGAAGCGCTGTTCGCCCTTGCGTATCGCTTCCTCGGCGCGGCTGCGCTCGCGCGTGAGCAGGCTGAAATGGATGATGGCGCCGATCACCAGCAGCGAGGCGGCCACGCCCAGCACCCGGTACAGCCAGGTCAGGTCGCTGCCCGGCTCCGCGTTGTACAGGAAACCGTTGAAGCTGGCATCCTTCGGCAGCATGCCCAGATCAGCGTAGATGTCAGCGATGTGCTGCCAGCGCTCCGGATTCATGTAGCCGATTTCCACCAGCACCGGCTGCACCAGGGGCACCATCTGGCGCGCTTCGTACAGCAGGTGCGTGCGGTCGTGGCGGCGCGTGTATTTGTTCAGGATCAGGTCGGCGATTTCTTCCTGATGGTTCATTGCATACTGCCAGCCGCGCATGCTGGCAGCGCGGAAGGCGCGCACGCGCGCTGGATGGGAATTGATTTCCTGCTCGCTGGTGAACAGGTTGTCGCCGTAGAAATCGATGCCGGCGGCGCGCGGCAGGTAGATATCGTAGGGGAAGCCGACCCGGTCCAGGTAATCCGGCTCGTTGGTGACGAAGATGGACATCGCATCCACCTTGCCCTTCACCAAGTCGTCCGGATTGAAGCTGTGTTCGACGCGAATCAGGCTGTTGGTCGCGATGCCTTCCTTTTTCAGGTAGGCCATCACCTCATCGGCCTGGGTCAGCTCATCGGTCAGGGAACCGATCATCACCCGCTTGCCGACGATGCTGCGGATATGGGGCGCAGGGCCGGTCTGGCGCATGGCCAGGGCGTAGGGAGAATGCTGGAATACCACCGCCAGCACCACCAGCGGCTTGCCGGACATGCGCGCCAGCAGCAGGCTGCTGCTGCCCACGCCGTACTGGGAGCGGCCAGACAGCACGGCACGCTCGGGTTCATTGCCGTCCGTGCCTTCGCGGATCTGCACGTCCAGACCCGCATCGCGGTAATAGCCCTTTCAAGCGCGGCGTAATAGCCGGCGAACTGGAACTGGTGCGTGTGCTTGAGCTGGAGGATGACCTTTTCCTGGGCCGCCGCAAGCAGTGGCAGCAACAGAGACAGGCAAACAAGGCAGCGGGCAACCAGGGTTGAGGGCACGGAATTGTCCGGATACAAAGTTAGGGGGCTCTGGAGCCGATTGTATCCGCTTCGGCGCGGCTGTCGCGCCTTTTGTGGCATTCCTGCCGCACAGGGCAGCACCCGAAAAAAGGGTCAGACCCGACGGGTCTGACCCTGGGGTTAGGGTTACTGCAATTGCGACGGTTGCAGCACGATGCCCAGGGCGGCATTGCCCTGCTGGCCTTCGTTGCCGCGGCCCCAGCCCCACAGCGTGCCGTCGGTCTGGGTGCCGAAGGAATGCTTGAAGCCGGCAGCCACGGAGCGCCAGGTGGTGGCGGAACCGACCTGGGTCGGTGAAGCTTTGTCGGTCACGGTGCCGATGCCCAGCTGGCCGTCGCTATTGGAACCCCAGGCCCACAAGGTGCCGTTGGATTTCACCGCCAGCGAATGCTTGCTGCCGGCGGCCAGGTTGGCCCAGTTGGTCTCGGTGCCGACCTGGACCGGCCGGTTCTGGTCGGCCGTGGCGCCGTCGCCCAGCTGGCGCGAGCCGTTGGAACCCCAGGCGAACAGGGAGCCATCGGCGCGCACGGCCAGCGTGTGGGCGCCGCCGGCCGCTGCAGCGACCCAGGTGGTGGGGATGCCGATGGGGACGGGCGCGGTTACGTCCACATTGGTGCCGTCGCCGACCTCGCCATCTGCATTGCCGCCCCAGGCATACAGCCCGCCATCGGCGCGCGTGGCGACCGAATGCTGTTCGCCGGCCGACACCGACTTCCAGTTGGTGAAGGTGCCGATCTTGGTGGGCACCAGCTTGTCGACCTTGGTGCCGTCGCCCAGCTGGCCGTTGAAATTGCGGCCCCAGGCATACAGCACGCCGCCCTTGTTGATCGCCAGCGAGTGCGCCTTGCCGGCCGCCACCATGACCCAGTCCTTGGCCGTGCCCACCTGGGTCGGCACTGCCTTGTTCTCGGTATTGTTCAAGCCCAGCTGGCCGTTCTGGTTGAAGCCCCAGGCCCACAGGGTGCCGTCGCTGCGCACGGCCAGGGTGTGCAATTCACCGGTGGCCATCTGCTTCCAGGTCAGCACGCCGCCGCTGACGATGACCGGCTTGTTCTGGTCGGTGGTGCTGCCATCGCCCAGCTGGCCCCAGCCGTTCTGGCCCCAGGCCCACAGGCTGCCCTCTTTTTTCAGCGCCACGGTCTGGTTGCCGCCCGCAGCCACTTCGGCCCACGGCGCGGTGACGTTGATGGTGGCGCTGCCGGTGACGCTGCCGACGGTGGCGGTCACCGTCTCACTGCCCACAGCCTTGGCGGTGACCAGGCCGGTGGTCGATATTGCCGCGTTGCTGCCCTTGACCGCCCAGGTGATGGTGTCCTTGATGGCGCTGGTTTTGCCGTCGGAATAGGTGCCGGTGGCGACCAGCTGGAGGGTCGAGCCGACCGGCAGTGTGGATGTGGCCGGCGCCAGCGTGATCGATTGCAGGGTGATCGTTGGCGGCGTGGGATTGGTGGTCGCCGGCGGCGTGGTGGGGGGTGGTGGGAGTGCTCGAGCTATCGTTGCCACCGCCGCCGCCGCAGGCGGCCAGCAGCGCCAGCACTGGCACCAGAAGCAGGGACTTCGTATTCATGTGGTTGTCTTTCTCTCAATATCGGGCTCGCCCGAGTTGCCGGGCAGCATGAATTATCCATGCTTTTTGGCAATATTGAAAACAAAAACAACAACAAACCAACCCCCTGGGTCAGACCCCGTGGGACTCGGCGTCCCCGTCTGACCCAGGAGTTTGGTTTAAGGTTTGCGCCCGCGCGCCTGTTTCACCGGCGCCTTCGGCTTCACCTTGATCGTATCCAGGATGGACGGCCGCGCCTTGGTCTCCACGGTGGAGCGTGCGGTCAGCGAGCCGGTAAGCGCGTTGGGGCGTCCACCGCGGCCCGGCTGGGCGACGGCAGCGCCGCCGGCGCCGCGCTTCTGCGCACCCGGCGCCAGCATCGGCATCGCGCGCTTGCCGGACGATGTCTTGAAGTTCTCCTCACCCTGCACATACGGCGGGATCAGATGGCGCTCGCCAGTGCCGATCAGGTCACCGCGCCCCATCTTGCGCAGCGTGTCACGCAGGATTGGCCAGTTCTTCGGATCGTAATAGCGCAGGAAAGCCTTGTGCGCCTGGCGCTGCTTCAGCGTGCGCGGCGTTTCCACGGTTTCCGAATCATCGGTCACCTTGTGCAGCGGGTTCTTGCGCGAGTGGTACATGGCGCTTGCCATGGCCATTGGCGTCGGCATGAAGGTCTGCACCTGGTCGAGGCGGAAGTTGTTCTTCTTCAGCCACAGGGCCAGATTCAGCATGTCCTCGTCCGTCGCGCCCGGGTGGGCGGCGATGAAGTAAGGGATCAGGTACTGCTTCTTGCCCGCTTCCAGCGAGTACTTCTCGAACAGGGCCTTGAACTCGTCATAGGCGCCGATGCCCGGCTTCATCATCTTGCTCAGCACATTGGACTCCGTGTGCTCAGGCGCGATCTTCAGCAGGCCGCCGACGTGGTGGGTCACCAGCTCCTTCACGTACTCGGGCGAACGCACGGCCAGGTCGTAGCGCAGGCCGGACTGGATCAGCACCTTCTTCACGCCTGGAATCGCGCGCGCCTTGCGGTACAGCTTGATCAGCGGATTGTGGTTGGTGCCCAGGTTCACGCAGATCGACGGATAGACGCAGGACAGGCGGCGGCAAGTCTCTTCGATGTTCTTGTCCTTGCAGGACAGGCGGTACATGTTCGCGGTCGGGCCGCCCAGGTCGGAGATGATGCCGGTGAAGCCCTTGGTCTTGTCGCGGATATGCTCGATCTCGCGCAGGATGGACGGCTCGGAACGGCTCTGGATGATGCGGCCTTCGTGCTCGGTGATCGAGCAGAAGGTGCAACCGCCGAAGCAGCCGCGCATGATGTTGACCGAGAAGCGGATCATTTCCCAGGCCGGGATATTGGCATTGCCATAGCTTGGGTGCGGGCCGCGCGCGTATTCGAGGTCGTAGACGTTGTCCATCTCGTCCATCTGCAGCGGCAGCGGCGGAGGGTTCATCCACACGTCGCGGTCGCCGTGGCCCTGCACCAGCGCGCGGGCGTTGCCGGGATTGGACTCCAGGTGGAACACGCGCGAAGCGTGGGCGTACATCACCGGGTCGTCCTTCACCACGTCATAGGCCGGCAGGCGCACCACGGTCTTGTTGTGCTTTTCCTTCGCCGCGGCCAGGCGCTCTTCGCGCGTCATGATGACGATTGGCTTGACCGTCGGCTCGGGCGCCGCGTTCTCGGTGGCGCACTCCTTCGTGTCTTCCTTCGCCATGGCGTAGGGATTCGGATGCGCGTCGATACGGCCCGGCACGTCCACGCGGGTGGAGTTGTGCACCGACCATTCGGCGTCCGGCAGCCAGCCTTGCGGCACCAGGAAGGCGGTGCCGCGCAGGTCCTTGATGTCCTTGATGCTCTCGCCCTCGGCGATGCGGCGCGTCAGGTCCACCAGCGCACGTTCGGCATTACCGAAGATCAGCAGGTCGGCCTTGGATTCGATCAGCACCGAGCGCCGCACTTTGTCCGACCAGTAATCGTAGTGGGCGATGCGGCGCAGCGATGCCTCGATCGAGCCGACCACGACCGGCACGCCAGGGAAGGCTTCGCGCGCTTTCTGTGCGTAGATGGTCACGGCGCGGTCCGGACGCTTGTTCGGTTCACCGTTCGGCGTATAGGCATCGTCCGAGCGGATCTTCTTGTCAGCCGTATAGCGGTTGACCATCGAATCCATATTGCCGGCCGTGATCCCCCAGTACAGGCGCGGCTTGCCCAGTGCGCGGAAGGATTCCACGTTGTTCCAGTCCGGCTGGGCAATGATGCCCACGCGGTAACCCTGCGCTTCCAGCAGGCGGCCGACCAGGGCCATGCCGAAACTCGGATGGTCGATATAGGCGTCGCCGGTGACGAGGATAACGTCGCACTGGTCCCAGCCCAGGGCCTCCATTTCGGCGCGGGACATGGGAAGGAAAGGCGCAGACGCAGCGCGGGCAGACCGCTTGGGAACGGCCGCAAAAAGATTAGCTGGGGAATTCATCCCGGCATTTTACAGGAAAGCGCGCCGCTTCGCGCACCCCGCCCCAAAAAAGCCTTTATTTTTCAGTTACTTGTGCGCAAAGAGAAAGGTAACGATGGCAAATATTTATTGAATATCGTGCCTTTTTTGCTATAACTGTAATACACCACAGGAGACAGGAGGTACATCATGCGACGCAGACTGTATTACATGCTTCCCAACATCCCAGCGGCGCGCGCCGAGCTCGATGAGCTCTTGCTGGCGCGCATTGAAGAACGCAACATCCGCTTCCTCGCCAAGGACGGCACATTACCCGACGATATGCCGGGGTGCAGCTTCCTCGTGAAGACCGATTTGATCCATGGCGCCCAACTCGGCGTGATCATCGGTGGCGTGGTAGGCCTGTTGGCCGGTATCTTCCTGGTGACGTTCCCGCCCGAAGGGCTGACCATGCGCACCGCAGCTATCCTGCTGGTGGCACTGGGCGGCGCCATTTTCGGAGCCTGGGCAAGCGGCATGAATGCAGCAGCGATTCCCAACAAGAAGCTGGAACAGTACGCCGACCGCATCGAACAGGGCCAGGTCCTGATGATGGTGGACGTGCCGGTCCGGCGCATGAAGGAAATCGAGGAGATGATCGCCAAGCGTCATCCCGACTTCAAGTTTGGCGGTGAAGAGCCGCCCATGCTGGCGTTTCCTTAACGCCGGCCTCCCGGGGGACGGTGCTGCATTGACCGCCATTCCCCGGGTTCCTCCCTCCGCCTTTTCCCTTCCTTAAATTCCCATATTGCCCAGGATGCGCGTCAGTTCGCGCAGGGTCGGTTCGAGCGTAGGATGCTTGGCGGCGAATTGCGCCGACAACTCCTGGCTGCGTTCGGCCAGGCCGTAGGTAGTGGTCTCTTCCCCTTCCGCTTCGCGCTGCTCCAGCAGCTGTTTGATATCGGTTTCCAGCTGCAGCAGCAGGTCTTGCAATTCCTCGTCCACCGGACCGTGGTGGGCCAATGCATTGTGCAGATTTTTCAACGACGCCTTCAGATTACTGTCCATGGTGCGGTCCCCGTTGTAGTCGCGATAGTGTTTTTATACACCCATTTCGCGCGCCCAGCCACGAATGCGCTCAATTTCCCCGGCCGGCAGGTTCAGCGAGCGCAGGAAGTCTTCATGCGCTTGCGGGGACTGGTGCTCGAACAGCGCGTGCCAGCGCGCCATGGCGTCGTCATCGAGGCCGGCAGCGCGCAGCATGGCCGTCCAGCGCTCCTTCGTCATCGCCGGCTCGCCCGCCGCCACCGGGCCGCTTGCGCCGGCGCGCAGCAGCTGCAGCAGCACGTCCTGCTGCTCGCGCAGTTGCGCAATCTCGCGGTGGATGTCGCGCAGGCGGCGCTCGATCAGCGTGGCCTGGTCGCCGCCTTGCAACAGCGCAGCGATCGCGTCCAGCCCCAGCCCGGTCGCGCGATAGGCACGTATCTGCTCGACGCGTGCGACGGCGGACGAGCCGAAAGCGCGGTACCCGGCCGCCGTGCGCTCCGGCGCAATCAGGCCCAGTCGCTCATAGTTCAGCAGTGCAGTGCGCGAGACGCCTGCACGGCGGGCGAGCGCGCCGAATGGTCAGCGACTTCACGGCAGCGGCTCGCGATCCGGTGGCACAAAGCGCTCGCGCGCGTTGATGTCGGCCAGCAGCGACGGCGAGTAGTGCAGCGCCAGCAAGCCGCGTGCATCGGCCAGCACGGTCTCTCGCCCGTGCGCGCGCATCAGGTGCATCAGGGCTTCGGTGATGGTGCGATGGAATTTGTCGGCGGCGCCGAGATGGGCGGCGTAGCTGCGGATGCCGTCGCAGGTGCGCGTGACGGCTTCTTCGAACGGGTGACGTTCGAGGTATAGCCACGCCAGCCGCACATGGCCGGCGTGGTTGAAGTGCTCCTTCGGGAGCGTGCAGCGTTCGAAGCTGCTGAGGAAGTCCTGATCGTCCATGGCTGACAGCATAAAGCTGTCTACAGTAGGCAGGTCAAGCCTTTAGAACCCACGGCGTGAACCCGGTTGCAGCCACACTGTGGCTGCAACCCTACCACATCGTGGCAGACACTAGTTTTATGCCTTGGGTTTTTACGGCGCCGTCAGCCCGCGCCGTTCCAGCAGCGGTTCGATCTTCGCATCGCGGCCGCGGAATTCGCGGTACATCTGCATCGCGTCCATCGTACCGCCTTTCGACAGCAGCATCTTGCGGAAGCGGTCGCCGTTCTTGCGCAGCATGCCGCCGTTTTCCTTGAACCACTCGACGGTATCCGCGTCCAGCTTCTCCGACCACAGGTAGCCGTAGTAGCCGGCCGAGTAGCCGCCCGCGAACACGTGCGAGAAGTAAGTGGTGCGGTAGCGCGGCGGCACAGGACCGAAGTCCACGCCCGCGTCCTTCAGCGTTGCGGACTCGAAGGCCAGCACATCCGACGGGATCTTGTCGGCCGTCAGCTGGTGCCAGCGCTGGTCCAGGATCGACGCGGCCAGGTACTCGGTCGTGCGGAAGCCTTCGTTGAACTTGCCCGACGCCTGTACCTTGTCCAGCAGTTCCTTCGGCATCGGCGCGCCGGTCTGGTAGTGCTTCGCGTAGTTGTTCAGCACTTCAGGCCAGGTCGCCCACATCTCGTTCACCTGCGACGGGAACTCGACGAAGTCGCGCGGCACGCGGGTGCCGGCGAAGCGCGGGTATTTCACGTCCGAGAACATGCCATGCAGGGCGTGGCCGAACTCGTGGAACAGGGTGCGGGTTTCGTCGTAGGTCAGCAGGGTTGGTTCGCCGTCGGACGGTTTCGGAATGTTCAGGTGATTCGCCACGACCGGATGGGTGCCCAGCAGCTTGGACTGCGACACATAGGCATTCATCCAGGCGCCGCCGCGCTTGTTGGAGCGGGCGTAGAAGTCACCGATGAAGATGGCCAGCTGCTTGCCGTTCGCGTCGAAGACGTCGAACACGCGCACGTCCGGGTTATACACCGGCAGGTCGTGGCGTTCCTTGAAAGTGATGCCGTACACCTTGCCCGCGGCGAAGAACACGCCGTTGGTCAGCACATTATTCAGCTCGAAGTAGGGCTTCAGCTGGTTCTGGTCGAAGGCGTAGCGCTGCTGGCGCACCTTGTCGGTGTAGAAGGCCCAGTCCTGGGCGGCGTTGGCGAAGCCGCCCTTGTCGGCATCGATCGCGGTCTGGATGTCTGCCGATTCCTTGCGTGCGTTGTTGACGGCAGGCCTGGCGAATTCGGACAGCAGCTTGTTGACGGCGTCCGTATCGTGCGCGGTCTGGTCTTCCAGGTTGTAGGCGGCGTGGCTGGAGTAGCCCAGCAGCGCAGCGCGTTCGGCACGCAGCTTGACGATCTTCAGCACCACTTCACGATTGTCGAAATCGCCGCCACGGCTGCCGCGCGCCAGCGACGCTGCCAGCAGGCGCTCACGCGTGGCGCGGTTGGTCAGCACTTCCAGCGGCGCCTGGCCGGTGGTGTTGGCGACGGGGATCACGAACTTGCCGTCCATGCCGCGCTTCTTCGCTTCGGCGGCGGCGGCGTCGATGGCCTTGTCGGACATGCCGGTCAGTTCCTCGCGCGCGTCGACCACCAGTGCGGACGCATTGGCTTCCTTCAGCACGTTCTGGCTGAACTGGGTGGACAGCGCGGCCAGCTCGGAGTTATAGGCCTTCAGCTTTTCCTTGTCGGCGGCGGACAGTTTGGCGCCGGCGCGCACGAAGTCGGTGTGGTAGCGTTCCAGCAGGCGCTTCGATTCGGCATCGAGGCCCAGCTTGTCGCGCTTGTCGTACAGGGTCTTGATGCGGGCGTAGAGTTTTTCGTTCAGGCGGATCGCATCGCTATGTGCGGACAGCTTCGGCGCCAGTTCGCGGTTCAGCGCTTCCATCTGGTCGTTGGTATTGGCGCCGGACAGGTTCCCGAACACGCTCGATACGCGGTCCAGCAGGCGGCCGGAGCGCTCCATGGCGACGATGGTGTTGTCGAAGGTTGGCGCCTTCTTGTTGTTGGCGATGGCTTCAATCTCCACCATCTGCTGGCGCATGCCCTCGACATAGGCCGGACCGTAGTCTTCGTTCTGGATCTTGTCGAAGGCCGGATAGTGCAGCGGCAGGTTGCTCTCTTTGGCGAACGGATTCGTTGCGGGTAGCAGCGAAGCCGGTTCGGCATGGGCAGCGCCGGCGATGGCCAGGCTGGCGGCGATGATCAGCATCTGTGGACGGTACATACTCTCTCCCTGGTTATGGCTCCCGTGCCGCAGGGTGCTGCGGCGCGAAGGGTCAAATAATAACAGCCGGGTTTTGCAAAGTCATCGGCGCGCAATGCTGCGCTGCGCAATCGCAATAGCGCTTTTGACAACAGTGGGCCGCTGCGCCGACTGGCGCTGCCGGGATCAGTAGTGAGGGGGACGCTCGTTGAGCGGCGTCTGGTGGCTCTGCGCGTTGTTGCGCACGTGTTCGGCCAGCGCGGTCAGCATGGCTTCGAGCTTGTCGATCTGCTTCTGTTGCTCATACACGCGCTGGTTCAGGGATTCCACCAGATCTTCCTGGTGCGCCAGCTTGATTTCAATATCGACAAAACGTTCTTCGCTGCTCACAGCCGGCTCCCGCACAGTAAAGCCGCCATTCTACCGGACGCGCCAGCGCGCGGATCACTTGAGGTAGACGCCGCCGCAGACGATGAGGTCTTCTTCAGGCTGGCAGTACATGGTCTTGGGCTCGATGGCGCCGCTGACGGGGTTGGTGAATTTGTAGTCCTGCCAGAAGGGCGACTTTTTCTTCGCCATCTCGACGCGCTCCTTGACGAACTGTTTGCCGTCCACGTCCTTGAGTTCCATGAGGTTCTTGCCGATCATGCGCGCATTGGCGCCGTGGGCGCGCACGACGCCGTCGCTGCCGTAGACCACGATATAGAGATCGCGGTCGTTGAACTGTCCCTGCTTGTTGCTGATTTCGGCGAAGCCTTTTTCGCGGCCGTTGGTCTTCAGGTAGGCGGTGGCCTTCTTAACCATGGCTTCCGCTTCCGGTTTGGTCACATGCTCCGCCGCGAGAACGGGCGAGGCGGCGAAGACCGCGGCAACAAGCAAGACGCTGCGTGCAAACATGATAGCCTCCATCAACGAATCAACGGGAAGGCCATGCTAGCACGGCTTATGCGGGTTTTGTTTCCCTTGGCGTGGAAAGCAGTTCCTTCATGCGTGCCAGCCGCTCACGCGGCGACAGCACCTCGGTTTCCTTTGGCGGCGCATCGCCCACATCGAGCGCCATCTCTGCCACGAAGCGCGAGATGTCGCACTGGATCTGCTCGCCGGCGCGCTTGCGCTTCTTGCACCAGGTGAGCTGCAAGGTGCGCTGGGCGCGCGTGATCCCCACGTACATCAGGCGCCGTTCCTCCTCGATGCGCTGCGCCAGCAATTCGATCGGCGCATCCGGATCGCCCTTGTGCGGCAGGATGCCCTCCTCCACGCCCACCAGGAACACGTGCGGATACTCCAGGCCTTTCGAAGCATGCAGGGTGGACATGCGGATCGCATCCGGTTCCTCGTCCTTCCCTTCCAGCATGGACATCAACGCCACCATCTGCGTCAGCTCCAGCACATTCTTTTCTTCGCCATCGCGGTCCTTGCCGCCGCGGCCGCGGTCCTTCAGCCAGTTGACGAATTCGAGTACGTTGTCCCACTTGCTCTGTGCCGGACGCTCTTCGAAGGCGTCGTACAGATAGTGCTCGTAGTGCATGCCTTCCATCATATCGTCCAGCACCTGCGCCGCATTGTCGCCGCTGCCCGAAGGACCGGGGCGCGTGGCGCGCGATTCCAGTTCCAGGATGAAGTTGCAGAAGTCGCGCAGGGGACCAAGCTGGCGGTCCGTCAGCACCGACTCGATGCCGCCCTTGAACACCGCTTCGAACAGCGAGCATTGCCACTTGCCCGAGAAGGAGCCCAGCGCCTCCAGCGTGGTCTGGCCAATACCGCGGCGCGGCGTGGTGGCGGCGCGGATGAAGGCCGGGTCATCGTCCTGGTTCGCCAGCAGGCGCAGATAAGCGATGATGTCCTTGATTTCCGCCTTGTCGAAGAAGCTCTGGCCTCCGGAGATCGTGTACGGAATGCGCTGGTTGCGCAGCGCCTGTTCGATCACGCGCGCCTGATGGTTGCCGCGATAGAGGATGGCGTAATCGGACCATTTGTTCTTGCGCTCGAAGTGGTCGGCCGAAATCATGATCGCCACCTGGTCGGCCTCCTGCTCCTCATTGGCCATGGCGTGCACCTTGATCGGCTCACCGATGCCCAGCTCCGACCACAGCGACTTCTCGAACAGCTTCGGATTGTTCTGGATGACGGCGTTGGCCGCCTGCAGGATGCGCGTGGTGGAGCGGTAGTTCTGTTCCAGCTTGATCAGGCGCAGGTCGGGGAAGTCCACCTGCAGCAGACTCAGGTTCTCCATCGTGGCGCCGCGCCAGCCGTAGATCGCCTGGTCGTCGTCGCCCACCGCCGTGAACATCGGCTTCTTGCCCAGGCCTGTCACCATCAGCTTCACCAGCTCGTACTGGCAGGTGTTGGTGTCCTGGTATTCGTCGATCATCAGGTAGCGCAGGCGGCGCTGCCAGCGGTCGCGTACCTGGTCGTGATTGCGGAACAGTTCCACCGGCAGGCGGATCAGGTCATCGAAGTCCACCGCCTGATAGGCGGCCAGGGTGGCGATATAGCTGCCGTAGATGCGGGCGGACTGCGCCTCGTCCTCGGTCTGCGCCTGCTTCAGCGCTTCCTCCGGCGTGACCAGGCCATTTTTCCACAGCGAGATATCGTTCTGGATGCCGCGGATCAGCTGCTTGTCCGTGGTGAGGGCGAGGTCCTGCACCAGGGAATAGCAGTCGTCGCTGTCCATGATGGAGAAGCGGTCCTTCAGGCCCAGGCTGTTGCACTCCTGGCGCAGGATGCGCACGCCCAGCGAGTGGAAGGTGCACACGGTCAGCTGCTTGGCCTGTTTCGGTTGCTTCAGCATCTTGCCGACGCGCTCCTGCATCTCCAGCGCCGCCTTGTTGGTGAAGGTCAGCGCGGCG
The DNA here is from genome assembly GCF_044055365.1 of Pseudoduganella sp. UC29_106. Lineage (NCBI taxonomy): Bacteria > Pseudomonadati > Pseudomonadota > Betaproteobacteria > Burkholderiales > Oxalobacteraceae > Pseudoduganella > Pseudoduganella sp. UC29_106. The sequence goes on along the minus strand of NZ_CP171977.1, from coordinate 7,136,028 downwards.
ATGGTGCGCGGGTCGTAGCCGCGGTCCTCGATCATATGGGTGATCTTCTGCGTGATCACGCGCGTCTTGCCCGATCCCGCTCCCGCCAGCACCAGGGCTGGACCGTCGAGATAGAGCACGGCTTCGCTTTGTGGGCCGTTCAGGCCGAACTGTGGTTTGGACATTGTTTCGGGGAATGGGGAGGCAGTACAGCCGGCCATTGTAACGCCTCAAGTGTTGATATTTGGGCGCGGAGCGGAATATAGTGGTGTGAAACCTAAAAAAATATCGGGCAGAGTATTATGAAATTTGAACATTTGATAGAAGTGAACGATCCCCTCAATCCGCTGATGGACACCATCACCCACGAGCAATTGTGGCGTGGCCTGGTGCTGCGAGCGGAGTCGCCCAAGCTCTTCGTGCCGCACCTGGACGAGGTGCAGATTGACCGGCGCAACGCAGACGGTTTCCGCCGCCGCCTGCGCTATGGCGACCTGGTGATCGAGGATACGGTGGAGCTGCACCGCCCTTATGTGGTGCGCTACAACGTCGAGGCGCAGAAGGACATCAGCAAGTCCAGCCTGACGATGACCATCGAAATCCCAGAGCCGGAGCGCCTCTACGTGCGCTTCGAGTACGACGACGGCCACGATGCGGCCACCGATGCGGCCAACGCCATGTACGACGATTTCCGCCGTTCTGCCTACCAGGAGTCGGATATCGACACCATCCGCGTAGTGCGCGAACTGGCTGAAACCGGCCGTCTGGACGCGTCGCTCAACTGATCTTCAGCAGCCCGGGGTGCAATCCGGGCAAGTCTGCCTGGGCGGCGGCGATTTCTCCAGCTGCTGCGCCAGATCCCGCAGCGCCGTGCGCAAGCCCTCTTCCACCACCGGGTGGTAGTAGGGCATCTCCAGCATATGCTTCACGGTCATCCCCGTCTGGTGCGCCCAGGACAGGAGGTGGCCGATGTGCTCCATGCGCGGGCCGATCATTTCGGCGCCGAGGAAGAGGCCCGTGCCGTACTCGCCGTAGACGCGCAGCATGCCCTTGTTCTGGCGCATCACTCGGCTGCGTCCCTGGTCCTCGAAGGACACCACGCCGACCGCGAAGCTGCCCTTGTGCGAGCAGCACAGCTCCGGGTAACTCGCGCCCAGGGTGACGATATTCGGTTCGGTGAAAGCAATGACCAGGGGCGTGCGGCGCAGGCCGGGCCGCACGTCCGGATAGCTGGCCGCGTTGCTGCCGGCGATCTTGCCCTGGTCGGCCGCTTCGGGCAGCAGGGGCAGCTCGTTGTTGGCGTCGCCCGCGATGAAGATCGGGCTGTCGCCGCACTGCATGGTCTTGCTGTCGTAGACCGGGATGCCGAGGGGGCCCAGTTGCAGGCCCGCGAGTTCGATATCGAGCTTGTCGACGTTTGGTTTGCGGCCGGTTGCCACCAGCAGGTATTCGTACGATTCGATGCGCTCGGCGCCGGCGACATCGCGGCTGGTCACGCGCAGGCTGTCGCCCGCATTTTCCACGGACGTGACCTGGGTCTGGAAACGAAGATCGAGTTCGGCGCCCAGTACGGCGGCGGCGTTTTCCTTCACCATCGGATCGCCCAACTGGGCCACACTGCTGCCGCGCGCGAACAGCGCCACGCGCACGCCGAGGCGGTGCAGGGCCTGGCCCAGTTCCAGGCCGATGACGCCGGTGCCGACAATGGCGATGGACTCCGGCAGGTCGGTCCAGTCGAATACCGCATCGCTGCTGGTCACGCGTTCGCCTGCCGCGGCCCAGGCCGGAGGATTACCGGCGCCGAACCCGTGGCGATGACGATGCTGTGCGCTTCCACGATGGTGTGCTCGTCGACCTGGAGTCGGTTGGGACCAAGGAATCGCGCGTAGCCGCGCAGCTTGCGTTCGGCCGGCATGCTCTCCATGCCCCTCAGCACGAAGCCGACAAAGCGGTCGCGTTCCGTTCGCACGCGCGCCATCACTTCCGCGCCATTGATGCGCACTTCGCGCGGGTGGATGCCGAAACCGTGCGCCTCCGCCACCGCATGCGCCGCCTCCGCCGCCGCGATCAGCAGCTTGCTCGGCATGCAACCGACGCGGGCGCAGGTGGTGCCGTAGGGCCCGCCCTCGATCAGCACCACATCCTTGCCCGCCAAAAAGGCCGAGCGATAAGCCGTCAGCCCCGCCGACCCCGCGCCAATCACGGCCACATCACAACGAATCGTTTCCATCGCTCTCTCCCAGCTTGGGGCCAGATCCGGCCCCAGATGTTTATTGCCATCGTACACTTTTGTTATGGGCGGTGCTGACAGATGCCCAGGGATGTATTAGGATGGCTTATCTTTTCGAACGAACATAAGCTCTACTTATGGAAAATCTGGACTACCGCGCGCTGGCGGTGCTGGATGCCGTGGCCAGCCACGGTAGTTTCGAAAAGGCGGCTAACGCGCTGGGCATCAGCCAGCCGGCCGTGTCCCAGCGCATCAAGGCGCTGGAGGATGCGGCCGGACGGCTATTGATCGTCCGCGGTTCGCCCGCCTTTCCGACCGGCCTGGGGCAGCGCCTGATCTCGCACTATCGCAACGTGAAGCTGATGGAGGCGGCGCTGGATATCGACCTGGGCAACCAGGTCAGCATGCCGGAAATCGCCGTGGCCGTGGATGCGGCCAGCCTGGCGACGTGGTTCCCGGTTGCGCTGCGTCCCCTGCTGTCGCCACCCCGCTGCCAGCTGGATGTGGAATGCGCGGAACGCGACGTGGCCCTGCACCTGGTGCGCGAAGGGAGTGTGTTCGGCTGCGTGGCGTCGCGCGCGGATACGCCGGGGCTGGCGGCCAGTGGCGCGTCCACCACGCCGCTGGGCGCGATGCGCTATGTGTGCGTGGCTTCGCCTTCGTTTGCAGCGCACTGGTTTGGCGACGGGTTCACTGCGGAGGCGGTGGCGCTGACGCCCGCCGTCACGCATGAACGCGAGCTCACTGCGCGCTTCCTGGCGGCGGAGCTGGGCGTGGCGCGGCCTTTCCCGCATCACACGCTGCCTTTGTCCACCGCCTTCAATGACATGCTGTTCGGCGGTCTGGCTTACGGTCTGCTGCCCTTCCTGCAGGCGGCGCACGGCTTGTCGCAGGGCGCGCTGGTGGACCTGCTGCCGGGGCGCTATATCGATGTGCAGCTGAACTGGCACGCGTGGGAGCTGGATACGCCGTTCACCAAGTCTTTATCCGAACAAGTCATTGCGATGGCGCGAAAGTACCTGGTGGCGGCGGATCATTGATCCGCCGTGTGTCCCGGCACGCGGCATCAAATATCGACCGGGTCCACTTCCAACGACCACTTTGCCCGCGTCTTCATCTCCCGCAACGCATTCATCCACTCCCTGAGAAACGCCTGCAGCGCCGGCCGCGACTGCGATTCCACCAGCAGCTGCGCCCGATCGACGTTATGCACACGCGTCATGCTCATGGGGATAGGATCATTGATCGTGATGCCCGGATGCTGCACCAGGTCGCGCGCCAGCTTGAGGAACTCGATCGCCACCGCCAGCTCGGACGCTTCCGCGCGCAGCATGGCCTGGAACAGGTAGGGCGGCAGGCCCGCCTGTTCGCGCTCGGCCAGCAGGGAGGTGGCGAAATGGTCATAGTCGTGAGCCACCACCGCCGCGTACAGGGGATGTGAAGCATAAGCCGTCTGGATCATCACCTCGCTGGTGTTGCCGCCCGCCCGGCCGGCGCGTCCCGCCACCTGCATCAATTGCGCGAACAGGCGCTCGCTGGCGCGGTAATCCTGCGAGAACAGCGCGGTATCGGGATTCAGGATGCCGACCAGTGTCAACCTCTTGAAGTCATGGCCCTTGGCGACCATTTGCGTGCCGATCAGGATATCGACCTCGCCGCGGTGGACGCTGTCGAAGGCTTCCTGTGCGCTGCCCTTGCGGCGCGTGCTGTCCGCATCGATACGCAGGATGCGCGCCTCGGGGAACAGCGCCTGCAGGCCCTCTTCCACCCGCTGCGTGCCGCGTCCGAGCGGCTGCAGGTCGACATTGCCGCAGGTGGGGCAATGGCGCGGGATGCGCATCTCCAGGCTGCAATGGTGGCAGCGCAGGCGGAATTCCGGCTTGTGCAGCACCATGAAGGACGTGCAGCGCTTGCACTCGCTGACCCAGCCGCAGGACTCGCAGCAGATCACGGGCGAGTAGCCGCGGCGGTTCAGGAAGAGCAGGGATTGCTCGCCTTTTGCCATGCGCTGGCGGATCGCGTCGATCAGGTTGGCGCTGAGGCCATCGCGGCCCTTGTCGCGCGCCGTGTTGATCAGCTTTACCGTGGGCAGCACGGCCTGCTGCACGGCGCGCTCGCGCAGTTCCAGCTTGCGGTAGCGGCCCGCCAGCGCGTGGTGCCAGGTTTCCAGCGACGGCGTGGCGGAACCCAGCACCACGGGAATCTTCAGCTGGTGCGCGCGCCACACGGCCAAGTCGCGCGCCGAATAGCGCAAGCCTTCCTGCTGCTTATAGGAGGGATCATGCTCCTCGTCGATCACGATCAGTTTCAAATGCGGCAGCGAAGCGAGAATGGAAAGCCGCGTGCCCAGCACGATGCGCGCCCTGCCCTCATGCGCCGCCAGCCAGTGCAGCATGCGCTCGCCCTCGGACAGGCTGCTGTGCAGCGTGGACAGCATCACGCCCGGGAAGCGCGCGCGGATATTGCCCTCCAGCTGGGGCGTCAGGTTGATTTCGGGGACAAGGATCAGGATCTGCCCCTGCGGCTCGCGCGCCAGCACCTGTGCGCAGGCTTGCAGGTAGACCTCGGTCTTGCCGCTGCCCGTCACGCCGTACAGCAAAAAGGGCGCGAAGCCCTGCGCGCCGCCGATCGCATCCGCCGCCTCTTGCTGGGCGGCATTCAGCAGCGGTGCGGCCGCAGGGGTGCCGTCGTGGACATCTTCCATCTTGCCGAGCTTCTTGATGGCACGGTCGAGCGCCACCGTGGTCAGCACGCGCAGGTTTTTCGGCAAGCCCGGCAGTGCGACTTCGCCCAGCGGACGCTGGTAATATTCCGCCGCGAAGCCCGCCAGCGCCAGCCATTGCGGCGACAGGGGCGCCAGTTGGCTGCGCACCGCCAGCGCATCTTTCAGCTTCTCCGCGGGGACATCCGTTTCCTGTAGTACCGCAACAATGAGTCCAATGACCTCCCGCCGGGCGAACGGGACCATTGCCAATTGTCCTACACGCGGTGCCTCGGATTGTTCACAATCCCAGCGGTAATCGAACACCGAATTGAGCGGTGTATCGAGGGCGATTCTAAGAATGCATTGCGCCATCCGGGCCTTTGTCGATCGATTCTTTAACTATCCACAGATTCTGGGGATAACTTTGTGGAAAATAGAGTCTTGATCGGGTGCAAGCGCTAACCCTCAACTTGCGTTCCCGGTAAACTGCTCAAAATATCGCAAATTTTCCCCTTTAAAAACAGATACTTGCAAACGCTCTCCTAGGAGGGCCGAAACACGCATATTTTTCCACGTGCTGTGTATAAGTCCAGTATTTAGAGAGCTGTTTTTTAGCGAAATCAAGCTTTTTCTACGGCTGAGCCAGCACAAATCGCCTTGTTGCGGCACAGCACGGCGCCGGACATTGTACCTGCGCGGAAACTCGAAGGATTGCGTTCTCGCAACAGTTTTTCGCCGCAAAAACTTACAAAATAATCATGCGCCGCAACATTGTTCTAAGACTATTCCTACAAATTTTTACTAAGTGCCGGTTTACTAAGGTCTTTTCTATTTTTTCCACAGTTTTTGTGGATAACTTTGTGGAGAATGAACCGGCAATGTCCTTTCAGGCGCTGGATAAGGTTTACCCGGCGGTAAACATTGCCTAAATCGACAGGAAATATTCCTTTAAAAATCAAAGACTTGGAATTATGTTCCGAGTAAGGGCAGAGGCGATGCACAATATTTCTACAGCAGAAAATTTTGTGCATAAGTCAGTCCACACTAACAGCGATGCAGCATGAAAAAAGGCGCGTTCCAGTGGAAACGCGCCTTTGGAGCGAAACTACAATCAGGCTGCGCGCATGGCACGGCTATGGCTGTGGACGGTTTCGACCAGGACCGACACCGATTCCGGCGGCGTGAACTGGGAAATGCCGTGGCCCAGATTAAAGACGTGGCCGGTATTATGCTTGCCAAACGACTCCAGGGTGCGCACGGCTTCGGCGCGGATCTGGTCTGGCTGGGCAAACAGCACGGCCGGGTCGATATTGCCCTGCAGGGCCATCTTGTGGCCAACCAGCTCGCGCACCTTGCCCAGGTTGGCGGTCCAGTCCAGCCCCATGGCATCGGCGCCGATGGCGGCGATTTCCTCGGCCCAGTGGCCGCCGCCCTTGGTGAAGACGATCGCGGGGATTTTCACGCCGTCCACTTCGCGTTTCAGCAGGGAAACGACCTTTTGCATGTACTGCAGGCTGAACTGCTGGTAAGCGCCGTCGGCCAGCGCCCCGCCCCAGGAATCGAAAATCATCACGGCTTGTGCGCCAGCATCGATCTGGGCATTCAGGTATTCGGCTACCGCGCGGGCATTCATATCCAGGATGTGGTGCATCAGGTCCGGACGGCTGTACAGCATTTTCTTGATCGTGTGGAACTCGCGCGAGCCCTGGCCTTCGACCATATAGCAGGCCAGCGTCCACGGGCTGCCGGAGAAGCCGATCAGCGGCACGCGGCCATTCAGCGCGGTGCGGATCTGGGTCACAGCCTTGAACACATAGTCCAGCGAGCCGGGTTCCGGCAGGCGCAGGTTCTTCACATCCTCTTCCGTTACCAGCGGACGCTCGAACTTCGGCCCCTCGCCCTCCACAAAGTAAAGGCCCAGGCCCATCGCATCCGGCACAGTCAGGATGTCGGAGAACAGAATGGCCGCATCCAGCGGATAGCGGTCGATCGGCTGCAGGGTGACTTCCGTTGCCAGGTCCGGATTGGTGGCCAGGCCCATGAAGGAACCCGCCTTCTGGCGCGTTGCCCGGTACTCCGGCAGGTAACGCCCCGCCTGGCGCATCAGCCAGACCGGCGTGTACTCGGTCGGTTGGCGCAGCAGCGCACGCAGGAAGGTATCGTTCTGGAGCGGGGCAAATTGTGGCATGGAAGACAATGAAAAGCGGGAAGAAAGACGCTATTATCGCATCCTTGCCCTCTTAATACGCGACCGATGACTTCTACGCTCACCGCTCCCTACGGCGCCTGGCCGTCCCCCATCAGCGCGGATCTGGTCGCTGCCGGCGCCACGCCCCTGTCCTCCATCGCCCTGCGCGGAGACGACATTTACTGGCTGGCCGGCCGCGCCGCGGAAGCGGGCCGCAACACGCTGATGCGCCGCCAGGATGGACAGATACAGGAATTGACACCTTTGCCATTCAATGTGCGCAGCCGCGTGCACGAATACGGCGGCGGCGCCTACACCGTCGACGGCAACAGCGTCTTCTTCTCGCATTTCGCGGACAACCGCCTGTACCGCAAGGATGGCGCGGCCGAACCGTATCCCTTCACGGCCGCCGGCCGCCAGCGTTACGCCGACTTCGTGGTCGATGCGCAGCGCCAGCGCCTGATCGCCGTGCGCGAGCAGCATCCGGAAGACGAGGGCTCGCACGCGCAGCCGGTGAACACGCTGTGTGCGGTCGGTTTCGACGGCGGTGAAAGCGTGCTCGCGCTGGGCGACGACTTCTATTCTTCGCCGCGCCTGTCGCCGGACGGCAGCAAGCTGGCCTGGCTGAGCTGGAGCCATCCGCGCATGCCCTGGCAGGGTACGGAACTATGGCTGGCCGAGGTGCATGACGACGGTTCGCTGGGTGCGGTGCGCCGCGTGGCGGGCGGCCCGAATGAATCGATCTGCCAGCCGGAGTGGTCGCCGGCCGGCGTACTGCATTTCGTCTCCGACCGCAGCGGCTGGTGGAACCTGTACCGCGTGGGCGCAAACGGCACGGAGCCGCTGTGCCGGATGGATGCGGAATTCGGCTCGCCGCACTGGACCTTCGGCAATTCGATGTATGGTTTCGCGCCGGACGGCGAGATCGTCTGCACCTATATAGAGAAGGGCGTCAGCAAGCTGGCGCGCCTGCACAATGGCGCGCTCGATCCGATCGCCAATCCCTACCAGGAAATCCGCGAGCTGAAAGTCGGCGACGGCTTCGTGGTGCTGCTGGCCGGCAGCCCGACCATCCCCGCCGAAATCGCGCGCATCGACCTGGCGACCGGCGTGCTGGAAGTGCTGGAGCGCTCGATCGCCACCTTGCCGCACGTGGGCTACCTGTCCATCCCGGACAGCATCAGCTACCCGAGCGCAAACGGCCGCACGGCCCACGCCTTCTTCTACCCGCCAGGCAACAAGGATGTGCAGGCGCCGTCCGCCAGCAAGCCCCCCGTGATCGTGATCAGCCACGGCGGCCCGACCGGCATGGCGGCCAGCACACTGAAGCTGGCCACGCAGTACTGGACCAGCCGTGGCTTCGGTGTGCTGGACGTGAACTACGGCGGCAGCACGGGTTTCGGCCGCGAGTACCGCGATGCGCTGAAGGGCCAGTGGGGCATCGTGGACGTGGAGGACTGCATCGCCGGCGCCCGCCACCTCGTCGCCAACGGCCTGGTGGACGGCGAACGCCTGATCGTGCGCGGCGGCAGCGCGGGCGGCCTCACCACGCTGTGTGCGCTGACCTTCCACGAGGTATTCAAGGCGGGCGCCAGCTACTACGGCGTGTCCGACCTGCAGGGACTGGACGACGACTCGCACAAGTTCGAATCGCACTACAACGAGTACCTGATCGCACCGAAGCCGGAATGCCAGGCCCTGTATGCGCAGCGTTCGCCCATTCACCACACCGGCCGCCTGACGCGTCCCATGATCTTCTTCCAGGGCCTGGACGATAAGGTGGTGCCGCCGCAGCAGTCTGAAATGATGGTGGAAGCGCTGAAGCAGCGTGGCGTGCCGGTAGCCTATATGCCGCTGGAAGGCGAAGGCCACGGTTTCCGCAAGGCGGAGAACATCGTGCGTACGCTGGAAGCGGAACTGTACTTCTACCAACGCATCTTCGGCCTGCCCGTGGCCGATGTGGCGCCACCGGTGGTGATCGATAATTTCTGATGAGTGATGCGCTGTTGGCGGAGTTCGAGGCCCTCGAACTTCCCGAGAAGATGATTCTCGCCCTGCTGGCACTGATGGGCGATCCCGTTGGCCGCACGGCCATCCTCGACCAGCTGGTCAAGGCCGGCGTCAACGATGCGAACGGCCAGCCCTTCACTGTGATGACGCTGGACGATCCGCTGATCAAGCTGGAACGCCTGGCCTTCACCAGCGTGGTCACGGCGCGCGGCTACGTGTGCAACGCCAGGCTGCGCTGGCCCGCCATCCGCGCCGCCATTGGCGCCCACATGCTCGATGAGCTGTGCCTGGCGCACGAAGCGCTCAACCCGATGCGGCAGAACTGGAACGGTGCGTACGAGCCGCGCAGCTACCGCCACGGCGTGGCGCGCCTGCGCATGGCCCTGCTGCGCGGGCGTCCGCCGCAGGAAGTGATGCCGCTGCTCGCCGCATGCATGGTGTGCTACGAAGCGGCCCAGCTGCATCCGATTGTCGATATCTTCACCCGCCCCTTCGAGGCGGGCATGCTGCTGCTCGTGCATCCGCTGCTGCAGGACGATGTGCTGATGCTGCTGCTCCAGCACACGCAGCGCGAGCCCGCGCTGGCGCCGCTGGTGCGCGGCTATGCGGAACGCCATTTCCAGCGCCGCATCGGGGGCGAGCATATCGTCAGCCCGGCGCTCCGCCTGGCGCTGGCCGAACACGCGATCCTGTGCGGGCAACTGGCCGATGCGGCGCGCTACCTGGAGGGCGTGGACGGCGCGCTGGCGCAATTCTTTTCCAGCGTGGTCCTGCTGCTGCGCGGCGAAGCCACCGCCGCGCTGGCAGGATTCGAGGCGTCGCTGAAAGCCATCCGCCGCGAATCCGGCAAGCGCAAGCACCTGTTCCAGGGCATGGGCGGCCATCTCTATATGGTGGCGCTGCTGCGCGCCGGCGAGGCGAAACACTTGAAAGCAGCCGAGAGCTACCTGGAACTGGCGGTGCACGCCCAGCACAATCCGGACAGCGCCGTCTACCAGCAACTGAGCATGCTGCGCCAGATCCGCGCCGGCACCATGCAGGCCGACATCGTGCTGTCGCGCGCCTGGGAAACGCCGATGCAGGCGCAGATGTTCCAGTCCCTGCTCTATTACTGGCTGGCGCTGCCGCAGCTGAAGCAGCGCCGCGCCGAATTGCAGGACCTGCTGCAGAACGCGGAAGCGGCCGGCTTCCTGTTCATCGCGGCGCAGGCGCAAGGCCTGCTGGGCCATCTCGGCGACGAAGGCGCGGCAACGCGCGCAGCCGAATTGCGCGCGAAGCTTGGCCTGCCCGATCTCGCCACCTGGTTCGAGCGCCAGGAAGCCTGGCAGCGCCAGCTGACGGCCCTGATCAACCTGCAGCAGGGCGTGCCGGACAGCGGCGGCGAAACGCGCCTGGTCTGGGCCATCAGCCTGGGCGCGCGCCACGGCATCGCGGAAGTCGAACCGCGCGAACAGAAGCGCGATGCGCGCGGCGGCTGGGGCAAGGCGCGCCCTGTCGCGCTGAAGCGCCTGCGCGAAGAAGCTTCGCAGCTGGACTTCCTGACGCCGCAGGACATCCGCATCAGCAGCACCATCGCGCCCTCGCGCCAGGCGTACTCCTCCGGCCTGCGCTACGACATCGATACCGAACAGGCCGCGCTGGCCCTGGTCGGCCATCCGCATGTGTACTGGATGGATGCGCCGGATACGCGGGTTGAACTGAATGGCGGTGAGCCCGAGCTATTGATACGCACGCTCAACGGCCAGTTGCGCCTGACGCTGCAGCCGCCCGTCACCGATCCGAATGCAGGCGTGATCGTGGTGAAGGAAGCGCCGAACCGCCTGCGCGTGGTCAGCGTGAACGACGAGCACCGCCGCATCGCCGCCATCATCGGCGATGGCCTGACCGTGCCGCTGCATGCGGAAGAACAGGTGCTGAAGGCAATCGGTTCCGTGTCTTCGGTGGTCACGGTGCAATCGGACATTGGCGCCGGCGCCGTCAACGCCGAACAGGTGGAGGCGGACAGCCGCCTGCACGTACACCTGCTGCCTTACCAGCAGGGCCTGAAGATGCAGGTGCAGGTGCGCCCCTTGCCGGACGCAGGCCCTTATTACGCACCGGGCGCCGGCGCCGAAAGCGTGATCGCCGACGTCGGCGGCCGTTCCGTGCAGGCGCGCCGCAACCTGGCGGGCGAACGCGACGCCGTGCGCCAGCTGGTGCTCAAATGCGAAGTGCTGGAACAGGCGGAGCAGGACCACGGCGAATGGCTGCTGGGCCAGCCCGCGCTGGCACTGGAGCTGCTGGCCGAACTGCAGGAGCAGGACAATGTGGTCATCGCCTGGCCGGAGGGCGAAGCCTTCCGCGTCACGAAGCCCGTCTACACCAAGCAGCTGCGCCTGAACATCAAGAGCAGGAAGGACTGGTTTGCCGCCAGCGGCCAGTTGCAGATCGACGAGGAGCGCGTGCTGGACCTGCGCTCGCTGCTGGACCTGATCCGCGCCAACAAGAGCCGGTTTGTCGCGCTGGGTGACCAGCAGTTCCTGGCGCTGTCCGACGAACTGCACCGCCGCCTGCAGGAACTGGCAGCCTACGGCGAAGACGATGACGCGGGCATGAAAGTGCACCGCCTGGCCGCCTTCGTGCTGGAAGAACTGGCGTCCGACGTGGGCATCGTGGAAGCGGACCGCATGTGGAAGGAACACATGGCGCGCATCGAAGCTTCCGCCGCCTACACGCCGCAGCTGCCCAGCACACTGCAGGCGGAGCTGCGCGATTACCAGCGCGAAGGCTTCGAATGGCTGGCGCGCCTGGCCCACTGGGGCGTGGGCGCCTGCCTGGCCGACGACATGGGCCTGGGCAAGACGCTGCAGGCGCTGGCCCTGATCCTGCTGCGCGCACCGCAAGGCCCTACCCTTGTCGTGGCGCCGACTTCCGTCTGCCTGAACTGGGCGGCGGAAGCGGCGCGCTTCGCACCCACGCTGAACGTGAAGCTGTATGGCACGGGCGACCGCGAAGCCATCATCGAGAATGCGGGTCCGTTCGACCTCGTGATCGCCAGCTACGGCCTGCTGCAGCTGGAATCCGAGCGCTTCACGAAACAGCACTGGCACACCATCGTGCTGGACGAAGCCCAGGCCATCAAGAACGCCGCCACCAAGCGCTCGCAGGCTGTGATGGCGCTGCAGGGCGACTTCCGCATGGTGGCTACCGGCACGCCGCTGGAAAACCACCTCGGCGAGTTGTGGAACCTGTTCCGCTTCATCAATCCGGGCCTGCTCGGCAGCCATGAGCAATTCAACCTGCGCTTTGCGGGGCCGATCGAGCGCCAGCAGGACCACCGCGCCGAAGTGGGCGCGCGCAACCGCCTGCGGCGCCTGATCGGGCCTTTCATCCTGCGCCGCACCAAGGCCCAGGTGCTGACGGAACTGCCGGCGCGCACCGAGATCACGCTGGAAGTGGACTTGTCGGCGGAAGAGACGGCGCTGTATGAATCGCTGCGGCGCGAAGCGCTGGACAAGCTGGCAGCCATCGATGTCCCGGTGGACAAGAAATCGATGCAGATCCTGGCCGAGATCATGAAGCTGCGCCGCGCCTGCTGCAATCCCAACCTCGTGGCGCCGGACCTGAAACTCCAGAGCAGCAAGCTGGCCGCCTTTGCCCACCTGGTGGACGGCTTGCTGGAAAACCGGCACAAGGTGCTGGTGTTCAGCCAGTTTGTCGATCACCTGACCCTGATCCGCGCGCACCTGGAACGCCAGGGCATCAGCTACCAGTACCTGGACGGTTCCACGCCGATGGTCCAGCGCAAGCAGGCGGTCGATGCCTTCCAGGCCGGCGAGGGCGATCTCTTCCTCATCAGCCTGAAGGCGGGCGGTGTCGGCATCAACCTCACGGCCGCCGACTACGTGATCCACATGGACCCCTGGTGGAACCCGGCCGTGGAAGACCAGGCTTCGGACCGCGCCCACCGCATGGGTCAGTTGCGCCCTGTAACCATCTATCGCCTTGTGGCACGCCACACCATTGAAGAAGGCATCGTCGACCTGCACGGCCACAAGCGCGAACTGGCCGACAGCCTGCTCGACGGCAGCGACACCGCGGCACGCATGACGGCCGAGGATATGCTGGCCATGCTGAACGAGGGTCTGCGCCGCTAAGTAAACGTGCGGCAAAGTTCCTGCGGCGGGTCTATGATGAAGACATAAGCTTCAAGGAGACATCATGGTCGATACTCTGCTGCGCGTCTTCGACAATTTATCCGTCGCGGAACAGGCGCGCGAAGCCCTGCTGGCCGCCGGCATTGAATCCCGCGCCATTCGCCTGGCATCGCGGGAAGACGATGGCGGGCCGCTGCAGTCCAATTTCATCGTCGAATCGGCCGACAAGCCCAAATTCGGCTGGCGTAGCAAGCAATCCTCCCGGCAGGTGCAGCAACAAAGCAGTTGCCTGCTCAGCGTTCGCCTGGAAGATAAGCGCCAGGGCATGCTGGTTGCCACCATCCTCGACCGCTACGCCACGCTTGACCGCGGCAACCGCATGGGCCCGTTCTGAGCCCTCGCCAAGGCCGGCATTCCATGCCATCATCCGGGCATGGATACCCAACAAGCGCTTGAATTCGTGCGCATGCACGGTGTCGTCCTGGTTTCCGCCCAGGGCTCCGCGCCGCGCCTGACCGACGCCATCGCCGGCGAGCCCGTCAAGGGCAGCTGGTGGGGCCACCCCAAGGGCAAGCAAATCTTTTCCGTGCTGGATGCGCTGAACGACAGCAGCGATATCCTGGTCTGCCGCCTGCTGCAGAACAAGCTGACCATGGTGCACCGCCGCCTGTGGCCGGCGCTGGCCGCGCTGGCGCCGGAGCTGCCGCCTGCCGCACTGGCGCGCGTGGTGCAGGAACATACCGCGTCCGGCAAGCACGTCAACCGCGAAACGCCCTTCCCCGAATGGCTGCCGCCCGACGCCGCCGCCGAGGGCGCACGGCTGAGTTCCACAGAGGCCCGAAGCCTGCTCGGCTTGTGATAATCTCGCAGGTCGCACTTTCAGAAGGCTGAACACATGATCAAGACCAAGATCGCCCTGGCGGCGATGATGCTGTCCCTGGCGTTCGCGCCGGCCGAGGCGGCGAAGAAGCCTGCCAGCAAGGCCAGGACCAGCGCCAGCGCGAAGAAATCGGCGGGCAAGGGCAAAGCCAGCGCGAAGTCCGGCGCAAAATCCGGCGCAAAGTCGAAGGGCAAGGGCAAGGCCGCCGCTGCGGGCGCAGCCGGCGCAGCTGTCGCCACCGCGGCCGCGACAACGCCCGCCGCCAAGCCGATGCCGGCCGAGCGACGCCAGGACCGCAGCTTTGACAGCCAGGCCGGCATTTTCCTGAACGCCCTGTGGCGCATCGACCCGGAATCGGCCATCGTCGTCGGCAAGTACGACACGGCCGCCACGCTGACCATACCGGACCCGGCCACGCGCGAAAAGCAGCTGGCCTTCATCGACGAGTGGCTGCAGAAGTTCGGCGCCATCGACGCGAAACAGCTCTCGCCCAAGCAGCGTTCCGACCTGGGCCTGCTGATCAACAAGCTGAACGGCGACCGCTGGTACCTGACCACCTTCCGTGAATTCGAGTGGAACCCGGCGTCCTACAATATCGCCAGCCCCATCGACTTCATCCTGAACACGGAATACGCGGCCAAGCCGCAGCGCCTGCGCACGCTGCTGAAGCGCATCGCCGGCGTGCCGGGCTACTACGATGCGGCGCGCAACAGCATCAATAATCCGACGCGCGAGCATACCCGCCTGGCCATCGACCAGGCGCCGGGTGTGCTGTCCGTGCTGGCGGACCTGGACAAGGAAGCGCAAGCCTCCATCCTGACTGCGCAGGAAAAGGAATTGTTCACGCAGCGCATCGCGGCGGCGAAGACGGCGGTGGAAGGCTATGCGGCCTGGCTGGGTGAGCTGGACAAGCAGCTGGCCACGCAAGCGAATGTGCGCTCCTTCCGCATCGGCAAGGAGCTGTACGAGGCCAAGTTCGGCTTCGATATCCAGTCCGGCAGCACGGCCGAGCAGACTTACCAGAAAGCGCTGGCGGCGCGCGAGCAGCTGCTGTCGAATATGGACCGCATCTCGGACGAGCTGTGGCCGAAGTACCTGGCCGATACGCCGAAGCCGGCCGACCGCAGCGCCAAGATCGGCATGATGATCGACAAGCTGTCCGCCAACCACGTGGCGCCGAAGGATTTCTTCCCTGAGATCCGGCGCCAGATTCCGGTGCTGCAGGACTGGGTAGTCGAACATGACTTGCTGACGCTCGACCCGAAGAAGCCGCTGGTGGTGCGCGAAACGCCGGCCTACCAGCGCGGCGTGGCGGGCGCCAGCATCGAGGCCCCGGGACCTTACCGTCCGCAGGACCGCACCTACTACAACGTGACGCCGCTGGATGACGCCACGCCGGAGCAGGCGGAAAGCAGCCTGCGCGAGTACAACCACTGGATCCTGCAGATCCTGAACATGCACGAAGCGATTCCGGGGCATTACGCCCAGCTGGTGTATGCCAACCGCTCGCCCTCGATCGTGAAATCCATCTTCGGCAATGGCGCGATGGTGGAAGGCTGGGCGGTGTACGCCGAGCGCATGATGCTGGAATCAGGCTATGGCAACAACGAGCCGGAGATGTGGCTGATGTACTCGAAGTGGAACCTGCGCAGCGTGACCAACACGATCCTCGACTACAGCGTGCACGTGCTGGGCATGACGCAGGAGCAGGCCATGGACCTGCTCACCAAGCAAGCCTTCCAGACCACGCGCGAAGCCGAGGAAAAATGGCGCCGCGTGCAGCTGACGTCCGTTCAGCTCACCAGCTATTTCAGCGGCTATTCCGAAATCATGGAATTGCGCGAACAGCGCCGCAACGCGCTGGGCAGCAAGTTCTCGCTGAAGCAGTTCCACGAGCAGTTCCTCAGCTACGGCAGCGCGCCCGTGCGCGTGATCAAGGACCTGATGCAGTAAGCGGTCTAAGCTCTCCCAACGCCCCGCGCCAAACACGGGGCGCTTCTGCTAATCTACTTAGTGGGGAGACGACATGACCATGCCCTTGTACATCGACAAGTTCGACTATGCCAAATATCTGCGCGACGGAGGCGTAGAGCCCGCTCTCGCAGAACTCTACGCGGAGGCGCTTGCGGCCGGTCTGTACCAGGAAGTCGTCCAGCCGACCGACCTGGCGCTGGCGGAAGCGAAGATCACCGCATACTACAAGCGCGACATGGACGAGCGCAACGCCAAAATCGATCGTACATTCCGGCCCATCTACTGGATTCTTGCCGTAATGATGGTGATGCACATCATCACCTTGGTTAAGCTATTTTCCTAGGAGTTTTCTTCGGTAGGGGCCTGGGTGGCCTTGACGAAGATCGGGGACAGCAGCACGCCGATTTCAAATAGCAGCCACATCGGGATCGCCAGGGAGAACTGGCTGACTATGTCCGGCGGGGTGACGATGGCGGCGATCACGAAAGCGCCCACGATCACATAGCCGCGCCACTCCTTCAGCTTGGCCACGGACACCAGGCCCATACGCACCAGCACCACGACCACGACAGGCACCTCGAAGGCGCAGCCGAAGGCCAGGCACATGGACATCACGAAGTCCAGGTAATTCTCGATATCGGGCGTGACCGCGATCGAGGTCGGCGAAAAGTCGGCGATGAAGTGGAACACGCGGCCGAATACGAGGAAGTAGCAGAAGGCCACGCCCATCACGAACAGCCCCGAGGACGCGATCACCAGCGGCGCCACCAGGCGCTTCTCGTGCGTGTACAGGCCGGGCGCCACGAAGGCCCACAGCTGGTACAGCACCCAGGGCAGCGCCAGGATGAAGCCCAGCACCAGCGTTACCTTCATCGGCACCAGGAAGGGCGCGATGACGCCGGTGGCGATCATCTTCGAGCCGGTCGGCAGCGAATTGATCATCGGCGCGGCGATGATGTCGTAGATATGGGAAGGGCCGGGCCAGATCATCAGTGCTGCCGTCATAATCAGGATGCCGATGCTGGCTTTCACCAGGCGGTCGCGCAGTTCGATCAGGTGGCTGATGAAGGTTTCTTCGACCGGTTCTTGATTGCTCATTTAGTAGAACGATGCGGGAGGTTTGCCGCTGCGCGGACGGAAGCGCGCCACGCGCGCCGCGCCGGACATCACATGCATGCGTCCATTGTTGCGCTGCTTGTACCACAGCGGGATGGCGGAACTGCGCACCAGGCGCTTGCGGCGGAATTCCTTCGCCTTGCGCTGCTGGTCTTCGGTGGTGGCCGTGGCGATGGCCGGTTCGTCGTGATGGTCGATGCTCAGCGCATTCTCGACCTCGGCCATGTTCGCCGCAATGGAGTTTTCCACGTCCGCCTTGAAGGTGCTGGCCGCTTCGGTGGCCTGCTTCTGCAGGTTCTTCAGCTCTTCCAGCTCGATCTCGCGGCTGACTTCGGATTTGACTTCGTGCAAATATCTCTGGGCGCGGCCGTACAGCGTGCCGGCCATGCGCGCCACCTTGGGCAGCTTTTCAGGACCGATCACGACCAGGGCCACTACCCCGATGATGGCGAGTTTGGAAAGACCGAGATCGATCATCGACGCTTACTGCCTGGTCTTTTCCTTGGCTTCCACTTCGATGGTGCCCTTATCGGTCACCTGTGCCGGCGGCGGTGCAGGCTGGGCGGGCTTCTCTTCTTCCTCGCTGCCTTTCACGCCATCCTTGAAGCCTTTGACGGCCTTGCCCAGGTCCGAGCCGATATTGCCCAGTTTCTTGGTGCCAAATACCAGCATGACCACTACCAGAACGATCAGCCAGTGCCAAATGCTCATAGAACCCATTGTATTGCTCCAGAAAAAGCGTTAATTCAGACAGTATACGCTATCCGACTGTCTTCAAGTACGCATCCCACGCCACGGGCGCGGACCGCCATACAGATGCATATGCAGATGGTACACCTCCTGGCCGCCATCCGGTCCGGAGTTGATGAGGAACTTGAAGCCGCGGCTCGGCTGCCCCTGCTCGTCATAGGTGACGGCGATATTGTGGTCGGCCGCCAGTTTCGGCACCAGGGACATCATCTTGCCCAGCAGCGGCGCATGTTCCGGCGTGCAGTCGGAAAGCGTCGACACATGCACCTTCGGGATAATCAGCAGGTGCACCGGCGCGGCCGGGTTGATATCCTTGAATACCAGCAAGTCGTCGTCCTCGTGCACGATGGACGAGGGAATCTGTTTCGCGGCGATCTTGCAGAACAGGCAGTTTTCCACGGTTGCTCCTTTATTCTTTGCGGGATGCTTTTTCTTCCAGGCCCGAGAGGCCTTCGCGCCGCGCCAGCTCATCGAGCACCTGCTGCGGCGTGAGGCCGAACTGGGCCAGCAGAACCATCGAATGGAACCACAGGTCGGCTGTTTCGTACAGCACTTTCGAGGCATCGCCGCTGACGCGGGCATCCTTGGCGGCCATCACGGTTTCCGTGGCTTCCTCGCCGATCTTTTTCAGGATCGCATCGTCGCCCTTGCTGAACAGCTTGGCCACATAGGAAGAGGACGGGTCGCCGCCCTTGCGCGATTCGATGGTGGCCGCCACGCGGTCCAGAACAGTCGTCATTTCTTCACTTCCGTATAGATGTCGTCCGGATCCTTCAGCACCGGTTCCACGGCCTTCCAGTCGCCGTCTTCAAACTTGTTGAAGAAGCAGCTGTGGCGGCCCGTGTGGCAGGCGATGTCGCCTTCCTGCTCGATCTTCAGCAGCACCACGTCTTCATCGCAGTCCAGGCGGATTTCCTTCACCTTCTGCACATGGCCCGACTCTTCGCCCTTGTGCCACAGCTTCTTGCGCGAGCGGCTCCAGTACACCGCCTCGCCCAGCTCCACAGTCTTGTAGAGGGCGTCGCGGTTCATCCAGGCGAACATCAGCACATCATTGCTGCCATCTTCCTGGGCGATCACCGGCACCAGGCCGTGTTCGTCCCATTTCACGCGGTTCAGCCATTTGGCCTTCGCGATCTGCGCTGCGGTTCCGTTTGCCATTCTCTTTTCCCCCGAAAGTCAATCCAGGCGCATCGGAATGCCCTGCGCCGCCATAAAGCGCTTGGCTTCCTGCACCGTGTGCTGGCCATAATGGAAAATGCTGGCGGCCAGCACGGCGTCAGCATGGCCCAGCTTTACGCCGTCGGCCAGATCTTGCAAACCGCCCACGCCGCCGGAAGCAATCACCGGCACGTTGACGGCATCACTGACGGCACGGGTCAGCTCCAGGTCGAAACCCGACTTCGTGCCATCGCGGTCCATGCTGGTCAGCAGCAGTTCGCCTGCGCCCAGCGATTCCATTTTCTTCGCCCACTCGACGGCATCGAGGCCGGTGGCATTGCGGCCGCCGTGGGTGAACACTTCCCAGCGCCCCGGCGCCACCTGCTTGGCATCGATCGCCACCACGATGCACTGGCTGCCGTGCTTCTGCGACGCTTCATATACCAGCTGCGGATTGCTCACCGCCGAGGTGTTCAGGCTGATCTTGTCCGCGCCCGCGTTCAGCAGGCGGCGCACATCCTCCACCTGGCGCACGCCGCCGCCCACCGTCAGCGGGATGAAGACTTGCGAGGCGACGGCTTCGATGATGTCCAGGATCAGGCCGCGGTTGTCGCTGGAAGCCGTGATGTCGAGGAAGGTCAGCTCGTCGGCGCCCTGCTCATCGTAGCGGCGCGCGATTTCCACCGGATCGCCGGCATCGCGCAGCTCGGTGAAGTTGACGCCTTTGACGACGCGGCCGTTGGTCACGTCCAGGCAGGGGATGATGCGTTTCGCCAGCATTGTTTACTCTTCTTCGGTGTCGCCGGACAGTTCGTCGGCGCGCAGCTGGGCCGAATTCAGGTCCAGCGTGCCTTCGTAAATAGAACGGCCGCAGATCACGCCTTCGATGCCTTCTTCCTGCACGGCGCACAGGTCTTCCACATCCTTGATGGTGTGCACGCCGCCGGAGGCGATGATCGGGATGCGCACGGCCTGCGCCAGGCGCACGGTGGCTTCGATGTTCACGCCGCCCATCATGCCGTCGCGGCCGATGTCGGTGTAGACGATGGATTCCACGCCGTACTGTTCGAATTTCTGCGCCAGGTCGATCACTTCATGGCCGGACATCTTGCTCCAGCCGTCGGTGGCCACCTTGCCATCCTTGGCATCCAGGCCGACGATGACATGGCCCGGGAAGGCGCCGCAGGCATCGTGCAGGAAGCCGGGGCTCTTCACGGCGGCGGTGCCGATGATGATGTAGCTGATGCCGTCGTCCAGGTAGCGCTCGATAGTGTCGAGGTCGCGGATGCCGCCGCCCAGCTGGACCGGGATCTCGTCGACATCGTTCTCTTCCGCGAACTCGCGCACCGCTTGCAGGATGGATTTCACCGCACCCTCGTTCTTCGGCTTGCCCGCGAAGGCGCCGTTCAGGTCGACCAGGTGCAGGCGGCGCGCGCCCTGGCGCAGCCAGTGGCGCGCCATTTCGGCGGGATCTTCGGAGAAGACAGTAGCAAGTTCCATATCGCCCTGTTTCAGGCGAACGCAGTGACCGTCCTTGAGGTCGATAGCAGGAATGAGCAGCATGATGTTGTTCTTAAGGTTAGGGATTCCAGTGGACGAAGTTCTTGTACAGCTGCAGGCCGGTGGCCGCACTCTTCTCGGGGTGGAACTGGGTGGCAAAGATATTGTCGCGGGCGACGGCGCAGCAGAAGGCATCGCCATACTGGGTTTCGCCCACGCTGTGCGCCGGATTGCCTGGCTGCGCGTAATAGCTGTGGACGAAATAGAACCAGGCATTGTCAGGAATGTCGGCCCACAGCGCGTGCTGCGATTTCTGCTGCACGCGGTTCCAGCCCATCTGCGGCACCTTGAAGCGCGAGCCGTCGGCCTGGGTGCGGCCTTCCAGCTGGAATCGCACCACCTTGCCCGGCAGCAAGCCGAGGCCGGGCGTATCGCCCTCCTCGCTGACGTCGAGCAGCATCTGCTCGCCCACGCACACGCCCATCATGGGCTTGCTCGCGGCCGCGCGCAGCAATGCATCGCGCACGCCCGATTCATTCAGGCTGCGCATGCAGTCGCGCATGGCGCCCTGGCCGGGCAGCACGATGCGGTCGGCGCTATCGATGTCGGCGGGAACGCCGGAAATGCGGATGTCCGCTTCCGGCGCGACAGCACGCAGGGCTTGCGCAACGGAGCGCAAATTGCCCATGCCGTAATCAACTACAACGATCTTGTTCATTTTGGTCAGCCGTGTATGAACGTTACAGGCTTCCTTTGGTGGATGGAATGGTGCCGGCGGCGCGCGGGTCCAGCTCGACGGCCATGCGCAGGGCGCGGCCGAAAGCCTTGAATACCGTTTCGCACTGATGGTGGGCATTGGTGCCGCGCAGGTTGTCGATGTGCAGCGTCACCAGGGCGTGGTTGACGAAACCACGGAAGAATTCCAGCGTCAGGTCCACGTCGAAGCCGCCGATCATGGCGCGCGTAAACGGGATGTGGTATTCGATGCCGGGACGGCCGGAAAAGTCGATCACCACGCGCGACAGCGCTTCATCCAGCGGCACATAGGCGTGGCCGTAGCGGCGGATGCCCTTCTTGTCGCCGATGGCCTTGGCCACCGCCATGCCGAGGGTGATGCCCACGTCTTCCACCGTGTGGTGGTTGTCGATGTGGACGTCGCCGGTGGCTTCGATGTCGAGATCGAACAGGCCGTGGCGCGCGATCTGGTCCAGCATGTGGTCGAGGAAGGGAACACCGGTGTTCAGCTTCTGAACGCCGGTGCCGTCGAGATTGATGGCCACGCGGACCTGGGTTTCGCTGGTGTTGCGCGTGATTTCTGCGGTGCGGTTCATGAAAAGGCTCTTGCGTTTGTGTCAGGCTGCCAGAGCGGCCTTGAGGCCGTCAAGCATGATTGCGTTTTCTTCCGGCGTACTGACCGTGATGCGCAGGCAGTTCGCCAGCACATTGTGCATTCTACCCACATTTTTGATCAATACCTTGCGGGAGAGCAGTTTCGCGTGGGCATCATCGGCATTCGGCACGCGAATCAGAATGAAATTCGCTGCCGACGGGAAAACCTTGACTCCAGGCAACTGCGCAAGCGATGCCAGCAGCTGCGCGCGCCCGGCGCGCAGCTGCGCGGCTTGCTCGTTCAGCACCTCCAGGTGGTCGAGGCAGAATTCCGCCGCGGCCTGGCTCAGCACATTGACATTGTAGGGTGGGCGGATCTTGTCGAACTGCTCCAGCACGGCCGGCGCGCAGGACATGTAGCCGAGGCGGATGCCGGCCAGGCCCAGCTTGGACAAGGTACGCATGACGATCAGATTGTCGAACTCCGGCAGGCGGGCCATGAAGCTCTTCTGCGCGAAGGGCTCGTAGGCTTCGTCCACCACGCACAGGCCCGTGTCGCCGAGGGCGCGGATGATCTGCACCATCTCGTCCTCGTTGAACAGGTTGCCCGTGGGGTTGTTCGGGTAGGCCAGGAAGACCAGGGATGGCTTGTGCTCCGCGATCGCCGCCAGCATGGCCGGCAGGTCGAGCGTGAGGTCGGCCTTCAGCGGCACGCCCACGAAGTCCATGCCCGCGATCATCGCGGAGCGCTGGAACATCACGAAAGAAGGCACCGGCGCCAGCATGACCGCGCGCCGGTCCTGATGGGCGCAGGCTTGCGCCATAATGGCGATCAGCTCATCGGAACCGTTGCCCAGCATGACATCATAGCCGGCCGGCACGCCCAGCTTCGCGCAGATGCGCTGCTTGAGCGTGGTGTAGCTGGCCACCGGATAGCGGTTCAGCGCCACGTCGGCCAGGCGGCGGGACAGTTCCTGATGCAGATGCTGCGGCAGCTCATACGGGTTTTCCATCGCATCCAGCTTCACGAAGCCGCTGGCATCGGGCACGTGGTAGATGTGGTCTTTACGCACATCATCACGGATGGTGTTGGCGATCAGGCTGTCGAGGGACATCTTGCATTACTCCTGTAAGGCTAATTTCTTTCGTTTGGGCGGCGGCGGCGCTTCGAGTCCGGCGAGCCGCTGTTGGATGATGCTGCAATAATCGGGGTTCAGTTCGAAGCCGACGAAATTGCGTTCGCAGCGTTTCGCTGCCACAGCGGTGGTGCCGCTGCCCATGAAGAGGTCGAGCACCACGCCGTTGTGCGGACAGGATGCCTTGATCATGCGCTCGATGATTTCGAGTGGTTTCTGGGTTGGATGGTCCACGCGCTCCGAATGCTCCCGGTGCAGGCGCGACACGCTCCACAAATCTTTCGGGTTGTAGCCCACTTCCAGCCATTTCGCGCCGATGAAGATCGAGCGCGAACGGGCTTTCTTCGTTTCGGCGTCGTACGGGATGCGCACGGCGTCGAGGTCGAAGAAGTAATCCTTGCGGCGCACGAAGAAACCAACCGTGTCGTGCACCGACGAGAAGCTGCGGGTGCTGCCGCCCATCGAGGGCACGCGGCGATCCCAGATGATCTCATTCATCATCGTCATGCGCTTCTTCAGCATGACGAAGATTTCCGGCGAATAGCGCCAGGTGAGGAAAATGTACAGGCTGCCGTTCGGCTTCAGCTTGGGCAGGGCGGCATCGATCCAGCGCTCGGTCCAGGCCAGGTATTCATCCACCGTCTGCTGGTCCGACGCGTTGCCGTAATCCTTGCCCAGGTTGTAGGGCGGGTCGGTCAGGATCAGGTCGATGCTGCCATCCGGAATGCGCGCCAGCCCCGCCAGCGCGTCTTCGCAGAAGACCTGGTTCAGCCAATCACTCATTGCTTGATGCGCAGTTCGGCGCTGCGCGCGTGCGCCTGCAAGCCCTCGCCGTAAGCCAGTTCCGCCGCCACCTTGCCCAGCGTTTGCGCGCCCGCTTCGCTGACCTGGATCACCGAAGAACGCTTCTGGAAATCGTAGACGCCCAGCGGCGACGAGAAGCGAGCGGTGCGCGAGGTCGGCAGCACGTGGTTCGGTCCGCAGCAATAGTCGCCCAGCGATTCGGACGAGAAGCGGCCGAGGAACATGGCGCCCGCGTGTCGGATCTTGTCGGCCCAGTGCTGCGGGTTCTCGGACGAGATTTCCAGGTGCTCGGCGGCGATGAAGTTGGCGATGGCGCAGGCTTCATCCATGTCGCGCACTTTCACCAGCGCGCCGCGGTCCTTCAGCGAGGTTTCCATGACGGCCTTGCGCGGCATGGTCGGCAGCAGTTTGGCGATGCTGGCTTCGACCTTGGCGATGTAGTCCGCGTCCGGGCAAAGCAGGATGGCTTGCGCCAGCTCGTCGTGCTCGGCCTGCGAGAACAGGTCCATCGCCACCCAGTCCGGATCGGTCGTACCGTCGCACAGCACGAGGATTTCGGACGGGCCGGCAATCATGTCGATGCCCACCGTGCCGAACACGCGGCGCTTGGCGGACGCCACGAAGGCGTTGCCGGGGCCGACGATCTTGTCCACGGCCTTGATGGTCTCGGTGCCGTAGGCCAGCGCGGCCACGGCCTGTGCGCCGCCGATGCCGATCACGCGGGTCACGCCCGCGATGGCGGCAGCCGCCAGCACCATTTGATTCTTCACGCCGTCCGGAGTCGGCACGACCATGATGATTTCCTGCACGCCCGCCACCTTGGCCGGCACGGCATTCATCAGCACGGACGAAGGATAGGCCGCCTTGCCGCCCGGGACGTAGATGCCCACGCGGTCCAGCGGCGTAATGCGCTGGCCGAGGATAGTGCCGTCCGCTTCGGTATAGGTGAAGCCTTGCAGCTCCTGCTTCTGGCGTTCGTGGAAGGCGCGAATGCGTTCCGCGGCCGTTTGCAGCGCGGCGCGCTGGGCGTCCGGCAGGGCTGCCAGGGCCGCATCCAGCTCGGCCTGGCCGATGTCGAAGTCCGCCATCGCGGCGGCCTTGGTGCGGTCGAACTTGTTGGTGTACTCCAGCACCGCATCGTCGCCGCGCGCGCGCACGTCGGCGATGATCTTGCTGACCGCGCCCTCGATGGCATCGTCGGTTTCGGCTTCGAAGGCCAGCAGCGCGTCGAGCGCTTCCTGGAAGTCGTCCTGCGTGGAATCGAGCTTGCGGATCATGGTTGGCCTTTCGCTTGCGAAGCGCGTTCGAAGGCTTCGATAATCGGTTGCAGGCGGGCGCGCTTCAGTTTCAGCGCGGCCTGGTTCACCACCAGGCGCGACGAGATGTCCATGATCTCTTCCACTTCCACCAGGTTGTTGGCGCGCAGCGTGGAACCGGTGCTCACCAGGTCGACGATGGCGTCCGACAGGCCGACCAGGGGCGCCAGCTCCATCGAACCATACAGCTTGATCAGGTCCACGTGCACGCCCTTCTTGGCGAAGTGCTGGCGCGCCATCTGGGTGAACTTGGTGGCCACGCGCAGGCGCTTGCCCTGGCGCACGGCCGCTTCGTAGTCGAAGCCCGCCTTCACCGCCACGGACATGCGGCACTTGGCGATATCCAGGTCCACCGGCTGGTACAGGCCCTCGCCGCCGTGCTCGAACAGCACATCCTTGCCGGCCACGCCGAAATCGGCCGCGCCATGCTGCACATAGGTGGGCACGTCGGTGGCGCGGACGATCAGCACGCGCACATGCGGATCATTGGTTGGCAGGATGAGTTTGCGCGATTTTTCCGGATTCTCGGTCACGGTGATGCCGGCTGCTTCCAGCAGCGGCATGGTGTCTTCGAAAATCCGGCCTTTCGACAGGGCGAGGATGAGGTCCATGAGTGTTACTTGATTCGGGTGATGTTGGCGCCTACGGCGGACAGTTTCACTTCCATGCGGTCATAGCCCCGGTCCAGGTGGTAGATGCGGTCGACCAGGGTTTCGCCCTTGGCTGCCAGGCCTGCGATCACCAGGGATGCCGATGCGCGCAGGTCGGTTGCCATCACAGGCGCGCCGATCAGCTGGTCCACGCCTTCGATGTAGGCGGTGTTGCCGTCGATGGAGATGCGGGAACCCAGTCGGTTCATCTCCTGCACGTGCATGAAGCGGTTTTCAAAAATGGTTTCGGTGACGCGGCTGCTGCCCTTGGCGATCAGGTTGACGGCCATGAACTGGGCTTGCATATCGGTCGGGAAACCGGGGTATTCGGTGGTGCGGAAGGAGACCGGATTCGGGCGCTGGTCCATCTGCGCGCGGATCCACTTGTCGCCCACGGTAATCTTCACACCCATCTCGCGCAGCTTGTCCAGCGCCACGTCAAAGATGTCGGTGCGGGTATTGCGGATGGTGATGTCGCCGCCCGTGGCCGCAACGGCGCACAGGAAGGTGGCCGCTTCGATGCGGTCCGAAATCACTTCGTGCTTGGCGCCGTTCAGCGCCGGCACGCCCTGGATCACCAGGCGGTCGGTGCCGATGCCTTCGATCTTCGCGCCCATGGCCACCAGCAGGTTGGCGAGGTCGGTCACTTCCGGCTCGCGCGCGGCGTTTTCCAGGATGGTTTCGCCTTCGGCCAGCGTGGCGGCCATCAGCAGGTTCTCGGTGCCGGTGACGGTGATCATGTCCGTCACGACACGCGTGCCTTTCAGCTTCTTGCACTTGGCGTAGATATAGCCGCCGTCGATGCTGATGTCGGCGCCCAGCGCCTGCAGGCCCTTGATGTGCTGGTCCACCGGACGCGAACCGATGGCGCAGCCGCCCGGCAGCGAAACCTTGGCGGAGCCGAAGCGCGCCAGCAGAGGGCCCAGCACCAGGATGGAGGCGCGCATGGTCTTCACCAGCTCATACGGCGCTTCGTACTTGTCGATCTTCGAGCCGTTCAGCACCACCTTGTCGCCGTTCTGCTCGACGGACAGGCCGGTCTGGCGCAGCAGCTTGAGCATGGTGGACACGTCGTGCAGGTTCGGCACGTTGGACAGTTCCAGATCGCCCGCGGTCAGCAGGCCCGCGCACAGGATAGGCAGGGCGGCGTTCTTGGCGCCGGAAATCTGGATGTCGCCGACCAGGCGCTTGCCGCCGGTGATGAGAAGTTTGTCCATTGCTTAGCCTTGATATTCTTCAGGAGTCAGGGTTTTCATCGACAGCGCGTGGATTTCATCGCGCATGCGGTCGCCCAGCGCCGCGTACACAAGCTGGTGGCGCTGGATCAGGCGCTTGCCGGCAAAGGCAGGCGACACGATCACGGCCTGGAAGTGCTGGCCGTCGCCTTCCACTTCCAGGTGGGTGCATTCGAGGCCGGCGGCGATATAGCCGTGGATTGCTTCAGGTGTAGTGGTCACGATGGTTCCTCTTGAATCAGTGGCGCAGGCGGTAACCGCTGCGCAGAAGACGGATGGCCAGCAGCGCCAGCACCGTCAGGAAGGCGGAGACGATGACGAGGCTGGTCCATGGATTAATGTCGGACTGGCCGAAGAAGCCGTAGCGGAAGCCGTCGATCATGTAGAAGAACGGGTTCAGGTGCGACATGGTCTGCCAGAAGGCCGGCAGCGAATGAATCGAATAGAACACGCCGGCCAGGAAGGTCAGCGGCACGATCAGGAAATTCTGGAAGGCGGCCAGCTGGTCGAATTTTTCCGCCCAGATGCCCGCGATCAGGCCCATGGTGCCAAGGATGGCGGCGCCCAGCAGGGCGAACACCATGATCCACAGCGGCCAGGTAAAGCTCAGGTGCGCGAACCACACGGTAATCACGAACACGCCCAGTCCCACGGCGATGCCGCGCACCATCGAGGCCAGCACATAGGCCGAGAAGATTTCCCAGTGCGACAGGGGCGTGAGCAGCACGAACACCAGGTTCCCCGTGATCTTGGACTGGATCAGCGAGGATGAGGAATTCGCGAAGGAATTCTGCAGCACGCTCATCATCACGAGGCCCGGGATCAGGAAGGCGGTATAGGTCACGCCCGGATACACTTCGACCCGGCCTTCCAGCACGTGGCCGAAGATCAGCAGGTAGAGCATGGCCGTCAGGATCGGGGCGGCGATGGTCTGGGTGGCGACTTTGTAGAAGCGCAGCGTCTCTTTGTAGACGAGGGTGCGGAAGCCGGTGGTGATCATGCGATTTCCGCTCCATCCATAATTTGCAGGAAGACGTCTTCCAGGTCGGCCTGCTGCAGCTGCATTTCATCGATCGATGCGCCACTTTCGCGCAGGCGCGCCAGGATTTTTTCCACTTCAGAGTATTCGTTGATGCGCAGGCTGTACTTGTTGCCTTCGGGTGGATGGCTGATCAGGTGGCTCAAGTCCTGCGGCAGCGGGCCGTTGGTCATGTGCACCACCAGCTGGGAGCCGGAAATGCGGCGGATCAGCTGGGACATGGTATCCAGCGCCACCACCTTGCCGCCGCGTAGCATCGCCACGCGCTTGCACATGGCTTGCGCTTCTTCCAGGTAGTGGGTGGTCAGCACCACGGTGTGGCCTTCGCGGTTCAGGCGCGAGATGAACTTCCACAGGGTCTGGCGCAGCTCCACGTCCACGCCGGCGGTCGGCTCGTCCAGCACGATGACGGGCGGCTTGTGCACCAGGGCCTGGGCCACCAGTACACGGCGCTTCATGCCGCCTGAGAGGGCGCGCATATTGGTATCGGCCTTCTTCGTCAGGTCGAGGTTTTCCATCACCTCGTCGATCCACTTGTCATTGTTCCCCAGTCCGAAATAGCCGGACTGCAGGCGCAGCGTTTCGCGCACCGTGAAGAAGGGGTCGAACACCAGTTCCTGCGGCACCACGCCCAGCTTGCGGCGCGCGGCGCGGAAGTCGCTGACCACGTCGTGGCCATGGATCTTCACCGAGCCGGCATTGGCACGGATCAGGCCTGCGATGATGGAAATCAGGGTGGTCTTGCCGGCGCCGTTCGGCCCCAGCAGGCCGAAGAACTCGCCCTCCTCGATCGTCAGCGACACGCCGCCCAGTGCCTGGAGCGAGCTGTAGCGCTTCTCGACATTGCTGATTTGAATTGCTGTCATGCTTGGTTATTAAGTTTTGGGGTGCAACGTTGACCGTTGCCGTGGCGGCCCTGAAGGCCGGGGAAGCGGACCCCGTGGCTCTGCGGCGACGGGAACAGTCAATTATATTGGAATTTTGGCTCGGCTACGCCGGGCCAGGGAAAAGCTGGCGAGGGGTGGGGGGCAGAGGTCAATGATGATGCAGGTCGGCCGGGGATTGGCCGGGCTGGCAATCGCCGGGCGGCGCGACCAGGTTGCAAACACCATAAAGCTGGGTGAGGCTGCGCAGCGAGGCCGGCAGGTTCTGCAAAGTGAGGCGTTTGCCGGACTGGGCAGCGGCGCGCTGCCAGGCCAGCATTACGGAAACGGCGGCGGAATCCACCGTCGCGACATTGCCCAGGTCGAACACGGTCTGGCCTGCGCGCAGCGCGGCCAGCCCCTGCTCGAGCGCCTGGGTGGCATTGTCCACAGTCAGGGACTGAAGGGTCAGCATCTTGTCGGCGACGGCGGTATCCATCTTACTTGCCAGCGGTCTTCATCGGCTTGTTGGCCAGCGACTTGTTCTTGGCCTGCAGCGTCTTGATCAGGCCATCGACGCCGCCCTTGCTGATTTCAGTGTTGAAGGTGCCTTTGTAGGCTTCCACCAGCCAGGCGCCCAGCACGTTGATGTCATAGATCTTCCAGCCGGTCGGCGACTTGGCCACGCGGTAGTTCAGCACCACGGGTTCACCGCGGGCCACGTTCACCTGGGAACGCACTTCCACTTCGGTGTCGGCCGGGTCGGCGCGCAGCGGCTTGAAGTCGATGGTTTCATTCTTCACCTGGGACAGGGCGCCAGAGTAAGTGTAGATCAGCAGGGTGCGGAATTCCACCGACAGCTGCTTCTGCTGTTCCGGGGTGGCTTCGCGCCAGTGGCGGCCAGCTGCCAGGGCGGTCATGCGCTGGAAGTCGACGTAAGGCAGGATCTTGGTTTCGACCAGGTCCATGATGCGCTTCTGGTTGCCGGCCTGGATTTCCTTGTCGTTCTTGGCGGTGTCCAGCACTTCGCTGCTGATGCGTTTGATCAGCGCGTCCGGAGCCTCGTTGGCTACCGGTGCGGCGGCCGCATTCTGGGCGGTGGCCGTTGCCGGGACGACGAAAGCGCCGGCGGCGCTGGCCGCGATGGCGAGGGCGATTACGGTTTTGATCAATTTCATATTGTTGTACCTATGTTGGTTATACGGCAATCACAGGCTGGCGTTGCTCGCAGCCGGTGCCGGCATTATAGCCTGACCTGCCGGCTCATCCGCGCTCGCCTGCTCGGCGCCCGGCTTGGCCGGCGCTGCATCGTCCTGTGCCGGTTTTTCCGACTTACCGCGCGGGCCGTCTTCGCCGTCATACACCTGGTGCTGGCGGCGCTGCAGGTAACCGTCGCGAATAAATTCGTAGCGATCCAACGCGGCATCTTCCAGCAAGGTTGACGCGTCCAGCAGCGCGGCGCGCTGGTCAACCACGCGCAGCACGGTGCCGGTGTTGCGTACGTGCACCGGATCCTTGTACTGCCACGGGTCAGCCGCGATATCCACCGGCAACACTACCGCGTCGCGCACGGTAGACGGGCCCAGCAGCGGGAGCACAAAATAAGGGCCGGACGGCATGCCGTAGTAGCCCAGGGTCTGGCCGAAATCTTCCTTGTGTTTCTGCAAACCGGCTTCGCTGGCGATATCCAGCACGCCCAGCAGGCCGAAGGTGGAGTTGATACCCACGCGCATCACGTCGGACATGCCGTCGCCGAATTTGCCCTGCATCAGGTTGTTGGCGGCCGTCCATACGTCGCCCAGGTTGGCGAAGAAGTTGCCCACGCCGGTCTGCACGAAGCTCGGGGTCACGTTCTTGTAGACGGTGGCCACCGGCTTCAGCGCATAAGTGTCCACCTTGTCGTTGAAGTTGAACATGGCGCGGTTGTAACCCTCATACGGGTCGGCCGGGTTAGGACCAGTGGCGCAGCCGGCCAGTACGGCCGAGGCAGCAACAGTCAGGGCGATGGTGCGCAGCTTGCTCATTTCGACGAATCCTTTCCTTCAGCGGCCTTGCTGTAGATGAACTGATTGATCAGGTCTTCCAGCACGGTGGCGGACTGGGTGCGGGCGATACGGTCGCCTGCCACCAGGTTCTTTTCGTCACCGCCCGCTTCGATGCCAATGTATTGCTCGCCGAGCAAGCCGGCGGTCAGGACCTTGGCCGAGCTGTCTTTCGGGAACTTGAAACCTTCATCCATATTCATGGTGACGACGGCCTTGTATTGCTTGTCGTCAAAGCCGATGCTGGCCACGCGGCCCACCACCACGCCGGACGCCTTCACCGCTGCCTGCGGACGCAGGGAGCCGATATTGTCGAAGCGGGCCGAGATCTGGTAGGTGTTGCCCAGCGAGATCGAACCCATATTGCCGGCCTTCAGGGCCAGGAACATCAGCGCAGCGGCGCCGATGACGATGAACAGGCCCACCCAGATATCCAGAGACTTGCGTTGCATATATTTATTCCTTATTTAGCGGCATCAGGGGCTAACACGCTGCGCGTGTCAGCACCTGACACCGGTAAGTTTTTCTTACTTGCTGAACATCAGCGCCGTCAGCATGAAGTCGAGCCACCAGATCATCAGCGAGGAAATCACCACGGTGCGGGTGGTGGCGCCGGACACGTCTTCCGGCGTCGGGTTCGCTTCGTAACCCTGGTAAAGCGCGATATAAGTGATGGCAATGCCGAACACGACGCTTTTCACGAAACCGTTGAAGATGTCTTTCCACACATCCACGCCGCCCTGCATCTGCGACCAGAAGGCGCCGTCGTCCACGCCGATCAGCTGCACGCCGACCAGCCAGCCGCCCAGGATGCCAACGGCGCTGAACATGGAAGCCAGCAGCGGTACGGAAATGGCGCCGGCCCAGAAGCGGGGCGCCAGGACGCGCTGGATCGGGTTGACAGCCATCATTTCCATGGCGGACAACTGCTCGCCCGCCTTCATCAGACCGATTTCCGCCGTCAGCGAGGTGCCGGCGCGGCCGGCGAACAGCAGGGCGGTGATCACCGGACCCAGTTCACGCGTCAGGCCCAGGGCAACCAGCAGGCCCAGCGATTCGGAAGCGCCGTATTTATTCAGTGTGTAATAGCCCTGCAGGCCCAGCACCATGCCGACGAACAGGCCGGACAAGGTGATGATCAGCAGCGAATAGTTACCAATGATGTGCAGCTGCTCGACCAGCAGGCGCGGTCGGCGCAGCAGGCCAGGCGACAGGCCGATCATGGTAAAGAAGGTACGGAAGGCAAAGCCGATGCTTTCCACGTAGTCGCGCGCGCCGCCGCCGACGGAGGTCAGGAAGCTGCGCATCATGGGCGTGCTCCCAGGCCCAGGTCTTCGGCCAGCGTCTTGCCGGGATAGTGGAAGGGCACGGGTCCGTCCGTTTCCGCGTGGACGAACTGTTTTACATAGGGGTCGGTCGAAACCATCATGTCAGCGGGGGTGCCGTGGGCAACGATCTTGCCCTGCGACAGGAAATAGACATAGTCCGCGATCATGAAGGACTCTTTCACGTCGTGCGAGACCAGGATGGTGGTCGAGCCGAGGGCGTCGTTCAGGTTGCGGATCAGGTTGGCGGTCACGCCCATCGAGATCGGGTCGAGGCCGGCGAAGGGCTCGTCGTACATGATCAGTTGCGGGTCCAGGGCGATCGATCGCGCCAGCGCCACGCGGCGCGCCATGCCGCCCGAAATCTCGGCCGGCTTCAGCGGGGCCGCGTTGCGCAGGCCGACGGCGTGCAGCTTCATCAGCACCAGGTCGCGGATCAGCTCTTCGGGCAGGTCGGTGTGCTCGCGCAGGGGGAAGGCCACGTTCTCGAACACGGAAAGGTCGGTGAAGAGGGCGCCATGCTGGAACAGCATGCCCATTTTCCGGCGCAACAAATAAAGCTCTTTGGTCTTCAGCTGGTGGACGACCTGGCCGTCCACATTCACGGTGCCGCGCTGCGGACGCAGCTGGCCGCCGATCAGGCGCAGGACCGTGGTCTTGCCGCTGCCGGAACCGCCCATGACCGCCACCACTTTCCCGCGCGGGAAATCCATCTGGAGGCCGGACAGGATCGCACGCTTCCCGTAGGAGAAGTGCAAATCGCGAATTTCGACTAGATTAGGCACAGATCACGCTCTTTGTTATCAACGCCATATTGTAGTTCAGAAACGGTTAACTCTGCTGACGGCCGATTCCTACTGGCAAAATGACAATCTTAAAGAGGTGAATGATACAACATAAGTAACCGACGAGTCAGCAATTTACATTTGGAAACTGCTGTTTGCTTGATGCATGGCAGCATCAGGGGGGCGAGGAGTTTATATAGCAATCCGATTGTGCCGAGATTGCAGGTGATGATGAGCCCGACCAGCACGCGAAAGTCCGTGGTCCGGATCTTCAAAATCTGGTCCATCATCCGACGGTGTTCTTCACGGCCTTCGCGGCCCAGCTCAATCAGGATCTCGACGTTCGCTTCCAGCCGGGCAAGGCGCTCGGCGCGATTGTCTTCGAACTGCTGCGGGCTGTTCATCATGGCCTCCGAACGAAGTCGTAGGGCCAGTCTACGCCCGCGGCGGGAGAGGTCAAGCGCACCGGGCAGTGCGCTTGACCTGGCGCAGGATCAGCGTGGCAGGACGGAGGAGCCCATCAGGTACTCGTCCACCGCCTTGGCGCATTGGCGGCCTTCACGGATCGCCCACACGACCAGGGACTGGCCGCGGCGCATGTCGCCGGCAGCAAAAATGCCGGGCTTGCTGGTGTGATAGCAGCCATCGCCATCGGTGGTGGCGCGGGCGTTGCCGCGGCCATCCCTGTCGACGCCGAAGGCATCCAGGACTTGCGCCACCGGCGACACGAAGCCCATGGCCAGCAGCACCAGGTCGGCCTTCACTTCGAACTCGGAGTTCGGCACCTCAACCATCTTGCCGTCTTTCCACTCGACGCGGCAGGCGATCAGCTTCTCGACTTTGCCGCCCTTGCCTTCGAAGCGCTTGGTGGCCACCGCCCAGTCGCGCTCGCAGCCTTCCTCGTGCGAGGAAGAGGTGCGCAGCTTGGTCGGCCAGTATGGCCAGACCATCGGCTTGTTTTCCTGCTCCGGCGGCATCGGCATCAGTTCGAACTGGGTCACGCTGGCCGCGCCGTGGCGGTTGGACGTGCCCACGCAGTCGGAACCGGTATCGCCGCCGCCGATCACGACCACGTGCTTGCCGTTGGCCTTGATCTGGTCTTTCACCTTGTCGCCCGCATTGACCTTGTTCTGCTGCGGCAGGAAGTCCATCGCATAATGGATGCCCTTCAGTTCACGGCCCGGCACCGGCAGGTCGCGCGGCTGCTCGGCGCCGCCCGCCATCACGATGGCGTCGAATTCGCCTTCCAGGTCTTCCGGGAAGATGGTTTCCTTGGCCCAGTTGTTGACCGAAGCCGGGAAATCCTTGCCGATCAGCGTGGAAGTGCGGAATTTCACGCCTTCCGCTTCCATCTGCTCGATACGGCGGTCGATATGGAACTTTTCCATCTTGAAGTCGGGGATGCCGTAGCGCAGCAGGCCGCCCAGGCGGTCCGACTTTTCGAACACGGTCACGTCGTGGCCGGCGCGGGCCAGCTGCTGGGCAGCAGCCAGGCCTGCAGGACCGGAACCGACCACCGCCACCTTCTTGCCGGTCTTTACTTCGGCCGGCTGCGGCACGACCCAGCCGTGCTCCCAGCCTTCGTCGATGATCTTGTGCTCGATGGACTTGATACCCACCGGATCATTATTGATACCCAGCGTGCAGGCCGCCTCGCACGGCGCCGGGCAGATGCGGCCGGTCCATTCCGGGAAGTTATTGGTCGAATGCAGCACGTTCAGCGCTTCGCGGTAGTGGCCGCGATAGACCAGGTCGTTCCAGTCCGGAATGATGTTGTTGACCGGGCAGCCCGAGTTACAGAAGGGGATGCCGCAATCCATGCAGCGGGCGCCCTGGACCTTGGCCTGGTCGTGCGACAGGTGCAGCACGAACTCTTTGTAGTTCTTCAAACGCGCCTCGGGAGCGTGATAGCTCTCTTCCTGGCGCTGGAATTCCATGAAACCGGTGATTTTTCCCACGTTAGTATCCTTTAACTAATGGCGGCGGGGCTCGGCGCCCCCATCAGATCCGCCCTACATTCCTTAGCGACTCTTTGGCTTTATGCCGCGATTGCCTGGGTTTCCGCTTCGATCGCGGCGTTATCGGCCATTTCCACCAGCGCGCGCTTGTATTCGCTCGGGAACACCTTGACGAACTTGCCACGGCTTTCGGCCCAGTTGTCCAGCAACAGGCGGGCGCGGGTGCTGCCCGTGTGCTTGAAGTGGCGTTCGATCAGGCGCTTCAGGATGCGTCTCGTCCGCTTCCGGTTCGCCGTTGCGGTGCTGGCTGTGCCAGGTGGACTTGTCCACTTCCTGCTCGGCGGCCGGCAGCACTTGCTCGAGGCTGACCATGGCCATATTGCACCTGCGGTTGAAATCGCCATCCGGATCGTAGACGTAGGCGATGCCGCCGGACATGCCCGCCGCAAAGTTGCGGCCGGTCGCGCCCAGCACCACGACGGTGCCGCCGGTCATGTATTCGCAGCCATGGTCGCCCAGACCTTCCACGACGGCAGTCGCGCCGGAGTTACGCACTGCGAAACGCTCACCGGCCACGCCGTTGAAGAAGGCTTCACCGGAAATCGCGCCATACATCACGGTATTGCCGATGATGATGTTGTTGACGGCCCAGCCGCGGAACTCGGTGTTCGGACGCACGATGATGCGGCCGCCCGACAGGCCCTTGCCCACGTAGTCGTTGCCTTCGCCCACCAGGTCCAGCGTGATGCCTGCTGCCAGGAAGGCTGCGGCCGACTGGCCGGCGGTGCCCTGCAGCTGGATGTGGATGGTGTCGTCCGGCAGGCCTTCGTGGCCGTAGCGCTTGGCCACTTCGCCGGACAGCATGGTGCCCACGGTGCGGTTCACGTTCCTCACCGGCGAGATGAAGGAAACGCGCTCGCCCTTTTCCAGCGCAGCCTTGGCTTGCGCGATCAGCTTGTGGTCCAGTGCCTTGTCCAGGCCGTGGTCCTGTTCTTCATTGTGGTAGATGGCCAGGCCAACGTCCACTTTCGGCTGGTAGAAGATGTTGCTGAAGTCCAGGCCCTGTGCTTTCCAGTGGCTGATGGCTTTCGACTTGTCCAGCAGGTCGGCGCGGCCGATCAGCTCGTCGAAGCTGCGGATGCCCAGCTGGGCCATGATCTGGCGCGCTTCCTCGGCAACGAAGAAGAAGTAATTCACCACGTGCTCAGGCTTGCCCTGGAACTTGGCGCGCAGCACCGGATCCTGGGTCGCCACGCCCACCGGGCAGGTGTTCAGGTGGCACTTGCGCATCATGATGCAGCCTTCCACCACCAGCGGTGCGGTGGCGAAGCCGATTTCGTCGGCGCCCAGCATGGCGGCAATCACCACGTCGCGGCCGGTGCGCATCTGGCCGTCGGCCTGCACACGGACGCGGCCGCGCAGGCCGTTCAGCACCAGGGTCTGCTGGGTTTCAGCCAGGCCCAGTTCCCACGGGGTACCGGCATGCTTGACCGAGGACAGCGGCGATGCGCCCGTGCCGCCGTCATGGCCGGCCACCACGATGTGGTCAGCCTTGGCCTTGGATACACCGGCGGCCACCGTGCCGATACCCACTTCGGATACCAGCTTGACCGAGATCGAAGCGCGCGGATTGACGTTCTTCAGGTCGTGGATCAGCTGCGCCAGGTCTTCGATCGAGTAGATGTCGTGGTGCGGCGGCGGCGAAATCAGGCCCACGCCCGGCACCGAGAAGCGCAGCTTGGCGATGTACTCGGACACCTTGTGGCCCGGCAGCTGGCCGCCTTCGCCCGGCTTGGCGCCCTGCGCCATCTTGATCTGGATCTGGTCGGCGGAATTCAGGTATTCCGCGGTCACGCCGAAGCGGCCGGACGCCACCTGCTTGATGCGCGAACGCAGCGAGTCGCCTTCCTGCAGCGGAATGTCAACCAGCACCTGCTCCTTGCCCAGCACGGCAGCCATGGTGGTGCCGACCTTGATCGGGATGCCTTTCAGTTCGTTCGAGTAGCGCAGCGTGTCCTCGCCGCCTTCACCGGTATTCGACTTGCCGCCGATACGGTTCATGGCCACGGCCAGGGTGGCGTGCGCTTCGGTCGAGATCGAGCCCAGCGACATGGCGCCGGTGGCGAAACGCTTGACGATGTCCTTGGCCGGCTCCACTTCGTCCAGCGGGATGGCCTTGGCCGGATCGATCCTGAACTCGAACAGGCCGCGCAGCGTCAGGTGGCGCTTGCTCTGGTCGTTGATGAGCTGGGCGTACTCTTTATAGGTCGAGTAATTGTTGGCGCGGGTCGAGTGCTGCAGCTTGGCGATCGCGTCCGGCGTCCACAGGTGGTCCTCGCCGCGCACGCGGAAGGCGTATTCGCCGCCGGCGTCCAGCTGCTCAGCCAGCACAGGGTCGTTGCCGAATGCCAGGTTGTGCAGGCGCAGGCCTTCCTCGGCCACTTCGAACAGGCCGATGCCTTCCACATTGGAGGCGGTGCCGCGGAAGTACTTGTCGACCAGGGACTTGTTCAGGCCCACCGCTTCGAAGATCTGCGCGCCGCAGTAGGACATGTAGGTGGAAATGCCCATCTTGGACATCACCTTCATCAAGCCCTTGCCGATGGCCTTGGTGTAGTTGTAGATCGCCTGTTCCGGCGACAGGTCGCCCGGCATGCCGTGCGCCAGTTCGGCCAGGGTTTCCATCGCCAGGTAGGGGTGCACGGCTTCCGCGCCGTAGCCCGCCAGCAGGGCGAAGTGGTGGGTTTCGCGGGCCGAGCCGGTTTCCACCACCAGGCCGGTGGAGGCGCGCAGGCCCTTGCTCACCAGGTGCTGGTGGATGGTCGAGGTCGCCAGCAGTGCCGGGATCGCCACGCGCTCCGGGACCCACCGAGCGGTCGGACACGACCAGGATGTTGTGGCCGGACTTCACCGCGTCCACCGCCTCCGCGCACAGCGAGGCCAGCGAGGCTTCCACGCCTTCCTTGCCCCAGGCGTGCGGATAGCAGATGCTCAGTTCATAGGACTTGAACTTGCCGCCGGTCACCTGGCTGATATTGCGCAGGCGGGCCATGTCGTCAAAGCCCAGGATCGGCTGCGCCACTTCAAGACGCATTGGCGGGTTGACGTTATTGGTATCCAGCAGGTTCGGTTTCGGGCCGATGAAGGACACCAGCGACATCACCATCGCTTCGCGGATCGGGTCGATCGGCGGGTTGGTCACCTGGGCGAACAGCTGCTTGAAGTAGGAATAAAGTGGTTTCAGCTTGTTGGACATGACGGCCAGCGGCGAGTCATTGCCCATCGAGCCCACGGCTTCCTCACCAGCGGCGGCCATCGGCGCCATCAGGAAGCGCAGGTCTTCCTGGGTATAGCCGAAGGCTTGCTGGCGGTCCAGCAGGGTGGTGGCCGGCTTCTCGCCGTTGGCCGGGCCGTACTTGGCGACATTGGTCGGCAGCTGGGACTCGCTCAGCTTCAGCTCGCCCAGCTTGATGCGCACGGCGTTGATCCATGCCTTGTAGGGCTTGGCGTTGGCGTAGGTATCCTTCAGTTCCTTGTCATCGATGATGCGGCCGGCTTCCAGGTCGATCAGGAACATCTTGCCCGGCTGCAGGCGCCATTTCTGGATGATCTTGGATTCCGGAATCGGCAGCACGCCGGATTCGGACGCCATCACCACCAGGTCGTCATCGGTCACGATGTAGCGGGCCGGACGCAGGCCGTTGCGGTCGAGCGTGCCGCCGATGTAGCGGCCGTCGGTGAAAGCCATGGCGGCCGGGCCGTCCCACGGTTCCATCATCGACGCATAGTATTCGTAGAAGGCCTTGCGGTTGTCGTCCATCAGCGTGTGGTTTTCCCACGCTTCCGGAATCATCATCATCATGGCCTGGGCCAGCGGATAGCCTGCCATCAGCAGCAGTTCCAGCGCGTTGTCGAAGCAGGCGGTGTCGGACTGGCCTTCGTAAATCAGCGGGAACAGCTTCTGCAGATCTTCGCCCAGCACGGCGGACTTCATCACGCCTTCGCGGGCGCGCATCCAGTTGAAGTTGCCCTTCACGGTGTTGATCTCGCCGTTATGCGCGATCAGGCGGTAGGGGTGGGCCAGCGGCCACTCAGGGAAGGTATTGGTCGAGAAACGCTGGTGCACCAGCGCCAGCGCGGAGATGCAGCGCGGGTCCTGCAGGTCGCGGTAGTACACGCCCACCTGGTCGGCCAGCAGCAGGCCCTTGTACACCACGGTGCGGGCGGACATGGACGGGACGAAGAATTCCTTGCCGTGCAGCAGCTTCAGCGCCTGGATGGCGTGGCCGGACGATTTGCGGATCACATACAGTTTGCGTTCCAGCGCGTCGGTCACCATGATGTCCGGGCCGCGGCCGATGAAGATCTGGCGGATTACCGGCTCTTTTTCGCGCACGCGCGGCGACATCGGCATCTCGCAGTCGACCGGCACATTACGCCAGCCCAGCACGACCTGGCCTTCGATGCGCACGGCGCGCTCGATTTCCTGTTCGCAAGCGATACGGGAAGCGTGCTCCTTTGGCAGGAAGACCATGCCGACGCCATATTCGCCGGGCGGCGGCAGCTCCACGCCCTGTTTGGCCATTTCGTCGCGGTAGAACTGGTCCGGAATCTGGATCAGGATACCGGCGCCGTCGCCCATCAGCTTATCGGCGCCCACGGCGCCCCTGTGGTCGAGGTTTTTCAGGATCAGCAGACCCTGTTCGACGATCGAATGACTCTTCTTGCCCTTGATGTGGGCGACAAAACCGACGCCACAAGCATCATGTTCATTGGCTGGGTCGTACAAACCTTGCGCGTTCATGCAGTTCTCCGCTGAATTCTTAATCAGGAGGAACCAGAGTACTGCGATGCACAAAAAAACTCAACAGAAATAAATAGGGTCGGTGTCGAATTAATTCGACTTCAGTCTCTTTAAATTTTAATTAGGGACATAGTCAATCGAAACCCACGGCGTGAACCTGGTGTCAGGCACATCGTGCCTGACACCTGCTTTATGCCTCGGGTTTTTGCTTGAATGGCCGGCCCCTTTTTGCCGGCAGCACCTGCCGCTTCATGCGGTTCTGCAGCTCCGTCTTATACTTGTCCGAGCCCAGCGGCCATCCCTTGAGCACCGCTGCCTCGATGGCGCGCACTGCCGTGCTGCCCAGCCCCCGCCCGGAAAGTTCGATATACGCCGCCTCGCGCTGGAACGGCGTATTGCCCAGTGCCCAGTACAAGGGATGGTCGGTCACCGCCCCGTCCGGCTTGATGCCGGCGTGGTGGGGATAGCTGGACCAGGGATAGTCGGCCGGGCTGCCGGCCAAACCAAGGCGCACGGCGGCGGATTCGATGTACTGGCTGCAGGACATCAGGTAATACTCCGCGTCCACGACAGAAGTCTTGTACCTTCCTTGCCACAAGGTACCGGCACGGGCGTATTTCTGGTTGTAGTAGGGCACGTAGTAGCGGCCAATCCACTGCATCATGCCGCCCAGGCCCTCCGGGTCGGACGGCGTGACCAGCAAATGCAGCTCTCCCGGCAGCAGGGTGTAGGCGTGCACGGCAACCTTGTACTGGCGCGCGGCATTGCGCAGCCAGCCGAGGAAGGCTTCGTAATCGTCGGCGTCGCAAAAGATGGCGAGGCCGTTCAGGCCGCGCTGGATGACGTAATGGGGCTGGTTGGGAACGATGAGACGGGGCAGGCGGGCCATATCGGGAGGCGGAAATGAGCAAAAACGCTCATTCTAGCGCGGCAGGCGCACTCCGTCCCCAATTAAATAAAAAAGCGCCTTTCGGCGCTTTGCTCTGTCCCTAATTAGGAAAGATTGAAGCTGGCGGACAGGCTGTAGCCCTCGCCGTACGCACTGCGCAAGGGGAGGTCCTGGCCCAGGCCGCTGCGCGCCTTCTTGCGCAGGCGGTAGACCAGCATGTCCACGCGGCGGCCGGCATCCGGATCATCGCCGCCGATGCCCGCCACGATGACCTGGCGCGGCACCGGACGGGTATTGATGGTCAGCAGGTGCAGGAAATTGCACTCTTTCTCGGTCAGCGTGATGGCCTGGCCCTGCAGCTCCAGCTGGCGGGCCGCGACCTTCAGCGTCCACTTGCTCGGCACCGGAATGGCTTCCTGCGGACCCACGCGGCGGTTCAGCGCCTCGATGTGGGCGGCCAGCTCGGGGAACTTGATGGGCTTGGTCAGGTAATGGTCGGCGCCCAGGCGCAGGCCGAGGATGCGGCTGTCGAAAGCGACACGGCCGGTCAGCACCAGCAGGCCGATCTGCGGATACAGTTGACGCATGCGTGGAATCACGTCAAAGCCATCCTCGTCGGGCAAGCCGAGGTCGAGGATGACGACGCCGATCGTACCTTGGGCCAGGGCAGACCACATTTCCTGGGCGTTATTGGTGGACTGGACACCATGACCGAGCTCGGTCAGGAATTCCGCCATTTCTTCGGCGTATTCCAGGTTGTCTTCCACGATCAGTATTTGCGTCATTGATGCGCCATTATTCAGTTAGCAGCGAGCCGGGGTCTGGGGGCTTGCGTTGAAGAATTATCACGGGTGATTAACTGCAGCGCAAGACTTATGCAGCGATCGGCAGCCAAATCCGAAATT
The DNA here is from genome assembly GCF_044055365.1 of Pseudoduganella sp. UC29_106. Taxonomy (NCBI): domain Bacteria; kingdom Pseudomonadati; phylum Pseudomonadota; class Betaproteobacteria; order Burkholderiales; family Oxalobacteraceae; genus Pseudoduganella; species Pseudoduganella sp. UC29_106. Next base: position 7,094,320 of record NZ_CP171977.1, on the reverse strand, counting down.
TCTTGCCGCTTTCCGGCAAATTTTCCACCGTCAGGGTGCCGCCATGAACCTCGACCACCGCTTTTGCCATATACAAACCGAGACCCGAGCCCGGTTGTCCGGCGGCGGCGCTGCCGCGGAACCCCTTTTCGAACAGCCGGGGTATCTCATCCTCAGGGATGGGCGCGCCATGATCGGTTACATGAAACTCTACGCCGCCTTCAACTACCTTGCTAGCCTTTAATTCTATAGCAATGTTGTCATTTGTGTACTTAATCGCGTTATCGAGGAGGATATCGAGGCAAAGCCGCATTCCCTGGGGGTCGCAACGCAACCATTGGGGCAGGTTCAGGACTTGCACGGTGATATCCGCCCGGCGCGAACGGGCCGCTTCCGCTGCGGTTTCCAACAGCGCTTCCGGCGAAATCTCATCCGCCTGGCGCTTGCGGCCGATGCTGGCCAGGCGCTCGGGCGACAGGTATTCATCCAGCAATTCCAGCAAACGGTCGACCGCCGACTGGATCTTGCGGTAGCGCTTTTTGGTGGCCTCGTCGGCATTGCCCGAGGTCATTTCCAGGCGCTGGACGGCGCCATCGATCGTCGACAAGGGCGTGCGGAACTCATGCGATACCATGGACGCGAATTTCTTTTGCTGCTTCTCGCGTTCCACCCGCTCGCGCACGTCGCGCACCGTGCCGACCAGGCGCAATGCGCCGCTGGCCGGGTCCGGCACCAGGGTCGATTCGATTTCGACGGGGATCAGGATGCCATCCAGCCCTTCGAACTGGGCGTCGCGCACGCGGCGGCGTTGCGTGCTGTCGCCGGAAGTGAATGCTTCGAGGCGTGCCGGCAGCTCGGCCAGCAGGCTGGCAGCGACTTGCTGGGCGCGCTCCCGGTCGTAGCCGAAGACGCGCTCGGCGGCCTGGCTCACGTACAGCAGCTTGCCGCTGTCACAATCCAGCATCCAGTGCACGTCGCTGCTGTGCTCGAGTATCTGGCGGTAGTCGTCGGCGCTCAGCATATCAGTCCTGCAGCGGGGCAAAGATCTGCTGCAAGTCTTCCTGGGTCAGCGCCATCTTCTGCGATTCGCCTTCCGCCAGCACCGATTGCGCCAGGTCCGATTTCTTCTGCTGCAGGAGCTGGATTTTCTCTTCCAGCGTACCCTTGGCGATCAGCTTGTAGACGAACACGGGCTTGTCCTGTCCGATGCGCCAGGCGCGGTCGGTGGCTTGGTTCTCCGCAGCCGGGTTCCACCATGGATCGTAGTGGATCACCGTGTCGGCGGCGGTCAGGTTCAGGCCCACGCCGCCGGCCTTCAGCGAGATCAGGAAGATCGGCACCGCGCCCTGCTGGAAAGCCGCCACTTGGGCGCCGCGGTCGCGCGTTTCGCCGGTAAGGATGGCGTACGGGATATCGCGCGCTTCCAGCTCCTCCTCGATCAGTTCCAGCATCGATGTGAACTGGGAGAACACCAGGATCTTGCGCTTTTCTTCCAGCAGATCTTCCACCATCTGCATCAGGTCGATCAGCTTGGCCGAACCGGCCGACATCGCCTTCTTGGTCGACTTCACCAGGCGCGGATCGCAGCAGACCTGGCGCAGCTTGAGCAGCGCTTCCAGGATGACAATCTGGCTGCGGGCCACGCCCTTGCGGTCGATTTCCTCGCGCACTTTTCTGGTCCATGGCCAGGCGCACGGTTTCGTACAGGTCGCGCTGCGCGCCACTGAGTTCCACCTTGCGCACCATTTCCGTCTTCGGCGGCAGCTCCTTGGCCACGCTGTCCTTGGTCCGGCGCAGCAGGAAAGGCTTGATGCGGCGGTTCAGCAGGGTACGACGCAGCGGATCGTCCTGGCGCTCGATCGGATGGCGGAACTGCGAGTTGAAATTCTTCTCGTCGCCGAGCAGGCCGGGCAACAGGAAGTGGAACTGCGACCACAGCTCGCCCAGGTGGTTTTCCAGCGGCGTGCCGGACAGGCACAGCCGGTGCTTGGCCTTCAGCAGGCCGGCGCTCTGGGCCGCCTTGGAGCGGGTGTTCTTGATGTAGTGCGACTCGTCCAGGATGACCAGGTGGAAATCGTGCTCGCGCAGCTTTTCCTCGTCGCGCGGCAGCAGCGCATAGGTGGTGAGCACCAGGTCGGCCTGCGGAATCTGGTCGAACAGCTCGGCACGGTCCTTGCCCTGCAGCAGCAGCACCTTCAGGCTTGGCGCGAAGCGGGCCGCCTCATCCTGCCAGTTGTTCATCAGGCTGGTCGGCGCAATGACGAGGGCTGGATGGTTCAGGCGGCCGGATTTCCTTCTCTACCAGGATGTGCGCCAGCGTCTGCACGGTCTTGCCCAGGCCCATGTCGTCGGCCAGGATGCCGGCGAAGCCGTATTCGCGCAGGAACTGCATCCAGCTCAAGCCGTCGGTCTGGTAATCGCGCAGCGTGGCCTGCAGTCCGGCTGGCGTGGCCACTCGCTTCACGGACGAGAACTGGTTCAGGCGGCGCCCCATCTCGCGCAGCTCTTCGCCGCCGGTCCAGACGAAATCGACGTTGCGCGCCAGCTCATCCAGGCGCGCCGCATCCAGCGAGGACATGCGCACCGAATGGCGGATCTTCTCGCTGAAGTACAGTTCGCCAATGGTCGACAGGATCGGCCGCACGCGGTTCCACGGCAGCGCCACGCGGGTGCCGTCCGACAGGGTGGCCAGCATGCGGTCTTCGTCGCCATGGGCCGCCAGCGCCTTCTGGCTGAAATCGTTGGGGGAAGGCGCGGATCATTTGCAGCAGCACGGGCAGCAGCGGCACGCGCTCGCCGCCGACAGTAATGCCCAGTTCCAGCTCGAACCAGGCGTTGCCGCCTTCCTTCTCTTCCTCCACTTCGGCGTACCAGTCGTCCACGGCGGTCACGTCGTAGCGGTATTTGGCCGACTTCTCGACTTGCCAGCCGGCCGCCAGCAGCTCATCGATGCCGGAATCGGCAAAGCGGATCCAGTCCGCCTGGCTGGCCAGCAGCAGGCCGCCGCGCACGCTGGACAGCGGCAGCGCGGTCGGCTTCTTGAAGCCGAGCTGGACAGGGTTTCCAGCGCAGCCGCTTCCGCGGCCTCGTCGCGCTGGATGATCTCGGTGACATCGCCGCGCTGGCGCACCACGCGCTGCGAGGGGTCGAAGGAGACGCGCTCGCCGTCATAGTCATAGGACAGCACGGCATAGTCGTTCCAGCGCTGCAGGCTGCCTTCGGCCAACTGGGCCGAGTCCAGCACAAGGATGGGGCGCGGCTCGACGTCCGTGCGCAGGCGCTGGGGCAGCGGCTGCGGCAGCGGCATCAGTTGCTGCAAGCCGTGGGCCAGCAGCAATTGCGACACGCGCATCTTGTCGTTTGGCATCAACAGTGGCGCCTGCGCAACAAGCGCCTGCAAATCGGCCAGCGGAATCGTGGCGCCGCCCTGGTTCAGGTGCAGCACGCCGCAGGACAGGTTGTCGATGTACCAGGGCGGATCGGTGGGCAGCATGTAGTCGATCTGGTCGGCAGCATGGGGCGACGCGCTCTCCGGCTCATCGACGGTCCAGCCCAGGCGCAAGCCCTTGCCTTCTTCGCGCCAGGCCAGGCTGGCGGTGCGGGTATGGCCCGCTTTCATGGGGTAAACCAGGCCGTTGCCCACGTCCGACCAGGAATTTGCCCAAAGCAGTTTGTCTTGTTCTGACAACATTTGCAGCAGGGCGGCGCCGATCTTGCCGCGCGGTTCTGTAGCGCTACCGGTCTGGAATTCGGTCCGCTGCGCATGGCAACGAAGAACCGGATCAGGTCGTCATCACCGGGCACCAGGAAGCCGGGCGGGGTGGAGAGCAGGGAAAACACTTCGCTGACCGGGGTGGCCGCGGCGACATCGCCGTTCGGCTTCAGGCGTGCCTTGTACAGGCACAGCGCTACGTGGCGGCCGCCGCTGGTGGGCGCCAGCACGTAGATGAGGCGGTAGTTCGTCTGCTTCGGGTCCGCCTCAACGGGCGCCAGCTTGGGTTTCGGGTGCGCGGCGGCATCACCCGCTGTAGCCAGGTGGCGACAGCATAAGGCAACTGACCCGGCGGAGGGGGCGGGACAGGGGTGGGTGCGGCAGGTACATCACGTGCTTCGTCGCGGGTCAAATCCATTGGGCGCATTTAAACGGTTCAAAAACGGCAACATGCAATATTATCCGCCAACAGCCGTCCTGTGTTTGTGAAACTTCTAACGCTGTGTGGGCATTGACCAGCCTCCCCGTGGATGGCGTATGATTCCATGGTTAACCGTCTGGAATCACTCATGCTGCCTCCCATCGAACAAAGACTCGCCCTTGAGCTGGCTGCCAAGCCGGTTCAGGTAGCCGCTGCCATCGCCCTGCTGGACGAAGGCGCTACTGTCCCATTTATTGCGCGTTACCGTAAGGAAGCAACCGGCGGCCTGGATGACATCCAGCTGCGTACCCTGGAAGAGCGCCTGCGCTATCTGCGCGAGCTGGAAGAGCGCCGTGCGGCCATCGTGGCCTCGATCACCGAACAGGGCAAGATGACGGATGAGCTCCTAGATGCCGTCATGCACGCGGAAGACAAGACCCGCCTGGAAGATTTGTATCTGCCGTACAAGCCCAAGCGCCGTACCAAGGCCCAGATCGCCATCGAGGCGGGCCTGGCGCCGCTGGCCGAAGGCCTGCTGGCCGATCCATCCATCAATCCGGAAGAGGAAGCCGCCAAATACCTGCGCGAAGCCTTCGAAACGGCTGACGGCAAGAATCCGGGCGTCGCCGACGCCAAGGCCGCCCTGGACGGCGCGCGCCAGATCCTGATGGAGCGCTTCTCGGAAGACGCGACGCTGCTGCAATCGCTGCGCGAATATGTACAGGATCATGGCGTTGTGGAATCGAAAGTTGTTGAAGGAAAACAGGAGGAGGGCGAAAAGTTCGCCGACTACTTCGATTATTCGGAACCGCTGTCGGCCATTCCGTCGCACCGCGCGCTGGCCCTGCTGCGCGGCCGCCGTGAAGGCATGCTGGACGTGGTGCTGCGCCTCGATACCGAAGAGGAAAAGCCGAAGTGGGATGCGCCGCACAATCCTTGCGAGAGCCGCATTGCCGCCCGCTTCGGCATCAGGCAGGCCGGCCGTCCCGCCGACAAGTGGCTGGGCGACACCGTGCGCTGGACCTGGCGCGTGAAGTCCTTCATGCACCTGGAAACCGAGCTGATGGGCGCGCTGCGCGAAAAGTCGGAACTGGAGGCAATCAATGTCTTCGCCACCAACCTGAAAGCCCTGCTGCTGGCAGCCCCGGCCGGCCAGCGCGCGACCATGGGCCTGGACCCGGGCCTGCGCACCGGCGTGAAAGTCGCCGTGGTCGATGCGACCGGCAAGGTGGTGGACACCGCGACCATTTATCCACACCAGCCGCGCAACGACTGGCACGGTGCGCTGCATACGCTGTCCCAGCTGGCGGCAAAGCACAATGTGTCGCTGGTTTCGATCGGCAACGGCACGGCTTCCCGCGAGACGGACAAGCTGGCCGCCGACCTGATCAAGCAGAATGCGGAACTGAAGCTGACCAAGATCGTCGTTTCCGAAGCGGGCGCTTCGGTGTACTCGGCCTCCGAATACGCTTCGAAAGAACTGCCGGAGCTGGACGTGTCGCTGCGCGGCGCCGTGTCCATCGCGCGCCGCCTGCAGGACCCGCTGGCCGAGCTGGTGAAGATCGATCCGAAATCGATCGGCGTCGGCCAGTACCAGCATGACGTGTCGCAGAGCCAGCTGGCGCGCACGCTGGATGCCGTGGTCGAGGATTGCGTGAACGCCGTGGGTGTGGACGTGAACACCGCGTCGGCGCCGCTGCTGGCGCGCGTGTCCGGCCTGTCCGCTTCGGTGGCGCAGAGCATCGTGTCCTACCGCGACCTGAAGGGCGCCTTCGCCTCGCGCGCCGCGCTGAAGAATGTGCCGCGCCTGGGCGACAAGACTTTCGAGCAGGCCGCCGGCTTCCTGCGCATCAATGGCAGCGAGAATCCGCTGGATGCGTCGGCCGTGCACCCGGAATCCTATCCGGTGGTCGAGAAGATCCTGGCCGACATCAAGAAGGAGATCAAGGGCGTGATCGGCGATGCGCGCTTGCTGAAGTCGCTGTCCCCGGCCAAGTATGCGGACGAGCAGTTCGGCGTGCCGACCGTGACCGACATCATCAAGGAACTGGAAAAGCCCGGCCGCGACCCGCGCCCCGAGTTCACCACGGCCACCTTCAAGGAAGGCGTGGAGGAAATTTCCGACCTGCGTCCGGACATGATCCTGGAAGGCGTGGTGACCAACGTGGCCGCCTTCGGCGCCTTCGTGGACATCGGCGTACACCAGGATGGACTGGTGCATATTTCGGCCTTGTCGAACACCTTCGTCAAGGACCCGCATTCCGTGGTGAAGGCGGGGCAGGTGGTCAAGGTCAAGGTGCTGGAAGTGGATGTGAAGCGCAAGCGCATCGCCCTGACCATGCGCCTGACCGACAGCGCACCGGCCGCCGGTTCGCGCCCCGAACAGCGTGGCGACCGCAACGACCGCCGCGCCATGGGACAGCAGCAGAAGCAGCAGTCGCGCGAGCCGGCCGTTCAAGGCTCGATGGCGGCGGCCTTCGCCGAAGCTGCGCGGCTGATCAAAACCCAAGGCGTGAACCTGGTGGCTGCCACATCGTGGCAGCCACCTGTTTCAGGCCGTGGGTTTTAAGGGCGCCGGCGACCCCGCAACAGGAATCCCTGTAAAATGCCACGATCTGAACATTTTTTCCCTAGAGGCAGTATATGAGCGACGTACAAACCTGGATCAAAGACACCGTGACGAACACCCCGGTGGTGCTGTTCATGAAGGGCACCGCCCAGTTCCCGCAGTGCGGCTTCTCCGGCCGTGCGATCCAGATCCTGAAGGCTTGCGGCGTCGAAAACATCGCCACCGTGAACGTGCTGGACGATCCGGAAGTGCGCCAGGGCATCAAGGAATACTCGAACTGGCCGACCATCCCCCAGCTCTACGTGAAGGGCGAGTTCATCGGCGGTTCGGACATCATGTCCGAAATGTATGAATCCGGCGAACTGAAAGCCCTGCTGGACGGCGGCAAGTAATGACCCGCCTGGTCGTCGCCATCACGGGCGCCACGGGCGCCGTGTATGGCGTACGGCTGCTGCAGCATCTGCGCCGGCTGGATGGCGTGGAAACCCACCTGATCGTCTCCGACGCTGCCGTACTCACGCTGCACCAGGAAACCGGGCTGCAGCGCAAGGAAGTCGAAGCGCTGGCCCACGTGGTCCACAAGCAGGACAATGTGGGCGCCAGCATCGCCAGCGGCTCGTTCCAGACCGACGGCATGGTGATCGCTCCCTGCTCGATGAAAACGCTGGCGTCCGTGGCCCATGGCCTGTCGGACAACCTGATCGCGCGTGCGGCCGACGTCACACTGAAAGAACGCCGCCGCCTGGTGCTGATGGTGCGTGAAACGCCGTTCAACCTCGCGCACCTGCGCAATATGACGGCCGTGACCGAAATGGGCGGCATCGTCTTCCCGCCCCTGCCGGGCTTTTATCACAAGCCGCAGTCGATCGATGAAATGGTGGACCACACGGTGGCCCGCGTCATCGACCTGTTCGGCATCCGCCACGACCTGGCGCCGCGCTGGAACGGCCTGAAAGCCTGACGCAATGCGCCCTTGCGGGATGCATATTACTGGAATTACAACAAAGTGGTATTATCGCTTTCCGCGGGTGCGGAAGGCCGTCGGCGTGCACCGAAAACAGGTTCGGACGCCTTCAAAAGATGCGCAGCGCGATAGCGCGGGCTTGAAAAACAGCACAGACCACTCATCGGGACCAGCACAGGTCCCGACAACGTTTCAACGGCATAATCCGGGCAGCCGGCGTGGCCGAAACTGCTCGAACGCGTTACTTTTGGTAGTTGACCCTGACCAGCATGCGGATAAATTCGCGGGCGATCTGGCGGTGATGCTCATCCAGGCGTTGCAAATCTGCGATCAGCTTGACGTCGGCCGACTCGAACCGGTTCCCGTTCGCGCCATTGGTATCACCATTGTGCCCGTTTACCTCGGGGCCGCCGAAGCGCAGCCACTCGGCAGGAACGCCGAGCCACTGTGCGATCATACGCAGTTTCTCCTGAGTGGGAATCGCCTCCCTACCAGCCATTTTCGGGCGGCGTGGACCGTAATCGGCCGCCCGTCGAAACGGATGTTGAACTCCCGCGCCAGCCGGGTGGGGCTGTCTGGGGAATAGTGGGCGTTTTTCAAAGCCTGCTGAAGTCGCTGGCTAAAACTTTCGCGTTCATTAGAAGAATTCATAGTTGCACTATTTCATGTTGGAACATGAATGTCAGTCTCTGCAATCACCCGACCAATTGTGACAACTCTAATGAGAATAATTAACAATTGGCGCTCGGGACGAATCCTTCCAGGCTCCCCTGTGTCCGAATCAAATTCTGCGAAAGCCGTTTACCGCAGCACAATGTGCTTAGCGAACTGGCAAGCCATCTAGCTGTTATTTTGTAATGGGCTGTATCCTTATTTTCAACAAAAGCCGGGGTCCGGACGGCCGCCAAAGCTTTTGTGGTATTGCAGGAACCGCAAGTTCCTAACTATGCCTTACTAAAACGTATGATGCCGTCCGCGCCTGTTTCGCGGCGCACGATACCGTCACGCCACAGCTTGTGCAGATGAGCCAGCGCCTCGCCCAGCGCAAAGCTGAGCTGGTGGGCATCCAGCTGGCGCCGGAACATCACCGGCACGATTTCCGCCGCCGTGCGGGCTGGGCGCAAGCTGCTTCCACTTCCGCCAGGCGCGCACTGTGGTGCTCCTGCAACTGGCGTACGCGGGTGTGCAGGCCGCGGACGGCTTGCCGTGCGACGGCAGCACCAGCACATCGTCCGGCAGGCCGGCGTAGCGCTGCAGGGAATCCAGGTAAAGCTGCAAGGGGTTGGCTTCCGGCTCCACCGCGAACACCGACATATTGGTCGAGATGCGTGGTAAGACCATATCGCCGGATATCAGCAGGTTCAGCTCCTCGCACCAAAGCGACGCATGCTCCGGCGAGTGGCCGAAGCCCGTGATAACGGTCCACTGATGGTTACCCACGTCAACTGATTGTCCCTCCTGCAGCCGCGCATAGGCGGCGGGCACTTCCGGCACCAGCGAGGAATAGTAGCTCTTGCGCGAGGCCATCTGCTCCACCATGTCGGGAGCGGCCAGGCCATGGCGCTGGAAGTGCGGCAGCGCCGCCGTGCCGTCGACGCCCGGCAGGCTGGCCGCCATCATGCGCGCAAACGCATACTCGCCCGTCGTCATCCACAGCGGGGCCTGCCAGCGCCCGCACAGCCAGCCGGACAGGCCCACATGATCAGGATGGCAATGCGTTGCTATCACGCGACGCAGGCTCACGCCCTGGGCAAACAGCGCCTCCCAGGCGGCACGCGTGGCGTCCGTGGCGACGCCGCAATCCACCACGGTCCAGCTGTCGCCATCGCGCAGCAGCCACAGGTTGATATGGTCGAGGGCAAAGGGCAGCGGCATGCGCAGCCAGGCGACGCCGGGCGCCACCTCCTGCATGGCGCCAGCGGCGGGCAAGGTGTCGCCAAACGGATAGTGAAGCTGGGATTCGAGAAGGGTTCATAGCGTACAATGAATTGACGTTACGTAAACGGAAAATCCATTGTAAGCCATGCCGACCTACACCATCACCGAACTCGCACGCGAGTTCGACATCACCGCCCGCGCCATCCGCTTTTACGAAGACCAGGGCATCCTCGAGCCCCTCCCGTGAGGGCGCCGGCGGCCGCAACCGCGTGTATACGCCGCGCGACCGTACCCGCCTGAAGCTGACCCTGCGCGGCAAGCGTATCGGCCTCTCCCTGGCTGAAATCAAGAGCCTGGTGGACATGTACCGAGTCGCCGAAAGACACCGAAGCCCAGATGCTGCGCTTCCTCGGCGTGCTGGCCCAGCACCGCGAAACCCTGGAGCAACAGCGCGAAGACATCGAAATGTCCCTGTCCGAGATCACCGCCCACGAGGAAGAATGCAAGCGCCTGCTGGCCGCTATTGAGGAAAAGCAAGCCGCATCTACTTGACGTTTACGTTAACGTCACTTGAGCGTATGATTGGCGCTCCACCGACCCCATCAGAAAATAGAGGAAGACATGATCCATCTGCCAGGCCTGACTTTTGATCACGGCGAGGACATCGCCGCCCTGCGCGAAGCCGTGCAGCAGTTCGCGGCCGCCGAAATCGCGCCACGCGCCGGCGAAATCGACCGCACCGACCAGTTCCCGATGGACCTGTGGAAGAAGATGGGCGAGCTGGGCCTGCTGGGCATCACCGTGGGCGAGGAATACGGCGGTTCGAACATGGGCTACCTGGCCCACATCATCGCGATGGAAGAGATTTCGCGCGCTTCCGCGTCGGTGGGCCTGTCCTATGGCGCCCACTCCAACCTGTGCGTGAACCAGATCAAGCGCAACGGCAGCGAAGAACAGAAGAAGAAATACCTGCCGAAGCTGATCTCGGGCGAGCACGTGGGTGCGCTGGCCATGTCCGAGCCGAACGCCGGTTCCGACGTGGTGTCCATGAAACTGCGCGCCGACTTCAAGGGCGACCGCTGGGTGCTGAACGGCACCAAGATGTGGATCACCAACGGCCCGGACGCCGACACCCTGGTGGTGTACGCCAAGAATGACCTGGAAGCCGGCCCGCGCGGCATGACCGCCTTCCTGATCGAGAAGGGCTTCAAGGGCTTCTCCATCGCGCAGAAACTGGACAAGCTGGGCATGCGCGGCTCCCACACGGGCGAGCTGGTATTCGAGGACTGCGAAGTGCCGGCCGAGAATGTGCTGGGCGGCCTGGGCAAGGGCGCGAACGTGCTGATGTCCGGCCTGGACTTCGAGCGCACCGTGCTGTCCGGCGGCCCGCTGGGCATCATGCAGGCCTGCATGGACAATGTGATCCCTTACATCCACGACCGCAAGCAGTTCGGCCAGCCGATCGGCGAATTCCAGCTGATGCAGGGCAAGATCGCCGACATGTATTCCACCATGATGGCCTGCAAAGCCTATGTGTACGCTGTCGGCCAGGCTTGCGACCGCGCTGCCTCGCCGGAGCAGGTGCGCGCGCTGCGCAAGGACGCTGCCGGCGCCATCCTGTATAGTGCTGAGAAGGCCACCTGGATGGCTGGCGAGGCGATCCAGGTCCTGGGCGGCAACGGCTACATCAACGAGTATCCGGTGGGCCGCCTGTGGCGCGACGCCAAGCTGTACGAAATCGGCGCCGGCACCAGCGAAATCCGCCGCATGCTGATCGGCCGCGAGCTGTTTGCCGAAACCATGTAAGTGGCGGAACAGGCACGGCGGATCAAACGATCCGCCCTACGCGGCGCGTCCAATTTGACGCGTGAGGTGGTTGATCCGCCAACAATGCGTAGGGCGGATCATTGATCCGCCGTGCGTGCAGACCCGAGGCCCAAATGATCCACCACGCCGCCTTCCCCAAACTGCTGTCGTCGCAAATCGCATTCGACATCGCGCGCACCATCCGCGAGGGATTCGACAAGCACTACCGCCTGTTCCGCCGCGCCAGCCGCGACGCCAAGCGCTATTTCGAGCAGGGCGACTGGCTGGTGGCGCAGCAGGCGGCGCGCGAGCGCATCGGCTTCTACGACAAGCGCGTGCAGGAATGCGTGCAAATGCTGGAAGACGAGTACGACCCGGCTGAGCTGACGGACGAAGTGTGGCGCGAACTGAAGCTGCACTTCATCGGCATGCTGTCCGGCCACAAGCAGCCCGAGTGCGCGGAAACCTTCTTCAACTCCGTCTGCTGCAATATCCTGCACCGTTCCTACTTCCACAACGAATTCATCTTCGTGCGGCCGGTGGTATCCACCGAGTACATCGAAACGGAAGAAGCGGCGCCGACCTACCGCGTCTACTACCCGGCGCGCGACGGCATGCACTTCACGCTGAAGCGCATCGTCACCAACTTCCAGCTGAACGCGCCTTTCGCCAACCTCACGCGCGACATCCACCTGGTGGAAGAGCGCATGGTGCAGATCTTCGGCGGACCGCTGGAAGCGAATGCGCAGATCCACGTGCTGTCCTCCCTGTTCTTCCGCAACAAGGGCGCCTACATCGTGGGCCGCGCCATCAACGGCACGCGCGAAGCGCCGTTTGTCGTGCCCATCCTGCACAACAAGCAGAAGCAGCTGGTGCTGGATACCGTGCTGACCGACTACGAGCAGATCCTGCTGCTGTTCTCCTTCACGCGCGCCTACTTCCTGGTCGACATGGAAGTGCCGTCGGCCTATGTGCAGTTCCTGCGCAGCCTGATGCCGCGCAAGCCGCGCAGCGAGATCTACACCATCCTCGGCCTGCAGAAGCAGGGCAAGACGCTGTTCTACCGCGACTACCTGCAGCACCTGAAGCATTCCTCCGACCTGTTCGAAACAGCGCCCGGCATCAAGGGCCTGGTGATGCTGGTGTTCGCGCTGCCGTCCTTCCCTTACGTGTTCAAGGTGATCAAGGATTACTATCCGCCGCCGAAGGAAACCACGCGCGCGCAGATCAAGGAAAAATACGTCCTGGTGAAGAACCACGACCGCGTAGGGCGCATGGCTGACACGCTGGAATACTCCAACGTCGCCTTCCCGCGCCACCGCATCTCCGAGCAGCTGGTGGCGGAGCTGAAGCAGTACGCACCCTCCCTGATCGAGGAAGAAGGCGACCAGCTGGTGATCAAACACCTGTACATCGAGCGGCGCATGGTGCCGCTGAACATGTGGCTGACCAATGCCGAACAGGCGGACGACGAAGCCGCGATAGAACATGGCGTGCTCGAATACGGCAACGCCATCAAGGACCTGGTGGCGGCGAATATCTTCCCCGGCGATATGCTGTACAAGAATTTCGGCGTCACCCGCAACAAACGCGTGGTCTTCTACGACTACGACGAAATCGAATACATCACCGACTGCAATTTCAGAGTGATACCAGAACCTCGCAACGAGGAAGATGAAATGTCCTCCGAGCCGTGGTACCCCATAGGCAAGCACGACGTGTTTCCCGAGCAGTTTGGCAAGTTCCTGCTTGGGAACGCGAAAATCCGAAAATACTTTATGAAGCACCATGCCGATCTTCTTGCTTGCTCCTGGTGGCAGGAGAAGAAAGAAAGGATCGCCAATGGTGTCATCGAGGACGTTTTCCCTTACCCGCAAAGCGTCCGTTTCCGCAATCACTATGCATCCACTTCGGCGCCAAGTGCGCCTCCTCTACTGGAGATAATCGAAAATGAATGACCCAATCGTAATCGTCGGCGCAGCACGTACTCCAATGGGCGCCTTCCAGGGCGACTTCTCGGGCCTGAGCGCAAATGAGCTCGGCGCAGTCGCCATCAAGGCCGCCGTCGAGCGCGCCGGCATCAAGCCGGAAGCTGTGGAACACGTTTACTTCGGTAACTGCCTGATGGCCGGCCAGGGCCAGGCTCCTGCACGCCAGGCGGCCATCAAGGCCGGCCTGCCGGTCGGCACCGGCGCCGTGACCCTGTCCAAGATGTGCGGTTCGGCCATGCAGGCCACCATCTTCGCCTATGACGCGATCGCAGCCGGCAGCGCCGACGTGGTCGTATCGGGCGGCATGGAATCCATGACCAATGCTCCTTACATCATCCCGAAAGCACGCGGCGGCTACCGCATTGGCCACGGCATGATGTTCGACCACATGATGTACGACGGCCTGGAAGACGCTTACTCGCGCGACGCCAAGACCGGCCAGGGCCGCGCCATGGGCACCTTCGCCGAGCAGTGCGCCACCACCTACAAGTTCACCCGCGAGCAGCAGGACGCCTTCGCGATTGAATCCGTAAAGCGCGCACAGGCAGCAACCACCAGCGGCGCCTTCGCATGGGAAATCACCCCTGTCACCGTGACCACCCGCGCCGGCGATGTGGTGATCGACAAGGATGAAGGCCCGCTGAAAGCCAAGGTCGAAAAGATCCCGGCGCTGAAGCCAGCCTTCGCCAAGGACGGCACCATCACCGCCGCATCCTCGTCCTCCATCAACGACGGCGCCGCTGCGCTGGTGCTGATGCGCGAATCCACCGCCAAGAAGCTGGGCGCGCCGGTCATCGCCAAAATCACCGGCCACGCCACCAACTCCCTGGTGCCGGAGCAGTTCACCACCGCCCCGATCGGCGCGATCCAGAAGCTGTTCGCCAAGACCGGCTGGAAAGCCAGCGACGTTGACCTGTTCGAGATCAATGAAGCGTTTGCCGCCGTGCCGATGGCCGCGATGGCCGAGTTGGATATCCCGCACAGCAAGGTGAACGTCCATGGCGGCGCCTGCGCGCTGGGCCACCCGATCGGCGCCACCGGCGCGCGCATCATCATCACCCTGATCGGCGCACTGAAGGCCAAGGGCGGCAAGAAGGGCGTGGCGGCACTGTGCATCGGCGGCGGCGAAGCCACCGCCATGGGCATCGAACTGGTGTAAGCAATGGGAACGGCACTCATTGTTGGCGCCTCGCGCGGCATCGGCCATGAACTGGTGCGCCAGTACCTGGCCGAAGGCTGGCGCGTGATCGCCACTGCCCGCAAGAAGGAAGACTGCGACATGCTGGCGGAGATGGGTGCCGAACCCCACAAGCTGGACGTAACCAACGTGGAAGCCGTGGCGGGACTGGGCTGGAAGCTGGATGGCGAACATCTCGATGTCGCCATCCTGAACGCCGGCGTGTACGGCCCCAAGTCCGAAGGCTTCCCGATGCAAAGCGATTTCGACGCGGTCATGCACACCAATGTGCTGGCCGCGATGCGCCTGCTGCCGATCATCGCGCCGATGGTCTGCCTGGCGCGCGGCAAGCTGGCGGTAATGTCCTCGCGCATGGGCTCCCTGAGCTCGCGCACGCATCCCAATGGCACGCTGTACCGCGCCAGCAAGGCGGCCCTGAATTCCGTACTGATCGATACCGCGCTGACGTTTGGCGCGCGGGGCGCCACCTGCGTTGCGCTGCACCCGGGCTGGGTGCGCACCGACATGGGCGGCTCCGGCGCCGACCTCTCCGTCGAAGAAAGCGCGCGCGGCATCCGCAAGACCCTGGCAAGCCTGCCCCCCTCCGACCAGGCCGTCTACCGAGACTACGACGGCACTCCCATCCCCTGGTAAGCCATTTAGGGGTCAGGCACGAAATGGGACGGGGGCGCCGAGCCATGAGCTCACCTAAAACAAGGATAAACATGATTCTGAACGAAGAACACCAGATGATCCGCGACGCGCTGCGCGCATTTTCCCAGGATCGGCTGGCGCCCAACGCGGGCCGCTGGGACAAGGAACACTACTTCCCGAAGGACGAGCTGAAAGAGCTGGCGGCGCTGGGCGCCTTCGGCGTCGCCGTGCCGGAGGAACTGGGCGGCGCGGGACTGGATTACGTGTCGCTGGCCCTGGTGCTGGAGGAAATCGCGGCGGGCGATGGCGGCACCTCCACCATCATTTCGGTCAACAACTGCCCCGTCTGCAGCATCGGCATGATGTACGCGAACGCCGAGCAGAAGGAGCGCTTCCTGCGCCCGCTGGCACAGGGCGAAATGCTGGGCGCCTTTGCGCTGACCGAGCCGCACACCGGCAGCGACGCCGCCGCGCTGCGCACCACGGCGACGCTGGATGGCAATGAATACGTCATCAACGGCACCAAGCAGTTCATCACCTCCGGCAAGCACGCCGACGTGGCGATCGTCTTTGCCGTGACCGACAAGGCGGCCGGCAAGAGAAGGCATCAGCGCCTTCTGGGTGCCGACGTCGGCGCCCGGCTATATCGTGGCGGGCATCGAGCACAAGATGGGCCAGCATTCTTCCGACACGGCACAGATCCTGTTCGAGAACTGCCGCGTGCCGGCGGCGAACATGATTGGCGAGCCGGGGCAGGGCTACAAGATTGCCTTGTCTGGCCTGGAAGGCGGCCGCATCGGCATCGCTTCGCAGTCCGTCGGCATGGCGCGCTCCGCGTTTGAAGCGGCGCTGAAGTACGCCCGCGAACGCGAATCGTTCGGCAAGCCCATCTTCGAGCACCAATCGGTGCAGTTCAAGCTGTCCGAGATGGCCATGCAGATCGAAGCCGCCCGCCAGCTGATCTGGCACGCCGCCGCGCTGAAGGACGCCGGCCAGCCCTGCCTGAAAGAAGCCGCGATGGCCAAGCTGTTCGCCTCCGAAATGGCGGAGCGCGTGTGCTCGGACGCCATCCAGATCCACGGCGGCTACGGCTACACCGCCGACTTCCCGGTCGAGCGCATCTACCGCGACGTGCGCGTCTGCCAGATCTATGAAGGCACCAGCGACATCCAGAAGCTCCTCATCGCCCGCGCCCTCTGACTTAAGTTCGGGGTCAGCTCTGTCATTCGGACACGAGCCCAGCTATCCAATGGCTGAGGCCGTGTCCGAATGACAGAGCTGACCCCGAATTTGTCGCAAATTTGTATTCGATTGTCAGAATCATTCCGCAGGTAATCCGCAAACTGCCGGCGCATATAAAATGTCCGGTGGAGAAGGAGATTCGAATGGTTCAAGTAATGCTGGTGGAAGACGATCCGCGCCTGGCCGATCTGGTCACGGAGTACCTGGCGGGTTATGAATTCAAGGTGGACGTGGTCAGCCGCGGCGATGAGGCGCTGCAGCGCTTCAAGGCGAAGCCGGCGGACATCGTCGTGCTCGACCTGATGCTGCCCGGCCTGGATGGCATGGAAGTGGCCCGCCAGCTGCGCGAGATCAGCGAAGTGCCCATCCTGGTGATGACCGCGCGCGAAGATTCCTACGATGAAGTGTCCCTGCTGGAGCAGGGCGCGGACGATTTCATCAACAAGCCGGTGCAGCCGCGCGTGCTGCTGGCCCGCCTGCGCGCCCTGCTGCGCCGCGTGGCCACCAAGGGCGATCCGGAACTGCTGACCTTTGGCTCCCTGACCATCGCCATCAGCGACCGCAGCGTGACCTGGCGCGGCGAGCAGTGTCTGCTAAGCAATACCGAATACAAGCTGCTGCTGACGCTGGCCGAGTCGGCCGGTACCGTGCTGTCGCGCGATGCGCTGTTGCGCAAGATGCGCGGCATCGAGTTCGACGGCATGGACCGCAGCATCGACAACAGCATTTCCAAGCTGCGCCGCAAGTTCGACGATACCGATTCGGAAAAGATCAAGACCGTCTGGGGCGAAGGCTACCTCTTCTCGCCCTCCGCCTGGAATTAGTCGTAAAGAGGCGCCAGCGCCAGCGGCGGGAAGTGTGAGACGACCTGGCCGCTGGCCGGCCAGTCCGCAAAGCGGTAAGTGACCGTGCGGAAACCGGCGCCCGCCTCGCCATCAAACGCCGGACCATCTACGGACGGCAGCAGCGTCTCACGCCCGCCATCGCGCACCAGCACCTGGGCTTCGGCCTTCTTCACATAGACAAAGCGCACGCCCACGCATTTCTTCGCGCTGTAGGCGCCATTCACGAAGCGCTGGTACTGCAGCGCCTGGTCGCAGGCCGCGCGCAGTTCATTCGCCTCATAGGCCCCGTCGGCGCGCACCGCCAGCGACAGCCGCGGCTGGATATTGAACAGGCTGGCCTTGCGGTTCAGCGCCAGCACGGCGTTTTCATCATAAGCCGCCTTCAGCAGCGGGAAGCTGGTGCGCCCGGCCGGGTCCAGCGGCAGGTTGAGCTGGACGGTCTTGCCGTTCAGGGACAGCGATACTCCATCCAGCGACGTGGCCGCATCGCGCGGACTCAGCTGGAAGTGCATCTGGAGCAGGTTCTTCGGTTTGCCGTATTTGGCAAAGACCACCATCGCCTTGTAGGCGTCGCGGTAGCTGACCCACTCCCCGTCCTGCGCCAGCGCGGCGCAGCCGTGCCCGCCAAGCCCGAGGGCCAGCAGTACGGTGGGAATAAGGGTCTTGGTTTTCATCAGAATCGGTAAGCGAGTGCCGTGGACACAGTCACGTTGGTCGGCCGCTCCACGAGCGGGCTGGCTTTGGCGTCGCCCAGCAGGCGGTTCACCTGCATGCCGGTGGTCAGCATCCACGAGGGGCTCAGCGACCAGTTCCAGCGCGCGCCAATATGCGCATCCTGAACGCCGCCGTTCGCTTCGTAGGCGCCCAGGCTGTTGCGTTCGTTTTCGAGTCTGGACACGCCGAAATAGGCGTTGTTATAGGCACGGTTAACCACCGTGACGCCGGCCGACACCACCAGCGAATGGTGGGCGGCCAGTTCCGGCATCATGTATTGCAGGTCCGCGCGCCAGCGCAGGCCATTCTTGTCGTTGCCGGCGCCATACAGCAGGCTGTTGTTCAGGCGCAGGCGTGGCGTGAGGTAGTAATTGAAGAAGCCGCCGTACAGCAGGCGGGTGCTGATCACGTCCATGCCCTCCAGCCGGTTCGAGCTCTTGCGCGCGCCGCCGCCGGGCACGATGCCGCCAGGCGGCAGGACGGTGTTAATCAGCGCGCCGCCCGAGCCATCGCCCACGCCGCCGATGCCGCCGCCCATGCCATCCTCGTCGCGCCGCGGCGCAATGGTCAGCAGCGGGCCGTATTCGATCGATGGATCGCTGGACAGGTGCATGCCCGCGCCCAGTCCGGACACAAATATCCCGTTGCTCCACTGTATTTGCAGCACTGGCAGGGCAACCGTTTTGTTATGGCGAGCGCCGTCATACCGCGGTTGGTACTGGGCGCCCAGGCCCACATACATATCGCGGCTCCCATCCGGCATCGGATTAGTGGCCGGGGTTTGCGCTGCTACAGAACCGCAAGCGCCGGCAATGGCGAAAACGAGAAACTTGTGCATAGGAGCGGTGGTCGGTTAAGAATGCTCGCCATTTTATCGGTTCGCCTTCTTGTTCCGGCAAAAATGCTCATTGCTTAATAAAGACTACATCCCCTTCAATCTTGTCCAGCACCACCATGTCCATCGGCTGGGTGATCGCCGCGATGCACAGCACGGTCGGACCCGAATAGTCCCTTTCCGTGTAGTAGGCGTTGACTTTGCCGGCGCGGACTTCCACCTTGTCGATCGTTGCGCCGATACAGCCGCCGGGACGGTTGCCCAGGAAGACGCCCAGCACCATCTGGCGCGTGAAGTCGATCTTCGGCGCGGCCGGCGGATCGCTACGATATTGGTAGTGGGCGCTCCACAGCTTGAGGAAGCTGTCCGGATCGCGCACGGCCACGTTCAGGGGCGAAGTCAGGCCGGAAAAGCCCTCACGCAGCAGGGGCTGGGTGGCGGCCACGCCATCCTTGGGCAGGAATTCGATCTGCTCGACCTTGTGCGTGCTGCCCAGGCCAAGGTCGGCCTTGTCCAGGTTCTGCAGCATGGTGTCGAACATGGAACGCATGGCAGTGTTGCTGCAGCTGGTCTGGGGACCGGCGATGCTGTCGTTGCTGGTGCACTGCACCTCGGTCGCCGTGCGGCCGTACAGGGTGCGGCTGTAGCCCATGTCCGGGCAATTGCCCTGTTTATCCCAGAACACCTGCTTGTCGTCGATGATAAACAGGCGGTTGCGGATATCGCTGCAGCTGGCGCCGCGCGCCAGCTTGATGAATTCGTCGCGGCTCAGCGCGGTAGGGGCAGGTTCACCGACAGCGATGCCGGACACGCCGGCCGCCTGCAAAGGGCCCATGCCGCCGTCGTTGCCGCCGCCGCAAGCGGCCAGCAGCAGCGCGAACGCCACAGGCAGGCAGTATTCGAGTTGTCGCATGATGGGTCCTCCTTGTTATTGCCGCCATCGTACGATTTAACCGAAGGTAAATCCGCCCCGAACTTTAGGCTTTTTGTCGCAAATTTGTAGGTTTGACACGGGTCCAGTGTGTTTCAAATACAATGTTGGCCCATGAACCGCCTGTTCTTCCGCTTCTTCGTGCTGGTGCTGCTGTCCATTAGCGCGGCGGCGTTCATTGTCTATTTCACCATTAACCGGCTGTTCGGCGCCCCCCTGGACAACATTGCCCGCCGCCAGGCGTCGGCCCAGATTTTCCTTTTGGAGCAGTACGTTGACCAGGCGCCGGCCGACCAGTGGCTGGAACGCCTGAACAAGGTGCGCGAAGTATCGGACGTGCGCTATGAGCTGGTACCCCTGTCCGCGGTGCGCAGCCGCCTGCAGGGCCACGAGGCCCGCGCCTTCGAGCAGGGCGAGCTGGTGCTGGACGTGGACCAGAAAGCCTTCTACCGCCGCGTGGACCTGAACGGCCAGCGCTATATCGGCAGCGAGGAGGAGGCGCTGACGGCATCCAACCTTCCCATCGATATCGGCTTTGCCATGCAGCTGGAAACGGTGCGCTATGTGATCGTGGCGCTGGTGCTGCTGGTGCCGATCGGTTTCTGGTCACGCGCGCACTGGCGCAGCCTGCAGCAGCTTTCCAGCGTGGCGGACCGCTTCGGCGCCGGCGAGCTGACGGCCCGCGCCCGCATGCAGCCGCGCGACAGCGTCTATCCCCTGGCCGAACGCATCGACCATATGGCCGACCGCATCGAACGCCTGCTGGCGGCGCAGCGCAACCTGCTGCATTCGGTATCGCACGAGATCCGCACGCCGATCGCGCGGCTGGAGTTCGCGCTGGAACTGCTGCGCGATGCGGCGGACGATCCGGCGCTGTCAAAACGCATCGATGGCATGGAGGGCGACCTGACCGAGCTGAAAGAACTGGTCAACGAACTGCTGGGCATGGCGCGTCTCGATGCCGGGCAAGCCCTGCAGCGCCAGCCTTTCGCGCTGGAACCGGCCCTGCGGCAATGTATGGCCGCGCTGCCGCCCTCCGCCATCCCGCTCGATGCCGAACTCGCGCCCGCCCTTGGCGAGATTGAGGCGGACCAGCGGCTGCTGCTGCGCGCTGTGGGCAACCTGCTGCGTAATGCGCTGAAATACGCGAACGGTGCGGTCCGCCTGAGCGCTCAGCGCGCAGACGCGGATGGTACCGTGCGCATTGTGGTCGAGGATGACGGCCCCGGCATCCCGGAGGACGAGCGCGAGCGCATCTTCGAGCCCTTCTACCGCCTGGACCGCAGCCGCGACCGCAGCACGGGCGGCTTTGGCCTGGGCCTGTCAATTGCATCGAAGGCCGTGACCCTGCACGGCGGCACCTTGTTGGTGGACGCCTCGCCGCTGGGCGGCGCCCGCTTCACGCTCACCTTGCCCTCCTAGCAGGCGTTGCGCGTGTGCAGGCGCTTGGGCGCCTTGCCCTGTTCGCCGCGCGATACGCGTTCGAATTCCGAAATTACCTGGGCGCCGAACAGCAGCAGCGTGGCGCCAATTTCCAGGCTGAACATCACCACAATGGCCGTGGTCAGCGAACCGTACACGATGTTCACCTTGGATAAGGTCGTGAAATACCAGACCAGCACGTGCCGCGCGATTTCCCACAGCACGGTGGCCGTCACGCCGCCGATCAGGGCGTGCGACCAGGACAGGCGTCCCACGGGCATCACGAGGTAAATCGAGCTCAGCATGAGCACTTCGCCCACGATGCCCAGCAGGTAGAGCAGCGCACCGGACAGGCCGTGCAGCGACCAGTCATAGCCGAACAGGCGGACGTATCGGTGCCGATCACCTGCAGGCCGCCCGCCACCAGCGTCACTACCATCACGCCCACGCCCAGCGACAGGATATAGCAGTAAGGCAGCAGGGCCGACACCAGGTAGTGCCGCCGCCGCGTCGCCACGCGGTGCAGGAAAATCACGCTCATGGCGTTTTCCAGCACGGTGAAGGCGAGGGAACTGAAGAACAGCATGGTCAGCACCAGGACCCAACCGACCAGTTCGCGGTGGTCGAGGAAGTGGCCCACTTCGGCCACGATGGCTTTCGATTGCCCGGGCACCAGCCATTCGAGGTAGTGGCCGATCGTAGAGAGCAGCTCTTCCTGCTCGAATACATGGGATAGCGCCACCACGACCAGCATCAGCAGCGGGACGATGGACAGCAGGGAGTAATAGGCCACGGCGCCGGCCAGCAGCAACCCCTGGTTTGCCCGAAATCCTTTCAGGCATTGCAGCGTGAAGTCCAGGGGATGCGCCAGCACGTGGGCAACAGCCTTGTGCTTGAGCATGCGCATGGGCCCATTCTACACATTAGGCGGGGTCAGACCCCGACATTACACTACGGCAGCTTCCAGCAGGGTAATGGTCTGGCGTTCGGTATCCAGGCGGGCGCGGATGCCCATGGGAATGGTGAACTGGTTGCGGATGTGGCCGAAGGAATAGCCGGTCACGGCCGGGATGTGCAGCGGCTTCAGGTGCTGGTCGGTGGTTTCGTCCAGCGTCAGCGAAATATCGGAATCCTGCGGACCGCAATTCTCGCAAATGCCCAGCATGATGGCCGACGCATTCTGCAAGCCCAGCGACAGATGCAGCTGCATCATCATGCGGTCGATACGGTAGGGCGCCTCGTTCACTTCTTCGAGGAACAGGACGCCCTTGCGGAAGTCGCCGGCATACGGCGTGCCGGCCAGCGCGCTGACCAGGCACATATTGCCGCCGATCAGGGGGCCTTCGGCCACGCCCGGCACCACGGTGCGCAGCGCGTATTGCGGCTCTTCCTCAGCCTTGCGGCTGTTTTCGACCGCCATTGGAATCGTATATTCCTCTTCAGGCCGCATCAGCACGTTGAGCAGATGCGTGACCGAATAATCGGACATGGTGGAGGAAGCCACCGGTCCGTGGAAGGTCACCAGACCGGCGTGCTTGTGGATCGCCAGGTGCAGGGCCGTGATGTCGGAATATCCGATCAGGATCTTGGGGTTGTTGCGGATCAGCTTGTAATCCAGGTGTTCCAGCAGCTGGATGCAGCCGGAGCCGCCGCGGATCGCCCAGATCGCCTTGACCTCGCGGTCGGCGAACATGGCGTGCAGGTCATCCAGGCGCTGCTGGGGCAGGCCGCCGTAGTTACCGTAGACGGCTTCCAGGTTCTTGCCCAGCTTGACCTTGAAACCCAGGGATTCAATGTTCTGGATGGCCTTCGCGATGGAAGGCGCACTCGTGTGGCCGCCGGGGGCGACCAGGCCGATCGTGTCGCCCGGCAGCAGGCGGGGCGGTTTGATCAGGCCGGTGTGATTCATGTGAGGCTTTCGTTTCCTGGAACGAGCGGCTGCCGCCGGAAGGGCGGCAGCTGCGAGGGCGGCCGCGGCGAGGCGGCCGAATGTCCGTCTGGAGATCAGAAGAACTTGTACTTCAGGGTGAACACCAGCGAGCGCCCGCGCGGGTCGGCTACACGGGGATCCCAGCCCGCACCCACCACTTCGTCCACGTTGTGGGCGGTAAATGGCGGATCGGTGTCGAACAGGTTCTGGATGCCGACGGTGATCGTCGTGTTCTTGAAGCCCGTGTACGTACCGGACAGGTCGTACTTGGTGTAGTGGTGAACACGCGGATCGAAGCCTGGCGGAGGCGTACCCTTGCCGCCGTTCGGCACCTGGTCGTTGTAGCCGGTCGAGTAGCGCTGCATCAGCAGGCCGCTCCAGTCGCCGCGCGACACGGTCAGGCTGGCGGTGTGCTTCCAGCGCAGGTACACGTCGCGGGTGCTGAACTGGCTTACCAGTTCCTTCAGCGGCTGGCCTTCGAATTCGGCGAACTTGAAGCTGTCGATGTAGGTGCCGTCCAGTGCGGCCGCATACTTGTAGCCGCTGTAGTTGCCGTCGTAGCGCAGGCCCAGGTCGATACCGCGGGTCTTCAGGCCGGCGGCATTGATCCAGCCAGCTTCCACGTGGTCGATGATGCCGGTGTTCGGATCACGGATGATGTACTGGTTCAGGTACTGGTAGTTCTGCAGCACGATTTGCGGCGTGCGGTTCAGGATACGGTCCTTGATGTTGATAGCCCACCAGTCGATCGAGGCCGTGAAGTTCTTGAACGGCTCGATCACCATGCCTGCGGTGCCCTGCTTCGAGGTTTCCGGCTTCAGGTTCGGGTTGCCGCCGGTGTTGTAGTTCAGGCGCGGAATGGCGCAGAAGGCCGGGTCGCCAGGGTGCTTGGCGCAGCCTTCCTGGTCGATGATGCCGTTCGGCAGTTCCTGCGACAGGCGGCCGGCGTACAGCTGGGTGAAGCTCGGCGCCAGGAAGCCCTTGTTGGCCGAACCGCGGAACAGCAGCCAGTTCTTCGGCTGGTAGCGGAAGGCGACTTTCGGATTGGTGGTGGCGCCGATCAGGCTGTAGTTGTCGCGGCGTACGGCCAGCTGCACTTCCAGGTCCTTCATCACTGGAACGATGGCTTCGGCATAGACGGCGCGGATGTAGCGGCTGGCCTTGTCCAGGTTGGCGTTACCCGGCGACAGCAGGATCTTGGTCGCATCCACGTCGGCGGCGAACTCGTAGGTTTCCTTGCGCAGGTCGAAGCCCGCTGCCACCGACACGGCGCCGGCCGGCAGTTGGAACACTTCACCGGAGATCGAGCCGTCCAGCTGGGTGGTGGTGGTGCGGCCGTGCTGGAAGGCGCCAACGTACTTGGTGGCCTCGATCGCCTGCATTGCATCGGCGGTCTGGGACTGGCCCGGCGCCAGCCATGGGTTGACCTTGCCGCTGCCCAGCAGGGAATAGATCTTGTCGGTCCAGCCGTAGCCGTCCACCAGGTCGACCTGCGCCTTGCTGGCGGACTTGGACAGGCCCAGCTTATAGTCGTACTTGCCGAGCAAGGTGCCTTCCGCTGCCACCAGGCCGCGGTAGTTTTCCAGCGTGAAGTCCTGGGTACGGTTGCCCCACGGGTTCGCGCGCCACTTGTAGATGATCGGCTTGGTCGTGTCGAAGGACGGGATGTACTGCTTCAGGCTCTGGTAGTACGGGCCGTTGACCGGGTAGGCATTGCCGTTCGCCAGCGAAGTGGAAATCTGCACCGGGGTCAGCTCGGCCGTGGTGTCGGTCTTCGAGGCCAGCACTTCAACATAGACCTTGTGGTCGTCATTGATCTTGAAGGTGCCGCGCGACACGGCGTTGGTGCGCTCGGTCGGGAAGGACATCACATAGTCCGCGCCGTAGTCATAGGCGCAGGAGTACTTGGTGCGGGTAATCGGAGTGACGTTGGTCCACAGCTCGCTGGCGTACTGCGACATGCCCGGAATGGAGTCGCACTTGCCTTGCAGGCTCAGCAGGCCAGCCTGCAGATAGGTCGTGTTATCGCCAGGCACCTTGAAGGGAGTCAGTGCCGTGCCGGTACCGGACAGGATGTTGGCGTATGGGGTGCCGGTGGTGTCCGGCGACAGGCCGCGCGAAGGCTGGTAGCCGTTGGC
The DNA here is from genome assembly GCF_044055365.1 of Pseudoduganella sp. UC29_106. Lineage (NCBI taxonomy): Bacteria > Pseudomonadati > Pseudomonadota > Betaproteobacteria > Burkholderiales > Oxalobacteraceae > Pseudoduganella > Pseudoduganella sp. UC29_106. The sequence continues at coordinate 7,069,112 of NZ_CP171977.1, read as the reverse complement.
GAAGTCGCGCTGGCTGGAGGCCAGCTTGTCGTTCACGTCGCGGGTCACGGCGGCCATGATGTTCCAGCCGTCCGCATTCAGGTCGCCCATGCCGCCCAGCAGGGAGTAGCGGCGGGTCATGCCGCCGCCGTGCTCGGTGCCGTTCAGGGTGGTGGAAGCTTCCAGGCCTTTGTAATCGGTTTTCAGGATGAAGTTGATCACGCCGCCGATCGCATCGGTACCGTAGATTGCGGAGGCGCCGTCTTTCAGGATTTCCACGCGCTGGATGGCGCCCAGTGGAATGGAGTTCAGGTCGACTGCCTTGCCGCTGCCGCCGTTATTGCCCAGGCGGCGGCCATTCAGCAGCACCAGGGTCGCGTTCGGGCCCAGGCCGCGCAGCGAAGCGAAGGCTGCGCCGCCGGAAGTACGGTCGGCGTCGGCGCCGAAGACGTTGTTGCCGGAGGTCGGGTTGTCGGCGCCCGTGCCGTTGGCGGAGATCAGCTTCACCAGCTCCTCAGTGCTGGAGATGCCGGCCTTCTGGATGGTATCGAAGGTGATGGTCTGCACCGGCAGCGCGCCTTCCTTGGCAACGCGCTTGATGCTGGAACCGGTAATTTCCACTCGCTGGACTTGCTGAGCAACTTCCTGCGCCATTACAGGACTAACAACACCAATCAGCGCAATCAGATGCGCAAGCTTCTTTACCTTCACAGGGTCTCTCCCAATTAAATTTGTAACCGTCTTAAGCGGCCAGTGGTGGGCAATGTCATGGGCATTGCTCTTCTTGGCTTATGCAGGTTATCCCGGTGGAAAACTTGCCTGCCAATGAAAATTACTGCGCAGACTATAACTTTATGTAATGAAAAGGCGCGTATTCTAGCGGACGGCGCCTTTAGTAGCAGCCACACGCGCTTGTTGATCGATATCAACATACCGCCAATTAGTTAATTCGACGGGGTGGCGCTTGTAGTTTTTTAGCCACGGTTGCTGGATATCCGCGGAGATGGGGTGAATTATCAGCACCCAGGGGTTATAGGCCTGGATCAGCTGGGACAACTCTTTGTAAATCTTCTGGCGCTCCGGGCCATCGCTGAGCTTGCGGGCGTGCTCATAGCGCTGGTTATATTCCGGCAAGTTGAAGCGCGCGTAATTGGCGCGGCCGCTGTTGGGACCGTACAACAGCTGGAAGAAGTTATCGCCGTCCGGGAAGTCGGCAATCCAGTTGGTTTCGAACATCTGGACCTTGCCCAGGCGCGAAGCCTTGATGATTTCCGTCTTCTTGTCGGACTTGAAGGTGACGTTCAGGCCGATGGCGTTCAGGTTCTTGCGCCACAGCTCGTCGCGCAGGCGGCCCACCGTGGTCGGCTCGGTGTGCATGGTCAGCATGAGCGGGCTGCCGTCCGGCCTGGTGCGGAAGCCATCCTTGCCGACGCGGTAGCCGAAGCGGTCCAGCAGGGCCCGGGCCAGCGCCGGGTCATACTGCACGGGGCTGCGGTAAGCGGGGTCATAACCCAGCACATTGGGGGGCAGCGGCGACTGGGCGGGGATGGCCAGGCCCTTCTTCAGCAGGGCGATGTCCTCCGGGCTGTTATAACCCAGTGCTATGGCCCGGCGCAGGGCAACTTTCTCTTTGCTGTAGCCGCCGATGACCGGGTCTTCCATGTTCATCCACATGTAGTAGGTCTGCAGCACGGGGAAGGGCGTGAACACCATGCCGCGCCGCGCCAGTTCCGGCTTCAGCACGGGCTTGCCGGAGGTCGGGTCGAGCACCATGTCGCGCATGGATTCGGGCACCTGCTCGATGTAGTCGAATTCGCCGTTCAGGAAGCCCAGCACGCGCGACTGGTATTCCTCCATGATCTTGACCTCGACCTTGTCCACCTGCGGCAGCTTGTGGCCCTGGTAGCTTTGCTGGTAGTTCGGGTTGGCGGCCAGGGTGATCTTGTCGCTGCGCTTCCATTCCTCGATGGCGAAGGGACCACTGCCGACCGGGTGGTTGCCCATCTGCAGGCCGTAGGCTTCGGCCACCTCGCGCGCGACGGCGCCCGTGGCAGGCAGGGCCATGTAGAACAGGAAGCTCGGATCGGGGGCCTTCAGCTTGATGCGCAAGGTATATTTGTCGACGGCTTGCAGCCCTTCGATGTTCCTGTCGTAGCTGAACTTGCCGTTTTTATACGCTTCATCGCCGGCCAGCTTGTCTTCGAACATGAAGAGCCAGGGCGATTTCAGGCTGGGGTCGTACAGGCGCTTGATGCTGTAGACGTAATCGGCGGCGGTGACTTCGCGCTTCTTGCCGTTGAAGGCCGGGTCATCGCTGAAGAACATGCCTGGCTTGACCTGGAAGGTCCAGACTGTGCCCGTGGCGTCGCTGGTCGGCAGCGTTCGCGCAGAACTGGGGGCCAGCTTCACGGGACGTGCATCGTAGTCATAGCGCAGCAGGGGGTCGAACAGGTTTTCCAGCAGGCTCAGGCTGGCAAGGTCGGATGCCACGGCCGGGTCGAGACCGGTTTCGCCGGTGGAGAGGAAGGCGTGAAGGACTTTGGACGGGCTTGCGGCGTCCACCCTGGCGTCGGCTGCGCTCGCGACGGCGGGTACGAAACAAGCGGCGATGGCCAGCGCGGCGATCGGATTCCAGAGTCTCTTCATTGCTAGTCCTTATGGTTGCGGCGCAGAGCATACGGCAGCGCCGCGCGCCGCGCCAGTGAATTCCATCCCGCCGCTTATAACTTTTTTACATGCCTGACCTGCATAGTTTCATCAGCACATCCTATACTTTGCCTTCAAAATTCAACTAAACCATATTCGCTGCAGGCAATTCATGTCACTCAATTACATCTGGTCCGGCTTCTTTCTGGTAGGTTTCGCGGCGGCGCTGGCGCAGTGGCTGTTATTGGGCGATACGGAGATTTTCAAGAAGATCATCGATGGCACTTTCGAGACCGCCAAGGTCGGCGTGATGGACATCGCCCTGCCGCTGGCCGGCGTGATGACGCTGTGGCTGGGCATCATGAACATCGGCGAGAAGGCGGGCGCCGTTGGCTGGCTGGCGAAAATCATCTCGCCCTTCTTCTCGCGCATTTTCCCCGAAGTGCCGAAGGACCACCCGGCCACCGGCCATATGGTGATGAACTTCTCCGCCAACCTGCTGGGCCTCGACAACGCCGCCACCCCCTTTGGCCTGAAGGCGATGGAAAGCCTGCAGACGCTGAATCCGAACAAGGATGAAGCCAGCAATGCCCAGATCATGTTCCTCGTGCTGCATACGTCCGGCCTGACGCTGATCCCCTTGGCCATCATGGCGCAGCGCTCCATCCTTGGCGCGGCCGACCCGTCGGACGTTTTCATTCCCTGCCTGATCGCGACTTATGTGGCGACCGTGGCGGGCATCATCGCGGTATCGATCCGCCAGCGCATCAATCTGTTCGACAGCGTTGTCCTCAGCTGGCTGGGCGGCATGACGGCGGCCATTGGCGGCATGGTCTACTACTTCACCAATTATTTGTCGCGCACCGAGATCGAAGTCGTGTCGAAGGTGGTGAGCAATCTGATCCTGATCATGATCATCGCGGTCTTCATTATCGGCGCACTGCGCAAGAAGGTGAATGTGTACGAAGCCTTCATCGAGGGCGCGAAAGGCGGCATCCAGACATCGCTGACCGTGATTCCTTACCTGGTCGGCATGCTGGTGGCGATCAGCGTGATCCGCAACGCCGGCGTGTTCACCCTGATCACGGACGCATTCGCCTGGCTATTCAACGCCATGGGACTGCGCACCGACTTCGTACCGTCGCTGCCGGTCGCGCTGATGAAGCCTTTCAGCGGCAGCGGTTCCCGTGCGATGATGATCGATGCGATGAAAACCTATGGTCCGGATTCCTTCGTGGGGCGCCTGGCCTGTGTCTTCCAGGGCTCGGCCGATACTACCTTCTACATCGTCGCGCTGTACTTTGGTTCTGTGGGCATCCGCAAGACGCGCTATGCGATTTCCTGCGGCATGATCGCCGACTTCGCCGGCATCCTGGCCGCGATTGGCGTGGCCTACCTGTTCTTCGGTTAAAGGAGCTGTCTGATGCGCCGTCTTCTTCTCGCTACCCTGTTGGCTGCCTTCGGCGCCGCTCATGCCGCGCTGCCCGAGCCTGTGGCCCGCCTGGCCGCGGCCAACGGCATTCCCGAAGACGCCATCGGCGCGCTCGTGCTGCGCGGCGACCAGGCTTTGGTCTCCGATATGCCGGACCAACCCTTCGCGCCCGCTTCAACGATGAAGGTCGTGACCACCATCGTCGGCCTCGAAGAGCTTGGCCCGGTGTTCAAAGGACGCACGGAATTGCGCAGCAACGGCGAGATCGTCAACGGCGTGCTGCACGGCGACCTCGTGCTGCGCGGCGGCGCGGATGGCGACTTCACGGTCGACGCCTTCACGCACATGCTGGAAAAGCTGCGCAGCCAGGGCATCCGCCGCATCGACGGCAACCTGGTGCTGGACCGCACGCTGTGGCAGCCGTCGCGGCTCGATGTCGGCGTGCCGCCTTTCGATGAGTCGCCGGAGGCATACTACAACGTGATTCCGGATGCGCTGTGGCTGAACATGAATATGCTCACGCTCGATATCGCCTCCGATGCACGCTCTGTGCGCGTTTCGCTGCTGCCGGAGATGGACAAGGTGTCCGTGAAGTCCGAGCTGGTGTTGACCGATGGCGAATGCGCCAGGTGGGAGGACGGCTGGAAGGTGCCCGAGTATGTGCGCAACGGCTCCCGCCTGACCATCGTGCTGAAGGGGACTTATCCGCGCAACTGCGCCAAAACGAATGTGGTCAATGTACTCGACCGGCACGACTTCACCGAGCGCTTCTTCCGCGCGACGTGGGTGCGGCTGGGCGGCAAGTTCAGCGGCTCCGTGCTCGAAGCCGAAGCGCCCGTGAACGCCGTGCGGCTGCTGGCCGAGCATACCTCGCGCAGTTTGCCCGAGATTATCCGCGACACCAATAAGCCGTCCGACAATGGCCTGGCGCGCACCATCTTCCTCAGCCTGGGCAGCCTGCAGGCCGATCCCAAGCTGGGCAGCCGTCCGCTCGACCTCGCTGCGCCCGCCGCTGCGACTCCCGGCGGCGGCGACATAGCTCCGCCCGCAAGCACACTGGCTCGCTCCGAACTGGTGGTGCGCAACTGGCTGCGCAAGCAAGGCATCGACGACACCGGCCTCGTGCTGGAAAACGGCTCCGGCCTCTCGCGCATCGAGCGCATCCGTCCGGTGCAAATGGCCGGCCTGCTGCGCGCCGCGCAAAAATCCCTTTGGGCGCCCGAGTTCATCGCGAGCCTGCCGATCGCCGGCGTGGACGGCACCATGAAACGCCGCCTGAAAGAAAGCACCGCCGCCCAGCGCGCCCGCGTGAAAACCGGCACCCTGCGCGACGTGGTCGCCATCGCCGGCTACGTCCCCGACGCCGACGGCCAGCCCTGCATCGTCGTCGCCATGGTCAACCACGAGCGCGCCGGCAACGGCATCGGCCGCTCCATCGTCGACGCCCTCATCGACTGGACCGCCCAGCAACACTAAATTCGGGGTCAGCTCTGTCATTCGGACACGCGGACCACTTTTTTGATCTTCCTCAATACGCCCAAAGTGGGTACTTTCGCGTATTGATCTGCCGCAAACGATAGCGCTAGCTGTCCGAATGACAGAGCTGACCCCGAATTGGGTTATAAAACTTTGGCGTAGGTGGCGCGGACGTGGACGCGGTCGCCGCAGTCGAAGTGCCACCATTCGCTGTTGATGCCGACGAAGCCGGCGTGGAACATGGCGTCGCGCAGGAGCTGGCGGTTGGCGATCTGGGCGGCGGTGAGGGAGCCGCTTTCGAGATGCTTCGGTTCGAGGATGGGATGGGAGAGCTCGGTCATATCGTCGAAGCCGGTGCCCATGTCGAGCTCGCGGCCGGCGACATCGAGGATGGTCACGTCGACGGCCATGCCGAAGGAGTGGATGGAGCCGCGCTCGGGCGGGGCGAGGTACATTTGCAGGTCGGTCCCGGCCAGGGTATTCCACAGTTCGATCTGCACCGAGTGCGGCCGCAGGGCGTCGAGGATCAGCAATTGATGGCCGGGGGCGCGCGCAGCGAGGAAAGTGACGGCACGTTCGATGGCGGCGGCGGCGTCAGCGTGCAGCCAGGCGCAGTCCAGCGGCGAATACAGATCGCGGCCGACGAAATTGTCCGGCGTCGCGTAGCGCAGGTCGATGCCGATGCCGGCGATCGTGCTCAGGTGACGGAACTCCGGCCTGCCGGGGATCTCTTCGCTGCGGATGGTACGACTCATGTATTTCCTTGTTCCAGGCAGGCGCGCGCCGCGGCCGCGATCGAGTCGGCCAGCAGGCGGGCGCCATGCGACAGCGGCGAGTGCCCGGACGTCAGCAGGAAGAGCTGGATCGGGATCGCGGGCGCCCATTCGCGCCGCTGTACGCGGGTTGATAATGCGGATGCCGCCGTAAACGGATCGACCACCGCCATGCCGCCGCCCGCTTCCACCAGCGAGCGCGCGATCTGATAGGTTTGCACGACGGTGCGGAATACCGGCTCCACGTCCTGCGCCTCGCAGGCGGCGACCACCATTTCGCCCAGCGGGTCATTGTCCGAATAACCGATCAGTTCGCCGACCAGCCCTTCGGCCGTCAGCGGCTGCGACAGCTCTTCCTCGCGCCAGGTGCCGGTCGGTGCGATCACCGTCATCATGCCCTGGGCCAGCGGCTCGGCCACGATGCCGGGATGGCGCGGATCCTGCAGCGACAGCGCCAGGTCGGCTTCGCCCAGGCGCAGCATGTTCACAATCTCGGATGTGTGGTGGGTGGCCAGTTCGCAGCGTGTGCCGGCGAACTCGCGGCGCCAGGCGCTCATCGCTTGCGGCAGCACACTGATGGCGATCGTCGGCGTGGACACCAGACGAATCGTCTCCACCGCATGCCCCTTCAGGCTGGCCGCCAGGCGACGGATGCCCTGCAGGTCGCGGTGCAGCTTCTCCGTCTCGGCAAACAGCCGGTGCGCTTCCGGCTTCGGATACAGCTTGCCCCGCACGCGTTCGAACAGCGGCATGCCCAGCTGCAGCTCGCAATGCTGCAGCACCTTGGTCACCGCCGGTTGTGAAATGTGCAAGACCTGGGCGGCGCCACTGATGGTGCCGACCTGCATGATTGCGTGGAAAACTTCGATATGACGCAGCCGCATCGCTTCAATCCTTCTTCGTTACGCCGCAGCCTCCTGCGGGAATCAGTGCAGGATAGGGGAATCCCGCCTGCGGCGCAACGCGGGCTACCGCTTAGGGCTTGGCGGCAGCGGCCTCGGCCGGAACCGCGGCCGGGGCCGGTTTCGGGGTTGTCAGCACGTCCAGGATCGCGGCGGATTCCGCGTCCGGCATGCCATCCCACTTGCTCTGGCGATACTTGGACTGGAAAGTCACCATCACGTTGCGGGTGGCTTCGTCCATCACGCCGGTCTGCGGCGTGGCGTAACCGTGGGCGGCCAGCTTGTTCTGGAACCAGGTAATGTCCGGCAACTGGGCTTCATAGATGGCGCGCTTTTCGGCGACAGCGTTGGCGTCCGGCCAGGTGATCAGGCCGGCGTCAGCCAGTTGTTTCCACGGGAACAGGGGACCTGGGTCCTGCTTGCGCTGCGGCGCGATATCCGCGTGGCCGAGGATATTCTCCGGCAGCACGCCATGGCGTTCCTTGATCTGCTTGAGCAGCGGGATCAGCTGGTCGATCTGCGCCTGCTTGAACGGGTACCAGGCGCGGCCTTCCGGCGTGTCCTTGAAGCCAGGATTGACGATTTCGATGCCGACCGAGCTGTGGTTCAGCTGCGTGTAGTTTTTCCAGCTGCTGGTGCCGGCGTGCCAGGCGGCACGGTTCTCATCGACCAGCGCATAAAACTTTGGTTTTTCCTCGTCGGTCAACAGGTAGTGAGCGCTCACCTCGTGCTCGGTCAGCAGCTTGATCGACAGCGGCAGGTCGGACACGGTGTAGTGGATGACGATGAAACGCACACGGCTGCTCTGCCCCTTGGACGGGCCAAGCGAATGGTCGATGGTCGGCGGCTGGGTGGCGCAGCCGGCCAGCACGGAGATCAGGGAAGCAAGCAGCAGTTTTTTGATCATGGACGTCTCGGTGAGTTCTTAGTTTCGTGGACGGGCCGCCATGCGGGCGGCCGCGTATTGGGGATGGGCGGTGCGGCGGGACAGTTCCAGTCCGGGCGGCAGTTCAGCGCGCATGGCCTCGAAGATCAGCGGATGCAGTTCGGCGGCGCGTCCCGCCAGCACGATCGGTTTCTGGCCGAAGCGGGACACCAGCGCCAGCGCCAGCCGCGCCAGCTCGCGCCCAGCCTGCAGCAGGATGTGGCGCGCAGCCGGATCGGCGCCCGCGCTCATCGCGACAGCCAGCGCCAGCTTGCCGATTTCGCCGCGCTCGCGGGCGTACATGAAGGTGCGCGAATAGGCCCAGTCGCTGCCGCCGACATGGTCGAATACGGCGTGGGCCAGCGGCGATTCCTGCCAGGAGCCCGGCTGTTCATCTTCGTTGCGCCAGATGCGGCGCATCGCTTCGCGCGCGATCCAGAAACCGCCGCCGGCATCGTCCAGCATTACGCCGCGGCCGCCGGCGCGGTGGAATTCGCCCGCGTCGTCGATGTAGGCGGCAATGGAGCCGGTGCCGGCGTAGACGAGATAGCCTTCGCCCGGCTCGAATGCGTCGAGATAGGCGATTTCGATATCGTTGCAGATGGTGATGGCGTCCAGGCGCACATCGAGGAGGTCGGACAGCCAGCCCAGCAGCACATTGCCGTCGCCGCCGAAGCCCGTCAATCCGGCGCAGATGCGCAGCGGCTGTCCGGCTTCGAGCACGTCCTTGGCCAGTTCGGCGAAGGTGGCGTGCACTTGTTCGCGGCCGGCGGGCTTGGCCATCATCAGGGCGGAAAGTCCGGCGACCGTGCCTTCAGCGACGATTTTCCCGCTCGGGTCGGACAGCGCCCAGCGTGTTTGCGTGCCGCCGGCGTCTATGCCCAGCCCAAGCGGAAGGTCGGATTCGGATATGCCCATGATCGAGTAAGTTTAAGACCAATTGCTGTCCAGTTCACATGAAAGCTTGCTGGGCAATCATTCCTAAAAGTTATAAGGTCGCGGTAACCCGCGGGCTCTCATTCCCCAGGCGATCCACTGCCGTCACCACTACCGAGCGCGCCGGAACGCCGGCATCGTCGGTCAGCACGACTTCACTGCGCGTGGCCGGCGCCACGGTGAAGCGCCACTCGTCGCCATAACGGGCCCAGATGGCAAACTGCGTCGCCTTCGGTACCGCGCCCAGCGACACGGCCAGACCGCTGCCATTGCGCTTGACCGCCACCGCCGGTGCGGACGGCGCATCGCTGCCCAGCCATGGCGTGACCGGCACCAGCGCGGCGCTCTGGTAGCTGATGTTTTTCAACTGGTCGGTGATGCCTTTGCGATTCTGCATCAGGGCCGCGATGCTGAAGTGGACGTGGCCGTTCACCACGCCGCGGCTGCGCATCACTTCGATCTGCTGCACGATTTCATCCGGCGTGAAGGACTTGTCGGTGTTGTCGATGCGGCTGGTGTACATGCCCGGCCATACATGGCGGCCACGCTTGTTCTGGGCCAGCCAGTAATCGAGCAGCACCGGGAAGGCTTGCGGCTGCTGGGCGATCGGCCAGTACAGCTGCGGCGTGAAGTAATCGAGCCAGCCATTCTGCAGCCACAGTTCGGCGTCCGCATACAGCTTGTCGTACTGGCTGAAGCCCTGGATGCCCGGCGGGCGGCGGTCCGGACGGCCGATGCCGAAGGGGCTGATGCCGAAGCGCACCCAGGACTTTTCCTTGCGGATGCCGTTGTAGATCGCTTCGATCAGCTGGTTCACGTTCTGGCGGCGCCACGAAGCGCGGTCCAGCGTGCCGCCGCCAGCCACATAGCGCTGCCACGCCGGCTGGTCGGGGAAATCAAGCTCCGTCTTGCCGCCATTCGACGGCGCATCCAGCGCGGCCGCTTCTCCGCCGTTGGCGCTTGGGGCTTCGATCGGGTAGGGATAGAAGTAATCGTCGATGTGGACGCCGTCGATATCGTAGCGCCGCACCACGTCCAGGATTACATCCAGCGTCTGCTGCGCCGCGGCTTCCTCGCCCGGGTCCATCCACTGGAATTTGCCGTACTGCTTGACCACCTGCGGCTTGGTGTTGGCGATGTGGTCGCGCGAATTCGGCGATTTGGCCGCGGAGTGGCGCGCGCGATAAGGATTGAACCAGGCGTGCAGTTCCATGCCGCGTGCGTGCGCCTGGGCGATCCAGAATTGCAGCGGGTCCCAGGCGGGGGAAGGCTCGCGGCCTTGCGCGCCGGTCAGGTATTCGGACCACGGCTCCAGCTTCGACGGGTAGATTGCGTCGGCGCTTGGGCGCACCTGCAGCACGATGGCGTTCAGGTTGAGCGACTTGGCGCGGTCAAGGATGGCGAGCGCCTCGGCCTGCTGCTTCGCGGGCGGCAGGTTGCTGCGGCTTGGCCAGTCGATATTGGCGACGGTCGACACCCAGGCGGCACGGAATTCGCGCGGCGCCGGCGGCGGCGTGTCGCCGGTGAAGTGAGGCTGGGCCGGCATTGCGGGTTGCGCTCCCGGTGCGGCGCCAGGCTTGCCGCCGGCGGCGCCGGGAACGGCCGCGCCTTTATCGGACGGCAGCGGATTGGAAGAACACGCGGCCAGGATGGCGCCAATCACACTGGCTGCACCGGCGGACAATGTCAGCCGCTTTTTTGCACTAAATCTCAAACCAACCTCCGCAACGCTGAAGGGGACTATTGTACCTACTTGCGTCCGAACTCCGGATCGATCTTCACCATCGCCGTCACGATAAAGGCCGGGATGGTTGCCATGCAGGCCCAGATGAAGAAGTTCGGATAGCCCAGATATTCCTGGATCCAGCCGCTCGCCATTTGCGGAATCATCATGCCGAGCGCCATGAATCCGGTGCAGATCGCATAATGCGCGGTCTTGTGTTCACCTTCGGCGACCATGATCATGAACATCAGGTAGGAGGTGAAACCGAAGCCGTAGCCGAATTGCTCCAGGCCGATGGCAGTGGAAATCACGATGAAGTTTTCCGGCATCGCATGCGACAGCCACACGAACACCAGGTCCGGCACGTGGGTGATGAAGGCCATCGGCCACAGGCAGCGCTTCAGGCCGACGCGCGAAATGACATAGCCGCCCAGCAGGCCCCCAGCCAGCAGCGCCAGCACGCCCACGGTGCCATAGGCGATGCCCAGGTCGGACGTATCCAGGCCGAGGCCACCTTCCACGCGCTTGTCAACGAGGAAGGGCACGGCCATCTTCAGCAGCTGCGACTCGCCCAGTCGGAAGGTCAGCAGGAATAGCAGGATGACGACGATGCCGTCCTTGCGGAAGAAGGCCTTGAAGGTGTTGAAGAATTCGTCGAACGGACTGGCCGCGTGCACGGCCTTGCGGTCCGCCGCAGGCCTGGGCAGCATGAACAGGTGATACAGCGCCAGCAGGCCGAACACGCCGCCCATGAGGCCGTACACGATGCCCCACGCCAGATGCGGATTGCCGGAATGCTTGATGATCTGGCCCGCGATATAAGTCAGGCCGCCGTTGCAGGCCACGTTCGCGATGCGGTAGGCGGTGCTGCGAACGCCGACGTAGGCCGCCTGGTCTTTCTGGCGCAGGGACAGCATATAGAAGCCGTCCGCCGCGATATCGTGGGTGGCCGAGCTGAAAGCCATCAGCCACATCGCGGCAAGACTGAGCTGCACGAAGTGGGACAACGGCGTGGTGAACGCGACCGCGGCCAGCGAGACCGCGATCATCATTTGCAGCAGCACCACCCAGGCGCGCTTGGTGCCGAACATTTCCACGATCGGGGACCAGATCGGCTTGATGATCCAGGGAAGGTAAAGCCAGGAAGTGTACAACGCGATGTCGGTATTCGACATGCCGGTGTTCTTGTACATCGTCGTGGACAAGGCCATCACGGCGAAGTAGGGGATGCCTTGACCAAAATAGAGGGATGGCACCCACCACCAGGGGCTGCGCTGCTGCACTTGTTCCATGCGTTCCTTTGTACTTATGCGGAAAGCGCTCCGCGGACGCTTCCTTTCGCTTGTTCCAGCAGCCTCTCCGCCTGCTGCACACTTGTCTTTTTCAGGAGTGCGACCACCGCCACCTTCACGTGGAAGCCGCATTGTTCCAGCGCGCTGCGGGCCGACGCTTCATCGGCGCCGGTCGCGTGCATGGTCAGGCGCACGGTGCGCGCAAACAGCTTCGCATTGGTCGGCTTCAAGTCTACCATCAAGTTTCCGTACACCTTGTTCAGGCGGACCATGATGGCGCTGGAGATCGTGTTCAGCACGATCTTCTGCGAGGTGCCGGCCTTCAGGCGCGTGCTGCCCGAGATGACTTCGGGGCCGGTGTCCAGCGTGATGCCCACTTCCGCTTCGTTCGCGACCGGTGCATCGGTGTTGTTGGCGATGCCGATGGTCAGCGCACCGATGGCGCGCGCCGCATGCAATGCGCCCAGCACATAAGGCGTGCCGCCGGATGCCGCCAGCAGCAGCACGACGTCATTCCTTGTCGGGGTCAGACCCTGCAGGTCTTTCGCGCCCTGTTCGCGGTCGTCTTCCGCGCCTTCCACTGCCTGGAACATGGCGGATTCGCCGCCAGCCAGCAGGGCCAGGGCGCGCTCGTGCGGCCAGGAGAAGGTGGGGTAGAGTTCAACACTGTCCAGCACGCCCAGGCGGCCGGAAGTGCCCGCGCCGACGTAGAGCAGGCGTCCGCCCGCTTCGATACGTGGTACTGCTGCGGTAATAGCTTTTGCGATCGAAGGCGCCGCCTTGCGTACGGCTTCGACGGCGTTCAGCTGATCGTCCACAAACGCGGAAACCAGCTGCTCCGTGGGGTATTGGTCGAGCCCGGTGTGCAGGCTGCTAGGGGTTTCGGTTTTTAGCATGATAGTACCAGTGTAATACCAAATACCGACCCGGGCCCATGAAAGGAAGATACATGGGCATTACATTTAGTTATGCCGCTCGCCGCATCTCCGCCACGAAATCGTAGTGGTCGCTGCGGCAGTAAGAGTGGGTCAGCTCGACCGCTTCGCCGGTTTCCAGATAGGCGATGCGGGTGATGAAGAGTACGGCCTGTCCTTCCGGCACTTCCAGCTTCTCGGCCAGTTCGGCGCCGGCGTTCATGGCACGGATGTGCTGCAGGGCGCGCACCGGCGCCTTGCCTACGGACTCCAGGTATTGATACAGCGAATCGCCAATTTCTTCCGGCTTCGCTACCGCGCTTTGCGGCAGAACGCTGACTTCATAAGCCATCACGACATCGTCAGCCAGGCGCAGGCGCTCCAGGCGCGCCACGCGGGAATTGGGCGACAGGCCCAGGCTCATTTGCTCGTCCGCGCTGGCGGTGACGATGGCACGCTTCAGCCAGCGCGAGCCGGGCTTGTAGCCTCGCTGCTGCAGCTGCTCGGAAAAGCTGGAGAGATTGGACAGCGGCTGTTCGATGCGTGGCGCAATGTAATTGCCCGAGCCGCGCCGGCGCACGACGAGTCCCTGCTCCACCAGCTGGTCGATAGCCTTGCGCGCCGTCACGCGCGACACATTCAGCTGCTCGGACAAGGTGCGTTCCGATGGCAGTGCCTGGTCGACCTGGTATCGCCCGTTGCGCACATCGTCGCTCAACTTGCGGGCAATCTGCATATACAGAGGGGAATTATCTTGTTGATCCGGTTTGAATTCTGCGCCGGGCTGGTTCATTGCGTTTCTCCTGTTATGCAGTAGTTTAATAGCGATGAGCTTTTCGCGGCGTGATTTTGTTATATATGCCGTGCGGTTATGTCCGCATAATCAGTTTTCATTGGCCCCTGTGCGCGCGCCGGTTATATGCTTTTCGCATAACAAAATCTGGGGAGTCTGAATGTCGATGCGCGCGTTGATCGGGGCGATCTTGCTGGGCGGTGCGAGCCATGTTGTGGCGGCGGGACCGGCAACCTCTGTGCTGGACCGGGAGCTGGCAGCCATTGTCAACGATGCACAGCGTCCTCTGTCCGGTCTTTCCGTGCTGGCAATCCGCGACGGCAAGGTGGCTTACCAGCAGCAGTTCGGCCTGCGCCGCATCGATACGGCCGGCAACGGCGTCACCGCACCGGTCACGCCCGCCACGATGTTCCGCATCGCATCCATTTCCAAGATGATGACCACTTTCGGCGCGATGAAGCTGGTCGAGGAAGGCAAGCTGCGCCTGGACGAGGACATCAGCACGGTGATGGGCTTCCCCGTCCGCAATCCCGCTTATCCGGACAAGCCGATTACGCTGCGCCACCTGCTGAGCCACACCTCCACCCTGCGTGACGATGCCGGCTATTCCTGGGGCACGGATACTTCGCTGCGCGAGGTGCTGCTGTCCGGCGGCAAGCGCTATGGCAAGGGGGAGATGTGGGCGCAGCAGGGCGCGCCGGGCGAGTACTTTACCTACTGCAACCTGAACTGGGGCGTGATCGGCATGCTGATGGAGCGCGCATCCGGCGAGCGCTTCGACCGTTTGATGAAGCGCTTGCTGCTGCAGCCGATGGGTCTGCACGGCGGCTATAACCCGGCCGAGTTCACGGCGCAGGAAGTGTCGGACACGGCAACCCTGTACCGCCGCCGCACGCGCGATACCGAAGTCTGGGATCCGAAGGGGCCGTGGATTGCGCAGGTGGACGATTTCGGCGTGTCAGCGCCGCGGCAGCCGCCTGGCATCGAGCACTATGAGATTGGCAGCAACGGCACGCTGTTCAGCCCGACCGGCGGCATGCGCATTTCGGCGGGGGACATGGGCAAGATCATGCTCATGCTGATCAATAACGGACGCTTTGAGGGCAAGCAGATCCTTCGTCCCGAGTCGTTGCAGGCGATGTTTGCCGAGCAGTGGCATTACAACGGCCGCAATGGCGACACATTGAAGGGCCTTTATCACAGCTGGGGACTGGGCACGCAGCGCTTCGCCGACGAACCGGGCAAAGGCAACCGCCTCGTATCCGGCGGCGGCTTCTCCGCTGTGGGCCACCTGGGCGAGGCTTATGGCCTGATTTCCACCTTTGTGGTCGATCTGCAAAGGAAGAACGGCCTCGTCTCCCTGATCGGCGGCTTCGCCAGCGATCCCGATGCCTACCCCGGGCAGTTCTCCGCCCACACCCGCACCGAAGAATTGATTCTCGACGCCCTGTACCGCCGGGCCGTGTTGGGCGATAGCGGCGGACGCGTCCCGGATTAGCCACAGCGTGTACGGCGGATCATTGATCCGCCGTGCTGGCATCACCCGAGGTTATGGCCCCTGTAATAACTTTAATTGGCGACAACGGCCAGCTGACCGTTACCCTTCCTATCATGAATAACCCGGCCGTGAAAGGCCCTAGCGAGGCGTAATGCAGCAAGAAGCACAGCAAGTAGTCGTGATCGGTGGCGGTGTCGTTGGCCTGGCTTCGGCCTGGTGGCTACTGGAGGCCGGCTATCGCGTCACGCTGCTGGAGCAAGCGCCTACGGTCGGCAGCGCGGCGAGCGCGCGCAACGGCGGCCAGCTGAGCTACCGCTACGTCTCGCCGCTGGCCGACGCCGGCGTGCCGCTGAAAGCGCTGCAATGGATGTTCCAGGAAGACGGCCCGCTGCGCTTCCGTCCCGAAGCCGATATGCGCCAGTGGCGCTGGCTGGCGCAATTCCTCGCCAACTGCAATTCCGCCGACAACGCCCGCACCACGGCCAAGCTGCTCGAGCTGGGTGAGCTGAGCCGGCAGTCCATGGCGCAGCTGGAACTGAAGCTGCCGCTGTCCGAATTCTCCTGGCGCGACGCGGGCAAGCTCGTGGTCTACCGTTCCAAATCTGCTTTCGACAAGGCCGTTGCCAAGCCGGGCTCAGAGGACAACCGCGTCGTTTTGAACGGCGCTGAGACCGCCAAACTGGAACCGGCGCTGGCCGAGCTGGCGCCATCGCTCGCGGGCGGCATCTTCAACAGCGGCGAAGCAGTCGCCGACTGCCAGGCGTTCTGCCTGGCGCTGGAAAAGCGCTTGATGGCGCATCCGCGCTTCGAAGGCGTTGTGCACGCCGAAGCGCATACCATCTTCGCCGAGAACGGACGCGTGTCCGCCATCCAGACCAACGCCGGCTGGCTCGCTGCCGACCACTTCGTCCTTGCGGCGGGTATCCAGAGCCGCAATCTGGCCGCCACCGCCGGCATCTACCTGCCGATGTACCCGCTGAAAGGCTACAGCCTCACCGCGCCGATCGGCGCCGAACACTGCGCACCCGAAATCAGCGTGACCGATTTCGAACGCAAGACGCTGTATGCGCGCATCGGCGGCAACCTGCGCATCGCCGCCATGGTCGACATGGTCGGCGAGGACACGTCCATCGACCGCCGCCGCATCGCCGGCCTGACCAAACTGGCCCGCGCCACCATGCCGCACGCCGCCGACTACGACAAGGCCGAGCCCTGGGCCGGCCTGCGCCCCGCCACGCCGAATTCCGCGCCCATAATCGGCGCCACTAAATATCCGAACCTCTGGCTCAATGTCGGCCACGGCCCCCTCGGCTTCACCTTCGCCTGCGGCACCGCCAACCTCCTCGCCACGCTCATGCGCGGCAAGCAGACGCCGTTCACCCTCGACTGCCTCGCGCTCGCCGCTTGAGCCTGGCTCCTGCCGCTGACTGAGCACGCACGGCGGATCAATGATCCGCCCTACGCGCCGCGGGCCGATCAATATCCGCATCGGCGGCCGCATTGGGGGCGATCACAATCCGCGCCGTCGCCCGCGTCGCGTGACATTCAATTTCATCCCCGCATCCGCATTGGACGGCCCCATAAAATCACCGCCGCATCCGCATTGGGCGGCCCATAAAACCATCGCCGCATCCACATTGGGCGGCTCCATAAAATCACCGGCGCGGCGTAGGGCGGATCATTGATCCGCCGTGCTTGATCAGCCGCCGGCGTCTCGCCGCAAGGCCTTGCGCGTGGCCCAGACAATGGGCAGGGCAAACAGAAACATATGGGACAGCAGGTCGAGCGTCGTGGCAAGCGGCTTGAAGGTAACGGCGTTCGGAAAGGCGGAAAGCGGCAGGACGACCAGGCGCATCGCCAGGAAAACCAGGATGCCGTAGCCAACAGCGGCAACGAGCGGACGGGCCGCGAGCGCGGGCACTTGGCGGGCGGCGAGGAAGAACAAAGTCATCCATACGAAGCTGAGCAAAAAGTGGCAGGCCAGGCCAAGGGCGGCGGTGCCAAAGCCGCCGGAGAATGCAGACTTGCCGACCAGCCCGCTGGCAACAACCTGCAGCAGCCGCTCGGCCGTCAGTCCGTTATACATCGCGAACGAGATCGCGAAAGTAATGTCCAGCAGTCCGGCGAGCGCGCCGCCGATGAGGATTGCCTGGGGAACCGTCCAGCGTTGCTGCATGGGATATCCTCCGCGAAGTTGAAGCCTCGTATGCTGCCACGGCAGCATTGCCAAAGCAATAACGCGCAGCCCCGCAGAACCCATACCAGCGCCGGATCGCGGATAATTGCGGGATGTCCAAGACCAAGACCCCTACCGGCTGTCCCTGTGGCGGCCCATCGCTGGCCACTTGCTGCGGGCCGTTTATCGAGGGAAAGGCGCTGCCGGCGACGGCGGAACAGCTGATGCGCTCGCGCTACACCGCGTACACGCTGAAGGATGAAGCCTACCTGCAGGCCACCTGGCACCCCAGCACCCGTCCACAAGAGCCAATAATTAGCAAAAATGAAAAGCTCCAATGGCTGGGACTTGAGGTAAAATCTGCTTTACGTTTACGTCAACGTAAAGCAGAGGCCGCGGAAAACGAGGATTTCGTCGAGTTCGTCGCCCGCTTGCGCGTCGATGGCCGCGGTCAACGGCTGCACGAAATCAGCCGCTTCCTGCGCGAGCCCGGCGAAGGCGGCCTGCGCTGGTTTTACGTGGACGGTCAATTTCCAGAATAAGAGAGGGAGACCATGCCGCACATCGAAAGCAAACTCAATCCGCGCAGCGAAGACTTCAAGGTCAACGCCGCCGCGATGCAAGCCCTGGTCGACGACCTGCGCGCCAAAGTGGCCAAGGTGGCTGAAGGCGGCGGCGAAGCGGCCAGCGCCAAGCACGTCGCCCGCGGCAAGCTGCTACCGCGCGACCGCGTCCAGATGCTGCTCGATCCCGGCACGCCCTTCCTCGAATTCTCCCAGCTGGCTGCGTACGAAATGTATGACAATGCCGCCCCCTCGGCCGGCATCATCACCGGCATCGGCCGCGTGTCGGGCCAGGAATGCGTGATCGTCTGTAACGACGCCACCGTCAAGGGCGGCACCTACTATCCGGTCACCGTGAAGAAGCACCTGCGCGCCCAGGAAATCGCCGACCAGAACAACCTGCCCTGCATCTACCTGGTGGACTCGGGCGGCGCCAACCTGCCGAACCAGGATGACGTGTTCCCCGACCGCGAACACTTCGGCCGCATCTTCTACAACCAGGCCAATATGTCCGCCAAGGGCATCCCGCAGATCGCGGTGGTGATGGGCTCCTGCACGGCCGGCGGCGCTTATGTGCCGGCCATGTCCGACGAATCGATCATCGTCAAAGAGCAGGGCACCATCTTCCTCGGCGGCCCTCCGCTGGTGAAGGCGGCGACGGGTGAAGTGGTATCGGCGGAAGACCTGGGCGGCGGCGATGTGCATACGCGCCTCTCGGGCGTGGCCGACCACCTGGCGCAGGACGATATGCATGCCCTGTCCATGGCCCGTAACATCGTCTCCAACCTGAACCGCCAGAAGCCGCAACAGGGCGCGCTGCGCGAAGCGGCGGAGCCGAAGTACGCGCCGGAAGAACTGTACGGCGTGATCCCGGTCGATACCCGCAAGCCTTTCGACATCCGCGAAGTCATCGCGCGCATCGTGGACGGCAGCGAATTCGATGAGTTCAAGGCGCGCTACGGCACCACGCTGGTGTGCGGCTTCGCCCACATCTTCGGCATGAAGGTCGGCATCATCGCCAACAACGGCATCCTGTTCTCCGAGTCCGCGCTGAAAGGCACGCACTTCATCGAACTGTGCTGCCAGCGCAAGATCCCGCTGGTCTTCCTGCAGAACATCACCGGCTTCATGGTGGGACGCAAATACGAAAACGAAGGCATTGCGCGCAATGGCGCGAAGATGGTGACGGCAGTCGCCACCGCCTCCGTGCCGAAGTTCACCGTCATCATTGGCGGCTCCTTCGGCGCCGGCAACTACGGCATGTGCGGCCGCGCCTACTCGCCGCGCTTCCTGTGGATGTGGCCAAATGCGCGCATCTCCGTGATGGGCGGCGACCAGGCGGCGTCCGTGCTGGCCACCGTGAAGCGCGACGGCATCGAAGCGAAAGGCGGCAGCTGGAGCGCGGACGAAGAAGCCGCGTTCAAGCAGCCGATCAAGGATCAGTACGAGCACCAGGGCCACCCTTACTATGCGTCTGCCCGCCTGTGGGACGACGGCGTGATCGATCCCGCCGACACGCGCATGGTGCTGGGCCTGGGGCTTTCGGCCACGCTGAACGCGCCGATCCCGGATACGAAGTTCGGCGTGTTCCGCATGTAAGGAGGGCAGCATGGAATATCAAACCCTTACCGTCGGCATCATCGACAAAGTCGCCACCGTCACGCTGAACCGTCCGGATGTGCGCAATGCCTTCAACGAGCACACGATCAATGAACTCTCGATTGCCTTCCACGAACTGGGACGCAACGAAATGGTGCGCGCCATCGTGCTGGCCGCCAACGGCCCGGCCTTCTGCGCCGGTGCTGACCTGAACTGGATGAAAAAGATGGCCGCGTACTCTCACGAGGAGAACGAGGCCGACGCCATGCAGCTGGCGCAGATGCTGCGCACGATCTACCTCTGCCCCAAGCCCGTCGTGGCGAAGGTGCAGGGCGACTGTTATGCGGGCGGAATGGGCCTGGTGGCGGCATGCGATATCGCGGTGGCCGTCCAGGAAGCCAATTTCTGCCTGAGCGAGGTGAAGCTGGGACTGATCCCGGCCACCATTTCCCCTTATGTCATCAAGGCGATGGGCGAGAATGCGGCACGCCGCTATTTCCTCACCGCCGAGCGATTCACCGCCCAGGAGGCGCACCGCATCGGCTTCGTCCACGAAGTCGTTGCTGCGGAGGCGCTGGATGCAAAAGTTGCTGAAGTGCTGAAGGCGTTGGTGGGCAATAGCCCTAACGCGGTCAGGGAAGCCAAGGTGCTGGTGCGCGATATCGCACACCGCCCGGTGGATGATGTGCTGCTGGCTGATACGGCCTTGCGCATTGCCCACATCCGCGCGTCCGGCGAAGGGCGCGAGGGTGTGCAGTCCTTCCTGGAGAAGCGCAAGCCTGGGTGGCTGAATTAAGAACGGCGGATCAATGATCCGCCCTACGCGCCGCAGGTGGACAATGTTCCGCCCCGGTGCGTAGGGCGGGTCGTTTGACCCGCCGTATAGGAGTCAAGTTGGAAAAAAACGAAACCAGCGACTGGGTCGCGCGAAGCCTGCGTAGCGTATGGCATCCGTGCACCCAGATGCAGCACCACGAAACCGTGCCGCTGATCCCGGTCAGCCATGGCCGCGGCGTATGGCTTTACGACCATGAAGGCAACCGCTACCTGGACGCGATCAGCTCCTGGTGGGTGAACCTGTTCGGCCATGCCAACCCGCGCATCAACGCGGCCCTGCGCGAGCAGCTGGACATGCTGGAGCATGCGATGCTGGCCGGCTTCACGCACGAGCCGGTGATCCAGCTGTCCGAGCGCCTGTCCGCGCTGACGCAGCACCAGCTGGGCCACGCCTTCTATGCATCGGACGGCGCCTCCGCCGTCGAAATCGCGCTCAAGATGAGCTTCCACGCCTGGCGCAACAGCGGCCATGGCGGCAAGCAGGAATTCGTTTGCCTGAAAGGCAGCTACCACGGCGAAACGATCGGCGCGCTGGCCGTTACCGACGTCGCCCTGTTCAAGGATGCCTACGGCCCGCTGCTGCGCGCTGCGCAGACCGTGATGTCGCCCGATGCGCGCCAGGCCGCTGAAGGCGAAACCGCCGCAGACGTGGCGCGCCGCGCCGCTGCGGATGTGGAACGCGTGTTCACCGAGCGCGCCGGCAGGATCGCCGCCATCATCATCGAGCCGCTGGTGCAGTGCGCCACGGGCATGGCGATGCACGATCCGCTCTACCTGAAGCTGGTGCGCGAACTGTGCGACAGGCACGGCGTGCACCTGATCCTGGACGAAATCGCCGTCGGCTGCGGCCGCACCAGCACCTTCTTCGCCTGCGAACAGGCGGGCGTGTGGCCGGACTTCCTGTGCCTGTCGAAAGGCATCAGCGGCGGCTACCTGCCGCTCTCCATCGTGCTGTCGCGCGAAGAGATTTACCAGGCTTTCTACAGCGCCGACGTCACGCGCGGTTTCCTGCACTCGCACTCCTACACCGGCAACCCGCTGGCCTGCCGCGCCGCGCTGGCCACGCTGGACATCTTCGCCGAAGACCATGTGCTGGAAGCGAACAAGGCCCGCTCGCGCAAGCTGACCGATGCCCTGGCGCCGCTGGCCAATCACGAACGCACGAAGAACTTCCGCAACCGCGGCATGATCTGGGCTTTCGACGCCATCGACGCCGCACCGGACTTCTCGCGCCGCTTCTTTACCGAAGCCACCCGCAACGAACTGCTGCTGCGCCCCATCGGTTCCACCGTCTACCTGATGCCGCCCTACATCCTCAGCGACGAGGAAATCGGCGGCCTGGCGCAACGCACGCTGACCGTGTTCGAGAAGGTGATCGCGTAATGGAACTGCTGAACAAACTCGAAGCCCACCTGCAGCTCTTGCAGGACAAGCACCAGATCCGCAAGCGCCGCTCGGTGGAAACGCCTTGCGCACCGCGCCTGACCGTGGACGGCCGCGAAATGCTGGCCTTCTGCAGCAATGACTATCTCGGCCTGGCCGCACATCCGAAGATTGCGGCAGCCATGCACGAAGGCGTAGACCTGTACGGCGCCGGCAGCGGCGCTTCGCACCTGATCTCGGGCCACAGCCGCGCCCACGTGCAGCTGGAGGAGCGCCTGGCGGAATTCGTGTCGCCGCACGTGGTGGACGCGCGCGCGCTGTACTTCTGCACCGGCTATATGGCCAATCTCGGCGTCATCACCGGCCTGGCCGTCGGCGACAAGAACACCGAAGTCTTCAGCGAATCGCTGAACCACGCCTCGCTGATCGATGGCGGCCGCCTGTCGCGCACCACGCTGAAGGTTTATCCGCACGCGGATGTGGCGGCGCTGGAAACGATGCTGGCCGAAAGCACGGCATCCAACAAGATCGTGGTCACCGACTCCCTGTTCAGCATGGACGGCGACCTGGCGCCGCTGCCGCAGTTGCTGGCAGTGTGCGAGCGCCAGGGCGCCTGGCTGATCGTGGACGACGCCCACGGCTTCGGCACGCTGGGCGCCAATGGCCGTGGCGCGCTGGAGCATTTCAACCTGCGCTCGCCGAACCTGGTCTATGTGGGCACGCTGGGCAAGGCGGCTGGCGTCGGCGGCGCCTTCGTGGCCGCGCACAGCACCGTGATCGAAACCCTGATCCAGCGCGCCCGTCCCTACATTTTCACCACCGCCGCGCCGCCGGCGCTGGCGCACGCGCTGCTGGCCAGCCTTGATATCATTGCAGGTTCAGAGGGCCGCGAACGCCGCGACCACCTGAACGCCCTGATCGCCCAGCTGGACGACGGCCTGCGCCTGCAGAAATGGCAGCGCATCCCGTCCATCACTTCGGTCCAGGCCATCGTGATCGGCGAGAACGACGCCGCCATGCGCGCCTCGGCTGCGCTGTGGGAGCAGGGCATCTGGGTCGGCGGTATCCGCCCACCCACCGTGCCGGTTGGGACGGCGCGCCTGCGCGTCACCCTGTCCGCCGCCCATACGCGGCAGGATGTGGCCCAGCTGGTGGAAGCACTGAACGCACTGGAAAGGAGGTCCTGAGATGGCGCTTGAAGATCCTGTCATCGCTCCCGCACCTGCCGCCGCTGCCGCAGCCGATGGCGTACCGACGCGCTTCGCCTGCTTCGTGGCCGGCACCGATACCGAAATCGGCAAAACCCTGACGTCGTCCGCCATGCTGTACGCACTGGTGCGGCGCGGCGTGCGCG
This sequence comes from Pseudoduganella sp. UC29_106, assembly GCF_044055365.1. Taxonomy (NCBI): domain Bacteria; kingdom Pseudomonadati; phylum Pseudomonadota; class Betaproteobacteria; order Burkholderiales; family Oxalobacteraceae; genus Pseudoduganella; species Pseudoduganella sp. UC29_106. The sequence continues at coordinate 7,045,911 of NZ_CP171977.1, read as the reverse complement.
CTTGCGGCATGAAGCCGGTCGCCGCCGGCGCCGTGATGAAGAACGGCGAGCTGCATAACGACGATGCGGACCAGCTGGCGGAAGCCGGCAATGTATCGCTGCCGCAGTCGCTCACCACGCCATTCATGCTGGAAGAGCCGGCCGCGCCGCACATCGCCGCAGAGCTTGAAGGCCGCAAGATCGACCCCGTGCCGATTCTCGCCGCCTACCTGGAAATCGCCGCGCTGACCGACGCCACCGTCGTGGAGGGCGTCGGTGGCTTCCGCGTGCCGCTGACCGACGAATACGACACCGCCGACCTGGCGCAGCAGCTTGCGCTGCCGGTCGTGCTGGTGGTCGGCATGCGGCTCGGCTGCATCAACCACGCGCTGCTGACGGTCGAAGCGATCCAGTCGCGCGGCCTGAAGCTGGCGGGCTGGGTTGCCAACACGCTGGAACTGGAATTCAATTTCGCGGACGAGAATATCGCCGCCCTGGAAGCGCGCATCCCGGCGCCGCTGCTGGGCCGCATCCCGCGCCTGTCCCAGCCGAGCGCCGCCGCTGCCGCCGAGTACCTTGACTTTACGCGCTTGCCCAACTGGCCTGTGCGCCCGACAAAATAAACACCAGATCCGCCACCGCGGCGTAGGGCGGATCATTGATCCGCCGTCCCAGAACAGAGAGGAAAAGAAACCGATGTCCCTGCAAGAACCGAAAACCGTCGAACTGCACCGTCCCACCGCCGCCATCACGCTGCCGCAGGACGCCACCTGGCCCCTGCAAGAAGTGCTGGCCCTGTACGAGCTCCCATTCCACGAGCTGATGTTCCGCGCCCAGCAAACCCACCGCGCGCACTGGCCGGATGGCGACGTTGAACTGGCGACCCTGCTGTCCATCAAGACCGGCGGTTGCGAAGAGGATTGCGGTTACTGCCCGCAAGCCGCGCGCTACGACACTGGCGTGGAAGCCAAGAAGATTCTCGACCTGGACACCGTCCTTGACGCCGCCAAGCAAGCCAAGGACAACGGCGCGACCCGCTTCTGCATGGGCGCCGCCTGGCGCAGCCCGAAAGAGCGCGACATGGAAAAAGTCGAAACCATGGTGCGCGAAGTGAAGGCCCTGGGCCTGGAAACCTGCGCCACGCTGGGCATGCTGGAAGCGGAACAGGCGCAGCGCCTGAAGGATGCGGGCCTGGACTACTACAACCACAACCTGGACACCGCGCCTGAGTTCTACAACAACGTCATCTCCACCCGCGAATACCAGGACCGCCTGGACACGCTGGGCCACGTGCGCAACGCGGGCCTGAAAGTCTGCTGCGGCGGCATCGTGGGCATGGGCGAGACGCGCGAGCAGCGCGCAGGCCTGATCGCGCAGCTGGCAAACCTGAATCCGTATCCGGAGTCGGTGCCGGTCAACCACCTGGTTCAGGTGGAAGGCACGCCGCTGTACGGCATGGACAAGCTGGACCCGCTGGAGTTCGTGCGTACCATCGCGATTGCGCGCATCACGATGCCGAAGGCGCGCGTGCGCTTGTCCGCCGGCCGCCGCGAGCTGGGCGAGGCGGTGCAGGCGATGTGCTTCATGGCCGGCGCCAACTCGATCTTCTACGGCGACAAGCTGCTGACGACCGATAACCCGGAAGCGAACGATGACCGCGCCCTGCTGGCGAAGCTGGGACTGCCGACTCGCGGCACCACGCTGGATTCGGTGCAAAAGGAAGCCTGCGGCTGCTGAGCCACGGCGGATCAATGATCCGCCCTACAGCCCCGTTGGGGCCAAAATCGTCCGCAATGCGTCGGCTGGGAAACGATTACAGGACGCGTCGTAGGGCGGATCATTGATCCGCCGCTGAACGGCCCGGGAATTAAACATATAACGAGGATAGAGAGAGACCATGTTCAAAAAAATCCTGATCGCCAACCGCGGCGAAATTGCCTGCCGTGTCGCAGCCACGGCCCGCCGGCTCGGCATTCGCACGGTCGCCGTCTATTCCGAGGCGGACGCCGATGCCAAGCACGTGGCGGTTTGCGACGAAGCGGTGAACATCGGCCCAGCGCCAGCAAAGGAGTCCTACCTCTGCGGCGACAAGCTGATCGCGGTAGCGCTGGCAACGGGCGCGGAAGCGATCCACCCCGGCTATGGTTTCCTCTCCGAAAACGCCGAGTTCGCGGACGCCTGCGCGGAAGCGGGCCTGGTCTTCATTGGCCCGCCAGCTTCGGCGATGCGTGCCATGGGTTCCAAGTCCGCCGCCAAGCAGCTGATGGAAAAGGCCAATGTTCCGCTGGTGCCCGGCTATCACGGCGACAATCAGGACACCGCCTTCCTGCAGCAACAGGCCGACCGCATCGGCTATCCGGTGCTGCTGAAGGCATCGGCGGGCGGCGGCGGCAAGGGCATGCGCGTGGTCGAGAGCTCCGCGGCCTTCGCCGACGCGCTGGCCTCCTGCAAGCGCGAAGCCATCAGCTCCTTTGGCGATGACAAGGTGCTGGCCGAGAAGTACCTGCTGCGTCCCCGCCACATCGAAATCCAGGTGTTTGCCGACACACACGGCAATTGCATCCACCTGTTCGAGCGTGACTGCTCCGTGCAGCGCCGCCACCAGAAAGTGCTGGAAGAAGCGCCGGCGCCGGGCATGGACTCCGAGCGCCGCGCCGCGATGGGCGAAGCCGCGGTAGCAGCCGCGAAGGCCGTCGGCTATGTCGGCGCCGGCACCGTGGAATTCATCGCCAACCAGGACGGCAGCTTCTACTTCATGGAGATGAACACGCGCCTGCAGGTGGAGCACCCTGTCACCGAAATGATCACCGGCACCGACCTGGTTGAATGGCAGCTGCGTGTTGCCGCAGGCGAGCCGCTGCCGAAGAAGCAGGAAGATCTGACCATCAATGGCCACGCCATCGAGGCCCGCATCTATGCCGAGAATCCGGAGAAGGGCTTCCTTCCGTCCATCGGCACGCTGCGCCACCTGGATACGCCGGATGCGGTCAACTTTGAGCTGGGCGGCGTTCCGGGCCACCCTGCCGCCGTGCGCGTCGATTCCGGCGTGCGCGAAGGCGATGCCATTTCACCGTTCTACGACCCGATGATCGCGAAGCTGATCGTGTGGGGTGCAGACCGCAAGCAGGCGCTGGCCCGCATGGCCCAGGCCCTGGCCCAGTACCAGATCGTTGGACTGGCCAGCAACATCGCCTTCCTCAAGCGCCTGGTCGAGGGCGACGCCTTCTCCAGCGCCGACCTGGACACGGGCCTGATCGAGCGTAACCAGGAGTCCCTGTTCCCGCCGGCCCGTTCGGTGCCGGTAGCTGCTGTCGCACTGGCCGCCGTATCGCTGATCGAGGAAGAAAAAGACAAATCTGCAGCGCAATCGGGCGCCAACAAGGGCGATCCGTGGGGCCAGGCCCTGGGCTGGCGCATGAACTTCAACTATGCACGCAAGCTGGCCTTCAGCGACGAGCATGGCAAAAGCTACGAACCGCTGCTGACTTACCTGCCGCATGGCTGGCAATTCGCAATCAAGGGCATCCAGGTCGATCTGACCCTGCAATCGCAGAAGGGCGTTGATTTCAGCATCAAGCTGGGCGAAACTTCCGTGCACGGCACTGTGCGCCGCGATGGCGACATTTTCCATGTCTTCACCGGCGGCGGACACTATGTGCTCGACTATAACGATCCGATGGCCCACGCAGGCGAATCGGAAGCAGAGGGAGGACGCCTGACCGCGCCGATGCCTGGCAAGGTTGTCGCTGTGCTGGCCGCAAATGGCCAGGAAGTGAAAAAAGGAGATGCGCTCGTCATTATGGAAGCGATGAAGATGGAACATACCATCTCGGCTCCCCATGATGGCGTGGTGGAGGAAGTGCTGTATGCGGTGGGCGACCAGGTCGCCGACGGCGCTCCTCTGCTGGCATTCAAGGCTGCTGCGTAGGAGGAGACACCATGCGCATTTTGCTGCACAGGGCAGACGGCAAGACCGAGCCCTGGATAAAGGATTTCGCCCGTCACCTGCCGGAAGCGGAGGTCGTGGTATGGCAGCCCGGCGTGAAAGCCGCACCCTGCGACTACGCCATCGTGTGGTCGCCGCCCGAGGCCATGCTGCGCGAACTGTCCGAAGTGAAGGCCATCTTCCTTACCGGTGCGGGGGCGGACGCCATCCTCAAGTTCGAACAGGAAATCTCGCATGAGATCCCCATCATCCGCCTCGGCGATGCGGGCATGGGCATCCAGATGGCGGAGTATGTGACGCACGCCGTGCTGCGCTATTTCCGCCGCCTGGACGAATACGACACCCAGGCCCGCGCCGGCGTCTGGGACCAGCTGCCGCAGCACCACAAGGAAGACTTCGCTGTCGGGGTGCTGGGCATGGGCGTGCTGGGCATGCGCGTGATCCAGGCGCTGAAGGAGTTCGGCTTCCCCGTGCGCGGCTGGAGCCGCACCGAGAAGCATGTGGACGGGATGCAATGCTTCTACGGCCCGGAAGGCCTGGACACCTTCCTGCGCGGTTCGAACGCCGTGGTCTGCATGCTGCCGCTGACGCCTGAAACGAGCAATGTTCTCAATCGCGGCAATATGCTGAAGCTGCCGCAGGGCGCCTACATCATCAATGTGGCGCGCGGCGCCCACGTCAACGAGCCCGACCTGCTCAACCTGATCAAGTCCGGCCATATCGCAGGCGCCACGCTGGACGTGTTCCGCAACGAGCCGCTGCCGATGCAGCACCCGTTCTGGCAGGAACCGCGTGTCACCATCACGCCGCACATCGCCGCCCTGACCCTGCGCCGCGAGAGCGTGCAGCAGATCGCGGGCAAGATCCGCCAGCTGGAGAAGGGCGAGCCCGTCGCCGATGTCATCAACCGTTTGCATGGATACTGATTATGAGTTTGCCGAAGAAGGTCAAGATTGTTGAAGTCGGCCCACGCGACGGGCTGCAGAATGAGAAGGGCGAAGTACCGGCCGATGTGAAGATCGAGCTGGTGAACCGCCTGACCGAGGCGGGCTTCCCGAATATCGAGGCGGCTTCCTTCGTTTCGCCGAAATGGGTGCCGCAGATGGCCACGTCCAAAGAGGTGATGGCCGGGATTACCCGCAAGCCGGGCGTGATCTATTCGGCGCTAACCCCGAATATGCAGGGCTTCGAGGCGGCGCTGGCCGCCGGCGCGGATGAAGTAGTGATTTTCGGTGCAGCGTCCGAAGCTTTCTCGCAGCGGAATATCAATTGTTCGATTGCGGAATCGATCGAGCGCTTCGCGCCTGTGGCGAAGGCGGCCAAGGAACACAAGCTGCGACTGCGCGCTTCCGTCAGCACGGCGTTCGGCTGCCCTTACCAGGGCGAGGTGCCGCTGGAGTCCGTGGCTTATGTCGTGGGCCGCATGCGCGACCTGGGCTGCGATGAAATCGATATTGCCGACACCATCGGCGTATCCACGCCGCGCAAGACGCAGGCGGTAATGGAGACAGCCATCCGCGAGTTCCGTCTCGACGGGCTGTCCGGTCACTTCCACGATACCTACGGCCAGGCGCTGGCCAATATCTATGCTTCGCTGGAGCTGGGGATTTCGATCTTCCATTCTTCCGTGTCCGGCCTGGGCGGCTGCCCATATGCCAAGGGCGCTACCGGCAATGTGGCGACGGAAGATGTGATTTATATGCTGAATGGCCTCGGCATCGAGACGGGCGTGGACCTGGACAAGGTGGTGGACGCTGGCCTGTTCATTTCCGCTCACCTGAACCGCAAGAGCGTCAGCCGCGCCGGCAACGCCATCGCCGCCAAGCGCGCCGGTTGATCACTACATCTGGCGGAACTGGCGGGTGTAAGCCTCGCTGACGGACAGTTTTTCGGTCCGTCCTTTCAGGCGCACTTCCATCGCCGTGCCGTCACGCTCCACGCGGTCTATTGCCTGCAGGTTGACGATGGCGCCGCGGTGGATTTGCGCGAACTGGCTCGGGTCGAGCTGTTCGACGAGGTTTTTCAGCGGCAGGCGTATCAGCGCCTCCGCCGATTGCGTGACGACGCGCGTATATTTTCCGTCCGACTGGAAGTACTGCACGTCGTTGACCATCACCAGGCGCACGGTGTTGCCGGCAGAAGCCTTGATCCATTTCAGATAAGCGGGCGCGCCGGTCTGCCCGAACACCTTTTGCCAGACATCGTGCGGCACCGGCGCCGCCGCGCGACTGCGGCTCTTCAACCGCTTGATGGTTTGCAGCAGGCGCGCCGCGTTAATCGGCTTCACAAGATAATCTGCTGCGCCGGCATCGAAAGCCTGGATGGCGTAGTCCGCATAAGCCGTTACGAACACGATCTGGCTGGTTTCGGGAACATGCCTGGCCACCTCCAGCCCGTTCAGCCCGGGCATCTGGATATCCAGGAACACGATATCCGGCTGCAGGCCTTGCAGCAATGCGATAGCCTCAATGCCGTTCTCCGCATGGCCGGCAATATCCAGCTCCGGCCACAGGGCTTTCAGCTGGTCAGCCAGTTCGGCGCGCAGCAGGGGTTCATCTTCTACGATCAGTGCGGTGGGCATTGTCACTCCGGTTTCGCGTCAATCGGGACGGTCAGCGCGGCTTCGACACCGCTCGGCTGTGCTGATTCCACCGACAAGGATGCACGCTCGCCATACAGCAGCTGCAGGCGCTCCTGGATATTGGACAGGCCGAAGCCCTGTCCCATTTGCTCGGTCAGCCCCACGCCGTCATCACGCACCGTCACGCGCAGCCTGGCGCCGCTCAGGGCCGCGCCAATAACAATCTCCCCCGGCCGGCTGGCGCGCTCCAGGCCATGCTTGGCCGCATTCTCCACCAGCGAAATCAGCATCGCCGGCGGGAAGGGCTGGGCCAGAAGGTCCTCGCCAACTTCGATGCGGAAGCGCAGCCGATGTCCCATGCGGATCTGCATGATGGACAGGTAGGCCCGCGCCAGCGCCAGTTCGCGTTCCAGCGTGGACGACACCGAGCGCATATCCGGCAGCGCGTTCTGCAGATAGGCCACCAGATGGTCCAGCATCAGTTGCGCGGCATCGGGGTCGGTTCGCACCAGATGCTTCAGATCGGCGAGCGTGTTGTACAGGAAGTGCGGCTCAACCTGTGCCTGCAGTGCCGACAGGCGTGCCTGCAGGGCCGCGCGCTCCAGTTCTCGTTCGCGGCGCGCGGCTCTCAAGGCACGGTCGCGCTGCTCCAGCTGCTTGCCGAGCTGGCTCGCGATGGTCTGCACCGTTTCCCACGCCTTCCCCTTTTGTACCAGGAAGAAGTCGACGCCGAAGCGATGGCGGATGTGCACTTGTACGGGCTTGCCCAGGTCCTCGGACACCCGCACTTCAACGCTGCGGCCCAGCCAGAGCGGCCGCCAGGGGCCCAGCACGATACGGCCAGTGAATGGCTGGTGCCAGAACACTGCCGGTCCACGGTAGCCAAGCGCGGCGCCCAGCGCCAGCCCGGACAGGGTTTCGGCGCACAGATCGAACGTGCTGATAGGGTCGAGCGGAGATTGAACCGTCAGCCGTGGCCGCGACGACATCATTTCGGGCGTCAACGCCACACCGGCATTGCGCCAGGCGGCAAGAGTGCGCGCGGCATCGCCCATGCTTAGCAGCGCCGGCAGCAGGATGGGCGTAAACACGACATTGAAGAAGTTCAGCCATGTCACCAGTACGCCAAGGCTTTTTGCACCGTGCCCCAGTTGCCAGGTGATGGCAATCATCGGTACGTAGACGGCGATTGCTGTGATCAGCAGCATCCCGGCGCCCATGCGCAAGGCAGATTGGCACAAGTAACGCCTGGCCAGCCGCCGGTCGTGTTCGACCGCTTTGACGTTGAATCGCAATTCAGCAAGCATGATGGAGGCGGAATATGAGTGGACCTGCAGCCATTCTAGCCATCTGCCGGAGCCCCAACGTCTGTTGCGACGAAGAGGGCGAATTTGGGAACGAACGGGGATAAAACGGAAAAACCCCGTTTGACGTTGCCATCAAACGGGGTTTTAAATTGGTCGGAGTACAAGGATTCGAACCTTGGACCCTCTGCTCCCAAAGCAGATGCGCTACCGGGCTGCGCTACACTCCGAAGAAGCAAGATAATACCGGCCCGCGCGGCCTTCGTCAAGGCCGATCCGAAAAAATGTCACGGCAGCGCTTGTGCTTTTCTGACAATGTGAGAATATTCGCAGCATGCCGATCGACGCTGCCCGCGCGCCGCACCCGGGTTTGCGCTTTTCCTTCGGGGTAGCGGCCTCCATCCTGATACACGCACTGTTGCTGACCGTGCTGCGGCCGCCTGCGCCTGTTACGACCGTGCCGCCAGCGTGGTGGTCTCGTCCGGTCACCGTGCGGCTACTGCCCAAGCCGCCGGAGCCGGTGGCGGAGACTAAGCCGGCAAGCGAGCCAGAACGGCCCCTGGCGGTGCGTCCTGAGCGGCCGGCCGCGCGGCCGAAAAAGCCGCCGGAGGCGATTTATGCGCCGGCGCCACGGCGCACGCCGGATGCGATCAGCGGGCCAGCCGAACGCGCCGAGCCGGCGCCTCCTGGGACGGCGCCGGACGCAGCGCCGCGCTTCGACCCGGACGCCGCCAAAGCCGCCGCCCGCGACATCGCCTCCGATCTGGACGAACCGAAGTCGGACGCGCCGAATGCCCAGGTGCGCAACGGCCCGCGCTACCGCGAAACGAAAGAACAGAAGCTGGGGCGGGAAATCAAGCAGTCCGCCCGTCCGAATTGCAAGGACGGCATTCCCGGCGGCCTGCTGGCGCCCCTTTATCTGATGATGGACAAGAAGGATTCCGGCTGCAAGTGGTGATCACTCGCCCTTGATCTGCAACGCCAGGTCGTACAGGGCGTTCTTCTTCTGCCCGGTGATCTGCGCCGCCAGCGTTGCCGCCTGCTTGACCGGCAGTTCCGCCAGCAGGATGCGCAGCACACGCTCGGCCTCCGCATCGCCGGCGTCCGCCGATTCCGGCGCGCCTTCCAGCAGCACCACGAATTCGCCCTTTTCCCTGTGCGCATCGGCCTTCAGCCACGCCACGGCTTCCGACAGCGGGCAACGGTGGATTTCCTCGAACAGCTTGGTCAGCTCGCGCGCATACACCACTTGGCGCGAGGGCTCGAACACGTCCGCCAGCGCCTGCGCGCATTCGACGATGCGGTGCGGCGCCTCGTAGAACACCATGGTCGCGGCCACGCTGCGCAAGCCCTGCAGCACGCCCTCGCGCTGCTTCGCCTTGGACGGCAGGAAGCCGACAAAATGGAACTGGTCATTCACCAGGCCGGAGGCCGACAGCGCCGCCACCGCCGCCGACGCGCCCGGCAGCGGCACCACGCGCAGCCCGGCCGCGCGCACTGCGTCCACGATGCGCGCGCCGGGATCGGACACGGCCGGCGTCCCTGCATCGGACACCAGCGCAATCCGTTCCCCCGCCTGCAGCCGCGCCACCAGCGCCTCGGCCGCCTGGCGCTCGTTATGCATGTGCGCGGCCACCAGCGGCTTGGAAATGCCGAAGCGGTTCATCAGCTGGGCGGTATTGCGCGTGTCCTCGCAGGCGACGGCGTCAACAATAGTCAAGACGTGCAGGGCCCTCAGACTAATGTCAGTAACATTGCCGATTGGCGTAGCCACTACATACAATGTTGCCGTAGGATATGTCTGGTGCGCGGTCTCGCCAAGGACGGGCAGGGCGGCAAGCGGGCTGGATTCGTGAACTGTCATTGGGGGTTGGATGCTGGCAAAAAAAGGAAAAATCGCACTACTCATCGCTGCCGCGGCACTGGTCAGCGCCTGCAGCACGCCTTGCGGCACGCCCGGCGGATTGTGCGCGCCAATCGAGTCGGTGACAAGTACGCCAGCCGCGTCCAGGCCCGTGCGCCTGCCTGAGCGCGCGCCGGAAAAGGCGCCCGAACCCGCCACCCAGGTGCAAACCTATGCCATCGCCATGCCCGGCGCACAGATGAGCGGCGCCTCCGCCCAGGCCAACCCGGCCGGCAAGGACGGCGTGAACATCGCCCTGCTGCTGCCGCTGCGCTCCGAAACCCTGGGCCGCGCCGCCGATGCCCTGCGCGCCGGCTTCATGGCCGCCTATGAACGCGACAAGGCCGGCCTCACCATCAACCTGGTCGAAACGGGCGATCCGGCGCAGGATGTGCTGTCCGCTTACGCCAGCGCCCAGCAGCAGAATGACATCATCGTCGGCCCCTTGGCCCGCTCAGCCGTGACGGCGGTCTCCGGCAGCCCGCTGGTCAGCAAGCCGACGATCGCCCTCAACCACCCTGAAACGCGCGGCGAAGTCCAGTTGCCGCCGCAAATGATTTCCATCGGCCTGTCGATCGAGGATGAGGCGCGCCAGGCTGCCACCTGGGCGGCGCAGGAACATCCGAATGCGCGTGCGCTGGTGCTGTCCGCCGGGTCGCCGTGGCAGAAGCGCGGCGCGAACGCCTTTGCCGCGCAATGGCAGCGCATCGGCGCTCCAGTGAAGATCCTGGAACTCAGCGCCAGCGGCGGCTACCTGGGCGACCCGGAACTGGTGGCCCTGCGCGCCCGCCTGCAATCCGAACCGGCGGACGTGTTGTTTGCCGCGCTGGACGTGGACCAGGCGCGCCAGCTGAAAGTCGCATTGAACGCACCGCCGCTGGGCGATATTCCGCTGTATGGCATCTCTTCCCTGAACCCGGGCCGTGCGCTGTGGCAGCCCGGCCCCGAACTGGATGGCGTGCGCCTGCTGGACCTGCCGTGGCAGCTGCAGCGCGACCATCCGGCCGTGATGATGTATCCCCAGCCCGAGCCGCGCGATGAAGTGCGCCTGAGCGCGGACATGGAACGTCTCTATGCCCTCGGCATCGACGCCTTCCGCGTCGCCCGCGAAATCGCCCTGCGCCCCGGCAAGCGCTTCCGCCTCGACGGCGTTACCGGCCAGCTGACTGTTGATTTCGGCCAGGGCCCATCGTACTTCGAGCGCGTCGAAATGCCGGCCGTGTACACCAACGGTGTGCCGACTCCCGTCACCGCGGCACAGTGAACCGCACCCCGCAGCAGGTCGAGGGCCGTCTCAGCGAAGAAGAGGCGCTGGCCTATCTGCAGGCTCAGGGCCTGGCGCTGGTCGAACGCAATTTTCTCTGCAAGGCGGGCGAACTTGACCTGATCATGCGCGACGGACCCGGGCTGGTCTTCGTGGAAGTGCGCAAGCGCGCCAGCACGCGCTTCGGCGGCGCGCTGTGGAGCGTCACGCCGGCCAAGCAAAAGCGGCTCGTGAGGGCTGCCCAGTACTATCTCCTGCGGTATCATCAGGTGCCGCCCTGCCGTTTCGACGTCATCGCCATTGAGAACGGCCAGCTGCGCTGGCTGCGCAATGTACTTGAAATAATGTAAGCATTTTTAACAAGGCTTGTCCGGCGGCACAGGCAGCTGCACTATAATTACGCACACTATGAACAATCAACGCATTCTCCAGCACTTCCACGAAAGTGCCGAAACCAAGATCCAGTCCGCCACCGTGCTCGCACAGCCGATTGCACAGGCGATTGAACTGATGTTCTCCGCCCTGTCCAACGGCAACAAGATCCTTGCCTGCGGCAATGGCGGTTCCGCGGCGGACTCGCAGCACTTCGCTGCGGAGCTGGTGGGGCGCTTCGAACGCGAACGCTTCCCGCTGCCGGCCATCGCCCTGACCACCGACTCGTCGATCCTGACGGCCGTGGCCAACGACTACAGCTACCGCGAGATCTTCTCGAAGCAGGTGCAAGCCTTCGGCCAGGCCGGCGACGTACTGCTGGCCATTTCCACGTCCGGCAATTCGGCCAACGTGATGGCGGCCATCGAAGCGGCGCTGGAGCGCGAAATGCGCGTGGTGGCGCTGACCGGGAAAGGCGGCGGCGCCATTGGCAAGATGCTGACCGACGCCGACGTGCATATCTGCGTGCCGGCTGACCGTACCGCCCGTATCCAGGAAGTCCATCTGGTAACCATCCACTGCATTTGCGACGGCATCGACGTCGCCCTGTTCGGAGGAGATGTGAATGAATAAAGCAACCCGCCCCCTGTTGACGGTCGCCCTGGCCGCCACGCTGGCGAGTAGCCTGACTGCCTGCTTCCCGCTGGTCGTTGCCGGCACCGCGTCCGGCACGCTGGCTGCGGCCGACCGCCGCACTTTTGGCGCGCAGACTGAAGACAAGGCCATTGTCGTGAAGGCCGAGGTGAAAATCCCCAATGTGACAGGCAACGCCGGCCACGTGAATGTGAACGCCTTCAACCGCAAGGTCCTGCTGACCGGTGAAGTGCGCGATGAGGAAATGAAGGCCGCCGTCGAGCGCGAGGTGAAGGGCATCGAAGGCGTGATCGGTATCGTCAACGAGCTGGAAATCGCCGGCCCGGCCAGCTATACCTCCCGCTCCAACGATGTGCTGATCACCACCAAGGTGAAGGCCAGCCTGGTGGATGCCAAGGATATTTCGGCCAACTCCTTCAAGGTCATTACCGAGCGTGGCAATGTCTACCTGATGGGCCGCGTGACCCAGCGCGAGGGCAACCAGGCGGCCGAAATTGCACGCGGCGTGAGCGGCGTGTACAAGGTCGTGAAGGTGTACGAGTACATCTCCGAGGAAGAGTGGAAGTCCTACCAGAACGCTCCGGCCGCCTCCCAGCAAGCCCAGGGCTGATCGGACTATAATCATCGGCATGAATGCCAATACTTCTTCCAAAGCCTGGATCAAGCCGGCGATTGCAGCTGTTGTAATCGCCGGGATCGGCTTTGCAGCCTATTCCTCTCTGAACAACCATACCCCGGCGCCGGAAGTGACGTTTGTCGGCCTCAAGGGGGAGCAGATCACGCCGGCTTCGCTGCGCGGCAAGGTTGTCATGATTAACTTCTGGGCAACCTCCTGCACCACTTGCGTGGCGGAGATGCCGGAAATGGTCGACACGTACAACAAGTACAAGTCGAAAGGCCTCGAATTCGTGGCCGTGGCGATGAAGTACGACGCGCCGAACTATGTCGTGAACTTCACCGAAACCCGCCAGCTGCCCTTCAAGGTCGCGCTGGACGTGACCGGCGAGGCCGCCAAGGCCTATGGCGACGTGAACATGACCCCCCACCACCTTCGTCATCGACAAGGACGGCAAGATCATCAAGCGCTACGTCGGCAAGCCCGAGTTTGCCGAACTGCACAAGCTGCTGGAAAAGACCCTGCAGGGCTAACAAAAAAGGACGCTGCGGCGTCCTTTTGTTTGAACTGTTCACCCCAGCCATTCAGGCTCGGCGATCTGATTGAGTAAATCAGGACTGCTTACCCACCGACGCGATCTGGTAGCGCAGCTCGGCGAAGCCGGGACCGTATTGCTGGACGGAGGTCAGCGTCATCGGGGCGGAAAGGCGGCGGGGGAACAGCGGTTTGCCGGCGCCGAGGGTGATGGAGCCGACCTGGATGATGAGCTCGTCGAGCAGGCCGGCGTCGTAGAACTGGCCGGCCAGGTCGCCACCGCCGACGATCCAGAGGTTCTTGCCGCCGGCGGCAGCCGACATCGCAGCGTGGACGGGCGGACATCGCCGCGCACGAAGCGCAAGTCGGCGCCTGGGATAGCAGGCAACTCGCGGCTGGTGAAGACCCAGCAGGGCTGGGAATAGGGCCATGGCGAGCCGGCTTCGGCAGCAACCTTGTCGGCGTTGCGGAGCATCCACTCGTAAGTTGAAGAGCCCATGGCCAGCGCGCCGACTTCGGCGATGAAAGATGGATAACTGGAGTCTTCCAGCGCACCCAGCGAGAACAGCCAGTCCAGCGAATCGTCTTCGGTGGCGATAAAGCCGTCGAGACTGGAGGCTGCGTAGAATTGTGTTTTCATCAGAAGCCCGCCTGGACGGAAAAGTAGACGCCCTTTTGCGTCTTTGGGTTAAAGATCGTGATGTCGCCCAGGTTCGCGTAGGCGGCGGTCAGGGACAGGTTACGGCTGGGGAACCAGGCCACAAACACATCATAGTAATTTTTTTCGTTATCGACGCCGAGGTTGTGCGGCTTGCGGCGCCACTCAGCGCCAGCAGCCAGTTGGCGGGTCAACAGCCAGGCTGCCGAGATTTCAGGCTGGATGCGCCGGCCGCCGTGCAGGTCGCCGCCGAAACCGAGCAAGCCCATCTGGTTGGCGCGCGTCGAGCGCAGCGTGCCGTTCAGCAGCAGGCTCTGTTCGAACAGCACCTTGGTGGCGGACAGATAGAAGTCGTAACCTGTGTCATCCTTCGCGCCGAGCTGCTTCACATTGGTCACGCCCAGCGCACCCAGTCCGCCGATACCCTTGTTCTTCTTGTACATGGCGCCCACCGCGATCTGCGGCAGCCATGAATCCTGGGCGTAGACGGCATCGCCCGCCACGCGCACCTTGACGCCGAAGATATCCTGCTTGATGTTCAGCTGGTCCAGCGGCGCGAGTGCGCCTTCGAACTGCTGCTGCGCCAGCGACAGCTCGACGCGATCGTACAGGCCAACCGCAACACCATAAGTCTTCAACGAATAATCCTGCGTCTTCACATAAGTGTAGTGGGCGTTGGCGCCCCAGCTGTCGCGCGTGCCATAACCGGTGATCAGCGCCCACGGCACGATGCCGCCGCCACCCGCGCCCTCCACCTGCGACACGCCACCGGTGGCGATGAACTTGCCCATTTCCGGCCAGCGTTCGGCCGGCGCATTCGAAGTGACGATTTCGCGCCGCAACGGCGCCAGCCTGGCGATCAGCTTGTTGGACACGCTGGTCGGCACGTGATTGCGTTCCATCGCAATCTGCAAATCCTCGGCCAGCGCATTGAAGTGAAAATCCTTGAGCTTCAGGTCCTCGTGGACCGTGTGCATATCGCGGTCCTTGTAGGCGCCCACGTATTTGCAGGGCCCTTCGGGCGTCTCGCATACAACATCCTTCTCGATCGACTGCATATCGCGGATCTTGTACTTGCCCCTGAACTGGCAGGGGCCGCCGGACACCTCGCAAAACTGCTCGCCCAGCCGCACCTTCAATTGCTCGATATCGATACCCGAAAAGAAATCCTTGATGCGAGGGTCCGACAGCACTATGGGCATGAAGGTCTCCACGATATCGTGGATGCCCTCCTGCCCGCCAAGACCAAGAAAGACGCTGTCGTCCGTATAAGGAATCTGTGCGCGCGCCAGCGAGCTGGCAAGGAGCAGTCCGGCGCCAAAGGCGGCCAGTTTGACCATTATTTATCGCCCCAGTCGATGGGTGAGTGGCCTTTCGCGGCTAAAAAATCGTTCGCACGCGAGAAGGGCTTGCTGCCGAAGAAGCCTTTGTGCGCCGAGAACGGCGACGGGTGCGGCGATGTGATGATAAGGTACTTTCGGGGGTCGATGAGCGCACGTTTCGCTATCGCATAACTTCCCCACAGGATGAAGACGAGGTGCTCGCGCTGCTCGGACAGGTAGCGGATCGCGCTGTCGGTAAAAGTCTCCCAGCCCTTGCCGGCGTGCGAGCCGGCTTCGCGCGCCCGCACCGTGAGCACGCTGTTCAGCAGGAAGACGCCCTGCCCGGCCCAGTCGGACAAATCGGTTTGCGAGCGCGCGACGCCGAGGTCGCTGCCGATTTCCTGGAAGATGTTCTGCAGGCTGGGCTGGGGACGGTTACCTTCCGGCACCGAGAAGCAGAAACCCATCGCAGCGCCCGGCGTGTGATAAGGGTCCTGGCCAAGGATGACAACCTTCACGTCGGGGAAGGGCGTGAGATCGAAGGCGCGGAAGATATTCCTGCCGGCCGGGCAGCACTGGGCTGCCGCGTATTCGGCCCGCACGAAGCTGGCCAGGCTCCCCCAATAGGGTTTCTCGAACTCAGCCTGCAACTGCTCCTTCCACGACGCTTCGATGCGTACCGTCATGCCTTCGGGTACAAGATCATCTGGGTGCAGCGGAACAGGGCGATGGTCTTGCCGCTCGATTTGTCGGTGACGGTGGCGTCCCACACCTGGGTGGTGCGGCCCATGTGCACGGCCCTGGCCACCACGGTGATCGCGCCTTCGCGCGCCGTGCCCAGGTGATTGGACTTCAGCTCGACGGTGGTGAAGTTGCTGGCGCCTTCCGGCAGGTTGGCGTAGCAGGCCAGGCCGCAGGCGGTGTCCGCCAGGGTCACGACGCTGCCGGCGTGCAGGAAGCCGTTCGGAGCGAGGTGGAAGCTGGAGATTTCCATGTCCGCCATGGCCAGGCCGGGGCCAACTTCGGTGATGCGGATATTCAGGTGCGCGGGCAGCGTGCCCTCGGCGAATTTGTTGGCGTATTCGGCGGTGAATTGCGGGTTCATGCAGCACTCCGGGCAAAGATTGAATGATATCAACCTTTTCATTTTCCGGAGGTCGAGTCAGACAAAAACGGGTATGCTTATGCAATGCCGCATGCGTTCCCCCTCACAAAGGCGGGAGGGCCGGACAGGCAAAGCTCACAAGGTGGATTCATCGAAACTAACGGCCCTGCGCGGGCCTCGACGGAGAACGACCTATGAACGACAAAGAGCAGCTGTCCAACATCATGCAACGCATGGAAACCCTGCTGGAAGACAATCGCCAGGCCGACTGGGCGCGCCTGCTGGGCCGTGCCCGCGCACTGAGCGTGATGGATTGCTCGGCAGCAAAAGGCGAAGTCCTGCACTACTTCGGCGGCGCCGGCTCCATGAGCGACCTGAAAATCGATCCGGAATTCAGCGCCCTGCGCACCGAGCTGTACACCCTGTGCTACGGCGCTCCCCAGCAGTAAGCATCGCTTTACGCCGCCTCAATTTCGACGATGCCGCGCTGGTAAGCCAGCGCCAGCGCCTCGGTTCGCGAACACGCGCCCAGCTTGCCCATCAACGACTGCATATGGGCTTTCACGGTGCCCTGCTGAATGCCTAACCGCTGGGCTATTCGTTTGTTGCAATAGCCCTTCGCAAGCAGCGCCAGCACCTCGCTTTCGCGCCGGGTTGGACGCTCGAGTGCATGCATTTGCAACAATAGTGCATATAAGGCAGGGCTGAAATAGTTGCCTCCACCCAGCAGCTGGCTCACCGCCGCATGCAATTCCGCCGCGTTGGCTTCCTGTAACACGTAATTTTTGATTCCGGCCGCGCGCACGGTAAGCAGCATGCGCTCGATTCGGCCACGCATCCACGATCAGCACGGGCAGCGCGAGGGCGCCCGCCACGGCAGTCTGGCAGTCGGTGACGACCGATGCCGCGCCGGCACAGTGGCCGGCGCTCTCCGCCAGAGCGACGTCGAGGTCCGGATATTGCCTGAGGATTTCCGCAATGCCCGCGTTAAGTATCGGCTCGCGATGCGCCGCTACAACGCGGCGGGAGTTAATAGTTGGTTTCATGCCGCAAGTATCTGATGGGAACCCTATAATCGGCCAATTAGAAATGCAGCCGCCTGCGATAAGGCGGAGCTTATGGCTGGGGATTGGTTCTATGCAGGCGCGTGATTTGCGGGCTTATAAATATTTTTTCGACACTTGCGCAGGAGCTGCATTTCGGCCGCGCCGCAGAACTGTCCTGTATCACGCAGCCGGCCCTGAGCCAGCAGATCGCCCGGCTGGAGGAGTCGCTTGGAGTCAAACTGCTGCTGCGCGACCATCGTAAAGTCACGCTGACCAGTGCCGGAGAAGTACTGCGCGACGGAACGCACCAGATCTTCCAGTTACTCGAAGAAACCACCCGGCGCGCACGCGAGGCCGGCGGGCTGGACGACTTCCGGCTGTCGATCGGCCTGGTGGAGTACGCCAATGTGGGGGTGTTGCCGGGCGCCCTGGCGCGCCTGCAGCCATGCTATCCCGAACTGAAGCTCATAAGGCATGACATCAATGCCGATATGCAGATTGCCGCTCTGCAACGGGCGCAGATCGACATCGGCTTCGGCTGTGCCAACCGCGACCTGATTGGCCTGGTTCCTGCGGATGGATCGGTGCGCTCGCAATCGCTGCTCAGCGCAGGCTGGCGCGTGCTGATGCATGACGGCCACCCCTTGGCCCAGGCAGAACGGCTGTCCTTGAAGGACTTGTGTGGCCAGCGCCTCATCATGCACGCGCGCGACCTGCACCCTTCGCTCTACGACTGGATTCAACTGGAGTGGCAGCGCGCGGGCGTGTGCCCCCACATCGTCTACGAAACCTCGCAGGTCCAGGCCGGCCTGCAAATGGCGCAGAGCGGCCTGGGCTGCATGATGCTGGCGGGATTCGTGCAATACACGGAAATGCCGGGGCTGCGGTCGGTCCCGCTGGCGGGACTCGACCCGGTGGCCTGGCACATCTTCTGGCGCGCGGGAGAAACCCGGCGCCTGGTGCTGGACTTCCTGGAGCGGGTCCAGGAAGAGGCAGCGGTTTGCTTCAGCCCTTAGGAGATCAGGCCTGCTCGAGCAGGTTGTGGGCCTGCACGTCGGCGTGATAGGAGGAGCGCACCATGGCGCCCACGGCCGCGTGGCCGAAGCCCATCTTGTACGCCTCTTCCTCGAACATCTTGAAGGTGTCCGGATGCACGTAGCGGCGCACCGGCAGGTGGCTGTTGGATGGCGCGAGATACTGGCCGATGGTCAGCATGTCGATGTCGTGCTCGCGCATATCGCGCATCACCTGCAGGATTTCCTCGTCGGTCTCGCCCAGGCCGACCATCAGGCCCGACTTGGTCTTCACGTGCGGGTACAGCTTCTTGAAGTCCTTCAGCAGCTTCAGCGAGTGCAGGTAGTCGGCGCCCGGGCGTGCTTCCTTGTACAGGCGCGGCACGGTTTCCAGGTTGTGGTTCATCACGTCCGGCAGGCCGCCGGCGAAAATGTCCAGCGCCTTTTCCAGGCGGCCGCGGAAGTCGGGCACCAGCACTTCGATCTGGGTTTTCGGCGACAGTTCCTTGGTCTGGGTGATGCACTCGACGAAGTGGGCGGCGCCGCCGTCGCGCAGGTCGTCGCGGTCCACCGAGGTGATCACGACATAGCTCAGGCGCAGCTTGGCGATAGTGTTGGCCAGGTTTTTCGGCTCATCCACATCCAGCGGGTCCGGACGGCCATGGCCCACGTCGCAGAACGGGCAGCGGCGGGTGCACTTGTCGCCCATGATCATGAAGGTTGCGGTGCCCTTGCCGAAGCACTCGCCGATGTTCGGGCAGCTTGCTTCCTCGCACACGGTGACCAGCTTGTTCTCGCGCAGGATGTCCTTGATTTCATAGAAACGAGACGATGCCGAAGCAGCCTTGACGCGAATCCATTCCGGCTTCTTCAGGCGCTCCACCTGCTCGATCGGCACGATCTTGATGGGGATGCGCGAAGTCTTGTCGGCGCCTTTTTGCTTGTCACTCGGGTTATAGGTCATAAGCTGCTTGCCCTCACGGGCTTCTCAGGTAAATTCGGGTTCGGCAACTTCCAGCAGGCGCACCAGCTCTTCAGCCAGCGCTTGCTGTACATCGGCCAGGGGGGCTTCCACGCCCATGCTGCGCATGTCGACCGTTTCCAGGCCGGCATAGCCGCAGGGATTAATCCAGGTGAAGGGGGACAGGTCCATCCCCACGTTCAGCGACACGCCATGGTAGGTGCAGCCATTGCCGCGCACTTTCAGGCCGAGGGCGGCAATCTTGGCGCCCTTCTTGGGCCCTTCAGCGATGTAAATGCCGGGCGCGCCTTCCACGCGCTCGCCGGCGAGATTATACGCCGCCAGCACATTGATAATGGCCTGTTCGATCTTGTGCACAAACTGGCGGGCGTAGAGCTTGCCGCCCGGCTTGTGGCGGCGCAAGTCCATCATCAGGTAGATCACCACCTGGCCGGGGCCGTGGTAGGTGACCTCGCCGCCGCGGTCGGTCTGCACAACGGGGATTTGCGTGGCGCCGGCCAGCAGGTGGCCGCGGTCCGCGCCCAGGCCCAGCGTGAACACGGGCGGGTGCTCGACGATCCACAGTTCGTCGGGCGTGTCCGCCTCGCGCGCATCGGTAAAGGTGCGCATGGCGGCAAACGTGGGCTCGTATTCGGCGTGGCCGAGGTGGCGGATCACCGCCGGCTTGATCGACATCAGGACATTTCGTTGTTGAAATAGCCCCGCCATTATACTTTGGGCGGTGGGCTTCTGCTTAATGACTGAGCAGTTTCCTTGAACCCGAGGCGCAAACCTGGTGTCAGGCACATCGTGCCTGACACCTGCTTCTGCCCTGGGTTCTGATCACGCCGCCTGCAAATTGATATTCTTCAGCCAATCCTGCAAAGAATCCCTCTGCCACTGTTGCGCCACATAATCCTTCAGCTTCTGCGGCACCGGATCCCCATTCATCACCAGCCGGCTGAGCATGACGGCCAGGTCGGTATCGGCGATACACCAGCGTCCGAAAAGGAATTGCCCGTCGATCACCTGCTCGGCCAGGCGAATCAGCTTGTCCGCTGCCGCCTGCGCCTCGCCAGATAAGGGTTTGTCTGCCCGGCGGTAAAACACCGTGTACGTGCTGCGTTCCTCGCGCAAGGCCATCAGATCGCTGCGGATCCACGCCTGGATCTGGCGCGCGATGGCGCGCTTTTGCGGCAGCACGGGGTAGAGGGCCCGGTATTCAGGCGCCGGGAACATCTCGTCCAGATATTCATCGATGGCGCTGGACTCCGTCAGCATGAAGTCGTTGTGCACCAGGCAGGGCACGCGGCCGGTAAGCGCCTTACCGGTATAGCTCAACTCCTTGTTCTTGCCGGCTTCAAGGTCCACGGTTTCCAGTTCGAACTCCAGGCCCTTCTCGCGCAGGGCGACGAAAGACGACAGCGCATAAGGGCTGGTGAATTCGGCATCGACGTACAGTTTGAGGCTCACGGCTAACTCCAGCTAGTGTAGATTTATTCACATAGTAGGTCTTGAATGGCGCTTGCCATAACGATATATTTTCGTTGTACTTGTTAATTTTTCTCACAAATGAGCGAGCTGCCGCGCCTGCCGAACTTCTCCGCCCTGCGCGCCTTCGAGGCCGCGGCCCGCCATGAGAACTTCTCGCGCGCGGCGGAAGAACTTTGCCTGACGCACGGCGCCATCAGCCATCAGGTCAGGGCGCTGGAGGAAGAGCTGGGCGTGTCGCTCTTTATCCGCAACGGCCGCCAAGTGCGCGTAACGCCGGAAGGCAAGCGTTTCGCCGAAGCGATCGCGCGCGCGGCGGACGATATTGCGCGCGCCGCCCAGGCGCTGCGCCCATCGCAGGATGCCATCCAGCGCCTCAGCGTAACCGCCATCCCATCCTTCGCCGCGCGCTGGCTGGCGCCCCGGCTTGGTTCTTTCATCGACCAGCACCCGGACATCGAAGTGATCCTGCAGGCGAGCAGCCAGCTGCAGGACCTGGTCAAGGAGAACATCGACGTGGGCATCCGCTTCGGCCAGGGGCGCTATCCCGGCCTCGTTTCCGAGCGGCTGATGGGCGAGATCTACTATCCCGTAGTGAGTCCCAACTATCGCCACGGCCCGCTGCCGGTCGAGCCCCGCGACCTAGCCGACGCCGTGCTGCTGCGATCGAATGAGCCTTGGGCGCCGTGGTTCAAGGCGGCTGGCCTGGCGCTGGCGGAGCCGGCCGGCGGCGTGATGTTCGAGGATTTGTCCATGCTGATCCGCTCCTGCGTGGACGGCGACGGCGTGGCCCTGGTGCGCCATGTGGTGGCCATGCAGGAGATCGCTTCCGGCCATCTGATCCGCCTGTTCGGCATTACCTGCCCCTGCGCCGAGGATTACTACCTCGTCAGCCCGCCCGGCGCCTACGGCAAGCCGCAGGTGCGCGCCTTCCGCGACTGGCTGAAGGCTGAGATCGCCAACGCCCAGCCACCCGCCTGATCCCTCACGATCATCAAAATTTGATGATTTGGTGATTGCATTTCCCTCGGCATGGACTACATTGAAGTTACGCATCCATTCCGGTGCGTTTTGGTGGCGCCAGGCAACAGACGGCGACGCTCTTTTTAGAACTATCTCAAGAACTATGGCTAGCAACAACAAAGACTTACAGCGAGATCGACTGCGGACGCGGGTGGCCCCCGCTTCGTTCGATCACCACTGACCTTGCGGCACGCCGCCCCAATTCGTTACGTATGCGTGCAGTAAAACAAGCAAGACGACTACAGAAATCAGTCGCAAGGTTGCAGTAAGTGGAGGGAAGGCAGGGCTTCTGTACCGTCCTTTAAAAGGACATGCCCAAATGAAGTACGAAGTGAAAGTAGGCCAGGATTTCGATCCAAAGCAAAAGTTGCAGGTGAAAGTAGAGGTAACGATTACCTCCGAAGAGAAGGAAAAGAAGCCTGGTCTATGGGCTGATTGGCGAAAAGTCGCCGTGGCAGCAGTTTTTATGCTGGTTGCTGCGTTCGGGTTCTACGGCGCCCAGACTGGCAACATGGAACCGTTCGACAAGATTCTCGATACGATTGTCGGGTTGTTCGAGCAATTGAAGGATAAAAGTGATGGAAAAGAAGGCGACAAAAGCCACGACGCGCGTTCAGCTGGAGCTGGCGGAGAAGTCGTTCGAAAGGCTTAACGCACTAAAGGATAAAACGGAAGCCGCTTCCTATGCCGAGGTAATGAAGAATGCTCTGCGGCTCTACGAGAGCATCATTGCCCAGCACGACGCAGGGAAGCGCCTCTGCCTCAAGGACAGCAACGGCAATATCACAGAATACGAAGTTTTCTGCTGAATTCGACAGGGCGCCCGGCGCCGGGAAAACTCCCCGCCAGCCGCCGGGCGCCCTCTTCATTACATGACGATTTTTACCATCGGGTGACCGGACAGCTCGGTGTACAGCGCGTCCAGCTGTTCGCGGCTGATGGCGCGCACGATCACGGTCAGGCCCGTGAAATTGCCCTTGGCGGAGGGGCGGGATTCGATCTTGCCTTCGTGGCAAGTCGGGTCGTGCTTGAGCACCACTTCCAGGATGGTGGGGGCAAAGGCGTCGTGAGTCGGGCCCATCACCTTGATCGGGAAGTCGCTCGGGTATTCGATGAGGGACTCGGAGGGCGGGATCGCTTTCATAATCATTCCAAAAATAAAGGCTGACGCGCACAGCACGCGCCAGCCCGTATTTTAGCTTAGGCAGCCTTGGCCGACAGGCGCTTCAATCGCTCCAGGGCGGACTCATTGCCGCTGTCCGGCTGGGTCACCGATTTGCGGATGGCCTCGATCTCGGCAGCCTGGTCGTAGGGGCGCTGGCCGATGTCGGACACGATCTTCATGCCCTCCGCTTCGTTGGCGATCTTCTGCGCTCGCCTGGTCAGCGCATTCAGCGCGCTGGTGTTGCCGCGCATGCCGGACAGGCTGGCCAGCTGCTCTTGGCGTTCGGCGCGCACGTCCTGCAGGTCGCGCTGGGCCTTGGCGGCGGCCAGCGCCTGGCGCGCCTTCTTGGCGGCGGAATCGAAGTCGGCCAGTTGCTGGGACAGGGCGTCGACGATTTTCTGCAGCTCGTCCATGTAAGCCTGCGCATCCGCTTCCTCCTGGATTTCCTGCGGCAGGCGGTTCCTGTTGGCCTCCAGCTCGTCGCAGAACAGGTTGATGGTCGCTTCCGAGATCTTGCCGGACGCCAGGCGCTCGCCCAGGGTTTCGGCCGCTTTCTCGTCGGTGGCGATCAGTTCGCGCAGGCGGACCACATCGTCGCGTTCCTTGTTGAAGGCGGAGCGGGCGGCGGCCAGCTTTTGCGCGGCGCTGCGCAGGGTATCGGCCAGGCGGTCGCGGTCGGCCTCGGTCGCGGTTTCAGGGTCAAAGCTGGCAATGGCCTCGGACACGCGGTCGCCCAGCGCGCCGAAATGCTTGGAAATCAGTCGTGCGGTCAGTGCCCAGCCATTCGAGTTGCTCATCTTCATTCCTTTCAGTGGGTGATGTGTTATTGCGGCGGTCACTGGATGACCAGCCGTTCCTGCTCGACGCGGATTCCGACGACGAAATCAACATGAATGCCGCGTTTTCTTGCATCGCCGTTCACGCTCTGCAGTACTTCCGTCGTGACCAGCAAAAATTCCTGTCCGCCGTCGCGCAGCGTGCGCACGTAGGGCATGAAGTACAGCTGCTGCTTCAGGCCCAGCATGCCGGCCGCGTCGTCCAGGCGGGTTTCGGTGCCGCTGTAGGGCGGGATGAATTCCGCCTCCGGATCGCCGGCATCGCGCCGGTAGTCAATGGCCTCTTCTGCGCCGAACGCGGTCTCGATCGCCGCTGCATCGACGCCGATTTCCTCCAGCTGGCCGCGCCACAAGGAGTAGTTGCGGTCGCCCAGGCCGTGGCCGTTGGCGCCGGTGTAGGCATCCTGGTCATCCACCGTTTCGGGCGTGACGCGCACCAGCTGGGTGCAGTACAGGATTTCCTTCACTTCACCCTGTTCGTCGACGTACAGCTGCAGGAACTTTTCTTCGCTGTCGTTGTCGCCGGTCGCCAGGTAGTAGCGGTAGACGCGGCCTGCCATCGACAGCTTCAGCTGGGAAATGGCGAGGATGCGCGTGTCTTCTTCCTCCGGCAGGACGATCAGCGAGCCTTCGGCGCCGGCGCGCAGCAACGGCGACAGTTGCAGGCTGACCAGGCTGCCGATCCGGGCCTGCAGCGGCAGACCTTCGTCCTGACGCGGCTCGGACTCGGTGCCGCGGCGCGTGGCGCTGCGCAGGTAGTCGATTGCGTTCTTCCAGCCCATGGCGATCAGTTCCTTTCAAATGAATAGTTAGCGTTCTTTTTGCCTGCTTTGGCGTGACGCCAGCCGATCCACAGCAGCCAGGCGAAGCCGAATATCAGCAGCGCCCAAGTCATCGTGCGGACCGCGCTGCGCTCCTTTTGGGCTTCGACAGCCGGGGTGCGCGATGGTTCGGTTGCCTGAACGCTGCCAGCTGCCGCGGTTTCAGCTGCCCGCGATGCCGATGCGGTCAGTGCGTCCAGGTCGGACTTGGGCGCTGCGTCGGCGCCGGTCCCGGTCTCGGCAGGCTGCGCGGTCCCGCCGGCGGCGCTCGATGCGGCACCGGCGGGGTTGGCGTCAGTGTTTGGCGCAGGCGGCGCATCCTTGGCGTGCGACATGGCGTGGCTGCCCAGCAGGTAGCCGCCAATGCCCCACAGCCAGGCATTGCTGCCGCTGCGCTCGCGGATTACGACCGGCGCCGGGCCAGGCTGGCTATAGCCGCCGGACGTGGCGCCGTTGCCAGCCACGCGTGTATCGGCAGCGCCGGCCGAAGCGCTGCGGGCCGAGGAAGCGCCGCCGGGGAGGACGGGGTTCAGCGGCGGCAGTGGCGGCGTGTTGGAGGCGGAGGAAGCGTCGCGGCGCGATTCCCAGTTGCGGACCGCCCGATCCTGCGCCGCGCTGCGGTCAAGGTCGCGCGACATCGCGGAGCCGCCGCGCGCCGCGTCGGGGGCTGAGGCGGGGGACGACGGGCGGGCAGGCGCTGCATCCGGCCGGCGCGAGCCAAAGCTGCCAAACGAAGGCTGCTTGGGCGCAGGCGCCGGCGCGGACCTCGTCACGCTGCTTTTATGCGACGAAAAACCGCCCCGGAACGATGAACCGCCGGGCCGCGCTTCCGCCACGGCCATCGTGGCAAACGGCAGCAGCAGCGCAAAAACGACGGCATTGCGAAAACGCGAATTCATGGTCTCCACCGTTGTTGGTTGATAAAGCTTTCGATGAAAGTCAGAATATCTGGGACTTAATACAATTTCATCGGTAATAAAAGGCCCGCTTCACCATGACTCGCAAGTACTTAGACATGAACCAACACGACGCGCTGTACAAGGTCGCCCGCAGCTATCCGGGCGGCCTGGAAGCGCTGGCGCAATGCATGGGCATTTCCGTGAACGTGCTGCGCAACAAGCTGGCGCCGACCATCGCCTCCCACTACCCCTCATTCGAAGAGGTGTCGGCCATCGTCGAGCATTGCCGCAACGCCGGCGTGGCGGAGGCAATGCTGCCGCTGCATGCGCTGCTGACCCGGCACGGCATGGCCGCTTTCGTGGTGCCGATCCCCGAGGAGGTGGGCAGCGACGACCTGTCGCAGACGGTGTGCAAGGTGATGGCCCAGGTGGGCGCGGTGGCCGAAGCGGTGTCGGACGCGCTGCTGGACGGCAAGGTGACCGAGGCCGAAGCCGACCTGATCGAGCGGGAATTCCACGGGGCGCTGTCCGCGCTGGGCGAATGGCGCGAGCGCATCCGCCAGCGTGCGCGGGAAACGAAATAAAAAAAGCCAGCCCGGGTTGAGGGGCTGGCTGAAGACTAATTTATGGTGGAATTAGTCGGGACAAAACGGTAACAATGTACCGAAATGTACCCGGCTGCCACTACGGCTTTGTGACAAAGTGCCGGAAACGGGCACTGGAAGCCCGTTTTTCCGGACTGAACGGTTTTAGCGCGAGTTTTCGCGACCTCGTTCTCCGCGGTCGCCCCGATCGCCGCCGTGCTCGCGGCGGCCTTCATTGCGCTCCTGACGCTCCTGGCGCGGCTGCTCCTGGCGCGCTTGCGGCGGCGGGGCAGGCATTGCCGGCGCCGGGCGGGCAGGCGCCATTTGCGGCATCTGGGCCTGCATTTGCGGCTGAGGCTGCGGTTGCGGCTGAGGCGCCTGATGGCGTTCGCGCATCTGGGGCGGCTCGCGGTCGGCCCGGTCGCCGCGGTCCCGTTCCCGGGCCTGCCAGGGTTGCTGGCGCGGCTGCTGGACTTGCGGTTGCGGTTGCGGTTGCGGTTGCGGCTGCATTTGCATCTGTGGCTGGGCCTGCGGCTGGGTCTGGACGTGGACGCCACCCGGGCGCTCATTGCGGGCTTCGCGCCAGTTGTTGCGGCGGTCGCGGTCATCGTCATCCCGGTTGCGCATGTCGCGCTGGCGGGCGTTGCGGTCCTCCGCCGCTTGCGGACGCGACGGCGGCGGCGTAGTGCTCAGCACGCCCTGCTGCGGCTGCGGCGCAGCCACCGCGCCGGGCGCGTGCGGCATTGTCGTCACGGTGCGCGGCTGCTCGTTGCGCTGGCGCTCGCGCCAGTCGGGAATGCCGTCGTGATCGCGGTCGGCGCCATCGCGAGTGAAGCGGTCGGGGCGGCCATCGTTGCGGTTCTCGCGGACGATATTGTCCGGCCGCCCGTCGCCGTTGCGATCGATCATGTTGTTGCGATTATCGCGAGCGACGTTGTCCGGTCGGCCATCGCCATTCCGGTCGATCAGGTTATTGCGGTTGCCGCCCACGAAGCGGTCCGGGCGACCGTCGCCATTGCGGTCGTTGCGGCTGTCGCGGACGTTGTTGTCCGGCCGGCCGTCGCCATTCCGGTCGATGAAGTTATTGCGGTTACCGCCCACGAAGCGGTCCGGGCGGCCATCGCCGTTGCTGTCGATCCCGGCTGCGCGGGTATCGCGCCAGGCGGGACGATCGACCGGAGCCGGCGGCGGCGCCTGCACCACATTGCGCACATCGGGCGTGCGTCCGCGCGGCACGGTCGGCACGACGATCGAGCGGCGGCGCTCGAACTGGTCGCGCGGCAGCACGGTCACGCCATCGCGGCGGCCATCATGGTCACGGTCGCGGAAGCGCTCCTGCCAGCGGTCGTTGGAGCGGTGATGCCAGGCAAAGCGGTTCTCATAGGCCGGCGTAACGCGATAGGCGGGAACGAAGCGGTCGCGCGGCGACAGCGGATACCAGCCCACGCCAGGCCCGCTGTAGGAACCGATACTCACACTCCAGTTGCTACCGCCAACCCAGCCTACCATCGCCGGCGCCCACACGGCGCGGCCGACGAAGCGGCCCGGCGCCCAGCACCAGCGGCTGTTCACCACGACCCAGCGGCCATAGTGGGACGGCGCATAGCCCCAGGGCGCGTTATCGACCCAGGTCCAGCCCCAGGGATCGACCCAGACCCAGCGGCCGTCGCGGTAGGGCGCCCAGCCGGACGGCACGAGGCGCGGCGTCCACAGCGTGCCGTATTCCGGATTGTCGATCCAGGTGCCGTACTGGTCCAGTTCTTCATAGCCGGTTACGTCGCTGGGCAGGTAGCGCGCCGCGGGCAAGCCTTCCTCGCGGCGGTCGCGGGATTGCACCCAGTCGTCGAAGCGGTCGCGCACGGCCAGGCTGGAATACAGCTCGTCGCCGCGCACTTCGATGCGCTTGCCGGCCTGGCCGTTCGTATAAACGCCGCCGCCTTCCACTTGCGCGGCGCCGGCGAGGATGGAGACGGTGGTGGTGTCCGGCGCGCGCTCGGTATCCACGCGCACCGTGCCCGGTTCGGTCATCACGATGCGGGCTTGCGGCGTGCGCAGGTCGAAGCCGGAGAGCATTTGCGGATCACGGATGCGCACGCTGGCCGTGCCGTAATTCAGGCGCAGACGCATGCTGTCCTCATCGAGGTCCAGCACTTCGATATCGGAATCGCCATCCAGGCGTACGGCCGCCGAACCCACACGGAATTCGGTGCGCGCGCCGGGCGCTGTTGTAATGTGGTTGCCGTTGGTGACCGGCCAGTTCAACAGATTGCCGGTTTCGTGCTCGCCGTTCACGAGCATGGTCACTTGCCCTTCGATGGCGGAGACGCGGCCCACCCGCGTTGGCGGATCCGCCAGCGCCAGCGACGATACTGCCACCAGCGCCGCCAGTAGCAGGAAATGCACAAATTTGCGTTTCATGGTCTCCACTCCCGAAATGTTTTTGTTTTCATTTAACGCCTGAAAACTGAACACGACGACCGCCGTTACAAATGATTGCAAAAGGGCGGGAGTGGAGGGAAATCAGGCGTGGGCGCCGCCCCGCTTGACGAAGAACAGGGCCGATCCAATGAGCATCAGCAAGCCGCCAAATACGCGGTTTTGCTTCTTCAGGGCACTAGCGTCGCGGAAGAAACGCTGCATGGAGGAGGCCAGAAAAGCGTAGCTGTGCATCACCGTCAGGTCGATCACGCACATGGTTGCCGCCAGGATTGCCAGTTGCGGCAACAGCGGGGGCGCTTTGAGTGATGAACTGCGGCAGCACGGCCACCATGAAAATGATGCCTTTCGGATTGGTGGCGTTGGTCAGGAAACCGGTCAGGATGCGCTTGCGGGTGGAGGGCAGCACGTATTGCACGGTCACGCCGGCGCGGTCGCCGATCTGCACCCTGGCGCGCCACTGGCTCAGTCCCAGCCAGATCAGGTAGATCGCGCCCACCGTTTTCACCACATTGAATGCCACCTCGGACGCCAGCAGCAGCGAGCCCACGCCTGCTCCGGCAATCGCCAGCACCAGCAACAGGCCCAGTTGCAGGCCAATGATAGTGGCGCTCGTTTTCTTCACACCGTAGGACAATCCATGCGACATCGACAATACCGCGCCGGAGCCCGGCGACAGGGCAATAATGGCTGCGGCGATGACAAAAGTGATCCACGTGGCGAAGCTCATGACAATTCCCGGCAGGCAAAAAACCTAGTATAGCCGCCCTGGCCATTGTCAGCCTCGCCGCCACTCGTGATAGATTGTCGGCATTTCATTCTTAGGAGTTTGTTAATGGCCGGTTCCAGCCTGCTCGCCCTGATCGACGATATCGCCACCATCCTGGACGACGTGGCCGCCATGAGCAAGCTTGCGGCCAAGAAGACCGCCGGCGTGCTGGGCGACGATCTGGCTTTGAACGCGCAGCAAGTATCCGGCGTGCGCGCCGACCGCGAACTGCCTGTAGTGTGGGCGGTGGGCGTCGGTTCGATGAAGAACAAGGCCATTCTGGTGCCCGCTGCGCTGGCCATCAGCGCGTTTGCACCGTGGGCCATCACGCCCCTACTGATGCTGGGCGGCGCCTACTTGTGCTTCGAAGGCTTCGAAAAGCTGGCGCACAAATTCCTGCACAGCCAGGCGGAGGATGACGCTCACCACGCCGAACTGTCCGCCGCCGTCGCCGATCCGAACATTGACCTGGTCGCGCTGGAGAAGGACAAGATCAAGGGCGCCATCCGCACCGACTTCATCCTGTCGGCCGAAATCATCGTCATCGCGCTCGGCACCGTCGCCGATGCCCCCTTCAGCCAGCAAGTGACCGTGCTGGCCGCTATCGCCGTGGTCATGACGGTCGGCGTGTACGGCATCGTGGCCGGCATCGTGAAGATGGATGACGCAGGCCTCTACCTCACCAAAAAAGCCGGCGCCGCCGTCCAGGGCCTCGGCCGCTTCCTGCTAGCCGCCGCGCCCAGGCTGATGAAATTCCTCTCCGTCGCCGGCACGATCGCGATGTTTACCGTCGGCGGCAGCATCCTGTCACACGGCATTCCCGCCCTGCACCATGGCGTCGAGCATCTGGGCGACGTGGCGCGCGAAGTGGGCGGCATCGGTCCGGTCCTGGGAGTTGTCGTGCCACCCGTGACGGAAGCCGTCATCGGCGTGATCGCCGGCGCCATCGTGCTGGCCGCCGTCACCCTGGGCACCCGACTTCTGAGCGGCATCAAGCGGCAGGCCTGACTACCTGCGCGGCGGGGCACTGCCCCAAACTTGATTTAGATCATTAAATTTTGACCTGAGCATCCCTAGACTGCACTCCTGATACCCAGGAGTGCGCGATGCGAGTTAATTTACCGGTAATAAACCAGGAAGTTGAGCTGGACGATGAACAGGCCATCGTCTCGAAAACTGACCTGGATGGCAATATAACCTACGTCAACCCTTACTTCGAGCAGGTAAGCGGCTTCACGTCGGAAGAGTTGCTCGGCCAGCCCCAGAACATCATCCGCCATCCGGACATGCCCAGGGAAGCGTTTGCCGACATGTGGGCGTCGATCAAGTCCGGCCTGCCATGGACCGGCATCGTCAAGAACCGCTGCAAGAACGGCGCCTATTACTGGGTGCGCGCCAATATCACGCCAATCCGCGAAAACGGCCGCACGATCGGCTATATGTCCGTGCGCACCAAGGCCGAGCCGGCGCAGATTGCCTCCGCCGAAAAGGCTTACCGCGAGCTGCGCGAACACGGCACGCAGCACATCGCCATGGTGCACGGCCACGTAATCCGCCGCGGCATCGAGGGCCTGCTGTCCCGCCTGGGCCATGTTTCGCTGGCCATGCGCATCTGGCTCTCCACCAGCGTGGTCAACGTGCTGCTGGCGGCCGTCTGCATCGCCAGCCTGTTCAACGATGGCAGCGACACCCTCCGCTACGGCATCTTCGGCGCCACCGCCGCTGGCCTCGTGATCAACGTCTTCCTGTGGTACACGCTGCGCGTGGGCATGCTGCAGCCGCTGGGCCGCGCACTGGAAGGCGCGCGCCAGATCGCGGCGGGCGACCTCTCCGGCAGCTTCGAGTCCCACAGTTCGGACGAAGTGGGCCAGCTGCTGCGCGCCCTGCAGCAGATGAACAGCAACCTGATCGCCACCATCCGCGATGTGCGCGTGAACGTGGAAACCATGGCTGTCGCCACGCGCCAGATCGCCGTCGGCAACCAGGACTTGTCCGGCCGCACGGAGTCGCAGGCGGCCAGCCTGGAAAAGACCGCCTCCAGCATCGAAGAATTCTCGTCCACCGTGAAAGCCAATGCGGACAACTCGCAGCAGGCCAACCTGCTGGCGCAGGCCGCATCGGAAGTGGCGGTGCAGGGCGGCGCCATTGTGGCCGACGTGATTGCCACCATGGATGAAATCAATACTTCGTCCAGACGCATCGTGGACATCATCGGCCTGATCGAAGGCATCGCCTTCCAGACCAATATCCTGGCGCTGAATGCTGCGGTGGAAGCGGCGCGCGCCGGTGAACAGGGCCGCGGCTTCGCTGTGGTGGCGGGCGAAGTGCGCCACCTCGCGCAGCGCTCCTCGGCGGCGGCCAAGGATATCAAGCAGTTGATCGAAATCTCGGTCGGCAAGGTCAGCGACGGCATGGAACGCGCCCAGCGCGCCGGCGCCACAATGGAGCAGGTGGTCGGTTCGGTGCAGCAGGTCACGGCCATCATGCAGGAAATCTCGACCGCCTCGCGCGAGCAAAGCATCGGCGTGGACCAGGTCAACGAAGCGATTGCGCACATGGACCAGGTCACGCAGCAGAACGCGGCCCTGGTCGAGGAAGCCGCCGCCGCCGCCAGCAGCCTGGCCGAAGAAGCCTACGACCTTACCCAGGCCATCAGCCTGTTCAAATTCGGCAGCCCGCGCCGCCAGCGCGCCGCTGTACGCAAGGCCCCCCTGCAACTGGCCGCGGCCTGACCGGAGAACATGATGGAAGTCCAATTCGACGCAGACCTGATCAGCCGCCTGAGCACCTCCGGTCCGCGCTACACCTCTTACCCGACCGCCGACCGCTTCCACGCGGATTTCGGCTACACCAGCTTCCTGGAAGCGCTGGCAGCGCGCCGCCTGCGCGGCGGGCGCGGGCCGCTGTCGCTGTATGTGCATGTGCCCTTCTGCGATACCGTGTGCTACTACTGCGCCTGCAACAAGATCGTGACCAGGGACCGCAGCAAGGCCGCCACCTATCTCGAATACCTGAAGCAGGAAGCGGAGATGCAGGGCAGCCTGTTCGCCGGCATGAATCGCGTGGAACAGCTGCACTTCGGCGGCGGCACGCCAACCTATTTCAGCGACGAGCAGATGGACGAGCTGATGGCCCACCTGCGCGCCCGCTTCGACTTTGCACCGGACAGCGAAGGCGAATACTCCATCGAGATCGATCCCCGCACGGTGGACCGCGAGCGCATCTTCAGGCTGCGCGCCCAGGGCTTCAACCGCGTGAGCCTCGGCGTGCAGGACTTCGAACCGGAAGTGCAGAAAGCCGTCAACCGCATCCAGCCTGCGGAAGAAACGCTGGCCGTGATGCAGGCCGCCCGCGATGCCGGCTTCCGCTCCATCAGCATTGATCTGATCTACGGTCTGCCGAAGCAGACCATGGAAACGATGACGCGCACGCTGGCCAAGGTGATCGAAGCGAATCCCGACCGCATCGCGCTCTACAACTATGCGCACATGCCGCATCTGTTCAAGCCGCAGCGCCGCATCGCGGAAGAAGACTTGCCGGAACCATCGGTGAAGCTGGACATGCTGGCCCTGTGCATCAAGACGCTGACCACCGCCGGCTATGTCTACATCGGAATGGACCATTTCGCCAGGCCGGACGACGATCTCGCTGTCGCCCAGCGCCAGGGCCGTCTGCACCGCAACTTCCAGGGTTATTCCACGCACGCGGAATCCGACCTGGTTGCGCTGGGCGTTTCGGCCATCAGCGCCGTCAACGGCACCTATAGCCAGAACGAGAAGACGCTGGACGAGTACTACGCCCGTCTGGATGCCGGCCGCCTGCCGATCGCGCGCGGCTACGCGCTCGATGCGGACGACCTGCTGCGCCGGCTGGTGATCCAGATGCTGATGTGTAATTTCGAGCTGTCCATCTCCGCGCTGGAGCTGGCCTATCCGATCCGCTTCAAGCACTACTTCGCACAAGAGCTGCAGCGGCTGGAGGAATTTGCCGAGGACGGGCTGTTGACCATCGAGGATGACTGGATTTCCGTGTCCCTGCGCGGTCGCCTGCTGATCCGCAATATCTGCATGGTGTTCGACCGCCATCTTTCCCGCGACCGTGCCGCGCCATCCACCGCGGGCGCCGCGCAGCCCTTGCGCTTCTCCAGGACGATATGAACCTGTTGCCGGTCTTCGTCGTCGGGCTCGCGGGCAGCGTGCATTGCGCGGGCATGTGCGGCGGGATCGTCAGCGCGTTCAGCACCCTCCCCGCGCAGCGCGTGATTCCGATCGCGTCCGGCGCAGCGAAGGTGCGCTCCTGGCCTCTGGTGCTGGGCTATAACGCCGGCCGCATCGGCAGCTACGCCGTGGCAGGCGCCATCGCTGGCGGCCTGGCGGGCAGCGCCGCCGATCTCGCACGCGTCGCGCAATGGCAAACCGCCGGCTACTGGCTGATGAACCTCATGCTGGCCGCCCTCGGCCTCTACCTGATGGACGCATGGCGCGGCCTCGCCCGTGTCGAAGCCGCCGGCGGCACGCTGTGGCAAGGCATGCACCGCACGCTGCGCCCGGTGATGCGCGCCGTCGTGCCGATGGACACGCCGCTAAAAGCGCTGGGGCTCGGCGCCATCTGGGGCTGGGTCCCCTGCGGCATGGTCTACAGCGTGCTGCTGACCGCCCTGCTGAGCGGTTCGGCCCCTCAAGGCGCGGCCGTGATGGCCGCCTTCGGACTGGGCACGCTGCCGATGCTGCTGGCCATGGGCCTGCTCGGCGCAAAACTGCGCGCGGCCATGCAGCGCCGCGCAGTGCGCCTGCTGTGCGGGCTGCTGGTGCTGGGCTTTGGCCTGCTCGGCATCGCGCGCGCCGCAGGAGGCATGCAACACGGATGGATCGATGCGCTATGCCTGACGGTACAACAATGAATATGGCGGCAGTCGCCGCCACCGAATGTTTCCACTGCGGCCTGCACGTCGCGCCGGATGCGAACTGGCGCGTCACGATCGACGGCGCCGGGCGCGCCATGTGCTGCCCCGGCTGCGCGGCCGTTGCGCAAACCATTGTCGATATCGGCCAGGCCAGCTATTACCGCGAGCGCACCGGCTTCGCCGCCACCGCCGGACAGGCAGATGTGCCGCCTGAATTGAAACTGTTCAACGACGACCCGCGCATCGTGGCCGACGGCGATGCGTGCGAAGCGACGCTGCTGGTGGAAGGCATCCGCTGCGCCGCCTGCGTGTGGCTGATCGAACATCGCCTGCGTCAGCTGGACGGCGTGCAGCAGGCCAGTCTGAATGTGGCCACCGAGCGCCTGTTCGTGCGCTGGCATAGGGACAAGACCACGGCTGCGGACATCCTGCAGGCCGTGCGCAGCATCGGCTACACCGCCTGGCCTTATGACGCCGCCCGCCACGGCGAACAATTGCAGAAAGCCAGCCGCACGCTGGGCCGCCAGCTGTTCGTGGCCGGCCTGTCGATGATGCAGGTGATGATGTACGTGGCGCCCGAATACATGGCAGCAGGCGACGGCACGCTCGATAGCGAGATGGCAAGTCTGCTGCGATGGGCCAGCCTGTTCCTCACGCTGCCGGCCGTCGCCTATTCGGCGCTGCCCTTCCTGCGCGGCGCCTTGTCCAGCCTGCGCGCACGCGTGCTGGGCATGGACGTGCCGGTGGCGCTGGGCATCCTGGCCGCCTTCATCGGCAGCGCGGTGTCCACTTTCCGCGGCGCGGGCGAAGTCTATTACGACTCCGTCACGATGTTCATCTTCCTGCTGCTGTGCAGCCGCTACCTGGAATTGCTGGCGCGGCGCAAGGCCGCGAGCGCGCTGGAGCGCATGCAGCATGGCTTGCCGGAATCGGCATCGCGCCTGCGCGGCTGGCCGGAATCGCGCGATTGCGATGTCGTTCCCGCATCCACGCTGGAGGCTGGCGACATGGTGCTGGTCAAGGCCGGTGAAGCGATTCCCGCCGACTGCGTGATCGAAGAGGGCGCGACCTCGGTCGACCTGTCGCTGCTTACCGGCGAGAGCGCTCCGCAGCCGCGCCGCACGGGCAACGAAGTGCCGGGTGGCGCTGTCAATGCCGGCAACGCCGTCGTGCTGCGCGTTGCCAGGCCTGCGCGCGAAAGCACTTTGTCTGACCTGCTCAAACTGGTCGAACAGGCGGGCGGCGCCAAGCCGCAGATTGCGCAGTGGGCGGACCGCGCCGCTTCCTTGTTCGTGGCCGGCCTGCTGCTGTTTGCTGCAGCAAGCTTCGCCTTCTGGTGGTGGCATGACGCGGCGCGCGCCTGGCCGGTGGCGATTGCAGTGCTGGTCGTTTCCTGTCCCTGCGCGCTGTCGCTGGCTACGCCGTCCGCACTGGCTGCGGCCACGGACCGCCTGTTGGGCAAGGGCGTACTGATCGTGCGCCCGCACGTGCTGGAGACGCTGCATCGCGCCACGCATATCGTTTTTGACAAGACGGGCACGCTGACCGAGGGCCGCCCCGTCGTCCAGCGCATCGCGCCCCTCGGCGGTGCATCCGCCGCCGAATGCCTGCACATCTCAGCGGCGCTGGAGGCCTTCAGCGCGCATCCACTGGCACGCGCGATCAGCGCGGCCGCCAACGCGAACGGACACGCGCCTGCCGTCGCCAGCGAGCCGTTCGAGCTGCCGGGGCATGGCGTGGAAGCCTATATTGGCGGCCAGCGCTACCGGATCGGCACAGCGGTCTTCGTCGCAGGAGTGGCTGGCACGCCCGTGCCGACGGGGGCCGACGCAAGCGGCGCCGGCACGACTGTCTGGCTGGGCGCCGAAGGCCGCTGGCTGGCGCGCTTCACGATCGGCGATGCGCTGCGCCCCGAAGCGCGAGCTGTGGTGCAGGCGTTCCGCAAGCAAGGCAAGGAAGTCATCCTGCTCAGCGGCGACCAGCAGGAGATTGCGGACGCCGTCGCGCACGAGCTGGGCATGGAACGCGGCCATGGCGGCTGCCTGCCGGATCAAAAGCTCAACTTCGTGCAGGAACTGCAAGCCAAGGGCGCCGTGGTCGCCATGGTCGGCGACGGCATCAACGACGCGGCCGTGCTGAGCGCCGCTGATGTCTCTTTCGCAATGGGCAGCGGCGCCGCGCTGGCGCAGGCGCACGCCGATTGCGTGCTGCTGCACGCGCAACTGGGCCTGCTGGCGGAAGCCTCGCACACGGCTGCGTCCACGATGCGCGTGATCCGACAGAACCTGGCCTGGGCCACGCTGTACAACTTGACTGCCATCCCGGCGGCGGCAATCGGCCTGCTGAATCCCTGGCTGTCCGGCATCGGCATGGCCGCCAGTTCCGCCATCGTCATTCTCAACGCGCTCCGCTTGCGCAGGACCTCATCATGGAAGCCCTCTACGTTCTGATTCCCATCAGCGTGCTGCTCGTCTTCGGCGCCTTGTGGCTCTACTTCAAGGCCTCCGACAACGGCCAGTTCGACGACCTCACCGGCCCCGGCTTGCGTATCCTGCAAGACGACGACCGCTAACACCTGCTCGCAGGGGCAATTTTGATCCATATCAAGGAATTTTGACCCCTCGCTCGGTAACCTTTGACGTACCTCATCAAAGCGTCTCCGGGAGAACCAAAATTGGATCAATACAACTACAAGATCGTCAAGCAGTTCG
Organism: Pseudoduganella sp. UC29_106; assembly: GCF_044055365.1. Taxonomy (NCBI): domain Bacteria; kingdom Pseudomonadati; phylum Pseudomonadota; class Betaproteobacteria; order Burkholderiales; family Oxalobacteraceae; genus Pseudoduganella; species Pseudoduganella sp. UC29_106. The sequence goes on along the minus strand of NZ_CP171977.1, from coordinate 7,009,015 downwards.
CGATCGCTACTGTGGTGTGGGGCTTCGTGGGCATGCTGGTCGGCGTGATCATTGCCGCGCAGCTGGCCTGGCCCTCACTGAACCTGGACATACCGTGGCTGACTTACGGCCGCCTGCGTCCACTGCACACCAACGCCGTGATCTTCGCCTTCGGCATCTGCGGCCTGTTCGCCACTTCCTACTACGTGGTGCAGCGCACCTGCCAGGTGCGCCTGTTCTCGGACAAGCTGGCAGCCTTCACCTTCTGGGGTTGGCAGGCCGTCATCCTGAGCGCCGTGGTCACGCTGCCTATGGGCCTCACCCGGGGCAAGGAATACGCTGAACTGGAGTGGCCCATCTCGATCCTGATCGCCGTGGTGTGGATCGCCTACGCCACCGTTTTCTTCGGCACCATCATCAAGCGCAAGGTCAAGCACATCTACGTCGCCAACTGGTTCTTTGGCGGCTACATCCTGGCCGTGACCATCCTGCACGTGGTGAACGGCATGAGCATGCCGGCCTCGCTGACCAAGTCCTACTCGATGTACACCGGCGTGCAGGACGCGATGATCCAGTGGTGGTACGGCCATAACGCCGTGGGCTTCATCCTGACCGCGGGCTACCTGGGCATGGTCTACTACTTCATCCCGAAGCAGGCCGAACGCCCTGTGTACTCGTATCGCCTGTCGATCGTACACTTCTGGGCACTGATCTTCACCTATATGTGGGCCGGCCCGCACCACCTGCAATACACCGCGCTGCCCGACTGGACGCAATCGCTCGGCATGGTGTTTTCCCTGATCCTGCTGGCGCCAAGCTGGGGCGGCATGATCAACGGCATCATGACCCTGTCCGGCGCATGGCACAAGCTGCGCACCGACCCGATCCTGAAGTTCCTGATCGTTTCGCTGTCCTTCTACGGCATCGCCACTTTCGAAGGCCCGATGATGTCGATCAAGACCATCAACGCGCTGTCGCACTACACCGACTGGGGCATCGCCCACGTGCACGGCGGCGCCCTGGGCTGGGTTGGTTTCATCACCATGGGCTCGATCTACTACCTGCTGCCGCGCCTCGCCGGCCAGCAGAAGATGTACAGCACCAGGCTGATCGACCTGCACTTCTGGGTAGCCACCATCGGCATCGTGCTGTACATCGCCGCGATGTGGATCGCCGGCGTGATGCAGGGCCTGATGTGGCGCGCCGTGAACCCTGACGGCACCCTGACCTATACCTTCGTCGAAGGCGTGAAGGCCACCTATCCCTACTACGTGGTGCGCTTCCTGGGCGGCGTGCTGTACCTCTCCGGCATGGGCATCATGGCCTACAACACCTGGATGACGCTGCGCGGCCGTACCACCGCCACCGCACGTATTCCGGAAATGAGCATGGCGGCATAAAGGAGCAAGAGAATGAAGTTTTCGCATGAATGGATTGAAAAGAACCCCTGGCTGCTGATCGTACTGGTCACGCTGGTGGTATCGGTGGGTGGCGCGGTGGAAATCATTCCGCTGTTCTTCCAGAAATCGACCACCGAACCGGTAGCTGGCCTGAAGCCTTACTCCGCGCTGCGCCTGACGGGTCGCGACATCTATGTGCGTGAGGGCTGCTACGCCTGCCACTCGCAGATGATCCGTCCCTTCCGCGCCGAGACCGAGCGTTACGGCCACTACTCGGTGGCGGGCGAGTACGTATATGACCGCCCATTCCAGTGGGGTTCCAAGCGCACCGGCCCGGACCTGGCGCGCGTGGGCGGCCGCTACAGCGATGAATGGCACCGCACCCACCTGCAGAACCCGCGCGACGTGGTGCCGGAATCGAATATGCCTTCCTACCCGTGGCTGGCGCAGACCAAGCTGGTGCCGACCGACGTGGTGCCGAAGATGAAGGCGCTGAAGCGCCTCGGCGATCCCTACTCGGATGCCGAAATCGCCGCCGCACCGGCCGAACTGGCCAACAAGACGGAAGAAGACGCCCTGATCGCCTACCTGCAAGGCCTGGGCACACTGATCAAGACGAGGAACTGAGATGGAAGCAATTTTCAGCACCGCCAGCAGCGTGATGACCGTCGTGTCCTTCGGGACCTTCATCGGCATCGTCTGGTGGGCCTATGCCCGCCGCAACCAGGAAGGCTGGGCACAGGCGGCAGCACTGCCCTTCGCCGACGAGGAGAAGGACCATGGCTGATTTCACCAGCGATTTCTGGAACATCTATGTGGCCCTGCTGACCATACTTGGCATCGTGGGCTGCGGCGTCCTGCTGTGGAGCCAATCCACGCACAAGGTCAGCGCATTGAAGTCGGTGGACGGCCATGTCGGCACCACCGGCCATATCTGGGACGAAGACCTGACCGAATTGAATACACCCATGCCGCGCTGGTGGATGTGGCTGTTCTACCTGACCATTGTCTTCGGCGTCGGCTACCTCGCCCTTTATCCTGGCCTGGGCAGCTATGCCGGAAAACTGGGCTGGAACTCGACCGGCGAATACAAGCAGGAACTGGCGAAGGCCGAGTCGCAATACGGTCCGCTGTTCGCGCGTTACCAGCAGCAGGACCTGCGCGCCGTGGCAGCCGATCCGCAGGCCCACGCCATGGGCGAGCGCCTGTTCCTGACCTACTGCGCCCAGTGCCACGGTTCGGACGCGCGCGGCAACAAGGGCTTCCCCAACCTGACAGACAAGGACTGGCTGCATGGCGGCGCACCTGAAACGATCAAGGAAACCATCATGAAGGGCCGCCACGGCGTGATGCCTTCGATGGCTGCCGCCGTCGGTTCGGACAAGGATATCGAGAACGTGGCGCACTACGTGCTGAGCCTCTCCGACAGCACTTCCGATCCGATCAAGACGGTGATGGGCAAATCCAAGTTCAGCGCCTGCATGGCCTGCCACGGCGCCGGCGGCAAGGGCAACCAGGCACTGGGCGCGCCCAACCTGAGCGACAAGATCTGGCTCTACGGCGGCAGCGCCGAGACCATCATGGAAACCATCCGCAAGGGCCGCGACAACACCATGCCCGCATTCGGCGACTTCCTCGGCGAGGGCAAGGTGCATGTGCTGGCGGCTTATGTCTGGAGTCTTTCGAATCCTCCCGCAGTAGCGACAAAATGAATGCCCCCGCTCCAAAAGTCATCAAGATGTACGCCGCAAGCGAGGATATCTATCCGCGTGAGGTGAAAGGCCGCTACACCTCGCTACGCTGGCTCTGCCTGTGGCTGACGCAGCTGGTGTTCTACGGCACCGCCTGGCTCACGTGGAACGACCGCCAGGCCCTGTTGTTCGACCTGGCGGCGCGCAAGTTCTATATTTTCGGCCTGGTGCTCTGGCCGCAGGACTTCATCTACCTCGCCGCGCTGCTGATCGCCTGCGCCTGGGGCCTGTTCCTCGTCACGGCCGTTGCGGGCCGCGTGTGGTGCGGCTATTCCTGCCCGCAGACGGTGTACACCGAGATGTTCCTTTGGATCGAGCGCAAGTTCGAGGGTTCGCGCAGCGCCCAGATGCGCCTGAAGAAGGCGTCCTGGGGTTTCGACAAGGTCTGGCGCAAGGGCGGCAAGCATATCGCCTGGCTGGCCCTCGCACTGTGGACCGGCTTTACCTTTGTCGGCTATTTCACGCCGATCCGCTCCCTGGCGCACGAAGCGCTCACGCTGAACTTCGGTCCCTGGGAGTGGTTCTGGGTAGTGTTCTACAGCTTCGCCACTTACGGCAACGCGGGCTGGATGCGCGAGCAGGTATGCAAATACATGTGCCCCTATGCGCGCTTCCAGAGCGCGATGTTCGACCGCGATACCCTGATCATCACTTATGATGAGAAGCGCGGCGAACCGCGCGGCCGCGATACCTCAGGCTCCTGCATCGACTGCTCGCTGTGCGTGCAGGTTTGCCCGACCGGCATCGATATCCGCAAGGGCCTGCAGTATGAATGCATCGGCTGTGCCGCCTGCATCGATGCCTGCGATATGGTGATGGACAAGACCGGGCAGCCGCGCGGCCTGATCCGCTACGACACCGACCGCGCCATCCACGGCGGCGGCCACGCTCGCATCCTGCGTCCGCGCGTGATGATCTACACAGCGGCACTCACGCTGTTCATCTGCGCCGTGTTTGCGGCGCTGTGGATGCGCACGCCGCTGAAGGTGGACGTGATCCGTGACCGCGGTTCGATGGGCCGAGAGGTGGAAGACGGGATGATCGAGAACGTCTACCGCCTGCAGATCATGAACACGTCGGAGCAGGGCCACAGCTATCGCATCCGCGCCAGCGGCATCGATGGCCTGGCCGTCGTCACCGAGGACGTGGCCACGCTGGCCGCCACTGAAACGCGCGCCGTGCCGGTGCGCCTGCGCGTGCCGCACGGCGCCGGCGAGCGCGGTTCCAACAAGATCACTTTCGAGCTGACGGCCACCGACGATCCGTCGCTCAGCGTGCGCGAAAGCGCGGTCTTCATCGTGCCGCGCCGCTAAGGAGAACTGCAATGGATTGGTACAGACACCGCTGGCCATGGCTGCTGATGGCCGGCCCCGCCTTCGTGATCGTGGGCGGCTTCTACACCAGCTGGCTCGCCTTCTCGCACCAGGATGCGCTGGTGGTCGGCGACTATTACAAGAAGGGCAAGGCCATCAACCAGGACCTGCGGCGCGACCGCGCGGCCGCCGCCCTGGGCGTGGGCGTCACCTTGAGTTTTCGACGCGGCGCAGGGCGCCTTGCGCGGACACGTGGCTTCGGCCACCGCGCTGCCACCGCAAACGCTGACCGTGCGCCTGTCGCACGCCACCCAGCCCGAGCACGACCTCGTGCTGCTGGCGCGTCCGGACGCGAACGGCGACTTCAGCGTGCCGCTGCCCATGCTCGAGCGCTCGCGCTGGCAGGTAGTCATCGAGAGCGAGCGCCGCGACTGGCGCCTCGAAGGCGAATGGCTCTGGCCCGCCCAGCGCCAGGCCACCGTCGGCACACCATGACGCCACCGCCCGGCCCGATCTGCCGCGAACATGCGGCCCGATCCGCCCGAAACGCGTAGGGCGGATCATTGATCCGCCGTCTCAATTCAGCCAACCAGGTATTCGCGAGCCATCCCCCGCGCCCGATGCAGCCTGCTCTTCGCCGCCGCGACCGTCACCCCCAGCTCCGTCGCGATTTCATCCATGCTCATCTCCTCGAAATCGCGCAAAGAGAATAATCTGCAGATAATCCCGCGGGCAGCGACTCCAGCGCACGAATCAGCTCCACCTCAGCCCCGCATTATTGTGAGAAGCCAGCCACTGTTCCGCGCGTTCCTGGTCCCAGGGATCCCAGCCAATGGTGGTGCGCCCCAGGCGGCGGCACTCCCGCTGCACCACCTTGAACAGCCATCCCGAAAACGCCGCCAGCACGCGCACCGAAGAAAGCCGGCGCGACATCACCAGCAGCACTTCCTGCACGGCGTCGTCCACATCGCTGATCAGGCAGGAGCGCTGGGCGTAGCGGCGGATATCCGGCTGGCACAGCTGCATCAGCTGCTCCAGCGCCGCCGGATCGCCGCCGTGGGCGGCTTCCAGCACCGGATGATGGACTTCAGAGAGCGCCATTCGCCTTCCTTGCCTTATCGAGACGGCGTCCGACCATGGCGCAGGCAGGGCAGAAGCCGAACAGGCCGGAAGCCACGATGCCGGCAGCCGATGCCGCAATCGCGATGCCCCAGATACCGCCCAGCGCCAGCAGGCTCCAGGCCACTACGGCCAGGCCAACTACCACGCGCAGCACGCGCTCCCAGGTCGGAACATTTTTCACGTAGAACATTTTGCACCCCTTTTAGTTTGCTGAGGAAGTCCCTCGGCTACTAAGAGGCGGCAGCGCCGCATTTGGATCGCGGATTCGAAAATATTTTTTGTACTCATAACTTCAATGTTAATAGCGGAGCCATTTTGCTTGCCAATCCGTCACATTGATAGGAGAATTTTCCCAGCCCTCGTCCTAAAGGAAACCATGAAGCCTCTCGGGATCAAAAGTGAAGGTCGCCCTCGCAACCAGCATCACGTCCATCGTGCTGATTGCGCTCGTCGCGACGCTCCAGGCCCATCGCATGCGCACGGACTTCACCAAGGTGCTGGAGGACCAGCAAACGGCCCTGATCAACCGCACCGCCGTGGAGCTGGACGACAAGCTGACCATGCTGCTGGATATCATTGCGCTCTCCGCGCGCCGCCAGCCGCTGGCCATTTCCCACGATTCCGCCGCGTTACGCGCCTATTATGAAGACCGCGCCATTCTTTCGCTGTTCGACGATGTGCTGGTGCTCGATCCGCAAGGCCGGGTGATCGCTGATGCGCCCGAAGTGAAAGGCCGCGTTGGCGTCAACGCCGCCGACCGCGAATACTTCAAACGGGTGATGCAAACGAAGAAGCCCCTGATCGCGGAACCCGTGTTCGGCCGCGCCGGCGGCCAGCCCGTCGTGCAGATGGTGGCGCCCGTGCTGGACGAGAAGGGCGAGGTACAGGCAGTGCTGATCGGCGTGCTGCGCTTGTTCAAGGACAATCTGCTGGGCCACCTGCGCAATGCCAAGGTGGGCCGCACCGGCTACTACTTCGCCGTCACGCGCAGCGAGCCTTCGATCTATGTGCTGCATCCCGAACCACAGCGCCTGCTGAAGCCGCGGCCGGGCAACGCCAACCCGGCCACCACGCGCGCGCTGCGCGAAGGCTTTGAAGCCACGGTGATCAGCGTGAACAGCGCTGGCGTGCCGGCGCTTACCAGCTACAAGGCCCTGCGCTCGACGGACTGGGTGCTGGCGGCACTGCTGCCGATGGAAGAAGCCTTCGAGCCCTTCGAAGGCCGATCTGGCGCCTTGCCTTGTGGAGCGTCGCCGCTTCCGTGGCGGCCGCGCTGCTGATAGGCTGGATCACGTTCCGGCTGATGGAGCCACTGGGACGGCTGCGCAAGTCCATCCAGTCCCTGCGCCGGCACCCGGAGCGCTTTACGCCCCATCCCCGTCACTACCAAGGATGAACTGGGCGAGCTGACGGAGGCCTTCAATGAACTGATGGCGGAGGGCGAAAGCCGGTCGGTGGAACTGCAGCGCGCGCGCGACCACGCCGAATCCGCCAACCGCGCCAAGAGCGACTTCGTGGCGAACATGAGCCACGAAATCCGCACGCCGATGAATGCGGTGCTGGGCATGGCTTACCTGCTGGGCAATACCTCGCTGACGGCCCAGCAGCGCAAGTACCTGAACATGATCCGCACCTCCGGCCAGTCCCTGCTGGGCATCCTGAACGATGTGCTGGACTTCTCCAAGATCGAGGCGCGCCGCATGGAACTGGCGCCCATCGATTTCGACCTGGACGAGACCATGGGCACGCTGGCCACGACGATGACGATGAATGCCGGCGAGAAGGAGCTGGAACTGGCCATCGTCGTGCATCCGGAAGTGCCGACACTGCTGCGCGGCGACGCTCTGCGCCTGCAGCAGATCCTGGTGAACCTGGCCGGCAATGCGATCAAGTTCACCGAGCAGGGCGAGGTGGTGGTGGCGGTGCATGTGGTGGTGCGCGAAGAGCAGCGCGTGCAGCTGCACTTCGAAGTGCGCGACACCGGGATCGGCATGACCGAACAGCAGCAGGCGCAGTTGTTCAGCGCCTTCTCGCAAGGCGACGAAAGCATTACGCGCCGCTTCGGCGGTACGGGCCTGGGCCTGGCCATCACTAAGCGCCTGATCGAGATGATGGGCGGGCAGATTGATCTGAAGTCGCAGGAAGGCAAGGGCAGCCGCTTCTGCTTCGACCTCTGGTTCGACGTGGTCGGCAGCAAGATCGACGGGCAGCGCAAGCCTTTGATCGGGCCACTGTCCGTACTGGTGGCGGACGATAACCGCACCAGCCGCGAGATGATAGGCCAGCTGCTGCGCGCCTGGGGCTGGAAGGCGGACGAAGTGGGCTCGGGCGACGAAGCAGTTCGCATGTTCCGCGCGCGCCAGGCGGAAACGAGTCCCTACGATGTCGTGCTGGCGGACTGGCACATGCCCGGCATGGACGGCCTGGCCACAGCCAAGGGCATACGCCAGGCGGCGTCCGGACAGAAGCAGCCCATCGTCGTCATGATCAATGCGTTCGCGCGCGACCAGATCGATGCGATTTCCGGCGCGCCGGAAGCCGATGTGGTGCTGGTGAAGCCTATTACCGGTTCCAGCCTGTTCGACGCGCTGCACCAGGCGCTCAACGCCAGCGGCGCCGAGGAAGCGACCGGCGGGGCTGGCGTGGCGGCGGATCGCCTGAAGGGCGTGCACTTCCTGCTGGTCGAAGACAATTTGCTGAACCAGGCCGTGGCGCGCGGCATCCTCGAACACGCGGGCGCCACGCTGGATGTGGTGGGCGACGGACAGCAGGCGGTCGATGTGCTGCGCGCGGACTCCAGCCGTTACGACATCGTGCTGATGGATATGCAAATGCCGGTGCTGGACGGCTTCAGCGCCACGCGCATGATCCGCGATGAGCTGAAACTGTCCCTGCCCGTGATTGCGATGACGGCGGGCGTGCTGGCGGCGGAGCGTCACCGCTGCGAGCAGGCGGGCATCAGCGACTTTATCGCCAAGCCGGTGGTGGTCGAAGAAATGATGGCGGTGATCGAGCGCAATCTGCCGGGACGCCAGCGTCCGCAATTGCGTGTTGTGCCTCCCACGGTGCCGGCCGCGGCGCCGGCGCCTGTGGATAACGAGCCGGTTTTCAACATGGACAGCCTGATGAAGGTGATGGGCAGGGATGCCAAGGGCCGGGCCGTGATGTTCAGGATGGTGCGCGGCGCGCTGGATGCCGGCCTGCAGCCCGTGGATGATGCGGACCGGGCTTTGCGCGAAGGGCGCACCGCCGATGCGGGCAAGATTTTCCATTCGATGCGCGGGGCGGTGGGCGTGCTGGGAGCGAAACGGCTGGTACGCGCGACGCTGGAAGCCGAAGCGGCCATCAAGGAGGGTTCGCCGGAATCGCTGCCGGCGCACTTCGCGGCCGTGCGGCGCGAGCTGGCGCAGGTGCTCGACCAGGGCCGCGCATGGCTTGAGCGCGAGGAGAAGGTGGAAGCGCCATAGCCAGCGCGCCCACCGGCTAAGCGGCGGCGGCTTCGCGGGCGGCGCGGCGGATGGCCTGGGGCGGCTGTCCGTAGGCGCGGACAAAGGCGCGGCGCATGCGTTCCGGGTCCGCGAATCCGCTCTCGCGGGCGACGATGTCGATCGAATGGTTGCCCGACTCGATCATTGCGCGCGCCGCTTCCACGCGCAGCACTTCGATCGCGCGCGCCGGCGATTGCCCCGTCTCCAGCCGGAACGAGCGGCTGAACTGGCGCCGGCTCAGATGGGCGGCATCCGCCAGCTCGTCCACCGACAGAGCCTTGCGCAGGTTCTCCTTCGCGTAGGTCAAAGCCTGCTGGATGCGGTCGGACTTCGGTTCCAGCTCCAGCAGCGCCGAGAATTGCGACTGCCCGCCGCTGCGGCGGTGATACACCACCATCTTGCGCGCAATCTGGCGCGACAATTCGGCGCCGTGATCCTCTTCCACCAGCGCCAGACACAAGTCGATACAGGCCGTCATGCCCGCCGAACTCCAGATCTTGCCATCCTTGATGAAGATGCGGTCTTCCTCCACCCGCGCCTTCGGGAAAGCGTGCTGCAGCTCACGCGCCTGCCACCAGTGCGTGGTGACGCGGCGCCCGTCCAGCAAGCCGGCCTGGCCGAGCAGGAAGGCGCCCGTGCACAGGCTGGCCGTGCGGCGCGATGCCGCGCTGGCGGCGCGCAGGAAATCGTTGAATCCCGGCGTCGAGCGCACCGGCTCCATCCAGCCGGACACCAGCACCGTATCGAAATCCTGCTGCCCGAAAGCCTCGGATGCCACCGGCACGCCCGAGGAACTGATCACGTTGCCGCCCTGTTCGGACAGCAGCGTGGTCTGGTACAGGGCCTTGCCGGTGATGATGTTGGCCAGCTCGAAAACCGTGGTGGCGACGAGGTCGAGCACCTGGAAGCGCGGATATACCAAAATGCCAATGCGTTTGCTCATGATGACCCAAATTGAGGGAAATACGTCCAATGGGACTCAATTTAGGACTCTAAACTGACAATGTCAACTTAATTTTCAGGAGCAATCCCATGGCAACTACCCAGACCGCGCTGATCACCGGCGCTTCCACCGGCATCGGCGCCGTGTATGCAGACCGCCTGGCCCGTCGCGGCCACAACCTGGTGCTCGTCGCCCGCAGCGGCGAAAAACTGGCGGTGCTGGCCGCCGAGCTGCACAGCAAATACGGCGTGCAGGTCGAGACCATGTCCGCCGACCTGGCCAACGCCGCGCAACTGGCGCGCGTCGCCAGGCGCCTTGCCGATGACGCAAAGATCACGATGCTGGTCAATAATGCAGGCCTGGGCGCGACTGCCAAGCTGGCCGAATCCGACATCGACCAGATGGACGCCATGATCGACATCAACGTCAAGGCCCTGACCCGCCTCACGCACGCCGTGGCGCCGCGCTTCGGCAATGCCGGCAGCGGCACCATCATCAATATCGCCTCCATCGTGGCGGTCGCACCGGAAGTGCTGAATGGCGTGTATGGCGGCTCCAAGGCCTTCGTGCTGGCGCTCACGCAGTCGCTGCACCATGAACTGGGCGCGAAGGGCGTGCGCGTGCAGGCCGTGCTGCCGGGCGCCATCGAGACTCCGTTCTGGGACAAGGCGGGCGTGCCGGTGCAGCACCTGCCAAACCAGATCGTGATGAAGGTGGATGACCTGGTGGACGCTGCGCTGTCCGGCTTCGACCAGGGCGAAGTGGTGACCATCCCCTCGCTGCCGGACGCCGGCGAGTGGGAACGCTTTAACGCTGCGCGCCTGGCGATGGGCCCCAACCTGTCACGCAACGAGCCTGCGGCGCGCTACCGCGCTTAATAAATCGTTTCGCCGCGCTCCAGCATGGCGACGAAGTCGCGGATACGCTTCGCACGCGTTTCCGCGCGCTTGGCGGTGTGGGTGCGGAACAGGATGGCGTAGCGGTTCCTGCTACTGAGGGTGGCGAAGAACTGCTGCGCTTTCGGGCTGGCGTCCAGCGCGGCCTGCAGGTCGTCGGGGACGGTAGCGGCGCTCCAGGACTCGTAGGCCTGCTCCCAGCGGCCGTCCGCCTTCGCGCGGTCGATCTCGCGCTGGCCCGGCTCGCGCATGCGGCCCTGCCCGATCAGGACTTTCACCTTTTCGCGGTTGATCCTGGACCATATGCTGCGGGCAGTACGCGGCGTCCACTTCTGCAGCCAGTAATGCTCGTCGATACTCTTCTTCTGGCCATCGATCCAGCCGAAGCACAGCGCCACCTCCAGCGCTTCGGCGTACTGCACCGAGGCCTCGCCTGCGCCCTTCTTTGCGATGCGCATCCAGATGCCGGCAGACTTGTCGTGCTCCTTCTCCAGCCAGCGCTCCCAGGCTGTTGCGTCCCTGAAAAGTTTTTCGGTGGTAGTTGCCATAAGAACAGCATTCTAACCATATAATCGTCCGATCGCCCATCCTCAGTGAGGCAGACATGACGCTGTTCCGACTTGCGCCCGCAACCTGGAAGTGGCTCAACGCAGCATGCGCTGCGCTGCTGGCCATGCTGATGATGTCGGACCTTGGTCATGCGATCCGGCCCACGCTCGTGGACGGCACACAGGGCAGCCTGGGCATGCAGCTGAACGACGAATTCAGCCGCTATGCCGCGCCACCCGGCTCGCACTTGCTGCGCATCGAGGCTTTCGATAAGCAATCAGCACTGGAGGCCGCCGGCGCGCAAATCGGCGACACGCTGCGCTTCGATCATCACCTGGACCGCTGGCGCCGTTTCGTACCGGGCGAAGCAGTCGGCCTCACGCTTTACCGCAACGGTGTGCCTCGCCATCTGCAAGTCGAGGCCAGGCCAACGCCGGTGCCGTTCGCCGACCAGTTCGAATACTGGGGCAGGGTGATGCTCGGACTGGTCTCCCTGCTGTTCTGCCTGATGATCGGTTTCAAGCAGGGCAGACAGCAGACTTACCGCTTCCTGGCGCGCACCTTCCTTGGTACGGGCGCACTGTTCTTCGTCAATTTCCACTATTCCGCCGCGGCGCCGGCGCTCCAGGCCGGCAAGCTCGCTGCGCTGGGGCTGTTGCCGCTGATGTGGTACTGGTGCGTGTGCTTCATCCTCAGCTGGCAGCCTTACCACACAAGCACCCTGCGCCTGTGGCTGCTGCGCACGCTGCCAGTGTTGCGCGTGCTGTGCTTTGGAACCTCCGCCTACGCAGCGTGGTGGGCGCTGGGCGGCGAATCACCATTGCTTGGCCAGTTGCTGATGCTGTGCGCCGGCAGCGGCATCACGATGACGATGCTGAGTCTGGCCGAGGGCTGGCGGCAGAGCAGCGGCGAGGTGCGGCAGCGGCATATGTGGCTGATGGCTTCCTTCTTCGTTGGCGCGGTGCCGGGCGCCGCGGTCTGGATTCCGGCTGCCGACTGGACCGTGGGTGAAATGCGCGTGGCCGTGATGGCGGCGGTGACGGGCAATCTGCTGATGTACTGCGGCCTCGCCTACGCCGTGCTGCGCCATCGCATCTTCCACTTCGAATTCGCCGTCAACCGCGCCATGGTGTACAGCGTGGTCAGCGTTCTGCTGCTGTGCACCGTCGGGCTGCTGGAGTTCCTGTCGAAATCGCTGCTGAAGGGGAACGACCATGCCCACAAGAGCTTGCTGATCGACGCCGGCATTGCGCTGGGCGTCTACCTGGTCTTCCACCAGCTGCACGGCCGCATCGAGAAATGGGTGGAGAAGATCTTCTTCTTCAAGTGGCACGACAATGAACACAAGCTGCGCCATTACGTGAAGCAGGCGGCGCACTTCACCGAGGTGGAGCCGCTGCTGTCCTCCTTCCGCACGGCGATCGACCGCTTCACTGCGCAGGCGGGCTGCGCAATCTACCTGCGCCAGGCCAGCGGCAACTATGCGCTGGTGGGCGGCACGATGAACGAGGCGCCGGAGGAGATCGATCCCAACCACGAACTGGCGGTGGCGCTGCGGGCGGACATGGCGCCGGCGCAGCTGGAGCAATTCCACCATCGCGTCCCGGGCGAGCTGGTGCTGCCCATGAGCCATCGCGGCACGCTGAACGGCTTCGTGCTTATTGCGCCGAAATCGCGCCAGGAGAGCTACCGGCCGGACGAGATCGAAGTCATGGCGTTCGCCGCCCAGCAGATCGGCCTCGACATCCACGCGCTGCGCGTGGAAGCGCTGGAAGTCGAAGTGCGCACGCTGGAGTTGCAGGCCGAGCAGGCCCGCCGCGAGCTGGAAATCATGGCGGGACGGCGCAAGAGTGCGCGTGCGCCCATGCTGGCGCCGCATGATCTACAATCATCCACATGAGTTGACGCCGTAGCGGACGCTGCGGCTCGCATGAGGAGATTGCATGCCGCACCCGCTTGTTTCCCTGCCGCCGCTGGATGCCTTGCGCGGCTTTGTCGCGGCCGCGCGGCGGCTCAGCATCACGGCTGCGGCCGAGGATCTGTGCCTGACGCAATCGGCCGTCAGCCGCCAGATCCAGTCGCTGGAGGAGCGCCTTGGCGCGCGACTGTTCACGCGCAGCAACCGCAGCATCGCGCTGACGCCGGCGGGCGAGCAGTTGTTCCGTCTGGCGTCGCCGTGGATGGACAGGCTGGGCGAGCTGGCCGAATCTCTGCGCAGCGAGCGGCGCGCGCGGCCGGTGACGGTGTCGGCCAGCGTGGGCGTGGCTTCCCTGTGGATCCTGCCGCGCCTGGGCGCCTTCCTCGGCACGCATCCGCACATCGATGTGCGCGTGGCCGCCACCAACCGCGTGATGGACCTGGCGCAGGAAGATGTGGACCTGGCGATCCGCTACAGCCCCACCGCGTCCGCGCCGGAACATGCGATTCATCTATTCCATGAGGATGTGGTGCCGGTGGCCAGCCCCGCTGTCGCCGCCGGCGCCTTCACCGATGACGAAGGCCTGCTGGCGCAGGTGCTGCTGGACCTGGACGACCGCCGCCGCCCCTGGCTGCACTGGGCGCAGCTGGCTGGACGATTTCGGCCTGGCGCGCAAGCCGCGCGGCACGCTGCAATTCAACCAGTACGACCAGCTGATCCAGGCCGCCGTGGAGGGCCACGGCGTGGCGCTGGGCCGCGTGCCCCTGATCCTGCCGCTGCTGAAAGATGGCCGCCTGGTGGCGCAGCATGGTCGCCGCCGCGCCGTGCCGGATTACAGCTACTGGCTGCTGCAGGCCGATCCCGCGCCGCGCGCAGAGGTGGCCGTGTTCCGCGACTGGCTGGTGCAGCAACTGGCTTCCACTTCAGAAGAGCTGGCGCAGGCGCTGCCCCAGGCGCGCCAGCATGCCGGCCTTTGAGCCCTGCTGCTGCGGCCTGAGTTCGAAGGACACCGCGTCGTCGCGCCGCACGCTCGACAGGTAGTGGCGCTGCGCGCCCAGCATCACGCTCTCTCCCGCTTCCAGCACGCGGTCCTCGCCGTCGCGCTGCCCCACGATCCACAGGATGCCGCGCAGGCAGCGTACGCGCACCGTGCCCTCGGGCGCCAGGGAGGCCGTTTGACGGGCCTGCAATGTCATCAGCATATTCATGGCTTTGCTCCTTCGATGACTTCATTCTGCGCCCAGGCCGCGAGGCGCGCCAACGCTGTTTACGCATCCTATCCATGCGCATTACGCATGGATGTCATGCCAAATCAACGCTGGCGCCTGCGCTGCGCCGGCCGCTATGCTCGGAGTGCATAGATTCCGGGAGAGCATCGATGAAATTCATGAAATCACCACTGGCCGCCGTGCTGTGCGGCGGCGTCATCATGGGACTGGCGCTGGGCATGCGCCATGTGCAGGGCTTGTTCATGCTGCCCATGACTTCCGAGCGTGGCTGGGGGCGCGAGGATTTCGCGCTGGCCATCGCCCTGCAGAACCTTGTGTGGGGACTGATGCAGCCCCTGACCGGCATGCTGGCGGACCGCTTCGGCTCGCGCCGCGTGCTTGCCGGCGGCTGCCTGCTGTATGCGGCCGGGCTGTATCTGATGGCGCATGCGGGCAGCAGCACGCAACTGGCGTTGTCCGGCGGGCTGCTGATCGGCATGGCACTGGCGGGGACTTCATTTGGCACCGTGTACGGTGCGCTGAACCGGCTCGTTCCGGCGGCGCGGCGCAGCTGGGCTTTAGGGCTGGCAGGAGCGGTTGGCGGGGTGGGTCAGTTTGCCATGGTGCCCGCGGCGCAAGGGCTGATCGGCAACGTGGGCTGGATGGCCGCGCTGATCGCGGTGGCGTTCATGCTGGCCCTCTCCGCGCCGCTCGCCATGCCGCTCGACGACAGCGCGGCCGTCTCGGGCGCGGCGGCCGGGCCGGGCGTGCGGCCGGGGCCAGGCGAGGCGGCGTCTATGGGTGCAGCGATCCGCGAAGCGATGGGGCACCGCGGCTTCTGGCTGCTGAACGCCGGCTTCTTCGCCTGCGGCTTCCAGCTGGCCTTCATCGCCGGCCACTTCCCCGCCTACCTGCTGGACAAAGGCTTTTCGGCCAATGTGGGCGTCGCCGCCCTGGCCATCGTAGCGCTGGCGAACGTGGCCGGCACCTACCTGTGCGGCCAGCTCGGCACCCAGTACCGACGCAAGCACCTGCTGGCTTACCTCTACCTGCTGCGCGCCGCCACGATGGCGCTGTTCGTGAGCGCGCCACTGAGCGAGGCCAGCGTCTACGTGTTCGCCTTCGTGATGGGGATAACCTGGCTGGGCACCGTGCCGCTGACGAATGGCATCGTGAGCCAAGTATTCGGCGTGCGCTACATCTCCACGCTGTTCGGCTTTGTCTTCGTAGGACACCAGCTGGGCGGCTTCCTCGGCGTATGGCTGGGCGGCGTGGTGTACGACGCCACCCATTCCTACCAGCTGGTATGGTTCGCCGCCGTGGCGGTCGGCCTGGCGGCGGCCGCGCTGCACTGGCCTATCGATGACCGCGCCGTGGCACGGCTGCAAACCGCGTAGGAGGCGCGATGAACCGCTGTGAACAAGTCGTGCTGTTATGCACAGCCGCCGTTTTAAGCATACTCAGTGGCTGGGCTTTTACCTCGATGCTGGAGCCGGGCAGCGTCCTGGCCTTTGCCCGCCTGTTCGCGCTGTGCTGAGCGGCACACCTCGCGCGCGATTTCCACAAAGGCTTTCGTCGCGGGGGAAGCCTGCGCCAGATTGCGCAAGCCGAGGCCCACGCGGCGCCGGATCGGCGGATCGAAAGGCCGCACCGCCACGCCGGGATAGGTGCGCGCCAGGTCAACCGGCAGCGCCAGTTCGGCGGTGCAGGAGAAGCCCGCGTCGCGTTCCACCATGCCCAGCACCGTCAACACCTGCGTCATGCGGTAGCGCACCTGCGGACACAGCCCCTCGGCGGCAAACGCGGCTTCCACGGGGGCCGCGCAGCTTTGCTCCGGGCTGACGAAGGGCAGCGGCAGCAGGTCATGCACCGACACCGCCTTTTGCGCGGCCAGCGGATGGCCGACCGGCAGCAGGGCCATCATCTGGTCCTCCACCAGCTCCACGGTGTCGAAACGGTCATCCGGCAGGCTGATGAAGCCCACGTCCACGCGCCGGTCCTGGATGGCCTGCAGGGTATCGGCATCCGTGGCCTCGTCGATACGCACTTCGATGTTCGGATAGCGGCGATGGTAGACGTCCAGGATGATGGGCAGCAGGCGCAGCGAAGACGTGGGACCGAAGGAACCGATGCGCAGCAGCCCCTTGTTCAGACCACTGGCGGCCGACACTTCCTGGCGCATGGCTTCGGCCAGTCCCAAGATCTCGCGCGCCTGCACCAGCAGGCGCTGGCCCAGCTCCGTTACCTCGATTACTGCCTGCTGGCGGGTGATCAACTGCGCGCCCAGCTCCTGCTCCAGCGACTTGATGGCGTGCGATACGGCGGACTGGCTGACGCCCAGGCGCAGGGCAGCGGAAGTGAAGCCGCGCAGTTCGGCGACCAGGGCGAAGATTTCCAGCTGGGTGAAGGTCATGAGTATTTCCTCATTTTTCCATGAGTCGGGATTAGCATTAATGTATAAGCTCCGAACCCAGCCCGCAAGATCAAAATGAAAACCATCTATGCCAAGCTTGTAATGACCACCTTTATCTGGGGTGGCACTTTCATCGCAGGACGCATCGCCTCGCACGCCCTGCCGCCGATGACGGCGGCGTCGCTGCGCTTCGCCATTGCGGCGGTCCTGCTGCTGTTGCTGGCGTGGAAGCGCGAAGGCGGCCTGCCGCGGCTGACGGGCCAGCAGATCGGCGCCACGGCGGCGCTGGGCCTGACCGGCATCTTCCTCTACAATTTCTGCTTCTTCACGGCCCTGGGCCATATGCCGGCGGGCCGCTCGGCGCTGTTCGTGGCGCTGAATCCCATCGTCACGGCGCTGGCGGCGGCGGTGATCATGCGCGAACGGCTTACCGGCCTGAAATGGGGCGGCATCGCCATCGCTTTCGTCGGCGCGGCCATCGTGATCACGCGCGGCGAACCGCTGCAGGCGCTGCATGACATCAGCCAGTCCTTCGGCACCGGTGAGTTATTCATGCTGACGGCGGCATCTTCCTGGGCGGCCTACACCATCGTCGGACGCGCCGCGCTGAAAGGCCTGACGCCGCTAGCGGCAACGACCTATGCCGCCCTGTGGGGCCTGCTCTTCCTGCTGCTCGGCGCCTCGCGCGAAATCGGCTCGGTCGACTGGAGCGTGGTGGACTGGAAGGTGGGCGCCTCGGTCGCCTACCTCGGCGCCTTCGGCACGGTGATCGGATTCGTGTGGTGGTATGAGGGCGTGAAGGCCATCGGCCCTTCGCGTGCAGCCGTCTTCAACAACCTGGTGCCAGTCTTCGGCATTACGCTGGCGGCGCTGATGCTCGGCGAGCAGGTGCTGGCCTCGATGGTGACCGGCGGCGTGCTGGTCGCCGCCGGCGTGACGCTGACGAACCGTTAGGCCTTCAGCGCCTGCAGGTGGGCGCCGACACGGGCGGCCATGGCGGTTCCCAGCGCCTGCAGGCCGCTCATCGGGCGCACCATCACTTCGAAGTCGGCGATGCGGCCTTCCTCGTCGAAGCGGATGAAGTCGATGCCCTTCAGTTCCTTGCCGCCGACGTGGGCGCTGAATTCCAGCACCACGTTCAAGCCATCT
This sequence comes from Pseudoduganella sp. UC29_106, assembly GCF_044055365.1. NCBI lineage: Bacteria > Pseudomonadati > Pseudomonadota > Betaproteobacteria > Burkholderiales > Oxalobacteraceae > Pseudoduganella > Pseudoduganella sp. UC29_106. The sequence continues at coordinate 6,990,886 of NZ_CP171977.1, read as the reverse complement.
TCACTGGCGAGTTCACGGTGGTACTTGAAGTCCTCGAAAGTACGCAGGGCGGCATTCAGGATCATCACCACCGCAGCCGCGCTCTCGTAAGGCGTGTGCGCCACCGGCGAGCGGAAGACCGCGTCCGCACGCACGATTTCGGGCAAGCGGGCCAGGTCGCCGCTGGCGACCATCGAATGCCACAGGTCCAGCGATCTGGCGGCGGCGGGGTGCAAGTTCATGAGGCTCTCCTCAAATGGCCGCGGCGAGGCGCGTGCCCTGGTTGATAGCACGTTTCGCATCCAGTTCGGCGGCGACATCCGCACCGCCGATCAGGTGCACCTTGCAGCCTGCATCCAGCAAGCCTTGCTGAAGTTCGCGCAGCGGCTCCTGGCCGGCACAGATGATCACATGATCGACCGGCAGAACCTGCGCCTGCCCGTCCACGGTCACATGCAGGCCGGCGTCGTCGATGCGCTCGTAGTTCACGCCGGCGCTCATGCCCACGCGGCGCGCCTTCAGGCCCGTGCGGTGAATCCAGCCCGTGGTCTTGCCCAGGCCATCGCCCACCTTGCTGGTCTTGCGCTGCAACAGGTAGACCTTGCGCGGTGGCGTTTCCACCTCCGGCTGGCGCAGGCCGCCGCGCTCGGCGTACTGCGTGTCGATGCCCCATTCGGCGTAGAACTTCTCCGGATTCAGCGCGCCGCTTTCGCCCTCGTGCGTCAGGTATTCGCTGACATCGAAACCGATGCCGCCAGCGCCGATCACGGCCACCTGCTTGCCGACCGCCTTGCCGTCGCGCAGCACGTCCAGGTAACTCAGGGCTTTCGGATGGTCGATGCCGGCGATTTCGGGCTTGCGCGGCGTGACGCCGGTTGCCAGCACGATTTCATCAAAGCCGCCTTGCGCCAGCGTGGCGACGTCGGCGCGCGTGTTCAGGCGCAGATCCACGCCTTTCAGCTCGATCTGGCGGCGGAAATAGCGCAAGGTTTCATAAAACTCTTCCTTGCCCGGCACTTTCTTGGCGACGTTGAACTGGCCGCCGATTTCGGCAGCGGAATCGAACAGCACCACCTCGTGTCCGCGCTCGGCGGCGGTGACGGCGAAGCTCAGGCCCGCAGGGCCGGCGCCCACCACGCCGATGCGCTTCTTCGACACGGCCGGCTCGATCACCAGCTCCGTTTCATGGCAGGCGCGCGGGTTCACCAGGCAGGAAGTCAGCTTGCCGCCGAACGTGTGGTCCAGGCAGGCCTGGTTGCAGCCGATGCAGGTATTGATTTCATCGGCGCGGCCTTCGCGCGCCTTTTGCATGAAGAAGGGGTCGGCCAGGAAGGGGCGGGCCATCGATACCATGTCGCATGCGCCTTCACCCAGCAGTCCCTCGGCCACTTCCGGCGTGTTGATGCGGTTGGTGGCGACCAGCGGGATGCCGACCTTGCCCATCAGCTGCCTGGTCACCCAGGCATAGCCCGCGCGCGGCACCTTTGTGGCGATGGTCGGGATACGTGCTTCGTGCCAGCCGATGCCGGTATTGATGATGGTGGCGCCGGCCTTTTCGATGGCCTGCGCCAGCTGCACCACTTCCTCCAATGTGGAGCCGCCTTCCACCAGGTCCAGCATCGACAGGCGGTAGATGATGATGAAGTTGCGGCCGACGCGCTCGCGCACGCGGCGCACGATCTCCACCGGGAAGCGGATGCGGTTCTCATAGCTGCCGCCCCATTCGTCGTCGCGGTGGTTGGTGCGGGCGGCGATGAATTCGTTGATCAGGTAACCCTCGGAGCCCATGATTTCCACGCCGTCGTAACCCGCGAACTGGGCCAGGGCGGAGCAGTTGACGAAGTCCTGGATCGTTTGTTCCACTTCTTCGGAAGACAGTTCATTCGGCTCGAAGCGGTTGATCGGCGCCTGCAGGGCGCTCGGCGCCACCAGCTTGTCGTGGTAGGCATAGCGGCCGAAGTGCAGGATCTGCATGGCGATCCTGCCGCCCGCAGCGTGCACGGCTTCGGTGACGATGCGATGCTTTTTCGCTTCATCTTCCGTGGTCAGCTTGGCCCCAGCCGCCCAAGGACGGCCCGCCTCGTTCGGCGAGATGCCGCCGGTGACCATCAGACCCACTTCGCCCCGGGCACGTTCGGCGTAGAAGGCGGCCATGCGTTCGAAGCCATTCGGCATTTCCTCCAGGCCAACGTGCATCGAGCCCATCAGGACACGGTTTTTCAGGGTGGTGAAGCCCAGGTCGAGCGGGGACAGCAGGTGGGGGTAGGCGGTCATGGCGGGGTCCTTGTTTATGCAACTGGTTGCATAAATATACGACCGTTCGATTTTCTTTGCAACTGGTTGCATAAACATCTGTGGCTTGTACGATCTCCACCGCTACGGCAAGATGTGAGCATTTGTCCATTGTTGCCACGTTTATGTCCTTGCCCCACGCGCTGTTGACCTCCCTTTGCGAACGAGCCGGCTCCGGCTCCGAACTGGCCCGGCGCTTCGACAAGTCGATCGGCTACTTCTGGCACGCTACCCACCAGCAGATTTACCGCGAGCTGGCCCGGCTGGAACAGGCGGGCTGGGTCGAGTCCCTGCCGGCCGAGACGGGCCGCGGCCGCAAGCGCGCCTACCGTGTGCTGCCCGCGGGCGTGGCGGAACTGAAACGCTGGATCGCCGAAAGCGAAGGTCCGCGTCACCTGCGGGACGCGCTGATGGTGCGCCTGCGCGCCGAAGCGGCTGTGGGTCCGGCCGGGCTGCAGGAGGAAATGAAGCGCCACCTGGCCATGCACGAGGAGCGCCTGGCCCTGTACCGCAGCTTCGAGAAACGCGACTTCGCCACCGGCGCCGATACCAAGGCCCGTCAGCTGCACTACCTGCTGCTCAAGGGCGGCATCGCGATGGAAGAACAGGCGATCGAACTGGCGCGCGAAGCGATCCGCATCCTGGAAAGTTAGATCCGCCACCAGGGCATGGGGCGCATGTCATATTCCGCCAGCAATTCCGCAAATTGCGGGCCGCCCAGGAAGGCAAATTCCTTCAGCCGGTAGGGTTCCAGTCCGCGCGCGGCCGATGCCGGATGGCACATGGCCAGCGCACCGGATGCCCGCTGCGAAGCGAACCAGCCCCGCCAGCAGCGCCCCAGGTCGGTCCGGCCGGAGTGGTCGTACACTCCGTAGAAATCCGTGTTGTGCAAATAGCCCGCGCGCCGGGCCATGCGCTCCAGGGCGCCCGAACCCAGGGCGATCAGCGCCGCGCGGGCGCCGCGCCAGACCTGGGGCGCCGTGCTGCGGATGCAGATGGACTGGCCGGGCATTATTTCGGCCAGTTCATCGAACAGCGCTTCGCGGACAACGGGGAACTGGTGCACGCGGTCATGACCGTCGACAAACTCGGGCAGGCTGCCTGTCAGCTCCCGGAAACGCTCGATCTGGTAGCGGATCGCCTTGCGTGTGCGCCCGCGGTCGAGGTGGCCGGACCAGGCGGCGAACATCGTCGTGGTAAATGTGTGCGCGCCGTGCCGCGGTGCGTGCGCCAAAGGGCTGCTGAAATCGAGGTGCAAGCCAAGGCTTGCGCCGCACTGGCGCATCACGCCCAGCGCGTGACGATCGGGATTGCCGAGCGCCATCACGCTGGCCGCAGTCACCACTCCCTGCGCCACCAGCGCTGCCACCCCGTCGTCAATTGCCGGATGCATGCCGATATCGTCGGCGTTTATTATGACCGTCTTCACGGTATAGCCTACCGAGGTCGTTTGTTTCGACCTAAGCTAGCAAAGGACTTGTCAAGTAGGTGTTAACTGGGCAGCGCACTGTGGCGCGGCATCCTAAACGTCCGACCACGGCATGGGTCGAATCTCGAATTCGGCCAGCAGGTCGGAGAACTGAGCGCCGCCAAGGAACAGGAATTCGCGCAGCCGGAAAGGCTCAAGGCTACGCGCCACCGAGGCGGGATGGCACATGGCCAGTGCGCCCGATACACGCTGGGACGCGAACCAGTTGCGCCAGCAGCGGGCCAGGTCGGCGCGCGGCGAGAGGTCGTGAAACGCCGTAGAAATCCGTGTTGTAGTAGTAGCCTGCGCGCTGGGCAAGGCGCAGCATGCCGCCAGCACCAAGGGCGGCTATCAGCGCTGCCTTCCCCCCGCGCCAGCTCAGTGGCAGCGTATTGCGGATGCAGATCTGCCGCCCTGGGGCTGCTTCCGCCAGCACCTCGAACAGCGCTTCGCGTATGACCGGAAACTGGTGCACGTGTTCGTGGCCGTCCACGAATTCCGGCAGGGCGCCGGTCAGCTCCTGGTAGCGCTGCAGCTGATAGCGGATCGCCTCGCGCGTGCGACGGCGGTCGAGACGGCCGGCCCAGGCGGCGAGTATCGTGGTGGCAACTGTCCGTTCGCCGTGCTGATGCGCGTGCGCCAGGGTGCTCGTGAAGTCCAGATGCAGGCCGAGGCTGGCGCCGCAGCTGCGCATGACGCTTAATGCGTGACGGTCCGGCTTACCCAGGGCCATCACGCTGGCCGCTGTCACCATGCCCTGCGCCACCAGGGCCGCTACGCCATCATCGATGGCCGGATGCATTCCTATGTCATCAGCATTGATGATGACGGTCTTCACGGCATGGCTTTCAACACCGGCTCGCGGCGGCCCAGGCGGCTATGGTCGATGCATTCGTCCAGCACATACAGTGGCCGCTGCTTGGCCTCTTCGAAAACCCGCCCCAGATATTCGGCAATCACGCCAAGGCACAGGAGCTGGATGCCGGACAGGAGCATGATGCCGGAAGCCAGCGTCGCCCAGCCGGATACCGGATTGCCCACCACCAGCGTCTCAACGAGGATATATGAGCCGTAGCTCAGGGCGCCCAGCGAGATCAGGGCGCCGGCGATGGAGACGAAACGCAGCGGCTTCAGCGAGAACGAGGTAATGCCCAGCGACGCCAGTTCGATCAGGCGGCGCAGCGGAAACTTGGTACTGCCCGCCATCCTGGGCTGCACTGCATAAGGCAGCAGGCGTGTGCGGAAGCCAAGCCAGGCATACAGCCCCTTCATGAAGCGCGTGCGCTCCGGCAGCTGCAGCAGCGCATCCACGACGCGCCGGTCCATCAGCCGGAAGTCGCCGGCGCTGGGCGGGATATGGAAGCGCTCGCCGCCCTGCATGAAGCGGTAGAAGGCGCGCTTGGCCATACCCAACAGGCGCGGCTCATGCGAACGCGACTCGGGGACCGGCACCACCATATCGTCACCGGCCCGCCAGTAGGCGATCAGTTGCGGGATCAGCTGCACCGGATGCTGGCCATCGCCATCCATGGACAGCACCGCATCGCCGCGCGCCGCATTCAGGCCGGCGGTCAGCGCGGCTTCCTTACCGAAATTGCGCGACAGGCGTAGCAGCTGCACATTGCTGTAGGCACGGCTGCGCTCGAAGGAGGCAACCACTTCTTCCAGGGCATCGCTGCCGCCATCGTTGACGATGACGATTTCCCATTCCATTTCGGTGCGGGTCAGCGTATCGGCCAGTTGCGGCAGCAGTTGCGCGAGGGATGCGGCCTCGTTCAGCACCGGCATGACCACCGAGATGGAAGTGCGGGCGCCGCGCCGCAAAGAGATTGAGCTGGCTGGCATATTATTCCTCCACCAGTGAACGGTGTGTCCCGGCAAAGCGGACCTGCTTCGGCTGGATATCCAGGCGCTTCAGGTCTTCATTGTCGATGACTACATACCCGTGGACGTGGTCCCCGGAAGGCACGCGGCGCAAATTGCCATGCGTGTAAAAAGCCGATGAGAAGGCTGGCTTGGCCAGATACTGCAGCTGCGCACCGGCCGGTGCAGCCTGGACCAGGTCACGGTCCGAATTCCGGCCAACCTGGCGCACAATCAGAGGCGACGCGGCCGCCACCAGCAGCGCGTAGATGAACAGGCCGATCGCGGTACGCCGCTGGACAAGCTCAGTGCTCCGTTCGATATGCTGGGCCACCAGTACGGCAAAGGGCGGCAAGGCGGTCAGAGCGTAAGTCCAGATGATGTTGCGGCTGAAGGTAAAGAAGGCCAGCGGCACCAGCGTCGCGCACCAGAGGAAGCTGGCCAGCGGATCGGGCCTTTCCTGCCTGCGCAGCAGGGCCGCCAGGCGTGGAATGAAGATGTGCATCCACGGCAGCGCCGCGCCGATCCAGAACACCCAGATTGCCCCGAAGGGCTGGCTGTGTGCGAAGCCGTAGCGGTCGCCCGTCCAGCCAGGCACCAGGAAACGAGAAAAGTGCTCGCCGATGATGAAGTAGCTGATGAAGCCGGGATAGGCGTGCTCCGCGGCGAGATACCACGGCAGGAAAATGGCACAGGCCAGCGTCAGGCCGGCCCAGTCCCACACGTGACCCAGCATTTGCATGAGACGGCGATGCAGCAGTGCGTATGCGGCTAGCGGCATGCCGATCAGGGCCCAGGTAGCCAGGCCCTTCGACAGGGCGCCCAGACCCACCAGCGCCCAGAAGCCAAGGCGCCAGGCGCGGCCCTCGGTGCGACCTGCGCCCAGCGCCTGGATGGCGCAGTACTGGGCAGCCCAGACGATGGTCATCTGCACCGCGTCCGTCATCACGGCGCCGGCACTGACGAAGAACAGCGGAGAAGCCGCCAGTACAGGCACAACCAGCCAGCGCTGGCGCAGTCCAAGTGCTGTGGAGAACTGCATGGTAATCCACAGGGCGGGCAGCGACACCAGCAGGGCAGGCAGGCGCGCGGCGAATTCATTGACGCCGAACAGGCGCATCGACGCTGCGCTGAGCCAGGTCGACAGCGGCGGCTTGGCGAAGAAGGGCGTTTGCGGGTCCATATGCGGCATCAGCCAGAAGCCGTTGACCGCAGTCTGGCGCGCCAGTTCGCCATAGCGCGCTTCCGTCGTGTCCGCCAGGGGCGCGGCCAGCATCAGTCCCAGCCTGCACAGCAGCAGCACGGCGACGGCCAGGATCAGCCATGTGCGCCAACTGCGCAATGCCGAGGAATCAATGGGAAGTGCAGCAGGTGCTGCCCCGGCCAATTGGGCCTGTTGTTCTAATTGCATAGCTTTCCCATTCCTTCTACAACCTGAATACCATGGCCATACGCTATCAAATCCATGGTTAAGGCAACGTTAACGGGCAGCTCGCTATAATTTCCGGAGACTTTTCGGCGAGGTGAACGTGCGGCTGCTACTGGTGGAAGACGATCCGATGATCGGCGACAGCATTGAAGGTGGATTGCGGGCGGAAAATTACGCAGTGGACTGGGTGCGCGATGGCGCCGGCGCTGAGCTGGCGCTGTCCACGCAGGCATATGACCTGGTGCTGCTCGACCTTGGCCTGCCGCGCAAGCAGGGCATGGACGTATTGCGCGGTTTGCGCGCCCGGGGGCTCGATGTGCCTGTCCTGATCGTGACCGCGCGCGACAGCACGGCCGACCGTGTGCAGGGCCTGGACGCCGGCGCAGACGATTATCTCGTCAAGCCTTTCGATCTCGATGAGTTGCTGGCGCGCATCCGCGCCCTGCTGCGGCGCCGCGTGTCGCGCACCACATCGATCATCCGTCATGGACGCGTTGTGCTGGATCTGGCCAGCCACGAAGCCAGCCTCGATGGCGCGGCGGTAACGCTGTCCGCACGCGAATTTGCCGTGCTGCGCGCGCTGCTCGACGAGCCGGGAAGCGTGGTCGCGAAAAGCGTGCTGGAAGAGAAGCTGTATGGCTGGAACGCTGAAGTCGAGAGCAATACGATCGACGTCTACGTGCACCACCTGCGCAAGAAATTCGGGCAGACCTTCATCCAGACCGTGCGCGGCGTCGGCTACAAGGTTGCTGCCGCCGAATGAAGACCATACGCCAACAGCTGCTGGTCGGCCTGCTGTGCGCAACTATTGCCAGCGCCATCGGCGCCGGCGCCATGCTCTACCACTCGCTGCAGGTCGAAACCGGCGAGCTGGCAGACTTGCAGTTGCGCCAGCTGGTCAGCGCCCTGCCGGGACGAATTCGCACCCGACGCCTCCCTGCCGGCTCCCGAGGATCCCGAGGAAGAATTCATCCTGCAGGTTTGGGACCTGAAGGGCAGGCCACTGTTTGCCTCCCGCCCGAATCCGCCGACGCCCAATTACAACACGCGTGGCTTCTCGACCGTAACGATCAAAGGGCAGGCCTGGCGCGTCTATGGCGAAGTGCACCACAAGCTGTACGCGCAGGCGAGCCAGCCGCTGCAGGTGCGCAATGAGATGGCGGCGCACATCGTGCTGCGCACCGGCCTGCCGCTGGTGGGATTTGTCGGCATGCTGGTGGTGCTGGTGCTGATCGTGATCGGCCGCGCCATGGGTCCGCTGGACCGTCTTGCGCGGGCGGTCGAGGACCGCTCGCCCAGCACCCTCGATCCCCTGAATCCCGATGGCTGGCCGTCCGAACTGGCGCCCGTCGTGCAGGCTTTGAACGTGCTGCTGGCCAAGTTCGACGAAACCCTGGCCGCACAGCGGATCTTTGTCGCAGATGCCGCGCATGAATTGCGCTCGCCGCTGACGGCCCTGAAAATCCAGCTGCAACTGGCGGAGCGCGCCACCACACCGGAGGCGCGCGCCCTGGCGATGGCGAAATTGCATGAACGCCTGGACCGGAGCGCGCACCTTGTGCAGCAGCTGCTCAGTCTCGCGCGCTTCGAGCCGGGCCATACGGCGGAACAGCTGCAGCAAGTGGAGCTGGGCGAACTGCTGCGCGGAATCGTGGCCGATCATGCGGCCATAGCGGACAACCGCGGCATCGACCTGGGCGCCGTAGCGCCCACGCCCGTCCATGTGCAGGCCGATCCGGACGGCTTGCGCGTGCTGCTCAATAACCTTGTGGACAACGCCCTGCGTTATACACAGGCTGGCGGCCGGGTAGACGTGGTCGCCGAACTGTCCGAGGGCTGGCCGGTGCTGCGCGTATGCGATAACGGCCCCGGCGTGCTGCCCGAGCAGCGCGAACGCCTGTTTGACCGTTTTTACCGGCCCGAAGGCAATGCGGTATGGGGCGCCGGACTGGGTCTTTCCATCGTGCGCAATATCGCCCACAACCACGGCGCGCAGGTGACGCTGGGAGAGGGAGTCGATGGGCGAGGGCTATGCGTCACGGTGAAGTTCGCTGCGCAAACGTGAGCGCATACCGCCCCGGCGGCATGCCCACGTAGCGGCTGAAAGCGGTGCTGAAGGCGCTCGATGAACCATAGCCGACACGCTCCGCGACTTCCGCCAGCGCCAGGTCGGTGCGGCGCAGCAGGTCCTTGGCGACGGCCATGCGCCAGGCCAGCAGGTATTCCATCGGCGCCAGTCCCACGGCGCGCGTGAAGCGCTCGAAGAAGGCGGAGCGGGACAGGGCGGCTTTGTTCGCCAACTGCTCCACCGTCCATGAATGTGCGAGGTCGGCGTGCATTTCGCGCATGGCGGTGGCGAGACGCGAATCTGCCAGGCCGCGCAGCAGGCCAGGGGGCGCCTGCTCGCCGGGGGTGGCGCGCAAGGCTTCGACCAGCAGCACCTCCACCAGGCGCGTGAGCACCAGGTCGCGGCCGGCGCGCTGCGCCTTTTCCTCGTCGGAGACCAAGTGCACAAGTGTGGACAGGCGCTCGGCGCCCTGCACATGCACGAGCGCCGGGAACAATGACACCAGCAGCGACGCATCCGGAGAGTCAAACACGAAGTAGCCGCCCAGCAGACGCACGTCGGCTACCGCCTCCTGGTCGCCGTGGCGCACATCCTCAGTGGGTTGCGGCGCAGTTTTCGGGTCGATAAGCTGCGGCGTTATCGGCTCGAAGCCGGACAGGGTAAAGCCCGGCGTGGCGGGCATCAACACGAAATCGCCCATCCCCAGCGTGACCGGCGCCTGCCCGTCAACAGCCAGCAAACAGCTCCCCTCGAGTACCGCACAAAAGCTCGGATGCCCGAATTCGCCATACCGCACACCCCAGCGTCCCGCTCCGCTGATCCCCTTCGAAAACACCGCATGCGGCCGCAGCTGCGCAATCACCTCCGAAAGCGGATCAGCCATCACCGGACTCTCACAAACAAAACATGGACTACCAATTATAGAGAATCCGCCCCCGCCCCGCTAAAGTTGTGATGTCAGATCTGACACCACTAATTGCGAAGGAATGAGGATGAAGACTGTTTTGATTACGGGGTGCTCTTCGGGGTATGGGCTGGAGACGGCGCGGTATTTTCATGCGCGAGGATGGAATGTGGTTGCGACCATGCGTACGCCGCGGGAGGAGATGCGCTCGGAGCGTATGCGCGTGCTGGCGCTCGATATTACGAAAGCGGACAGCATCGCCGCCGTCCTGCAGGCGGCCGGGCCGATCGATGTGCTGGTGAACAATGCGGGCATCGGCCTGGCCGGCGCCTTCGAGGCGACGCCAATGGACACCATCCGCGAAGTGTTCGAGACCAACACCTTCGGCACGATGGCGATGACCCAGGCCGCGCTGCCGCAGTTCCGCGCTCGCCGCGAGGGGGTGATCGTCAACGTGACCTCCAGCGCGACGATGGCGCCCTTCCCGCTGGTGGCCGTCTACACCGCCAGCAAATCGGCCATCGACGGCTTCACGGCCTCGCTGGCGCTGGAGATGGAACAGTTCAACGTGCAGGCGAAGCTGGTGGAACCCGGATACTGCGCCAGCACGCGCTTCACGCAGAACACCGGCTCGCGCATGGATGGCCTGTTCACCGAGCCTTATGCGGCGTTCGCCCAATCGGTGTTTGCCGGCTATGCGGAGCCAGGTCCGGTGACCACCGAGGCGGATGTCGCCGACGCCGTGTGGCGCGCCGCGAACGACAGCACCGGACAGCTGCATTTCCCCGCCGGGGCCGACGCGCTGGCCCTGGTGCGCTAGCGGCCATTTGTACTGATTTGTGTCTGGAAGGTCCGCATACAAAGAGCGATACACATCGGCGCGAAGTCAGCGGTATAAATCCTTCCGTCACTTTGAAAAGGATGGAAATAGCATGAAAACGACCCATAAAATCTTCGCCGCCGCCCTGTTCGCCACTGCAGGTTTCGCCAGCGCCCAGCAAATGGCCGGCATCGGCCGCACTGAAATCCTGCGCCATGACCATTCGGTGCCGGGCGTGGAGGCGATCCAGGTGCGTGTCGACATTCCGGCCGGCGTGACAGCACCGAACCACTCGCATCCGGGCGAGGAAATCGCCTATGTGCTGGAAGGTACGATGGAATACACTCTGGAAGGCCGTCCGCCGGTGTTGCTGAAGAAGGGCGACGCCGTATACATCCCGGCCGGCGTGAACCATTCCGTGCGCGTGATCGGCGACCGTGACGCATCCGAACTGGCAACTTACCTGGTGCGCAAGGACCAGCCGCTGGTGAAGCTTGCCAAATAAGCCCGCCGCCCCCATCTCGGCTGTTCAAGGAGAACCTTAAATGACAACACAAACCGAAACCGCCATCCTCGCCGGCGGATGCTTCTGGGGCATGCAGCAGCTGCTGCGCCGCCAGCCCGGCGTAATCTCCACCCGCGTGGGCTATACGGGCGGCGATGTGCCCAATGCGACTTACCGTAACCACGGCACACACGCCGAGGGTATCGAGATCGTGTTCGACCCGAGCAAGATCAGCTACCGCAAGATCCTGGAATTCTTCTTCCAGATCCACGACCCGACCACGAAGGACCGCCAGGGCAACGACCTGGGCATGAGCTACCGCTCCGCAATCTTCTACCTCAACGACGAGCAGAAGCTCATTGCCGAGGGCACGATCGCCGACGTGAATGCGTCGGACCTGTGGCCCGGCAAGGTGGTGACCGAAGTGGCGGCCGCCGGGCCGTTCTGGGAAGCGGAGCCGGAACACCAGGATTACCTGGAGCGCATCCCGAACGGCTATACCTGCCACTGGGTGCGTCCGGACTGGAAGCTGTCGGCGCGAGGCTGATCGGCTCAACATGGTGAGCGATTGCGCTTGCCATGTTCCGCATGCGGCTCCTGGCGGTAGTATGGACGCATGAAAGAGCTCTCCCTTTCCCGGCGGACCTTGCTGTTCGCCGGGCTTTCCTTGCCCTTGATTGGTTGCGCCAGTTTGGCGCCGTCACCCCGCCAGCGGATTGTCCGCGTGGATGCGCCGTTTGAGATGCCATCAATTGCGGTGCCGGATTTTTCGGGGGCGCAGCGCTTCCTGATTACGGACTTTGGCGCAAAACCAGAAGCAAACCCAAGTGTCAGCCACGATGTCTCAGCCACCCCGTGGCTGAGACCTAACACTAGCTTTGCGACTTTGGTTTTAAAGAATGGGGCGGCACTTCAGCGGGCGATTGAGGCGGCGCATGGGGCGGGGGCGGGCACGGTGGTCGTGCCGCCCGGCGTCTGGCCGACGGGCAAGGTCCACCTGAAGAGTAATGTGAACCTGCACCTGGAGAAGGGCGCCACGCTGCTGTTCTCGTCGAATCCCGCCGACTACCTGCCTGCCGTGCAGTCCACGTGGGAGGGACTGGAATGCTATAACTATTCGCCGCTGGTCTACGCCTATGACTGCGAAAACGTGGCGATCACGGGTGAAGGCAAGCTGCAGGCGAAGCTGGATGTGTGGAAGGTGTGGTACGCCCGTCCCAAGCCGCATATGGATGCGCTGGTGGCGCTGTATCACATGGCCGCGAAAGGCGTGCCGGTCAGCGAGCGCCAGATGACCAACGGCCAGGCCAACCTGCGCCCGCAATTCGTGCAGTTCAACCGCTGCCGCAATGTGCTGGTGGAGGACATCAGCATCGAGAACAGTCCCTTCTGGGTGCTGCATCCCTTCCTGTGCCGCGACGTGGTGATCCGCCGAGTGAAGATCAAGGCGCACGGCCATAACAATGATGGCGTGGACCCCGAGATGTCGCAGAATGTGCTGATCGAGGATTGCGTGTTCGACCAGGGCGACGATGCGATCTCGGTGAAGTCGGGGCGCGACCAGGATGCGTGGCGCCTCGGCGTGCCGTCGAAGAATATCGTGATGCGCAATTGCCGCATCAAGAACGGACACCAGCTAATGGCCATCGGCAGCGAGCTCTCCGCCGGCATCGAAAATGTGTTTGTGGATAACTGCCACTTTGATCACAGCGGTTCCGCCGTGCGCAGCAGCATCAACAACCTGCTGTTCGTCAAGACCAATGAACGGCGCGGCGGCTATGTGCGCAATATCCACCTGTCGAACGTCAGCGCAACCAGCATCGCAGGCGGCGTGCTGAGCGTGGATACGGACGTGCTCTACCAGTGGCGCGAGCTGGTGCCGACTTATGAGCGGCGCCTGACGCCGATTGAGGGCTTGCACGTCAGCAATGTCGTGGTGGGCGAAGCGGGCTTCATGTGCCAGATCAAGGGCGAAGCCTCGCTGCCGGTGCGCAATGTCAGCATGCGCGATATTAAGGTCACGACTGTGCGCGGCAAGCCGGTTTCCATAGAGCACGCAGAGGGAATTGTTATCTAAAGTGAAAAAGGTGTACTCTTTGAGCACATCACTTTAGAGGACAATAAAAATGAGACTTCTCTCCGGCGAGCGCAAATCCCTCGTTTTCGCTTTCGCAGCATCGCTCTTATCCCTCAGTGCATTCGCCCAAAGCTGGCCCAACGGCACCGTGACCGTTGTCGTGCCATGGCCGCCAGGCGGCCCATCCGATATCGCGGCGCGTCCACTGGGCAAGGGTTTGACCGAGGACTTGGGCAAGCCTTTCGTCATCGATAACCGCGCGGGCGGCGGCGGCAATATCGGCACCGCCGCGGTGGTGCGTTCCAAGCCGGATGGCAACACGCTGCTGGTCACGTCGAGCGCGCCGATCGTGATCAATCCCAGCCTCTACAAGAACATGACCTTCGATCCGCTGAAGGACCTGGCGCCGGTGACCAACCTGCTGCGCGTGCCGCTGGTGCTGGTCGTGCATCCATCGGTACCGGCCAAGAACCTGAAGGAAATGATGGCCTATATCCAGTCGAAGAAGGGCGATTTCTCCTTCGCCTCGTCCGGCAACGGCACGCCGCAGCACCTGACCGGCGAACTGTTCGCCAGCACCACCAAGCTGCAGATGACCCACGTGCCGTACAAGGGCTCGGCGCCAGCCATTTCGGACCTGCTGGGCGGCCATATCCCGATGATGTTCGACAGCACGATCGCGATCATGCCGCACATTAAGAGCGGCAAGGTAAAGGCCATCGCCATCACCAGCGCCCAGCGCTCGCCGCTGCTGCCGGATGTGCCGACGTTTGTCGAGTCCGGCGTGCCGTCCATCGAGTCCTACGCCTGGTACGGCCTGTTCGCCCCGGCCAAGACGCCGAAGGACGTGGTCGCCAAGATCAACGCCGAAGCGCAGAAAGTTATGAAAGGCCCCGATTTCCAGAAAGTGCTGGCCGACACCGGCTCCGCCTACGTCGGCGACACGCCCGAAAACTTCGGCAAATTCGTCCAGGCCGAGCACGCGAAATGGGGCAAGGTCGTAAAAGACAGCGGCGCCACCGTCGACTAAATAATTAGGGGTCAGGCACGAAATGTTTCATGAGCTCGGCGCGTAGGCGAGCTCATGAAACATTTCGTGCCTGACCCCATAAACGATATCGAAACCGGTATCGACTGCGTCCTGAATTTCATCACGGTCGAGGTTGGGCGAGCGTATGCTTTTGCTCAACTATAAAAAGACTGGAGGAGATTCATGGTTCGCCTTCCCCTCGGGATGGCCGCCTTGCTGGCGGCTGGTCCGGTCCTGGCGCAAGAAGCGCCGCCGTCCTTTCCCGTAACGATCCATGTCGATGCCTCCCGGCCCGCCGGCGAACTGAAGCCCATCTGGCGCTTCTTCGGCGCAGACGAACCGAACTATGCCACGATGAAGGATGGCCGCAAGCTGATGTCCCATCTGGGCGAGTTGCGGCAAGGCGAGATCTTCTTCCGCACGCATAATCTCCTCAATACGGGCGACGGCACGCCGGCCTTCAAATGGGGCAGCACCAACGCCTACACCGAAACCAAAGACGGCCAGACGGTGTATGACTGGAGCGTGACCGACCGCATCATCGATACCTATCTGGCGCGCGGCGTGCGGCCCTATCTGCAGGTCGGCTTCATGCCGGAGGCGATGTCGAGCGCGAAGCCGGGCACACCCTACCAGCACAGCTGGCGCCCAGGCTTCGCCTACAACCTGATCGAAGCCGGCTGGAATGCGCCGCCGAAGGATTATGCGAAGTGGGGTGAGCTCGTTTATCAGTGGACGAAGCACAATATCGAGCGCTACGGCCGCGATGAGGTGAAGAAGTGGTACTTCGAAGTCTGGAACGAACCCAACTTCAACACTTACTGGAGCGGCACGCAGGACGAATTCAACAAGCTGCATGACTACGCCATCGCCGGCATCAAGCGCGCCTTGCCGGAAGCCTTTGTCGGCGGGCCCGACGTGGCCGGCACCGGCGGCGCATGGATGGACGCCTTCCTCAAGCACGTAGTTTCCGGCACTAACTACGCCACCGGCCAGACCGGCACGCCGACCGATTTCCTCTCCTTCCACGCCAAAGGCATGCCGCGCTTTGTCGACGGCCACGTGCGCATGGGCATCCAGGAGCACCTGCGCGGCGTGGACGAAGGCTTTGCCAAGATTGTCGCCATCCCGCAGCTGAAGGACAAGCCCATCGTCATCGGCGAGAGCGATCCCGAAGGCTGCGCCGCTTGCCCCGGCCCGCAGAACGCCTACCGCAACGGCACCATGTATTCCAGCTATACGGCCGCCAGCTTCGCCCGCATCTGGGAGCTGGCCGCGCGCCGCGGCGTGAACCTGGATGGCGCGCTGACCTGGGCCTTCACCTTCGAGGACCAGCCCTGGTTCGCGGGCTACCGCCAGCTCGCGACCAATGGCGTCGACTTGCCGGTGCTGAACGTGTTCCGCCTGTTCTCGAAACTCGGGCCGCTTCGCGTTGCCGCCAGCAGCAGCGGCGCCCTGCCTGTGGACGAAATCCTGGCCAAGGGCGTTCGCGCCGCGCCCGATGTGGGCGTGATCGCCACACGCACCGGCGATGGCCGGCTCGCCATCCTGAGCTGGCACTACCACGATGACGATGTCGCCGGTCCCGATGCGGCCGTAAAGCTTGATCTCAAGGGCCTTGGCACTGCGGGCTCGCGCAAGGTCACGCAATGGCGCGTGGACAAGGCGAACGCCAACGCCTTCACCGCCTGGCAGGCCCTCGGTTCGCCGCAGTCGCCGAACGACAAGCAATACCAGGCGCTGGAAGCCGCATCGGCAATGAAGCCGGCGGCCCTGCCGGTGCTGACAGTCAAGGGCGGCGCCGCAAGCCTCAACTTTGCCCTTCCGCGCCAGGGCGTCTCGCTATTGATCATCGAGTAAGGAGAGCAGCATGCACTTCACACCACGCGAGGGATTGCGCACGTCCGTCCTCTGTGTCGCCCTGGCTTGCATGGGCGGCGCGTTCGCAGCGGATAGCGCACACACTACCGCCACGGCTTCCGCAGCTATTACCGGCATGTCCAGGTCGCCGGCAGGCATCACGCTGCGCACCGCACAGGGCGTGCTCAAGATCGAGCCTTGGTCCGACCGCATCGTGCATGTGCGCTTCCACCGCCGCGCCGACTGGCCGGGCTCCTGGAACGCCGCCGTGATCGGCAAGCCGCGTGCCGTGAACTGGGAGCTGACGGAGAGTGCCGAGGCTTACATGCTATCCACGTCCGCATTCTCGGTGCGCATCGACAAGGCCAAGGCCACGCTCGCTTTTGAGGGCAAGGACGGCAAGACGATCATGGAAGAAGCCGGCCCGCAGGCCCGCGTCCTGCCGACGGCGAAAGGCGGCGGGGTATCGCAAACCTTCTCCCATGGCGGCGCTATCTATGGCCTGGGCCAGCACCAGGGAGGGCTGCTCGACTACAGCGGCAACAGCGTGTTGCTGCAGCAGGCGAATCTCGATGTGGGCGTGCCGATGCTGGTTTCGTCCGATGGCTACGGTGTGCTCTGGAACAATGCCTCAGTGACGCGGGTGGATGTCGACCTGCCGCAGACGGCGTCCCAGCAGGTGATCCGCTCGGAAGCGGGCAGCGGCATCGACTACCACTTCATCTACGGCCCGGAGCTCGACGACGTGGTGACCGGCTACCGTGCGCTGACGGGGGACGCGCCCATGATGGCGCGCTGGACCTGGGGCCTGTGGCAATCGAAGGAGCGCTACGCCACTCAGGAGGAAATGCTGTCCGTCGCTTCGCGCTACCGCGCCATGCAGGTGCCGCTGGACGCTATTGTGCAGGACTGGCAATACTGGGCGCCGAAGTCCTGGGGCAGCCACCAGTTCGACCGCACGCGCTATCCGGATCCGGCCGCCATGGTGAAGGATCTGCATGACAGGAACGTGCACTCGATCATCTCGGTATGGGCGC
This sequence comes from Pseudoduganella sp. UC29_106, assembly GCF_044055365.1. Classification (NCBI taxonomy): domain Bacteria; kingdom Pseudomonadati; phylum Pseudomonadota; class Betaproteobacteria; order Burkholderiales; family Oxalobacteraceae; genus Pseudoduganella; species Pseudoduganella sp. UC29_106. The sequence continues at coordinate 6,973,554 of NZ_CP171977.1, read as the reverse complement.
GCTTCGACCTGGGCCTGGATACAACGGCGGAACTGGACCGCGCGGGCGCCATGTATCCCAAGGTGTACCAGAACGTCTATCCGGCCGGCGAAGGCCGCTGGTATGACGCCTTCTCGGAGACAGGCCGCTCCATCTACTGGCGACAGGTGATGAACCGCCTGGGCAAGCTGGGATTCGATGGCTGGTGGCTGGACGCCAGCGAAGCCGAACTGGGCGGCGCCTGGGGCCAGTTGCGCGAAGTGAAGACGGGACAAGGTCCGGGCGCCGAAGTCTACAACGCCTATCCCCTGTTCCATACCAAGGCCGTCTATGAAGGCATGAGGCGCGACATGCCGGAAAAGCGCGCTTTCATCCTCACGCGTTCCGCTTACGCCGGCCAGCAGCGGCACGCAGCGATTACCTGGTCCGGTGACACCGGCGGCAACTGGGACGTTTTCCGCCGCCAGGTGCCGGCCGCGCTGAACTTCAGCATCAGCGGCATTCCGTACTGGTCGGCCGACATTGGCGGCTTCTTCGGCGGCAAACCCAGCGATCCGGCCTATGCGGAACTGTTCGTGCGCTGGTACCAGTTCGGCGTGTTCAATCCGATGTTCCGCGTGCATGGTACCGGCGAGGGCAAGGAGATCTGGCAGTTTGATGACCGCACGCAGAAAATCCTGGTCGATTACGACAAGCTGCGCTACCGGCTGCTGCCCTACATCTATTCGCTGTCCTGGGACGTAACGCGCAATGCGGGCACGATGATGCGTCCGCTGGCGATGGATTTCCGCAGCGACCGTGCGGCCCTCGGCGTGGCCGATCAATACCTGTTCGGCAAGTCATTGATGGTCGCTCCCGTCACGCAGCCTTCGGCGGACGTACGTACCGTCTACCTGCCCGGCAAGGAAACCTGGTATGACTTCTGGACCGGCAAGCAGTCCACCGGCGGCCGCGTGATCGCCGCAACCGCACCGCTGGAGACGATTCCGCTCTTCGTTCGCGCGGGCAGCATCCTGCCGCTCGGTCCCGTGAAGCAGTACGCGGACCAGCCAAGCACCGAACCCATCGAGCTGCGCGTTTATCCCGGCCGCGACGGCAGCTTCGTTCTCTACGACGACGAGGGTGACGGCTACGGCTATGAACAGGGCCGTTACGCCAGCGTCGCCCTCAGCTGGGACGAAGGCCGCCACAGCCTGACGTTGGGCGGGCGCAAGGGCCAGTATCCGGGCATGCCCACCGCCCAGGCTTATCGGGTGGCCTGCGGAACGGCGCCAGGCGCACCTGCGCGCAGCGTCCAGTACACGGGCGCCGCCGTCACTGTGGAGTTGCCGGACTGCCGCTAGCTGGGCACCTTTTCAACGCCAGGTGCAGCAGGGTGCTCACCATGTCCAACTGCAGCGTTGCTGCGGCGTTGTTTAAGTAGCGCGATACAACGCGCGCAGCCGGCTGCTGGGCTTATACTCAACTAATGCCGAATCCATTCGTCAACGTGGCCGCCGCCTGGCTGGGCCACCCCTTCGAACTGGCCCGGGCGTGGCAGGAAATGGCCACGATTACCTGGGCCTCGGCTATGCCTGCGCCGCTCGCAGAAGCGGCCGAGGTGACGACCGCTTCACGCATATCGCCTGGCACGAGAATCCTTACTTCCACGGCCTGATGCAACAGTACCTGGCGGTAACCCGAACGCTGGAGCGTCTGGTGTACGACACGCCTGGCGTTGATGACCGGGATAGCCGCAGCGCGGCGTTCTGGCTACGCCACTGGTGCAATGCGGTGTCGCCGAGCAACTTCCTGCTGACGAACCCGGAAGCGCTGCAGCATGCTTTCGAAACCGCCGGCGGCAGCCTGCGCCGCGGCATGGAAGAGTGGTGGCACGATTTGCTGGCCGGCGACCTGCGCATGGTGGACAGCAGCGGCTTCGAGCTGGGCCGCGAACTGGCGGGTACGCCTGGCCGTGTTGTGCTGCGTAACAGGATGATGGAATTGATCCAATACACGCCCGTGCGCAAGCAGGTCCACACCATACCCGTGGTAGTGGTGCCGCCGTGGATCAACAAGTACTACATCCTCGACCTGACGGCGAAGCAAAGCATGGTGCGCCACCTGGTCGAACGTGGCTTCGATGTGTTTATTATCAGCTGGCGCAATCCCGGTTCCGAGTTGGCGGGCGCGACCTTCGAGGACCATCTGTTCGAAGGAATCCTGGCGGCGGTGGAAGCGGCGCGGCAGATCGCCGGCGTGCCGCAGGTCCATGCCGTAGGCTACTGCATCGGCGGCACCGCGCTGTCGGCGCTGATGGCCTGGCTGAACCGCGAGCGGACATCGGACATGCCCATCGCGCACTGGACACTGCTGGCAACGCTGATGGACTTCTCCAAGCCAGGCGATATCGCCAGCCTGATCAGCGAGGAAAGCGTGGCCATGCTGGGCAGCCTGATGCAGCGCCAGGGCTTTCTCAACAATATGCAGATCGGCTGGAGCTTCCGCATGTTGCGCCCGAACACGCAGATCTGGCGCTACGTGGTGCACAAATACCTGTACGGCGAAGCGGCGCCCGCGCTGGCGCCGCTGGCCTGGAACGCCGACGGCACCCGCCAGCCGCGCGCGACGCAGAACTTCCTGCTGCGCGAGCTTTATCTCGGCAACAAGCTGGCGAAGGCAGATGGCCTGACCCTGCGCGGGGAGCCGATCGACCTCGGGCGCATCAAGCAGCCCCTGTACGCCGTCGGCGCCGTAGCCGACCACATCACGCCATGGCGCAGCACCTACAAGAGCGCCGCCCTCAGCGGCGGCCCCGTGCGCTACACGCTGACCGCCTCCGGCCACATCCTGGGCATCGTCAACCCGCCGGGCGGCAACCACAACCAGCAATTCTGGTCGGATGAGCTGGTGAAGGACCGCGATGCCAAGTCCTGGCGCGCGCTGCAGACTCCTGTAAAGGGTTCCTGGTGGAGCGACTGGGACGCCTGGCTGGCACAGCGCTGCGGCAGCTGGCGCCAGCCGTCGGCTGAGGCGCACGCCCACTTCCCGTGGCTGGATGCGGCGCCCGGGAAGTACGTACTGGAGCGCTGAGCCCGTTGCCTCACCGAGGCTCATCAGCCTGGCGGGCTTTCCGTCCGCGTTACTTCCGGACTCGTACGATACCGCTCCACCAGGGCCATGATTGCCTTGGACTGGTAGCTGTCCGCCAGCTGCCGCAGCCGCGAGGCGAAGGGAATGTAACGCTGGTCCAGCTGTTTCAGGTAATCGGCGCGCTCCCTGAGCATGCCCATGTTGCCGAGCCTGGCCAGCCGGTAAAGCGTCTCGATTTCGTGTGCCGGCGGTGCGACGAGCTCCGCCGGCTCTTCCGCGCTGTCCCGCTTAGCTTTGTCGTGAATCCAGGTCAGTGACAAAAGCTTGCCGATGGTTTTCAGCAGCACAGGAAGTTCTATGGGTTTGGGAATGAAGGCGTTGGCGCCCGCTTCCAGATTCTTCGTCTCATCTTCGCGGCTGGCACTGGCCGTCACGATGATGATGGGGATTCCGGCGAACTCCGGCATGGCGCGTATCCTGCGCGTCGCGTCCCGTCCATCCATGACCGGCATCATGACATCCATCACGATAAGATCAGGGCGGACAGCGTCGAGCATTTCCAGGCATTCCTCACCATTCTTCGCGTCGTGGACGTCGAAGCCGAGCGGTTGCAAGGCTTCGATCAGCATGGCGCGGTTGTGCGCCACGTCATCAACGACCAGTATTTTCTTGCCCGGACCTTCATGACCAAGGATCGGCGCCTGTGCCGACAGCTCGGTAAGCAGGGGCTCGGCAAGCGGCAGATCCAGCTCGAACCAGAACAGGCTTCCCTTGCCCAACACGCTGCGTACATGGATATCTCCGCCCATAAGCCGGATGAGCTGGTGGCTGATGGCCAGGCCCAATCCGGTTCCGGCCTCGCGCCGTCTCACATCGCTCACCTGTTCAAACGGCAGGAAGATGCGCGAAAGCTGTTCCTCGCTCATACCGATACCGCTGTCCTCCACTTCGAAGCGCAGCCGGACCGTGGTTTGGCCGTTCACTGCAGTCGCAACGCGCTGTACGCCAAGAACAATTCCGCCGCGATCGGTGAACTTCACCGCATTGCCCAGGAGGTTGAGCAGTATCTGGCGTAAGCGTTTGTCGTCCACGCTTACCGCGGCGGGCAGTTCGGGCGAGGCGCGGAGCTCGAAGGACAGGCTTTTCTCCTCTGCCTTCACACGAATGATGTCGTCGACGATGCGAAGAAAGTTGGAAAGATCGATATCGGTCGCCTGCAGACAGAGCTTGCCGGCCTCGACACGCGCCAGGTCCAGGATGTCGTTGATGAGGGTGAGCAGGTGCTGGCCGCTTTCGTGGATGGTCGCCAGGCCCACCGCCTGCCGCTTCGGCAACTGCGGCTCCCGCTGCAGGATTTGCGCATAGCCGAGAATGGCATTCAGCGGGGTGCGCAATTCGTGGCTCATCTGCGCCAGGAAGTCGCTGCGCAGGCGCGCCAGCCGCACCGCTTCGGCCAGCGCCTTTTCCCGCGCCGCCTCCGCCGCCTTGCGCTCGCTGATGTTGCGCGATACTCCCACCATGCCCAGCAGCGTGCCGTCCTCGTCCAGCACGGGAGCCCGATAAGTTTCCATCCACACCAGACCGTTCGCGCCTTCGATCGCCTGTTCCACGGTTGCGCGTTCGCGCGTCGTGATCACTTCGTTGTCCTTGGCGTGATAGGGTCCTGCCAACTCGGGCGGCCACAATTCCTGGTCCGACTTGCCTACCATCTCGTCGACGCTTCGACCGCACGCCGCGGCTTCCGCCTGGTTGACCGCTAGGTAGCGCGAGCTCGTATCCTTGAGCCAGACCAGCAGCGGCAGCGTGTCGATCAACGTGCGCAGATACCGGGTTTGCCGGCGCAGCTGGGCGGTGCGCGTTTGCATGTTTAACAGCCCGAGAATGCCGAATGCAATCCACGCGGAAACCAGATACATGAGGAGTTTCGCCTGTGAGATCCATTTTCCACGCAACTGGATCGAGCGCACCTCGATTGTGACCAGCTGGCCGGGCGCTATAGCTCCCGTCGAAATCTCTATAGCCGTCACGTTATCAAACCTGGCGTAGCTCTTGGACAGCGGTATTTTCCGTGTGCCGCGCCACCAGTCCGCAGTGCGCAGCACATTGAAAGGAATCGTCAAAGTGGGCTGGCCGGCGGGTTCAATTTCGGCCTCGTTGAACCGCTGCGAGTTCCACTCTCCAACCGTGGAAAATTCCGGTTCAAAATTCATGAGGTGGAGCTTGATATATTGCGGGGATGTCTCCGGATAGCGCATCTCGAACACGATCGAGTCAAACCTGGAAAGGTCCACTCCTTTGCCGGCGGCGCCCAACAGAAATTGCAGTTTGCAAAATGGGTAGGGAGCGGCCCGGCCCAGCTTGCAGTGCATGGTGATCGCATCCTTGCTGACAACGAGCGATGAGGCTGAGTCGCCGTTGTTGTCCTGACTGTCATCGGTGACCCTTGCGCCGTGCGGTTCGCGGGGCGAAATCTCGATGATCCGGGTCATGCCGAAGTGCTGCCAGATCAATAATGTAGGGGTGAGCAACAACAGGAAAGTTATCAAATAATAACTTATCAACATCGTGCGGGAGGCCGGCTGATTCATGTGCAGATCAATGGTTTCTTAGACATGAAGTCATGTATCGATGTTGCCAGCATACACCGAGAAGTTGCCTCTGCCTTGCTTTTGCGGCCAGCCCTTGGCTGTGGGCTTAAGCCGAGTCAGCGCGGGGAGCGCTGACTGGCCCTGTTCGGATTACTCGACGGTTACTGACTTGGCGAGGTTGCGAGGCTTATCGACGTCCGTGCCGCGTGCCAGAGCGGAGTGGTAGGCTAGCAGCTGCAGCGAGACCACGTGCAGGATGGGGGACAGGTGACCGTAGTGCTCGGGCAGGCGAATCACGTGGACGCCGTCGCCGGAGGTGATGCGGGAGTCGACGTCGGCGAAGACGTAGAGCTGGCCGCCGCGGGCGCGGACTTCCTGCATATTGGACTTCAGCTTTTCGATCAGCGCATCGTTCGGCGCGATGGTGACCACCGGCATTTCTTCCGTCACCAGCGCCAGCGGGCCGTGTTTCAGCTCGCCTGCCGGGTAGGCTTCAGCGTGGATGTACGAAATCTCCTTCAGCTTCAGCGCGCCTTCCAGGGCGATCGGGTAATGCATGCCGCGGCCGAGGAAGAGCGCGTTTTCCTTGCGGGCGAACTCTTCAGCCCAGGCGATGATTTGCGGCTCCAGCGCCAGCACAGAGGCGATGGCGGATGGCAGGTGGCGCATCGCTTTCAGGTGCGACGCTTCCTGCTCGTCGGTCAGCCGGCCGTTCACTTGCGCCAGGCTCAGCGTGAGCAGGAAGAGCGCGGCCAGCTGGGTAGTGAAGGCCTTGGTGGACGCGACGCCAACTTCCACGCCGGCGCGGGTGATGTAGGCCAGCTTGCACTCGCGCACCATGGCGCTGGTGGCTACGTTGCAGATGGTCAGCGTGTGCTCCATGCCCAGCTCGCGGGCGTGCTTCAGCGCGGCGATGGTGTCGGCCGTTTCACCTGACTGGGAGATCGTGACCACCAGCGTGTTCGGGTGCGGCACGCTGTCGCGGTAGCGGTATTCGGACGCGATTTCCACGTTCACCGGCAGCTTGGCGATCGATTCGATCCAGTATTTGGCAGTCAGGCCGGCGTAGTACGACGTGCCGCAAGCGAGGATCAGCACGCGGTCGATCTGCTTGAAGACCTTGTAGGCGCCGTCGCCGAAGAGCTGGGCATCACGCCGGTCACGCCTTCCAGCGTGTCGCCAACCACGCGCGGCTGCTCGAAGATTTCCTTCTGCATGTAATGGCGGTAAGGGCCCAGCTCGGCGGCGCCGGTGTGGGCGTGCACCGTTTTCACTTCGCGCGTGACCTGGCGGCCGTGCACGTCCACGATCCAGGTGCGGCCCAGCTGCAGGTCGACCACGTCGCCTTCTTCCAGGTAGATGATCTGGTCGGTGGTGCCGGCCAGCGCCATCGCGTCCGAAGCGACGAAGTTTTCGCCCTGGCCGAGGCCGACGATCAGCGGCGAGCCCTGGCGCGCTGCCACTACGCGGTGCGGCTCTTCCCGGCAGAACACGGCGATCGCGTAGGCGCCATGCAGGCGCTTGACGGCTTGCTGCACGGTTTCGAACAGGTCGCCGTTGTACATGTGATCGACCAGGTGGGCGATCACTTCGGTATCGGTCTGGCTTTGGAAGACATAGCCCAGCTTGGTCAACTCGGCGCGCAGCTCGTCATGATTTTCGATGATGCCGTTGTGCACGAGGGCGATGCGGGCGTTCTCCGAGCTCGGGGAGAAGTGCGGGTGGGCGTTGTGCGACGCCGGGGCGCCGTGGGTGGCCCAGCGGGTGTGGGCGATGCCGGTGAAGCCTTGCAGGCCCACTTCGTTGATCTGTTTTTCGAGGTCCGCCACGCGCGAGGTGCTGCGCGAGCGCTGCAGGGCGCCGTCCACATGCAGGGCGACGCCGCAGGAATCATAGCCGCGATATTCCAGGCGTTCAGGCCTTCCAGCAGGATAGGAGTGATATTGCGTTGCGCTACTGCGCCGACAATGCCGCACATATAAGCCTCAGTTCGTAAAAGAAAGTTAATGGAGCCATCCTAGAGCAGTGCATGCGAAATATGCTTTCTTTGTTCAACCGTGCGTGACAGAATATTTCATCACCTATGACTTATGAAATATTCTTTCAAATGAACGCAGAATTTGACGAAATAGATCGTCGCATATTGAACGCTTTACAACAGGACGCCTCGCAGACCAATGCCGAACTGGCCCAAACGGTACACGTTTCGGCGCCGACCTGCTTGCGCCGGGTCAAACACCTGACTGAAAGCGGCGTGATCGAACGCCAGGTGGCCATCGTGTCGCCGGACAAGGTGGGTGTGCGGCTGACCGCGATTGTGGAAATCACGCTGGATGTGCAGGCGTCCGACCGCATGGCCGAGTTCGAAGCGCATGTGGCCGGCGAGGAGGCCGTGCTGCAGTGCTATCGCGTGTCGCCCGGTCCGGATTTCGTGCTGATCGTGCAGGTGGCGGATATGCCAGCCTACCATGCGCTGGCCCATCGCTTGTTCGCCACCCCGGACCAATGTGCGCAACGTAAAAGCCTACTTCTCCACATTCCGGAGCAAGTTCGAGACCAGAATCGCCATCTGAAACAGTTGTACGCTGCTATTCACCGGCTTTTCCACACTGTTTTCCACATCGGGCTGGCGCCGGGAGGCAGTTTTCCCGCGTTTCCCACGGGCTTTTCACGGCTTTTCCGCTTGCTTGATCACAGCTTTATCCACATTTTAAAGTTATCCGAAGTTGTGAGACTGGTATGCACAGGCTTTTCCACAGCCACGACAGAAAACAGTGACAGGACAGGGGCTGAGGATAAGCGGACCGTACCACTTCCGGCTTATCCAGATTCTGTCCAGCGCTTATACCGTGCTTGTCAAACACTGTTGAGCATGGTTTTACACATGATTATCCACAGCCGTCTAGAATGCCCACATGAACTATCTCGCGCATATCCTGCTGGCCCGCCAGAGCGACGCGGCCATGATCGGGGCCATGCTGGGAGATTTCGTGAAGGCGAACGATGTGCGGAACTATCCCGCTGAAATCGCGCGGGAAATCACTCTGCATCGCAATATCGACAGCTATACCGATAGCCATCCCTTGTTCCGCTCGTCCGTGCAGCTGTTCGGCGAGGGGCGCCGGCGCTATGCCGGCATCGTGCTGGATGTGCTCTATGATCATCTGCTGAGCCAGCGCTGGGATAACTTCTGCGATATCCACAGGACGGAATTCATCCAGCGCTTTTACCGCGCGCTGTTGGCCCATCAGGAGATGCTGCCGGAAAAGTTGCGTCTGATCGCGCCGCGCATCGTGCAGCAGGATTGGCTGGGCAGTTATTCCGAGCTGGAAGGTGTGGAGAGGGCGGTGACGCGCATCTCGCAGCGACTGAGCCGCAATGGCGAGCTGCTGCGTGAGGGGCTGGCGGACGTGCGCGTGCACTATGCCGCCATGGCCGAGGGCTTTGAGGAATTCTTCCCGCAGCTGGTGCGCTACGCCGGCGACCGGCGTAGCGAGTTGATGGCAGAGGCCGTGTAACGTTTCGTGCCTGGCCCCTTTATTTTTTTACTTTGACGGGGCGCTTCCAGCCTTCGACTGTCAGCTGCTTCGGGCGGCTGATGGTGAGCTTGCCGGCGGGGGCGTCCTTGGTGAGGGTGGTGCCAGCGCCGATGGTGGCGCCGGCGCCGATCGTCACAGGGGCGACCAGCTGGCTGTCGCTGCCGATGAAGGCGTCGTCTTCGATGACGGTGCGGAACTTGTTGGCGCCATCGTAATTGCAGGTGATGGTACCGGCACCGATGTTCACACGCGAGCCGACGGTGGCGTCGCCCACGTAGGCGAGGTGGTTGGCCTTGCTGTGCGCGGCGACCTGGCTGTTCTTCACTTCCACGAAATTGCCGATGTGGACGTCCTCGCCCAGCTCGGTGCCGGGGCGCAGGCGGGCGTAGGGGCCGATCTGCGACGAGGGGCCGACCTTGGCGTCTTCGATATGGCAGAAGGGCTTGATGTTGGCGCCGGCTTCGATGGTGGCGTTGATCAGCACACTGTTGGCGCCGATGGTCACGCCGTCCGCCAGCACGACCTTGCCTTCGAAGACGCAGCCGACATCGATGCTCACGTCGCGGCCACACACCAGCTCGCCACGGACGTCGATGCGCGACGGGTCGGCCAGCGTGACGCCTTTTTCCAGCAGGGCGTTGGCGATATTGGACTGGTGGATGCGTTCCAGCTGGGCCAGCTGCACCTTGCTGTTCACGCCCAGCACTTCCCACTGCGCCCCCGGATGGGCGGACACGACCTGCACGCCTTCTTCCACCGCCATCGCGACGATGTCCGTCAGGTAGTACTCGCCCTGGGCATTCTCATTCCCCAGTGCGCCCAGCCACTGCTTCAGCTTGCGGGTCGGGATGATCATGATGCCGGAATTGATTTCCTTGATCATGCGCTCGGCTTCAGTGGCGTCCTTTTCTTCCACGATGCGCTTGATGGCGCCGCCGTGGCGGACGATGCGGCCGAGGCCATAGGGATCGTCCTGCACCACGGTCAGGATGCCGAGCTTGTCGCTGCCAGCGGCGTCTGCCAGGCGGCGCAGGGAGTCGTCCGTCGTCAGCGGCACGTCGCCGTACAGCACCAGGGTCGGCACGTCATCGTCGAGATGAGGCAGGGCCTGCATCACGGCGTGGCCCGTGCCCAGTTGCTGTTCCTGCAGGGCGGACAGGATGGTCGTGCCGCCCATCATCATGTATTTGCCCAGCGAGGCCAGCACCGCTGCGCCGCCATGCCCGTAAAACGACGCATAATTTGGCTGGAGAAAGGCTGCGTGCCGTTTCAATAACATGCGACAACAGCGGCTTGCCTGCCAGCGGGTGAAGTACTTTTGGCAGCGCGGATTGCATGCGCTTGCCCATGCCTGCGGCGAGGATAACGACGTTCATAGACCGTGGTTTCTTGTGGGTTGATAAAGATGAAAAAGTTTAACACGTGCATCGTGGTGGCTTTTGCACTTCTTCTCGCCGCCTGCAGCTCTTTGCGTCTCGCGTATAACAACGGCGACACGCTGCTTTACTGGTGGCTCGATGCCTATATTGATTTCGACAGCGAACAAAAGGCTGAAGTCAAACAGGATATTGATGACCTCTTCCGCTGGCACCGCAAGACCCAGTTGCAGGATTATGCGCAGGTGCTGCAGCACGCCCAGCAGCAACTGAAGGGGAACCCCACGCCGGCCGACCTGCTGGCCGACTACCAGGACGTGCGCCGCCGCACGCAGGCCCTGCTGACCAAGGCGGCGCCCGATATCGCCGAGCTGGCGCTCTCGCTGAAGCCGGAGCAGCTGGAACAGATGGAGAAGAAGTTCACCAAGAATAATTCCAAGTTCCGCCGCGAGAATATGCGCGGGGATGCGGAAGAGCAGAACAAGTTCCGCTACAAGAAGTCGATGGAGCAGTTCGAGCTGTGGTTCGGCGGCTTTTCACGCGAGCAGGAGGCGGCGATTCGCCGGGCTTCGGATGCGCGTCCGCTGGATAACGGGCTCTGGCTGGATGAACGGATGCGCCGCCAGCGCAATATTCTCAGCCTGGCGCGGCGCATCATGCAGGAGAAGCCTTCGAAGGAGGTGGCGGTGGGGTGGATCAATGACCTGATCCGGCAAAGCTTCGAGAGGATGGATCAGGGCCAGCGCAAGCCGTTCTTTGATACTTATACCAATAGCACGGTGGAGCTGGTGCATACGGTCATCAGGATTTCAACGCCTCAGCAGAAGGAGCATGCGCAGAAGCGAATGGCGGGGTGGATCAAGGACTTTAGTACGCTGGCGGCGGAGCAGCGTTAAACCGGTAAAAGCTAGTGTCAGGCGCGGTGTGCCAGACCCTGGGTTGGCGCCAACTAAGTGTCTGCCACAACGTGGCTGACACTAGGGGTTCCGGGTTTCGGCGATAATACCGCCATGCAAAAGAAGAAACCCCAACAAGTGCGCATCATTGGCGGCGCCTGGAAACGCACGCCGCTGCCGGTGCTCGATGCGCTGGGCTTGCGGCCGACTCCGGACCGCGTCCGCGAAACGATATTCAATTGGCTGAACCACCTGCGCGATGGCGCCTGGTCCGAAGCCCGCGTGCTGGACCTGTTTGCCGGCTCCGGGGCGCTCGGCTTCGAGGCCGCCAGCCGTGGCGCGGCCAGCGTCACAATGATCGACGCCAACAGCGCGGTGATCCGTCAGCTGGAAACCATCAAGGACAGGCTCAAGGCCGAAGCCGTCCGCATCGTGCGCGGCGACGCCCTCGCGTCCGCCCAGTCGATGGCCGCGCGGGGCGAGAAATTCGACCTGATCTTCCTCGATCCGCCCTATAACCTGGATTTACTTAGCCGTAGCCTGCCGGTGTGCCTACAATTAGTGAAGGAAGACGGGCTCGTCTATGCTGAATCAGACGCTCCGGTCGAGGCGCCGGAAGGCTGGGAAGTGATCCGTTCGGACAAGGCAGGGATGGTTTACTACCACCTGCTCCGGGCAGCTGCCTGATTTTCAGGCATAATGCGCACCTGATTGGTGCTTTTAAGCAGGGAGCCGTAATGGTTGTAGCAGTTTATCCAGGGACGTTCGACCCGCTGACCCGTGGCCACGAAGATCTGGTGCGCCGCGCGTCCGGCCTGTTCGACAAGCTCATCGTCGGCGTGGCCGACAGCAAGAACAAGCGTCCCTTCTTCACCGTCCAGGAACGGCTGGAGATCGCCAACGAAGTGCTTGGCCATTATCCGAACGTCGAAGTGCAGAGCTTCTCCGGGCTGCTGAAGGATTTCGTGCGCGAGCACGATGCCCGCGTGATCGTGCGTGGCCTGCGCGCCGTGTCCGACTTCGAATTCGAGTTCCAGATGGCGGGCATGAACCGCTATATGCTGCCGGACGTGGAAACCCTGTTCCTCACCCCCTCCGACCAGTATCAGTTTATCTCCGGCACCATCGTGCGCGAGATTGCCGAGCTGGGCGGCGATGTATCCAAGTTTGTCTTCCCGTCGGTGGACCGCTGGCTTCGCAAGAAGATCGCAGCCAACCGCGGTGAATAAGCGAGTATTGCCATGGCTTTGATGATTACCGACGACTGTATCAATTGCGACGTGTGCGAGCCCGAGTGCCCGAACGACGCGATCTACATGGGCCCGGAAATTTACGAAATCGATCCGAACAAGTGCACCGAGTGCGTGGGCCACTTCAATGAGCCCCAGTGCCAGCAAGTGTGCCCGGTCGCCTGCATCCCCTTCAATCCCGCCTGGCGCGAGACGGAAGAGCAGTTGCGCGCGAAATACGAGCGCTTGCAGGCCGCTAAAGCCGCTTAAAACCCACGGCCAGGATCAGGTGTCTGCCACGATGTGGCAGACACCAGTCTTACGCCTCGGGTTTTAAACTCCAAGGGTGGTATATTGCTTTCCGCAACACACCCTTAGGAGACAGGATGACAATCACCCGTAGAAAAATCATGCAGGGCGCGGCCGCCGCTGTCCTGTTGGCGTCCGCCTTTGCCCAGCCCGCGCTGGCCGCCGTGGACGTGGCTGGCGTGAAATTCGCGGAAACCGCCAATGTCGGCGGCCAGGAACTGAAGCTGAACGGCGCCGGCGTGCGTACCAAGGTCGTCTTCAAGGTCTATGCGCTGGGCTTTTACTTGCAGGAGCAGAAATCCACAGTGCAGGATGTGCTGAACGCCGCCGGCCCGCGCCGCATCCAGATCGTCAGCATGCGCGACCTGACTTCGGACGATTTCGGCGCCGCTTTTATGGCCGGCCTCAACGCCAACACCTCGGCGGACGAGCGCACCAAATACCTGCCCCAAACCAAGGTCTTCGGCGAGATGTTCGGCGCCATTCCGGGCCTGAAAAAGGGTGACGTCCTGATCGTCGACTGGCTGCCGGGCGTAGGCACGCAATGCATGCTCAACGGCAAGAAAATCGGCGAAGTCGTGCCCGAGCTGGGCTTTTACAACGCGATCATGAAGATCTGGATCGGCGACAAGCCGGTGGACAGTTCGCTCAAGCCCAAACTGCTGGGTAGCGAACAGAAGTGATTTTGCTGCGGCGCGGCAGGGTTCTGCCGCGCTCTAAAGACTCAGGCGCGGGAGGCCAGGGCGCGCAGTTCGGCGACGTGGCTCGGCGAACCGTCCATCGAGTTGAGCATGCGCTTGAGCATCATCGCATCGCGCATCTGGCGGCGCTGCAGGCGTTCTTCTTTGGTCAATTTTGGCTTAACGACAAGCATTGCAGCCTTGGCAATGCCGAACAGCATAGGCTTGAATACGACGAGCAGCGCCAGCGCCAGGATCACCAGCGGCCAGTTGTGCACGATTTCCATCAGGTTCATGTAGGTAGACATCGGTGTTTCATTGCATTTAGAATCTATCGTAACTATACTGCGCCGCAACATATCAATCCAATTGCGTTTCTCCATAACAATCATTCTTGGCGTGAATAACCCATGAGCTTCCTGACGCTTGACCTTAACCTGCTGCGCGTTTTCGACGCGGTCATGACCGAGCAGAACCTGACCCGCGCGGCCGGCCATCTCGCCATGACCCAGCCGGCGGTGTCGAACGCCATCAAGCGCCTGCGCGAAAGCCTGGGGGACGATTTGCTGATCCGCACGGCTTACGGCGTGAAGCCGACGCCGCGCGCCGAGGCGCTGTGGCCGCATGTGCGCAGCGCGCTGGCGGCGCTGGAATCGGCGGTGTCACCCGGCACTTTCGATGTTTCCAAGGCGCATGCAACCTTCCGCCTGGCGATGGCGGACGCGACCGCAGCCTTCTGGCTGCCCTCGCTGATGCGCTCGATCGAAAGCGAGGCGCCGGGCGTGAACGTGCGCATGGTGCCGCTGACCACGCGCGAACCGCGCCCCATGCTGCTGCGCGGGGATATCGACCTGGCGGTAGGCTTCTTCCCGGGCGTGGCAGCCCAGCTGATGAGCGAGCCAAGTTCGCCAATCCGCCACGAGCGGCTGTATTCAGGTACATATGTGTGCGTGATGCGCCGCGGCCATCCGCTGGCCAAGCAGGAATTGACGATGGATAACTATTGCTCGGCTAACCATTTGCTGGTGAGCTTCTCCGGCCGCGCTCACGGCCTGGTGGACGAGGCGCTGGCCCAGGTGCAGCGCGAGCGCCGCATCCTGCTGACCGTGAACCAGTTCTTCACGGCCGGCCGCGTGGTGGCGAATTCGGATCTGATTACCGTGCTGCCGAAGCATTTGATTGCTTCGACCGGGATGACGGATGCACTGGTTTATAAGGAATTGCCGTTCCAGCTGCCGGCCGTGCACCTGGACATGCTGTGGCATGAGCGCGATGCGCGCTCGCCGGCCCACAAGTGGCTGCGCGGGCATCTGGAGAATATGAATAATGTGGCGGCGCGCACGGCGCCTGGAACGGCTCCCAAGAGCGACACGTATTAAAAAACCCAAGGCGTGAACCTAGTGTGTCAGCCACGATGTGGCTGACACTTGCTTTTGGCCGTGGGTTTTTAATGCGCCGACGACCGGTATCCTATGCGGAACCCACCCCAATGCTTTCCATCAACATAAATCGGCGCCGAGAGGTCGTGCATGACTTCGCCCGTGTCGCGCTTGTAGGTCTGCAAAAGGAAGGGCCGGGTGTTCGATCCGCAGCGTTTTCCGGTGCGATCACGGAAGATGCGCTTCGTTCGATTGTGAATGATATCCACATCGTAGTCCCCAGTCAGTGGCTGGGAGAATTTGCGGTTATGGGTGGGGAAATACCCATTGTTATCCACAGCTCCGGCATATGCCAATTGAGGCATGGCGGCCAATAAACCTTCCTGAAGTTCTGGCAATACCTTGTCCGTAAAACGGTCGAATTTGGTGTGGAATTTGCTCGGATTCGTGTTGGGAATTTCTTCGTAGCGGCGATCGAACAGCGCCTCGCGGGTAATCTTTCCGGCCGCGATGGCGGACTCGAACAGCTTGCCCACTTCGCGCGCCGCCTGCTGGGCTGCGCGCCGGATATCGTCGTGCGGCGTTTCCACCTCGGCCTCACCCAGCGCGCCAGCCATCACCTCGGCACGCTCGGCCAGCGCCATGGCGGAACCGGTCACGCGCGGCAAATCGCGGTCGGTGGAGAGCATGGAATCGCGGATCTGGGTAATCGCCTCGGCAATCACCTGGGTGGTTTCCACGTGCTCGCGCGAAGCGTGGGCAATTTCGTCGATCTTGGCCTCCGATTCGCTGGAGGACGCTTCGATATTGCTGAGCAGGCCGTGCACCTGCTCCACGTTCACCGCCGCCTCCTTCACGCCCGTCGCCAGCGAAGACATGCCGCGTGAGGCCTTTTCCGCCTGCTCATTGATCTCGCGCACCATCACGCTTATCTCGTCCGTGGCTTCCTTGGTGCGCTGGGCCAGCTGGCGCACCTCGCCGGCCACCACGGCGAAACCGCGTCCCTGTTCGCCGGCGCGGGCCGCTTCGATCGCGGCATTCAGCGCCAGCAGGTTAGTGCGGGCGGAAATCTCGGAAATGGCGTTGGTAAAGCCGGAAATGCGTTTCGCTTTTTCCTGCAAGCTGGCCATGGTCTCGGCAGCCGCTTCGGCATCACGCCGGGCCGCGGAAATACGGGACAGGCCCTGGTCAGCTTCCGCGCGCCCCGCCACGGTCTCTTCCCGCACCTGGTGGGCGACGCGGGAGGCGCTTTCGGCGTTATTGGCGATCAGTTCGGTGGTGCGGGCGTTCTGGTCCGAGCTGTTGACGATGCCGCTGGCGGTCTGCACATCCTGCTCGATTTTCTTTTTGACGGAATCGACGAAATAGGAAGTTTCGGCGGCGCCGATCATGATGGCGTCGATTTCCTTGCCGACGGTGACGGCAAAGCGGCGGGGGCCGTCATCCGCACTGCTGCGAGCTGCCAAAGCTGCCCCAGCCGTGGCCGCGAGTGCCGCCAGGAAGGCAGTCCATAGCGGGCCCGATTCCGGTTGCCCATTGAATCAGCCAAGCCAACAAAGTCCCTGCAACGAGGGCCGCGAGCAGGCCCCGGTTTTGCTGCAACAGCTTCATGCATCCTCCGTCTCCTGGAGCACGTCGCCGTTGGGGAATCGTTATTTAATCGGCAACTTGCTCGTATTCTTAACTTCTTCCATCACAGCGTAAGTATGTGTCTCGCGCACACCTTTTTGCAACAAAGTTTTTCCAAGGAATTCCCGGTAGGCGGCCATGTCCTTCACGCGGGCCTTCACCAGGTAGTCAAAACCGCCGGCCACCATATGGCATTCCAGCACTTCGGGGATCAACTGGACGCTATGTTTGAAGGCATCGAACACTTCCGGCGTGGTGCGGTCGAGCACAACCTCGATGAAGACGAGCAATGACACATCCAGCAGCTGCGGATTAAGCTGAGCCGTATAGCCCATGATGTAGCCGGCCTCGTGCAGCTTGCGCACCCGCTCCAGGCAGGCTGCCGGCGACAGATTCACTCTCGCAGCAAGCTCCACATTGCTGATGCGGCCGTCACTTTGCAGCTCCATCAGGATCTTTTTACTGATCTTGTCCAGCATGGAAATCCCCTCGTTAATTTTATTTGGTCAAATTCTCTCACCAAAAACTATCTATTGCTAGCCCCCAGCAATACCAGAATTAATCCGAAAGATTCCCGCTTACAATCGAATCATCAGCAGCACCGCTAGACACGCCTCGCAAACTTGCTTTGCCGGGCGTGTTTTTGTACGTGCAAAGCTTAATCAAAAACCATTCTTAATAGAGTCCTTACATGCACCCAAAAGACCTTCCGTTCAGCACCCTGCAAAGCGAAGTCCTGCGCGACCCGACGCCGCTGCGCGCAGCCATCACGGCTGCCTATCGCAAGGATGAGCAATCCGCTGTGCAGTGGTTGCTTTCGCAAATTCGCGAAGGCGCGCCGGAGACCACGCTGGAAGCCCAGAACCTGGCCAAGCGCCTGGTGACCGCCGTGCGCGAGAAGCGTACACGATCTTCCGGCGTTGATGCATTAATGCATCAATTCTCGCTGTCCTCGGAAGAAGGTGTCGCGCTGATGTGCCTGGCTCGAAGCCCTGCTGCGCATTCCGGACAACGCCACCGCCGACCGCCTGATCGCTGACAAGATTTCCAAAGGAGACTGGCGCAAGCACCTGGGCGAATCGCCATCGCTGTTCGTGAACGCCGCGACCTGGGGCCTGGTGGTGACCGGCAAGCTGGTCGGCTCGTCCAGTGAAGAAGGCCTGGGCGCCGCGATTACCAGCCTGATCGCCAAGGGCGGCGAGCCGCTGATCCGCAAGGGCGTGGACTTGGCAATGCGCATGCTCGGCAACCAGTTCGTAACCGGCCAGACCATCGACGAAGCCATCAAGAACGGCAAGGACAATGAAGCCCGCGGCTACCGCTACTCTTATGACATGCTGGGCGAAGCCGCGCTGACCGAGGCGGACGCCGCCAACTACTACGCTGCCTACGAAAAGGCGATTCACGCGATCGGCAAGGCGTCGAACGGCCGCGGCATCCGCAATGGCCCCGGCATTTCCGTGAAACTGTCCGCCCTGCACCCACGCTACAGCCGCGCCCAGCGCGACCGCGTGATGAGCGAACTGCTGCCGCGCCTGACTGCGCTGGTGAAGCTGGCCAAGGAATACAACATCGGCCTGAACATCGATGCGGAAGAGGCTGACCGCCTGGAGCTGTCGCTGGACCTGATGGAAGCGATGGCTTTCGACCCGTCGCTGGCCGGTTTCGACGGTATCGGCTTCGTGGTGCAGGCTTACCAGAAGCGCTGCCCGTTCGCCATCGATTACCTGGTTGACCTGGCCAGGCGCAGCGGCCGCAAATTCATGGTGCGCCTGGTGAAGGGCGCTTACTGGGATGCGGAAATCAAGCGCGCCCAGGTGGACGGCATGCCTGGCTATCCGGTCTATACCCGCAAGGTCTACACCGACGTTTCCTACCTCGCCTGCGCCCAGCGCCTGCTGGCTGCAACTGACGTGATTTATCCGCAGTTCGCCACGCATAACGCCCAAACCCTGTCGATGATCTATACCTGGGCCAAGCGCGACAACATCAGCGGCTACGAATTCCAATGCCTGCACGGTATGGGCGAAACCCTGTACGACCAAGTCGTCGGCGCCGACAAGCTGGACAAGCCTTGCCGTATCTACGCGCCGGTCGGTTCCCATGAAACCCTGCTGGCCTACCTGGTGCGCCGCCTGCTGGAAAACGGCGCAAACTCGTCCTTCGTGAACCAGATCGTGGACGAAAGCATTCCAGTGGACTCCCTGATCCAGAACCCGCTGGCCGTGGCGCGCGAACTGCAAGGCTCGCCGCACCCGGCCATCAAGCTGCCGCTGGAAATGTTCGGCGCCGAGCGCATGAATTCGAAGGGCCTGGACCTTTCCAACGAAGACGTGCTGCGCCAGGTGTCGGCCGTGCTGGCCGAGCCCCGCAGCTGGACTGCGGGCCCGTTGCTGGCGGCCGAAGCCACTGCCAGCCAACCTTCCCAGCCGGTCGTCAATCCAGCACGCAAGGATGACCTGGTCGGCCAGGTCACTGAAGCGACCGCTGCCGACGTCGATGCGGCGCTGACCAGCGCCAGCCATTTCGCGATGGATTGGCAAACCACCGAACCGTCGGAACGCGCCGCCGCCTTGGGCCGTGCCGCCGACCTGTTCGAGGAAAACATGCTGGAACTGATGGCATTGGCCATCCGTGAGGCGGGCAAATCGCTGCCGAACGCCATCGCCGAAGTGCGTGAAGCGGTCGACTTCCTGCGTTATTACGCTGCCCAGACCCGTACGTCGACCAATACCCTGGCGCTGGGTCCGGTCACCTGCATCAGCCCATGGAACTTCCCGCTGGCGATCTTCACCGGCCAGGCGGCTGCTGCGTTGGCTGCCGGCAACGTGGTACTGGCGAAGCCTGCCGAGCAGACGCCGCTGATCGCGCACCGCGCGGTGCAGCTTCTGCACGAGGCTGGCGTACCCCGTTCGGCCCTGCAATTCCTGCCGGGCCGCGGCGAAGTCGTCGGCGCCGGCCTGTGCAACGACAGCCGCGTAAAGGGTGTGATCTTCACCGGCTCGACCGAAGTCGCACAGCTGATCAATCGCACGCTGGCAAAACGTGCCGCGACGGAAAATGTGGATATTCCGCTGATCGCCGAAACCGGCGGCCAGAACGCCATGATCGTGGATTCCTCGTCGCTGCCGGAACAGGTGGTGATCGACGCGATTTCTTCGGCTTTCGATTCCGCCGGCCAGCGTTGCTCGGCGCTGCGCGTGCTCTTCCTGCAGGAAGATATCGCCGACAAGACGATCAAAATGCTGAAAGGCGCAATGCAGGAGTTGAAACTGGGCTCGCCGGACCGCCTGGTAACCGATATCGGCCCGGTTATTGACGCAGAAGCGCAGCAAAACCTGCTGTCCCACATTGAAAAGGTGAAGAAGTCGGCAAAAGCCAGCTTCTCGCTGCAGGCTCCGGGCGCTGACCAGGGCACTTTCGTGCCGCCTACCGTGCTGGAAATCGGTTCTCTGGATGAGCTGACGAAAAGAGGTCTTCGGCCCGGTGATGCACGTGATCCGCTACAAGCGCTCCGACTTGCCGAAAGTGATCGACCAGATCAACAACAGCGGCTTCGGCCTGACCCTGGGCGTGCATTCGCGCATCGACGAAACCATCGATTTCATCACTTCGCGCGCCCATGTGGGCAATATCTACGTGAACCGCAACATCGTTGGCGCGGTGGTGGGCGTGCAGCCCTTCGGCGGCGAAGGCAAATCCGGCACTGGTCCGAAAGCCGGTGGTCCGCTTTACCTTAAGCGTTTGCAGAAAGGCGTCGTTTCGACCGAACGCCACGAGCGCCAGGCTACTCCGGGCGGCGGATGCACTGGCAGTCTGGGCAAAAGGACAGGGCAAACAGCGCCTGCTGACCCAGGTTGAGGCGTACGCGCGCACCACGCCGGTTGGCTCCGTGATCGGCCTGCCAGGCCCGACTGGTGAGCGCAATACGCTGGCTTACGTGCCGCGCGGAGCGATCGCCTGCCTGGCCGCCAGCCGTGAAGTGTTGATGAACCAGCTGGCAGCGGCTTTCGCGACCGGGAATACGGCGGTGGTGGTGGATGGTGGCTCGTTGCTGCCTGCGGACCTGCCGGCCGCGGTAAAGGCGTCGATTCAGCAGGTGACCGGCTTAACCGGCCTGCAGGAAGGCGTGCAGATCGCTTTGGTGGATTCCAGCCTCACTGCGGGCGTGCGCGAGCAGCTGGCGGCACGCGACGGCGCCCTGGTTTCGGTTATCGATACGACGGAAGAGGGTGAGATTCCGCTGTGGAGGCTGGTTGCGGAGCGGGCGCTGTGCGTGAATACGACTGCGGCGGGGGGGAATGCCAGCTTGATGACGTTGGAGGCTTGAGCATAAGCCAACAAAAGGCAGGCACGGCGGATCAATGATCCGCCCTACGCTGCGCGGGTGTCCTACACCGCGCAGAAGTTTTTGATGATGCCGAAGGCATAACGGGACGCGACGGTTTTTACGAAGTGCATGAAATCCGTCGCGGCATCCTCATTGGCGTTGTCGGAAATCGTCCTGATCACCGCAAACGGCACGCCCAGTTCGAAAACAGACCTGGGCGACAGCCGCTCCCTCCATTTCCACTGCCAATAAATCAGGCAGTGCATCCTTCAAAGCCGCCAGTTTTACCGGATCCGTGATGAATTGATCGCCGCTGCCGATCAATCCACGGTGCAGTTGCGCGCTTTCGGCTTCGTTATCCAGGAATTCACGTGCTGCAGCGCCCAGTCTACGGCCCAGATCGCGGTCTGTCGGCAGGTGCGACAGGCCCGTCAGCGGGACTTCAAAGCGTGGAAACAAGGGGCTGGCATCGATATCGTGCTGAACCAGGCTTTCAGCGATCACAACATCGCCAACACGGACTCCAAAATCGGCGCTTCCAGCGACTCCGGTAAAGATGATGTGGGTAACTCCGAACTTCTCCACAAGGGTTGAAGCTGTCATGGCAGCAGCAACCTTCCCAATTCGCGATAAAACGCACACAGAATCGATTTTCCAGAGATTTCCGGCCGTGTACTCACGCATGCCGTGGATGAGCTTGTAGGGGCTCTCCATGGCTTCGATCAATCCCTGCTGTTCTTCCGCGAGAGCGGAGATGATGCCAAGTCGCATAAAACTTTTCCTTTAATAAGGTAAAAGTATATATAAGGATGGTAGTAGATAGTAAACGAGGGATCATCTGTGGATAAAGCTGTTAACATCCACAAAATCATTAGTTTACGATTCGCAAAACCTGCTGGACAATCATTGTATCGGCGAAGGATGAGTTCTGGACAGATTTTCGCCGTGTGTGAAAATTCGGCGTTTTACGCACATTCGATCCTGTGGATATTCATTGAGTTATCAACAGACGCTCCAATTCCAACAGTGAAATCGGGCTTTTCAGCAGGTAGCCCTGGGCAAAATCACATCCTGCAGCGCTCAAGATCTCCAGCTGGTCCTCCGTTTCGATACGTCGGCCACGACTTTGATGCCCAGCCGGTGCGCCATCGTGGTGATTGCTTCGCAAAGATGGGGATTGCTGGTGAAACCGGGGTCCAGCTTCAGGTAATCGAGCTTGAAGTGCTTCAAAACGGCCAGGGAGGAGTAGCCAGCGCCGAAATCGTCCAGCGAAAGCTGCATATGGGCGTCCCGCAGGGATTTCAGGCGCCTGGCCACCTCCCGGTTGGCTTCCAGCAGCAGTTTTTCAGTGATTTCGATGACGATGCTGTGCGGCGCCAGCGCGAATTTGTCCAGCAGCTCGATCCAGTGACTCACGCTGACCGATTCGTGGCGGAATTGCCAGGCCGATTTATTCACGCAGACCTGGAAGGAAGTGCCGGCGGCAGTCTGCAGGCGCTGGATCTGGGAGGCCGCTTCCTCGAACACCCATTCCCCGACCGAGGAAATCAGCCCGCTGTGTTCCGCCACCTCGATGAATTGCGCTGGAATCAGCAGTCCTCGTTGCGGGTGTTCCCAGCGGACCAGCGCTTCCGCCATTTCAACCCGTCCATTGCGCAGGTTGCGGATGGGCTGGTAGACCAGTCTTAGTTCTCCCCGTTTCAGACCCTCCCGCAACTCGTTGGCCAGCTGGATCCGCATCTGGCTGGCTTCCTGCATGAAGGGCGCGAAGTAGTTGAAGCGGTTACGGCCTTGCTGTTTGGCGGCGTACATGGCCTGGTCGGCGTTCTTGATCAGCGTTTCCGCATCTCCGCCGTCTTCCGGATAGAGCGTGATGCCGATACTGGCGGAAATTTCAACCAACTCCGTCTGCAAATGGAAGGGCGTGGACATATTGCCGAGGATTTCCTGCACGATGCGGACGACGTCCGAGTTGTCCTTGAGCTCGCTGAGGATGACGGTGAACTCATCGCCTCCCAGCCGGGCCACCGTATCGGTATTCCGTACGCTCTGCAGCAGCCTTTCTGCGACTTGTCTGAGCAAAAGATCGCCGTAATCGTGGCCCAGGGTATCGTTGACGCCCTTGAAACCGTCCAGGTCCATGAAAATCAGGGCCATAGGCAGCAGGTCGCGGCCCGCTTTTTTCATTTCCTGGCGCAGGCGGTCGTTGAACATGCGGCGATTCGGCAGGCCGGTGAGAGCGTCGAAGTTGGCCTGCTTCCAGATCGCTTCTTCGGTGGCCTTCTTTTTCGTGATGTCCGCGAACAGGCGACATGGCGCAGGGCCTTGTGGTCGTCGTCGTAAACCGTGTTGAAGCGCAGCCAGACCAGGTAGTGCTCGCCGTTCTTGTGCTGGTGCCAGATTTCGCCTTCCCAGTGGCCGGTGTCGCTGATGTGCTGGCGCATGCGGCTGAAAAAGTTGATGTCCTGCCGGCCGGAGGTCAGTTCATATGCCTGGTGGCCGACCACTTCATCGGCCGGAAAGCCGCTGATGCGTGAAAAAGCGGGGTTTACCGACAGGATCATGCCTTCAGCGTCGGTCACCATCATCCCTTCGCTGCTGTTCTCGTACATCAGGGCGGCCAGTTGCATCGATTCTTCCGATTTTTTGCGCTCGGTCACGTCTTCCGCCATCACGAAGAGGCCGATAACGTTGCCTTCGTCATCCCGGTCCGGCACGTAAGTCACGCCATCGCAGCGTTCGATGCCATTGCTCCAGATTTTGCGCTCGAAGTACACGGTTTCTCCAGCGAAAGCGCGCTGCATATTGGGTTTGGTGCGCTCGTAAAGTTCCGTTCCCAGGACTTCTTCGACCGATTTGCCGGGACTGGCCGGATAGGGAAGATCGAACAGCTTCGTGAATTTGCGGTTGGCGAAGGTGTAACGCTCTGTGCGGTCGATGTAAGCAATGACGATGGGCAGGTTGTCGGCAATCAGGCGCAGACGTTGTTCACTCAGCATCAGTTTTTCTTCGGTCTCAACCGAATCCACGTAGAGCTTGCGGTGGCGGGTTTCGCCTTCCTCAAGCGTGGCAAAGGTCTTCAGCGCCAGCGCACTGCCGGCGATCACCAGCAGCAGAAACAGGCCGAGTCCGGCGCCGGCAATGATGAAGTGGCGTTGCGAGAGCAGGGCGATGCCGACATCCGAACTTCCGGCATTTACGATCAGCGGCAATTTGGGCAGGTGGCGGAAGCTGAATATGCGGGAGCGGCCGTCCCAAGCGCTGTTTGCCTGGAAAGTGCCGCTTTCGCCTTGCATCAGGCGCTGGAAAATTTCGGTTTTGCTGACGTCGCGGTTGAATGTGCGTTCGAAGTCGGGGGCACGGGCAATGATTCGGCCGCTCGCGTGCAAGAGGGTGATGGCGACGTCGCTGCTGAGGCGGGAATTTTCGAAAAACTTCGGCATAGCGGGAGGCATCCAGAGGGGCGACCAGGACGCCCATGAACTTGCCGTCTTCACTTTCCACCCGACGGCTGATCAGAAATACCGGTTGCCTGCTCACGCGGCCCATGGTGGGGCCACCGATGAACAAGCCTTTTTCGCCGTTTTTGTGGGCAATGAAGTAGTCGCGGTCGGAAAAGTTGTAGCCGGAGACAGAGGTGTCGTTAGAGCTGGCGACGCCATTGCCTTCATTGTCGATGTAAGCCAGCCAGAAAGTCCCGTGGAAATTGGTGCGTCCGGCAGTGAGGATGCTGGCGATAACTTCGGGTGAATCGCGCTTTGGCAGGGCTTTGATGGCGTTCGCAAAGCCGAGCAGGGAAACATCCGCGAGTTGCAGCGAGTAGAGAACGTGAGCGGACATTGCCCGCGCGTAGTGCTGGGTTTGCAGGCGGACAGCCTGTTCGCGTTCCCTTGCGGAGTAGAGCAGTTGCCAGGCGACTATAGCGATAGCCAGTGCAGACAAGGCAAACATGATAGCCAACAGACGGCGGCGGAAGCGTAAATACGCCACCGAAGCAACCTGAACCGGCTGTCTGCGCAGTGTGAACAAAGCTTCTCCAGCTTCGCTTGCATGGATGAACTTGCTTTGTTCAGTATAGCCCTGCAATGGCTGAGAGTTCTCTTTACTTTAGATTAGTGTGTATACAGAATAGTAGTGGTTGTTGACAAGTGCCACTTTCTGTGGATAAGTGGACTTGACGGAGAAAAATCAAGAGTTTACGGTCTGCATAAGCGGACGCGTAAACCTTGTATGGGCAAAGAACTGTTTTTGGACAATTTTTGCGTTCTCAACAGGACCTTTGTTTACTCACAAACCGTACCTGTGGATATTCATAAGGTTATCCACAGATCAAAGAGGGGGTGGAATGGGTTTACAAGCTCTTTTTCCTCATCCGATCATCCAGGGACCGATGGCTGGCGGTTCGAACACGCCGGCAATGGTGGCTGCGGTGTCGAATGCCGGCGGGCTGGGCTCGATCGGCGCTTCCATGCTGGCGCTGGATACCATCCGCGGCCAGGTTGCCGAGGTCCGGCGGCTGACCGATAAGCCGTTCATGCTCAATTTCTTTGTCCAGCAAACGCCGTCGCCTTCCGATGCGGAAGTGGCTCGGGGGGCGGAATTGCTGCGTCCAGTCTGGTCGTCGCTGGGATGGACAGAGCTGCCGCGGCCGGACAAATGGTGCGAGGATTTCAATGCGCAGTTCGAACTTTTGCTGGAATTGCGTCCAGCGGTCGCCAGTTTTACCTTCGATATCCTGTCTGCCGCCCAGGTGCAGAGGCTGCACGATGCTGGGATATTCGTGATTGGCACGACCACAACTGTTGACGAGGCGCTGGCCTGGCAGGCGGCCGGGCGGACGCTGTCGTCGCTTCGGGCGTGGAGGCGGGCGGGCATCGGGGGACTTTCCTGGTCGATCAGCGTGAGGCGACGCTGGGGGCGGCTGATTTATTGCGTGGGGTGGCGGCGGCGGTTCGGATTCCGGTCATTTCGGCCGGCAATATCATGAATGGCGCCGATATTCGTGCACGGCTGGCGCTGGGCGCCTGTGCGGTGCAGATGGGAACGGCGTTTCTCGTGACGGACGAGACGGGGCTGCATCCGGCGAACAAGGAGGCGCTGCTGGGGGCGGGCGCGACGGAGACGAGGCTGACGCGATCGTTCTCGGGCCGTTATGCGCGCGGACTGGTGAACCGTTTCATGGAGCAGATGGCGTCGGTGGAGGCGGACGTGCCCGCTTATCCGGTGCAGAACGCGCTGACCGGCAGCATCCGGGCCGAGGCTGCGAAGCGGGGCGATCCGGAACTGATGTCGCTGTGGTGCGGAACGGGCGTGGCGAGGGCGCGGGCCATGCCGGCCGCGGAACTGGTTGAGACTTTGGTGGCGGAAATAAAAGAATAGGGAGACGTGTTTGGAATCTGCAGGCCAGTTTGATTACATCATCATCGGGGCCGGCACTGCCGGCTGTGTTCTCGCCAACCGCCTCTCTGAAAATTCTAAAAGGGAAGTGCTGCTGATCGAAGCCGGCGGCAAGGACGATTACGTCTGGATCCATATCCCCGTCGGCTATCTCCACTGCATCGACAATCCGCGCACCGACTGGCTTTACCGCACCGAGCCGGACGCGGGCCTGGGCGGCCGCAGCCTGATCTACCCGCGCGGCAAGGTGCTGGGTGGCAGTTCGTCCATCAACGGCATGATCTACATGCGCGGACAGGCACGCGATTACGATCTGTGGGCGGAATTGAGCGGCGATCCGAGCTGGCGCTGGTCGGAGGTCCTGCCATTGTTCAGGAAGAGCGAGGATTACCACGGCGGCGCGTCCGATTATCACGGCGCGGGCGGCGAATGGCGGGTCGAAAAGCAGCGCCTTTCCTGGCCGATCCTGGATGCTTTCCGCGAGGCGGCGGCAGAAACCGGCATTCCGAAGATCGAGGATTTCAACCGCGGCGACAATTTCGGCTGTTCCTATTTCGAGGTGAACCAGAAACGCGGTATCCGCTGGAACACGGCGAAGGCCTTCCTGCGCGGCGCAGCCAAGCGCCCCAACCTCACCATCATGACGGGCTGCCACGTCGAAAAGCTGATCATCGAGAAGGGCGACCAGGGGGCGGTCTGCAAGGGCGTGATTTTCACTGGCGGCGGCACGAAATGGACGGCGGAAGCGAAGCGCGAAACCCTGCTGGCGGCCGGCGCCGTTGGCACCCCGCAGATCCTGCAGCTTTCCGGCATAGGTCCTGCGGAGACTTTGCGTGCAGCCGGCATCGAGCCTGTCGTTGCGCGCGAAGGCGTGGGCGCCAACCTGCAGGATCATCTGCAACTGCGCATGGTGTTCAGGATACAGGGCACGAAGACGCTGAACATCATGGCCAACAGCTGGTTGGGCAAGGCGCGCATCGGCCTCGAATATGCGCTGTTCCAGAGCGGGCCGATGTCGATGGCGCCTTCGCAGCTGGGTGCTTTCGCCAAATCGCATGACAGCGAGGCGACGCCGAACCTGCAATACCACGTGCAGCCGCTGTCTCTGGAACGCTTCGGCGAACCGTTGCATACCTTCCCCGCTTTCACGGCCAGCGTATGCAACCTGCGGCCGACTTCGCGTGGCCATGTCCGTATCGCGTCAGCCGATTCTTATGCGCCGCCGAAGATTAGTCCGATGTATCTGAGCACGCCGGAAGATAAAAAAGTCGCCTGCGCGGCATTGAATCTCACCCGCAAAATTGCGGCAGCGCCGGCACTGGCCAGATTCAAACCCGAAGAATATAAGCCGGGCATTCAATATTGCTCGGATGAAGAATTAGCCGAAGCTGCCGGATCAATAGGAACGACTATTTTTCATCCGGTTGGCACCTGCAAGATGGGCAAGGCCGATGACCCCACGGTGGTGGTGGACAGCAGGCTCAGAGTCATTGATGTGGCGGGCCTGCGGGTTATCGACGCCTCTATCATGCCCACGATCACCTCGGGCAATACCAATTCCCCGGTCATCATGATCGCCGAAAAAGCGGCGCTTGATCTGGCTTCATCTGCGTAGTTTTACTGTATTGCGTGGTGGTCAATTGTGTGTATTATCTAAGAAAAAATTTAGCTGGTTGTAAAGAATAACCGGGAGACAGAATGTCAGACTTCATCTTGGAAACAAGGAATTTGACGAAGGAGTTCAAGGGATTCACGGCCGTTAATGATGTGAATTTGAAAGTGCAGCGCGGCCATATTCACGCGCTGATCGGTCCCAATGGGGCCGGAAAAACCACCTGCTTCAACCTGTTGACCAAGTTTCTGGTCCCGACATCGGGCCAAATTCTCTTCAATGGCAAGGACATTACTTCCGCCCGGCCCGCGCAGATCGCGCGCATGGGCGTGATCCGCTCCTTCCAGATTTCGGCCGTCTTCCCCCACCTGACGGTGCTGCAGAATGTCCGCATCGGCCTGCAGCGCCAGCTCGGCACCACCTTCCATTTCTGGAAAAGCGAGCGCACGCTGAACCAGCTGAACGACCGCGCCATGCAGCTGCTGGCCGAAGTGGACCTGACCAGCTTTGCAGACACCGTCACCGTGGATATGCCCTACGGCCGCAAGCGCGCACTGGAGATCGCCACCACGCTGGCGATGGAGCCCGAGCTGATGCTGCTGGACGAGCCGACCCAGGGCATGGGCCACGAGGATGTGCACCGCGTGACGGAGCTGATCAAGAAGGTCTCCAGCGGCCGCACCATCCTGATGGTCGAACACAATATGAACGTGGTGTCCGGCATCTGCGACCGCATCTCGGTGCTACAGCGCGGCGCCATGCTGGCGGAAGGCACGTATGCCGAAGTCTCGAAGAACCCGCAGGTGATGGAGGCGTATATGGGCACGGAAGCGACCGAACTGGTGGGAGCGCACTGATGGCGGCCGCACTGGAAATCAACAAGCTGCAGGCCTGGTATGGCGAGTCGCATATCCTGCATGACGTGAACATCAAGGTAAATCCAGGCGAGGTGGTGACCCTGCTGGGCCGCAACGGCGCCGGCCGCACCACCACGCTGCGCGCCATCATGGGCCTGACCGGATCGCGCAAGGGTTCGATCCGTATCAACGGCCAGGAAGCGATCGGTTTGCCGACGCACAAAGTGGCCCACCTCGGGGTCGGCTACTGTCCGGAGGAGCGCGGGATCTTCTCCTCGCTGTCGACCGAAGAAAACCTGATGCTGCCGCCCGCGTTGAAGACGGACGGGAAGGGCATGTCGGTCGAAGAGATCTACGACATGTTCCCTAACCTGAAGGAGCGCCGCAACAGCCAGGGCACGCGCCTTTCGGGCGGCGAACAGCAAATGCTGGCCGTGGCGCGCATCCTGCGCACCGGCGCGCGCCTGCTGCTGCTGGACGAGATCTCGGAAGGCCTGGCGCCGGTGATCGTGCAGGGCCTGGCCCGCATGATCACGACGCTGAAGGCGAAGGGCTACACCATCGTCATGGTGGAACAGAATTTCCGGTTTGCCGCGCCGCTGGCGGACCGGTTTTATGTGATGGAGCATGGGCAGATTGTGGAGACCTTTGCTGCATCCGAATTGAGCGCCAAGATGCCGGTCCTGAACCAGCTGCTGGGCGTTTGAATGGGCTACTAAATCGATAAATCACCCAGGAAACGGAGACAATATGAAACGCACAGCTATCGCCACTGCCGCTGCCGCCATTTGCGCAATGAGCTTCTCGCTCGCGGCACATGCACAAGTGTCCGGCGACACGATCAAGATCGGCTTCATCACCGACATGTCCGGCCTGTATTCCGATATCGACGGCCAGGGCGGCGCGGAAGCGATCAAGATGGCGATTGCCGATGCGGGCACGGTCATCGCCGGCAAGAAGGTCGAATTCATCTCCGCCGACCACCAGAACAAGGCCGATATCGCCGCGTCCAAGGCGCGCGAATGGTTCGACCAGCAGGGCGTGGACATGCTGATCGGCGGCACCAACTCCGGCGCCAACCTGGCCATGGCCAAGGTCGCGGCGGAAAAGAAAAAAGATCTTCATCTCCATCGGCGCCGGCTCCTCGCGCCTGACCAATGAGGAATGCACGCCCTACACCGTGCACTACGCCTACGACACCGTGGCGCTGGCGCGCGGCACCGGCGGCGCGATCGTGAAGCAGGGCGGCAAGAACTGGTATTTCATGACCGCCGACTATGCCTTCGGCCAGTCGCTGGAGAAGGATACCGCGGAGGTGGTGACCAAGGCCGGCGGCAAGGTGCTGGGCTCCGTGAAGCATCCGCTGTCCGCATCGGACTTCTCGTCCTTCCTGCTGCAGGCGCAGTCGTCCGGCGCGCAGATCCTGGGCCTGGCCAATGCGGGTGGCGACGCGATCAACTCCATCAAGGCCGCCAATGAATTCGGCATCACCAAGAAAGCCAAGCTGGCGGGCCTGCTGATCTTCATCAACGACGTGCACTCGCTGGGCCTGAAGACCACCGAAGGCATGTACCTGACCGACGGCTGGTACTGGGACATGAACGACGCCACCCGCGCCTGGTCCAAGCGCTACTTCGCCAAGATGAAGAAGGAGCCGTCCATGCTGCAGGCGGGCGACTACTCGGCCACCTCGAACTACCTGGCAGCCGTGAAGGCCCTGGGCACCGACGATTCGGACAAGGTAATTGCCAAGATGAAGGCGACGCCGATCAACGATATGTTCGCCAAGGGCGGGGTGATCCGTCCGGACGGCCGCATGGTGCACGATATGTACCTGATGGAAGTGAAGAAGCCTTCGGAGTCGAAGTATCCGTGGGATTACTACAAGGTCGTGGCCACCATTCCGGGCGACCAGGCGTACGTGACCAAGGCTGAAACCAAGTGCGCGCTCTGGAAATAACGCGTCTCGTCTGAACATGGCGGATCAATGATCCGCCCTACACCCTTCGGCGGGCGGCCGCATCGCCCGCCATTCACATTGCGAGCTTATGGAAATTTTCGGTGTCCCGATGCCGGCGATGATGAGCCAACTGCTGCTTGGCCTCGTCAACGGCTCCTTCTATGCGATGCTGTCCCTCGGTCTGGCGGTCATTTTCGGCCTGCTGAACGTGATTAACTTTTCCCACGGCGCGCTGTACATGATGGGCGCCTTCCTCGCCTGGATGGGGATGGCCTACTTTGGCCTGAACTACTGGCAGATGCTGATCCTGGCGCCGCTGCTCGTGGGCGTGCTGGGCATCGTCATCGAGAAGACCATGCTGCGCTGGCTCTACAAGCTGGACCACCTTTATGGCCTGTTGCTGACGTTCGGCATCACCCTGCTGATCGAAGGCGTCTTCCGCTCCTTCTACGGCGTTTCCGGCCAGCCGGTCGATACGCCGGAACTGCTGCAGGGCGCAACGGACCTGGGCTTCATGGTGATGCCGAATTACCGCGGCTGGGTGGTCGTCGCTTCGCTCGTGGTGTGCCTGGCCACCTGGTTCGTGATCGAAAAGACCAAGCTCGGTTCCTATCTGCGCGCCGGCACGGAGAACCCGAAGCTGGTCGAGGCCTTCGGCATCAATGTGCCGCTGATGGTGACCATGACCTACGGCTTCGGCGTCGCTTTGGCGGCTTTTGCAGGGGTGCTGGCGGCGCCGATCATCCAGGTGACACCCCTGATGGGCTCCAACCTGATTATCGTCGTCTTCGCCGTTGTGGTGATCGGCGGCATGGGTTCCATCATGGGCTCCATCCTCACCGGCCTGGGACTGGGCGTGATCGAGGGGCTGACCAAGGTGTTCTATCCGGAGTTCTCGTCCACCGTCGTGTTCCTGGTGATGGTGATCGTGCTGCTGCTGCGTCCAGCTGGCCTGTTCGGCAAGGAAAAATAAGATGAACAAGAATGTTGGCTACGCAATTGCTCTGTTGCTGGCGCTGGGGGCGCCGTTTGTTGGCTATCCCGTGTTTCTGATGAAGCTCCTGTGCTTCGCGCTGTTCGCCTGTGCATTCAACCTGCTGATCGGCTTTACCGGTTTGCTGTCCTTCGGCCACGCGGCCTTCTTCGGCGCGGCGGGCTACTTTGCCGGCAATGCGATCAAGAACTGGGGCCTGCCTTTCGAACTGGCCATCCTGACCGGCGTGGTTGCGGGTGCTGTCATCGGCCTGGTGATGGGCGCTCTGGCGATTCGCCGCCAGGGCATCTACTTCTCGATGATCACGCTTGCGTTGGCCCAGATGGTGTTCTTCGTTGCCCTGCGCCTGGGGAATTTCACCGGCGGCGAGGATGGCTTGCAGGGCGTCCCGCGCGGCAAGCTGCTGGGCGTGCTGGACCTGTCGAGCGACCTGGCGCTGTATTACGTGGTGCTGGCGATATTCGTCATCGGCTTTGCGCTGATCGTGCGTACCGTGCATTCGCCGTTCGGCCAGGTGCTGAAGGCGATCAAGGAAAACGAGCCGCGTGCCATCTCGCTCGGCTACGACGTGGACAAGTTCAAGCTGATGGCCTTCGTGCTGTCCGCCGCGCTGGCAGCGCTGGCCGGCGCGACCAAGACCATGGTGCTGGGCTTCGAAACGCTGACGGACGTGCATTGGTCCATGTCCGGCCTGGTGATCCTCATGACGCTGGTCGGCGGCATGGGCACCATGGTCGGCCCGATCCTGGGTGCGGTGATCATCATTGCACTGGAAAACAAGCTGGGCGACTTCGGCACGTTCGTGGCGTCGCAGACCGGCATCGAGTGGTTCAACACGCTGGGTGAAGCGGTGAGCATGGTGACGGGGCTGATCTTTGTAACCTGCGTTCTCCTGTTCCGCCGCGGCATAGTGGGAGAAGTCCTGGCTTACTTCGGCAGGAGAAAGCCAGCCTGAGATCAAGAACGCCGGACCTGCTCCGGCGTTTTTTATTTGGAGGCACACATGCGCATCTACGTTCTTGCAGCAACGCTTCTCATCGCCGGTTGCGGCAGCAGCCATCACGGCAGCGATCCCGAAAACATCAACACCATGCCGAGCTATCTCGGCGGCATCACGTCCACCACCTACGACGGCAGCACGGACGACCTGCTTACGGCGGGCCTGGGCAAGACCGGCCTCGCCGCCGCCAGCGCGCCGCTCTATGCCGACGCGAACAATCCCACGCCCCGTGAGCTGCGCCGCAACGCGATCTTCAACAACTATCGCGCGGTGCTCGATATCGCCGCCAACAGCGGCTATGGAACCTTGTACGGCCCGAACGTGAATGCGGCCGGCGTGGCGACTTCGGATGAAGGCAAGGTCGCCGGCACCGAATACCTGGCCTATGCGGACGATGGCAGCGGCAAGTTCAATGTGACCTTGATGGTGCAGGTGCCCTCTACGTTCGAGGTTGCGAACGCCTGCATCGTCACCGGCGTTTCCAGCGGCTCGCGCGGCATCTACGGCGCGATCGGCAGCGCAGGCGAATGGGGCCTGAAAAACAAGTGCGCCGTGGCGTATGCGGACAAGGGCGGCGGCATCGGCCTCTATACCTTCGATGACGATTCGGTAAACCTGCAGAACGGCCAGCGCGCCACGCGCACGGCGGCCGGCAAGAATGCGATCTTTGCGCCGCTGCTCAGCGACGCGGAGCGCGCGGCATTCGCTTCCGCCTATCCGGACCGCATCGCCTTCAAGCATGCCCACTCGCTGCAAAATCCCGAGAAGGATTGGGGCAGGGTGACGCTGCAGGCGCTGGAGTTCGCGTTCTACGTGCTGAACGAAAAGTACGGCGTGCTGGCCAGCGATAACAAATCCAGGGTCGTGCGGCTGACGCCCGAGAACACGGTGACGATCGCGTCCAGCATCTCCAACGGCGGCGGCGCTGCACTGCTGGCAGCGGAGCAGGACAGCAAGGGCCTGATCGACGCAGTGGCAGTGACCGAACCGCAGATTCAGCCGAACAAGTCCAGCGGTTACACGGTGCGGCAGGGCGGCGCGGCGGTGGTGTCGCAGGGCAGGGCGCTGCTGGATTATTCGAGCTATGCGGCGCTGTACCAGCCCTGCATCGCCGGCGCGGCGGGACGTTGCGAGGCGCTGGTGGCGAAAGGTTTGCTGAACGGCGTGGATCTCGCTGCGCGTCAGGCAAACGCGAAGGCGCGCATGGTGGCTTATGGCTGGCAGCCGGAAGCCGAGGTGCTGCAGGGCGCGCATGCGCTGACCAATATCCTGGTGGCGGTGACTTATATGAACGCGTATGGACGTTTCAATGTTACCGACCGCGTGTGCGGATTCAGTTTCGCGAACGTGGATGCGAGCGGCGCAGTCGTCCCCTTCACGGCAGCGGCCCGTGCGGGCGGTTTTGCGGCCTTCAGCGGCATTATCGGCACGCCGGTATATGAAGAGTCGTCCGGCGGCGCAAAAGCCTATACGGCCGCGATTTCGCCGTCTACGGGGGTGATGGATCAGGGGCTGGACGGCTTCCTCTGTCTGCGCTCGCTGGCGACGGGCGTGGACGCCGTCACTGGCGCTGCGCTGACCGGCAATATGGCGGCACTGAGCACACGCGTGCGCGCCGGCATGCAGGAGGCTCAGGCGACCGGCAACCTGCACGGCAAGCCGGTCATCATCGTTTCCGGCCGCAGTGACGCCCTGCTGCCTGTGAACCACGCCAGCCGCGCTTATGTCGGACTGAATGCGGCGGTGGAGGGCGCCGGCAGCAAGTTGCGCTACATCGAGGTCCTCAACGCCAATCATTTCGATCTTTACAGCAGCGTGTTTCCCCAGAGTATCGTGCCTCTGCACGCCTATCTGTTCCGCGCGCTGGACGCGGCCTATGCCACGGCTCGCAACAGCGCGGTTGCGCTGCCGCCCTCGCAAGTCGTCCGGACCCAGCCCCGCGCCTCCGCGGACGTGCCCATGACTCTCTTCAATCTGCCGGCGCTCAGTCCGTCACCTGGCGCTGATGCCATCACCGTTAGCGGTACGACGGTGAACATCCCCAACTGAGTGCCGGCGATGCATGCCTAAACCCAAGGCTGAAACCTGGTGTCTGCCACGATGTGGCAGACACCTGCTTCTTGCTGTTGGTTCTGAAAGCTGCCGCGGCCCTATAGCGCTGCAGCGTAGATGGCGCGGGCGTCGGCGCGGCTGACGTCGCGCGGGTTGTTGCCGAGCAGGCGGGTCTGGAGCATGGCGTCGTCGGCGAGGCGGTCGAGGTCGGTTTCGGCGATGCCAACCTGCTGCAAGGTGCGCTCAATCCCGGCGATGGTCGCCAGTTGCTGCATCGCAACAACGAGCGCTTCGGTACGGGCTTCGTCACTGCCTGCGGCGTGCGGAACGACGATAGTGGCCAGTTCGGCGTACAAAGGCGCAGCGACAGGCGCATTGAAGCGCAGTACATGCGGCAGCACGAGGGAGTTCGAGAGTCCGTGCGGCACATGGAAGATGCCGCCGATCGGATAAGCCAGCGCATGCACCGCGGCAACCGGAGCGTTGGCGAAGGCCTGCCCCGCCAGGCAAGCGCCCAGCAGCATGGCCTGGCGCGCGCCGACATCGCGTCCATTCTCGCAAGCCGGAATCAGGTTGGCGGACAGCAAGGCCAGCGCCTGCCGTGCCAGTCCGTCCGACAGTGGATTCTTCTTGAGCCTGCTCGTATAGGCTTCGATGGCGTGAACCATAGCGTCGATACCGGTCGCGGCGGTGACGGCGGGCGGCAGGCCGAGGGTGAGCTCGGCATCCAGCACGGCCATGTCTGCATACAGTTGAGGCGCAACCACGCCCATCTTGGTGGTGGCGCCGGTGGTCACGATGGAGATATTGGTAACCTCGGAACCGGTGCCCGCCGTGGTCGGCACCTGCACCAGCGGCAGACGCTCGCCCTTCACATTGCCGATGCCGTAGATCTCGCGCAGCGGCTGGCTGTTGTCGGTCATGATGGCGATCAGCTTGGCGACGTCCATCGAGCTGCCTCCGCCGATGCCGATGATGAGGTCCGCCTCGAACTGGCGCGCGGCCGCGACCGCATCCAGCACCACACGTTCGGGTGGATCGGCCATCACATCCGAATAGATTTTCACGTGGAAACCGGCGGCTTTCAGGCTCTGTGCCGGCAACTCCACCAGCCCGGTTTTCAGGAAGCCGGGATCGGTGACGATCATTGCGTGGCGGGCCGACGTGAAGCGTGGACGAAGCAGTTCGCCCAAGACGCGGGCAGCACCCAGTTCGGAGACGATGTGCGGGACAGTGCTGAAGCTGAAGGCGGGGATCTGGCTCATCGCGGCGACTCCATCGGAATGATTGTCCGGAAAGCTTACACCAGCCGAGGAGTAGAATGTGGGGTTTGCATTTTCCGGGGAGCAGGGGAGAGATGTTGGATGTTGGTGGTGGTGTTTTGTTGGTCGCGGCGTTCGCTGCCGGCTTTGTGGATGCGGTAGTAGGCGGCGGTGGACTGATCCAGATTCCAGCAATTTTCTCGGTAATGCAGGGCACGTCCCCGGCGACGCTTCTCGGCACGAACAAGCTGGCCAGCGTGTTTGGTACCAGCGCGGCGGCGGTGAATTATGCGCGCCGGACTCCGGTGGCCTGGTCGACGGTGGCGCCTGCCGCGTCGACGGCTTTCCTGTTTTCCCTGTTGGGCGCCTGGACCGTCACGCGGATTCCGGCCGATTTCCTGCGCAGCTTGTTGCCCTTTGTTCTGCTGGCTGTCGCCGTCTACACCTTCCGCCGTAAGGATCTGGGCAGCGTCCATCGCCCGCTGCACAGTGGCGTTAAGGAAAAAGTGATGGCCGTGCTGGTGGGCGCCGGCATCGGTTTCTACGATGGCTTCTTCGGCCCGGGGGTAGGCAGCTTCCTCGTTTTCCTTTTTGTACGCAGCTTCGGCTTCGACTTCCTGAGCGCATCGGCCGCGTCTAAGGTAGTGAATGTGGCGACGAATATCGCGGCGCTGCTGGTGTTCGGCTTTAACGGCCACCTGCTCTGGCAGCTTGGACTGACCATGGCCGTATGCCAAGTCGTCGGTTCGATTCTTGGAACCAAGCTCGCGCTCAAGCACGGCAGTGGGTTTGTGCGGCGGTTGTTCCTGTTCGTAGTCGGGATACTGATTCTCAAGACGGGGTATGACGCATGGTTAAAATGAGTGATTGTTTCACGTGAAACAGTTGTCTTTGTGAAGGGCGGAATCTCAAGGTTCCGCCTTTTTTTGTTCCCGTTGGCTGATCTTGCCAGGCACCAGATTTGACTCAAGCGGTCGTCGCCATCGTAGTCGGTTTCGCCATCACCAGCGCATCGAGGCTAACGGCGCGGTTGCTCCGACTGTCGTTCCACATCACTCCGCACTTTACGGTCGGCGTGTCGAAGTGTGCGCACCCATCTGGACGTTGAACATGAACGCCAAACTCAGGCTCGGAAGACCGGGCCGCGGCGGTCGCGCTGGCGCGGCCTTGCGCGTATGCAAGTGCCGCCAGTCGATCCCGGCGGTTTGGATGGGCGACGCGGTGCTCAGTAGCGCCTTTGTGCTTGCGTTTGTATTTATCGGACCGTACAGACCCTTGACCAGGGACATCTCCGGCTTGGCATGTCCACTGTGCGCGTTTACTCGGGGGTAAGCGAAATCAGATCAGCACGGGAAATACTCAACGCTTTGGCGCGCTGACCACGCTCAGATTGCGGTCAGGGAGCGCCCACTGGCAACATCGACGCATCAATGGGCCATTGCTTACGATAGGATAGCGCCTTGAAATACTCGAGCATCGGACGCTAAGTGTATCGGGCAGATTTGGGCTGTGTCGCAGGTGCTGTTTTGGTTGCACAGATTCGCAGAGAGGCGGCGCACTCCGGCTGTCCGGCCAGACTGTTGGCCGGGACTTCCTGGGCACGAAGGTCGACGCAGCGCCGCTTGGTGCGTTGCAGTGGCTGAAACGAGGGTAGGTCCGGTTCCGGAACCGATAGTCTGGTCTGCACTGCGATTCCTTGCTCGTGTTCCAGTGCTACTGCCGGTTGCCCTCGTTGGCGCTCGGCTTGGGCACTTTCTGTGGTCGTGATTTACTGAGGGCGATGAGTTATTCGGTACGACTCGAATCTGGAGTTTCCGGCTTGCGTGGCGGGGCCGGGGGGAATTCGGCGTAATGTACGATGGCGCGGAGCTGGTGCGGTTTGCGCAAATTTACTGGCGACTTGGCTGGCAGCGATTGTGCACGACGAAGCGTCACTCGGTGCCGAGTGTGCATTGGGGAATGCGAATTAAGACGGTCTGTTTGGAGTAGCATTTCGGCCGGCTTAGTGTGTTGGCCGTGGGCTGATGAGCGCGTCCTGGCGGCTGACATTTTGTGGGCTGCTTAGTGGTTGGATCGCCAGGCGAAGGGTTGGGTAAGGGGTACGGGCGAGCGGGGAGCGGGAGAGGCTGGCCAGGGCGGGGCGGTAAGGTGCTCCCCGGAGCGCGCGCGAAGCCGGTTTAAATGGCCACTTTTTGTTTCACGTGAAACATTGGTGGGGAAAAATTTCTGCCCAAAAAAGTCGCAGGGGGTAAAAAACTTTATAATTCTGTTCGATCTCCAGAATTTCCCCATTTTTCACCATGCTATTTCCTACTGAATTCGACGTTATCGTTGTCGGCGGTGGTCACGCCGGTACCGAGGCTGCGCTCGCTTCGGCCCGTATGGGCCAGAAGACGCTTTTGTTGACGCACAACATCGAGACGCTGGGCCAGATGTCGTGCAACCCGTCCATTGGCGGCATCGGCAAGGGCCACCTCGTCAAAGAGGTTGACGCGATGGGCGGCGCCATGGCCATCGCGACCGATGAGTCGGGCATCCAGTTCCGTATCCTGAACTCGTCCAAAGGCCCGGCAGTCCGCGCCACGCGCGCCCAGGCCGACCGTATCCTGTACAAGGCCGCGATCCGTTCGCGCCTGGAAAACCAGCCCAACCTGTGGCTGTTCCAGCAGGCGGTGGACGACCTGATGGTGGAGGGCGACCGCGTGGTCGGCGCCATCACCCAGATCGGCCTGAAGTTCCTGGGCCGCGCTGTTGTGCTGACGGCCGGCACCTTCCTGAACGGCAAAATCCACGTCGGCCTCGAGAACTACTCGGCCGGCCGTGCCGGCGATCCGCCCGCCATTTCGCTGGGCGCGCGCCTGAAAGAACTGAAGCTGCCGCAAGGTCGCCTGAAGACCGGCACGCCGCCGCGCATCGACGGCCGCAGCATTGACTTCTCGCAGATGACTGAACAGCCGGGCGACCTCGACCCGGTGCCGGTGTTCTCCGTGATGGGCAATACGTCCATGCACCCGCAGCAGCTGCCATGCTGGGTGACCCACACCAACACGAAAACGCACGACATCATCCGCAACGGCCTCGACCGCAGCCCGATGTTTACCGGCGTGATCGAGGGCGTGGGCCCGCGCTACTGCCCGTCGATCGAAGACAAGATCCACCGCTTCTCGTCCAAGGAATCGCACCAGATTTTCCTGGAACCGGAAGGCCTGACCACCCACGAGTTCTACCCGAACGGTATCTCGACCAGCCTGCCGTTCGACGTGCAGATCGAACTAGTGCGCTCGATGAAGGGCCTGGAAAACGCGCACATCCTGCGTCCCGGCTACGCCATCGAGTACGACTATTTCGATCCGCGCGGCCTGAAGGCGTCGCTGGAAACCAAGGCGATCAATGGCCTGTTCTTTGCCGGCCAGATCAATGGCACGACCGGCTATGAAGAGGCGGCGGCACAGGGCATGCTGGCCGGTATCAACGCCGCGCTGCAAACCCAGGGCAAGGAATCCTGGACGCCAGGCCGCTCCGAAGCCTACCTCGGCGTGCTCGTGGACGACCTCGTCACGCAAGGTGTGCAGGAACCGTACCGCATGTTCACCAGCCGCGCCGAGTACCGCCTGAGCCTGCGTGAAGACAACGCTGACATGCGCCTGACAGAAATCGGGCGTAAGCTGGGCGTGGTTGGCGATGCGCAGTGGGAAGCCTTCGAGCACAAGCGCGAAGCCGTGGCCCTGGAACTGGAACGCCTGAAATCGACCTGGGTCAACCCGCGTATCCTGGCAGCTGCCGAATCCGAGCGCGTGGTTGGCCAGGCTATCGAGCGCGAGTATTCGCTGGCCGATTTGCTGCGCCGTCCGGGTGTCGAGTACGACAAGCTGATGACCATGACCGGCAACGAAGGCCAGGCGCTGGCCGGTCCGGGCGTGGCGGACGAGTCCGTGAAGGAGCAGGTGGAGATCACCCTGAAGTATTCGGGCTATATCGACCGCCAGCTGCGCGAAGTGGAGCGCCACGAACACTACGAAAACCTGAAGCTGCCGGACGGCTTCAACTATGCGGAGATTACGGCGCTGTCGATGGAAGTGCGCCAGAAACTGCAGAAGCACAAGCCGGAAACCCTGGGCCAGGCGTCGCGTATTTCGGGCGTGACGCCGGCTGCGATTTCGCTGCTGCTGGTGCACCTGAAGAAGGCCGGCTACGGCGGCTTCGTCACGCTGAAAGACGAGGCGGCTTGATGGCGCTGTTCGATCGTGCGCGCTTGGCGCAGGTATTGGCGAACGGTGTCACCGACCTGAAGCTGGAATTGACGGAAGCGCAGCAGGGCAAGCTGCTGGATTACCTGGCCCTGCTGCATAAGTGGAACAACGTGTACAACCTGACGGCGGTGCGCGACCCGATGGAAATGATGACGCTGCACTTGCTGGATTCGCTGGCCGCAGTGCCGGCCTTCGAGGGTGTGCAGAATGTGCTGGACGTTGGGGCAGGGGGCGGGTTGCCGGGCATGGTGCTGGCGATCTCCCGGCCGGACATGAAAGTGTCCATGATCGACACGGTGCACAAGAAAACGGCCTTCCTCACGCAGGTGAAGGCGGAGCTGGGACTGGGCAACGTGACGGTCTACACGAAAAAGGTGCAGGACCTGCAGGTGAAGACGCTTTTCGATGTCATTACTTCGCGGGCCTTCGCAGACCTCTCGGACTTCGTCAACTGGTCCGGGCACCTGCTGGCGGAGGGCGGCCGATTCATAGCCCTCAAAGGCACGGCGCCGGCAGACGAACGGGAGCGGCTGCCAGAGCCCTGGAAAGTGAGCGAATTAAGAGCGCTACAGGTACCGGGGCTGGACGCAGAGCGCCACCTGGTTTTTATAAATAAAACAACAACGGTATAAACGATTTATACCGTATAAACTGAATAAATAGTATAAACAATTTATACCGTATAAACGATTTATATCAAACGAAGAATACATGGCCAAAATTTTCTGTGTAGCAAATCAAAAGGGCGGCGTGGGCAAGACCACCACCACGGTCAACCTCTCCGCCGGATTGGCCAAACTCAACCAGCGCGTATTGCTGGTAGATCTGGACCCCCAAGGCAATGCCACCATGGGCGCAGGCATCAACAAGGCAGGCCTCAAGGCTTCCACTTATGAAGTCATGCTCGGCACGTCCGACATCGCGTCTGCGCGCCAGCGCTCCGAGTCCGGAGGCTTCGATGTGCTGCCGGCCAACCGCGAACTGGCCGGCGCCGAAGTGGAGATGGTGCAACTGGATAACCGCGAGCGCCGCCTGCGCGAAGCGCTGGCCCTCGTGGACAAGGACTACGACTTCGTCCTGATCGACTGCCCGCCCGCGCTGTCCATGCTCACACTGAACGGCCTGGTAGGCGCGCATGGCGTGATCATCCCGATGCAGTGCGAGTACTACGCGCTCGAAGGCTTGTCCGACCTGGTGAACACCATCAAGAAGGTGCACGCCAACCTGAATCCGGACCTGAAGATCATTGGCCTGCTGCGCGTGATGTTCGACCCGCGCATGACGCTGTCGCAGCAGGTGTCGCAGCAGCTGGAGCAGCACTTCGGCGACAAGGTCTTCAAGACCATCA
Source organism: Pseudoduganella sp. UC29_106 (assembly GCF_044055365.1). NCBI lineage: Bacteria > Pseudomonadati > Pseudomonadota > Betaproteobacteria > Burkholderiales > Oxalobacteraceae > Pseudoduganella > Pseudoduganella sp. UC29_106. The sequence goes on along the minus strand of NZ_CP171977.1, from coordinate 6,931,816 downwards.
TCCCGCGCAATGTGCGCCTGGCAGAAGCGCCGTCCTACGGCATGCCGGGCGTGACATTCGATCCGACTTCCAAAGGGGCGCAGGCTTACATTGCCTTCGGCGCCGAAATGGTTAAACGCATCAAGAAAATGTAATCACTCATGGTAAAGAAAATGAAAGGCCTGGGACGAGGCCTCGACGCTCTGCTGGGCGGAGACCAGGATCCGGCAGACCCGAGTTCCCATCCGAACCCGCACGAGATGCAAATCGCTTATCTGCAGGCGGCAAATACCAGCCGCGTACCCCAGATGGACGAGGGCAGCCTGTCCGAGCTGGCGGCCTCGATCAAGACCCAGGGCATCATCCAGCCGCTGCTGGTGCGCCCGGTGGGTGTGGATAAGTCGAATGGTCACGTGCGCTACGAAATCATCGCCGGCGAACGCCGTTTCCGCGCCGCGCAACTGGCCGGCCTGGAAAGCGTGCCGGTGCTGGTGAAGGATGTGGACGACACGACGGCGGCCGCGATGGCCCTGATCGAGAACATCCAGCGCGAGGACCTGAATCCGCTGGAAGAGGCGCAGGGTATCCATCGCCTGATCACCGACTTCAGTTTTACCCATGAGCAAGCTGCGCATGCGGTGGGGCGCTCGCGTTCGGCTGTGTCGAACCTGCTGCGCCTGATGAACCTGGCGGAGCCGGTGCAGACCATGTTGATGGCGGGCGACATCGACATGGGCCATGCGCGTGCGCTGCTGGCAGTGGATGCAGCATCGCAGATCCAGCTGGCGAATGTTGTTATTGCGAAACGTCTGTCTGTGCGCGAGACGGAGAAGCTGGTGCAGAAGCATCAGGAAGAGGCGGCGGCCAAGCCGGCGCCCCGCGTGCGCGAGAAGTCGGGCGATATCAAGCGCCTCGAGGAGGAGTTGTCGGATACACTCGCGACCTCGGTGGTGTTCAAGATGGGCGCGAAGGGCAAGGGGCAGATGATTATCGATTTCGCTGACCTGGATATCCTGGATGGCGTGATTGCGCGGCTGCGCGGCTGAGAACCCAAAGCAGATGCTGGTGTCAGCCACGATGTGGCTGACACCTGTCATGCGGCGCCGGCCAAAGTGTCTGCCACATCGTGGCAGACACTGGAACTTGCCGTGGGTTTTGAAGAAAAACAATACGTTACGAACTTGCTCTTGAATTGAGCAACCCGCAACCCAACGTTGCGAGATTTGTCTTGCTGCAGCGCAGCATGTTTGACCTTGCTGGCGTAAACAAACTATAATCCCGTGTCTTTGGGTCTAATGACTATCTTCGGGAACTCGGCAAGTGACAGATTTGAAGCAAAGTATTGCCAAGCCAGTTTTCCGAGTAGTTGCCCTGCAGTTAACAATCGCCGTCCTTTTTTCAGCCCTCGTCGCGCTTTTCGCCGGGGTGGGGAAAGGCTGGTCCGCTGCCATGGGCGGCGTTATTGCAGTCTTAGGTAGCCTGATCTACGCGATCATGGTGGCGCGCGGTAGCGAGGATGCTAAAAAAGCATTCCGGACGCACTTCCGCGCCGAGATGGCAAAAGTATTTGTAACAGCAGTGCTGTTTATTGTCGCACTGGTGCTGTTTCAATCAGCTGCATGGTTGTGGCTGATATTAGGATTCGTGGTGGCAACCTTTTCGTATTGGTTGGCGCTGCTCACGGTTTAAAAATCAATCAACTTAACTATGACCACTGAACATCACGGGGGCCATGCGGCTCCGGCAAACGCCACAGAGTATATTCAGCACCACCTTTCCCACAACAGCCTGACGCCATCCGACGTCGCCGCTGGCACTTTCAACCTGGATACCTTCTGGATCTCCGCGATCCTGGGTGTGGTTTTCCTGGGTCTGTTCTACATGGCTTCCAAGCGCGCCACTGCCGGCGTGCCGGGCAAGCTGCAAAACTTCGTTGAATGGGTCATGGAACTCGTCAACGACACCGTTAACTCCGCTTTCCACGCGAAATCCAACGTGATCGCCCCGCTGGCCATCACCATCTTCGTCTGGGTCTGGCTGATGAACGCAATGGACTTCCTGCCGGTGGACCTGCTGCCGAAAGTGCTGGAATTCTTCGGCGTCTACAAACTGCGCGTGGTGCCGACCGCTGACGTGAACCACACTTTCGGCATGTCGATCGGCGTCCTGCTCTGCATTATCGGCTTCTCGATCAAGGCCAAAGGCGCCGGCGGCTGGACCAAGGAACTGTTCACCGCTCCGTTCCACGCTCACGGTACCTTCGCCAGCATCCTGCTGGCACCCGTGAACTTCATCTTCCAGATGCTGGAATTGCTGGCCAAGCCTATTTCGCTGTCGCTGCGACTGTTCGGCAATATGTACGCCGGCGAACTGATCTTCATCCTGATCGCGCTGCTGCCATGGTGGGCACAGTGGCTGCTGGGCGGTCCATGGGCAATCTTCCACATTCTGATTGTGACTCTGCAAGCGTTTGTGTTTATGGCGTTGACGGTTGTGTACCTGGCCCTTGCGGTTGAGAAGCACTAATCAGCAACTTATTTTTTGGTTTTAGTTTTTTGGTATTTTCGTTTTTTTAAATTAGGAGAAATCTAATGCAAGCTCTGATCGCACAAGTACAAAGCATGACCGTTCTGGCAGTTGCCATCATCGTTGGCCTGGGCGCCATCGGCACCGCACTCGGCTTCGCAATCCTGGGCGGTAAATTCCTGGAAGCTTCCGCACGTCAGCCTGAACTGATGCCTCAGCTGCAAACCAAACTGTTCGTTATCGCTGGTCTGCTGGACGCGATCTCCATGATCGGCGTTGGTGTTGCTCTGCTGTTCACCTTCAACAACCCGTTCCTGACCGCCCTGGCTACCGCTGCTGCTCAGTAATCGTTCTCCCTCCCGGAGAAAACTTTTAGGAGCAAGGTATGAACATCAATATGTCTCTCATCGGTCAGATGATCACCTTCGCGGTGCTCGTCTGGTTCTCGATGAAGTTCGTATTCCCGGCGCTGAACAATGCGCTGGATGAGCGTGCCAAGCGTATTGCAGACGGTCTGGCTGCGGCCGACCAGGGCCAGGTGCTGGTGAAGCAAGCTGAAGAGCGTGCTACCACCGCCCTGGCAGCTGCCCGCGACGAAGCTGCACAGCGCGTCGCGGACGCCGAAAAGCGCGCTCAGCTGGTTGCAGAAGAAATCAAGGCCAACGCACAAGCCGAAGCTGCACGCATCATTGCACAAGCTAAAGCAGAAGCTGAACAGCAAGCAACCCAGGCCCGCGAAGCACTGCGTGGCCAGGTAGCCGATCTGGCAGTGAAGGGCGCCGAACAAATCCTGAAGCGCGAAGTCAACGCGTCGGCCCACGCCGACCTGCTGTCTCGCCTGGCAACCGAGCTCTGATCATGGCAGAACTCGCAACCGTCGCCCGTCCTTACGCGGAAGCCCTCTTCCGCGTAGCCAAGGCTGGTAACCTCGCGCAGTGGTCCGATCTGGTGTCCGAACTGGCCCAGATCGGTTCGCATTCCGAGGTGCTGGCATACGCCCGCAATCCGAAAGTTTCGGATAAAGACGTCATCGCCACCATCCAGTCACTGCTGAAATCGCCGCTCAACGCGGAAGCGAACAACTTCCTCTCGATGCTGATCGAAAACGGCCGCATCGAACTGCTGCCGGAAATCGGCGCCCAATTCCAAGCGCTGAAAAACAGCGCGGAAGGCGCGGCAGACGCCGAAATCACGAGCGCATTCGACATGAGCGACGCCCAGGTGGCAACGCTCGTCACGACGCTGGAAAAGAAATTCAGCCGCAAGCTCAAGCCGGCCGTTACCGTGGATCCAAGCCTGATTGGCGGCGTCCGCGTAGTGGTAGGCGACGAAGTGCTCGACACTTCGGTGCGCGCCAAGCTGCAAGACCTGCGCAACGCGCTGGTAGCTTGAGCCCCCGCTTCGGCAGACCCTTTTACCCTCGCGCAAGCTGAGAGAGAAAACATTTAGGAGTTAGTATGCAACTCAACCCATCTGAAATCAGCGAGCTGATCAAGAGCCGGATCCAAGGCATTGAAGGCGGCGCTGAAGTGCGCAATCAAGGCACGGTTATTTCCGTTGCCGACGGTATCTGCCGCATCCACGGTCTGTCCGATGTGATGCAGGGCGAGATGCTGGAATTCCCTGGCAACACCTTTGGCCTGGCAATGAACCTGGAACGCGACTCCGTCGGTTCCGTTATCCTGGGTTCCTACGAGCACATTTCCGAAGGCGACACCGTGAAAACCACGGGCCGCATCCTGGAAGTGCCGGTTGGTCCGGAACTGAAAGGCCGCGTGGTCAACGCACTGGGCCAGCCGATCGACGGCAAAGGTCCAATCACCACCTCCCTGACCTCCCCGATCGAAAAGATCGCTCCAGGCGTTATCGCCCGTGAGTCCGTCGGCCAGCCTATGCAGACCGGCCTGAAATCGATCGATGCAATGGTGCCGATCGGCCGTGGCCAGCGTGAGCTGATCATTGGCGACCGTCAAACTGGTAAGTCCGCCGTAGCGGTTGATGCGATCATCAACCAAAAAGGCCAGGGCATGACCTGCATCTACGTTGCAATCGGCCAGAAAGCATCGACCATCAAAAACATCGTGCGTTCCCTGGAACAGCACGGCGCGATGGAGTACACCATCGTTGTTGCCGCTTCCGCTTCGGAATCGGCCGCAATGCAGTACATCTCGGCTTACTCCGGTTGCGCCATGGGCGAGTACTTCCGCGACCGCGGCGAAGACGCGCTGATCGTGTACGATGACCTGTCCAAGCAAGCTGTGGCCTACCGTCAGATTTCCCTGCTGCTGCGCCGCCCACCTGGCCGCGAAGCATACCCAGGCGACGTGTTCTACCTGCACAGCCGTCTGCTGGAACGCGCAGCCCGCGTGAACGCCGACTACGTCGAGAAGTTCACCAACGGCGCCGTGAAAGGCAAGACCGGTTCCCTGACCGCACTGCCGATCATCGAAACCCAGGCTGGTGACGTTTCCGCCTTCGTTCCGACCAACGTGATCTCGATTACCGACGGCCAGATCTTCCTGGAAACCTCGCTGTTCAACGCCGGTATCCGTCCTGCGATTAACGCCGGTATCTCGGTGTCGCGCGTGGGTGGTGCTGCGCAGACCAAGGTCATCAAGGGCCTGTCCGGCGGTATCCGTACCGACCTGGCGCAGTACCGTGAACTGGCTGCGTTCGCGCAGTTCGCTTCCGACCTGGACGAATCGACCCGTAAGCAGCTGGACCGTGGCGCCCGCGTGACCGAACTGCTGAAGCAGGCTCAGTACTCCCCGCTGTCGATTTCCCTGATGGCTGCCTCGCTGTTCGCAGTGAACAAGGGTTACCTGGACGACGTGCCTGTGAAGAAAGTTCTGGCCTTCGAAGCTGGCCTGCACGGCTACCTGAAGACCAAGCAAGCTGCCCTGCTGGCCAAGATCGAAGAAAGCAAGCAACTGGACAAGGACGGCGAAGCTGCTCTGGCCGCCGCCATTGCTGATTTCAAGAAATCCGGCGCATTCTAAGTGCTCGGCGGCCTCGCAAGAGGCCGCCTACAAGCGCAAAGGAGTAAGGACTCATGGCAGTAGGCAAAGAGATACGTGGCAAGATCAAGAGCGTAGAGAATACGAAGAAGATCACCAAGGCGATGGAAATGGTCGCCGCATCGAAAATGCGCAAGGCGCAGGACCGCATGCGTGCCGCCCGTCCCTACAGTGACAAGATTCGTAATATCGCTGCGAACCTGGCAAATGCCAACCCCGAGTACACGCACCCGTTCCTGGCTGATGCCAAGACGGAAGCCAAAGCCGTAGGTTTTATCGTCGTCACGACCGACAAGGGTCTGTGCGGCGGCCTGAACACCAACGTTCTGCGTATGGTGACCAATAAGGCCCGCGAGCTGGAAGCTGCTGGTAACAAGATTGAAGCAGTTGCAATCGGTAATAAAGGTTTGGGCTTCCTGAACCGCGTCGGCGTACCCATCGTCGCCCAGGCTACCCAGATCGGCGATACGCCGCACCTGGAAAAGCTGATCGGCCCGGTACAAGTGATGCTGGAGAAATTCCAGGAAGGCAAACTGGACGCCGTTTACCTGTGCTACACCAAGTTCATCAACACGATGAAGCAGGAGCCAATGGTCGAACAATTGCTGCCGCTGACGGCAGACAAGATGAAGGCCGACACGAACAACCACAACTGGGACTACATTTACGAACCAGATGCGGCAACCGTGATTGACGAACTGCTGGAGCGTTTCATCGAAGCGCTGGTGTACCAGTCGGTAGCGGAAAACCTGGCATCCGAACAGTCGGCGCGCATGGTGGCCATGAAGGCCGCAAGCGACAACGCCGGTAACGTGATCGGTGAACTGAAGCTGGTCTACAACAAGACCCGCCAGGCTGCAATTACCAAAGAACTGTCTGAAATCGTCGCCGGTGCGGCAGCGGTTTAAACGAATTTAACTATATTTGAAGGAACGAACATGGCTGATGGCAAAATCGTTCAGTGTATCGGCGCAGTGGTGGACGTTGAGTTCCCACGCAACGCGATGCCTAAGGTTTTTGACGCGCTGAAAATGGAAGGCTCCGAGCTGACCCTGGAAGTGCAACAGCAGTTGGGTGACGGCGTGGTCCGTACCATTGCTCTGGGCTCCTCCGACGGTCTGCGTCGCGGCATGACCATCCAGAACACCGGCAAACCAATCATGGTTCCGGTAGGTAAAGCTACCCTGGGCCGTATTATGGACGTGCTGGGCAACCCGATCGACGAGTGCGGTCCTGTTGCTCACGACCAGGTGGCTTCGATCCACCGCGTGGCTCCGGCTTACGACGAACTGTCCCCTTCGCAAGACCTGCTGGAAACCGGCATCAAGGTTATTGACCTGGTGTGCCCGTTCGCCAAAGGCGGTAAGGTCGGTCTGTTCGGCGGTGCAGGTGTGGGCAAGACCGTGAACATGATGGAACTGATCAACAACATCGCTAAAGCGCACTCGGGTCTGTCCGTGTTCGCCGGTGTTGGTGAGCGTACCCGTGAAGGTAACGACTTCTACCACGAAATGGCCGACGCCAAAGTGGTTGACCTGGAAAACCCGGCCAACTCCAAAGTGGCCATGGTTTACGGTCAGATGAACGAACCGCCTGGCAACCGTCTGCGCGTGGCGCTGACCGGTCTGACCATCGCCGAATCCTTCCGTGACGAAGGCCGTGACGTTCTGTTCTTCGTTGACAACATCTACCGCTTCACCCTGGCCGGTACCGAAGTTTCCGCACTGCTGGGCCGTATGCCTTCCGCAGTGGGCTACCAGCCGACCCTGGCTGAAGAGATGGGCCGTCTGCAGGAGCGTATTACCTCCACCAAGACCGGTTCGATCACCTCGATCCAGGCCGTGTACGTTCCAGCGGATGACTTGACCGACCCGTCGCCAGCGACCACCTTCGGTCACCTGGATTCGACCGTCGTTCTGTCCCGTGACATCGCCGCTCTGGGTATCTACCCTGCAGTGGACCCACTGGATTCGACCTCCCGCCAGCTGGACCCGCTGGTCGTTGGTCAGGAACACTACGACACCGCCCGTGCCGTGCAGGGTACCCTGCAGCGCTACAAGGAACTGCGTGACATCATCGCAATTCTGGGCATGGACGAACTGGCTCCGGAAGACAAGCTGCTGGTGGCGCGTGCTCGTAAGATGCAGCGTTTCCTGTCCCAGCCGTTCCACGTTGCTGAAGTGTTCACCGGCTCCCCAGGCAAGTACGTTTCGCTGAAAGACACGATCAAGGGCTTCAAGATGATCGCTTCCGGCGAACTGGACCACCTGCCAGAGCAGGCCTTCTACATGGTCGGTACCATCGAAGAAGCCATCGAAAAAGCCAAGAAGCTGGGCTGATCGATTGTCTTAGCTGCCTCGCTTGCGGGGCAGCTATAGTCATAGAGGATAAACATGGCAAACACTATTCACGTTGATGTGGTTTCGGCCGAAGAGCAGATCTTCTCGGGCGAAGCGACTTTCGTGGCGTTGCCGGGCGAGCAGGGCGAGCTGGGTATCTACCCGAAGCACACCCCGCTGATCACCCGTATCCGTCCGGGCGCGGTGCGCATCCAGGTTCCAGGCCAGGCTGAAGAAGAGTTCGTCTTCGTCGCCGGCGGCCTGCTGGAAGTGCAGCCGAACGCCGTGACGGTCCTGGCCGACACCGCAATCCGCGGCCACGACCTGGACGAAGCCAAGGCTACCGCTGCCAAGAAACTGGCGGAAGAAAACCTGGCCAACAACAAGACTGGCATCGACTACGCGAAAGCACAGGCGGAACTGGCAGCGGCTATCGGCCAGCTGGCAGCCATCGCCAAACTGCGCCAGACCAAGCACTGATCGGTCGCATCGCAGGCATAATGGAAAGGCAGCTTCGGCTGCCTTTTTTATTTTCCGGAGCGTTTCATGAACGTACTCATCACCGGCGCCGCGGGCGTCCTGGGCCACGCAGTCGTGGCGGCATTTCGCGCCGCTGGCGCCAATGTCGTTGCGCTGGGACGCAGCGGGGAGCAGCTGGAGCAGGCTTTCGGGCCGCAGGCCGCGGGCATGCTGTACGTGGCAGCCGACCTGCGCGACGCGGCGACCGTAGCATCCGCAGCGGCGGCGGGCGTGCAGTGCTTCGGGCGCATCGATGCGCTGGTCAATTGCGCCGGCGGCTTCCATATGGGCACGCCCGTGCATGCGACGCCGGATGAGGATTGGGAGCAGATGCTGGACGTGAACTTCCGCAGCATGCTGAACGCGGTGCGCGCGGTGGTGCCCTTCATGCTTGACGCGGCCGGCGGCAAGATTGTCAGCGTGGCGTCGGCCTCGGCGCGGCAGGGGCTGGCGAATATGGGCGCATATTGCGTGAGCAAGGATGCTGTGATCCGGCTGACGGAGGCGATGTCGGCCGAGTTGCGCGGCAAGGGGATCAATGTGAATTGCGTGCTGCCGGGGACGATCGATACACCGCAGAACCGCGCCGCTATGCCGAAGGCCGACCGCAGCAAGTGGGTCAGTCCCGAGGCGCTGGCAGACGTGATCATGTTCCTATGCAGCGACGCCGCCCGCGCCGTGCATGGCGCGGCGATTCCATGCACATGACCGACCGCACGCCGAGGCGCGCCGTGGCCCCGCAGGGGCTGTAGTGCGGATCATTGATTCGCCGTGCCAGCTCAGTCAGCGGCACATCGAATAAGACTTCGTCTGCTCCACCCAGCGATAAGTAAACACCCGCGACTCATACCGCTTCTGCCCAATCTTCACATCCGGCGTGACCAGATCAAACCGCGGCGGCAGCTTGCCCTTGAAATGCAGGCGGTAACGGAACTGCGTATGGTCCGCCGTGCCGACCGACATCAGCGCCAGCGGCACCCCATTAACGATCTCCACAATCTCCGCCCGCTGATTGGTCGGCCGCTGATAAACACTGACCACCTCGGCCTTCTCGACCACCGCCCCTTTTGGAAGCGTTAGCGGGAACCCATCCGTAGCAAACTGCAACTGAGTCGTGCGCGGCAGCAGGTAGTTCACGCCGATATCGATCCCCCCATCCGGCGTAGGAATCGGATTGGTCGCCGACACCGTGATCCCGCGCGGCAGCGGGAAAGTATCGGCATCCAGCAGCGTTCCGCAGTCGGCGGACGTTGCCTGGTACAGCGGCGGCGGGTCGTAGGCTTCGCCGCAGGCGGCGAGAATCAGGAGCAGGGAGAGTGGCGCGTAGCGGCGCATATGTGAGCGTTGTTGTTCTTACTACCTGCCAGTTTACCAAGTAATCGCACCCGGAGGTGGGGCCTCAACGCAATTGCGCTCGCCAGTACCTTTCGCTTCTGAGTGCGGCTGCTCGCGAAATTCCAGCCAGAGTCCGGGGCGGATTCGCCAGATTGCGCGTCCTCAGCACTGCGCCGATGATGCGACGGCCGGGCATCAACTGGCGCTGGGCGGGCAGGAAGATGACTTCGCCTTCGGCCAGTTGCGCGACCAGGGCGATCGTGGCGCCGGGGAGGTGCACCGGGCGGCCGGGAGCAACGAGTGAAGTAGGCCGGCGCTGTCCGTGGGCGATGCCAGACCGTCGCCGGCGCGCAAGTGGCGAACATACTCGCCGCCAGCCTGATCGAGGTCGTGCACGGCCAGCGGGATATGGTTGAGGCCGGGGATGAGCAGTGGCGCAGCAGCAGCGGGCGCAGCGCCGAGCAGGGCAGTGAACAGAAGCAAGTACAGTCTGGTCATCACTATCAGTGCGCCATTCACTTTCGCGGAATGATACGCTGGGATACCAGTGGTTCCCTTTTGCGGAGGTCCCTATGATCAACCATCTTGGCTTGGTCGTGTCTGATTTCATACGTAGCACGACGCTCTATGACGCGTGCCTCGCGCCGCTGGGTTTCCATCGGCTGGAAACGGACCTGGACTGGGCAATTTACGCGCCTGCGTCAGGCGAACCATTCCTGTGGATAGGTTCCGAAATACCCAGTTACTGGGAGCCGCACCACGAAGCGGGACGCACGCCATTGCATATCGCCTTCAATGCTCCCGACCGTGCCGCAGTCGATGCGTTTTATGTGGCTGCATTGACCCATGGCGCCGAAGATAACGGCTCACCAGGTCCGCGCGTCAGCTGGGCCAATTTCTACTCAGCCTATATCCTCGACCTCGACGGCAACAATATCGAAGCGACGATACGCGAACCTTAATGCCGCTTTTCCTCCATCAGGGCGAGCAAATGCCCGTCCGGATCGCGGAAGAAGGTCATCCATAAATCGTGGTCGGGCATTTTGGCGATGAGGTGCGGCTCGTCTTCGAAAGGTACGCCTTTCGATTTCAGGCCGGCCGCAACGGCTTCGATATTCTCGACCGCGAAGTAATGGCACACGCCCGCGCCGGGCGTGACCGTTTTGGGCGTCCCTTCCAGCATCAGCCGCACGCCGGCGCAATCGAAAAATACCAGTTCGCCGAAACGAAACAACTTTTTCAGGCCGAGCGTATCGCCGTAGAACGCTTCGGCGCGGTTGGCGTCCGAAACGGGGAGGGCGATCTGGCCGATGCGGGAAAGGCTCATTGAATCTCCTGTTTTTTTGGTTAACTGCGTTTTTCCCTGCTGCGCGCTACCGCCGCCTTGCCGAGGACTTTCCACCTGTTCCGCTCGGCGATGCGGTCGAGCGGCGTGGCCCGGCTGCGGCGCACTTCGCGCAGCAGCTTGTGGTAGTTCTGCAGCCGGTCGGCATCGACTGCGCCACGCACGGCGCAGCCGGGCTCCGATTCGTGCCGGCAATCGCGGAACTGGCAACCGGCGGCCAGCGCTTCGATATCGTCAAATGCGGCTGCAATGGACGATTCGTCGGCATCCGGACTCCAGCTGCGTAATCCCGGCGTATCGATGATACAGGCGCCGGTCTGGCAGAAATGCAGGGAGCGGGCTGTTGTCGTGTGGCGGCCACGGTTGTCGCCCTTGCGGACCCCACCAGTGGGCTGATGCGCGCCAGTAAGGGTGTTGGTCAGGGTCGATTTGCCCGCCCCGGATGCGCCCAGGAGGCACACCGTCTGACCTTCGCCCAGCCAGGGATCCAGTTGGGCAGCGGAAGAGGCATCCAGGCCGTTTATCTGTAGGACCGGAATTTGGGCGGGCAGGCGGTGGCCGGTATCGCGCTCGGCGAGGTCGGATTTCGTGAAAACCACCACAGGTGCGATATCGGCCGCCGTCACGATAGCGATATAGCGTTCCAGGCGGCGCAGGTTGAAATCCTGGTCCAAGCCCATGACCAGCAGCGCGGTATCGATATTGCTGGCCAAGAGCTGGCGGCGGCCTTCACCGGTGCGGCGGGCGATTTGAGTGGCTGGGGATATCTGCTCGATTATCCACAGCTCATCCAGCGAGTTGCGCGCGGCGAGCAGCCAATCGCCGACAGCCAGTTCGGCGTTCAGCGAAGGATGGGCGCGCGCCGTGTGCTCTGCGGCGCCGTCGTGGACGGTCAGCCCGGCGCGCTGGATTTCAGTCAGGCGGACGAGGCGAGCGCCCGGCGGCGCGGACATGCCGGCCAGGCGCGAAACGATGAGGTTGTTCAGGCCGAGATGGCGCAGTGCTTCGAAATCGAAGTCGATCATGATGAGTTGGTGTTCCCAAAAAGTGTTCACGGCGCGCGCGGGCGGCCTGCGTCGGGACGCAAGGCAACGCTCCGCATGCGATGGCGGCATAGGGAAGGTCGGCGCGCGGTCAGGCGCGGCTCAACACCAGCTCAGGTAAGGCTCGGAGTAAGGAAGGCTTGAGGCGCGGCGATCAGGCGGCCGACAGGAGGGCAATATCCGGCGTATGCATTTTTTGGTCTCCTGTTTAGTTGAAAGTGGGCCAAGTGTGGCACCGGCCACGCCGACTGTCAACGCGGCGGCTGGCGGCGGATGGTGGTGACGGCGCAGCCTGCCGGCTGCAACGCCAGGCGCAGCAGGGTCAGCGCGCTCTGTGGGTTGGACGCGCCGCACATGAAGATATCGGCAGCCGCGAAGCCGTCCTCCGGCCAGGTATGGATCGAAATATGGGACTCGGCCAGCAGTACCACGCCGGTCACGCCCTGGCCTTCGCCGAAGCCGTGGAAATGGCTGTGCAGCACGTGGGCTCCCGCCACGTCGGCCGCATCGCGCAGCAATTGCTCGATTTTTGTGCAACTGGTCAGCAGGTCGGCCGCGATGCCGGACATATCGGCCAGCAGATGCACGCCAGCCGGCTGATGCAGAGGCAAAACGTGAGCGCTCACTTATGCCCTCCGCCGCCGCCACCGCCGCTCCAACCGCCACCACCGCCCCAGCTGCCGGAGCTGTGCGACCAGCTGCTGCCGCCGCCCGTAGGTGCGGGATTACTGAACAGGCGCACCCAGCTGGTACCGGCGCTGAAGATGGTGACGAACAGGGCGTAGGCGAAGAACTTGTTCATGATTTGTCGACCGAATCGAGGAAGATCGCGGGCAGATAGATGGCGATGGCGCCCAGCGCGCTATAGGCGAACTGCGAGCCGAAGCCGGATTCGCCCAGCGTGGCGAGCAGCGGCACCGCGTTCAGCATCAGCATGGCGGTGACGAAACCCTTGGCCGTCCGCTTGTAGCGGCCGGCTCGTGCGGCCATCGTGTCGCCTTGCGCCGTGCGCGGCGGGGCCGAGCCGCGCACCGAATTGCCGAACCAGGATTTCAGCTGGTCGAAGGCCACCGGCGTGGAACGCGACCAGGTCATTTCCTCGTCCGTCATTTCGGCGGCAAGGCTGATCTGCTGGCGGCGGAATTCGGCCACGCGCGTGCGGTCGCCCACGCTCACGCGCCAGTTGAAGGCGCCCGCTGCATAGCGCACCGTGGATTCGTACTCGTAGAGCTTTTCGAATTCGATCTTGTTCAGGGTGGCCGGGCCGCCGGACCATTCCGGCCACTCGTCCACTACATTGGCGCGCGACCAGCCTTCATCCGTTTCGACCAGCCAGGTGAAGCCGGCGCGCGGGCCGTACAGCAGGTATTCGGTCCACACCGTGCCTTCATCGTCCGCGCGGCGCATGGCGCCCAGCACGGTGAACTCCTGGCTCCCGAGCTTGCCCGTGGCGCCGGGTTCCAGCGTGAAGCGCTGCGCTTCCACGCTTTCGCCGGCCGCGAGCACTTCGATCTTGGGACTGGAGGCATCCAGCTGCGCGTGGCAGGACTGGCAGACCAGGTTGGCCGTCATGCCCGGCAAGTACTGGATCGCGCTGCCGCAGGAAGGGCAATCCAGCTTATCGAGCTTGCCGCGATAACGGCCCGCGCTCTGCCTGATCTGGTCCTCGTCGCGCAGCAACTGCATTTGCATCTGTTCCAGCGTGACGGGCACGCCGGAATAGACCAGAGGCGGGCCTTCGTCCGAATAATCGAGCGTGACGAAGGCGGCGCCACGGCGGAAGTCTGCCACTTTTGCTTGCCAGCCGTCGCCCACCTTGAATGGCAGTTCGCCCTGGCCGCCGATGCATTCGGCCGTGCGGATGTCGGCGGCTGTGAAGCGATCGCCATCGATGTTGTACTGGCGCCCCGGCTGCAACTCCTCGAAGGCGGGCGGATTGGGCGAGGGGGGACGCAGCGAGGTGGCCGTGTACTGGCCGGAGGCATCGCCCAGCCAGCCAGTGCTCGCGTCATCGAACTGCAGGTACCACTCGTTCCACATGCCCGCGCTGTAGCGCAGCTGGATGCGGCCGACTACGGTGAACGCGCGTCCGGCCAGCGAGCCGCTGCTGCCGATCTGGATCGGCGAATAGTCTTCCAGTACGGACGAGATCTTGCCCAGGTCCCGCACCGCGCCTGCTTCCTTCAGCACGCGCGTATTGCAGTACTCGCACACGGCCATGACCGATGCGTGCGAGCGGAACTTGACCTCCGCGCCGCAGCTGGGGCAGGAAACTGTCTGCATGCAGGCGGCTTATCCGACCAGCTTTTTCAGCAGCTCCGCCTTGGTGCTGTCGTAGTCGGCAGCGGAGATCAGGCCTTTGTCGAGCAAGCCTTTCAGCTTGGCCAGGCGGTCTTCGATGGACTCGGCCGCCGGTGCGGCCGGCGTCGATGCCGCCGCTGGTGCAGGCGCCGCTGCGCCGGACGTTGCGCCCGGTGCGGTGCCCATCGCCTGTCCCATCGCGGCGCCCATGGCCTGGCCGACGGTCACGCCGGCGCCCAGTCCTGCGCCCAGTCCTGCCAGTCCGCCTTCGTTTTGCGCAGCCAGTGGGATCGCCTCCGCTGTCTGGAACTTGGTATAGCCGGCCAGCTTGTCGGCGCCCAGGCCGCCCTTCATGCCGGCGGAGATGCGCTGGTCCAGCGCCGCCTGCAGTTCTTCCGGCAGGCTCACGCTGGCCACGTTGAATTCATCCAGGCCGATGCCGTAGCGCGAGAAGGCGTCCGCCAGTGCACCCTTGACCTCCTGCGCCATCAGGGCCTGGTTGGCCGCCATGTCCAGGAAGGCGATCTGGGACGCGCCCAGCGCACTGGCCATGGTCGCCATCAGCAGGCCGCGCAGCTGGTCTTCCACCTGCTCGCGGGTATAGGCTTCGCGCGTGCCGCTCAATTCGGTGAAGAACTTGCGCGCATCGGATACGCGATAGGAATACATGCCGAAGGCGCGCACGCGGATCATGTCGAAATCCTTGTCGCGGATCGTGATCGGCTGCTGCGTGCCCCACTTGCGGCCGGTCTGCACGCGGGTGCTGAAGAAGTAGACGTCGGACTTGAAGGGCGAGGCGAACAGCTTGTCCCAGTTCTTCAGGTTGGTCAGCACGGGCAGGGTCTGCGTAGTGAGCTTGTGGGTGCCGGGGCCGAACACGTCGGCGATCTGGCCTTCGTTTACGAACACGGCCACCTGCGACTCGCGCACGATCAGCACGGCGCCGTTCTGGATTTCGAAGTCCTGCATCGGGTAGCGCCAGGACAGTACGCCTTCCGTCTCTTCATTCCACTGCAGTACGTCGATAAACTGCTTCTTGATAAAGCTGCCGATACTCATGATGGGCCTCGTTCGGAAATCAGGAAATGCAGGCGGCGTTGATACCGCCGATGGAAAGCGAGATGGTGCCGAGCAGGCCACCGAAGGCGCTGTTGTCGGCTTCGATCTGGTCCTGCGCCATTTTCAGGCAGCGCGTCGTTGCGGCATAGCCCAGCGCCTGTACCACCATGGCGCCGGCGGCCCAGGCGAAGAATTCCTGGTAGTTACTGGTGTGCAGCAGGCTGGAAGCGATGGTCAGCGAAAAGCCCAGCATCGCGCCGCCCAGCGACAGGGCCGCCGCATGGTTGCCTTGCCGGATCAGGGTCACTTCATCGTAGGGGGTCAGCCAGGTGTAGGCTTTGAAGAACACAACGAGCAAAACGGCGGCCAGAAACAAATGGATCAGATAATTTGCGATGGCGTACACGTCGATCCCCGATTAAAGTAACAAGCTTGTTAACATAGAAACATATTAGAGCAAAAGCGGCCAAATGACCAAAAAGATTCTGATACTGTCCGTTTTCGTCGTGGCGTCCTGCGGGCTGGCCTATGAGCTGATCGCGGGCGCCCTCTCCAGCTACCTGCTGGGGGATTCGGTGCTGCAGTTTTCCACCATTATTGGCTGCTATCTGTTCGCGATGGGCGTGGGCGCGCACCTGTCGAAGTATGTGAAGGATGAAGACGTACTGGCGCGCTTTGTCGACATCGAACTGGCGGTAGGGCTGATCGGTGGCGTGTCCGCGGCCCTGCTGTTCATGACCTTTTCCTGGATGGCGGCGCCGTTCCGCACCGTGCTGTATGTGGTCGTGTTCATGGTCGGTGCTCTGGTGGGTATGGAGATTCCGCTGGTGATGCGCGCCCTGAATTCGCGCCAGACGGAGTTCAGTGAGCTGGTGAGCCGGGTGCTGACCTTCGACTATCTGGGCGCGCTGGCAGTGTCCCTGCTGTTCCCTCTGGTGCTGGCGCCTCATCTCGGCCTGGTGCGCACGGGATTCCTGTTCGGGATGCTGAATATCGGCGTGGCCCTGTGGACAATTTACGTGTTTCGCACAGAGCTGGCTAACCTGGCGGGCCGCATGCTGCGCGCCTGTGCGGTGCTGCTGGCGCTGTCCGTCGGCTTTGCCAGCGCGGACCGCATGACCAGTTGGGGCGAGCACGGCCTGTTCGGCGACGAGATCGTGTATTCGACCACCACGCCTTACCAGCGCCTTGTCATCACCAAGTGGAAGGATGACCTGCGCCTCTACATCAACGGCAACCTGCAGTTCTCGTCGCGTGACGAGTACCGGTACCACGAGGCCCTGGTGCATCCGGTGATGGAAGCGCTGCCCTGGGCGCGCCGTGTGCTGATCCTGGGCGGCGGCGATGGCCTGGCACTGCGCGAAGTGCTGCGCTATCCAAACGTGGAGCAGGCGACGCTGGTGGATCTCGATCCGGCCATGACGGCCGCCTTCAGCAAGCGCGAGGAACTGGTGGCGCTGAACAAGGGCTCGCTGACGACAGAGCGCGCCCGCGTAATCAATGCCGATGCGGCGCAGTGGCTGGAGCACACGGACGAAACCTTTGATGCGGTCATCATCGATTTCCCCGATCCATCCAGCTTCGCGCTGGGCAAGCTGTACTCGGTGCCTTTTTATGGCATGGTGCGCAAGCATATGGCGGCGAATGGCCTGGTGGTGGTGCAGTCCACGTCGCCCTTCTTTGCGCCGCACGCTTACTGGACGATCGATGCGACCTTGCGCGAAGTGGGCCTGCGCACCTGGCCTTACCACGCCTATGTGCCTTCGTTCGGCGAGTGGGGCTTCATCCTGGCGTCGCCGCAGATGGCCTACAAGGCGCCGGAATCGTACCGGCTTCCGATGCGCTATCTGAATGCGCAGACCACGCGCGAGATGTTCGCCTTCCCGCCGGACATGAAGCCGCTGGCCATGGAGCCGAACCGGCTGAATACGCAATCGCTGGTTCACGAGTTCGAGCAGGATTGGCGCAGGGTGATTCGCTGATGCTGCGTCGCTCGTTTCTTGCCTGGGCCGGCGCCGCCGCTGTTGCCGGCGCGGGACTGGCTGGCTTCCGCCGCTGGCAGGAGGTCACGCCGCGCGTGCTGGCGCCGGGACGCGATGAAGGGCACTTCCTGCGCGATCATGGCGCGTTACCGCCTCCGTCGAAGGTGCTCGAAACCGACGTGCTGATCCTCGGCTCGGGCATCGGCGCGCAGACGGCGGCCTGGAAGCTGCGCAAGGAGGGGCATGGCGATTTCCTGATGCTCGATGGGCCGGAGCGTTATGGCAACGCTGCCGGCGGGCGCTTCGGGGAGCTTGGCTTCCCGACCGGCGCCCACTACCTACCACTGCCGTCGCAGGATTGCTTCCATGTGCGCGAGATTCTGGCCGATCTGGGCGTGATCCAGCGCGATGTGTCGGCTGCGCGGCCTTACTACGATGAGCGCTTCCTGCTGCATGCGCCGGAAGAACGCGTGCTGTACAAGGGTGTCTGGCAGGAAGGGGTTCTGCCGCATGAGGGCGTACCGGACACCGAATTGTCCGAGCACCGGCGCTTCATGGCGCAGGTGGAGGCCTTGCGCGAGGCGCGGGGACGCGATGGACGGCGCGTGTTTACTTTCCCGACTGCGGCCTGCTCCAGCGATCCGGAGTGGCTGAGGCTCGATGCGCTCAGCTTTGCGCAGTGGCTGGACCGGGAAGGTTATCGTTCGCCATCCTTGCGCTGGTATCTGGACTACTGCTGCCGCGATGACTATGGCGCGGCGAGCGGCAAGGTGTCGGCCTGGGCCGGGCTGCACTATTTCTGCGGGCGCGGGGCGGAGGCGGCCAATGCGGAGCAGGGTGCGTGGCTGACATGGCCGGAGGGCTTGCAGGCGCTGGCCAGTGGGCTGGAGCGTCAGGCGCAGCCGCGGTGGATAGCCGGGACGGCGGTCTCGGTGCGAGCGGCGGTCGGTCGTGCGGGCGTGGAGGCGTCGTGCTTTGTGCTGGAGGGCGGCAAGCCGCGGACCTTCACGGTGCGTGCGCGAAAGGCAATTTGCGCGATGCCGCTGCACGTGGCGGCGCGCGTGGTGCAGCAGATGCCGGACGGCTTCGACGCCGCGCGGCACCAGCCGCAGCATGCACCATGGCTGGTCGCGAACTTCCTGATGAAGCGCTTCCCGTCCGAACTGGCGCAGGCGCCGCTCTCGTGGGACAACGTGGTTTATGGGGGAAAGGGCCTGGGCTACGTGGTGTCAACCCACCAGGATATTCGTGTCACGCCGCCGGAGCGAACCGTGTTCACGGCCTACACGGCGCTGTCCGACCGGGAGCCGGCAGAAGCCAGGCGCTGGATGCAGTCGGCGAGCGGGGAAGAGTTGCTGGCGCTGGCCAGCTCTGATTTGCGTGAAGCGTATGGCGCACGGTTCGCAGCGCATGTGGAGCGTGTGGACATCACCTTGCGCGCTCACGCGATGGCGATCCCGCAGCCGGGATTCCGCAGCAATGCAGGACTGCAAGCCCTGCGGGAATACGATGGCCCCATCCTCTTCGCCCACTCCGACCTGAGTGGATTCTCGGTCTTCGAGGAGGCGTCTTGGTGGGGCTATCGGGCCGCAGGGCTGGCTATGCGCTAGGGCTTACTTGGCTGCGGCGGGTGCTGCTGCCGGTGCAGCGGCTGCGGGTGCTGCAGCAGGTGCGGCTTCCTTCGCCTTCTCGGTCTTCTCGGCCTTGTGATGATGCTTGGACTTGTCCACCTTTGCTTCGGCGGTGGCGGCTGCGGGGGCTTTGGCCGCTTCAGCGGGAGCAGCGGTCGGAGCTGGGGTTTGCGCGAATGCAGCGCTTGCAAACAGGCCGGCGATCAGGGTGGCGATGGTCTTCTTCATGAGTTTTCTCCTAAATGATATAAATCGTTTCCGGCGTTTAATTACTGCTGTGCTACTGAGCAAAAAACGACGTGGGACCCGGCACAGTTGACGGTCTTTACACCTGCTTACAATCTCATGTGTTATCGTCGCCGAAAAAGGAGGCAATAACATGAAGGCGACAGAACAATTCAGGGCCCCGGAAAAACTCAAGCTGCGCGACAAGAATGCCGCCGGACCGCACGGCGCGACAGACAAGCACGAAAAAATCCTGGCGGAGATGCACGTAGCAATCGCCAGCCTGCAGGAAATGCTTTTCGCTGAGCGCAGGAAGAAGCTGCTGGTTGTCCTGCAGGGCACGGATACATCGGGCAAGGATGGAACGGTGCGCGCCTTGTTCAGCAGGATCAGTCCCATGGGCCTGCGCGCCGTGGGCTTCAAGGCGCCGACGGCGATCGAAGCGGCGCACGACTATCTGTGGCGCGTGCACCGCGAGGTGCCGCAGGCGGGCGAGATCGCTGTTTTCAACCGCAGTCATTACGAAGAAGTGCTGATCACCCGCGTGCAGGGCATGATTACGCCGGGAGAATGCAAGCGCCGCTATGCGCAGATCCGGGACTTCGAACGGATGCTGTCCGAAACCGGCACCACAATCGTAAAGATTTTCCTTCACATCTCCAAGGAGGAACAGCGCCAGCGCCTGCAGGCGCGCCTGGACAATCCCGAGAAGCACTGGAAGTTCGATCCCGAAGACCTGAAGCAGCGCGAGTACTGGAATGACTATCTGCGCGCCTACGAGGCGGCCATCATGGAAACGGACGCGAAGCACGCGCCGTGGTACATCGTGCCTGCCAACTCCAAGCCGCACCGCAACCTGATCGTCGCCAAGATCCTGCTCGAGACCATGCAGGGAATGAAGCTGAAGTTCCCGCCCCCCGCGCCGGGGCTGGACAAGATCAAGATCAAGTAGACAGGTCGTCAGCTACAGGCGCCAACGACATAGTAATTCGGTGCAGTGCGCTTCAATGTAGTGTGGAAGAATCTGAAGTCGAGGCCCAATCTTTGATGCGAGCCGACTGCGTAGGCAAAAAAGAATTTGTCGTAAGCGCGCCCGGCCTGCACGTGTTCGGAGTTCGAAGCGCTGAAGCATTCGGACGCCGGTGAGGGAGGTGGTGGCGGATTGCCGCCGCCGGCGCCCATCAGGCGCTCGGTCATGCGCCTTACGGCCTGCATCTGGCGGCCGGTTTTGACCGCGTAGTTGGCGTCGTCATAGGCCCACCAGTCCCAGCAAGCATTGGGGTTGGTCAGCGGCGGCACAGAAGCGGCCTGGGGGTAGAGGATGACGATGCGGTTGGCGTCCGCCCAGCCGTTGTAGCCGGCGTTGCGCACATAGCTTTCGCCAATCGTTGCGGCGTCCTGCTTGCAGCCGTGGAAGGCCACGTGCAGCTTGCAGGAGGATGCATCCCCTGCGCAGCCGGGCGGGATGTACAGGTAGCCGCTTGGCGCCATGCCATGGCTGGCGGGACTGGGCAGGAATTCGGACTGGTCGAATTGCAGGAAGCTGCCGGCCGGCGTGTTGCCGGTTTTCTGGGCCAGGGGCCCGTAGATCCATTGCAGCAGCTGACCTGCAGCGTCATAGCCGCAGTTGTTGATATAGGGAGAGGACAGTGTGGTGCAGCTGTTGCCGAATAAGTCCGTCGGCATTGCATGCTGCGCCTGCAGGTTCTTCTTGAAGCTGATCTGGGCCGGCGACACGTAGTTCTTGTAATAGCTTTCCAGGTCATTCATCACGGCTTGCGGCACCAGGCTGTCCGCTGTGCCGGAGAATAGCCAGATGCGGTGGCTGGCGAGGTTGCCGGTGCTGTCGATGGCGCCGCTGGCGGCGTTCTGGCCGGTCTTGGCGATCAGGTCCGCCACGCCCGTGCCGCCCGGGCTCACCTGGCAAAGGCCGAAGCCCGTGCAGCTACATACCGAGGTCGCGGTGCCGACGTTAGCCCGCGCGCAGAAGTAGGGGCCGCCCGCCACGATGCCGGCGCCGATCACGCTGGCGGAGAAGGCCACGTCGAATTGCACAGCCATGTAGCCACCGGAGGACAGGCCGGAAACGGACAGCTGGGTAGTCTTGAGAGCGGGCAGGGGAACGACCTGCGCCTGCAGCGGCGGCGCCAGCAGCATTGCGAGCAGGGCCAGGGTCCGCATCAGTAACTTGCTCGTCATGTAGCCTCCTGAGTATTGGAATACAATCGGATTCTTCACGAACCCTCATGAGGAAGTCCATGTCCCTTACCCTTGCCAAGTTTGCCGCGTTGTCCGCCCTGGGCCTCGGCGCCGCCGGCGCTGCCATGGCGCAAAACGCCACGCCAGCGATGCCCGGTTCCCCGGCAGCCGTGCAGTCCGCATCGTGCCCGGCCATCCTGAAGCAAACCTTCAACCGCCTGCAGGACGACGTGCCGCAGGACCTGTGCCAGTACTCCGGCAAGGTGATCCTGGTTGTGAATACCGCCAGCTACTGCGGCTACACTAACCAGTACGAAGGCCTGGAAGCCATGTACGCCAAGTACGCGCCCAAAGGCCTGGTCGTGCTGGGCTTCCCGTCCAACGACTTCGGCAAGCAGGAACCCGGCAGCAGCAAGGAAATCGCGGACTTCTGCTACAACACCTACGGCGTGAAGTTCCCGATGTTCGCCAAGTCGGTGGTATCCGGCTCGTCGCCCAATCCCTTCTACGTTAAGCTGATTCAGGCGACAGGCAAGACTCCGGCCTGGAATTTCCACAAATATTTGATCGATCGCAAAGGTAATGTGATCGAAAGCTTCCCAAGCAAGGTCACGCCGGTCGACAAGGCCCTGGTCGGCGCGGTCGAAAAGGCGCTGGCAAGCTGATTTTCTACGCCGCGGCGGCTTCGGCGCCGCTGACGAGTTCGAAGCCTTCGTCGAGCCAGCCGGTGATGCCGCCCGTCATGATCTTGACCGGGCGGCCCAGTTTCGCCAGCCGGATCGCTGCGCGGGCCGCGCCATTGCAGTGGGGGCCGGCGCAGTAGGTGATGAAGACCGTTTCGGCCGGGTAGGCGGCCAGTTTGCCGGCGATGATCTTGCGGTGGGCGAGGTCGATGGCGCCGGGGATGTGGCCGGCGTTGTATTTCTCCGTGCCGCGGACGTCGAGCAGGACGAAATCCTGGTCGGGGGTGTTCATGACGCTGTGGACGTCCCAGCAGTCGGTTTCGAAGCGCAGGGAGGATTCGAAGTGGGCGAGGGCATCGGCGCTGGCCGCGGCGGGGACTTCGGTGACGATAGACATTGTTGAGTTCTCCGGTGTTGGTTGAAACGGCGGATCAATGATCCGCCCTACAGCCCCGTTGGGGCCCGTTCGTCAATTGCCACGTGGGGCTTACCGTCAATTGCGATGCCGCGCGGTGCGTAGGGCGGATCATTGATCCGCCGTGCATGCATTGTCGAAAATTTCGCCGCTGACCGGCACTGGCGCGACTGCCAACATGCGTTAAGATCACGCCATGGCCAAACATCTCGTCGTGGCGCTCGCCTACGATCGCCTCTGCACCTTCGAATTCGGCTGCACGGTCGAATTGTTCGCCCTGGACCGTCCGGAACTGGGTGTGGACTGGTACGACTTTGCCGTCTGCGCCGCCGAGCCGGGGCAGATTCGCGCCATGGGCGGCATCACGGTGCAGGCGCCGTACGCGCCCGAGCTACTGGAAAAAGCCGACACCATCATCATCCCCGGCTGGCGCGATGCCGACGAGCCGCCCCCGGAAGAGCTGCTGGCGCTGATCCGCAAGGCGCATGAGCGCGGCGCTCGCCTGTGCTCGATCTGTTCCGGCGTCTTCGTGCTGGCCGCCGCCGGCGTGCTGGATGGCCAGCGCGCCACCACGCACTGGCGCTACGCCGAACGCCTGGCCCGGCGCTTCCCTAAAATCATGGTGCAGGCAGACGATCTGTATGTGGATAACGGACAAGTTATCACCAGCGCCGGCTCGGCAGCCGGACTGGACATGCTGCTGCACCTCGTCCGCCGCGATTACGGCGCGCGTGTGGGTAACCTGGTGGCGCAGCGCCTGGTGGTTGCGCCGCACCGGGAAGGCGGCCAGGCGCAATTCCTGCCACGTCCTATGGCGCATGACGAGCAGGGGCGGCTGTCGAAGCTGATGGATTGGCTGCGCAGTAATCCGGCCGGCCCGCACACCATTGCCAGCATGGCCGAGCGTGCGGCCATGAGCGCGCGCACGCTGCAGCGCCAATTTCAGGATGCTACCGGCATGGGACCTATCGAGTGGCTGACACGCGAGCGCGTCGCCATCGCCAAGGACTTGCTCGAATCGCCGGACATCGCCCTCTCGCAAGTAGCGGAAAGGGCCGGATTCGGCTCCGAAGAATCACTGCGGCATCACTTCCGCCGCATCGTGTCCACCACCCCCGGAGCTTACCGGAAAGCATTTCTTGTCACGTCCAATTGTGTGGCATAAGCTGGGCTTTTCCACTGACCGGAGGCGGCCATGGCTTACGTTGATGGATTTATCGTACCCGTACCGAAGGAAAACCTGGCGAAGTACCGCGCGATGGCGGAAAAGTGCGGCGCAATCTGGCGCGAGCACGGCGCCTTGCAGTTCCGCGAAACCGTGGCGGACGATGTGAAGGTGGGCGAAGTCACGTCCTTCCCGCGCGCCGTGAAACTGGAAGAGAATGAAGTGGTGCTGTTTTCGTGGATCGTTTTCCCGTCGCGTGCCGCGCGCGACGAGATCAATGAGAAAGTGATGAAAGACCCGCGCATGGCCGAGATGATGGACCCGAAGGAAATGCCCTTCGACGGCAAGCGCATGATCTATGGCGGCTTCGAGATGCTGGTCGACCTATAGGATCTTCGCGCGGAGGGCGCCGCGCAGCGCGTTGCACAGCACGATGTCTTCGGCATCGGCCAGCATCCCGCGCGTGACCGTGCGTTCCTCCGCATTCCACGCATCGAGGATCACGGCGCGCATCACACCCGGCAGCAGGCCGGCCGCCAGAGGCGGGGTGACCCAGCGGCCGCCCAGCTTGATGAAGACATTGCTGCGCCCACCTTCCGTCAATTCCCCGCGCTCGTTGAAGAACAGCTGGTCGAAGGCGCCTTGCGCTTCGGCGGCCCTCCACGCCGCATCGTAGCGTTCGCGCAGCGTGGATTTGTGACGCAGGAAAAGCTCGCTGCTGACCGTGTTGTCTTCCGCCAGCAGCACGCCCACGGGCTCCTGCAGCGGCTTCAGTTCGCCCGTCTGCACGACGAAGGCGCCCGCGCGGTTGGCGGCAAGGCGCAGGCGGTGCGGCACGCCTGGCGGCAGCGACTGGCAGGCCAGCGTGATATAGGCGCGCGCCGCCGCCTCATCCCAGGAGAAGCCGAAGTAGCGCGCGGACGCGGCCAGGCGCTGCATGTGCCGTTCGAGATGGCGCGCGCCTGTTCGTGCGTGGCGTACATGGTCTCGAACAGTTCGAAGTCGTTCGTCAGGCCGGTGAGGAAGCGCGCCTTCAGCTGGCATTCCGCGAATTCTTCCTGCGGATCGCTGTCGTAGACGACGCCGGCGCCCACGCCCATTTCGCCGCGGCGCACCCCGTTCACGGGGGCCTGCAGGGAGAGCGTGCGAATCGGCACACTGAGGCAGAAATCGCCGAACTTGTGCGATGGATCGATCGGCGCATCGAACCAGCCGATGGCTCCCGTGTAGATGCCGCGCGGGTCCGGTTCCAGTTCGGCGATGATTTCCATCGTGCGGCGCTTGGGCGCGCCGGTGATCGAGCCGCAGGGATAGAGAGCGGCGAAGATGTCGTGCAGCGTGGCGTCTTCACGCAGTTGCGCGTTCACGGTGGAGGTCATCTGCAGCACGCTGGAAAAGCGCGTGACTTCGAACAGCTTCGGCACCTGTACGGTGCCGGTGGCGGCGACGCGGCCAATGTCGTTGCGCAGCAGGTCAACGATCATCAGGTTCTCGGCGCGGTTCTTGGTGTCCGCTGCCAGCGCGGCGGCGCGGCGCGAATTTTCCGCGTCCACATCCGGCATTTCAGGCGAAGGCAGGGCGGCGGGCGCCGTGCCCTTCATGGGGCGTGCCGTCAGCGTGCCCGCCTCGTGGCGCACGAACAGTTCGGGCGAGAGCGAGACGATGGCACTGCCGTCATCCAGCGCGATCAGCGCGCCGTAGGGCACAGGCTGTCGTGCGCGCAGGCGCTCGTAAAGGCCGAACAGGGAACCGAAAGCGTCGAAGCGCAGGCGGAAGGTGTAGTTGACCTGGTAAGTGTCGCCAGCGGCGATGTAATCGCGGATGCGCTCGATGGCATCGACGAATTGCGTTTCGTTGACGCTGGCGCGGATATCGGCCACGCCGGCCGGGCCGGGATTCTCTGCCGCCAGCGCGGCCAGCCAGGCGCCTACTTCCGCCTGGGTCAGCACTTCGCACTGCTGGAAGCGCAGCACGCGGGCCAGCGGCATACCGGCATCGCGCGCGGGAATGCCGACGATGTGGTGACCCAGCTCATAGCTGCCCGTGAACACGGCGTATTCGCCGCGCGCCAGTGCTGCCTGCACATCTTCCAGCAACTGCGGCCACTCTTCGTAACGCTGGCAGGTCAGCGTGCCGAGATGGCCGGTGTACAGGCGTGAGCGATGGCCGCCGGCCTGGGCGTCATCGAGCAGGGCAAAGCATTCAACATCCATTTAATTCAACAACATCGCAATCTGTACGGGAGCATCCTGGGTAGGACTGGTCTTGAAGCCGCCTTTCGCATAGCGGT
The DNA here is from genome assembly GCF_044055365.1 of Pseudoduganella sp. UC29_106. Lineage (NCBI taxonomy): Bacteria > Pseudomonadati > Pseudomonadota > Betaproteobacteria > Burkholderiales > Oxalobacteraceae > Pseudoduganella > Pseudoduganella sp. UC29_106. The sequence goes on along the minus strand of NZ_CP171977.1, from coordinate 6,905,763 downwards.
GCCAGCGGCCCACCACGAAGCTCACCAGCATGCTGGCGCGCGCGGTGACGTCCGCCTCCTGCGCCTGGCCTTCCGCCACCGCCAGCCGCAAAGCCTGCTTCAGCGCCAGCTCCACGCGGTCGTAGAACTGGTTCATGCGCTGCTGCAGGCGCTCGTCTTCATTGACCAGCGCGTCGCCGATCAATACGCGCGTCATACCCGGATTGCTGCTCGAGAAGTGCAGCAGCATGCCGACGATATGGCGCGCCTGGTCCAGGCCATCGGAATGCTTTTCCGAGATCTGGTTAATCAGGCCAAACACGGACGACTCGATGAATTCGATCAGGCCTTCGAACATCTGTGCCTTGCTGGCGAAATGCCGGTACAGCGCTGCTTCGGAGACTTCCAGCTTGCGTGCCAGTGCGGCGGTGGTGATTTTTTCCCCTTCGGGTGCTCCAGCATCTCTGCCAGTGCCTGGAGAATTTGCAGCCTGCGCTGCCCGGGCGGTGTGCTTGCCATATTCCTGTGACCTGGGTGAGTTTCAGCGCAGCCGGGATAGCTGCGCGGGCAGATGTTTGACAGATTTTACTTGCACATCGACCCAAGCGGGTCGATTCAGCCGTTTCGGCAGGTGGGCCGCGCCCGCCGGATCGGCGACTTTCAGGTATTGCGTGATCCAGACCGTGCGTAATCCCAGCGCATGCGCCGTGCGCAGGTTGGCCAGTGTGTCCTCGACAAGGATGCAGCGGCGCGGCGTGAGTCCCTGCCGCTGCATGACCTTGCGCAGCAGGTGTTTCGACGGCTTGGGACGCAGCTTGCCATGCACGCGCATCGATTCGATCGCGATATGGTGCGAGAAATGGCGCTGGATGCCCATGTGGCGCATCACCCTGGTCGAATAGCGGTGCGGCGCGTTGGTCAGCAGCACCTTGCGGCCCGGCAGGCGCTTCAGCAGGCGTCCCAGGCCCTTCTCATGGCGGATGCTGGCCAGCAGGTCGGGGATATCGTGCGTGGTGTCCAGGAAGTGCGCCATGTCCACGCCATGGTGGTGCATCAGGCCGAGCAGGGTTACGCCATAGCGCTTCCAGTACAGCGTGCGCGCGGCATTGATCTGCTCTTGCGTGGCAGGCGTGCCGGCTTCGCCCAGCACGCGCGCCATATAGGCGTTCATGTTCGCCACGATCACGGGGAAGATCGCATGCGAAGCATTGTGCAGGGTGTTGTCCAGGTCGAACAGCCAGACCGGCGCCGAAGGTTTAATATTCACGACACTCATCGAAAGGAAATCATGCGACGCCAGATTATAGTGATCTTTTCCCTGCTGCTCGGATTTGCCCTGACGCCCGCATGGGCGGAGGCGCCGAAAGGGGCGGCGCAGGCGCAGAAACACGGTGCGCTGTTCAGGCTGGAGCACGGCGGTCACACGTCATGGCTGTTCGGCACCATCCACGTGGGGGCACCGGATTTCTTCCCGCTTGAGCCGCGCTTGATGGCGGCGCTGGACAAGTCCACGGCGCTGGCGCTGGAAGTCGATCCGGCCGGCGACCCGGCGCGCATGATGCAGGCGGTGGTCCAGCATGGCATGTACCAGCCGGGCCAGGGTCCGGCGCTGGACACGATCGGCGAGTCCTATCGTCCGCGCCTGCAAAAGCTGCTGCAGCAGTACAGCATCCCTTCCGCAACGATAGCGCCGATGAAGCCGTGGATGATTGCCAGCTTGCTGACCGTTGCTGAATTCGCGGCGCAGGGCTATCAGGCGGACCTTTCCGTCGATGGCTGGCTGTCACGCCAGGCGAAGCGCAAGAAGATCCGCGTGATGGAGCTGGAATCGGCCGGCGCGCAGATGGCGCTGTTCGACCGCATGACCGCCGCGGAACAGCTGCGCTTCCTGGAGGAGGGCATCGACGCCATCGAGGACCAGGAACAGGCGATCCAGGCGCGCGATATCACGCAGGCGTGGCGCGATGCGGATCAGGTGAAGTTGGACGCGCTGGCGAAGAAGGCGGCGGAGGATGAGACGTTCTCGGGACGTTTTGTGCAGAAGGTGCTGCTGGAGGAGCGCAATCCGGGTCTGGCGGATGGGATCGTGGCGATGATGGCGCGCGAGAAGAACAGCTTTGCCGCGATCGGCATTCTGCATCTGGTTGGTGCGGGGAGTGTGCCGGAATTGTTGCGGCAGCGGGGCGTCAGCGTTCAGCGGGTCTACTGAGCTGGAACGTCGGATCAATGATCCGACCTACGCGATTCGATGGATCGAACAGGGGAGGAGAGTATGGTGCCCTTGACGTGGATTGAACACGTGGCCTCTCCCTTACCAAGGGAGTGCTCTACCACTGAGCTACAAGGGCATTCACATTTCGGCGGTGCTGGTGGTACAGCTGTTGCACCGCCAAAAAATTTAGTGAGACCGGATCATAGTGCCAAAAGCCTGTTCGGTCAAGACTTCCAGCAACAAACTGTGTTCAATTCGTCCGTCGATGATGTGCACGGTGTTCACGCCGGACTTGGCTGCGTCCAGGGCCGATGAAATTTTAGGCAGCATGCCGCCGGAGATGGTGCCGTCGGCGAACATCTCATCGATTTCACGTGCGGAGAGGTCGGTGACCAGGTTGCCGTTCTTGTCCTGCACGCCGGCGATATTGGTCATCATGATCAGCTTTTCGGCTTTCAGGATTTCGGCGATCTTGCCGGCGACAACGTCGGCATTGATGTTGTAGGCCTGGCCGTCCTGGCCGAAACCGATAGGCGAGATGATCGGGATGAAGGCATCGTCCTGCAGCGCTTTCACCACGGCCGGGTTGATCGCATCGATTTCGCCGACGTAGCCGATGTCCAGGAACTTGCCCGGGTTTTCCTTGTCCGGCATCGCCATCTTGCGGGCGCGGATCAGGCCACCGTCCTTGCCGGTCAGGCCCACTGCCTGGCCGCCGTAGTGGTTAATCAGCATCACGATGTCCTGCTGCACTTCGCCGCCCAGAACCCATTCCACCACTTCCATGGTTTCTTCGTCGGTGATACGCATGCCCTGCACGAAGGTGCCCTGCTTGCCGATCTTCTTCAGCGCGTTGTCGATCTGCGGACCGCCGCCGTGCACCACGACCGGGTTCATGCCCACCAGTTTCAGCAGGATCACGTCGCGCGCGAAGCCGTGCTTCAGGCGCTCGTCGGTCATCGCGTTGCCACCGTATTTTATGACAATGGTCTTGCCATGGAAATTGCGGATGTAAGGCAGTGCCTCGGCCAGAATCGTCGCCTTGATCTTGGGTTCTACGCCGCTCAGGTCGGCATTCTGCTCTGGGTCTACTTTAGGAAGATGGGTCATGGCGGTTCCGGAAAAGATATTTGCGCAATTTTACGGCAATGCAGCACGTCAGGTGCGCATTATAGGGCCATCCGATTGTAATTTCTTGACTGATCCGCTAGTCTGCCCGGATATGAGCGCGCCCGACAATCTCCATGCCCAGCTTCAAGCAATGCGGCCCATGCTTGTCCGTTTCGCACAATTGCAATTACGGAATCAGACGCTGGCGGAAGACGCGGTGCAGGATGCCTTGCTGGCCGTGCTCGAGCAGCCGGAGCGCTTTGCCGGCCAGTCCAGCCTGCGCACCTATGTGACGGGCATCCTGAAATTCAAGATCATCGACAACCTGCGCGCGACCACGCGCGAGCGCCAGCTGGAACCGGACGAAGGCCAGACCGAGGACGAGGCGATCGATTCCCTGTTTGTCGCCGACGGCCACACGCGCGACATGCCGCGCGAGTGGGGCAATCCCGATGCTACGCTGCAGCAAAAAGACTTCTTTCGCGTGCTCGAAGTCTGCCTGGAGAAGCTGCCGGCCAAGACCGCGCGCATTTTCATGATGCGGGAATGGCTGGAGCTGGAAACCGAGGAAATCTGTAAGGAACTGGCGATTTCCACGTCTAATGCATGGGTGCTGCTGTACCGGGCCCGTATGCGCCTGCGCGAATGCCTTGACCTGAACTGGTTTGCAACACGATGAAAGATGGCCTGAAACCTACCTGCCGCGAAGTGCACCGCCTCGTCTCCGAGGGAATGGACCGCGAACTGAGCTTCGTGGAGCGCACCCGCATGCGCCTGCACCTCATGGTGTGCGACGCCTGCACCCGTTTCAATGGCCAAATGGAGCTGCTGCGCAAGGCGATGCGCGGCTTCCCGCCGGACGGAGGCACAAAATGAGCACATGCGAGCGCTGCGGCGCCGAATTCCATTGCGCGATGGCGGATGCGCCGCCGGGGCAGAAACCGACCGGAGCGCTGGGCGAAACGCCGTGCTGGTGCACGTTCGAGCCGCCCGCCGTGCGCGTGCCGGAGGTTGCCGGCGCCGCGCCAACAGCGGCCGTGGGTTGCTGGTGTCCCGACTGCCTGCGCGCGCATATCGCCAGCCTGAAAGCTTCCTGATGCCATCCAACACGGAGCTGGTCGGCTATATTGCCGCCTTTTGCACCACCTTTGCCTTTGTCCCGCAGGTACTGCTGGTCTGGCGCCAGCGCCACGCCGAGGGCATCTCGACCGGCATGTACCTGATTTTCTGCACCGGCGTGCTGCTGTGGTTCCTGTACGGGCTGGCCAGCGTGGACTGGCCGATCATCCTTGCCAACGGCATCACATTTGTGCTTGCGGTGTGCGTGCTCGTGATGAAATGGCTTTTTGAGCGTTCGCGCTGATGGTGCTGAAGAAGCGCATCATTTCGCGGCTTGCGTCGGGCCCGCGCGCGTCCGTGTAGCTGCCCGCTTCGCTGCCGCCGGACCAGGCATGGCCGGCGCCGTGGATCACCCAGTGCTCGCCCAGCGGCGAGCCGTCTTCCAGCCAGTGCGCTGTCAGCGTGAACTCGTGGCCGTCGGGCACGCGGCCCGCAAGCCGCGCCGGATTCGCGCTGCCGCCGCGCGGGTGGCTGCGCAAGCCTTGCGCGATCAGTTCTTCGCCATTCACAGGATGCACGGTGCGGTCCTGGTCGCCATGGAAGACGATGATGGGCTGGCCTGCGCTATTGGGCAGGCGCGCACTGGTGGCGCCGCGGCGCATGGCCGTCAGTGCGGAGGGCAGGTCGGCGGCCGACGCATAAGGCAGGCCGGAATGCACGCCCACGGCGGAAAAGATTTCCGGATATAGCGTGCCGACGATAATCGCCATGGCGCCGCCGGCCGACAGCCCCGCCACATAAACGTGGTCGTGCATCACCGGATAGCGCGCCATCACCAGGCGCGCGATGCCGGCAATGATGGATGGCTCGCCCTGGCCGCGTTTCTGGTCCAGGGCGCTGAACCAGTTCCAGCAGCGCGACTGATTGGCGCCCTTCGACTGCGCGGGATAGACCACGAAACAGCGCTGCTCCTCCGCCACCGCATTCATTTGCGTGCCGGCGGCGAAATCGTCCGGGTCCTGGGTACAGCCGTGCAGCATCACGAGCAGCGGCATGGGCTGGCCGGTATAGGTGCTGGGGATATAAAGTTTGTAACTGCGCGCGCCCGCTTCGTTGCGGAATTCACCACTGATGAATTGCGCCTTTCCGGGCTCTGGATCGGCGCCGAAAAACAACGCGCTCGCTCGTTTGCGAACACGGGAAAACCAATGATGGTCGAGCTTCATGATGCACCTCGGAGTCAAGTTGAAACAGTGTTGCTCTTTTCCGCATCTCCTCGGCACTCCGGTGGCCTACTGCCTGCCATCTGTTTGAGTCCAGTATAGCAAGAATGGCTTTTCAGTTAAGTCAGCGAATTTGCCGCACTGCGATAGAATACGGCTTGACTATCCAACTCCACCGTGTATGAGTACTGATCTGCCGCCTGGCGCACCCGAGCTGGCCACGCCGGTGCCGTCCCCCTGTATCAGCCTGTGCAAGATGAACCGCGACACCGGTTTTTGCGAAGGCTGCCTGCGCACCATCGAGGAAATCGTCGCATGGTCGGGGGCGGACGACGCCTTTAAGCGCGCGGTATGGGCTGAAATCCGCCGTCGCGAGCATTTGATCGACTTCGAGTAATGACGAATCTTCCTTCCTCCATCCAGGTATTCGAACGTGGGTGGCTGTCCGCCAACAATGTGCTGCTCATCGGCCGCCACGACACGGCCCTGATCGACAGTGGCTACTACACGCACCGCGACCAGACGCTGGCGCTGGTGCGCCATGGCCTGCGCGGCCGCCGCCTCGATCGCCTGTACACCACGCACCTGCATTCGGACCACTGCGGCGGCAACGCGATTTTGCAGGCGCATTTCGGATGTAATACCTTTGTTCCCGCGGCGGAGGAGGAGAAGGTGCGGCGCTGGGATGAGGATGCGCTGTCCTTCAAGGCCACCGGCCAGCAGTGCGAACGTTTCACTATCGATGGCGTGATCACGCCGGGCGAAACGCTGACCCTGGGCGACCTGGAATGGCAGGTGCTCGGCGCGCCGGGCCACCATGCGCATTCGGTGATCTTCTACTGTCCGCAGGAGAAGGTGCTGGTGTCGGCGGACGCGCTGTGGTGGAATGGCTTCGGCGTGATCTTCCCTGAGCTGGAAGGCGAGGAGGGCTTTGCCGAGGCGGGCGCGACGCTGGACCTGATTGCGGGGCTGGATGTGCGCCTGGTGATTCCGGGCCATGGCGCCGTGTTCGAGGACGTGGGGCCGGCCTTGCAGCGCGCGCGGCGCCGGCTGGATTTCCTGTCAGGTGATCCGAAGCGCAATGCGGAGTATGCGGTAAAGGTGCTGCTCAAGTTCTTGCTGCTGGAGCGGCAGCGGATTCCGGTGGCGGATGTGGCTTCAGTTCTCGGATCGATGCCGGTGATTGCGGAATCGAATCGGCGGCATTTGCATATGTCGAATGAAGACCTTGCGGCGTGGGCCGTTAAGCACCTGGTGCGTGCGTGCACGGCGCGCATCGATGGCGAGTTCCTGCTCAACGACGGCTAACAGACGGCGGATCAATGATCCGCCCTACGCTTCGCCACAGATCATCGTCTCAGGGACGCCATCGGCGTGTAGGGCGGATCATTGATCCGCCGTGCATGCGCCGCCACCAACACAAACCGCGGCCAGGGCATATAATAGTACGATCGTTCACTTCCGGAGTGCCGCCATGTCACTGCCTGCCGTACTGCAGAACCTTACCCTCCCAGTCATCGCATCCCCGATGTTCATCGCCAGCGGCCCGGCCCTGGTGGCGGCGCAGTGCAAGGCGGGCATCGTGGGCTCCTTCCCCGCGCTGAACGCACGCCCGAAAGAGCTGCTGGACACCTGGCTCACCGAGCTGCAGTCCGAGCTGGCGGCCTTTGCACAGGCCAATCCGGACAAGCGCGTCGGCCCCATCGCCGTGAACCAGATCGTGCACCACTCGAATGACCGCCTGGAGCATGACGTGGAAGTCTGCGTGAAGCACCAGGTGCCGATCATCATTTCCTCGCTGCGCGCGCCGCCGCGTGAAATGCTGGACGCCATCCATTCCTACGGCGGCATCGTGCTGCACGATGTGATCAATATCCGCCATGCGGAAAAGGCGCTGGAAGCGGGCGTCGATGGCCTGATCCTGGTCGCCAGCGGCGCGGGAGGCCATGCCGGCACGTTGTCGCCATTCGCGCTGGTGGGCGAAGTGCGCAAGTTCTTCAAAGGCCCCATTGCGCTCTCAGGCTCCATCGCCACCGGCGATGCCATCCTGGCCGCGCAGGCCATGGGCGCCGACTTCGCCTATATCGGCTCGCGCTGGCTGGCCACGAAGGAATCGAATGTGACCGATCAGTACCGCGAAACCATTCTTTCGTCGTCGGCATCGGACATCGTCTACACCAACCTGTTCACCGGCGTGCACGGCAACTACCTGAAGAAGTCGATTCAAGCAGCAGGCCTGGACCCGGAAAACCTGCCGGAATCCGACAAATCGAAAATGAGCTTCGGCAGCGCGAGCGCGAAAGCATGGCGCGACATCTGGGGCGCCGGCCAGGGCGTGGGCCTGATGCATGATGTGCCAACGGCACAGGAAATGGTGGACCGGCTCAAGGCCGAGTACATTGCCGCGCGCGAGCGGCTTCAGTTGAGCTAGAATCGTCAGATGGCCGGGAGGCCGGCCGCTTCAAACAACGGAGGGTTCCATGCGAAATCGTACGTTTGTGTTGAAAACCGTGGCAGCGCTGGCCCTGGCCGGCCTGGCGCTTGGAGGCTGTACCACTACCACCACGACCGGTTCCACGGCCGATGCAGGCGCCCAGCGCGCCGAAATCGGCCAGGGCATCGACAGCACGCTTGACCGGCTATACAAGGAAGTGAAGGGCTCGCGCGAGCTGGTGGGCAAGGCCGCCGGCGTGCTGGTCTTCCCGCGCGTGGTGTCGGCGGGCCTGGTGGTTGGCGGTGAATACGGCAAGGGCGCCTTGCGCGCAGGCGGGCGCACCGAAGGCTATTACAGCATCGGCAGCCTGTCCGTCGGCTTGCAGGCCGGCGCGCAATCCAAGGCCATCATCATGCTGTTCATGACGCAGGATGCGCTGAATAAGTTCCGCAACAGCTCCGGCTGGACCGCTGGCGTTGACGGCACGGTGGCCCTGCTGAAGGTCGGCGCAAACGGCGAGATCGATACGACCACCGCCACCCAGCCCGTGGAAGCCCTGGTGCTCACCAATGCCGGCCTGATGGCAGGCCTTAACCTGGAAGGCACCAAGATCACGAAGCTGGACCTGGGGGGATCGAGCGCGCCTAGCGGGTACTAAGGTCCTCGTTGCGGATCGCCCACAGGCCCGGCAGGTTGCGCCAGTAGCCATAGACGTCCATCCCGAATCCGACCACAAAGCGGTTCGGGATGGTCAGTCCCACGATGTCCGCCTTCACGGGCTTGGACTTGCCGATGTTTTTGTCCGCGAACACGGCGATGATCACTTCCTTGGCGCCCATCTCCAGCAGGCGCGATTTCACGTGGGCCAGGGTTTCGCCCTCGTCCAGGATATCGTCCAGCACGATCACCGTGCGGCCGGAAACGGTAGGACGCGGCACGACCTTCCACACTACCTTGCCGCCCTGGTCGTCATCGCCATAGCGGCTCACGTGGATGTAATCGAATTCGAGCGGGAAAGTCAGTTGCGGCAGCAGGCTGCCGGTAAAGACCACGGCGCCGCCCATCACGCCAAGCACCAGCGGGAACTCCTGCTTTTCCTCGTCGCCGAAGCGTGCATTCAGGGTTTCGGCCATCCGGCGCACGGAAGCCTGCACGGTTTCCTGGTCGAAGATTTCTTCCGCGTTTTCCAGCAGTGCGCGGGCGCGGTTGTGATGGAAGTCTTGCATGATTTTGCCTACCAAACGACTGGGTGATGAATGGCTTTCATTATCCGCCATCTGCCCGGCCGCCGCAGGATGAGTTGGTTTTACGCCACAGGTCGCGCTAACCCATCCTTAACTTAGCTGTAATCGCGTATATCGTCGATTATCTTGCCGTCATTCGGCAGGCTGCCGCTGGCTGCGAATTGCACTTCACCGCGCAACTTGGTGACGTCGCGGATGGTGGCGACGATGTCCGCAGCCGCATTTTGCGCCGAAGGATCGCTCACTTCGCAATGCAGGGTCATCACCTCATCGGCGATCCGGCCCGATACCACCAGGCGCGCCTTCAGCACCTGCGGGTGGCGGCGCGTGATCTCGTGCACCTGCGAGGGATGGACGAACATGGCGCGCACCTTGGTGGTCTGGTCCGCGCGGCCCATCCAGCCCCTGATGCGGGTGTTGGTGCGGCCGCAGGGCGAGGGCGCTGCATCGGTCAGCACGGCGGACAAATCGCCCGTGGCGAAGCGTACCAGCGGGTAATCGGGATTGAACACGGTGACGACCACTTCGCCCACTTCGCCCGGCGCCACGGGTTCTCCCGAGCCGGGGCGCACAATTTCCAGGACCACTTCTTCATCCAGCACCAGGCCGGGATTGACCTTGCCGCCGGTCTTGGTTTCGTAGGCGATATTGCCCACGTCGGCCGAGCCGTAAGTCTGGACCACGTCCTGCACGCCATGTTCCGCGAACCACTGGCGCAGCGATTCCGGCAGCGCTTCGGCGCTGACGACGGCGCGCTTCACGCTGCCGATATCGGCCCCTGTCTCGCGCGCCTTCTCGATAATGAGCTTGAGGAAGGAGGGCGTGCCGACATACGTATCCGGCTTCAGTTCGGCCATCGCCTGCACCTGCAGCTCGGTTTGTCCGACGCCGGCCGGAATCACTGTGCAGCCGATGCGCGCTGCGCCGCCTTCGACCATGAAGGCGGCCGGCGTGAAGTGGTAGGAGAAGCAGTTCTGCAGCAGCCCGCCCGCGCGCACGCCCGCCGCATACATGGGACGCGCGAAGCGCCACCAGTCGGTGCCGCGGCCTTCCGGATCGAAGATGGGGCCGGGCGACATGAAGATGCGGCCCAGCTGGCGCGGCGCGGTGCTCGTCAGCCCGCCGAAGGGCGGCAGCATGTGCTGCAAGCCTTTCAGCTCGGACTTGCGCGTGACCGGCAGCTTCGCCAGCGCTTCACGCGAAGTGATGCTGGCGGCGTCCACACCCTCCAGAATGCGCGACCAGCCGGGCGCAGTCTGCGCCTGCGCCACCAGTTTTGGCAGGCGCGCCATCAGCTCGCGTTCGCGTTGTTCGGGTGGGCGGGTTTCCAGGCTGTCGAGCGTGTCGGCCATCATGCGGCTCCTTCGATCTCTCTTTGCAGTTTCTTGGTCAGTTTCGAGAACACCAGCTCATAGGCGCGCCGCAACAGCTGCTCCGCTTCGGTATCGGCCAGTGATCTCATGTCTTCCACGCGTATCCACTTCGAGCGCGCCAGGTAGGGCGCAGGAATGATGCCGGGACGGTCGGTCAGCTCCAGGAAGCGGTCGTCATCGACCTTGAACCGGATGCTGGTCGACTTTTCATCCACGTCCGCCACGGCGAACATCTTGCCGCCGATGGAGAACACCAGATGATCGGTCCATTTGATGTCTTCCGTTGCGCCAGGCAGGGAACGGCACATTTCCTTCGCTTTCTTGATATTCATGCGTCTTTCGTCAAGCCAGCCAGCGCTTGCGGCGGCGGTAAAACTTCATGTCCCGGAAGCTCTTGCGGCCCGCGCCGGACATGCCCAGATAGAATTCCTTCACGTCTTCATTGCTGACCAGTTCCTGGGCGTCGCCTTCCATCACTACGCGGCCGTTCTCCAGGATGTAGCCGAAGTCCGCATAGCGCAGCGCCACCATGGTGTTCTGCTCGGCCAGCAGGAAGGACACGTTTTCCTTCACGTTCAAGTCTTTCACGATGCCGAAGATCTCTTCCACGATCTGCGGCGCGATGCCCATCGACGGTTCGTCCAGCAGGATCATGGAAGGCTTGGCCATCAGCGCGCGCCCGATGGCGCACATCTGCTGCTCGCCGCCCGAGGTGTAGCCCGCCTGGCTCTGGCGGCGCTCCTTCAGCCGCGGGAAGTAGTGATAGACCTTTTCCAGCGACTCGCGCAGTGCGGCGCGCGAATCGCTGCGGGTGAAGGCGCCCGTCAGCAGGTTTTCCTCGATGGTCAGGTGGCCGAAGCAGTGCCTCCCCTCCATCACCTGCGACAGGCCGCGCCGCACCAGCTCATTCGGGGTGAGCTGGTCGATGCGTTCGCCCTTGAACAGCACCTCGCCCTTGGTCACATCGCCGCGCTCATTGCGCAGCAGGGTCGAGATGGTCTTCAGCGTGGTCGATTTGCCGGCGCCGTTGGCGCCCAGCAGGGCAACGATCTTGCCCTGCGGGACCTGCAGCGACACGCCTTTCAGCACGAGGATCACATGGTCGTAGATCACCTCGATGTTATTGACGGAGAGGTAGGGCTGCGGCGCTGCGACGGCCGTGGGGGCCGCCGCAGCGTGTGCTGGGTGCAGTGTGCTCATGACTTCATGCAGGCCGGAATAATTTTTTTCTCAGCTGCGTACTTGGCTGACGACTCATCGGTCAGCTTGCGTACCAGCGCCTTATCGCCGATTACCCAGTTCGGCGTGATCGCGACCCATTTCTTGCCATCCCACTGCTGCACCTTTACGGCACCCGAGCCTTCGTGGTCATCACAGCTGGTTTTCACAGGCGGGAACATATTGAACACGCCGAGGGCCTTCTGGCGGGCCTCGTCCACGTTCAGGTTCTCCAGGCCCCAGCGCAACTGCTCTCCCGTGACCGGCTTGCCTTTGCCGAATTTCTCCTGCGCGGCGCGCATCGCTTCCACATACATGACGCCGGCGGTCAGGCCGCGCATGTGGTAGACGGAACCGATGCGCGACTGGTCGGCCAGGTTGCCCTTGCCGGCCGCGTACACCTTCTTCTTCAGGTCATCCAGCAGCGGATAATGGCCCGGCGTGTTGAAGGTCATCGCCGTATAGCCTTTCGCTGCATCGCCCGATGGAACGGTATCTTCTTCCGAACCGGCCCACCACACGCCCAGCATCTTCTCGCGCGGGAAGCCGTTGCGCTGCGCCGTCTTGATGGCGACAGAATTCATCACGCCCCAACCCCACAGGATCACGTGGTCCGGATTGGCCTGGCGGATTTGCAGCCACTGCGACTGCTGCTCGCTGCCCGGTGGCGCCACCGGGATCTTGATCAGTTCAAAGCCCTGCTGGGCGGCCAGCGCTTCCAGCACCGGCAAGGGTTCCTTGCCGAAGGCCGAGTCGTGGTACAGGTGCACGATCTTCTTGCCCTTCAGCGAGCCACCGTGCTTGTCCGCCAGGTACTTGATCATGGCGGCCGCCTGGCTCCAGTAGTTGGAGATCAGGGGGAACACATAGGGGAAGACCTTGCCGTTGGCGGCATCGGAGCGGCCGTAGCCGAGGGTGGTCATCGGCACCTTGTCGGCCGGCAGGCGATCCAGTACGCCGTAGGCGATGCCGGTGGACAGCGGTTCCACCACGGTGGCGCCGCCATTCTTGGTCTTCAAGCGTTCATAGCATTCCACGCCGCGCGACGGGTTGTATTCGGTCTCGCATTCTTCCCAGCTGATCTTCACGCCATTCACACCGCCGTTGGCGTTGACGAGATTGAAGTAGTCGATGATGCCGCCATAGAAGCCGGAACCGCCCGCCGCATACGGGCCCACTCGGTAAGAGGGCAGGGCAACGAACTGCTCGGAGGGCTGTTGGGCCCAGGCGGTGGTAACCACGCAGCAAGCGGTTGCAATGCCAAGTACGAGGGATTTCATCTTCATTTATGTCTCCAAGAGTAGTTATGGATCGCTCAGTGCGGGAAAGGCCACAGGCGAAGTTTCTCTTTACCGATTTGCCACAAACGCGCCAGACCGTGAGGTTCCACGATCAGGAAGAAAATAATCAGAGCGCCGAACACCATCAGTTCGAGGTTGGACGCAACGCTGGTGGGCAAAGCCAGGACGTGCGCGAGAATATTCAGGAAGACCGGCAGCAGCACGATGAAGGCGGCGCCGAGGAAGGAACCGAGCACCGAACCGACGCCGCCGATGATGATCATGAACAGGATGCGGAAGGAGAGGTCCAGGTTGTAGGCTTCCGGTTCCACCGTGCCGAGATAGGCAAAGGCATACAGCGCGCCCGCCACGCCGCAGTAGAAGGAGCTGACGGCAAAGGCCAGCAGCTTGGTGCGCATCAGGCGGAAGCCGATCACTTCGGCCGCCACGTCCATGTCGCGCACGGCCATCCAGGAGCGGCCCACGTTGGAGCGGATCATGTTCTTCGCCATCAGCGCCATCAGCGCAACGATCACCAGCACCAGCATGTATTTGCGGGCCGGCGTGTCGAATGCGTAGCCGAGGATTTCCATCTTCTGCGCGGTGATCACGCCGGAGGAGCTGTAGTTCGTCAGCCAGCCGATCTTGGTCAGGCACCACACCACGAAGAACTGCGTGGCCAGCGTGGACGCAGCCAGGTAGAAGCCGCGGATGCGCAGCGAAGGCAGGCCGAATGCCATGCCCACGATCGCGGCGCTCAGGCCGCCCAGCACGAAGGCCAGCAGCACCGGGATGCCGGGGATGCGCAGCACGAAGTTGTAGGAGGCGAAAGCACCCACCGCCATGAAGGCAGCCGTCCCTAGCGACAGCTGTCCCGCATAGCCAGTCAGGATATTGAGGCCCAGCGCCGCCAGCGCAAAGATCAGGAAGGGGATCAGGATGGCGGACAGGATATAGGGCGACGAGAAAGTCGGCAGTACCAGTGCGGCCAGGGCCAGCGTCGCAAACAGGGCGATGCGGTCCTGGCGGATCGGCAGGATCTGGCCGTCCGCTTCGTAGCTGGTCTTGAATTGTCCTGCTTCACGGTAGAACATCTCAGATCCTCCGGATGATTTTTTCGCCGAACAGGCCTTCAGGCCGCACCAGCAGGAACAGCAGGGCCAGCACATACGGGAACCAGCCCTCGATGCCGCCGCCCACCGCCGGGCCGATATAGACTTCGGCCAGCTTTTCGGAAGCGCCGATTATCAGGCCACCGACAATGGCGCCCGGCACGGAGGTGAAGCCGCCCAGGATCAGTACCGGCAGCGCCTTCAGCGCAATGAAGGTCAGCGCGAACTGCACGCCATTGCGTGCGCCCCACAGCAGGCCGGCTACCAGGGCCACTATGCCAGCCACCGCCCACAGGATGCCCCAGATGCGCTGCAGCGGAATGCCGACGGCCAGCGCGGCCTGGTGGTCGTCCGCCACGGCGCGCAGGGCTCGGCCGATCTTGGTCTTGGCGAACAGCAGGGCCAGCACCGTGACCATGATGGCGCAGATGGCGGCCGCCGTGACGTCGAACTGGGACACGATGATGTTGAACTTGTCCATCAGCACCTGCATCGGCACGTCCTCGATCGGAACGTCCAGCTTGTGCACTTGCGAACCCCAGATCAGCTGCGCCAGGCCCTCGATGAAGAAGGCGAGGCCGATGGTGGCCATGAACAGTGTGATTTCCGGCTGGTTGACGAGGGGCCGCAGCACCACGCGCTCGATGGCGAAGCCGAGGATGATCATCGCCACGATGGTGGCGGGGATGGCCAGCCACAGCGAGAATCCGAACTTGTCCATGAAGCCGACGCAGGTGAGGGCGGCGAAGAACACCATGGCGCCCTGGGCGAAGTTGAAGACGCCGGAAGCCTTGTAGATCAGCACAAAGCCGATCGCCACCAGCGCATACATCACGCCCGACAGCAGGCCGCCGATCAGCACTTCGAAGAAGAAATTGATGTTCATGTCAATGCGCCGTGCCGAGGTATGCGTTGATCACTTCCTGGTTGGTGCGGACTTCATCCGGCGTGCCGTCGCCGATCTTCTTGCCGTAGTCCAGCACCACTACGCGGTCCGAGATATCCATCACCACGCCCATATCGTGCTCGATCAGCACGATGGTGGTGCCGAACTGCTCGTTCACGTCCAGGATGAAGCGGCACATGTCCTGCTTCTCTTCCACGTTCATGCCGGCCATCGGCTCGTCCAGCAGCAGGATCTGCGGCTCGGCGGCCAGGGCGCGGCCCAGTTCCACGCGCTTTTGCAGGCCATAAGGCAGTCGGCCCACGGGCGTCTTGCGGATATGCTGGATTTCCAGGAAGTCGATGATTTCCTCGCACTTCATGCGGTGCGCGATTTCCTCGCGCCGCGCCGGGCCCCAGTAAAGGGCCTGCAGCAGGAAGTTGGTCTGCATCTTCAGGTTACGGCCGGTCATGATGTTGTCCAGCACCGTCATGCCCTTGAACAGGGCGATGTTCTGGAAGGTGCGGGCGATGCCGGACTTCGCCGCGTGGTAGCAGTCCATATTCTTGCGCTGCTCGCCGCGGTACATGATCTGGCCCTGCTGCGGGCGGTACACGCCATTGATCACGTTCAGCATCGAGCTCTTGCCCGCGCCGTTGGGACCGATGATGGCGCGGATCTCGTGCTCGCGCACATTGAAGGAGATATTGGTCAGCGCCTTGACCCCGCCGAAAGACAGCGAAATATTCTGCAGGTCCAGGATCACCGGGCCAATATTCCGCCCTGCGTCCAGCATCGCATCCGTTTCATTCATCTGCATAATGGCCTCGCTCATGCGGCTTGCCGCGTTACGACAGGGAAGGTCTTGCTGTCCCAGATTTTCAGGTCGGCGGATACGACGCCGGTGCGTCCATCCTCGAACTTGACCTGGGTTTCGATGTATTGCGATGGCTTGCCGCCGTACAGTGCGTCGATCAGCACGGCGTATTTGTCCGCGATGAAGCGGCGGCGCACCTTGCGGGTACGGGTCAGTTCATCGTCGTCGGGATCGAGCTCCTTGTGCAGGACGAGGAAGCGGTGGACCTGGGTATCGCCCATCAGTGCTTCGCCGGCCAGGTCGGCGTTGACTTTTTCCACGCACTCCTTCACCAGTTCGTACACCTGCCTGTTGGCCGCCAGGTCGGTATAGCCGGAGTAGGCGATGCCGCGCCGTTCGGCCCAGTTGCCCACGGCCTCCATATCGATATTGATGAAGGCGCACACCTGGTCGCGCTGGTTGCCGAAGCTGACGGCTTCCTTGATGAAGGGGAAGAACTTCAGCTTGTTCTCGATATAGTTCGGCGCGAACATGGAGCCGTTGTTCATCTTGCCCACGTCGGCTGCGCGGTCGATGATTTTCAGGTGGCCGTCGTTGTCGAAGAAGCCGGCGTCGCCCGTGTGGAAGTAGCCTTCGCCGTCGATCGCTTCGCTAGTGGCGTCCGGGCGCTTGTAGTAGCAGTCCATCAGCGTGGGCGACTTCACCAGCACTTCGCCGTTGGCGGCCAGCTTCACTTCCACGCCCGGCGCAGGCAGGCCCACGCTGTCGAACTTGATCTTGCCGTCAGGCTGGAAGCAGATGTAGGCGCAGGTTTCAGTGGAACCGTAGAACTGCTTGAGATTCACGCCGATCGAGCGGTAGAACTTGAAGAGGTCCGGTCCGATCGCGGCGCCTGCCGTGTAGGCCACGCGCACGCGGGACAGGCCCAGCACATTCTTCAACGGTCCGTAGACCAGCACATTGCCGATGGCGTATTCGATGCGGTCGCCGAGCGGCACATGCTTGCCGTTCAGGATATCGGCGCCGCAGCGGCGCGCAACTTCCATATAGTGATGGAACATCTTGCGCTTGATCGCGCCTGCGTCTTCCATGCGGATCATCACTTGCGTCAGCATGTTTTCGAAGATGCGCGGCGGCGCGAAATAATAGGAAGGGCCGATCTCGCGCATATCCGTCGTGACGGTGTCGCTCGATTCCGGGCAATTCACTGTGAAGCCCGCGACCATGGCTTGCGCGAAGGAGAAGAGGCAGTCGCCTACCCATGCCATCGGCAGGTAGGAGAGCACGTTTTCCTCGTCGCTCAGCTTGTCGAACCCAATGCCGCCGGTGGCGGCTGCGATCAATGCCTTATGCGTCTGGCATACCCCCTTAGGTTTCCCCGTCGTACCCGACGTGTAGAGAATGATCGCGTTATCGCACTCCATGCCAGTGGCGATGGTGCTTTCGTAGAAGCCGGGATGGGACTTATCGTAATCACGTCCCAGTTCCTGCAGCTTCGCATAGGAGATCAGCTCCTTGTGCGTGTAGTTGCGCATGCCCCGTTCGTCTTCGTAGGCGATGTGGGCGATGTCGGGGCAGCAGCCGATCAGTTCGAGCAGCTTGTCGACCTGCTCCTGGTCCTCGACGATCGCGTATTTGATTTCAGCGTTTTCGAGGACGTAGGACATGTCGGCCGCAGGTGCATCCTGGTACAGCGGCACCGGCACGCCGCCCAGGCACTGCGCCGCCAGCATGGCCCAGTAAAGGCGCGGACGGTTATCGCCGATGATCGCCAGGTTCATGCCGCGCTGGAAGCCCAGTGCTGCAAGGCCGCATGCCAGTGCGCGGACTTCCTCGTTCACCTGCGACCAGTTCCAGGTCTGCCAGATGCCCAGGTACTTCTCGCGGAATGCGGGCTTGTTCGGCCGTTCTCTTCCATGTGCCATCAGCTGGCGCGGGAAGGTGTTCAACTCGTTCTGCACCTTGGTCTCCTTCGTCCTCTTTAAAGAGGCATCTACATGTTTTGGGTAGGTGGCGCGATTTGTGTGATGATATTAGCGTGCGAATTTCGCCAAGGTTGTCTTTTCGGAGACAATTCGAAGACTTTTGATGGTGCGGCGCAACAATGAAATTGGAAACCCCCAGCCTGAAGGAAGCCATACGCTCAGCCATCTGGGCGCAGACGCTTACGGCTGAGCAATTGGAACTGGTGGAAGCGACCACCTTCGAGGTGTTCATCCCGAAGGGCGGCTTCGTTTGCCACAAGGGCGAGGTGGTCGACAACTGGATTGGCATCATTTCCGGCATGGTCAAGATGAATAATTTCTCGCCTTCGGGGAAGAGCGTCACGTTCACGGGCGTGCCGCCCGGTGGCTGGTTCGGCGAAGGTTCACTGCTGAAGGACGAGCGCCGCCGCTACGACGCCATGACCCTGCGCGACAGCCGCATTGCCCGCATGCCGGCCGCCACCTTCCATCACCTGCTGGAGAATAGCCTGCCTTTCACCCGCTTCCTGTTGATGCAGCTCAATGAACGGCTGGCCCAGTTCATCGGCATGGTCGAAAACGAGCGTTTGCTGGACCCGGACACGCGCGTCGCGCGTTGCCTGGCCTCACTCTTCAATAGCCATCTCTATCCCGGCATCGAGCGCCTGGTGCAGATTTCGCAGGAAGAAGTGGGGCTGTTGTCCGGCTCCTCGCGCCAGCGCGCCAACCAGGCCTTGCAAGTGCTGGAGAAGGAAGGCCTGGTGCGGGTCGACTACGGCGGCATCCGCATCCTCGACCTGGAAGGCTTGCGCCGCTTCGAAGCTTGAAGTCACGGGGTCAGATCTGACAATCCGCCATTTGGCCGAGCAATTGTCCGATTGTCAGATCTGACCCCGTAGTATCATCGCGCTATGGAAGACTCTACCAATCAAGTACCGGCGCGCCTTTCCGCCTTGCGGAAGGCCATGCAGCGCCTTGGGGTCGACGCGCTGCTGGTGCCGTCGGCCGATCCGCACCTGTCCGAATACCTGCCTGCGCGCTTCCAGGGGCGCGAGTGGCTGTCCAATTTTACGGGTTCGGTGGGCACTTTCATCATCACGGCCGATTTTGCGGGCGTGTGGACCGATGGCCGCTACTGGACGCAGGCCGAGTCCGAGCTGGCCGGCACCGGTGTGCAGCTGATGAAGATCAGTTCCGGCGCCAGCGTGCAGTATGTGGACTGGCTGGCGGAGAACATGCGCGCCGGCCAGACCGTGGCAGTGGACGGCGCTGTTCTGGGCCTGTCGATCGCGCGCCTGCTGCAAGCCGCGCTAAGCGCCACGGGCGTGCAATTGCGCACCGACCTCGATGTGTTGGATGAAGTCTGGACCAACCGCCCGTCGCTGCCAACTGAACAGGTCTACGAGCACTTGCCGCCGTATGCGCCGAAAGGCCGCGGCACCAAGCTGGCCGAATTGCGCGCCGACATGGCCCGCCTCGGCGCCACGCATCACGTCATCTCGACGCTGGACGATATCGCCTGGCTGTTCAACCTGCGCGGATCGGACGTGAATTTCAATCCGATCTTCCTGTCCCACGCGTTGATCGACGCCGGCCAGGCGCAGGTCTTCGTGGCCGAAGGCAAGGTGGCGGCCGACCTGGCCGGCGAACTGGCGGCGGACGGCATCCATGTGCGGCCTTACGAGCAAGCCGCCGCTGCGCTGGCCGCCCTGCCGGAAGATGCCGTGCTGCTGCTGGACCCGCGCCGCATCACCTACGGCACGCGCCAGGCCGTGCCGGACCATGTGCGCGTGATCGAGGCCGTGAACCCGACCACCTTCGCCAAGGCGCGCAAGACCGAGGCCGAAGCCGACCATATCCGCGCGACGATGGAGCAGGATGGCGCCGCGCTGGCCGAATTCTTCTGCTGGCTGGAAGGCGCCCTGAATCGCCGCGAGCCGCTGAATGAGTACGAGGTCGGCGAGCACCTGCTGGGCTTCCGCAAGCGCCGTCCAGGCTTCATCAGCCCCAGTTTCGGCACCATTGCCGGCTTCCGCGCCAACGGCGCCATCATGCATTACCGCGCCAGCGAAAAGGGCTGCGCACAGATCGGAGGCGACGGACTGCTGCTGATCGACTCCGGCGGGCAGTACGTGGGCGGCACTACCGATGTCACGCGGGTGATTGGCGTCGGTACCATTACGCCTGAGCAGAAGCGTGATTTCACGCTGGTCTTGAAAGGGATGATGGCGCTCTCCGTCGCGCATTTCCCGCGCGGCTGCAAGTCGCCGATGCTGGACGCGATTGCCCGCGCGCCGCTGTGGGCGGCCGGCATCGACTTCGGTCACGGCACCGGCCACGGCGTGGGCTACTTCCTTAATGTGCACGAAGGGCCGCAGTCGATTTCGCCCTCCACGCCGCCCGAGCCGCATACGGCCATGGAACCGGGCATGATCACGTCCAACGAGCCGGGCGTGTACCGTCCCGGCAAGCGGGGCATCCGCATCGAAAACCTGGTGCTGAACGTGCCCGCCGGGTCCACCGAATTCGGCGAATTCCTGCGCTTTGAAACCCTGACCCTGTGCCCGATCGATACGCGCTGCATCGACCGCTCGCTGCTGCGTGCCGACGAAATCGAATGGCTGAACAACTACCACTCGATGGTGAAGGCGCGCGTGAGCCCCCTGATCAGTGGGGATGCGCTGGCCTGGCTGGAGAAAAGGACGGCCTTCCTATGAGCGCACGTTCCACCAGGGCTTCCAACGCGCTCGCGCGCCTGAAGGAGCGCAGCGGCAACCAGGGGTATTCGATGACGATTACGGGCGCAGGCCATTTCTACCTGTCCGAAACGCCGGACGGGCCGCCGCTCTGCCCCCCGATGGAGCTGGATGATTTTGTTGCCTTCGTCAACGCGCAAGGGCCGCAGAAGGCAAGGCGTGTCAGCAAGCTCGATACCGAATTCGAGAAGCAGCTGGTCAAGAAAACAGAAAAATAAGGCGAGGCGCTTATGCCCACAGTGGATTTCCTGCGTGCCTATTGGTCTTCCGGCGAGCTGGCGACCAATGGCGTAGTCCTGTTGAACCTTCTCGGTGCACTGGCGCTTGGCCTGCTGGTCGGCTATGAGCGCTCCTATCACGGCCGCGCGGCCGGCATGCGCACTTATGGCCTGGTTTGCATGGCCTCGGCCTCTCTGACCGTAATCTGCGGCTACCCCGCGCAATGGTTCGGTGGTCATATGACGGAGCTGGTGGGCACCGATCCCACCCGCGTGATCCAGGGCATCGTGACCGGCATCGGCTTCCTCGGCGCGGGCGTGATCATGCGCGAGGGCTTCAATATCAGCGGCCTGACCACGGCGGCATCGATCTGGGCTTCGTCCGTGATCGGCGTCATGGTGGGCGTAGGCTTTTATCTTGGCGCCATGGGCCTGGCCTTCCTGAGCGCGATGGCGATGATTTTCCTGTCCAAACTGGAGGCGTGGCTGCCGTCACGGCATGCGATCGCGATTTCGATGCGCTTCAAGGTGGGCTATGAGCCGCAGGAGGACGCCTTGCGCAGGATGGCGCTGGAGCGCGGCTATGAAATCGCCGGCGGCTCCCTGACCATCGGCCTGGCGGAAGGCAAACAGGAATGGAAGTTCGTGGCGCTGGCGCTGAGCAAGCGCAGTGGCGCGCCGCTGGCCAAGCTGGCGGCTGAAATGTGTCACTTCGAAGGCATCGAGAGCTTCCACGTTACCCACGCACGCAACTAGGAGACGAGCTTGATCATCAATGCCCAGGATATCCTGGATTTCTGGTTCCTGCCCATCGGCGTGAAAGGACACAACACGCAGCGCACCGAGTGGTTCCGCAAGGACGATGCATTCGATCAGCTGATTTTCAGCCAGTTCGGCGGCGTGGTCGAGGAAGCGCTGGCGGGCGGCCTGCGCCAGTGGGACGATGAAGGCACGCAAGGCACGCTGGCCCGCATTATCGTGCTGGACCAGTTCACCCGCAACATCTATCGCGGCACGGCCAAGTCTTTTGCCGGCGATCCGCTCGCCCTTGAAGCGGCCAAGGCGCTGGACGATACGGGCGCCAACCAGACCTTGCCGCCGGTGCAGCGGGCGTTTTCCTATATGCCCTTCGAGCACGCCGAGAACCTGTCCATGCAGATCCGCTGCGTGGACCTGTTCACCATGCTGGCTGCCGACGCGCAGGGCTTTGCCAGCACGCTGGATTATGCGAAGCGGCACCATGAAGTCATCCGCCGCTTCGGACGCTTCCCGCACCGGAACAAGATTCTCGGGCGCGAGTCCACGCCGGAGGAAGTGGAATTCCTGAAGCAGCCGGGGTCGGGGTTCTGATGCGCCTTACCGTGATTGGCGGCGGCCATGTGGGCCGCGTGCTGGGCCGCTTGCTCGGCACGCGTGGCGGCTTTATTGTGGCCGACGTGCTGGCCCGCTCGGCGGCGTCGGCTAATGAGGCAGCCGCCTTCATTGGCGCCGGCCGTCCGCTCGACGCCTACCCGGCGCTGGCTGTTGCTGATGTCTACATGCTGTCCGTGACGGACGACCAGATCGTGCCGGCCTGCGAAGCGCTGGCCGCGTCCGTGCCGCTCAAGGGCGCGGTGGTTTTCCATTGCAGCGGCGCGCTGGCGTCCAACCTGCTGCAAGCGGCCCGCGATGCGGGCGCTTTCGTGGCCAGCGTGCATCCGATACGCAGCTTTGCGGATATGGAGGCGGTGGCTGCCGCGTTTGATGGCACCTTCTGCGGCGTGGAAGGCGATGCACAGGCGCTGGACGTGCTTTTGCCCGCGCTTTCGGCCATCGGCGCGCGGGCAGTGCAGATCGATGCGTCGGCCAAGACGGTTTATCACGCGGCGGCGGTATTTGCGTCCAACTATCTGGTGACGGTGCTCGACGCCGCTTTACGCGCCTACCAGGCGGCCGGCATTCCCGAGGATGTGGCACGCGAACTGGCACGTCCCCTTGCCAGCGAATCGATGGAGAATGTATTCCGCCTCGGTGCGGCGCCGGCGCTCAGCGGGCCGATTGCGCGGGGCGATATGGCGACCGTCCAGCGTCAGCACGACGCGGTCGCCGCCTGGGATCCCGCCACCGGACAGCTCTATGATGCGCTGGTCTCCCCCACCGTAGCCCTCGCCGCCCGCAAACGCGCCCACCGCCCCTGACGCGTCCTCGCGCCGGGTGACCTGCCGCTGCGCGGGATGATCTGCCACTTTGGCGTAGGGCGGATCATATGGGGCCGCCGAGGCCCGCCGTGCCTGCGCGGACGGGCGGCTAACGAATCACCGTCGCCCAACGCTCGAATCCAGACAAATTTGTTGTGCAGGAGCAAAAAATTGTCCATGAACATCGACAAAGCCCGCCCAACGCAATAAGCTAGGCCACTTGGAGTTGTCACAAAAAGTAATCAGGGGAAAGCAATGCTATTTTTGAAAACTACGTCCGTCACCAAGGCGCCTGGCATCTATGAAGTTGACATCGCCGCCAAGCCGCCTGGCAAGACCTTTGGCGTATACATGGCAACCGACCCGGACAATCCTCCGACCGCCGTCCTGCAAGCTCTCGCCGCCGGCGGCTTCCAGCAGACCCACAGTTCCGGCTACACCCACAAGGACCGCGGCAAGGTGCTGGACCTGCACTTCCAGAAAGACGGCACCGACCTCTTCAAAGGCTGGAAGCCGGAAGAGGCCGAAGCCAATATGGCCATCATCAACAAGATCTTCACCGACATCGGCGTGACCGTCACGCCACGCGTGATGTCGCTGGCCGAAGCCTACGCCTGAACGTCGATGTGATACAGGGCCCAGGGGCAGGAACCGAAACGGTCCTGCACGGCCCTGCTTGCCATTTCCGGAATGCGTTCCGGCTCATAGATCGCCCATAGCGGACCGAGGCCGCCCAGCGACATGGGCGCGCCATCCATTTTCGTCGCCACGATGAAGCGCTGGGCTTGCGCCTGCGCGACCGTCATGGTGACGGCATAGCCATCCACCGCCCGCAATGTCAGCTTCACCGTGCCATCCAGCGGCGCGCCGACGGTCTTCAGCACATCCAGCAGCAGCGGGCCGGACAGTGCATGCTGCTTGCGGTCATACTCCAGCACCGGCTTGATCGTGACCGCCGGCAGCGCATCCAGCGCCGCGTAATCGAAGGCATAGGCTTTATCGAAACGCAGCTTCTGCTTGTACATCATCTGGTCCGTGACCTGGTCGAACGGACCGCGGTTCGGCTTGCCGACGGCGCCGGTGATGGTCAACAGCGTCGGGCCGCGCGCCGACTTGGGCGCCGCCGGCGCCAGCGAGGGCAGGGCGCCGGCCACGGCCAGCGCGGAGAGAAAGTGTCGTTTGTGCATTCCATTATCATAGCGGAATGGACCTATTTGCTGCACAGCCTGAATTGCTGCCGATCCCCGTCGAGGATGGCGAACTTTCCTTTATGATCCAGCTGCCGCTGGGGCTGTCCAACGCCGAGATCGTGCGCCAACTGGTGGACGAGACGGAATGGAAGGCGGAAACGATCTTCCTGTTCGGAAGGGAAGTGCCGCAGCCACGGCTGAGCGCCTGGTATGGTGAGAAAAGCTACACCTATTCGGGACGGACTTTCCATCCGCTGCCGTTCACGCCGCTGCAGCTGGCAATCAAGCGCGTGGTGGAGGAAGTGAGCGGGAGGAAATTCAACAGCGTCCTGCTGAACTACTATCGCGACGGAAACGACAGCATGGGCTTCCACAGCGACGATGAGCCGGAGCTGGGCCGCGAGCCGGCGATCGCGTCGGTAAGCTTTGGCGAGACCCGCACCTTCATCCTGAAGCACAAAAAGCTGCCGAGAACTCTCAAGCTGGACCTCACCGATGGCAGCTTGTTGTTGATGTCCGGAAAACTCCAGAATTGTTGGCGACATGGCATCAACAAGGAGCGAACTCCGCGCGGACCGCGCATAAATCTCACCTTCCGGCTCATCTGCGGTTAAGTTCCGCTATTTTGAGGTCAACATCTGTAATTCAAGGTCGCTTACATCTTCATACAATTCTTACCGGATCTTTCCCCACATTCATTTTGGCAAGTGTTATCGTGCACCCCATCGCAATTCATAACTGAACGAACTGCGATCCCAAGCAAGACAACAACTTAACTTTGCTGAAAGATCACGAAAATGAAGAAGATTGCACTCGCCCTTATCACTGCTGCCAGTGCAGCAGGCGCACTGTCCACTGCCCACGCTGAAGACCTGAAGCCGTACATCGGCGCCAGCGTCATCGGTTCCGAGCACAAGTACAACCTGTCCAACGACACCAGCAATGGTGACCGCAAAAGCACCGAGTACGGCGGCAAGATTACGGCGGCGTGATGTTCGACAAGAACTTCGGCCTCGAAGCCGGCTATACCGACTTCGGCAAGTCCAGCTACGGCTATACCGTCAACGGCCTGAACGGCAATATCGACGCGCACGCCAAGTCCTACTACATCGCCGGCAAAGCTTCCTGGCCGGTCAATGAGCAGATCAATGTCTTCGGTAAGCTGGGCGTCGCTCACAACAAGAACGACGTGAATACTTCCGGCCTGGCTGCCGTATACAACACTGGCGACAGCAGCAAGACCTCGGTCTACGCCGGCGTTGGCGCGGAATATGCGTTTAACCAGAAGGTGTCCGCAGTGGTCGAGTACGAACACTACGGCAAGAATGACATCGACCAGGGCCGCCGCAAAGGCGCGATCAGCGTCGGCGCCAAGTTCAACTTCTAAGTTCGCCAGCGGACCAGCCTGGTCCGCCTCCGATAGAGGCCGGGCGCGACAGCGGCATTCCCCCGGATGCTAATGTCCTTGTGCCCGCCTCGCCCTTTTACTGGCAGGCAGCCCGCTTCAGCGGGTAATCGATGCCTTTCAGTTTCCCCTTCGACATCCCCTCGATGCGCGCATCAACGCCGTCACCGCTGCGCTTGTAGATAATGCGCTGCGGGAAGTCATGCGACGGGTTCTCGAACACCACTTCGCCATCCTCCAGCTTCACGGCCGGAAAGGCCGCCTCAGCCTGATTGTGCGGTTTGGCCACATACGCCAGCTTGCCCGGCTCGACCTCGCGGATCACCACGAATTCCCAGCCGACGGTCTTGCCGTTCTTGATCGTGCGCGCGGTGCTCAACATCGTGCCGCCTGCCGGCGTCGACCAATGCTCACCCGAGCCTGGCTCACCGCCCACCGAGGCCCAGCAACCTGCCAGCCAGTTCAGGCTGTCGATCGGCGCAGCGCATGCCGCCGCCCCGGCGCAGGCCAGTACCAGTCCGCAGATAAATTGTTTGCGCATCGTCCGCCTCCCCCATCCATGTTGAGCATTAACAATATTACACTCGGATCAGGCAATTGCTCGTCAAGAAGTGAAGAAGGAGTTAATATTTTTCAAATTTTTCTACGAGGTGAGCGATGACAGAGCATCAGTTGAATCCCGCAGTGAATGCCTTTCTCGGCAAGGCCACAAGCTGGAAGGACGAGATGGCGAAACTGCGGGAAATCGTCCTCGAATGCGACTTGAATGAAGAAATGAAGTGGGGCCAGCCGTGTTACACGCTGGATGGAAGCAATGTGGTGCTGATCCATTCATTCAAGGAATACACTGCGCTGCTGTTCTTCAAAGGCGCGCTGATGAAGGACCCCAACGGCATCCTGATCCAGCAAACTGAAAATGTGCAATCCGCACGTCAGATTCGCTTTACCAGCCTCAAGGAAATTACCAGGTCGGCCAAAATCCTGAAGGCTTATATCCAGGAAGCGATCGCTGTTGAGAAATCTGGCCAGAAAGTCGAGTTCAAGGAAACGAAGGAGTATCCGGTGCCGGAAGAACTGCAGATTAAATTCGACGAACTGCCCGCGTTGCGCGACGCCTTCTATGCCCTGACACCCGGCCGCCAGCGCGGCTACCTGCTGCACTTCGCAACGCCCAAGCTCTCCAAAACCCGTGAATCAAGAGTTGAAAAATGCATGGACCAAATTCTCGAAGGGCGAGGACTAAATGATTGATTTATTACGCGATCTCTCGCCAATCCTGATTCCGATCATTGCCCTGTTCATACCTATCGTCGGCATTATCGCGTGGGCGGTAGTCAGAGTGACACGGCTGAAATTACTCCACGAAACCGTCCGCCACCTCAGCGCGAACGGCCAGCCCATCCCCCACGAACTGCTGAACAAAATCACCGGCAGCAAAGACTAAAACCGCAGTCAAAATTCGGGGTCAGGTTTGTCATTCGGACACGCGCGCCCATTGTTTGATTTGGATCAATACGCGAAATCGCTCAATTTTGCGTATTGATCTGGCTCAAACAATCTGCTCGGATGTCCGAATGACAGAGCTGACCCCGAATTGCAAAGAAAAGCCCGCGGAGGCGGGCTTGGGGGATTAGCCGTGCAGCGGCTTATAGCGGATGCGCTTGGGCTTGGCGCCTTCTTCGCCGAGGCGTTTTTTCTTGTCGGCTTCGTATTCCTGGTAGTTACCTGCGAAGAAGGTGACCTGGGAGTCGCCTTCGAAGGCCAGGATGTGGGTGGCGATACGGTCCAGGAACCAGCGGTCGTGGGAGATCACCATCACCGAGCCGGCGAACTCGAGCAGGGCGTCTTCCAGCGCGCGCAGGGTTTCCACGTCCAGGTCGTTGGACGGCTCGTCCAGCAGCAGGACGTTGCCGCCCATTAGCAGCGTCTTGGCCAGGTGCAGTCGGCCACGCTCACCGCCGGACAGGTTGCCGACGATCTTCTGCTGGTCCGAGCCCTTGAAGTTGAAGCGGCCCACGTAGGCGCGTGACGGCATTTCGAAGCGGCCCACGCTCAGGATGTCGGCGCCGCCGGAAACGGCTTCGAACACGGTCTTCTCGTTGTCCAGCTTGTCGCGGCTCTGGTCCACCAGCGAGATCTTGGCGGTCTTGCCGATCGCCACTTCGCCCGAGTCCGGCTGCTCAACGCCGGCGATCATCTTGAACAGCGTCGATTTGCCGGCGCCGTTCGGGCCGATGATGCCGACGATCGCGCCCGGCGGAATGGTGAACGACAGGTTGTCGATCAGCAGGCGGTCGCCAAACGCTTTCGACACGTTCTTGAACTCGATCACATCGTTGCCCAGTCGCTCGGCCACAGGGATGAAGATCTCCTGGGTCTCATTGCGCTTCTGGTATTCGTATTCGCTCAGCTCGTTGAAGCGGGCCATGCGTGCCTTGGACTTGGCCTGGCGCGCCTTCGGATTCTGGCGCGACCATTCCAGTTCTTTCTGCAGCGCTTTCTGGCGCGCGGACTCAGTCGCTTCTTCCTGCTTCAGGCGTGCCTGTTTCTGGTCCAGCCACGAAGAGTAATTGCCCTTCCATGGAATGCCATGGCCGCGGTCCAGTTCCAGGATCCATTCGGCGGCGTTGTCGAGGAAGTAGCGGTCGTGGGTGATGCCGACTACGGTGCCCGGGAAGCGCACCAGGAACTGCTCCAGCCATTCGACGGATTCGGCGTCCAGGTGGTTGGTCGGTTCGTCGAGCAGCAGCATATCCGGTTTGGACAGCAGCAGCTTGCACAGCGCCACGCGGCGCTTTTCACCGCCGGACAGTACGCCGATCTTCTGGTCCCACGGCGGCAGGCGCAGCGCGTCGGCGGCCATTTCCAGCTGCAGGTTCAGGTTGCCGCCGTCGGCTGCGGCGATGATCGATTCCAGGCGTTCCTGCTCCTTCGCCAGCGCGTCGAAGTCCGCGTCCTCATCAGCGTAGGCGGCGTACACGGCTTCCAGCTGGGCTTGCGCGCTGAAGGCTTCGCCCAGGCCGGACTCGACTTCCTGGCGCACGGTCTTTTCCGGGTCGAGTTGCGGTTCCTGTGGCAGGTAGCCGATGTTCAGGCCGGGCATCGGGCGTGCTTCGCCCTGGATGTCGGTATCGATGCCGGCCATGATTTTCAGCAGAGTCGACTTACCGGAGCCGTTCAGGCCCAGCACGCCGATCTTCGCGCCCGGGAAGAAGGACAGCGAAATATCTTTCAGGATCTGGCGCTTGGGCGGGACGATTTTGCCCACGCGGTTCATGGTATAGACGTAGTTTGCCATCAGGAAATTCTCGGTTTTTTACAAAGGT
Source organism: Pseudoduganella sp. UC29_106 (assembly GCF_044055365.1). NCBI lineage: Bacteria > Pseudomonadati > Pseudomonadota > Betaproteobacteria > Burkholderiales > Oxalobacteraceae > Pseudoduganella > Pseudoduganella sp. UC29_106. Next base: position 6,876,783 of record NZ_CP171977.1, on the reverse strand, counting down.
CAACAAGGATACGCCAAACCCGGCCCTTTATCTACCTTCCCACTGCGAACAGGATGGCATTGTTGATGGCATAGACCTTGCCGTCTGCGCCCACTGCGGTCGGCGTGTAGGACTCGCCCAGTCCGCTGGTCAGGCGGATCTTTTCGCTCAGCGTGTTGGTGCTCAGGTCCCAGCGATAAAGGAAGCCGTCTTCGCTGTTTACCAGTACGGACCTGGTGAACGGATCGACGGCCGCCGTGTTGATGCACCACTCGACCACGCCGCCAGGGAAGCGTGGGTCCGGCGTGGGGCCGAGGATGGTCAGCACTTCCTTCATTACGGGTTTGCCGGAAATGAAGTCGGGCGCCGGCGTGTTGGGATCGAGGATGGCAACCTTGTTCTGCGAGTCGCCGCTGCCGGAACGGCCGTAGTTGTTGTACTTCACCATGACCAGGTAGTCGGACGTGCCCGTGTAGCTCGGTACCATGGCGCGCGGCACGATGGACGCGGTGTCGTCCCAGCCGAAGCCGCCCGGCGTTTTTGCCAGGCTCAGCGCGGCGTTGAAGTGCAGCAGCCAGCCGCGCTGGTTGTGCGCGTTGGGCACGCTTTCCAGTACGCCGATGTAGACGTCGCCGTCCGGGCCGATGGTCGGAGAAGCGGTGCCGTCGTTGCTGACGCGGGCGCGCTGGCCTGAGTCTGGATCGACCAGGCGGCTTTGGACTTCGGCTGCAGGGTCGCGGCATCGAGCGCAACCAGGTAGCCATCCGTGCCGGCGGTCTTGGTGACCACGTACAGGGTTTTCTGGTCGGCCGACACGGCGGGCGCGCTGTTCATGGCAACGGCGGTGATCAGGGAATCACCGCTGGCATCGCTGGCGCTGACCCAGCTGCCTTTGCCGTCCGCCCCGAGGCGGGCGATGCCGCTGACCAGGTTGAGGCTGTTGCCGGCATTGGCCAGGAAGCCGAAGTAGAGGTTGCCTGCGCTGTCGGCCGTGATCGGCGTGTTGATGAAGATTTGCTGGTCGAGCGCGGCGCGGTTGGCGGCATAGTTGGCGTCGCCGTAGAAAACGGCGGTTTGCGTGGTGGCGCTCGCCGAATCGGCATCGTCGCGGTAGTAGATCTTCCCGCCCGCACCCGGCGCGATCATGCGGTTGGACGCGGTCAGCGTGACGTTGTAGCTGGGCGTCCAGACATGGGCAGGCATCATGTAGTCGCTGTCCATGCTCCACAGCAGGGTGCCGGAGCCGCCGTCGTGCGCCTCGATGCGGTACAGCTCGGCGACCGCGCGCTTGACCGGCACGATCACGGTGTTTTTCGGGGTGATCACGGGCGAGCCGTAGTGCACCAACAGGTAACCTTGCGGCGAATACTGGGGCGCGGTGTCGACGGCGGTGCGCCACACGATGCGGCTCAGGGGCTGGGTGGCGATGCCGGATTGCGCGGTGTGCTGGGCGTTGCCGGCGAACGAGAGCCATGCCGGGCCGTTGACAGGCGTGTCCGTCGCTGGCGGGGGCAGTGTCGTGCCGCCGGATGTGCCGCCACCACCGCCGCCGCAGGCGATCACGGTTGCCGCCGTGACGACGGCCATGACGGACGCGGCCAGGGCGGTCCGCTTGCGTTGCTGCTGCATTCTGTCTCCTCACTATCGTTATGAGCGCAAGGTTGCATCTTTATGGCAAAAAACTCAAGCCCAGTTGAGTCGGATACACTGGCGTTACTTTGGAGACTATGAACATTACCCTGCGCCGTGGTGTGCGCGGCGCGGTTGGGCTGGCGCTGTGTGCGGTGCTTGCCGCTTGCGAGCGCAATAGCGGGCCGCTCGCGCCGCCGTTTGCTGGCCGGGACGCGGCGCGGGCTGCGGCGGCGGCACGGCTTGCGCCCTCGCCGATCCTGTTCGTCGCCCCAGGTTCCCCTGCATACCGACTTCGCGGCGCGCCTGTCCACCTTCGCCAACCACCTGCCCGGCGCTGCGCAAGCCCCCCGCGGCGGCGGACTGATGCTGCGTTACCCGGACGGCGCCCTGCGCGACCTGACAGCCGAAGCCGGCTTCAGGAATGTGGCGGTACGCGAGCCGACGGTGCATTGGGACGGCAGGCGTGCCGTGTTCAGCATGCTGTCCGGCGCAGTCTGGCAGCTGTACGAAGTGAGCGGTTTCGCGCCCGGCGAGCGAATATCGATGCGGAAGATTCCGGGCCAGCCGGAGCGGTACAACAATGTGTCGCCGTTCTACGACTCCGCGGGCCGCATCCTGTTCACCTCCGACCGCCCGCGCAACGGCGACCCGAAACTCTATCCGCAGCTGGACGAATACGAAGCCACGCCCACGACCACCGGCATCTGGCGACTGGATCCGCAACGCCGAGAGCTGGCGCTGCTGAACCACGCGCCCAGCGGCGCCTTCAGCCCCTCGCTGGACAGCTTCGGCCGCATCATCTTCACCCGCTGGGACCACTTGCAGCAGGACCAGCTCGCCGAGCGCGACCGCGACGCCGTGCACAACGGCGTCGCCCTGCCGTTCCGCTCCTTCAATTACGACAGCGAACGCAGCAACGCCAGAGCGCTGGCCTCGCGCGAAGAGAGATTCCCCGAGTCGCGCGCAGGCAGCTCAAGCGCTTACGGTGAAGTAAGCGCCTACATCAGTAATTTCTTCGCACCCTGGGCGATGAACCAGGACGGCAGCAACGAGGAAACGCTGAACCATATCGGCCTGCACGAACTATCCTTCGGCTATCAGACGCCCAGCTTTCGTGGCGACCCCGCACTGTCCAGCCGCACCAGCGACAAGTTGCACGCCAACCGCATCGCGCTGCGCCGTGAAGGTGGGCTGTTCCACTTGCGCGAGGATCCAGCCCATCCGGGTGAGTACTTGGCCACGGCCGCACGCGAGCAGGATTCGTTCACGACCAATGCGCTGGTGCGCCTGAGTGGCCCACCGGGCGCGAATCCCGAGAAAATGACGCTCGCGCCGCTGACCGAGTCAGCCGCCAGCGATGTGCTGAAAGGCGGCCGCTACCGCAATCCGCTGCCGCTGTCCGACGGCAGCCTGGTCGCCAGCCGTACCGCCAGCGTGCGCGCGCGCCGAACCCGGCGGCACGCTGGACGGCCTGCGCCTGACCTGGCTGGAGCGCGACTCGAGCGGCCTTTACCGCGCCGGAGCACCGCTGACGCAAGGCATCCGCCAAGGCGGTGTGGAGCTGTGGGAATTGGAAGCGGTGGAGGTGAGGGCGAGGCCGCGTCCGCCCCTCACGGCCAGCACGCTGGAAACGCCGGAGCGTGCCGTGCTGGCGGAAGAGAAAGTCAGCGAGCAGCAGTTGCGTGACTGGCTCGTGAAGAATGAGCTGGCGCTGATCGTCACGCGCGACCAGACTGCGCGCGACCGGGCGGAGCGGCAGCAGCCGTACAACCTGCGCGTCCCCGGCGGCAAGAAGACCACGGCGCCCGATACGCCGAACGCGCGCGTCTACGACATCAGCCACTTCCAGATCTTCCAGGCCGACCAGGTGCGCGCCTATCCCGGCCGCGAAGGGCGGCGCGTGTTGCCGCAGCCGATGCACGACGGCCTCAATCCTGCCAACGCAGAAGGCCCGGCGGGCAGCGTGCGCATCGCGGCGGATGGTTCAACTGCCGCCTTCGTCCCCGCCCGCCGTGCGCTGACCTGGCAAACCGCGGACGCACGAGGCAACGCGGTGGTCCGCGAGCGCAACTGGGTCACTTTCCAGCCAGGCGAAATGCGCACCTGCGCCGCCTGCCACGGCGTGAATACTGCGACCCAGGCCGGGCTGGGTAATCCGATCAACAAGCCCGAAGCGCTGCGCGCACTGCTGGCCTACTGGAAAACTATGCAGCGGCGCTAGCGCGGCGGCTGGTCCACAGTCCCTCGGCCATATAGACGGCCAGGGCGCTCCAGATCACGATGAATCCGGCCATGCGTTCGGACGAGAAGGCTTCATGGAAGACCCACAGGCCGAGCAGCATCTGGATGGTCGGCGACAGGTACTGCAGCATGCCCAGTACCGCCATTGGAATGCGGCGCGCGCCGGCGGCGAACAGCAGCAAGGGAATGGCGGTGATCGGGCCGGCCGCTGCCAGCAGCCAGCGGGTGCTGTCGCTCGGTGCATTGAGGAAGGCGTTCTGGCCGGTCACGGTAAGCCAGGCGACATAGGCGAGGGCCAGCGGGAACAGGATCAGGGTTTCGAAGGACAAGCCCTCCAGAGCCGCCAGCGCCGCAGTCTTGCGCAGAAGGCCATAGCCGCCGAAGGTGCAGCCCAGGATCAGGGCGATCCACGGCAGCTGGCCGGCCTGCACCGTCAACCACAGCACGCCGGCCGCAGCGATGGCGACCGCCAGCCACTGCCCGCGGCGCAAATGTTCCTTCAGCACGAGCTGCCCCAGCAGCACGTTGACGAGTGGATTGATGAAGTAGCCCAGGCTGGCATCGATCACATGGCCATTCTTGACCGCCCAGATATAGACGAACCAGTTCGCGCTCAGCAGCAGGGCGCTGGCGATGAAACTCCACACCACTTTCGGCTTTTTCAGCACATCGGGGAGCCAGCGCCACTGGCTGCGCGCGGTCAGCACGATCACGAGAAATAGCAGGGACCACAGCATGCGGTGGGCCAGGATCTCCATCGGCGGCACGTCGCCGATGGCGTGGAAATAAAGGGGAAACAGGCCCCAGCACAGGAAGGCCGAGGTGGCATACAGAACACCGGGATTCACGGACGGGCCCCCGCATATGGCGCGCCGCGACCCTCGCGCCGGCAGTAAAGTGATGTCGCGCGTTGGGCGGCTTTGCTGATTTGCATGATTTTCTTTCCGTAAAGGAGGAAAATAACACAATTGCGGAAATCGCACCGGGCGCCCTCCAGCTTGCAATTTGACCGGGGATGGCCTATTGTGCAACGCACCAAACCTTCGTAAGGTGAAAACTTGACGTCGCAACAACATAAGAAAAGCAGCCTGGCGGCTCTGACATTGGCGGCGGTCGGTATCGTATATGGCGATATTGGCACCAGCCCGCTCTACACACTCAAGACCATTTTCGATCCGACTCACGGTCTGGCCCTGAACCACGACAACTTGGTGGGTGTCGTCTCCCTGATCTTCTGGGGCCTGACGATGATCGTTTCTCTCAAGTACGTCAGCCTGGTGCTGCGCGCCGATAACCGCGGCGAGGGCGGCATCATGGCGCTGATGGCCCTGGCCCTGAACTCCGTGGCCAAGGTGGCCGGCAAGTGGCACTTCCCGCTGCTGCTGCTGGGTACTTTCGGCGCCACCATGTTCTACGGCGACAGCGTGATTACCCCCGCCATTTCCGTGCTGGGCGCAATCGAGGGCCTGGAAGTGGCTGCCCCGGCGCTGGAGCAGTTCGTGGTGCCGCTGACCATCATTGTGCTGGTGTCGCTGTACTCGGTGCAGCGCCACGGCACGGCCGGCATCGGCCGCTTCTTCGGTCCCGTCATGGTGGTCTGGTTTATCGCGCTGGCCGCGATGGGCGTGGTCAATATCATGGATGAGCCATCCATCCTGAATGCGCTGAACCCTGTCCACGGCTTCAAGTTCCTGCTGCGTAATGGCTTTGTCGCCTTCGTTGCACTGGGCGCCGTGGTGCTGGCTTTCACCGGCGCCGAAGCGCTGTATGCGGACATGGGCCACTTCGGCAAGAAGCCGATCCGCATGGCCTGGTTCCTGGTCTGCTTCCCCGCGCTGGCGCTGAACTACCTGGGGCAGGGCGCGCTGCTGATCCACGACCCGAATGCGGCCAGCAACCCCTTCTTCAATATGCTGGGCCCGTGGAGCGTGTACCCGCTGGTCGTGCTGTCGACGATGGCGGCGGTGATCGCTTCCCAGGCCACCATTTCCGGCACCTTCTCGATGACCAAGCAGGCCATCGCCCTGGGCATGCTGCCGCGCATGCGCGTGCTGCACACCTCTGAAAGCGAGATCGGCCAGATCTATATCCCGATGGTGAATTGGCTGCAGCTGATCGTCGTGCTGCTGGCTGTGATCGGCTTCCAGTCCTCGGACGCGCTGGCTGGCGCCTACGGTATCGCCGTGACCGCCACAATGCTGGCCACCACCATCCTGACCTTCTTCGTGATCCGCTACCGCTGGCACCTGCCGCTGGTGCTGTGCTTTATCGCCACGGGCTTCTTTGTCGTGATGGACATCGCCCTGTTCTCCGCCAGCACGCTGAAGCTGCTGCACGGCGGCTGGCTGCCGCTGCTGCTGGGGACTGCGCTGTTCACCGTCATGCTGACCTGGCGCACCGGCCGCGAACTGGTGTTCCAGAACCTGGAAAAGCATGCGATTCCGCTGGAAGCCTTCCTGAACTCGCTGTTCATGGCGCCGCCGGTGCGCGTGCCGGGCACGGCCGTGTTCCTGCGCGGCGAGAGCGACGGCGTGCCGCATGCACTGCTGCACAACCTGTCGCATAACAAGGTGCTGCATGAACGCGTCGTGTTCTTCACCGTGCACATCGTGGAAGAGCCCTATGTGCTGCCGGACGAGCAGGTGAAAGTCACGGCCCTGGGCCACGAGTGCTATCAGCTGAGCGTGTACTACGGTTTCAAGGACGAGCCGGACATGCCCAAGCTGCTGGCCCTGTGCGGCGACAAGGGCCTGCATTTCGAGATGATGGAAACCTCCTTCTTCATCGCCCGCCAGACGGTGATCTCGTCCCCAGGGGCGGGCATGGCACCGTGGCGCGAACACTTGTTCGTGGCCATGTCGCGCAATGCGCGCGCGGCGGCGGACTACTACCAGATCCCTCCCAACCGGGTCATCGAGCTCGGTACGCAGGTGGAAATCTGAGACAACTTTTTTGTAATACTGTGTAGGGACACTGGGAAATGCCGGTAGCAGTCTGCTAAACTGCTGCTCCGGCTTCCCGACCAATACTTATAGGTAAGACAAGATGAAATCGATGCTTCAACTGTTCGCTACGCTGGCTTGCGCACTGGCTCTGACCGCCTGCGGTGGCGGCAACAATAATGACACGGCTCCCACCATTCCGGCTCAGCCAGCGTTCCAGGCGATCGACACCGTAGTCGGCACCGGCATCGAAGCCATCGCTGGCGACCAGCTGACCGTGCACTACACCGGCTGGCTGTACGACAGCACCAAGAGCGACAAGAAAGGGCACTCAGTTCGACACCTCCCGCGACAAGACCCCGTTCACCTTCACCCTGGGCAAGGGCACCGTCATCGGCGGCTGGGAAAAAGGCTTGCTGGGCATGAAGGCCGGCGGCAAGCGCACCCTGATCATCCCGCAGGACCTGGCCTACGGCCAGGCGGGCTCTGGCACTGCGATTCCGGCTTACTCGCCGCTGATCTTCGAAGTCGAACTGATTTCGATCAAGCGCTAAGCACAGCGCTCCAGGAAAAAACGGCCCGCCAGGGCCGTTTTTTTTCGCCTCAGCGCAGCATGTCGAGGTGCATGATGCCGTCCTCGTCGTAGGGTTCGGAGATGCGCTGGAAACCGAAGCTGCCGTAAAAGTCCTGCAGATGCGCCTGGGCGCCGATGCGGATGTGGTGTCCAGGGTGCTGCGCTTCGGCGCGCCGTATGCCTTCCGCCACCAGTTCACGGCCGATGCCGGCGCCGCGCGCGGCTTGGGCGGTCAGGACACGGCCGAGGGACATTTCAGGGAATTTCACGCCAGGGGCGATGCAGCGCAGATAGGCTGCCAGCTGGCGCTTGCCGTCGATGACTTGCCAGCCCAGCAGGTGGTGGGCATCCTGGTCCAGTCCATCGAGGTCGGAATAGAAGCACTGCTGCTCGATCAGGAACACTTCCTGCCGCTGCCGCAGTATTTCGTATAAATCGTTGCGGGGAATACTTTCAAAGTCCAGCCACTGCCACTCGATCATGGTCGCCTCGTTTCGTCAGAGGCGACCATTGTACGGGAGCTTTATTGCTCATTGCGCAGTTCGCCTGCCTGCTTGGCGATGGCCAGTTCGGCGCGCACTTCGGCGCGGGTACGCTGCGCTTGCGGCGGCTGGTTGAAGGGATAGCTTTCGCCGTAGGCAATCTCGCCACGTTTCAGGGCGGCGATGGTTTCCGCCTTCACCTCGGCGCGGGTCTTGGTGGACACGAAGCTGATGTCGCCCTGGTAGCCTTCGCCGCTGTTGACGGGCTCGGCTGCGTAAGATGCGGAAGCTGCGGACAAAGCAAGGGCCACAGCGGCAAAAATGGTCGCTTTCATTTCAATCTCCTTTGGGGAGGCCGGCGCCCCGTGGCGCCGGCCGAGAGGGGGGCTGCTTATACGATGTTCAGGGTCACGTCGATGTTGCCGCGGGTCGCGTTGGAGTACGGGCACACTTTGTGGGCTTCTTCCACCAGCTTCTCGGCCGTAGCGCGGTCCACGCCTGGCAGGGAAATGTCCATCTTCACTTCGATGCCGAAGCCTTGCGGGATCAGGCCGATGCCGACGGTGGCGTTGATCGAGGTGTCAGCCGGAACAGCGATTTTGTCGCGGCCGCCAACAAATTTCAGGGCGCCGATGAAGCATGCCGAGTAACCGGCAGCGAACAGCTGCTCAGGGTTTGCGCCGGCAGCGCCGTTACCGCCCAGTTCTTTTGGCGTGGTCAGCTTCATTTCGAAAGTGCCGTCGTTGGCTTTGGTAGTGCCTTCGCGGCCGCCGGTGGAAGTTGCGCTGGTGCGGTACAGAACTTGTTGGAGAGACATGGTAATTCCTTTCGGTAAATTGACTGCTATTAAGTAGCGTGCTATCGATTAGGGCTTTTTCATAATCATGTGCAGCGCCCATGAACACACTATACATAGCGTGCGATTCAATTGCAAGCTATTTTTCTAAAAATTTTTTTAGACAGCCGTTTCGAAACCTTCGAGCACGTTGACCACGTTGGTGCCCAGCTCCCGTTGCGCGCTGCCGCCTTCCAGTATAAACACGGTAGGCAGGCCCAGCCACGCCAGCCGTTCGCCGGCGCGCAAATAATCAGCCGACTGCAGGCCGAAACCGCCGTGGGGCTCGCCGGCCCAGGTATTGCCGCCCAGAGCCACGACCAGCGCTTCGGGGCGGTTCATGGAAATGCGCACGCAGGCCGTTTCCAGCGCGGAGAACCAGTCGCCTGCTTTGCTGCCCGGTGGCAGGGGCAGGTTGACGTTGTAGCCCAGCCCGGCGCCGGCGCCCGTTTCGTCCGCATGGCCGGCGAACCAGGGATAGGCGTAGCGGGGATCGGCGTGCAGCGAAAGACACAGCACATCGCTGCGGTCGTAGAAGATGGCCTGTGTGCCGTTGCCATGGTGGTAGTCGAGATCCAGCACGGCGACGCGGGCCAGGCCGTCATCCAGCAGGTGCTGGGCTGCCAGGGCTGCGTTATTCAGGTAGCATCCGCCGCCCATCGCATCCGGCCCGGCGTGGTGGCCGGGAGGGCGGGTCAGGGCAAAGCTGCCGCGCTCGCCGATACGCAGGGAATGGGCGGCATTGATGGCGCAGTCGGCGCCGGTCTTGGCGGCGCTCCAGGTGCCGGGGCCGATCGGCGTCAGCGTATCCATCGCATACAGGCCGAAGCGGGCGCCGAAATCTTCCGGTTCCAGGTCGGCGCGCAGGTTGCGGATTACCGCCAGCGAAGGGAAGGCGTCGCGGCCGGCATTGGATGGCGCCTGTGCGATCCATTCGCTCCATGCCGTGCGCAGGAAGTGCAGGTAGCGCGGGCTGTGCGCGCGCTCCAGCGAAACCGGCGGCACGCTGTGAGGGGTGACGATCTGGCCCAGGCCGCGCCGGCCCAGTTCGGCCAGCACGATGTCGGCCCGCTCCGGCTGGTCCGGCGCGGGAGCCGGGGCGCCGCCCGCCAGGATGTGGCGGAGGCGCTGTTGCGCATGCTGTTCGTTATAGAAGGTCAGCAAGGGCTGTTGGGGCAGAGGTTGCTGGCGCGGTAGGCCGTGACGTAATCGTCGAAGCTGCCGGTCTGGGTGCGCTCCAGTTCTTCCTGTTCGGCGAGCGAAGTCTGGGCCAGCTGCTCGTAGTAAGCCTGTTCTTCGGCGCTCGGCGCGTGCGCGCGGAAGTAGGCGGCGTGCTTCTCGCTCTGGCGCAGGGCGAAGTCGGAGAAAGACTTGCCATTGGAGCGCAGTTCGGCCAGCACGCGGGCGGACGGGGTGATTTCCGGGTCGTTCAGCTTGGCGACCTGGGCCTGCAGCGCCGCCATGTGCTCGCTGCCGCCGCGTTCGCGGTCCAGCAATTCGGCCACGGGACGCAGGCGCTCCATGATTTCCAGGCCCCAGTCCTTCAGCGTGACTTCGCCGCCATTGCGCTTCAGCAGCAGGCCGGGACGGCGGCCTTCCTTGACGGTGCGGCCGAAATTACGCGCCAGCAGCTCGCCGCATTCCGGCGTGATCTGCGGGCTTTCTTCCAGCGCGCAGAACAACAGGAACACGTCCAGGAAGCGGCCCGTCTGCACATTGATGCCGACCGGCTCGTAAGGGTCCACATCCATGCAGCGTACTTCGATGTACTGCACGCCGCGGTTGCACAGCGCCTGGATTGGGCGCTCGCCGGTGCGGATCACGCGCTTGGGGCGGATGGTGGAGTAGTACTCGTTTTCGATCTGGATCACGTTGGTGGACAGCTGCACCCACTCGCCATCGATCTTGGTGCCGATCTTCTGGTACGGCTCGTAAGGCTGGTTGACGGCGCGGGTCAGCGTGGCCACGTAGGAGTCCAGGCTGTTCTCGTGCGGATGCAGGCCGGATTGCGCTTCGTTCTGGTAACCCAGGTCGCTCATGCGCAGGCTGGTGGCGTAAGGCAGGTAGAGCGTGTCCGACGACAGGGTTTCCAGCTTGTGCGGACGGCCGCGCAGGAAGTTGCTGGCCAGCGCGGGCGAGGCGCCGAACAGGTACATCAGCAGCCAGCTGTAGCGGCGGAAATTACGGATCGTCGCCAGGTAGGCTTCGGACTGGTAGGCCTTGGCCGAGATATGGCTTGCGCCCTCGTTCTCGGCGAGGATGCGCCACAGGCGCTCGTCCAGCGAATAGTTGTAGTGGATGCCGGCGATGCACTGCATGGCCTTGCCATAGCGCAGGGCCAGGCCGCGGCGGTACACGTGTTTCAGCATGCCCAGGTTGGACTTGCCATACCAGGCGATTTCGATGTCCTCTTCCGGCGGCAGCTGGCAGGGCATGGACTGCGACCACAGCAGCTCGTCGCCCAGCTTCGTATAGCTGAAGCGGTGGATGCCATCCAGCTTCTGCAGGGTGGTGGCGATATCGTTTTCGGCCGGGGTGATGAACTCCAGCAGGGCTTCCGCGTAGTCGGTGGTGATATGGGGATTGGTCAGGGCCGAACCCAGGGCGGCCGGATGGGGCGTGCGCGCCAGATGGGCGGACTTGTCAACACGCAGGGTTTCTCGCTCAATGCCACGCAGGCCGCCGCCCAGCACCGCACGGTGCTTGTCGTCGGCCAGCAAGGCCAGGCGGCGAGTCAATAGATTGGACAATTGGCACTTCCTTTCCGATGCAGCAAACTTTGAATTGGTGCGAATGTAACCGAAATCCGAAAACTGCGTGCAAGTGCCTCCAAAAACGGCCCGGCAGGCCGCATGGCGCCGTGGGATGAGCTATTTTACCCGGGGACGCGGCCGCCGCTGACGCGCTGGATTCCGGCCAAATCCTGCCAGCTTGCCACTTCAGTGTAACCTGCCGATGACAGCAGTCCGCGCACGGCTTCGGCCTGGTCGTAGCCATGTTCCATCAGCAACCAGGCGCCGGGATGGGCGTGCCGCGGGGCGTCTTGCACCAGCTGGCGCAGTGCGGAAAGGCCGTCCGCGAAATCGGTGAGGGCGCCGGACGGCTCGAAGCGCAGGTCGCCTTCGTCCAGATGGCGGTCGCCGCTGGCGATATAGGGTGGATTGGAAACGATTAAGTCGAATTTTTCGCCCGCGACGGCGGCGAACCAGTCGCTGTGCAGGAAACGCACCCGGGCGCCATTGCGCTGCGCATTGCGTTGCGCCACGGCCAGCGCTTCGGTGCTGACATCGAGCGCACTCACGTCCGCATCGGGGCGGGTGTGGGCGATGGCGACGGCGATGGCGCCGCTGCCGGTGCCCAGGTCGAGTACCCGTCCTGTTGGCGGCAGGCGCTCCAGGGCCAGCTCCACCAAAAGTTCCGTATCGGGGCGGGGAATCAGCACGGCCGGTGTGGTCTCGAAGGGCAGGCCGAAGAACTCGCGGCTGCCGACGAGATACGCCACCGGCTCGCCGTGCTCGCGGCGCTGCAGCAGCTGCGTGATGCGCAGCGCTTCCTCTTCGGACAGCACGCGCTCCGACTGCGTGATCAGCGCCGTGCGCGTGACGCCCAGCGCATGGCAGACGAGAATGCGCTGGTCGACCGGATCGAGCAGCGGCTGGCGCTGCAGGGCGCCCAGCGTGGTGCCGGGTGCGACGACGATGGTCATGCGCGCTTGCGCAACAGCAGCCAGATCATGGTCACGCCGAGGATGACGAACCAGATCAGCGACCACTGGGGGATGGAAAGGCCGAGGAAACCGTCGGTCGCGTTCTCGCACAGTCCATCGGCATAGAACAGCCAGGGCATGGCAGTGGCGGTCGGGATCTTGTTCAGTGCGGTCTCCAGCGGATCGATGCCGCAGGACAGGCCCGGATGCGCCAGCACCCACAGATGCTTGGACACCACGCCCAGTCCGCCAAGCGCCGCCAGCAGGCCAATACCCGCGCCCAGCTTGGGGGATTTCCCAAAATACCCGATCAGGCAAGCGACGCCGATGCCGATGAACAGATAGCGCTGGATCACGCACAGCGGGCAAGGCAGCAAGAACAGCACATGCTGCAAATACATCGCGACGCCGATCAAGCCGAAGCACACAAACGCCGTCACCAGCAATACATTCCTCGAATTCATATCACCATCCGCACAATAAAAACCGCCACATTCTCCCACAATCTGTACTTTGGGGTCAGGCACGAAATGGTACATAAGCTCGCTTGCAAAGCGAGCTTATGTACCATTTCGTGCCTAACCCGAAAAACGTTAGTCGCCGAGGGCGGCGAGCTGTTCGGCCTGGTGCTCGGTGGTGAGGGCGGTGGTCAGTTCGGTGAGGTCGCCGTCCATGATCATGTCGAGCTTGTAGAGCGTGAGGTTGATGCGGTGGTCGGTCATGCGGCCTTGCGGGAAGTTGTAGGTGCGGATGCGCTCGCTACGGTCGCCGGAGCCGATCAGGCTCTTGCGCGTGGCCGCTTCCTTCGATTGCTGCTCGCGCAGTTGCACGTCCTTGATGCGCGCCGCCAGCACTTTCATGGCGGACGCCTTGTTCTTGTGCTGCGAGCGGTCGTCCTGGCATTCGACCACGATGCCGGACGGGATGTGCGTGATGCGCACCGCGGAGTCGGTCTTGTTGATGTGCTGGCCGCCGGCGCCGGAGGCGCGGAAGGTGTCGATGCGCAGGTCGGCCGGGTTGATGTGGACGTCTTCCACTTCGTCCGCTTCCGGCATCACGGCCACCGTGCAGGCGGAAGTGTGGATGCGGCCCTGGGTTTCGGTGGCCGGCACGCGCTGCACGCGATGCCCGCCGGACTCGAACTTCAGCTTGGAGTAGGCGCCGTTGCCGATGATGCGCGCGATGACTTCGCGATAGCCGCCCAGGTCGCTTTCCGAAGCCGACACAATCTCCACCTGCCAGCGCGAGCGCTCGGCGAAGCGCGTGTACATGCGCAGCAGGTCGCCCGCGAACAGCGCCGATTCGTCGCCGCCCGTGCCGGCACGGATTTCGAGGAAGATGTTGCGCTCGTCGTTTTCATCCTTCGGCAGCAGCATCTTCTGCAGCTCCACGTCCAGCGTGGCGATGCGCGCCTTGCCGCTGTCGATTTCCTCCTGCGCGAATTCCTTCATGTCCGGGTCGGACAGCATGGCCTGCGCTTCCTCGATATCGCCCTGCGCCTGCTGGTAATCCTTGTACAGCGCCACCAGAGGCCCCAGCTCGCTGTGCTCGCGTGTCATCTTGCGGTAGCTGTCCATATTTGACGTGGCGCCTTCGGACATCAGCAGTTCGTCCAGTTCGACCAGGCGGTTTGCCAATTGGTCCAGCTTGGCCAGCATTGATGGTTTCATCAGAATCCTGTTGGTGTAGGGTGCGCCGGGCCGGCGCGGGGTAATGCGGAAGGGGAGGAGGCGAAGACGCCGCTAACGGCGGCCGCGGAACAGCGTAGGCAGCAGTTCGGCCAGCTGGGCGCGCTCGTCGCCCTGTGCGCGGTGCAGCGCCTGCTGCGGGCCGTGCATGAATTTGGCGGTCAGGCCGCGCGACAGCGCTTCCAGCACCGCATCCACCGATTCGCCTTTGGCGAGCAGCTTGCGCGCGCGCTCCAGCTCCATCAGGCGGATCGCTTCGCCGTTCTCGTGCAGGCCCTGGATGACAGGCACCACGGCGCGGTCGTCGATCCAGTGCATGAAGGATTGCACGCGGGTTTCAATGATGGCTTCGGCCTGGGCCACGGCGGCCTGGCGGTTTTCCATGCCGGTTTGCACCACCTTGCCGAGGTCGTCCACGGTGTAGAGGAAGACGTCGTTCAGGCGGCCCACCTCGGCCTCGATATCGCGCGGTACGGCCAGGTCGACCATGAACATCGGCTTGTGGCGGCGCGCCTTGATCGCACGCTCGACCATGCCGAGGCCGATCAGCGGCAGCGAGGAAGCCGTGCAGGAAATCACGATATCGTACTGGTGCAGCTGGTTCTGCAGTTCGGCCAGGCGCATGGCCTTGCCGTTGAAGCGGTGCGCCAGCGATTCGCCGCGCTCCATCGTGCGGTTGGCCACCGTGATCGATTTCGGGTTCTGCGCCGCGAAGTGCGTGGCGCACAGCTCGATCATTTCGCCGGCGCCGATGAAGAGCACGTTCTGCTGGTTGATCTTGTCGAAGATGCGTTGCGACAGGCGCACGGCCGCTGCCGCCATCGACACGCTGTGCGCGCCGATTTCGGTGGTGCTGCGCACTTCCTTGGCCACCGAGAAGCTGCGCTGGAACAGCTGGTGCAGGTAGGTGCCGAGGCCGCCCGCTTCATCGGCGGTGCGGATCGCGTCCTTGATCTGGCCCAGGATCTGGGTCTCGCCCAGCACCATCGAGTCCAGGCCGGAAGCGACACGGAAGGTGTGGCGCACGGCATCGTGCTGCGGCAGCATGTAGAGGTGCGGACGCAGCTCGTTGAAGTTCAGCTGGTGGAAGTCGGCCAGGAAGTGCGCGCCCGCATCCAGCGGATTGTCGGCATTGCTGGCTGCGTACAGTTCGGTGCGGTTGCAGGTGGACAGGATCGCCGCTTCAGTGCCGCCGGCGCCGTCGATACGCTGGAACCAGTTGCGTGCCGCCGCCACGGCCGTCCCCAGCTGCTCAGGCGCGAACGCCAGCCGTTCGCGCAAGGCGACAGGCGCAGTGGTGTGGTTAAGGCCGACGGCGAGAAGTTGCATTTACGGTCACACGTGGGGGATTAGCCGACATTATACCGTGATGCTACAAGCCCTTCAGGAACCCAGCTTTTCCAGCCGGTAGCCGTAACTGTAGACGGGCACGAGGCGGAAACCGTTCTCGGGCTTGAGCTGCAGCTTGTTGCGCACACGGGAGACGTGCGTGTCCATGGTGCGCGATGGCACCTCGGTTTCGCGGATCCAGACGGACTCGTGAATGTAGGCGCGCGACAGGGGACGCCCGATGTTGCGGAAAAACAGCAACGCCAGGTAGAACTCCTTGTGCGTGACGTCCAGGACCTGGCCATCCATCAGCAGCCGGCCCGGCCGGGTTTCGAACACGTATTGTCCGAATTGCAGCTGTTCAGCGCCGTTCTGGCTTGGATAGGCGCGGCGCAGCTGGGCTTGCACGCGGGCCACCAGCTCGCTGCGGCGCAGGGGCTTGACCAGGTAGTCGCAGGCGCCGGCGCCCAGGCCGGCAACGATATCGTCCTCGCCGGAACTGGTGGTCATGAACATCACGGGAGCGTTTTCCGGCAGCTTTTCGCGGGCTCTGCGCACGACGTCGGCGCCATCCATGTCACCGACCTGCCAATCCAGGATGAGCATGTCGTAACTGTCTTTCCGCACGTGCGCCAACAGGTCTTTGCCCGTCTGGAAGCCGTGGCAGACATGGCCCGCAGAGGTCAGTACCTGACAGATCAGGTCTGTCTGGCTTTTGTCCGGGTCTAAAACAACAATTCTCATCTCAAAGATTGTTAAGAAACAGTCACACGAATATAACAGAGATTTACAAAAAATACTTACCGAAGTGGCAAAATATTTCTTGCAGGCACCATTTCACTGTAGCCGTGCGTACCTGTGTATTGATCACACGGTACACTGCTTACGCGCCCATGACAATGCATAGGCTTGATTATTGATAGTTATCAGGAGGCAAAATCGTGGAAAACGACTGGACTTTGCTGCCTTCTTCGCCCAAAGAAATAGAAGAGACACGGCAGCGTTGCCGCCGCCTGGTGCGCAGACGCGCGGCCATGTCGGCAGGTGTTGCGGCGGTGCCAATTCCCGGCATGGACGTCGCCGCCGATCTGCGCCTGTTTACGATGCTGATCGACGATGTTAACCGGGAGTTTGGTCTGTCAGCCGACCAGATCGACCGGCTGCAGCCCAAATTCCGCCTGATTGCTTATGAAGCTGCCATCAGCATCGGCGGCATGCTGGTGGGGAAGGTGATTACCAAGGAACTGGTGCTGTCGCTGGTCAGGCGCAGCGGGGTCAAGCTGTTGGCCAGGCAGGCGACCAAAATCGTGCCGCTGGCGGGTCAGGCGGCCGCGGCCGCCATCGGTTTCTTTGCGTTCCGCCAGATCGGCTATCAGCACGTCGATGCCTGCGCGAAGGTGGCGCAGGAGTTGCTGATGGCGCGTGCTTAGAACCCAAGGCGTGAAGCTAGTGTCAGGCACGCTGTGCCTGACACTTGGGTTTGCTCTGGGTTTGAAAATCAAACGTCCGGCAGCACCACGTTAACGTCCAGCACCTCGAGATTGCCCTGGCGGTCCAGCGAGATCTTGATATCGTCCGCATTCACCTTGGTGTACTTGGAGATCACATCGATCAGTTCCTTGTGCAGGGCCGGCAGGAAGTCCGGGCCGGCGCGGCCGTTGCGCTCGCGCGCGATGATGATCTGCAGGCGCTCCTTGGCGGCGGTCGCCGTTTTCGGCTTGTTGGGGAATAGGAATGAGAGCAGGGCCATTTACTTTGCTCCAAAGATTCGCTTCAGGAAGCCTGGCTTTTCATAGTCGGTAAAACGCAGCGGACGGTCTTCGCCCATGAAGCGGCCCACCACGTCCTCGTAAGCCTCGGCCACGTCGGAACCCTTGAAATGGATCGCAGGGTTACCCTGGTTGGAAGCATGCAGCACCTGCTCGGATTCCGGGATGATGCCGAGCAAGGGGATGCGCAGGATTTCCTGCACGTCTTCGTGGCTCAGCATTTCGCCCGCTTCCACGCGCTTCGGCGAGTAGCGCGTGATCAGCAAGTGTTCCTTGACCGGTTCGCCGCCGGACAGGGCGCGGCGGGACTTGGCCTGGATGATGCCCAGGATGCGGTCCGAGTCGCGCACCGACGACACTTCCGGGTTGGTCACGATCAGCGCTTCGTCGGCGAAGGTCAGCGCCATCAGGGCGCCGTGCTCGATGCCTGCCGGAGAATCGCAGATGATGAAGTCGAAGTCCATCTTGATCAGCTCGGCCAGCACGGTTTCCACGCCGTCTTCGCTCAGCGCATCCTTGTCGCGGGTCTGGGAGGCGGGCAGGATGAACAGGTTGTCGCAGTGCTTATCCTTGATCAGGGCCTGGTTCAGCGTCGCTTCCTTGTTGATCACATTGATCAGGTCGTACACCACGCGGCGTTCGCACCCCATGATGAGGTCGAGGTTCCGCAGGCCGACGTCGAAATCGATCACTACGGTTTTGTGGCCGCGCTGCGCGAGGCCGGTAGAGAAGCTGGCGCTGGAAGTCGTTTTGCCGACACCGCCCTTGCCGGACGTTACAACAATAATTCGAGCCACGAAGGAATCCTTTATTTCAATAAACAGTTTGCATTAAGCACGCGTTGCGGAATTGACAGATTGTATATCCAGACTGTCGCCTTTCAAGCGGATTTGTGTCGGCTGGCGTGCGTGCGACGCCGGGAAACCATCCTCAAAGGTGCGATAAACGCCTGCGATAGACACCAGTTCCGGGGACATCTGCAGAGCGAAAATGCGGGCACTCGCGTCGCCGGAAGCACCGGCCAGAGCGCGGCCATTCAAAGTGTTGTAAACGTGAATACTGCCGTCCGCAATGATCTCCGCGCCGTTGTTGACGACGGCCATCACGATCAGGTCGCCGCCACGAGCATAGATGCGCTGGCCGGCGCGGACCGGGGTATCGATGATCATGGTCCCGTTCGCGGGCACTGGCGCGGCGCCAGCCGCCGATGCCGGCGTCGGTGCCGGCTCGGGTGCCGCTGCGGGCTTTTTCGGTTCGGGCGCCGGCGTTTCCTCGCGCTTGCCGCTGTCCAGCGACAGGCCGTTGGCCTGGATTTCATCCACCATATCCGGCGTGGCATTGCGCACGGCCACTGGATTCAGGCGGTATTTCTTCAGCAACGCGACCAGGGCCGCCCAGTCGATGCGCTCGCAACCCGGCGCCAGGGAGCCGACATCGATCACCGCCGGGTCTCCTTCGAAGAAGTCGGACACGCCGCCGGTCATTTCGTGCAATGCAGCGTCGAGGGTGATGAGGTCGGAAGTCTGCAGGATGGCAGAGACGGCGACAACGGTGGAAATCTTGATTTCGATGGGCTTTTGGAAAACGCTCTTGGACATGACTAGGTCTGGAGATCGCAGAATCCGTGCATTCTACTTGAAAATAAACCGCGGACAATCAGCATAATTGCACAATCTACAAGCGATTCAAAGCTTTTACGGAGGGCCGGCATGCAGGGATTTCCTTTGTGCGCCGCCTTGTTGTTTTGTGGCGTGGCGACTGCGCTGCGGGGCGCCGCCGCGCCCGTCCCGATCCGCGATTTCGTCGATCAGGACAGCATCGTGCGTCCCGTGCTCTCGCCGGACGGCAGGTATCTGGCCGTTTCCACGCGCGTGCTTCAATTCCTGTCAACTTATTCGGCGGTGACCATTCTCTCGTTGCCCGACATGCATGCCAAAGTCGCGATCCGGCTCGACCAGTATGAAATCCCCGCCAGCTATGTCTGGGCCAGCAACCGCCGGCTGATCATCCGCACCGCGAAAGAAAAGACGTGGATGGAGGCGCCTGTTTCCACCGGCGAAGTGATGGCGACCGATATCGATGGCAGCAACCAGCAGTACTTGTACGGCCGCCGCCGCCGGGCGGGCATCGATTATGGTTTCGCGGCCGACGTGGCGCTGCCGGAGCAGCTGGATGGCACGATCTACCTGACGGAGTTCACACAACGGCAGCACAGCATTCTTTACAGACTGGACAGCAGAAATGGTGGCCGCAGGGAGCTGGCTGATCTGAATATGCCCGCGATGCACTTCCTGCAGGACCGCAATGGCGTGCCGCGCCTGGCCTACAAGCTCGGCGCGGATGGCAAGCTGGTGATGCGCCGTCCGGCCGGTGACAGCTGGGTGCCGGCGGCGCTGGATGGCAGCAGGGACGAAATCCGGGTGCTTGGCGTTTCGCCCGCAGCGGCGGGCTTCTACGTGCTGCGCGGTGTGGGCGGAGCGCCGGTGGCGCTGTACGAGCAGCCGTTCGAGGGCGGCGCGGGACGCATACTGGCTTCCGATGCGCAGGCGGATATTGGCCTGGTCATGTGGTCGCAGCAGGGAGATCGTCCCTTTGCCTACGCCACCCAGCTTGGTGTGCCGGCCGTGCGCTACCTGGATGAATCGCTGCCTGAAGCGCGGCTGCATCGCCAGCTCAGCGCGCAGTTCCCGGGACAAATGGTGCGCCTGCTCAACGCCAGTGCCGACGGCAAGCTGTGGCTGTTCGACGTGCGCAGCGACCGCGATCCCGGCAGCACTTATCTTTACGATAGCGCCAGTGGCCGCGCCGATCTGCTGGTGACGCGGCTCGCGCGCATCGACCCCGCTGCGATGCCGTCGCGCCGGCCCATCAGCTTTAGCGCGCGCGATGGCATGGTGCTGCATGGCTACCTGACCGCACCGGCCGGCGTGGCGCGTCCGCCGCTGGTCCTGCTGCCGCACGGTGGACCGCATGGTTTCGCCGACCGCTGGGAATTCGATGTCGACGCCGCCTTCCTCGCCAGCCGCGGCTACGCCGTGCTGCAGGTGAACTTCCGTGGCTCGGGCGGCCGCGGAATGGACTTCGAGAAGGCAGGCTACCGTGCGTGGGGCGGCCTTATCGTGGATGACCTGATCGACGGCGTACGCTGGACACTGGCGCATGGCCTGGCCGACCCGCAACGCGTTTGCGCGTACGGCAGCAGCTTCGGCGCCTACGCGGCCATGATGGTCGCGGTGCGCGCGCCAGGCCTGCTGCGCTGTGCTGCGGGGAACGCCGGCGTCTACGACTTGCCGCTGCTGTTGAAGGAAGAGAAGGACGCAGGCGGCGAGCGCCTGCTGAGGGAATACATCGGCACCGACGAGGAAGAGCAGAAACGCAATTCGCCATCCTTCCTCGCCGCGCAGATCAGGGTCCCGGTGTTTCTCGCACACGGCAAGTCCGACGAAACGGCGCCGCTGCTGCAGGCGCGCGCCATGCGGACGGCCTTGCGCGAGGCGGGCAACGAGCCCGAGTACTGGGAAGTGTCCAGCGAGGGGCACGGTTTCTACAATCCTGACAACCGTGCCGACTTCTACGAAAAGCTGGAACGCTTCCTGGCCCGCCACCTGCGCTAGAAGATTTCGGCTTCCTTGCGCAGCTGGCGTGCTGCCGTCACCATATTGCGCAGCGCCTGCGCCGTTTCATCCCAGCCGCGCGTTTTCAGGCCGCAGTCCGGATTGACCCACAGCTGGGCGGGCGGAATCACGGCGGCGGCCTTGCGCAGCAGGGCGGCCATTTCATCGCTGTCGGGCACGCGGGGCGAGTGAATGTCGTACACGCCGGGGCCTATCTCGTTCCGGTAACGGAACTGGCCGAAGCCGGTGAGCAGCTCCATGGCCGAGCGGCTGGTTTCGATCGTGATCACGTCCGCATCCATGGCCGCAATGGCGGGCAGGATATCGTTGAACTCCGCGTAGCACATATGGGTATGGATCTGCGTGGCGTCGTGCGCTGAACTGGCGCTGATGCGGAATGCCTGCGTGGCCCAGGACAGGTAGTCGCTCCAGCGGCTGCGGCGCAACGGCAAGCCTTCGCGCACGGCCGGTTCATCGATCTGGATGATGGCGATGCCGGCCTGCTGCAGGTCGGCCACTTCGTCACGGATGGCGACCGCGATCTGCAGCGCTGTCTGCGAGCGCGGCTGGTCGTCGCGCACGAAGGACCACTGCAGGATGGTGACGGGGCCGGTGAGCATGCCCTTCATCGGCTTGTCCGTCAGGCTTTGCGCGTACTGGGCCCAGCGCACCGTCATCGGTTGCGGCCGCGCCACGTCTCCGTAGATGATGGGCGGCTTCACGCAGCGCGAACCATAGGATTGCACCCAGCCGTTGGCGGTAAAGGCGAAGCCGTCCAGCTGCTCGCCGAAGTATTCGACCATGTCATTGCGCTCGGCTTCGCCGTGCACCAGCACGTCCAGGCCCAGTTCTTCCTGCCGGCGCACGGCGTGTTCGATCTCCGCCTGCATCGCCTGCTCGTAGCTGGCCGCATCCAGTTCGCCGCGCTTGTGCGCCGCACGCGCCGCGCGGATGTGCGGCGTTTGCGGGAAGGAGCCGATGGTGGTGGTGGGGAAGGACGGCAGCTGCAGGCGTTCGCGCTGCACGCGCTGGCGCGCATCGAACGACGAAGCGCGCCTGTCCGCGCCTGGGTCCGCGGCCAATTGCGCCACGCGCGCCGCTACCTCGCGGCGATGCACACGATCGCTCACGCGCCGCTGCGCCACTGCCGCCCGCGCTTCCGCTAGCGCCGGGCTCGTGTAACATTTCGTGCCTGACCCCAAATCCAGGGCGGACTTCAGCAGGGCGATCTCGTCCAGCTTTTCGGTGGCGAAGGCGAGCCATGAGCGCAGCTCGGCATCGAGGTCCTGCTCGCCCTGCAGGCTGAAGGGCACATGCAGCAGCGAGCACGATGCGGACAGCCACAGCTCGCCGCTGCGCTTGTCCAGCAAGGGCTGCAGGCGGGACAAGGCCGCGTCCAGATCGGAGCGCCACACATTGCGGCCATCGACGATGCCGACCGAGAGCACCTTGTGCGCCGGCAGCCAGTCCGCCACGCTGGCCAGTTCTGTAGCCGCACGCACGCCGTCCACATGCAGGCCCGCGACCGGCAGGCGGCAGGCCAGGCTCACGTTCTCTTCCAGCGGCGAGAAGTACGTCGCCACCAGGATTTGCGCGCCCGACTGCGCCAGCGACCAGTAGGCCGGCTCATAGGCATTGCGCCACGCGGGCGGCAAGTCCAGGCCCAGCGCGGGTTCGTCAAGCTGCACCCACTCGGCGCCGGCAGCGCGCAGTTGCGCCAGCAGTTCGCCATACACAGGCAGCAGCGCATCCAGCAGGGACAGGCGCGAGAAGCCGTCGGCAGCGCCGCGTTCCTTGCCCAGCCAGAGGAAGGTCAGCGGACCAAGCAGCGTGACCTTCACGCGGTGGCCCAGCGCGCGCGCCTCCGCGACTTCGTCCAGCAACCGCGTGGAGGAAAGCGTGAACGCTGTCGAATCGGCGAACTCCGGCACCAGGTAGTGGTAATTCGTGTCGAACCACTTCGTCATTTCCAGCGCCTTGCCATCGTGGCCGCAGCCGCAATGCGAATGCTGCGCATCGCCGCGCGCCATCGCAAAGTAGCGCGACAGCTGCGATTGGGAAGAGTCGAAGCCGAAGCGGGCGGGCTCGCAGCCGAACAGCTGGATATGGTTGGCTACATGGTCGTAAAAGGCAAAATCGCCCACGGCAACGAAGTCCAGGCCGGCATCGCGCTGCAACGCCCAGTGGCGGGCGCGCAGCTCGCGGCCCAGCTCTCCCAGCGCGGATTCGGCAACTTCACCACGCCAGTGTTTTTCAAGTAAGAACTTTAATTCGCGCTTCGCTCCCATACGGGGGAAGCCTAAAACGTGCGATCGTACTGTTTTCATTTTGTCATTAAAATTAAATATTGGTGACGTAAAGTGTCCGACATCTCGTCATATAATAAAAACGAAACTTTTTGCCTCATAACATGAAAATTATTCATTCATGCTCGAGATACGCCACCTCCGCACGCTCTCAGCGTTGCGCTCAGCCGGCAGCCTGGTCCGCGCCGCTCAGTTGCTGAACCTGACCCAGTCCGCTCTGTCGCATCAGATCAAGCTGCTTGAGGACCGCTACGGCGGCCCGCTGTTCGAGCGCAAGACGGTGCCGATCGGCTTTACCGCAATGGGCGCGCGCTTGCTGCGCCTGGCGGATACGCTGCTGCCCGAAGTCGAGCAGGCCGAGCGCGATGTCGCACGCCTGTCGCAAGGCGACAGCGGCCAGCTGCGTGTGGCGCTCGAATGCCACACCTGCTTCGACTGGCTGATGCCCGTGATGGATGAATTCCGCATGCGCTGGCCGGAAGTGGAAATCGATCTTGTGTCCGGTTTCCACAGCGAGCCTTCGGACCTGCTGCGCAGCGGCGATGCAGACCTCGTGATTGGCTCCGACTACAGCCTGGGCGGCTATGCCGTATTCCCGCTGTTCCGCTTCGAGATCATGACGGTGCTGGCGCAGAAGCACCGCTTGCAGGCACTACGCCGCTTGCAGGCGAATGACTTCGAAAATGAAACCCTCATCACGTATCCAGTGCCTGAAGAACGCATTGATTTAATCAGGGAAATCTTGCGCCCCGCCAACGTCGCGTACAAGCGACGAACTGCAGAACTGACGGTTGCAATCTTGCAGTTAGTTGCTAGCCGCCGCGGTGTTGCGGCTTTGCCGAATTGGGCTATCAAAAACTACGTCGACTATGACTATGTGATTGCGCGGCCCATTGGAGAGCAGGGACTATGGAGCGACCTGTTCGTTTCGGTGCCGGAAGCCTTACGCCATAAGGCTTTTGTGACTGACTTTGTCAACGTGATACGCGAGCAGTGTGCCGGTTCGCTCGATGGAATCAAGTTATTGTCGTGACATGCCTTTTATTTTTATGCAAAATGAAAGAAAGCATTGATCTTTGTCAAAGAGTTGAATGGAACTGTTCACTACGATGAAAGATCCTTGCGTTATCTCATCGAAGGAGTTGTCCCCAATGTTTGCACTGACTGACGAATTTTCCCGTGCCGCATTCGCGGCCTTCAATGCGCAGATGGCACAGTTCGATGAATGTGCGCAAGCTGTCGTAGATGTCGCGCTCTCCTCGCTGGCGACTGCCACCGTTGCTTCCAATCAGTTTTTGTCAGCCCAAAACACTGAAGAATTTTTCGACGTCGCTACGAGCCAATCGCAGCTGGCGTTGGGCCTGGCACAGGCCTACTCCCGTGAAGCAACAGATGCTGCTCTAAATAAGCCCTTGTTCCGGTAGGACATAGTGGCTTGCCGCAGATCGCTTCGATAGAATTAAATGAATTATTCATAACTCAACCACAGCACCGGAGAAGCACATGGAAGAAGTAGTCATCGTTGCCGCGGCTCGTACCGCGGTCGGCAAGTTCGGCGGAAGTCTGGCCAAGATTCCCGCATCGGAACTGGGTGCTCACGTGATCAAGGGCCTGCTGGCGCAGACCAAGATTGATCCCAACCTGATCAGCGAAGCCATCCTCGGCCAGGTACTGACTGCTGGCGTTGGCCAGAACCCGGCACGCCAGGCCGTGATCAAGGCAGGCCTGCCAAATGCCATCCCCGCATACACCATCAACAAGGTGTGCGGTAGCGGCCTGAAGGCAACCCACCTGGCAACGCAAGCCATCAAGTGCGGCGACGCGAACATCATTATCGCCGGCGGCCAGGAAAACATGAGTGCGGCACCGCACGTACTGAACAATTCGCGCGACGGCTTCCGCATGGGCGATGTGAAGATGATCGACTCGATGATCGTCGATGGCCTGTGGGATGTGTACAACCAGTACCACATGGGCGTGACCGCGGAGAACGTCGCGAAGAAATACGAGATCTCGCGCGCCGAGCAGGACGAGTTCGCGCTGCAGTCGCAATTGAAAGCGGAAGCCGCGCAGAAGGCCGGCAAGTTCAAGGACGAGATCCTGCCGCTGGAAATCGTGCAGAAGAAAGGCAGCATCGTTTTCGACCAGGACGAATACATCAAGCCGGGTTCCACGCTGGAAGCGCTGGCTGGCCTGCGTCCTGCATTCAACAAGGAAGGCAGTGTCACCGCAGGCAATGCGTCGGGCCTCAATGACGGCGCCGCTGCCGTGATCATGATGACCGCGTCGCAAGCCAAGCAGCTGGGCCTGACCCCGCTGGCGCGCATCAAGGCTTACGCATCGTCCGGCCTGGATCCGTCCGTAATGGGCATGGGCCCTGTGTCCGCATCCAAGCTGTGCCTGAAGAAGGCCGGCTGGACCCCGCAGGACCTGGACCTGATGGAAATCAACGAAGCGTTTGCGGCGCAGGCAATTGCCGTGAACAAGGAAATGGGCTGGGACACCAGCAAGATCAACGTGAACGGCGGCGCCATCGCAATTGGCCACCCGATCGGCGCTTCCGGCGCCCGCATCCTGGTGACCCTGCTGCATGAGATGGTCCGTCGCGACGCGAAGAAAGGCCTGGCCTCGCTGTGCATCGGCGGCGGCATGGGTGTAGCACTGGCAGTAGAGAGGGACTGAAAGAGTTTAAGAGTCTAACTAGAGACGCATTTGAGGGGAACATAAATGGCACGAGTTGCATTGGTAACAGGCGGCATGGGTGGTCTGGGTGAAGCGATCTGCATCAAGATGGTCGCACTGGGCTACAAAGTGGTAACCACGTATTCCCCAACGAACAAAACGCACGATGCTTGGCTGGCCTCCATGAAGGACCAGGGCTTCCAATTCTCGGCGTATCCATGCGATGTGTCGGACTACGAGTCCGCACAGGAATGCGTGAAAGCGATCGAGCGCGATATCGGCCCGGTCGATGTGCTGGTGAACAACGCGGGTATTACCCGTGACATGACCTTCAAGAAGATGGACAAGGTCAATTGGGACGCAGTGATGAAGACCAACCTGGACTCCGTGTTCAACATGACCAAGCCGGTAGCGGATGGCATGGTGGACCGTGGCTGGGGCCGTGTGATCAACATCTCATCGGTGAACGGCCAGAAGGGCGCCTTCGGCCAGACCAACTACTCCGCAGCGAAAGCCGGCGTACACGGTTTCACCAAGGCGCTGGCACTGGAAGTGGCGCGCAAGGGCGTGACCGTCAATACCATCTCGCCGGGCTACATCGGCACCAAGATGGTGATGGAAATCCCGAAGGATGTGCTGGATTCCAAGATCATCCCGCAGATCCCGATGTCCCGTCTGGGGCAAGCCTGAAGAAGTCGCAGGCCTGGTGGCCTACCTGGCTTCCGAAGAAGCCGCGTTCCTGACTGGCGCGAACATCGCCATCAACGGCGGCCAGCACATGTCCTGACCCCGTCCGGCTCCCGCCGACAAAAGCCGCCCGGCCCCGCCGCGCGGCTTTTTTATTTCCCAAAATTCGGGGTCAGCTCTGTCATTCGGACACGCGCGCAACTTCTTTCAGCTAGCTCAATACGCAAGAACAGGCGATTTCCCGTATTGAGCTCGATCAAAGGTTAGCGCTAGCTGTCCGAATGACAGAGCTGACCCCGAATTGCTTGCGCGCGGGGCGCGAGCGATTAACCTCTTTCGCCATATCAACAATATTGGGGAAGGGGAAACGATGAACTATCTGGCGATCCTGGTGGCGGCCGTGTCGAGTTTCATGCTGGGCGGGCTGTGGTATTCGCCGAAGCTGTTTGGTGAGGCATGGAACCGGGAAAACGGCGGGGTGAAGCAGGAAAGGGCATCCGGCCAGGTGTTCGGGACGGCGTTCGCGTTTTCGCTGATCGGGGCTTTCTGCTTTGCGTACTGGCTGGGCGCGGCGCCGGCGCTGGATAAGGCGCTGCAGGCCGGCTTCTCGGCCGGCTTCGGCATTGCGGCGACCAGCTTTGGCATCAATTATCAGTTCGCGCAGCGCTCGTTCAAGCTGTGGCTGATCGACGGCGGTTATCACACTGCTCAATTCCTCCTGTTCGGCCTGATTCTCGGCCTTTGGCACTGACGTAGAATAGCCGGGATATCAACAGGAGGCAGTATGAACACTTTGCCAGACGATGGTCTTGCGCTGGCCGCTTTGGAAGAACAGGTCCTGCAGCCCGGCGTGAAGGGCTTGCCGATTACCGAACCGCTGCGCCAGCACATGATCGGGGCGCAGGACTGGAACGTCCTGAACGCCGACACCAGCTTCCCCGTCGCAGTCCTCAAGCAGTCCGCGCTGCTGCATAACCTGCAATGGATGCGCGCGTATTGCGATCACTACGGGGTGGTGCTCGCGCCGCACGGCAAGACGACAATGAGTCCGCAGCTGTTCGGCGCCCAGCTCGCCAACGGCGCCTGGGGCATCACACTGGCGACCGCCGCGCAGGTGCAGATTGCGGCGCGCTTTGGCGTGCGCCGCATCATCCTCGCCAACGAACTCGTGGCGCCCGCGGACATCAAAGCCATGCTGCACCTGATGCGCGAAGACGCCGGCTTCGAATTCCATGCGCTGGTCGATTCGCTCGCAGGCGTCGAGCGTTTGTCGCAGGCCGTGCAGGCGGGGCGGATTGCAGCGGCCCTTGCCGCTGCTGGTGGAACTGGGCATGCTGGGCAAGCGTGCCGGCGCGCGCGAAGCGGACGAGGTGCTCGCTGTCGCACGCGCGGTGGCGAAGGCGCCCGGCCTGCAACTGGCCGGCATTGAAGGCTACGAGGGACTGGCCTCCGATGTGCAGGAGGTGAACGCCTTCTTGCAGAAGATGGTCGCCCTGCTGCGCCAGGCGGACCAGGAGCGCCTGTTCGAAAGCGAGCAGATCCTGATTTCGGCCGGCGGTTCTGCCTTCTTCGACCTGGTGGCGCGCGGCTTCACGGACGTGCAGGGATTGAGCAAGCGCGTGCTGCCGGTGCTGCGCAGCGGCTGCTACCTGACCAACGACCATGGCCATTACCAGGACGCGATCCGCGAGCTGGGCGAGCGCGAAGGTGCGCCGACCGGGGGCCTCCAGCCGGCGCTGGAAATCTGGAGCATGGTGCTGTCGCGCCCCGAACCGAACCTGGCGATCCTGTCGATGGGCAAGCGCGACGCGTCGCATGACCTGGGCTTGCCCAAGGCGCTTTACCATCAGCGGCCGGGCGTGGCGGGTGGTCCGTCGCAACTGCCGGAAGGCTGCGAAATCGTGAAGATGAACGACCAGCACGCCTACCTGCGCTGGCCGGAAGGCGCGGTCGCCGACATCAAGGTCGGCGACCTTGTGGGTTGCGGCATCAGCCACCCGTGCACCACCTTCGACAAGTGGCAGCTTATGCTGGTGGTGGACGACCAGTACAATGTGCAGCACGCAATCAATACCTTCTTCTAAGGAAAGCCATGTCCGATCCGCTCGCCCACCTGTTCCCCCCGATCGCGCCGCGCCACAGCGGCATGCTGCAAGTCGATGATATCCACACGATCTACTGGGAAGAGGTAGGCAATCCGGACGGCATCCCGGTGGTCTTCCTGCACGGCGGCCCGGGCGCCGGCCTGTCGCCGCAGCACCGCCGCTTCTTTAATCCGGACCACTACCGCGTGATCCTGTTCGACCAGCGCGGTGCCGGCAAGTCCACCCCGCTGGGCGACGTGCGCAACAACACTACCCAGCTGCTGATCGAGGATATCGAACGCCTGCGCACCAGGTTTGGCATCGAAAAATGGCTGGTCTTCGGCGGTTCCTGGGGCTCGACGCTGGCCCTGGCTTACGGCGAAGCCCATCCCGAGCGCTGCCTCGGCTTCGTCCTGCGCGGCATCTTCCTGTGCACGAAAAAGGAAATCGACTTCTTCCTGGACGGCGCCGAGTGGTTCCACCCGGATGTCTATGACGAATTCGTGGAGGCGATCCCGCAGCCTGAGCGCAGCAACCTGCTGCAAGCCTACGTCACCCGCATCATGGACCCGACCCGGCCGTACACTGGCCGGCCGTGCGCGCCTGGAGCAAATTCGAGGGCCGCCGCGTCTTCCTGCTGCCGCAGCCGGAGGAAGCGCCGTCCGACACGCTGGACCTGGGCGTCGGCCGCATGGAATCGCACGACATGGCCCACGGCGGCTTCTTCGAGCCGGACCAGCTGATGAACAACGTCAGCCGTATCGCCCACCTGCCGGCCGTCATCGTGCAGGGGCGCTACGACGTGATCTGTCCGCCCGTTACCGCCTGGCGCCTGCACAAGGCCTGGCCGGGCTCGACGCTGAAGATCATCCAGGACGCCGGCCACGGCGCAATGGAGCAGGGCATCAGCAAGGCGCTCGTGGCTGCCACGGAACAGTTTCGTGCGGGCGGCCGTTTTCGAGTAAACTTGCGTATCCCCTCTAAAAATATAAGTACATGAACATTCAGCTTGGGGACATTGGCCACATCATCCAGCTGGCCATTGCTCCTGTTTTCCTGTTGTCGGCCGTCTGCACCAAGCTGCTGGTGCTGCTCAATCGCCTCGCGCGCATCATCGACCGCTCGCGCACGCTGGAAGAGCGCCTTGATGTGGCGTATAACGATACTTACCTGAATGAGCTGGATATCCTTTACCGCCGATCCCACCTGATCAATATTGCGATTTCGCTCTCGACCGCCTGCGGACTCTTTGTCTGCCTGATCGTTGCCCTGCTGTTCATTGGCGATACCACCAATGCCACGCTGGACAAATACATCGCCAGCATGTTCGTCGGCGCGGTGTTTTGCCTGATCGGCAGCTTCGGCTTCCTGTTGCGCGAGATCTTTATCGCATCGGCCTTCATGCGCGACCATCGCCATGTACGCCACGTTGAACGACATCCGAACTAAGAATATGCACGACTATCAACGCCCTCCCACCCTGCACCGCTACGGTCCGCGCAGCGAACTCGAACTGGCCCTGAAAGAAGGACAGTTCGTGCTGCGCCCTGTCGGCAGCTTCCTGACCCTGAGTTTCTCGAAAGCCTGGAAGCGCGACCTGTTCGACCATTTCGGCGCGGACTCCTGTCTCGTCATCCACAATACCGAGGAATTCGGCGAGCGCGTGCACCGCGCCGTCCAGCGCACCCTGCCCAACTGGGCGGGCATCGACGGCAACATCGAATACGGCACGCGCGCGGCGCTCGGATCGGCCTTCACCAAGGGCCGCGATGAAGCGCTGGAAAAGGAATGGCAATTCGCCTGGCGCGCCATGCAAAGCCAGTCCAGCATGAACCCGGTCATGATCCGCATCGGCAGCCTGGAAGCGTTTGCAGAAGTGCGCGACCGCGACCACTACACGGTTTAAGGAGTTTGCGGGCTGCCCATGCCGTGTCCGGCGCGGGCGGTTTCGGCGGATTGCCGGGTGCTGGAAGGAAGCTTGTCCAGGTGGGCCAGCACGGCGCCCATCATGCGTTCGATATCGCCGCGGATGATGTTCGTGCCGAGGATGCCGGGCACATAGAAGTTGGGCACCAGGCGGCCGGTGTACAGAACGCGCGTGCCGCCCGTCTCCGGTACCGGCACCAGTTCCCAGCGCGCTTCGTAGTGCTTCATGTCGCCCGAGATCAGGGCAATGTCGATGGCCTGCATCGGCTGCTCGGTCGCGCGCACGATCAGGTGGATGGAGCGGGACATGAACAGGAAGCGGGCCGTGCCAAATTGCTCAATAATGACTTCATTGCCATTGCGCGAGAGCACGCGGCAGGAGGCCATGTCCGGCACGAATTCTTCCATGCGGTCGTAGGAGGTGAGCGTGCGCCACACGGCTGGCAGCGAGGCCTGCACCGTGCCGCTGGCGTTCACTTCATACATATGCACGGCGTCAACGTTCACGCGATTGACCGAGACTTCCAGC
Organism: Pseudoduganella sp. UC29_106; assembly: GCF_044055365.1. NCBI lineage: Bacteria > Pseudomonadati > Pseudomonadota > Betaproteobacteria > Burkholderiales > Oxalobacteraceae > Pseudoduganella > Pseudoduganella sp. UC29_106. Next base: position 6,845,778 of record NZ_CP171977.1, on the reverse strand, counting down.
TTGGGGACGTCAAGACGCGAAGCCTGCGCCATGCTGGGCGCGGGCGCGGTAAAGCCAATCAACAAGAGCAGTAACAGTCGCTTCATTCTTCCAGCGTAAGGGAACTGCTGGCAGAATACAAGCGCGACACGTCTCCAGCGTTAGGCAGCGTACAGAAGGACAATGACAAGAATATGACCCCGACAAGCTTCCCGCACCTGCTGGCCCCTCTGGACCTTGGCTTCACTACCCTGCGCAACCGCGTGATCATGGGCTCCATGCACACGGGATTAGAGGATCGCTTCTATAACTATGACCGGCTGGCTGCTTTCTACCGCGAACGTGCGCGCGGCGGCGCGGGCCTGATTGTTACCGGCGGAATTTCCCCCAATCGCCAGGGCTGGCTGCTGCCCTTCGGCGGCACCATGAATTTCGCGGGCGATGTGTGCAATCACCGCAAGCTCACGCGCGCTGTCCATGAGGAGGGCGGCAAGATCCTGATGCAGATCCTGCACGCCGGGCGCTATGGCTACCAGCCTTTCTGCGTGTCCGCTTCCGCAGTGAAGTCGCCGATTTCGCCTTTCAAACCGCGCGCCCTGAGCGAGGCGGGCATTGAGTCGACAATCCGCGCTTATGTGCGGGCGGCACGGCTGGCGCAGCGCGCCGGCTACGATGGTATCGAGATCATGGGCAGCGAGGGTTATCTGTTGAACCAGTTCCTATGCGCGCGCACCAACCTGCGCACGGACCGCTGGGGCGGCAGCATCGAGAACCGCATGCGCCTGCCGGTGGAGATCGTGCGCCGCGTGCGCGAAGCCGGCGGATTGAACTTTATCGTCATGTACCGGCATTCACTGTTGGACCTGGTCGATGGAGGCAATACCTGGAGGAAGTTGTAACCGTAGCCAGGGCGCTGCAGCAGGCCGGTGCGACCATCCTGAACACGGGCATAGGCTGGCATGAGGCGCGCGTGCCCACCATCGTGACGTCGGTGCCGCGAGGCGCGTTTGCGGAAGTGGCGGGGCGCTTGCGGCGCGAGGTGACGATACCGGTCGTGGCCTCGAACCGCATCAATATGCCGGCGGAGGCGGAGGATATCCTGCGCCGCGGCGATGGCGACCTGGTGTAGATGGCGCGGCCCTTCCTGGCGGACCCGGACTTCGTGCGCAAGGCCGGCGAGGGCAGGGTGGACGAGATCAACACTTGCATCGCTTGCAACCAGGCCTGCCTGGATCACACCTTCAGGAACGAGCGCGCGACTTGCCTGGTCAATCCGCGCGCCTGCCATGAGACGGAACTGGTCTATCGCCGCAGCGCGCGTCCGCGCAAGGTGGCGGTGGTGGGCGCAGGGCCTGCGGGCCTGTCGGCAGCGACGGTGGCGGCGGAGTGCGGGCACGAGGTTACGCTGTACGAGGGCAGCGACCGCATCGGCGGCCAGTTCAACGTGGCGATGCAGATTCCGGGCAAGGAGGAGTTTGCGGAAACCGTCCGCTACTTCGGCCGCAAGCTGGAGCTGACCGGCGTGAACGTGCGGCTCAATCATCGCGTGACGCGCGAAGAGTTGCTGGCGGCGGGCTATGACGATGTGGTGGTCGCCACGGGCATCAGCGTGCGTAAGCCGAAGATCGAAGGCATCGAAAATCCGAAGGTATTGACTTATCTCGATGTGCTGCGTGAGCGGAAGCCGGTCGGCAAGCGCGTCGCCATCATCGGTGCGGGCGGCATCGGCTTCGATGTGGGCGAGTTCCTGCTGCATGATCCGGCGCATGCGCTGCCTTTGCCGGTCGAGCATTGGGCGGTGGAGTGGGGTGTGGACCTGCATGCGCGATCCGGTGGCGGGCTTGTGCCGCCGCGCGCGGGAGAGCCGGTGCGCCAGCTCTATCTGCTGCAGCGCAAGACGAGCAAACTGGGGGCGGGGCTGGGCAAGACTTCAGGCTGGGTGCACCGCGCCGTGCTGGCGCGCAATGGCGTTGTGATGATTCCGGGTGTGCAGTACAAGCGCATCGACGATCATGGGCTGCATATCATGGTCGGCGAAGAGGAGCGCTTGCTGGCAGTCGATAACGTGGTGATCTGCGCGGGGCAGGAGAGCTTGACGGAGCTGATGCCGGCCGATGGCGCGACGGCCGGCGGGCCGGCCTTCCACAAGATTGGCGGGGCTGCGCTGGCCGCGGAGCTCGACGCCAAGCGCGCGATTCGTGAGGGGGCGGAGCTGGCGGCGCGTCTGTGATCAACGCCGCGTGTGCGGCGGATCAAACGATCCGCCCTACGCGAATCGATCGGGCTGCGTAGGGCGGATCATTGATCCGCCGTCCGGCGTTCGCGCTTGCCATATTGCGCGAGGATATGCCCGGACATCCCGTTGGCCAACTCCTCCTCGCCCACAAACACCATCCCCGCGCCCTCCTTGCGCAGCAGGTCCGCCTCATCGTCGTTATGCGAGCGGACGAGAATCGCAATATCCGGATTCAGCGCCCGCGCCACCTCGACCATCGCACGCACGTGGAAAGTATCCGGCGTCGCGATCGCCAGCATGCGCGCGCGTGCGATATGGGCCTGGATCAGCACCGCGGCCTCGCCCGCATTGCCCGCCACGGCAGGCACGCCTTCCTGGCGCAGGCGGTCGACGATCTCGCGGTTCTGTTCCGCCACCACGTAGTGAATGCCCTGGGCAGCCAGCGATGCCGCGATGCGGCGGCCCACGCGTCCATAGCCGACCAGCACCACCTGTCCCTCCAGCTTTGAGTGCGCGGTGGACATCGGCAGCTCCGCCAGCGGGTCGGTGCTGCGATCGAATCTGGAGGCCAGCGAACGGTCGCGGCCCAGCAGGCGTTCCAGTGGACCGGTGACCGCAAACACCAGCGGATTCAGTGCAATCGAGATGATGGCGCCTGCCAGCAGCAGGCTTTGTCCCTCATGCGGCATCAGCTTCAACGAAATGCCCAGCGCAGCCAGGATGAAGGAAAACTCGCCGATCTGCGCCAGGCTGGCGGAGACCATCAGTGCCGTCTTCGCCGGATAGCGCAGCAGCACCACCAGCGCAAACGCGGCCAGCGACTTGCCCAGCACGATAATACCGATCACGGCCAGCAGGCGCACCGGCGACTCGATGATGATCGAAGGCTCGAACAGCATGCCAACCGACACGAAGAACAGCACGGCAAACGCATCGCGCAGCGGCAGCGACTCATGCGCCGCGCGGTGGCTCAGTTCCGATTTCGCGCAGCACCATGCCGGCAAAGAAGGCCCCTAGCGCGAAGGAGATGCCGAACAGCTTGGTCGCCGCATAAGCGATGCCGACGGCCGCCGCAATCACGCACAGCGTGAACAGCTCGCGCGAATTGGTGCGCGCCACCTGCCACAGGATCCAGGGGAACAGCTTGCGGCCGACCAGCAGCATGAAGCCGATGAAGATCCCGACCTGGCCCAGCGTGATGGCCAGCGTGGCCAGCAGCCCGCTCGAGGCCTCCGTGGTGGCGGCGGCATCGCCATGCGCGGCGCCGGCCGGATCGCCACCCAGCGAACCCGCCAGTGGCGGCAGCAATACCAGTACGATCACGGTCACGAGGTCTTCGACCACCAGCCAGCCGACAGCGATGCGGCCGTTGAAGGAATCGAGAATGCCGCGCTCTTCCAGCGCGCGCAGCAGCACCACGGTGGAAGCCACCGATAGCGCCAGGCCGAATACGAGGCCGCCGCCCAGGCTCCAGCCCCACCAGTGCGCCAGCCCCATGCCCATCGCCGTTGCCGCCGCGATCTGCAGCACCGCGCCCGGCAGCGCGATCTTGCGCACCTCCCACAGATCGTCCAGCGAAAAATGCAAGCCCACGCCGAACATCATCAGCATCACGCCGATTTCCGCCAGCTGGCCTGCCAGGGCGGCATCCGCGACAAAGCCTGGCGTGGCAGGTCCGCACAGGATGCCTGCTGCGAGATAGCCCACGAGGGCCGGCAGCTTGAGACGGGTTGCGATGAAGCCGAATACCAGGCCGAAGCCCAGCGCGGCGGCGATTGTCGTGATCAGGCTGACGTCGTGGGCATCAATCTCCCTTTACAGTTTGCGTATGACGACGCTGCCGATCGAGTAGCCCGCGCCGAAGGAGCAGATCACACCATAGGCGCCGGCAGGCAGGTCGTCCGAATATTTGTGGAAGGCGATCACCGATCCGGCGGACGAAGTGTTCGCATAGGTATCGAGGATCACCGGCGCTTCCTGCGGCTCGGCGTCGCGGCCCAGGATCATGCGCGCGATCAGCTGGTTCATGTTCAGGTTGGCCTGGTGCAGCCAGTAGCGGCTGACCTGCTCGACCTGCAGGCCGGCATTGGCGATCGACGCCTTGATCATTTCGGCGGCCATCGGGCACACGTCCTTGAACACCTTGCGGCCCTGCTGGCGGAACAGCTTGTCGGGCTTGCCGACGCCGCTTTCGTCGAAGCGGTTCATGAAGCCGAAGTTGTTGCGGATGTTGTTGGAGAAGCTGGTCTTCAGCCTCGTATCCAGGATTTCCCACTGGTACTGGGACGTGGCCGCATCTTTCGCTTCCACCACGATGGCGGTGCAGGCATCGCCGAAGATGAAGTGGGAATCGCGGTCGCGCCAGTTCAGGTGGGCGCTGGTGATTTCAGGGTTCAGGATCAGCACGGCGCGCGCCTGGCCGCTCTGCACGGCCGCCACGGCGGTCTGGATGCCGAAGGTGGCGGAGGAGCAGGCCACGTTCATGTCGAAGCCGTAGCCGTCGATGCCGAGTGCGTTCTGCACTTCCACGGCCATGGCGGGGTAGGGGCGCTGCATGTTTGAGCAGGCCACCAGCACCATGTCGATATCGGCGGCGGTGCGGCCGGCGCGGTCCAGCGCCTGCTGGGCGGCCTTCACGCAGATTTCAGCCTGCAGCGACAGTTCCTCGTCGCTGCGCTCGGGAATGCGCGGCACCATGCGCTTCGGATCGAGGATGCCTTCCTTTTCCATCACGTGGCGGGCCTTGATGCCGGACGCCTTCTCGATAAAACCTTCGCTGGACGGCTCCAGCGCCGTTACCGTGCCCGCTGCAATGGCGTCGGCATTTTCCGCGTTGAACTGTTCGACATAGGCGTTGAAGCACGCGACCAGTTCCGCGTTCGAAATCGAATTCGGTGGGGTGAAGAGGCCGGTTCCGCTGATGACGGCTTGTTTCATGATTAAGCTTTCTATTCTTGTAAGTTTTGCGGCCATGTACGCACGGCGGATCGATGATCCGCCCTACGCTGTATCGTCGATTTGTCTCAATTGGCCGCTAAATCGGCTTGATTTTACAGCAAGTGGTAATGAAAAACGGCGCCCGAGGGCGCCGTTTTCAGAGGGAACATTCAGTTTTATTCGTCGACAGCCTTGGTGCGCGGCTCGGTGCGGGCTACCAGTTTGGTTTCCTGCTTGGCCAGCTGCACGGGCAAGCCCTGCAGGTGGTTCAGCGCCTGCTTCAGCTGGAAGTCCTCGTTGCCGCCATACTCCAGGGGCTTGCGCTTCTTCTCCTGGGCGATGATGCGGATCTGCTCCTCCAGCTCGTCACGCTTCTGCTTGGCGGCTTCTTCCTCGCGGTCGTTGGACAGGTGCCTGGTCAGGTCCGCCTCGCGCATGCGCAGGGCGTTCAGGCCGTCGCCATCCTCGTTCTCGTCCACCTGCAGGTCGGGCGTGATGCCCTTGGCTTGGATGGAGCGGCCGTGCGGCGTGTAGTAGCGCGCCGTGGTCAGCTTCACGGCCGTGTCGGCGGTCAGCTGGCGGATGGTCTGCACCGAACCCTTGCCGAAGGTCTGGGAACCGATGATGGTGGCGCGCTTGTAGTCCTGCAGCGCGCCGGCGACGATTTCCGAGGCCGAGGCCGAACCGGTGTTGACCAGCACTGCCATCGGGATGTGCTTGATCGCTTCCGGCAGCTTGGCCAGCGCATCGCTGTCGGCGCGCATCGAGTAGTACTCGGCGCGGCCGTAGTAAATCTGTTTCGAGTCCGGCAACTGGCCGTTGGTGGAGACGATGGGCGCATCCTTCGGCAGGAAGGCTGCCGCTACGCCGATCGCGCCCTGCAGCACGCCGCCCGGGTCATTGCGCAGATCGAGGATCAGGCCCTTCAGGTTGGGTTCCTGTTTGTACAGTTCCGCGATCTTGGCGGCCATGTCATCCACGGTCGGTTCCTGGAACTGGGAAATGCGCAACCAGGCGTAGCCGGGCGCCACGACCTTGCCCTTCACGCTCTTCTGGTGGATTTCTTCGCGCGCAATGGTGAAGGTCAGCGGCTGCGGTTCATCCTTGCGCAGGATGGTCAGCGTGACTTTGCTGTTCGGCTCGCCGCGCATTTTCTTGACGGACTCGTCCAGGGTCAAACCCTTTAGCGGCGTGGAGTCCAGGCGGGTGATCAGGTCGCCCGGCTTGATGCCGGCGCGGTAGGCAGGGGAATCCTCGATGGGGGCGACAATCTTGATGTAGCCGTCATCGCCGGCGCCGATCTCGATGCCCAGGCCCACGAACTTGCCCTGCGAACCTTCGCGCAGTTCGGCATAGGATTTCTTGTCCAGGTAGGCGGAGTGGGGATCGAGCGATGCGACCATGCCGGAGATGGCTTCGGTCAGCAGTTTCTTGTCTTCCACCGATTCCACATAGTCCGACTTGATCAGGCCGTACACATCGGCCAACTGGCGCAGCTCTTCGAGCGGCAGGCCGGTATCGACCTGCTTTTGCGCCATCGCGGAAAACTGAAGGGAAACGGCGATACCCGCCACTACGCCCAGGCCGATCAGCCCGGTGTTCTTGAGTTTCTTGCCCATGCGTCACCTGTTCCGGAGTACGGCGGAAGGAGCCGCCATGCGGATCAGTATAAACCTGATTCTCAGCAAGCGACGCTGCTGCTTTGGAATAAAGGCGCGTTTTTACGACGATTTACGTTAAGCCGATATGAGCCTAACAATATTGCGGATTATTGCGGCATGTACGGTCTGTTGGGTTTGTTTTTACTTCGGTAAGTAATTGTAAGAAAAGCAGAAGCGGCCTAAGCAGCGTCCTACACTGGCCCTGTATTTCTCTCTACCCTGAAGTGGTTTCTGCCTGCGCCCCTCCGCGCAGGCTTTTTTTTAGCTGGAGATTTGATGAATCGCAAATCCGGTGCGCTGAGCCTGCTGGCCGCGCTGCTTATCGGCCTGTCCGCACCCGCGCTGGCCGTGCCCCTGATGGACATGAAAGCGGAGGACCTGGTGCCGATGGCGTCCGAGTTCCGCAAAGAGCTGAACCTGAATGCCAACCAGCAAACGCTGTGGTCGCAGGTCGAGACCCGCAGCAAGAACCTGCTGCGCGAGCGCAAGGCGCGGCGCGAGAAGCTTGAGGCTTCGACCCAGTCAGCGCTGGGCGGCAAGGATGTCGAACTGCGCGAGTTGACCGGCGCCATGGATGCCGAAACCTCCGCCACCGCAGCTGAGGACAAGCAATTGCGCGAGTGGTGGCTCACCGTTAACGATGCCCTGGATGAGAACCAGCGCCGGCAGGTGGCGAGCTTCATTGCTGAAGTAATGACGCGCAAGGACGAGGGACCGGGCCGACCCGGCAGCGGCGAGCGCCCGGCCGGCGATGGCGGCGGACGCCATCGCGGCGGACACGGCGGCATGGGCGTCCCCGGCGCTGGCGGGCCGACGCGCTGATTAAAACCCAAGGCGTAACCCTGGTGTCAGCCACGATGTGGCTGACACCTGTCTCTGCCGTGGGTTCTAAGAACTGAAAAGTATCGAAAAGTAAAAAACAGCCCCCTCCCAAGCCATCGCCGCCAAGCCGCGCTTACAATGCCAGCGCCGCATTCCAACCGAACCGTGCCAGCCCTCCGCCCGCTCGGGAATCCAATCAAAAACATGAGCAAATTCGTTCCAATCGCCCTGGCCATGCTGGGTGCTGCGGGCGCAGTGTCAGCGCAAACGCAGGACCAGCCGCCGACCCCGCCCACCGACGCCGCGCCGGTCAAGCCTGCACAGGCCGCCGATGGCAAAGTCATGCCCCAGGTGACCGTCAACGGCGGCCGCCTGAGCGATATGGAAGAACGCCGCAACTCCACGGCCGGCAAGCAGATCTACGGCCGCGAGGAACTGGACCGCAATGGCGACACCAACCTCGGCGATGTGCTCAAGCGCCTCCCCGGCGTGACCATCGGCGGCGGCCGTCCAGGCCGAGGCGGCGACGTGCGCATGCGTGGCCTCGGCAGCGGCTATACGCAGATCCTGCTGAACGGCGAGCGTCCGCCGATGGGCTTCTCCATGGAATCGCTGTCGCCCGACCAGGTCGAGCGCATCGAAGTGATGCGCGGCCCGGTTGCCGAGCACAGCACGCGCGCCATCGCCGGTACCATCAACATCGTGCTGCGCGAGGGCTACCAGCAGCGCGACATCCAGGTGAAAGCGGCCGACACGATCGAGCAGGGGCGCCATTCTCCGAACGTGTCGGTAACGCTACCGGGCAAGTCGGGCAACCTGACCTATACCTTCTCCGGCTCGGTCGGCGAGAACCGCCAGCATGACAGCACCTTCACTCACAACCAGGATGTGCTGGATGAAGGCGCTGTCACCAAGGACCAGCTGGTGCACGACGAAAGCTCCAGCACCAACAAGATGCTGCACCTGACGCCGCGCCTGTCCTGGAAATTCGACAGCGGCGATACGCTGAACTTTCAGCCCTTCCTCATGTATAACAAGAGCGAGGGCGGTTCGAACAGTGTGCTCGACCAGACCACCGGCATCATCCCGCCCGAGTACAACTCGGCGCAGCAGACTTCGCATGCGGAGAACACTTTCCTGCGCGGCTTCGGCAACTGGGTGCACAAGCTGGAAGGCGCGTCCAAGCTCGACGTGAAGTTCGGCTTCGGCCTCGGCAAGCGCGAGTCCGATTCCCTGCGCAACCAGGTACGATGCCGATGGCGGCCTGCTGGAGCGCTTCACCGATACCGACAAGACGCGCGACCGCAGCGTCAACACCGGCGGCAAATACACTTCGCCGCTGGGCAAGGGACACCTGCTGGCCGCCGGCTGGGACCTGGAAGCGAGTCACCGCGAACAGACCAAGGTTTCGCTGGACAAGAACGGCAATCCGCAGTTCGCCGATTCCGGCGACAACCTCACGGCTGATACCCGTCGCGTTGCCGTCTTCGCGCAGGACGAGTGGGACATCACGCCGCAATGGGCCGTCTACATGGGCGCGCGCTGGGAAGGCATCCGCACGTCGAGCGACCGCAGCAGCGGCACCATCACCAATACCAGCAAGGTGTTCAGCCCCCTGCTGCACGGCGTATGGAAAATCCCCGGCCACGAGAAGGACCAGATCCGCGCCAGCCTGACCAAGAGCTATAAGTCGCCGAATGTGCAGGATCTGATCGCGCTGCCGTTCCTGTCGCGCCTGAACAGCGCTACGCGTCCGGACCGTACCGGCAATCCGGACCTGAAGCCTGAACTGGCTACCGGCCTGGACCTCGCGTACGAGCACTACCTCGGCCGCAACGGCATCCTCAGTGTAAGTGGCTTCATCCGCGATATCGACAACCTGATCCGCCGCCAGCTGAGCCTGCAGCAGACCGACCTCGGCCAGCGCTGGGTATCCACGCCCGGCAATATCGGCCACGCCCGTACCAGCGGCATCGAACTGGAAGCGAAGTTCCAGCTGGCCGAGCTGATGGACAATGCGCCGAACGTCGATTTCCGCAGCAACTACAGCCGCTTCTGGTCGAAAGTGGATGGCATCCAGGGCCCAGACAACCGCCTCGATCAGCAGGCAAAGCAGACCGCCAATATCGGCGCGGACTGGCGCATCAAGACCATCCCGCTGACCCTGGGTGCGAGCTATAACTGGACACCGGCCATCCGCGTGCAGACCAGCACCACTCAGCTGGTGGAAATCAGCCGCAAGCGCGTGGTCGATATGTACGGCCTGTGGAAGTTCGACGCCCGCACCCAGCTGCGCGTCTCCGCCGCCAACCTGCTGGCCGACGATGCCACCGGCGAAAACACGGTCGATGCCAACGGGCTGACCTCGCACGCCACCACGTTGAACCCGACCTATCGCCAGGTCAGCATTCGCCTGGAAACCAAGTTCTGAGTTGCCTACACTGGACAGACACTGGTTTTGTCCTGAGGAGGCACTATGAATCCGAACAAGGCATTGTGGGAGAAGGGCGATTTCACGCGCATTGCCGCCAGCATGCGCGAAAGCGGCGCGGCGCTGGTTGATCAGCTGGGCATCACGAAGCAGCACCACATACTCGACCTCGGCTGCGGCGACGGCACCACGGCGCTGCCCGAAGCGAAACTGGCCGCCCATGTGCTGGGTGTCGACATTGCCAGCAACCTGGTTGCTGCCGGCAATAAGCGCGCCAAGGAAGAAGGCCTGAGCAATTGCGTGTTCCAGGAAGGGGATGCGATCAACCTGAACTTCCTGGCGGACCGCACCTTCGATCTCGTGGTCAGCATCTTCGGCGCCATGTTTGCGCCCGACCCATTTGCCGTGGCGAAGGAAATGGTGCGCGTGACGAAACCGGGCGGCCGTATCGTGATGGGCAACTGGATTCCCGGCGATCCCACGCTCGTGGCGCAAATCCTGAAAATCAGCGCCGCCTACACGCCGCCACCGCCGGCCGGTTTCATCAGTCCGATGACCTGGGGTGTGGAGGCGAATGTGACCGAGCGTTTCGCGGCAGCGGGTGTGTCAGCAGGGAATATATCGTTCCTGAAAGACACGTTCACCTTCCGCTATCCCGGCCCGCCCAAGGGCTTATTCGATAATTTCCGCCTGTATTACGGTCCGACGATGAATGCCTTCGACGCGGCAGCCAAGGGCGGCAAGGAAGAAGACCTGCGGCGGGAGCTGGAGGAACTGTTCAACAGCAAGAACGAAAGCGGAAACCCGCAACAGACAGTCATTCCTGCAACCTTCCTGCGAGTTACGGTCGCCGTCTGAGGGGGCAACGTTACGTTACTCATCCAAAGGTGTCATCCGGAAAAATCTGGTGTACGCTAGCGCACCGGCCGGCCCGCCCACAAGGCGGACTGGCCGGCTATTCATAACCAGACTTCAAAGGAAGCACCTCGTGAACCGACACCTCCTGAGCACCCTGGCCCTGAGCATTGCAGCAGCCTTTGCGAACGCGGCCGAGCCTATTTCGGGCATCGACACCCAGTACATCGACAGCAGCGTGCGCGCGCAGGACGATTTCTTCACCCACCTGAACGGCCAGTGGCTCGAAGACCACCGAAATCCCGGCGGACAAGTCGCGCTGGGGCTCCTTCAACAAGCTGGCCGATGACACCAAGCCGCAATTGCGCGGCATCATCGAAGACCTGCAGAAGCAGAAGGGCCTGAAAGGCGACGAGCAAAAGATTGCAGCGCTGTACACGAGCTATATGAACGAAGCGGCGCTGGAAAAGGCCGGCATCAAGCCGCTGGCAGGCGAGCTGAGCCGCGTGCGCAGCCTGAAGGACACCAAGGGCCTGCCGGCCCTGATCGCCCACTTCAACAAGATCGGCGTGGCCGCACCTTACGGCGTGTTCGTCAGCCAGGACGCGCGCAATTCCACCCAGTACGCCGCCTATATGGGCCAGAGCGGCCTGGGCCTTCCGGATCGCGACTACTACCTGAAGAAGGACGATCCGAAGATGGCCGAGACCCTGGCCAAGTACGAGCAGCACGTGGCGAAGATCCTCGCCATGGCCGGCAACAAGGATTCGGCCGCCAGGGCCAAGGACATCGTCGCCCTGGAAACCCAGCTTGCCGAAGCGCAGTGGACCCGTGTGCAGCAGCGCGACCCGGTCAAGCGCTACAACAAGGTCGAGATCGCCAAACTGGATGAAATGGCGCCGGGCTTTGACTGGAAAGCCGCCCTGGGCGCCACCGGTATCGCCTCGAAGACCGATACCGTGATCGTCAGCCAGCCGAGCTACTTTGCAGCGTTCGCCAAGATGGCCAACAGCGTGCCGGTCGAAACCTGGAAGTCTTACTTCGAATGGCAGCTGCTGCGCGATGCCTCGCCTTACCTGACCAAGGAATTCAACGACACCAACTTCGCCTTCTACGGCACGGTGCTGTCCGGCGTAACCGAGCAGGAGCCGCGCTGGAAGCGTGGCGTGGATACGGTTGAAGGCGCGATCGGCGAAGGCCTGGGCAAGCTGTATGTCGCCAAGTACTTCCCGGCCGAGCGCAAGGCGCGCATGGACGAGCTGGTGAAGAACGTGCTTGCCGCCTATAAACAGAGCATCGACGGCCTGGACTGGATGAGCCCTGAAACCAAGCAGCAGGCACAGGAAAAGCTGGCCAAGTTCACGCCGAAGATCGCTTACCCGAACAAGTGGCGCGACTACAGCAAGCTGCAGATGACCAATGGTGACCTGGTTGGCAATCTGAAGCGCGCCGCCGAATTCAGCTATAACCGCAACCTGGCCAAGCTGGGCCAGCCGATCGACAAGGAAGAGTGGGGCATGACCCCGCAGACGGTGAACGCCTACTACCGTCCGACCGCCAACGAGATCGTGTTCCCGGCCGCCATCCTGCAGCCGCCGTTCTTCGATCAGCGCGCGGATGACGCCGTCAACTACGGCGCGATCGGCGCAGTGATCGGCCATGAAATCTCGCACGGCTTCGACGATTCCGGCTCGCAGTACGACGGCGATGGCAACCTGCGCGTGTGGTGGAGCGAGCAGGACCGCGTGAACTTCAAGGTGAAGAAGGATGCGATGGTCAAGCAGTACTCGTCCTACAGCCCGCTGCCCGGCTACAACGTGAACGGTGAACTGACCCTGGGCGAGAACATCGCCGACAACTCGGGCCTGGCCATCGCCTACAAGGCTTACAAAATCTCGCTGGGCGGCAAGCCTGCGCCGGTGATCGACGGCCTGAGCGGCGACCAGCGCTTCTACATGGGCTTCGGCCAGGTGTGGCGTTCGAAGACCCGCGACGCCGAGCAGATCAAGCGCGTGAAAACCGACCCGCATTCGCCGGGACAGTTCCGCGCCAACGGCACCGTGGTCAACCAGCCGGGCTTCTACGAGGCCTTTGGCGTGAAGGAAGGCGACAAGATGTATGTCGCGCCGGAGAGCCGTATCATCATCTGGTAAACCCACGGCGTAACCCTAGTGTCTGCCACGATGCGGCAGACACTTGTTCTTTGCCTTGGGTTTTCAAAAAAGCCACGGGCATCGTGGCTTTTTTTTATTATTTGCTATTCAGCATGCTAGAGTCGCCCCGTAATCCTAATAAAAAATCGGAGGGTTCACTTTGAAACGCACCATTCTGAGCGTCCTGCTCACGAGTATCTTCCTCACGGCCGGCGCCGCCGACAAGGCGCCCTTGAAGTCCGGCATCGAGCTGGCGAACATGGACAAATCCGTCCGCGCGCAAGATGATTTCTACTCCTACCTGAACGGCCACTGGATGAAGACTGCCGAAATCCCGGCCGACCGTTCCGCATGGGGCACCGGCGCCCAGCTGGTGGAAGACATCCAGCCGCGCCTGCGCCAACTGATCGAAGATGCCGCAGCCAAGGCCAGCACGCCCGAAGCGAAAAAGGTTGGCGACCTGTTCGCCTCCACCATGGATGAAGCGCGCGCCGACCAGCTGGGCCTGACGCCGCTGAACGCCGAGCGCGCCCGCATCGCCGCCATTACGGACAAGTCGCAACTGGCCGAGCAGTTCGCCCATATGTCGCGCCTGGCCGTGACGTCGCCGTTCGACGTCTCCATCCACCAGGACAACAAGGATTCGACCCGCTACGTGGCCGACCTGGCGCAGTCCGGCCTGAGCATGCCGGACCGCGACTACTACCTGAAGAAGGACGATCCAAAGCTGGCCGATACCCTGGCCAAATACGAAGCCCACGTCGCGCGCATGATGACGCTGGCCGGCGACCAGAACGCTGCCGCCACCGCCAAGGCCATCGTGGCGCTGGAAACGAAGCTGGCCGAGATCCAGTGGACCAAGGTCGAGCTGCGCGACCCGATCAAGGCCTACAACAAGTTCGAGATCGCCAAACTGAACGAACTGGCGCCCAGCTTCAAATGGAACGCCTGGCTGGAGCGCGCCAATGTCGCAGGCAAGGTGAAGGATGTGATCGTCGGCCAGCCGACCTATATCAAGGGCCTGGACAAGGTGCTGCAGGATGTCCCGCTGCAGGACTGGAAATCGTATATGGACTACCAGCTGCTGCGCGCCTACGCGCCGGTGCTGTCCAAGGCTTTCGTCGATGAGCACTTCGCCTTCTACGGCACCGTGCTGACCGGCGCCACCGAGAACCGCCCGCGCTGGAAGCGCTCGGTGACGCTGACCCAGTCCGCGCTGGGCGAAGCGGTGGGCAAGCTGTACGTGGAAAAGTACTTCCCGCCGGAAGCCAAGGCACGCATGGAAGAATTGGTGAAGAACCTGCTGCTGGCCTACAAGGAAAGCATCAACAAGCTCGACTGGATGAGCCCGGCCACCAGGAAGGAAGCCCAGGCCAAGCTGGCCAAGTTCACGCCGAAGATCGGCTATCCGAGCAAGTGGCGCGACTACTCCTCGCTGGACGTGAAGCGCGATGACCTGGTGGGCAATGTGATGCGCTGGCATGACTTCGACCACCTGCGCGAAACGAACAAGCTGGGCAAGCCGATCGACCGCGAAGAGTGGCTGATGACGCCGCAGGAAGTCAACGCCTACTACAACCCGGAGATGAACGAGATCGTTTTCCCGGCCGGCATCCTGCAGCCGCCTTACTTCGATATGAGCGCGGACGACGCCGTCAACTACGGCTCCATCGGCGCCGTGATCGGCCACGAAATCAGCCACGGCTTCGACGACCAGGGTTCGCAGTACGATGGCGACGGCAACCTGCGCAACTGGTGGACCGAGCAGGACCATAAGAAGTATAAGGAACGCACCGAGATCCTCGTCAAGCAGTACGGCAGCTTTGAGGCGCTGCCGGGCTACAAGGTCAACGGCGAGCTGACCCTGGGCGAGAACATCGGCGACAACTCCGGCATGGCCATTGCGTACAAGGCGTACAAGCTGTCGCTGAAGGGCAAGAAGGCGCCGGTGATCGACGGCTTCACCGGCGACCAGCGCTTCTATATGGGCTGGACCCAGGTCTGGCGCGTGAAGTACCGCGACGCCGCCCTGATCGCCCGCATCAAGGCCGACCCGCACTCGCCGGGCCAGTTCCGCGCCAACGGCACCCTGCGCAACCAGCCGGCGTTCTACGACGCCTTCAAGGTGAAGCCGGGCGACAAGATGTACCTCTCCCCGAAAGAGCGCGCCATCATCTGGTAACAAGAACCCACGGCCAAAAACAGGTGTCTGCCACGATGTGGCAGACACCAGCTTCACGCCTCTGGTTTTAAAAAGGACACCAACAAATGAAAAAACACCTGCTCAGCGCCCTCGCGCTAGCCCTGCTGTCTTCTGCCGGCGTAGCCGCCGACAAATCCGGCATCGAACTGCAATACATCGACCCCGCCGTCCGCGCCCAGGACGACTTCTTCCGTCACCTGAACGGCAAGTGGCTGTCGACCACCGAAATTCCCGGCGAGATGTCCAGCTGGGGCGTTTTCGAAAAGCTGTTTGAAGACACCCAGCCCCAGCTGCGCGCCATCATCGAAAACGCCGCCGCCAGCGCCGACAGCGCCGACAAGAAGCGCATCGGCGACTACTACGCCGCCTTCATGGACGAAGCGCGTCTCGAGCAGCTGCAACTGTCGCCCATCCAGCTAGAGCTGGACCGCATCGCCGCGCTGAAGGACAAGAAAGAACTGCCCGCCCTGCTGGCGCACGCCAACCTGCAGAACCGCAGCGTGCTGGTCGATTTCGGCATCCACCAGGACAACAAGGATTCGACCAAATACGTCATCGACTTCACCCAATCCGGCCTGGGCCTGCCCGACCGAGATTACTACCTGAAGAAGGATGACGCGAAGATGGCCGACACCCTGGCCAGGTACGAGCAGACCGTGGCGAAGATGCTGTCCCTGGCGGGCGATGCCGATGCCGCCGCCAACGCCAAGGCCATCGTCGCCTTCGAAACGAAGATCGCCGAGATCCAGTGGAGCAAGGTCGAGCTGCGCGACCCGGTCAAGGCCTACAACAAGGTCAGCATCGCCAAGCTGGGCGAGCTGATGCCGAACTATGACTGGAACGCCTACCTGGACGGCATCGGCGGCGTGAAGGGCAAGGTCGATTACGTGATCGTCAGCCAGCCGACCTACCTGAAGGCGCTGGACAAGCTGCTGGCCGAAAACGCCGATGGAAACGCTGAAGCCATACTTCCAGTGGCACCTGCTGCACAACGCGGCGCCTTACCTGTCCAAGCAATTCCTGGAAACCAATTTCGACATGTATGGCAAGGTGCTGGGTGGCGTAACGGAAATGCGTCCCCGCTGGAAGCGCGGCGTGAGCGCCACCGAAGGCGCGCTGGGCGAAGCGATCGGCAAGGTCTACGTGGAGCAGCACTTCCCGGCCGCCAGCAAGGCGCGCATGGAAAAACTGGTGAAGAACCTGCTGGCCGCCTACAAGCAGAGCATCAACAAGCTCGACTGGATGAGCCCGCAGACCAGGAAGGAAGCCCAGGCCAAGCTGGCCAAGTTCACGCCGAAGATCGGCTATCCGAACAAGTGGCGCGACTACAGCGCGCTGGAAGTGAAGCGCGACGACCTGGTCGGCAACGTGCTGCGTGCCAATGAGTTCCTGGTGCGTCACGAGCTGGACAAGCTGGACAAGCCGATCGACCGCGATGAATGGGGCATGACGCCGCAAACCATCAACGCCTATTACAACCCCGAGTTGAACGAGATCGTGTTCCCGGCCGCCATCCTGCAGCCGCCGTTCTTCGATCCGAAAGCGGATGACGCCGTCAACTATGGGGCGATCGGCGCGGTGATCGGTCACGAAATCAGCCACGGCTTCGACGACCAGGGCGCCCAGTACGATGGCGACGGCAATCTGCGCGACTGGTGGTCGGCGCGTGACCACAAGAACTTCGAGCGCAAGACCAAGCAGCTGGTCGCCCAGTACGGCGCCTTCAGCCCGGTTCCCGGCTACAAGGTGAACGGCGAGCTGACCCTGGGCGAGAACATTGCCGACAACTCCGGCCTGGCCATCGCCTACAAGGCGTACAAGCTCTCGCTGAAGGGC
This sequence comes from Pseudoduganella sp. UC29_106, assembly GCF_044055365.1. NCBI lineage: Bacteria > Pseudomonadati > Pseudomonadota > Betaproteobacteria > Burkholderiales > Oxalobacteraceae > Pseudoduganella > Pseudoduganella sp. UC29_106. The sequence continues at coordinate 6,828,665 of NZ_CP171977.1, read as the reverse complement.
AAGCCGGCGCCGGTTATCGCCGGCTACACGGGCGAACAGCGCTTCTATCAGGGCTGGGCCCAGGCATGGCGCGCCAAGACCCGCGAAGCTGCGCTGATCCGCCAGGTCACCACCGACCCGCACTCGCCCGAGGAATTCCGCGCCAACGGCACCCTGCGCAATCAGCCGGGCTTCTACGACGCGTTCAAGGTGAAGCAGGGCGACAAGATGTACCTCGCCCCGAAGGACCGCGTCATCATCTGGTAAAACCCACGGCGTAACCCTGGTGTCAGGCACGATGTGCCTGACACCTGCTTTGGGCCTTGGGTGTAAAAAAAAACCGCTCCGAAGAGCGGTTTTTTTTATGAGCGGCTGAATCAGCCCTTAGGCGCTGGAGTAGCCTCAGCAGCTGCCGGAGCCGCCGGCGCAGCGGGAACCTCAGGCTCCTTGAACTTGCCGCCCGACTTGTTGACCATGTAGACCACAGCGCGCGCCACTTCCACATCGTCCAGATCCGGATTGCCGCCCTTGGCCGGCATCGCGCGCAGGCCTTCGATCGCGTGCTTCACCACAGTGTCCTGGCCCTGGCCGATACGGGCAGCCCATGCGCCGTTGTCGCCGACCTTCGGAGCGCCGGCAGCGCCGGTGCCGTGGCAAGCCTGGCAGGTGGAGGTGAAGATGGCTTCACCGGCTTGCAGCACTTTTGGTGCGTTGGCGTCCTTGAGGGTGAACCCTTGATCAGCCACCGGCTTCAGGCGGGCAGCGATAGCTTCAGTGCTCTGGCCTTCGGAACCTGCGCCGGTCAACTTCTGCTGGGTGACGAATTGCACCAGCAGGATGATGCCGATGATGGTGAAGGCGAAGAAGCCAATGACGGCAGCAACCAGCTGCTTTGGCGTTCTGATAGCGGATTCGTGGCTCATGGTTTCCTTAAGACAGTTTTTCGAAAGCTGGTCATAGAGGGTTGCTAAATTTACACGCTGCCGGGCACGCCCTCGTCAAACCTGCAATTATAGACTCAAAAACATCCCTGATGGAATGGATTTGATATTTGACTAAGTCTCTTCAATTAATGTTTAATTGCAAAAAAATCTACGAGAAATCCTAATAAACGGGGTGTTGCTTGGCTGAACGTATGTTTGCGCAGCGGCTGGAAGAGCACGGCACGCGCACTGCAATCATTGCCGGCGACGGATCACAGTGGAGCTATCAGCAATTGGCGCAAGCCGCTGACGAGGTTGCAAGCCACCTATGCGGGGAGGCTGCACCAGTCATTGTTGAAGCCGCTAATACTGTCGATTGCATAGTCGCTTACCTGGCTTGCCTGCGAGCACGTTGTCCCGTGCTGCTGGCGGAGCCGGGTACGACTGTACGTGATTCCCGTATAGCCGATACCTTCCATGCCGCGTGGGTATTCCGCGCCAACGACCAAGGCGTCTGGCAATTTGAACGCTATGCCAAGGAGCGGATGGCCGTCCATCCGGACCTGTGCGTGCTCCTGTCGACCTCCGGCTCGACCGGCAGCCCCAAGCTGGTGCGCCTGTCGCATGCCAACATCGACTCCAACGCGGCCGCGATTGCCGAATACCTCGGCATCACCGCCGACGACCGGGCGCTGACCTCGCTGCCGGCCTTCTATTCCTACGGCATGTCGGTCATCAACTCCCACTTGCATGCTGGCGCCTGCCTGCTGCTGACGGAAGATTCGGTGGCCCAGGATGGCTTCTGGCTGCGCGCCGAGCGCGAACGCGCCACATCCTTTGCCGGCGTCCCCTTCACCTTTGAAATCCTGGAGCGGACCGGCTTCCGCAGCCGCCGCTATCCCTACTTGCGCTACCTGACGCAAGCCGGCGGCCGGCTGTCCGCCGAAATGGTGAAGCTGTATGCGGAATGGGCTGAGAGCCAGGACAAGCAATTCTTCGTCATGTATGGCCAGACGGAAGCGGCGCCGCGCATGGCCTACGTGCCGCCCGCCCAGCTGCGCGGCAACGCGGAATGCATCGGTGTGCCCGTTCCCGGCGGCAGCTTCGAGTTGCGGCGGGACGATGGTTCGCTGGAAACCCGGCCCGACCAGCCGGGCGAGCTGGTCTACCGCGGCCCGAATGTGATGATGGGCTATGCCGTGCAAGCCTCCGACCTGGCCCTGGGCAAGGTAGTGGACGAGTTGCGCACCGGTGACCTGGCCTGCCGCAAGGCCAATGGTAACTACTATATTGCAGGCCGCATGAGCCGCTTCGTGAAGATTGTCGGCAAGCGCATCAGCCTGGACGAGATCGAGCGCTGGCTGGAACAGCAGGGTGTATCGGCTGCCGTGAGCGGCAACGATGAAGTGATTGCCGTCGCGGTAACCAGCAGCGGCGACCCTGCCGCCTTGAAGCAGCGCCTGTTGCAGCGCTTCGGCCTGCCGGCGATGGCTGTGGAAGCGGCCGTGCTCGATCCGTTGCCGAAGCTGGCGTCCGGCAAGATCGACCATCGCAGCGTGCTGCGCCTGGTGCGCGAAGCCTGCCGCAAGCAGCAACGCCATGCCACACTGGCCGAAGGCTTCGCGGACATTCTCGGCATTGCGTCGGTACTGGCAACGGATAGCTTCCTCGACCTGGGCGGCGATTCCGTCAGTTTTGTCGAAGTCTCGCTGCTGCTGGAAGAGCACCTGGGCCACGTGCCCGACAACTGGGAAGCGATGACGGTCGGCGCCCTGGAAGCGCTGCGCCAACCCCAGCCCGCGCAGCGCGGCCCAGCCGCCAATGATGCGGCCGCGCCGTGTCTGCGCAGCTCGTTCAAAGTAGCGGTGGCCGCTGCGCTATGTGTGATGCTGGCCGGCGAAGGCGGACTGCAGCTGCGCTCCTACCTGAAGACAGGCCGCAGCGCCGCGACCCTGCTGACCGGCCAGAGCACGGTGGTGTTCAACGAACTCTGGGGCGTGCCGACCTATCGCCCAAATCATGTGCTGGCCGGAGGCGAGGACGGGCGCTACTTCGCCACCAATTCCCTCGGCTTGCGCAGCCCGGAAATCAAGCGCGACCCCGAGCCGCGCGAAGTCAGGCTGGCAGTGGTGGGCGCTTCCACCGTCGCTGGCGCTTACGCGCTGCGCAACGACGATACCTTCCCCAGCCTGCTGGAGCAGAACCTGCGCAAGGCCTACCCGAAGCAGCCCATCAACGTCATCAATGCCGGCATCGAAGGCCATACGCTGGGCCAGACCGGCCGCCTGATCGAATTCGCGGTGGCTGGCCTGCGGCCGACGACCATCATCATTTATCCGGGCCTGAACGACATGACGGGCATCTGCCATGCGTCACGCGGGCAGAAGGCGCAGCGCGAGCCTTTGCCGGCGCCATCGATGCCGCGCTGGACGTTGTCTTCCAGCATACTGGCAAAGAACACGGTTGCCCTGCGCGAGCCGCCGATCAAGTCCAAAGCGGTCGACCCGGCGGCCTTTTTCCCCACCGCCTATGCTGAAACGCTGCGCGACATTGTGCATAAGATCCGCGGCCGCGGCATCGAGCCGGTGCTGATGACCGTGGCCCGCTCCTTCGGCCGCGGCAGCCGGCAGGAAGGCATGCAGCTGGCCGCGTCGGCGCTGTACTACAACTCCTGCCTGGACTATGACGGCCTGATCAAGGCCGGCAAGATGTACAACAAGGTCATCCGAAACGTGGCCGAAACGGAAAACGTCACTTTGCTGGACCTTTCCAGGGTCATGCCGGGCGGCCGCGACTACTTTGTGGATGGCGGCCACTTCACGGCGCGGGGCGAGCATTTTGTTGCGGACTACCTGGCGCATGAGTTGGAAGCCCGCGGGCTCGCCTCCGCTCCCGTGCAGCTTGGCAGCCGCTGAAAAGTTCCATGGATATTTCGGGTTTCGGCTACTTTATCTTCTTCCTTTGCGTGCTTGGATTGCACGCGCTGCTGGCGGGCCGCGACCGGCTGCAGAAAGCCATGCTGACGCTGGCCAGCTACTATTTCTATGCCACTGTCGACTGGCGTTTCCCTATCCTGCTGCTGACGCTGACCCTGATTAATTGGGGCGCGGGCGAGGCCGTAGGGCAGGCACAGGACCGCCGCACCGCGCGGCAAGCGGTGGCGCTGGCCGTGCTGGCCAGTGTCGCCATACTCGCCTACTTCAAATACCTGAACTTCTTCGGCGGCATGCTGAACGGCCTGTCCGCCTGGCTCGGCGGCGGTGCGCTGGTGCCTGTGCTCAAGCTGCTGCTGCCGGTCGGCATTTCCTTCATGACCTTCCAGGCCATCAGCTATCCGATCGACCTCTACGCGGGACGCCTGGCGCGGCGCGCCAGCCTGGCCGACTTCATGCTGTTCATGGCCTTCTTTCCGCGTCTCCTGGCCGGACCCATCGTGCCGGCAGCCCAGTTCCTGCCGCAACTGCAGCAGGCCGCCCAGCCTGTCACGGACGAGCAGCGTTTTTCCGGCGCGGCCCTGATCATGCGTGGCCTCGTCAAGAAGGTGCTGCTGGCCGACTTGCTGGGCGCGCACCTGGTCGATCCCGTTTTCGCCCGCCCGGCCGATTTCAGCGCGCCCTTCGTGTGGCTGGCGATGTTCGGCTACTCGCTGCAGGCGTATTACGACCTGAGCGGGTACACGGACATGGCGCTGGGCGCAGCGCGCATGCTCGGCTACCGCCTGCCGTCCAACTTCAACCGGCCGTACATGGCCACCGGCATCGCCAATTTCTGGCAGCGCTGGCACATAACGATGTCCTCTTTCTTCCGCAATTATCTATACAACCCGCTCAGTTCAGCCTGGCGCGCGCCCGTGGGCATCAACCTGCTGATCGTGTTTGTGGCCATCGGCTTGTGGCATGGCGCCGGCTGGAACTTCGTCGTCTACGGACTGATCCACGGCAGCATGGTGGCGCTGGAGCACTGGCGCAGTACGGCGCGCCAGAAGCGCGGCCTGCCGCTGCCCGTGTATCGCGGCGGACGGCTGGTGCTGCAGATCGGGCTGGTCTTTGCCGTTGTGTCGCTGACGCGTGTGCTGTTCCGCAGCACCGATTTCGCGGGGGCGGGCGGCTTCTTCGCCGCCTTGGCCGGTCCGCTCACCGGCGCTTTCCCCTTGTCGCCTCAGGCCGGGCTGGCGCTGCTGGCCGCACTGGGACTGCATTTCACGCCGATGCGCTGGCGCGATGCTTTCATGGCCTGGGTCGCCCGGCAGCCGGCCTGGCTGTTCGGCGCGCAGTTCGCCGGCCTGGTCTATGTGGTATCCGCCCTCAGCCAGGGCGCATCCGGCTTCATTTATTACCAGTTCTGAACTCTTCCCATGGACGCGCGCCCGGAAACCCGCTATTCTTCGTGTCTCTTCCAGCGGCTGTAGCTCAGTGGATAGAGTATCGGCCTCCGAAGCCGAGGGTCGTGGGTTCGATCCCCGCCAGCCGCGCCAAACTTTCCTTGTCAGATCAAGGAACTGCCTCGTTCCGAGAAATTTCCCCTTTTCCCGCTTTTTACGCTGAATATTGGCATTAAATCTTGCTATGGCACAATATCGTCCTTTGAACGAATGTGCATCGCAAACGGCAGATCAATCTGTCCGATTAACCCATGATTAATAATATTGAAAGCTGGTTAAATCGCCGGACGGCGTTTCTGACGAATCCGCGTGCTGAAACTTTGGCGATGTGGCTCGTGCCGCTGCTGCTTGGCTTGTTATCTGTCGCATTGGGGCAGGATGAGGGCTGGGATATGCGGAATTACCACCTCTATAATGCCTACGCTGTGCTGGAGGGGCGGGTGGGATTTGACTTCGCGCCTGGCGGTTTTCAAAGCTATTTCAATCCGACGCTTGAGCTGCCATATTTTCTGCTGACTTCCTGGCTTGCGCCGCAGCTCGTCGCTTTTATTTTTGGCGTGGTACAAGGCATTAACTTCCCTCTGGTGCTGGCCATTATCCGTTGCGTGGTGGGTAAGCAAGCCGGGCCCCGGCTGCCACTGCTGCTGGCGCTGGCTGGCATTCTCAGCATCGGCTTCCTTGCCGAATTAGGCAACAGCATGGGAGATAACCTGACGGCGATATTGACGCTTTGGTCGCTGCTTTTATTGCTCCAGCGCTGGGAACAATTATCCGAATCGAAAGGATTGCTCTATTCCGTTTTGTCAGGCGTTTTGATGGGACTTGGCGCCGGGCTGAAGCTGACTAATGCTGTCTATGCCGTTGGACTGTGCCTGTCGATTTTCCTGCTCGCGCCCGGCAATTGGATGGTCCGATTGCGTCTGGCTTTTGTGTTTGGGTTGGGCGTGTTGGCCGGTATTGCAATGGCCGGCGGCTGGTGGATGCTGGAGATGTGGAAGTTGTACGGCAATCCGCTTTTCCCTCAATTTAACAATATATTCCACAGTCCTTTGGCAGCGCAGAAGGGCATTATGGATCTCTATCACCTGCCCAACGGCTGGACCGAGGTGCTGCTGTGGCCTTTTGTCTTCACGAAGAATTTTGTCCGCGTATCGGAGCTGGACATGCGGCAGTCGATCTGGGCGGTGAGCTACGTGCTGTTTATCGCGCTGGGCGTGCGATGGCTGCTGCGCCGCCGCTCGGAGGGCGTGACGTCGCGGCATGGCAGCTTCGTGCTGCTTTTCTTTGCCATCTCGTATCTGGTGTGGATGAAAGTGTTCAGCATCCACCGGTACCTGATCCCGGCGGAGATGCTGGCGCCGCTTGTGGTCTGGATCCTGCTGCAGCGCCTGTTACCGCCGGCGGCCGCGCAGCGCGCCGCTATCGTCGTGCTGGGGGCGGTGACACTGTATGCGCTGCCATTCTCAACGTGGGGACACGCCGACTGGGCCGACCGAAGCTTCAGCGCGGACGTCCCTGAATTCTCGCAGCCGGCGTCGAGCATTGTCTATCTGACCGAGCCCGATCCACCTTTCGGCTGGCTGGTACAGCTCTTCCCACGCGATGTCCAATTCATTGGCCTGGGCATCGGCTTCCCGGAATCGCCCCTGTATCACGAAAAAATAGCGGAAGCGGGACGCGCGCGAAGCGGCCCGCACTACGTGCTGTTCAATGCTGCTCACAATCCCAAGGACCAGTCGCTGCGCAAAAAAATCGAGGCATTCCAGTTCCTGGGCATGACGAAGAGCGAGGAGAGCTGCGCTCGCCTCGACCGGCTCCTGACCAAGGTGCGTTTCCAGGTCCAGGTCAGGAAGCTGTCTGCCGGCGGCGCCGAGCGCTGTACTTTGGAGTTGCAGCCCAAGTACCAGCTTGACCTGGAGGCGATGCAGCGCGACAACGAGCAGAAAATGACGGAGAAGGTTGCGCAATGGGGGCTGAAACTGGACCAGGCGAGCTGCCGCACGTACAAGGCGGCAATTGGCATAGCGCCTCACCCTTACCGCTTGTGCCGCGTGGATGGGCCATAACCGCAGCAATACTTGCGTTGCATCTCAGGCAGGTAGCCGTTAAGATGGTGAATAATTTGATAATCTTTGCCATCGTTACGCATGCTGGACGTTTTTATAACTGTCGATGTGGAGATCTGGTGTAACGGCTGGAAGGATATCGATTCCCGCTTTCCGGACGCCTACCGGCGCTACATCCACGGACCGACCGCCAGCGGCGAGTTTGGTCTTCCATACCAGCTGAGGGTCTTGTCCGAGCATGGGCTGACGGGCGTTTTTTTCGTTGAGCCGCTGTTTGCTGCGCGCTTTGGCCGGCAACCGCTGGCCGATATCGTCGGCATGATCCGTTCTGCGGGACATGAGGTGCAGCTCCACCTGCACCCCGAGTGGATCGACGAAGCACGCCAGCCGCTGCTGCAGCGCGCGCAGGATAAACGCCAGCACCTCGGCTTCTTTTCCCTGGATGAGCAAACGGAGCTGCTGCGCCAGGCGCGCGCCATGCTGGTCGAAGCGGGGGCGGCGGACGTGAACGCCTTCCGCGCCGGCAGCTTCGGCTTCAACCGCGATACCTTGCTGGCGCTGGCCGCCAACGGCATTCCCTTCGACAGCAGCTACAACGCCACCATGTTCGGCCCGGAGAGCGGTGTCATGCCTGGCATGCTGCTGACCGATCCGGTACTTTGTGACGGCGTTGCCGAATATCCGATGACGGTTTACCGCGATGGCCGCGGCCTTCGCCACACGCAACTGACTTCCTGCACGTCTGCCGAACTGGAAGGCCTGCTGTGGCAGGCGCTGGAGCAGGGCCGCGAGGCCTTCGTCTTGCTGTCGCACGGGTTTGAGCTGCTGAATACGGCAAAGACGCGCAGCGACCCGACGGTGGTAGAGCGCTTCCAGCGCCTGTGCGGCTTCCTGGAGCGCAACCGCGACAGTTTCCGTACCGCCGGTTTTGCCGGACGCACCCCGACCCCGTCAGGCACCCAGCACGGTCCACTGACTTCACCGCTGCACCGGACTGGATGGCGCATGCTGGAACAGGCTTACCGCAGGAGATACGGATGAAGCAATGGGACTTGCGTACGGTGCCCTTCAGGTTCCAGCTGAGCGACCTGACGCTGGCCAGCGTCGGCGTGCCGCTTCAGGTGCGCGCCGCTGCCCTGGGTGCCGATGTTTGCGCGTCGCGTCTGTTGGCCGCTCCCGAGTCGGAACTGCTGCCAGGCAGCCAGGGCTTTGTCGTGCGCGGCCAGCCGCTGGATGAACGTGCGGACGTCATTCGCCGGGCCGGCAATTATCTGTGCTACGTACCCCAGCATTACCAGCATTGCTATATCGACCTGACGCTTGGCTTTGAGCGCTACCAGGCGAAGTTTCGTCCAAGACGCGTGCGACGATCGTGCGCAAGGTGCGCAAATACGCTGAACACTGCGGCGGCCAGCTCGTATGGCAGGGCTACCGCACGCCAGATGAAATCGACCGCTTTCTGCAGCTGGCATTGCCGCTGTCGCGGCGCACCTATCAGGACCGCTTGCTCGATGCAGGCTTGCCCGCGTCCGAAACCTTCCGTTTGCAGGCACGCGAACTGGCCGCGAACGATCAGATCCGCGCTTATCTGTTGTTCGAAGGCGACCGTCCCGTCTCTTACCTGTGCTGCCCGGCGAAGGATGGGGTGCTTTCCTATTCTTACCAGGGCTATGATCCGGAATACATGCGGCTGTCGGTAGGAACGGTGCTGCAATGGCTGGCGCTCGAACAGCTGTTCGCCGAGGAGAAATTCCGCTTCTTCGACTTTACCGAAGGGGAGACCGATCACAAGCGACTGTTCGCGACCGATCAGCGGCTGTGCGCCAATATCTTCTTTGTCCGCCGCAGCCTGCGCAACGGTGTCCTGCTGCGCGTGCATCACGCAATGGACTTGCTGTCGGCCTGGCTGGGCGAGGTTGTCGAGCGCTTTGGCCTGAAGGCACGGATCAAGCGCGTCCTGCGTTTCGGCCGGATGGCGGCGTGATGAAGGAATTGTTGAAGCGCCTGGCGCACCTGGTGCTGGGCGAGTATTCCATTTACCAGATCCTGCAGCGCTCCGAAGGACAGGCCGCGATTGCGGCGCCGGCCGGCGCAGGGTTCAGGATCACTCCCGTCACCCGCGCAGACATCGAAGCCAGCAACGATCCAGTGATGCGCGAACAGGCCGGTTACGCAGGCGAAGGCGCGCTGGCTTACGCTTGCTGGCATGACGATCAGATCGCCGGCCTGTGCTTCTACTGGCATGGGGCACGCTACCTGCCGCGCAATTTCTGGCCCCTGCAAGCGGACGAGGCCAAGCTGGTGCAGGTCATCACCTCGCCGCGCATGCGGGGACGGAAAGTGGCCGGAACGCTGATCGCACTATCGTGCGCGGACGTGATGACCCATGGCTTCAAGCGCACCTTCGCGCGCGTGTGGCATTCCAATACTCCGTCGTTGCGCGCCTTTGCCGGTGCCGGCTGGACGCGTTGCGCCATGGTCATCGAGATCAACCCCTTCCGGCAGGCGCGGCCGTGGCGCTTGCGCCTGCCCTGACCGGGCGAGCGAATACGCAACAGCTTTCGAAAAACTAGTTGTCCATTTTGCAATCTCCATGCAGAATGGAAGCTCATCTGCCACGCCCGTCCAATCTGCTGAGAATTCAAGATGCAACCAAATCTCGATCTGCTGCGCGCGGTGGCCGTGCTTTTCGTCCTGGTATCGCACACGATTACCGTGGTAACGGGCAAGATGACACTGGATCTGCACCGTTGGGGCCAGCTGGGTGTAGTGCTGTTCTTTGTGCACACCGCCCTGGTCCTGATGCAGTCGCTGGAGCGGCAGCAACTGACCGGCTCGACCATGTTCAAGCGCTTCTATGTCCAGAGGATATTCCGCATCTATCCTTTGGCTATTGTGTTTATCACCAGTATCTTCATCCTGGGCAGCAAGCAGTGGACGCCGTTTGCCATGTTCAGCAATCTGACGCTGACCCAGAACCTGTTCTATGTAGGCTATGCGAGCGGCGTCCTGTGGTCACTGCCGCTGGAAGTGCAGATGTATATCTGCCTGCCCATCCTGTACATCTTTTTCAGGAACAGGCCTGTCAGCTGGCTGCTCGTGCTGTGGGTGCTGTCGGTGCCGGTGGCGTACGCCGTTCCCTTCATCTCCGGCCGCATCAATATGCTGGAATTCGTACCCTGCTTCCTTGGCGGCGTGATTGCATGGCGCATGCAGGGCCATGAAAAACTGCCGGGATGGGCCTGGCCGCCGCTGCTGGCGGTCTGCTGCATCGCGTTCTTCTACCTGGCCGACCCATGGAACAATGACTATGGGCGCTGGGTCGTTTGTCTCGTTGTAGGCCTGATCATTCCGCAAGTGCGCCAGCTGAAACAGGCGAGCCTGAACGCCTTCAGCAAGACCGTCGCCAAATACAGCTACGGCATCTACCTGTTCCATTATCCGCTGCTGGAATTTGCCTTCGAAACGCTGGCGGACCGTCCCTACGCGGTGCAGTGGGGCGTGTTCCTGATCAGTGTCACCGGGATTCCGTTTGTGGCCTACCACCTGATCGAGCATCCGATGATCAAGCTGGGCCACGCCTGGACCGAGCGCAAGGGCACGGCCAAGGTGGTTGCTCCGGCCGCTTAAGCCAGGGGGCGTGCCGCCAGTTGCTCCGGCGTCGAATAGATTGTCAGGTTCTCGCCCGACATTTGCTGCAGGTGATCGAAGAAGCCGCGCGCCGGTATCCACCATGAGGCCGCATCGCCGACCTGGCCTTCCGTCAGCAAACCCGCACGCTGGAACTCCGCCTGGAAATACTCGCGCAAATCGGCGCGCGACGGGTTGTCGATCCGGCGTTGCGCGATCGCCGCGGCAAAGGGACGCACGGGCACTTCCCAGCGTTGGCCCTGCTGGTCCAGGCAGGGCATCAGGAACTGCTCTTCACCCCATACCGGCACAGGGAAGGCCTCGCCCATGGCGTCTTCCAGCACATGGTAAAAGGTCACCGGACCCATCGAAATGCCCAGGCCCAGCACCTTGCCCTGTTCGATGCCGACAAAGCGCTGCCAGGGCGATCCTTCGCCGAACACGGAGGGCGCGCGGTGGTGGGCTTCGGTCAGGAAGGCGGCATGGCGGCCCCATGCGGAGACCGAATGCGTCGGATGGACGCTGCGGCGGATGCCGTCGCAGGCCAGGAAGGACTCGGGCAGGCGGCCCATATTGGTGCCATCCTTGCGCACATCGAATACGTAGTCCTGCATCTTGCAGGTCGCGAGGATGGTCCCGCCCGGCATATAGTAGGTCGGGATGATCAGCGTGCCCTGCGGGCCGACGGCGTCCTGCAAGGCTTGTACGACGGTCGCGGCGCCGCCGTCCACATAGCCCAGGCTTTTCAGCGAAGAGTGGATGAACAGCGTGTCGCCTTTGACGATGCCCATGCGGGCCAGGTCGGCGGCCAGCTCTTCCCGGCCTATATGGCGCCGGGTCTGGCGCTGCGTGTTGGCGCTGTTGCGCCGGCGCAGCGTTTCGAGCAGCGCCTTGACCTGGCGTTTGATGGGATTAAGCATTGGCCGCCAGCAGGATGTCCTGCTCCAGCAGGTTGGCGTCGATGCAGAATTTCGCGGCCCAGTTCAGGTATTCCCACTGGCCATAGCTGCCGTTGATCGGGAAGGACCCTTTGACGCCGCCCAGCGTTTCTTTCGGGCCGTCCAGCCAGATCGTGCGGCGCACGAAGCGGGTCAGGCGCTGGCCTGCTTCGAAGTAGCGCTGCTCGCCCGTCAGCTGGTGCAGGAGGAACAGGCAGTGCGCGATCTGTACCGAACCGGTGAGGCAGACGAAGTCGGCGGCCGGCTTGAAATCGCTGTCCATGCGCGCCGGCAGGAAGCCGTCGTCGGCAATGGCCTTGAGCAGGCTGTCGGCGGTGCGCACGGCTGCGGCCAGCAGGTCGGGCCGGCGCGAGTACAGGTGGCCTTCCAGCACGCCGCGCAGCACGTAGCCGATCGTGTGACTGAGCGGATGGGCGGGGTCGTTCAGGCAGTTCGATGCGAACCAGCCGTTGGGCTGCTGCTTGGTCAGCGCCCAGTCCACCTGGCGCAGGCCGGCGGCGCCGTAGCCCTTGCCGGGCGCCACGCGGTCGGCCTCGAACAGGCCCCAGGACACATGGGTTTCATAGGCTTTCTCGCCCGGCTGCGCGAATGGGGTCGGGTGCTTGCGCCAGCAGCCGTCCGGATCCAGGCTGTCGCGCAGCCAGGCTGCCGCGCGCTGCATGGCGTCCATGTAGCGCGGGTCGTCATAGGTCTTGGCGCCGGCCGCCAGGCCAATCAGGATCTGGCCCGTGTTGAAGGTGACGGGCACGCGCGGCGTGGAATCGACCTTACCGCCCTGGAAACCGCCTTCCGGGAACTGGATTGCCACGAACCAGTCGAGCATGCGGCGGGCGCGGGCATGCAGCTCGGCACTGTTCCTGCGCTGCGCCATGTCGATCACGGTCGGCACGACATAACCGGTGGTCTCCGGGTAGGACGAGGCCCAACCCTTGATCAGGCTGTAATCACGGGCCACACCGCCGTCGGCCGTGGCGGAATTGTCCTGCGCCGCGCAAAGCCAGTCGGTGCAGGCATCGATGACAGCCTGGCAGCCCGGATCGCGTTCAGGCAGGCCGCGCTGGTCTGCCTCTAGTTCGGCAATGGCGCCTTCGGGCAACGCAGGCTCCTGGGCAAATTTGTTCTTGATCGATCGGAGTAGCTGGAACATTTTCGTCCTGATAGGGTTAAAGGAGTTGGATCAGATATTGCCCGGAGCGGCCGGCCGCATTGGCCCCCAGGCTGGCACATGGCGCTCCAGCCAGCGCTTGAGCACGTCCTTCTGGCGCTCCGTGATGACGCCCAGTGGCAGAACCAGCGCAAGAGTGATTGCCAGGGTGGCGAGGAAGTAGCCCAGGCCGGGCTGCATGCCGCGCAGCAGCAGGAGTACCAGCAGCAGCACCGGCACATGGAACAGGTAGAGCGAGAACGTGAGGCTGGAGGCGCTGCGGATCGGGCGCGCGCCCAGTTCCAGCAGGCCTGCAAAGCGTGGCGCGATGCGGCGGAAGCCGACAAAATGGGCGGCGATGATGGCGGTAAGGATGTAGTCGCCCAAGAAGCGCTTCGAGAAATGCAGCAGCGTAAAACAGCTCGGGTCCCACCTGGCCGGCGAGCCAGCCGGCAATCCGGTCGGTCAGGTCCCAGTACTGGAAGGCGGCCGCAGCCAGCAGCGATGTGCTCCACAGCAGCCAGCCGGCCGCCTCGCTGATGTGATACCAGCTGCGCTGGCGGTACAGCACGACGCCAACCAGCCAGATCGGCGCCAGCAGCAGGATTTTCGGGCCAATGACCAGCGCCGCCAGGGCCAGCCAGAACCAGCGGCGCTGGCCGGCAAACGTATAGATGGCGAACAGCAGGTAATAGCTCATCTCGTAGCACAGCGACCAGTAGGGCGAGTTCGAGAAGGGCATGATGGACACGAACCACAGTTCATTGACGAAGCCCAGGCTGGCGACGATGCGCACCAGGGAATAGTCATGGGTCGTCATGCCGCCCGCATAAAAACCGGGATCGATGTGCAGGCCGATCTGGTCGACCAGCGGCGTCAGCAGGATGGCGGGCAGGGCGACTGAATACACACGGGCAAAGCGGCTGATCCAGAAGGCGCGCGGCGAACGTTCCTTGTGATCCGCCACGTGGGCAATCACATAGCCGGACAAAAGGAAGAAAACGATGACGGCATTGTGGCCCAGTGAGACGGGCAGCACGCGCCCACCCAGGGTATGCCCGGACGCGTGCGACACCAGGACGGTCAGCGCGGCCAGGAAGCGCAGCAAATCCAGGTAAAGGGAAAGCTGGCGCGACATGCCTTGGGCAGCATCAGGCATCGGTCTTGGCCTCGAAGCGCTCGGAGGCCAGCGCCGTGGCGTGGCTCAGCGCCATCGACAGGTGCTGCTTCCAGGCGGAGGGGAGAGCGGATTGGGCACGCGGCGCGCCGCCATCATGCGCGGCAGCAGGCACAGCGCGTACAGTTTTTCCGGGATCTTGCGCCTCAGCACCATGATGCCGCGGAAATTCGTCCACCACCAGCCTTGCTGCTGCAGGCGCTGGTCCAGGCGAGGGATGCCGAAGCCGGGGTGGTAGAGGTTGAAGGCCAGCGTGATGCGCTGGGTGTCGCCCTCATAGCGTTCCACCGAGTGCATCAGGCTGGACGGGAAGAGCAGCATGCGGCCGTTGCGCGGCGACATCAGCACGTCGCGCCGCAGTACATCCGGTTCGCGGTTGGTGTCGATCGCCACCAGCGACCAGTCTTCGAAGCGGGTGCGACCGCCGCCGGCGCGGCCTTCCTCGATATCGCCCACGTTCACGTAGTAGACGCCGGAGAAGAAGGAGTATTTGCCGAGGTGGTCGTGCACGCGGTTGAAGTGGCCGCGCTCATTGACATTGGCCCAGGCGCGTATTTTCCAGCCCTGTTCAAAGGCGGGGTCGCGGCGCCCGGTCTGGCGCGCCACATACTCCTTCGCCAGCTCCAGCACGCGGTCGAGCAGCTGGCGCACGGCCGGCTCCGTCCAGTCCTGCAGGTCGGTGTTCGATTGCCAGCCGCCGCGGTTGGTTTTGACGGTGCCTGCGCTGCTGCGCCGGCGTTCGAGGACGACGTCGCGCAGCGATGCATTCAGGGCCTCGCTCTCGGGCCAGTCAAAGTACATGACGGGCGAGGGGAACAGGAGTTGCAGGCTGGCACCGCTAAGGTCGCTGGGGTGTTCTTGCTGCGCAGGCGGGGAAATCATGGCATCGCACACGGGTAGTGACTCGCTCTGCAACTATAGCATGCCGTTAATAGAAAGGAAACTTTATTGCGGCTTCTACAGTTTTCGTTGTGTTTGTGCCGCACCTCAGCGACGGCTGGTTGGCGGCGCCAGGAGACTAGCTGTAGCGCTGCCCGCCGCGCGCCGCCGCCATCAGGTTCTGCCGCAGGCGCGTCAGTTTTCTCGCGCCTACCAGCAATAAATTATTCCGTCGATCAAGATCCGGCTTGCCCGTCCTGCCGACGATGAAATCCCTGATTCCGAGCAGGCTGGCATTGCCATGTGCGGGAAAACCATCATCGTAAAGCTGGTTGCAGTTGTAGAAGGCCTGGTCCAGCAGGCGCAGCCATAAACGGTGGCGGTATTCCGGCGGCGTGTTCTCGTACCAGAAAAGAAGATAATTTCTCTGTGTAAGATAGAAATAGTAGGGCGGCCGTTCCGTATCTTTCGCCGGGAGAGGATGACGCACCCTGGCCTCGAACGCAACTCTCGAGCTTCCATCCCGCCTTTGCCAGCCGTACGCTGAGTTCATTGTCCTCGTAGTAGGCGAAATACCGCTCATCGAGGAGCCCGACTTTCCTGAGCGCCGCCACACGCAGCAGCAAGGCGGCACCCGACAGCCACTGATTCATCGGCGTGGCGCCGTCAAGCTTCTGCATTTTTTCCAGGGAGGGCCAGTTGCTCTGGCGGTTTTTCCAGTCGTGCTCGCCGCCGTTGAAGTAAAACGCGGCCATGGTCGTCTTCCAGGCGCGGCGAAACGGCGGCACAGCCGGGGTCGCTTTCCATGATGCGGATTAGCGCCGGCAGCGTATCGGACGCCAGCACGCTGGCATCGTTGTTGAATAACCAGATGAAGTCGAAGTCCTGCTCCATCGCGAGCCGGATGGCCTGGTTATGGCCGCCGGCAAATCCGAGGTTCGCCGCGTTGCGGCGCAGGCTCACCGTGGGCGGCAGCAGGCGCTGCAGTGTCTCGAATTCATCGAGGCTGGAACCGTTGTCTATCACCAGCAGCTCGACATGGCAGGCGGGTGGCTGAAGCTCCAGCAGTCTCGCGACGGCTGCTATGGTTTTTTCCGGTGCGCGCCAGTTCAGTATGCTGACCAGGGTTCTTGTCGTGCTCATTTCCATCGTTGCTCCCCATGGGTTGACTTTGGCTCGAGCGGATCCGACTAACTTAAGGACGCGGCGGGCCTGGCTATGACGGCGAACTGGATGTGGCGGGTGTCTTCAAGATAATCCTTGAAGAGGAAATACGCGATGCGGCGCGGGAGCGAGGGGTAGCATTCCTCGTTAATGCCATGGATTTGCTCGACGACGAGGCCGCTGCCATCGAACAGGCGCAGCAGGCTCTTGCGCGTGAAAAAGCGCAAATGCGTTTTGTCGCGGATTCCGGCCGGCTCGTAGTTGAAATCGCGCTCACGCATAATGTGCACGAGGTTATCGATGTGGCGCAGGTTGGGCAGCGATACCAGCACGCATCCGTTGGCCTTGACCTTGGTGGCGGCCAGTTTCAGCGCCGACCAGGGATCAACCATGTGCTCCAGCACGTCATTGAAGACGATGGCGTCGAAGTACTGGTCGGGCAGGGGCAGGTCGGGGGTAAAGATATCGTTGAATACCTTGTCCAGGACTTTCGTCGCGACCTGCGCCGTTTCCGGGTTCGGCTCAATGCCCCACACTTCGCCACCGCACTTTTTCTTCACCGCGGCGCCAAAGGCGCCGGTGTGGCAGCCCACGTCGAGAACGCGCAGGGCCTGGTCCGGTACGAAAGCGAGCATTTCCGGCCGGGGCGAATCATGGTAGGGCGACGATGTAACCAGGGACGACATGAATACTCCTGTAGAGTTAGCCGGGAAAACTGGTGCAATCAACTGAAGCGCAAACCACTCGCGAGCAATTCCTTCCACGCCGCGGCGTGCACCGGCCGCCTGCGCAGCCAGTACAGGGCGCAGCCGAGCGAGCGCTGGAAGCGGCGGCGGCTGCGGTAGAAATAGCAATGGTCCTGCATGACCACATCGAGGCGTTGCACCAGCAGCCTGCGGTGGGGCTGCCAGGCATGGTCGCCGAGCATCAGCTCGAGCATGCGCTCCTCGTGCAGGAAGCGCGGTGCATCGCCATGGGTCAGGCTTGCCGTATGGATGCGGTACCAGGCCACATCCTCTTCCAGCAGCCACAGGTCGTGCTCGCGCGCGCACTGGAACCACAGGTAGTAGTCTTCCGAGCGCGGCAGGCGCTCATCGAACATGCCTTGCGCGATAACGAGATCGCGGCGGATCAGCACGCTCATGATGCCCACCATGCATTCAGCTGCGAAGGCGGCCACCGGCAAGGGCAGGCGGCGCATCTTTGGCGGGCCGGCGGGGGGCGCCATGTCAAGCAGCGCTGCGGCGCTCTCGAACGTGCCCTGGTCCGGCGCCGGGCGCAGGAGCCGGAAGCGGGCCGCGATCCAGGCCGCATCGGGATGCTCGCAGGCGACTTGCCAGCGCCGTGCCAGCGCGTAGGGGAAGAGCAAATCGTCCGAATCCAGGAAACTGATCCATTGGCCGGCGGCGGCCTCGATGCCGGTATTGCGCGCGCCTGCGGCGCCCTTGCCACGGGCATTACGCAGCATCCGGAGATTGGGCACGTGGCTGAAACTGTTGAGGATGTCCAGCGTTACGGGGTCCGTGCTGCCGTCGTCGACGATGATCAGCTCGAACGGCGGCACTGCCTGTCCGGCCAGGTCCCGCTGGTTCAGGACTGAGGCGACCGCTTCGCGCAGGTAAGCGCCGGTGTTAAACACAGGCATGATGACGGAAACGAGCGGGGCAGTCATAACGTGGTCAAATTATCAAATTATCCTCAACGCTACCTTAGCCAGTGGATTGCTGCAATGCAGTGTGTTGCCATTTCGTCGTTCCTTGCAAAAGGCTGTGACAGGCTGGACAGCGCGGTGTAAAATTGACAATTCATGCTAATTGGTCAATTGAATTGACCAAATTGCATGAAGTTATGTGGCGCTGCGCCAACAGCCATAACGACAACAAAAACGCTCTTTCCCAATGGACGCGATGAACCGGGCCTTCAAATTGTGAAACTCAGCATTGAAGTAGTCCGCTTTATGTTATATAGTTAGCATAATAGTAATACGTAATTCTCACAGGAACCCGAAATGGATAACACGAAGGTGGTCGCGGTTGTAGGATTGGGCTATGTCGGCTTACCGCTGGCAGTCGAATTTGGCAAAAAACGCAAGACGATCGGTTTCGACCTGTCGGAAGCCAAGGTAGAAAACTACCGCCGCTTCATTGACCCCACGGGTGAAGTTTCGGAAGATGACCTGCGCGCAGCCAACCAGCTGACCGTCAGCACCGACCCGGCCGTGCTGGCCGAGGCGGACTATATCGTGGTCGCTGTGCCGACCCCTGTTGATATCGCTCACAATCCCGATTTCGGTCCCCTGATCGGCGCTTCCACCAGCGTCGGCAAGTATATGAAAAAGGGCGCCATCGTGGTCTACGAATCGACCGTGTACCCGGGCGCTACCGAGGAAGTCTGCATCCCCGTGCTGGAAGCGCATTCCGGCCTGCAGTGGCGGCGCGATTTCCACGTCGGCTTCTCGCCGGAGCGCATCAATCCGGGCGACAAGCAGCACACCCTGACCAATATCCTGAAGGTGGTGTCCGGCGATGACGCGCCGACCCTGGATGCGATCGCCAAGCTGTACGAATCCATCGTGACCGCCGGCGTCTACCGCGCCTCCAGCGTCAAGGTGGCCGAGGCGGCGAAGGTCATCGAAAACACCCAGCGCGACCTGAATATCGCGCTGATGAACGAGCTGGCCATCATCTTCGACAAGATCGGCATCGACACCCTGGAAGTACTGCAGGCTGCCGGCACCAAGTGGAACTTCCTGCCCTTCCGTCCGGGCCTGGTGGGCGGCCACTGCATCGGCGTCGATCCCTACTACCTGACGCACAAGGCCGACATGATCGGCTACCACCCGCAAGTGATCCTGGCCGGCCGCCGCATCAACGACGGCATGGCAAAGTTCGTGGCGGAAAAGACCGTCAAGCAAATGATTGCCGCCGGCTGCCATATCAAGGGCGCCAAGGTGAACGTGCTGGGCCTGACCTTCAAGGAAAACTGCCCGGACCTGCGCAATTCCAAGGTGGCGGACGTGGTGTTCGAACTGCAATCGTATGGCCTCGACGTGCATGTGTACGATCCGGTGGCCGATGCGGAGGAATCCGTGCATGAATACGGCATCAGGCTGGAAAGCTGGGACAGCCTGCCGCAGGCCGACGCCCTGGTGGCGGCCGTGTCGCACAAGGAATTGCTGGCCCTGTCGCTGGGCGACCTGTCGGCCAAGCTGAATCCTGGCGGCTGCTTCATCGACGTGAAATCGGCCTTCAATATGGCCGGCCTGCGCGAAGCAGGTTTCAGCGTCTGGCGCCTGTAATCCGGGAGAGCGGTAGTGTCAAAGTTTGAGCAAGTACAGGAGCACCTGCGCAGCCAGTCTTATCACTGGCTGGTGACGGGTGCGGCCGGCTTCATCGGGTCCAACCTGGTGGAGGCCCTGCTCAAGCTGGGCCAGCGCGTCACCGGCCTGGATAATTTCGCCACCGGCCATCAGCACAACCTGGACCAGGTGCACGAGCTGGTCGGTTCCGCGCACTGGGCCAATTTCACCTTCATCGAAGGCGATATCCGCGACCCGGCCACCTGCGCCCGCGCCTGCATGGGCGTGGACTACGTGCTGCACGAAGCGGCGCTCGGCTCGGTGACCCGCTCGATTGAAAATCCGCTGGCCACGCACGAAACCAATGTCACCGGTTTCCTGCACATGCTGACTGCGGCGCGCGACGCCAGGGTCAAGCGCTTCGTCTACGCCGCATCCAGCTCCACCTATGGCGACCATCCGGGCCTGCCGAAGGTGGAGGACCAGATCGGCAACCCGCTGTCGCCCTATGCGGTGACCAAATATGCCAACGAACTGTACGCGGACGTCTTCGGCCGCTGCTACGGCACGCAATCCATCGGCCTGCGCTACTTCAATGTGTTCGGGCCGCGCCAGGATCCGGAAGGCGCCTATGCCGCGGTGATACCGCAGTGGGTGGCCGGCCTGATCCGCAACCGTCCGCTGTTCATCAATGGCGACGGCGAAACGAGCCGCGACTTCTGCTTCATCGATAACGTGGTTCAGGCCAACCTGCTGGCGGCAACCGTGGAGGCTCCGGAAGCCGTCAACCAGGTCTACAACGTTGCGCTCAACGAGCGCACGACGCTAAACCAGCTTTACCTGATGATGCGTGAGCTCCTTCAGCCGCGATTCCCGCACCTGAACGAGCACAAGGCGCAGTACCAGGGGTTCCGCACGGGCGACGTGCGGCATTCGCAAGCCGATATCAGCAAGGCGCGCGAGCTCCTGGGTTTCCATCCTTCGCACCGCATCGGCGAAGGCTTGAAGGAAGCAATGGATTGGTATGTCCGCAATTTGGCGGGTCAAGAATAAATCCGCCATTACAACGAATCACCGGGGAAACTGCGTGGGGACGCAGCAATTCATCCGGCAATAAGAAGTAATGCGGGAGGGAAAAAATGCTAAGAATCTCCAACCACTACATCTCGAAGGTGGTGTTCAGCCTGTTGTTCCTGGAAGTGATGATCCTGATCGGTTCGTTCTATGCCGGAGCGGGCTTGCGCTTCTTCGACGGCGAGCAGTTCGCGTTGCCGCGCCTGGACCATTTCTTCATGTCGGCCTGCATTTTTGCCGCCGCCATCGTGTTCAGCATGAGTGCGCTGGGCATGTACCAGATCAATTTCCAGGAAGGCTTGCGCAATCCCTTCTTCCTGCAGCTGATGCCTTCCTTCGCCATGGGTTTCTGCATCCTGACCCTGGTGTTTTACCTGGCGCCGGAACTGTATTTCGGGCGCGGCATCCTGGTGCTGGTCTACCTGTTCGCGGCCACCGGCATCCTGCTGGCGCGCGGCATTTTCCTGCAGACGTCGCGCACCCACTTCCTGGAAACGCGCATCATCTTCCTGGGCGGAGGCTCCCTGGCAAAGGAGTGCGGCGACCTGGCAGTGCGGCCGGGGAACTACCGTAAATACGATATCGCCGGCTATGTGCCGGTGCCGTCCGAAGACGTGGCTGTGCCGCAGAGCAAGTTGCTGCACCTGGCCGACGGCGCTTCGCTGGTGGCGCTGGCCAATGCCCAGCGCGTGTCCGAAATCGTGGTCTCGGTGCAGAACCGCCGCGGCGGCGCGTTCCCGATCAAGGAACTGCTGGAGTGCAAGACCTTCGGCATCCAGGTGACCGATGCCGCCACCTTCTTCGAGCGCGAAACTTGCCAGATCCGCGTCGATTCGCTGCAGCCTTCCTGGCTGGTGTTCGGCGGCGGCTTCGACCAGAGCTATGTGCGGACCTTCATGAAGCGCACCTTCGACGTGCTGGTCAGCCTGGCCATCCTGGCCGTCTCGCTGCCGGTGATGGTGCTGACCGCCATCGCGATCGCGCTGGAAGACGGCGCGCCCGTGTTCTACGAGCAGGAGCGCGTAGGCAAGGATGGCCGTCTGTTCAAGGTGCTGAAGTTCCGCAGCATGTACAAGAACGCGGAAAAGAACGGCACCCCGCAGTGGGCCTCGAAAAACGACCCGCGCATCACGCGCGTGGGCAATATCATCCGCAAGCTGCGGATCGATGAATTGCCGCAGATCCTGAACGTGCTGAAGGGCGAGATGTCCTTTGTCGGCCCGCGCCCGGAACGGCCGTATTTCGTCGACCAGCTGAACGAGCGCGTGCCTTTCTATGACGTGCGCCACAGCATCAAGCCGGGCATCACGGGCTGGGCCCAGGTGCGCTACGGCTACGGCGACTCGATCGAGGACGCCCTGCAGAAACTGCAGTACGACCTGTATTACGTGAAAAACAACAGCCTGCTGCTGGATGTGCTGGTCCTGATCGACACCTTCAAGGTGGTGATGTTCAGGGGAGGCCGCTGAGCCCAGCTTATGGAGCGCTGATGCCGACCAGCACCGCCGTCTTTAGCTATGCCAGCGCCGCGCTGGCGTTCCTTTTCTTCGGCCTGCTGCTGCTGACGGGATGGCGCCAGCGTCCGCATGGCCGCGTGCTGGCCTTGTCCAGCCTGGTCACGGCCGGCTGGGGCGGTATCCTGGCCTGGGCCGCGGTCACGGCCGAGCCGGCCCTGCTGCTCTACCTCGCCGAACTGCTGCGCGACGCCGCCTGGACTGCGGCCCTGCTGGCGCTGCAGGGCCAGCTTGGACCGGCGCCGGGCGCGCGCCGGTCGCGCAACGTGCGCATGATTGCCGCCTTCTACCTGGTTTTGCTGCTGTCCGCCCTGGCAGCGCCGCTGATTCCGCAGCTGGTGGAATTCCATGTCAGCGTGCTGGGCCGCCTGGGCATCGCCGTGCTGGGCATGCTGCTGGTCGAGCAGCTGTACCGCAACCGCGGCGTGCAGGAGCGCTGGGCCATCAAGTTCGCCTGCCTCGGCATCGGCGCCATGTTCGCCTACGATTTCTACATGTACAGCGACACCCTGCTGTTCCGCGAACTGAGCCAGGAACTGTGGGCCGCGCGCGGTGTGGTCAATGCGCTGACGGTGCCGCTGATCGGCCTCTCCATGCTGCGCAGCGCCTCCTGGGCGGGGCAGATCGCCGTCTCGCGCCGGGTGGTGTTCCATTCGGCCGCCCTGATCGGTTCGGCCATCTACCTGCTGGCCATGAGCTCGGCCGCCTACTATCTGCGCTATGTGGGCGGCACCTGGGGCTCGCTGATGCAGCTGGTGTTCCTGTTCGGCGCCACCGTCCTGCTGGCCGGTATCCTCTTTTCCGGCACCTTCCGCGCCTGGCTGAAAGTGTTCATCAGCAAGCACTTCTACAGCTACAACTACGATTACCGCGAAGAGTGGCTGGGATTTACGCGCACGCTGTCGCAGCAGGGGCCGGGCCTGGGCGAGCGCAGCATCTCGGCGCTGGGCGCCCTGGTCGAGAGCCCGGGCGGCGCCCTGTGGATCCGGAGCGAATCGGGCGCCTTCGAGCCGGCCGCGCAGTGGCATGTGTCGCCGCAGAAAGTCGTCGAGCCGGCCGATTCCGTGCTGTGCCAGTTCCTGGAGCAGAAGCAGTGGCTGATCGACCTGGATGAATACGAGCGCGACCAATCGCTGTATGACAATCTCGCGCTGCCGGCGTGGCTGCATGCCTTCTCGCGCGCCTGGCTGGTGGTGCCGCTGCTGCTGCAAGGGCGCCTGTTCGGCTTTGTCGTGCTGCAGGAAGCGCGCAGCGCCGTCAACCTGAACTGGGAGGTGCGCGACCTGCTGAAGATTGCCGGCACCCAGGCCGCCTCCTATCTTGCGCAGCAGGAAGCCGACAGCGCGTTGATGCTGGCGCGCCAGTTCGATTCCTTCAACCGCCTGTCCACCTTCGTCGTGCACGACCTGAAGAACCTGGTGGCCCAGCTGTCGCTGCTGATGGCCAATGCGGAAAAACATCGCGACAATCCGGAGTTCCAGCGCGATATGATGGAGACTGTCGACTTGTCGGTGCAAAAGATGAAACTGATGCTGCAAAAATTCGAGCCGTACCGCCTCGCCCGAATGCGCCACCGCGCTGGACATCGGTCCGCTGCTGGCGCAGGCGGTGGCGGGCAAGGCCGCGTTCGAGCCGCGTCCGCTGCTGGAAATCGGCCAGCCCGGCCTGCGCGTGCTGGCCGAGGCCGAGCGCCTGGAGCGCGTGCTGGGCCACCTGATCCAGAATGCGATCGAAGCGACGCCGCGCGAAGGCCGGGTGACGGTGCGCGTAGCCCGTGTCGGCGAAACGGTGCAGGTCGAAGTGAGCGACACCGGCTGCGGCATGACGGAAGATTTCATCCGCGAGCGCCTGTTCAAGCCCTTCGACTCCACCAAGTCGGCCGGCATGGGCATTGGCGCTTTCGAGAGCCGGGAATACATCCACCAGCTCGGTGGACAGCTGCAGGTGCGCAGCCAGCCAGATCAAGGCACCACGTTCACGGTCAGCCTTCCGCTGCACCGTCAGCAATCCATTGAACAAGCCGCCTGAAGATAGAGGACACGCTGTGAGCACGAGCAAACCGAAGCTGCTGATTATTGAAGACGACCCTGGACTGCAAAAGCAGCTGAAGTGGAGTTTTGACGACTACGATGTGGTGGTGGCGGGCGACCGCGAAAGTGCGCTGGCGCAGTTGCGCCGCCACGAGCCGGCCGTCTGCACCATGGACCTGGGCCTGCCGCCCGATCCGGATGGCGCCACCGAAGGCCTGGCCACGCTGCAGTCCATCCTGGCGCTGGCGCCGGACACCAAGGTCATCGTGCTGACCGGCAATCAGGACCGCGCCCACGCCGTGCAGGCGATCGCCATGGGCGCCTACGATTTCCACCAGAAGCCCTGCGAGCCGGAGTTGCTGTCGCTGGTGATCAAGCGCGCCTTCTTCCTATACGGCCTGCAGCAGGAAAACCGCCGCATGCAGCAAAGCCAGGCGGACAGCCCGCTGAACGGCATCATCAGCCGCGACCCCGGCATGCTCAAGGTGTGCCGCCAGGTCGAGAAGGTGGCGCCCAGTTCCGCCACCGTCATGGTGCTGGGCGAATCGGGCACCGGCAAGGAAGTGATTGCGCGCGCCCTGCACCAGGGCAGCCCGCGCGCCAAGGAGCGCTTCACGGCCATCAATTGCGCGGCGATCCCGGAAACGCTGCTCGAGTCCGAACTATTCGGTTACGAGAAGGGCGCCTTCACCGGCGCCGTCAAGCAGACCAAGGGCAAGGTGGAACTGGCCCATGGCGGCACCTTCTTCCTCGACGAAGTGGGCGACATGCCGATGCCGCTGCAGGCCAAGCTGCTGCGCTTCCTGCAGGAGCGCGTGATCGAGCGCGTCGGCGGCCATGAGGAAATCCCGGTGGATGTGCGCATCGTCTGCGCCACCCACCAGAACCTGAAGGAACTTGCGAAGTCCGGCCGCTTCCGCGAAGACCTGTATTACCGCCTGTCCGAAATCGTGCTGACCCTGCCGCCGCTGCGCCAGCGCGAAGGCGACGCGGTGCTGCTGGCGCAGCACTTCAAGAACCGCTTCTGCACCCAGGAAGGGCGCGGCAATATGCACTTCAGCACCGATGCCCTGGCGCAGATCAGCCACCACGAGTGGCCGGGCAATGTACGGGAGATGGAAAACATCATCAAGCGCGCCGTCATCATGGCGGACGGCCCGGCCATCACGGCCGACGACCTGGGCCTGTCAGGTGCGCCGCTGGAAGAACAGCCCTTCAACCTGCGCCAGGTGCGCGACGAGGCCGAATACCGGGCCATCGTCAAGGCGCTGGCCCAGGTCGAGGGCAATATCGTCAAGGCTTCCGAGCTATTGGGCGTGAGCCGCCCGACCCTGTACGATTTGATGGAACGTCACGCGATCAAGGCTTCCGCGGCCTGATCTTCGGTGGTGCGGCGGCGGCGCTTGCGCTTTGCTGCCACCGCTTTCAGATTGCCCGCCAGGGCCAGCAGCATGAACAGGATGGTCAGGCGCGGCACGTCGGTGATGGAGTCGAACAGGCCCACCATCATGCAGCCCGTCATCGCCGCCAGGAACACGGCAGCCTGCAAGTCCCCGCCCAGGCCGCGCCCCACCAGCGGCGCGCCTACCGCCAGCAGGAAGAAGGCGGTGGCCAGGGCGCCCACCCAGCCCAGTTCGAACACCGTATTGACCGCGTAATTCTTCACGTGCCAGGGCATGTGGTTGCGGTCGCTGCTGAAGAACCAGTAATCGTTGGCGTCGCTGAAGCTGCCGTTGCGGATCAGCTCGCGGCCCGTGTCCGCTTCGCGCAGGCTGACGTTATCCACATCCATGGTGCCGGTGCGCGACCAGACGGCGATTTCCAGCTGCATCGGCGTGCCGATCAGGCCGTCCGTGCTGGTGCGCGGCGGCAGCGGCTGCTCCACATGCACCCAGTCCGGCGTCCATTTGGCGCCCGGAACGCGCGGGATCAGGCAGCTCTGCGGATAGAGCAGCCAGCGTTCGCAGACGGCGGTGCTGAGCCCGGCCTTGTCGCTGCTGGTGCGGTAATCCATGGACAGCACGTAGCGGCGGCCGGGCTGCACGTCCACCCGCTGCAGGAAGCGCAGGATTTCGCCGTAGCCGGTGGACAGCTCCGAGCCGCCCAGGCGCAGGTAGCGGTTGCTGCCTTCCTCGATATAGCGGAAGGAGCCGGGCGTTTCACCGTGCGTGTTACGCCACATGTACAGCTGCGGATAGCGGCCCAAGCCCTGGCCGAAAGCCTGGGTCATGCCGTCCTTGTCCATCATGTCCAGTGCTTCCTGCCAGTGGTCGAGACGCACGCCCAGGTCGTCGCCCACGGTGGAGAAGCGGCTGCCGGTGTAATAACTGCCGGTAATCGGGATCAGGATGGCCAGCACGATGGTGGCAAAAAAGCCGACCGTCAGCGTGCCGCGGTTCAGTGTCCAGGGGCGCTGCGGCAGCAGGCGGCAGGCGGCCAGGGCGGCGGCCAGCAGCAGCACCATGGCCAGGTCGGGCAGGGTTTCGTTGCCGCCCCAGTGCCTGCCGACCAGAATGGCGGCGAGGCCGATTGCGGGTAGTGCACCCAGGGCCAGGGCAATGCCCTGCAGGCGCTGCTGTTCGCGGCCGAACAGCAGCAGCGCGGTGCCGGCCGCGCACACGGCGCCGGCCAGGATATAGCCCGCATAGGCGGTTTTCGACGTCTCGCCGCCACCGCCCAGCAATTCCAGCGCGCCATTGGCCGCCAGCAGCGCCACGGCCACCCCGGCAGCAAGCAGCCAGTGCCGCAGGCGCTGTTCGGCGCCGCCGGCCACGACCGCCGCGCCCAGCAGGCCGAGCGATGCCAGCAGGCCGCGGTAGCCGCTGGTGCTGAACACATGCGACAGCATCCACACCAGCAGCACTCCCATCAGCAGGGCCGCCAGCAAGGCCTGCCAGCGCAGGGCGCCGCGGCGCACGCGGTGCGCGCAGATGAGCGCGCCGATCAGGGCGCCGGAGGCGGCGTAAGCGATGTAAATGTCGCGCGAGAAAATGGTCAGGCCCGCGAAGCAGCCCAGCATCAGGCACGCCAGGCCGGCCGCCAGCCGGGACGGGTGATGGCGGCCATCGATCAGCCACAGGGCGACAAAGGGGAAGGCCATCGCCAGGTAGGCGTCGAGGGCGGCGCCGCCGGTGTGCATGGCGGAGAAGGGCGCCGTGGGACGGTAATCGCTGGCGAAGTTGAGCAGGCCGGGAAGGTATCGCGCTCCCACATCACGGCCAGGCTGGTGAGCGCCAGGCCGGCCAGCATGCCCGGCACGAACAGGCGCTCGATGTTGACGGCTTCCGCTCCCGCGCTCTGGCGCAGCAGGGGCAGCAGCAAGAGCGGCCACAGCAGGCCTTTCAGCACGCGCAGGCTGTTATACGGGCTGACATAGTTGGACAGTGCATTGGCGTCCCACGGCGGCAGCGGCAGCAGGCCGCGCGCGGCTGCGCCCAGCCAGCACAGCACCAGCAGCACGCAGGCCGCCTTCGCCAGGCCCGGCAGGCGGGTGGGCTGTTCTTTGCCGTAACGCAGGTAGCCGCCGGCACAGGTGGCCAGCAGCAGCAGGTCCAGCTCGTCGACGAAATACCAGCCGGTCCACGGCGCGAAATCGAGCACGGGCAGCAGGGCCGGCACGATGGCCAGCCACCAGGTGGGACGCCACAGCAGCAGGGCGATATAGGCGCCAAGTCCGGCGCCCAGCAGCAGCTTGTTGGCCGGGTAGTACCAGCAAACGAGGGCCAGCAGGGCCAGCGCCGCCACCGCGGTGGCGCGCGCAAACACAACACGCATCATTGTTTCGTCGTCGCTTCGGTGCTGGCAGAGGAAGCGGCCGCCGCAGCAGCAGGGGCAGCGGCGCCTGGGGCTGCACTTTCAGCATCGGCGGCGGCGGACTTCGGCGGCTCAACCCAGGCGCGGGCACTGACCAGCATGTTCTTCAGGCCCGCCAGGGGGAAGCCGGCGGCATAGGCCTTCTGGGCGTAAGGCAGGGCCTTGTCGTACTGTTTCTGCTTGGCGTACATCAGGCCGATGTTGTAATTGATGGCGGGATCGTCCGGGCTGAGCGCGATTGCCCGCTCGAACATGGGCAAGGCTTGCGACTCCTTGCCCATCACATACAGGTAACGGCCATACAGCCCCCAGACGATGCCATCGTCCGGACGGAAGCGCACTGCGCGTTCCAGATAGCACTCGGAAGGGTATTGCATGCCGGGAATCGTGCCGCCCTTGTAGCGCGGCGCCATCCGGATCACCGCTTCCAGCGCGCGCCGGTGGTTGGGGAAGGTGGCCAGGGTGTAGTGGATGTCCGCCGCCGCCAGGCCGCCCGAGGTGCCGCGTCCGCCCGCTTCCACCTCTTCAGTGAAGTGGGCGCCCTCAACGATCTGCAGAATTAGTTCGTTATCCCGCACGTCGTGTGCGACGCCCAGGCTGCCGCAAATCTGCCTGGCCTGCGCCATGCCGCCCGAGAGCATGAGCAAGCTGGCGCCGGAAATCAATATCGCTTTCTTCATACTTCCTCCGTACTGCCTTGGGTGACCGGACGTTTGGCGTGCGCGGTCGCGGTGATATGGTCCAGCAGGCGGCCCAGCTCTGCGGTGCGGGCGCGGCGCGAGGCGCCGGCCACCGCCGCGGACGTCGCCAGCGGCGCCTGGCCCGCTTCCGCCTGGCGCAGGAAGTGCAGCAGGCCGGCCTTGATGCCTTCCTTGTCGTCCAGCGGCGCGATGGTGTCGATGCCGGCGCTGCGCAGCGCGGCGGCGGTGTCGCCGATCGTATCCGTCAGGGCCAGGATGGGGCGGCGCGCGCGCAGGTATTCATACAGCTTGGCCGGGATCTGGTGGTTGCAGTTGGTCGCCTGCAGCACCAGCAGGCCGTCCGCCGTCAGCATTTCGGTCAGCGCGTCGCGGTAGGCGATGTGCGGCGCCAGGCTGACCAGGCTGCCGATGTTGTAGCGGTCGATCAGGCCGGCGAGGTAGTCATCGTGACCGGTGGCGCGCAGCACGATATGCAGCCGCTGCGGCGTGACCTCGCCCGTGCGCTGCAGGTCGGACAGGGCCTCGAACAGCGGCACCGGATCGCGCTCGGACGGGTAGATCACGCCGCTGTGGATCAGCGTGAACGGCCGGCCGGGCGGGCGCTGGAAGCTGGCGGCTGCGCGCGCCGCATCGGTGAAGTTCTCTTCATCGTAGCCATTCTCGATCAGCGTGAAGCGGCTGGCCGGGATGTGCGGATAGCGTTTGGTATAGGTGACGATGGCGCCCGGCGTGGTGCACACGGCCACCGTGCAGTTTTCCACCGTGCGGTCCTCGATCCAGCGGTAGACCTTGCGCGTGACGGGATTGGACGGATAGTCGACATCGGTCATCGGGTCGCGCAGGTCGGCCACCCAGGGCAGGCCGGTCAGCTTGTGCAGGAAATAGGCGATCAGGTTGGCGGTGGCGATCGGATAGGTCGACCACAGCACCTGCGGCTTGTAGCGGCGCACCAGGCGCAGCCCGGTCGGCACGGCGCCCAGGCACCAGCTGACCCAGCGGTCCGGCAGGGCCATCCAGCCCACGTAGCGGTTGCGGAAGGACAGGTGACGCCGCGTGTCGAGCGCAAAGGCGCGGTGCACGATGGCTTCGGACGGAATTTCCTTCATCTGGTCCGGGCCCTGGTTTTCGTAGACGCGCGGATGGGCCGACAGCACCAGAGGTTGCCAGCCCAGCGCGGGCAGGTATTGCGCAAACTTCAGCGTGCGCTGGATCCCGCTGCTGCCGCGCAGCGGCGGAAAGTGAAAGGCGATCATCAGCACACGCTTTACCATGCGCGCACCCATTCGCCGGTCCATGCGGCCACCTGGTCGCGCCATTCGCGGCGCGAGAAGGTATGGTCGGCCGCCTGCAGGGTCTGCTGTTGCACGCGCGGTGCGGCCAGCAAGTCCTGCCAGCGGCGGGATGCCTTGGTCATGTCAAGAAACTCCTGAGCCGTGAGGTCGGCGCCACTGAAAATGAAAAGGACGGGGCCGCCGAAGCGCTGCATGCCTTCCAGCATGCGCCCGTGCAGGCCGGGACCGCCCGGCGGTGCGCCGACCGAGTAGACGGGGGCCGGTGCCGCCGCTTCCGGCGCCGGGGCCGGTTCGTCTGCCGGCGCCTTGCCGCGCGCCGCGCCCAGCACGCCGGCGAACGAGCGCAGGGCGCCGCGGAAATCGAACTGGCCGCTGACTATCTTCTTCCACAGCGCCGGCTGCAGCAGGCGGTCGCGGTAATAGTGCTTCAGCGTGGCGCGCGCCAGGCCATCCTCGGTGCGCGCCCACGGGTTGAGCAGCACCAGGCCGGCCACGCGCCGGTCGGCGTGGGCATGGAACATGGCGGCGGACGCGGCGTCGCACAGCCCCCACAGCACCACTTCCTGCAGGCCCGGCACGGCGTGCAGGAAGGCGTCGACGGCGGCGCGCAGGTCGTCCTGCACCATTTCAAAATTGCGCAGATCGCCGCCGCTGTCGCCCATGCCGCGGTAGTCGAAACGCATGGCGGGAATGCCTTGCGCGGCCAGGTCGCGCGCCAGCAGGGCGAACTGGCGGTGGCTGCCGGCCCGGTACTGCGGGCCGCCAACAATGATCAGCACGCCGCGCTTTGCCGGCGCGGCGCTGGGGCTGAGGATGGCGACCAGCGGCTCGCCGCCGCAGGCGAAGGCCAGGGCTTGTTCGTCAGGCTGCATAGGCGGCCTCCTGCAGGGCTGCGCAGGTGGCCCGCAGCAGGAAGGGTGCTTCCGCGATTTCCTGGCTGGCCCAGAAGGCGGGGCCGGGTACGGCGTGGCCGGTGGCGTCGGCGCCGTTGACCTGCCAGGTCTGCAGCACGCGCGCCGCGGCCGGCGGCAGCGGACGGCTCGCTTCGGCCACCATTTCAAACCAGTGCACGGGGCACAGCGGCGGCATGATGCGCGTCGCATCCTGGCCATCGATGGCGCGCGCCAGTTCGGGCGCCAACGTATAGCCGGCGATTTCCAGCGCTTCGCCCTGTTCCAGCGCGGCGCGCAGGGCGGCTGTGCCGCCATTCTGCTGGCCGTCCTCGAGCATCTGCGCCGCCACCTTGAGGCGCAGGAACTGGGTCAGGAAGGCCGAGCCGCTGGAGACGGGCTGCCACAGCAGCATGGCGGACGGCATGTGCGGCGACTGGCGCGCGTAGTCGAGGGCCAGCAGGGCGCCCAGGCGCAGGCCCCACAGGCCGACCGGCGCCAGCAGGGCGTCGCCCAGCTTCTGCTCCAGCCAGCGCTCGGCGCGCGCCACGTCGGCCAGCCAGGTTTCCCAGCGCGCGTCGGCAAAATCGCCGGCGCTGTCGCCGCAGCCGTGCAGGTCGATCTGCAGGATGGCAAAGCCCTGCGCCGCCAGCGTGCGTGCCTGCAGCGCCGCCATGCGGCGCGCCTTGTTCATCTCCTCGGCAAACGGGTGCAGATAGATGAAGGCGCCGCGGCAGGAACCCTGCGGCGCGTGGTACAGGCAAAAGCGCGCTGCTGCCCCGCCGTCCAGGAAGAACGGATGGGCGTGCGGCGCAGGGCGGGCATTCATGCTGTCAGCTTGTGTTGGACGAAGGCGGCCAGGCTGCCGAGGGTGGCGAAAGTGGAGGCGCTGATTTCGTCATCGTCCACGCTGAAGCCGAACTGCTCTTCCAGTGCGCCGATCAGCTGCACCACGGCCATCGAATCGAGTTCCGGGATGCTGCCCAGCAGGGCCGAATGCTCGTTCAGGTGCTGGCCGGCAGGGCCGAGGGCGAGCGTGTCGATCAGGAGGGTTTTTACTTCGTCGAGATACTGCTGCATTGATAAACTCCGTTACTCCGTTGTCGGGGATTGCGCCGCCGCCGGGGCCGGGGCCGGCGCAAATCTGGCGCGCAGCAGGCCGGGCAGGGCATGGCGATTCCGGACCAGGCGATGCAGCGGCATCAGCCCGGGCCAGCGGTAAAGGTTGACATGGTACATGGTCCGGATTTCCTCGGTCCAGCGCGTATGCCATTCCATGACCTTGCCGTAGAACTCCAGCCGTTCGAAGCGCTGTTCCCCGAACAGCTGCTGCACGCATTCCTCGCGCATCAGCAGGGTTGGCGACAGGCTGGAGGGCACCGACTCGTCATAGGTGGTTTTCAGCACGATCACGCAGCCATTGCCTTCGATGCACAGGTCGGTCGCCACCAGCTGCTCATTGAACCAGTAGCGGTAGACGCAGGCCGCGCCGCGCCGCGCGAAGGCTTCCAGCATCTGCGTGTAGAAGCGGCCCTGCTCATTGTCCGGATGCACGGCGGTGCCGCGGCCGGCCTTCCAGCCCGCGCTCTCCAGCCGGCCATAGTCGGCCACGGCCTGCGCCATCTGTTCCGGCGCGCGGAACGCTTCCAGGCGCGGCACGATGCCATCCTTCTGCAGCTTGGAACGCTGCTTCTTCAGGTTGCTGCGCAGGTTCTTGCCGCGCGCATTCCAGTAATCCTCGAAAGTGCCGGCCAGCGACACGCGCGCCGTGCGGATATAGTCGGCCGTGTTCAGCTGCCCGCTTTCCGCGGGGCGCGCTTCGAGCTGCGGATCGCGCTGGGTCAGGCCCAGCATCAGCGGCAGGCCGGGCAGGGCGCGCAGCAGGCCACCCAGCAGCGGCTGCAGCTCCACGTTCGGCGCGTGCATCCACATGCTGACAGGCGCCTGCGAAGGCTGGAAGGTGCTCCAGGCGCCGCGCCCGCCGGGCGCAACGATGCCCATCGCCAGCAGGCGGCCGTTTTGTTCATGGATGGCCAGCTTCTCCTCGCCCGTGCCGAAAGCGTCGAGCAGGGCTTGCACGAAGTCCGGCTCCAGCAGCGGCGAGCGCGTGGTGGCGGCGTTGCAGTCCCGCCACAGGTCGGTGTGGCGGGCGAATTCCGTCGCAGGCAGCACGCGCCAGCTCATGAGGACTTCGCTTTCTGTGCCAGCACCACGCTGCGCACTTTATCGATCATCCAGGCCATCTCGCGTTCGCGCATTTCCTGGTGGCAGGGCAGCTGCAGCACACGGCGCGACAGGTCCACGCTGTTGGCGCATACGCTCGCGTCCACGCCCGGCCACAGGAATTCGCCGAAACGGATCACGGGCGCGCCATCCATTTTCAGCACGCGGAAGATCGCTTCCGGCTCGTCCGCCACCATGGGGAAGACCCAGGGATAGACATTGTCCGGCAGCTCCGCATGCAGCGGATGGATGCCCGGCAGGTCGGCCAGGGCCTGCTGCAGGCGCAGGTAATTGCGGCGGCGCAGGGCGCCCATGCGGTTGCGCGACACCACGCGCAGCATCATGCGCGAGAAGCGGGAGGAGCGCTTGTCCAGCCAGCGCGGATCGAAACCGAAGCCGCCATCCGAGGAGCCGGGCGCCAGCGGCTGGGCGTCGGGCTGGCGGCGCGCCTTGATCTGGCTCCACAGCAGCGATTTCAGCTTCATCGGCACATAGGTCAGCGCGCGCAGCAGGCGCAGGCGGTCGTGGGCAAAGCCGTCTTCCAGCGTATTGATCATGGCCTTCGCTTCGAAGGCGAGGCCGGCCGAATGCTGCTCCACCTTGTCCAGCGGACGGCGTGCCGACACCAGCAGTCCGCCTTCGTACAGCGGGAAGAACTTCATGCTGCTGGCAATCGCGTAATCGCCCCAGGAGCCCAGCGGCCGGCCCTTGTGCTCGCCCAGGAAGGAGTGCGCGCAGTCTTCCAGCAGCAGCAGGCCGCGGCTGTCGCAGAAGGCGCGCAGCGCGCCCAGGTCTTGCGGGAAGCCAAAGTAATTGGTGGCCATCAGCAGCTTGCAGCGCTCATCCAGCTTGGCCGCCACATCGTCCAGGTTGATGGCGGTGTTGGCGTGGACGCGGAAGAAAACGGGCGTGGCGCCGGCCCAGATCACCGGCTCGACCATCGACGAGCAGTGGTAGGAGGGCACCAGCACCTTGTCGCCGGGGCCGATGCCGGCGTCGCGCAGCGCCAGGGCGATGGCGACGCGGCCGCTGGTCGTGTAGCGGCGCGGGCCGGCATCCAGGATCGAGGGGACAGCGCCGTGCAAACCTCGCAGGAAGGAGGCCATCGAGAGCGGCGGGTTGATCGGCAGGCGCGAGCGCGGATAATCCGGCACATTCGGCACAAAACTGCCGAGGGCCCGGGCCTGGTCGGCTGCTTCCCCGGATTTAACATCTGAAATGCTGAAATTCCCCATGGACACTCGCTGGAAGGCGTAGTTTCAAGATTGGCATGTTCGAAAGTATAACCCGCGCGCAGCCCGGCGGATCGATTGAGTTAATAAAACCACAATCCGTTGCTAGGTGCTTACACTTGTTGTTGTTTTTTATACGAAAATTGTGAAATGCTAAGGCTTTGGGCCCCAAAAAAGGGGAATGATGTCGATTATAAAATGTTAATATCCGAACCGGGGGGCTTGCCGCTCCGCATTAAATAACGCAGGATTTGAAAGATGAGCGACCTGATCCACGACTTGCTGCTGCGCTCGGCCCAGCGGACCCCTGGCGCGGAAGCGCTGGTCTATGGCCAGCGCCGGCTGAACTATGGTGAACTGGCCGGCCTGGTGCGGCAGACGGCGTCCGCCCTGCTGGCCTCCGGCCTCGAGCGGGGCGAGCGCGTCGCGGTCTACCTCGAGAAGAATATCGAAAATGTCGCGGCCATGTTCGGCGCGGCGGCGGCCGGCGGCGCCTTCGTGCCCGTCAATCCGCTGCTGAAGCCGGAGCAGGTCGCCTACATCCTGGCCGACTGCAATGTGCGCGTGCTGGTGACGTCGATCGACCGCCTGCGCCTGCTGCAGGATGCGCTGTCGCACTGCCGCGACCTGCGCCTGGTGGTGGCTACCGGCAATGGCGAGCTGCCGCTCCTGCACGGCGTGGAAATGCTGGCCTGGGACGAGTTCCAGGCCACGGCGGAGGCCAGCTTGCGCGCCCATCGCGCCATCGATACCGATATGGCGGCCATCCTGTATACCTCGGGCAGTACGGGCAAGCCGAAGGGCGTGGTGCTGTCCCACCGCAATATGGTGGCGGGCGCGGTCAGCGTGTCGAGCTACCTGGAAAACACGCCGGCGGACCGCCTGCTGGCCGTGCTGCCGCTCAGCTTTGACTATGGCCTGTCGCAGCTGACGACGGCCTTCCATGTGGGCGCCACCGCCGTGCTGATCAACCACCTGCTGGCGCGCGACGTGCTGAACGCCGTGGTCGCCGAAAAGATCACGGGACTGGCCGCCGTGCCGCCGCTATGGATACAGCTGGCGCCCCTGCCGTGGCCGGAAGACTGCACGCTGCGCTACCTGACCAATTCCGGCGGCGCCATGCAGCGCCCCACGCTGGAGGCGCTGCGCAAGGCGCTGCCGAAAGCCAGGCCTTTCCTCATGTACGGCCTGACCGAAGCTTTCCGTTCCACCTTCCTGCCGCCGGACGAGCTGGAACGCCGTCCCGATTCGATGGGCAAGGCCATCCCCAACGCGGAAGTGATGGTGCTGCGCCCCGACGGCAGCGAATGCGCGCCGGGCGAACCGGGCGAACTGGTGCACCGCGGCGCCCTGGTGTCGCTGGGCTACTGGAACGACCCGGCCAAGACGGCCGAGCGCTTCAAGCCCATCGCGGCCCTGCACTATGGCTTGCCGATCACGGAACTGGCCGTGTGGTCGGGCGACACGGTGCGCAAGGATGAGGAAGGCTTCCTCTACTTCATCAGCCGCAACGATGAAATGATCAAGACCTCCGGCTACCGCGTGTCGCCCACCGAAGTGGAAGAAGTCGTGTATGCGCGCGAACATGTGGCCGAAGCGGCCGCCATTGGCGTCAAGCACCCGGCGCTGGGCCAGGCCATCGTGGTGATTGTGCTGCCGCGCGAGGGCGTGGCGATGACCGCCTCCGACTTGCTGGCCGCCTGCAAGCCGCACCTGCCGGCCTATATGCTGCCGCAAAAGATCGTGATCGCCGACGCGGCCCTGCCGCGCAACCCGAACGGCAAGATCGACCGCAAGCTGCTGTCCACGCAGTACGAGAACGTGTTCGCGGAGGGTGCATGAGCGTCCAGCGCCCGCAACACGCCGCGCTGACCCAGTTCGAAGTGCGCGCTGACAGCCTGCACATCGGCGGCATCCCGCTCGCCCGCCTGGCGCAGCGCGTGGGGCAGACCCCGTTCTACGTCTATGAGCGCAAGGCGATGACCGAACGCGTGGCCCTGCTGCGCCGCCACCTGCCGCCGGACGTGCACCTGCATTACGCCATGAAGGCCAACCCGATGCCGGCCGTGGTGCAGCATATGGCCGGCCTGGTCGACGGCATCGACGTCGCCTCCGGCGGCGAGCTGCGCGTGGCCCTCGATACCACGATGGACCCGTCGCGCATCAGCTTTGCGGGCCCGGGCAAGAGCGATGCGGAATTGTCCTGCGCGATCGCGGCCGGCATCGTGCTGAACCTGGAATCGGAAGGCGAGATGGAGCGCGCCGCCGTGATTGGCCAGCGCCTCGGCATCCAGCCCAGGGTGGCGGTGCGCGTGAATCCGGACTTTGAATTGAAATCCTCCGGCATGAAGATGGGCGGCGGCCCCAAGCAGTTCGGCGTGGACGCCGAGCGCGTGCCCGACATGCTGCGCCGGATCGGCGAGCTGGAGCTGGACTTCGAGGGCTTCCACATCTTCAGCGGTTCGCAGAACCTGAAGGCGGCCGCGATCCAGGAAGCGCACGAAAAGACTTTCGCGCTGGCGCTGCGCCTGGCCGAAGCGGCACCCCGTGCGCCGCGCCTGCTGAATATCGGCGGCGGCTTCGGCGTCCCGTATTTCCCCGGCGAAGAACGTCTCGACCTGGAAGCGGTGGGCGCCAACCTGGCGCGCCTGCTGGACGAGCTGCGCCCGCGCCTGCAGGGCGCACAAGTGGTGATCGAGCTGGGACGCTACCTGGTCGGCGAAGCGGGCGCCTATGTGTGCCGCGTGGTCGACCGCAAGCTGTCGCGCGGCCAGGTCTTCCTGGTGACGGACGGCGGCCTGCACCATCACCTGTCCGCCTCCGGCAACTTCGGCCAGGTGATCCGCAAAAATTATCCGGTCGTGGTCGGCACGAAAGTGGCGCAGGGTCCGCGCGAACAGGCTTCCGTGGTTGGCCCCCTGTGCACGCCGCTGGACCTGCTGGCTGACCAGATGGAACTGGGCCAGGCGGACGTGGGTGACTTGGTGGTTGTGCTGCAGTCCGGCGCCTATGGCGTGACGGCCAGTCCGGCCGCGTTCCTCAGCCACCCTGCTGCCGTCGAAGTTCTCGTCTGAACCGGAGGTTGCCCATGTCAGCCAAAGTTACCATCGTTATTCCGTATTTCCAGCGGAAGCCGGGCATCCTGTCCAAGGCTGTGCGTTCCGTGCTGGCGCAGGAAGGCGGCGTGGACTGGCAGCTGATCATTGTTGACGATGCATCGCCGGTGCCGGCGCGTACCGAGCTGGAGCAGCTCCTGCCGGGCAACGAGGCGCGCATCCGCATCGTCGAGCAGCCCAACGGCGGCCCCGCCGCGGCGCGCAACAAGGGGCTGGATAATGTCCCGCCCGGCACCGAATATGTGGCCTTCATCGATTCAGACGATGAATGGTTCCCGCAGCACCTGATGCGTGCGGTAGCCGCGCTGGACGAAGGCTATGACTTTTATTTCGCCGACCTCTACCAGCTGGACCAGACCGTCAGCGGCTTCCGCCGCGCCGGCCGCATCACGCCCGAGCAGCACCGCAGCCTGCAGGCCGGCGAGGGCTTGCACGCCTATGAAGGCGATATGTTCGACCAGATCCTGAGCGGCAACATCATCGGCACCTCGACCGTGGCCTACCGTTTTGCGAAATTCCCGGAGCAGCGCTTCCGGCAGGAATTTGTCTACGCGGGCGAGGATTACCTGTTCTGGCTCGAGCTGTCGCGCCGCACGCAGCGCTTTGCCTTCTCGGAATGGGTGGAATGCACCTATGGGCCCGGCGTCAATGTGTTTGCCGGCTCGGGCTGGGGCACGGAGAACGCACTGATCCGCGCGCACTATGAAATCAAGTACAAGAAGACGCTGCCGCGGCTGTTCGAACTGAATGCCGCGCAGATGGAAGCCAATCGTGCGTCGGTATGGACGCTGCGCCGCAGCTTCATTGCCGAGCTGCTGCACCGTGCCGCGCACCGGCGTTCGCTGAAGTGGAATGTACTGAAGAAGCAGCTGCGCACCGATCCGCAGACCTTCATGTACGCCATGCCGCTGGCCCTGATGATTGTTTTGAAGCGCGGAATGAGGAAAGCAAGATGAGTGGTCTGTGTGGATGGATGGGGTTTGGCGGCGACCAGCGCAGCCTGATCGAGGCAATGGCCGCACCGCTGGCCAGGTTCGACGGCAGCGCGGTGCAGGTCCTGCACGGCTCGCGCAGCGCAGCGGCGGTGGCGGCGGCGGCCGGCGGCGCCCAGCTGCACCAGCGCGACGGCCTGCTGGTGGCGGTCTGGGGCCATCCCGGCATCAATGATGCGGTGCTGGCCGAGCGCGCCCAGTCGCAAGGCCTGGCCAGTACGCTGGCCGCCGTCTGGCTGCAGGGCCAGCCGGAGCGCCTGTGCCAGCTGCTGAGCGGCGCCTTCGGTCTGGCCATCCTCGATGAACGCAGCGGCGAAGCGCTGCTGGCAGCCGACCGCATGGGCATCCAGCCGCTGAGCTGGCAGCTGGCCGGCGAGACGCTGGTCTTCGCCAGCTCGGCCGATGCGCTGCTGCGCCATCCGCTGACGCCGCCCATGCTCGACCACCAGGGCTTGTACAACTACGTCTACTTCCACATGGTGCCGTCGCCCGGTACCGTGTACAAAGGCCAGCAGCGCCTGATGCCGGGCGAATACCTGCATTACCGCCAGGGCCGCGTGGAGATCAAATCCTACTGGCGCATGCAGTTCCAGGAAGAGGGCAAGCGCTCCTTCGCCGAGCTGAAGGAAGACTTTCTCGGCCACCTGCGCAGCAGCGTAAAGGAAGCGATGGGCGATGCCAAAGTGGGCGCCTTCCTGTCCGGCGGCACGGATTCTTCGACCATTGCGGGCATGCTGACCCAGATCGGTGGCAAGCCGGCCGATACGTATTCGATCGGCTTCGAAGCCCAGGGTTATGACGAGATGGAATACGCGCGCACCGCCTCGCGCCATTTCGGCACCGCCCACCACGAATATTATGTGACGCCGGACGATGTGGTGGCCGCCATTCCGCAGGTGGCCGCGGTGTTCGACCAGCCCTTCGGCAACGCTTCCGCCGTGCCGGCCTATTACTGCGCCCGCATGGCGCGTGCCGACGGCGTCACGCGCATGTTCGGCGGCGATGGCGGCGACGAACTGTTCGGCGGCAATGAACGCTACGCCAAGCAGCATGTGTTTGCCCTGTACGAGCGCGTGCCGCGCCTGTTCCGCGAGGTGCTGCTGGAGCCGGCCGTGTTCAATTTCCCGGGCGGCGAACGGGTGCGCCTGCTGCGCAAGGCGCGCAGCTATATCGAGCAGGCATCGATCGCCATGCCGGCGCGCCTGGAAACCTATAACCTGCTGGGCCGCTACGGCCCGCAGCAAGTGTTTACCGCCGACTTCCTGGCGGCTGCCGATATTGGCCAGCCGCTCGCCAGCCTGGACAAGACCTATGGCCGCAGCGAAGCGAAGTCGCTGATCAACCGCATGCTGGCGCTGGACCTGCAGATCACCCTGGCCGACAACGATTTGCCGAAGGTCATGAAAGCCTGCGAGCTGGCGGGCGTGGAAGCGGCCTTCCCCTTCCTGAACGATGCCATGGTGGCCTTCTCGGCCGGGCTGACGCCGCAGCAAAAGCTGAACGGCACCCAGCTGCGCTGGTTCTTCAAGGAAGCCCTGCGCGGCTTCCTGCCGGACGCCATCATCACCAAGCAGAAGCACGGCTTCGGCCTGCCCTTCGGCGTCTGGCTGCAGCGGCACAAGGCCTTGCAGGAACTGGCGGCGGACAGCCTGAACGACCTGAAGGCGCGCAAGGTGGTGCGCGGCGATTTCATCGAAAAGCTGGTCGGCGAACACCTCGCCGAGCATGCGGGCTATCACGGCACCATGGTGTGGGTGTTGATGATGCTGGAGCAGTGGTACCGCCAGCACGGTCAGGCGTCCGCCTGAAGCGGTACAACAGCAGATCTTGCATAACTCTTTTAATAGGGATCACCTATGGCTCATCGTTCCAAATCCCTGGCCCTGGCAGCAGTACTGGCTGTCAGCTCCGCAATGCTGCTGGGCGGCTGCAAATCCGAAACCCCTGAAAGCCTGATGGCCGAAGCCAAGGCCTTCCAGCAGAAAGGGGACAAGAAGGCGGCGCAGATCCAGCTCAAGAATCTGCTGGCGCAGACGCCCGACAATGCCGAGGCGCGCTTCCTGCTGGCGAAGCTGGCGTACGAACTGGGCAACCTGGCCGCGGCTGAAAAGGAAGTGCGCCGCGCCATCGAGCTGGAGTACAACCTGGAAGACTCGCGCATGCTGCTGGCGCAGGTGATGATGGGACAGGGCGAATTCCAGAAAGTGCTCGACGAAACGGAATTTTCCAAGCGCACGCCGGCGCTGCTGGCCCTGCGCGGCGAAGCGCTGCTGGCCCTGAAGCAGACCGGCAAGGCGCGCCAGGAATTCAATGACGCGCTGGCCGCCTCGCCGGACAGCGCCGCCGCCCTGACTGGGCTGGCGCGCCTGTCCGCCATCGACAAGGATTTCGATGCGGCGCGCGACTTCGCCGACCAGGCCATCGCCAAGGATGCCACCAGCGTAGCCGCCTGGACCTTCAAGGGCGAACTGCTGCGCAACCAGCGCAAGCCGGAAGAAGCGCGGGCCGCCTTCCAGGAAGTGATCAAGCTCGACCCGACCAACCGCAACGCCAACCTGGAATCGGCCTATCTGGACATCGTGGCCGGCAAGTATGAGCAGGCGCAGGCCGCCATCAATGCCGCCAACAAGGGCAGCCCGAAGAACTTTACCGTGCGCTATATGCAGGCCGTGCTCGATTTCAGCCGCGGCAACTACAAGACGGCGCACGAAAACCTGCAGGCGGTGCAGAAAGTCGCGCCCGATCATTTGCCGAGCGTCCTGCTGTTGGGCGCCACGGAATACCACCTGGGCAATTTGAAGCAAGCCCAGCTGTCGCTGCGCAAATACCTGGACAGCCAGCCGGAGAACCTGTACGCCCGCAAGCTGCTGGTGGGCACACTGCTGCGTACGGGAGAGCCGGCCGAAGCGATGGCGACCCTGGGTCCGGTATTGAAGGGCAAAGTCAGCGACGCCGCGCTGCTGGAGCTGGCGGCCGAAGCGTCGATGCAGATGCGCCAGCCGGACAAGGCAGCAGGCTACCTGGAAGAGGCGGTGGCGCAGGTGCCCGATCGCGCGGCGCTGCACATGGCACTGGGCAGTGCCCGCCTGGCCATGGGCGACCGCACCCATGCACTGAGCGAGCTGGAACGCGCGGTGGCGCTCGACAGCAAGTCGCTGCCGCCGATTGCGGCCCTGGTGCGCACCCAGCTCGAACTGGGCAATGCGGACCAGGCGCTGGCGACCCTGTCCAGGGTCGAGCAGCAATTCGCCAAGGTGCCGCAATTCCACCTGCTGCGCGGCCTGGCGCTGCTGGAGAAGAAGGATAATGCCGGCGCGCGCGCCAGTTACCTGAAAGCGGTGGAACTGGCGCCGACCAATTTTGCCGCCGTAGGCAGCCTGGCCCGCCTCGAAGTGCTGGAAAAGAAACCGGAGGCCGCCCGCCAGCACCTGCAGAAC
Organism: Pseudoduganella sp. UC29_106; assembly: GCF_044055365.1. NCBI lineage: Bacteria > Pseudomonadati > Pseudomonadota > Betaproteobacteria > Burkholderiales > Oxalobacteraceae > Pseudoduganella > Pseudoduganella sp. UC29_106. Next base: position 6,786,751 of record NZ_CP171977.1, on the reverse strand, counting down.
CTGCTGCAGAAGGATCCCAAGAGTGTCGAGGTGATGACGGCCCTGGCCCTGCTGGCCGACCAGTCGGGCCAGCGCGACGACGCCAAGCGCTGGCTGGAAAGTGCCGTCGCCGCCCAGCCGGACGCGATGGCCCCAGCGCTGCGCCTGGGCGCCTACTATCTGCGTACCAATGAGGCCGCCAAGACGGTGGAGCTGATGCGCAAGATGCAGGTCGAGAATGCGTCCAATACCGCCCTGCTGGACCTCCTTACCCGGGCCCTGGTGCTGACCGGCGATACCAGCGGCGCGCTGGAAGCGGCCAGCAAGCTGGTCGGCCTGGCGCCGAAGTCGGCGCTGGCCCAGCTGCGCCTGGCCGGCGTGCACCTGGCGTTGAAAAACGAAAACGCCGCGTCGGAAGACCTGAAAAAGGCGGTGGCGCTGGCGCCGAATTATATTCCGACCTATCTGACGCAGATTGACCTGGCCTTGAACAAGGGCCAGGTCGACAAGGCGCTGGAGATCGCACGCGGCCTGCAGAAGAGCCATCCCAAGTCCTACGCCGGCTTCCTGGCCGAAGGCGACATCATGATGATGCAGAAAAAGCCGGCCCAGGCCGTGCCGCCGTATGAAAAATCGCTGGACGTGGTGAAGACGCCGCAAATGCTGATCAAGCTGACCACGGCGCTGCGCCTTGCCGGCAAGGCTGGGGAAGCGGACCAGCGCGTGGCCCAGTGGCGCAAGACCCAGCCGGATGATCCGCTGACCGGCATGTACGTGGCCGAGCAGAGCATTACGGCCAGGCAGTACAAGCAGGCGGCCGAGCAGCTGGAAGGCGTGCTGAAGAAGGCGCCGAACAATCCGGCCGCGTTGAACAACCTGGCTTGGGTCTATCAGCAGGAAAAGGATGCCCGCGCCATCCCGACGGCCGAGCAGGCCTACAAGCTGTCCGGCGACAATCCGCAGGTGATGGACACCCTGGGCTTCATCCTGATCGAGCAGGGCAAGCTGGAGCGTGGCCTGGGCTTGCTGCGCAAGGCGTCCGGCCTGGCGCCGCAGGCGGGCGACATCCGCTACCACCTGGCGGTCGGCCTGCACAAGGCGGGCGACAAGGCCGGCGCGCGCAAGGAACTGGAGACGGCCCTGTCCGGCGCCCAGTTCGCGCAAGCCGACGATGCCCGCAGCCTGTTGAAAGAACTGCAATAACCCGCCAGCCGGCCGTCGTGCCGGCTACCGCCCTGCTAGCGTTGCACTGCCCCAACGAGGGCGGTGCAGGCTTTTCACTCTGCAGCACACCTGCCGTAAGTTGTTCCAGTGTAAGAAAGCAGAAATTTTTGCAACTTTGGCACGGAGGCTATTGCCTGACGGGCGGAGCCATGCCAACATGTGGATGTTAGCAATTTTTCCACTTATCGGCCCGATTCGTGATATCGAAAACAAGTACTTGCCATATGAGTAAATTGGACGCTTGCAATTGGAAACAATTTCGTCCAGACACAAGACGTGCGCGCATTGCTGTAGCTACTTTAATGAACTATGATTTTTCTGATGAGTACGGCGCCCGCGCCGCAAACCGTGCTCATTGGTGCCTGCCCGCTGAAGCGAGGTCGGTTCCAAGAGGAGGATAAGCCATGAATGGAAACGCCCCCCCTGTGCTGGACGGCGAGCCGGAAGTTAAGGCTCAAACTGAACCAGAAAAACATGCGCGCGCCACCCTCGATGACCAGCTCCCGGAGAATATGGAGGATCTGGTCACCGACGAGAAATCATTTGGTATACGCATGATCGATACAGTCGAAGGCCGCAGCAAGGCCAGCCTACTGATTAACAAGATGTACGCCTGGCGTGGCTACGCCGGCACTCATAAGCTGACTGACGATCCTAACCGGATCACATTGACAGCGAGTAATCAAGGCGAGGTCGTCGGTACCCTGACTTTGGGGCTGGATTCCCCGATCGGCATTATGGCCGACGAAATATTCAAGGAGGAAGTCGATGCGTTCCGCGCCCAGGGCGCCCGCGTCTGCGAAATCACGAAGCTGGCCTTTGACAGTGGCGGCAGCAAGGAGCAGATGGCATCGCTTTTCCACCTGTCCCTTATCTATGCGCGTGACTTGCACAACTGCACGCACATCTTTATTGAGGTTAATCCCCGCCACCGCCGCTTCTACGAACGCATGTTAGGCTTCAAGCGCCTGGGCGATCTGAAGAGTAATCCGCGCGTCAATGCTCCAGCCTATCTGCTGGTGGTGGACCTGAAATGGGCCACCGAGCAGATCAAGAAATTCGGCGGCAAGGGCATGGCTGTGGCCAATACCGAGCGCTCGTTCTTTCCACTGTTTTACTCGCCGCGTGAAGAGCGCGGTATCATTAACCGTCTGAAAAATATCCAATAAAAAAGGAGCTTCATGGCGGCAGCCTTCTCATTTTCGTATGACCAGGCTTTCTCTAGAAATATCGGCTGGGTAACCCCGGCCGAACAGGCGCAGCTCAAAGGCAAGCGCGTCGCCATCGCTGGTGTCGGCGGGGTGGGCGGCGTTTACCTGCTGACGTTGGCGCGCCTGGGCATCACCCAGTTCCACATCGCCGACTTCGATTCCTTCGATATCGCCAACCTGAACCGCCAGGCGGCAGCCTTCATGTCCACCATGGGCTTGCCCAAGGCCGACGTGGCGGCGCGCATGGCCAGGGACATCAACCCCGAGATGCAGGTCAAGGTCTTCGGCAAGGGCGTGGACGCGTCCAATATGGCCGAATTCCTCGATGGCGTGGACATCTATGTCGATGGCCTGGACTTCTTTGCCTTCGCCGCGCGCCAGCAGATCTTCGCCATGTGCGCCACGCGCGGCATTCCCGCCACCACCGTGGCGCCGCTGGGCATGGGCGCCGCCTGCCTGAACTTCCTGCCGGGCGGCATGACGTTTGAAGAATACTTTGGCTGGGGCGACCGTCCCGAGCTGGAAAAGGCGCTGCGTTTCCTGGTCGGCCTGGCGCCGGCCGGCCTGCACCGCCGCTACCTGGTGTGGCCGGAGGCAGTCAATCTGCAGGAACGGCGCGGCCCGTCCACCATCATGGCTTGCCAGCTGTGCGCCGGCGTGGCCGGCACCCAGACGCTGAAGATCCTGCTGGGCCGGGGCGAAGTGATTACCGCGCCGCGCGGCTTCCAGTACGATGCCTACCGCGACAAGCTGGTGCATACCTGGCGCCCCGGCGGCTACCGCAATCCCCTGACTCAGCTGGCGCTGGCCATCGGCAAGCGCGTCTTCGCCAAAGCCTTGCTCAAGCAATGACCACCATCGACTCCATCCTTGACCTCGCACGCTGGGCGCCCAGCGGCGACAATGTCCAATCCTGGCAATTCGAAGTGGCCGGCCCCGACCATGTGGTCGTGCATGGCCGCGACACGCGCCACGATACCGTCTACGACCTGGACGGCCATCCCAGCCAGATCTCCTTTGGCGCGCTGCTGGAAACCATGGCGATCGCCGCCAGCGCCCACGGCCTGCGCGCCGACATCGCGCGCCGCGCCCTGCCGCCGGCGGAAGATGCGCGCCCCGTGTTCGACGTGCGTTTCGTGCCCGATGCCAGCGTGCAGCCTTCGCCACTGCTGGCCGCGATCAAGGTGCGCAGCGTGCAGCGCCGGCCGATGAAGGCCACGCCGCTGAGCGCGGCGCAGAAGCAGGCGCTGGCCGATGCGGTCGGCCCCGGCTACCGCTTGCGCTGGCTGGAATCGTTCGACGAGCGCCTGGCCGCGGCCCGACTGATGTATGACAATGCCCGGCTGCGCCTGACCATGCCGGAAGCTTATGAAGTGCACCGGCGCATCATCGACTGGGGCAAGACCCATAGCGAAGACAAGGTGCCTGACCAGGCGCTGGGCGTGGACAATGCCACGCTCAAACTGATGAAGTGGGCCATGGTCAGCTGGCAGCGCCTGTCGAAAATGAATGCGCTGATGGGCACCTGGGCGCCGCGCCTGCAGATGGACCTGGTGCCCGGCCTGGCCTGTTCGGCCCACGTGTCGATCGAGGCCGCGCAGGAACCGCAAAGCATCGACGATTACGTCGCCGCCGGCCGCGCCGTGCAGCGCTTCTGGCTGACGCTGACCGCCCAGGGCTATTTCCTGCAGCCGGAAATGACGCCGCTGATCTTCACCCGCTACGCCAGCAACAACACGGCCTTCACCGCCGTCGGCAAACTCCGCGAGGACGCGCGCGCACTGCGGCAGCGCACCCAGGCCCTGTTCTTCAAGGGCACCGGCTTCCCCGTCTTCATCGCGCGCGTGGGCGCCGGGCCGGCTCCTGCCGCGCGCTCGCTGCGCAAGCCGGTATCCCAGCTGATGTACCGTCCCTAAACGGCCGCTTCCGGCCGCTCTTCCTTCGTCTTGCGGGGCGACAGGAAAGCCTTGTGCAGCAGGTGGCGCGCCAGGCGCAGCGGCGGCATGCGCAGCCAGTTGCCGCGCACGTACAGGAGGAAGCGCGCCGCGCCTGTCAGCGGGCCGCGGCAGCTCATGTGGTCCGGCAGCAGCGCGCGCAGGAACAGCGCATCCATCAGCCAGCGCAGCGGCGCCGGCGGACCATCCGGCGCCACGGCAGCCAGCACCTGCTCCGGTACGGGCGTCCCCAGCACCGCTTGCGCATAGCGCAGCGCGTAGTACAGGAAGCGCTGCAATTCCAGTTCGCGCGCCCGCGCCGGCAGGCTATCCCAGAAGCCGGGCGTGGGACCGAAGTGGCGCAGCAGGCGGTCCAGGTCGTACAGATCGCGCAAGCCCTTGTCGAATTCGCCGTCGGCGAACAGGTGGGTGGCACTGTGCAGCACCATGTCCACGGGCGCCAGCTGCCGGAACTCGGGCGCCTGTTCGATCGGCTGTGCCGCCGCCAGCAGTTTGGCCGAGTCCGGGTGATGGGCGGCGGTGCGCGGCAACAGTGCGTGGTGCACATCGATCAGCGTATCGCGCAGCACATTCTGCAGCGGCGGCAGCTCGTGCATCCACTCGCGGTAGTAGCGCTGGTCGTAGGCGTCGTGGTGGGTCGCCGCCCAGCCATCCACCATCAGCGCCGACTCCACTTCCGGCAGGCGCGCTTCCGGCACCAGGATGTCGATATCGGAAAACAGCCGGCCGCGCGCGGGCGGCAGGCCGGCGGTCGCGTAGGCGCCGCCTTTCAGCAGCACGACGGGCAAGTCCAGCTGTTGCAGCGCCTTGCGGATCAGGCGCACTTCCCAGTACACGCCCTGGCTGTGGCGCGACGCCAGCACATGGGCCCACTCCAGCTGTTCGCGCGCCTGCGGCGCGGCGCGCTGCAGCATGCCGGCGTCCTGCAGCAGGTAGTACAGCGTGGCCATCAGGAAGGCCGGTTCGGCCTGGCGCAGCAGCAAGTCCCACTCGGCCGGCGAGAGACCGGCCGTCATCGCCGGCTCGCGCAGCGCCTGGATCAGCAGGGGAAACGGGCGGTTGGGCGTCATCCGTTGCGCGGCGTGAGGCGGGACATGATTTCCAGCGCCTCATCCAGATCGCTGTAGCGGAAACGGTAACCCTGCACCTGGTCGATCAGGCGGCCCAGTGCGTCGAAGCCGCGTTGCGCCAGGATGCTGTAGTTGAAGGAGTTGCCGGCCAGCTCGATGAACGTGGTGGCGGGCGCCATAGCGTCCAGCGTGGAGGCGGCGCCAGCCTCGTACTTGGGAAAGATGACCCAGGCCGGCAAAGCCGGCTCGAGGCTGCGCGCCACGCTGGCCGCCGGCGCGCGCATATGGGCCACCGTGCCCTTGACGGTGTCGCGCACGGCCGGGCTGAGCACGGCATCCGGCACATAGCGGCGGATCACCTCGATGGACTGGTTCTTCAGGCTGACCGGGCGCGGGTTCGGCACCACGCTCAGGTCGTCCAGGTCCAGCAGCGTCAGTTCATCGGACAGCAGGCGCCAGCCGCCGCGGCCCGCCAGGGCGGCCGTCAGCGTGCTCTTGCCGGAACCGGGCGGCGCCGGCAGGATCAGGGCGCGCCCATTCCTTTCCAGCACGGCCGCATGTACCAGCAGGTAGCGGTGGGCGCGGCTGGACACGCACCAGTTCAAGCCCCATTCGAACACCGGCAGCGCCTGCGGCAGAGGCAGCGGCTGGAACAGCTTGCGGCCGTCGTACAGCAATTCGATCTGGGGACGGAACCAGCGCCGCACCGACCAGGGGCGCGCGATCTGCAGGTGGAAATCGGCAAAGGCGTCGTCCGGCTCCAGCGCATAGTCGGGGTAGAGCAGGGCGATGCCTTCGGTAATGGCGGGGATGTCGGCCTGCAGGCGCGCGGTGAAGCGGCCAGTGCGCAGGCGGATGCCGTCGCCGGCCAGGCGGGCCGCCAGTTCGCTGCGGCTGAGGGAAGCGACCGTCAGCATGCTTCGACCAGTTCCAGCTGGGCCAGCTGCTCGAGCAAGGCGATGACGTCGGGGTCGGCCAGTTCGCCGGCCGTCACGCTGCCGTCGCGCAGGGCGGTCAGCAGTTCCAGGGCGCCGGCATCCAGCAGGTGGGTGGCGCCTGTCACATCGTTATAGATCACCGTCTCCTCGCCCCAGCTCCGGTGCAGCAGCATCTGGCCGGGCTGGAGACGCCACGGCAAAATCATGTGGCGTTGGGCATTGTGCGCTTGAGATAGTCGACGACCTTCGCGCAATCCCAGGGCGTGACGCCGGCCATGGGTTCATAGCAATTCTTGTCGCGCACCTCGCCCCACATCGTATTCAGCATGGGCACGGTCTGGAAGCTGGTTTTCAGCGACAGCACATTCAGCTTGGCGGCAATCAGGTATTTGGCGACTTCGTTGACATCAGGCGAAGCATTCGTTTTCGTCAGCAGGTCGATCAGCTTGGTCTGCGACAGCGTACCGCCGCAGGTATACATATCGCCGTACTTGGTGTTCTTGGTGAAGCCGCCCGGCCACGTCTTCGTGGTGGCGGCCCAGCCGAGGGGCTGCACGCCCTGGCAGGTCGAGCCTGCGCCGGGCTGGGTGCTCGCCGGTCCATGGGACAGCGAGCCGGAGGGCGAAGCGCAAATCACTTGCGCCATTGCCGGTGCGCTTTGCAGTGTAAGCAGTACGCCGGAAGCGGTCGCGCCGGCGCGCGCGAAGCGGCGGCGGGCAGCGCCTTTCGGCGACATCGGCGCCAGCCCTGCGGCGCTGTCTCCAGGCTGTTGTTGGTTGGCCACGTCGTTATCCCTTAGTCGAATTTGGAAAGCTTTGAGCTGTCCTGTTTCCTACTTGTGAAGCAAGTCCCGTTCCATTGGCGGCCCGGCTGCCGCCCAACCTTCAAAATCAAGGGCTTGGCGGCGACGGCCAAGCCCTGCCTGCCGATCCGGATCCTATCTTAGCCCGGGTTGTAAGAAAACCCGACACTACCGGTGGCAAAAGATCAGAAGAAGCTTTCCGGAATGATAAGAATGTCGCCTGGACGCATCGGAACATTGGCGGAAATGTCACCATCCTTGATCAGATCGTTCAGGCGTACGATAAACTGCTGCTGTTTGCCGTCCACATTGCGGATGATCGTAGCCTTGTTACCCGCTGCGAACTCAGTAACACCGCCGACGGCAATCAATACATCCATCAGCGACATATCGCGGCGGTATGACAGCGCCTGCGGCTTGGCGGCCTGGCCGATCACACGGATCTGCTCGCCATAAGTGCCGACGAAGCCGGTCACGATGACGGTGACTACTGGTTGCTGGATGTATTTCGACAGCGCTTTCTCGATATCGCGCGCCAGTTCGGTGGACGTCTTGCCGCTGGCCTGCAAGTCTTCGACCAGCGGCGTGGTGATCTTGCCGTCCCGGGCGTACCGGCACGGTCTGCGACACTTCCGGATTGCGCCACACATTAATGTTAATGCTGTCGCCCGGACCGATCAGATAGTCCGTGGTCGGTTCAGGTCCTGCAACGGGGGCCGGGCCCGAGCTGCCGCGCAGCATGGAGCAGCCGCCGAGAGCCAGCGCACCCAGCACGACGGCAGAGCCCGCCAGAATTCGGATCAGCTTGTTTTGCAGAGTTTTCACGACTTTCTCCTGTGTTTTGGGTCCCGGCTAGGGCAACTTTGGTGCTGCACGGAAATATTCATTAATTTTCTTTTTAGCATGCTTATTTTATACCATGAGTCTCCGCGGCAATCCGATTATTTTTTGGGCGGTTCCAGCTGTAACAGCTCGCGCACATGGCTGACCGGAATCGCATAACTGATGCCGCTGGGGGCGCTGATGGCGCTTTCCTTCAGGCCCTTGATCAGCGTCATATTGATGACGCCGACCACCTGGCCGTTGTCCGGGTTGTAGACCGGACTGCCGCTGTTGCCCGGGTAGGCGGTGCCGTCCAGCTGGTAAATCAGGAAGGGCGACCCGCGCTTGATCTGGGCGATGGCGCGCGCCTGCAGCTTGGCGGCGCCCACGGTGGGCAGCACGATGGGGGTGATGGCCGACAGCATGGCATGGTGGGTGACCGGGGTCAGGCCCAGCATCATGCCCAGCGGGAAGCCGGTAAAGGCCAGCAGGCGTCCCTCTTCCGGCGCGTCGCCGCTCAGCTGCAGGGCTGGCATCGGCGCGCCGCTCAGGCGCAGGTGCAGCAGGTCGTGCTGGCGGTCGATGCCTTCCACGGTGGCGGGACGGAACTGCAGGTTGTCGCCGCTGCCGGTGACGATGCCCAGGGTTTCCATGCTGTCCATATTGTCCGGCAGGGCGTGGGCATTGCTGATCACGCTGAGGCCGTCACCCACGACAAAGCCGGTGGCGGTAAACACGATGGCCGGGCTGCGCGTGCGCAACATGGTGCCGATGCCCACGACGGACGGCTTCACGGCCGCAATGGTGCGCGGCAACTCCGTGGCGTGACTTGCAAATGGCAAGGTGATGCAAGCAGCCAACAGCAAACGGCGAAAACTGTTCATGGAAGCAATCCTTGTGGGGTTTTCCGCACATTTATAGTGCTTGCCGGAAAACAAATTAAATTTCTAGGTGTCAGTACCCAACATTGGCGATAAATTTACTGCAACGTACAGGTATTTCTGCTGTATGATAGTGATTAGATGTAATTTAAGCAATATTAAAAGCAGCCGCGCCGGGCCTTTTCGGACCGGCTGCACAAAGGGGTGGTGAACGAGATGGCAGAATTGATGGCCTTGCTTTTGACCTTTCTGAAAGCAATCGGAAAGTATCGCTGGTACGCAGTGATCATTACTTGGGTAGTGGCGGTCATCGGATGGATTGTGGTGTACCAGCTGCCCAACGACTACCAGGCGTCTGCCCGCGTGTATGTCGATACGCAAAGCATCCTGAAGCCACTGATGTCCGGCATGACCACCATGCCGAACGTGGAGCAGCAAGTGATGTTCATGCGCCGCACCCTGATCAGCCGCCCCAACGTGGAACGCGTGTTGCGCATGGTGGACCTGGACATCAAGGCGCTCACCCCGAAGGAACACGAAAGCAGGTAGACGAATTGATGTCGCAGATCCGCATGAGCGGCACCGAGCGCGACGACATCTACACCATCGCCTACAACAATGCCAACCCCAAGCTCGGCAAGGACGTGGTGCAGTCGCTGCTGACCATCTTCGTGGAGGGCAGCTTCGGCGGCAAGAAGCAGGATTCCGAGAAGGCGGTGCAGTTCATCGACGACCAGATCAAGATGTACGAAGAGCGCCTGGCCGCCGGCGAGAATGCGCTGAAGGAATTCAAGATCCGCAATATCGGCATGCTGCCGCGCGGCGGCGCCGACTACAGCGGCACTTATGGCGACCTGGCCGACAAGCTCAACGCCGCCCAGCTGGAGCTGGCCGAAGCGGAACAGTCGCGCAACGCCATCAAGCGCCAGATTTCCGGCGAAGACATGGCCCCCATCGCCGGCAAGGCAGAGGCTCTGCCCGCCAATCCGGAAATCGACTCGCGTATTTCCACCATTGAAAAGCAGCTCGATGCGTTGCGCATGCAATACACCGAAGAGCATCCGGACATTGTCGCCTCCAAGCGCCTGATTGCCCAGCTGGAAGAGCGCAAGAAGGAAGAAGCCAAGAAGCAGGTGCGCAGCAGCGACCCGGGCGCTGGCTACAGCCCCATGCTGCAGCAGCTGAACGTGGCCCTGTCCGCCGAGGAAGCGCGGGTGGCTGCGCTGAAGACCCGCGTGGCCGAATACCAGTCGCGCCTGGGCCGCCTGCGCTCGATGAGCACGGCTGCGCCGGAAGTGGAAGCCCAGCTGTCGCAGCTGAACCGCGACTACCTGATCAACAAGGAAAACTATGAAAAGCTGGTGCAGCGCCGTGAATCGGCCAAGCTGTCCGGCGACCTGAGCTCGGCTACCGACATGATGAGCTTCCGCGTGGTCGATCCCCCCACCGCGCCGGTGACGCCGATCGGCCCCAACCGCGTGCGCCTGTACTCGCTGGTCTTCGGCGGCGCGCTGCTGGCCGGCCTGGGCTCGGCACTGCTGCTGAGCCAGATCCGTCCGACCTTCCTCAGCCAGAACAGCCTGCGCGAAGTGACCAATATGCCGATCCTGGGCAGCATCGGCATGAACTGGACCGAGCGCCAAAAGGTTGCGCGCAAGCGCCGCCTGTACGCCTTCGGCGTGGCGGTGGCCACCCTGTTTTACCGCCTATGGTGGCGTGTTGACCTTTACCCTGTTGCGCCAGGCCTGAGCGGCCAAAGGAGTCATCGTGAGCATTATCGAAAAAGCCGCCAGCCGCATTTCCCATACCAGCCCGGCCGACACGCCGGCGCCCGCCGATGCCGCCGTCGCCACCCTGCCGGAAGCGGACGTGGCTGCCGCCCCAGCCGCTGCTGCGGCGCCTGCGCCGGCCGCAGCGGCACCGGTTGTGGCCGAGGCTGCAACCGCTGCCGGCGCCACCGAGCAGCGCCGCAGCACGCGCACCGTGGAACTGGACCTGGCCCGCATGCACGATGCCGGCCTGGTCACCGCCGCCGGCGGCCGCACCAGCCTGATGGAAGACTTCCGCATCATCAAGCGCCCCCTGATCAAGCGTGCCTTTGCCCAGCGCAAGTCGTCGGAAAATCCAGGCAACCTGATCATGATCACCAGCTCGCTGCCGGGCGAAGGCAAGACCTTCTGCGCCGTCAACCTGGCGATGAGCATTGCCATGGAACTGGACCACACCGTGCTGCTGGTGGATGCCGACGTGGCGCGCCCGTCCGTGCTGCGCACCCTGGGCTTGCCGGCCCAGCTCGGCCTGATGGACATCCTGCTGGACGACAATCTGGACATGTCCGAGGTGATGCTGCGCACCAACGTGAATACCCTCAGCATCCTGCCGGCCGGCACGAGCAGCCCGCGCGCCACCGAATTGCTGGCATCCCATACGATGAAGGCGCTGGTGATGGAAATCGCCAACCGCTATCCGGACCGTATCGTCATCTTCGATTCGCCGCCGCTGCTGCTGACTTCCGAGTCGCACGTGCTGGCCAGCAATATGGGCCAGATCGTCATGGTGGTGGAAGCGGAAAGCACCACCCAGCATGCGGTCAAGGAAGCCCTGCGCCAGCTGGAAGGCTGCAGCAACGTCAACCTGGTATACAACAAGTCGCGCTCCTTCCCAGGTACGGAGTCGTATGACTATCACTATGGTTAAGGCAAGGCCGGCGATATCCCTGCTTGGACCCGCCCTCGCCGCCTTCCTGGCAACGCCCGTGGCGCGCGCAGAGTGGCGTTTCACCCCGACGGTGGACTTGCGCGAAACCTGGACCGACAACGTCAATCTTGCACCGCCGGGCCAGGAACACAGCCGCCTGGTCAGCACGCTGTCGCCCGGTTTCCAGCTCGCCAACGATACGCCGCGCCTGCAGTTCCGTGCCAACTATCAGCTGAGCCTGTATGACTACCGTGGCAGCCGCCCGGACAACACCCAGCGCCACACTAGCTACATGACGGCCGAGGCCCGGGCACGGCTGGTGGGGGAAATCCTGTTCCTGGACGCCAATGCCAGCGTGCAGCAGACGCCGACTTCCGCCTTCGGGCCCCAGTTGCCGGGCGGCGGCTATTCGTCCACCAACAGCAGCCAGATGCGCAGCTACCGCATCAGTCCTTATCTGCGCGAATCGTTCGGCAGTCTGGCGAGCGGTGAATTGCGCTATGTCCATGATTACGTCAGCAGCAGCGCTGCCGGCTTTGGACAGAGCACGGGCGATACCCTGAGCCTGCTGCTGTCCAGCGGCCCGACCTTCCGCAAGGTCGGCTGGACGATGACGGCCTCGCGCCAGGTGCTGCATGACAATATCGCTGACGACTCGACCACCGACGCGGCCAACCTGGGCTTGCGCTATCTGCTGTCCACTCAGCTGACCTTGAACCTGAGCGGCGGCTACGACCGCTTCGACTATCACAGCCAGGGTGGCAAGACGCAGGGTGCTTCCTACTCGGGCGGCTTCCGCTGGACTCCGTCCGGACGCACCTCGATCGAAGCCAATGTGGGCCACCGCTTCTACGGCCCCAGCTATTACCTGGCGGCGACGCACCGCAGCCGCGGCACGGTGTGGAATATCAGCTATGACGATGCGGTGACCAATACCCGCAACCAGTTTACCTTGCCCGCCACCATTAATACGGCAGGCTTGCTGAACCAGCTGTTCAGCGTCGCCATTCCCGACCCGATCCAGCGTGCCGCCTTCATTCAGGCCTATATCGCGGCCCGGGGCTTGCCGCTCGCGCTGCCGAACGCCATCAATTACCTGAGCAACCGCTACACCTTGCAGCGCCAGTTCCGCGCCTCGTCGGCCTTCCAGCTGGCGCACAGCACGGCCATGGTCACGGTGTTCCGCAGCAAACGGCGGGCGCTGTCCGAGACGCAGCAGGACAGCCAGCTGCTGGGCACCCAGCTTTTCAACCTGAACGACAATACCGACCAGAAAGGCTTGAATGCCTCTCTGAGTTATCAACTCGGCGCACGCTCGCAGGCTACCCTGTCGGCTGCGGCCTACAGGACAGAATCGCTGAGCACAGACCGTGTTGACAACAGTCGCCAGCTCAGCCTATACCTGACGCGCCAATTCAGCGCTAAGCTGTCTGGTATTGCTGAAGTACGCCGCACGCGTGGCACCAGCTTCAGTTTTGTCGGTGGCAAGTACACCGAAAATGCGCTGTCCGCCGGCCTGTCGATGAAATTTTAAGCGGAGCAATATGTCATGTATGAAAGTTATTATGGGCTGAGCGACAAGCCCTTCCGCCTCCGTCCCGACCCGCACTTCTTCTTCGGCAGCAAGGGACACAAGCGCGCCATGGCCTACCTGGAGTATGGCCTGTCGCAGGGTGAAGGCTTCATCGTCATCACCGGCGACGTCGGCGCGGGCAAGACCACGCTGGTGCGCAACCTCTTCAACCAGATCGCCAGCGAACGCATCGTAACCTGCCACCTGGTCAACACCCACCTCGATTCCGACGATGTCCTGCGCGGCGTAGTGGGCGGCTTCGGCCTGCCCTGCGAGGACACGGCCAGCAAGACCACGCTGCTGGCGCGCCTGGAAAACTTCCTGCGCTCCTGCGGCCAGGAAGGCAAGCGCGCACTGCTGGTGGTTGACGAGGCGCAAAACCTGACGCCCAAGGTGGTGGAAGAATTGCGCATGCTGTCCAATTTCCAGACTGACGACAAGTCGCTGCTGCAGACCTTCCTGCTTGGCCAGCCCGAATTCCGCGCCACGCTGCACAGCCCCGGCATGCAGCAGCTGCGCCAGCGCGTCATCGCGACCTACCACCTGGGCCCGATGGACAGCACGGAAAGCCAGGCCTATATCGAGCACCGCCTGCACACGGTGGGCTGGAAGAGCGATCCATCGATTTCGCCGGCGGCCCATGCCGCCATCTACGAATACACGGGCGGCATCCCGCGCAAGACCAACCACCTGATGGACCGCCTGCTGCTGATGGGCTTCCTGGAAGAGATGCACGAGTTTGCGGACGCCGATGTGGATACTGTGATCCGCGACATCCAGCAGGAATTCCAGCCGCCGCCAGCCGCCCCGGCGCCGGCCGCGCCTGCGCGCGACGAAAACATGATGTTCGAACCGGACACCATGTTCAGCAACCAGTACCCCGCCGTGCTGGACGAGCGCATGATGCGCCTTGAAAAATCCCTGGTCTCCGTGCTGTCGATCCTGAAAAAAGATCGTGCGCTCCCCGGCCACCAACCTGAACATCGACGGCAACGAATGAACACCTACCGCATCCTATGCGTGGTCGGCGCCCGCCCGAACTTCATGAAGATGGCGCCCATCATGGCCGCCTTCGGCAAGCTCGGTCCGCAGGTCCAGGCAAAACTGGTCCACACCGGCCAGCATTACGACGTGGCGATGAACCACCAGTATTTCGAGGCTCTGGGCATCCCAAGCCCGGACATCAACCTGGAAGTGGGCTCGGGCAGCCACGCCCAGCAGACTGCCGAAGTGATGAAGCGTTTCGAGCCGGCCATGGATGAAGTGCAGCCGGCGGCCGTGCTGGTGGTGGGCGACGTCAACTCCACCATCGCCTGCGCCCTGGTGGCCGCCAAGAAGGGCGTGCCCGTGATCCACGTGGAAGCGGGCCTGCGCAGCTTCGACCGCGCCATGCCGGAGGAAATCAACCGCCTGCTGACCGACCAATTGTCGGACCTGCTGTTTACCACCGAGGAAAGCGGCGAGGAAAACCTGCTGAAGGAAGGCATTGCGAAGGAACGCATCCACTTCGTCGGCAATGTGATGATCGATACCCTGCGCGCCAACCTGGAGAGCGCGATCCCGGTCGATGCGATTGCCGCCGATGCGGGCCGCGCCGGCTTCCTCGACGGCCGCAAGGATGGCTATGCCGTGTTGACCCTGCACCGCCCATCGAACGTGGACGACCCCGTGATCCTGCGCGGCCTGCTGGAAACGGCGGCGGCCATCAGCGCGCGCACGCCGGTGATCTTCCCCGTGCACCCGCGCACCAAGGCCACCATCGAGAAGTTCGGCCTGTCGCATTTGCTGGAGCGCCCGGACGTGCTGCTGTTGCCGCCCATGGGCTACCTGGAAATGCTGGGCCTGATGAAGGATGCGCGCGTGGTGCTGACCGATTCCGGCGGCATCCAGGAAGAGACCACCGCCCTGGGCACGCCCTGCATCACGCTGCGCAACAATACCGAGCGCCCGATCACCGTCGACGAAGGCACCAACACCATCGCCGGCAATGATCCGGCGCACATCCTGGCAGCCTACGAAGAGCTGATGTCCGGCGGCGGCAAGGCCGGCCGCGTGCCCCATTACTGGGATGGCCGCGCCGCCGAGCGCATCGCCGCCGTCGTGCTGGACTGGCTGAAGGGCAGGGGATAAGCACCATGAATGCGCCGGTCCGCAATGCGATGACGATTGACGTGGAAGACTACTTCCAGGTCTCCGCCTTTGCCCCCCATATTCCGCGCGACAGCTGGCCGGAGCGCGAATGCCGGGTGGAGGCGAACATCGAACGCATCCTCGGCATCCTGGAGACGGGCGGCGCCAAGGCCACCTTCTTCACGCTGGGCTGGATCGCCGAGCGCTATCCGCAGATGGTCAAAAAGATCGTGGCCGGCGGCCATGAACTGGCCAGCCACGGCTACGGCCACCTGCGCGCCTCCGATCAGTCGCGCGCCGAATTCATGGACGATGTGGCGCGCAGCAAGGGCATTCTGGAAGACATCGGCGGCCAGGCCGTGCAAGGCTACCGCGCCCCCAGCTTTTCCATCGGCCCCGCCAACCTGTGGGCGCTGGACGTGCTGCAGGAAGCGGGCTACCGCTACAGTTCCTCGATTTATCCGATCGCGCATGACCATTACGGCATGCCCGACGCGCCGCGCTTCGCCTTCCACCCGAACGGCAGCGCTGGCTTGCTCGAAGTCCCCATCACCACCGTGCGTATCGGCCAGCGCAACCTGCCGGCCGGCG
Source organism: Pseudoduganella sp. UC29_106 (assembly GCF_044055365.1). Lineage (NCBI taxonomy): Bacteria > Pseudomonadati > Pseudomonadota > Betaproteobacteria > Burkholderiales > Oxalobacteraceae > Pseudoduganella > Pseudoduganella sp. UC29_106. The sequence continues at coordinate 6,770,878 of NZ_CP171977.1, read as the reverse complement.
GCGGCGGCTATTTCCGCCTGCTGCCCTATGCACTCTCGCGCCGCATGATGCGCCGCGTGAACCAGGAAGACGGCCAGCCCGCGATCTTCTACTTCCATCCGTGGGAGCTGGATCCGGGCCAGCCGCGTCCCTCAGGCATCGGCCTGAAGACGCGCTTCCGCCATTACGTCAATCTGGGCAAGATGGATGCCCGTATCAGGTCCCTGACGCGTGACTTCGCCTGGGACCGCATGGACCGGATCTTCCTGGGGCAATCATGACCTCGATTATCGAAGCGGCAGCCGAACGCCGGGCGGCACGCGCCAGGGCGGAAGCGGAGGCTGCGGCCGTGCTGGCCAGGGCTGGCGCTACGGCCGCTGCGCCGGAGCCTGTCGCCACCGGGCCTGAGCCGCGCAGCGCGGCGCCCCTGGTGCAGCTGCTGGGCGGCAGCGCCGAGGAGCGCGCGCGCTGGGACGCCTTCGTGCAGCGCAGCCCCTCGGCCACTTTCTTCCACCGCGCCGGCTGGCAGCGCGTGATCGAGCAGGCTTTCGGCCACAAGACCTGGTTCTTCTACGTCGAGGAGCAGGGCGAAATCACGGGCGTGCTGCCCCTGGCCCGGATCAGGAGCCGCCTGTTCGGCCACTCCCTGATCTCGCTGCCTTTCTGCGTCTATGGCGGCGTGGCGGCCGAGACGGAGGCCGCGCGCAAGCTGCTCGATGCGGCGGCCGAGGAACTGGCGGCCTCGCTGAACGTGGGCCACCTGGAGCACCACAACTTCACGCCCGCCCATGAGGGCGATCCTCAGTGGCTGGGCAAGGACCTGTACTACACCTTCCGCAAGGCCATCGTGGCGGACGATGAAACGAATATGAACGCCATTCCGCGCAAGCAGCGCGCGATGGTGCGCAAGGGCATCAAGCTCGAACTGCGCGGCGAAGTGGACGACAATGTCGAGCGCTTCTTCACCGCCTATGCGAACAGCGTGCACCGCCTGGGCACACCCGTGTTCTCGAAAAAATACTTCGCCCTGCTGAAGGAGGAATTCGGCAGCGATTGCGAAGTGCGCGTGATCCTGCAGGGCGAGCAGCTGGTGGCCGGCGTGCTGAGCTTCTTCTTCCGCGACGAAGTGCTGCCTTACTACGGCGGCGGCATGCCGATTGCGCGCGACGTGGCGGGCAACGACTTCATGTACTGGAACCTGATGCAGGCTTCCGCCGCCAGCGGCTACCGCCTGTTCGATTTCGGCCGCAGCAAGAAGGGCACGGGCGCCTACGACTTCAAGAAGAACTGGGGCTTCACGGCGCAGCCGCTGCCCTACGAGTACCGGCTGTTTGCCTCCAGCGAATTGCCGGACGTGAACCCGCTGAACCCGAAGTATCAGCTCTTCATCAAGATGTGGCAGAAGATGCCGCTGGCGCTGGCGAACCTGCTCGGCCCGCACATCGTGAAAGACCTGGGGTGAATCGTGGAAGACCTGCTGCTGCTGGTGCACCGCATCCCTTATCCGCCGAACAAGGGAGACAAGATCCGCTCCTGGCATTTGCTCAAGCATCTGGCCAGGCGCTATCGCGTGCACCTGGCCACCTTCGTCGATGACGAGGATGACTGGCAGTATGTGCCGACGGTGCAGGCGGTCTGCGCCAGCAGCCATTTCGCCGCGCTGAACCCGCGCTCGGCGCGCGTACGCAGCCTCGGCGCCTTGCTGGGCAACCGCGCGCTGTCGCTCGACTACTACCGCGACGAGGGCCTGCGCCGCTGGGTCGATGCCGCCATGCGCGAACATGGCATCGGCCGCATCGTCGTGTTTTCCTCGCCGATGGCGCAGTACGCCGAGCCCTATGCCCAGGCGCGCCGCGTGGTCGACCTGTGCGACGTCGATTCCGACAAATGGCGCCAGTACGCGGAGAAAAAGTCCTGGCCCGCCAGCCTGCTGTACCGCTATGAAGCGAGCCGCCTCCTGCGCTACGAGCGCCATGTCGCGGCCACCTGCGATGCCTCGCTGCTGGTCTCTGCGCCCGAGGCGGACCTGTTCCGCCGCCTGGCGCCGGAGAGCGCCGCCCGCATCGGCTGGTTCAGCAACGGCGTGGATACCGGCTATTTCGCGCCCGGGACCTTCGAGAATCCCTATGCGCCGGGTGAACGCGCCATCGTTTTCTGCGGCGCCATGGATTACTGGCCGAATGTGGATGCCGTGCAGTGGTTTGCGCAGCACGTGCTGCCGGCGCTGAAGGACGTGCGTTTCTACATCGTCGGCGCGCGACCCTCGGCGGAAGTGCAGGCGCTGGCGGCGCCCAACGTGGTGGTGACCGGCACCGTGCCCGATGTGCGGCCCTATGTGCAGCATGCGGCGCTGTCCGTGGCGCCGCTGCGCATCGCGCGCGGCATCCAGAACAAGGTGCTGGAAGCGATGGCCATGGCGAAGGCCGTGGTGGTCACGCCGCAAGCACTGGAAGGTATCGACGCCGCCGTGGGCCGCGAGCTGCTGCTGGCGGCCGATGTGCCGCAGACGATCGCCGCCATCACCTCCGCCCTGGCCGGGCCGCAGGAAGCGCTGGCCGCCATCGGCGCGGCGGCGCGGGCCCGCGTCGAAACCGCTTACAGCTGGGAAGCCCGGCTGGCCTTGCTGGACAATATGATTGCGGGTGAACTAGCTCACGAATGGATACAGGCATGAATACCGTTCCGACCATTGAACGTCCCGCCGCCGACACGGGCCGGGCCACTCCGCCGGCGCCGGCCGCCGCCAGTCCGCTGCAAGCGCTGCTGCGCGTGTATGGCGCCATGCTGCTGCCCCTGCTGGCTTACTGGTCGACGGCCTGGTCCATCGTCTCGATCTGGGAGCGTTCCGGCACCTATGCCCACGGCTATGTGATCCTGCCCATCAGCATGTGGCTGATCTGGCGCCGGCGCGACGTGCTGGCGGCAACGCCCAGCCGTCCTTACTGGCCGGCGCTGCTGGCGCTGCTGGCCTGCGGCGGCGCCTGGCTGGTGGCCAAGGAAGGCGATGTGCAGATCGTGCGCCAGTACGCCCTTGCCGCCATGATGCCGCTGTGCGTGGCGGCCCTGCTGGGAGTGCAGGTGGCGCGCGCCATCGCTTTCCCGCTGGCCTACCTGCTGTTCATGGTGCCGGTCGGCGAAAGCCTGGTACCGCCGCTGATGGACATCACGGCCAACTTCACCATCGACGCGCTGCGCCTGACGGGCATCCCGGTGCTGCGCGACGGCAACAGCTTCGCTATCCCCACCGGCAACTGGTCGGTGGTCGATGCCTGCAGCGGCCTGCGCTACCTGATCGCCTCCATTACCCTGGGCTGCCTGTACGCTTACCTGACTTACCGCTCGCCGTGGCGCCGCCTGGCCTTCATCGTGGCCGCCACGCTGGTACCCATCCTCGCCAACGGCCTGCGCGCCTACATGATCGTGATGATCGGCCACATGAGCGGAATGACGCTGGCGGTCGGCGTCGACCACATCATTTACGGCTGGGCCTTCTTCGGCCTGGTCATGCTGGTGCTGTACTGGGCAGGCAGCTTCTGGCGCGAAGACAATACGCCGCCCAGCCGGGAAGAAGCGTCGCGCGTCCAGCGCCTGGCCGCGGCGGCGCCGGGCTGGCGCCGCGCCGCCGCGGGCCTGGCCGTGCTGCTCAGCATTGGCGCCTGGCCGGCGCTGGCCTACCGTGCGGATGCCCTGGCCCCGGCTGCCCGCGCCGTGCAGCTGACGCCGCTGCCCGACGATGGCGTTGCCTTCACCAAGTGGGAGCCGGATTTCACGCCCGCCGCCGCGAAGCTGCGCGTGGTCCAGGCCACATCCACCCGGCCCGTGGGCCTGGAACTCCAGTATTTCGACGGCGATCCGTCCGGCGATGGCAAGCTCGTCAGCTCGGCGAACCGGATGACCAGGCCCGCCGACGGCTTCCGCGAAGACCACATCACCGTGCGCAACGAAACCGTGGCGGGCCACCCGCTGGAATTGCGCGAATCCGTTATCGACGGACCTGGCCAGCGCTTGCTCGTATGGCGCTGGTATTGGTTAAATGGGAAGGTGACGCAAAGTAACTATGTTGGTAAATTGTTACAAGTTAAGGGTAAATTGCTTAATGGCAGCGGCGATGGGGCCGTCGTGATGGTATTCTCACAATATGATGAGAACCCGGCGGCAGCGCGCGACGCCATGCGGGAATTCCTGAACAAGAACTTTGCCGTGCTCAGCACCACCCTGGCGAGCAGCCAGCGGCCATGAGAGTGTCCGTCATGAGTGATATCCCGCTGATTGTCCATCTGATCTACCGCCTCGATGTGGGCGGCCTGGAAGCGCAGATGGTCGAGCGCATCAACCGCATGCCGGCTGAGCGCTACCGCCACGCCATTGTCACCCTGAGCGGCTACAACCCGGGCTTTGCCGCCCGCATCAGCAAGCCGGACGTGGCGGTGTACACGCTGGACAAGCAGGCTGGCCTCTCGCTGCACACCCATGTCAGGCTGTGGCAACTGCTGCGCCAGCTGCGCCCGGCCGTGCTGCACAGCTATAACCTGGCGGCCATGGAATATGCGCCGGCCGCGCTGCTGGCCGGCGTACCGGTGCGCGTCAACGGCGCCCACGGGCGCGATATCAACGACCCGCATGGCACCAACCGCAAGCACAACACCTTGCGCCGCCTGCTGGTGCCGTTCTACGACGCCTGCTATGCCAACTCTGCCGCGATGGAAGTGTGGAACCGCGAAGTGATCGGCGTGCCCGAACCGAAAAGCCGCGTGCTGGCCAACGGCATCGATGTGGAGCGCTTCCACCCGCGCGGCCACGAGCCGCGCCAGTTCTTCGACAGCGACGCGATCGTGATCGGCAGCGTCGGCCGGGTGCAGGCGGTGAAGGACCACGCCACCCTGCTGCAAGCCTTCCTGCTGCTGCGCGAGCGCCTGCCCCAGCTGCGTGAGCGCCTGCGCCTGGCGATCGTGGGCGATGGGCCGCTGCTGGACACGCTGCGCGCCAGCGCCACGCAAGCCGGCGTGGCGGATGCCGTCTGGCTGCCGGGCGCGCGCACGGACGTGCCGGAAGTCCTGCGCAGCATGGATATTTTCGCCCTGAGTTCCCTTGCCGAGGGCACGCCGGGGGCGGCGCTGGAAGCCATGGCCTGCGGCCTGCCGGTGGTCGGCACGCGCGTGGGCGGCATTCCGGAAGTGATCGACAACGGCGTCAGCGGCATGCTGGTGGCGCCGGGCAGCGCCCAGGAAATGGCAGCCGCCCTGGAAAAATACCTCGTGGCGCCGGCCCTGCTGCGCAGCCACGGCCTCGCCGCACGTGAGCGCGTACAGCGCAAATACAGCATGGCCGCCAGCGTGGCCTGCTACCAGGAACTGTACGACACGCTGTGCGAGCGCAAGATCAAGACAAGAAGGGCAATCCCATCATGTGCGGAATAGTTGGCATCCTGGATGCGCGCGGCGGGCGCACTGTAGACGAGGCGCTGCTGCGCCGCATGAACGACACCCAGCACCACCGCGGGCCGGACGAGGGCGATACCTATATCGAGCCGGGCGTGGGCTTCGGCCACCGCCGCCTGTCCGTGATCGACATCGCCATGGGCCAGCAGCCGCTGGGCAATGAAGACGGCAGCGTGATCGGTCTGCTACAACGGCGAGATCTACAACTACCGCGAGCTGACCGAGGAACTGAAGGCGCTGGGCCACATCTTCAAGACCAAGAGCGATACGGAAGTGATCGTGCATGCCTGGGAAGAGTGGGGCGAAGACTGCGTCGACCACTTCCGCGGCATGTTTGCCATCGGCCTGTGGGACCGCAACCAGCAGGTGATGTTCCTGGCGCGCGACCGCCTGGGCGTGAAGCCCCTGTACTACGCGATGACGCCGGATGGCTGGTTCGCCTTCAGCTCCGAGCTGAAGGCCCTGCGCATGCATCCCTCGCTGTCGCACGAGATCGACCCGCGCGCGGTGGAGGACTATTTCGCCTACGGCTATGTGCCGGAGCCGAAGACCATCTACAAGGGCGCGCTGAAGCTGTCGCCGGGCTTCCGCCTGGTGCAGAAAGTGGGCGCGCCGCTGGCCGAGCCGAAGCAGTTCTGGGACGTGCCCTTCAAGCCGCACCAGGCGATGACGGAAAGCGATGCGCGCGGCGAGCTGGTCGAACGCCTGCGCGAGGCGGTGAAGATCCGCCTGGTGGCGGAAGTGCCGCTGGGCGCCTTCCTCTCCGGCGGCGTCGATTCCTCGGCCGTGGTGGCCATGATGGCCGGCCTCTCCGACGGCCCCGTGCACACCTGCTCGATCGCCTTCCAGGACAAGGCTTTCGATGAATCGGCCTATGCCCGGCAGGTGGCGCAGCAATACAAGACCGACCACTTCGTGGAAACCGTCGACACCGACGACTATGGCCTGCTCGATACCCTGGCCGGCCTGTACGACGAGCCCTATGCCGACAGCTCGGCCATCCCCACTTACCGCGTGTGCCAGCTGGCGCGCAAGCGGGTGACGGTGGCCCTGTCGGGCGACGGCGGCGACGAAAACCTGGCCGGCTACCGCCGCTACCGCTATGCGATGGCCGAAGAGCGCGTGCGCGGCCGCATCCCGGACGGCTTGCGCAAGCCCGTCTTCGGCACCCTCGGCCGGCTGTACCCGAAGGCCGACTGGGCGCCGCGCGTGTTCCGCGCCAAGACCACCTTCGAGGCGCTGTCGCGCGACCTGGTGGAAGGCTATTTCCATGGCGTGTCCATCATGACGGACAGGATGCGCGAGCAGCTGTTCTCGGACAGCTTCCGCAGCAAGCTGCAGGGCTACCGCGCCATCGACGTGATGCGCGGCCATGCGGACAAGTCGCCGACCGACGATCCGCTGTCGATGATCCAGTACCTGGACATGAAAACCTATCTGCCCGGCGACATCCTGACCAAAGTGGACCGCGCCAGCATGGCGCATGCGCTGGAGGTGCGCGTGCCGCTGCTGGACCACAAGCTGGTCGAGTGGATTTCCGGCCTGCCGCCGGACATGAAGCTGAAAGGCAGCGAGGGCAAGTACATCTTCAAGAAGAGCATGGAGCCTTACCTGCCCGACGATATCCTGTACCGCAGGAAGCAGGGCTTTGCCGTGCCGCTGGCGGGCTGGTTCCGCGGCCCGCTGCGCGAGCGCGTGAAGGAATCGCTGCTGGGGCCCAGGCTGGCCGCCACCGGCATCTTCAACCAGGCCTTCCTGCAGGAGATCGTGGAACAGCACCAGTCCGGCCGCCGCGACTACAGCGCACCGATCTGGACCCTGCTGATGTTTGAAGCCTTCCTGAGAAAAGAGATGCAGGCATGAGTATCCGTATCCTGCACGTGCTGGACCACTCGATCCCGCTGCACAGCGGGTATACCTTCCGCACGCGCTCCATCCTGCAGGAACAGCGCGCGCTGGGCTGGGAAACCTATCACCTCACGAGCCCAAAGCAGGGCGCGGTGAAGCAGGCGCGCGAGGAAGTGGACGGCCTGACTTTCTACCGCACCGAGCCCGCCTCCGGCGCGTTGTCGAAACTGCCGGTGCTGAACCAGCTGGCCGTCATCGATGCGCTGGCGAAGCGCCTGCTGGAAGTTGCAAAGGAAGTGAAGCCGGACGTGATCCACGCCCATTCGCCGGCGCTGAACGCCGTGGCCGCGCTGCGCGTGGGCCGCAAGCTGGGCATCCCCGTTGTCTACGAGATCCGCGCCTTCTGGGAAGACGCGGCGGTCGATCACGGCACCAGCAAGGAGTGGGGCTTGCGCTACCGCCTCACGCGCGGCATGGAAACCTGGGCGCTGAAGCGGGTGAACGCGGCCACCACGATCTGCGAGGGCTTGCGCGCGGAAATCGTCAGCCGCGGCATCCCGGCGCAGAAGGTCGAAGTGATTCCGAACGCGGTCGACATCGGCGACTTCAGCACCGACGGCGTGCGCGATGAAGCGCTGGCGGCGCAGCTCGGCCTGGAAGGCCGGACCGTGCTGGGCTTCATCGGTTCCTTCTACGCCTATGAGGGCCTGGACATCCTGCTCAACGCGCTGCCGGCCATGCTGGCGCAGCGCCCCGAGCTCCGCGTGCTGCTGGTCGGCGGCGGCCCGCAGGACGCGAACCTGCGCCAGCAGGCAAAAGACCTCGGCGTGGCGGATTCCGTGATCTTCACCGGCCGCGTGCCGCACAGCGAAGTGCAGCGCTACTACAACCTGGTGGATGTGCTGTGCTACCCCGCGCCACAAGATGCGCCTGACCGACCTCGTGACCCCGCTCAAGCCGCTGGAAGCGATGGCCCAGGGCCGCCTGATGGTGGCGTCCGACGTGGGCGGCCACAAGGAATTGATCGAAGACGGCCGCACCGGCGTGCTGTTCAAGGCCGGCGACGCGCAGGCGCTCGCCGCCAAGGTGCTGGCGCTGCTGGACACGCCGCAGCAATGGCCGGAATTCCGCCAGCGCGGCCGCCATTTCGTGGAAGCGGAACGCAACTGGGCCGCCAGCGTGGCGCGCTACAAGCAGGTCTACGGCGGCGTCGCCAGGAAGGCGCTGGCCTGATGAATGCCCGCATCGAACAACTGACGCCGTCCGCCGGCAAGGCGCAGGCCCTGACCCGGATGGCCCTGGTCGGACCGCTGCCGCCGCCATCGGGCGGCATGGCCAATCAGTCGCTGCAGCTGGCAAAACTGCTGCGCGCGGAAGGTATCGACGTCACGTTCGTGCAGATCAATGCTCCCTACCAGCCGGCGTGGGCCGGCCGCATCAAGGGCGTGCGCGCCGTATGCCGCATGTTGCCTTACCTGGTGCAGCTGTGGCGCGCCGCCGGCAAGGTGCAGCTGATGCATATGATGGCCAATTCCGGCTGGTCCTGGCACCTGTTCGCGGCGCCCGCGATCTGGATTGCCCACCTGCGCGGCACACCCATCGTGGTCAACTACCGTGGCGGCGAGGCGGACAATTTCCTGCGCCGCTCCGCCGGCTGGGTGCGCCCCAGCATGCAGCGCGCCACCTCGCTCATCGTGCCATCCGCCTTCCTCGAGCATGTGTTCGGCAACTACGGCTTCACGCCAAAGATCGTACCCAATATCGTCGACCTGTCGCGCTTTGCCGCCGCCCCAAGCGGCGGGCAGCGGCCGGCGCCCCACCTGCTCGTGACGCGCAACCTGGAACCGATCTACGACAATGCCACCGCGCTGCGCGTGCTGGTCAAGGTGCGCACCCGGTATCCCGACGCGCGGCTGACCATCGCCGGCTCAGGCGAGCTGCGCGCGGAACTGGAACAGCTGGCGCAGGAACTGGGCGTGGCCAGTCACGTAACTTTCACCGGCCGCGTGGATACGGTAAACGTGCCGGCCCTGTACCGCTCGGCCGACATCATGCTGAATCCCAGCCTGATCGATAACACGCCCAACTCGGTGCTCGAAGCGCTGGCCAGCGGCGTGCTGGTGGTGAGCACCAATGTCGGTGGCGTACCCTATCTGGTGGAAGACGGCAGGACCGCGCTGCTGGTGCCGCCGCAGGACCCCGATGCGATGGCGCAGGCGGTATTGCGCCTGCTGGAAGACCGTGCCCTGGCCGCGCGCCTGCGTGACGCCGGCACGAGCTATGTAGAGCAATACTCCTGGGCCAGCGTGCGTCCGCGCCTGCTGGCCGCATACCGAAACGCGCTGGGAGAATGCCAATGAATATGCCTACCCAACCGGGCAACGACTGGTACACGTCGCTGGTGGCCGGAGTCCTGTTCCCGGCACACGAATCGCTGAAACAGCACCAGAGCGTGGCCGTGCGGCGCCACCTGGAAGAATCGCAGTACTGGCCGGCCGCACAATTGCAGCAGCACCGGATGGACAGCCTGCGCGCCCTGCTGGTGCGCGCGGCCGAAAAGGTGCCGTATTACCGCGACATCTTCCAGCAGATCGGCTTCGATCCGGCGCGCGACCTGCATTCGGTGCGCGACCTGGCGCGCCTGCCGCTGCTGGGCAAGGACGAGATCCGCGCCAACCAGGACAGGCTGAAGGCGGAAGACGCCAGAAACCTGGTGCGCTACAACACGGGCGGCTCGACCGGCGCGCCGCTGACCTTCTACGTGGGCAAGCACCGCGTCAGCCACGATATCGCCGCCAAATGGCGCGCCACGCGCTGGTGGAACGTGGATATCGGCGATCCGGAAATCGTTATCTGGGGCTCAAATATTGAACTGGGCGCCCAGGACCGCGTGCGCATCTGGCGCGACCGCCTGATGCGCACGGAACTCATGTCGGCCTTCGCCACCACCAATACCGGGCTCGATGGCCATGTGGCGCGCATCCTCAAGCGCAAGCCGCGCATGCTGTTCGGCTATCCGACCGTGCTGGCCCGCATCGCCGCCCATGCGCAGGACAAGGGCATTCGCCTGGACAACCTGGGCATCCGCGTCGCCTTCGTAACTTCCGAGTGCCTGTATGACGGCCAGCGCGAGCAGATCGAGCGCGTGTTCGGCTGCCCGGCCGCGAACGGCTATGGCGGACGCGATTCGGGCTTCATCGCCCACGAATGCCCGGCCGGCAAGCTGCACATCACCGCCGAAGACATCGTCATCGAAGTGCTGGGCACCGATGGCCAGCCGCTGCCCGATGGCGAATCCGGCGAAATCGTCGTCACCCACCTGCGTTCGGGCGATTTTCCCTTCATCCGCTACCGCACCGGCGACGTGGGCGCGCTCGATACCGAACCGTGCACCTGCGGCCGCACGCTGCCGGTCCTGAAGGAAATCCACGGCCGCACCACGGACTTTCTCATCATGCCGGACGGGACGTTGATCCACAGCGCGGCGCTGGCCTATGTGATGCGCGATATCCCCGAAGTACGTGCCTTCAAGATCATCCAGGAAACGCTGGACTGGACGCGCGTCCAGGTCGTGTTCGACGGCCCCTTCGGCGACGCCGAGCGCGAGCGCATTGCACGCGGCTTCCACGCGCGCATGGGCGATGCGGTGCGCATCGAAGTGGAGCAGGTGAGCGACATCCCGCCGAGAAGTCCGGCAAATACCGTTATTGCGTGACCAAGTTGGAAACACCATGGAATACCTATACCAAATAATCTCCGCACTGCCGGCCGCTGAAGGGAGGGCGCCGCAATGAGGGACATACTCGTCACGCTGATCGTATTCGGCTCGCTGCCCTACATCTTCAAGCGCCCCTACTATGGCGCCATCATGTGGATCTGGATCAGCGTCATGAATCCGCACACGCAGGGCTGGGGCTTTGCCCGTGAATTTCCTTTCGCGGCCATCATCGCCGTGACCACGCTGCTGGCGATGCTGAGCAAGCCCAAGGAGATACGTTTTCCCGACAGTCCCGCGGTCAAGATATTCCTGCTGTTCGTGCTGTGGATGGTCATCACGACGGCGTTCTCCTTCTACCCGGAGGACAACCTGACGGCGCTGAAAAAGGTCATCAAGATCATGGGCATGACGCTCGTCATCTGGATGCTGGTGCGCAGCCGCGAGGAAATCGAAGGCGTGATCTGGGCGGTGGCGATCTCCCTGGGCTACTACGGCGTCAAGGGCGGGATTTTCACGATCCAGACCGGCGGCCAGTTCCGTGTCTGGGGACCTTACGGTACCTTCATCGACGGTAATAACGAGATCGCGCTGGCCCTGATCATGACGGTGCCGCTGATGCTGTACCTGCTGCGTCCCATCCAGAACAAATGGTACCGCCGCGCGATGGTCGCATCCGCCGGCCTGTGTGCGCTGGCCTCGTTGGGCTCCTATTCGCGAGGCGCGGCCGTCGCATTGGCGGGCATGCTGTTTGTGCTGTGGCTGAAAAGCCCTCGCAAGGTGCTGCTCGGCACCATCATGGTCATGCTGATTCCGTTGGCGCTGATGTTCATGCCACAGCAGTGGCACAACCGTATCGACACCATCGACAATTACGAGCAGGACGGGTCGGCCATGGGCCGTATCAATGCCTGGAAGATGGCGTTCAACCTCGCGAACGACCGTCCCCTGGTCGGTGGCGGCTTCAATATCTACGATCCCTTCATCTTCAACCGGTACGCGCCCAATCCGGAAGACATCCACGCCGCGCACAGCATTTACTTCCAGGTGCTTGGAGAGCACGGCTATATTGGGCTGCTCCTGTATCTGCTGCTCTACCTGGCCGTGTGGCGCGAAGGGGCATGGGTGCTGCGTCATGCCCGCGGCATGCCGTCGCTGGAGTGGGCCACGGCGCTGGTGCGGATGATTCAAGTGAGCCTGGTAGGCTTCATGATCGGTGGCGCCTTCCTCAGTCTGGCCTACTTTGACGTTCCTTATTATCTGATGGTGGCCATGGTCGCGGCTCGTAAGCTGGTGGAAGAGGAGATCAAGGTTGGCCATGCGCCGCTGGCGGAGGAGGAAGAATTGGCGCAGGCTGAGCCTGCACTGGTCGTGGCCGGGGGAGGTGGCAGGTGAGTTTGCGAGATTCCGGCCTGCGCACCGGGCTGCCCCTGTTGCCAAAAGGTCTCCTCAGTCTGCTTTCGCCTGGTGGGCCGCGCGGGCTGTCCATTTTGATTTATCACCGTGTGCTGCCGCGCAAGGATCCCTTGTTCCCTGGCGATGTCGACCGCATCGAATTCGACCGTCACATGGCCCTGGTGCGTTCGCACTTCAATGTGCTGCCGCTGCGCGACGCCGTCCGCTTGATGCGGGAAGGCCGCCTGCCACGCCGCGCCGCCTGCATCACATTCGACGATGGCTATGCGGACAATGCCGACATCGCCTTGCCCATCCTGCAGAAGCACGGACTGCATGCCACGTTCTTCATCGCCAGCGGCTTCCTGAATGGCGGCCGCATGTGGAATGACACGGTCATCGAAACCGTGCGCATGGCGCCCGGCGATGTGCTGGATGCCACGGAACTGGGCCTGGGCCGTCATGCGCTGGCCAGCGTGGAAGACAGGCGCACGGCGCTGCATTCCCTGATCGGCCAGCTGAAGTACCGCGACATGGAAGAGCGCCAGCAACTGGTCGACGCGCTGTCGGCCAAGGCCGGCAGGGCGCTGCCGGCCGACCTGATGATGGACACCGCCCAGCTGCGCCGACTGCACGGCGCCGGCATGCACATCGGAGCACACACAATGAATCATCCAATCCTGGCGCGCATCCCTGCCGCGCAGGCGCGGCAGGAAATTGCCGGCGGACGGGCGGCGCTGCGGGAATTGCTGGATGAGGAGATTCCGCTGTTCGCCTACCCGAACGGCAAGCCGGGCACCGACTATGGCGCGGAGCACGTCGATATGGTGCGGGACCTGGGCTTCGAGGCTGCCGTCTCGACCGCCTGGGGCACTTCCCGGGGCCGTTCCGACTTTTTCCAGCTGCCCCGTTTTACGCCCTGGGACCGCAACCGGTTCGGTTTCGTGCTGCGCCTCGCGCGCAATCTGACGCAAAATGCGGTCACGGTGTAGGAGCTGCTGATGGCGCTCGAAGCTCAAATCCTCACTGGCTTGAAATGGACCGCTGGCGCGCGCTTTGGCGGCCAGATCCTGACCTGGGCCATTTCCATTCTCGTCATGCGCCTGCTGCAGCCGTCGGACTATGGCCTGGTGGCGATGGCTTCCGTGGCGCTGGTATTCCTGAATATGTTCGCCGAACTCGGGCTGGGCACTGCGCTGGTCCAGGCGGCTGAAGCGCGCAGGGACCAGTTGCGGCAGGCGCAGGGAATTTTCATCCTGTTGAACGTTGGCCTTTGCCTGTTGCTCAACCTGGGCGCGCCGGTGCTGGCGACCTTGTACGCCGAGCCGCGCCTGGAGCTGATCTTGCGTGCGTTGTCGCTGCAGTTCCTGGTCGTGCCCCTGGGCGTGATTTCCGACATCCAGTTGCAGCGCCAGCTCGAATACAAGCAGCGTTCCCTGATCGAACTGAGTTCCGCCGTCGTGACCAGTCTCTGCACCCTGGCGATGGCTTTTGCCGGGGCCGGAGTGTGGGCGCTGGTCTGGCCCAACCTCGTTGGCGCGCTGTGGCGGGCCGTGGTCCTGAATGTGGCGTCGCCGTTCCCCTATTGGCCTCAATTCCGGCTCAGAGGAATGCGCAGGCTGCTAACGTTTGGCGGCATTGTGACGCTGTCGCGTTTCCTGTGGACCTTTTTCACCCAGGTTGACGTCATGATCATTGGCCGGGTCCTGGGACGCGAAGTGCTGGGCTATTATTCCGTAGCCATGCACCTGGCAACCTTGCCCGTGCAACGCGTCACGGCCATCATCAACCAGGTCGGCTTCCCCGCGCTGGCCCGCATCCAGGAGGAGCGCCAGCTGTTGCGCAGCTATCTGCTGCGGGTGGTCGAGATGCTCAGCCTGATCGCCATCCCGGTCCTGTGGGGCATTTCGGCTACCTCCCGGGAGATCGTTCTGGTGTTGCTGGGCGCCGCATGGAGCGATGCCGCTTTCCCATTGCAGGCGTTGACGCTGGTGATGCCCTTCCGCACCCTGGTCGGCTTCCTGCCCACGGTGACGGATGCCATCGGACGTCCGGAAATCAGCATGCAAAATGTCATTCTCGGCACCGTGTGCATGCTGCCCGCCTTCTATGTCGGCAGCTTCTGGGGCATGGTCGGCGTGGCGATGGCCTGGCTGCTGGCATATCCCGTGGTGCTGCTGCTGAATGCACAGCGCATGCTGAAGGTGCTTGACCTGGCGCTGAAGGACCTGGGCCCGGCCGTGCTGCGTTCGGTTGCCTGCGGCGCTGTGATGTATCTGGCGGTGACGCTGGCGCGCCTAGCGCTGCTCGACGCCGTAGACAAGCGAGTGCAGCTCGTGGCCGAAGTTGTGGTAGGCGCGCTCGCTTATCTGGGTATGACCTGGAGCATCAACCGTGCGGCGTTGCAGGGTCTGTTCAAATTCTTGGGATGGAACAAATGAAATTCATCGCGACATGCGACGCGCAACTACCGCCTCTGGCGTGGTGTGCCTGGACCAGCGACGCCGGCGGTACGGTGTCGCTGCTGCACGGCCGCTGGGTTGAAGTGGGCGAGCATTTCTTTGTCGAGGGCGCGTGGAGTGGCGACTATGCGGCGGCGCGTCCTGATCTGTCGGAACTGGCGTTCGGCTCCGCCGGCGTGATCGCTGATGGCGTGCTGACCTTCGTCAGCAGTACCGCCACGACGGACTATCTGTACTACCGCGATTCGGCCGAGGGCCTGATCGTGTCGAATTCGCTGCCTTTCCTATTGGCGCGGCTGGATGAACTGCTGGATGCGCGCTGCGCGCATTATGGTGCCATTTGCGAGTCCATTACCCAGGGCATCGATGCCTACCAGGCGGAGATCCCGACGGCGCATGGAACAGTGCGCAGGCTGATGTTCCGCAACCTGGTCTGGGACGGCGCGGCGGTGCGCCTGGTCGACAAGCCGTCCGGCAAGCCCTTTTCCAATTATGAGGAATACGCCGCATACCTGCGCGGGCAATACGCGGCAGTCGCGGCCAATGCGAGGGCTGCCGAAAGGAAGCAGCCACTGCGCATCCTGTCGACGCAGTCGCGCGGCTACGATTCAACTGCCATAAATGCCCTGGCCGCGCCGTTCGGCGTGGACAAGGTGTTCACCATCTCCAAAGGCAAGGGCAAGGATTCCTTCGCGGAAGGCGACGCCGCCGTGCAGGTCAATGACGACGGCAGCGAAATCGCCGCGATCCTGAAAATGCCGTGCGTGGCACTGGAGCGGCGTCAGTTCGAAGAAGGCCTTCTGGACGAATACCTCTACTTTGCCGGCATCACCAATTGCGAAGACCTGAACTTCGCTGGAATGATGACGCACATCGACCAGCCTTCCCTGCTGCTGACCGGCACACTGGGCGAGATTTACTATAATCGCCGCAAGCACGAGGACATGTTCGGCCCCGGCAAAATCGGCCCGGAACTGCGGCGCGGCGACATTGGCGGCGGCCACGGGATGGGCGAAGTGCGCCTGCAGGTTGGGCTGGTGCAGGCGCCACTGATCTACGCCGGCGCGCGCCAGCGTGAATCCATTGTGGCGATCACGGAGTCGAGCGCGATGGATCCGTGGCGCCTGAACACTTCCTACGACCGCCCCATTGCGCGCCGGTTGGCGGAAGAAGCAGGCATCCCGCGGGAGGCATTCGGGCAGAAGAAAATGGCCAGTACGGTCGTCTATTCACGCCCGACCTTCCCGGTGGAGTCGGGCCTGAGCGCGGAGTTCCGGAGCTGGCTGGTGCAGCAGGGACTGTTGCGCCGCTGGCAAATTGCCCTGCTCCCGCTGGTGCACTGGCTGAATGCCCGCATCTGGTTCGCCTCGCCCAGCAAATACCTTCCGCTGTATTACTTCAAGCGCGCCTATCTGCGCTTCCGGGGACGCCATCTGCCCATGGTCTGGCAGCACCTGGACAGTGCGCTCTACTGTTTCTGTGTCAACCGCCGGAAAATGGACTACCAGACCGGCAACCTGAAGGATTATCGATGAGTATCTTCGCGGGGGCATTCAGCCGGCAACCCGGCGTGCCCGTTTCCCAGGCGCTGCGTGAGGCGCTGAAACAGAACGTGTCCCGCTTCCCGGGCGAAGAAGTCGCCTTGTACGGCGACGATCGCTGCTACCTGGCCTATGTTGACCTGGGCGCTTTCGACGGCGAGGGCGTGCTGCAGCAGGCAGGCTTGCTGACGGCGGTGGCGGGCGAAGCGCTGCTGCGCGATGGCGACAATGTCCCTGGCTGGAACCGCACGCGCGAGCTCGAAGTGCTGCAGGCTGCGCTGCTGGCGGGCGATTACGGCAAGCTGACGCAATGCTGCGGCACCTTTTGCGGCATGCAGTACGACGCCGCCAGCGGAGTGCTTTCCCTGTTCAGCGACCGCGTGGGCGTTCGCCCGCTGTACGTCTGGACCAGCCCCGAACTGGTGGTGTTTTCGACCGCCATGCGCGTGCTGGAAGAGGTGGAGCTGTTGCGCAAGGAGCTCGACGTGCGCGGCGTCAGCGAGATTGCGGCCTTCCATTACCCGCTGTCCGACCGCACGCCTTACCGCAATATCCGCATGCTGAACGGCAGCGAAGTGATGTGCATTTCGGCAGCCGATGTGCAGTGCCATGCCTATGCCCGCTGGACCGAGGAGAAGCCGGCGCGGCCCTATGAGCAGCTGGTGCAGGATGGCTACGATGCCTTTATCCGCGCGCTGCGCCGGCGTCACCGCGGCAACGCCGAAGCGGCAGCCTTCCTGAGCGGCGGGCTGGATTCGCGCGCCATCGTCGGCGGTCTGCGCGCGTTGGGCACTGAAGTCGATACCATCAACTTCGCACCGGAAGCGACGCAGGACCGCGTCTTCGCCAAACTGGTCGCGGACCTGTTGCACACGCACCACGACGAACTCTCGACCGATATGCGCCTGAGCAAGCGCAAGGAGATCGTGCAGGAGTGGATGGAAACGCGCTTCGGGGACGGCGCACGCCCCCGCACCATGTGGTCGGGCGACGGCGGCAGTGTGTCGCTGGGCCTGGTCTACATGAATCCGCAAATCGTCGCGGACATGGAGCGCGGCCAGGTGGAGCAGGCCGTGCTGCGTTTTAACAGCGGACTGCCAGGCCGCGTGCTGGCGCGTACGGTGCGCAGCAAGCTTGAAAGAATGCCCCTGCAGGGCGCTGTGGAGGAAATTGCCGCAGCGGGCGCAGACCACGAACCGGCACGCGCCTTCCACCTGTTCCTGATGGCGAATGACCAGCGGCGCCACATGGTGCAGCATTTCGAGGACCTGGATATCGAGCGCATCGAATTCCAGCTGCCCTTCTTCGACGGCGAATTCCTGGAGGTCGTGCTGTCCGGCCCCTGTGTGCCTTTCCTGGGCCACGCCTATTACATGGACTGGCTGGATAAATTCCCCAACAAGCTGGCGTCCGTGCCGTGGCAGGCATATCCGGGCCATGTGCAATGCACCTTGCCGATGCCGGAAGGCCTGGGTTACCAGTGGGAGGGCGGCTACTTCGCCCATGAGATGATTGCGCAGCAGATCCAGCGCCGCATTGAGCGCGCGCGCAGCCTGCTGGCGGACCAGCCTTTCCCGCGCCACCTGATCAGCCGCACCGTGCTGCACGCGGCAACCTGGGTTACGCGCATGGGCTGGCGCGACTACTCGTACCTGCTCGAGACGGCGTCCACCTTCCACAAATACTGGTCGATCTGCGGCCGCACGGTGAACGCGCCGCGCATCTAGCCTTCCTGGTCCGGCTTGCCCTTGCGCAGGCGCCGCAGCAGCGCCTCGGTCTGTTCGTTCAGGGGCAGGCCGTGGCGCCGCAGCAGCTGGATATGCAGGACCATGTTTTCCAGCACCAGCTTGGCCGCCACTGCCAGCAAGGTGAGACGGCGGTCTTCCTCGGTGAATCCGTCCATGGCATCGGCCATTTCGCACAGGTGGCTGGCCACCAGGCTGCGCAATTCATCCTCCTGGAAGGGGAGGTCGGCGAAATCGATCGGATCTTCCTGTTCCACTTCCTGCATCAGCACTTCGAGATCTTGCTGGGTAATTCGCATGCATGGCTCCGGTGGGTTCGCCCGCCTTCATTTTAGCGCTAGAATCTGGCGCATGGCGCAGATCATCTTCACCCAGCAACTGGCCCGCTTCCTGCCCGTTCCCACACTGGACACGCAGGCGGCCACCTTGCGCGCGGCCCTGGATGGCGCCTTCGCGGACAATCCCCGCCTCGGCGCCTATGTGCTGGACGACCAGGGCTGTCTGCGCGAGAACGTCGTCATCTTCATCGACGGCAAACGCAGCCGCGACCGCAAGACGCTGGACGACCCGCTGCAATCCGGTTCGAAGATCTATATTTTGCAGGCACTTTCAGGAGGCTGACATGGCAGACCGCGCGTATGTGGCGACCCGCAAGGGTTTGTTCGAACTGGCACACCGCAGTGGCGCATGGGCCATCGCGGACAAGCACTTCTACGGCGAACCCGTATCCATGGTGCTGCACGATAAGCGCGACGGCGCCCTGTACGCCGCCCTGAACCTGGGCCACTTCGGCACCAAGCTGCACCGGCGCGATGCCGGCAGCAGCGAGTGGAAGGAAGTCGGCGTGCCGGTCTATCCGCCCAAGCCGGAAGACAGCGAAGACAAGACCGAATGGACGCTGAAGCAGATCTGGTCCCTGGAAGCGGGCGGGCCGGACCAGCCGGGCGTGCTGTGGGCGGGCACGCTTCCTGGTGGCCTGTTTCGCTCGAATGACCGCGGTGAAACCTGGCAGCTGATCGAGTCGCTGTGGAATGACGAATCCCGCCCGAAGTGGTTCGGCGGCGGCTACGATGTACCAGGCATCCACAGCATCTGCGTCGATCCGCGCGACAGCAACTCGCTGCTGGTGGGCATATCCTGCGGCGGCGCGTGGCTCACGCGCGACGGCGGCGAAACCTGGGACCTGCGCACCAAGGGCATGGCCGCCCGCTATATGCCGCCGGAAATGCAGGATGCGGGCGAAGTGCAGGACCCGCACCGCATCGTCCGTAGCGCAGCCGATCCCGATGTGCTGTGGTGCCAGCATCACTGCGGCATCTGGCATTCAACGGACAATGCCGCCAGCTGGGCCGAGGTGGAAGCGCCTGGGGTCCAGTTTCGGCTTCGCGGTGGCCGTGCACCCACAGGATGGCCGCACCGCCTGGTTCGCGCCGGCCGTGGCGGACCAGCAGCGTGTGCCGGTCGACGCGGCGCTCGCCGTCAACCGCACGAAGGATGGCGGGGCCACTTTCAGCGTGTCGCGCGAGGGGCTGCCGCAGCAGCATTGCTATGACCTGGTGTACCGCCATGGCCTGGCGGTGGCCGACGATGGCAAGACGCTGCTGATGGCGTCCACCACCGGCGGATGCTGGCTGTCGGGCGACAGCGGCGAGCATTGGCAGACGATTTCGACTTCCTTGCCGCCGGTGTATGCGGTGAGGTTTGCCTGACGCACCATGTGCCGTCGTGGCGCGTAGGGCGGATCGGATGGGGGCGCCGAGCCCCGCCGGGCGTTCAGGCGCCGAAGTAACCGAGGAACATGTCGACGGCAGTCGTGACCAGGGCTGCCTGCTGGCTGTCGTCCAGCGGCGGCTGGCCCATCGCCACCTGGGGCCAGAACGCAAAACTCTTCAGCAATCCCTGCAGCATCATGGCCATGAATTGCGTATCGCCCGGCTTCAGCTTGCCGTCCGCCTGGGCGGCGCGCACGAAGATAGACACGCCTTCCTCCTTGCTGCCCAGCTTGGCAACCATGTCCAGCGCCCGCTGCGGCGCATGGATCGCTTCCGCGATCGCCACCCGCGCCATGTCCAGGAAGTAGGGGTCGCGCAGCAGCAGCATTTTCTGTTGCATCAGTTCCAGCAATTGCTCGCGCAGCGGCCGGCCGGGCTGATAGACGATGGCGTTGAGGGCAGCGCTGCAATTCCACAGCTCGATCAGGATCTGCTCGAACAGCTCATCCTTGGAAGGGAAATGGTTGTAGACAGTGCGCTTTGAGACGCAGGCAGCCGCGGCGATGCGGTCCATGCTGGTGGCTTCGAAACCGTTGGCGCGAAATTCCCGCAGCGCCGCCTCGACGATGGCGGCGCGTTTGCGGTCGGTCATTTTTTCGTTCATGAATTAATTTTACACCGGGGAGTTTACTTTTCCCAAAACAGAAACTACACTGTGTAGTGTACTTTTCACAAAGGGAGCTCCCATGACCAGCCTGACTCTGAATCGTCCGACCCTGATGCCATCGCTGCGCAGTGGGCGCAAATTCCGCAACGCGGCGCGCATGCGCAAGATGGGTGTGGGCGAAACGCTGAAGATCATGTGGAAGGTCCTGTTCAGCAAGCCGGACGACGCCGAACCCCGTTACGAAATATCGGTGCGAGCGCTCACTAGCGCAGAATTGATTGCTGCGCCTGATAACACCGTCTACCGCCTGGGCCATTCCACGGTGCTGCTCAAGCTGAATAATCAGTTCTGGCTGACCGATCCCGTGTTTTCCGAGCGTGCCTCGCCGGTGCAGTGGGCCGGCCCGTCGCGCTTCCACCAGCCGCCGATCGGCATCGAGGAGCTGCCGCCGATCAAGGGTGTGATCCTGTCGCACAACCACTACGACCACCTGGACCAGGCCGCCGTGCTCAAGCTGGCCGCCAAGACCGAGCACTTCATCGCGCCGCTGGGTGTGGGCGACACCCTGGTCAAATGGGGCGTGCCGGCCGAGAAAGTGCGGCAGCTGGACTGGTGGCAGAGCACGGTCGTCGGCGGCCTGGCCCTGACCGCCACCCCGGCGCAGCACTTTTCCGGCCGCACGCCGTTCGACGGCAATGAAACGCTGTGGTCCTCGTGGGTGATCGACACCGGCAGCTACCGCATCTTCTTCAGCGGCGATTCCGGCTATTTCAAGGGCTTCAAGGAAATCGGCGACCAGTTTGGTCCCTTCGACCTGACGCTGATGGAAACCGGCGCCTACGACCCGATGTGGCCGGATGTTCACATGCAGCCCGAGGAAACCATGCTGGCGCACCTGGATTTGCGCGGCAAGGTCCTGATGCCTATCCACAACGGCACCTTCGACCTGGCCATGCACAGCTGGCACGATCCCTTCGAGCGCATCACGGCGCTGGCCGCCGAACATGAACAAGTGCTGGCCACGCCGGCCATCGGCGAACCCCTGAGCGTGGCCGCCCCTGCCGCTGCCCAGCCATGGTGGCGCGACCACGAGTAGGACGCTACAATGGGCCGCATAATTACTTTTTTGATAATTCATGCGCGCCCAACTCCTGTTGTCGCTGGCATGCGTGTCCGCTTGCTTCTCCGCCTTGGCGCAAGCTGACCGCACTTCTGATCCCGTCCGCCAGAAAACCATCACCGCCGACCTGAACACCTGCGCCAAGCCTGTCTGGCCGCAGGAATCCTTGCGCCGCGAAGAAACCGGCAAGGTTACGCTGGCCTTCCTCATCGGTCTCGATGGCACGGTACTGGAATCGAAGGTATTGGCATCGAGCGGCCATCCGCTGCTCGACCTGGCCGCGCGCGATGGCCTGGAAAAGTGCAGGTTCACGCCGCCGCCCCAGGTCGGCCGCACCCAGCCGCAATGGACGAAGATGCAGTATGTGTGGACGCTGGCGCCTACCGATCCGGAAAAACGCGCCGCCGAGCGCGCGAAAATCCTGTCCGCTGCCGGGCAGGGCGATGCGGAAGCCCAGTACAAGGCGGCCGGCATTTATCTGACCGGACCGGACAAGAACGTCGAACTGGGCATGTCGCTGCTGCGCAAGTCCGCCGAGCAGGGCCACGGCGGCGCCGCGGAAGCGCTGGGGGCGTGGCTGATGTCCGGCCAGTCTGGGGCCGGAGACCCCACCGAGGCCGAAGCCTGGCTGCGCAAGGCCGCCGAAGCAGGCACGGCCCGCGCGCAGCACGCGCTGGCGACGCTTTTGCGGCGCAATGGCGACCGGGACGCCTCAACGGCATGGCTGCGCAAGTCGGCCAGTCAGGGGTATGGCCCTGCACAAGCCGAGCTGGGCGCGCAATTGCTGGCCGACGATGCCACGGTGGCGGAAGCGGTCACCCTGCTGCAGGCGTCTGCCGACCAGCACGTGCGGCATGGCCAGTACATGCTTGGCATATGCTACGAGCTCGGTCTGGGGCTGATGCAGGACCGCAAGAAGGCTCGGGAACTTTATGAGCGCGCTGCCGCCGGCGGCTCGACGGGCGCGCAAATGGCGCTCGATCGGATGAAGGCGGCAGGCGGCTGAGGTCGCCCTTATGCCACTTCGTTGATCAATTGGCCGATCGTCTGGCCCAGCGCATTGACCGTGGGCGGCTTCGGCTGCAGCGTGGAAGGAACCTGGATATCGATGGCGCGGTCGAGGCGGGGCGCGGTCGGCAGTGGCGTGGCGGCTGCTTCGGCCTTGACGGTGTCGCGCTGGGTGCGGTTCAGGTTCTGGTTTTCCTGGTCAAGGCGCGCGCGGCTGTCGTCCAGGCGGTCTTCGTCGCGCGCCACTTGCGCGCGGCTATCCTGGACCTTGCGCTCTGCAAGGGCCACGGCACTCTGCAACGAGTTCAGGGAAGTCAGGGCAAACACATCTCACCTCGCAAGTAACCTTTCATAAAGGCACCAATGTAAGGGTAGGTGATGTTTGTTGAGATTGCAACAAAAAAGGGCAGCACGGCCTTGGACTCCGCGCTGCCCCGAGGGGGTGCTACAAGGAACAGAAATCGTTTAGAAGCGGAACATCACCGATGCTTCCCAGGTGCGGCCGAACAGCGGACGGGCGTTGATCGGACCGGTATTGCCCGTGGTCAGACGCGAGTTACCTTCGGTCAGGCCCAGTTCGTTCGACAGGTTGGTGCCGGACAGGCGCAGCTCGATCTTCTCGCCAATCGAGAACAGCGCACCCAGGTCGTAGGTCTTATAGGACGGCAGGTATTGCAGGTTGGCCTGGTCCGCCCAGCGCGCACCGATGTGGGTGAAGGTGCCGTACAGTTTCAGCGAGTTCTCGCCCATCGGGATGCGGTAGGTCGGCGTGAAGCGGTACTGCAGCCTCGGCTGACGCTGTACGCGCTTGCCTTCGGTCAGCGGATTATCCTTGTACTTCGAATCCTGCCAGTCGCCGCTCAGGGTCAGGGTCAGGTCGCGGATCGGGCGCACGGCCAGTTCCCATTCCACACCGTCGCCCTTGGAGCCGGACACGGAATTCAGGATCGTGCCATTGGCCAGGATCTGCTGGAAGGCGATGCCCTCGAAGTCCGTGTGGAAGTAGTTGATATAGGCGCTGTACAGCTGGCTCGCGGTCTTGAAGCCGATCTCGTACTGCTTGATCTTCGGCGTCGGCAGGAAGCTGCGGTCATCCACCTTGGCCTGGGTGCCGGCATTGCGCAGGTCATCGAACGCGACGAAGGTATGGCCCTGGTTGGCGCGCACGAACACGCTCATGTCCTTGGCCAGCTTGTAGTTGCCGCCCAGGGTGAAGGAGTTGGCCGAGTCGGTGCGGGTCAGCGAAGTGTTCGAGCCATTCGGCATCGAGGTATTGTTGTTGTAGACGGTCAGCGGGTTGTTGTCGGTATCGCCGCTGCTCAGGTTGGAAATGGTGGCATCGATCTTCTGGCGCTCGCGGCGCACGCCGCCATCCACCTTGATGCGGTCGTTGACCTTCCATTCGTTGGCGATAAAGAAGGCGGTGTTGCTGCCGTCATAGGACGCCACCGGCGCATAGAACACGCCGCCATCCTTGCCGTTCTGCGACACGATCACGCCATTGTTCAGCTTGACGTTGATCAGGCGCGCGTTCGGCACGGCCGTCATCAGGTGGCTGTTGCCGAGGTACCAAACGTCGTCCGAGGAATAGTTGGCGAAGTAGCCGCCCACGGTCACGGTGTTGTCCTTCATCCACTCCTTGCTGACGCGGATTTCGTCGGTGAAGGATTTCAGCTTTTTCTCCACGGCCCACAGGCCGGCCTGTACCACCTGCTGGTCGCCCGAAACCGGCGTGCCGTCCAGGTAGGTCGCGGTGGCGACGGTGCCGCCATTCGCTTTCAACGCCGCGGCGTTGTACTCGGACATCTTCAGCGGGTTATTACCGGTAAACATGGCGATGGTGTTCAGGTCGCCATCGAAGTAGTTGAACTTGTTGGACACGCTCCAGCCCGAGATATTCTGCTCGAATTCGGCGCCGAGCACGGTGGACTTCAGGCCGCGGCCATCGCCCAGGTCGTAGTTCAGGGTCTTGCCCGGCCCGGCTTCCACTGTAAAGCGGCGCATTTCGCGGCTCATCAGCGTGCCGGTCAGCGGATCGAAGCCGGGGAATTCGGAAATAGTGCGGCCTTCATTGCTGGAAACCAGGGGGACGCCGGTATAGAAGGCGTTCTTGTCGTCGGTGCGGCGGGCGTAGAAGGTCAGCTCGCCCTGGTCCAGCTTGCGGGTCAGGGTGGCGGTGATCTGGCCGCCCTTGTCGGCCGGGAAGCCGGCGTCGCGCACGCCATTGGTGTTGCGGTAGAAGCCGCCCACGGTGCCGTACCAGCCTTCGCTGATCTTGCCGCCGTAGAACACGTCAACGCGGCGCAGTTCGCCGGTGCCGGTGGTGAAGCGGATCGAGCCTTCCGGCGTGTCCGAACCCTTCTTCAGGATGAAGTTCATGGTCGCGCCCGGCTGACCGCTGGAGAAGATGGTGCTCGGGCCGCCGCGCAGCACTTCCACGCGCTCGATGGTGTCGTCCAGGCGGAAGGCCGAGGAACCTTCGAAGAAGGAGAGCGTCGGTACCGGATAGATCGGGTTGCCCTGCATTTGCACGGACACGAAAGGCGAGTCGGAACCCGATGGGAAGCCGCGCACCTCGATATTGGCGCCGGACTGGCCGCCTGTGGCTTCCGCGTACACACCCGGCACCAGCTTCAGCACGTCGGCGGTGCTGGACGGGGAGGCGGACTTCAGCTGCTCTTCAGTGGCAGTCGTGATCGAAAACGCGGAATCGAGCTTGCGTACACCGCCCGCCGAAGCGACACCCGTCACCACCACCTGCTGGATCTCGGACTGCACTTCCTTGGTCGGTGCTTCGGACTGGACTTGAGGGGCTTGTTCCTGCGCCTGCGCTTGGTTGATCAGGGTCAGGACGGCAAGAGAAATCGAGGAAAGCAACAGCTTGTTTTGCGCGGTCTTCATGTGGCGTCTCTTCTTTCGTGTTATGTGTTTGGCTCCAAGGCTTGGTCATTGAAACAAGAAATGACATCGATGTCAATCGAAATGATATCGATGTCATTCTTTGCGACAAAACGAAAAACGGTCAAAAAAACCTGTCATAATGCTTTCGCCGAATTGTTTCCCAACTGAGTGATTGATGGCTGTGAGTAAAACTATGGAAGACCTCGCCAAGCTGGCCGGGGTCTCGAAAATCACTGTGTCCCGTGCGCTGCGCGACAGTCCGCTCGTCACGGAGGAAACACGACAGAAGGTGCGCGCCATCGCGGAAGCGCAGGGCTACCGCTTCAATGTCAGCGCCCGCAACCTGCGCATGGGGCGTTCCTACTCGGTGGCGGTTGTTGTGGAAATGACACCCGCCAAGGGCCGGCCGATGTCCGATCCCTATCCGATGGAATTGCTGGGCGGTATCACGCAAGAGCTGACCACATCCGGCTACAGCGTGGTGCTGACCTCCAAGCAGTTGCTGGACACGGCCCCCGTGCAAGGCGCCGACGGCCTGATCCTGCTGGGCCAGGGCTCCCACGGTGAAGCCGTGAAAACCCTGCAAAAGACCAAGCTGCCACTGGTGGTCTGGGGCGCGCCGGAAAACGGTTCGGACACCATCGTGGTCGGCAGCGACAACCGCAAGGGCGGCGCCAGTGTGGCCCAGCGCTTTATCGAGCTGGGGCGCAAGAAGCTGGTCTTCCTTGGCGACGTCGACCATGCGGAAGTGCAGGAACGCTGCGCCGGCTTCATCGATGCGATGGGCGGACAGGGCACGGTACACATCATCCGCCCCAAGGCTTTTACCTTCGAGGCGGGCTTCGACTGTATTTCAGCCTTGCTGAAGAAGAAAGGCCAGACCTTCGACGGCGTATTTGCCGCCAGCGACTTATTGGCGATGGGTGCGATCCGTGCACTGGCCGAACGTAACCTGCGGGTGCCGGAGATTGTTTCCGTCATCGGCTATGACGACACGCCGGGCGCGGCCAGTTTTGTGCCGCCGCTGACCAGCGTGCACCAGTATCTGCGCGACGGCGGCGTGCTGCTGGCAAAGAAGATGCTCGACCTGATGAATGGCAAGCCGGTGGCGTCGGAAACCCTGCCCACCACGCTGACTGTGCGCCAGACCTGATCCCCTGACGAATGTAATGACGATAACGACGCGGCGCGAATCCAAACCGGTTTGAGTCGCGAAAAAGGACGAAGATGCCACATACTTATCCACTAGACGCCTGGTGTATCCGCGAAACCTCCTTCGACACGGCCTCGAATTTCCTCGATGAGACCCTGTTCGCCCTCGGCAATGGCTACATCGGCCTGCGGGGCACACTGGAGGAGGGCTATGGCGGCCCGGCCGGCACTTCGCTGGATGGCAGCTACCTGAACGGCTTCTATGAATCCGAGCCCATCACCTATCCCGAAGCCGCATTCGCGCTGGCGAAAACCAATCAGTTCATGCTGAATGTGCCGAACGCCAAAGGCGTCAGCCTGTGGCTGGAAGGCGAGCGCTTCGACATGCTGGCGGGCCAGGTGGAAAACTATGAGCGCAAGCTGGACTTCCGTACCGGCGTTCTGGAGCGTTCTCTGGTGTGGACCTCGCCGCAGGGCCGCCGCGCCGCGATCCGCAGCCGGCGCCTGGTCAGCTTCGCCAACAAGCATTTGTTCGCGATCGAGTTTGCCGTCACGCCGCTGAATTTTTCGGGCAAGGTGGAAGTGCTGTCGTCCATCGATGGCGCGGTGAAGAACCAGGAAGCCGGTGATGATCCACGCGTGGGTTCCGCTGTGTCCGGCCCGGCGTTGCACCTGCTGGGCGCGGATCTGGAGCCGCATTACAGTGCGCTGCTGCAACGCACGCTCAACAGCGGCTTCATGCTGGTAAGCGCCGCGCTGACCGAAGTGAGCGTCCCGCACGAGCAGGGCGCAGCACAGGATGGCCTGCGCCTTGAACAAATCTACATGGTGCCGGCGCAGCAGGATGTCGAAATCCGCCTCACCAAATTTGGCAGCTATTACAGCTCGCGCGACTACGCGGAGAGTGAGCTGGCGGCCCGCAGCCGCCAGACACTGCAGGCCGCGCAAGCCGCCGGTTTCGAAGCGCTGGTTGCCGAGCAGGCCGCCTATCTGGCCGACTTCTGGGCCCAGGCTGATGTCGAAATCGCCGGCGACGACGCGCTCCAGCAAGGCATCCGCTTCAATCAGTTCCACCTGCTGCAGTCGGTCGGCCGCGACGGCAGGACCAATATCTCCGCAAAGGGCGTGACGGGCGAAGGCTACGAAGGCCACTATTTCTGGGACACGGAGATCTACATCTTCCCCTTCTTCCTGTACAACAAACCCGAAATCGCGCGCAAGCTGCTGGAATACCGCTATGCCGGCCTGCCGTTCGCGCGCGAGCGTGCCCGCCAGATGTCGCATGCCAAGGGTGCACTCTACCCATGGCGCACCATCGCGGGCGAAGAGTGCTCAGCCTATTTCCCGGCCGGCACCGCGCAGTACCACATCAACGCCGACATCGCTTATTCCATCAAGCTGTACATGGAAGCGACCGGCGACGAGTCCTATCTGCTGCAGTATGGCGCCGAGATCGTGATGGAAACGGCGCGTATCTGGACCGGCATCGGCAGCTACAACCGCGAAGGCCGCTTCGTCATCAACGAAGTCACCGGCCCCGATGAATACACGGCCCTGGTGAACAACAACTACTACACCAATGCGATGGCGCAGATGCACCTGAACTTTGCCGCGTCCATCGCCGAGCACCTGGCGGCGCAGCAGCCCGAGGCATTCGCACGCATCGCCGCCGCCGTGCAGCTGAATGCCAACGAGCCTGCCGAATGGCGCCGTGCCGCGCAGCTGATGCTGCTGCCCTACGATGAAACGCTGAAAATCCACGAGCAGGACGACAGCTTCCTGTCCAGGAAAGTGTGGGATTTCGCCAACACGCCGAAGGAAAATTATCCGCTCTTGCTGAACTATCACCCGATGGTGATCTACCGCCACCAGGTCTGCAAGCAGGCTGACGTGGTGCTGGCGCTGCTGCTCCTGAGCGATCAGTTCACGCTGGAAGACAAGAAGCGCGACTTCGACTACTACGAGGCGGTGACCACCCACGACTCCTCGCTCAGCTCCTGCATCTTCAGCATCATCGCGTCCGAAGTGGGCTATCACGACAAGGCCTACGAATACTTCATGGAGACTGCACGCCTGGACCTGGACGACACCCACGGCAACACCCACTACGGCGTGCACACTGCCGCAATGGCGGGCACCTGGATGGGCGTCGCCTACGGCTTTGCAGGCATGCGCGTGGTGGAAGGCGAGGTGCGTTTCGCGCCCACGCTGCCGGCGCAGTGGCAGCACTATCAGTTCCGCATCCATTTGCACGGCTGCCTGCTGCAGGTGCGCGTCAGCGCGGGCAAGACCGAATACAAGCTGCTGCACGGCGACGTGCTGGCCTTCACCCACCGCGGCGACCGTGTTGAAGTCACCGCCTCGTCGCCCGTCAAGGAGCTGCCATGAGCACATTCAAAGCCGTGATCTTCGACCTCGATGGCGTGATCACCGATACCGCCCGCTATCACTACCTGGCCTGGAAGCGCCTGGCCGAATCGCAGGGCGTGCATTTCGACGAAGCCTTCAACGAGCACCTGAAAGGCATCGACCGCATGGGCTCACTGGAATTGATCCTCGCTTCTTCGCCGCGCAAATACACGCAGGATGAAAAGCTGGCGCTGGCCCACGAGAAGAATGAGCACTACAAGGAGTTGATCGCCACCATGTCGCCGGCCGACCTGCTGCCTGGCGCGCTCGAGGCGCTGGACGAATGCCGCGCTGCGGGCCTCAGGATCGGGCTGGCCTCCGTCAGCAAGAATGCCTTCACGGTGCTGGAAATGCTGGGCATCACGGACAAATTCGATTACGTGGTCGATGCCGCGAAGATCGAGCGCGGCAAGCCCGACCCCGAAATCTTCCTGAAAGCCGCATCCGAGCTGGGTGTATCGCCGGCCGACTGCCTGGGCGTAGAGGACGCCGTGGCTGGCGTGGCGTCGATCAAGTCTGCCGGCATGTGGGCCCTGGGCATCGGCGACCCGGCAGTGTTGCAGCAGGCTGACAGGGTGATCCCCAGCCTGGCGCACTTCGAGCTGCAGGACTACTAAAAAACCATAACAATAATAAAGACGGAGACATTAATGAAAAACCAGCGCGTCCTCTACATCCTGTTCCTGATCTATTTCAATTTTGCGATCCTGCTGAACAGCGTGGGCACGGTAATCCTGCAGGTCATCAACAACTACGAAGTGAGCAAGTCGGCCGCCAGTGTGCTGGAAGGCTTCAAGGACTTGCCGATCGCGGTGGTGTCCTTCCTGGTGGCGTCCTTCCTGCCGCGCCTGGGCTACAAGCGCGCCATGCTGACCGGTCTTGCCATCGTGACGGTGGCCTGCCTCGCGATGCCGATGGCGCCGGGCTTCCTGACCACCAAGCTGCTCTTCCTGTCGGTCGGCGTTTCCTTCGCGCTGGTGAAGGTGTCGGTCTACTCCACGCTGGGCCTGATCGCCCAGGACCGCCGCCAGCATGCCGGCATCATGAACACGCTGGAAGGCTTTTTCATGGTGGGCGTGCTGTGCGCCTACTGGGTGTTCAGCTTCTTCATCGATTCCGCCAATCCGAAATCGCAAAGCTGGCTGCATGTGTACTGGGTGCTGGCGGCCCTGTGCGCGCTGACCTTCGTTCTGCTGCTGACGACCGAATTCGACGAGCACCTCGCCGTAGCGCCCGAGCAGCGCAGCCTGGCACAGGATTTTGCCGCCATGCTGAAGCTGTTCTTCAAGCCGCTGGTGTGCGTCTTCATCATCACGGCCTTCCTGTATGTGCTGATCGAGCAGAGCGTCGGTACCTGGCTGCCGACCTTCAATAACGAGATCCTGAAGCTGCCGGCGGCGATGAGTGTGCAGGTGACGTCGATCTTCGCAGCCTGCCTTGCGCTGGGCCGCCTGTCGGCCGGTGTGCTGATGCGCCGCATGAACTGGTATCCGGTAATGAATGTCTGCCTGGTCGGCATGGGCGTGATCGTGCTGGTGGCGCTGCCGCTGACGCATGACGTGGCCCTCGATCCCAATGTGAGCTGGGGCAGCGCGCCGCTGGCCGCCTTCCTGTTCCCGCTGATTGGCCTGTTCATGGCGCCCGTCTACCCCGGCATCAATTCCGTGATGCTGTCGTCGCTGCCCAAGCACCAGCACTCGGCGATGACCGGCCTGCTGGTGATCTTCTCGGCACTGGGCGGTACCACGGGCTCGCTGATCACCGGCTATGTGTTTGGCGCCTTCAGTGGCCATACGGCCTTCTACCTGACGCTGGTGCCGATCTCGGTGGTGCTGGTGACGCTGTACTTCTTCAAACGGGCGGTGGATGGCACGGACGATGGGTTGAACGCGTCCGCTATAATTTCCTGATGAACCTCAAGCGCCTCGCCGATCAGCTCGGAATGTCCAAGACCACCGTCAGCCGCGCGCTGAACGGTTACCCCGAAGTCAGTCCCCTCACGCGTGAGCGCGTGCTGAAGGCGGCGCAGGAAGCAGGCTACCAGGCCAATCCGATGGCGCGCAGCCTGGCGGTGGGGCGCAGCAATGTGCTGGGCATTATCTATCCGCTGCTGCCGGCCGACCTGGGCGACGCCATGTTCCTGGACGTGGTGGGCGGCATGGCCGCAGCACTCGAAGCGCGCAAGATGAACCTGATCATCGCGCCGGTGTCGCCGTCGAACGAGATGCCGTCCTATGAGCAGATGGTGCGCGGCAAGCGGGTGGACGGCCTGGTAGTCAGTCGCACGCTGGTGCACGATCCCCGTATCGCCTACCTTGCCCAAGCCGGCTTCCCCTTCGTGGCGCACGGCCGCACCCAGATCGACGCGCCTTACGCCTGGTTCGACTACGACAATGAGGCAGGCATCCGCATGGCCGTGGAGCGCCTGCTGTCCTTCGGCCACCAGCGCATCGCCATGGTCAGCGCGCCGCTGCAAATGAATTTCGCTGCCCAGCGCCGCGCGAGCTTCCTCGCCACGCTGGCCGGCGCCGGCCTGGCCTGCGACCCGCGCTTCCTGGCCGAAGCCAGCATCGACCGCCGCAGCGGCTACACGGCCATGCAGCAACTGCTGGCCTGCAGCCCGCGCCCGACCGCCGTCATCGTCGACAACCACCTGGCCGGCGTTGGCGCCGTGCGCGCCCTGCTCGATGCCGGCATCCGTATTGGCGAAGATATTTCCCTCATCGTCTGGGGCAGCATGGCCGACGCCCTCTCCGACATCGACGTCACCACCATCGACCAGCCCAACGCCGCTGCCGCCGGTGCAAAAATGGCCGGCATGCTGCAGGCGCTGGTCGAAGGGGCACCTGCGGAATCGCTGCAGGTATTGTGGCAGCCGGCGCTGCTGCAGGGGGCGACTATGGGAAGGCCAGGATCAGGCGGTTGATGTAGCGGTCGAACGGCGGCCAGCCGCGGTAGGGCTGGGGTTCGTAGACGTAGGCGTAGCTGCGGAACAGGGAATACTGGATCTGCAGCATCAGGCGCGGCTTGTCGGCGGGGCGGGAGCCTTTGTGGATGCCGGCGGTGTCCACCGCGAAGCCGGAGCCGCGGCTGCCGGTGGCGACGATCAGCTTGTCCTTGCCGTATTGCTGCGCGATTTCGCTGTCGCTCTGCACGCGCAGCCGCATCGACGCCTTGGTCAGGTGTGTGCCGCGCACATAGACATGGGGGCCGTCGCCGGGGCCGACATCGGTCAGGTAGACCAGCACTTTCAGGTAACGCCAGTCTTCCGAGTCGCGGTGGAAGGTTTGCAGGTCGCTGCGCGTTTCCTGGACGGGGAAGGACCAGCGCAGGCCGAGCTGGGAAATCGTGGGTTTGCAGCCGATATAGCTGGACGCCAGCTGCAGCAGCTTGCGGTCGTTGGCCAGTTCCAGGATGTGCGGGCAGCCGACGATGTCGCGCAGGCTGTATTCGGCTATCCGGGCATCGGGTGGGGCTTCGCTGATGATATAGCCGGAAGCGCCGTCGCCGCGGCCGGTCAGCGGCTTGTCCGCAAAATAGCGGTGGATGTCGCCGCACTGCGCTTCCGAGAGCAGGGGGCCAAGCGGGGAATAGCCATCGGAGCGGAGGGTATCGAGCAGCTGGCGCTGCGTAGGCGTGGCGGCGCCGGCCGCTGTGCCGCCGCCCCTGCGCATGCGAACCCAGTTGCGGAAGGCGCGGATGCACAGGCGGCGCAGGCGTGGCGACACGACAATGCGCTGCAGGTAGTAAAGGAAGCTGTTGACGGGCCGGAAGCCCTGTCCCGGGGTAAGTCGCGCGTATTTCATTTTGGTCCCTCACGGAGGCCACGTGGCTCAATGAGGTTAGCCAGCCGTTACCGGATGGTATTGACCAAAATCAATCGCTACAATTGATCATGTACTAGTGGCGGCGGACCGCCACTTTCCGCGTCACTTTCGATTACATATTGCGGCGATACTGGCCTCCCACCTCGAACAGCGCGGTCGTGATCTGGCCCAGCGAGCAGACGCGGGCGGCGTCCATCAGTTTGGCGAACACGTTCTCGTTGTCGATGGCGGCCTTCTGCAGCGCGGCCAAGGCGGCAGGCGCCTTGTCGGCATTACGGGCGTGGAACTCTTCCAGGCGCGTCAGCTGCGACTGCTTCTCATCGTCGGTGGAACGGGCCAGTTCGATGGTGGCCGGCGCTTCCGAACCTTTCGGGTTGCGGAAGGTGTTCACGCCGATGATCGGCAGCGAGCCGTCGTGCTTCTTGTGCTCGTACAGCAGGGACTCTTCCTGGATCTTGCCGCGCTGGTAGCCGGTTTCCATCGCGCCCAGCACCCCGCCACGCTCGGCGATGCGCTCGAACTCCTGCAGCACGGCTTCTTCCACCAGGTCGGTCAGTTCTTCGATGATGAAGGCGCCCTGGTTCGGGTTCTCGTTCTTCGCCAGGCCCCATTCGCGGTTGATGATCAGCTGGATCGCCAGCGCGCGGCGCACGGATTCATCGGTCGGCGTGGTGATCGCTTCATCATAGGCGTTGGTGTGCAGCGAGTTGCAGTTGTCGTAGATCGCGATCAGCGCCTGCAGCGTGGTGCGGATATCGTTGAAGTCGATCTCCTGCGCGTGCAGCGAACGGCCGGAAGTCTGGATGTGGTACTTGAGCTTCTGGCTGCGGTCGTTGGCGCCGTACTTGTCGCGCATGGTTACGCCCCAGATGCGGCGCGCTACGCGGCCGAGCACCGTGTATTCCGGATCCATGCCGTTCGAGAAGAAGAAGGACAGGTTCGGTGCGAAGTCGTCGATGTGCATGCCGCGCGCCAGGTAGGCTTCCACGAAGGTGAAGCCGTTCGACAGCGTGAACGCCAGCTGCGAAATCGGATTCGCACCCGCTTCGGCAATGTGGTAGCCGGAAATAGACACGGAATAGAAATTGCGCACCTGGTGGTGCACGAAGTATTCCTGGATATCGCCCATTACCTTCAGCGAGAACTCGGTCGAG
Organism: Pseudoduganella sp. UC29_106; assembly: GCF_044055365.1. NCBI lineage: Bacteria > Pseudomonadati > Pseudomonadota > Betaproteobacteria > Burkholderiales > Oxalobacteraceae > Pseudoduganella > Pseudoduganella sp. UC29_106. Next base: position 6,736,805 of record NZ_CP171977.1, on the reverse strand, counting down.
AAGATGCAGGTGTTCTGGCCCTGGTCTTCCTTCAGGATGTCCGCCTGCACGGTGCCGCGCACGTTCTGCAGCACCCAGTCCTTGATTTTCTGGAACTCGTCGTCGCTCGGCTGGCGCTTGTTCTCTTCAACGAATTTTGCAACCTGCTGGTCGATGGCGGTGTTCATGAACATCGCCAGGATGGTCGGCGCCGGACCGTTGATGGTCATCGATACCGAGGTGCTCGGGCTGCACAGATTGAAGCCGTCGTACAGCACCTTCATATCGTCCAGCGTGGCGATCGACACGCCGGAGTTGCCGACCTTGCCGTAGATGTCCGGACGGATGGCCGGGTCGGCGCCGTACAGCGTGACGGAGTCGAACGCGGTGGACAGGCGCTTCGCGTCCATGCCGGTGGAAACCAGCTTGAAGCGGCGGTTGGTGCGGAAGGCATCGCCTTCGCCCGCGAACATGCGGGTCGGATCTTCGCCTTCGCGCTTGAAGGCAAACACGCCGGCCGTGAACGGGAAGGAGCCCGGCACGTTTTCCAGCATCAGCCAGCGCAGCAGCTCGCCGTGGTCCTCGAACTTCGGCAGCGAAACCTTGCGGATCTTGGTGCCGGACAGCGTCTGCTGCACCAGGCCCGTGCGGATTTCCTTGTCGCGGATCTTCACCACGTATTCGTCGCCGGAGTAGGCGGCCTGCATGTCCGGCCACATGGCCAGCAGCTTCTTGGCGCCCGCTTCCATCGCGTGATCGCGTTCGACGATCAGGTCATCGAAGTCCGCCACGGACTTGCCGGCCACCGCCAGCATGCGCTTGGATTCCTGCAGCTGCTGGCGTTCGCGCGCCAGCTTGACCTGCTTGTGCGTGTTCTTGTGGTAGCCGCGGACGGTGTCCGCAATCTCGGCCAGGTAGCGCGCGCGTGCCGGCGGCACGATCACGTTCTTGCCGGTGCTGAAGCGCACGTCCACCTGCGGCAGGATGCCGGCCTTGGTCTTCAGGCCCTTCTCGGCCAGCTTCGGCAGCAGCCCTTGGTACAGCGCGGTCACGCCATCGTCGTTGAAGCGGGAAGCCTGGGTGCCGAATACAGGCATTTCTTCCGGACGCTTCGCGAACAGTTCGCGGTTGCGCTGGTATTGCTTGGCCACGTCGCGCAGTGCGTCCTGCGCGCCCTTGCGGTCAAACTTGTTGATCGCGATGAAGTCCGCGAAGTCCAGCATATCGATTTTCTCCAGCTGGGAAGCGGCGCCGAATTCCGGCGTCATCACGTACATCGATACATCCACGTGCGGCACGATGGCCGCGTCGCCCTGGCCGATGCCGGAGGTTTCCACGATCACGATGTCAAAGCCGGCGACCTTGCACGCCGCGATCACGTCAGGCAGCGCCTGGGAAATCTCGGAGCCGGCTTCGCGGGTCGCCAGGGAGCGCATGAACACGCGCGCGTGGCCGGCCCACGGATTGATGGCGTTCATGCGGATACGGTCGCCCAGCAGTGCGCCGCCGGATTTGCGGCGCGACGGGTCGATCGAAATCACGGCGATGTTCAGTGCATCGCCCTGGTCCAGCCGAATGCGGCGGATTAGTTCATCGGTCAGCGAGGATTTGCCGGCGCCGCCGGTGCCGGTGATGCCCAGCGTCGGCACGGACAGACCTTCTGCCGCCTTGTGGATTTCCTTCACCAGCCTGGCGTCCGCCTTGCCGTTTTCCAGCGCGGTGATCAGCTGTGCCAGCGGACGGTGGCGCTGTTCGATGTCGCCATCCTTCAGCGGCTTGAGCGAAGTGGGGGAGTAGGTGGACAGGTCGATATCGCACTGCTGCACCATCCACTGGATCATGCCGGCCAGGCCCATGCGCTGGCCGTCTTCCGGGCTGAAGATGCGGGTCACGCCGTAGTCGTGCAGGTCCTTGATCTCGTGCGGCACGATCACGCCGCCGCCGCCGCCGAACACCTTGATGTGGGCGCCGCCGCGCTGGCGCAGCAGGTCGATCATGTATTTGAAGTATTCGACATGGCCGCCCTGGTAGCTGGAAATGGCGATGCCCTGCACGTCTTCCGCCAGGGCCGCGGTGACCACTTCGTCGACCGAGCGGTTGTGGCCCAGGTGGACCACTTCGGTGCCGTTGGACTGCAGGATGCGGCGCATGATGTTGATCGAGGCGTCGTGGCCGTCGAACAGGGAAGCGGCGGTCACAAAGCGGACTTTGTTCGCAGGCTTGTACTGTTCCGGCTCAGTGGCGAGTTTCTTGGCGGTGGCGAGATCGTTCATTGGGAATCCTTGGAACGGTAGATTTTTCATTATATGACGTTTACGTTAACGTCAAGTCAAGCTTTTAGAACCCAAGTCGTGAACCAAGTGTCTGCCACGATGTGGCAGACACTAGATTTACGCCGTTGGTTTTGATCAAGCGGCGTGAGCGTGCTTGCCGCCCTTGAACGCGGCCAGCATGCGCGATTTGTCGGCGTGATAAGTCTCCACTGCCTTCTCCTTCACATGGCCAAAGCCGCGCACTTTCTCCGGCAGCGCAGCCAGTGCCACGGCCTGCTCATGGTTATTGGCGTTCAGGCCAGCCAGCAGCTCGGCAACCAGCGCGCGGTACTCGGTAATCAGCGCACGCTCCATCTTACGCTCCGCGGTGTGGCCGAAGATATCCAGCGCTCCGCCGCGCAGGCCCTTGAATTTGGCCAGCAGCGTGAAGGCCTTCCACATCCACGAACCGTATTCCGCCTTGACCAGATGGCCCTTGGCATCCTTCTTCGCGAACAGCGGCGGCGCCAGGTTGAACTTCAGCGAGAAGTCGCCCTCGAACTGCTGCTTCAGCTGCTCGACGAAGCGGCCGTCCGTGTACAGGCGCGCCACTTCGTATTCATCCTTGTAGGACATCAGCTTGAACAGCGACTTCGCTACGGCGGTGGAGAGCTTGTTGCCCAGACCGAGCGCCGATTCCCTGGCGCGCACTTGCGACACCAGCTCCTCATAGGAAGCGGCATAAGCGGCGTCCTGGTAAGCGGTCAGGAAGTCCACGCGTTTCTTGATCACATTCTCCAACGATTGCGGCATCTGCACCACGATGGCCTGTGTCGGCGTAGCGGTCTTCTCCACGCGCTTCAGGTCCACGGCGGCGCGGCGGCCCCACAGGAAGCTCTTCTTGTTCGACTCCACGGCCACGCCATTCAGCTCGATGGCGCGCAGCAGGGCGCCTTCGCTCAGCGGGATGCGGCCGCGCTGCCAGGCGTAGCCCAGCATGAACAGATTGGCGGCAATCGAATCACCCATCAGGGCGGTAGCCAGCTTAGTCGCGTCGATGAAGTCGACTGCGCTTTCGCCGCCGGCCGATTCAGTGATCAGCGCCTTCACGTCGCCCACCGGATATTCCCAGTCGGCGTTCTGCGCAAAGGTGCCTGGCGGCTGCTCGTGCAGGTTGACCACGGCCAGGGTGCGGCCCGGACGCATCTTCGACACGGCATCGGCAGCGCCCGAAGTGAGCATGTCGCAGCCCAGGATCAGGTCCGCTTCGCCGGTGGCGATGCGTTGTGCGCGCAGGTGGGCCGGCGTACGGGCGATCTTCACATGCGACGTCACCGAGCCGTTCTTCTGCGACATGCCGGTCATGTCCAGCACGGAAGCGCCCTTGCCTTCCAGGTGGGCGGCCATGCCCATCAGCGCGCCGACGGTAATCACGCCGGTGCCGCCGATGCCATTGATCAGGATGTTGTATGGGTTCTCGCAGGCCGGCAGTGCAGGCTGCGGCAGGTCGCCCCAGTCATCGGTCTTCGCCACGCCGGTCCTGGACTTCTTCAGCGTGCCGCCTTCAACGGTCACGAAGGAAGGGCAGAAGCCCTTCGTGCAGCTGTAGTCCTTGTTGCAGGAAGACTGGTCGATGGTGCGCTTGCGGCCAAACTCGGTTTCCTTCGGCAGGATCGAGACGCAGTTGGACTGGATGCCGCAGTCGCCGCAGCCTTCGCACACGGCTTCGTTGATGACCATGCGCTTGTTCGGGTCCGGGAATTCGTTTTTCTTGCGGCGGCGGCGCTTCTCGGCGGCGCAGGTCTGGTCGTAGATGATGACCGTGCAGCCTGGCAGTTCACGCAGTTCGCGCTGCACCGCATCCATCTCCTTGCGGTCGTGCAGGGAAACGATGGCCGGCAGGGCCGAGCGGTCGGTATAGCGGGACAGGTCTTCCGTCACCAGCGCAATGCGCTTGATGCCTTCTGCAGCCATCTGCTGCGCGATCATCGGCACGGACACGGTGCCGTCCACCGGCTGGCCGCCCGTCATTGCCACGGCGTCGTTGTACAGGATCTTGTACGTGATGTTGACCTTTGCCGCCACGGCAGCGCGGATCGCCAGGTAGCCGGAGTGGAAGTAGGTGCCGTCGCCCAGGTTCTGGAACACGTGCGGCACTTTGGAGAACGCCGCCTGGCCGATCCACGGCGTGCCTTCGCCGCCCATATGGGTGGTCAGCTTGTTCATCTCCGGGTAGATCGAGGTTGCCATCACGTGGCAGCCGATGCCGGCCAGGGCGAAGGAGCCTTCCGGCACCTTGGTCGAGGTGTTGTGCGGGCAGCCGGAGCAATAGAAGGCGGGGCGGAATGGCGTCTCGATGGCCTTCTTCAGCACAGCGTCCTTCGCTTCCAGGAAGGTCAGGCGGTCCTTGATCTGGTCCTGGATATTGGTGTCGGCAATGTAGCGGGCGATGCGGCCGGCGATCACGCGCGCCACCTGGGACACGGAAAAGTCGGCCTTCGGTGGCAGCAGCCATTCGCCGCGCGGCGCCACCCATTCGCCCTTGTCGTCGAACTTGCCGATAATGTGCGGGCGCACGTCGTCGCGCCAGTTGTACAGCTGTTCCTTCAGCTGGTACTCGACGAACTGGCGCTTTTCTTCCACCACCAGGATCTCGTCCAGGCCCTGGGCGAATTCGCGCACCGAGTCCGGCTCCAGCGGCCATGGCATCGACACCTTGAACAGGCGCAGGCCGACCTTGGCGGCCATGTCTTCATCGATGCCCAGTTCTTCCAGCGCTTCCAGCACATCCAGGTAGGACTTGCCGGAGGCGATGATGCCCAGCTTGGCGTCCTTCGAATCGATGGTAGTGTGATTCAGCTTGTTCTCGCGCGCATAGGCCAGCGCTGCGTAGATCTTATAGTCCTGCATCAGGGCTTCCTGATTGCGCGCCTGCTGGCCCAGCGGAATGCTGGACAGGCGGGCATTCAGGCCACCTTCCGGCATCACGAAGTCCTGTGGAATCTTCACATCGACGCGGAACGGGTTCGCATCCACCGAAGCGCTCGATTCCACGGTGTCGGCCAGCGCCTTGAAGGCAACGGCGCAGCCGGAAAAGCGCGACATGGCCCAGCCGTGCACGCCCAGGTCCAGGTATTCCTGCACATTGCAGGGATACAGCACGGGGATCATGCAGGCCGAGAAGATGTGGTCGGATTGGTGGGGCAGGGTGGAGGAGTAAGCGCCGTGGTCGTCGCCGGCCACCAGCAGGATGCCGCCGTGCTTCGAGGTGCCGGCGTGGTTCATGTGCTTGAAGACGTCGCCGCAGCGGTCCACGCCCGGGCCCTTGCCGTACCACATGGCGAACACGCCGTCATATTTGGCCGGGCCGATCAGGTCAACCTGCTGCGAGCCCCAGACGGCCGTTGCCGCCAGGTCCTCGTTCACGCCCGGCACGAATTGCACATTGTGCGTTTCCAGGTGCTTTTTGGCTTTCCACAGGTTCTCGTCCAGGCCGCCCAGCGGCGAACCGCGGTAGCCGGAAATGAAACCGCCGGTGTTCAGGCCGTCTTTTTTGTCGCGCACTTGCTGCATCAGCGGCAGGCGGACCAGGGCTTGAATACCGGAGAGGAAGATTTTGCCGGAAGTGGCGGTGTACTTATCGTCGAGGCTGACGTTGCTCAGTGCAGGCGTGTTGCTGCCGTTCGCCGTGGTAGCGGACATGGTGGCTGTCTCCAAAATTCATGATTCGGTGCGTGTTCGGCTGCGGTAGGCGCCGGGTAGGCGCGTCCTTGCCTGGACACTGTGGCCGCGGGTTTGCGGCCCATCTCAGCATTCGAGTGTACGGTTTACTTTACGTATACGGAAATACGAATTGGGGATGGGGGTATAAGAAAAAACGATAGCCCAAGAGCAGGTGTCAGGCACCCCAATTGTTATGGTTCGACTAATCGCGCCGTAACAAATGGGGTGCCTGACACCCTGGTTACGCCGCTGGTTTAACGGGAGCCGCGCCCGGCCAGGCACCGCTGGCGCACAGGTCGGCGGCAACCTGCTGCGCCAGTGCCGAGATAGCGTTGGCTGCATTGGTCAGCGGAATATTGCGCGAAGCGCACAGCACCACCGTCCTGCTGATGGACGGATTTTCAACATTGTGTGCGCGCATGGCGCCGCGCTCGATTTCCGGCAACACCGGCGCCACCGGCAAAATGGTTGCCCCCATGCCCGCCATGATGGCCGACTTCAGGATGGCAATCGAATTGATTTCAATGACATTGCCCACCACCAGCCCGGCCGCCCGTGCCACCGCCTCGATGCGTGGACGCACCCCATGCTGCAGCCCCGGCAGGATTAGTGTGGTCTGCAGCGCCTGTTTCAGCTTGATCGACTGGCCACGCTCAAAGACAGGGAAATCGGCGCGGCAGATATAGCTCAGCGCCTCCTCGGCCAGCGGCGTGGTGTTGAAAGGCGTCAGCTGGCCATCGTCGAACAGCACGGCCAGGTTCACGCGGCCGCTTTTCAGCTGTTCGGCCAGGTTGCCGGTCAGTTCCTCGGTCAATTGCAGGGTGATGTCCGGATACTGCTCGCGCGCCGCCGTCAGCAGGGGCAGGGCGAGGGCGGCGGAGATGCTATGCGGCAAGCCCATCGTCACGCTGCCCGAGGGGCGCGCCGATTGCGTAACAGCCGAGCGCGCATCGGCCACCTGTTTCAGGATAGCCTGGGCGTGCTCATAAAACACCTTGCCCGCATCCGTGCTGACCACGCCCTGGGCGCTGCGATGCAGCAGCTGCGCCCCCAGCTCGTCTTCCAGCTGGCGCAGCTGCTGCGTGAGTGCAGGCTGGGCTACATGGAGGACGAGCGCCGCCCGCGACAGGGAGCCGTGGTCGACTATGGCAACAAAGTAACGCAGCTGACGCAGTTCCATTTGTATATATTGTTAAGTAGTCATTTCATTGGGAAACATTTATACTTATTCTAACTTGTTCCGCGCTCCTTCATCATTCAGGTAAAGAATGCTCAAGAAAGTCGATTCCTCCCAGTTGAAGGTTGGCATGTACATCCACGACCTGAGCTGCGACTGGATGACCCATCCCTTTGTCCGAAACCGCTTCGTCATCGCCACCCACGATGAGATCGCCAAGATCATCAAGGCCGGCATCCACGACGTGGTCATCGACAGCGAGAAAGGGCTGGACGTGGACGCGCCCACCCTGGCCGAGGCCCAGGCCGAAACGGAGCGCGAACTGGCCGTCCTGGCGCAGCAGCCTGCCCGCATCGCCAGGACATCGCTGGGTGAAGAGTTGCAGCGCGCAGCCCAGATCCGCCACCAGGCGGCCGGCGTGGTGCGCAATGTGATGGCGGACGCCCGCCTCGGAAAAGCCATCGAAATCGGCGCGGTGCAGCCGGTGGTGCAGAACATCACGGAATCCATCCTGCGCAATCCCGGCGCCCTGCTCGGCCTGCTCCGCATCAAGACCAAGGACGATTACACCTTCCTGCATTCGGTCAGCGTCTGTGCGCTGCTGGTGGCGTTCTGCAATGCGCGCGGTATGGATGCCGACACCGTCCGCCAGGCCGGCATCGGCGGCCTGCTGCACGACACCGGCAAGGCCATGGTGCCGGACGCAATCCTGAACAAGCCGGGCCCCCTGACCGACGAGGAATTCGCTATCATCAAGAGGCATCCGGAGGACGGCTGGAACATCCTGCGTCAGTCGCCCGAAGTGCCTGCGATTGCGCTGGACATCACGCGCCATCACCACGAGCGCCGCGACGGCACCGGTTACCCGGACAAGCAGTCCGGCGACGAGATCAGCGAGCTGGCCCAGATGGCAGCCATCGTCGACGTGTACGACGCGCTGACCGCCGACCGCGTCTACCACAAGGGCATTCCCGCCGCGGCGGCCTTGCGCAAGATCTATGAGTGGAGCAAGCACCATTTCAACCAGCAGCTGGTGCAGGAATTCATGCGCTGCGTGGGCATCTACCCGGTCGGCACGCTGGTGCTGCTCGAGTCCGGGCGCCTGGGCGTGGTGGTCGAACCGCACGAAACCAACCTGCTGGCGCCGAAGGTGAATGTGTTCTTCAATACGAAGACCAAGGTCTATATCAAGCCCGAAACGCTCGACCTCTCGCGCGGCCTCGGTTTTGGCGGCGGGGACAAGATCGTCGGTTACGAGACGCCATCCAAATGGAATGTGGACCCGATGAGGTTTATGACCTTGGCGTAGCTGAGACGGCGGATCAATGATCCGCCCTACGCACCTCGGCAAAATTACCGTTAACGCTTATGGCCCTCAGCGTGTAGGGCGGATCATTGATCCGCCGTGTGTGCGTCTAGAAGAATTCCGCCGTATCGTTGGATTCAACCGTGTGCAGCCTGCCGCTGCTCACCAGCTCATCATAATGGCAAGCCATATTCCGTCCATGGCTCTTGGCGTAATACAGCGCCTGGTCCGCGCGGCCGAGAATGATCACCGGCGCCTCATAGGCGCTGATGCTGACGAACCCCACCGAAACCGTCACCCGTCCCACCTGCGGGAACTCATGCTCCTCCACATTCTTGCGGAAGCGTTCGATGATTTTCTTGGCGTTCTCCAGCGTGGAAGAGCGCAGCAGCACCACGAACTCCTCGCCGCCGAAGCGGAACACGCGGTCCTGCGCGCGGAACGATGACGTCAGCAGGTTGGCGATCAGGATCAGCACCTCGTCGCCGTACAGGTGGCCGAACTTGTCGTTGACCGCCTTGAAATGGTCGACATCCACCACGGCCAGCCACTGCTTTTCTTCGTCGCTGTGCTGGCGGCGTTCATGACCGTCCGGTGGCACGGCCACCAGTGCATCCTGTTCTACGCTGCTGGCCTGCAGCATTTTCGACAGCTGATCGTCGAAAGTCTTGCGGTTCAGCAGGCCGGTCAGGGAATCGCGCTCGCTGTAGTCGAGCAGGTTCTGGAAATTGCGATAAACGCTGACGATGCCGCCAATGATGTGGATGGTATCGCTGGTGTAGGGCGTCGGATTGATGATTTCCAGGCAGGTGTCGGCCTTGTCGCCCATCCAGATGGGCAGCCACAGCGTGTGTTCGCCGGCCGCGTTCATGTAGTCCGCGCTGGACTCATGCTGGGCGATGCAGCGCGCCAGGGCAGGGTATTGCGCAATCGGCTCACCCGGGCTGGCCGGATCGGCGATCTCCTCCATACGGGCCGGCTGGCCGCGCTCGATGATGGCGCGTGGACGCACAAACAACTGGCCGCGCACATTCACCAGGCTGAGCACCCGGGTCTGTGTAGCGGAGGCCAGTTCCTGTACCGCCGAAATCACAGAGATGTCGAGCATCGTGTGATCCCGGTGGCCAGTCATGTCCACCATATGTTTCAGAAGGGAATCCATTTGCGCTTAATGTTTCCGGTATTCAAGGCTCACAGTGACACCAAGCACGAGGCCTTTCCAAAAGACAGCTGATCAGCATAATGTCTTTTTGTATTAAGGGCAATTGTCTTTGCGCCTTTTCATTAAAAACACCACGTTTACTGCCATCAATCTAGCGTGCCGGTGACGCGCCAGTTTGACATAGAACATCAAACACTGCAGGAAAAGTTCCGAGCGGAAATCTTGCGGTGCATCAAGTTGCTCGAATGCACGACTTCTATAGTTGAGGCAATGGCGCGCAGCCCAGGTGCCAGAGGCTTTCTTTCCTAAGGAGTTGATCATGAAAGCACTTATGGCAGCAGTCCGGACCTTCGTCCGGGACGAGCGTGGCGTCACCGCGATCGAGTATGGCCTGATCGCGGCCGCGATGGCCGCCGCAATCGGCACGGCAATGGTCGCCCTCAGCGGCGGCCTTTCGACTGTCTTCACTACGATCGTTAACGCGCTCACCTGAACCAGCGCCCGTCCGCCATGCCGACCCTTCCTGACTTCCTGCTTTTGTCGCTGGTCGGCCTGGCGGCCTACTGCGACATCGACCGTCGCCGCATCCCCAATCTTCTGGTCGTGAGCGGGCTCGCGGCAGCACTGCTGCTGCACCTGGCCAGCGGAGGACCGCCGGCCATGCTGCGCCTGGGACTGGCAGGCATGGCGGCCGGCGGCGCCATTTTCCTGCCGCTCTACCTGCTGCGCGGCATGGCTGCGGGAGACGTCAAGCTGATGGCCATGGTGGGCGCCTTCCTCGGCCCCGCTACGGCCGCGCTGGCCGCCATGCTGACGGTCATTGCAGGCGGCGGCGTGGCGCTGCTGATGCTGGCCTTGTCCCGGTACACGGGCCGGCCGCTGACTGGCATGCCATACGCCCTCGCCATCGCGCTGGGCACCACCTGTGCGGTCGCCGCAACGCGCGCCTAGGCTTTGCTGCACATCAATATCCACATGGAAACGTCTCGCTATCATCGGTTCCTCACCTGGAGAAACACCATGATCGACACTGAAGACATCCTCAAATCCCTGGAGCCGCAGCCCCTGCTGCCGCCCCCGCCGCGCACCGTGCGCGACACCGGACTGGAATTGCAGATGCTGGCCGAGCTGGTGGCCAAGTCGCTCTACATCACGGGCAAGACCCACCTGCCCATCCTGACCACCCGCCTGCGCCTGTCGATCAATGTGCTGCGCGAGGTGATGGACTTCCTCTCTGCCGAGCAGCTGGCCGAAGTGGCATGGCGCGGCGATACCGACATCGATGTGCAGTACCAGCTGACAGGTCCGGGCCGCGAACGCGCCGCGGCCTGGCTGGAGCGGCGCCCCTATGTTGGCCCGGCCCCCGTTCCGCTGGACGACTATCGCGCGCTCGTGCGCCGCCAGGCCGATGCGCTGCCCGATGTGAACGCGGACGACGTGCACCACGTCTTTGCCGACGATTGCCTTGATCCCGCGCATCCACGAACTGGCCGGCGCCGCGATGTACTCGGCGCGTTCGCTGCTGCTGTACGGCGTGCCGGGCAGCGGCAAGAGCACGCTGGCGCGCAAGCTGGGCCGCCTGCTGCAAGGCACGGTGGCCGTGCCTTATGCGGTGTGCGTGGGACAGGAAATCGTCCAGGTCTACGACCCAGCCATCCACCTGCCGCCGCCCGCCGCGCCAGGCCGCGCCGCGCCACATCGCAGCAGCGATCTGCGCTGGGCGCTGTGCCAGCGTCCCGTGGTGCACCTAGGTGCGGAGCTGAGCGCCGACATGCTGGAGCTGCGCTACGATGCCCACAGCGGCTGCTATCACGCGCCGCCCCATTTTAAGGCCAACAACGGCATGTTCATTGTGGACGATCTGGGCCGCCAGCGCGTGCCGGCGGCCGCGCTGCTGGACCGCTTCATCCAGCCGCTGGACGTGGGCATGGACCAGCTGGCGCTGCAAGGAGGCCGGAAGCTCACCATCCCCTTCCAGGCGGTGCTGGTGTGCGCCACCAATTGCGAACCCTCTGCCCTGCTGGATGCGGCAGCCCTGCGCCGCATCGGCTACAAGGTGAAGGTGGGGGCGCTGTCCGAAGCCAATTACCGCACGCTGTGCCGCCAGCAGTGCCGTGCATTGTCCGTTGAAATGGACGAGGCCTCGCTGGCCTACCTGGTCAACGAACTGCACGCCGGCAGCGGTCAAGCGCTGCTGGCCAGCCTGCCGCGCGAGATCATTAGCCGCGTGGCCGACTTCGCGGGCTTCGCCGGCATGCCGCCGCGCCTTTCCGCCGCCACGCTGGACCAGGCATGGACCAGCATCTTCGCCGGTTGCGCACCGGCCGTGCTGCGCGCCGAAGATCGCGTGCTGGACGAGAGCATCGCATGAAAAACCGGCGCGCCTTCGCGATGATGGGCCTGGCCATCGTGCTTGGCCTGGCGGCCGTCGTGCTGGCCTCCCGCTGGCTGCTGCGGCAAACGCCCGGCGGCGCACGCATCGTGGTGGCGGCGGCCGACGTGAACCTGGGCCAGCGCCTGGCGCCGGACATGGGCAGGCTGGCCGACTGGCCGTCCGCCAGCCTGCCGCAGGGCGCGCTGCGCGATCCCGGCCAGCTCAATGGCCGCGTGCTGAAGACCAGCGTGCAGCGCGGCGAGCCGCTGACGGAAGCCAAGCTGGCGCCGGCCGGCACGCTGGGGGGCTTGTCTGCCCTGATCACGGAAGGGCGGCGCGCCATCACCGTGCGCGTCAACGACGTCGTGGGCGTGGCGGGATTCGCCCTGCCCGGGAATTTCGTGGACATCCTCGTCAACACCCAGGCCGATGGGGAAGGGCAGGGCAAGGACAATGCGATTTCCAAGATCGTGCTGGAACGTATCCTGGTGCTGGCCGTGGCCCAGGAAGTCTCGCGCGATGAAACGAAGCCGCGCGTGGTCAATGCCGTCACGCTGGAAGTCACGCCGGAACAGGCGGAGCGGCTGGACCTGGCGCGCAGCGTGGGCCAGCTGTCACTGGCGCTGCGCAACCAGGTCGACCCCCGGTCCGCCGCCACAACGGGAGCGACCCGGCATGTGCTGCTGGCGCGCGCCGAGCCTGCGCCAGTCGCGCCGGTCACCGCACTCCAGCCGGCGCCTGCACGTGTGCAGCCAGCAGCCACCGCGCCGGCCGCCGCGCCGCGTACGCATTGCATCGCCGTGATCAACGGTGTGCACAACAGCCGGGAATGCCTGTGAGGGGGCGTCATGAAATCCATTCCGGCCCTTGCCCGCGCGCTGGCCCTCGCCTGCGCAATCGCCGCGCCCGCCGGCGCTGAGGGTCTGCGCTGCGGCGGCCAGGCTGCCGCACCCGCGCAGCTTGCGCTCCAGCTGGGCAAGTCGACCATGCTGCGCCTGCCCGAACCTGTGGTGGGACGCGCCATCGGCAATCCCGCCGTACTGCAAGCCCTGCTTGTGGCGCAAGACACGCTTTACCTGGCCGGCGCCGGCGTCGGCAGCACCAACCTGATCGTGCAGGCGCTTAGCGGCGCCTGCAGCGTGATCGATGTGACGGTGGCGATGGATACCGGCGCGCTGGCCGCTACGCTTGCTGCGTTGCTGCCAGAAGAGAGGGAAGTCCGTGTCAGCGCGGCGGCCGATGCGCTGGTATTGAGCGGTTCGGTGAGCGACGGGCCGGCGCTGGCCCAGGTGCTGGAACTGGCCCAGGCCTATGTGCGCGAGCCGCTGCGTCCCCTCGCCGGCGCCGCCGGCGGTGCGCAGGCCGCGCCGCACGCGCTGGCCTCAACGGCAACGGGCGCACAGAATGCCGCGCCGGCCGCCAACGCGCGCGTGATCAACCTGCTGGCCGTGCGCGCACCGCAGCAGGTGATGCTGGAGGTGAAGGTCGCGGAAGTGTCGAAATCCCTGCTCGACCGCATGGAAGGCGCGGCGGACCTGCACTTCAGCAGCGGCAGCTGGACCGGCAAGCTGCTGTCGAATTTCGTCAGCGGGAATATGCGCGGCCTGCTCAACCTCGTCAAAACCAACGGCAACAGGCTGGCGCTGGAGGCAGAGAAGCAGGATGGCCTGGTGCGCATGCTGGCTGAACCCACGGTGGTCGCTATAAGCGGACAGGAAGGCAGCTTCCTGGCGGGCGGCAAGATCCTGGTGCCGGTGGGGCAGGACAATAACAAGATCACGCTGGAGGAAAAGGAGTTCGGCGTGGGACTGCGCTTCACGCCGACCGTGCTGTCGGGCGGGCGCATCAACCTGCGCGTGGCGCCGGAAGTCTCGGAACTGTCGCGCGACGGCATCGGCATCAGCACATTCAACGGCCGCACCCTGCTGCCGCTGATCACCACGCGCCGCGCCAGCACCACGGTGCAGCTGTACGACGGCCAGAGCTTCGCCATCGGAGGCCTGATCCGCAATACCCAGGTCAACAACGTTGCCGGCCTGCCGCTGCTGGGCGACGTGCCCATCCTCGGCGCGCTGTTCCGCAGCACCGATTTCCAGAACGACCGCAGCGAACTGCTGTTCGTGGTCACTGTCCACCTGGTCAAGCCGCTGCCGCCGGGCTATCCGCTCCCTACCGACGCGCCGCAGAACGGAGGCCAGCCATGATGCGCTACACCCTGTGCATGCTGGCGCTGCTCTGCGGCTGCGCTGCCTGGCAACCACCCGCGTTGCAGCATGGCGAAGCAACGCGCCGAGCGCTGGCCATGCAGATACTCGACGCAGACGCCGGGCGCGGGCGTGAGCGCGCTCCCCAGCCCCTTAGCGGCATGGATGGCCGCAGCGCCGCAGCGGCGCAGCAGCGCTACCAGAAGTCCTTCGGCGAAACGCCGCAGGACAGTGCTCCCATCGCGGGGAAAAAATGAAACCGCCCCGGCACAGGCAGCATGGTGTGGTGGCCATCATCTATGCGCTGATGCTGGTCGTGCTGCTGGGCTTTGCGGGCTTGGCGGTGGACCTCGGCCTCATGTACCAGCGCAAGGCGCAGCTGCAGAACGCCGCCGACAGCATCGCGCTGGCCGCCGCGCTGCGCCTGAACGGCACGGCGGCGGGCGTGGCGGCGGCCGGCGCGCAGGCGCAGGACATTGCGATCAGCCTGCATACGGGAGGCAGCACGCGGCTGACGTGGAACGACAGCGCGCTGAGGTTCAGCAGCGATCCCGATGCCCCCGCCAACGCCTGGCTCAGCGCGGCGGCGGCCGCGACGACGCCGGCCGCGATGCGCTACGCCCGGGTGGATACGCGCCAGCTGGGCGGCGCGCCAGGCGTAATGCAGCCCTTCTTCATGGGCGTGCTGGGCGTCGCCCTGCCGGCCATCGATATCGCCGGTGTGGCGGTGGCCGGGCCGCATGCGCTGAACGTGCTGCCTTTCGCCATCTGCGCCATGGGGCCGGCCACGCAGACGCGCGCCAACAGTGTCCTGGTGCAGGAGCTGGTGGAATACGGCTTCCGCTACGGCGTGGGCTACAACCTGCTGCGGCTGAATCCAGCGTCCGCTGCGGCAGCGGGCGAATACTTCCTGCTTGATCCCTTGGCGCCGCCCGGCACGCCATCCCCGCCTGCCAATACCGACGACAGCCAGATCGGGCCGTTCATGTGCACCGGCAAGGTCGCATACGTCAACCTGTTGGGCGGCGCCGCCAACCTGCGGCGGCCGGGTGCGTTCACGCTGTGGCCGCAACTTAACTCCCGTTTCAGCAGCACGCCCGCCTGCAATGCCGACGCGGCGCCGCCGGACGCCAATATCCGCGCCTACACCGCCGCACAGGCGCCGTGGATGAACAACGCGGCGGCGCTGCAGACCGCGCAGTCCACGCCTGCCGGCGCTGGCGGCCAGCCGCTTCGCACGATTGCCGATCCGGCGCCGCTGCTGCCGCCCGTGGCGCCCGGCCTGTATGGCGTGCTGTGGACCTATGGCCCGGCGCTGCGTGCGACGCCGCCCAACCTGGGCTTCGCTACGGCAAATTGGCAGACGCTTTATCCTTCCGCGCCGGCCATCAGCGGCATCGGCTGGCCGGGCGCGGGCCTGCCGCCCTACCGCAACCCGGCCTACAGCACGCCGCCACCACAGGCGGGACGCAGCTTCCGCCGTCTGCTGTATGTGCCGCTGCTGTCCTGCCCCGTCCCTGCCGGGCAGTATGTGACGGCGCCCGTACTGGCCGTGGCGCGCTTCCTGATGACGGCGCCGGCCACGGCCACCGAACTCAGTGCGGAATTTGCCGGCGTGCTGGGCGTGCCCGCCAATGGCGAGCCGCCGCTGGCTGCCGATGTGGAGCTGATCCGATGAAGACCGTCCGCAAGACGAGCCAGCGCGGTGTGGTGGCCATCGAAACGGCGCTGTTGCTGCTGGCCTCATTCGCGTTGCTGCCATTCTTACTGTATTTCGCCCGCCTGACCTTGCATAGCGCGGTGCTGCAGCAAGCCTCGTTCAGCGCATCGCGCTACCTGGCCACACTGCCGCGCGAACAGATCCGCGATCCGGCGCTGCAGGCGACGGCGCTGGGCCTAGCCCGTGGCCTGATCAGCGAAGCCGTCGCCGGAGCGCGGCTCGATACCAGACCGTGGGCCATCGAAATCGAATGCGACGACTTCGATTGCAACCAGATGGGTTTTGCCGGCATGCCAGCGCTGGTGACGGTGCATATCAGGCTGCTGTTCACGGACCCGGTGTTCTTCGATGGCTACACCGGCACGCTCATGCCCTATGAATATCCGCTGACGTTCGACGCGGTCCAGCGCTATGGCAACTGATTCGCAGCGCGGCGTGGTGGCCGTGGAATTCGCCCTCTGCATCATCGTTTTCCTGATGATGGTCTTCGCCACCATCGAATACGCGCGCATGATGTATTTGTGGAACACGCAGCAGGAAGTCGTGCGACGTGCCGCGCGCGCCGCGGCCACGGCCGATTTCGCCGATGCCGGCGCCATGCAGGCCCTGCGCCGCAGCGCCCTGTTTCGCGCCGACGATGGCGCGCTGGCGCTCGCGCCGGGCGTGACGCCGGACGTTCTGCGGATCGAATACCTCTCCCTCAGTGCGGCGGGTACGCTGGCGCCGCTTCCTGTGCTGCCGGGCTGCCCGGCCCGCAATGTCGTCAACTGCAACAGCAATCCGTATGGAGCCAGCTGCATCCGCTTCGTGCGCGTGCGCCTGTGCGCCGACGGTGCGGGCGCGGGCGGCTGCCCGCCGCTGCCCTATGTGCGCCTGATGCCGCTGGTGCCGGTGCCGGCGCAGCTGCCGCCGTCCACCCTGACCATGCGCGCCGAGTCGCTCGGCTTTCGGCCGGGCGATGCACTGTGTCCATGAACCCTGTCCAACCCGGAGGTGTGCCTATGAAAGCCCTGATGATCGGCAATGACAGCCAGCTGCAGGCCGAAATTTCGGCGCAGGGCGCGGCGCGGCTGCCTCCCGTGCAGCTGGCGGCCACGCGCGCCGGCCTGCACGATGCGCTGGAGCGCCTGCTGCCCGATGCGCCCGAGTTGGTGCTGCTCGATGCGAGCGAAGTCGAGCCGGGTGAGGTGGACTTGCTGGAACGGCTGGTGCAGCACTATCCGCTGGCTTCCTGCGTGCTCCTGACACGCACACCCCAGCATGAGCTGCTGATCCGCGCCATGCGCGCGGGCATGCGTGAGGTGCTGCAACTGCCGCTGGTGCACCGCGCTTTCCACGAGGCGATGGACCGCATCGAGATCGAACGCGGCGTGACGCGCATGCGGGATGGCAAGGCGCTGGCCTTCATCTCCTGCAAGGGCGGCAGCGGTACCACCTTCCTGTCCACCAATTTCGGCTATGCGTTGGCCACGCTGGCGGACAAAAAGGTAATGCTGCTCGACCTGCATGGGCAGTTCGGCGACGCCACGTTGTATGTGTCGGACCAGAAGCCGGCCATGACGCTGTCCGGCATCTGCAGCCAGATCGGGCGGCTGGACGGCGCCTTCCTCGAATCCTCGCTGGTGCATGTGTCGCACAATTTCGGCATCCTGGCGGCGGCGGACGACCACACCCAGGAAATGAAGCCGGACCACATCGACGCCGTGCTGCGCGTGGCGCGCCAGCACTACGACTATATCCTGCTGGATGTCGGGCGCCAGATCGATGCGCTGTCGCTGCGCGCGCTGGACAAATCCGACCTGATCTTCCCCGTGCTGCAACTGGCGCTGCCCGACATCCGCGATGGCCGCCGCCTGCTGGATATCTTCCGTTCCCTCGGCTACCCCGTCGAGCGCACGCGCCTGATCGTCAACCGCTACGAGAAGAATGGCAGGCTGCGCCTGGCCGACCTGGAACATGCCCTGGGTGCGGACGTGATGCACACGGTGCCAAACGATTACTTGTCCGCGACGGACTCGGTCAACCAGGGCATCCCGCTGCTCCAGCTGGCGCGCAACAGTCCCGTGGCGCGCAGCCTGGCCGAGATGGTGGAACTGGTGACGGAGCGCCGCACGCCGGAAAGCCGGGGGCTGTTCGACCGCCTGTTCAAGGGAGGCAATAATGAGCCTGCGTGAGCGCCTCGCCGCCGTCGAGGAGGAAGCACCGCCGGCCGGGCTGCACGGGCTGGTCGCCACGGCTTACCAGGACTTGAAGAAGTCCATGCACCAGATGATCCTGGAGCGCATCGACCTGGAACGCCTGAAGCGCCTGACGCCGGAGCAGTTCAAACACGAACTGGCCCTGCTGATCCAGCGCATCATCGAGGACGAGCGCATTGTGCTGAACCAGTCCGAGCGCCACCAGCTGGTGCTCGACATCCAGCACGAAATGCTCGGCTTCGGCCCGCTGGAGCCGCTGCTGGCCGACCCCGGCGTGTCGGACATCTTGGTCAACACCCACACCCAGGTCTATGTGGAGCGCAACGGCCGGCTGGAGCTGACCGGCGTCACCTTCCACGACAACGCCCACCTGATGAAGATCATCGAGAAGATCGTGTCGCGCGTGGGCCGCAGGGTCGATGAATCGAGCCCCATGGTGGATGCGCGCCTGCCGGACGGCTCGCGCGTGAACGCCATCATCCCGCCACTGGCGGTCGATGGACCGATCCTGTCCGTGCGGCGCTTTGCCACCCAGCCGCTGACCGTCGAGCGCCTGCTGGAGTTCAAGAGCCTGACCCCGCCGATGCTGGAAGTGCTGCGCGCCCTGGGGCAGGCACGCCTGAACATCCTGATTTCGGGCGGCACGGGCAGCGGCAAGACCACGCTGCTCAATGTGCTGTCCGGCTTTATCCCGGCCAGCGAACGGATCGTCACCATCGAGGATGCTGCCGAACTGCAGCTGCGCCAGCCCCACGTGGTGCGGCTGGAAACGCGGCCGCCGAATATCGAAGGCAAGGGCGAGGTCACACAGCGCGCGCTGGTGCGCAATGCGCTGCGCATGCGGCCCGACCGCATCATCCTCGGCGAGGTGCGCGGCGCGGAAGCCATCGACATGCTGCAGGCGATGAACACGGGCCACGAAGGATCGTTCGCCACCATCCACGCCAATTCGCCGCGCGATGCCCTGTCCCGGCTGGAAAACATGGTGGGCATGGCTGGCGCCAACCTGGGCGCACGCGCTGCGCGGCAGCAGATCGTGGCGGCGATCACCGTGGTGATGCAGCTTTCGCGGCTGGCGGACGGCACGCGCAAGCTGGTGAGCGTGCAGGAGATCACCGGCATGGAGGGCGAAACGGCCGCCATGCACGAGATCTTCCACTTCGACCAGACGGGCGTGGACGGCAACGGCGGGGTGCTGGGCCAGTTCTACGCCACCGGCGTTCGTCCCCGCTTCGCCGAGCGCCTGCGCATGTTCGGCGTTCCCGTGCCGGACAGCGTCTTCGATTCGGGCCGCGTGTTCGAATAGGAGGGCGCCATGGACTATGTCTTGTTTGCATTTTCCGTGCTGCTGTTCGCCGCCGTGATCTTCCTGGTGGAAGGAGCGTGGCTGTGGTGGAGCAACAGCCACGGCGGCGGTGCACGCCGTATTGCGCGGCGCTTGCGCCTGATGTCCCGCAGCGAGAGCGGCGGTGAGCGCATCACCATCCTCAAGCAGCGCCGCTATGCCGATGCGCCCTGGCTGGACCAACTGTTGCGCCGCGCACCGCGCATGGCGTCCCTGGACCGCCTGCTGCTGCAATCGGGACTGCGCTGGCAGGTGGGGCGTTTCCTTGGCGGCGCCGCCCTGTTGCTGCTGGCGTCCGCACTGGCGCCGCCGGCGGCGGGCATGCCCGTCATCCCGGCCTGCCTGGTGCTTGCCGTGGGGGCCGGTGCGCCGTTTGTCTTGCTGCTGCAAACGCGCGCCGCCCGCATGCGCAAGGTGGAGGAGCAATTGCCCGAGCTGGCGGATTTCCTGTCGCGCGCGCGTACGCGCCGGCCATTCCTTTGCCAATGTGCTGCAGATGGCGGGCGACGAGATGCCGGAACCGCTGGCCGGCGAGTTCCGGGCCACCTACGAGGAAGTCAATTTCGGCGTTCCGATGAACGAAGCCTTGCAGAACCTGGCGGCCCGCGTGCCGCTGACGGACTTGCGCTACCTGGTGATTGCGGTGCTGATCCAGCGCGAATCCGGCGGCAACCTGGCCGAGTTGCTCGGCAATGTCAGCCGCATCACGCGTGCGCGCCTGAAGCTGCTGGCCCATGTGCGCGTACAGTCGGCGGAAGGGCGGCTGTCGGCCTGGATCCTGTCCGTGCTGCCGCTGGCGGTACTGGCCCTGATGTCGGTGGCAAACCCGCGCTATGTGGACGTGCTGTTGAACGACCCCGTGGGCGTCAGGCTGTCCTGGTATGCCGTCAGCGGATGCCTGGTCGGAATCTTATGGATGCGCAAAGTGGTGAGGATACGCATATGAACGGGAGCGAACTGCTATTTCTGTGCATTGTCTTCCTCGTGGTGGCCGCCATCGCCCTGGTTGGCATGCTGCTGTTCGCACCGCAGGCCTTGCGCGAGCGCTTGCGCGGCCACACGCCGGGCAGCGCACAGCAGCCCGGCGAGGGCGGCCAGTGGATCGAGCGGGTGGCGCGCGTGGCCGAACCGTTTACGCGGCTCTCGCTGCCGGAAGAGGGCTGGGAGCGCTCCACGCTGCGCACGCGTTTCATGAACGCAGGCTGGCGCAGCGCTTCCGCGCCCACGCTGTACTTCGCGGCCAAGACAGTGCTCGCGCTCGGCCTGCCCGCGCTCGCCGCGATCGTGCTGGCCGGGGCCGACGGCTCGCTGCGCAAGTACTTCATCTTCTTTCTGCTCACCGCCGCGGCGGCCGGCTACTACCTGCCGAACGCCGCGCTGGCGCGCACGGCGGCGTCCCGGCGGCGCGAGATCTTCGAGAATATTCCTGACGCACTGGACCTGCTGACCGTGTGCGTGGAGGCCGGGCTGAGCATGGAGCGCGCGCTGTCCAAGGTGGCGGCCGAGATCCATATCAAGAGCCTGGCGCTGGCGCAGGAGCTGCAGCTGGTGCTGATGGAAATGCGCGCCGGCTTTACCAAGGAGCGTGCGCTGCGCAACCTCGCCATGCGCACAGGCGTGGAGGATATGGACGCGCTGGTCGCCATGCTGGTGCAGTCGGAACGCTTCGGCACCAGCATGGGCGATTCGCTGCGCGTGCATGCGGATAACCTGCGGCAGAAGCGCAGCGTGCTGGCCGAGGAGGAAGCCGCCAGGATCGGCGTCAAGCTGCTGTTCCCGCTGATCCTCTGCATGTTTCCTGCTCTGATGCTGGTGCTGCTGGGACCTGCCGGCATCCAGATCAGCCGCGTGCTGATGCGATGAGGAGCGCGGCCATGCGCATGATGCCATCGATTGCGGCCGCCGGCACACTGGCTGCGTGCTCGCTGCTCACGCCCGTGCCGCAGCCCTCCACCACGCCCGCCACGCCGGACGTGCTGTCCGCGCTGGAGCGTTCCTGCCTGGAAGACCCTGGTAACGCTGCGGTCTGGCAGTACCTCGGTGAGGCACTCCAGGCGCGCGGCGAAAACGAGCGCGCCGCGCGCGATACTGCAGCAAGCCGGCAGCCTGCGCCGGCACCCGCTGCCGGCAGACTACAGCGTGCTGCGCGCCGCACTGGAGGAAGCGCGCTGGCCGGCGGACATGCCGCGTACCGAGCTGCACGCAATCGGCCCCGCGCTGCTGGAGTTGCGCCGTGTCGGCCCGACCGGCAAGCCGACAGCTGGCGCGCGGCTCGAAATCAGCAACGGCAACGGCGTAGGAGGCCTGGCGGCTGCTTGGAGCCGCGCGCTGAAACACGGTGGATGGACGGTGGTGCGCCTGTCGAACGCGCTGCCGTTTGCGGAGCGCACCAGCCGCATCGAATACCGCGCCGGCAGTGAACCGCAGGCGCGGCGCCTGGCGCAACGAGTCGGCGTGCGCACAGTGGCGGCGCAAGTCGAAGCACGCGCCGGCGAGCCTGACCTGCGCCTGGTGCTTGGCCGCGACCTGCGCGAACCGAGATAAAAAAAAGCCGCCCACTGGGAGGAAGGCGGCTTAAACTCTCTGACCGAGTCAAGAGTGGTTGGAGAAGGTCCCGTCAGTTCCAGGCGACGCTGCCAAGGCCGCGCGCGGTGGCGTTGCGGGCGGCTGGCTTGCCGAAGACGGTTGCCGAACCCATGCCGCTCAGGCGCAGGTTGGCGGAATTCTTTGCATAGAAAGTGGCGCTGCCCAGGCCCGTCATCTCGGCATCGAGGCTGTCGGACTGCAGCTGCCTCGCATCGAGGCTGCCGATGCCGCCCAGCTGGGCGTGCAGGTTCTTGCTCTGGCCGGAGATCGTGATCTGGCCGGCGCCTTTCAGGTTCAGGTCCACGTTCTCGGCGGTGTTCGCGATAACGTTCATGCTGCCTACGCCCGTCAGGCGCGCTTCGACCTTGCGGTATTGCGAATTCACTTTCACGGCGCCGGCGCCTTCCAGCGACAGGCGCAGGTCGTCGCCATTGAAGCCGTTCATTTCAGTCGAGCCGACACCGGCGGAGATCAGCTCACGCACTTGCGGCAGCGACAGTTCGGCGCGCAGCTTCGGGTTGTTCAGGTGGACACCATTCAGGTCGGTGCTGATGCGCAGCGTATCGCCGCTTTGCGTCACCATCACTTTCGGCAGGTAACGCTTGTCGCCGGAAACCACCAGCGCCGCAGGACCTTGCTTCAGCTTCAGGTCGATTACACCATCCAGTACTACTTTCACGGCGCGTCCATCGATGGTGCGGGTTTCGCTGACGATTTCATCCGCATGGGCCGCACCGGCAAACAGTGCGGCTGCGATCATCGTCGTGCTGAAGAACTTTTTCATCGAGGGCTCCGTGTCTGGTTGGTTTTGTTGTGGATTACAGTGCTGCTTTTTCTGCTGCAGTCAGGCGCTTGGCGCTGACGACGACCACTGGCATGTTGGCGTCGGCCTTCGCTACCACGGCTGCCGGTGCGGCGTGTTTGGCAGGGACAGCGGCGGTGGCGAAGCCGGTCAGGGCGATCACGGCAACTGCGCTGAGGAAGATGGTTTCCATGTTTTTGGCGATGTTCATTTTGAGCTCCGTTAAGTGTTGGTTAGTGCTGCTTGTTGTGCGTTTCGTGCTGCGTTGAATGAACTATAGATAAGGCCACTGTCCAACACTACGGGCTTGCGACGAAATGCATTTTTGGCGACATGAACTGCAAATACGGGCCCGAAAAAAGCAAAACGGGCGCCGCAGCGCCCGTTGCAGGGGAGGGGAGGCTTACGCCGCTTCAGCGTCTTCCTCCACCCTGGCCTCGCGCATCCACTTCACGAGGGGCCAGGCATCCTTGAAACAGGCCGCAATCAGGGGTACCAGCTCTTCCGGCTTGTTCAGGCTCAGCTTGATCTCGGTGAAGACGAAGAAGCTTTTCAGCTTGATGAATTCGATATGCTCGTGCTCAGGGTCGAAGCCCTTCGGAGGGCGCTGCAGCTTGTGCTCTTCGGTGATCGAGCCGTAGCGCGCCTTCAGCGCCTTGTTGGCCAGCGCCTTGCGGAAGCCGGCCGCGTCTTCGACCATGTGGTTGCGCAGGGCCTTAAGGCGGTGCGGCGGCGGGATGTATTCGCCGGCGCCGATGCCCAGGCGGCCTTCCCTGGTCAGTTCAAAATAATAAGTCGGCCCGCCTGCCATGCTGGGGCGGCGCATATCGTTGGGTGCGATGGCGGCCGAGAAGTGCGTCTTGTAGGGGCTCTTATCGTGGGCGAAGCGCACATCGCGGTTGATGCGGAACATGGCTTTCTTCGGATTGCAGAATTTTACCGCCGGGTCCATCTTGCCCAGTTCAACGATCACCTGGGTTACCAGGGCCAGGAATTCCTCGCGCAGGATGTCGTAGCGCGGTTTGTTCATGACGAACCAGGGGCGGTTGTTATTGTCGGTCAGCTCTTGCAGGAAGCGGGTCAGGTCGCGCAGGTGCATGTTTTCTCTTAGCGTTTCTTGGGAAGGGGGGCGCTGGCCGACCGTGATGGCCAGGTCGGATTCCTGCGCCTTGCGCAGGATGCGCATGGTGGATTTGCCGCCCGGGACAGTTGGGCGATCAGGTTCAGCATTTCATTGGTGTCCTTGACCGGCTTGCCGTCCACGGACAGCAGGATATCGCCCGGGCGCATGCCGCCCTTGTCGGCCGGTCCATTGCGCACCACGCCGGCAATGATGGCGCCGGACTCGCGTTTCAGGCCGAAGCTTTCCGCCATTTCCGGCGTGATTTCCTGCGATTCCACGCCGATCCAGCCGCGCACGACGTGGCCGTCGCGGATGATGGATTCCATCACCGTCTTGGCCGTGCTGACGGGGATGGCGAAGCCGATGCCCACCGAGCCGCCCGTTTGCGAGTAGATGGCCGAGTTGATGCCCAGCAGATGGCCGTTGGCGTCGATCAGGGCGCCGCCCGAATTGCCGAAGTTGATGGCGGCATCGGTCTGGATGAAGTTTTCGAAGTGATTAATGTGCAGGTTGTTGCGGCCCAGGGCGGAAATGATGCCCATGGTGACGGTCTGCCCCACGCCGAAGGGGTTGCCGATGGCGAGCACCACGTCGCCCACCTTGGCCTGGTCCACCTGGCCCAGCACGATCACGGGCAGGCGCTCCAGGTTGATCTTGATGACGGCCAGGTCGGTTTCCGGGTCGGTGCCCACCACCTTGGCCTTGGCCTTGCGGCTGTCGGCCAGCACGACTTCGATGTCGTCGGCCGCTTCCACCACGTGGTTATTGGTCAGAATATAGCCTTCCGGGCTGACAATGACGCCCGAGCCCAGGCTGTTCTGCTCATCGTTCTCGTCGTCGCGGTCGCCGAAGAATTTACGGAAGAAGGGATCGCGCGACAGCGGATGGCGGCGTTTGACCGCCTTCGAGGTGAGGATATTGACCACCGCCGGCATGGCGCGCCCCGCGGCGGCCCGGTAGGAACCCGGCGACGGGCCGACGGCCGCCTCGGTCAGCGAGGCAGCGCGGGTGGTCGTAGTGCTGCCCGCGACTGGCGGGCGCACGGCAAGGGCGCCTTGCCCATCCGGCCGCACGGCCGAATAGACAAAATACAGTGCCAGGACAATGGTCACCGTTTGCGCAAACAATAACCAGAGTCGTCGCATAGCAATTCCGATGAGTAAGAGCGGGCGAAATGCCCGCTAATACTCTATTTTCGCAAAGAATCGCGAATTTCGCGCAGCAGCACGATATCTTCAGACGGTGGAGCAGCTTCCGCAGGCGCCGCCGGGGCAGGCTGTTCGTCGCGGCGCAGTTTGGCCACCAGGCGCACCATCTGGAAGATGACGAAGGCCAGGATGACGAAGTTAAGCAGGATGGTGAAGAAGTTGCCGTACGCCAAAACCGCGCCCAGCTTTTTCGCTTCCGCCAGGCTCAGGTTGTGCGCCTGGCCGTTGAGAGGAACGTAATAATTGGCAAAGTCCAGGCCGCCCAGCAGCATGCCGATCGGGGGCATGATCACGTCCGCCACCAGGGAGTCGACGATCTTGCCAAAGGCCGCGCCAATGATGACGCCGACCGCCAGGTCGATCACATTGCCCTTCATGGCAAATTCTTTAAATTCTTGCAACATGGCCATAACCAGACCTCCTTCTTGTTTTGTTACTCCTGATCATACTGATTTTTCAACTTTGCGACAAACACATGGGGCCGCCGCCCGGCATCCCCCTTGGGGACGAGTTGGACGATTGCAAGATTTGCTTTAAATCGCATTCCGCTTACCTTATAATTTAAGGTTGCTAGAAGCTTTGTTTAACGTTGGAGACGTTTCAAAACGGCCATGCCGCCTTCGAACAGGGCCTTTTTGAAGCAAATTCATAATAAAGATTTCAGATTTTTGACTGATTGGGGTTTGTATGAGTATCGAAAAGCAGGTCGATTCGAGCCGACGCGGCTTGCTCGTCGCCACGTGCGCGGCGGGCGGTGTGGTCGGTTTGGGCGCTACGGGTGCCTTGGTAAGCACCTTCCAGCCGTCCGAACGCGCTAAAGCAGCCGGTGCACCGGTCGAAGTGGATATCTCCTCGCTGCAGCCAGGCGAAATGAAGACGGTCGAATGGCGCGGCAAGCCGGTATGGATCCTGAAACGCACTCCTGAAATGGTCGCTTCCCTGAAGAAGACCGACAACCAGGTGGCCGACCCGGAATCCAAGCGCAACCCGTCCGAATTCACCCCGGAATACTGCGCCAACGAACATCGCTCCATTAAGCCGGAAATCCTGATCGCAATCGGCATCTGCACCCACCTCGGCTGCTCGCCATCGACCAAATTTGTCCCGGGCCCGCAGGCATCCCTGCCGGACGACTGGGCCGGCGGTTTCCTGTGCCCGTGCCACGGCTCCACCTTCGACCTGGCCGGCCGCGTATTCAAGAATAAGCCTGCTCCGGACAACCTGCCGGTTCCACGCCACATGTACCTGAGCGATACCAAGATCCTGATCGGTAAAGACGAGAAAGGCGAGGCATAATCCATGGGTGCATTCAAGGAAACCAAATTCCCGGCCGATGCGCCGGCTTCGCAAAAAGCCCTGGGCTGGGTCGATGACCGCTTCCCTCTGACCAAGCTGTGGAATGACCAGTGGGGCAAGTACTACGCTCCCAAGAACTTCAACTTCTGGTACATCTTCGGTTCCCTGGCCGCCCTGGTCCTGGTGCTGCAGATCGTCACCGGCATCTTCCTGACCATGCACTACAAGCCGGACGCCAACCTGGCCTTCGCATCGGTCGAATACATCATGCGTGAAGTACCGTGGGGCTGGCTGGTGCGCTATATGCACTCGACCGGCGCTTCGTCGTTCTTCATCATCGTTTACCTGCACATGACCCGCGGTCTGCTGTACGGTTCCTACCGTAAGCCGCGCGAACTGGTCTGGCTGTTCGGTTTCGCCGTGTTCCTGTGCCTGATGGCCGAGGCCTTCTTCGGCTACCTGCTGCCTTGGGGCCAGATGTCCTACTGGGGCGCACAGGTGATCGTGAACCTGTTCGGCGCGATCCCGCTGATCGGCCCGGACCTGTCGCTGTGGATCCGCGGCGACTATGTGGTGTCCGACGCTACCCTGAACCGCTTCTTCGCCTTCCACGTGATCGCCATCCCGCTGGTCCTGCTGGGCCTGGTGGCTGCGCACCTGATCGCGCTGCACGAAGTGGGCTCGTCCAACCCGGACGGCATCGAAGTCAAGGAAAACCTGGGCGCCGACGGCCACCCGGTGGATTCCATCCCTTCGCACCCTTACTACACCGTGCACGACATCTTTGGCGTGTCCGTGTTCCTGGTGATCTTCAGCGCCGTGGTGTTCTTCGCGCCGGAGATGGGCGGTTACTTCCTGGAGTACAACAACTTCCTGCCGGGTGACTCCCTGAAGACCCCGCTGCACATCGCTCCGACCTGGTACTTCACCCCGTTCTACTCCGTGCTGCGTGCGACTACCGCCGACTTCATGTGGGTGCTGATGGTGGGTGTGGCGGCCTATGTGTCCTTCCTGTGGCTGAAGTCCCGCCTGGCCTTCCGCACCAAGGCCATCATCGCCGTGATCGCCCTGCTGGCCATCATCGGCATGCTGCCTTCCGTGCTGGACGCGAAGTTCTGGGGCGTGGTGTTCTTCGGCGGTTCCGTCGTGATCCTGGCCTTCCTGCCTTGGCTGGACCACTCGCCGGTGAAGTCGATCCGTTACCGTCCTGACTGGCACAAGTATGTTTACGCCGGCCTGTTCATCTCCTTCCTGCTGCTGGGCTATCTGGGTACCCAGCCGCCAAGCCCTGTCGGCACGATCGTGTCCCAGGTGGCGACTCTGTACTACTTCGCCTTCTTCCTGCTGATGCCATGGTGGAGCGAGATGGGTACGTTCAAGAAAGTGCCGGACCGTGTAGTCTTCCACGCGCACTAATTGGACCAGATACGCTAAGCAAAGGATTGAATACATGAATTTCACTAAGAAGATGCTGGCTATCCTGGCCCTGGTGCCGGGCCTGGCCTTCGCAAGCGAAGGTGGCTTCCCGCTGGACAAGGCTCCTGACCGTTCGCACAATATGGCCGCGCTGCAGAATGGCGCCAAGCTGTTCGTGAACTACTGCCTGAACTGCCACAACGCTTCGTCCATGCGTTACAACCGCCTGCGCGACCTGGGCCTGACCGAAGACCAGATCAAGCAGAACCTGCTGTTCACCGGCGAGAAAGTCGGCGAAATGATGACCACCTCCATGCCGGCCAAGGATGCCAAGGCATGGTTCGGCACCGTGCCGCCTGACCTGTCCGTGATCGCCCGCGCGAAAGCGACCCCTAGCAACTCCGGCGGCGACTACATCTACACCTACCTGCGTACCTTCTACAAGGACGAAGGCCGCCCAACCGGCTTCAACAACATGGTGCTGCCGAACGCTGCGATGCCGCACGTGCTGTGGGAAATGCAGGGTGTGCAGGCTGCGAAGTTTGCCGAAGAAAAAGATCCGCATGACGAAGCGAAGACCGTGCACAAGTTCGTCGGCTTCGAACAAGTCAAGCCTGGCAGCATGAGCAAGATCGAGTTCGACACGGCAGTGGCGGACCTGGTCGGCTATATGGAATGGATGGCCGAGCCGGCCGCACAGACCCGCAAGCGTCTGGGCGTGTGGGTGCTGCTCTTCCTGACCGGCTTCGCAATCCTGGCATGGCGCCTGAACGCGTCGTACTGGAAAGAAGTTAAATAATTTGTTCGCGCCGGTCCACCCGGCGCGTGTGTGCGCCGTTCGTACATAGTGCGGACGGCCCAACTGGGGTGAACCGTTCGCGGTTTCGCCCCCTTTTGTTTCTTAAGGAACTACCAAAATGATGGTTCTCTACTCGGGCACCACTTGCCCATTTTCCCAGCGCTGCCGCCTGGTCCTGTTTGAAAAAGGCATGGACTTTGAAGTGCGCGACGTTGACCTGTTCAACAAGCCGGAAGATATCTCGACCATGAACCCATACGGCCAGGTGCCTATCCTGGTCGAGCGCGAACTCATCCTGTACGAATCGAACATCATCAATGAGTACATCGACGAGCGCTTCCCGCATCCGCAGCTGATGCCGGCGGACCCGCTGATGCGCGCCCGTGCCCGCCTGATGCTGTTCAACTTCGAGAAAGAGCTGTTCGTCCACGTGCACACGCTGGAAAGCGAGCGCAACAAGACGAACGACAGAGAGCCACGACAAGGCCCGCGCCGAAATCCGCGACCGCCTGACCACGCTGGCTCCGCTGTTCCTGAAGAACAAGTACATGCTGGGCGACGAGTTCTCCATGCTGGACGTGGCCGTGGCTCCGCTGCTGTGGCGCCTGGACCATTACGGTATCGAACTGTCGAAGACGGCTGCGCCTCTGATGAAGTATGCTGAACGTATCTTCTCGCGTCCGGCCTACATCGAAGCGCTGACCCCGTCCGAGAAAGTAATGCGCCGCTGATCCTTGCGGCCCTTGGGGATGCGCCCGCGCATGTGTGGCGCGTCCCGGTTTGACGAAGCAAGACCATGGAAATCTCCACCAAGCCCTATATGCTGCGCGCCATTTACGAATGGTGCACCGACAGCGGCTACACTCCCTACCTGGCCGTCAAGGTCGATTCCGCGACCCAGGTACCGATGGAATACGTGAAAAAGGGTGAAATCGTCCTCAACATCAGCTTCGGCGCCACTTCCGGCCTGAAGATGGACAACGACGCTATCCACTTCCACGCGCGCTTCAATGGCGTGTCGCGCGAAATCTACGTGCCGGTCAACAATGTGATGGCGATCTATGCCAACGAGAACGGCCAGGGCATGGCTTTCGAGCCGCTGCTGGGCGCTGCCGCTCCCGCAGCTGCACCGACTGCTGCGCCGACTGGCGAGGAACCAGCTGCGCCCACGCTGTCCTCCGTCCCCACTGCCGCCCCGCGCGCGGACGACGATTCCAGCGGCCCGGATGACGAACCTCCAAAAAAGGGCGGACGTCCCACCCTCACACGCATCAAATAACGTATAATCGCCCGACAGTTTTACAGCCGGCTTAGCTCATCAGGTAGAGCAGTTGATTTGTAATCATCAGGTGGCGGGTTCGAGTCCTGCAGCCGGCACCAAAATTAAAAAAGCCCAGCCTTAGCGCTGGGCTTTTTGCTTTGCGGCTCAGCTTCAGGCTTTGCGCTGCTGCTGACGGCGGGTTGCCGCCCATACGCCGGCCAGGCCGAGGCCCAGCAGGGCCAGCGAACCCGGCTCAGGGACCTCGGAAGCCGGGGCGCCGCCCGAGGCTGCCTGTCCGGCGTAGGTGAAGTTATCGAGCATGATGTAGTCGTGGCTGGCAGCGGTCAGCAGCGCGTAGGAAATGCCGGCGTCTGCCAGGCCGAAGTAGGCGCCGTTGTTACCGCCACGCGTGGGCGCAAGGGTGCGCGATTCGAGCAGGGCACCGGAAACCGAATAGGCGCTCAGCGTCCAGATCACGTCCGATGCGCCGAAATTGAAGGCGAAGGCGCTGACGGGATCGTCGAAGTCAAAACGAATGCCGTCCGTGGCGCCTTCATTGTTATCCAGGTAGCGCGAGCCATTGGTGTTGTACGAGCCGGCGAAGGTGGAGGCGATACGCAAATTGCCGCCAATGCCAGCGAAAGTGACACCATCGATATCCGTCGAGGCGAACGAGGAATTGGACTGATTATTGAACTGGATCTTCGTGGTTTTTCCAGTCTCGATGGGCGCCGGTACGCCGGTACCGTTAATTGGGGATGCGAATGCGCTGCTTGCCAGAAGTGCCGCTGCGACTGCTACAAACTTCTTCATTAAATTCTCGATTCCTAAGATTGGCCGTCATTAATCAACTACCAAAATCGAAGCAAGAGATGTGCCAACAGTTGATTTTGAGAAAAATAAATAACTTAAAAGAAATGAAGATTGGCCTATGTAAAGTTTTCCGACAGTTTGGCGAAAGCAGGAAGCGTAGCTGGCCGTCCCGCGCAACAGAGTGAACTTGCAGCCACAATGTCACACTTGTGGTCGCCGAATAGGTTTAAACTACTGTACAGGAGCACGGTGTCGCCCAGCTCCAGGGCCGGGCGGCTCAGATCGAAGCAGTACCATCGCATGAGAGGAACGCTGCCATGAACGCACTTCGCTGCTCACTCTTCATCGGCCTGATCGCCGCCTCCGCCATAGCCGGCGCCGCTGACCGCTTCGATATCGCCATCACCGTCGACGACCTGCCAGCACACGGCAGCGTGCTGCCGCCAGGGACGTCGCGTGTCGCCATCGCGGACACCTTCATCAAGACCCTCAAAGCGCACGGCGTGCCGGAAGCCTACGGGTTCGTGAATGCGCGGGCGCTGGCGGTCGAACCAAACAGCGTGCAGGTGCTGGACCTCTGGCGGCGCGCAGGCTACCCGCTTGGCAATCACACTTACAGCCACCTCAGCATCGATACCGCGGAATCGCAGGATGTGTGGGAGCGCGACGTGGAAGCCGGCGAATCGCCGATCGTGCCGCGCATGGGTGGCGCCGACTGGCGCTACTTCCGTTATCCCTTCCTTGCTACCGGCAGCGATCCGGTGCGACGCGAAGGCGGCTTCGCATTCCTCCGCGTGCGCGGCTATAAGATCGCGGACGTCAGTGTGAGCTTCAACGACTGGGACTATACGGACGCCTTCACGCGCTGCACCGCCAAAGGCGACAACACCAGCATCGAAGCGATGAAGGCGCAGTACCTGAAAGGCGTGGACGACGAAATCACGCGCATGAAGAACGGTTCGCAGCAGGTGTATGGACGCATGATCCCGCAAGTGCTGCTGCTGCACATCGGCGCCTTCAGCGCAGCGACTCTGGATGAAGTGCTGAAGCGACTGGATGCGGCGGGTGCGCGGTATGTCACGCTGTCGCAGGCGCAGGCCGATCCTGCCTATAACCATCCCGGCAGCGGTGCCCTGATCGCGCGCACGGCCAAGGAGCGTGGCATGCAGTTGCCGGGGCCGAGCGCAGACCGCCTTGAACTGAACACGCTCTGCCGCTGAAAACACTCATCAAACTGACAAGTCTCTGCCATAGATTCGTCCTAAGATTGTTCAACAAACACAACAATCGGAGACGTTATGAATCTAAGGCAGAGAAGTCTGTTCCTGGCGGTTGCGCTCGCCACATCATCCCTCGCATCAGCTGCAACGTACTACGTTTCTCCCAACGGTAATGACAACAACGCCGGCACGCAGGCCGCGCCATGGCAGACGTTCGCCAAGGCGCAGTCGGTCGCTGTGGCCGACGACACGATTTACTTTCGCGGTGGTTCCTACATCTTTACGGCAGGCCTGAACAGCTGCGCCAGCATGACCGACACGGTCAATGTGATCACGCTGAACAAGAGCGGTACGGCGGGGAAGCCGATCCGCTACTTTGCCTATCCGGGCGAAACGCCGGTGTTCGACTTCTCGCAAATGAAGGACAACTGCCGGGTGAAGGGCTTCAATGTCGTCGCCAGCTACCTGCACCTGAAAGGCCTAGAAGTCACGGGCGCGCCGCAGCAGCCGGGCAACCTGCTGAACAACGAGAGCTGGGGCGTGTGGATCAACGGCAGCAATAATGTGTTCGAGATGCTGAACACGCACCACCATATGGGACCCGGCCTGTTCATCTCGAACGGCGGCAACAACCTGGTGCTGAACTCGGACTCTCACCACAACTACGACCCGTACAGCAAGAGCGGGGCCGGCCAGAACGCAGACGGCTTCGGCGCCCACATCAAGGCCAACCTGCCGGGCAACACCTTCCGCGGCTGCCGCTCATGGTCGAACACCGACGATGGTTACGACACCATCAACGCCGCCTCGGTGGTCACCATCGAGAATTCGTGGGCCTGGCTGCACGGCTACTATCCCGGCACCACGACGCCGATCGCGGCCGGCAACGGCAATGGCTTCAAGATCGGCGGCTTCGGCGGCGGCTATGCGGCAAATGCGCCACAGCACATCACGCGCGGCAACGTCGCCTTCAATAACAAGTCGTCCGGCTTCTATGCCAACCATCACCCGGTTGCGACCATCTTCTACAACAACACGGGTGTGAACAACCGCTACAACTTCAATATGCTGGGCGTGGACCCAAGCGGCGCCACGATCAACCTCGGCATCCTGCGCAACAACCTGGCCTATCTCGGCACGGCCGTCACCAACATCGCAGGCACCGATAACGCCTACAACAGCTGGAATTTGCCGGTCTCCGTGACGGCGGCGGACTTCCAGGGCGTATCCACGCAGGGCTGGGACGCGCCGCGCCTGCCCGATGGCAGCCTGCCGCCGCTGCCGCACTTTCATCTGGTTGCGGGCAGCGACCTGATTGATGCGGGCGTGGACGTTGGCCTGCCATTTACTGGCGCGGCGCCGGACCTGGGCGCGTATGAAGGCAGCACGCCGGTGGCATCGTTCAGCGATTCGACGGGCAGCGTGAACGTGGTGCAGTCCGGCCTTACGCTGGATCGCGCGACGCAGAAGATGAGCGGTACCGTGTCGTTCACGAATACTTCGAACGCCACCATCAGCGGCAACCTGATCCTGCGTGCGGATTACCTGACCAGCGGCGTCACGCTGGACAACCGCACCGGCTCGCTGGGCGGTGCGCCCACGCTGGCCTTGCCGAAGTCTTCGCTGGCGCCGGGCGAGACAGTGTCCGTCACGACCATCTTTCTGAACCCGGCACGCGCTTCCATTGGCTATACGCCGAAGCTGCTCGTCGGCTCTCTCTAAGGACTCATTCATGAAGCGATTTATCTTGCGTTTGATGCTGTTGCTGGCGTTCGTGGGTAACGCGGGCGCCGCGCCAATTTACCAGGTGTCGGTCAATACGGCGGCGTTGTCCGGTTTCAGCGGCTATCTGGATTTCCTCTTCCTCGGTCTGGCCACGGCCACGCCGGCGCAGGCGACGGTGTCCAATCTCGCCGGCGATTTCACCGGCGCCGACCAGGTCTTCGGGGACGTCAGCGGCACGGCGGCAACGGGCTTCGTGATCGGCAACAGCACGGGCTGGAACGAGCTAGCGCTGGGCGCCAACTTCGGCGGGCTGTTCACCTTCGACGTGGAGTTCGAGCACGGCGCTGCCTTCCGGCGACGGCACCACCCTCAGCGTCGCCCTGCTGGACAGTGCCTTCAACTACCTCGGCACAGCGGCGGACATCGTCACCTTCGCCCTGCAGCCAGGCTCCGCGACCGCGGTGGTAGCGGATGACGCCTTCGCCCAGGTGGCGGCAGTTCCGGAGCCGTCCGTGCTGCTGCTGATAGGACTCGGCCTGATCCTGCTAGGCCTGCTGCGCTTGCGCAAGCCACTGTTCTGATGTGCGAGAATGGTCCCTCCACAGCGAGGGACCATTCCATGCACGAACTTTCCCACCAGATGTTGGACGCCATCCTGCGCGAGCTGGGTGGCGCCTCCACGCCGTGCGTTTTTCGCGACGAAGACAGCCTGCCTTCCATCTTCGGCACCTCGGACCTGGCCGCCGCATCGGTAGGCGCGGCGGGGCTGATGCTGGCCCAGCTGTCAGGCATTGGCGGCGAAGTGGCGGTTTCGCGTCGCCTCGCTTCGCTATGGTTCGGCTGGTCGATACAGCCGCAGGGTTGGGAACTGCCGCCGCTGCGGGATGTGGTGACCGGCGACTACCGTGCCGCCGATCGCTGGATACGCCTCCACACCAATGCGCCGCACCATCGCGCCGCTGCGCTGGCCGTGCTGGACTGCGCACCTGAACACGAAGCCGTTGCACACGCCGTCGCAGGCTGGCAGGCGGACGAACTGGAAGCCGCCGTTGTCGCGCAAGGCGGCTGCGCCGCCACCATGCGCTCGATCGAGGAATGGCGTGAACACCCGCAGGGCCGGGCATTGTCCGAAGCCCCGCTGTTCCTGCAGGAGAGCCGCGACTGTGCACCGTGGGCCTGGCGTCCGGACCCGGTCCGTCCCTTGCGCGGCCTGCGCGTGCTGGACCTGACGCGCGTGCTGGCAGGGCCCGTCGCCACACGCTTCCTTGCCGGTTTCGGCGCGGACGTGCTGCGCATCGACCCGCCCACATGGGAGGAGGCAGGCGTGATTCCCGAAGTCGCGCTGGGCAAGCGCTGCGCACGGCTCGACTTGCGCAAGGCGGAAGACCACGCCGTGTTCGCGCGCCTGCTGTCCGAAGCGGACGTGCTGGTGCACGGCTACCGCAATGGCGCGCTCGATCATCTCGGCTTCAGCGCTGAGGAACGCGCTGTGCTCAATCCAAACCTGATCGATGTATCGTTGAACGCCTATGGCTGGAGCGGACCGTGGCGCGACCGCCGCGGCTTCGACAGCCTCGTGCAAATGAGCTGCGGCATTGCGGATGCGGGCATGTCCGCTCAGGGCGCGGCGAAGCCGGTTCCTCTGCCCGTGCAGGCACTGGACCATGCCACGGGCTACCTGATGGCGGCCGCTGTGCTGCGAGGCGTGCAGGCGCGGGTGAATGAGCAGCGGGCGTTGCGCATCCGCCTGTCGCTGGCGCGCACGGCGCGGCTGCTGGTCGACAGTCCGCGCCCACCGCAGCGCGCGGCATGGCAGCCGCTGCGGCCGGACGACATCGCTCCACACATCGAGCAAACCAGCTGGGGCCCGGCGCGCCGCGTGGCCGCGCCGGTCAGTGTGGGCGGCGTGCGCATGCAATGGGACCGGCCGGCCACCGCGCTGGGCTCAGCGGAAGCGCGCTGGGAGTGAGCGATGCTGTCACCCGAGGACCAGTGGAAGTTTGCCCTCGGCAGCTTTATCTATGAATTCGCCAAGCTGGAAGCCTATGTGTTCCGTCAGTGCGCCGGCATCATCGGCCCGGACGATACGCGCAAGCTCACCTTTGGCAAACGGCTCGACCGTATCAAGGCACAGCTGAAGCAGCAGTCGCAGGGCCAGTGCGAGCCGACGCTGGCGCTGCTGCGGCAGGCACGTGGCCTGTCGAAGTTCCGCAATGATCTGTTGCACAACACGGAATTCCACGGCGGGGCGTCGCCGCAGCTGGGCGAGCTGCAGGCAACGCTGCAGCAACTGGATCAGCTGCTGCGCGAGCTGGGCGTACCGCTATAAGCCCATGCGGTGATGCTCGCCGATGTTCCTCGGCGGTTGGCCGGTCAGCGCAGCCTTGGCCATCGCCAGCAGCGTGACCATCTTGCTGCTGCCCGTGTCCCAGTATTCGGCGGTATCGATGGTGAATTTCAGCAGCGCCAGGTGCGGGTCATCCAAGCCATGGGGGAACCAGGCCTGGACCATCGGGTTCCACAGTTCTTCCGCCTTGGCTGGGTCGCGCATCAGTTCCGCATAGCCGGAGACGGAAACGTAGAGGTGGTCATCGACGTCGGTAAAGCTGACGTTGACCAGCGGATTGTTCAGCAGCTCGCGCGTGAACTGCTCCTCGTCGGAAACGAAGAACCACATATTGCCTTCGTCATCCAGCTCCTGCAGCGTGAGCGGGCGGCTGGTCAGCGCGCGCATGTCGTCGGCGGTGGTGAACATGCCGTACTTCACGTCCTTGACCTTGTCGCGCAAGTCGTTCAGCTCTTCGGTAGTAAAGGGAGTCATTGTGGCCTCCTTTGTTCAACACAGGGCAATACCTTACGGCAGCAATCCGGCGGGCTCTGTGCGCCAACGAACGGTCAGCCGGAAGCGGCGTTCGTGATCTCGTACCGCCGCAGGAACGTGGTCTTGATGTGATTGCCGCTGCCATCGAGCAACTCTCCTTGCGGCACCGCGCGCGGCTGACTTCCTGCGCGTGTCATACAAGCCACGCATCAGCGCGCCGTCCGATCTTTTCGTCGCCCATGGTCGCATCAGTATTGTCGCGGATGACATTACCCATACGCGCGGCAGCGAGTGGCCGCCGCCGCGCTGCCGGGTGTCAGTGACGGGTTGCCGCCTGTTTCAGGTAATCGGCGATGTGGGCCTTGCCGATGCGGGCTGTGCCTACCGGGACCAGCGTGCTGTCTTGCAAAGCGGCGCCGAAGTAGAGCGCCTGGCTATCGGCTACCACGCTGCGCTTGTCGCCGGTCGCGGTCAGGTATTGCTGCACCAGGTCGGCAAGACGGATGCGGTCCGGACCGGCAATCTCGACGATGCCGTTGAGCGGTTCACCCAGCGTCGCATCGGCCATGGCCACGGCCACGTCGGTGGACGAGATCGGTTGCACATAGGCTGGCGAAAGGTGGATGGCGTTACCCTGCGCGCCGGAATTCGCGATCCCGCCCAGGAATTCGAAGAACTGGGTCGAATGCACGATGGTGTAGGGAATGCCGGATTCGCGGATCAGTTTTTCCTGTGCGATCTTGCCGCGGAAATAGCCGCTGGCGGCCAGCTTGTCCGTACCGACGACCGACAGTGCCACGTGGTGCTTCACGCCGGCGAGAGCCTCTGCACGCAACAGGTTGCGGCCGGAGGTTCCAAAGAATTCGAGCACCGCCTTGTCTTCGAAGGAAGGCGAATTGGCCACGTCCACCACGACATCCGCGCCCTTCAGCGCTTCCGCCAGCCCTTCGCCGGTCATGGTGTTGACGCCCGAGGCGGGCGATGCGGCAATGGCCTGATGGCCGCGCTCGATCAATAGAGTGACCAGCTTGCTGCCGATCAGGCCCGTGCCTCCGATGACTACGATTTTCATGTTAGCTCCTCTGGGTTAAAGATGAATCACATCGAGGAGTTTAGGAACCGGCGAAGCGCCGCGGTAGATCTCCAAAAGGCCACACTGTGGTGTGCGCAAAGCACCAATCCTCAGGCTCTCAGGGCGACAACGGGTTGCGATGGAATATAGCTGTCCAGGCAGTGCAGGTTCAGCATGCGGATGCGGGATGTCATGAAGTCGATGAAGACGCGTATCCGCATCGGCAACTGGCGGCGGCTGAGGTAGCAGATGTAATGGCCCCGGTCATCCGGCACATAGCCGCCAAGGCAGGCGACAAGACGGCCGCTGCGCAGGTGTTCGCAGATCTGGTAGCCCGCCATCTGCGCAATACCTTCGCCGTTCAGCACCGCCTGCAGCACAAGGTCGGCATCGTTGAAGGTCTGTACCCCCTTCGGCAGAAATTTCTCCGGATAGCCGTTCACCTTGAATTCCCATTCGAAGATGCGGCCGGAGGCAAAGCGGAAGTTGATGCAGCGGTGTCCGGCCAGTTCGGTAATGCTTTGCGGGACCCCATGCCCGGCGATGTACTCGGGTGAGGCGCATACCAGCATTTCCATCGGAATCAGCTGCTTGGCAATGATCTGGTTATGGTCCAGGCGGCCGTTGCGGAAGGCCACGTCGATGCGCCCGGCAGTGAACTCGGCCGGAGCGTCATCCAGGATGAGTTCAAGGGTGATGTCGGGATACTGCTGCTGGAAGTCGCTGAGCAGGGGCGCTACGACCTTGCGTCCGAACCCCACGGCCGAGGAAATGCGCAGGTGGCCGCGCGGGAAGCCGCAGCGCAGGTCCTGCAACTCTTCCACCGATTGGATAATGCGTTCCACGCCGGGCCCGCAGCTTTCATAGAACAGCTGTCCTTCGTCGGTAAGGGTGGTGCTGCGGGTGGTACGCTGGAACAGGCGAGTATCGAGTTGAGTTTCCAGCCGCTGCACGCTGCGGCTGACGGCTGATCGTCCCACGCCCAGGCGGTCGGCGGCCTTGGCGAAGCTGCCCTCGTGTACCACGGCCATAAAGGCGACCACACCGGCATAGGTAGCTGCAAAACTGGATGCCAACGAGTCCGAGCCTCCATCGCGCGCCGTAGCCCGCCATCCCGCTTTTACATTCATTCCTTACCTCACATTGCGATTGCGGCGCCTCATGCGCCAGACGCAATAGTAGGGAGGGAGTGTTCTTTAACTATGCCAAAAACCCCTGATTTCCTGACAATACTAACCCATGCGCTGGCCGCGATTGGTGCATTTCACGCACCAGTGTGCAGCCCTCAAGGTCACTACCGCCGCGCCAGCGCTCTTCCTACAATGTATTTGCTGCGCAATGAATTCTTCCTTCGTCCGTTGGAGACCGACATGTTCAATACCAAAAAAATTCTCGCCCCCGCTTGCCTGCTGGCGGCCATGCTGGCCAGCCCCCTGGCATTCGCCGAGGCCCCTCAGCCTGACGTGAAAGCCCTGTTCACGAAAGCGCTGGCGGACTACCCCGGCAAGGAAGCGTTGATGCTTTCAGTCGAGTACCCGCCGGGCGGGGCTGATCCTATCCACCGCCATGACGCGCACGCATTCGTTTATGTGATCGAAGGCGAAATCGTGATGGGGGTGAAGGGCGGAAAAGAAGTGCACCTGAAGGCGGGCGACACTTTCTACGAAGCGCCTCAGGACCTGCATACCGTAGGCCGTAACGCCAGCAAGACCAAGCGCGCCAAGTTCGTCGTTGTGCTGCTGAAAGATGCCGGCAAGCCCGCACTGATCCCAACCGATAAGTGACGGCGAAACCCGGAAGGCTCGCGATTACTGTTCGTGCTTGAAGACTTTACCGGACGCCATCACGAACGGCACCTGCTTCAGCACTTTCACGTCCTTCAGCGGGTCGCCGCCGACGGCGATGATGTCCGCGCTCTTGCCCGGCTCCAGCGAGCCGGCGAGCTTGCTCACGCCCAGCAGGTCGGCGGCGTTCACGGTGGCGATCTTGATCACGTCAACGCCACGGCCTACTTGCATGCGGACGGCGCGGCGGCAGCTTTCGGGGCTGTCGCACAGGTTGTCGGTGTGGACGCCTTCCTGCACCCATTCGGCATAGCCCAGGCGTCCATCCATATGGCCGGATGTGGTGGAGGTTGCCC
This sequence comes from Pseudoduganella sp. UC29_106, assembly GCF_044055365.1. Lineage (NCBI taxonomy): Bacteria > Pseudomonadati > Pseudomonadota > Betaproteobacteria > Burkholderiales > Oxalobacteraceae > Pseudoduganella > Pseudoduganella sp. UC29_106. The sequence continues at coordinate 6,697,083 of NZ_CP171977.1, read as the reverse complement.
TGCCGGCATCGATGATGCGCGGTCCGTTGACCCAGCCCATGCTGATGGCGTCGCGCAGCGCCAGGGTGCCGGCATTCATCTGTGCCTCATAAGCCGCGGCGGCGGCACAGGTGCTGACAACGGCCAGCGTGCCGTCCGCGCCGGCACGGTCGGAAATCAGGTGGACATGGCTGTCGATCAGGCCGGGCAGCACAAAGCGCTGGCGCAGGTCGATGACTTTGGCGCCGGGATACCTGTCGGTGCCGACGAAACCATCCAGCACGGCCTGCACCTTGCCATTGTCGACCACCACGGTGGAGGCAGCATGGTTGATCAGCCCGCGGTCAGCTTCAGGCTGCGGCTTTCGCCACGTCCTGTTTCAGCAGGTAGACCGAGGCGGCCAGCAGCACCACATCCTTCATCAGGAAGGGCACATTGCCCACCATGGCCGGGAAGCCGCCTGTGGACTCGGCCCAGCCGCCCGGCATGAAGGGGATGATGGTTACCGTCATCACGTAGGTGATCAGGGAACCCAGTGCGCCCAGGATGCCCAGCTTGCGGTTCCAGAAGCCGGCGAAGATCAGCAGGCCGAATGCCCACTCGGCCACGCCGAGGAACCAGCTGGCGCCGCGGATGCCGAACACCGGGTACATCCACGAAATCAGCGGACCGTTGCTGATGTAGGGGATCAGGATCTGCGCCTCATATTCCCACCACTTCTGGTAGCCGAAGAAAAAAAAAGATGATGACCATCGAGGCGCGGACGACATGCAGGTCCAGGCCCGGCGCCATCAGCTTCGAGCGCGACAATGCGTTGATCAGTGCGTTCATATGCGTTCTCCTCAGTCGGCGGCCGGGAAGTCCACGGCCGTGTCGTTGATGCGGTTGAACACATTGGTGAACACCGTCACCGCGATGGCCAGGCTGATCTCCACGATTTGCTGGTCGGTGTAGCCGGCCGCCTTGATGGCGTCGAACTCGGGCTGGATGATGGTGCCGCGGGTCTGCTGCAGGATGCGCACGAAGCGCACCAGGGCATCGCGCCTCGCGTCTCCGGTCGGCTTGAAACCGCGGATCTGCTTCATCGTTTCGCGGCTGAGACCGGCCATCTTGCCCAGCATCGTGTGCGCGGCGACGCAATAGTCGCAGCTGGCGATTTCGCTGACGAGCAGCTTGATCGTTTCCTGGTCCTGCCTGCTCAGCGAGCCTGCGGCCAGCGCGCCATCAGCGGCGAGCACGGCTTTCAGCGCGGCCGGGCCGTGGGCGCCGATGGTGGCGAAGGTGTTCGGCACGGCGCCGGCGGCTTTCTTGATCTGTGCGTAGACTTCGGCGGTAGCGCCGGTGGCGTCGGCAATGGCAGGGGTGGCGATACGGGTCATGATGTACTCCTTTCGGTTTGTGGTTGCGATGGGAGTACTTTAGAGTTTGCGTGTGAGCTTGATAATGCAGAAATTACTCAATATCATGCTAATTCGACTCACTCACTAAACCGCTATGGCCGACTGGCTCAGCCGCCTGCTTGAACTTACACCCGCCAGCGGACGGCTGGAAGTGCGCTGCTTGTACGGCGCGCCGTGGCGCGTGGTCTATGAGGATTCGGCGGCGGGCGAGATTCCGTATCACGTGGTGATCGCGGGCGCCGCCGTGGTGGAAGATCCAGCGGGCGGTCCGGCCGAGGTCCTGCATGCCGGCGACATCGTGCTGATGGCGCACGGATCCGCCCACCTGCTGCACGATGGCAGCGGACGCAAGCCGGCCACCGCGCGCTACCGGGAAGCACCCAATCTCACCGTCAGCGAAAATGTGGGCAGCGGAGAGCGGCTGGACATGCTGTGCGGGCGCTTCGTGCTGCCCGCGCATGCGGATCGCCTGATGCGGGCCTATCTGCCGGCGCGGCTGATCGTGCGCGGCGGCGAGAACGCTGGGCAGTTGTCCGGCCTGGTGGCCTTGATGCGGCAGGAGTCCGGCGCGGGGGCGGCGGGCGGGGATGCGATGCTGAAGGCATTGTCGGCTGCCTTGTTTGCGCTGGTGCTGCGGCTGGCGAGCGAGGTGCAGGATGCGCCGGTGGGACTGATGGCGCTGGCGGGATCGCCGCGGCTGGCGCCGGCGATGGAAGCGATGATGTCTTCGCCGGCTGAGGAATGGACCTTGCCTCGGCTGGCGGCATTGTGCAATATGTCGCGCGCCACGATGGCGCGGCATTTCCAGGATAAGCTGGGACGTTCAGCCAGCAGCCTTCTGGCCGATATCCGCATGACGCTGGCCGCTACCGAGTTGCGCAAGCCCGGAGGCTCGACGGAGCGTGTGGCCGAGCTGGTCGGCTACCATTCCGTTGCGGCGTTCAAGCGGGTATTCAAGCAGCACACAGGCCACACGCCGGCCGAGTGGCGGCGCGCTGGCCCGGCGGCTGTCGCAGCTTAGGCCTTCGGCGCTTTGCTGCGCTTGTGCGCGGTGGTCTTGTGCGCTTTGTTGGTGGTTTTGTGAGCGCTGTGCTTCGCGGTGGTGTGATGTGCAGTGTGCTTGGTAGTGTGGGTGGTGCCCTTGGCGAATGCAGGTACGGACAGAGCCAGAGCGATGGCGGCGACGAAGAGATGTTTCATGCGGGGACTCCAGGTGTGGATGCGGCAAAAGCGTGCCGTTTCGCGCAGCCATTATAGTTTCACCGTCGCCAATTCGGTGACCGGAAGTTGAATTGAATCATGCTTAATGAAAAAAAAGTTTCGCGGCGCCTGCCGCCGACGAATCCCCATGCGGACGCCGAGCTCGCCCGCAAGCAGGCGCGCGAGCAGCGCGATGCGCAGGTGCGCGGCGTGGCCTCGGTGCAGGAAATGCGCGAAGCGATCCGGCGCGCCGCGCGCAGCCTGCCTGCCATCGTCACTGTCCCGCGCGTCAACTCCCTGAACGCGCGCGCCTTCCGCGCACAGGCGGCCCAGGGTCTGCCCTTCCTGATCACAGGCGTGGTCGGCCGCTGGCCTTTGCTGGCCCTCACGCGGGATGACCTGCGCGAGCGCTTCGGTCACGTGCCGGTCCGTGCACGGGTCGGCGATTACATTAATACGGCGTTCGCGCCGGACCGCGCCATGCAGGATATGTCGATGCGCGAATACCTCGATCTTGATGCGCCCGGTCTGCCGCCCTACGTCGGCAATCTCGAACTGCGTGAACTGAATAGCATGTGCCACTGGCCTGCCTATTTCGACAAGATGGGCCCGCCGCGCTTCTGGCTCGGCCCCGCCGGTACGATGACGCCGCTGCATTGCGATTTCGACGACAACATCTTCGCGCAAATCTGGGGCACCAAGCGTATCTTCCTCAGCCCGCCGCATCACGATGAATTCCTCTATGCCTGGGAAGCCAACCCTGTGCTTTTCGGCTCCCCCGTCAATCCGGAGGCGCCCGACTTCGATCAATTTCCCCTCGCGCGGCAGGCGGCGCTGATCGAAGTCATCGTCAATCCCGGCGACATGCTCTATATTCCGGCCGGCTGGTACCACTATGTCCACGCCCTGACTTTTTCGCTATCCTCCAATCGCTGGGCGCGCGGAATGCCGTTCGCGCTGCGGGGCTTGCAGCCAGATCAAAACTAAACAATCTCAATCCATGAAAATCGCAACAATAATCAGCCTTGTCAGCTCCGTCGCCTGCGTTGGCGTTTTTGCCGGCCAACAGCGCTGGATTCTCGCCATTGCCTTCGTTTTTGCAACTGCCTATACGCTGCTGGATAAAGTCATCCGCGTGCCGTCCCTGCCGATAATGGCCATTGACGCCACCGCCTTCTTATTTGCGGCGCTGGTCGTCTATGAAATAGTCAGGAAGGTGTTTTTCAAATAACAGCTGCGTGGCTTGTGGCATAGTGGCAGGCGGTGCTGACTATTCGACATTAGGGGGACTCATGCGGGAAATTATTGCTTCAATATTTTTCACACTGCTTTCGGCCAGCGCGTCTGCGGTCCAGCCCGAACCCGACGCCGTGCAACAGGCTCAAACCGTCGCCCAGCGCTGGCTCACGCTGGTCGATTCCGCGCAGTACGCCTCAAGCTGGGACGAGGCGGCCCAGCCTTTCAGAACCGCGATTTCCCAATCCGACTGGCAAACCGCGATCACCAGCGCCCGGTCGCCGCTCGGCCCCCTCGAAAAACGAGCCCTCATCTCCGCCACCTACACCGAACAGCTTCCCGGCGCTCCGGCCGGCCAATATGTCTTGATTCAATACCAGACACAGTTCGCAAACAAGAAAGCAGCGATTGAGACTGTAACCCCCAGCAAAGACGCTGATGGTGTCTGGCGTGTGTCCGGTTATTTCGTAAAATAATTCAATATGGCATTTTCTAATAACTACGGCAATATGAAAGTATGCCCGACACGGTTCTTTCGTATTAGCGCTACCATTATCTAATTTATAGATTTTCGCAAGAATTGCATAGCTCGACTCTTCCGGCAATTACTAGAATAGCGCCAAAGAAAAATAATAACGGCTATTTAACTACGAGGAGACTGCATTGCAATTCAAAGGAATGAAGGGCCTGGCGGCGCTGGGCATGATGATGGCGGCGCTGGGCGCGCAGGCGGCTGCGCCGCATTTTGCGGTGGTGAACGACCACTTCGAACTGGACGGCAAACCTTACGTCATCCGCGCCGGTGAGATGCACTATGCCCGCATCCCCCGCGCGTTCTGGCGCGAGCGCCTGCAGCAGGTGCGCGCGATGGGCCTGAACACCATCACCACCTATGTGTTCTGGAACCTGCACGAGACCGAGCCGGGGCAATTCAACTTCAGCGGCAACCTGGACCTGGCAGCGTTCATTCGCACCGCCAGGGAAGAGGGCCTGAACGTCGTGCTGCGTCCCGGCCCTTATGTCTGCGCGGAGCTGGACTTTGGCGGTTTCCCCGCGTCGCTGCTGCGTACGCCCGGCCTGCGCGTGCGCAGCATGGACCCGCGCTTCCTGGCAGCGTCGGAACGCTACCTGAAGCGGGTGGCGCAGGAAGTGGCGCCGCTCCTGTCCTCGCGCGGCGGGCCGGTCCTGATGGTGCAGGTGGAGAACGAATACGGCTCGTACGGCGACGACCACGAGTACATGGCAACCATCCAGAAGCAGATGCGCGAAGCCGGCTTCGACCTGCCCCTGTTCACCTCGGACGGCCCCGATCCGACCCTGCTCGACCGCGGCACCCTGCCCGGCATAACGCCCGTCGTCAATTTCAACGGGACGCTGGATGAGGTGAAGGATGCCTTCGCACAGCTCGCTGCCTTCCGCCAGAATGTACCGCGCATGGCCGGCGAATACTGGGCCGGCTGGTTTGATCACTGGGGCTCGCGCCACAATCAGACCAGTCCGAAACTGGCGGCCGATGCGGTGGACTGGATGCTGGGGCAGGGCATTTCATTCAACCTGTACATGGCGCACGGCGGCACCAGCTTCGGCTGGCAACCCGGCGCCAACAGCCAGGGCACCAACTACACGCCCGACACCACCAGCTACGACTACGACGCCGCGATCGATGAGGCAGGGCGGCCTACGCCGAAGTTCTACGCCATCCGCGCCGCCATCGAACGTCACCTGGCGCCGGGCGAGCGCCTGCCGGACCTGCCGAAGCAGACGCCCACGATCGCTGTGCCGCGCTTCACGCTGGATGAGTCCGTAGCGCTGGTCGATGCGCTGCCCAAGCCCAGCACATCCCACCTGGCCCGCAATATGGAAGCGTATGGACAGGGCTACGGCTTCATTGTCTACCGCAAGCGCTTCACAGAGGGTGCGTCTGCCAAGCTGGACCTGGGTGCGGTGCGCGACTACGCCCATCTGCTGGCCGACGGCGCCACTTTCGCCACCATGGACCGCCGGCGCAACGAGCATGAAACGACTATCGACCTCAAGCCCGGCAGCACGCTGGACGTCGTGGTCGAAAACATGGGCCGCGTGAATTTTGGTCCGCTGCTGCCGGACGAGCGCAAAGGCCTCACGCGCTCCGTGTCCCTGGGCGGCAAGCCGCTGGTGGACTGGCAAGTGTTCAATATGCCGCTGGACGACCTGTCCGGCCTGCGCTTCGAGCGTGGGGCGCCGGCGAAGCGCGGTCCCACATTCTGGCGCGGCCATTTCCGCACCAGTGCGCCGGGCAGCACCTTCCTCGACATGCGTGCTCTTGGCAAGGGCCACGTCTGGGTCAATGGCCATCACCTTGGGCGCTACTGGCGTGTCGGGCCGCAGCAGAGCCTGTTCCTGCCCGCGCCCTGGCTGCGCAATGGGGACAACGAGATCGTTATTCTCGACCTCGATGGCGCACCCGAGGCGCCCAGCGTGCAAGGCCTGCCGGACCCGGTTTTCGCCACGCCAGGCTGAACCTGGCAGGCAAACGTAACATCGGTGCTCCTGCGGTTTGACAAGTTAGTGTCGGGAAATCTTGCACCTAGTAAAGGTGCACTCAGATCGTGCGTCGCTAACGTATTGATTTGGTAATATTTTGTATTTTTGGCACGAGATTTGCTCCCTTTGACCGGACATTCAATCAAAGGGAGCATATGAAATACCTCAAAACAAAAGCAAGTATGCTGGCACTTGCGTTGGCCGCATTGGCCCCGATGGCTCAAGCCGGCACCTGGACATTGGACTTTAATAACGCGAACATTTATACCGGCACAGCAGCATCGCTGCTGCCAGGCAAGACCAGCCTGGACACCTGGGCCACCCTGCAATTTACCGACTATGGCACCAACTATGTCGACATCACCATGCGCGTGGCCACCGGCGTGCTTCAGGCCGGCATTTACGTGAATGACTGGTGGTTCAACGGCGATGCCATCGCACAGGGTGGCGTCCTCAGCCATATCGGTGGCGTGGGTGATGTGGCGGCGACCAAGGCTACCATTTGCGGCGATTGCCAGCACGGCTCGGCGTCCGGCGATTATGACGGGATCTTCCAGTTTGCCAACGCGAATCCTGGCGAACTGGGCATTGGCCATACGTCCACTTATCGCCTGACGATCGCGTCCGGCATTCTCAGCGTGGACAACTTCCAGCTGCTGTCGCAACTGCCGGGCAGGAATCCGGCGCCTGGCTTGTACGCGGCTGTCCACGTGCAAGGCTATAACAATACCTCGGCAAAATCCGGCGCCTGCCTTCCTGGCTCGACCAACTGCGAGCCGGCGCCATGTCGGCCCGGCACGCCGGGCTGTGGCGGCGGTTCGAACGAGATTCCGGAGCCAGGCACGCTCGCGATCCTCGGCACGGGCCTGCTTGGCCTGGCTTATGCCCGCCGTCGACGCATCGGCTAAGCGTTAGTGAGCGCCGTAAAAATCGGGCCCTTGCCGGCCCGATTTTTTTTTGCATGGGTGCGAAGCTGTGCGGTGTGGGCGGGACTGGTAACATGGAGGAAACGCAGAGGAGGGCATCATGGCGCTACCACATGCATCATCCGGGCAGGTCATCGCGATTCAGGGACTGGCGGGGGGAGAACCTGTCGCAGTTCGCGTCGATTGCGCTGGCAAAGACGGAACAGCTGGAGCTGATTCGTATCGTGCTGCCGGCGGGAAAAGCGCTGCCGGAGCATAGCGTGAAGGGGCAGATCACGCTGCAATGTCTGCAGGGCGAAGTGGCGTTCGATGCACACGGCCGCACCGCGATCCTGCGCGGCGGCGAGATGCTGTACCTCGAAGGCGGCGCGCCGCATGCATTGCGCGCCAACCAGGATTCGCTGCTGCTGCTGACTATCTTGCTAAAGGATTGAGCGGCAGGCGGAAAGTGAAGCGGACGCCGGCCTCCGGCGTGCTTTCGAGCCGCACGGTGCCGTGCAGGATGGCCTGCACTACGTTCAGCACGATGGCCAGTCCCAGCCCCTGTGAACCGCCGCCGACGCGCGTGGTGAAGAAGGGATCGAACACGCGCGGCAGCACATCGGGCGCGATGCCGCAGCCATTGTCCTCATAAATCAACTGCACCATGTCGCCGTCCATCGCCGCTGAAATGGTGATGCGGCGTATCTCGCGGCCCACGAACGCGTGGGTCACCGAATTGTCGATCAGCTTGGCCAGCACCTGCTCGACGTGACCGGGATAACTGTTCATCGTCAGGCCAGGCTGGATGTCCACGGCCAGCTCCACATGTTCACGGCGCAGCATCGGCCCCATCGCCGTCGTGATATTGCGTACCGTTTCTTCCAGCTTGAACAGGCGCCGCTCCTGCGCATCCTGGTCGACGGCAATCTGCTTGAAACTGGCGATCAGGTCGCCTGCGCGGGCACTGTTCCGTTCGATCATCTGGCAGGCGTCGCGGCCTTCTTCCAGCAGGTGCTTGAGCCCGCCCTGGGTCAGCTTCCTGGAGGCCGCCTGCGTGGATATCTCGCCGAGCCGGTCCGCCAGCGTGGACGCGCACAGCACGATATTGCCCAGCGGCGTATTCAGTTCATGGGCGATGCCCGTCACCAGCCGGCCGACGGTAGCCATTTTCTCGGTAATGATGATCTGCTGCATCATCGCCGCATCGTCTTCCTCGCGCTGGCGCGAGGTGTAGAGCTGCTGCAGGTCCTGTTCGACCACGTCGCGAAACTGCTCCAGCAACTGCTGGTGGGCGGGAGCATAGGCGTGCTCCTGGCTGTCCAGGATGCACATGGTGCCGAACAGGTGGTCGTTGGGCCAGCGCAGTGGGTAGCCCATATAGGAAATCATGCCCTGCTGGGCATTGGGGCTGCCATGCCAGTGCGGGTCCGTGAGCGCGTTCGCCACCACCAGCGGACGCCGGGTGGCCAGCACTGTGTGGCAATACGAGCCGCAACTCTGCGGCGACTCGCCCCGCCCATAAGGGTTGCCGCTGGAATGGCTGCTGACGAAAACGCGCAGGGAACCCGGCTCGGCCTTCGTGATGAGGGCCGCCGGCACCTGGATGACTTGCGCCACGAGGTCGAGAATGCCCTGCCACTTGGCTATGACAGCCGGCGCAACGGCAAGCTCGCCCGGGTCGATCTCGGTAGTGTTCATCGTTCGCTTTCAGGAAAAAAGCGTTGATGAACAATTATAGATCAGGCGGCAGGGCCGGTCTCGACGCGCGGGTCCCGTGCCAGCAAACGTTGTACCAATTCCGCAGGTTTGTCGCCATCGAACAGCACGCCGGCCACGGCATTGGTGATCGGCATCTCCACGCCCAGCCTGGCGGACAGTTCCCGCACGGCTTTCGCGCAAGGCACGCCTTCCGCCACATGGCCCAGTTCATTAACCACGGTGTCCAGCGACTTGCCCTGCGCCAGGCCGAGGCCCACGCGCCGGTTGCGCGACAGATCGCCGGTGCAGGTCAGGATCAGGTCGCCCATGCCGGTCAGGCCCATGAAGGTTTCCACCGAGCCGCCCAACGCGGTGCCGAGGCGGGTGATTTCCGCCAGGCCGCGCGTGATCAGGGCCGCGCGGGCGTTCAGGCCCAGGCCCATGCCGTCCGCAATGCCGGTCGCAATCGCCAGCACATTCTTGACGGCGCCGCCCACTTCCACGCCCACCAGGTCTTCGCTGGAGTACACCCGCATGGTGCCGCCGTGCACGGTCTGCAGCACGCAGTCGCGCAGCGCGGCCGAAGAGGAAGCGATGGTCAGTGCGCAAGGGAGGCCTTTGGCCACTTCCTGCGCGAACGATGGGCCGGACAGGGCGCCGGCCGGCACCGTGTCGCCCAGGATGTCGCGCACGATCTGGTGCGGCAGCAGTCCGGTTTCGTATTCGAAGCCCTTGCACAGCCACACGATGTTCGGAATGTTCCTGCCTTTCAGCGCCTGCAGCAGCGGACGCAGTCCGGCTACAGGGCTGGCGGCAATCAGCAGCCCGTCGCTGCCCACATGGGCCACGGCCGCGTCGAAATCGGCGGTCACGGCCAGGCTGGCGGGGAAGGGGTAGCCCTTCAGGTAATGGGTGTTCTCGCGGGCGGCATCGATTTCCGCCATGGCGGCGGCGTTGCGTCCCCATAGCAGCACATCATGGCGCGCCGCCACGGCGATGGCGACAGCCGTGCCCCAGGCGCCGGCGCCGAGCACGCTGACTTTGCGCGGCGCGGCCGCGTTCTTATGATTATTCGGCATTGACTTCAGAGGCCCCAGATATCGGTGCTGCGCACAAAGCCGCTCTGGCCGTCGCGGTGGCGCACTTTCGTCCAGCCGTTGCCGGCCGGTTCCGCCAGTTCGAGCAGCACGCCCTTGTCGGCGATAAAGACGACGGTGGCAGCCTCGTCGGCCGAGGCGCGCACCCTGGTATTGGCGCTGCGCACCATGACATTGCGCTGCTTGCCACCCAGGCTTTTTGCCTCGGTCCAGGCCAGGCCGCCGTCAATATCGCGCACCTTGACCCATTCGCCGTAGGTCAGGACGACCTCCAGCGGCGTGCCGCGCGGAACGATGAACTGCTTGCTCGCCTTGCTGGACGGCGCATCGTACAGGATGGCCGGCGCAGCGCCTACCGTCCGGTAGTCCACAGCCCAGGCACTGGCGGAGGCCAGCAAGGCCGCGGCGAAAACAATCGAACGGGAAATTTTCATTGCAAAACGCATGTCTATAAACGCACAAAGGCCACTACGGGCCTTTGTGGACAAGGAGCCGCTCGGACTCCCATGGTACAACAGAAATATTACTGCACGGTTGGAGTGCCTTCGGTGCCGGCGGCAGCTTGCTGCTGGGCCAGGGCCTGCAGACGCTGCTGGTAGAACACTTCGAAGTTGATCTCAGCCAGGTGCACAGGCGGGAAGCCGGCACGGGTGATCAGGTCGGCGATGTTCGAACGCAGGTACGGGTACACGATGTTCGGGCAGCCAATGCCCAGCAGCGGATCCAGCTGTTCAGCCGGGATGTTGCGGGCTTCAAAGATGCCGGCTTGTTTGCCTTCAACCAGGAAAGCGACTTTTTCACCGACCTTGGCGGTCACGGTGATGGTCACGGTCGATTCGAAGATGCCTTCGGACAGCGGCTCGGCGCCAACGTCCAGGGCGACTTCGATGGTCGGCTGGGTCTGCTCGAGGAAGATGCCTGGGGAGTTAGGCTGTTCCAGCGACATGTCCTTCAGGTAGACGCGTTGAATTTGGAATACGGGTTGCAGGGTTTCGTCAGACATGGATCGCTTTCGTTATCGTGTTAAGTCTCTGTTAATGCTTGGCCAGGCTGCGGACAGCCCAAATCAAACGCGAGGGCTGATTGTAGCAAAACTGATTTATTTGCAAACCGTTTTGGCGCCCTTCGTTGTATTTGGGGACTGTTTAACCTTTTAACAAGGGATCGAGGCCGCCAGCCTGGTCGAGCGCGTACAAGTCATCGAAACCGCCCACATGCGTTTCGCCGATGTAGATCTGCGGCACCGTGCGGCGGCCAGTCTTTTGCATCATCAGCTGGCGCTGGGCTGGATCCAGGTCAACACGGATCTTGTTAATGTTTGCGACGCCCTTGCTCTCGAGCAGGCGCTCGGCCCGGGACGCAATAGGGGCACACCAGGGTGCTGTACATGGTTACGTTGGCTGTCATGGCGATTCCTTCACAGTTATTTCTTCATTGGCAGACCGGCAGCCTGCCAAGCCGCGACGCCGCCATCCAGCACGACGACGTCAGTGAATCCAGCCTTTTCCAGAACTCTCGCGGCGCCGAAAGCGCGCGTACCCTTTTGGCAAACAACAATCGTGGTCTTGCTTTTGGATTTTTCCAGCTCGCCCACGCGGTTCGACAGGTCGGCAACCGGGATATTGATTGCATCCGGCAAGCGGCCCGTCGCGAATTCCTCCGCGCTGCGTACATCGACAATGGTGGTTTTACCGCGGTTTATCAACAGGGTCGCTTGGGCCGGCGAGGCTTTTTTTCCGCGCTGGGTCAACGTTGGCCACAGCAGGGCGCCGCCGGAAACAAGGACGATGCCAATAAGAAAGATATGGTCGAGAATGAATTTCACGGGGTTCCAATGGTTGAACTTAATCCGCGCATTATAAAATAGATGCTTGTGCGCGGCTCCGGCGGCGGTTTTCCACTAATTTCCAACCCTTAAGATATTGCTCTATGTATAAGATTGTTTTCATGCGTCATGGCGAGTCCACCTGGAATCTTGAAAATCGCTTCACCGGCTGGACCGATGTGGACCTGACGGAAAAAGGCGTTAGCGAAGCAAAGATCGCCGGCCAGGTGCTGAAGGATGCCGGCTTCACCTTCGACCTGTGCTACACCTCCGTACTGAAGCGCGCCATCCGCACCCTGTGGCTGACGCTGGACGAGATGGACCTGATGTATCTGCCGATCAAGCACGACTGGCGCCTGAACGAGCGCCACTACGGCGCCCTGCAGGGCCTCGACAAGGGTGAAACCGCCGCCAAGTTCGGCGACCAGCAAGTGCTGGTATGGCGCCGCAGCTATGACATTCCGCCGCCAGCCCTGGAAGCGGACGACGACCGCGCCTCCTTCAACGATCCGCGCTACGCCGGCCTGCCGAAGGATTCCATTCCGCTGACCGAATGCCTGAAAGACACCGTAGCCCGCGTGATGCCGGCCTGGGATGATGAAATCGCCCCCGCCATCAAGGCCGGCAAGCAGATCCTGATCTCGGCCCACGGCAACAGCCTGCGCGCCCTGATCAAGATGCTGGACGGCATCAGCGACCAGGACATCGTTGGCCTCAACATCCCGAACGGCCAGCCGCTGGTGTACGAACTGGACGCCAACCTGAAGCCGATCAAGAAGCTACTACCTGGGCGACCCGGCCGCCATCGCTGAGGCCCAGGCCGCCGTGGCAAACCAGGGCAAGGCCAAGTAAGTTTCAATGGCAGTGACTCCGACCCGGCGCGCCGGCGCGTTCGCATGGGCTGCCGCTCTTGCGCTGGCGCTGGCCGCTGGGGGCGCTTACGCGGCCCCCAAGCAGACCGAACGCAGCAAGCAAAAGGCCGTCGCCGAGGCGGAGCGCACCGCTTTGCAGAAAAAGCTGGTGGACCTGAAGCGCGATATCGGCAAGACCGAGAGCGCGCGCGAAGACGCGGCCGACACGCTGGCCGAGTCGGAGGAGGCCATTTCCAACGCCAACCGCTCGCTGCGCGAGCTGGCCGAGGAACAGTCGCAGACCAATGCGAAGCTGGCCCAGCTGGCCGCCGAGCAGCTGCGTCTGGCCGCCACCGTGGCGGCGCAAAAACAGCAGCTGGCCAAGCTGCTGCGCGAGCAGTATGTGGCGGGCAATGAAGACCGCATGAAGCTGCTGCTGTCCGGCGACAATCCCAACCGCATCAACCGCGAACTGCAGCTGATGGCCTATGTGTCCCAGGCCCAGGCCAAATTGCTGGAATCCCTGCGCGCCAACCTGAAGGCGGTCGAGGAAAACCAGGCGGAAGCGCAGAACGCCAAGGAAGAGCTGGACGAGATCGCCCAGGAAGAGCGCCAGCAGAAGTCCGTGCTGGAGCAGGAAAAGGCGCGCCGCGCCGCCATGCTGTCCAATCTGTCGAAGAAGCTGACCGCCCAGCGCAAGGAAGCGGGCAAGGTCGAACAGGACGAGCAGCGCCTGGGCGGCCTGGTCGAGCGCCTGAACAAGCTGATCGAAGAACAGGCGCGCGCCGCTGCGGCGGAAAAGGCGCGCCAGGAAAAACTGGCGGCCGAACGCGCCGCCAAGGCCAAGGCGGCCGCCGAAGCGCGTGCCCTGGCCCGCGCCAAGGCCCAGGCCGAACGCGAACGCATCGCCCAGGAAAACAAGGCCAAGGGCATCAGGACGCCGCCGCCGAAACCGGAACCGGTGGAGCCGGAAGAGCCGAAAGTGGCCGAGAAAGCGCCGGAGCGCGACGAGAAAACACCCCGTCCGTCCGACGTGGCGCTGGCGCCGGCCGCACCCGATGGCGCTTTCGCCAGCCTGAAAGGCCAGATGCGCGCACCCGTCACCGGCAAGGTGGCCGCGAAGTTCGGCACCAAGCGCGGCGAAGGCGTGAGCTGGAAGGGCATGTTCATCCAGGCGGCGGAAGGCGCGGAAGTGCGCTCGGTGGCCGGCGGCCGCGTGGTCTTCGCACGCTGGCTGCGCGGCTTCGGCAACCTGATCATCGTCGACCACGGCGGCCAGTACTGGAGCATCTACGGTTTCAACGAATCGCTGCTGAAACGGGAAGGCGATGCAGTGAAGGCGGGCGATGCGATCGCGGCGGCCGGAAATACCGGTGGCAACGAAGAATCGGGTTTATACTTTGAATTACGACACCAGGGCAAGGCGTTCGACCCTGCAGGGTGGGTGAAGTTTTAAATTTTTCGAAATGGCAAACAGACGGCGGATCAATGATCCGCCCTACGCGCCGGTGGCGGTTCAATGACCGTTCGTCGGCGCGGGTCGGCGGTGCGTAAATGATTGGCGATGCGGCGTTGGCGGTTCGACTGCGTCCTTGGTGATTGACGTGTAGGGCGGATCATTGATCCGCCGCGACCGGCCCGGAACGTCATTTCGAACGAAGAACACAAGTGAAAGCGTCATGGGAAACAAGTTCAAGAGCATCGGCCTGATCGGCCTGGGCATGGTCGCCGGCGTGGCCGCGTCCATGCAATTTTCCGCCGTGGCGCAAAAATCCGGCGCGCCGCTGCCGCTCGAGGAGTTGCGCCAGCTCTCGGACGTGTTCGGCCTGATCAAGTCCGACTACGTGGAGCAGGTGGACGACAAGAAGCTGGTGCAGGACGCCATTGCCGGCATGGTCGCTTCCCTCGACCCCCACTCCGTCTACCTGGACAAGAAAGCCTTCAAGGAAATGCGCGAATCGGTGGCCGGCAAGTTTGTCGGCATCGGCATCGAGGTCGGCATGGAAGACGGCTATGTGAAGGTGGTGTCGCCGATCGAGGATTCGCCTGCATTCAGGGCCGGCATCAAGGCGGGCGACCTGATTACCCGCCTGGATAACACGCCGCTCAAGGGCCTGTCCCTCGATGAAGCGATCAAGAAGATGCGCGGCGATCCGAAGAGCAAGGTCACCCTGACCATCTCGCGCAAGAATGAAGACAAGCCCCTGATCTTCCCCATCGTGCGCGAGGAAATCCATGTGCACAGCGTGAAGGCGAAGATGATCGAGCCGGGCTACGCCTGGCTGCGCATCTCGCAATTCCAGGAGCCCACGCTGGATGACATGGCCAGGAAGCTGGGCAAGCTGTATGCGGACAATCCGAACATCAAGGGCCTGGTGCTGGACCTGCGCAATGATCCGGGCGGCGTGGTGCCGGGTGCGATCGGCGTGTCGGCGGCCTTCCTGCCCAAGGATTCCGTGGTGGTGTCCACCAACGGCCAGCTGATCGACTCCCAGCAGACCTTCTACGCCCGTCCCGAATACTATTCCGGCCGCAGCGGCGGCGACCCGCTGTCCAAGCTGCCCGCCGCGCTGAAAACGGTGCCCATGGTGGTGCTGGTCAACGGCGGTTCCGCTTCCGCCTCCGAAATCGTGGCTGGCGCCCTGCAGGACTACAAGCGCGCCATCGTGATGGGCAGCCAGACCTTCGGCAAGGGCTCGGTACAGACCCTGCGCCAGCTGACCGCCGATACCGCCGTCAAGCTGACCACGGCCCGCTACTACACGCCAAACGGCCGCGCCATCCAGGCCAAGGGCATCGTGCCGGACATCCTGGTCGATGAAACGGCCGAAGGCGATGCGCTCAACGCCCTGCGCGTGCGCGAATCGGACCTGGACAAGCACCTGAGCAACGGCGAGGAAGCGGCCCCTGCCAACCGCCGCGACGAGCTGGAAGAAGAGCAGCGCCTGATCGCGCTGGCCAAGACGCAGAAGCCGATCGAATTCGGCGGCAAGGACGACTTCCAGCTGGCCCAGGCCCTGAACCACTTCAAGGGCTTGCCGGTGAAGCTGGCCAAGGCTGAAGTGCAGCAGCCGCCGGTAGTGGACCTGAAACCGGAACCCAAGCCGGTGCAGATGCCCAAGCTGGACGACAAGGCGGCAGCTAAAAAATAAGCATGGACGACAACCAGCTGCTGCGCTACTCGCGCCATATCCTGCTCGATGAAATCGGTATAGAGGGCCAGCAGAAGATCCTGGAGGCGAAAGCCCTGGTGATCGGCGCCGGCGGCCTCGGTTCGCCCGCCGCCATGTACCTGGCCTCGGCCGGCATCGGCCAGCTGACCATCATCGACAACGACACGGTCGACCTCACCAACCTGCAGCGCCAGATCGCCCACACCACGGCGCGCGTGGGCCGCGCCAAGGCGGAGTCGGCGCGCGAAACCCTGCACGCCATCAATCCCGATATCACCGTCACCGCGCTGGTGGAGCGGGCCGACGATGCGCGCCTGGCCGAGCTGGTGTCGCAGCACGACGTGGTGCTCGACTGCACCGACAACTTCAAGACCCGCCATGCCGTCAACCGCGCCTGCGTCGCGCACAAAGTGCCCCTCGTCTCCGGGGCCGTGATCCGCTTCGATGGCCAGGTCAGCGTGTTCGATCCGCGCACGGGCGAGCAGCCCTGCTATTCCTGCCTGTTCCCGCAGGACCAGCCTTTCGAGGACGTGGCCTGTTCCACCATGGGCGTGTTTGCACCGCTGGTGGGCGTGGTCGGCGCCATGCAGGCCGCCGAAGCGCTTAAGCTGGTGATGGGCATCGGCGAATCGCTGGCCGGCCGGCTGCTGCTGCTGGACGGCCTGCGCATGGAGTGGAGCAGCATCGCCATCGGGCGCAATGACGGTTGCCCCGTCTGCGCCGTCAAAAAAGGAGACTGAATGAAGCGACTTTCCGCCGTCATCGCACTGTCCATCACCGCCGCCTTTTCGCAGGCGGCAACCCGAGACCACCCGCTACGTCATCATTTCCGAGAACAGCGGCAAGCAGACAGGCGAACAGGTGGTGGAACGCCAGGACGACGGGCTCACCAAAGTACGCTTCATCTACAAGGACAATGGCCGCGGTCCGGAACTGAACGAGGAATTCCGCCTCGCGCCGGACGGCACCATGAGCAGCTTCACGGTCAAGGGTAATTCGACCTTCGGCGCCGTGGTGGACGAGACGTTCACGCGCAGCGGCAGTAAGGCGGAGTGGAAATCGACTTCGGAAAAAGGCAGCAAGGATGTCAGCGGCCCAGCCATTTATGTGCCGCTGAACAGCAGTTATGAATTCAACTCCGCCGCGATCGCCGCACTGGCCGCGGCGCCGGATCACAGCCTGCCGCTGCTGCCCTCCGGCACGCTGACCCATCGCAAGCTCGATGAAGTGCAGGTCACCGGTGCGGGCGGCCAGACGCAGACCGTGCAGCTGCTAGCCCAGACGGGCCTGGGCCTGAGCCCGCAGTTCTACTGGGCCACCACGGGCGAGAAGCCATACCTGTTTGCCGTTGTGGTGCCGGGCACCTATGTCGCGTCGCTGGACGGCTGGCAGGGCAACAGCAAACTGCTGGCCGAACGCCAGCAGCAGGCCGAAGCCCGCATGCTCCGGGAGCTGGCGGAAAAGCTGCAGCATCCGCTGGATGGCCTGACGGTCGTGAAGAATGCGCGCGTGTTCGACAGCGAGAAAGCGGTGGTCGGCAAGCCTTCCGACATCTATCTGCTGCGCGGGCGCATCACCGCCGTGCTGCCGGCCGGTTCGCCGGTGCGCGGCGCCGTCAACGAGATCGATGCGGGCAACCGCATCGTGCTGCCCGGCCTGTTCGACATGCACTCGCACATCAACCGCTGGGAAGGCGCGCTGCATGTCGCGGCCGGCGTGACCAGCGTGCGCGATATGGGCAATGACAACGCCCAGCTGCAAATGATGATCGATGAGACGGCGGACGGCAAGCTGCTGGCGCCGCAGATCGTGCCGGCCGGCTTCCTGGAAGGCGAGAGCGAGTACTCCTCGAAAGCTGGCTTTGTCGTGAATACGCTGCCGCAGGCGAAGAACGCCGTCGACTGGTACGCGGAGCACGGCTATCCGCAGCTGAAGATCTACAACTCCTTTCCGAAGGAGATCCTGAAGGATACGGTGGCCTACGCCCACCAGCGCGGCATGCGCGTGTCCGGCCACATTCCGGCCGGCCTGCGCGCCCAGCAGGCGCTGGACGCAGGCTATGACGAGATCCAGCACATCAACCAGGTGATGCTGAACTTCCTGTTCAAGCCGGGCGTGGAAACGCGCAGCCTGGAACGCTTCTACCTGCCGGCTGAAAAGACGGGCGATCTCGATTTCAACTCGAAGCCGGTGAAGGACTTCGTCGCCATGCTGGCGAAAAAGCAGATCGTGATCGATCCCACCTTGTCCACCTTTGCCTTCCTCAAGCAGCAGGATGGCGATGTGAACGAACCCTGGGCGCCGGTGGAAGCGAATATGCCGCCGGATGTGGCGCGCAGCTTCCACGTCGGCACCATGAAGATTCCGGACGCGGTCACGCAGAAGCGCTATGAAAAGTCATTCGCGAAGATGGTGGAATTCGTGGGCCGCCTGCACAAGGCAGGTGTGCCGCTGGTGGCCGGCACCGACGACCTGGCCGGCTTCACGCTGTGGTCCGAGCTGGAATTCCTGGTCAAGGCCGGCCTGACGCCGGCGCAGGCGATCCAGATTGGCACGCGCAACGGCGCGCGTTACACGCGCACCAGCCATGAACGCGGCAGCATCGAGCAAGGCAAGCTGGCCGACCTGGTGCTGGTCGATGGCGACCCTACCAGGGATATCCGCGACTTGCAGAAAGTGGCGGCCGTGATCACGCGCGGGCGCATCATCTATCCGCAGGAAGTGGACAAGGCGCTCGGCATCAAGCCTTTCGTCAGCGAGGCGCCCGCCGTGAAGCCGCTGCAAGCCGTGCCGTCCAATATCGCCGGCAGCAATGAGGGCGCGCTGCGCCAGATAGGACTTAGTGGCCGCCAGCGTGACTGATTCGTCTATACTGCTGGATCCAGGCATCATTGTTTATTTCATAACTTGACCTTTATGCAAAAGATTGTTCAACGCCGCCGTGCCCGCGGCTTTACGCTGATTGAAATTATGGTTGTCGTTGTGATCATGGGCGTGCTGGCCGCGCTCGTGGTCCCGAAGCTGCTGGGCCGCGCCGCCGAATCGAAGGTGGCCGCCGCCAAGGTGGATATTGCGACCATCATGCAGGCGCTCAAGCTCTACAAGCTGGATAACCAGCGCTACCCGACCACCGAACAGGGCCTGCAGGCGCTGCTGACCAAGCCGACTTCCGGCCCGGCAGCCAATGGCTGGAAGGCGGGCGGCTACATCGAGAAAATGCCGAAGGACCCGTGGGGCAATCCTTACCAGTACCTGTCCCCCGGTTTGAAAGGCGAGATCGATGTGTTCTCCTATGGCGCCGACGGCCAGCCCGGCGGCACCGGTGACGATGCCGACGTCGGTTCCTGGGACAACTAAGGAAATCTGAGGCATGCGCGGCCGCCAGCGCGGATTTACGCTGATTGAACTGCTGGTGGTGCTGGTCATCATCGGCCTCACGCTGGGCCTGGTCACGATGAATGCCGCGCCCAGCCAGCGCCAGGCCTTGCAGCAGGAGGCGCAACGCATCGCGCTCTTGCTGCAGCTGGCGCGCGACGAAGCCATCGTGCGCAACCGCCCGGTGGCTTTCGAAGCCAGTTCGGAGGCTTACCGCTTCCTGGTCCGCAACGACCGCACCTGGGAGCCGCTGCCGCAGGACGATATGCTGCGCGAACGCCAGTTCAAGCAATCCCCCATCCGGCTGCTGCTCGATCCGGCCACCAATGCGCCAGGCAACCTGCGCATCGTGTTCGGCCGCGAACCGGTGGACAAGCCCTTTGCGCTGACCCTGGCGCTGGGCGACGTCAGCGCCACCATCCGCGCCGATGGCGTGGGCCATTTCACTGTGGACTGAGGATGCGCCGTCAACAAGGCTTTACCCTGCTGGAAGTGTTGGTGGCGCTGCTGATTGTCGGCACGGCGCTGGGCGCTTCGCTGCGCGCCATCGGCAGCCTGACGCAGAACAGCGATGGCCTGCGCCTGACCATGATGTCCACCTGGTCGGCCGAGAACCGCCTGGTGCAGGTGCGCCTGGCGAAAGTTTATCCGGCCGTGGGCAAGACGACCTTCGAATGCCCGCAGGGCGACCTGCAGCTGCTGTGCCAGGAAGAAGTGATACAGAGCCCCAATCCGCGCATGCGCCGGGTGGAGGTGAGCGTGTTCGAAGCCAGCCGCCCGGAGCGCCGCATCATCAAGCTGGTCCAACTGGTGCTGCAGGAATGAAGAACGCACGCGGCTTTACTCTCGTCGAACTGCTGGTCGCGATCACGGTGCTGGCCATCGTGGCCGTGCTGGGCTGGCGCGGCCTGGATGGCATCGTGCGCTCGCGCGAGCAGCTGACCACGCAGATGGAGCAGACGCGCGGCATCCAGCTCGCCTTCGCCCAGCTGCAAAGCGACCTGGAACAGATCGCGGACAAGGGCACGGTGCTGAACAACCACCAGAACCTGATGGCCGACAACACGCGCCTGGTCTTCGTCCGCACCGTGCTGGCCGAGAATGCGCCGACCCAGCTGCAGGTGGTCAGCTACCGTATCCGCGACGGCGTGCTGTCGCGCAGCGAATCGCAATCGACGCGCGACCTGGCCCAGCTGGACGCTCTGTGGCAGGCATCGCTGGGCGACGCCGGCGGCGACGTGCAACGCGAAGTGGCGCTGCATGGCGGCGTGACCAGCATGGCGGTACGCGTGTGGGAGAACGGCGCCTGGAAGCAGCCGGAGAATGCGTCGACTTCCTTCTCGAATGCGACGCAATCGTCCGGCGAAGCGCCCTGCACCAATCCGGAGCCTGGCGCCTGCCAGGGACAGGGCGAGGGGGGCATCGGTACCAGCCCAGGTGGCACGCCGAACCCGAGCGGACCGCCCACGCCGCAGATCGCCGTGCCGCAGTCCGGCCCCACCGGCATCGAAGTGTCGCTGCAGCTCCAGGGCTTGCCGAATGTGCTGGCCAAGATCTTCCTGCTGGGGGCCGTATGAGCAGGCGTCCCGGTATCCGGCAGCGCGGCGTGGCCGTGGTCACGGCCTTGCTGCTGACGACCCTGGCGGTCGCCATCGTCGCCAGCCTGTTCTGGCAGCAGCAGGTGCAGGTGCGTTCGATGGAAAACCAGCGCCTGCATTTCCAGACGCGCTGGATCCTGCGCGGCGGCCTTGACCTGGTCCGCCTGGTACTGCGCCAGGACCTGGTGGACAGCCACGGCTCCACGCGCGCGGACGGCATCTGGGCCACGCCGCTGGCTGAAACGCGGCTCGACCAGTTTGTGGAGCGCGAGCGCATCCAGAACGAATCTTTCGATGCGACAATTGCGGGGCAGACTTACGACGCACAGTCGCGCTACAATCTGGCGAATCTGGCCCTTAACCGTTACGTACTGCCAGGGCAGGTGACAGTTTTCCAGCGCCTGCTGCAAAACCTCCAGCTGAATCCCTCGCTGGCGCAGACGGTGGCCGAGCAGGTGGCGCGCAGCCAGGTGGGCAGCACCACGGCGCCGGCCGGTAGCTTGCCCGGGCAGCTGCCTGTCCCGGGCGGCAATGGCCAGCCGATGGAGCTGGTGCGGGTGGAGGATTTGCTGTCGATTTCCGGCTTCAACCAGGCCGCGATCGAAAAGCTGCGCGACTTCGTGATCGTGCTGCCGGAGGGATCGCAGGTGAATGTGAACACGGCGCCGGCCGAAGTGCTGTCGGCGCTGACGGATTTGTCGGTGAGCGAGGCGCAGTCGCTGGTGGGGTCGCGCAAGCGCTCGTTCTACGGGCGCGTGGACGAATTTGATAATTACCTCAAGGCCAGCGGCAAGAAACGCATACAGAACGTGGAAGTGGCGGTTCTGAGCAACTACTTCCTGGTCCTGAGCCGCGTGCGGCTGGACCGCGCGGAGCTGGTCAGCTGGGCGCTGGTCAAGCGCGAGCCGACCGGCAAGACCAGCATTGTATGGATACGGGAAATCTAAGGAACAAGGAAAGAACGCTTTGACGACTCTCTACATTCGGTATCCGGCCCGCGCCGCTGGCGCCCCCCGATACGGGCGTGCCGCACAGCTGCCAGTTCGCCATGGTGGGCGATGGCGGCAATGTGATGCAGCAGGGCGCCGGCGCGCTGGGCAACCTGGGCGATCTCGTCGCCGGTGCACGCCGCGTGGTGCTGCTGCTGGCCGCCGCCGATGTGACGCTGCTGCGCGTGAAGGTGCCGCCGCTGTCCGGCGCCAAACTGAAAGCCGCCCTGCCCAACCTCGTCGAAGAACAGATCCTGGGCGATCCCGCCGATTGCGTGCTGGCCCTGGCCCCCGCGACCGGCGATACCGGCGAACGCGTGATAGCCGTCGCTAACCGCGCCTGGCTGGAAGTGCTGGTCAAGGCCCTGGTGGCGCAGGGTGCGCACGGCATCAGCGCGCTGCCCACCCAGCTTTGCCTGCCGCTGCAGCCGGGCGGCGCTTCCGCCGCGCTGGGGCTGGATGACGCCGGCCTGGAACTGACCCTGCGTACCGCGCAATACGAAGGCATGGGCCTGACCCTGCCGCCGCAGCCGGAAGCGGCGCTGCACACGCTGCGCGCGCTGGCCTGCGACGCTCCCGTCACCCTGTACGTGGCGCCCGCCGTGCGCGCCGAATACGAGAAGCTGGCGCTGGAAGTGCCCGGCATCGTGGTCGAGGAAGACCACTGGGCGCACCGCATCTCGGCCGCCAAGGCCGTGCAGCTGGACCTGGCCGCCGGCCTGGGCGCCGTCAGCGGCGCTTCGGCGCGCATGTGGCAGCGCTGGAAATGGCCGGTCGGGATTGCCGTTGCGGCCCTGCTGGTGAATATCATCGGCGCCAATGTCGAATGGTTCCGCCTGCGCGGCGAAGCGGCCACCGAGCGCCAGGCCATGCTGCAGGTCTTCCGCGCCGCCTATCCGAACCAGCCGGTGACGGGCGACCCGGTGGCGCAGATGCGCCGCAATATCTCCGTCGCGCGCGCCGCCAGCGGCGAGGGCGGGGGCGACGAATTCACCGCCGTGAGCGCCGCGCTGGCCGAGGCGCTGGCCATGTTGCCGAACCGCGAAATCGTAGCCGGCCTGGAATACAAGGAGCGCGCCCTGATCGTGAAACTGAAGCCGAACAGCGTGGACGCGAATGGCATGTCGCAGGTGCAGGCCGCGCTGGCGCCGCGCAAGCTGGCCTTGCTGGAAACGGGTCCCGGCGTGTGGCAGGTCAAGGCGGGAGGCGCGAAATGAGCAAACTGACCGACAAATTCGGCGGCTACCGCGCCGCCGTCGGCGCCTGGTGGAACGAACGCAACGAGCAGGAGCGCCGCATGCTGAAGATCGGCGGCGCCGTCGTCGCCTTCGGCCTCGTGTACGGCCTGCTGATCGATCCGGCCTTCAGCGGCCGCGCGAAGCTGGCGAAAGAGCTGCCGCAGCTGCGCCAGCAGGTCGCCGAGCTGCAGTCGCTGGCCGGCGAAGCGGCCCAGCTCTCGGCCCAGGCGCCGATCCAGCCGCCGCCCATGTCGCGCGAGAGCGTCAACGCCAGCCTGCAGCAGCGCGGCCTGTCGCCGCAAAGCCTGACCGTCACCGGCGAATATGCAAGGCTGGAATTCAAGGGCGCGGCCTTCGCCGGCATCGTCGCCTGGTTGGACGCCATGCGCCGCGAACAGCGCCTGCTGGTGCAGGACGCGAATATCAGCGCGCAGAGCACGCCGGGGCAGGTCGATGCCACGTTCACGCTGCGCCAGGAAGCAGGAGCACGATGAAGCGCGCCTTGCTCTGGATCCTGGCGATTGCCGCCAGCGCGGGCCTGACGCTGCTGGCGTTCTTCCCGCGTCCTGGGTGGCGCAGATGGTGGAAACCCAGACCGGCGGCCGTTTGACGCTGGGCGACGCGCAGGGTACGCTGTGGCGCGGCTCCGCTTTCATCGGCGGCGCGGCCAGCGGCAAGGATGCCGTCACGCCGCTGCTGCCGGGGCGCTTTGCCTGGAAGCTGTCGCCGCTGGTGCTGGTGGGAAGCGTGGATGTGGAATTGTCCAATCCCGAATCGCTGTCCCAGCCGGTGAACCTGCGCGGGGGCTTCAGCCAGTGGCAAATCAGCCCGGCCGCCATCATGCTGCCGGCCGAGGGCTTGTCCGGGCTGGGCGCGCCGCTGAATACGCTGGCGCCGAGCGGGCGCATGAAGCTTTCCTGGACGTCGCTGCAGCTGGCGCGCGAAGGCAATGCGGTGTCGCTGAACGGGCGCACCACGCTGGAGATGCAGGACATGGCCTCGCGCCTGACCTCGATCCGTCCGCTGGGCAGCTACACGGTTGCCCTGGACTGGCAGGGCCAGGTGGCGAACCTGCTGCTGGGGACCGTGAAAGGTCCGCTGCTGCTGAGCGGCACCGGCAAGATCGACCATGGCCGCCTGCAGTTCTCGGGGCAGGCCGAAGCGGCAAGCGGTTATGAAGATACGTTGGCGGGCCTGCTCAATTTGCTGGGCCAGCGCCGTCCGAATAGCGTTAAAAACGTCATTGCACTAGAGTTCAGATAATGAAGACACACACCGCAAGCAAAAACACCTTCCCGGCGCTGCGCCGACTGAGCGCCGCCGCGCTGCTGTGCTGTGCGCTGGCTCCGGCCGCCGCGCCGGTCTGGGCGGCTCCGAACGATGAAGCGGCGCTGAACTTCGTGGGCGCCGACATCGAGTCCGTCATCAAGGCGGTGGGCCACTACACCAACATCACCTTCCTGATCGACCCGCGCGTGAAGGGCACGATCACCCTGGTGTCGGAAAAGTCGGTGACCAAGTCGCAGGCCTTCAGCCTGCTGACATCCGCGCTGCGCCTGCAGGGCTACGCCATCGTCAGCGGCGACGGCTATGCCAAGGTGGTGCCGGAAGCGGAAGCCAAGCTGCAGGCCAGCCCCACCGTGGTGGGCGGCCAGGCGGCGCCGAAGGGCGACCAGGTGGTGACCCAGGTGTTCCACCTGAACCACGAGGCGGCGGCCAACCTGGTGACCGTGCTGCGTCCCCTGATCACGCCGAACAATACGATCAACGCCAATCCGGGCAATAACTCCCTCGTCATCACCGACTATGCGGACAACCTGAAGCGCCTGGCCAAGATCATCGCTTCGCTGGATGCGCCGTCCGCCACGGACCTGGACGTGGTCCCCGTGCGCTACGCCATTGCCAGCGACCTGGCGGCCATGGTCAACAAGCTGATGGAGCCGGGCGCCGGCGGCGATTCCGGCCGCGTGACCGTGATGGCCGATCCGCGCACCAATTCGCTGGTGCTGCGCGCACCGTCCGTGGCGCGCGCCAACCTGGCCAAGTCCCTGATCACGAAGCTGGACCAGCCGACCGCGCAGCTGGGCAATGTGCACGTGGTTTACCTGAAGAATGCGGAAGCGACCAAGCTGGCGGAAACGCTGCGCGCCGTGGTCGCCAGCGACAGCTCCTCCACCGGTTCCCAGAGCGGCGGCCAGAGCGGCCTGTCGACGCTGGGCACGACCCCGGGCGCCGGCCAGCAGGGTCTCGGCCAGTCCGGCACGGGCAGCACCACCGGCGGCGCCACCGGCCCGACCAATCCCGCGCTGACCGGCAACCGCGGCGCCCAGACCCTGAGCACCGGCGGCGCCGGCGGCTTCATCCAGGCCGACGCGTCCACCAACACCCTGATCATCACCGCGCCGGAAGCCGTCTACCGCAACCTGCGCTCCGTGATCGACCAGCTGGATGTGCGCCGCGCCCAGGTCTATATCGAAGCCCTGGTGGTCGAAGTCAGCGCCGACAAGGCGGCCGAATTCGGCGTGCAGTGGGCCGGCCTGAGCGCCGGCAACCACTACCGCGTTGGCGGCGGCACATCCTTCCAGAACGGCACCGGCAATAACCTGGTCAACCTCGCCACCGGCGCCAACACGCCGCCCGGCCCGGGCCTGACCATCGGCGTGTTCAAGCAGCTGGCCAACGGCGACCTGGGACTGGGCGCCGTGGCGCACTCGCTGGAAACCGTGGGCGGCACGAATATCCTGTCCACGCCGAACATGATCACGCTGGACAATGAAGTGGCCACCATCCGCGTCGGCCAGAACGTGCCGATCCTGACCGGTTCCTTCACCACGACGTCGGGCAGCAGCACCAATCCCTTCCAGACCATCGACCGCAAGGACGTGGGCCTGATCCTGAAAGTGCGTCCGCAGATTTCCGAGGGCGGCACCATCAAGCTGGCGATCTACAACGAGAACTCCAGCATCGACGATACCGTGACCAACTCCAGCGGCATCATCCTGAAGACACGCCAGATCGAAAGCAATGTGATTGCCGACGACGGCCAGATCATCGTGCTTGGTGGCCTGATCCAGGACGATGCCGGCGACAACGTCGAGAAGGTGCGCGGCCTGGGCGACATTCCGGTGATCGGCAACCTGTTCAAGTACCAGAAGCGTTCGCGCAAGAAGACCAACCTGATGGTGTTCCTGCGTCCGCAGGTGATCCGCACGCGCGACCAGAGCACCAACCTGACCGGCGACCGCTATGACTTCATCCGCGGCACGCAGCAGCAGATCCAGCCGGATACCACCATCCTGCTGCCGAAGCTCGGCCAGCCCGTGCTGCCGGAAGTGATGAATGGCCAGCCGACGGGCGGCATGCTGGCGCGTCCGGTGCCGCCGGCGCCAGTGCCGCCGACTGAACCTGGCGCAGTTACGGAGCCCAAGCAGCAATGACCAACCTCCTGCCTTACGCCTTTGCGCGCGACTTCCTGGTGCTGGCCCAGCCCACGGAAGGCGATGCGCATACGGTCGATGTGCTGATCTCGAACGCGACGCCGCCGGCGGCGATCGCGGAAGTGTCGCGCCGTTTCGGCCGCGTCAACCTGAAGCACATGCCGCGCGCCGACCTCGATGCCGCCATCGCCAGCGCCTACGCCGGTGCGGGCGGCGACGCTTCCCAGGTGGCCGAGGAATTCGACGCCGACCTGGACCTGACCAAGTTGCTTCAGGATGTGCCGGCCATCGAGGACTTGCTGGAATCGTCCGACGATGCGCCCGTGATCCGCATGATCAATGCGCTGCTGACGCAAGCCTTGCGCGATGCCGCATCCGACATCCACATCGAACCATTCGAGCAGACGTCCGTGGTGCGCTTCCGTGTGGACGGCGCGCTGCGCGATATCGTGCGTCCGCGCAAGGCCATCCACGGCTCGCTGATCTCGCGTATCAAGATCATGGCCCAGCTGGACATCGCGGAAAAGCGCCTGCCGCAGGACGGCCGCATCACCCTGCGCGTGGGCGGCAAGCCGGTGGACGTGCGCGTCTCCACGCTGCCGACCGGCCACGGCGAGCGCGCCGTGCTGCGTTTGCTGGACAAGGAAGCGGGCCGCCTCGACCTGCAGCACCTGGGCATGAGCGAAACCATGCTCGGCCAGTTCAACCACCTGATCAACCAGCCGCACGGCATCGTGCTGGTCACCGGCCCCACCGGCTCCGGCAAGACGACCACGCTGTACGCCGCGCTGTCGCTGCTGAATTCCACCACCACCAATATCATGACGGTGGAAGACCCGATCGAATACGACCTGCAGGGCGTGGGCCAGACCCAGGTCAATCCGCGCATCGACATGACTTTCGCCAAGGCGCTGCGCGCCATCCTGCGCCAGGACCCGGACGTGATCATGATCGGCGAGATCCGCGACCTGGAAACGGCGCAGATCGCGGTGCAGGCTTCGCTGACCGGCCACCTGGTGCTGGCGACCCTGCACACCAACGATGCTGCGTCCGCCGTCACGCGTCTGCTGGACATGGGTATCGAACCGTTCCTGCTGTCGTCGTCCCTGCTTGGCGTGCTGGCCCAGCGCCTGGTACGCAAGCTGTGCCCCGAGTGCAAGACCTTCGACGGCCAGCAATGGCACGCTGTCGGCTGCGACAAGTGCGGCATGACGGGCTACCAGGGCCGCGTCGGCATCTACGAGCTGCTGCAGACGGACGAACATATCCGCGCCCAGATCCACGACCGCACCTCGGAAGCGGAAGTGCGCGCCACCGCCCAGCAGCACGGCATGCAGACCATGCGCGAAGACGGCGAGCGCTGGCTGGCGAACGGCACCACCACGCCGGCCGAACTGCTGCGCGTGACCAAGGATTAAGCGATGCCGGCCTTCCGTTATGAAGCCGTCGACGAAGGCGGCGCAAGCAAGAAGGGCGTAGTCAACGCCGACAGCGCCCGCTCGGCCCGCGCCGACCTGCGGGCGCAGGGCCTGGTGCCGATCAAGGTGGACGCCATCGCGGCCCAGGTGGACGCCAGCGGCGCCGCCACCCGGCGCGGTTTCGGCGAGAAGCTGAGCACCACCGAGCTGGCCCTGTTCACGCGCCAGCTGGCCAGCCTGCTGGAAGCGGGCCTGCCGCTGGAGCAGGCTTTCACGGCCCTGCTGGAACAGGCGGAGCGCCCGTATGTGCGCGACCTGATCGCCTCGATCCGCTCGGAAGTGATCGGCGGCGCGGCGCTGTCGGACGTGCTGTCGCGCCACCCGCGCGACTTCGCCGAGATTTACCGCGCCCTGGTGGCGTCGGGCGAGCAGATCGGCCAGCTGTCGCGCGTGCTGTCGCGCCTGGCCGACTATATCGAGCGCCGCAATGCGCTGGTGCAGAAGGTGCGCCTGGCCTTTACCTACCCGGCCATCGTGACCGTGGTGGCGTTCCTGATCGTGATCTTCCTGCTCACCTATGTGGTGCCGCAGATCGTGTCCGTGTTCGCGAACACCAAGCAGAAGCTGCCGATCCTGACCGTGATCATGCTGGCCATCTCGGACTTCGTGCGCAGCTACGGCTTCGTGGTGCTGGCCGCGCTGATCGCCGCCTGGTTCGGCTGGCGGCGCGCGCTGCAGAACTCGGCCCTTAAGCTGCGCTGGCATACCTGGCTGCTGACGGCGCCCCTGTACGGCAAGTTCGAACGCAGCCTGAACACGTCGCGCTTCGCCAGCACGCTGGCCATCACCACCGGTTCGGGCGTGCCCATCCTGCGCGCGCTGGAAACCAGCCGCGATACGCTGTCCAACGTGGCCATGCGCGAGCTGGTGGAGCAGGCCAGCGACGCGGTGCGCGAGGGCGTAAGCCTGGCGCGGGCGCTGTCCGCGCAAAAGCATTTCCCGCCCATGCTGATCCACATGATCCGCGCCGGCGAAATCACGGGCGAACTGCCCGCCATGCTGGACCGCGCCGCCAGCGCGCAGGAAGCGGACCTGGAACGCCGCACGCTGACCATTGCCGGCCTGCTGGAACCGATGCTGATCCTGGCAATGGGCGTGGTGGTGCTGCTGATCGTGCTGGCTGTGCTGATGCCGATCATCGAAATCAATCAGCTGGTACGCTGAAAACGGAGAATAGAACTTGAAGCGTTTGCCTTTGATTTGCAGTGTGGCCGCGGTGGCGGTGTTGTCCGCCTCGCTGGCGTACTGGGGGCTGCAGCTGTTCAAGCCCAAGCAGCGTCCCATCGCACCGCCGCCGGCTGTGCAGGCGCCCGAAGTCAATGTGGACGCCGCGCGCGGCCTGTTCGGCGGCCAGACGGCTGTCGCCCAGGTCAGCAACTACCAGCTGCGCGGCGTGGTGGCTGCCGCCAATGGCCGCGGCAGCGCGGCCATTATTTCGGCCGATGGCCAGCCGGCGAAAGCCTATGGCGTAGGCAAGGAAGTCGCGCCGGGCGTGACCGTGAAGGATGTGCAGCCGCGCTTCGTCACCCTGATGGAAGGCGGCATCCAGAAACGGCTGGACCTGGCCGTGGACGAAGGCTCGGCGGCCAATGGCGTGCAGCCGATGCTGCCGCCGCCATCCGGGCCGCAACCGGTGCCGCAGCCGGTGCCCGTGCCGCCGCCGCAGCCTGCGCCTGCGCCGCAACAACCGGCGTCGGCGCCGATCCCAGGACAAGGCGTGAGCCTGCCGCCGGTGGCCCAGCAGCCCGGCCAGCCTGGCGCTGTGCCGGCACCGGTTCCTGGTACCGTCCAGGGTCCGCCGGCGCAAATGGCGCCCGCTCAGCCGGTGACGACCAACCCGGCACGCTAAGGCCATGCGCGCGCTGTGCGCCACCCTCGTCTGCTGCCTGCTGGCGCTGCATGGCCCGGCGTCGGCGCAGGGGCCTGAACACAGCGCATCCGCGCGCCCGCGCATCGCCCTCGTGCTTTCCGGCGGCGGCGCCCGCGGCTTCGCTCACGTAGGCGTGCTGCGCGCGCTGCACAAGCTGCGCGTGCCGGTCGACATCGTGGTCGGCACCAGCATGGGCAGCGTGGTCGGCGGCGCCTTTGCGGCAGGCGCCTCGATCGAAGACCTGGAAAAAATGGCCGCCACCACCGACTGGGACAGCGTGGTGGCCGATCGCCCGGCGCGCGATGCACTGGCCTTCCGCCGCCGCGATGAAGACATCAACATCCCCTCCCGCATCGAATTCGGCTTGAGCAGCCAGGGCGTTACGCTGCCGCCGGCGGCCGCCAGCAACGCAGCGCTGGAGATGGCCCTGCAGCGCATCATCCCGGCCGGCACCCGCAACACGTCCGTGGCGCAGTTGCCGTTGCCGTTCCGCTCCGTCGCCTCCGACCTGCTGACGGGCGAGCTGGTGGAACTGGACGACACACCCCTGTTCCAGACCATGCGCGCTTCGCTGGCCGTGCCGGGCGTGTTCGCGCCGGTGCGCATCAAGGGCCGCCTGGTGGTCGATGGTGGCCTGGTGCGCAACCTGCCGGTGGACATGGCGCGCGCCATGGGGGCGGACGTGGTCATCGCCGTCAACGTCGGTACGCCGCTGGCATCGGAGAAAGAGCTGGGCAGCGCGCTCGGCGTGGCTAACCAGATGCTGCAAATTCTCACCGAGCAGAATGTGCAGCGCTCGATCCGCGAGCTGGGGCCCAATGACTTGCTTATCGCGCCCGACCTGCAGGGAGTGAGCTTCCTCGATTTCAGCACATGGCAGCGCGCGATCGCAGCCGGTGAAGCGGCTGCGGACGAGCTTGCGCCACGGCTGGCAGCGCTGTCCATCCCGGCGGCGCAATACGCCCGCCTGGAAGCGAACCGCCTGGCCGGCCCCGGTGAACGGGACCAGCCCAAACTGCTGGCGAAGCTGGAAGTGCAGGGCACACAGCACATCAACCCGGAAGTGCTGAAAGCGCAGTCCGGCCTGGACCCGGGCCAGCCCGTCACGCGCGAGGATGTGCGGCAGGCTGAAGTCGCGCTGTACGGCCGCGGCGACCTGGCCCGGGTGGAAACGGACGTGCGCGACAAGGAAAGCGGCCGCGAGGTGACCATCAACGCCACCGAAGCCGAATGGGCCCGTCACCGCACCCGTGTGGGACTGGAACTGGCCAGCGACTTCCGCGACGCCAACGACTTCGCCATCAAGATGATGCACGTGCGCTCTTCGCTGAACAGCTGGGGCGGCGAACTGCGCACCCAGGCGCGCCTGGGCAATATACGCGGCATCGGCGTGCAATGGTGGCAGCCGCTGGGTCCCGGCTCGAAATGGTATGTGCTGCCCGCGCTGGAAGCGGGCGCCGTGATTTCGGACCTGTACAGCAGCGGCCTGCGTACGGCACGCATAGGCTATGACGCGCGCACTGCCTCGCTGGCCATCGGCCGCGAATTCGGCAACTGGGGCGACCTGAATATTGGCTTCAAGCGCCAGCGCTACACGGCGCATACGCTGGTGCCGGAACAACCCGATGTACCGGATACGAAGGCCACCAACCACACGCGCTTCATCAACTTCCGCATCGACACCCTCGATTCCCTGGGCTTCCCCACGCGCGGCGTGCTGGTCAATCTGGGCAGCGAAAGCTCGCCCGCCAGCGGCGCCGGCGTTGGCGCGGCCCAGGCCAGCGTGGGCGCCCAGGGCCTGTGGGCCTTCCATTACGGCGACTGGGCCGGGCACGTGCTGGGGGAATGGGCGCGATCCAAGTCCGGCGCGGCGCCGATCAACCTGGGCGGCTTCCTGCGCCTGTCCGGCACGCGCAACGATTCAATCCAGCAGCCAACGGTGGTGCTCACGCGGCTGGTGCTGGCGAAGCGCGTCGGCGCGCTGCCCAGCGCTTTCGGCGGCACGCTGCGTGCAGGATTTTCATTGGAGGCGGGGGGAGGCTTCGACCGCAAGCCCGATGCGCTGGGCCGCGCGCTGAAGCAGGCGGGCAGTGTGTTCCTGCAGGTGGAAACGCGCTTCGGACCGCTCTTCCTCGGCGCCGGCGCAACGAAGAACGGCGAGCAGACAGGCTATCTCTTCCTCGGCCCGATCTGGTGACTAGTTTTCGTCCTGATCGCCGCGCAGCTTCTTGGCGATCAGGCGCTTGGCTTCCTGGCGTTCGGCCGTGGTGCGGCTCTTGTCGTGCGGGCCGGCGGCACGTGCTTTGGCAAGCTGCGCAAACGGGTTGCGCGGCTTGCTGATGTGCTGCGAGGGCTCGACGCGGAATCGCATCTTCTGCCGGGTTGCCAGTTCCTTGTTTGCCATTACAGTACGTAGCGCGACAAGTCTTCGTTGACGGACAGCGCATCCAGGCGCTGGTTCACATACGCCGTATCGATGGTGATTTCCTTGCTGCCGTTCTCGGTGGCCGAGTAGGAAATTTCTTCCAGCAGCTTTTCCATTACCGTATACAGGCGGCGCGCGCCGATGTTCTCGGTGCGTTCGTTGACCTGGAAGGCAATCTCCGCCAGGCGCGTGATGCCCTCCGGTGCGAAGATCAATTTTACGCCTTCCGTCGCCAGCAGCGCTTCGTACTGCTTGGTGAGGCAGGCGTCCGTGCTGGTCAGGATGCGTTCGAAGTCGGCGATCGACAGCGATTCCAGTTCCACGCGGATCGGGAAGCGGCCCTGCAGCTCGGGGATCAGGTCCGAAGGCTTGGCCAGGTGGAAGGCGCCGGACGCGATGAACAGGATATGGTCGGTGCGGATCATGCCGTACTTGGTGTTCACCGTGGTGCCCTCGACCAGCGGGAGCAGGTCGCGCTGCACGCCGGCGCGCGACACGTCGGCGCCGCCCACTTCGGAGCGGGACGCGATCTTGTCCACCTCGTCGAGGAAGACGATGCCGTTCTGCTCAACGTTCTGGATGGCCTTCTGCTTCATCTCGTCTTCGTTGACCAGCTTGGCCGCTTCCTCGTCCAGCAGCAGCTTCATGGCTTCCCTGATCTTGATCTTGCGCGCCTTCTTGCGGCCGCTGCCCATGCCGGAAAACATGGACTTGATCTGTTCCGTCATTTCTTCCATGCCTGGCGGCGCCATGATTTCCATGGTCGGGCTCTGCTCGGCCAGCTCGATCTCGATTTCCTTGTCATCGAGCTCGCCCTGGCGCAGGCGCTTGCGGAACGTCTGGCGCGTGGCGTCATTGGCCGGCGCTTCAGGCGTTTGCGAAGTGCTGAAGCCGAAGTCGCGCGGCGGCGGCAGCAGGATGTCCAGGATGCGGTCTTCGGCCGCATCTTCGGCGCGCGCGCGCACCTTGGCCATTTCCGACTGGCGCGTCTGCTTCACGCCGATATCGATCAGGTCGCGGATGATGGTGTCCACATCGCGGCCCACATAGCCCACTTCGGTAAACTTGGTCGCTTCCACTTTGATGAAGGGCGCATCGGCCAGCTTGGCCAGGCGGCGCGCGATCTCGGTCTTGCCGACGCCGGTGGGGCCGATCATCAGGATGTTCTTGGGCGTGATTTCATGGCGCAGCGGTTCTTCCACCTGCTGGCGGCGCCAGCGGTTGCGCAGCGCGATCGCCACGGCCTTCTTGGCCTTGCCCTGGCCGACGACGTGCTTGTCGAGTTCCCCGACGATTTCCTGCGGAGTCATGTTCATAGTCTTAGCTTAGTCCAGGGTTTCGATGATGTGGTTCAGGTTGGTGTAGATGCACAGCTCGCCGGCGATGGTCAGCGATTTCTTGACGATGTCGGCCGGCGCCAGGTCGGTGTTCTGGGTCAGGGCCAGTGCGGCGGACTGGGCGTAGGAACCGCCCGAGCCGATGGCGCCGACACCGCCTTCCGGTTCCAGCACATCGCCGTTGCCGGTGATGACCAGGGTCGATTCGCTGTCGGCGACCAGCAGCATGGCTTCCAGGCGGCGCAGCACGCGGTCGGTGCGCCAGTCCTTTGCCATTTCCACCGAGGCGCGCAGCAGATTGCCCTGGTGTTTTTCCAGTTTTGCTTCAAAGCGGTCGAGCAGGGTGAAGGCGTCGGCGGTGCCGCCGGCAAAGCCGCACAGGACCTTGCCCTGGTACAGCTTGCGCACCTTGCGCGCCGTGCCCTTCATGACGACGTTGCCCAGGGTTACCTGGCCGTCGCCCCCCAGCGCCACTTGCTTGCCGCGGCGCACGCACAGAATGGTCGTTCCGTGAAATTGTTCCATAGTTGCCTCATGTAATGACGCGATCGGGCGTCCAGCCGCAAATATGCGGCCGACTGTCGGGAATGCAAGACGCGGCCGGCGGCGTTTGCGGACGCGCCGCGGGTCCGCAAACACGGCGTGGCTCGGCGCCCCCATATGATCCGCCCTACGCCTCGTCGATTCGCCACCGAAGCGTAGGGCGGGTCATTGACCCGCCGTGCGCGCGCCGCTAATAACGGTGGGGGAAGAGCCGCGCAATATCCGCGTATCCCAGCAGCCGCAACAACGCCGCCACCAGGTGATTCACATCGCGGAATTCAATGCGCCGCTCGTCGACCGCCAGTTCCTTCAGCTTGGCCAGCAACTGCCCGGCCGCGCCGAATTCGATGCGGGTCAGGCGCGAGCAGTCGAAAACCAGGGCCGGATACTGATCAGCATAGCCGCTGATGGCGGCGAGTAAACCCGCCAGGTCGCCATCGATCAGGGCCGGCAGCATGAAGCGGTCGGAAGCCGCGGCGGCGGCCTGTTTTGGTGCATTCGCGACCTTGGTCGGCGCCACGAAAGGCGGCGGCGACACTTCGAAGGTCACGCAATAGTCCATGCTCGCTTCTTCGAAGTCCTTCTCGCGGTTCTGGAGGCGCAGCAGCTCCAGATAGAGCAGCCACGGCGCTTCGCCTTCGTCGCGCCGGCCGACATCGAGAGTGGCGCGGATCTGGTTGGCCAGTTCGGGCGCGGCCGCCACGATCAGCTCGCGCTGGCCAGACTGGGCCTTGCGCAGCGCTTCCAGCAGCAGGGCGCAGCCTTCCGGCTCCACGCCGTTGACGCGGCTGAAGTCGAAGCGCAGCGGCAGGCGGCTGGGTGCGGTGTCCACCTTGGCCAGCTGGGCCGCAATGGCGGCATTCAGTACACCGGCCAGCGCCACGGTTGGCGTGAGGCCGGAGTAGCCGGCATTGCCGGTCTGCGGCGCTTCGGCCGGCAGCGGTGCCCAGGGCGGCGGGGAAGTCTCGAACTTGCTGGCGTAATCGATCGAGAGGTCGTCGAACGCCATCTGGTCATTCAGCACCTGGTACAGGTCGAACAGCATCCACCAGGCCGTGCGGTCATTGGCGCCGGACTCACGCACGCTGGAAGCCAGGATTTCGCGTGCCGCGTCGGTCTGGCCGTTGGCGTACAGGATGGCGATTTCCTCGACGATAGGCGCGCTTTCGGCGGCAGCGGCTTCGATCGGAGTGTCGTCTTCGCCCAGCAGCTCGGTGGTGTCATGCTCCAGCATGGGCAAGGTATTGCCATCACCGGCGGCGGCGGCTTCGGCCGGCGCAGGACGGGCCGGGCGGCGCGGACGCTGCCAGGCCGGCTCCGGTTCGTTGAAAATGTCGGCCGCCATCGCCGCTTCGATAGCGTCGATCTTCAAGGCCGTGGCGCGGGCCATATCGCGCTGCAGGTCGGACTGGGCGCGCTGGCGCTGCAGTTCGCTGTCGGCGGCCAGGCGAGCGGCGGCTTCGTCATCCTCGACGAACTCTTCGGCCTTGTTCTTTTTGAAAATGGAGAAAAGTCCCATGGGACTGTTAGTGTAGCCTAAGAGCAAAAAAAAGCACGCCGCGGCGTGCTTTTTTGTCAATTGTGCGCTTAGTCACCGTAGAGCTTTTGCTTCAGCTCGCGGCGCTGCTGCGCTTCCAGGGACAGCGTTGCGGTCGGGCGGGCGATCAGGCGCGGAATGCCGATCGGTTCGCCCGTTTCCTCGCACCAGCCGTAGTCACCATTGTCGATGGCGATCAGCGATTGCTGCACTTTCTTCAGCAGCTTGCGCTCGCGGTCGCGGGTACGCAATTCCAGTGCGTGCTCTTCCTCGATGGTGGCGCGGTCGGCAGGGTCTGGCACCAGCACGGTTTCGCGCAGGTGTTCCGTGGTTTCGCCGGCGTTCTTGAGCAATTCCTTTTCCAGCGCCTGGAGCTTGGCTTTGAAGAAAGCCTGCTGGGCCGGGTTCATATAGTCCTTGTCGCTCATCTTCAGAATTTCTTCATCGGTGAGGATCGGAGCTTCTGCTGCGGCGGGGGTCGATTTGTTTGCTTTTGTCATGACTTCGCTTACCTTCGATACGACAGAGTTTTCAAATTGCAGCGTTGCGGCTCAAAAAAACGACTTAGTTTATACCAAACATTGTTCTAGTCCGCTAATAAAGATGTCTTTTGGAAGATTTTTGCCAATAAACACCATTTTGCTGCCACGTGTCTCGTTTTCACCCCACTTTGCTCCTAGGTCGCTGCCCATTAACTGGTGTACTCCCTGGAACACTACTTTCCTTTCTGCGCCCTGCATCAACAATACGCCTTTGTAGCGCAACATGCGAGGGCCGTACACATTGACGAGGCCGCCAAGGAATTCGTCCAGCTTGGCCGGGTCGAACGGACGTTCGCTTTTGAACACGAAAGCCGCGATTTCATCGGTGTGGTGGGCGTGGTGGTGGTCGTGCGCGTGGCTCGGGTGGTCGCAATGTTCGCCATGCTCGTGGTCATGGTGATGATGCTCGTGCTCATCTTCTTCCGCCGCCAGGAAATCCGGATCGATTTCCAGCTTCTCATTCAGATTGAAGCCGCGCAAGTCCAGCACCTCGGTGATCGGGGCGCGGCCATGGTCGCTGCGGCCGATCGGGGCGCGCGGATTGATGCGCTTCAGGCGGGTGGTCAGCTCGTCGATGGCGGCCTGGTCCACCAGGTCGGTCTTGGACAGCAGCAGCTTGTCGGCAAAGCCGACCTGGCGCTGGGCCTCTTCGTTATCGTCCAATTGCTGCATGGCGTGGCGCGCATCGACCACGGTGACGATGGCGTCCAGCAGATACTGGCTGCCGACTTCATCATCCATGAAGAAGGTCTGCGCCACGGGGCCGGGATTGGCCAGGCCGGTGGTTTCAATCACCACGCGGTCAAACTGGATCTCGCCCGCAGCGCGCTTTTTCGCCAGGTCGGTCAGGCCGATGATCAGGTCGCCGCGCACGGTGCAGCAAATGCAGCCATTATTCATTTCAACGATTTGCTCGCGGCTTTCCTGCACGAGGATTTTCGTTGTCGATATTTTCCTGGCCGAATTCATTTTCGATGACGGCAATACGCATGCCGTGCTGTTCCTGCAAAATGCGGTTCAGCAGCGTGGTTTTGCCGGCGCCAAGAAAACCGGTCAGGATAGTAGTAGGAATCAGTGCCATGTTCAGCTCGCCGCTTTGGGAATCGGACGATTATGCCGGAATTCCTTTATCACTGGCAAACGCGGCCATTGACTTGGATCATGTCAGCCGCACCGGCGGATGGATAATCCGCGTTATTTGATTTTAGCTCTTGGGTGCGCCTTGTCATAGACCAGCGCAAGGTGCTGGAAATCAAGCGCCGTGTAGACCTGGGTGGAAGTAATGCTGGCGTGCCCCAGCATTTCCTGCACGGCCCGCAAATCGCCGGACGATTGCAGCACGTGTGAAGCGAAACTGTGGCGCAGCATGTGCGGGTGCACATGGACGGGCGCGCCGGCCGCCAGGCTGTGCGCCTTGAGCCGCATCTGGACCACGCGCGGCGATATGCGCGTGCCGCGTTCGCTGACGAAGAGGGCATTGCTGCCGTCCGACGGCGCCTGGCGCACGGTGAGCCAGGCATCGATCGCCGCCATGGCCGCGCTGCCGACGGGCACGCGCCGCATCTTGCCGCCTTTGCCGGTCACCACGACTTCCGCGTTTTCGCGCTCCAGCCAGCCCAGCGACGCAGGGTGTCCGGCTTCCGCCTTGCGGTAGTGCACATCCAGGCCGGACAGTTCGGAGACGCGCAGGCCGCTGGAATACAGCAGCTCGAACATGGCGCGGTCGCACAGCCGGGCCGGTGCGTTTGCTTCGGCGCGCGGTGTGGAAGGGGCGACGAGATTGACGGCATCGTCCACCGATAAAGCCTTGGGCAGGGTCTTCGCGCGCTTGGGCGGCTTCACGCCCTCGACCGGGTTGGCGCTGACGCCGCCCTGGCGCCCCAGCCATTCAAAGAAGCCGCGCCAGCCGGACAGCTTGCGCGCAATCGAGCGTGCATCGAGTCCGCGCGCATGCAGCTGGGCCGTGAAGCGGCGCACGTCGAAATGGGTGAGGGCAGCCCAGTCCTTGTCGCCGGACAGCCGGGCCAGTTCCTGCAGGTCGCGCCGGTAGGCGGCGACCGTGTGCATGGAGAGCTTGCGCTGGGTGGCAAGGTGGCTCAGGTAAGCGTCGGCCGATTCCAGCTTTGCCGCGCTCATGGCCAGCCTCAGCCTTGCAGCTGGGCCAGCGCCACGCTGGCCGTTTCGCCGATGTGGACCAGGAAGTCGGTCGCCATCAGCGAGGTGAAGCGTTCCGGATCCGGCGAGCCCATCACCAGCAGGCCGAAGGCAGCGCCTTTCACGCCCGGCTTGCGCAGCGGAAGGATCACGACCGACTTGATATTGGCCGCATCGTCCAGCCAGCGGGCTGCTTCAAAATCGTTGTTGCCGCCGCAGTAGGGTGCCATCAGGCTGTTGGCGAACAGCTGCGAATCTTCGGTGGCGCCGGTGGCAAACCATTCGCCTGCATATTGCGGGGCGACGTTGAACAGGCGCAGCGTGGCTTGCGGTACGTGGAAGCTGGTCTTCAGGCCGTCGGCGACGGCGCGCGGCAGGTCGGCCACGTCGCGTGTTTGCAGCAGGGCCTGGTTCCAGCTGTGGAATCGGTTGGCGATGGACGCGTTTTCCTGGGCGTGGCGGGTCAGGTCAGACAGGCGCAGTTCCAGCGCCTTGTACTTGTCGCGCATCACTTCCATCTGGCGTTCCTGCAGCGACACGGCGCGGCCGGTCAGCGGGCTGGAAAGCCTTACATCGCCCAGCAGGTTGGCGTGTTCTTCGAAAAAGTGCGGGTGGTCGGCCAGGTATTGCGCGACGGCGGCGGAATCCAGGATAGCGGTCATTGTTATTGCATCGTAATTTTAAGCAAGTCACATTCTACCTGACGCTTCCTGAAAACCGAACCGCGGAAAGCTGGTGTCTGCCACGATGTGGCAGACACCTGTTTCTGCCGCGTGCCGCAGCCACCGACCTGGATCGGGTGTCTGCCACACCGTGGCAGACACCAGCCTTTGCCGTGGGGTTTCAGAAGCGGTGCCGAATCCCCAGCTGCACGCCCTTGCTATCCTGTCCCGGCTTGCCGGTAAAGCCGCCCGGTGCGCTGGCGGCGCCGATCGCGTACTGGCCATCGTTCTCGTTCTTGATCATGGCCGCGACCAGGTAGACATCGGTGCGCTTGGACAGGTTGTGATCGTAGCCAATGGCGTACTGCGTCGCGTCGGACGCATCGGCGCGGCGGTCGTTCTGGCGCGCCACGCTGGCCATGATGCGGCCGGCGCCGACGCGGTAGTGCAGGCCCACCTGGTAGCTGATCGCATCCAGCAGGAAGTTGCGGCGCAGCGCGGCATTGGCCTGCGCCGCCAGGATCGGGCCCAGCGTCGCACCGAACTGCGTGAAGGTCGGCGCCAGCTGGTCGTTGGCGAAGCGGATGATGACCGAGTTCTCGTTCTTCTGCTTATGCGCGCCGGCGAAGAACTTCCAGTCGCCGGTGGCATAGGAGCCGGCGATGGTGGACGTCACCAGGCCGCGGTTGCCGACCTGGTCCAGGCCCTCGTTGTAGGCGGCGCCGACATCCCAGCCATTGGCCTTGTAGCGGATATTCGCGGCGCGGAAGCGGCGGTCCATGCCGATATAGCCGGAATTGCGGCTGGCATACATCAGGGCGGCGCCGATGCCGTTCGGCAGTTCGATGCGGTACTGGATCGCTTCATCGGAGCGGATCGCCATGCCGGCGGTCAACAGGCCACCGGTGCCCATCAGGACGCCGCCCCAGCTGCCGGCCGTGCCCGACTCGAAGGTGTCGCCATTGTCGATCACTTCGTAGCCCGGGGTGTACATGCGGCCCAGCAGCACCGCGCCCACCGGCGTGACCAGGCCGACCATCGAGGTGCGGTCGAACAGCGCGTTGTTGATATTCACCACGACGGCCGGATTCAGCGCATTCCTCACGCCGGCCACCAGCGCGGCCGCGGTGGCGCCGCCGCCGGCGGCAGGCGGCACGGTGAAGTTCAGGCCTTCGATCAGCGCCACGCCCTGGTTGGACGAGAGATTGCCGGCCTGTTGCTTGCCGTTGTCCAGCTCAACACGCGCTTCCAGGTTGAACACGGCCTTGTAGCCGCCTCCCAGGTCTTCCGTGCCCTTGAAACCGAGGCGGGAGCCGTCGGCAATGCCGCTGACCAGCTTGGTTTTCGAATCGGTGCCGCCATTATTGACGTACATCACGCCTGCGTCGGCAATGCCGTAGACGATGATCGAGGATTGGGCGAATGCAGATGCGGCACAGCTGGCCGCGAGCGCGGCTGCCAACAGTTTCAATTTCATTGCTTGTCTCCGGGGTGGGGGACGCCTTGCGGCGCCTTATATATTTATGTACTTAAATACGAACGGCCGTTCTTAAATGCGGCAAGTAAATATCGCATACCTTTGATGAAAAGGCATGATTGGCACGGAAGCAGGGTTGTTAAAACGCCACAAGAAAAAAGCGGACCAGGTTGCCCGGGTCCGCTTTGCGTGGCGTGCGCTGCTTCTGATCAGAAGTTGTGGTGTACGCCCAGCGCGTAGTGGTTCTGCTTGGTGGTGAAGGTGGCCGTGGTCGTCAGCGGCAGCTTCTTCTGCGACAGGTCCAGGTACAGGTAGGTGCGGGCCGACAGGTTGTACTCGTAGCCCACCGACAGCTGCTTCCACTTCAGCGAACCGTCCGGGTCCTTCTGGCCGTAGCCGAACAGGATCTTGCCCGGGCCGACGTTGTAGTTGGCGCCGACCATCCAGGTATTGATGGTGTCGTTGATGGCGGTGATATGTTCCAGGTCCTGCTTGCTGTAGTTGGCCATCAGCTTCAGGTCCGGAATCGGGCGGAAGTAGGCGCCCACGGACCACAGCTTGACTTCCAGCGCGTTGCGCTCGGCGGCGGCATACACGGAGTAGCGCGGCACGCTGGCGCCTGGCTCACTGAAGGTGGCGCTGACCGAGTAAGGATAGGCGGATGCCAGCGAGCCGATCGGATATTGCGGCGCGGCGGCGGTGCCGCGGCCGACGATGGCGGTCGTCAACCCATTGTTTTCCTTCGACGCCATGTTCAGGTTCAGCTGGAAGCCGTTATAGACCGGGCTGTTGTACCAGAGGCCGTTGGCGAAGCGGTTGCCGGAGTTGCCGGCCGCGCCCAGCGGGTCGGAACCGGAACCGGTCTGCGCGGAGCGGTAGCCGCCGACCATGATGTCGGTCTGGAAGCCGGCCACGTTCGGCTGGCCGGACCAGGGTTCATACGCAGTGGTGGTTTCCTGCAGCGAAGTCAGGCCGCGGCCCAGGCGCACGGTACCGAAGGAGCCTTGCAGGCCGACGCGGCTCTGGCCCTGGAACAGTGGGCGGCTGCCGCTTTCGTTGGTGCCGGTGTCCGGCTCGAAGCGGATCTCCAACTGGAACAGCGCCTTCAGGCCGCTGCCCAGGTCTTCGACGCCACGGAAGCCCAGTTTGTTATTGTCGCGCTTGCCTTCTTGCACGCTCGAGTTTGCGGTGTGGGTGGTTTTGTTGATGCCGGCATCCAGGGTGCCATAGATAGTGACGGACGACTGCGCAAAAGCTGCACTGCTGAATGCGCCCATCAAGGCCAGGGCCACTAAGGATTTCTTCATATGTTCTTTCCTTTATAAGTATGACGGTCTAGATCCACACGTGCGTCTCAAACACTACGGATGCAGAAACCATAAGCTCAGGCTCTGGTTATCGCGAAGGATTGGTCGATTATGGGCACGGTTATTGGTCGAAAGCGATGGAATCAGCGGAACTTGTTGTATTTTTGAAACGCTTGACTGCCTGTTCATCTGATCAATTTCGCCTATATTTCCTTTCAAAGTTTGGTATTTCCGTTGTGTAAGGTAGCCGAAAGCTGGGGCTGTCATATTTGTCATAAATCAAAAAAAAGTGAGTTGCGCGCGTCATACAAATGACATGCTGACTACACTGGACGGCAGCCTTTTCTTGGAACCAGATAAATAGTGGGAACGATGGCCAATCGTGAAGAGCTAACTATTATCAGGGGGGCGCGGTCGGGAGACGCACACCATCAGCTGGCGCTGGGCAAGCTGTATCTGTTCGGCGGCGCCAGCCTGCCCCTTAATGCGCCGACGGCGCTGCACTGGCTTTGCCGCGCCGCCGCGCAGGATGTCGCGGAGGCCTGGCAGCTGGTCGGGCGCCATATCTCCTTTGAACATGCAAGGAACTCCCGCGAATTCGCGCTGCCGCTGTATGCGCGCGCGCGCTGCGGAAGGGGAGCCGCAGGCCGCCTTCGTGCTGGCCGGGCTGCTGCTCGATGGTCCTGCAGTGGAGGGCGACGAGGCCTGGCGCGCGATTGCCTGCAAGGCGCTGCGCCGCTTGCCGGACAAGGAGGCGCTGCAATTGCTGCTGCGCCTGCAGCCACCCGCGCCGCAGCCGGCGGGGGAGCCATCTCCGGAGCGCTGGGCCGCTGCGGCCGATGGCGTCGAGCAGGCGCAGTACGAGTTGCTCGAGCGCATCTGGCACGAACACGAGCGCGCCGATTTCCTGGCCTGCGCCTTGCCGCTGGCACGCAGCGTGATGGCGGCTGTGGACGGCGCCGCCCGCAGCATGCTGCAGCCCGCGCAAGTGCTGCTGCTTTCCCGCTGCGCCCAGGCGCTGGCCGAACAGGATGTGCCGGGCGACGACCTGGCGCGCATGCGCGAGCTGGCGGCGCAGGGCGGCGACCG
Source organism: Pseudoduganella sp. UC29_106 (assembly GCF_044055365.1). Taxonomy (NCBI): domain Bacteria; kingdom Pseudomonadati; phylum Pseudomonadota; class Betaproteobacteria; order Burkholderiales; family Oxalobacteraceae; genus Pseudoduganella; species Pseudoduganella sp. UC29_106. The sequence goes on along the minus strand of NZ_CP171977.1, from coordinate 6,654,135 downwards.
CACGGCGCAGCTGGCCCTTGGGCTGGCGCTGGCGCGCATGAATACCGAGGGCGACCGGGTTGAGCACTCCGACGGCACGGTCAACTTCAAGCGTGCGCTGCGCTGGCTGGCGCGGGCCGGCGAGCAGGGCCTGGCCGACGCCTGGTTTGCCATGTCGCGCATCTATATCCGTCCCGAATTTTCCCAACGCAGCTTGCGCGAAGCCCAGGCTTGCCTGGAGAAGGCGGCGGACATGGGCCATAGCGGCGCCCAGCTGGAATGCGGCATCCATGCCTGGCGCGCGCGGCGCGGCGACGAACAGAATGATGTGAGGGCGGCGTACTGGCTGCAGAAGGCTGCGGCCCAGGGCAGCGCGGAAGCGCAGGCGGCGCTGGATCGCATCGCGCCGCCGCCCGATCCGGCGGACTGGGCGGAGCCGCTGCTGCCGCTGCTCACGCGTGAATTGCTTTCCAGCCAGCCCTTGCTCGCAGCGCGCATCGAACTGGCGGCGCTGTTCCCGCCTGACACGTGCCGAGGCGCTGTTACTGGACGTGAAGGCGGCCGACCAGGGGCATTGCCTGGTCGTCGATATCCGCGCTTCCTACGGCCGCAGCAAGCGGCGGCTGGTACTGGTGCGCAGCGCCCAGCAACGCCAGGCGCTGGACCGCATCATCCGCCTGTTTGAACAGGTCGATTGCAGCCTGGCCGGGCCGGAGGGGAATTACCGGCAGCGTTTGTACCGGTTCAAGACGTGGGTGATGTCCGTGGCCGGGGCCGATCTGGTGGCGGCCTAAACGGTGATTTCGCCTTCAAACACCGTTACCGCCGGGCCGGTCAGGTAAACCGGCTGCCCTTCGCCGGCCCAGGCGATCGACAGCTGCCCGCCGCGCGCATCCACGCGCACCGGCGAATCAGCAGGCCGCGGCGGATGCCGGCGACAACCGCCGCGCAGGCGCCCGTGCCGCAGGCCAGCGTCTCGCCGGCGCCGCGCTCGAACACGCGCAGCTTGACGTGCTGGCGGTTCACGATCTGCATGAAGCCCGCGTTCACGCGCTTGGGGAAGCGCGAGTGGTGCTCGATCAGCGGGCCGGTCAGTTCCACCGGCGCCGTTTCCACATCGGCCACCACCTGCACCGCATGTGGATTGCCCATGGAGACAGCCGACACTTCGATCGTTTCGCGGTTGCCGCCCAGTTCCAGCACCAGCGGCCACAGCGTGTCGCGGCCTTCGGAGCGGCCCTGCAGGCCTTCCGGATCGAAGGGCACTTGCTCCGGTTCCAGGATGGGCGCGCCCATGTCCACGGTGATGCTGCCATCGTCTTCCAGGCGCGGCGCAATCACGCCGGCCATGGTTTCCACCGAAATCTTGCGCAAGGAAGTCAGGCCTTTTTCGGACACGAACTTGACGAAGGCGCGCGCACCATTGCCGCACTGTTCGACCTCGCCGCCATCGTTGTTGAAGATGCGGTAGCGGAAATCGCAGCCCGGCATGGTGGACTTTTCGACCACCAGCATCTGGTCGGCGCCAACGCCGAAGCGGCGGTCGGCGATGGCCTGCCACTGGGCGGGAGTAAAGTCGATCTGCTGGTTAATCGCATCAATGACCACGAAATCATTGCCTGCGCCATGCATCTTGGTGAATTTGAGTTTCATCGCTTATCCGAATAGAAGGACGGTTCGCCGTTGGGGCGGGTCTTGTACCGCTTATGCGTCCAGAAATATTCCCGCCGGCGACTCGCGCACACGCTCCTCGATGAACTCGTTCATGCGGCGGGTGGCGGCTACCATGTCGGGACCAGGGTAATTTTCCCACACTGGGTAGAACTTGACGCGCCAGCCCTGATAATTTGGCAGGAAGGTGGCGATGACCGGCAGCACCTGGGCGCCTGTGGTCGCGGCGATGCGCGCAGTTGCGGTCAGGGTGGCGGCGGGAACGCCGAAGAAGGGCACAAATTCCGCATCCTTCTCGCCGAAGTCCATGTCCGGCAGCATGAAGTAGGGCAGGTGCTCCTTCAGCGCGCGCAGGATGGGCTTGATGCCGTCCTGGCGGGTGAACAGCTTGACCGGCTTGAAGCGGGCGCGGCCGGCGCGCAGCACTTCATCGAACACGGCATTCTTCTGTGCCACATACATCGAGGAGGCGGACGCTTCCATCGCAATCGAGGCGCCGCCCACGTCCAGGCAGACGAAGTGGGGGCAGAGCAGGATGGTCGGCTTTTCCGTCATCGTCGCGACCGGGATCTGGCCCGACGGCATGCCATCGCTCGTCTCGACCTTGATCAGGCGGCGCAGGCGCGCTTCGGACGCCCACCACAGGATGGCGCGTTCGAACACGGAGCGCGAATAAGCCTGGAAGTGCTTGCGCGCGATTGCGCGGCGCTCGTCCTCGGACAGCTCAGGCCGCGCCAGGCGCAGGTTGGTCAGCGCGATTTCGCGGCGCGGACCCATGATGTAGAACAGCAGGAAACCGATGGCGTCGCCAAAGCGGCCCAGTACCGGCAGCGGCAGCCAGTGCAGCAGCCACATAAACCCCAGCAAAACCCTCATGCCGCCTCCTGCTGCGCGGGCGCGGCCACGCCGGCCGGGACCTTGTAGCGGTTATAGCTCCAGTAGTACTGGGCGGGGCAGCGGGCGATCAGCTTTTCCATCGCCGCATTGATGGCGCGCGCCTGGGCGGCGTTGTCGCCCTCCAGCGAGCCTTCAAACGGCACGAAGCGCACGGTATAGCCCTTGCCGCCCGGCAGGCGTTCGGCATAGACGATGACAACGGTGGCGTCGCCCAGCTGGGCCATCTTGGCCGGCAGCGTCATGGTGTAGGCGGTGCGGCCGAAGAAATCGGCCCACACGCCTTCGCCTTCCTGCGGCACCTGGTCGGGCAGCAGGCCGATTGGTTGTCCTTTTTTCAGGAACTTGGCCAGCATGCGCACGCCGCTCATATTGGCGGGCGCCAGCAGCAGGTTCTTGCGCGCGCGGGCGCCTTCGATCAGGGGCTTCATCGCCTCCTTCTTGGGCGGGCGGTACATCACCATCAGCTCGGTGCGGTGGGCGATTTCCTGGGCCGTGATTTCGAAGCAGCCGAGGTGGGGTGTCAGGAACACAATGCCCTTGCCTGCGTCCAGGTTTTTCTGCACCAGTTCCCAGTTTTCGATGTTGGCATGGCGCGACACGCGCTCGGGGGCGGCGCACCAGATGAAAGGAAGTTCGGCCAGCGCCTTGCCCGCCTCGGACACGGCCTGGTTCAAGTGTGCGGAGAAGCCTGCCTGCGCCATGTTAGCCTTCATGCGGCGACGGTAGGAAGGGGACAGGCCATACACCAGCCAGCCCAGCGCGGCGCCCAGCGCATGCAGCACCGGCAAGGGGAAGACCGAGAAGAAGCGGAAAATTCGTAACAGCATGAATATGTATATAAGAGCAAAAGCTAGCGTTGCTCTAGCCAAAAAATTTTTAGGAAGCGTAAAATACCACGTTAGTTAGTTTCAACCGCTGAGTTAACAGACAACTTGCGAGGCGGTATATAAATTTCGCTAAAGCGTCGCAAGCTGTGTTAGTTTTGCGACAATATTTATCAAAACTATGGAGCTTGCGATGTCCAACGATTATCTGTTTACCTCTGAATCCGTCTCCGAAGGCCATCCCGACAAAGTCGCGGACCAGATTTCGGACGCCATCCTGGATGCCATCTTGGCCCAGGATCCCAAAGCCCGCGTCGCCGCTGAAACCCTGTGCAACACCGGCCTGGTCGTTCTGGCCGGCGAGATCACTACGCACGCGAACGTGGATTATATTCAAGTTGCGCGGGAAACCATCAAGCGCATCGGCTACGACAACACCGAATACGGCATCGACTACAAGGGTTGCGCCGTGCTGGTGGCCTATGACAAGCAGTCGCCGGATATCGCCCAGGGCGTGGACGAAGGCGCCGGCCTGGATCTCGACCAGGGCGCCGGCGACCAGGGCCTGATGTTCGGCTACGCCTGCACCAAACCCCGGAACTGATGCCGGCCGCGATCTATTACGCGCACCGCCTGGTGGAGCGCCAGTCGCAGTTGCGCAAGGATGGCCGCCTGCCGTGGCTGCGTCCGGACGCCAAGTCCCAGGTCACGCTGCGCTATGTGAACGGCCGTCCGGTGGCGGTGGACACCGTGGTGCTGTCGACCCAGCACGCGCCGGAAATGTCGCACAAGCAGATCGAAGAAGCCGTGATCGAAGACATCATCCGCCCGGTGCTGCCGCGCGAATGGCTGCAGGACACCAAGTACCTGGTGAATCCGACCGGCCGTTTCGTGATCGGTGGCCCGCAGGGCGACTGCGGCCTGACCGGCCGCAAGATCATCGTCGACACCTACGGCGGCGCAGCGCCGCACGGCGGCGGCGCCTTCTCCGGCAAGGACCCGTCCAAGGTTGACCGTTCCGCCGCCTACGCCGCCCGCTACGTGGCCAAGAACATTGTGGCCGCCGGCCTGGCGCGCCAGTGCCAGGTGCAGGTGTCCTACGCGATCGGCGTGGCGCGTCCGATCAACATCACCGTGTACACCGAAGGCACCGGCGTGATCCCGGACGAGAAAATTGCCCAGCTGGTGCACGAGCACTTCGACCTGCGTCCGAAGGGCATCGTGCAGATGCTGGACCTGCTGCGTCCGATCTACACCAAGTCCGCCGCTTACGGCCACTTCGGCCGCGAAGAGCCGGAATTCACCTGGGAACGCACCGACAAGGCCGCGATCCTGCGCGACGCCGCCGGCATCAAGTAAGCGACCGCGGACCGCACGCACGGCGGATCGAATGATCCGCCCGACGCGCCGGTGGTGTCTTCGGGCTCGCAGGGCGTAGGGCGGATCATTGATCCGCCGTGCATGCGTCCCGTTAATGTATAATTTCCCCTCTCCGAGGAGCGCTGCGACCATGTGAATGGCCAGGCTCGGAACCTCAACACCGCGCTCACGTTACTTTTTTCTATGAACGAAAGGAGGGCGTGATGAACGCCGTACTGAAAGAATCCCAAGACTACATCATCGCCGACATCGGCCTGGCCGCCTGGGGCGAAAAAGAGATCAAGATCGCGGAAACGGAAACGCCTGGCCTGATGGCCATCCGCGAAGAATTCGCCGCATCCCAGCCGCTGAAAGGCGCGCGCATCACCGGCTCCCTGCACATGACCATCCAGACCGCGGTGCTGATCCGCACGCTGGAAGCGCTGGGCGCGCAGGTACGCTGGGCCTCCTGCAACATCTACTCCACCCAGGACCACGCCGCTGCCGCCATCGCTGCCGTCGGCACCCCGGTGTTCGCCGTGAAGGGCGAAACCCTGGATGACTACTGGGACTACACCCACCGCATCTTCGAATGGCCGGGCGATAACGTCTACTCCAACATGATCCTGGACGACGGCGGCGACGCAACCCTGCTGCTGCACCTGGGCGCGCGCGCAGAGAAAGACATCTCCGTGCTGGCCAACCCGGGCTCCGAAGAAGAGATCTGCCTGTTCAACTCCATCAAGGCCCACCTGGCCAAGGACCCTTCGTGGTACTCCAAGCGCCTGCCGCACATCCTGGGCGTGACCGAAGAAACCACCACCGGCGTGCACCGCCTGTACCAGATGCACAAGGACGGCAAGCTGGCCTTCCCGGCAATTAACGTGAACGACTCCGTCACCAAGTCCAAGTTCGACAACCTGTACGGCTGCCGCGAATCCCTGGTGGACGGCATCAAGCGTGCGACCGACGTCATGGTCGCCGGCAAGATCGCCGTGATCGCCGGCTATGGTGACGTGGGCAAGGGCTCGGCCCAGGCCATGCGCGCACTGTCCGCCCAGGTGTGGGTGACCGAGATCGACCCGATCTGCGCGCTGCAGGCAGCGATGGAAGGCTACCGCGTGGTGACCATGGATTACGCCGCTGAACACGGCGACATCTTCGTGACCTGCACCGGCAACTACCACATCCTGACCGAAGAGCACATGCTCAAGATGAAGGACCAGGCCATCGTCTGCAATATCGGCCACTTCGACAACGAAATCGATGTCGCCGCACTGAAGAAGTACCAGTGGGAGAACATCAAGCCGCAGGTGGATCACGTGATCTTCCCGAACGGTAAGCGCATCATCCTGCTGGCGGAAGGCCGCCTGGTGAACCTGGGCTGCGGTACCGGCCACCCGTCGTATGTGATGTCGTCGTCCTTCGCCAACCAGACCATCGCGCAGATCGAACTGTTCGCCAACACCAAGCAGTATCCGGTGGGCGTGTACACCCTGCCGAAGCACCTGGACGAGAAGGTCGCCCGCCTGCAGCTGAAAAAGCTGAACGCACAGCTGACCGTGCTGACCGAAGAGCAGGCCGCGTACATCAACGTCAGCGTCGAAGGCCCGTACAAGCCGGATCACTATCGTTATTAATCCGAGAGCGGCGGATCGGTGATCCGCCCTGCGCGGGGCCGCCGGCTCCGCGTGCCCTCGCTGCGAGGCACTCCTATGCGTTTGGTCCTTACCTGGTTAATCAATGCCGCGGCGTTATTCGCTGTGCCTTACCTGATGCATTCCGTCGATGTCACAAGCATCGGCGCCGCCCTGGTTGCAGCCCTCTTGCTCGGCCTGGTGAATACCCTGATCCGCCCGCTGCTGCTGTTGCTGACGTTGCCCGTTACCGTGCTGACGCTTGGCCTGTTCATCTTCGTCATCAATGGCCTGATGTTCTGGCTGGTGGCGCAACTGGTGGACGGCTTCCATGTCGATAGCTTCTGGTCGGCGATCTTCGGCGCGCTGCTGTACAGCGTGATCTCCTGGGCCTTGTCCACTCTCCTGCTTAAAGACGACAATGGCTAACCATAACTTCAGTATCGAATTCTTCCCGCCCAAGACGGCGGAAGGGGCAGAAAAGCTGCGCGCCACGCGCGCCAGACTGTCCGAGCTGCACCCCAAGTATTTTTCCGTGACCTTCGGCGCCGGCGGTTCGACCCAGCAAGGCACGCTGGACACCGTCCTCGAAATCATGGCCGCCGGTGAAGACGCGGCGCCTCACCTGAGCTGCGTGGGCGGCTCGCGCGAGTCGATCCGCGCCGTCCTGGAGAAATACAAATCGCACGGCATCAAGCGCCTCGTGGCGCTGCGCGGCGACCTGCCCAGCGGCTACGGCGGCATGGGCGAGTTCCGCTATGCGAACGAGCTGGTGGAGTTCGTGCGCGCCGAAACGGGCGACTGGTTCCACATCGAAGTGGCGGCCTATCCCGAGGTGCATCCGCAGGCGCGCTCGCCGCAGGATGACCTGCAGGCCTTCGTGCGCAAGGTGAAGGCGGGCGCCAATGCCGCCATCACGCAGTACTTCTACAACGCCGATTCCTACTTCTACTTCGTGGAACAGGCGCAGAAGGCGGGCGTGGACGTGCCGATCGTGCCCGGCATCATGCCGATCACGAACTACACGCAGCTGATGCGCTTCTCCGATATGTGCGGCGCGGAGATTCCGCGCTGGGTGCGATTGAAGCTGGCGTCGTTCGGCGACGATTCGGCTTCGATCAAGGCCTTCGGCCAGGAAGTGGTGACGGAACTGTGCCACCGCCTGCTCAAGGGTGGTGCGCCGGGGCTGCACTTCTACTCGATGAACCAGGCGGCTGCTACCACGGCCATCTGGAACCAGCTCGTCTGATCACGCAGGGCGGATCAAAACGATCCGCCCTACAGCCCCTTCGGGGCCAATTGCGTAGCCGTCACAGCGTAGGGCGGATCATTGATCCGCCGTGCATGCGGGACCCGCGCCGTCTCTATTCCGTGATCACGACATCCAAAGCGATATCGTGATTATCGACCCCAAACTCCACCTCAAGACAACTCCACGCCACGCCGACCGTGGCCGGCCGCGGATCGCGCGCCAGTGTGCGGTCATAGAACCCGCCGCCATACCCCAGGCGAAAGCCGCCCGAGTTAAAGCCGAGGCAAGGCACCAGCAGCGCCGGCGGATAAGGCTCGATGCGCAGGTGGGCCGGCACGGCCACGCCCATGCCATCCTTCACCATCGTCTCGCCGATTTCCCACGATGCGAATTCCAGCGCCGTATCGCGCTGGATCACGACCGGCAGCAGCAGCCGCACGCCACGGTGCGACAGTTCCGCATAAGCCGCATGCAGATCCGGCTCATCGCGCAAGGGCCAGTAAACGCCGAGCGCGTCGACCCCGCTGTCTTCCCACCATTTCACGATATTGGCGCACAATTGACGGTCCCACTCCGCCCGCGTTTCAGCCGGAACCGCGCGCCGTTCAGCCAGCAAAGTACGCCTTAAATCGGCCTTAGTCTGTGCGCTGGAGGCTGGTAGCTCGGCAGGGTTGCGTGGTATTCTAGTTGCGCTGGTCATATCATGAATTACATTGAGAGTCGTACATTGATTTCCCCGTCGAAATGGATAGCCGGCGCACTGATGGTGACCGCATGCGCCACCGCTGGTTTGGCCTGCGCGCAGGATACCGTCATTGATTCCCGCAAGGCGGACGACGCCTTCCTGCTCTTGCGCGACTCGGTCCGCCGCGATGATGCGGCCAAGGCCGAATTCTATGCAGGACAGTTAACCGGCTACGGCATTCCTTCCTATGTCGACTATTATCGGCTGAAATCCCATTTCAAGGATGCCACCAATGCAGAGGTGCGCGACTTCCTGCAGCGTTACGAGGGCAGCGCCATCGCCGACCGCCTGCGCAACGACTGGCTGCTGGAGCTGGGCCGCAAGCGCGAATGGTCGACCTTCGATGAACAGTTCCCGCTCTTCGTGCTGCAGGACGATACCCAGGTCAAGTGCTACAACCTGCTGTCGCGCCTGAGCAAGGGCCAGAACGTCGCATCCGACGCGCGTGCGCTGCTGGTGTTCCCGCCATACTATGGCGAGGCCTGCAGCTCGCTGATCGCATCGCTGTACCAGAGCGGCCAGTTCAAGGACGATGATGTGTGGGCCCAGGTGCGCCTGGCCGGCGAGACCAACGCCACCGGCCCCGCGCGCCGCGCCATCGCTCTGCTGAATGGCTCGGACAAGAAAATCGCGCAAGCGATCGACCTCTCGACCATCGTCATGGCCAGGGCGCCGGCAGCAGCCGCGCCGACCATGAGACCTTCCTCGTTGCCGTGGGCCGCGGCGCCAAGACCAGCCTGAAACTGGCTGTCGGCGCGATGAACCGCAATGCGTCGAAACTGACTGCGCAGGAGCGCGCCATCGGCTGGGCCAATATCGCGTTGCAGGCTTCGTATGTGCTGGCGCCCGAAACGTCCGAGTACTGGCAAAAGTCGAATGGTGCGCCGCTGACCATCGACCAGGCGCAATGGAAGGCGCGCATCGCGCTGCGCAACCAGGACTGGAAGACCGTGCGCGCCACCATCGCCGCCATGCCCGCCTCGCTGCGCAGCGACCCGACCTGGATCTACTGGAACGCCCGCGCGCTGGCCGCGCAGGATGGCAAGCACGCGCCGGAAGTGCAGTCCCTGTATCGCAGTATCGCCGACAAGTCCGACTACTACGGCTTGCTGGCGGGTGAAGAACTGGGCCAGCTGGTGACGATTCCGCCGCCGGGCCCCGCGCCAACGGCGCTGGAAATGGCGGCCATCGGCACCAACCAGGGCTTGCAGCGCGCGCTGAAATTCTTCAGCATGCGCCTGCGCTTCGAAGGCACGCGCGAGTGGAACTGGGAGACGCGCAAGCTGAGCGAGCGTGAACTGATCGCCGCCGCCGAATTCGCGCGCCAGAACCACATCCTCGACCGCATGGTGTACACGTCCGAAAAGACGCGCGTGCAGGCCGACTACACGCACCGCTATCCGGTGCCGCATGACGAAATCATGCAGCCGACCACCAGCACCCTGGGTCTGGACCGCGCCTGGGTCTATGGCCTGATCCGGCAGGAATCGCGCTTCATCATGGAAGCCCAGTCCACCGCGGGCGCATCGGGCCTGATGCAGGTGATGCCGTCCACCGGCCGCTGGGTGGCCAAGAAGATCGGGCTGACCGACTTCGTGCAGGACATGCTGAGCGACGTGAAGACCAATATCCTGCTCGGTGCGAATTATATGAACATGGTGTTGGGCAGCATGGATGGTTCGCAGGTGCTGGCTACCGCTGCCTACAACGCGGGGCCGGGACGCCTGCGCTCCTGGCGCTCGGCGCTCACGCGTCCGATGGACAGCACCATCTTCATCGAGTCGATTCCCTACTATGAAACGCGCGGCTATGTGAAGAATGTGATGACCAACGCCACCTTCTACGCCGCGCTGTTCGAGGGCCGTCCACAGTCGCTCAAGGCGCGGCTGGGTGTGGTCACGCCGAAGGGCTACACGGAAGCGGAGCAGCAGGAAACCACTTTCGGCAGCCGATAACAAGACAGAAAGCGCTTATGCAAACCACCTTACTCGATCCCACCCTGGAGCAAACCCTGGCTGCGGCGCGCGCGCCGGGCCTGACTCTCGTCATCGGCAACAAGAACTATTCTTCGTGGTCGATGCGGCCGTGGGTGGCGCTGAAGGCGTTTGCGATTCCCTTCACCGAAGTGCGCGTACTGCTTGACCGGCCGGACACCGCCAACAATATCGCCAAATGGTGCCAAAGCGGCCGCGTGCCCGTGCTGCTGGCCGGCGACATGACGATCTGGGACAGCCTGGCGATCTGCGAATACCTCGCCGAGCAGTTCCCGGACAAGCATATGTGGCCGCAGGACGTGGCCGCGCGCGCGATGGCGCGCTCCATCTGCGCCGAGATGCACAGTTCTTTTGGCAGCCTGCGCACCACGATGTCCATGAATATCAAGGGCAGCTATCCGGGCAAGGGTCGCACGCCTGCGACCCAGGCGGATATTGGCCGCATCAGCGAAATCTGGGAAGAATGCCTGAGCCGCTTCGGCCACAATGAATACCTGTTCGGCGACTTCTCCATTGCGGATGCCTTCTTCGCACCGGTCGTTTCGCGATTCAAGACCTATGGCGTGGTGCTGCCGCCCGCGCTGTCCGCATACTGCGAGCGCATGTTGTCCCACCCCGCCGTGGCGGAGTGGGTCGAACAGGCGCTGGCCGAAACGGAAGCGGCGCCGCTGCACGACGCCGAGATGCCGGACTGACGATGAAAACCTATGTGGTCGGCGGCGCCGTACGCGATGCATTGCTTGGCCTGCCGGTCAAGGACCACGACCATGTGGTGGTCGGTGCAACTCCTGAAGAAATGGTCAAGGCGGGCTTCCGGCCCGTCGGCAAGGACTTCCCCGTTTTCCTCCATCCTGAAACGCAGGAGGAATATGCGCTGGCCCGCACCGAGCGCAAGACCGCGCCCGGCTACAAGGGCTTCGTCTTCCACACCTCGCCCGATGTGAAGCTGGAAGATGACCTGGTGCGGCGCGACCTCACCATCAACGCCATCGCCCAGGCCGAAGACGGCGCGCTGATCGATCCCTACAACGGTCAGCAGGACATCAAGGACCGCATATTCCGCCACGTGTCCGATGCGTTTTCCGAAGACCCGGTGCGCATCCTGCGCGTGGCCCGCTTCGCTGCGCGCTTCCCCGGGTTCACCGTCGCCGAGGAAACCAATGCGCTGATGCGCAAGATGGTCGACCACGGCGAAGTCGATGCGCTGGTGCCGGAGCGCGTGTGGCAGGAGATTTCGCGTGGCCTGATGGAACAGAAGCCGTCGCGCATGCTGCAGGTGCTGCGCGGCTGCGGCGCGCTGGCCCACATCATCCCTGAACTGGACCGCCTGTGGGGTGTGCCGCAACCGCCGCAGTGGCATCCGGAGATCGACACCGGCATCCACATGGAGCAGGTGGTCGATTACGCCGCCGCCTGCGGCCATGAGCTGCCGGTTCGCTTCGCGGCACTGATGCACGACCTGGGCAAGGCGGTCACCCGTCCTGAAAAATGGCCGGCGCATCATGGCCATGAAGGGGAGGGCGTGGATCTCGTGCAGCAGGTGTGCAAGCGTCTGCGCGTACCGACCGATTGCCGCGATCTGGCCGTGATGACGGCGCGCGATCATGGCAACGTGGCGCGTGCATTGGAGCTGCGTCCCAGCACCATCGTCACGCTGTTCGAGCGTAACGATGGCTTCCGCAAGCCGGAGCGCTTTTCACAGATGCTGCTTGCGTCCGAATGCGATGTGCGCAGCCGTGAGGGCGGCGGCGTCAGTTTCCGCGACCGTCCCTTCCCGCAGAAGGCGCATCTCGAAAAAGCGCTGGCCGCTGCGCGCGCTGTCAACGCCGGCGAGATCGCCCAGCGCTGCGTGGACAATCCCGGCAAGATCCCCGAACTCGTGCGCGCCGCCCGCGTGCGTGCCGTGAAGGAAGCCATCGGCTTCGACGGCGACGATAGCGAAGATGGTGAGGAGCGCACATGACTTCCCTGAACTTCTTCCGCAACCCATTCCGCCACTGGTTCGGCGACGAGAAGCCCACCGTGCCCGTAAAGGAGCTGCGCGAGCGCGACCGCCGGCGCATGCTGCGGCATTTCCTCTGCCTGGAAGGGCGCGACCGCCTGCTGCGTTTCGGCTCGCCCGTGACCGACGAACAGGTCACCCGCTACGTCCAGAGCATCGACTTCGACCGCGACATGGTCTTTGGCGTGTATAACCGCGTGTTCAAGCTGGTCGGCGTGGGACACCTCGCTTTCGCCGAAACCTCGGAAGAGCGCAAGCAGGCTACCGAGAAGGACCGTGTCGCCGAATTCGGCGTCTCCGTGCTGAAGTCCGCCCGCGGCCTGGGCGTCGGCTCCAAGCTGTTCGAACGCGCCAGCATCACCTGTCGCAACCACGATGTGGACACGCTCTACATGCACTGCCTGTCGTCCAATCAGGTCATGATGCACATCGCGAAAAAAGCCGGCATGGAAATCCACCGCGACTACGGCGAAGCCGACGCCTACCTCAAGCTCGGCCCCGCCAGCCCGGGTACCGTGCTGCAGGAAGCGATGGAGGAGCAGCTCGCCTCCATCGACTACGCCCTCAAAGCCAACGTCCGCGCCGCCACCAAGCTCCTCGACAAGATCCCTGGCGTCAAGAGCGAAGACTGACTGCTGGCTGTTGGTCGCCCATCGGAACGTCCGATGTCAAAGAGACGGACTTTCTTTGCTTTTTGCCGCGTTACATTCTCGGAGATAGCTCTCTTCTGGGATGTTCAACCAGGACGTTACTTTTCCCCACAGATTTTTGACTTCAACGGATCGTCCACTAGCTTAGTCAATGGAATCACTCTTTCGCACGCTTTGATGACACTGTGAGCTAACCAGAAACTGAAATAATCAGCAGCATTCCTATCGGTAGCATATGCGTCGCTGAATATTTTTCCAGCCAAAATCTTCCTGCAGAATGTTAGCTCGGAATTGCACATGTCCAGCGAGTGACTAGTAGAGTTGGAGAGGTGGACAAAAAAATCATCCCTTTGGCTCAATGGCTGAACTTCGCGCGAAATTACAAATGTGCTCGTGGCCGCGGCGAGAAATATAAACCAGGGTCTTAACGTCATTTTCACTGCCGACAGTCGCACAAAACGAGGGAGTAGCTGCCGCCGCGTAGTTCGCAAACCCAACATTACCTGGCGAATCACAATGGCCGCCCTCAAGCAGCCTTCCTAAGCGCCGACTCCGGAGTTTTCTTCATAAACTACGTTCCGGGGCACCATCGCCTGGCCGGATCATTTTCTGATGTCCTTGTGGATCCTCGCGGCGTTACAAGGAAAATGGCTAACGTCAGTGAGCAAAGAATCAGAAGCTGCCGTGGCCAAAGGCGATATCACTCAGTCGCTGAATTCATTGCGATCATCTTTGTAGTCCGAGTCTGGGTACAGAGGCTGCTTGGGAGGCCGCTCTGGCAGTGGGAATTTGTGTTTATGTGCCCAGGCATGAATGTCGTTTATTGCACCGGGCTTCTCGCCTGACGGGCACTCATGCAGACACAGCCAGGTTTTTCCTTCAAGGCCAATCACAGGCTTGGCTGGGTCGGAAAATCGGGACCAGCCTACGAAGTCTCCGATAAACGCCCCGGAGGATGTGTATGACGTAACGTCGATATAAGGCTGGTCCCAGCGATATAGCTGTGCTGTCCATTCGCGACAACCGAAGCCGCCAGCCGAGTCGTTCTCGGCCCAACCATCAACGTAACGCTGAGCGTCGTCCCAAGCGCAAACTGCCGGACCAAACGTGTCATTGCCAGGGATCCCTTGAGACCATTCAGCCAGGCGATACGGTTTTTTGCTAGGATGAACTGGGTTAAACTAGCAAGAGACGATCAAGCACGCTATGCCTTGCACTCCAGGCTTGGTTCGCTAAGGCGCTTGATTGGACGCGACCGCTTTGGTCGATGATCAGTAGCGTCACGGCTATCGACCGTCCTTTTGAAGAGTAGAACGCTGTGGGAGGTTGGAATAGCGCATGTGCCTCATAGTAGACCAGTGCTTCGCCATCGTGCATATTGTGCGCGTTCCACATTCGCGAAAGCCGGATACGGTCTTTTGCAATCTGTAGATCTGAAACAAAGATCATGTAGCGAAGCTGCCACGGCTTCTTGAGCCATACCCTTGAGCGATCCGGCTCCGCTGCCACCGATATGACGGGCAAGGCCGCCAGTGCTAAAAGAAGAAGCTTCCGTATCATAGAAGGCACTCATCGCTAATGGTGATGTGCAGATGATCACTGTGCTTTGTTTCGATCTGGGTCCTTTGCATATTTGGTTGAGGCGTCACCTTGTCGTGTGTATTCACGTCCATGAACCACGGGTCGAAAATTTGATCGATTGCATTGTTTGAGTGCAGGTTGTCACGAAGTCTCTGCATAACTTCAGGCTCCTTGCCATCCTGCTTCCGGGTTCGTAAATCCTTAGTGGCGCCGGACGCTATACTGCCCGGTACTTTTGAGTCAGTGGTCTGCTTTCCGTTCGAGCTATTGGAAGCCGGCGGATCTGAGCGAGCTTTGCCCGTTTCTTTATTCACTGATGCGAAGGCATGTGTACGCTTCATTTTAAATTCCTGCATATCGTCGCCAATTATGTTTACGTCCAACCCGCGCCCCGAGCGGTGGACAATTGATCCGAACATAGGCCTCCAGCCGGAGCTCAGGCTCAACTTGGTGACACCGGCTTGGTATGCTTCTGCCAGAAGACTCGCGTAAGCCAGCGGGTGAGTACGCGGAAGGACTTCACTCAGGAGCGGGCAGTAGGAAGTATTTTTGCGAACGTTTTCGTCGAAGCCAGCGGCCCAAATTATTTGCATGGTTTTTGCTGACTTGTCGCCTTGAGCAATTATCTCTATTAGCATTGAGGGTTGATCAAGGCCGGTGTAAATTTCGAGAATTGAACTCCTTATGGCTGGCAACAAACTTCGAGGAAGGATTGAATCCGCCTCCTCGCGTGTATATTTGTGAGATATGGTTGCCCAGATATCGCCAGTCAGCTGAGCATCGTAAGTCTCTGTCCGCTTGCCGTTACCTGACTCACAGTAGAGGGGCGCCGATAAGACCGGCTTCACATGACCAAGACGACCATACTGCTCTTTAATGTTGACCAAGACATCGTCGTAACCAGCTTTAACGGCGAACACAGGTTGATTTCTAAATCGCGGATAAGAGTCGCTATTCAGGAAGAGTGACACCTCACTGCCCGTCGGCACAGATAGTTTGATTTTTCGATCCGCCCCCAGAACTTTTGGCCTTCGCGCATGCTCCGTCAGAACTTTACCGTCAATCGTTACGGCGTATGGTAGGGCCAAGTCGTTCTGAGTTTCTGTCTTGAATTGGTAGCATATGTTGATCATTTGTTCGACACGGACTGTCGTTGTCGATCCTTGACGGGTTAGAGCACAGTTTGCGACGCTCATTCCTCATTCTCCCAGTGAAGCGACATGGTTAATGCTTCGTGATGGCTGACTCGTTGGGTGTATCCGCCTGCGTCGGTTACGCCGCGCAGGATGCGGCCGTCCGACAGTTCGATGCGGTAAGGCAGGCCTGCGACAGGTTCGCCCGTGGACTCGTCGACGGCGCGGAAAGCGCCGCTGTACACCTCGTCACTTTCTGCCGCAGCTACTTGGCCGGGTGCGGAAGAGACAGCGGAATCGGATGATCCGCCACCGCCACCGCCGCCGGCATCGATGACCATCTCGCGCTGGCTGGCGATCAGGATGGCGCCGCAGGCGGTGTGCATGCCCTCGACGGCGGTGGGCTTGCCGCCGTAGGTGTGGGTGGCGACGCCTTCGACGATCGGGAATTTGCCTTTGCAGAGAGGGCAGATGGTGGCGTGGCCGAGTTGGGCGATCGGGCGGCCGCCGGTGGTGACGTTCGGGTTGCCTTCCAGGACGCGGCCGCCGTGCGAGGTGCGGTCGCCCTTGCAGATCACTGCGCGCATGATGTCTCCCTCCCTGGCGTAATGTAGGCCGCAAGGCGTGGGGACGGATTGAGGTGGCGCAAGGATTCGGGCTAAGATGAGGCCCATGAAAAAACTCGTCCTCGTCCTGGCGCTGTGCGCCGCAATGGCCGGCGCGCATGTCGCTGCACATGCCGCCGAATATCCCGAGCCCGTGCAGGGCGACCATGTGCTGAAGGACTTCCGCTTCGCCTCGGGCCAGACGATGCCCGAGCTCAGAATCCACTACCGCACGCTGGGCAAGCCGCAGCGCGACGCGCAGGGCCGCGTAACGAACGCGGTGCTGATCACGCACGGCACGGGCGGCAGCGGCACGCAATTCCTGCGCCCCGAATTTGCGGGCGAGCTGTTTGCGCCGGGAGGACTGCTGGACGCGCAGCGCTACTACATCATCCTGACCGACGGCATCGGCCACGGCGGCTCGAGCAAACCGAGCGACGGCCTGCATGCGCGCTCCCCGTTGGCCAGGTTAAATTCCTCCACCTTTGGCCAGGTCAAATTCCCCCAGGCAGGACAGTCCGGATTGTAGTTCATGTTCCTGCCGCCGGCCTTGTCAGTCCTGCTTGACGTCGGCAGACGTCAAGCGCGTAAGCCGCGACGCTGCCTCCTTCAGTCGGTAGCTTTTTCCCTCGAACTCCAGGATCTGCGCCCTGTGCATGAGCCGATCCAAGATGGTGGTCGCCATCGTGTTGTCGCCAAGGTACTTGCCCCAGTCCTGCACGACCCGGTTGGAGGTCACCACGATGCTGCGCTTGAGTTTGTAACGCTGGTGCACTAGCGTCTGCAGCAGCTCACCGGCCTTGTCGCCGATACGGCGCGCCAGGAACAGATCGTCGAGGACCAGAAGATCGGCGTCGATCAAGGTACGTAGCTGCTGCCGTTGTTCGGCATCGCCACCCAGCGCATAGGCCGCGAACGCGCCGTCGGCCTCCAGGTAGCGCACGTTGTGCCCCTGCAGCGTGGCCTGGTAGGCCACCGCCTTGGCGATGTGGCTCTTGCCGGTCCCTGGCCTGCCGATGATCAGGGCGTTCTGCCCCTCGGCGACGAACTTGAGGGTGTGCAGCTCGAAGCAGGCGGCCCGTGGCAGCTTGGGGTTGAAACGCCAGTCGAAGTCGGCCAGCGACATCCGTTCATCCAGTCCGCTTTGCTGGAAGCGCCGTTCCATCAGGCGCGAACGGCGCCGGTCCAGTTCATCCTGCAGGATCAGCGAGAAGGTGTCGAGGAAGGGCTCCTGGTTGGCTTGGGCCTGCAAGATGCGGGTGTCGAGAGTGGCGCGGATGCCCGACAGACGCAGCTCGCGCAGGGCGCGCTCGATTTCGTTCATGCTCATGCTCATGGTGCCTCCGTGGTCGGTGTAATGGCGGCGCTGGCGTTCGCCGCGCGCGTGAACAGGTCGGCGTAGTCCTCGCCTTCGCGGATCAGTGGATGGTGCTGCTGCAGGTCCAGTTCGGCCTGGAGCGGCGCGTCGATCTTGGCCAGCGCCTGCGCCAGCAAGCGTTCGGTCAGGACCTTGATCGACTTGTAGTTGCGCACGTTCTCCTGCAAAGCCTGGGCGCAAGCCTGGTCGATCAGACGGCGCGGAAAGCGCTTGGCCAGACCCACCACGCCGCGCAGCTTGCGCTGGCCCACTCGCCCTTCATGCTCGAACCATTGCTGGCACAGGGCCAGCGCGGCGTCGCCGATGTCGCCGGCCTGGGCCAGGATGCGGCGCGTTTCGCGTGAGGGGTTGAAGGGCCGCTCATCGTCGGGCAGCAGCACGCTGCCGGGGCGCTGGGCGCGCGGATGCGTGCGCAATAGGGCCAGCGTGAAGCGGTCGCGGATCTCGACGTGGCGCTCGAACAGGCGCACTAGCACCCGGCTGCCGATCTTCGCCGGGCGCGCCGCGTAGCTGCTATGGTCGATGCGGATGCAGGTGTCGTCGGCGACGGTGCGCTCGCACTCGGTGTAATAGCCGAAGCCCTGCTGCGGCAACGCGCCGAGGTGGGCGCGTTCCTCCTGAAACATGGCCTCGACCTGGCGCTTTGCGCTGCCGTGGATGCGCGGCGCCGCCCACTTGATTTCCCATTGTTCGAGGAAGGCGTTCTGCTCCTCGATGGTCTCGAAGCGGCGTCCCTTGAGCGCGGTGCTCTGGGTGTGCTGGATCGCGTTTTCGACCGTACCCTTGCGGTTTGGGTCACGCACCCTGGCCGGGTCGGCGACGACGCCGTAGTGGGCCAGCACGTCCCTGTAGACGGGGTTCAGCTCCGGTTCGTACAGGTCGGGCTTGATGACGCCTTCCTTGAGGTTGTCGAGCACGACGTAGGCCGTGGTGCCGCCGAAGTACCGGAAGGCCTGCTCGTGCAGTTGGGCCCACGTTTCCTTCGATGATTTCCAGACCACACGCCGGAAGCAGCGCCGCGAGTAACGCAGGGTCATGACGAACAGGCGTGGCCGCCGGTATCGGTCGCTGCCGGCGATGCGCGTCAGCGCGCCCTCGCCGTAGTCGACCTGGGCTTCCTCGCCGGGCGCGAACTCAAGGCGGTCGAACTGCTCCGGATCGCGCTGCACCAGACGGCCGGCGAAGCGCTTGACGCTGTTGTAGCGGCCCGTGAAGCCGAATTGGTCGACCAGGTCCTGATAGATCGCCGTGTAGTTGCGGCGAAGGCGCAGCTGGGCCTCGATGAAGGCACGGTGTGGTTCGCACAGGGACTGCGGGCCGGTATCTGGAGCCGGTGGCCGGGGTGGGGGAATTTCAAGCGGGGCGCCGGTGGCCGGGGTGGAGGAATTTGCTGTCGCTGATCCGGCGGCCAGGGTGGGGGAATTTGGTTCCGGCCCGGTCGTGCCCAGCGCCAGGCGGCGGATGGTTTTTCGGTCCACCCCGGTCAGCCGCGCTATCTCGCGCTGGCTGGTACCGGTTGCCAGCAGCGTGGCGACTGTGGTGCGTTTGTTTGGTTTCAAGACGTTCACCCTCCATGCTCCCCTTCGATGGTCGAAGGGGTAAGGTTACGTCCTGCCAGCGGGATTGCTCTCCGGGGACCGCCAGCCTACAGCAGCGCTACTCGGTCAGGAGGTGGGGGATTTTGACCCGGCCAGGGGTGGGGGATTTTGCCCGGCCAACGGGGCGCTTCCCGCGCTATGGCTACCGGGATATGGTGGACGCCCAGCACCGCCTGCTCACGGAAGCGCTGAAGGTGAACCACCTGCGCCTCGTGATGGGCACGTCCATGGGCGGCATGCAGACCTGGGTCTGGGGCGAGCGCTATCCGGACTTCATGGACGCGCTGATGCCGCTGGCCAGCCTGCCCGACCAGATCTCGGGCCGCAATCGCGTTTGGCGCAAGACGGTGATGGACGCGATCCGCAATGACCCGACTTGGCAGGGCGGCGAATACAGGCAGCAGCCGCAAAGCCTGCGCACGGCGGAACAGATGCTGTACTTCATGGGCAGCAATCCGGTGTTGCGCCAGCAGGCCACACCCACGCTGGCCGCCACCGATGCGGCGCTGGACGCCTACGTGAACGAAGGCGTGCGTCACGCCGACGCCAACGACCTGCTGTACCAGCTGGACGCGTCCCACGATTACGACCCCGCGCCCGAGCTGGAGAAGATCCGCGTGCCGCTCGTGGCGGTGAACTCCGCCGATGACCTGATCAACCCGCCGGAACTGGGCATCCTGGAAAAAGGCATCAAGCGCGTGCCGCAGGGCCGCGCCATCGTGCTGCCGCTCACGCCGCAAACGCGCGGCCACGGCAGCCATACCGTTGCGGCGCTTTGGAAACAGCATCTGCAGGCTTTGCTTGAGCAAACGGCAAAGTGATGCATAATGTGTTCCGGGGAGGCGTCTATGCGCTTGGGGACACTGACAGTCACAATCCTGTGCGGCCTGACTCAGGCCGCGGCCCTCGCTGCACCCCTGCACTTTTGCTATGAGGATGCCCCACAAGCTCCCTGGACCATGCCCGATGGCACCGGCCTCAATATCGAACTATTGAAGCGCGTCGCCAGGCTCACCGGCGAGGAATTCATCTACCATCCGCGCCCCTGGAAGCGCTGCCAGGAAGAGACCCGCACCGGCCACATGGACGGCATGATCGGTGGCGCTGATTCACCCGACCGCCGCAACTACAGCCTGCCGCCATTGAACCCGGACGGCACCGCCAATGCGGACAAGGCCCTGTACCATGATCACGCGAGTGTCTACATACGCACGGGCAGCGGTGCCAGCTGGGATGGCAGGGACCTGATCAATCCGCGCGGCGTGGTGGCCGCGCAGCGCGGCTACTACGTGGCGGACATCCTGCAGCAGCGCGGCCAGCGCGTGCTCGATACGGTGAAGTCGGTGGAAGACGGCTTGCGCATGGTGGCAGCCGGAATGGCCGATGTGGCAGTGCTGCAGGGGCGTGCCGCCGAGGACCTGGTGCACAACGACCCACGTTTCAGGGACAGGATCGACCTGGCGAAGACGCCCTATGTCACCTTACCCCTCTACCTGCACATCAGCCGCAAGGTGTACGAGCGCGACCCGAAGCGCATCGAGGCGATCTGGAGCGCCATCCCGGTGGTGCGCGCCACGCCTGAATTCCGCAAGATGGAAGCCGAGGCGCGGCGCGAGGACTGAACCGCTTCAGTGGTTCAGGTAGACGGGATTCCCCAACAACAGCAGCTTGCCTTCGGCGCTGACCACGTCGATGCGAACCCAGTGCGGCTGGCCGTCGCTGGCGTAGTCGAACGCCAGCCGGGATTCGTCGCCGCCGATGGCGGCATCGCGCAGCGGCTGGATTACGCGGCCGTTGTCCGTTACGCGCAGCTGGGCGCCGCGCATGCCGGAAACCTGCACGCGGAACGGTACCCTGGCGCCGGCAGAGGCGGCGAGCGCGTCGCCCATCATGGCTTCGCGTGCGCGAACGTCGAGCAGGCCAGTGCCGGCGCCCGTCACATCCACAAACACGTGGCCGGCGCGGATGCCCTGCAGGATGGCCAGCTGCGACAGCTCCGGCGCATACACCACGGTAGCCGGCTTGCCGATGCCGTGTTCGTCCGGACGGTGACTGTCGCTGCCGCCGATGGCCGCGATGCGGTGGCCCGCGTTCAGCTGCTTTTCCCAGAACGGCACGCCGGACCAGGGCGTGTCGGCATCGGGGCCGTTGACCGCTTCGATGGCCTGCACCAGGCGCATATCCGTCGGCTGCTCCCAGCCGCAGCCCATGCAGTCTTCGCCGGAAGGGCGCACCGGATGGTTGATCGACACCAGGCCTTTCAGCTGCGCCGCGCGCGACAGCAGCGTGTTCCAGTCGGGCGACGCATCCGGCGCCACGCGGAAGTCCAGCGGCGCCACGGTGCCGAACAGGTTGGCGTGGCCGTAGAAGGTGGTGATCTCGCGGCCCGGCATCAGCAGGGTCTTGTCGAAGTAGGGCTGCAGTTCGCGGATGCCGCTGCTATGGGCGATGCCGTTATGCTCGGTGATGGCAAGGAAGTCCAGCTTGCGGTCGGACGCTTCCTTCGCTGTCAGGAACATGGGGCAGGGTACGCTCTTGCCGCTCTGGCTCTTGCAGCTGCCGTCCGAATGGGCGGTATGGCTGTGCAGGTCGCCGCGGAACCAGCCGGGACCCGGCTTCAGCGGCATGCGCAGCAGCGCCGGTTCATCGGCGGCGTTCAGGCCTCGCGAGAAGAAGATCTCCGCCGTGTAGTCGGCGCGTGCCGTCTTGCGCAGGTTGGGCACGCCCATCAGGACGGCCCATTCGCCCCGCATATGCGGCATCGGCAGGTAGGAAGGCGTGGCATCGGTGCTGCTGATGGTGATCACGTCCTTGTTGCCGCCGCTCCAGCCGCGCGGTTCGCCGTCCGGACCAATGACGCCCAGGTCGATCACGCTGCGTTCGGCCTTGCCCGTGTAGCTGAAGCGGATCGTGACGCGCTCCACGCCGGCCGGTACGGTAAATGGCAGCTTGCGGTAGCGCTGGTGGTCGTTCCCGTCCAGCGTGCCGCGCAGGACGAGATCCTGCGCGGACGCGGCCGGTGCGGCGCCCGCGGCCGCTGCAAGCAGCAGAGCCAGGGCCGGGGCGGACAGCAGGCGGCGGGCCTTAGAAGTCATATTTCACAGCCAGGCGGATGGTGCGGCCCAGCACCGGACGGGCCAGGAAGGTGTTGGCGCCCGCGTCGGCGCTTTGCAGTTCGCCGGCGCGCGGGTTCCCTTCAGTGAGGCCCTGCGAGTTGTCGATATTGTCGACATAGAAGTAGCCGGTGATCGCCGGCGTGACCTGGTAGCGCGCGGAGAAGTTCAGCACCTTGTAGGAAGGCAGGCGCACCGAGTTGGCGGAATCGACGAAGCGGGCGCCTTCATATTCCCAGGACAACTGCAGGCGCAGTTTGTCGTCCATCAGGTTCACGCCCGGCACCAGGCGCGCACTGACTTTCGGCACGCGCACCAGCTGGTTGCCGCTGAAGTTGCGGTCCACCGGCAGGTTGTTTACGCGGTCGGTGTATTGCAGGTTGCGGTACTCGGGCTGCTGGTAAGTGAAAGTGAAGCCAAGGTCGCCCCAGCTGACAGGACGCAGCTTGCCTTCCAGTTCCAGGCCGTAGGTGCGGGTCGATGCATAACCCGTCTGCGGCGTGGAAGTGGAGTTGTTCAGGTTGAACACATAGTTGGTGTAGCTGACGTTGTCGTACTTCGAGTAGAAGAAGGTCGGGAAGAACTCATACTGCTGGCCCGCGATCTTGTAGCCTACTTCGCCCAGGTCCATGGTCTGGGTGATTGGCGTGGCGGTCGGGCTGGTGATGTAGGAGCTCAGGTTAGGCAGGCGGAAAGCCTTGGTCCAGCGGCCGAACACGCCGGAGCTTGGCGCTAGCTGGTAATTCGCGCCCAGGGTCCAGCCCACCTTGCTGAAGCTGTGGTCGTAGTAGTCGAATACGCCGGTGCCGGTGCGGATCTTCGACGTGGCAAAGGTGCCCAGGTTCACATTGGCCTGGCGCTCGGTCTGGCCGGTGGTGTTGACCTGCTCCCAGCGCACGCCCGCATCCACGCGCAGCTTCGGATCGATCTGCCATTCGTCGGCCAGGTAGACGGCGTGGGTCTTCGAGACGCCGTTTGCGTTCTCGGATTCGTAGCCGTAGTTGTAGATGCCGTTGTCGGTGATGCTGCCGATGGTCTTGCCGGAAGCGTCGCTGCCAACGAGGTTCAGCAGCGGCGCCTGGCTCTGCGCGCCCAGCAGCACGGAGGAGGAGTATCGGTTGAAGTGCTGGTTGAAACGGGCGAAGTAGTAGCCGGCCGTGATTTCATGGCGCTGGCCGGCGATGTCGAAGGCGCGCGATACGCGCAGGTCGTTGGTCACTTCTTCCAGCGGCAGGGTCACGCCGCGCAGGCCGCCCACGATGAGCAGGCCATTCGGGTCGTTGTAGGCGGTGCCCGGCTGCTGTTTGGCGTACTGCAGCGAGAGCTGGGTGGCGCCCGGTACGTAGGACAGCAGCGATTGCGACTGTTTCAGGAAGGCGGAAACGCTCAGGAGCTGGTTGGCGTACACGCCGTTGCGCTGGGTGTCGGTCTTCGAATAGCGCAGGCCATCGGTCAGCTTCCAGTCGCCCAGTTCCTTTTCCAGGCTGATGCTCACCTGGTTGCGCTTCACGTGCGTGCCTTCGCCATTGTCGAAGTGGTAGGTGCCGCCGTTACCCATCTTCTGGTCGACGATCTTGGTGTCCGGTCCGGCCACGGTGCCGTAGTTGCCGTCGAAGCCGGGGATGGCGCGGATTTCGCCGTCCGGATAGCTGCGCATCGGAATGGCGAGGAAGAGGGCGACCTTGTCGTCCAGGTGCTTGGCGTCGAAGGTGATGCGGCCGTGGTCGATATCCTTGGTCAGCTTCAGGCGGATCTGGCCGCCGTCATTGGCCTTGTAGCCCGGGTCGCGCACGCCGTCGTCCTGGCGGTAGAAGCCGCCGATGCCGATGCCGTAGCCATCCTGTAGCGGGGTGGCGTACCAGAAGTCGGCGCGGCGCATGCCGTAGTCGCCCACGCTGAACTTGATCAGGCCATTCGGCTGGTCGCCGATTTCGCGCGAGCGGAAGTTGATCGCGCCGGCCGGGGCATTGGTGTAGAAGACGGAGGACGGGCCGCCGCGCACGACTTCGATGCGGTCGATGGTTTCATCGAGGCGGAAAGCCTGATCGGCGTTCAGGTAGCCCAGGGATGGGTCGTGCTGGACGGGGATGCCGTCTTCCAGCAGGGTCACGGAGCCGAAGCCGTCCACCGGAATGCCGCGTGCGCGGATATTGCCGGAAGCTTCGCCGCCCGAGGATTCGACCCAGAAGCCCGGCACGGACTTCATCGCTTCCGTGACCGAAGTCGGCGCCTGCAGGCGCAGGGTTTCTTCGTTGATGGTGGTGATCGAGTAGCTGGCCTTGGTTTTGCTGCGCTTGTTCGCAGTGCCGCTCACGACGACCACGTCGCCCGGCAGTGCATCGCCGGCGGCGGCCGCTGCTTCGGCGGGCGCTGCCGGTTCGGCCGCCTCCTCGGGCGTGCAACGGCAACGCCGCCATGGTCAACAGGGCCGCGCTCACGGCGCGCGCGATGATTGGATTTGCCACGATGAATTCCCTTGTCAGTTTATGATAAGACCAGTCAGATACCAATGCGCAAAATGTGATCGGTAACAGCGGGCGCTATACTGACAAGTGATTGTGAAAGCTTGATGACAGGCCGCTTTCAAGCGTGCGCGGCCTGCATTGAGGTGGTATTATGGAGGTATTACCAAAAGTGATACTGTTGCTCAGGCGGCAATCGCGGCGGCGGCCGGGTCCCCGGCCGTGAAACGCCGCATGGCGTAGGCGAACAGCAGGCCGCCCGCGTACATCAGCACCCCGTACAGCGCCACCGGCACGGCCATCGCGTCCTGCTTCAGCATAGTGCTGGCGATGACCAGGCCCAGCGTGGCGTTCTGCACCGCCGTCTCGATGCCCAGCGTGACGGACTGCTTGCGCGACAGGCGCACCAGCCAGGCCACGAAGAAGCCCACCAGCAGCATGGTCACGTTCAGCGCCACCGCGAATGGCGCCAGCGTGGTGAAGTTATCGCGCAGCAGGGCCCAGTTCTTGGCCACGGCGGCGGCAACGATCAGGATGAACAGCACGGTGGCCACTTTTGTGCATGTTTTCTCCAGCTTCAGTGCGCGCTGCGTCCAGCGGTGGCGCACGAACATGCCGAGGACCACGGGCACGCCAAGCATCAGGAAGATCTGGCCCATCATCGCGCCGACCGGTGCTTTGACAGCCTGCGAACTGCCGGCGAAATATTCCAGCGCGAACGTCACCACCACGGGAAGCGTGAAGATGGTCAGCACGCTGGCCACCGCAGTGAAGCTCAGGGCCAGCGCCACGTCGCCGCGCGCGATGTAGGTGAGGAGGTTGGACGTGGAGCCGGTGGGGCAGGCCGCCAGGATCATGAAGCCGACAGCAAAGGCGCCGGTGAGGCCGGCCGCCTGCACCATGGCGAAGCAGACCAGGGGCAGCAGCACGAAGTGGCACAGCACGCCCACCAGCAGCGCGCGCGGCTGGCGCACGATGCGGCCGAAATCGGCGGGTGTCAGGCCAAGGCCCAGCGAGAACATGATGAAAGCCAGGGAAAACGGCAGCAGAACAGTCGAAACGATATCGCCTTGCATGGTGCGTCTCCTTATTGTGCGGCCGCCCGGCGGGCGGCTCTTTATGAGGCGGAACTCACTACACGAGCGGCAGCGCGGTCGTGTCTTTCACGCGCTGTAAAGCAAAGCTTGATTTCACATCCAGGACGGCCGGGTGGCGCAGCAGGGTGGACATCATGAAGCGCGAGAAGTGGTCCATGTCTTCCACGTGCACGCGCAGCAGGTAATCCATCTCGCCCGTCATCGCATAGCAGGCAACGACTTCCGGCCACTGCTCGACCGCCACGGCGAAGTCGGCGCGCGGCGAGGAAACGGGCGGGTTCACGCCCAGCACGCGCGCCGTGCCGGCCGTGACTTCGCTATGCTTTTCCAGGCGTACGTTCACGTAGGCCAGCAGGCCCAGGCCGATCTTGTCCGGGTCCAGCAGGGCCACGTACTGGCGGATCACGCCTTCCTCTTCCAGGCGCTTGATGCGGCGCAGGCAGGGCGATGGCGACAGGTTGACCTGCTCGGCCACATCCTGGTTCGACAGGCGTCCATCCGTTTGCAATATGGAAAGAATTTTGCGGTCGGTTTTATCCAGCGCAATCTTGGTCATTATTTCCTCTGTTATTCGTGGTTCCAGCAATATTATTGCTCATAACCCTGAAAGCAGGGAAATCTTTGCAATTTAATGTCTCTTTCCCGGGACTATACTGGGCGCAATTCAGAATAGGAGACAGGCATGAAATTCACCCCCTGGGAAAATCCGATGGGCACCGACGGTTTCGAGTTCGTCGAATACGCCGCTCCCGATCCTAAGGCACTGGGGGCGCTGTTCGAGCGCATGGGCTTTACCGCGATCGCGCGCCACCGCCACAAGGACGTGACCCTGTACCGCCAGGGCGAAATCAATTTCATTATCAATGCCGAACAGGATTCGTTCGCGCAGCGTTTCGCCCGTATCCACGGTCCGTCCGTATGCGCGATCGCGATCCGCGTGAACGACGCCGCCTACGCCTACAAGCGCGCGCTGGAACTGGGCGCCTGGGGCTTCGACAACAAGACCGGCCCGATGGAACTGAATATCCCCGCCATCAAGGGCGTGGGCGATTCCCTGATCTACCTGGTGGACCGCTGGCGCGGCAAGAACAAGGACTCGGAGCCAGGCAGCATCGGCGATATCAGCATCTATGACGCGGACTTCGTCGCCATCCCGGGCGCGGTAGCCAACCCTGTCGGCAATGGCCTGACCTATATCGACCACCTGACCCACAACGTGCACCGCGGCCGCATGAAGGAATGGGCGGACTACTACGAGCGCCTGTTCAACTTCCGCGAAGTGCGCTACTTCGATATCGAGGGCAAGCTGACCGGCCTGAAGTCGAAGGCCATGACTTCCCCTTGCGGCAAGATCCCGCATTCCGATCAATGAGTCTTCGGATGACAAGTCGCAGATCGCCGAATACCTGAACGAATACCACGGCGAGGGCATCCAGCACATCGCGCTGGGCTCGAACGATATCTATTCGTCGATCCAGGGCATGCGCGGCCAGGGCATCGTGTTCCAGGACACGATCGAGACCTATTACGAACTGGTGAACCGCCGCCTGCCGAACCACGGCGAGAACCTTGAAGAACTGCGCCGCCTGCGGATCCTGATCGATGGACACAGCAGCCCGGATTCGAATGAGCGCGAGCTGCTGCTGCAGATCTTTACGCAGAACGTGATTGGCCCGATCTTCTTCGAGATCATCCAGCGCAAGGGCGACCAGGGCTTCGGCGAAGGCAATTTCCGCGCGCTGTTCGAGTCGATCGAGCTCGATCAGATTCGCCGCGGGGTGCTTGAAGACCCGAATAAATCGGCAGCTTGAATGAAACCAGAGGCGTAGAACAAGTGGCTGCCACGATGTGGCAGCCACCTGGTTTCAGCCTCGGGTTCTAGTCCGCAATCCCGCGACAAGACGGGGACCGGCAACGAATACTACTTGGAGACATATCAATGAACGCACCCGCCAAAAGCGGTCAGCTAGAATCCGGCCTACCAGCGCAGGACATCACTCTCGACGACAAGTGGACGCTGGAACGCGGCCGCGCCTTCATGACCGGCACCCAGGCGCTCGTGCGCCTGCCGATGCTGCAGCGCGAGCGCGACCTGAAAGCGGGCCTGAACACCGCCGGCTACATCACCGGCTACCGCGGTTCGCCCGTGACCTCGATCGACATGACGTCGATGAAGGCCAAAAAGTACCTGGACGCGCACCACGTCAAATTCCACCCCGGCATGAACGAAGACCTGGCGGCGACCGCCGTCTGGGGCACCCAGCAGACCAACCTGTTCGAAGACGCCAAGTACGACGGCGTGTTCGCCATGTGGTACGGCAAGGGCCCGGGCGTGGACCGCTGCGGCGACGTGTTCAAGCACGCCAACAATGCCGGCTCCGCCAAGCATGGCGGCGTGCTGGTGCTGGCCGGCGACGACCACGCAGCGAAGTCCTCGTCCACCGCCCACCAGTCCGACCACATTCTGAACGCCTGCGGCATCCCCGTGCTTTATCCAAGCTCGGTGCAGGAATACATCGACTACGGCCTGCACGCCTGGGCGATGAGCCGCTACACGGGCCTGTGGGTGTCCATGAAGTGCGTGACCGACATCATCGAGTCGGGCGCCGTGGTGGACTTCGATCCTGACCGGGTGCAGATCAAGATGCCGGAAGACTTCGAGCTGCCGGCAGGCGGCCTGAATATCCGCTGGCCGGACACCGTGCTGGACATGGAAGTCCGCATGAACAGCTACAAGTGGTACGCCGCCCTGGCCTACTGCCGAGCCAATAAGCTCAACAAGATTATCTGGGATTCGCCGAAGCCGAAGATCGGCATCATTACCGCCGGCAAGTCCTACCTGGACACCCGCCAGGCGCTGGCCGACCTGGGTATCGACGAGCAGGCCGCCGCCGACATCGGCATCCGCCTGTACAAGATCGGCATGACCTGGCCGCTGGAAGCGGACGGGGTGCACGAATTCGCCAAGGGCCTGGACGAGATCATCGTGGTCGAGGAAAAGCGCCAGATCCTGGAATACGCGCTGAAGGAAGAGCTGTACAACCTGCCGGACGGCGAGCGTCCGCGCGTGGTCGGCAAGTTCGACGACACCGGCGAGTGGAGCAACAAGGGCAAGACCGGCCACGGCGACTGGCTGCTGCCGGCAACCTATGAGCTGAACCCGGCCCAGATCGCGCGCGCCATCGCATCGCGCATCGAGCACTATTGCACCGGCCATCCGGTGGCGGCACGCGTGAAGGAGCGTATCGCCTTCCTGGAAGCGAAGGAAGCCGCGCTGAAAAGCCTGCCGGTGAAAGCCAATCCGGAAACGGACCGCATTCCTTATTTCTGCTCCGGCTGCCCGCACAACTCGTCCACCAAGGTGCCGGAAGGTTCACGCGCCATGGCCGGTATCGGTTGCCACTACATGGTGCTGTGGATGGACCGCGAAACGTCCACCTTCACGCATATGGGCGCGGAAGGCGTGACCTGGGTCGGCCAGGCGCCGTTCACCAACGAGAAACACGTATTCACCAACCTGGGTGACGGTACCTACTTCCACTCCGGCATCCTGGCGATCCGCGCTGCCGTGGCGGCGAAGGTGAACATCACCTACAAGATCCTGTACAACGATGCGGTGGCAATGACCGGCGGCCAGAACGTGGACGGTCCGCTCGATCCGGGCATGATCTCGCGCCAGATCGCGGCCGAAGGCGTCACGCCGATTATCGTTGTGACCGACGATCCGGACAAGTATCCGGACGATTACAACTGGGCCAAGGGCGTCACCGTGCGCCACCGCTCCGAGCTGATGGACGTGCAGAAGGAATTGCGCGACATGCCGGGCGTGTCCGCCATGATCTACGACCAGACTTGCGCGTCCGAGAAGCGCCGCCGCCGGAAAAAAGGCGAATACCCTGACCCGGCCAAGCGCGCCGTGATCAACGAAGCCGTGTGCGAAGGCTGCGGCGACTGCTCCGTGCAGTCGAACTGCCTGTCCGTGGAGCCGCTGGAAACGGAACTGGGCCGCAAGCGCCAGATCAACCAGTCCAGCTGCAACAAGGACTACTCCTGCGTGAACGGCTTCTGCCCGTCCTTCGTGACGGTGGAAGGCGGTGGCCTGAAGAAGGCGAAGAAGGCTGCCGGCACCGGCGGCGAAGTGCCTGCGCTGCCGCTGCCCAAGCTGCCGTCGACGCTGAACCCCTACGGCATCCTGATCACCGGTATCGGCGGTACGGGCGTGGTCACCGTCGGCCAGATCCTGGCGATGGCGGCCCACGTGGAAGGCAAGGGCGCCATCGTGCTCGATATGTCCGGCCTGGCCCAGAAGGGCGGCCCGGTGATGTCGCACGTGCGCCTGGCGGACAAGCAGTCGGACCTGTACTCGACCCGTGTGGGCACCGGCAGCGCAGACCTGGTGATCGGCTGCGACCAGATCGTGACCGCCAGCCGCGATGCGCTCTCGCGCATGGGCGAAGGCCGCACCTGGGCCGCGATCAACTCGACCGGCGCCACCACGGCGGCCTTCATCAAGAATCCGGACTGGCAGTTCCCGGGTTCGACTTCGCAGTCTGAAATCAAGCGTGCCTGCGGCGAGCAGAATACGGACTTCGTCGATGCGGGCGCGATTGCGACCGCCCTGATGGGCGACTCCATCGCCACCAATATGTTCATGCTGGGCTACTCCTTCCAGAAGGGCCATGTGCCGCTGTCGGAAGAGTCGCTGATGAAGGCGATCGAGCTGAATGGCGTGTCCGTGGGCTTCAACAAGTCCGCCTTTACCTGGGGCCGTTATGCGGCGCACGATATTGCCGCCGTCACCAGGATCACGAGCCCGGCCAAGGTGATTGAGTTCAAGCGCACGCAGACGCTGGAAGAAATCGTCAACAAGCGCGTTGAGCTGCTGACCGCCTACCAGGACATGGCATACGCCAAGAAATACATCGAGTTCGTGGAGCAGGTAAAGGCCGCGGAAAGCAAGCTGGGTGTGAAATCCCTGAAGCTGACCGAAGCCGTGGCCCGCTACTTCTACAAGCTGATGGCTTACAAGGACGAGTACGAAGTGGCGCGCCTGCACAGCGACCCGGCCTTCCGCGAAAAGATCGCCGGCATGTTCGAAGGCGATTACAAGGTCAAGTTCCACCTCGCTCCGCCGCTGCTGGCGAAGAAGGACAAGGACGGCCACCTGGTCAAGCAGGAATTCGGCCCGTGGATGATGAAAGCCTTCGGCGTGCTGGCGAAGTTCAAGGGCCTGCGCGGCACCGCGCTGGACATCTTCGGCTACACCGAGGAGCGCAAGATGGAGCGCGCGCTGATCGGCGAATACCGCGACACCATCGCGGCCCTGCTGCCGAAACTGACGGCCGAGAACCACGCCACTGCCGTTGCCATCGCCCGCATCCCGGAAGACATCCGCGGCTATGGCCATGTGAAGGAGCGCCACCTGAAGGCCGCGAAGCAGAAGGAAGCAGCGCTGCTGGCGACGTTCGGCGCCCCGGCTGCCGCATCGGCCACCGCTGCGGCGTCCCACGCTGCCTGAGCGGATACAATTTAGTGCAAACGGCGCCTGCGGGCGCCGTTTTTTTTGACCTATAATCGCGGCCATGCAAAAAACTCTCGTCCTGCTGGCCGTGTGCGCCACTCTGGCTGCCTGTGGCGGCAACGACTACGTGCCGCCGCGCCAGCCGGACAGCGGCAGTCCGCCGCCGCCCGTGGAACCGCCGCCGGTCGAGCCTCCGCCACCAGTCGAACCACCGCCGCCGGCGGAGGATGAAGCGTCGCTGCCATACTGGAACCGCTGCGAGCATCCGCGCACCGGTTCGCCGGACGGCTTCCTTCCCTATCCCGATGTGCAGGGCACGCTGGCCGACGAGAAGAAGTTCATGCGCCTGTACCTGAACGAGGCTTATCTCTGGTACAAGGAATTGCCAAAACTGGATGAGGCCAGCTACCCCAGCGCGATCAGCCATTTCAACGCCCTCAAAACGCCGCTTGTGACGGCATCGGGCGCGGCCAAGGACCGCTTCCACTTCACCTATCCGAGCGCGCAGTGGGATGAGTTGCAGAAGGGCGTGGACTACGGCTATGGCGTCTACTGGGCGCGCAATGCGGACGGCAAGGCGCCGCGCACCTGGCGCGTGACCTATGTGATTGCCGGCACGGCCGCAGCCTTGGCCGGACTGCAGCGCGGCGACCAGCTGGTGGAAGTGGATGGCGTCGACTTCATCAACGCGTCGGACGCCGATTCGGTCGCAAAGCTGAACGCCGGGATTACGCCGAAAGCTGTCAACGAGCTGCACGACTTCAAGGTGCTGCGCGGCGGGCAGAAGTTTGCTGTCGCCATGCGCTCGGCACGCCTGGACATCTCTCCCGTGCAGTATGTGCAGGCGATCGATACGCCGACCGGCAAGGTTGGCTACCTGATGTTCAATTCGCACAATACGGCGGCCGAGAAATACCTGTTCGACGCTTTCACCCAGCTGCGCGATGCGGATGTGAAGGATCTGGTGCTGGATATGCGCTACAACGGGGGCGGCCTGCTGTCGATCGCCAGCCAGCTGTCCTATATGATCGCCGGCCCCGTCCCTACCAGGGACAAGATCTTCGAGCAGACCGTTGCCAACGACAAGACCGACCAGCCCAGGCCGATCCAGTTCGTGACGAAAACCGTAGGCTATCTGGTGCCGAACCCGGCGCCGCGCAACACGCCGCTGCCTTACCTGGGCCTGAAGCGCGTGACCATCCTCACCAGCGCCGGCACCTGCTCGGCCAGCGAGTCCGTGATTAACAGCTTGCGCGGGGTGGACGTGGAAGTGAACCTGGTGGGCGGCCAGACTTGCGGCAAGCCTTACGCGTTCACGCCGCTGCCGAACTGCGGCACCACTTATTTCGCGATCCAGTACCAGGGCATCAACGCCAAGGGTTTCGGCGACTATGGCGACGGCTTCGCGCCCACCTGCAAGGTGGACGATGATTTCAGCCACGCGCTGGGCGACAAGGCCGAAGGCCAGCTGGCTGCGGCCCTGTCGCTGCGCGCCAATGGCGTCTGCCCGGCGCCAGCCGCCTCGGCCCGCGCCCGCGCCGCCGCTCCTGTGCCGGCGCTGGTGCCGGCACGTCCGGAAGCGGCTGAGATTGCAGTGCGCGAGCGCTGACGGGCGGCAGGGCGGCAGACGGCGTCAGAGGTCCAGTACCAGCCGCTTGCCCTTGCAGCGCGACACGCAGACCATCATGGTCTTTTGCGCCGCCTTTTCAGCGTCCGACAAGTACTGGTCGCGGTGATCCGCTTCCCCTTCGATGATGGCGGTCTCGCATGTGCCGCATATGCCTTCGCGGCACATGCAATCGATCTTGACGCCGGCTTTTTCGATCGCCCGCAACAATGGCTCGTCCGCTCCCACCTGCAGCGTCACGCCGCTCTTGCGCAGCGCCACTTCGAAGGCGCCGCCGGTAGCATCGACCTCATTGCGGAACTGCTCGAAGTGCACCCTGCCTGCAGCCCAGCCTGCGGCGCGCGCGGCTGCCACCACCGCATCGTTCAGCGCCTGCGGCCCGCACACATAGATGTGCGCGCCGGCCGGTTGCGACGCCACCAGCGCATCGATATCGAGCTTGCCACCGGTATCGCTTTCATACAGGTGCAGTTGATCCGGCGCCAGCGTGGACGGCAGCTCGTCCAGGTAGGCGGCGCTGTCCCGGTTGCGGAAGCAGTAATGCAGCTCGAATGAGGCCTGCTGCCGCGCCAGCGCCTGGATATGCGTCATGAACGGCGTGATGCCGATGCCGCCCGCCACCAGCACATGCTTGCCGGCGCCGTCGCCCAGGCCGAACAGGTTGGCCGGGGCGCCTATATCCAGTTCATCGTTTTCACGCAGCTGTTCGTGCATGAAGCGCGAGCCGCCGCGCGACGCTTCCTCCAGCCGCACGCTGATCTGGTAGCGGCTGCGGTCATCCAGCGCGCTGGTCAGCGAATACGCATTGCGCATCCGGCCCTGGTCCATGTGCACGACGATGTGGCTGCCGCTGTCGAAGGCGGGCAGGGCGCCGCCATCGCAAGGTTGCAGGGTAAAGCTCTTGATGCCGGCCGCCAGCTGTTCGATGCGGCTGACCCGCACTCGCAAGGTTGGGTACATGGGTTTCTCCTTACGGCATCAGGTGATCACGGTCAGGCGCGAGGAAATCCACACCACCAGCACGGCTGCCGCCATCGTCACGTAGGGCAGCACGCCGGCGCGGGCATGGGGCAGTTCCATATCGCGGCGCATGGATTCCGGGAAGTGGCCCTTGTCCTGGATGTAGTGGCGGTAGACGAATACCGGCACGATCAGCAGCACCGTCAGCAGACCGTTGCGCAGCGTGTTCTCACCCTGGAAGTTGGCGCCCGCGCCGACGAACACCAGGTCGAGGAAACCGCAGGCGGCGCCCAGCATCAGCAGCCAGTTCTTGCACTTGTAGGCGCGCGGCCAGTCGGCGCGGTCGAGGCGGTGGATCCAGCCCGATTGCAGATTCAGGAACACGAAGATCATGTAGCACACATTGGAGACCGAGAGGATCGCCATGTAGTCGGACATCAGCAGCAGGAACAGGTTGAAGATCAGATCGGTCCACATGGCGCGGGTCGGTGCGCCGTGCTCATTCACGTGCGTCAGGTAGCGCGGCAGCCAGCCATCTTCGGCCGCCTGGTACAGCGTGCGG
Organism: Pseudoduganella sp. UC29_106; assembly: GCF_044055365.1. NCBI lineage: Bacteria > Pseudomonadati > Pseudomonadota > Betaproteobacteria > Burkholderiales > Oxalobacteraceae > Pseudoduganella > Pseudoduganella sp. UC29_106. The sequence continues at coordinate 6,619,488 of NZ_CP171977.1, read as the reverse complement.
GACGAACCCGTCATCGAAGTCATGACGATCAGCAGGATCGCCAGCACCAGCATCACCACGATCACATTGAACACCACCTTGCCGCCGCCAACGAAGTTCGCCATGGCAGCGCCGACGCCGGAACCATCAACGATGGATGGCTTCAGCATCCCTTCCAGGCCCAGTGAACCCTGGAATGCGATCGGCACTGCGATGAACATGAACAGGCACAGCACGCCGGACCAGAAAATCGCCTTGAACACGTCTTTTTGCGGGTCCTTGAACTCGCGGGTGTAGCACACGGCAGTTTCGAAGCCGAAGGTGGACCAGCACGCGAGGAACATGGCGCCCATCGCGGTACTCAGGCCCGCCGCATTCCAGCCGCCCAGCACCGCGGCGCCGGAGGGCATCATGCGTCAAGGGCAGCAGGGGCAGGAAGTTGGTCGACGGCATATCGCCGGTGAACATCGGCACCAGGGCGATGATCACCAGTGGCGTCAGCGAAGCGATGCCGAGGATGCGTTGCGTGGTGGCGGCGGCGCTGGCGCCGCTGTGCTGCAGCTTGAAGGTGATCAGCAGGAAGATTGCGGCCAGGATGAAGGTGGCGTTGACGCGCAGGGTCAGGCTCTTGCTGATGATGCCCAGGTCCAGCAGCGTCCAGTGCCAGGTATTGATCACGGAATCCGCGGGGAACAGGCTGCTCAGCATATAGCCGGCCGCGAGGCTGGTGCCCAGTGCCAGCATCGGCGACCAGGCAATCCAGTTACACCAGACCGAGACTGGCGCCACCAGTTTGCTGTAGCGTACCCAGCCCAGCGCGCCATAGACGGAAGCGCCGCCGGATTTGTGCGGATACAGGGTCGAAATCTCCGCATAGACGAAGCTTTGCGCAAAGCCGATCAGGATCGCCATGATCCAGATAACCCAGGCCGGGTTGCCGATGGTCGACGACACGCCGCCGATCGTGAACAGCACGCCGGCCGGAACGCCGCTCGTCACCCAGAACGCGTCTTTCCAGGTCAGGGTGCGCTTCAATTGATGATGTGTATGGGACTGTGCCATGGTCTCGTCGCGGGCCGGAATCATACCGGCCGGAAGCACGTCTTTTTGTGTATACACGATGTCTCCTAATTATATTTTGCCGCATTTGGGGAGCGGCTATGGGAATTGCGCAGCCGCGGTGCTCCTCGCCGTCCGTTTGCGCCACCAGCCCGCCACCGTCAGCACCAGCCAGAACACCTGGGTCAGGAACGACGCAAGATTGAATGCGCCGGTCAGTGAAATCAGGATGCAGGCGGGGCCGATCACGTTGAGGGCGATCACCAGGTTGCTGGTGGGGGATTTGTGGAGGACTTGCACGGCAAAATGTGCGCCGATATAGGCGACAACGCCGACCAGTCCGGTCGCATCGGTAAGGCTCAGGGATATCATTGGTATGTTGTTGTTAAGTGAAACGGGGCCCGTTCAAAACGTCCTGGTCAGCGAGACCAGGAAAGTGCTTTGCAAGGGGTTGGAAACCGCCGGCTTGCCGGACGAATCCAGCGCACCGGTGGTGTAACTGCGATAGACGCCGGAGCTGTTCCAGCCGCGCGTGACGGCGCCGGTAAGGCTCCAGCCGCCATCGAAGGTCTTGGTCAGCGCAATGCGGGCATCGCGGAAGCTGTAGTCCGAAAAATTACGCACGCGCTCATGGCCGAAGTGCAGCAGCAGGGATGTGCCATGGCCCAGGTCAAAGTTGCCGTTGATGTCCGCATAGCCGGAACCGCGGCTGTGCTGGTCCTTGCCCAGCAACAGGGAACTGCTGTTGTAGCCGAAATAGTCCGGCGTGTAGGTCAGCCAGTATTTGACCGTGAGCCATTTGTACGTCAACGACGCCGCCACTTCGCCATAGTCGTACTTGACCTGTGCGTATTGCAGCTTCGCGCCGGGATACAGGTAGTAATACAGCTGCAGCCCATAAGTCACGTCGCCAACGGCGCCGCTGTAGCCGCCGTAAATGTCCCCATTCCAGCGAGCCGCCTTCGATGAATTTATCGCTGACGGACGACATCCAGGTGCCGACCGACCAGCCGCTGGGATGTGCATAATCGACGCCGCCCTGGACGGCGGGCTTGCCCCAGCCTTGGCGGAAGCCGCGCGACACATATTGCGAAGCCAGCGTCACATTGGCGGTGAAAGGCGATGCCGCGGTTGCGGGCGCCGCCACCGGGGTAGTGACAGGCGGCGGCGCCCCTTCGGCATCGGCCGGCGCCGTGTCCGCATGTGCGGCAACAGCCGGGAACAGCAACAGGGCGCAGCTGAAACGGGCACAGATACGTCGATCTACAAATTTGCGCAACATAAAAGTCTCCTCGGATGGCCGGTGCCTCTGGCGGGCATTGGGCCGTTTTCGTTATGTGCGGGACGCAGGCAGCCGCCTGCGTCCTTGGCAGGTCATGGATGGCAGCGGGATGAAACGCTGGTCTGGCTCAGGAATGCACGAGGGTGTGGCGCGCTGGTTCCTGTACTGCCCGTGTGGGCTGGGCGGCCTTGAAGTAAGGCGCTGTTGAACGTTGCAATGGCGGACGGCCGCGGATCACGTCGGCGATTTTTTCCGCCATCATGATCGTGGGGGCGTTCAGATTGCCGGTGATGATCTTCGGCATAATCGATGCATCCACCACGCGCAAGCCATGCAGGCCATGCACGCGGCCCTGGTTGTCCACCACGGCCATCGGGTCGGACGCGTCACCCATCTTGCAGGTGCAGGAAGGGTGCAGCGCGGTTTCCGCATGGTCGCGCACGAAGGCATCGATTTCCGCGTCGCTCTGGATTTTCATGCCGGGCTTTATTTCACGGCCACGGTACTGGTCCATCGCCTGCTGGCTGATGATTTCACGCGTGATGCGCACGCCGGCGCGGAATTCGCGCCAGTCGACGTCATGCGCCATGTAGTTGAACAGCAGGCGCGGTTTCACGCGCGGATCGCGGCTGGCCAGCTTGACGAAGCCTGTGCTGGGCGAGCGCATCGAACCGACGTGGCACTGGAAGCCGTGCATCTCGACCGGGTTGCTGCCGTCGTAATTCATGGCCAGCGGAATGAAATGGTATTGCAGGTTGGGCCAGGCGAATTCCGCGCTGCTGCGGATAAAGCCGCCCGCTTCGAAATGGTTGGACGCCGCCGTGCCGGTGCCGCGCAAATACCATTCGATGCCGATGGCTGGCTTGTTCCACCATTTCAGGGCGGGATACAGCGAGACCGGCTTGGTGCACTCGTATTGCAGGTACATCTCCAGGTGGTCTTGCAGGTTCTCGCCCACACCCGGCAAATGCGCCACCGGGTCGATGCCCAGAGCGCGCAACTCATCGGCATTGCCGACGCCGGAACGCAGCAGCAGTTGCGGCGAAGCGATGGCGCCATTGCTGACGATGACTTCGCGCCGCGCATGGGCAGTCTGCACCTGGTCGCCCTGCAGGTAGGCGATGCCGGTGGCGCGCTGGCCCGTGAACACGATGCGGTCGGCCAGCGCACGGGTGCGCACCGTCAGGTTGGGCCTGTCCTTTGCCTGGTCGAGATAGGCCAGCGAGGTGCTGCAGCGGCGACCCTGGGCCGTGGTGGTGCGGTCCATCGGCCGAAGCCTTCCTGGCGGAAGCCATTCAGATCGTCGGTGGCCTTGTACCCGGCCTGCGCGCCGGCGCGCACGAAGGCGTCGAACAGCGGGCTGATATCCGGTTTCGGCGTGGTGACGTGCAGCGGGCCGTCGCCGCCATGGTAATCGTTGGCGCCCTTGTCATAGGTTTCCGCCTTGCGGAAATAGGGCAGGCAGTCGGCGTAGCTCCAGTTTTCCAGCGACTTGTTTTCCGCCCAGCCGTCGTAATCCATGGCATTGCCACGGATATACACCATGCCATTGATCAGCGATGAGCCGCCCAGGCCCTTGCCACGGCCTTGTGTCATGCGGCGGTTGTTCATGTGCGGCTCCGGCTCCGTCACATAGGCCCAGTTATAGGTGGTGCCCTGCAGCGGATAGGCCAGCGCGGCCGGCATTTGGGTGCGCCAGTCCAGGCGCCAGTCCGGGCCGCCCGCTTCCAGCAGCAGCACCGTCACGTCCGCATCCTCGGTCAGCCGCGCAGCCAGCACGCAGCCGGCCGAGCCGGCGCCGAATGATGATGTAGTCGTATTCTGCGATTGCGCTCATTTGCAATCTCCTCTCGTCCATTATGCGCCAAACCAGCCCATCGCCTTCGGCGCCAGGTTGATGTAGCTGTGCTTGAGTTCCGTGTATTCATCCAGGCCGATGCGCGCCAGTTCGCGGCCGATGCCGCTCGCCTTGTAGCCGCCCCACGGCGCTTCCGGGAAGTACGGGTGGTAATCGTTGACCCAAACGGTGCCGAAGCGCAGCTTGCGCGACAGGCGGTTGGCCTTGTCCAGGTCTTTGGTCCACACGGCAGCAGCCAGGCCATAAGGCGTGTCGTTGGCGGCAAACAGCACTTCCTCTTCCGAGTGGAAGCGTTCCGCCGTGATCACGGGGCCGAAGATTTCTTCCTTGGCGATCTTCATGTCCGCGGTGACGTCCGCCAGCAGGGTCGGCTCCAGCCAGTAGCCGTTCTGGTAGACATGGCCGGCCGGGCGCTTGCCGCCATGGACCAGGCGTGCGCCTTCGTTGATGCCGGCGCGTACCATGCCGAGGATTTTTTCGTGCTGGTGCGCCGATTGCACGGGGCCCATCTGCGTTTTCGGCGTTGAAGCCGTTGCCGATCACGATGCGCGGCATGCGCTCCGCCAGCCTGGCAATGAAGGCGTCATACACGCTGTCTTCCACCATCAGGCGCGAGCCGGCCGAGCACACCTGGCCGGCATGGAAGAAGGCCGCGTTCAGCGCATAGTCGGCGGCGACATCGAGGTCGGCGTCGGCAAACACGATGTTCGGGTTCTTGCCGCCCAGTTCCAGCCCGATGCGCTTGAAGTTGCCGGTCGCGGCCTTCATGATGCTTTCGCCGGCAATGGCGCCGCCGGTGAACGACACCAGGTCCACGTCATGGCTCTCCGCCAGTTCAGCGCCCACTTCGGCGCCGCCCGTTACCAGGTTGAAGACGCCGGGCGGCAGATCCAGTTCAGCGATCAGTTGCGTGAAATGGTGCGTGGTCAGCGGCGTCAGGTTGCTGGGTTTGATGACGACGGTATTGCCGGCGCCCAGCGCTGGAGCGATCTTCCATGCCGCTTGCAACAGCGGGTAATTCCACGGCGTGATCAAGCCGCAGACGCCGACCGGTTCGCGCAGCGTGCGGCTGATCACATGGTGCGGCGCTTCGTTGACGGCGCCCGATTCGGATGCCACCAGGCCGGCAAAGTAGCGGAAGGTGGCGGCGATGTCGCCCATATCGGTGCGGCTTTCCGTCAGGGTCTTGCCGGTGTTCAGGGATTCCAGGTGCGCCAGTTTCTCGGCGTCGCGGTCGACCAGTTCCGCGATCTTGTTGAGCAGTTTGGCGCGCTCGCGGATCGTGCTCTGGCGCCACGGGCCGTCAAATGCCTGGCGCGCGGCGGCGATGGCCAGGCGGGCGTCGGCGCGCGTGCCTTCGGCCGCTTGCGCAATCACGCTTTCATCGGCGGGATTGATAATCGCGCGGGTGGCGGCGGTTACAGGCGCCTGCCATTGGCCGTTGATATAGAGCTGGGTGTGAATCATTCTTTGTTCCTTTGTTATTAAGCCAGCGCGTCCAGCACCATTTGCTGGAAGTGCTGTACGCCGTGTTCGCCGATGGCGGAAGTCTTGTCGGCAGTGACCAGCAGCGGTCCCTGGCCATTGCGGTAGCCGCGCGATTTCAGGCCGCGCTGCACGGATTCGACGATGCTCAGGTCTTCCGGCTTGAGGACGTTCTTGTAGTAGTCGATCAATTGCTCCTGCTCCGCGGTCGGCGTGCCGTCGCGGAAATAGAATTCGAAGTGCTGGATGGTGGTGTCGGCGTCGACCGGGAACATGTAGAACACGCCGTAGTTGCCATCGCCCGGCAGCACGTTCAGGGTCACGTTGGGCCACAGCCAGTAAGCGGCGAAGTCCGTGTTCGGCGCCTCGTTATCGTAGGTAAAGGCTTCGCTGCCGGAGCGGGTCTTGCCGATCTGGCTGGTGTAGATGCCATGCACGACGTGGCGATAGGTTTCCATATTGATCGACTCGACCAAGGCCGGGTGCGCGGTCTGGCAGTGCAGGCATTCCAGGTAGTTATCGACCACCACCTTCCAGTTCGCCTTCATTTCATAGGTCAGGCGCACTGCCGGCACCAGCTTGTCCACGTCCGGGCAGCGGGCACGGATATCGTCGTTCAGGCCGGGCGCCAGCTCGGCCAGCGGGGTGGCGTTCATGTCCCAGGTTGACGAAGACCAGGCCGCAGAATTCTTCCACGCGCACCGGCGTCAGGCCGGCATTGTCCTTGCAGAAGCCAGGCACGTTTTCCGCGTTGCGCACGTGGATCAATTTGCCGTCCAGGCCGAACGACCAGGCGTGGTAAGGGCAGGTGATGACGTTCTTGGCTTTGCCGGCGCCATCGGCAAACAGTTCATGGGCGCGGTGCGGGCACACGTTGTAGAAGCCGCGCAGCACGCCGTCGCGGCCGCGCACCACCAGTACGTTTTCGCCGGCGACTTTCGCGGTCGCGTACTGGTTGGCCTCGGCCACCTGGCTGCGGTGCATCACGCAGATCCAGTTGCGGGCAAAGATCGTATTTTTTTCCTGTTCAAACACTTCCTGGGACGTGTAGTAGTGCGCAGGCAGGCTGTAGCCCAGCTCGCCGGGTGGCTGATCAATTGGGCAGGCTGGGAACGTCGATTGCTGCATGGTTGTCTCCTCTTTCTGAATTTACCATCAGTTAATTAATTCACCGTAGATCAATTTGAGATGAGTTTAGGATGGCAGATAGACGAGGTCAAGGTAAAAATGCTGGGGTTTGGGTTCACTTGTGGTGTATTCTTCACCCAATCAATTCACCATCAGTAAATTCTCTCTATGGAACAGACCTTTGGAGACCGCCTCAAGGGCTTGCTGGAAACAAAAAAAATCATGGGCAAACAGGTGGCCGAGGCGCTGCAGGTGTCGCCGTCCGCCGTGCACAAATGGACACGTGGCGGGGAAATCGAACATGAGCGCCTGGTGGAGCTGGCCCGCTTCTTGAGCGTGAACTGGCTGTGGCTGCGCTATGGCGAACAGGCCATTGCAGAATTGCAGGCCAGCACGTCGGAAGACCCGCACTTGCGCGCCTTGCGCCAGAAGCACCTGTCCGAAATCATGGAAAGCGAAGCGCGCATGAAGTTTGCGCAGGAAGTGTCGGGCATCGTTACCTGGGAGTGGAATGTGCTGTCCGATGCGCTGACCTATTCCAGCAACGATGTTGCGCTGTTCGGCCGCCACATCCGCTCCATGGACGACTTCTGGGCCTGCGTCTACCCGGCCGACGTGGCGCGCCTGAAGGAAGTCCTGCAGCGGACGCTGCAAGCCAGTGAAATGCACGAATGGGAGTTTCGCGTGCAGGCCGGCGATACGCCGCGCTGGATCTCATCGCGTGCAACACTGGTGCACGATTCCGAGCAGCGACCCGTCAAGATGATCGGCGTCAGCATCGACATCACGGAGCGCCGTCGCGCCGAAGCCGCATTGCGGCAAAACGAAGCGCTGCTGGCCAAGGCGCAGGCCATTGCCCACCTGGGCGGCTGGTACTGGAATGTGCAGACCGACGATTGCTCCTGGACCGACGAAGCCTATCGCATCTTTGGCTGGGCGCCGCAAGCGTTCAAGGTGACCATGGAGCGCTACCTGGCGTCGATCGTGGACGGCGACCGTGCGCGTGTGAAAGCCGCCATCGATGGCGCGATCGCCAACAAGGCGCCTTACCGCGTCGATTACACGATACAGCTGCCGGACGGCAGCCTGCGCAACATCCACGAGGAGGGCGAGGTATCCCTCGACGAAAACGGCAACGTCGCCAATATGGTCGGCGCGTCGCAGGATGTGACGGAGCAGATGCAATTACTGGCCATGGTGAAGGGCATGAAGTCCTGAAACCTGTGAGCCGCGTCTATAATGCCCCGGCATTGATCAACCCCTGCCGGAGCATTTGATGATTCGACCTGCCGTCCTGCTGTCCCTGCTTGCTGCCTTGCCACTGGCCAATGCGGCCCCAGATCTGACCACCGTTTCCGAACGCTCCGGCTTCCAGGCCACGGGCCGATACGATGAAGTGGTGAAGCTGTGCGGAGAGTTCCAGAAGGCTTATCCGAAAGCCGTACGCTGCTTCAGCTTTGGCACGACACCGGAAGGGCGCCCGATGCTGGCGCTGGCCGTGTCGCGTACGGGCGCGCTGGCGGCGAAGGCGGCCAAGGCGCGCAAGCTGCCGGTGTTGCTGGTGCAGGGCGGCATCCATGCCGGCGAGATTGACGGCAAGGATGCCGGTTTTCTGGCTCTGCGCGAGGCGCTTGAGGGCGAGGCGGCCGTGGGCGCGCTGGACAAGCAGGTGCTGCTCTTCGTCCCCGTCTTCAATGTCGATGGTCACGAGCGCTTCGGCAAGAACAATCGTCCCAACCAGCGCGGCCCTGTGGAAATGGGCTGGCGCGTCACGGCGCAGAACTACAACCTGAATCGCGACTACGTGAAGGCTGACGCGCCTGAAATGCAGAACATGCTGGCGCTGGTCAACGAGTGGGACCCGCTGGCCTATATTGACCTGCACGTGACGGACGGCGCCAAGTTCCAGCCGGACGTGTCGATCCAGGTCGAGCCGGTGCACGGCGGCGATGCTGCGCTGATGAAGGCGGGCCTCGACCTGCGCGAGAATGTGATGGCGGATTTGCGCAAGCGGGGTTCCGATCCGAAGCACTATTACATTTCCTTCGACAAGACAGACGATCCGACTTCCGGCTTCGTGGACAGCATGTCCACGCCACGCTCTCCACCGGTTATTTCCCGCTGCGGAACCGCTTCGCCATGCTGGTGGAAACGCATTCGTGGAAGGATTATCCGACCCGCGTGCGCATCACGCACAATACCATCGTGTCCCTGCTCGAACAGGTAGCGCAGCATGGCGCCGCGTGGTCGAAGCTGGCGGCCGAAGCCGACGCGCGCGCCGTCGCGCTGGCCGATACGCCGCTCAGCTACAAGACCACGGACAAGGTCACCACCATCCAGTTCGGCGGCTATGAATACACCCGCACGCCATCGGATATCTCGGGCGGTCTGTGGACGAAGTACGATGAATCGAAGCCGCAGGTGTGGACCGTGCCGCTGCGCGATGAGGTGGTGCCGGACTTCGTGATGAAAGCGCCGGCCGGCGGCTATCTGGTTCCGGCGGCGCAGGCTTCGATCGTTGAGCCGAAGCTGAAGGTGCACGGGATTGCGTACAAGGTGCTGGCGTCGGCGCCGGGCAAGGTGGATGTCGAAGCTTTCCGCGCCGAGCGCACGAAGCTGACGCCGACTTCCTTCGAGGGGCATCAGATGCTGACAGTTGATGGGGTGTGGAAGCCGGAGCAGCGCGAGATCGGCAAGGGTGCGCTGTTCATTCCGTCCGCACAGCCGAAGTCGCGCCTGGTGATGACGATGCTGGAGCCGCAAGGCGCTGATTCGCTGCTGGCCTGGGGCTTCTTCAACAATTCCTTCGAGCGCAAGGAGTATATGGAGGAGTATGTGGCGGAGGAGGTGGCGCGTGAGCAGATTGCGGCGGATCCTGCTGTCGCCGCGGAGTTCAAGGCGCGGCTGGCGAGCGATCCGGAGTTTGCCAAAAATCCGCGGGCGCGGCTGAATTTCTTCGCCAGGCGGCATGCTTCGTGGGATGAGCGGTTTAATCTCTACCCCTTGTTCCGTACAGCGCGCAGGTACTAAAACTGCCGTCGGTTCGCACGCACGGCGGATCAAAACGATCCGCCCTACAGCCCCCTGGCACGTGGCCATGTGGTGGGCTGCGGTGTTGGACGTAAATGGCCTCGGTGCGGCGTAGGGCGGATCATTGATCCGCCGTGTTTGCGGGCCTGCGGCTTAACGGATCTGCCACCGGCGGGCGATTTCGGCCTTGCGGCCGTTGGTGGAAATGATGCGGTAACCTTCGTTGAATAACTTGCGCGCCTGTTCGCCCTGCGGGTGGATGGTGCTGAAACCGATGTAGGAGCCCATGGATGCGGCGTGGAAGGCCACTGCCACGTTGCGCATCTGCGCCGCGTCGGCCTTGACCTGGTCGGCCATCATCAGCGCCAGGTCCACCCGGCCCGCCGCCAGCTTGCGCAGGGTGGCGATTTCCGTATTGGCCCGGTCGAGAATGGCGCCGCGCTTTTCCAGCTCGGCCAGCGAGGGCGGATATTCATAGCCATTGACCACGCCGATGCGGGTTCCGGCAGCGACCATGTGTTCAGACACCGCCGGCAGCGGCTTGTCCGTGTTGTAGTAATAGCGGGGATGGACTTCAAACAGCGGCATGTCCGACAGCAGCAATTTGCCCTGGTGCTCGGGCGAGGGCGACATATTGAAGCAGCCCGCCACCGCGCCCTGCATCACATATGCCTTGCAGCGCGCGTAGGGAACGACTGCCAGCCTGATCTCGGTGTGGACGGCGGCGAAGGCGGCGCGTACCAGGTCATTCGCATAGCCGTTGCCGTCCGGCCCGGACCACGGCGCGGCCCCATCCTCGACCATGATTTCGATTGGCGGTGCGGCGCTGGCAACGCCGGCGGCGAGCCATAAGAACAGCATCAGTCGTTTCACTACTGGCAGCATATCTTTCAGCATTCCGTTGCGATTCGTGCCACATTGTATAAGATGTCGCGGCTGAGCTAACAATCTGGGGAGGGATAATGGGTATTCGGAGCGTGATCGGAGGGCTCGCGTTGCTGACCGCGATGGCGGCACAGGCGGCGCAGCCGGGCAGTCCGGCGGCGGCAGTCAATGTGTTCATCGGTACCGGTGGCGACGGCCACACCTTCCCTGGCGCAACGCGTCCCTTCGGCATGGTGCAACTGAGCCCGGACACCCAGGTGCGCCACTTCAGGCAGAGCTATCCCTGGGCCGCCGGCTACCGCTATGAGGACAATTCCATCCTCGGCTTCTCCCACACCCATTTCTCCGGCAGCGGCCATTCCGACCTGGGCGATGTGCTGCTGATGCCCTACAGCGGCGACACCAAGCTGGAACCGGGCTATCCCGAGCGTCCCGTCAGCGGCTACCGCTCGCGCTTCCGCCATGAGGACGAGCGCGCAGAACCGGGCTACTACGCAGTGCGCCTGCAGGATCATGATGTGGACGTGGAGCTGACCGCCGGCGAGCGCGTAGGGCTGCACCGCTACCGCTACGCCAAAGGCGCCGGCGCAAAGCTGATCCTCGACCTGCGCAACAGCATCTACGACTACAACGGCAAGAACCTGTGGTCTTCCGTGCGCGTGCGCGACAGCAGCACGATTACCGGCATGCGCATCACGCGCGGCTGGGCGCCGGGGCGCCAGGTTTTCTTCGCGATGAAGTTCTCGCGTCCGATCGCGGGCCGCGCGCTTTACAACCGGGAAGAGGGCGTCGAGTACAAAGGCTTCGCTGCGCCGGGCAAGACGCCGGCGGAAAAAATTTATGTCGAAGGCAAGGCGCTGGTCGGTGCGCTGGATTTCGGCGTGCCCGAAGACGGCACGGTGATGGTCAAGGTGGCGCTGTCCGCCGTCAGCGAGGATGGCGCGCTGGCCAACATGGAAGAGATGCCGGGCTGGGACTTCGATGCGGAGCGCAAGCGCGCGGGCGATGCCTGGAATGAGGCTTTGTCCGCCGTGACGATCGATGCGCCGGCGGACATGCGCACCATGGTCTATACCAGCCTGTATCACAGCATGCTGGCGCCAAGCCTGTTCATGGACCGCGACGGCAAGTATCGCGGTCCGGACAACCAGGTGCACCAGGCGAAAGGCTTCCGCTTCCATTCCACCTTCTCGCTGTCGGGACACCTACCGCGCCCTGCATCCTTTGCTGACGCTGATCCAGCCGGAGCAGCGCAATGTGGACTTCGTGCGCTCGCTGATCGCGTCACAGCAGCATAGCCCTTACGGCATCCTGCCCGTCTGGCAGTTCCACGGCCTGGAAACCTGGTGCATGATCGGCTACCACGCGGTGCCCGTGATTGCGGACGCCTACATGAAAGGCATGAAGGGCATCAATGCCGACGAAGCCCTGACGGCGATGATGGCCAGCGCCGAGTATGGGCCTTACGGCGGGCTTGAACACTACATGAAGCTGGGCTATGTGCCGATCGACCTGGAACCGGAAGCGGCGTCCAAGACGGTCGAATATGCCTTCGATGACTGGACCATTGCGCGCGTGGCCGAGAAGATGGGCCGCAAGGATATCGCGGCGCGCTACTACCAGCGCGCGCAGAATTACCGCAATGTGTTCGATACGAAGACGGGCTTCATCCGCGCCCGCAAATCGAGCGGCGAGTTCCGCGAGCCTTTCAATCCGGTGCAGTCGAACTTCGGCAGCGACTATACCGAGGGCAGCGCCTGGCAGTACTCATGGTATATGCCGCACGATAACGCGGGCCTGATCTCCATGCTGGGCGGGGACGCGGGCATGAGCGCGAAGATCGATCAGGTGTTCGATGCGAACGTGGATGAGAATGTGTACGCGCACATGGAGGATATCTCGGGGCTGATTGGCCACTACGCTCATGGCAATGAGCCTTCGCGTCATGTGGCTTACCTGTACAACTACGCGGGCGCGCCGTGGAAGACCCAGGCGCGGCTGGGCAGATTGTCGCCAGCCAGTATGGCAACAGGCCGGACGGGCTGGCGGGCAACGATGACCTGGGGCAGATGTCCGCCTGGCTCGCGTTCACGGCGCTGGGGTTTTATCCGGTGGCGCCGGGCAGTAACGAGTATGTGATTGGGCGCCCATTTGTGGACAAGGCGGTGCTGAATCTGCCGAACGGGAAGCGCTTTACGATTCGCGCCGAGCAGCTGTCCGCTGCCAACGTTTATATCGGCAGCGTGTCGCTGAACGGCAAGCCTTTAGCGCGCAGCTTCCTGCGCCACGAAGACATCATGGCCGGCGGGGAGCTGGTATTCCGCATGCAGGCGGCGCCCAACACCGATTGGGGACGCGACCGGACGGTCCGGCCGTACAGCCAGACCGCCTACTAGCGCGTAGATACCGTCTCCGCCGTCAAGCTGGATGCATTAATTTTGCGTCATAAGGCTTGCCGGTGTGGACGACTCCAAAACATAAGTGGGCTAGTTTGCGCATGGCTGCGCCGATGGCAGCCATCTTGGGCTTGCCACGGATCAGCAGTCGTTCATAAAGCGCCTTGATGTGGGGATTTGCGCGGATCGCTACTACTGCTGGCATATAAAGCAGCTTGCGCAAATGAGAAGGGCCGGCTTTGGACATGCGTGGCCGAGCACTGACTGAAGTGCCGGACTCCCACTGAACCGGCACCAGGCCCAGATAGGCGGCCAGTTGTTCGGCGCGCTCAAAATGGCGCGCAGCCAGCAACGCCGTCATATTGAGCGCAACACGCGGACCGACGCCAGGAATGGTCTCCAAGAGGTCTTTCTTCCCTCTCAGATCTGGGTCATCGTCTATATGGCTCTGAATTTGTTGATCCAGCCGTGCCAGTTCGCCAGTAAGAAATTCGATAGAGGCAGCGATGGACTGCTGAACGGGCGCAGGCACTTCGCTGAACTGAATCATTTCCCTGCGATTATGTTCACGCTGCAGGTGTTCGGCGAGCACATCGCGCCTTGCCAGCAGGGCTTTCAAAGTGCGTGCGGCGATGGAAGGCGGTTGCCAGAGTTCGGGATTTTGCGTGGCCCCAAAGCGTGCCAGGACACTGCTATCTGCTTTGTCGGTCTTCGTCTTAACCCCAAGCCCCTTGGCAAAATTGCGCAGTTGGGCCGGATTAACCAGCGATAACCTAATGCCCGCATCGGTCAGTGCCAAGGCGGCTGGCTCATGATAAACGCCAGTCGGCTCCATGATGACATGCACCGCCTCTACCTTTTGCTTGGCCAGCCAGTCCAGCAACTTAGCGAAGCCATCCGGGTCATTACTCACGACTTTACATTTCTGCTTGCTAGTTGAACTATCGAACAAGGCGCAGTCGAGCTTGGCCTTGGATACATCTATGCCCAAATAGAACATGATCTTCCCCTTTGCCTCAGCGAATCATCCCACCCACTCACCTTGTACATGCAGGGTCCAAGCCCTAGGCTACCGTCCAGTGTCGAAATGGTGTGGAGGCGAAGTGATGGGCTTCATCTACGCAGCAGGGTCTAAGCCCTCAGGGCGGATGCAAGTTCCCCATCACTTCCGTTGGTAGTAGCTAACCACCAACAAGGTAAAGATACAAGGGCGGATCATTGATCCGCCGTTGCCTGCAATGGGATAACGCCTGGAACGGACGTGGTGGTCGAGCAGGGCTCTTCGTCAAACGCGATATCGCCAAGAGGATTGGCGACGCCGTCCGCCTTGATCTCGGCAAACGGGAACAGCGCGCGGTCCATCAGGTGCGACGGCACCACGGTCGACAAGGCGGAGAAGGTGTTTTCCACGCGCCCCGGATGCTTCTTCTCCCAGTCGCGCAGCATGGCCTTGATCTGCTTGCGCTGCAGGTTCTCCTGCGAGCCGCACAGGTCGCAAGGGATGATTGGGAAGTTCTTCACGGCCGCGTAGCGCTCGGTGTCTTCTTCCTTCACATAGGCCAGCGGACGGATCACCACGTGCTTGCCGTCGTCGGACACCAGCTTGGCCGGCATGCCCTTGATCTTCCCGCCGAAGAACATATTGAGGAAGAAGGTTTCGAGGATGTCGTCGCGGTGGTGGCCGAGGGCGATCTTGGTGCAGCCCAGTTCATCGGCCACGCGGTACAGGATGCCGCGGCGCAGGCGCGAGCACAGCGAGCAGGTGGTCTTGCCTTCCGGGATCAGGCGCTTGACGATGGAATACGTATCCTGGTTCTCGATGTGGAAAGCCACGCCCAGTTCCGTCAGATAGCGCGGCAGCACATCGGCCGGGAAGTTCGGCTGCTTCTGGTCCAGGTTCACGGCCACGATCTCGAAATTGATCGGGGCGCGCTCGCGCAGCGTCATCAGGATGTCCAGCAGGGCGTAGGAGTCCTTGCCGCCGGACAGGCAGACCATGACCTTGTCGCCTTCCTCGATCATATTGAAGTCGCCGATGGCCTGGCCGACCAGGCGGCACAGGCGCTTGTGCAGCTTGTTGTTTTCGTAGGTGACTTTATCGGCGGCCTTGGTGTCTACAACGGCGTTCATGCTGCATCCTTGATCTTGAATACTTCCACGCCCACGCCTTCGCAATCCGGATACACGTCCCGGCTTCATGGTGGACACGCGCGCGGCGCGCACATGCGGGTGTTCCAGCATCGCGCGCACCACATCGTCCACCAGGGTTTCCTGCAGATGGACATGGCCCTGCGCCATGCGGCGCGCAATGGTCTCGCGCATGAAGTCGTAATCGACCACTTCCTGCAGCTCGTCGGCCTTGGGCGTGGACACGGCCAGCGGAATATACAAGTCCACGTTGATCAGCACGCGCTGCTCGCCCTTCTTCTCGAAATCGTGCACGCCGATATTGATCAGCACTTCGTAATTGCGCAGGAACAGCCGGCGGCAATCCTGCAGTTGTGGGTGAATCAGGGCGGACAGCATTATGCGTAAACCTTAAAGTTGAAATTATTTGGCGACGAACATCACGTCGCGTTCCATCGGCACCAGGTGCTGGCCGCCATCGACCAGCAAGACCGTGCCCGTCATGGCGCGTGCGCCGGCCGCATAGACGACAGCGGCGGCAATATCCTCCGGCGTGCTGGAGCGGCCCAATGGCGTCTGTTTGTGCGCCTTGGCGAAGCCTTCCTCGCTCTGGTCGCCGGACACCATGGTGATTCCCGGCGCCACGCCCACCACCCGCACGCGCGGCGCCAGCGCCTGGGCCAGCATCGTGTTGGCCGCGCCCAGCGCCGCCTTGGACAGGGTGTAGGACAGAAAATCGGGATTGAGATTATAAAGCTTCTGGTCCAGCAGATTGATGACGACCGCCTCGCCGCGCTCCGGCGTGGCTTCGTACAGGGCGTGGGCCAGCAGTACTGGCGCGGCCACGTTGGCGTGCATGTGGGCGTCGAAGCGTTCGATGCCGAAGTCGAAGTGGCTGTCGTAATCGAACAGGGAAGCGTTGTTGACCACGCAGTGCACGGCATCCAGCGCGACCACGGCGCGCGGCACCAGTTGCTTTGCGGCGGCTTCGTCGGACAGGTCGCAGTCGAGGATTACCGCGCGCCGGCCCAGGGCGGCGATTTCATGCGCAAGGGCGCGCGCCTCGTCGTGCGAGTGGCGGTAGTGGACGGCGATGTCCCAGCCTGCGCGCGCCAGCCCGAGGGCGATGGCGCGGCCGAGGCGCTTGCCGGCGCCCGTGACGAGGGCGACGCGCGGCGAATTGTCTGGCTGTGTTGTCGTCATATTAAGTACGGTGTGATCCCATGGAGACGCCGATTCGCTACAATGCCGGAATGTCTTTACCAGCACCTTCTCCCGACGCGCTGGCCGCGTCCCAAGCCTTGCAGCGCCAGATCGCCGCCGATATCGAGCGGCAGGGCGGCGCAATTCCCTTCTCCCGCTTCATGGAACAGGCGCTGTATGCGCCCGGCCTGGGCTATTACAGCGGCGGCTCCGCCAAGCTAGGCAGGGATGGCGATTTTACAACCGCGCCCGAGCTCACGCCCCTGTTCGGGCAGGCGCTGGCGCACGCTACAGCCGCTATTATCGCCCAAAGCGCGCCGCATATCCTCGAATTCGGGGCCGGCACGGGCAAGCTGGCCTTCGATGTGCTGACCGAGCTGGCAGCGGCCGGCGTGGCGGTCGAGAGCTATTCGATTGTCGACCTGTCCGGCGAGCTGCGCGCGCGCCAGCAGGAGCGCCTGAAGGATTTCCCGCAAGTGCGCTGGCTGGACACGCTGCCGGAGCGCTTCGATGGCGTTGTCCTGGGCAATGAAGTGCTCGACGCCATGCCGGTCGATGTGGTCACGCTGACCGAACAGGGCTGGCAGGCGCTGCACGTCACGGTACGCGACGGCGCATTCGCCTGGCAGCCGGTGGCGCCCGATGCCGCGCTGGCGGCGCAGATCGAGCGCCAAGTTCCTGACCAGGACACGCTGCCGGTCGGCTACGTGACCGAAGTCCATGGCGCCGCCTGCGGATTCATGGCGACGCTGGGACGGATGCTGGGCAAGGGCGCAGCCCTGCTGTTCGACTACGGCTTCCCGGCCCGTGAATTCTATCTGGGCGACCGCGCCACCGGCACGCTGATGTGCCACTACCGCCACCACGCCCATCCGGATCCCTTCTACCTGCCAGGCCTGCAGGACATCACAGCCCACGTCGACTTTACGGCGATGGCGCTGGCAGCCCAGGAGGCGGGGGCAGAGGTGCTTGGCTACGCCAGCCAGGCCGGCTTCCTGATCGGCGTGGGCGTGGGCGAACTGCTGCTGCGCACCGATCCGTCGGACGCCGTGCGCTACCTGCCTCAGGCCAATGCCCTGCAAAAGCTGCTGTCCCCGGCTGAAATGGGCGAGCTGTTCAAGGTGCTGACGGTCGGCAAGGGCGTGGAATTGCCTGAGGAACTCCTGCGCGCGGATCGAACCCACCGTTTGTAGAGGCAGCCAGCCGCTGATAATATTAAGAGATGGGAAAGATCCACACTCACTATGACAACCTGAAGGTGTCCCGCGGCGCGCCGCAGGAAGTCATACGTGCCGCCTATAAGGCGCTGAGCCAGAATATCATCCGGACAAGAATCCGGGTGATGAAAAGGCGGCGCGCATCATGGCTATCGTCAACACGGCGTACGGCGCCCTGGCCGATCCCGTGCGGCGCAAGGAGCACGATGAGTGGATTGCCCAGGAAGAATGGGAAGTGGAATGGCTGGAAAGCACCAGGCACGAGGGCCAGCATCCGCCGCCGGCTGAGCAGGGCTGGACCGATCATCCCGTCGATATCCCGCGCCGCCGGAAACTGAAGCATCGCCTCAAGCTGTGGGGTTCGCTCGAGCGGCTGCCTGGCCCTGGGCTGGATGGGCGGCATGTTGACCGTGGGTGAGCCGCACCGCGTTTCTTCCGTCCTGGCGTCCGGCTGGGGCGGCAAACCTGCCGCCGAGCTGACGGCCACCGCAACCACCACGCCCACCCGCAGCTTCCCCCGCGTCGAGAAAGCCCAGACGGGCGACGATGGCTGGGCCGTCGCCAAGCCTTACTCGCCGGAACCGAACGTGGCTAAACCGCCGCCAATCAAGGTCGTGACCCTGTCCCAGGTGGTGTTGCCGAGCTCGGTCGTCGATTGCGAACATGACAGCCCGACCCTGGTGGCGCCGAATGGCGAGCCCCTGGCCGGCCCAGTCCGGCTATGTGGATGGTTTCCCGGTCGGAAACAAGGGCGAGGATATGCAGTTGACGCTGGACAATGCCAGCAATGCCTCCGCCGTCTTCATCAAGGTTTACGACCTCGAGCGCCACGTCAACGTGCGCTATGCCTTCGTGCAGGCGCACGACAAGCTGGTGGTCGATCAGCTCTCCAACGGCAAGTACGAAATCCGCTACCAGAACATCGACCTGGGCCCGGGCAAGAACGGCTGCGCCGACCGCCGGGCCAAGCAGGCTGCCAGTTAAGCGCCGAATCAGGTAGCCAGGCCGTCGATCAATCCCATTTCGGCGCTCGACATCAGCTTGTTGATGTCCACCAGGATCAGCATGCGCTCATCGATGGTGCCAAGGCCGATCATGTACTCGGTGCTGAAGACGGTGCCCAAGTCCGGCGCGGGGCGGATCTGGTCCGGCGTCAGCGTGGTCACGTCGGACACCGAATCGACCACCATGCCGACCACGCGGCCATTAATATTGAGGATGATGACCACGGTGAACTGGTCATAGACGGGGTCACCCAGCTTGAATTTGATGCGCATATCGACCAGCGGAATAATGATGCCGCGCAGATTGATCACGCCCTTGATGAAGTCCGGCGCGTTGGCAATGCGCGTGACAGCCTCATATCCCCGGATTTCCTGGACTTTGAGGATATCGATGCCGTATTCCTCACTGCCCAGCTTGAAAGCCAGGAACTCGCGTCCCAGGCCGTCGGCGGCCGCGACTTGATTGTCTTGCATGGCTTTCTCCTTCGTGGTGTTGAGGAAAGTTTCGATTGTCACACAATTAAATTCTGATTATGCTGGTTGTGACGATTCGGCATTTTAAATCAAGGAGATGGTATGGCGGACCCCAACGCCGTCGAGGACGACTGGCTGCTGGAAGAAGATGACGATGACAAGCAGACCGCCCTGGCGGCACCCGACCAGCGCCAATGGCGCGTCCTGATCGTCGATGACGACCAGGATGTGCACGCCGTTACCCGCCTGGCCCTGCGCAACGTCAGCTTCAAGGGACGCGAGCTGGAACTGTTTTCCGCTTACAGCGGCCGTGAAGCCTTCGATATCCTGCGCGATACCCCCGATATCGCGCTCGTGCTGCTCGATGTGGTGATGGAAACGGACGATGCCGGCCTGCTGCTGGCGCGCCGCATCCGCGAAGAGCTGCACAACTCCATCGTGCGCGTGGTGCTGCGCACCGGCCAGCCGGGCCAGGCGCCCGAGCAGCGCGTGATCATCGAATACGATATCAACGACTACAAGGCCAAGACTGAGCTGACCACGCAAAAGCTGTTCACCACCGTCATTTCCGCGCTGCGCGCTTATGAAAGCCTGAACATGCTGGAGCGCAGCCGCATCGGCCTCGGCAAGATCCTGGCCGGCGCCACCAACCTGTACCAGATCCATTCGCTGCGCGAGTTCGCGTCCGGCGTACTGAACCAGGTATCCGCCATCCTCGATGTGGGGGCGGACGGCGTGCTGTGCCTGATGCAGGTCGATACCGGCGACGCCACCGTGGTGGCCGCCACCGGCAATTACGCGCCGCTGGCAGAGAACGAGAGCATGCCGCATGAGCATACGCTGTGGCCGGCCATCGCCAAGGCTTTCGCCGAGAAGAAGAGCCAGTTCGAACACCCGGCCAATGTGCTCTACATCCACACCCAGGAAAACCGCGACGTGGCCATTTCCGTCACGCCGCCCTGGCCGCTGGCCCAGATCCAGCGCGACCTGCTGGAAGTGTTCTGCGAGCGCATCGCCGCCGCCTTCGACAATCTCTACATGTTCGGCCAGTTGCGCAAGGCGCAGGAAGCGACCGTGGTCGCACTGGCCGACCTGGCCGAGTTCCGTGACGGCTGCACCGGCGGCCATGTGCGGCGCGTGCAGCGCCTGTCGTCGGCGATCGCGGCGCGCATGAAGGAGCGCGGCATCGACGATCCGCAGCTGACGACCCAGCTGGTGGACATGATCGGCCTCGCCTCCATCCTGCACGACGTAGGCAAGGTCGCCACGCCGGACCACATCCTGCTGAAGCCGGGCCCGCATACGGAAGAAGAGAGGGCGCTGATGCAGACCCACGCCGCCGTCGGCCGCAGCGTGCTCGAACGCGCCGCCCACATGGTCGATGGCGTCAGCTACCTGCACTATGGCGCCGAGATTGCGGGCGCCCACCACGAGCATTACGATGGCCAGGGCTACCCGAACGGCCTGAAGGGCAAGGACATTCCGCTGTCCGCCCGCATCGTGGCCGTGGTCGATGTCTTCGATTCGCTGCTGCATGAGCGCCCCTACAAGGAACCGTGGCCGTACCCGGATGTGATGAGCTATATCACGGCGCGCCGCGGCACCCGAGTTCGATCCGGACGTGGTGGATGCGCTGCTGGAAGTGATCGAGCGCGACCCGAAACTGGGCACGGACGAAATCAGCAAACCCAACTGAGAGTCAGTGGCTGTGGCGGCCGCGCCGCGCCCGCCCGGCCAATCTCACCAATTCTCACTGCGGCGTAATATACTTGGGGCAGCCCTTGAGAGGGGATTGCCCCCGTTTACGCCAAATATCATGAAAGAACTGAAGGGCCTCAGCGCGCTGATCATCGAACCCCACCCGGGCATGCGCGCCAGCCTTCACAATATGCTGAACCTGTGCGGCCTGAGCCGCATCGATGACGCCTCCAGCTCCGGCCAGGCCATCCGCGCCCTGGCCAGCAAGAGCTACGACCTGATCCTTTGTGAGTACGATCTTGAAACCGGCCAGGACGGCCAGCAGATGCTGGAAGACTTGCGCCACCATAAGCTGATCTCCGCCGCCACCATGTTCTTCATGGTCACGGGCGAAGGCCAGTTCAGCAAGGTCGTCAGCGCCGCCGAGCTGATGCCCAGCGATTACATCCTGAAGCCCTTCGCCGCCGACAATATGATGGACCGCATCTGGCGCGCGCTGGACCGGCGCACGGCGCTGCTGCCCGTCTACCAGCTGGTGGAAGTGGGCGACCAGCGCGCCGCCATCGAAGCCTGCGAAGCGGGCGAGCTGGCGCAGCCGCGCTTCTCCGCCGACTTCATGCGCCTGCGCGCCGAAATGCATTTGCAACTGGGCGAGCCGGAACTGGCCGAACCGGTTTACGCCGAGTTGTGGAACAGCCGCCGCGTCCATTGGGCCCGCCTGGGCCAGGCCAAGACGCTGTTCCTGCGCGAGCGCTACGAGGAAGCGCGCGAGATGCTGGAAGAGCTACTGGGCCACAATGCACGCTTTCTCGACGCCTACGACTGGCTGGCGAAAACCCATGAAGCGAAGGGCGACCTGCCGGCGGCCCAGGCCGTGCTGAACGATGCGGTGGAATTGTCGCCGCACGCGGTGCGCCGCCTGCGCCGGTTGGGCGAAGTGGCGCTGGAAGCGGGCGACGTTGAAGCCGCCCGAACGCGCGCTGAAGCAGGTGGTCAGCAAGGCGCGCTATTCGGAATTCCGCAACCCGGAAGACCATGCGCGCCTGGCCCAGACGCTGGTGAAGAAGGGCGATCCGGTGCAGGCCGCGGCGGTGATCCGCGACCTCGACAAGTCGCTGGGGGGACAGAAGAACACGGAAGTGTGCAGCGCGATTTCGTCCGCCATGCTGCACGAGTACACGGGCAACGAGGCGCGCATGAATGCTTCGCTCGACTCCGCGCTGGCCGGCTGCAAACGCGCCACCGGGCTGTCGAACGAAATGAAGATGGAGCTGGCGCGCACCTGCCTGGAAGTGGGCAAGGAGGAGCAGGCCACGGAAGTGATGCGCGATGTGATGCGCAATGCCGCCAGCAATGCGGCGATCGACAAGGCCGTGCGCATGATGGAGCAGACCGGCCACGGCGAACTGGCCGCGCGCCTGGCCAACGAGAGCCGGGCCGAGGTGGGCGATATGGTGGCCGAAGGCGCCCGCCTGGCGAAGGAGGGCGATTTCCGTGGCGCCGTGGACCTGATGACGGAAGCCGTCGCCAAGCTGCCGGACAACCCGCAGGTGGTGTTCAACGCCGCCGTGGCGGTGCTGAAGTGCCTGGAGAACACAGGCTGGGACGAGCATCTGGGGAAGTCCGCGCTGGAATTCATCGCCGGCGTGCGCCGCCTCGACCCCGTCAACCCGAAATTGCATGCGCTGGCCGGCCTGCACCAGGAAATTTTGAAGAAATACAACATCCGGCCCGGCCGGGGCGCCTCTCCCGCCGTGCGCGCCGCAATCTAGGCGGCCTTGTGGCGCTACAATGGCCTGATCTACTTATAACGAAAAAGTAATGCCACCACATTCCCATGATGAGGGGCGGCCGGTACGCGGGCTGCTGCTGAAAAAGCTTTGCAGCGATGACGAAGGCCTGTTCGCCCTGGGCGTGTCCGTCGCGCGCGTCGTGCAGCTGGCCGACTCGGAAGACCAGGGCACGCAAAGCCTGGCTTATTACGTGCTGTCCGATGTCGCGCTGACCCAGAAAATCCTGCGCCTGGCCAATACGCCGCAATACCGCACCGCCGCCGGCATGGCCGTCACCACCGTCTCCCGCGCGATTTCGCTGCTTGGTTTCGATAATGTGAAAACCACGGCGCTGGCCATGCTGCTGGTCGATACGCTGGCCAACAGCAAGCACGCGCAGAGCGTGCGCACGGAGCTGGAGGCGGCGCTGTGCGCCAGCCTGGTGGGGCGCGAACTGGCGCGCCTCAGCCCTTATCAGAAGGCGGAGGAAGCGTCGATCGGCGCGCTGTTCAAGAATATCGGGCCGCTGCTGATCGCCTCGCGCGAGCATGAGCGTTTCCGCGAAATCGGCCAGCTGATGGCGACTGGGCAGCATACGCAGGCGCAGGCGTCGCAGATGATTTTGGGCTCGACCTACGACACGCTGTCCGCCGCCATCCTCAAGGAGTGGAAGATTCCGGATGTGATCGTGCGCTCGGTGGCGCCGCTGGCGCCGGGCGTGATTCGTGATCCGGTCGACCGCGCGGAGTGGATGCGTACCGTGGTGTCTTTCAGCATGGACGCAGCGCGCGCCGTGGCGCGCAAGAGCGGCCCGGCGCCGGACGATGCGCGCCTGCTGACGCAACGCTATGGTCCCGCGCTGAACCTGGAACGCGAGCAGATCGAGCAGCTGTTCTTTACCGTGCGGCGCAATATGGACGCGCTGCTGGACAGCATGCAGCTCGGCCCGCAGGAGGAGGCCGGTGAGGAAGCGCATGAAGGGCTGCCGAATGTGCTGGCGCTGGCCACCATGGATGCGGGCGAGAGCGAGCAGGAGGGCGTCTACCCGAGCGGCAAGCCTTTCCATGCGCGCGAGCTGCTGCTGTCGGGCGTGCAGGAAGTCACGCAGATGCGCGCAACGGGACGCAGCAAGGTCAATGAGCTGATCCAGGCGGTGCTGGAGACGCTGTATCGCAGCATGGGCTTCCGCTTTGCGACGGTGGCGCTGAAGGATGTGAAGAGCGGCCAGTTCCGGGCGCGCATCGCCTTCGGCGAGCAGCATGTGCAGCGCGCCACGAGGTTCGCGTTTCCCTTGCAGGGCAAGGATCTCTTTCATCTGGCGATGGAGAATGATGCGGACTTGATGATCGCTGATGCGTCCGTGCCGAAGATCCGCGATCTGCTGCCGGAGTGGCACTTGAAGCTGCTGCCGGATGCGCGCAGCTTTATCGTGCTGCCTTTGGTCGTGCAGGGGGTGCAGCTGGGGTTGTTTTATGCGGATCGTTCACAGCCGGCGCCGGAGGGGGTGCCTCCCGACGAAACCTCCCTGATCCGCGCGCTTAAAGGGCAAGTTCTGGCGGCGCTGACCCCGTAGGGCGGATCATTGATCCGCCGTGTATGCCGGCGCTGCGGCTCCGGCCAGCGCTTCGAACGCGGCGATGGGCATGGGCCGGGCGAACAAATATCCCTGTGCCTCCTCGCAATGCTTCCCGCGCAAAAACGCCGCCTGCGCTTCGGTTTCCACACCTTCCGCAACCACCGACAAGCCCAATGAATGCGCCAGTCCGATGGTCGCCGTCACGATCGCCGCATCATTCGGATCGGTCTCGATATCTTTCACGAACGCGCGGTCGATCTTGAGGCGATCGAGCTCGAACAGCTTCAGGTAGCTGAGCGAGGAATAGCCGGTGCCGAAATCGTCGATGGCCACGGTGATGCCGCGCCGGCGCAGTTCGCGCAGCAGGCGGCGGCTGTGTTCCGGGGTCCTGCATGGCAGCCGATTCCGTGATTTCCAGTTCCAGCCGCGAGGCATCGACACCGCTGTTGGCGAGTAGGCGGTCCAGCAGCGGCAGCAGGCCGCTGCCGTGGCACTGGCGGGCGGACAGGTTCACCGCCAGCCGCAAATGGCCCAGGCCCGAGGCGCGCCACTTGTCCAGCAGCTGCACGGCGCGCGTCAACACCCATTCGCCCAGCGGCAGGATCAGGCCCGATTCCTCGGCGATGGGGATAAAGCGGTTCGGGCTGACCATGCCCAGCTCCGGATGATGCCAGCGCAGCAGCACTTCTGCGCCCAGCAGGCGGCTGTCGGACAGCGCAACCTGCGGCTGCAGATAAAGCTCGAACTGCTGCTGCTCCAGTCCCTGTTGCAGGCGGTTCTCCATCAGCAGGCGCTCGTGCGTGGCCGCGTTCATGGCCGGCTGGAAGAACTGGAAATTGCCGCGGCCCTGGCTCTTGGCGGCGTACATCGCGGTATCGGCATGGCGCAGCAGGGTGGCCGCATTATCGCCATCGGCCGGGAACATGGCCACGCCCACGCTGGTGCCGCTGTGAATCAGCTTGCCCGCCAGCTGGAAGGGCGCCGCCAGCGCATCGACGATGCGCACCGCGATGGCGCCCGCGTCTTCCGGCGTGACAGCGCCATTGGTGACGACGATGAATTCGTCGCCGCCCAGGCGGGCGATGGTGTCCACTTCGCGCAGCAGCTCGCGCAGCCGGTCCGCCACGGCCTGCAGCAGCAGGTCGCCCGTCTGGTGGCCGTGGGTATCGTTGATCTTCTTGAAGTGGTCGAGGTCGAGGAACATCACGGCCGCCTGGCCGCGGCTGCGGCGCGTCTGTGCCAGCAACTGTTCCAGGCGCAGGTTGAGCGAGAGGCGGTTATCCAGGCCGGTCAGCGGATCGTGATGGGCCAGGCGGTAGATACGCTCCTGGGCGCGCTGCTGCTCCGTGAGGTCATGCAGGATGGTGACGAAGAGATGGCCGTCCGGCAGGTCCACCTCGCTGACGGAAAGGGCGAGCGGGAAGGCTTCGCCATTGCTGCGCCGTCCTTCGGCTTCGTGTTCGCGGCTGTCGCCTTCGGCCACATGCCGCAGGAAAGCGCCCGGCGCCTGGCCCTCCGGCAGCGGCAGGAAGCGCGCCAGCGGCTGGCCGCGCAGGGCGTCCGGCCGCTGGCCGAACAGATCGCCCGCCGCCGCATTGGCGGACAGGATGGCGCCATCGCAGCCGATGGTGAGGATAGCGTCCGCCGCCTTGTCGAGGATGGCCTGCAGGCGCGCCTCGCGTTCGCGCAGCTGGGCCGTGCTCTGCTTGACCTGGGCCTGGATCTGGGCCCGTTCGCCGCTGATCAGCAACATCAGCGCGCCCAGCAGGCCGGTCAGCGCCAGGCCGGCCGTCAGCGCGGTCCAGCTTTGCCAGCCGCGCTGCTGCAGCGCATAGTCCAGTGTGGGCGCCATCGTCAGGCGGTAGCTGCGGCCGCCCAGGTGCAGCGTCCTCGTCACCGCGTCCAGGTGCGGCACGCGCTCCAGCTGGTCGATCACGGGCGCGCCGTCCGACGTGTCTTCCAGCTTCACGCGCAGATGGGGGAAGTAGGCCTGCTGCAGCGCCACCTGCACGAAGGATTCGATGTACAGCGACAGTTGCAGCACTCCCATCGGCGGCGCGCCGTCCGCAGCGCGCACGGCCTGCATCAGCACGATGCCGCGGCCGGCGCCGCGCCGCATCAGCATGTGTGGTGCGCTGGCCGCCGGAAAGCCGCTGCGCAGGGCGGCGTCCACCGCGCCGGCGCGTTGCGGCGAGCCGAGGATGTCCACGCCCAGGTAGTGGGCGCGCTCCTGCGGCTCGATGAAGGTGGCCACCAGGTAGTGCGGGCGCCGCGGCGCGGGAATGTTCTCGCCCTGCGGGGCAAACTGGCGCAGCTGGAAATCGGGTGCGGCTGCGACGCGCGCCCATGCTTCGAAGCGCTCGCGGTCGGCGTGTTCAACGGGACGCAGCCAGGCCATCGACAACAGCTCCGGGCGCTGGTCGAGGTAGCCGGAAGCGAACTTGCGGAAGTCGTCGCGCGTCATGAAGTTGCCGTACACCGTGATGCCGCGCGACATGGCGTACAGGTAGCGTTCATGCTCGGAGAAGCGGGCCTGCAGCAAGTCGCCCACCTGCTGCGCCTTGAGGCGGAAGCCCTGCATGCGCTGCTGCGCTTCCCAGTGCGCCACCTGCACATACACGGCAATGAAGGTGGTCATCAGCACCAGCAGGGGCAGGCCCACCAGCCAGCGGCGGCGCCACCACAGGGCGCGCGGTTCGGCGATGACGATCCATACCAGGGGCGCGGCCAGCAGCATGCCTACTGCGTCGCCAATCCACCAGGCCAGCCAGTTGGCCGGCGCATCGGCGACTGCCACGGCGCCGGCCAGTGCGGCGCCGCCGATCGACACGGTGGAGCTGACCAGGCTGGCCAGGGGCGCCAGCAGCAGGAACAGCAGTACGTCGCGCCCGGCGCCGATGTCGGGCCGGATCCAGCGGCGGAAGGCATGCGCCGCCAGCCCCGCCTGCAGGCTGGCGCCCAGCGCTGCGCACAAGGCGGCCATGGCCTGCGACGCTGTGGGCAGGGTAAAGGGATCGGGCGCAGCAGGCAGGGGCAACAGGTTGACCAGCAGGGCGCCGAGCGCCACGCCCGGCAGCAGGGCGGGGCCGCGGCTGGCGACAGCCGCCAGCGCGATGCCGGCCGGCAGGAAGAGGGGAGTGGCATAGCCGGGCGCCAGCGAGAGGTAGAGGCCGAAGCGGCCCGTCACCAGGTAGGCGGCAAGCAGCAGCAGGTTGGCCAGCAGCCAGCGGCGCCGGGGCAGGGTGGTCAAGGTGGACTCCGGGTGAAAACAGCAGGGTGCCACATTGTCGTACAAGCTGACGAAATCGCAACCTAAAAACAACACTTGCAAATTTGCAGGCGTAGCCCTTACAATCTCGCCCCGAAGCAGACGGTCAGCTTCGCAGTGCAGAAAGCCGCACGGCGCTTGTTGACAGTTGATTGTAATTGCTTCATACTCTGCGGTTCCTTCGCGGAGGGGTGGCCGAGTGGTTAAAGGCAGCAGACTGTAAATCTGCCCTCTTATGAGTACACTGGTTCGAATCCAGTCCCCTCCACCAGATTGCAAGGAACAGAGTGAAGAAAATGTAATACGGACCTCGCGGGTGTAGCTCAATGGTAGAGCTGAAGCCTTCCAAGCTTAAGACGAGGGTTCGATTCCCTTCACCCGCTCCAGTATGGCACGCAATACATGGCATCAAACAAAGCCCTTGTAGCTCAGTGGTAGAGCACTCCCTTGGTAAGGGAGAGGCCACGTGTTCAATCCACGTCAAGGGCACCAGAATTCAGAAGTATCAGATCGACAGACGGGCACGTGCCCTGCAATCTTACATATTGTTAGGAGTCTAAAATGGCAAAAGAAAAGTTCGAGCGGACTAAGCCGCACGTGAACGTTGGCACCATCGGTCACGTTGACCATGGCAAGACCACCCTGACCGCTGCAATCGCAACTGTTCTGTCGAAGAAGTTCGGCGGCGAAGCTAAAGCTTACGACCAGATCGACGCTGCTCCAGAAGAAAAAGCACGCGGCATCACCATCAACACCGCGCACGTCGAGTACGAAACCCAGGCACGTCACTACGCCCACGTTGACTGCCCAGGCCACGCCGACTACATCAAGAACATGATTACCGGTGCTGCGCAGATGGACGGCGCAATCCTGGTTTGCTCCGCAGCTGACGGCCCAATGCCGCAGACCCGCGAGCACATCCTGCTGGCGCGTCAGGTTGGCGTTCCTTACATCATCGTGTTCCTGAACAAGTGCGACCTGGTGGACGACGCTGAACTGCTGGAGCTGGTGGAAATGGAAGTGCGCGAGCTGCTCTCCAAGTACGAGTTCCCAGGCGACGACCTGCCAATCATCAAGGGTTCCGCACGTATGGCCCTGGAAGGCCAGCCGGGCGAAATGGGGCGAAGACTGCATCATGCGTCTGGCCGATGCACTGGACACCTACATCCCGACTCCGGAACGCGCTGTTGACGGCACCTTCCTGATGCCAGTGGAAGACGTGTTCTCGATCTCCGGCCGCGGCACCGTGGTGACCGGTCGTGTTGAGCGCGGCATCATCAAGGTCGGCGAAGAAATCGAAATCGTTGGTATCATCGACACCGTCAAGACCACCTGCACCGGCGTGGAAATGTTCCGCAAGCTGCTGGATCAGGGTCAAGCCGGCGACAACGTTGGCCTGCTGCTGCGCGGCACCAAGCGTGAAGACGTTCAGCGTGGTCAGGTTCTGGCTAAGCCGGGCTCGATCAAGCCGCACAACCACTTCACCGGTGAGATCTACGTTCTGTCGAAAGATGAAGGCGGCCGTCATACCCCGTTCTTCAACAACTACCGTCCGCAGTTCTACTTCCGTACCACCGACGTGACCGGTTCCATCGAGCTGCCAGCCGATAAAGAAATGGTTATGCCAGGCGATAACGTGTCGATCACCGTCAAGCTGATCTCCCCGATCGCTATGGAAGAAGGTCTGCGCTTCGCAATCCGCGAAGGCGGCCGTACCGTCGGCGCCGGCGTGGTTGCCAAGATCATCGCCTGATAAGAATCCGGGCCAAGGCTAGCGCCCATCCGTGATGGGTGCTAGAATCACGGATTCCACTGATAAAGTTTTACACGTAGGGGCGTAGCTCAATTGGCAGAGCGTCGGTCTCCAAAACCGAAGGTTGGGGGTTCGATGCCCTCCGCCCCTGCCACCGAATCTGGTGCAGGGCACCGAAAGTAAAAAGTAAATGTCTAATCAATCCGTGCAAACCGTTAGCACGACGAACGATAAGTTCAAAGTCGTGCTGGCAGTGGTTGCGCTGGTTGCGGGCGTAGTCGGGTTCTTCTACCTGGCAGGTCAACCAACCCTTGTGCGGGCAGCCGCGCTTGTGGTTGGTTTGCTCATTTCCGCCGGCATCGCGTACACCTCGACCACTGGTCGCGAATTCATGAATTTCGCGAAGGAATCCATTCGCGAGACCAAGAAGGTGGTCTGGCCGACCCGCAAGGAAGCGACCCAGATCACCCTGATCGTGTTCGGTTTTGTGCTGGTGATGGCTGTGTTCCTGTGGGGCACGGATAAATTGCTGGAATTCCTGTTGTACGACGTAATCCTTGGTTGGAAGAAATAATGAGCGAAATTGTGCAAGACGAGCCGGGCAAGGAAGAGCCTGAGCAGGCGGTTTCCACGCCGGTCAGCAACAAGCGCTGGTACGTCGTCCACGCTTACTCCGGCATGGAGAAGAGCGTGCAGCGAGCCCTGACGGAGCGCGTCGAGCGCGCCGGCATGCAAGAACAGTTCGGCCAGATCCTGGTTCCGACTGAAGAGGTCGTTGAAGTGCGCAACGGCCAGAAGTCCGTTACCGAACGCCGTTTCTTCCCGGGCTATGTGCTGGTTGAAATGGAAATGACGGACGAAACCTGGCACCTGGTGAAGAACACCAGCAAGGTGACCGGTTTCATTGGCGGCAAGTCGAACAAGCCGACCCCGATTCCTGCGCGCGAGATCGAAAAGATCATGCACCAGATGCAGGAAGGCGTGGAAAAGCCGCGTCCAAAAGTGCTGTACGAAGTGGGCGAGCAAGTCCGCATCAAGGATGGTCCGTTCACCGACTTCAACGGCAATGTCGAGGAAGTCAACTACGAGAAGTCCAAGGTGCGTGTATCGGTCACCATCTTCGGCCGCGCAACGCCTGTCGAACTCGAGTTCGGCCAGGTCGAGAAGGTCTAAAGATTCACGTCCCGGCGGAACGTCTAATCCGCCAACCAAGAGGAGCCCCGCCGCGTGCGGGGCGCTACTACTCAATCCAACGATAGGAAGTGCCCAACATGGCAAAGAAAATCATTGGCTTTATCAAGCTGCAAGTGCCAGCTGGTAAGGCAAACCCATCCCCTCCGATCGGCCCGGCCCTGGGTCAGCGCGGCCTGAACATCATGGAATTCTGCAAGGCGTTCAACGCGCAGACCCAAGGTATGGAACCAGGCATGCCGATCCCTGTGATCATCACCGCCTTCGCGGACAAGTCCTTCACCTTCGTGATGAAGACCCCGCCAGCGACCTACCTGATCAAGAAGCACTCCGGCGTGCAAAAAGGCTCCCCAAGCCGCACACCGACAAGGTTGGCAAGCTGACCCGCGCTCAGGCGGAAGAAATCGCAAAACTGAAGACCCCGGACCTGACCGCTGCCGATCTGGAAGCGGCTGTGCGCACCATCGCTGGTTCCGCACGTTCCATGGGCATCACCGTAGAGGGCATCTGATCATGGCAAAACTGTCCAAGCGCGCTCAAGCCATCAAGGCTAAAGTAGACCGTACCAAAGTGTACGCCTTCGACAACGCTGTTTCCCTGGTGAAAGAGCTGGCTACCGCCAAGTTCAACGAATCGATCGACGTCTCCGTCCAGCTGGGCGTGGACCCGAAGAAGTCCGACCAGGTGGTGCGTGGTTCCGTCGTTCTGCCAGCCGGCACCGGCAAGACCGTTCGTGTTGCTGTGTTCGCATCCGGCGACAAGGCTGAAGCTGCTAAAGCAGCCGGCGCCGACGTGGTGGGTATGGAA
Organism: Pseudoduganella sp. UC29_106; assembly: GCF_044055365.1. Taxonomy (NCBI): domain Bacteria; kingdom Pseudomonadati; phylum Pseudomonadota; class Betaproteobacteria; order Burkholderiales; family Oxalobacteraceae; genus Pseudoduganella; species Pseudoduganella sp. UC29_106. Next base: position 6,588,296 of record NZ_CP171977.1, on the reverse strand, counting down.
GACCTGGCCGAGCGCGTCAAAGCCGGCGACATGCCTTTCGACATCGTGATCGCTTCCCCGGACACCATGCGTATCGTGGGTACCCTGGGTCAGATCCTGGGCCCGCGCGGCCTGATGCCGAACCCGAAGGTTGGCACCGTGACCCCGGACGTGGCTGGCGCCGTCAAGAACGCCAAGGCCGGCCAGGTTCAATACCGTACCGACAAGGCAGGTATCATCCACGCCACCATCGGCCGCAAGTCCTTCGCCGATGCTGACCTGAAGACCAACCTGCTGGCTCTGATCGACGCACTGAACAAGGCCAAGCCGGCTTCGTCCAAAGGCGTGTACCTGCGCAAAGTGTCGATTTCCTCGACCATGGGCGCCGGTGTTCGCGTGGACCACGCTACCCTGGCAGCGTAATAAAGAATTAAGTCCCGGTGGAAACGCCGGGCGGATCTTTGGGCTGGCAGGGTTTTCCTGCCAGGCCTTCAAAGACCGTTGGGCTCGATGCAGCAGGCAGGCATCGGGTTAATCGCCGGAAGGCGCCCAACGCAGATGGTGTACCCGAACAAGTTTCTGTAGTCCATTGGACTCCTAAACCTCGGACGCCGTTGTTCGAACCGATGTGGGGCGCAAGCCTGACATCATTTAAGGAGGTTGACCGTGGGTCTCAATCTGAATGACAAAAAGGCCGTTGTCGCCGAAGTTTCCGCAAAAGTAGCAACTGCGCAAACTATCGTCGTGGCCGAGTACCGTGGCATCCAGGTTGGTCACTTGACTCAACTCCGTGCCAAAGCGCGTGCGCAAGGCGTGTACATCCGTGTTCTGAAGAACACCCTGGCACGTCGTGCAGTAGAAGGCACGCAGTTCGCCCCTCTGGCCGATTCCATGACCGGTCCGCTGATCTACTCGATCTCGGATGATGCCGTTGCTGCAGCGAAAGTCGTCGCCGACTTCGCCAAAACCAACGACAAGCTGGTTGTGAAGGCTGGTAACTTTGCAGGTAAAACAGCTCGACGTAGCTGGCGTTACCGCACTGGCGAGCATTCCAAGCCGTGAAGTCCTCATCTCGCAGCTGTTGGGCGTTATGCTGGCTCCGGTGTCGGGCTTTGCACGTGGTCTGGCTGCTCTGGCAGCCAAGAAAGAAACCGAAGCCGCTTAATCGCTGGCTGCGTTTCTTAGTCAATACCAATTCTGTAGCATTACAAACAAATTAGGAGTTTCAAATGGCAATTAGCAAAGACGATATCCTGAACGCAGTGAGCGAAATGTCCGTGATGGACCTGAACGAACTGGTCAAGGCATTCGAAGAGAAGTTCGGCGTGTCCGCCGCTGCAATGGCAGCTCCGGCTGCTGGCGGCGCCGCTGCTGGTGCAGCTGCTGCTGAAGAGCAGACCGAATTCAACCTGGTTCTGTCCGAAGTCGGCGCGAACAAAGTTGGCGTGATCAAGGCAGTTCGCGAAATCACCGGTCTGGGCCTGAAAGAAGCCAAGGACCTGGTTGACGGCGCACCGAAGACCGTGAAAGAAGCCCTGTCGAAAGCTGACGCTGAAGCCGCTAAGAAGAAGCTGGAAGAAGCTGGCGCCAAGGCCGATCTGAAGTAATTTTGCGTAAGGCGGCGCAAGTCGCTAAACGTGGGAAGCCAAGCGGCGGATCTCCTCTGAAAGGAGGGGTCCGCCTTTGGCTCCTTTGTCGTCTGTGTTGTAAGTGTTGTTTGTTCGCTCAGTGGCTTGAGGTTTTCGCTGGCGTGTGCCAGCCAAAACCTGAATCCTCTACCCTTTCCTGTCACTCACGGAGTGTCCATGCACTACTCATTTACTGAGAAGAAACGCATTCGCAAGTCTTTTGCGAAGCGCGCCAACGTCCACAACGTTCCGTTCCTGCTGGCTACCCAGCTCGAGTCGTACGAAAACTTCTTGCAGGAGCACACTCCACCTGCCACACGCAAGAATGAAGGCCTGCAGTCGGCTTTCAGCTCCATCTTCCCCATCGTTTCCCACAACGGCTTTGCCCGCCTGGAATTTCTGTCCTATGTGCTGGGCGATCCCGCCTTCGACGTCAAGGAATGCCAGCTGCGCGGCCTGACCTTCGCGTCTCCGCTGCGCGCCAAGGTGCGCCTGGTGATCCTGGACAAGGAATCGCCGACCAAGCCGGTCGTCAAGGAAATGAAGGAACAGGAAGTCTACATGGGCGAACTGCCCCTGATGACTACCACCGGTTCGTTCGTCATCAACGGTACCGAACGTGTGATCGTTTCTCAGCTGCATCGTTCCCCGGGCGTGTTCTTCGAGCACGACCGCGGCAAGACGCACTCCTCCGGCAAGCTGCTGTTCTCGGCCCGTATCATCCCTTACCGCGGTTCCTGGCTGGACTTCGAGTTCGACCCGAAAGACATCCTGTACTTCCGCGTCGACCGCCGCCGCAAGATGCCGGTATCGATCCTGCTGAAGGCGATCGGCATGACGCCGGAACAGATCCTGGCCAACTTCTTTGTCTTCGACAACTTCAACCTGCGCTCGGAAGGGGCGGAGATGGAGTTCGTGTCCGAACGCCTGCGCGGCGAAGTCGCGCGCTTCGACATCGTCGATCCGAAGTCGGGCAAGACCATCGTGGTCAAGGACAAGCGTATCAACGCCAAGCACGTGCGTGAAATCGAGCAGGCCGGCATCCAGCACATCTCCGTGCCGGAAGACTACCTGCTGGGCCGTGTGCTCGCCAAGAACATCGTTGATCCGGAAACCGGCGAAGTGGTGGCCCTGGCCAACGACGAGCTGACCGAGGAAACCCTGGGCAAACTGCGCGATGCCAGCATCAACCAGATCCAGACCCTGTACACCAATGACCTGGACCAGGGCGGCTACATTTCCCAGACCCTGCGTATCGACGACACCGCCGACCAGACCGCCGCCCGCGTGGCGATCTACCGCATGATGCGTCCTGGCGAACCGCCGACCGAAGAATCGGTGGAAGCGCTGTTCAACGGCCTGTTCTACAGCCCTGAGCGTTACGACCTGTCCGCCGTGGGCCGCATGAAGTTCAACCGCCGCATCGGCCGTGATGAACTGACCGGCGCCATGACGCTGTCGAACGAAGACGTGCTGGCCGTCATCAAGATCCTCGTCGAGCTGCGCAATGGCCGCGGCGAAGTGGACGATATCGATCACCTGGGTAACCGCCGCGTGCGCTGCGTGGGCGAACTGGCCGAGAACCAGTTCCGCGCCGGCCTGGTGCGCGTTGAACGCGCCGTCAAGGAACGCCTGGGCCAGGCCGAAGCCGACAACCTGATGCCGCACGACCTGATCAACTCCAAGCCGATTTCGGCTGCCATCCGTGAGTTCTTCGGTTCGTCCCAGCTGTCGCAGTTCATGGACCAGACCAACCCGCTGTCCGAGATCACCCACAAGCGCCGTGTTTCCGCTCTGGGCCCGGGCGGCCTGACGCGCGAACGCGCCGGCTTCGAGGTGCGCGACGTGCACCCGACCCACTACGGCCGCGTGTGCCCGATCGAGACGCCTGAAGGCCCGAACATCGGCCTGATCAACTCGCTGGCACTGTATGCCCGCCTGAACGAATACGGCTTCCTGGAAACCCCGTACCGCAAGGTCGAAGGTTCCAAGGTGACCGACAAGATCGATTACCTGTCCGCCATCGAAGAAGGCCGTTACATCATCGCCCAGGCAAACGCTAAAGTGAATGAAGACGGCCAACTGGTCGACGAGCTGGTATCGTCCCGTGAAGCGGGCGAGACCATCCTGGTGTCGCCGGAACGCGTGCAGTACATGGACGTGGCCCCGGGCCAGATCGTGTCCGTGGCAGCCTCGCTGATTCCATTCCTGGAGCACGATGACGCGAACCGTGCACTGATGGGCGCCAACATGCAGCGCCAGGCTGTGCCTTGCCTGCGTCCTGAAAAGGCGCTGGTCGGTACCGGCATCGAGCGCACCGTGGCAGTCGACTCCGGCACCACCGTGCAGGCGCTGCGCGGCGGCGTGGTGGACTACATCGACGCGGGCCGCGTCGTGATCCGCGTGAACGATGAAGAAGCACAGGCTGGCGAAGTCGGTGTCGACATCTACAACCTGATCAAGTACACCCGTTCCAACCAGAACACCAACATCAACCAGCGTCCGATCGTGCAAGTGGGCGACCGCGTGGCCAAGGGCGACGTGATTGCCGACGGCGCATCGACCGACCTGGGCGAACTGGCGCTGGGCCAGAACATGACCGTGGCCTTCATGCCATGGAACGGCCTGAACTTCGAGGACTCGATCCTGATTTCGGAAAACGTCGTGAAAGACGACCGTTACACCTCGATCCACATCGAAGAACTGTCCGTGGTGGCCCGCGACACCAAGCTGGGCCCTGAAGAAATCACCCGCGATATCTCCAACCTGGCCGAGAACCAATTGGCCCGCCTGGACGAATCCGGCATCGTGTACATCGGCGCTGAAGTGCAGGCCGGCGACACCCTGGTCGGCAAGGTGACCCCGAAGGGCGAAACCCAGCTGACTCCGGAAGAGAAGCTGCTGCGCGCGATCTTCGGCGAAAAAGCCTCCGACGTGAAAGACACTTCGCTGCGCGTGCCTTCGGGCATGGTCGGCACCGTGATCGACGTGCAAGTGTTCACCCGCGAAGGCATCCCGCGCGACAAGCGCGCCCAGCAGATCATCGACGATGAACTGAAGCGCTTCCGCCTGGACCTGAACGACCAGATGCGTATCGTGGAAGGCGACGCCTTCCAGCGTCTGGAAAAGATGCTGATCGGCCAGGTCGTGAACGGCGGTCCGAAGAAGCTGGCGAAAGGCGCCAAGATCACCAAGGAATACCTGGACGATCTGGACAAGTTCCACTGGTTCGACATCCGTCCGGCGGAAGACACCGCTGCGACCGCGCTGGAAGCCATCAAGGAATCCATCAACGAGAAGCGCCACCAGTTCGACCTGGCCTTCGAAGAGAAGCGCAAGAAGCTGACCCAGGGCGACGAGCTGCAGCCTGGCGTGCAGAAGATGGTCAAGGTTTACCTGGCCGTGAAGCGCCGCCTGCAGTCCGGCGACAAGATGGCAGGCCGCCACGGTAACAAGGGTGTGGTCTCGCGTATCGTTCCGGTGGAAGACATGCCTTACATGGCAGACGGCACCCCGGCCGACGTGGTGCTGAACCCGCTGGGCGTTCCGTCCCGTATGAACGTGGGCCAGATCCTGGAAACCCACCTGGGCTGGGCAGCGAAGGGCCTGGGCATCCGTATCGGCGAAATGCTGCAGGCGCAGATCAAGGTTGAAGAGATGCGCAAGTACCTGACCACCGTGTACAACGAGACCGGTTCGAAGGAAGACATCGCCAACTTCAGCGACGAGGAAATCATGTCGCTGGCGGCCAACCTGAAGAAGGGTGTGCCGTTCGCGACCCCGGTGTTCGACGGTGCGCACGAATCCGAAATCCGCCGCATGCTGGACCTGGCGTATCCGGACGAGATCGCAACCAAGCTGGGCATGACCGACTCCAAGAACCAGGTCACCATGTACGACGGCCGCACCGGCGAAGCCTTCGAGCGAAAGGTCACCGTGGGCGTGATGCACATGCTGAAGCTGCACCACCTGGTGGACGACAAGATGCACGCGCGTTCGACCGGTCCTTACTCGCTGGTGACGCAGCAGCCTCTGGGCGGTAAAGCCCAGTTCGGCGGTCAGCGCTTCGGTGAGATGGAGGTGTGGGCTCTGGAAGCTTACGGCGCATCGTACGTGCTGCAAGAAATGCTGACCGTGAAGTCCGACGACGTGAACGGCCGTACCAAAGTGTACGAGAACCTCGTCAAGGGCGATCACGTGATCGATGCCGGCATGCCGGAATCGTTCAACGTGCTGGTGAAAGAGATCCGTTCCCTGGGTATCGATATCGACCTGGAACGCAACTAAAACCACCGGCAGAAGCAGGTGTCAGACACGATGTGTCTGACACCAGGTTTCCGCCTCGGGTTTTAAAGAAGTCACCAACGCGCAAGTTTAAGAATTCATCACTACCTGGAGTGATACATGAAAGCACTGCTGGATCTATTCAAGCAAGTACAGCAAAACGAGTCCTTCGACGCGATCAAGATCGGTCTGGCCTCGCCTGAAAAAATTCGTTCCTGGTCTTACGGCGAAGTCAAGAAGCCTGAGACCATCAACTACCGTACCTTCAAGCCTGAGCGCGACGGCCTGTTCTGCGCCAAGATCTTTGGCCCGATCAAGGACTACGAGTGCCTGTGCGGCAAGTACAAGCGCCTGAAGCACCGCGGCGTCATCTGCGAAAAGTGCGGCGTTGAAGTCACGCTGGCCAAGGTGCGCCGTGAGCGCATGGGCCACATCGAACTGGCTTCGCCGGTCGCCCACATCTGGTTCCTGAAATCGCTGCCGTCGCGTCTGGGTATGGTCCTGGACATGACCCTGCGCGATATCGAGCGCGTGCTGTACTTCGAAGCATACGTTGTGACCGATCCTGGCATGACCCCGCTGAAGAAGTGCCAGATCATGTCGGAAGATGATTACGCCGCCAAGTACGAAGAGTACGGCGACGACTTCACTGCCTTCATGGGCGCTGAAGGTATCCGCGAACTGCTGCGCTCCATCGACATCCACCGCGATGCCGAAGCCCTGCGCGTGGAACTGAAGGAATCGAAGTCCGAAGCGAAGATCAAGAAGTACGCCAAGCGCCTGAAAGTGCTGGAAGCGTTCCAGCGTTCCGGCATCAAGCCGGACTGGATGATCATGGAAGTGCTGCCGGTGCTGCCGCCGGAACTGCGTCCGCTGGTCCCGCTGGATGGCGGCCGCTTTGCGACCTCCGACCTGAACGACCTGTATCGCCGCGTCATCAACCGTAACAACCGTCTGAAGCGCCTGATGGAACTGCGCGCTCCGGAAATCATTACGCGTAACGAAAAGCGCATGCTGCAGGAAGCAGTGGACTCGCTGCTGGACAACGGCCGTCGCGGCAAGGCGATGACCGGCGCCAACAAGCGTCCGCTGAAGTCGCTGGCTGAAATGATCAAGGGTAAGGGCGGCCGCTTCCGTCAGAACCTGCTGGGTAAGCGCGTAGACTACTCCGGCCGTTCCGTGATCGTGGTGGGTCCGCAGCTGAAACTGCACCAGTGCGGCCTGCCGAAGCTGATGGCCCTGGAACTGTTCAAGCCCTTCATCTTCAACAAGCTGGAACTGATGGGTCTCGCGACCACCATCAAGGCTGCCAAGAAACTGGTTGAGCAACAGGAACCGGTGGTGTGGGACATCCTGGAAGAAGTGATCCGCGAACATCCGATCATGCTGAACCGTGCGCCGACCCTGCACCGTCTGGGTATCCAGGCGTTCGAGCCGGTGCTGATCGAAGGCAAGGCGATCCAGCTGCACCCGCTGGTCTGCGCCGCCTTCAACGCTGACTTCGACGGTGACCAGATGGCAGTTCACGTGCCGCTGTCCATCGAAGCTCAGATGGAAGCGCGCACCCTGATGCTGGCGTCGAACAACATCCTGTTCCCGTCCAACGGCGAACCGTCGATCGTGCCGTCCCAGGATATCGTGCTGGGCCTGTACTACGCGACCCGCGAGGCGATCAACGCCAAGGGCGAAGGCATGCTGTTCCCGGACGTGTCCGAAGTGATCCGCGCCTACGACAACAAGGAAGTGGAACTGGCGACCCGCATCACCGTGCGTATCGTGGAAAACCCGAAAGATCCGGCCACCGGCGAATTCGTGCGTACCCTGACCCGTTACGAGACCACCGTCGGCCGTGCGATCCTGTCCGAGATCCTGCCGAAGGGCCTGCCATTCTCCGTGCTGAACCGCGCGCTGAAGAAGAAGGAAATCTCGAAGCTGATCAACACGTCCTTCCGCAAGTGCGGCCTGCGCGCGACCGTGGTGTTTGCCGACCAGCTGATGCAGTCGGGCTTCCGCCTGGCGACCCGCGCCGGTATCTCCATCTGCGTGGACGACATGCTGGTGCCGGACGTGAAGAAGACCCTGATCGCGACCGCCGAATCCGAAGTCAAGCAGATCGAGCAGCAATACGCTTCCGGTCTGGTGACCGCGGGCGAGCGCTACAACAAGGTCGTCGACATCTGGGGCAAGACCTCCGATGAAGTCGGCAAGGCGATGATGGACCAGCTGAAGGTGGAAGACGTGGTGCGCCGCGACGGCACCCAGTCGACCCAGGAATCGTTCAACGCGATTTACATGATGGCCGACTCGGGCGCACGTGGTTCCGCTGCCCAGATCCGTCAGCTGGCCGGTATGCGAGGCCTGATGGCGAAGCCGGACGGCTCCATTATTGAAACGCCGATTACCGCGAACTTCCGCGAAGGCCTGAACGTTCTGCAGTACTTCATCTCGACGCACGGCGCCCGTAAAGGTCTGGCCGACACCGCGCTGAAGACTGCAAACTCCGGTTACCTGACCCGCCGTCTGGTGGACGTGACCCAGGATCTGGTGGTGACCGAGGACGATTGCGGCACTTCCAACGGCACGCAGATGAAGGCGATGGTCGAAGGCGGTGAAGTGATCGAAGCCCTGCGCGACCGTATCCTCGGCCGCGTGGCCGGTACCGACGTGGTCAATCCTGAAACCCAGGAAACCCTGTACGAAGCCGGCTCGCTGCTGGACGAAGACATGGTCGAAGAGATCGAACGTCTGGGCATCGACGAGGTGAAAGTCCGTACGCCGCTGACCTGCGAAACCCGTTACGGTCTGTGCGCCAAGTGCTACGGCCGCGACCTGGGCCGCGGCCTGCTGGTGAACTCCGGCGAAGCGGTCGGCGTGGTGGCAGCGCAGTCGATCGGTGAGCCGGGTACCCAGCTGACCATGCGTACCTTCCACATCGGCGGTGCGGCATCGCGTGCGGCAGTGGCGTCCTCGGTGGAAGCGAAGTCGAACGGTATCATCCGTTTCACCGCGACCATGCGTTACGTCACCAACGGCAAGGGCGCGCAGATCGTCATTTCCCGTTCCGGCGAAGTGCTGATCACCGACGACCACGGCCGTGAGCGCGAGCGTCACAAGGTGCCGTACGGTGCGACCTTGATCGTCAAGGATGGCATGACCGTCAAGGCCGGCGCTCCTCTGGCAACCTGGGACCCTCTGACCCGTCCGATCATTACCGAATACGCCGGTACGGTGCGTTTCGAGAATGTCGAAGAAGGCGTGACCGTGGCCCGTCAGGTGGACGACGTGACCGGTCTGGCAACCCTGGTGGTGATCGACGCCAAGCGTCGTGGCTCGCCGGGCAAGGCCATGCGTCCGCAGGTGAAACTGCTGAACGAAGACGGCCAGGAAGTGAAGATCGCCGGCACGGAACACGCCGTGGCGATCGGCTTCCAGGTAGGCGCGCTGATCATGGTGAAAGATGGCCAGCAAGTGTCGGTGGGTGAAGTGCTGGCACGTATCCCGACCGAATCGCAGAAAACCCGTGACATTACCGGTGGTCTGCCGCGCGTTGCCGAGCTGTTCGAAGCACGTTCGCCGAAAGACGCGGGCATGCTGGCGGAAGTCACCGGTACCGTGGCCTTCGGTAAGGAAACCAAGGGCAAGCAGCGTCTGGAAATCACCGACATGGACGGCAACAAGCACGAGTTCCTGATTACCAAGGACAAGCAAGTGCTGGTGCACGACGGCCAGGTGGTGAACAAGGGCGAGATGATCGTGGACGGCCCGGCCGATCCGCAAGACATCCTGCGTCTGCTGGGTATCGAAGCCCTGGCGCGCTACATCGTTGACGAAGTGCAGGACGTGTACCGTCTGCAGGGCGTGAAGATTAACGACAAGCACATCGAGGTGATCGTTCGCCAGATGCTGCGCCGTGTTCAGATCGTCCAGGCTGGCGACACCGACTACATCGTCGGCGAGCAGGTGGAGCGTTCCGAGCTGCTGGAAGAAAACGACAAGGCCGTGGCCGCAGGCAAACTGCCGGCGACCTACGAGAACGTGCTGCTGGGTATTACCAAGGCATCGCTGTCGACCGACTCCTTCATCTCGGCCGCATCGTTCCAGGAAACCACCCGCGTGCTGACCGAAGCTGCGATCATGGGCAAGCGCGACGGCCTGCGCGGCCTGAAGGAAAACGTGATCGTCGGCCGCCTGATCCCGGGCGGTACCGGTCTGGCCTTCCACCGCGCCCGCAAGGAGAAGGAAGTGTGGGAAGCCGAAGAGCGCAAGGCGCTGCTCGACGCCGAACGCGCCGCCATCGTGGCCGAACTGCCAGCGGACGAACCGCACCACAGCGACGAAGCATAAGCTTCCTCCCGCTGACAAAAACGCCACCTTCGGGTGGCGTTTTTTTTTGCCGCGGCGGCTTGCTCTAGTAGAATTATTTGCAATGAAGATACATCTAGTCCTATTCGCGGCGATCGCAGCGCTGTGCGTGCCGCTATCCAGCCAGGCCGGCGTGCGCACGGAAGAACTGCGGCGCTGTCTTGCCGATTTCGGCGGCATCGAGTGGAAGCTGCCTTACCAGCCGCCGATCCGCATCCGCTCCTGTGCGGGGCCTGTCGTCACCTATGACACTGCCGACAAGCCGGCGCCGGGCCGCCGCGTGCTGGAGTTGATCGGCGAACTGACACTGGGACCGGGGCCGCAGCTATCCTCCGACGAAAACTACGCAGCGTTGCAGCATGCGATGCTGGCGCATTTCGATGCGCTGTTCCGCCGCCATGGCTTCCGGCAGGTCGCCACCGAAACCGGCAATGCGCGCACCATTTATCCGCGGGCCACGCAGTGCCTGCTGCACCGGGTGGCCTGTGGGGAGCCGGAGCCGCCGCCCGCTCCGCCCATCCCATACGTCAGCATGGCGCGCTATACGCGCAGCGCCGATGGGCAGGAGCAGACGCTGATTTTCGCAGCCGATGCGAAGAACACCTGGCGTATCACGCTGGACGGCGTCGCCGTGGGCACGAAATGAGGCGGCGCATGCGAGTAGCCGGCGCGGGGGCTGTGGTCGCCGCTGTCACGGTCGGCGCACTGCTGGCTGCGCGCCTGGCCGGCGGCGAGGCCTTGCTGGAGGCGCCGGGCGATCCCGCCTACGCGTACTACACGAGCACCCACAGCGCCGGCTATGGCGGTATCGACCGCTGGGCGACCTACGGCATGCCGGTCGAGACATTGACCGGTGCGCTGCGCAACGCGGGTTACCAGTGTCAGTTGCCGCGCGAGCAAAGCGATGTGCAGCCCCTGAGCTGCAGCAAGCGCATGGCCTGGCCGGCGCGGACGCTGACGATCCAGGCCAGCATCGATTACGGCATGCGCGGCAGGCTGGTGTCCGCGGTCGCCCGCAGCGATATCGACGGCGCATGGGGTCAGCGCATTGGCGCATGGATGCGCGGACGCGGGTGGCTGGAGCCGCAGTCGCTGCGGGTGGGGGGCTTCGGGTACGACAGTGTCGATCTGCTGGCCTATTTCGCCGCGGACGCCGTCCGCAAGGGCGCCTGGCATGAGCACTGCGTGGATGGACTGGCCCTGAGCGACTGTCCTGGCCTGGCGCAGGCGCGGCGCAGGGACGGCTTCCCTGTGCTGCCTGAGGGCGCGCTGCCGGTGGGCCAGGCGGCCGACGTCATGCGCCTGATGGAGAAAGTGCGGCTGATGCCCGTCTTCGTGCGCGGCGCGGACAAGAAAGCGGGCGACAGCCTGCTGGTGCGCGTCGAGGGTGGCCGTATGTGGCTCGACTTCGCCGGCCGCGATCTGGCCGGGCGTGAGGCGAAGGTGTCGGTGGCGCTGGACAGCGTTGGGGGCGTGCCTGTTGAACTGATCGCGTCCCTGGGTGGCGAGAGCCGTTCGGTGTCGCTGTCCGGCGCGCCGAAGGCCGATAATGGCGGCGTGAAGATGCTGCTGCTCCCGGAGGCAGGCGAGGGCGGGCCGGTCTTCGCCAACTGGCTGGTCATGCCGAATGAGAATTATCCGGCGACATATGCGAAGCTCGGCCCCGCGCTGACGCAAGTGCATCCGGCTTTCCGTGGCGCGGCGGTGAAGGCCGTCCTTGGCAAGGCGCTGCAGCTGGACCGGCCCGAGGACAGCCTGGACCTGTATCCGGCCCTGCATACGATCGAAGAACGCGCCGCGGTGCTGCGACGCGCTGGCGTCGCTGACTGGATGCCGTCGGACGGCATGGCAGGGCAGGAGCCGGCCTTGCGCGCCGCCTGGGAGCTCGCAATGTGCGCGCCGGACGGCGAACAGGCATGCCTGCAGCGGCTGGCGCAGTCCGACCCTGAAGCGGCCGGCCTGCTGCGCGAGGCAGTCGCGGCGCAGTCTGCCGGCATATGCGGCGCTGGCGGCCGACCATCCGATCCGCATTCGTCTGAAACGCCTGGAGACTGCTCTTTGAAGACCACTATCATCATCGTCGCCATGGCGCTCGGCCTGGGACTCAGCGCATGCAGGAAGCCTGATCATGCGCGGGAGCGCGCTGCGTCGGTGATACCGATGGCGCCAGCCGCCGCGCGTGAAAGCGATCAATTCATGGCCGGGCGCGACTGGGGCAGCAAAGAGTCGCCGGTGAAGTTTTCCGAGTGCGAGGGCTCGGACGAATTCATGCGCGGCTGCCGCAGCGCCATCGAAGCGCGCCGCAAGCGGCAGGAAGAGGAGGGGGAGCGCTGGGCGCAGAATAATTCGCCCGCCAAGGCGTCCGAATGCCAGGGTGCGCCCCATGTGGCGCTGGGCTGCCGGCGCTACTACTTCGCCCACCTCGTCCAGCCGAAGCCGGCCGGGCAGGCCAAGTATGAAGGCATGACGACCGCCGAATGCCAGGCCGAGGTCAACGCCAACTACGAGCTGGCGCGCGAACTCGATCTTGAAGCCGGCAATATGCACTCCATCGCAGTCACCTGGAGTCGCAACTGGCAGCCTGAATTACAGGACTGCGAAAACTACGACAAGATCGCCGCCTTCAAGGCCGCCGCCGGCCGTTAGCCGCGCTTGCGGCGGCGGACGAGGCCCAGGGCGCCAAGGCCAAGGCCGACGATGGCCAGCGAGCCGGGTTCCGGGACGGCGTTAACCGTGATGTTGTCGACCGCCAGGTAGCTGCCGGCGTTACTGCTGGTGATGCTCAGCGACTTCAGGCCAGTGAACCCATTCAGTGAGAAGCTGGTGAAGTCATCGCCGGTCTGCTTGGACCAATTGGCCGCGGTGCTCAGATCGACGGTGTAGCTGATGGTGCTGCTGTCCATCCGGGTGCCGAACAACGTGGCGATAGCCTGGTCGCCTTGCCAGCTCACCAGGTCGATCTTGCTTACCGAAAATGCCGAACCGTTTTGGCTGCTCATGACGATGCCGCCAAAGCCCATCAGGAAGTCCGTACCGTTGTATGCCGTGCCTGCCGCATCGCCGCCGCCGCCATAGCCGGATGAGATGAAGTATTCCCAGGTATTGCCGTACGTGTTGTTGCCGTGGAAGTAGAAGCCATCCAGCGCAGCGTCGCTGTTGTAGAAATGGGTGTATTTGGTGCTGTCGCCTGCGTTATAGATGTAGTTATTGTTCGCAATATTGGTGCCGGCGAGGTTGTTGAAATTGATGACCGCTGCCTGGGACGAAGCGCAGAAGGCGAGGGCGGAAGCGAGGACGATGCTGCTGAACTTGGACATGAATGAAATCCGACTTAACAATGATTCTTCACGTTAAAGTAAATTTCAGGCCAGAAAATTAAGTTTCTTTGAAATCAAATAATTAGGGGCGACCCCAACTGCGGCCGCCCCTCAAATGTAAAGTTTTCCGACAGTTATGAAACGATCAGCTTGGTCGACTTCAGGTCGGCGCTGTTCGGGCCGACGGAGATCGTGAAGGAACCCGGTTCGACCAGGCGTTTCATTTCGAAGTTGTAGAAGCGCAGGTCGGTCGGCTTGATGTCGAAGGTGACGGTGCGCTTCTCGCCTGGCTGCAGCGTGAGGCGCTGGAAGCCTTTCAGCTCTTTCACCGGACGGGTGGCGGAGCTGATGTCGTCGCGGATGTAGAGCTGGACGACTTCATCGCCGGCCACCTTGCCGGTGTTGGCCACGTCCACCGACACCTTGGTCGTGCCGTCCACGCCGATCTTGGCGGAAGACAGGCGCGGCTCGGAGATCGCGAAGGTGGTGTAGCTCAGGCCAAAGCCGAAGGGGAACAAAGGCGTGGTCACGCCGTCGATATAGCCGCGGCGCGCGGAAGGCTTGTGGTTGTAGAAGATCGGCAGCTGGCCCGTATTGCGCGCGAAGGACACGGGCAGCTTGCCGCCCGGGTTGGCGCGGCCGAACAGCAGGTCGGCGGCAGCGAAGCCGGTTTCCTGGCCCAGGTACCAGCCTTCCACCAGTGCGTCCGCACGCTCGGCCAGCAGGTTCACGGACAGTGGACGGCCATTCAGCAGGAATACCACGGTCGGCTTGCCCAGGTCGAAGAGGGCCTTCGCCAGGTCGTTCTGCTGGCCGTACATGTCCAGCGACTGGCGGTCGCCCAGGTGATTGTCGGCCCAGGCTTCGCGGCTGGTCTGCTCATTGTCGCCCAGGACCATGATGATGGTATCGGCCTGTTTGGCCGCTTCCACCGCCTCGGCGATCAGCTTCGCGTTCACTTCCGGCTTGGTGAAGACGATTTCGTCCTTGCCCCAGCTGTGGCCTTCGGTGATGCGCACGCCTTCGGACCAGGACAGCTGGAAGCCCTGGCGGTCCGCCTCGGCTTTCAGGCCGTCGTAGATCGACACCACATGGCGCGGCACATTCGAGTAGCCGCCGATCGGCGTATCCTTGGCGTGCGTGCCGACCAGCAGCACCTTGCCGATCTTCTTCGGATTCAGCGGCAGCAGGCCCTTGTCATTCTTCAGCAGCACGGCGGAGCGCACGGCCGCTTCATGGGACAGGGCGACAGCGTCCGGCGTGGCGGTCAGCTTGTCGGCCAGGTCGGCGTCCACGTAAGGCTGCTCGAACAGGCCGGAGAGGAATTTCAGTTCCAGGATACGCGACACCACGGCGTCGATTTCCTTCACCGACACGCGGCCTTCCTTCACCAGCTGGGGCAGCATCTTGTAGCCGAAGATGTCCGGCGTTTCGATATCCACGCCGGCCTTGATGGCGCGGTAGGCGGCGTCCTTCTCGTTGTCCACCAGGCTGTGGCGGGTGATCAGTTCCTTGATGCCGAAGTAGTCGGACACGGTCACGCCCTTGAAGCCCCACTCCTCGCGCAGGACCTTGGTCAGCAGCCAGCGGTTGGCGTGCGACGGCAGGCCGCCGATCTCGTTATAGGACGGCATCACGGCCGCCACATTGGTTTCCTTGATCAGGCGCTCGAACGGCGGGAAGAAGTCTTCGCGCAGCGTGCGCTCGCTGATTTCCGCAGGACCGATATTGGTGCCGCTTTCCGGCTGGCCGTGACCGGTCATGTGCTTCAGCGTGGCGAACACCTTGTCCTTGGCCAGCTTGCGGTCCTCGCCCTGGAAGCCCAGCACGGCGGCCTTGCCCATTTCGGCGCACAAGTGCGCATCTTCGCCATAGGTTTCCTCGATACGGCCCCAGCGCGGCTCGCGCGCCACGTCCACCACCGGCGCCAGCGCCAGGTTGGCGCCGCGTGCGCGCATTTCGCGTGCGGCGACGGAGAACACCTTGCGCACCATGGCCGGGTCGAAGGACGAAGCCAGCGCGATCGCCTGCGGGAAGCTGGTGGCGTCGTTGGCCACATAGCCGTGCAGCGATTCTTCATGCATGAAGACGGGGATGCCGAGGCGGGTCTGTTCCACCGCCCATTTCTGGACGGCGTTCACGTAGACTGCGGTCTGGTAGGCGTTTCGGCCATTGCGGCCGCCGTCATCGCCGGCCACCACCACGTCGCCCGCGCCGGAGCCCATGCGGTCGGACGGACGGGCGATCATGCCCAGGCCGTAGGGGTGGGTCTTGGCGGCTTTCTCGCCCGAGAATTCACCCTTGTCTTCGACGGCGCTCTTGTCGGCCCAGATGCACAGCATCTGCGCGACTTTTTCTTCCAGGGTCATGCGGCCCAGCAGGTCCTTCACGCGCGACGGCACAGGCGCGGCAGGGTCCTTGTAGAGGGGCCGTGCTGCTGCGGCAGCCATGGCGGCTGGTGCGCCGATGGCGCTGACGCCTGCGACGCTGGATAGGGATGTGAGGAACTGCCGGCGCTTCATGTAGTGTCTCCTGTTTTTTTGATTTGAACTGATTGTTTTAGTCTGCGGGTGCTGAGGTTCAGCCTTCCATCTGCTCGAGTTCCTTACCGCGCGTCTCATACACGTAGCGCAGCACGAAGAACAGGGAAATTACTGCGGCCACGGTGTAGATGCCGTAGGCGCCAGCCAGGCCGATGCCGGCGAGCAGGATCGGGAACGTCACCGTGATGATGAAATTCGAAGTCCACTGGGCCGCACCGGCGACCGCCAGGCCGGAACCGCGGATCTGATTGGGGAACATCTCGCCCAGCATGACCCACATCACCGGGCCCCACGACAGGTTAAAGAAGATCACGTAGACATTCGCGGCAACCAGCGCGAGACACCCATCGATCCGGACAGTTGCAGCTTGCCGTTTGCGTCGAGGCCTGCGCTGGCGAATGCGAACGTGACCAGGCCGAGCGTCACAGCCATGCCGGCCGAGCCAATCCACAGCAGCGGCTTGCGGCCGATGCGGTCGATCAGGAACACGGTGACGATACAGGCGCCGATGCTCAGGGCGCCCGAGAGCACGTTAATCAGCAGCGCATCGCTCTCCGAGAAGCCAACGGCCTGCCACAGTACCGCGCCGTAGTAGAACACCACGTTGATGCCGACCAGCTGCTGGAAGGTGGCCAGGCCGATGCCGACCCAGACGATAGGGCGCAGCTTGCCGGTTGCCTTGTTGACCAGGTCGGACAGGCGCGGACGATGGTGGTCTTCGGACAGCGAAACGTCGATCGCGTCAAACTTGGCCTTGGCAGCCGATGCGCCATACAGGCGTTCCAGCACGGCCAGCGCTTCATCCTTGCGCTTTTTCACGACCAGGAAGCGCGGGCTTTCCGGAATCGCCAGCAGGAGCACCAGGAACAGCGCCGATGGAATCGCCATCATCCAGAACATCCAGCGCCACGCCTCTTGTCCGAGCCACAGCACACCGGTGGAACTGCCGGCTGCATTCGCCAGCACATAGTTGCTCAGGAAGGCGCAGAACAGGCCGCTGATGATCGCGATCTGCTGCACGGTGGCGAGGCGGCCGCGGTAGCGCGCCGAGGCGACTTCCGCAATGTAGGCCGGCGACATCACGCTGGCGGCACCGACCGCAAAGCCACCCAGCACGCGTGCCGCGATAAAGAACGCCGAGGTGGTGGCAAAGCCTGCGCCCAGCGCCGACAGCAGGAACATCACGGAGGAGATGATCAGCACTGCGCGGCGTCCCCAGCGGTCGCCGAGGCGGCCTGCGAAGAAGGCGCCTGCTGCGCAGCCCAGCAGCATCGAAGCGACTTCGAAGCCGATCCCGGCGGAAGTCGAATGGAAGGCCTGTTTCAGACCGTCGACCGTGCCGTTGATGACGCCACTATCGAAGCCGAACAGGAAACCGCCGATGGTGGCGATACAGCTGATCAGGATGATGAGCGCGGTGTTTTCCGCTTCATGCGTGGATTCGGTATTTTCTATTGCAATGCTGTTCATGTGTGTCCCCTCCTTTGTTTTTCAGGCCCGGCTCGCGCCGGGTCAGTGATTGTGGCGCGGCGTGTCGTCCGCTACACCACGGTACTTCAATGCCAGCTCCATGCAGGCCCCGCTTTCCATCTGGCCCACGGTAGCGCGGTACAGCTCCTGCCACGGCGTCTGGCTTGGCGGGTAGGCTGGAATGCCCTCCGCCTTGCGCTTCGCCAGTTCTTCTTCGCCGACCAGCATATTGCATTCGCCCTTGTTCAGGTCGATGCGTACGATATCACCAGTGCGGATATAAGCCAGTCCTCCGCCCACCGCGCTCTCCGGCGAAGCGTTCAGGATGGACGGGCTGTCCGACGTGCCGGACTGGCGGCCGTCGCCCAGCGTCGGCAGGTTCTTGATGCCGCGCTTGATCAGCGCATCAGGCGGCTGCATGTTCACCACTTCCGCCGAGCCAGGCCAGCCTACCGGACCGGCGCCGCGGATGACCAGGATGCTGTCCTCGTCGATGTTGAGCGAAGGATCGTTGATGCGCGCGTGGTAGTCGCCGGAACCGTCGAACACCACGGCGCGGCATTCGAACACATTTTCCTCGCCCGGGCGGCTCAGGTAGCGCTGGCGGAATTCTTCCGAAATCACGGAAGTCTTCATGATCGCGAAATTGAACAGATTGCCCTTCAGGACGAAGAAGCCGGCCTTGTCCTTCAGCGGCTGGTCGAACGGCGTGATCATCTCGCGGTCGACGCTCTCGTGGCCCTGCAGGTTCTCGGCCATGGTCCTGCCGGTGACGGTAGGGCGCTTCGAGCGCAGCTTGCCCGCCTGCTCCAGTTCCCACATCACGGCCGGCACGCCGCCCGCGCGGTGGAAGCGTTCGCCCAGGTATTTGCCGGACGGCTGCATGTTCAGCAGCAGCGGCACGTCGTGGCCGAATTCCATCCAGTCTTCCTGTTTGATCTCCACGCCGGCGTGGCGCGCCATCGCCATGATGTGCTGCTGGGCGTTGGTGGAACCGCCGATGGCGGCATTGACCACGATCGCATCCAGGAAGGCGTCGCGCGAGAGAATGGACGAAGGACGGATATCCAGCTTGGCCATCTCCACGATGCGCTTGCCCGTTTCGTAAGCCATCTGGCCGCGTTCGCGGTAAGGCGCCGGAATCGCGGAGCAGCCGGTCAGGGACATGCCCAGCGCCTCGGCAATCGCATTCATCGTGGACGCCGTGCCCATGGTGTTGCAGTGGCCCGAAGAAGGCGCCGATGCGGCCGCGATCTGCAGGAATTTCTCGTTGTCGATCTCGCCCGCAGCCAGGCGGCGGCGGCCTTTCCAGATCGCGGCGCCGGAACCCACCAGCTCACCATCGAGCCAGCCATCCAGCATCGGACCGCCGGACAGCACGATGGCCGGGATATTGACGGTGGATGCAGCCATGATCTGCGAAGGCGTGGTCTTGTCGCAGCCGGTGGTCAGCACCACTGCGTCGATCGGGTAGCCGTGCAGGATCTCGACCAGGCCCATATACGCCAGGTTGCGGTCGATCGCCGCGGTAGGACGGCGGCAGTTCTCGAAGATCGGATGCAGAGGGAATTCCATCGGGATGCCGCCCGCATCGCGGATGCCGTCGCGCACGCGCTTGGCCAGTTCCAGGTGGATGCGGTTGCAGGGGCTGATATCGCTGCCCGACTGCGCGATGCCGATGATGGGACGGCCGCTGCGCAGCTCTTCCGGCGTGATGCCATAGTTCATGAAGCGCTCGAGGTAGAGCGCGGTCATGTCGATGTGGTCGGGATTGTCGAACCAATCCTGCGAACGGTAACGGCGGGTGTTGCTCATGCTGCGTTCCTGTTGAAAAGGGGTTGCGGCAGGCCAGGCACGTCCACGCGGAAGGTGAACACGCCGCCTGCCAGCGGATACTGGGCGCGCTCCGCGTCCGTCAGGCCTTTCCAGGCCGTGGTCGCGAAGACCGTGCGCAGGTCCTTGCCGCCAAAGGCGATCTTGGTGATATTAGGGCAGGGCATCTCGACCGTGGCGGACAGTTTGCCGTCCGGCGCATAGCAGTCGATGCGGTGGCCGCCGAACATGGCGATCCACACATTGCCTTGCGAGTCGACGGTGCTGCCGTCCGGGTGGCCGGGGGCCGCCGTGCGCACGAACACGCACTTGTTGGACAGGCTGCCGTCCTCCGCCTTGTCGAAAGCGTACACCACCTTGCCCAGGGTGTCGGTATGGTAGAAGGTCTTGCCATCCGGGCTGGTGGCCGGGCCATTGGTGATGACGATGCCGCTGTCCATCTGCTGCAGGCCGCGCTTGTCCAGGCGGTACAGGGAGCCGGTAGGCGCTTCCTCGGCATTGTCCATGGAGCCGAACCACAGGCGGCCTTCGGCATCGACGCCGCCGTCATTCAGGCGGTTGCCGGGGATGGCCGTTTCCAGCACCAGCATCGGGCGGAAGCCCAGCTCCGGCGTGAACTGCATCAGCTGGCCGGGCAGGCCGCAGACGAAGCCGCCGCCTTCCACCGGCAGGGCGAAGCCGATTTCGCCCGGCGCATCCCAGCTTTGCTGCCCGCTGCCGTCTTCATTGACGCGGTGCAGGCGCTGGCCCTTGATGTCCACGAAGTAGAACGCGTTGTCGGCAGCGTGCCAGACTGGCCCTTCGGCCAGCTTGGCGCCGACGTTCCAGATGCAGCCTGGGGCGCTCATGAACCGTACCAGCCTGCGTCGACGAAGTAATCGCGGCCGGAGCAGCGGCCGGCATTGTCCGATGCCAGGAACAGGGTCAGCGCAGCCACATCTTCCGGCAATACGCGCTCCGGCAGGCATTGTGCCGACAGGATTTGCGCTTCCTGTTCCGGCGAGTACCACAGGGCCATCTGGCGCGCAGTCTGGATCTGGCCCGGGACGATGCAGTTGACGCGGATGCCGTCGGCGCCCAGGTCGCGCGCCAGGCCGCGGGTCAGGCCTTCAATGGCCGCCTTGGCGGTCATGTACAGGGTCAGGTTGCCCAGCGCCAGGTGCCAGGAGATGGAACCGAAGTTCAGGATCACGCCGCCGCCGGCGGCCTTCATGCCCGGCGCCACGGCTTGCGCGCAGAAGAACTGGTGGCGCAGGTTTACGGCCAGGCTGTCGTCCCAGTACTTGGCGGTGACGTCCTCCACGTTGTGGCGGTTGTCGTTGGCGGCGTTGTTGACCAGGATCTGTGTGGCGCCCTGTTCCTTCTCGATCTGGGCGAACACCGCAGTGACGGCGTCCAGGTTGGTCAGGTCGCAGCGGATGTATTTCGGCGCGTGCTTTTCACCGGCCAGGCTGGCGGCCAGGGCTTGCGAAGCTTCGTCCTGGATGTCGAGGAACACGACCTGCGCACCTTGTTTTACGAATGCCTCAACGATGGCTGCGCCGATGCCAGTGCCGCCGCCCGTGATGACCACGCGCTTGTCCGCGAGGTCGGGATAGGTGGCGAACACCAGTGGTTTTCTTGCTTCGGTCATGTTGCTTATTCTCCTGCCGCGATGCCGCGGCGTGCCAGGTTGCTGTAAAGGGCGCGAACGCCGAAAGTCCAGGGGGTGATCTGGTCGCTGCGCTGGACATGATTGATCAAAGCACCCAGCGACGGGCTGCTGATGGTGACGCGGTCGCCCATATGGTGGGTGAAGCCCGCACCTTTGGCGCCACGGTCCTTGATCGGCGAGAACATGGTGCCGAGGAAGAGCATGAAGCCGTCCGGATACTGGTGGTGCGCGCCGGCGGTCTGGGATACCAGATCCAGCGGATCGCGGCTGATTTCCTTCATGCGGCTGACGCCATCCAGCTCGAAACCGTCATTCGTGCCTTCGATGGTCATGCGCACTTCCGCATTGCGCACGCTGTCGATCGTGAAGTTGCCGTCGAACAGGCGGATGAAGGGGCCGATGGAAGTGGAAGCGTTATTGTCCTTGGCCTTGCCCAGCAGGAGCGCGCTGCGGCCTTCGATATCGCGCAGGTTGACGTCGTTGCCCAGGGTGGCGCCCACGGTTTCGTGGCGGCTGTTCACGGCCAGCACGATTTCCGGTTCAGGATTGTTCCACTCGGAAGCCGGGTGCAGGCCCACATCGGCGCCGAAACCAACGGCGGACATAGGCTGCGACTTCGAGAACACTTCGGCAAACGGGCCGATACCCACTTCCATATACTGCGACCATGCGCCGCGCGCCTGGAATTCCTTCTTCAGCTTTTCCGCGTCTTCCGAGCCGGGCTTGATGGAAGACAGGTCGGCGCCGATGGTGGACAGCAGTTCGGCGCGCAGCGCATCGGCGCGCGCCGGGTCGCCGCCGGCCTGTTCTTCGATCACGCGCTCCAGCAGGCTGACGGCGAAGGTCACGCCGCAAGCCTTGATCGCCTGCACGTCGCAGGGGGCCAGCAGGCGCGGCGCGTTCTGTTCGCCGGACAGGCTGGCTTCAATCAGCGCTTCCACGCTGCCCAGGTTCTCGCCCTGCACGCTGCGCACGAAATCGGCCACGTCGCTGCGGTCCAGCAGGTCGGCCATGATCGGCGCCCTGGCGGTGATGTCGATGATCTGGCCTTCGCGCACAACGACCACGCAAGGGCCGTTGATGTCGCCGCCGCGCCAGATGCGGCCAACCAGCAAAGCACTGCCCAGGTCCTGCGGCAGGCAGGAAGATGCGGTAACGGGTTTCATATGTCTCCTTGGAGTTCTGGTTTTGTGTTATCGGCCAAGGCTTGGCAGCTTGGGCGAGTACTTCCATCCCGGCACCAGGTACTGCATGGCCATCGCGTCATCACGCGCGCCGGTGCCGACTTTCTTGAACAACTCGTGTGCTGCTTCGATGCGGTCCATATCCGGCTCGATGCCCAGGCCCGGCGTGTCCGGCACGGCGACTTCGCCGCCCACGATCTGCAGCGGTTCCTTCGTCAGGCGTTCCTGGCCTTCCTGCCAGATCCAGTGGGTGTCGATGGCGGTGATCTTGCCCGGCGCTGCAGCAGCGGCGTGGGTGAACATGGCCAGCGACACGTCGAAGTGGTTGTTGGAGTGCGAACCCCAGGTCATGCCCCAGTCCTCGCACAGCTGCGCCAGGCGCACGGAACCCTGCATGGTCCAGAAGTGTGGGTCGGCGAGAGGAATGTCGACCGCGCCCAGCAGGTGGGAGTGAGCCATCTGGCGCCAGTCGGTGGCGACCATATTGGTGGCGGTCTGGATGCCGGTGGCGCGCTTGAATTCGGCCATGATCTCGCGGCCGGAGTAGCCGTCTTCCGGACCGCAAGGGTCTTCGGCATATGCCAGCACATGGCCCTGGCCGCGGCAGACGTCGATCGCTTCGCGCAGGCTCCAGGCGCCGTTCGGGTCGAGGGTGACGCGGGAATCGGGGAAGATCGCCTTGATCGCCTTCACGGCTTCCAGCTCGTCATGGCCGCGCATCACGCCGCCTTTCAGCTTGAAGTCGCGGAAGCCGTATTTCTCGGCGGCGGCGGCGGCCTGCTCGGCGATGCCTTGCGGGGTGACCGCTTCGCGGTGGCGCGCCGCGTACCAGCCGGTCTGGCCGTCGCCGGACAGGTAGGGCAGGTCGGTCTTGCTGCGATCGCCGATATAGAACAGGTAGGCGAGCATGGGAACGGTGTCGCGCTGCTGGCCGGAGCCGAGCAGTTCGCACACCGGCACGCCGAGGTGCTGTCCCAGCAGGTCGAGCAGGGCGGCTTCGATAGCCGTCACCACGTTTTCCAGGCGCAGGTTGATTTCGTGCGGCTGTTTCAGCACGGCCGCTTCCGCTTCGGAAGTGACCTGGTGCTGCATGCCGCCGCGGTTGCCGGCGATGGACGCACGCACGGAATTCAGGGTACGGTTAAAGCGGCCAATCTCGGTGCCTACCACGCGCGGGATCGAATTTTCCAGCGCGCGGTTGATGCCGGCACCGCCTGGAACTTCGCCGATACCGGTGTTGCCGGCGCTGTCCTTCAACAGCACGAGTGTGCGGATGAAGTACGGGGCATGCGCGCCGCACAGATTAAGCAGCATGCTGTCGTGACCCGCTACTGGGATCACGCGCATTTCCGTTACCAGGGGAGTGCCTCCGCTACCCTGAATTGTTGCGTGTACCATTTGATTATCCTAAAATGAATAGCGCTACCATTTCTCAAGTGTGAGGTATTTATGCGGGCAAGTCAACAGATGATGTGTGCGTCGGTGGCAGCACTGGCGCTGGGTTTATGCGGCACTGCAACAGCAGCTCAGCCGTTGCATTGGGTTACCTCGTGGGGTTCGGCGCAAATGGTCGTCGAACCGCAGAATGAATTGCCCGCCGCCGCCTGGAAGGAGGGCAGCCTGCGCCAGATCGTGCATACGACCCTGGGCGGCAAGATGTTGCGGGTACGCGTCAGCAATGTGCACGGCACCACCCCGCTAATAGTCGATGGCGCCAGCATTGCCCGCGCCGTGAAGCTTGGCACGGCGGACGTGGAGCCTTCCACGCTGCGCCAGCTGACGTTCGGCGGCAGCACCAGCGTGACGGTGCCCCCCGGCGCCGAGTATTACAGCGACAGCGTAACGCTGGAGCATGCGCCCGGTGCCGACCTGGCGATCACGCTGTATTTCAAGGATGCTCCGGCGCGCCAGACCGGCCACCCGGGTTCGCGCACCACCAGCTTTACGCTGCCGGGCCGCCAGGAGATGGCGGCGAGCTGGCCGGAAGCGGGCAAGGTGACCCGCTGGTATGCCATCACCGACATCGAGGTGCAGGCGCCGCGCAATATTGGCGCTTTGGTCACGATCGGCGACTCGATCACGGACGGCTACGGCACCACCACGGACGCCAACAACCGCTGGCCTGACTTCCTGGCCGCGCGCATGGCGAAGGAGGGCGTGAAGATGGGCATCGTCAATGCCGGTATCGGCGGCGGCCGCATGCTGCTGGATGGCCTGGGCCCGAACCTGGCGTCGCGCTTCGAGCGCGATGTGCTGGGCCGCAGCGGCGTGACGCATGCCCTGGTCTTCATTGGCGTGAACGATATGGGCGGCCTGCATCGCGCCGGCAAGGACACGCCGGAAGCGCGCCAGCAAATGCTGGAGGACCTGAAGCAGGCGCACCGCCAGATCGTGGAACGCGCCCATGTGCGCGGCGTCTGCGTGATCGGCGCCACGGTGACGCCTTATGCCGGCAGCGACTATTACAAGCCGGGCCCGGACAATGAAGCCGACCGCGTGGCCCTGAACCAGTGGATCCGCACCTCGGGCGTGTTCGATGGCGTGGCCGACTTCGATGCCGCGCTGCGTGACCCGGCCGCGCCCGACCGCCTGCGCAAGGATGTCGACAACGATGGCCTGCACCCGTCGATCGCCGGCTACCAGCAACTGGCAAACGCATTCCCGCTGGCGTCCCTGCGCCAGTGCAAAGCAGCTAAATAATTCATAATGTACGCCGGGCGCAGACCGGGCGACGCATCCTTAGGAGACTTGCATGACCCTTATCCGACGCGCCATTGCCGGCGCAGTCCTGGCGCTTACCGTCGCCACATCCGCCCAGGCTCTCGGGCAGAAACCCTTCATCAGTACGCAGCGCCCTGCAGCAGCCAGTTTCACGCTGGCGGAGAACGGCCGCGCCGCCACGATCTTTGTCGATGGCGCCGACCACGCGGGCGTGCTGCGTGCTGCGGCCAGCCTGCAGGGCGATATCGAACGCGTAACGGGCAAGCGCCCCGCACTGGAACGCGGCGCGCCCAAGGGCAGCGACGTGGTTATCGTCGGCACGCTGGGCAAGAGCGCGCTGATCGACGGCCTGGTGGCGGCGGGCAAGCTGGATACGTCCGCGATCAAGGGCAAGTGGGAGGGTTGGCAGGTGCAGACCGTTGCCAACCCGATGCCGGGTGTGGAGCGTGCGCTGGTGGTCGCTGGCAGCGACAAGCGCGGCACGATCTACGGCATCTACGAAATCTCCGAACAGATTGGCGTATCGCCCTGGTACTGGTGGGCGGACGTGCCGGTCAGGCAGAGCAAGTCCCTCTACGTTTCGGCCGCACAGGCGGTCAGCGATGCGCCGGTGGTGCAGTACCGAGGCATCTTCCTGAACGACGAAGCGCCTGCGCTGACGGGCTGGGTGAAGGAAAAATACGGCGGCTACAAGCACGGCTTCTATGAAAAGGTGTTTGAGCTGATCCTGCGCCTGCGCGGCAATTACCTGTGGCCGGCAATGTGGGATGCCGCCTTCTACGACGACGATCCGCTCAACGGCAAGCTGGCGGACGAGTATGGCGTGGTGATGGGCACCTCCCACCATGAGCCGATGACGCGCGCCCAGCGCGAATGGGCGCGCCACGGCAAGGGGCCGTGGGACTACCACCGCAACGAGGCGGTGCTGAAGGACTTCTGGAAGACGGCCGTGGACCAGCGCAAGGACCTGGATAAGGTCGTCACGATCGGCATGCGCGGCGATGGCGATGAGCCGATGTCCGAAGAGTCGAATGTGGCGCTGCTGCAGAAGATCGTGGCCGACCAGCGCGCCATGCTGTCGCCCGGCACCACGCAACTGTGGGCGCTGTACAAGGAAGTGCAGGACTATTACGAGAAGGGCATGCGCGTGCCGGACGACGTGCTGCTGCTATGGTGCGACGACAACTGGGGCAATATCCGCCGCCTGCCGACGGCCGAGGAGCGCAAG
The DNA here is from genome assembly GCF_044055365.1 of Pseudoduganella sp. UC29_106. Taxonomy (NCBI): domain Bacteria; kingdom Pseudomonadati; phylum Pseudomonadota; class Betaproteobacteria; order Burkholderiales; family Oxalobacteraceae; genus Pseudoduganella; species Pseudoduganella sp. UC29_106. The sequence continues at coordinate 6,562,093 of NZ_CP171977.1, read as the reverse complement.
CGTCCCGGTGGCGCGGGCGTGTACTACCACTTCGACTACGTGGGCGGCCCGCGTTCCTACAAATGGGTCAACGTCACCCCGCTGCCGAAGATCTGGGAGCAGATGCACCTGGCCTGGCAGTACAAGGCGGACCGCATGTGGATCGTCAACGTGGGCGACTTGAAGCCGATGGAAGTGCCGATCGAGTTCTTCCTGGCCTACGCCTGGAACCCGTCTGCCTGGCCGGCCGAGCGCCTGCCGGAATACCTGAAGCTGTGGGCCGCACGCGAGTTTGGCGCCCAGCATGCGGACGAAATCGCCGACCTGGTTGCCAAATATGTGAAGTACAACGGCCGCCGCAAGCCGGAGCAGGTGGAGCCTTCGACCTATAGCCTGGTCAACTACAACGAGTCGGCGCGCGTGGTGGGCGAGTACAAGGCTTTGGCCGCACGCGCCGAGAAGGTGTATGCCTCGCTGCCGGCGTCGCAGAAGGACGCCTTCTTCCAGCTGGTGCTGTATCCGGTCAAGGCTGGTTCTGTGGTGAATGAGCTGTATGCGACGGCGGGCCTGAACAAGCTGTATGCGGTGCAGGGCCGCTCGTCGACCAATGCCCTGGCGGCGCGTGCGCGCGAGCTGTTCGCGCAGGACGAGGCGCTGGTGGCGCAGTATCACGCGCTGGGCGGCGGCAAGTGGAACCATATGATGTCGCAGGCTCACCTGGGCTATACCTACTGGAACCAGCCGACGGTGAATGTGATGCCGCCGGTGTCCGAAGTGCGGCTGCTCAAGGGCAGCGATATGGGTGTGGCCGTTGAAGGCAATGAGTATGCGTGGCCGTACTGGCAGGTGAATGAGCTGAAGGTGCCGGCGCTGGATGGCTACGAGCGCAAGGCGCGCTTCTTTGATGTGTTTAATCGCGGGCAGAAGCCGTTTGCTTTCACCGTTACGTCGGACCAGCCGTGGGTTGTGCTGAGCAAGACGTCCGGCACGGTGGACCGCGAGGAGCGCATCACGGTGGATGTGCGCTGGGCCGATGTGCCGGCAGGTGCGACGACTGCCACGCTGACCGTCAGTGGGCCGAATGGGCAGAAGATGCCGGTGCGCGTGCCGGTGGTGCATGCCGGCGCGGCGGCGCCGCACGGGTTCGTGGAAACGGGCGGTGTGGTGTCGATGGAGGCCGCGCACTATACGCGCGCCGTGGCGCCGCAGGGACGCAGCTGGTTGACCATTCCGGACCACGGCCGCACGCTGTCCGCTGTGGCCGCGATGCCGGTGCTGGCGGCGGCGGCAACGCCGGGTGGCGATGGCATGCGCCTGGAGTATGAGGTGAATCTGGAGAAGGCTGGTGCGGTTACCGTGCACGCCACGCTGGCGCCGACTTTGAAGTTCCAGCCGGGTTCCGGCTTGCGCTATGCCGTGTCGATCGATGATGAGGCGCCGCAGATCGTGAACGTGCATGCGGATGAGTCGCAGCAGTTCTGGGAGAAGGCGGTGTCGGATGGGGCGGTTGTGTTCAAGACCAAACATGCTGTTGCCGGGCCGGGCAAGCATGTGCTCAAGTTCTGGGCCGTGGATCCGGGGGTGGTGTTGCAGAAGGTGGTTATCGATGCGGGTGGGTTGAAACCGAGTTATCTCGGTCCCGAAGAAAGCCCGCGCCTGTAACTGCGCATGCACGGCGGGGCTCGGCGCCCCCATATGATCCGCCCTACACGTCCCGTTTAGGCGCCCATCGCGGCGTGTTCGGACGCACGTCGTGCGCACATCGGGGCGCGAGGTGCGGAAAATTATCGAGGTGCGTAGGGCGGATCATTGATCCGCCGTGCTCGCGCGCCGCGAACGCCTGAACGCGGCGGCCGGCTCAAACCCGCTGTGGCATGGCGCGCAGCGCGTCGGCGATCGCGCCGCGCAGCGGCTTGGCGCGGAGTTGAGCGTCGTAGGGAGTAGGCCGCATCGGCAGCCCGTCGGTGCGCGGCGCTTCATCCCAGGTCAGCAGCCAGCTGTGATCGTCCGACATCCCCCACAGCAGGAAATCACGCAAGCGGGGATAACTGAGCGTCACATCCAGATAATCGCGCGCCAAAGCAGCCACGCCCGCATCGCGCCTGGCGATATCGCCCGGCAGCTTGCGGTCGTTCACGTCGAACTCCGTAATCAGCAAATCCAGCCCCATCCCCGTGACTTCGTCCAAAAACTTGCGCCACTCGCGCAGGTCGTTGGACGCATTGCGCGAACTGTCCCAGGAACCGATGTGGCTCTGGATGCCCAGCGCCTGCACGGGCGCATTGCGCTTCTTCAGGTCCTGCAGCAGTTTCAGCACGCCGGCGCGATGTTTGGCGCTCCCTTCGTCCCAGCGCATGTAGTCGTTGTAGACCAGATGCGCGGTCGGCGCATGCTCGCGCGCCAGCTGGAAAGTCAGGTCGATCTGCTCGACGGCGCCCAGGCGCTCGGTGAACACATTCACCCGGTTCAGGCCAGTTTCCGGATCCACGGCTTCGTTGACGACGTCCCAGCTATAGATGCCGCGGCCGAAATGGTCGCACACCTTGCCCACGTGATCGCGCAGCAGCCGCTCGGCTTCGCGCGCCGGATTGGCGCCGAAATCATGCTTGTTGACCCAGTCCGGCAGCCATTTGGCTGGCTGCCACACCAGCGTGTGGCCGCGCACCTGCATGCCCTGCGAGCGCGCCCAGGCGAACATTTCGTCCGCCTTCTCAAACTGGTAGTCGCCGGGACGGGGCTCCAAAGCCTGCCATTTCGTCTCATTTTCCGCGACGATCACGTTGCACTCGCGCGCCATCAGCGCCAGGTAGTCCGGTGTGCGGTGACGGTAGCCGAGCGCATTCCCGAAGCGCATGCCCTTGCGGGAGGCGATGGATTTCAGCGATTCTTCCTGCGCGAAGGGCGTAATTGGCATGGCCGCAACAGCGGCGGCGCCGGCCAGCAGCTGCAGCGAGCGGCGGCGGTTTGTGTTCATCAAAGTCTCCTATTGGATTTAGTTGTGAAGTTACGCTAACATAGATTGACTTCCAAAAGATTGCGCAACCAAAAATATTCCCCCTGGAGACACAATGAGAATCATGCTGCGGGCATTGCTGCCCTTGTTGTTGGTATTGCTCGGCCTTGCCCCTGGCGCCGCGTCGGCCGAGGATGGCTATGACCTGTGGCTGCGCTATCGGCCCCTGGATTCGGCGGCCCGGGCGAAGCTTGCACCTCAGACGCGCAGCATTGTTGTCGCCGCACCTCAGTCGGCGACGGTGAATGCAGCTGTCGACGAATTGCAACGTGGCCTGGCCGGCATGCTCGGCAAGGCGCCCGCCACCACCGCGTCCGCGGCCGGGCAGCCGGCGGACGGCGCCATCGTCCTCGCCCTGAAGGATGCAGCGCTGCGCGCAGGCGTCAAGGCGCAGGATCTGGAAGCGCTGGGAACCGAGGGCTACCTGTTGCGGGCAACGCGCGGGCAGGGGCGCAAATCGACGATCATCGCCGCCAACACGGACATCGGCCTGCTGTATGGCGCCTTCGCCTGGCTGCGCGCCGCCCGCACCGGCCAGCAAATGGACGCCCTGAACGAACAAAGCAAGCCAAAGCTGCAGCTGCGCGTGCTGAACCACTGGGACAACCTGGACCGCACCGTGGAACGCGGTTACGCCGGCGAATCGATCTGGCATTGGTGGGACCTGCCGGAAGTCACCGACCAGCGCTATACCGACTACGCCCGCGCCAACGCCTCGCTGGGCATCAATGGCACGGTGCTGAACAACGTCAACTCGAAAAAGGAAATCCTGACCTCGCCCTGGATCGAGAAAGTCGCCGCCGTCGCGAACCAGCTGCGTCCTTACGGCATCAAGGTCTACCTGTCCGCACGCTTCTCCACCCCGCTGGAGCTGAAGGAAACGCAGAGCGCCGATCCGCTCGATCCGCAAGTGGCCGCCTGGTGGAAAGCCAAGGCCGACGAAATCTACAAGGCCATTCCCGACTTCGGCGGCTTCCTCGTAAAAGCGAACTCCGAAGGCCAGCCCGGCCCGCAGGACTATCACCGCACCCACGCCGACGGCGCCAATATGCTGGCCGCCGCCGTCGCGCCGCACAAGGGCATCGTGATGTGGCGCGCCTTCGTCTACGCTGCCGAAAAGCCTGACGACCGCGCCAAGCAGGCCTATGGCGAATTCAAGCCGCTGGACGGCAAGTTTGCACGGAACGTGCTGGTGCAGGTAAAGAACGGCGCCATCGATTTCCAGCCGCGCGAGCCTTTCCATCCGCTGTTCGGCGCGATGGACAAAACGCCCCTGATGATGGAATTCCAGATCACCAAGGAATACCTGGGCTACTCCACGCACTTGGCTTACCTCGGCGCCATGTACGAGGAAACGCTGCAGTCCGATACGAAGCAGAAGGGCAAGGGCCCGACCGTCGCCGATGCGCTGGAAGACGCGGGCCACCTCACCGGCATGGCCGGCGTGGCCAATATCGGCAGCTCGCGCAACTGGAGCGGCTCGCATTTCGACCAGGCGAACTGGTATGCGTTCGGCCGCCTGGCCTGGGACCCGCAAGCGTCCAGCAAGGCCATCGCCCGCGAATGGGCGCAGCAAACCTTCGCGCCGCAGGCCGCTGATGACATCGTGCAGATCATGATGATGTCGCGCGAAGCCGTTGTCGATTACATGTCGCCACTGGGCCTGCACCACGTGATGGGCACCGGCCACCATCACGGCCCGGCGCCGTGGGTGGACAACCTGGGCCGCCCGGACTGGAACCCCGTCTACTATCACAAGGCTGACAAGAACGGCATCGGCTTCGACCGCACCGCCACCGGCAGCAATGCGCTGGCCCAGTACGCGCCGGAAATCGCGCGCCAGTATGCCGATCCGCGCACCACGCCGCTGGCCGACCTGCTGTGGTTCCACCACCTGCCGTGGGATTACAAGATGCCGTCCGGCCGCACGCTGTGGACCGAGCTGGTTGCGCATTACGACCATGGCGTGGCCCAGGTGGCGGACATGCAGCAGCGCTGGCAGAAACTGAAGCCGCTGGTTGACCAGCAGCGCTACGAGGAAACTGCGCAGCGCCTGGCGCGCCAGCTGAAGGAAGCGCAATGGTGGCGCGATGCGTCGATTGCCTATTTCCAGTCGGTGAACGGGCTGCCGCTGCCGGCCGGTGTGAAAGCGCCGCCGCAGACGCTGGAATACTACAAGTCGCTGCAGTTCCCTTATGCACCGGGCCACGGTTAATTAACGCTGTGGTAGAGTCCCGATTGTTATAACAATTTCCAAAACTGCAGGAAGATGACCAGAAAACAGGTGAAGCCGGAAGTGGAGCCAGCCGCAAAGCCGGGAGCGCCGACGATGTCGGATGTCGCCAAGCTGGCAGGGGTGTCGCCGATGACGGTGTCGCGCGTGATGAACGGCGACCCGAATGTGCGCGCGAGCACGCGCAAGAAAGTGGACGAAGCGGTAGCGGCGCTGAATTATGTGCCGAACCAGGCGGCGCGCCGCCTGGCGGGCGTGCGGCCGATCCGCATTGGGTTCTTGTACAGCAATCCGTCCGCCGGGTACCTGACTGAGTTCCTGGTCGGCCTGCTGAACCAGGCCAGCTTGAACAATGTGCAGCTGGTGGTGGAGAAGTGCGAGGGCGAGCAGTGGAAGGACATGACCCAGCGCCTGATCGATAACGGTGCGGACGGCATCATCCTGCCGCCGCCCCTGTGCGATGTGCAGGGCCTGATCGATCTGATCGCCAAATCCGACACGCCCGCAGTGGCCGTGGCCTGTGGCTTGCCGGACAAGCGTGTGAGCGCCGTCAGCATTGACGACTACCAGGCTGCCTATGCCATGACCAACCACCTGATCTCGCTGGGGCACCAGCGCATCGGCTTCGTCATCGGCAATCCGAACCAGACCGCATCGGCGCGCCGCCTGGAAGGCTTCAAGGCGGCAATCAAGGACCGCTCCGTCAATACGCCGCCCGAGTTGTTCGTGCAGGGCATGTTTACCTATCGTTCCGGCCTCGACGCGGCGGAGTCCCTGCTGAGCCTGGAGCAGCGCCCCACCGCTATCTTTGCCAGCAACGACGATATGGCGGCCGCAACGGTCGCTATCGCCCACCGCATGGGTCTCGATGTGCCTGGTGACCTGACCGTCGCCGGCTTCGACGATACCGCGCTGGCCACCACGATCTGGCCGGAGCTGACTACTGTGCGTCAGCCGATTTCAGACATGGCTGAGACGGCGGTCAAATTCCTCGTGCGCCAGATCCGCGCCGAGCGCGAGGGAGCGCCGGAGGATCCGGAGCATCTGCTGGTCGATTTCTCGCTGATCCGCCGCCAGTCGGATGCAGCGCCGCGCACGCGGCCTTCCAGCAAGGTCTTCAAGGGCTGACGCCTTCCTAAAAACCCACGGCGTGACCCTGGTGCCTGCCACATCGTGGCAGGCACCTGTTTTAGGCCGTGGGTTTTAGGAAGCAGGTCATGCTAAGATTTGGTCTATGATCGCCTCAGCCCTGTTTACCCCCGCCCAGCAAAAGCTGCTGGGCTTGCTGTTTGTGCGCGTGAATGAGGGGTTCCACCTCAATGAAATCATGCGCCTTACCGGGCTGGGCAGCGCGTCGGCCCAGCGCGAGCTGAAGCGCCTGCATGAATCGGGACTCATCGTCTCCGAACGCATTGGCAACGTGCGTCAATTCCGTCCCAACAAGAACAACCTGGTGTATGACGAACTGGCCAGCATCGTCAAGAAAACCTTTGGCCTGGTCAGCGTGCTGAACTCGGCGCTGGCGCCCATGCGCCGTCAGCTCAACGTGGCTTTCGTGTACGGCGCCACGGCGCGCGAGGCGGAGGACTCGACCAATGCGATCGAGTTGCTGCTGATCGGCGAGAACACCACCTATGGCGAGCTGCTGAGCCGCCTGCCGGTCGCCGAGCGCATCCTGCGCCGCAAGATTTATCCGAACCTGTATTCCGTGCCCGACTTCAAGCGCCGCCTGCGCGAGCAGCAAGCCTTCATCATGAATATGCTGCAGGACCGCAAGGTCTTCGTGCTGGGCGACGAAACCGATCTCGATAACATCATCAAAGAAACCCAGACGGAGGATGACGATGGAAGCGACGGCCAAGAGGTTTCAAAGTTTTAAAGAGTTCTATCCCTTCTACCTGAACGAGCACCGCAATGCGACCTGTCGCCGCCTGCATTTCATCGGCTCGACTATCGTGCTGGTGCTGATCGCAACGGCCTTGTTCACGCAGCAGTGGTCCTTGCTGTGGCTGCTGCCCGTGGTCGGCTACGGCTTCGCCTGGGTCGGCCATTTCTTCTTCGAGCACAACCGCCCGGCCACCTTCAAGTATCCCTTATTCAGCCTGATGGGCGACTGGGTGATGTTCCGCGACATGCTCACGGGGCGCATCGCCTGGTAGCGCATCCGGCGGCAGCAGGATGGAAATGCGGGTGTAGCTGCCCAGCTCCGATTCGCAGCGGATCTGGCCGCCGAAGGCCGTGACCACGCGCTGGCAGAACGCCAGCCCCATGCCCGTGCCCACCCGGCGCGTCGTGTAGAACGGGTCGAACACGTGGGGCAGCACGTCCGGTGCGATGCCCTGGCCGGTGTCTGTTACCACCAGCCAGTTCCAGTGCTCGCGGCAGAAGCAGTCGATTTCCACCGAGCCGCGGCGCGCTGCCTGCACCGCCAGCAGGGCGTTTTTCAGCAGGTTGTACAGCACGTACATCAGCAGCACGTCCGAGCCGTGGAAGCGGTAGTCGGCGTGCACGGTAACGCTGACGCGATCGCGCTCGGCGCCGCTGAACGGGTAGCAGGCCATGGCTTCGGTCACGCACGCGCGGATCGAATGGGGGCGGAAGCTTTCGCCCTGAAACACGCCGTCGCGCGCAGCGGCCAGCAGCATGTCCACCACCAGATTCGAGCGCTGGACTTCGGCATCGATGCTGCGCGCAATTTCGCTCAGTTGCTTGAGCTGAGCGTCACCGAGCGGCGACTCGCGCGTGGGTTGGTAGCCTCGGATCAGCTCCGGCAGGCTGCGCGCCAGCACGCGAGCCTGGCCACGAATGGAGGCCAGCGGCGTGCGCATTTCATGGGCGATGGTGGCTGCGGCGGCCATCGGATCGGCCAGCAGGTTGTGGCGCACCATGGCTTGCGCGATCAGACCCAGGCTGGCGGCGATGAAGATCACACCGGGCGGGTAGAAGGACAGGCCATAGTTGCACAAATAGTCAATCGCGGCGGCGAAGTAGATCAGCACGCTCAGCAGGCAGTAGCGCAGCCGCGCCCTCTCGGTCGACACAGCCAGTTGCAGCCGCTGATACAGCAGCCATAGCCCACGTCCGATTACCAGCATAGTCTGCAGCAAATGCAGTGGATGCAGTGAGCCGGCGCGCGGATAGAAGCCGTAGAAGTAGCGGTTCAGCCCGTTGACGACCCAGTCCGACAGCGGCAGTAGCAAACCCAGCAAGAAGGCCAGGGCATAGCTGGTGTAGACCCAGCGTCGGTCGGCCCTGGCGCCCGTGAGCTCGGTGATGAAGTGGTAGAGCGTTGTCGGCAGGAAGAGGATGAACAGATAGCCCAGCTGGGCAATCGCCAGCGCTGTGCTTTCATCGCGCATCTGGAACAACAGCGCCCAGGCGGCCTGCCAATTGAAGGTCAGCACGCAGACCAGGAAAAAGGTCAGCGAAACACGGCTGGGTCCGCGTGAGCTCAGCACGTAAATGCCGTAGCCGATGAACAGGGCGGAAACGAGGGCTGGCAGGATCGAATACATCAATAAGCTTGACGGAGATCTAAGTAATTACATGTTATGGCTGGATTTCTACCAAGTATTGATCTTTCTCAACAGTGCGCCGTGCCAATACGCAATAAGTGCAAGCTTCGACCAGTAATTCAGCTGGCGAACACCACTTTCCACGGAGAAAAACCATGTTTATGCACGCCACAGTTGCCAATGATTCCGCCATCGTCGCCGACCTGACCTTTCACCATCAGTTGTCGATCTACCTGAAGGATTCAAACGCCTATGGCAATACCTATTTCGCGCGCTATTTCGAATGGCAGGGGATTTGCCGCGAAAAGTGGTTTTACGAGTGCATTTCGCGCGACATGCTGCAAAAAGAGGGCGTGTTCATTACCAAACACGCGGAGCAGGATTATCTGCAGGAGACGTTCCCGTTCCAGGATGTTCGCTGCGAGGTAAATACTCTTGACGTGAGGCGCTGCTCGTTCTGGCTGGAGTTCCGCTTTTATTCGGAGGGACATCCGGTGTCCGTGGGGCGGCAGCAGATTGTGTTTGCCAACCACCAGAAGCAGATTACGGCTTTGCCGGAAATTGTGATCAAGCGTATTAAACGCTATGAAATGATGAAGTGATTAGAACCCAAGGCATGAATCAGGTGTCTGCCACATCGTGGCAGACATCAGTTTTACGCCGTGGGTTTTATTTGCGCGTGGACGCAATCCACGCATCCACCTTCTGCTCCAGCAAAGCCAGCGGCACGGTGCCATCGCCCAGCACAATGGCATGGAACTTCGGCAAGCTGAACTTGTCGCCGAGGGCTTGCTCGGCGCGGCGGCGCAGTTCCTGGATCTTCAGTGCGCCGACCTTGTAGGCCAGCGCCTGTCCCGGCCAGGCCATATAGCGCTCGGTCTCGGTCTTGGCGCCCTGGTCGTAGCCCAGCGTGTCCTTCATGTACTGGATGGACTGTTCGCGGGTCCAGCCCTTGGCGTGCATGCCGGTGTCGACCACCAGGCGCGTGGCGCGCAGCAGCTCGTCGTTCAGGTGGCCGAAGTACTGGGCCGGATCGTCGAACAGGCCCATTTCCTTGCCCAGGGTTTCGGCGTACAGCGCCCAGCCTTCGGTGAAGGCCGTGTTGCCGCCCAGCTTGCGGAACTTCGGCATGTCCAGCTCCTGCATCAGGGCGATGTGGAAATGGTGGCCTGGCTTGCCTTCATGCAGGAACAGCGTGTTCATGCCGGTGGATGCGTACTTGCTCGGATCGGTCACCACGGACCAGAACACGCCAGGGCGCGTGCCATCCAGCGCCGGCGCCGTGTAGTGGTCGGACGCGGTATCGCGGCTCAGCTCAGGCTCCAGGCGCAGGTCCAGCTTCGCTTTCGGGACCAGGGTGAACATGGCTGGCAGCTTGGAGTCCAGCAATGTGTTCAGCTTTTCGTACACGGCCTGGACTTCGCCTTCCGTCTTGAAGGGGAAGAACTTCGGCTGCTGCGCCACCCAGCCCGGCAGCCCGGCCGGCGGACCGTCATAGCCCAGCTTCGGACCCAGCTTGGCGAATTCACCCTGGATGCGGGCGACTTCTTCCAGGCCGATCTTGTGGATCTGCTCCGGCGTCATCTGGGTGGTGGTCGAATCCGATACGCGCACCTGATACCAGGCGGCGCCGTTGGTCAGGGCGGACAGGCCGGTGCTGGTGCGGCACGACGGGATGTATTCGTTTTCAAGGAAAGCCGCCAGCCTGGTCAGCGCGGGATTCAGCTTGTTGGCGATAGTGCTGTGATAGTCGGCGGACAGGCGCTTCTTGTCTTCCTCGCTGAAGGTGGCCGGGAACTTGGTCACCGGCGCGTAGAAGATGCTGTTCTCGGGCGCTTCGCTGACCAGCTTCTGGAACTGGGGCAGGGCGGACACCATGATCGCTTTCGGCTGCACGATGCCCTTGGCCATGCCTTCCTTCATATTGGCGATGGCCTGGTCGATCCACGCGGGCAGCTGGTTCATACGGCTCAGGTAAGCCTCGTACTGCGGCACATTCGTCAGCGGCTGCGAGGCTTCGCCGCTGGAGAAGTTCGCCAGCGTGACGGGGATGCTGTCCATCTGGTTAATCGGCAGCAGGTGTTCGGGGAAGGGCTCGTAGGACAGCAGGGTCTTCAGCTCGAAGGTCAGCACGTCATAGCTGATGCGGTCGGACCGGTTCAACTGGGCGCGCGGGATTGCGTGCAGGCGCTTGCTGAAGGCGCGGTAGCGGTCGAACTGCTTGGCGCGCTCGGCGGGGCTGATGGCCATGCCGATCTGGTCGTCGAAGCGATTGTCGCCGTTCTGCGTAGCGTCCACCGGATTGAACTTGGCGACAGCGTCCCAGTACTCATCGGCCAGTGCCAGGAAATGCTTGCGCGCTTGCGGCTCGCTTTTGGCGGGCGCTTTTTCAACAGAAGCCGGCTTGGTGGCCGGCGTTGCCGCCTGGGCGGGTGCCCAGGCCAGCAGCACGGCGGCTGCCAGCACGCCGAGGGTAATGCGTTGCTTCATCTTTTTGTTCCTTGGAAAGAAGAAGCGACAAGGATACGCGATCAGCGCCCGGCGGAACAGTCCGGGACTGCTGGCATAATGTTGCGAGGAGGATATATCGGATGCGGAAGAATGTGATGACCGCCGTGCTGGCGCTGGCCTGCGGCGCCGTCCAGGCGGACGTGAGCGTGGTCGGCGTGCTGAAGGAGAAAGCGCTGCTGTCGGTGGATGGCGGGCCGGGCAAGGTCTATCCGGTCGGCGCCACGCTGCCCGACGGCAGCAGGCTGGTGGCCGTGAGCGGCAACGGCGTCACGCTGGAAGAGAATGGCAAGCGCTATTCCGTCCAGCTAGGGCAGTTCGCCAACGCGGCGCCGTCGATGGGCGCGCCCAAGCTGGTGTTCTATGCAGACCCGAACGGGCACTACGTGGTGCCGGGTGAGATCAATGGCGTTCTCACGCGCATGATGATCGACACCGGCGCCACCACGGTCGCCATCCCAGGCTATGAAGCCAAACGCATGGGCATCGATTACCGCCTGAAAGGCACGCGCGCCTTCGTGCAGACTGCGGGCGGCAAGCAGGAGGCCTGGGTGGTGAAGGTGGACCGGCTGAAGATCAGCGATGTGGAAGTGAACAATATCGAAGCGATGGTCATAGAAGACGGGCTGCCGATTATCCTGCTCGGCAATAACTTCCTCAACCGCTTTGAGATGCGCCGCGACGGCACCACGATGACGCTGTCGCGGAAAAATTAAAAACCAAAGGCGTAACCCTGGTGGCTGCCACATCGTGGCAGCCACCTGCTTCTGCCGTGGGTTTTAAATCAAGCCAACCGCGTCTCGTAGAGAGCAGCCACAACATCCGACTGAGTAACAATCCCCGCAAAGCGATTTTCATTGTCGACAATCGGAATATGGTGGAAACCCGAATCCGCCATCAGCGGCACCAGTTCGGTGATCGGCGTATCGACCTTGGCCGTGCGCGGATGCTTGACCATGATTTGTCCCACCACCTCCGGCTTTTCCGAATGCGTCGTGCCGCTGGGGCGCAGGAAATGCGTGAGGCGCTCGCGCATGCTGGTGTAGGCCTCGTCCAGCTGGCCGTGCTTGAGGAAGTCGCCCTGGGTGACAAGCCCGATCACGCGCCGCGCGCGGTTCAGCACAGGCAGCGCGGAAATGTGGTGGGCGCGGATTTCCTTCCAGGCCTGGGCCAGCGGCGTTGCGAAATCGGCGGTGACCACATCCTTCGACATGATGTCGCCGCAGGTGATCACGCCGAAGCGGCGCTGGTATGCGCGCATTTCCGTCTTCAGGAACAGCTCTTCCAGGTCATCGCGGCTGATGTCCAGCACCTGGTTGTACTGCTTCAGCACCGCATCCAGGTCCTCGGGACGGAAGCCCATCCGCATGGTCGGCACTTCATCTCTCGTCGCGTGCGGATTCGGATGCGCCAGCACTTGCGCGTGCGGATAGCGCTTGCCCGTCAGGTTGTTGTAGATGACGCCGGCCAGCACCAGCAGCACGCCGTTGATGGCGACCGGTCCGAGCGCGAAGCCGAAGCCAAGGGAATGAATGGCCGGTCCGCCAATCACGGTCGTCAGCGCCACGGCGCCGCCGGGCGGATGCAGGCAGCGCAGCGCGAACATCGCACCAATCGCCGCGGCGGCCGCTGCAGCGCCCACATACGGATCGGTGCCCAGCAATTTCACGCACGCCGCGCCGGCCAGACCGGAAATGACGTTGCCGCCCACCACGGCCCACGGCTGGGCCATCGGACTGGCGGGCAGCGCAAACACCAGCACCGATGAGGCGCCGATTGGCGCGACCAGCCAGATGGCCTGGTTGCCCAGCAGGTAGTGCGCACACAGCGCGGTGATCAAAAGCCCAATCAGCGCGCCGCCGCAGGCGCGCATCCGTTCAACAGGGCTGGTCGTGTTTTTTACGGGCAGGAGGGATTTCCACATCCCATGATTATCACACGCCTGTTGCCACCAAGTGCAACGGTAACGCCGTCGAATACTTGATTTGTTCCATTGAGAACGCAGAGGAAACGCCTGTCAGGTTAGCGACTTTGATTAACTTTTTGTAAAAGCGATCGTAGCCCTCGATATCCGTCGTCACGACCTTTAACAAATAGTCGACATCGCCGCTCATGCGGTGGAATTCCTGCACTTCGGGCAGGGCGATCACGCCGGCCGCAAATTTCGCCAGCCACTTCTCGTCGTGCTGGCTGGTGCGCACGCTGACGAACACCGTCACCGGCAGGCCCGCCTTGCGCCGGTTGATGATGGCCACGCGGCGGTCGATATAGCCGTCCTCTTCCAGCCGCTTCAGGCGCTTCCAGCACGGCGTGGAGGACAAACCTACCTTCTCGGCCAACTCGGCCACGGACAGCGTGCCATCCACCTGCAGGGCGCCCAGGATGGCGTAGTCAAAACGATCAAGTTCATTCATTCTTATTTTGGAGAAAAAGTAGCATGGATATGCCAAATATTACGTCGCATTGGGAAAATTTGGAATGAATACTTCGGCTGCGCTGCGTAAGCTACCTATATGAACAATGAAATCTATCTAGACGGCAATGCCACCACCTGCGTCCTGCCCGCCGCCATTGACGCGGCCGTGCAGGCGATGGGGGAACGTTTCGGCAATCCCAGCAGCACTCACGGCACCGGCCTGAAGGCTAGAGCCATGATGGACGAAGTCCGCCAGCGCGCCACGCGCCTGCTGGGCGTGGGCACGGGGCGGCTGATGTTCAACAGCGGCGCCACGGAAGGCATCCAGACGGCGGTCCTGTCCGCGCTGGTGTCGTTGCGTGAACGCCGCGCGCGTGGCGAAGCCGTCGGCACCTTGCTGGTGTACGGCGCCACCGAGCACAAGGCCGTGCCGGAAGCGCTGGCGCACTGGAACCGCTTGCTGGGACTGGATTTCGAGCTGGTGAAGCTGCCGGTGGATGGCGAAGGGCGCCACGATCTCGAAGCGCTGCGCGAGCTGGCGCGCGATGCGGCCCTGGTCTGCACGATGGCGGCGAATAACGAGACGGGCGTGATGTCCGACCTGGCGGGCATCGAAGCGGTGCTGAAGTATGCGAAGGCGCTGTGGCTGGTGGACTGCGTGCAGGGCCTGGGCAAGCTGGCGCTGAACCTCTCCGCCACGCGCATCGATTACGCGCCGTTCTCCGGCCACAAGCTGTACGCGCCGAAAGGCATCGGCATGCTGTATGTGCGCGAAGGCGCGCCCTTCACGCCGCTGATCATGGGCGGTGGACAGGAAACCGGCCTGCGCTCCGGCACCGAAAACATGGCCGGCATCGCCGCGCTGGGCGCCGTGCTCGCGGCGCTGGAGCAGGGCGGCACGTTCCGTACGCACGGCGAGCTGCAAGGCTACCGTGCCGCGCTGGCGGAGAGCCTGCGCCGCGCGTTCCCGGACATCGTCTTCAATGCGCCGTTCGACAAGGCGCTGCCGACCACGCTGAATTTCTCCGTGCCGGGTTTGTCGAGCAAAGAGCTGCTGGATGTCTTCGACGCGGCCAATGTGCGCGTGAGTGCGGGCAGTGCCTGTTCGGCGGCCAAGGCTGCGCCGAGCTATGTGCTGGACGCGATGGGACTGCCGGAGTGGCGCAGCAGCAGCGCGGTGCGCATGTCCTTCGGGCCCCTGGCGGATGAAGCGATGATCGACGAAGCCTGTGCGCGCATCGAGCGCTGCGGACAGGCCCTGCGTAGCGCCGGCCTGCTGTCCGAAGAACACGCCGATGCGCAGGCGCTGGACGGCGTGCTGCAACTGAGCGCGGGCGGCGTGCACACCTGGCTGGTGTGCGATGAAGCGTCGCGCCGTTGCGTGGTGATCGACCACCAGGATGAAATGTCCGAACGAATTGACGGTCTGCTGCGTCGCCATGGCTACACGCTGGCCGCGCGCCTTTGCACGCGCGAAGGCAGTTCCTGGCCAGTGGATGGCGATGTACTGCGGATTGGTGGGCAACTGTTGCAGCGCTTGGTGCTGAATGCCGGGCAGCTGGCTTATTTGCTGGGCGATGGCGTTGACCGCTTGTCGGCCTCCGAAGTGGCGTATGCCTTCACGGGCGACGCGGCCTCGCACGAACTGGCGCGCTGGGTATCGCCGGAAACCTTGCTCTGTCCCGCACGCGAAGCGCAGAACGCCTGCTGCACAAGCCTGCGTGCCGAAGCGCAGCTCGCGCGCGGCAGCTACGCCGATATGCAGCTGGACAGCGCCTCGCTGGAAGCGCTGCTGCTGTCGCACCCGAATGCGCTGTTGGTCGACGTGCGCGAGCGCTATGAACAGGCCGCGTGCATCCCGGGCGGACGCGCGGCCGTCAGCGTGCCCCTGAGCCGGCTGGCGGACGAGCTGCCGGGTTGGCTGTCCACGCAGCCGCAAGTGCCGCTGGTCTTCTTCTGCCGCAGCGGCAACCGCAGCGCCAAAGCCGCCCTCTGCCTGCGCCGCCTCGGCTACGCGTCAGCCTACACCCTGAACGGCGGCCTCGCCCTCGCCGCCGATTTTGGGGTCAGGCACGTTTCGTTACACGAGCTCATGTAACATTTCGTGCCTGACCCCAAAATGATCAGAGCTTGATTTCGAGCTGGGCGCGGAATTGGGCGAAGGTGGGGGTGATGGTGCTGTCGTGCAGGGTGAGGTAGCTGGTCTGGGCGATGTTGTCCTGGTGCAGGGCGTTGGACATCGACACGCGCAGCTGCTTCTTCGGGTCGAACTTCCACAAGGCATACAGATCGAGCGAGCGCTTGGCCGAGGTATAGGCCGACTGCTGCGCAGAAATGCGCACCGGCCCGCCGGACTGGAAGCTGTAGCTGCCGCCCGTGGTTAATGGCAGGCTATCGAGTTTCCAGTCCGCGCCCACGGTGCCGCTGACCGGCGTCTGCTGGTCGAGGCGGTTGTTGGGGCCCGGCACGGAATCGAGTTCGGACCAGTTGCGCGCCAGGTTCGCCCGCATTTCGACCGCCGGCGCGCCTTTCATCAGGCTGCGCAGCGGCAGCTTGGCTTCCAGTTCCACGCCACGCGTGTTGGCGACACCATCGTTCACGGGCCGAGATACCCACAATCCGTTGATCAGGTCCACGCGGCGATGGGTGATGTCCTCTATGCGGCGCACGAAGGTGGATGCGCTCAGCAGGCCGCCTTCGCCGAGATAGTGTTCGAAGGCGAGGTCCAGGCCCCAGGCCAGTTCCGGCTTCAGATCGGGATTGCCCTTCTGGTCCGGCGTGGTCGCCGTGTTGTTGTTGGACGCGAAGCGGCGCGGGATCAGGTCGCCCACGCCCGGCGCCTTGTAGGTGCGCGTGATCCCCAGGCGGACCTGGTCCTTCTTCTGCTCGCCCAGCTTCCACAGGGTCTGGAACAGTGGGCTTAGCACGTGGAACTTGTTGTTGACGTCTTCGTAGTCATTGCCGGTGCTGGTCACTTCCAGCCCTTCCCAGCGCAGGCCGAAGTAAACTGACCAGCGCTCGGTCACATTCCATTCATCCTGCGCGTAGACGGCGATGCGCTTCACGTCGGCGTCATAGAGCTGGTCCAGGTTCTCTGCCCTGGCGCCCACGGTGGAGCTTTCGCGCTGGATGCGGCTTTCGCTGCGCTTGCTGTAGCCGGCGTCCCAGCCCATGGCCAGCGCGTGGCCGGCGCCCACGGGCGTGGAATATTTGCCGGTGGTGGTGAAGCCCTTGTCCGTGCCTTCGGACGTGATCAGTCGGTCCAGCGCCTGCGTGCCATCTGCCCAGAACTGGTGCGACGGCGCCGTCACATCACGGTGGTTGTAGTTAACGCCCGCCTTGATGTCCAGCTTCACGCCTTCGCCCAGGTTGCGCGACCAGCTCAGGTCTTCGCGGAACTGTTCGAATTTCGCGTTCACGCCGATGATGGAGGCGCTGTACGGCGGCGGCGCGCCGAACAGGGTGGTGATGCGTTCACCGTTGTCCGCATTGAAGCGGTTCACGTTGATGAAGGTTTGCGAGGTGATCACGTCACCCGGCTTGATCGCATAGTTCACGCGCGGCGAGATGTTCAGCTGGCGGAAGCTGCCCGTGCTCCAGGTTTCGCCTTCGCGCCGCAGGTTCGGCTTGCCGCTCGCATCCTCGCCCTCGGTCAGCTCGCGGGCCGGGCGGTCGAAACGCGAAGCGATCACGCCGCCGCCGATCGCATAAGACCACGGGCCCTTGCGGTCGGACAGCTGCACATTCAGCGAGCCGCCCGGATGGCCGTTCTCCGACTGCAGCCCGGCCTTGATTTCGGTCTGCCCCGTGTGCACGGTGCGCTTCAGCACGATGTTGATGCCGCCCGCGATGGCCTGCGTGGAAAACTCCGCCGTGGCGGCGCGCATGATCTCGATGCGCTCGATCATGTCCGGCGTCAGCGAATCGAGGGAGAAGCCCGGCGGCGCAGGCTCGCCGTTCAGCAGGATGGACGTGTAGCCGCTGCCCAGGCCGCGCATGCGGATATCGCCGCCGCGGCCCTGCACGCCGCCGATGGTGATGCCGGGCAGGCGCTTCAGGACTTCGCCGATGCTGGTGTCGCCGTTCTTCAGGATTTCTTCCTGCGTGACCACGATCTTGGTCGCCGTGTCGTTGCGCCGTGCTTCCATGGCCGCGCTGCCCTTCACTTCCACCTTGGGGACGACCTTGTCGGCGGACAGCTCATCGGCGGCCACTGCCGCCCCATAAGCCAGGAACAGGGACAGCGGCAAAATCTTGATCTTCATCTGGTGATAGGGCAACGGTTTTTTCTGGGAGGCATAAGCATACCTGTATCGCACCGGTATGCGGTAAGGAAATCCTGATTTTCTGGCACGATTGGCCGCGCACTGTTGCTCCGAGGCAAATATGTGGGATGCTCCCGGGTGCTGTCCCCTCAACCCTAACCAGGAGAAAACCATGCAAGACAAGCATCCGGAGTTATCCCTGAAACGCCGCGCCTTCTGCGCCAATTCCCTTGGGCTGGCTGTCCTGGGTCCCATGGCCCTTTCCGCATGCGGCGGTGTTATCGATAACGAAACAGATTCGGGCGCTGCACCCGCTTCGCCCCGCCAACTGGCCGCTGCCGTCGTTACCAGCTTCGCGCATCCGGGCCTGCTGAATACGGAGGACGATTTCACCCGTATGCGCAACAAGGTGGGCGCGAAGGAGCAGCCCTGGTACGACACCTGGAACGTCCTGCTGGCCAATGGCCGCTCCAGCCTGAATTACAACTACCGTCCGCAATCGGCCGTCTATCGCGGCGACGATGGCGTGCACGCCCAGAACTATCCCATTCTCTACAACGATGTCGCCGCCGCCTACGCCACCGCGCTGCGCTGGAAGGTATCGAACGACCCCGCCTATGCGGAGAAGTCCATCGCCATCATGAATGGCTGGTCCAGCACACTGACCGTGATCGGCGGCAGCACCGATGCGCTGCTGGCGGCCGGCATCTACGGCTACCAGTTCTGCTGCGCCGCCGAGATCATGCGCACTTACAGCGGCTGGGCCGCCGCCGATTTTGCGCGCTTCCAGAACATGATGAAAACGGTGTTCTATCCGATCTGCAGCGATTTCCTGGTGCGCCACAACGGCACCGACATCACCCACTACTGGGCCAACTGGGACCTGTGCGCCACCGCCAGCATCATGGCCACCGGCGTGCTGTGCGACGACACGGCGCTGTTCAACGAGGGCTTGAATTACTTTTACAACGGCCTGGGCAACGGCCGCATCGAGCAAGCCATGTACTACATGCATCCCGGCTATATGGGGCAGTGGCAGGAAACCGGGCGCGACCAGGGTCACTGCCTGCTCGGCATCGGACTGGTCAGCGTGATTTGTGAGATCGCCTGGCACCAGGGCATCGATCTGTACGGCTTCGAGAACAACCGCGTGCTGGCCGGCGCCGAATACGTGGCCAAGACCAATCTCATCGATCCGTCCACCGGCGCTTTTTACAGCATGCCGTTTGTGCCCTACAACAATGTGGACAACGTCAACCAGACGGTGATCGGAACGAGCGGGCAGGGCAATTCGGTGCCGGTCTGGTCAATGGTGTACAACCATTACGCCAACCGCAAGGGCATGGCCGCGCCCTGGTGCCAGGCCATGCGCGACAAGGTGCTGCCGGAAGGCGGTGGCGGCAATTACGGCCCAAACAGCGGCGGCTACGACAGCCTGGGCTACGGCAGCCTGACGCATGCGCTGGACGGGATCGCCAGCGGAGCCGCGCCAAGCGGCCTTTCCGCCATCGCGGGCGCGAGTTCGGTGCAACTGTCGTGGTGGGGCGGGCAATATGCCAGCAGCTATACGGTGAAGCGCGCGACAACGTCCGGCGGGCCATACACGACTGTGGCGAGCGGCATCACCGGCTTGCTGAGCTATACGGATAGCGGACTGGCGGCGGGCACTTACTACTATGTGGTCACGGCCCAGATGCCGGGCGGCGCCACGCTGACGTCGAACGAAGTGAAGGCCGTCACGGCAGTCGTTGCCCATGCGACGTGGCTGTTCAATGAGGGTAGCGGTACCAGCGCGGCTGACAGCAGCGGCAACGGTTTCACGGCCACGCTGGAAAGCGGCGCGGCCTGGGCGGCGGGCCGCAGCGGCAGCTCGATCGTGTTCGATGGCGCGGACGACGATGTGCTGCTGCCGGCGGATATCGTCAGCACGCTGTCCGATTTCTCCATTGCCAGCTGGGTGTACTGGACCAACACCAGCAAGAACTGGACGCGCATTTTCGACTTCGGAACCGGCACCGGCCGCTATATGTTTCTGACGCCGCGCGGCTCGGATGGCCTGGTGCGCTTCGCGATGACCACCAGCGGCGGCAACGCTGAACAGCGCGTGCTGGGCAACGCGGCACTGCCTGGCAATCAATGGGTGCATGTTGCGGTCACATTGTCGGGCGCAACGCTTACACTGTATGTGAATGGGGTGGCCGTCAACAGCACGTCGGGAGTGAATTTGTCGCCGTTCCGGCTGGGACCGACCAGCAAGAACTGGCTGGGCCGTTCGCAATACAGCGGCGATTCCCGTTTTGCCGGGCAAATCGATGACTTCCGCATCTACCGCGGAGCGCTGACTGCGGCACAAGTGCTGGCGCTCAGCCAGGGCTGAAGGGGGGACGGCCTTGCGGCCCGGCCTGTGCGCCGGGCCTGTATGTACGCTAGCGAACAGTCGGCAGACGTGCGCCCGAATACTATTGCTTGGCACATACTTCTGCACTGCGCGCAAACAAGTAAGAACAGCGAGGCCACCCTTGAAAGAGCATCCCTTATTGTGGCCGGCGTCCCGCGCCAGCTTCAAGGAAAATCTATCCGGCAACATGGACAGCGGGGATACAGCTGAGCTGCCCCTGCGAGCCGAATTATTCAGCGCCCAGCAAATGGCGCATCATGGCCGCCTGCTGGCGGCCCATCACGAACTCAGCAAGCGCGGCGGCAGCGATCGCCTGCTGTCGCGCCTGAGCGAGAACGCCGACGTCATCAGCCGCACCTGCGAGGAACTCACCGCAGCCGTGAAGGATGGCCGCCAGATCACGCCGGCCTCCGAATGGCTGCTCGACAATTTCTACCTGATTGAAGAGCAGATTCGTATTGCCCGCCGTCACTTGCCGAAAGACTACAGCAAGGAACTGCCGCGCCTGGCCAAGGGCGCCCCGGAAGGCACGCCGCGCGTGTACCAGATCGCGCTGGAAATCATTTCCCACGGCGATGGCCGTGTCGATCCGGAAAGCCTGTGCCGCTTCGTGGAAGCCTACCAGGAGCGCGCCACGCTGAAGCTGGGTGAGCTGTGGGCGATTCCGATCATGCTGCGCCTGGCCCTGATCGAGAATCTGCGCCGGGTAGCCGCGCGCGTGGCCGAGAACCGGCAGCAGCGCGACCTGGCCAACAGCTGGGCCGACCAGATGGTGGAAATCGCGGACAAGAATCCCAGCGGCCTGATCTTGCTGGTGGCGGACATGGCCCGCTCCGATCCGCCCATCACCAGCGCCTTTGTTGCCGAGCTGGCGCGCCGCCTGCAGGGCCAGAGCCCCGTGCTGACGCTGGCGCTGAACTGGATCACCTACCGCCTGGCCGAAACGGGCCAGACCATCGAAGCCCAGATCCAGGCCGAGATCCATATGCAGGCCGCCGAGCAGGTATCGATCGCCAACAGCATCGGCAGCCTGCGCTTCCTCGGTACGATGGACTGGCAGGAATTCGTCGAGACGATGAGCGCGGTCGAACAGGCCCTGCGCTGCGATCCGGCGGACGTGTACAGCGATATGGACTTCGCCACGCGCGACCAGTACCGCCATGTGGTGGAAAAGCTGGCCCGGTATTCCGAGCTGACCGAAGTCGAAGTGGCGCAGCAGGCGCTTGAGCTGGCGCGCACCCACGGCAATGGCGACCCGCGCCATTCCCATGTGGGCTTTTATCTCGTCGGCGGCGGCGCCGTGCTGCTGGAGAAGAAGGCCAGCGTACGGTTGCCCGCCTGGATGGCATTCCGCAAGACGCTGCGCACATCGCCGCTCACCTCCTACCTCGGTGCGATCGGGGTGCTGTCCGTGATCCTGACCGCGCTGATGCTGGAGCGTGCCGTGCGCGATGATGTGTCCCTGTGGCTGGTGGTGGTGATCGGCATTCTGGGCCTGATGGGCAGCAGCCAGCTGGCGCTGGCGCTGGTGAACTGGGCCGCCACGCAGACGGTGCGTCCGCGTCCCTTGCCGCGCCTGGACTTCCGCGAGGGCATCCCGCCCGATGCGCGCACGCTGGTGGTGGTGCCGACCCTGCTGTACAGCCGCGACAATGTGGACGAACTGTGCGAGCAGCTGGAAGTGCGCTTCCTCGCCAACCGCGACGAAAACATGCGTTTCTGCCTGCTGACCGATTTCGAGGATGCGCAGGAAGAAGTCTTGCCGACCGATGCCGCCCTGCTGGAGCAGGCACGCGAATGCATCACGCGCCTGAATGGCAAGTACACCAACGGCGTTGCGCCGCCATTCCTGCTGCTGCACCGTCCGCGCCGCTGGAATGCGGGCGAGCGTGCCTGGATGGGCCGCGAACGCAAGCGCGGCAAGCTGGAAGACCTGAACCACTTCATGCGCGGCGGCGCGCGCGATGCGTTCAACCTGGTGGTCGGCGAAACGGGCGACCTGGATGCCTTCCGCTATGTGATCACGCTGGACACCGACACCCAGCTGCCGCGCGACTCGGCGCGCCAGTTCGTGGCCACCATGTGCCACCCGCTGAACCGCCCCCGCATCGACCCGCGCAAGAAGCGGGTGGTGGAAGGCTATGGCATCCTGCAGCCGCGCGTGGCCGTCAGCCTGCCGAGCGAGGATGCGTCGCGCTACGAGCGCCTGTGCGGCGGCGAGCCGGGCATCGACCCGTATACCCGCACCGTGTCCGACGTCTACCAGGACGTGTTTGCCGAGGGTTCCTTCATCGGCAAGGGCATCTACGATGTGGACGTGTTCGAACAGCTGCTGGGCGACCGCTTCCCCGACAACCGCATCCTCAGCCACGACCTGCTGGAAGGCTGCTACCTGCGCGCCGGCCTGCTGAGCGACGCCCAGCTGTATGAACACTATCCGGCGCGCTACCGCGAGGACGTGAGCCGCCGCCAGCGCTGGATGCGCGGCGACTGGCAACTGCTGTCCTGGCTGAAGCCGCGCGTGCCGGTGCGCGGCGGCGGCAAGGAAGGCAATCCGCTGTCCGCCCTCTCGCGCTGGAAGCTGTTCGACAACCTGCGCCGCAGCCTGGTGCCGGCGGTGCTGATTGCCTCGCTGCTGCTGGCCTTCGGCGCCATGCCCCACCCCTGGTTCTGGACCGCCGCCGTGCTGACCATCATCTTCCTGCCGGCCGTCGTGGCCGCGCTGTGGGACCTGGTCGCCAAGCCGCGCGACACGCTGTGGCGCCAGCATTTGCCCGGCTCGGTCCGGCGCAGCGGCCTGCAATTCGCGCACGCCCTGCTCACGCTGGTGTTCCTGCCGTATGAAGCCTTCGTCAGCCTGGACGCCATCGGCCGCACCATGTGGCGCCTGCTGTTCTCTCACAAGCGCCTGCTGCAATGGCGCGCCTCGGCGCTGTCGCAGTCCGGCACCAGCCTGGCCAGCAACTGGCGCACGATGTGGACTTCGCCGCTGCTGGCGCTGGGCGTCGGCGCGGCGCTGGTGATGTGGCGGCCGCACGCGCTGCAGCCGGCCATGATCTTCCTGCTGGCCTGGGCCGTGGCGCCCATCGTCGCCTGGTGGATCAGCCTGCCCATTGCGCGCGTGCAGACGGAGCTGAAGGAAGACCAGAATCTCTTCCTGCACAAGCTGTCGCGCCGTACCTGGGCGTGGTTCGATACTTTCGTCGGCCCCGAGGACAACTGGCTGCCGCCCGATAATATGCAGGAGCATCCGACCCAGGTGGTGGCGCACCGCACCTCGCCCACCAATATCGGCATGGCGCTGCTGGCCAACCTGACCGCCTGGGACTTCGGCTATATCACCACCAGCCAGCTGATCGTCCGCAGCCGCAGCACGATGGACAGCATGGCCCAGCTGGAGCGCCACAACGGCCACTTCTACAACTGGTACGACACCCAGTCGATGAAGCCCCTGCACCCCATCTATATTTCGACGGTGGACAGCGGCAACCTGGCCGGCCACCTGATCACGCTGCAGGCCGGCCTGCTCGGGCTGCCCGACCAGCCAGCGATCGGCGCACAGGCGCTGCAAGGCATCGCCACCACCTGCGCCGTGCTGCAGGAGGCGGCGTTGGCGGCAGGGCCGTCCGAAACCGTGCCGGCCGAGGCGCTGCAGGCGCTGTCGGCAGCCTGCACGCTGCCTGTGCCGCTGCCGGACAAGCTGTCCGTCGTGCGCGACTGGCTGGCGCGCGTGCATGCCGAAGCGGAAGCCTTCATGCCCAAGGCCGGCGTGCACAGCGACGCCACCCTGCGCATGTGGGCCAGCGCGCTGTGTACCCAGTGCCGCGATGCGCTGGACGAGGTGAACGCGCTGGCGCCCTGGCTGTCCGCCGCGCAGGGCACGGTGCTCGACGCGAGCCTGGACCGCATCCCCACACTGCGCGAACTGGCCGGCTATCCGCTGGCGGGAGCGGCGCAATCGGACCTGGCGCCGGAGGAGCGCGAACGGCAGCAGCAACTGTCCGTACTGGTGGAGCAGGGCGCCGCTGCTGCGCGCCAGCGTCTGGAGGACCTGGCGGCCCTGGCGCAGCAGGCTTGCGAATTCTCGCGCATCGAATACGGCTTCCTGTTTAACCCCACCACCAAGCTGCTGGCCATCGGCTACAACCTGACGGACCGCCGCCTGGATGCCGCCTGCTACGACTTGCTGGCGTCGGAAATCCGCCTGGCCAGCTTTGTCGCCATCGCCCAGGCCCAGCTGCCGCAGGAGCACTGGTTCGCCATGGGCCGCCAGCTGTGCATCGTGCACAGCCAGCCCGTGCTGCTGTCCTGGTCCGGCTCCATGTTCGAATACCTGATGCCGCTGCTGGTGATGCCGAGCTATCCCAGCACGCTGCTGGACCAGACCTACCGCTCGGTGGTCGCGGCCCAGATCGAATACGCGAAACAGCGCAATGTGCCGTGGGGGATTTCCGAGTCCCGGCTACAACACCACCGATGCGAACCTGAACTACCAGTACCGCGCCTTCGGCGTGCCGGGTATCGGCCTGAAACGCGGCCTGGCGGAAGACCTGGTGGTGGCGCCGTATGCGTCCATGCTGGCCCTGATGGTCGATCCGGACGCGGCCTGCCAGAACCTGCAGAAGATGCAGGCGATGGGCTTCATGGGCCGCTACGGTTTCTACGAGGCGATCGATTACACGGCGGCGCGCCTGCCGCGCGGGCAGAACCACGCCATCGTCAAGTCCTTCATGGTGCACCACCAGGGCATGGGCCTGCTGGCCCTGAACTATGTGCTGAACGACCGGCCGATGCAGCGCCGCTTCGAAGCCGACCCGATGCTGCAATCGACGCTGCTGGTGCTGCAGGAGCGCAGCCCGCGCATGGGCGCCTTCTACTCGTCCAGCGCCGAACAGGCCGCGCTGCGCACGCCGGCGCCGGAACAGGCCGCGCCGATGCGCATCCTGAACCAGGCCAATACGGCGGTGCCGGAAACGCAGCTGCTGTCCAATGGCCGCTACCACGTCATGGTCAGCAATGCGGGCGGCAGCTACAGCCGCTGGAAGGATCTGTCGGTCACGCGCTGGCGCGAGGACAGCACGCGCGACAACTGGGGCAACTTCTGCTATGTGCAGGATGTGGACGACAGCCGCATGTGGTCCACCACCTGGCAACCGACGCTGATCGAGCCGCAGCGCATGGAAGTGATCTTCTCCGAAGGGCGCGCCGAATTCCGCCGCAGCGAGCACGATATCGAGCTGCATACGGAAATCGTGGTGTCGCCGGAAGACGATATCGAAATGCGCCGCACGCGCATTACCAACCACTCCGGCCGCGAACGCACCATCGAGCTGACCAGCTTTGCCGAGGTGGTGCTGGCGCCGCCGGCCGCGGACGCCGCCCACCCGGCCTTCAGCAAGCTGTTCGTGCAGACTGAGATCGTGGAAGACGAAAGCGCCATCCTGTGCACGCGCCGCCCGCGCAGCAAGGGCGATTCCACGCCTTACCTGCTGCATGTGATGACGATGCACGATGCCCAGGTGGTGCAGGTGTCCTACGAGACGGACCGTGCGCGCTTCATCGGGCGCGGCAACACGGCGCAGAATCCGCTGGCCCTGCGCGAGCCGGGTCCGCTGTCCAACAGCGAAGGCTCGGTGCTCGACCCGGTGGTGGCGATCCGCTACCGCATCGTGCTGCAGCCTGGCCAGGCCGCGATCGCCGACCTGGTGACGGGCATGGCGGACAACCGCGAAGGCGCCCAGCACCTGATCGACAAATACCAGGACCGCCACATGGCCGACCGCGTGTTCGAGCTGGCCTGGACCCACAGCCAGGTGGTGCTGCGCCAGCTGAACGCCAGCGAGGCGGACGCCCAGCTGTACGGGCGCCTGGCCAACCACGTGATCTACCCGAACGCGGCGCTGCGCGCCGAGGGCGCCGTGCTGGCGCGCAACCAGCGCGGCCAGTCCGGCCTGTGGGCCTACGCCATTTCCGGCGACCTGCCGATCGTGCTGATGACCATCCGCGATTCCAGCAATATCGAGCTGGCGCGCCAGCTGGTGCAGGCGCACGCCTACTGGCGACTGAAAGGCCTGGTGGTGGACCTGGTGATCTGGTACGAGGATGTTTCCGGCTACCGCCAGGCCCTGCACGACATGATCATGGGCCTGATCGCCTCCGGCATCGATGCGCAGTCGATCGACCGCCCGGGCGGCATCTTCGTGCGTCCGCTGGAAGGCATTGCACCGGAAGACCGCGTGCTGTTGCAGACGGTGGCGCGCGCGGTGCTGAGCGACGAACGCGGCACGCTGGCCGACCAGCTAAAACGGGGCGCCGTCACGCCGCTGCGCATGCCGCCGCTGCTGGCCGATTCACGCGGCGAATACGAGGAAGGCGGTCCATCGACGCCGCTGCCGCAAGGCCTGCAGCTGGAAAATGGACTGGGCGGCTTCTCTTCCGATGGGCGCGAATATGTGATCGTCACCAGCGACAGCAAGCGCACGCCGGCGCCGTGGTCGAACGTGCTGGCCAATCCGCAGTTCGGCACTGTGATCTCGGAAAGCGGCCAGGCCTATACGTGGCAGGAGAATGCCCACGAATTCCGCCTCACGCCGTGGCACAACGATCCGGTGTCGGACCTGAGCGGCGAAGCCTTCTACATCCGCGATGAACAGAGCGGCCGCTTCTGGTCGCCCACGGCGCTGCCGGCGCGCGGCACAGGCGACTACGTCACGCGCCACGGCTTCGGCTACAGCGTGTTCGAACACAGCGAGGCGGGCATCAGCAGCGAGCTGACCACCTTCGTCGCGCTGGATGCGCCGGTGCGCTATACGCTGCTCAAGGTGCGCAATGATTCACCGGTGGTTCGGCGCGTGTCCGTCATCGGCTATGTGGAATGGGTGCTGGGCGATATGCGCTCCAAGTCCGGCATGCACATTGTGACCGAGGTCGATCCCGTCAGCGGTGCGCTGTTCGCCAAGAATGCCTACAACACGGAATTCTCGGGCCGCGTAGCCTTCTTCAATGCCGACTCGGTGCAGCGTACCGTGAGCTGCGACCGCACGGAATTCATCGGCCGCAACGGCAGCCTCGCCAACCCGGCCGCGCTGCGGCGCGTGCGCCTGTCCGGCAAGGCGGGAACGGGGCTGGACGCCTGCGCCGCCATCCACACGCCGTTCGAGCTGCAGCCGGGCCAGGAGCGCACGGTGGCCTTCGTGCTGGGCATGGGCGGCCGCCGCAATGCGGATGCCTCGACGATGGTGCAGAAGCACGGCGGCTACGAGGCAGCCATGTCGGCGCTCGATGCCGTTCGCGCGCATTGGGACAAGGTGCTGGGCGCCGTGCAGGTGGCAACGCCGGAACCGCACCTGGACCTGATCGCCAACGGCTGGCTGATGTACCAGACCATCGCCTGCCGCATGTGGGCGCGCAGCGGCTATTACCGATCCGGCGGCGCCTTCGGCTTCCGCGACCAGCTGCAGGATGCGATGGCCATGGTGCACACGCAACCGCAGATCCTGCGCGACCACCTGGTACTGTGCGCAGCCCACCAGTTCGTGGAAGGCGATGTGCAGCACTGGTGGCACCCGCCGTCCGACCGCGGCGTGCGGACCCACTGCTCGGACGATTACCTCTGGCTGCCGCTGGCCGCCTGGCGCTATGTCGCCACGACGGGTGATATGTCCGTGATGAACGAGACGGTGCACTACCTGGAAGGCCGCCCCGTCAAGCCGGAAGAGGATTCCTATTACGATATGCCGGCCCGTTCGGGCCAGGTGGGCGACCTGTACGAGCATTGCGTGCGCGCCATCCGCAACGGCCTGCGCTTTGGCGTGCATGGCCTGCCGCTGATCGGGTCCTGCGACTGGAACGACGGCATGGACAAGGTGGGCGAGGAGGGCAAGGGCGAGAGCGTATGGCTGGCCTGGTTCCTGATCGAGGTGCTGCAGCGCTTTGCCGAGGTGGCGGAGCGCCGCAACGATGAAGCCTTCGCCAACGAATGCCGCGAGCATGCGAAAACGGTCGCGGCCAATATCGAGCAGAATGCCTGGGACGGCGAATGGTACCGCCGCGCCTATTTCGACGACGGCACGCCGCTTGGCTCGAAAGAGAACGAGGAATGCCAGATCGACTCCATCTCGCAAAGCTGGGGCGTGCTGTCCGGCGCCGCGGATCCGCAGCGCGTCAAGGGCGCGATGGCGCAGGTCGACCAGCGCCTGGTGCGGCGCGACTTCGGCCTGATCCAGCTGCTGGATCCGCCGTTCGACAAGTCGCCGCTCAATCCGGGCTATATCCGCGGCTATGTGCCTGGCGTGCGCGAGAACGGCGGCCAGTACACCCACGCCGCCATCTGGACCGTGATGGCGTTCGCGAAGATGGGCGATGTCGAGAAAGCCTGGGAGCTGATGCGCATGATTAATCCCGTGCAGCATGGCGACGGGCCGGAGGTCTACAAGGTCGAACCTTATGTGGTCACGGCGGACGTGTATGCCGTGCCGCCGCATATCGGCCGCGGCGGCTGGAGCTGGTATACCGGTTCTTCCGGCTGGATGTACCGCCTGATGCTGGAGTCGCTGCTGGGCCTGACCCGTGAACCGGACCGGCTGTTGCTGTCTCCTCGCATCCCGGCCGACTGGGAGGGCTTCACGCTCAGCTACCGCCATGGCGATGCCACGTACCGGATCCGCGTGGTGCGCGGCGACGGCGTCCTACCGGCGGTGATACCGTTAAGCGCGCATGCCGGCGAACACGAGGTCGAAGTCCGCGTCCCACGCTAGCCTGTGCTATCCTCTCCGCGCCTGCCGTGGAGCAGGCGCACTGAAAAAAAGAGGAAACATGTCCCGACTGAACCCGATCGCCGCCGCGCTGCTTGGCCTGGCCGCACTGCCTGCATTGGCCCAGGACCCGCTCAGCTACGCGCGCTACGACCAGGTCCGCACGACCGACCTGCACCTCGACCTGAAGGCCGACTTCGCACGCAAGTCATTGGACGGCTACGCGGAACTAAGCCTGAACTGGATCGACAAGAATGCCCGCACCCTGGTGCTCGATACGCGCCAGCTGAGCATCGCGCGCGTGCAGGTGCTGGATGCAAACAATCGCTGGCAGCCGGCGTCCTATATGCTGGACCGCCCCGATGCGAAGAAGGGCCAGGCCCTGCGCATCAAGCTCTCGTCGCAGCCGGAAAAAGTGCGTATCTATTACCACACCGCGCCAACCGCCAGTGCGCTGCAGTGGATGACGCCGGCGCAGACCTTGTCCGGCAAGCGTCCCTTCATGTTCAGCCAGTCCGAAACCATCGACGCCCGTTCCTGGGCGCCGGTGCAGGATACGCCGGCCGTGCGCTTCACCTACAGCGCGCGCATCGCCGCACCGCAGGGCATGCGCGTGGTGATGAGCGCCGAGAGCGACCAGAATGCCACGGGCGCGGGCGGCTGGCAGTTCCGCATGCCGCAACCGGTTCCGTCCTACCTGCTGGCGATTGCCATCGGCGAGATCGAAGTACGCAACCTCGGCCCGCGCACCGCCGTGTACGCGGAACCGGGCCGCATCGAAGCGGCCGCCTTCGAACTGGCGGACACCGAGAAAATGGTGGCCGCCGCCGAATCCCTGTACGGTCCCTATCGCTGGGGGCGTTACGACATGCTGGTGCTGCCGCCGTCCTTCCCCATCGGCGGCATGGAAAATCCGCGCATGACTTTCCTCACGCCGACCATGATCGCCGGCGACCGCAGCCTGAACGACCTGATCGCCCATGAACTGGCGCATTCCTGGTCCGGCAACCTGGTCACCAACGCATCGTGGAAGCACTGGTGGCTGAACGAAGGCTTCACCACCTATGTGACGACGCGCATCGTGGAAAGCCTGTACGGCAAGGAAGTGGCGGAGATGAACCTGCAGGTCGAGCAGGAGGAAGCACTGGCGTCGCTGAAGGTCATTCCCGTCGCGAAGCAAGCCTTGCTGACGCGCGATCCGGACGTCAATCCTGCCACCTACACCGATGAAGGCCTGGCTTATCCTAAAGGCGCCTGGCTGCTGCACACGCTGGAACAGCGCGTGGGCCGCGAAGCCTTCGATCCCTTCCTGCGCGGCTGGTTCGACCAGCATGCTTTCCAGTCCGCCACTACCGAGCAATTCGTCGCCTACCTGCGCAAGAACCTGCTGGAGAAATTCCCGGATGCGATGAGCGATGCGGAGCTGGACGAGTGGCTGTACGGCAGCGGCATTCCCGCCAGCGCCCAGCACGTGTCCTCGCCGCGCCTGGCCGCGCTGGACGCCAAGCGTGACGCGTGGCTGAGGGGCGAGCTGCCGACCGTGGACCTGGATGCGAAGAACTGGATCGCGCTGGAATGGATGCACTTTCTGAACGACATCGACACCAAGGCCAATGCCGCCCAGCTGAAGGAGCTGGACGAAGTCTATGGCCTGCGCACCAGCCAGAATAATGAAATCGCCTTCCGCTTCTATCTCGCTTCCGTGAATGCGGGCTATAACGTGCGCGATCCGCTGAACACCTTCCTGATGCAGGTGGGACGCAAGAAGTTCGTACTGCCGCTGTACAGCGCAATGCTGAAGAATCCGTCCGAGACGGGATGGGCCAAAAGCCTGTACCTGAAGGCACGGCCACGCTACCACCCCGATACCCAAGCGTCGGTGGATAAGCAGATGAGAAAATAACCGATCCTGGAGAATCCCCGATGTACCTGAAGAAGCCTCTTGCCGCCCTGGTCTGGCTGGCCTGTTCCGCCATGGCGTATCCCGTGCTGGCCGCACCCGAGGGCGCTTTGCCGGCATCGGCCGCCGCGACGCAAGCCTTTGACCTGGACCGCGATGTCAACGCCGCCCTGAAAACCTTTGACGTGCCGGGCATGGCGATCGCCATCGTCAAGGATGGCAAGGTGGTGGCCGCGAAAGGCTTCGGCGTGCGCAAGCTGGGCGATGCGGCGCAGGTGACCGGCAAGACGCTGTTCGAAGTGGCGTCCAACTCCAAGGCTTTTACCGCTGCGGCGCTGGCCATGCTGGTCGATGAAGGCAAGCTGTCCTGGGACGATCCCGTGATCAAGCATCTGCCGAACTTCGCGATGTACGATGCCTACGTGACGCGCGAAATGACGGTGCGCGACCTGCTGACGCACCGCAGTGGACTGGGCCTGGGCGCGGGAGACCTGCTGTGGTGGCCAACCACCACTTTCAGCACCGATGAAATCATCGAGCGCCTGCGTTACGTGAAGCCGGCCACCAGCTTCCGCAACAGCTACGCCTACGATAATCTGCTCTACATCGTGGCGGGCAAGATCATCGCCGAGAAGGCGGGCAAGAGCTGGGGCGAGACGGTGCGCGAACGCATCCTGTCGCCGCTGGGCATGGACACCACCACCACTTCGGTGGACGAGATGCTCAAGTCGGCGGATTATTCCGCGCCGCACAGCAAGATCAACGAAAAGATTTCCGTGGTCAAGCCGATGCCCGTGTCGAATGCCGTAGGCGCGGTGGGCATCAACACCAATGCCGAAGACATCGCCAAGTGGATGATGTTGCTGCTCAACGGCGGCAAGCAGGAAGACGGCAAGCAGCTGATCGGCGCCAGGCAGGTGCGCGAACTGTTCACCGAGCAGACGCCGATGAAGATTTCGGAGCCCAAGCCGGGGCTGGAGAAGACCCGTCCCAACTTCAGTGGCTATGGCCTGGGCTTCAACCTGCGCGACTACAACGGGCGCAAGATCGCCATGCACGGCGGCGCGCTGCAAGGCTTCTACTCGCGCATCCTGCTGGTGCCGGAAGAGAAGCTGGGCGTGGCCATCTTCACCAATGCCGAGAACAGCGGCTCGATGACGGCGCTGGGCTGGCGCATCCTCGACCACTACATGGGCGCGTCGCCGATCGACTGGATCAAGATCATCGCGGCGCGCGAGGCGGAAGATCATGCGGCAGAACTGGCGAAGCAGGGCAAGGCCAATGCCGTACGCGCTGCGAAATCGCGTCCGTCCCTGCCGCTTGCTGCCTATGATGGCGAGTACCGCGACGCCTGGTATGGCAGCGTGACGATCCGCCAGGAAGGCGGCAAGCAGTTGATGTCCTTCTCGCGCACGCCGGACCTGGTCGGCGAGATGGAGCACTTCCAGCACGACACGTTCATCGTTCGCTGGAAGCAGCGCAACTTCAACGCCGACGCCTACATCACCTTCGCCCTGAACCCGGACGGCAGCATCGACCGCATGAAAATGGCCCCCATCTCCTCCGAGACCGACTTCAGCTACGACTTCCAGGACCTGGCCTTCACCCCCGTGAAGAAACCCGTCCCCGTCAAGAACTGACCACCGCAGCGTTCCACGAAATTCGGGGTCAGCTCTGTCATTTGGACAGCTAGCGCTAACGTTTGATGTAGATCAATACGCGGATATAGCCGTTTTGGCGTATTGATCTACCTCAAAGAAAAGCTTTGCGTGTCCGAATGACAGAGCTGACCCCAAATTTCCAGGCGATAATTTTTGAATAAGTAGTGAAAATCTGTGACACTTTTTAATGTGCGGATGCAGCATAATAGCGTTTTGCATACCACGGATTACACTGCATGACCGAATTGTTACTCGCGATTGGCGCCGTTTGCGGCGCGATGGGGTGTTGGCTTGTTTGCCTTCCTTACCTTGATGAGCCATCTGCAGTCGGCTGCGGAGTAGGTAATTCCAGTTCGAAGACGGTCCGTTTGTGGGCCGCGATTTCGGCCAGTCCGCGCCGGAAGGCGGGATAGCTGTTCAAGAGACGGTCAAAGCTGCCGTCGGCCATGGCCAGGCGCAGGCCGCGCTCAATGCGGTCCGCCAGCGCTGGATTATTCCGGTTAACAAAAAAATAAAACGGCACGCGATAGTGCAGGAAGATGGTCGGTTCGACCATCAGCCCTTCGTGCGCGTGTACCTTCTCCTCCGCCCACGCTTCGTGCACGCCGCGCGGCATGTAGTCGAAGCGCTTCGCCAGCAGCATCGGGAACAGAGAGTGATAGGCGACCGACGTTTCCACTACAAGTCCGTTATGGCGCAGCACGTCCACTGAAGGCCAGTTGTAGCCGGCGCCCGCGCGCAGCTTGCGCAGGTCGTCCAGCGTGTGCACCTGCCGGAAGCGCGCCTGGTCATCGCGGCGGATCAGGAACACGCGGTAATCGTTCAAGTCGCGCAGCAGGGGGATGTGGATCGCCAGCAGGTCGCGTTCGCGCTGGGCATTGGTGCCGTCCCACATCACATTGATGGCGCCATTGCGCTTCAGTTCCAGCGAGCGGCGGGGACTGGTCAGATCATAGCCGTAGTAGGAGAGGATAAAAGGACCGTCCCGCGCTTCAGTCTTTTCGAGCGCAAGACGAAGCAGCATGGGGAAGTAGCGCGTGTGTTCTTCGGACCCCGGCGCCGTCATGGGCAGCACGATGCGCAAAGGCTCGGCCGCCCAGGCTTGAATCATGGCCGCCGCCAGCAGCAGGCCGGCGGCGGCGTATCGCCACAACCCAATCAAGGCTTGACGAATTTGAGCGTCATGCGATCGCTCTCGCCAATGGCCGTATATTTGGCGCGGTCCTTGTCCTTGTTGGTATAGGTCGGAGGCAGGGCCCAGACGCCGCCTTCGTGGTTGGCGTCATCTTTCGGGTTTGCATTGACTTCGGATTTGCCGGCCAGCTTGAAGCCCGCGCGTTCGGCCATTTTGATCACATAGGCTTCGTGCACATAGCCGCTATCGGCCTTCGCATCCTGCGGCTGCGAGGCGGGACGGCGGTGCTCTTCGACGCCGAATAAGCCGCCCGGTTTCAGCACGTCGTACACGGCGGCAAACAGGTTCTTCATGTTCTCGTCGCCGGTGCCGATCCAGTTGTGGATGTTGCGGAAGGTGAGCACCATGTCGGCGCTGCCCCTGGGGCCGAAGCTGTACACGGCGTTGCCCGGTTCGAAGGCTGCCAGATGGACCTTGGCGGTGCCTGGGTTCGCATTCAGCTTGTCCTGGAAGCGCGAAGCGGAAGCGCGCACGCGTTCATCTTTCGATTCCGGCGAAGAGCCCGCGGCAATCAGCTTGCCGTGCTCCTTCAGATAGGGGCCAAGGATCTCGGTGTACCAGCCGCCGCCCGGCGACAATTCGATCACCGTCATATTCGGCTTGATGCCGAAGAAGGTCAGCGTCTCGTATGGGTGGCGGTAGACATCGCGCGGCGTGTTGGCCGGCGAGCGCGCCGGGCTGGCGATGGCCGCCTTCAACGCGTCGTCCGCCACGGCGGTGCCGGATACTACGGTGGATACTGCCATCAAGCCTGCGAGGATCAGTCGTTTCATACGGAGTCTCCTGGTGGGTTAGTGCCGCAGATGATGGTGCAAGCGCGGGCGCCGGTCAAGTGTCCGCGCGGACGCCGGCCGGACACTTTCCGGACACATTCGACCAGCGTTCTCCCTTGCGGCAGTGCCGCATCGATCGATTACACAGTGGCATAAAAATTGCGTACGATCTTGCCCTTGCAAGCCTGTCCGAACCTATAAAAAACCTGGAGAGACTATGGATCGTCGTGCATTCCTCAATATGAGCGGTGGCGCTATGGCCGCCGTGATGATGCCTTTTGGCCGCGCCATCGCGGCCGACGAGCTGCTCAAGCCCGTCGACACGAAGTTCAAGAAAATGCTGGCCGATACCGCGCTGACCGCGGCCACCCAAGCCGGCGCCAGCTACTGCGATGTGCGCATCGGCCGCTACCTGAATCAATTCATCACCACCCGCGACCTGAATATCGAGAACGTGACCAACACGGAATCGGCCGGTGTGGGCGTGCGCGTGATCGCCAACGGCGCATACGGCTTTGCGGCGACCAGCAGCATGTCGCCGGATGATGTCGCCGCAGCGGCCCGCCAGGCTGTGGCCATCGCCAAGGCCAACGCCAAACTGCAGCTGGAACCGGTGCGCCTGGCGCCGACGCCGGGTGTGGGTGAAGTGTCCTGGGCCACGCCGATCAAGAAGGACTGGCGCGTTGTTCCGATCAAGGAGAAGGCCGACCTGCTGATCGCCGCCAACAAGGCCGGCATGGATGCGGGCGCGTCCTTCATGCAATCGCTGCTGTTCCAGGTGAACCAGCAGAAGTACTTCGCTTCCACCGACGGCTCTTATATCGACCAGGACCTGCACCGCCTGTGGGTGCCGTTCCAGGCAACCGCCGTGGACAAGGCCACCGGCAAGTTCCGCAGCCGCAGCGACCTGGGTACGCCGGTCGGCATGGGCTACGAATACCTGGACGGCCGCAAGGAAGACAAGATCAAGGCCGCCGGTGGCGTCGCCACCCTGTACCGCGGGTCCTATGACCTGATCGAAGATGCGCGCGCCGCGGGCCGCCAGGCGAAGGAAAAGCTGGTCGCCAAATCGGTCGAGCCGGGCAAGTATGACCTGGTGCTGTCGCCGGAGCATATGTGGCTGACCATCCACGAATCCGTAGGCCACCCGACGGAACTGGACCGTGTGCTGGGCTACGAGGCGAACTTCGCCGGCACTTCCTTCGCCACGCTGGACAAGCAGCAGTCGAAGAAATTCAAGTACGGCTCGGAGCTGGTGAACATCGAGGCCGACAAGGTCACGCAAGGCTCTCTGGGCGCTGTCGGTTTCGACGATGAAGGCGTGCAGTGCAAGCGCTGGGACATCATCAAGGACGGCATCCTCGTCAATTACCAGGCCACGCGCGACCAGGCGGCGATGATCGGCGAGACCGCGTCCCACGGCTGCTCGTATGCGGATTCCTGGTCCAATGTGCAGTTCCAGCGCATGCCGAACGTCTCCCTCAAGTCGGGCAAGAAGCAGGTCACGCCGGACGAACTGGTGAAGGATGTCAAGAAGGGCATCTACATCGTGGGCGCCGGTTCGTTCTCGATCGACCAGCAGCGTTACAACTTCCAGTTCGGCGGCCAGCTGTTCTACGAAATCAAGGACGGCAAGATCGGCCAGATGCTGGAGGACGTGGCTTACCAGTCCAACACGCAGGAGTTCTGGAATGCCTGTACGGCGATGTGCGACGCGCGCGACTGGCGCATGGGCGGCTCCTTCTTCGACGGCAAGGGCCAGCCGATGCAGGTGAGCGCCGTGTCCCGACGGTTCCTCGACCTCGCGCTTCAACGGCATCAACGTGATCAACACTGCACGCAAGATCGGCTGAGGGGATAATCGATGAAGATTCTGAATCAGGAAGAGACCAAACGCATCACGGACAAGGTGCTGTCCCTGTCGAAAGCCGATGAATGCTCCGTGACCATCAATGGCGCCCGCACCGGCAATATCCGCTACGCGCGCAATGCGGTGTCCACCGCGGGCCTGGTGGAAAACACCCAGCTGCAGGTACAGGTCGCCTTCGGCAAGAAGCAGGGCACGGCCATCGTCAATGAGTTCGACGACAAGTCGCTGGAAAAGGCCGTGCGCCGCGCCGAGGAACTGGCCCGCCTGGCGCCGGAAAATCCGGAGTTCATGCCGACGCCGGACAAGCAGGAATTCAAGGCATCGAACACCTTCAGCAAGAGCACGGACGCGATCGATCCCGAGTACCGCGCCCAGGTTGCGGCCTACAGCATCGAAGCCTGCCGCAAGAGCAAGCTGGTCGCCGCGGGCTTCTTCACCGACCAGTCGTCATTCGAGACGATTGCGAACTCGCGTGGCGTGTTCGGCCACCAGGCGCAGACGGGCGTGGACTTCACCTGCACCGTGCGTACGGAAGATGGCCGCGGTTCGGGCTGGGTGCGCCGCGATGCGAACGACGTGAGCAAGTTCGATCCGCGCGCAGCGGCTGAAGTGGCGATGGAAAAGGCCATGCGCTCGATGGACGCGAAGGCGCTTGAGCCGGGCCGTTATACGGTGATCCTGGAGCCGGCTGCTACATCCGACCTGCTGGCCTATATGTTCAACAGCTTCGACGCGCGTAACGCGGACGAGGGCCGCAGCTTCCTCGCGAAGAAGGGCGGCGGCAACCGCCTGGGTGAGAAGCTGTTCGATGAGCAGGTCAATGTGTGGGCGGATCCGTGGGATAAGGACATTCCCGTGCTGCCTTGGGATAACGGCACGATGCTGGCGCGCGAGCGCATGGACATCATCAAGGGCGGCAAGATCGCGTCCCTGAACTATTCGCCTTACTGGGCGAAGAAGCAGGGCGCACGCGCGGTTGGCGCGCCGGGCAATATCGTGATGGCCGGCGGCAGCAAGTCCACCCAGGAACTGATCGCCAGCACCAAGAAGGGCGTGCTCGTGACCCGTACCTGGTATATCCGCATGGTCGATCCGCAGACCGTGCTGCTCACGGGCCTGACCCGCGACGGAACTTTCTATATCGAGAACGGCAAGATCAAGCATCCGATCAAGAACTTCCGCTTCAATGAGAGTCCGGTGACGATGCTGAATAATATCGAGGAGCTGGGCCGGCCCGAGGTGCTGGCCGGCGACGAGAGCCAGTTCCAGCTGCTGATTCCGGCCATGAAGGTGAGGGACTTTAACTTTACCTCTCTGTCTGACGCCGTCTAAGCGCACGCACGGCGGATCAAAACGATCCGCCCTACGCTGTCCGGCTGCCATGGATTAGCCACTGGTGCGTAGGGCGGATCATTGATCCGCCGTGCCCGCAGGCCGCGAACGTAAAAAGCAATCTGGAGCAAACTTGGAACGCAGAACATTCCTGAAAGTCAGCGCTGCCGCAGGCGGCGTGTTAATGGTACCGGTCTTCGGCAACGCAATCGCAGCCGAAGAGCTGCTCAACCCTCTCGCCCGCCAGTTCAAGAAGCAGCTGGCCGACGCCGCCCTGAACGCAGCCACAAAAGCCGGCGCCACCTACTGCGACGTGCGCATCGGCCGCTACCTGAACCAGTTCATCACCACGCGCGACACGCGCGTCGAAAACATCGTCAACACCGAATCCTCCGGCGTCGGCGTGCGCGTGATCGCCAACGGCGCCTACGGCTTCGCCGCCACCAACGTAATGACCCTTGATTCCGTGGCCGACGCCGCCCGCCAGGCCGTCGCCATCGCCAAAGCCAATGCAAGGCTGCAAACGGAGCCTGTGCAACTGGCGCCGGTAAAAGGCGTAGGCGAAGTCGCATGGAGCACGCCATACAAAAAGGACTGGCGCGCCGTGCCCGTGAAGGACAAGGCCGAGATGCTGCTCGCCGCCAACAAGGCCGGCATGGAAGCGGGCGCCTCCTTCATGCAATCGATGCTGTTCCAGGTGAACCAGCAGAAGTACTTCGCGTCCACCGACGGTTCCTATATCGACCAGGACTTCCACCGCCTGTGGTCCCCGCTCACCGCGACCGCCGTGGACAAGACCACCGGCAAGTTCCGCACGCGCGATGGCCTGTCCTCGCCGGCGGGCATGGGCTATGAATTCTTCGACGTGAAGCCCGAGCACAAGGTGCGCGCCGCGGGCGGCGTCACCACACTGTACAACGGCGGCTACGACATTATCGAGGATGCGCGCGCCGCCGGCCGCCAGGCCCGCGAGAAGCTCACCACAAAATCGGTCGATCCGGGCAAATATGACCTGGTGCTGTCGCCCGAACACCTGTTCCTGACCATCCACGAATCCGTCGGCCATGCCACGGAACTGGACCGCGTTCTGGGCTACGAAGCCAATTACGCCGGCACGTCCTTCGCCACGCTGGACAAGTGGGAAGGCAGGAACTTCAAGTACGGCTCCGATATCGTCAACTTCGTCGCCGACAAGACCAGCGCCGGTTCCCCTGGGCGCCGTCGGCTTTGACGACGAGGGCGTG
Organism: Pseudoduganella sp. UC29_106; assembly: GCF_044055365.1. NCBI lineage: Bacteria > Pseudomonadati > Pseudomonadota > Betaproteobacteria > Burkholderiales > Oxalobacteraceae > Pseudoduganella > Pseudoduganella sp. UC29_106. The sequence goes on along the minus strand of NZ_CP171977.1, from coordinate 6,523,038 downwards.
GCAGGCAAGCGCTGGGACATCATCAAGGACGGTGTTTTGGTCAACTACCAGGCCACGCGCGACCAGGCCCACATTATCGGCGAAAAAGAGTCGCACGGCTGTTCCTACGCCGATTCCTGGAGCAGCGTGCAGTTCCAGCGTATGCCCAACGTGTCGCTTGCCGCGGGCAAGAAGCCGCTCACGCCGGACGAACTAGTGAAGGATGTGAAGAAGGGCATCTACATCATGGGCCGTGGCTCCTATTCCATCGACCAGCAGCGCTACAACTTCCAGTTCGGCGGCCAGCTGTTCTACGAAATCAAGGACGGCAAGATCGGCCAGATGCTGAACGACGTCGCCTACCAGGCCAACACCCAGGAATTCTGGAATGCCTGCACCGCCATGTGCGATGAACGCGACTGGCGCATGGGCGGCTCCTTCTTCGACGGCAAGGGCCAGCCTTCGCAGGTCAGCGCCGTGTCGCACGGCTCGTCCACCACGCGCTTCAACGGCGTGAACGTGATCAACACTGCTCGCAAGATCGACTGAGGATATCCATGAAACTTCTGAACCAGGAAGAAGCGAAACGTATTACCGACAAGGTGATGTCCCTGTCAAAGGCGGACGAATGCCGCGTCGTGCTGAGCGGCAGCCGCAAGGGCAATGTGCGCTATGCGCGCAACAGCGTATCGACTGCAGGGCTGAATGAGGACACGCAGCTGCTGGTGACGGTGGCTTTTGGCAAGCGCCAGGGCGCGGCCACCATCAACCAGTTCGACGACAAGTCGCTGGAATCGGCCGTGCGCCGGGCGGAAGAAGTGGCGCGCCTGGCGCCCGATAATCCTGAGTTCGTGCCGGCCATCGGCAAGCAGGATTTCAAGGCCACCGCGACCTACAGCCCGTCGGCTGAAGCCTTCAGCCCGGAATACCGTGCGGACGTGGCTTTTGCCAGCATTGACGCGGCGCGCAAGAAGGGCCTCGTGGCTGCAGGCTTCTTCAACGACAGCGTCGGTTTCGAGTGCATCGCCAATTCCAATGGCGTATTTGGTTTCCAGCAGACCGCAGGCCTGAACTTCACCGTGACCACGCGTACTGAAGACGGCCGCGGCTCCGGCTGGGTGAGCCGCTCGGCCTATGATCCGAAGCAGTTCGATGCGCGTGAAGCGTCCGAAATCGCGATCGACAAGGCACTGCGCTCGGTGGACGCCAAGGCGCTGGAGCCGGGCCGCTACACGGTCGTGATGGAGCCGGCTGCCACGTCCGATCTGCTGAACTTCATGTTCAGCTCCTTCAATGCGCGCAATGCGGATGAAGGGCGCAGCTTCCTGTCCAAGAAGGGCGGCGCCAACCGCCTGGGCGACAAGCTGTTCGATGAGCAGGTGAACATCTGGACCGACCCGTGGGACCCGCGCGCGCCTGTGCTGCCGTGGGATCAGACTTCCATGATGGCGCGCGGCCGCCGCGATCTGGTGAAGAATGGCGTGGTCGCTTCGCTGGACTATGACCGCTACTGGGCGCAGAAGCAGGGCAAGCAGGCCGTGGCCGGCGCCGGCAATGTGATCATGGGCGGTGGCAGCAAATCGACCGAGGAGCTGATTGCGGGCACGAAGAAGGGCATTCTGGTTACGCGCACCTGGTATATCCGGATGGTCGATCCGCAGGCGGTGTCTTTAACCGGCTTGACCCGGGACGGCACGTTCTATATCGAGAACGGCAAGATCAAGCATCCGATCAAGAACTTCCGCTTCAACGACAGCCCGGTGACGATGCTGAATAATATCGAGGAGCTGGGCCGGCCGGTCCTGATCGGCGATACCGATTCGCGCAAGCTGCTGGTGCCGGCGATGAAGGTCAGGGACTTTAACTTTACGTCGTTGTCCGATGCCGTCTAAGCGCATGCACGGCGGATCAATGATCCGCCCTACACCGTGCGGGCGTTCAAAATTTGCCGCCAAACTCGCGGCGCCGGTGTTCGAAATTGGATGTGTAACCGCAATGCGTAGGGCGGATCATTGATCCGCCGTGCGTGAATGGACGCGAACGAAAATGCCCGCCTACGACTTCTACTTCACCCGCCTGACCTACGAATCGGGCGACTGGGATGTGGACATCCGCATGCCGAGCAACGTGCTCAATTCCCTGGTCGAATACACGACCCTGAAGGTTGATCCCGTTGAACGCATCGTGGCGCTGTCCGACCCGAAGATGCTGGAAGCGCCGTTCTGCTATATGGCCGGCCACAAGCTGGTGCAGTTCACGCCGGCCGAGCGCAGGAACTTCGAGCGCTACGTGAAGGGCGGCGGCTTCGTCTTCGTGGACGACTGCAACCACGATATCGACGGCCTGTTTGCGAAATCGTTCGAGGCGGAGCTGGCCCGTATCTTCGGGCCGAAAGCGCTGCACAAGATCCCTAACAACCATCCGCTGTATTCGGCCTTCTTCAAGTTCGACGGGCCGCCGAATACGGCCGTGGAGCTGAATGGCTGGGGCGACGATCTGGTGCACGACTACCTGAAGGCCATCGAATTGGGCGGCCGTATCAGGGTTTTATACAGCAACAAGGATTATGGCTGCGAGTGGGACTACGACTTCCGCAACAAGCGCTGGCTGGCGGTGGACAACACGCGCTTCGCCGTCAACATCATTCAATATGCTTTGGGAGCATGACCGTGGCTGAAAGCGGCTGGAGCGAAAACGAGATCGGCGTATTGCACGCCAGGGTAAAGGACCTGAAAGCCAGCATGGGCAAGGTCATTATCGGCCAGGAGTCCGTGATCGATTCCCTGATCATCTGCCTGCTGGCCGGCGGCCATGCGCTGGTGGAGGGTGTGCCGGGGCTGGGCAAGACGCTGCTGGTGAAGTCGCTGGCGCAGGCGACGGACATGCAGTTCCGCCGCGTGCAGTTCACGCCGGACCTGATGCCGTCCGATATCGTCGGCACCGAGATCCTGGAAGAGGAACACGCCACCGGCAAACGCGAATTCCGCTTCCAGCAGGGCCCCGTGTTCACGCAGGTGCTGCTGGCGGACGAGATCAACCGCGCGCCGCCGAAGACCCAGTCCGCGCTGCTGGAAGCCATGCAGGAACGCGCCGTGACCTTCGCCGGCCAGACGCACAAGCTGCCCAGGCCTTTCTTCGTGCTGGCCACGCAGAACCCGATCGAACAGGCAGGCACCTATCCTTTGCCGGAAGCGCAGCTGGACCGTTTCCTGCTGCATATCGATGTCGGCTATCCGACCGAAGACGAGGAAATGGCCATGGTCTCCGCCACCACGCACGCCGGGCTGGCCGATGCCCACCCGGCGATGGACGTGGTTACGCTGCTGCGCCTGCAGACCCTGGTGCGCGATATCGAGATCGGCGAACATCTGCTGCGCTGGGCAACCCGCCTTGTGCGCGCCACGCGCCCGCGCGAATCGACAGTGGAGGCCGTGCGCAAGCATGTCGGCTGGGGCGCCGGTCCGCGCGCCGGGCAGGCGCTGGTGCTGGCGTCCAAGGCGCGCGCGCTGATGCAGGGCCGCCTGGCTGTCACGCGCGAGGACATCGCGCACATGCTGCTGCCCGTGCTGGCGCACCGCGTGCTGCGCAACTTCGAGGCCGAAGCGGATGGCATTGCGATTGCGGACATCCTGACCGCGCTGCGCGAAGCGGTCCGTCCCGAATAAGCTGGCCGCAGAAGAACCATGCTGGAAACTCCTGCGCTCGTTGCGCATGCCGCCGATCTTGAGCTGGTGATCCGCCACGTGCTGGCGGGTCTCGGCCATGGCATCCACGCGGGCCGCGAGCGCGGTGCTGGCGTCGAATTCTCGGAATACCGTGCCTACGCACCGGGCGACGAATGGCGCCGTGTGGACTGGAAGCTGCTGGCCCGTGCGGACCGCTACTATGTGCGCGAGGCGGAGCGAGACAGCCATGTCGCCGTCTGGCTCTGGCTGGACGCCACTGCCTCGATGGCCGAGCGAAGCCGCCGCGTGCAGGGGCTGGACAAGTTCTGGTTCGCGCGCACGGCGCTGGCTTGCATGGCGGCGATCGCGCAGCGGCAGGGCGATGCGTTCGGGCTGGTGGTCTGCAGCGACGGCCGGGTCGACTTTACACCCGCCTCGCGCGGTCCGCGACAGCTGCAGCGCGTGCTGGCGGCCTTGCAGCGCGCGCGTCCCGTCGGCGTGTTGCCGGATGCCGACACCCTGCGCGCCAACCTGCATTTCGCGCGCTCGCAAAGCATGGTCTTCGCCGCGACCGATGCCCTGGACTGGCCGTCGCCGCTCAGCGAGGCGCTGATCCGCCTGCGCCACATGCGCCATGATGTGCGCCTGCTGGCCCTGCGCACGGAGGCCGAGGCCAACGCCCAACTCGCGTCCGGACACGCCTATCGCGATCCTGAAGCGCCGTCCGGCCTGCACAGCTTTGACCGTGATTCGCGCGATGCCTACCGCGCTGCGCTGGACGAGCACTTCTCCGCTGTTCGCACTGCAACGCGCCGGCACGACATCCCCTTGTGCGTGGCGCAGGTCGAGCAGCCGCTGGGCGAGGTCTTGCGCGCCTGGCTGAGGAATCCACGATGACGAGCATGCTGCCTATGTGGTGGTTCGCGCTGCCGGTATTGCTGCTGCCGCTGTGGTGGCATCTGCAGAAGCGCGAGCGCACGCGCACCGAGCCCCTTGCCACCGCGCGCTTCCTGCCCGCGGCCGCGCCGCGCCAGCAGCGCGTTCCTCGTCTGATTGATTTGCTGCTGCTTTTCGCCCGCCTGCTGCTCCTCGTTGCGCTCATCGCGTGGCTGGCGGTGCTGACCATGCCGTTGAAGCGCGACACGGTTTTCATCGATCCTGCGCTGGCATCCGACGCCTGGGCCGTCCAGCAGATCCGCGCTGCCGGCATGGACGCCGCCACGCGCGAGCCGCTGCCGGCCGACGTGTGGAACTGGCTCGCCCGCAACGAGCACGCCTGGCACCCGTCCGCGCGCTTCCTCATCGTCGCCCGCAAGCTGCCCATGCCCGCGCTCCCGCCGCGCCTCGCCCACACGGTCACCCTGCGCACCCCCGCGCCGCACACGCCCGCACCCGCCGCCGTGTCCGCGCCGGCGGAGCGTCACGTAGTGATCGCCACCTCGCCGGAGCGGCTCGCGCGCTGGAAGGCGCTGTTCGCCGCCTTCAGCACTGCCGGCGATAACGCCTACCGCTACGTCCTCACCGACCAGCCCACGCCTGAAACAGAGCTGATCGTCTGGGACCGCCCGGACGCCCAACCGCCCACGTCCTGGCAATCCCCCCTCTGGTGGCGTACCACCGCAGCCGGCGCAGCACCTGAGCGCCGCGGCCACATCTGGTCCGCCTCGCAATGGCCGCTGCAGGATGCTGCCGCCGCGCGCACGCTGTACGAACAGTGGCAACGTCAAAGCTGTCCACCTGGCGCCTACCCGATGCCAGCCATTCAGACCATGCCAGCCCAGCGCAAAACGCCACTGCCTGCGACGCTGGCCGCATCGCCCGAGTGGCTTGCCGCAGCCATGCTCGCACTGTTCGCAATAGAGAGGATCCTCGCCCATGTCCGCCGCAGCCGCTGACCAGCTTCAGGCCATCCAGCGCCGCCTGATGCAGGCGCTGGCGCGGCGGCGCGTTCTCAGCTGGCTGCTGCCGATGCTGCCACCCATCGTGCTTGCCGCGACCGCGCGTGACCTCATCTCACCGCTGGCATGCGCCGCCCAGGTTGCCGCCGCCGCGCTATGGGCCGCCATCGATTGCGCGCTGTGGCGCAGGCGCGTCAACGCCGGCCTGCTGCGCTGGCTCGACCACGACATTCCCGAGCTGGAGGACAGCAGCGCACTGCTGCGCGTCGAACCGGCCAGCGGCGTCGCCGCCCTGCAGCGCGCCCGCCTGCTGGCCCGCATCGACCAGGTGCTGGACGCGGCCCGTATCCAGTCCATCGTGCGCGCCCGCGTCCGGACCACCTTCATTCCGGCTGCGCTGGCGGCAGTCGCAGCGGCTTCTACCTGGGCCTACGCCGCCGCCCACAGTCCGCGGCTCGTGCAAGCATTAGCCAGCGGGCCATCAACCAAAGCCGCCATCGCCGCCGCCGGCATCAGCCTGCATGCCGAGCCGCCTGCATACACCGGCGCCAAGCCAAGCGAAGGCGCTCCGCGCGACCTGCAGCTGCCGCAGCACAGCAAGATCCGCTGGTGTGCCCATGGCGGCGACGTCACCGTCGAACTGAGTGACGGACAGGCTTTCAATATCGAAAACGGGCAATGCGCCGAGTGGCGTGCCGACGATACGGTGTTCTGGCGCAGCCGCAAAACGCCGGCCCAGCGCTACAACATCCGCGTGATCGCCGACCAGGCGCCGCAAGTCGCCATCGCCGTTCCCAATGAGTCAGTCACGGTGATGAAGCCGGATGCGCAAGGCGCCCAGATCAATGTAACGGTCAGTGACGATTACGCGATCACAAAAGCCACGCTGCACATGACCCTCGCGCGCGGCAGCGGCGAGAACATCCGCTTCAGCGACAAGGAAGCGCCGCTGCCCGCGTCCAGCGATCCGCGCAAGCGCAGCTGGAACAAGCAGTGGATGCTGAAGGAACTGGGCATGGAACCCGGCGACGAGCTGTATTTCTTCGTGCGCGCCAGCGACAACGCACCGGAGCCGCATACCACGCAATCGCCGACCTACACGCTGCGTCTCCCGGGCCAGCAGGGCGAGTCGGTCGAGTCCACTGCGCTGCCATCGATGGTCAAGCCCGAGAGCTTGCGCAGCCAGCGCCAGATCATCCTGGACACGGAACAGCTGCTGGCCGACCAGCCACGCCTCGCACCGCCCGAGCTACGTGCGCGCAGCGAGAAGATCGCCGGCGACCAGGCCAAGCTGCGCCTGCGCTACGGCCAGTTCCTGGGCGAGGAATCGTCGCTGTTCGGCGGTGGCGACGAGCATGGCGATGGCGATGGCCACGATCACAGCGCCGGCTCGCCGCCGCCGGGCGGTTTTGGTACCGGCAATATCGCGGCGCAGTACGGCCACGCCCACGACCAGGAAGACAACGCCACCATTTTCGATCCGCAAGCCAAGGCCATCCTGCGCCGCGCGCTGGCCGCCATGTGGGACGCCGAGAAGCAACTGCGCGCCATCACGCCCAAGCCTGCGCTGCCACACGAGTACAAGGCGCTGGAAGCGATCAAGGAATTGCAGCAGGCCGAACGCGTCTACCTGCACCGCACAGCCTTCGTGCCGCCCGCGCTGAAGGAAGAGAAGCGCATGAGCGGCGAGTTGACGGGGGCGCAGAGCTACAAGCGTCCGCAGGCCGAGGCCAGCGACCTGGTGCCGGCCGATGTGCGCACGCTGGTGCAGGCCCTCGACGGCGACGGCGCCTTGCCGGCCTTGTGGAGCAAGACCGCGCGCGAAGCGATTGCGCGGCTGAAGGATGACGAACAGCGCCTCGCTGCCCAGGGCGCCGTGCAGGACGTGGCCGATGGCTGTGTGCCATGCCGCGCGCCGCTGCGTGCCTGGCTGCGTGCGACGCTGTCCAATCCTGCGGTTGTGCTGCAGGCACGCCCACAGGCGCAAACGCGGTTCGAACAGGTCTTGCAAGGGAAGGGGGCGCCGTGACGCTGGATATCAACCTGCTTTGCGGCGGCGCTTTGCTGGCCGGGGCGGCGAGCGCCGGGCTGTATGCGCGCAGGAAACGCTGGGCTGATGCCGCGCTCGCCGGCGTGGCCGGCGTGGCGCTGGCTGCCGTGTTGGCCGCACCTGTCGCGCCGCCTGCGGAGTCGCGCGTGGTGTCGCTTGCTACGGAGCGCAGCGCCACCGCGGTGCCGGACGACTCACTCGCCGCGGCGCTTGCGGCTGTCCCTGCCGCCTCGGCCATTGAGCTGCAGGGCCATGGCTTGCGCGAAGCACAGTGGCGCGACTTACCGTCTCGCCCCCTCACGTGGAAGCCCCCGGCCGGCGCGCTGATGCGGCTGGACTTCCCCCGTACGGTCTCCCTGGGCCGAAACTTCACACTGACCGTGCAGCGCGAGCAGCCGCAGCCCGGCTGGCGCCTGCAACTGCTGGCTGAAAATGGGCAGGTGCTGGCCGATGCCAACGCCGCCGGCGCGGCGGAAGCACTGTCCGTGCAATGGCAACCGCCGCTGGCCGAGAACCTCGTGCTGCAGGCACGCGTTCTCGATAGCGCCGGCAAAGCGCTGGCGCAGGGGCCTGTTCCTTTGCGCGTGCAGGAGGCGGTGCCGCTGCAGGTGCAAGGCCGCTTTGGCGCGCCATCGTTCGATGCGCGCGTGCTGAACCAGCTGCTGACGGATGGCGGCGCCCTGCTTGACTGGCAGACCACGCTGGGTAAGTCGCTGACCCGCAGCGAGCAGTCGCGCGCGGCGCAGACGCAGCAAAGTGTGCTGGTGGCCGATGCGGCGTGGATGGAGAAGGGCGGCATCCGCGGCGCGCTGGCGCAGGCCGCGCAGGGCGTGCCGGTGCTGGTCCTTGGCGGGAATGCCGAAGACGCGGCCTTGTGGGAGCGCGAGCTGGGGCTGAAGTTGTCGCAGCAGTCGGCGACCACCGAGCTTGAAGACACGCGCCATCCCGCGCTGCCCGGTACTTCATTGGCCTTGGCGCCCGCGCCGTGGAATCCGTCTGCCGGCAACTGGCAGGTACTGGCGAAGGACAAGGATGGCAAGCCCTGGCTGTGGCAGCGTGACTGGCAGAAAGGACGCGTGATCTGGCTGGGCGTGCGCGACTGGCACCGCTATGCGATTACCGAGCCGGCGGCGCTCGGTCATTGGTGGCAGCAGGTGATGGATCTGGCGGCGTTGGGCAGTCCGCAGAAGGTGCGCTGGCTCGACGCTGATCCGATGCCGCTGGCGGGCCTGCGCACCGAAACCTGTGCGCAAGGTCCTGCCTCGGGCGCCGCAGTCGCCATTGACGGCGTCCCGCCCGCAGCCTGGCAATCCCGCACCGACCGCGCCGACGCCGTCTGCGCCGCGTTCTGGCCCGCGCGCGCCGGTTGGACCACGATCCGCAGCGGCGACGCCGCCACCCGGATCTACGTCTACGCCGCCTCCGACTGGCCCGCCTGGCAGCAAGCCCTCCGCCACGACGCCACCCAGGCCTACGCCGCCCGCGCGGTCCCCTCGGCACCCGCCGCCGCGCCCGCGTCCGCGCCTGCACCGTCGCACACGTGGCCGCGCTGGCCGCGCTGGCCGCCGGGCGTCCTCTTTGCCGCTGCGCTGCTCACGCTCTGGTGGCGCGAGCGGCGCTAGCGCTCCGCCCAGGCGAGCACGTGGTCCGGAGCCGGTTCCGGGCAGTGTGCGTCCGCAACGGGCGATAGCCGGGAAGCGCGCAAGGGCAGCACGCCCGCCCAGGCAGCTACGGACAAATCCTCCTCCTCATCCTTGGGCGGTCCTGAACGCGACTTGCACGCCGCCTCGGCAAGGGAAATGCGCATCACCGTCGTGGCGGCATATTCGATGATTGAACGCCGCCCGCGCCAGCACCAGCCCATCGAGGTGCGTGATGGTCACGCAGGCATCCTGCTCGCACAGGCGCTTGAGCATGCGCGAGCCGTTCGAACCGTGGATGTACAGGTCATCGCCCTCGCGCCAGCAGGCCGTAGGGATGCAGTGCGCGCCATGCGCATCGGCAAAGGCGATATGGCAGATATAGGCCTCGTCAACGATCGCATGAACCAGTGCGCGGTCGTAGGAAGCGGCCAGCGGAATGCGCCGCACCTGTGTGCGAGCGCTGGGAGCAGTGGAAAGTGTGTTCATGGGCGCACTATAATTGCCAAGCTGGCACCAGAAACAGGTCCAGCGATGCGCGATTTGATGGAGCCACAAGATGGACTACGCCCTGCTGCTTTCCTGCTTCAACGAAGAACACGGACACAATGCCTGGCCGCGCCAGCGCCTGCTGCACGAATGCCTGCGCGCCGCCATCCGCGACGGCAAGCTGGCCGCAGGCACGCGGCTGGTGGCCACGCGGGCGCTGGCGTCCGAGCTGGGCGTGGCCCGCAACACCGTGCTGTACGCGTATGAACAGCTGGCCAGCGAAGGTTTCGTGACCACGGACCGCCGCGGCACCATCGTCGCGGCGGCGGCAGCAAAGACGGAGCGCCAGCCCGCGCCGATTCCGCAGGCGGGCCTGTCGCAGCGCGCCCGCAACCTGCGCCGCACCACCATCTCGGCCAGCATCGGCCTACCATTCGTTCCCGGTGTGCCGGACCTGGCCAGCTTCCCGATCGCGCTGTGGCGCCGCCTGCTGGACCGCGCCTGGCGCAGCATGCCCAGCGCAAAGCTGAATTACGGTGACCCCAGCGGCGAGGCCGTCCTGCGCGAAGCCGTCGCCGATTACCTGCGCGCCTCGCGCGGCGTGGTCTGCGAGGCCGCGCAAGTCTTCATCACGGACGGAAGCCAGAGCAGCCTTGATCTGTGCGCCCGCGCCTGCGCCGACAGCGGCGACACCATCTGGATGGGAAACCCCGGCTACGGCGGCGCCATGGCTGCCTTCCGCGCGGCCGGCCTGCGCATCGAGGGCATCCCGGTGGACGAAGACGGCATCGCGCCTTCCACCGCGGACTGGCTGGAGCGCCCGCCCAAACTGATCTACACCACGCCCTCGCACCAGTACCCGACAGGCACCGTGCTTTCGCTGCAGCGGCGCATGGCGCTGATCGACGGCGCGCGCGCCTGCGGCGCCCTGATCATCGAGGACGATTACGACAGCGAATTCCGCCACGATGGGCCGCCGCTGTCGGCCATGCAGGGCCTGCGTCCGGATGCGCCGGTGCTCTACGCCGGCACCTTCAGCAAGACCATGTTCCCCGGCCTGCGCATGGGCTATCTGGTTGTGCCGCCCGAACTGGCGCAGCCGCTGTCGGTGATGCTGGCCCAGGCCGCGTCACGCGGACGCCCTGCGGAACAGCTGGCGCTGGCGGAATTCCTGCGCAGCGGCCAGTTCGCCCTGCACCTGCGCCGCATGCGCCGCATCTATCGCCAGCGCCGCGACACGCTGGTGCAGCTGCTGGAGAAGCATCTGGGGAATATCGCCGAAGTGCACGGCGCTTCCACCGGCATGCATCTGTCGCTGCGTCTCCGCGACCCGGCGTTGTCGGATGTCGCCATCAGCGAGCGTGCACGGGATGAAGGTATTATCGTCAATGCGCTCAGCGTACAGACGGTGCAGGGTGAATCGCCCTGGCAGGGCCTGATGCTGGGCTATGCGCAGGTACCGCCGGCGCAAATGGAGGGCCTGGTGAAGCGGCTCGCGGCGGTCGTGCATCTGTTCGCGTATACGGCCCGCAGGCAAAACGAAAGATAGCCGGCAGATTTTTTTCGCTTTCTTCAACCAGTTGAACATCGAGCTTTAAACATACTTCTAGAATGTTTGAAGCTTAATGAATCAGCAAGGAACAACAGCGAAATGAGCCAGCACTTCCTGCGGCAACGCCAGCACTACAAAGCGGACATGATGACGCGCTACGGCATCAGCGAGAAGATCTACGACGACGCCAGTATTACGCTCGCGCCGATGGCGATCCCGTTCAGCATACGGCGCGGCGAATTGCTGCAGCGTCCAGGCCAGGGGGCGCGCGAAGTATTCTGGCTCACGGGCGGTGTGGCGCGCGTCGGCTATGTCAGCGAAATGGGCAACGAGATCACCATGCGCTTCGCGACTGAAGGGCAGGGCGCCAACGCCTATGAGGATTACCTGGAATTCAGGGAGCACCAGCTGGTGGAGAGCTTCATCGTCGCCGAGACGGCCTTGAACGGTTTCCGCTTTGACTGGCAGGCTGTATGCCGCGTGCGCCGCGACAATCATGTGCTGCTGGCGTATCACACGGGATTGCTGGAGCATGCACTGGGCAGCCAGGCGCGCCGCTTCGTCACGCACAGCGCATCCGACGCCGAGGAGCGCCTGTCCATCTTCCGCCAGGATTACCCGGGACTGGAACGCCGCATTTCGCAGAAGGTGCTGGCGTCCTACCTGCAGATTACGCCGGCCTATCTGTCGCAGCTCATTCGCCGCGAGAGTGAGCGCGCCGCAGCAGCGTAGACATATACTGCGGTGTGATGCCGAGGAAGGAGGCCAGCGCCTTTTGCGAAATGCGCTCCTCCAGTCCGGGATGCAGTTCCCTGAATGCCAGCAGGCGGTCCGCTGCCGCCGTGATGCTGCGCATATAGGTGCTGCGCGAATAGTGCCGCAGCGAGTACTCGGCCACTTTCAGGTAATACTCGCGCATGAACTCATGCTCGTCGCGCAGGCGCATCAGCGTGGCCCATTCGAAGCGCGCCGCAGTGACTGGCGATTCCGCGACGACGAATTCCATCGCGGGCTTGCCTTCCTGGCCTGCCAGCAGGTCGTGGTGCGAGCCCACCGGTTCGCCCTCGATGGCGAAGCCCATCGTCATGTCCCCGCCATCGCGCGTGAACATGCCGCGCCGCGTCACGCCCCCGCTCAGCCAGAACGCCGCCACCGCCGGATGCGCACAGCACTGCAGGAATTCCCCCTTGCGGAAGCGCACATGCTGCACGTACGGCGCCACGGTGCGATTAAACTGGTCATACAGTTCGTCGCTGACGCCGAGACGCGTGGTCACGGCATTGCGGAAGCGTTCGCGCTGATGGAGGAATAGTTTGGGCATGGTATTTATATTAAAACCATTTTGCCAACTGGCAAAAAACTGGCTTCGCAATATAAACCCGCGCGATTGCGCGACGCAATGCTTTGTCGCTAACGTTTGACAACTGGTTACAATCTTCTCCAACTTGTCCTAGGGAGGCGCCCCAATGGCCGATACCGTTGACACCCTGGTTCTCGATCTGCTCGAGTGGCTGGGCAGCGAGGGCAAGCCTTATGCCGAAGTGATGGAAGTCTGGCGCACGTCCTGTCCCCGCATGCCGGTCTGGGAGGAAGCGAATTCCCGCGGACTGGTCCAGCGCACCCACACGCCCGGCGCCGGCACCCTCGTCACCCTCTCCCCCGCCGGCCGCCGTTTTCTGGACGGCGCCTCCGCGGCGCGTCGGGCGGATCATTGATACGAAACCAGAATCGGAAACTGGTGGCAGCCACGATGTGGCAGCCACCTGGCCGGCGGCGCGGGCTGGCGGGGATGGGGTAAGCTGTTCGCTTCGTAGGGATTTGGGGAGGGAATATGAGTGCGGCGTTGGTAGTGGTGGATATGCAGCGCGGGTTGTGCGAGGGCGAGGAGGAGGCGTTCGAGGTGGAAAATGTGATCGGGCGCGTGAATGCGCTGATCGGCAAGGCGCGCAGCGGCTAGTGATCTGCGGCCAGCAGAGCGATTGCTGCATCGATGCGACCGTGCGCGGGGCGCTGGCGCGCGGCTATGAAGTTGTGCTGGCGTCGGACGCGCATTCGACGCTCGATAGCGGCGGCGGAGATCAGCGTCGGTTGATCGCGCGGCAGGTGAGGCAGCGCTTACACCTCGGCGGAGGGCAGGCGCATGAGCACCGCGCGCAGGCCGCCGTGGGCGATGGCGACGTCCGGGCCGTCGTGCAGCAGCGTGGTGTAGCGCTTGCGGAATTCTTCGTCGCTGGGCGCGCGCGGGCCGACCAGCTGTTCGATCACGGTGCGGAAGCGGGCGGCGATGTCGGCGGCGGCGACGTCCGGCTCTTCCATGCACTCATCCAGCTCCGCCATCAGCGCGGACAGTTTCTGCAGCCATAGCAGCTGCGGATGATTGGTCAGGATCTGCAACTGTTCCAGCGCACTCACCGAACCGGTAACGTATTGCAGCTCAATGTCGGCCACCGCCTTGTGCACCCGGCGCAGTGCGCGCGACAGTTCGCGCAGTTCCCCGCGCATCTGATTTTCGTCCATAATCTTCCCCTTTATGCTGCGTCTATCTTCGCTCATGCGCAGCGCCACCGCAATCCCTCTTCTAAGTAATATGACCATGGACCGGGCCACGTTTGAAAGCGCACTCGCGCAGTCGCAAAAACACTTTTCGGATTGCTCGTTCGACGGCGAAGATTTGTCGCGCCTGGACCTGCAAGCCTGCACCTTTGAACGCTGCACTTTTGCCGATACCGTGCTTTTTGCCAGCAGACTGGCGGGCAGCAAATGGCTGCGCTGCCGCGCCGGCGGCGCCGATTTCGAGTCGGTGGACGCGGTCGACGCGCAATTCGCCGGCTGCGACCTGAATAACAGCAAATGGCGTCGCGCCAAGCTGGCGTCGGCAAGCTTCAGGAGCTGCAAGCTGACGGGCGCTTCGTTCGAGGAAGTGGCGCATCTGGGCCTGCATTTCGAGGAAACCCTGCTGGTGGGCGCCGACCTGCGCGGCTTCTCCTTCAAGGGCGCCACGCTGAAGGAGCTGGATTTCTCCGACGCCTACCTCGCCGGTTGCGACTTCCGCGACGCGGTATTCGAAGGCGGCAGCCTTCGCAACGCGGTGCTGAAGCAGGCGAAGTTCAGCGGCGCCGACCTGCGCGGCGCACACATCGAAGGCGTGCGCGTGGCCGACGCCATGTTCAAGGGCGCCGTCATCTCGCACGCGCAGGCCGCGGCGCTGATGCGCGAACTGGGCCTGGTGGTGGCGTAAAAAAAACGGCGCCCGAAGGCGCCGTGTTGAAGACTACCGGGATTAAAACGCGGTGTCGAAACGGACGTACATCGAACGTCCGTTGATGCCGAACGGGCAGGTTTCCCAGCAGTGGGTGAAGCCCAGCTGAGGGAAGGGCGCTGCCTTGACCGGGTCCCACTTGGTCGGCATGGTGTCGAAGACGTTGTTCACACCCACGGAAATGTGGGTCTTCTTGCTGAAGCTGTAGCGGCCCGTGATGTCCAGCAGCCACTTGGCGGCCCAGGTCTGGATATAGCCCGGGGTGAAGCCCTGGCCCTGCACTTCGCCGTAGTAGTTGGCGCGTGCGGTGGCGTTCCATGGGCCGGTGGTGAAGTCGGCTGCGACCACGTGGTGCTTGCGTGGCTGGCCATGTTCGATCAGGGTCACCTGGGAATCGTCGAACAGCTGGGTGCCGCTCAGGATGGACGAGGTGGAGTGGCGGCCATCGACTTTGGTCCTGTTGAAGCCCAGCTGGCCGGACAGCACCAGGGTCGAGGACGGCAAGCGCAGGGTCTTCTCGGCCACGATGTCCAGGCCCGTGGTGGTGGTATCGATCGCGTTGGTGAAGAACTGCGCCTGGCCCACTTTCAGCGGGATCAGCACATTGGCGATCGGGCCACCCTTCGCTTCAGGCTCGATCACGCTGGAGAACACGATGCGGTCGTCGATCTTGATGCGATACAGGTCGGCGGTCAGCGAAGTGTCTTTCGCCGGACGCAGCACCATGCCGATGGACGCGCTCTTCGAAGTCTCTTCCTTCAGCGGAGCGATGCCCAGTGCCTTGGTCACGGGGCTGCCCTGGCGCGCGGTCAGGGTTTCGGTCAGCACGCCAGCCGCATTCAGGTTGGTCGATACGGAGCTGTAGAACTCCTGCTGCACGCCCGGAGCGCGGAAGCCGGTGGACACGGAACCGCGCAGGCCGAACTGCTCGGTCGGATCCCAGCGTGCGCTGATCTTGCCGGTGGTGGTTTTGCCGAAGTCCGAGTAATCCTCGTAGCGCACGGCGCCTGCCAGCAGCAGTTCCTTGAACGGACGGTATTCTGCGTCCAGGTACAGAGCGATATTGTGGCGGCCTGCGTCCACTGCGGTGGCCGGGGTGTAGCCCGGGAAGCCCTGGGTGCCCGCAGCAGCCACGCCGCCCGTCTGGTCCTTGATCACGATGGCCGGGTTGTTGCTGCGGCCATACTGGTAGGACACCGGATCGCCCGCTTCGATCTGGTAGTTATCGCGGCGCCATTCGAAGCCGGTCGCCAGGAAGATTTCAGCACCGCCCAGCTTCATCGGGCCTTTCAGGTCGGCGTTGAAGGTGGTCTGGTTGAATTTCAACTTGCCGGTATCGGCCGACAGCGGCGATTCGGCATAGATGCCGCCGCCCGGTTTCGGCTCATACCAGTAGGACACGTTGATCGTGTTCGCCTCGCGGAAGCCCAGCTCGGAGTGACCGTAGTTCACGCTGATATCGAAGTTCCACTCGTTGGCCAGGTCCTTGCGGAAGCCGAAGGCGGTGGAGTAATCCTTCACAGTGGTGCGGATATTCGGCAGGAAGCCTTCCGGATACACGGCCGGCACGGTGCGGCCATCGCCCTTGGAGCGGAAGAAGCCGGAGGAATCGCCCCTGCGCTTGGACGCGCCGCCGAAGGCGTAGAACTCGCCGCCGTTATCGGCCGCCACTGCGGCGTTCCACCACAGGTAAGCATCCTTGGCATCGGAGTCGCCGATGCGCTGGGGTCACGCGCGGCGGATTGACGCGCAGCGTGTCCGGCCCGGCGCGGTTGGTTTCGTCGCGCTTGCGGCCTTCCAGGGTCAGGTTGATGTAGCCGCGGTCGCCGATGGCCCAGCCGCGGTTCAGGCTGGCGGACACCAGGTCGCCGTCGCCTTCCGAGGTGGTGCCCAGCTGGCCAGACAGGGCGGTCTCGCCCACATTCTTCTTCAGCACGATGTTGATCACGCCGGCGATTGCATCCGAGCCGTACTGCGCGGCCGCGCCGTCGCGCAGCACTTCCACGTGGTGGATGGCGGACAGCGGAATGGCGTTGATGTCGGTACCGGCCGAGCCGCGGCCCACGGTTTGCTGCACGTTGACCAGGGCCTGCTGGTGGCGGCGCTTGCCGTTCACCAGCACCAGCAGCTGGTCAGGGCCGAGGGAGCGCAGGGTGGCCGGGCGGATGATGTCGGTGCCGTCCGAAATGAAGGTGGACGAGAAGTTGAACGACGGGTCCAGCGTCTGCAGCAGCTTGCCCAGTTCCAGCGGGCCGGCGGTTTCCATGTCTTTCAGGCTGATCAGGCCGACCGGGTTCGCGGTATCCAGCGCGGTCTTGGCCGGCGAGCGGGAACCGAGCACGATCACTTTCTGTTCTTCGGGTGGGGTGTCGGTCTGGGCCCAGGCCTGGCCGGCGGCTGCCAGCAGGATGGCGCTGGCGAGGATGGTACGTTTGAACTGAGGTGCTGCGGGCGCGGCTTTCTTCATATAAGCGTTCTCTCGTTGTGTTTTCTTGGCGTTACCGGAAGCAACGCGAAAAAAATACGTAACGCGCACATTTGATACAGACAAAAGCCGATGTATCGTAATGTTGCGGAATGTGCACAATAAACAATATTTCGTGCACAACACTTGGGAATAAAGTAACCTTATGCCCCCATATAAATTGGGTATGGGTTTTTTACAACAGTGCTGAATTTTTCACCGCTCTTCACTGCTGGTCCTGCATCCAATCCTTCAACCCGTTCACCCACGCTTTCGCGTTCAGGTTCATCTGTTTCTTGATGGTGGCCGCACGGTCATAGAGCACGCTGAAGTCCAGCGACGGTGAGTTCTTAAATGCAAGTACGACGATGTTGGCATCGTGGACTTCCGGCAGCCAGACGACGGCGTCGAAGACTTCCGCCATCGCGCTCAGGTTCTTGTCGTAATTGCTGAATTCACCAAAAACGTTTGTTGTCATGATGCCATCGGCGCTCAGGCAGTCGGCGCAAGCCTGGTAGAACTCCGGACTGCTCAGCACCGGGCCGCGCGCCTCCTCGTCGTACAGGTCGACCTGCAGCACGTCCACGGTATTGTGGTTGGCCGGATCGGTAACCCAGTCCATCGCATTCATTTCCCGCACCTGCAGGCGCTGGTCATTGGCCGGCAGGCCGAACAGTGCTTCACAGATGGCAATCACATTGGGATTCAGTTCGATGGCCGTTACGCGGGCATCGGGGAAGCGGCGGTAGCTGAACTTGGTCAGCGCCGCGCTGCCCAGGCCAAGCTGGACGATGTGGCGCGGCTGTTGCAGGAACAGCATCCACATCGTCATCATTTGCACATATTCCAGCTCGATATTGTCCGGCTTGGAGAGACGCATGGCGCCCTGGACCCAGGAGGTCCCCAGGTGCAGCGAGCGAACGCCTTCAAATTCGGTAATGGTGGCGGGAGGGTGGCCTGGCTGGTCGAAACGTCGGTTTTGCATGGCCGGCAGTTTACCCGATCCGGGGCCCGCCCGCCGCGCCGGGCTATATCGGCAGCACCATCGTGACCGCCAGGCCGCCGCCGTCGCGGTTGGCCAGCGTGATGCGTCCGCCGTGGGCTTCCGCAATTTCGCGTGCCAGCGCCAGGCCCAGGCCGGTGCCGCTGCGCTTGGTGGAATAGAAGGGGACCAGCGCGTTGGCCAGCACGGCGTCGCTCATGCCGGGGCCGCGGTCCAGCACTTCGATGCGCAGCAGGCCCTGCACGCGGCGCACGTCGAGCACCACCTCGTGTGCCGGGGAGCCGGATTCGTGGGCATTCTTCAGCAGGTTGAGCAGGGCCTGCTCCATCTGGGCGGCATCGAAGGCGGACGGTTCCTGCGGCACGTCGCCGGCCAGTTTGAACTGCACCTGATCGGCCAGGCCGCTGACGAAGGCTTGCCAGTCCTGCGGGTCCAGTCGGGGCGTGGGCAGCTTGGCGAAACGGGCGTAGCCGAGGATGGAACTTTCCAAGTGGCGCGTGCGTTCCTCGATGGTGGCGAGGATTTGCGGCAGGCGTTCCGTCTGGCCGCGGCGCACCAGTTCGGCGCCGGAGTGGGCGAGGGAGGTCAGTGGCGCGAGCGAGTTGTTCAGCTCATGGCTGATGACGCGGATGACTTTTTTCCACGTCTGCACTTCCTGGCGGCGCAATTCGGGCGTGAGCAGGCGCAGCAGGATCAGTTCATGCTGGCGCCCGTTCAGGCTGAAGCTGCGGCGGGCCAGGTGGAAGACTTCCTCTTCCTCCGCTTCGCCGCTCGTGAACAGGCCGTCTCCGCCGCGACCCATCGCTTCGCGCAGCGCGGGCGCGGCGTTTTGCATGATCTCGTGCAGGTGGGCTCCTTCCAGCTTGCGGCCTTCGTGCAGCAGCTGGCGGGCGGCGATATTGCCGTAGACGATGGCGCCGCTGTCGGAGACGAGCAGCATCGCCACGGGCGTATGCTGCACCATCGTATCCAGCAGCAGTTCGCGCTGCACCAGCGCCAGGCGCTGCTCGCGCAGGACCTGGCCCAGCTCATTGTGCGCGCCTACCAGGTCGCTCAGCTCATCGTTCTGCGGCCAGTGCAGGCTGAAGGAAAAGTCGCCGTCGCGGTAGCTGGTCACAGTGCCGGTCAGCGCGCGGTACAGCGACAGGGTTTGCTCAAGGTGGATGCGGATCGTGATGATCGAAATCGGCACTACGCACAGCAGGCAGATGCCGATCACGACCAGCGGCTGGTCGGGCATCAGGCGCATCAGGGCCAATGCAATCAGGATGCCGACGGTGAGCAGCGTGCCGACCAGGGCCGACCAGCGCGTGAGCAGGGATAAGCGCATGCGCTTATGCGGCACAGGCTTGTCTGACGGCGCCGGTGCGGACATCAGGGCCGCGCGATACCCAGCCGCTCCATGCGGCGGTACAAGGCCTGGCGCGACAGTCCCAGTTCGGCGGCCGCCTGCGCCACGACGCCATTGGCGCGGCTCAGTGCAACCACGATCGCCTCGCGGTCAGGTTCGGCGTCCGCGCCGGCGCCGGTGGACGCGGCCGCCGGCAAGCCCAGGTCGTCGGCGGCAATCTCGTCGCCGGTGGCGAGCAGGCTGGCGCGCGCCATCACGTTTTTCAGCTCGCGCACATTGCCCGGCCAGTTATGCGCCAGCAGGGCCGCTTCCGCATCGGCGCGCAGCCGACGTCCGTTGCCGAGGAAGCCGCGCGCCAGCGGCAGGATGTCGCCGGGACGCGCCGCCAGCGGCGGCAGCTTCAGTTCAATCACATTCAGGCGGTAGTACAGGTCCTCGCGGAAGGTGCCGGCGCGGATCATGGACTGCAGGTCCGCATTGGTGGCGCTGATCACGCGCACCTGCACCTGGCGCTCGCGGTTGGAGCCCAGGCGCTCGAAGCGTCCCGTTTCCAGCACGCGCAGCAGCTTCATTTGCCCGGCCAGCGGCAGGTTGCCGATTTCGTCGAGGAAGAGGGTGCCGCCGTCGGCCGCCTCGAACTTGCCTTCGCGCGCCTTGGAGGCGCCTGTGTAGGCGCCGGCGTCGGCGCCAAACAGTTCGGCTTCGATCAGCTCCGCCGGCAGCGCGCCGCAATTCAGCACGACGAAGGGACCATCCTTGACCGAGGAATTGGCCTGGATGATTTCCGCAATGCGTTCCTTGCCTGTGCCATTCGGACCGCTGATCAGCACCGGCACGTCGGCGCGCGCCACCTGGCAGGCCAGCGTGACCACGCGCTCGGTGGCCGGGTCGGCAAACACCATGCCGCGCAGGTCGAAGCGCTCCAGTTCGCGCCGCTGGCGCAGGTCGCCCTGCAGGCGCTGGCGCAGGGCGCGATTGGCCTGGCCCAGCTCCAGCAGGTTCTGCACGGTGGCGATCAGGCGCTTGTCGTCCCAGGGCTTGGCCAGGTAGTCGGCGGCGCCGGCCTTGATCAGGTCGACCGCCGCGTCGAGGTGGGTCCATGCTGTCAGCAGGATCACCGGCAAGTCGGGGTAGCGCTTGCGGATTTCGCGGAACAGGGCCACGCCTTCCTCGCCGGACGTGGTGTCGGCAGTGAAGTTCATGTCCTGGAGCACCAGGTCGATGGCGGCGCCCCGCTTTTCCAGCAGGGCCAGGCCCTCTTCCGGCGAGGCCGCGCGCAGCGCATCGATATCGTGCAGCGAGAACAGGACTTCGAGCGCAACGGCGACCGCCGCGTTATCGTCAATGATCAGTACAGTAGGCATGCACAAAGCATAACATCAGGCGCTGCGGGTGGCGAGCGCGGGGGAAATCGACGCGGCGCGCCAGGCCGGCCCATACACCGCAAAGATGCCCAGCGCCCAGAACAGGATGGCGCCGACGATCATGTACTCGGCCGGCAACCGCGCCAATTCGAGCTTGCTGACCAGCAGCTGGTTCAGCGCCAGGGCGCCCAGCAGGCCGGCGGAAATGCCGGCCGTGGTGATCATGATGTTCTCCGTGACGAAGTAGCGCAGGATGTCCAGCTTGCGGGCGCCCAGTGCGCGGCGCACGCCGATCTGCTTGCGGCGCTGCGTGACCCACAGGCTGGCCATGCCGACGATGCCGCTGGCGGTGACGATCAGCAGCAGCACGCTCACCGTGATCAGCATCCAGGCCAGCGCATTGTCAGCCTTGTAGCGGTCGGTGCGGTCTTCCAGCATGGTGCGCACGCGCGTGACCACCTGGCCCTTGTGCAGATTGCGCATGGCTTGCTCGGCATCGCGCATGACGCGGTCGCGCTGGCCCGGTTCGGCGCGGATGGCGTACATGGTGCGCGTATTGCCGGTCAGGCGGGCCGGCACGATGGTCGACGTTTCGCCATCGTCGCCGACGGCGGCGCTCGGCGTCTGCAGCTTCTCGATGACGCCGATCACCTGCGCCTGGCGCGCTTCCTTGCCGGTGCCGTAGTACAGCGTCTTGCCCACATAGCTGGTGGCGCCCGGCCATACCCGCTCGCCCACCTTCTTCGTGATGAGGGTGGCGTTGGGGAAGGCCTTGCTGGCGTTCTGATCGATCTCCAGCACATCGGCTTCGTTGAAGTCGCGGCCTTCAATGATCTTCAGGCCCCAGGTCTTCACCAGCGAATCGGGCGTGACGTACATGGCCGCGTTGGTGCTTTCCTTCAGCTGCTCGCGCACCGCGGCCAGGCTGTTGTAGTTGCCGGAGTTGGACAGCGGCACCTGGATCGTGCCGGCCACGGAGACCACGCCCGGCACCGCGCGCAGCGCCGCCGTTTTCGGCCTTTTGCGTGGCCAGCTGTTCTTCATGGCTGCCCATGCGCAGTGGACGCACGCGCAGGCTGAAGGTGTTTTCTTCGGCCACCACGCCGCTCGGGCGGGCGGAAACGGCCTGGCGCACGTTCACGATATGCAGCGCATTGGCCAGGATTGCCAGCGACAGCGCCACCTGCACGGCGACCAGGATGGGGCCGGTCTTGTTGCGCATCAGCGCGGCGAAAATCGGTTTGATTTCCATGGTTTCCTCACTGGGATTTGAGTTGCAGGGCGGGCGTCACCTGGCAGGCGCGCCAGGTTGGCAGCAGGCCGGCCAGAATGGCGGCGCTCACCGCCATCACGAAGGTAACGCCCAGCATCAGCCAGTCCATATGGGTGACGATGGCCAGCTGCTTCGAGATGCTGCCGATCAGCGACAGCGCGCCAATAGCCAGGGCCAGGCCCAGCACGCCGCCCACCAGGCCGACCACCGCGCTCTCGATCAGGAACTGGGTGAAGATTTCCTTGCGCGAGGCGCCCAGCGCCCGGCGCACGCCGATTTCCGGGGCGCGCACCGAGAACTTCGCCAGCAGCAGGCCGATGGTGTTCACCAGGCACAGGATCAGGAAGCCGAAGGCCAGCCAGGCGGAAATGCGGCTGTCCTTGCCGACGACCTTCATCTCTTCCAGCCATTGCATCAGGTTGAACTGCACGTTCGGCGCAGCGCGCTTCAGGCGGCCCAGCTTGCGCTGCTCGGCAGCGTAGGCGTCCAGCCAGTTCTGGAAGTCGGCGCGGTCGCTGGCCGAGTGCAGTTCGATCCATACCTGCAGCCAGGTGCACTCGGAGTCGAGCAGCGATTGCCAGCCCGGGTCGCGGTAGCTGGAGCAGTTCATGCTGCCGTTGTGGCCCGTTTCGTGGCGGATGGCCGTGCTGAAGGGGATGAAGAATTCGTCCTCGTCGCCAAAGGCGCCAGGACCGCCAATGATGCGGTGCACGCGCGGGACGGGGCGCCAGGTGTCGATCACGCCGACGATCTGGTAGCTGTTGCCCAGCAGCTTGATGCGCTGGCCGACGGGGTTCGTGGCGCCATACAGCTTGTCGGACAGCTTGCGGCCCAGGACCACGACATCCGTCGCGTCCTTGTCCTCGGCGGCGCTCCAGGACTGGCCGTACAGGAAGGGCACTTCGAAGATGTCGAAGAAGTCGCGGGTGGGCGCCAGGCCTTCGGCGGTGAACACGCCGATGTCCTTGCGGTCCGGCTCCACGGAACCGGCCACGCCATACACCACGGTGCGGCGGTCGCCCTGCTTGCTGTTCAGGAAATTGACTGCGTCGCGGTAGGAAGCCTGGTTGTCGTTGCGCTCCTCGCCCGGCGTGTAGCCTTCGATCGGACCGTTATCGACCAGCGGCACGATCATGCGCTCGCTCTTGTGCGGATACGGGTCGCCGGACATCACGTGCAGGATGGTCAGCGTCGCTACGCTCGCCGCCACGCCGACCGCCAGGATCAGCACCATCAGCGCCGTCAGCGCCGGGTTGCGGCGCAGGCTGCGCACGCCCAGCATGAAATAGTATTGGAACATTTTTTATATTCTCCGTTTGCGGTACGCATCGGCGGATCAATGATCCGCCCTACGCACCTCGATCATTCGACGGTTCTCACAATTTCCACGACGTACAGCGTAGGGCGGATCATTGATCCGCCGTGCATGCGTCTACGCCTCGCGTGCGACGGACAGTGTCGGCGACTTGCGCACCAGATCCGACACCTGCCCGTCGATGATGTGCACATTGCGCTGCGAGCGCTGCGCCAGTTCCGGATCGTGGGTCACCATCAGGATGGTCGTGCCTTCTGCATTGATTTCCTCCAGCAGCTCCATCACGCCGCGCGCCATGGCGGTGTCGAGGTTGCCGGTCGGTTCGTCGGCCAGCAGCAGCTTGGGCGAACCTGCCAGTGCGCGCGCGATGGCCACGCGCTGCTGCTGGCCGCCGGACAGCTCCGCCGGATAGTGCTTCATGCGTGAAGCCAGCCCCACCTTGGTCAGCGCGTCCGTGATGCGCTCCTTGCGCTCGGCCGCATTGAAGCCGCGGTAGCGCAGCGGCACGTCCACGTTATCAAACAGGGACAGGTCGGGAATCAGGTTGAAGCCCTGGAAGATGAAGCCCAGTTTCTCGTTGCGCAGGCGCGAGCGGGCATTGTCGTCCATGCCTTTGACATTGATGCCGTCCAGGATGTACTCGCCACTGGTGAAGTCTTCCAGCAGGCCGGCGATGTTCAGGAAGCTGGTCTTGCCCGAGCCGGAAGGACCGGTCACGGTGACGAATTCACCCTGCTTGACATCGATTTCGAAGCCGCGCAGCGCGTGGGTTTCGATCATGTGGGTGCGGTAGACTTTGCTCAGGTTCTGCATGCGCAGCATGGTGTACTCCTGTGTGGATTATTGGTTGATCGAGACGCGCGCCGCGTTCTCGAAGTTTTCGGTTCCGGAGATAACAATCTTGTCGCCCTGTTTCAGGCCGCTGATGATTTCGACGGCGCTCACGCTGGTCGCGCCCATCTTGATCGGCGTGCGTTCGGCGATGCCGTCGCGCACCAGGTAGGCATAGCGTCCGCCTTCCGATTCCACGAAGGGGCCGCGCTGCACCATCAGCACATTCGGCTTCTCGTCGATCAGCAGGCGCGCGGACAGGCGCTGGTTCTGGCGCAGGCCTTCCGGCTGCTTGCCGTTGAAGCGCACGCGCGCCAGCACCTGGTTCTTCACCACTTCCGGCGACAAGGCGGACAGCTTGCCGGTCGTCTTCACGCCCGCCACTTCGATTTCCGCATTCATGCCCAGGCCCAGGTCATTCACGTAAGTCTCAGGCACTTCCAGTTCCACTTCGAGCTGGCTCAGGTCGACGAGCGTCATCAGCGGTACGTTGGCCTGCACCACGCTGCGATTGGCCACAGACAGCGTGCCGATGAAGCCATCAACCGGCGCGCGCACCGTCAGCTCTTCGACCCGGCGCTGGGCGTTGGACAGCACGGCTTTCTGGCGTTCCAGCTGGGCGCTCTTGGTCTTCAGTTCCAGCGCGACATTGTCCTGTTCCAGCTCCGCCGCCTGCCTGGTGTGTTTGGCGCGGATCTCGGCGGCAGCCACCGCGTCCTTGGCTTTCTGGAAGTCGATCTTGGCCACGATGCCTTCGTTGGACACGCTCTCGTAGCGCTGCAGCGTGCGCATGGCGGACACGCGCTCGATTTCGGCGGTGTCGGCTTCGCGCTGCGCGGCCAGCTTCTGCTTGCGGGCCAGGATCTGCTGGCGCGCCACTTCGGCGGACAATTCGTTGTAGCTGGACTGTTCCTTCTTAAGCTCATCGGCCAGGTCGGGCGATTCCAGCACGGCCAGCACATCGCCTTTCTTCACCGTGTCGCCCGCATGCACTTTCAGCGTGACGGTGGACGGCGCGGTCGAATACAGGGTCGGGCTGACGGCGGCCACGATGCGGCCATTGACGGCAGCGTCGCGGATCAGGGTGCCGCGCGTGACTTCGGCGATGCGCAGGCGGGATGCGTTGACGGAGTGCTCGCTGCCGTTCCAGGTCTTCAGCAACCCGTAGGCGGCCGCCAGGATCGCCACCGCGCCCACGGCCAGGATGGCGCGGCGTTTGGCGATGCGGCCGGATGGCGTGGCGATCACGGTGTCTTGATGGGAGGTGTCGCGGATCATGTGTTCGGTCTATCGTCGGCGTTGTATTGCACCCGACGATGCACGAACTGTGCCAGTGGCTAAGTGATTGATTTTACAAGGGGTGGACGGGCCGGACGGCTGTCCGCGTCCGTCCGTAGTGTCCGCGCCACCATAGCGTCAGGCCGTACATGATGGCGATGATGCCGACCCAGGCCGCGTAAACCACCGGCAGCGAGGGCTGGTAACCATCCGGGAAGGTCATGCCCAGCGGACTGCCCTGCGGCAAGGCGCCGTAGCGGGCGAGGAAGTAGGGACCGGCCAGGAAGTGGATCAGGGAGATGTGGATGACGTAGAAGAACATGGGCGAGCCGCCGAACAGCATCAGCAGCGGAATCGGCCTGACGCGCTCCAGCAGCACCAGCAGCGGCAGCGAGAGACCCATCGTCACGCAGATATACAGCAGCGAGGGCGGATATTTTTGCACGCGCAGGAAGGAAATCAGGTCCCACATAGCGCCGGCGTGCTGGGGCGTCCATGGCTGGTTGTCGCCGTAGAAGTTGCCGCTGCGCAGGGCAACAAAGACCAGCAACAGCACCGCGCCTGCCGTCAGCAGCAGCCGGCGGCGGCGGGCGGCATCCCACAGGAAGACGGGGCCGAGGGCGTAGCCGGCGGCGATCAGCCCCAGCCAGGGCATCAGCGGATAGACAAACACCATGCCGAAGCCGGAATCGCCGAGCGCCGTGAAGCCGCCCTGGTGCCAGGCCTGCCACAGAGGATTTTTCGATTGCAGCGCGTCCAGCAGGTTATGCGGCACGATGAGCAGCGCGGCAATCAGCGCGACCGCGGCTTGCGGCAGCCACACCAGCAGCGACAGGAAAATCATGCCCACGCCCAGCGCCCACAGCACCTGGAAAATGATCACGTTATAGCCGAACTGCCAGCTGAAGCTGATCCACGTCGCCTCCAGCAGCAGGAGCAGGGCGCCGCGCGTGGCCAGGTAGCGCGACAGGGCCGGGATACCGCAGTTGGTGCCGCGCAGGAAGGCTGAGCTGCCGGCCAGCAGCACGAAGGTCGGCGCGCACAGATGCGTAATCCAGCGCGTGAAGAACCACGCTGGTGTGGTCTGGTCCAGCTGTTCCGGGCCCCAGGTGGCGGGACCGAAGTAGTCGCGCACGTGGTCGAGCGCCATCAACACAATCACCAGCCCGCGCAGCATATCGATGCTGGCAAGGCGCGCAGTCCTGGGCATGCTGGTCTCCCTGTTTATTTTTGCTCATTCTCATGCTGCCGGCGCGCCGAAGCAAGCATTACAACCCACGGCATAAAAACAGGTGTCTGCCACGACGTGGCAGACACCAGGTTTGCGCCTTGGGTTCTAAGAACGTCAGCGGCGGGACTTGTCGATCACTTCACGGCAATCGCCCTTGAAGGTGGCGTTGTCGTAGTTGGACCAGCCATAGCTGTCCACATAGCGCTTGTGCAGCGTGAACTCGGGGCTGAGGAAGCTCCATTCGAGGTGGTCGCCGGGGTAGCGGATGTCGGCCATGTCGACCAGGGTGTGGAAGAAGTTCTCCGTGGCCAGCTTCGTTTTGCGGTGGCGTTTCAGCTGGTCGATTTTTTCCGGATAACGCACCTGGTAATCATCCGAGTACCACATGAACGCTGGCACGTGGAATTCGTACTGGGTGTTGTGGCCGTGGAAGGCGAGGCGGCAGGCGTTGTCGTACAGGGTCTGGCCGTGGTCGGCCACATACATCAGCGAGGACAGTGGCGCGGCCTGCTTCAGGCGGCCGATCACCTGCGACAGGAACCAGTCGGTGTAGAGGATCGAGTTGTCGTAGCTGTTGTTCAGCTGGGGCTTGATCTTCAGGTCCGTGTACACCGGCTTGTCGATGCCGAACAGCGAGGGCTGCCACTTGTCGAAGGCCTTCGGGTGGCGCTGGCTGTAGTTCCAGTGGCTGCCCAGGGTGTGCAGCACGATCAGCTTTTTCGGCGCCGGATCGGCCAGGGCGAGCTTGAGCGGATCGAACAGGATTTCGTCGAAATTCGAATTGTTGGTGAAGCCGCCCAGGTTCAGGAACTGGATCACGTTCGCTTCCTTGGCGAACACGGACACCGGCGTGTCGTACTGGCCGAACGAGATCTGGTTGGACAGCCACCAGGTCTTGAAGCCCGCTTCCTTGTAGGCCGTGAGGAAGGACTTTTCGCTGAATCCATCCTTCAGGCTTTGCCGCGCCGGCTTGCGCGAAATGATGACCGGCACCGACAGC
Organism: Pseudoduganella sp. UC29_106; assembly: GCF_044055365.1. Lineage (NCBI taxonomy): Bacteria > Pseudomonadati > Pseudomonadota > Betaproteobacteria > Burkholderiales > Oxalobacteraceae > Pseudoduganella > Pseudoduganella sp. UC29_106. Next base: position 6,495,396 of record NZ_CP171977.1, on the reverse strand, counting down.
CGCGTGGCCGAGACGGCGGACACCACGTCCGCCAGCGGCACCAGGTTTGCCTCTTTGGACAGCAGCGGATTGGTCTCGCGCCCGTAGCCGTTCAGGCTCCAGCGGTCGTAGCGCGAGGACTCGCCAATGACGACCACCACCACTTCCGGGAGCTTGTCCGGCTCCGGCTGGCTGGCGTGGAAGGCGAACTTCGCGCTCCGTTCGTTCAGCTCCGCCAGGTAGCGGCGCTCCTTATAGAAGTCATAACCGCGCACAGCCAGGCCGAAGGGCCAGGACTCGCCGAAAGCCTTGCCCGCCACCGGCACGCGCGCCCAGTAGGGCAGGGGCGGCAGCTTCCAGCCCGTGTTGCCGGCAGCGGCGATCGGCTTGGCCGCCGGCGCGTCAGATGCGTCATCGTCGCTGGCGCTGCCCGACACCGATGCCGACGTGGGGGCGGACATCCGCGCCGCACCCGGCTTCGGCGCCGCGCTCGCCCCGAACTCATAGCCATAAGCGGCCACCGCACCCAGCAGCACCAGGGCGCCGATGGCCACCCAGCGCGATTTGTCATGCCAGTCCATCTCGCGCGTCTGGCGGGCTGCACGGAAAGTGAGCACCCACCACACCGCCACGGCAACCATCACGGCCAGCATGGTCCACACCTTCTGCCCCAGGAATTCGAGCGCCTCGCGCGGACTGGTTTCGGCCAGGATGCCCAGGTGATGGGTGGAGATGCCCTGGCCGTAGAAGACAAATAGATAAATCTCCGTCGGCAGCGCCAGGAAGGCCGGGACCAACAGCCAGTGAAAATAGGCCGGACGCTTGAACACGGCCCAAACCGCCGTCCATGCCATGATTTCCATGCCCGCCAGCTGCCAGGCCATGTCCACCGGCTTGCCCAGCGCCATCGGCACGAAGGGCACCAGCGACAGGGCCAGGTAGCTGAGCAGGATGAACAGATGGGCGGGACGCAGCATATATTGCATAAAGGCGGGAAAATGGCGAAAACGAGCGCTATTATGGTGGTATTCCCTCTCCAATGGGAGGCTCCCCGCGGGGCGCCGTCTGCCACATTATTCAGCAAAACCGATTGACTGCTCTGTTGACACGGTATATACTCGCGAGTTCTCAATTTAGTCTGCGCCTCGTATACGCGTTTGCCAGCCGCTCCGTCTGAGGGTGGCTTTTTGCGCCTCTTGCGCGACTTCATCGGGAATCGGTTTTAGCCCCCAGGCAAGCGAGCCTGGGATGTCAATGCTGTAATTTTGTTGGATTAAGAACGATGCCAACCATCAATCAATTGATTCGCAGCCCACGTACCGCTCTGGTCGTGAAGAGCAAATCGCCGGCACTTGAAAACTGCCCGCAAAAGCGTGGCGTGTGCACCCGTGTGTACACCACCACTCCTAAGAAGCCTAACTCGGCACTGCGTAAAGTTGCAAAAGTGCGCCTGACCAACGGTTTCGAAGTCATTTCGTACATCGGCGGTGAAGGCCACAACCTGCAGGAACACTCGGTTGTTCTGATCCGCGGCGGTCGTGTAAAAGACTTGCCAGGTGTTCGTTACCACATGGTTCGCGGCTCTCTGGATACCCAGGGCGTTAAAGACCGTAAGCAGGCTCGCTCCAAGTACGGTGCGAAGCGCGCTAAGGCCACCAAGAAGTAATTCTTGCAATTTAAATGAGTTGAGGCGGTCGCGAGACCGAGTAAGTGGAAGGCTAAGATGGCCTCCGCGAGTGCCAAAACAGTGGCGCTCAACTGAAGACAGGAAGGAAATAACATGCCACGTCGTCGTGAAGTACCCAAGCGCGAGATTCTGCCGGATCCAAAATTCGGTAGCACCGAAGTCGCTAAATTCGTTAACGTTCTGATGCTGTCCGGCAAGAAGTCGGTTGCTGAGAACATCATCTACGGTGCGTTTGACCACATCCAATCGAAATCCGGCAAGGATCCTCTGGAAGTGTTCACCGCAGCGATCAACAACGCCAAGCCAATGGTTGAAGTGAAGTCCCGCCGTGTTGGCGGCGCTAACTACCAGGTGCCGGTTGAAGTGCGTCCAGTACGCCGCCTGGCCCTGTCCATGCGTTGGCTGCGCGAAGCCGCGAACAAGCGTTCCGAGAAATCCATGCCACAACGCCTGGGCGGTGAGCTGATGGAAGCTGCGGAAGGCCGCGGCGGCGCGATGAAGCGTCGTGACGAGGTGCACCGTATGGCTGAAGCGAACAAGGCGTTCTCGCACTTCCGCTTCTAATACATTCGGCCGGATCGTCCGGCCCCTTGAGTTGTTCAGGCCGGGCACATTTTTGATTCAAAAAATGCTGCTCGGTTTTGTCCATTAAAAGATTTAGGATTAACTATGGCCCGCAAGACCCCCATTGAGCGCTACCGTAATATCGGTATCTCCGCTCACATCGACGCCGGTAAGACGACCACTACCGAGCGCGTGCTGTTCTACACCGGCGTGAACCACAAGATTGGTGAAGTGCACGACGGCGCCGCCACCATGGACTGGATGGAGCAGGAACAAGAGCGCGGTATTACCATTACCTCCGCAGCGACTACCTGCTTCTGGAGTGGTATGGCGAACAACTTCAAGCCACACCACATCAACATCATCGACACCCCGGGCCACGTGGACTTCACCATTGAAGTTGAGCGCTCGATGCGTGTTCTGGACGGCGCCTGCATGGTTTACTGTGCAGTGGGCGGCGTGCAGCCACAGTCGGAAACCGTGTGGCGTCAAGCTAACAAGTACAAAGTCCCTCGTCTGGCTTTCGTGAACAAGATGGACCGTACCGGCGCCAACTTCTTCAAGGTCTACGAGCAGATGCGTGCTCGCCTGAAGGCAAACCCAGTACCGATCCAGGTACCAATCGGCGCCGAAGATTCCTTCGCTGGCGTGATTGACCTGGTCAAGATGAAAGCGATTATCTGGGACGACGCTTCCCAGGGCATGAAGTTCGACTACCGTGACATCCCTGCGGAACTGGTCGACGTTGCTCAGGAGTGGCGCGAGAAGATGGTGGAAGCAGCTGCCGAGTCGTCGGAAGAGCTGATGAACAAGTACCTGGAAGAAGGCGATCTGACCGAAGAAGAGATCAAGACCGCCCTGCGCCAGCGTACCATCGCTTCGGAAATCGTTCCGATGCTGTGCGGCACTGCATTCAAGAACAAAGGCGTGCAGGCAATGCTGGACGCGGTTGTTGAATTCCTGCCATCCCCAGTGGACATCGACGACGTTGCCGGTACCGACGACGATGAGCAGCCTGCAACCCGTAAAGCTTCGGACGAGGAGAAATTCTCCGCGCTGGCATTCAAGATCATGACCGACCCGTTCGTTGGTCAGCTGGCCTTCTTCCGCGTGTATTCCGGCGCCATCAACTCGGGCGACACCGTGCTGAACTCGGTGAAGAACCGTAAAGAGCGTCTGGGCCGTATTCTGCAGATGCACGCCAACCAGCGTGAAGAGATCAAGGAAGTGCGCGCTGGTGACATCGCTGCTGCAGTTGGTCTGAAAGACGTGACCACCGGCGAAACCCTGTGCGATCCAACCGCAGTGATCATCCTGGAACGCATGGTGTTCCCAGAGCCAGTGATTCAGCAGGCTGTTGAGCCGAAGACCAAAGCTGACCAGGAAAAAATGGGCCTGGCGCTGAACCGCCTGGCACAGGAAGATCCTTCGTTCCGCGTGAAGACCGACGAAGAATCCGGCCAGACCATCATCGGCGGTATGGGCGAGCTGCACCTGGAAATTATCGTCGACCGTATGAAGCGCGAATTCGGCGTGGAAGCGACCGTCGGCAAGCCACAGGTGGCATACCGCGAAACCATCCGCAAGACCGTTGTGGATTCGGAAGGTAAGTTCGTCAAGCAGTCCGGCGGTCGCGGCCAGTACGGCCACGCTGTGCTGACCATCGAACCGCAAGAAGCCGGCAAGGGTTTCGAGTTCATCGACGCGATCAAGGGCGGTACCGTTCCTCGCGAATACATCCCTGCAGTTGAGAAGGGTGTTCGTGAAACCCTGAACAGCGGCGTGCTGGCTGGCTACCCAGTGGTTGACGTTAAAGTCACCCTGACCTTCGGTTCCTACCACGACGTGGACTCGAACGAAAATGCATTCCGCATGGCCGGTTCGATGGCGTTCAAGGAAGGCTGCCGTAAAGCGTCCCCAGTGATTCTGGAGCCAATGATGGCTGTGGAAGTGGAAACGCCGGAAGACTACGCCGGTACCGTGATGGGCGACCTGTCGTCCCGCCGCGGTATGGTGCAGGGCATGGACGAGATCCCAGGCGGCGGCGGCAAGATCATCAAGGCAGAGGTTCCTCTGTCCGAGATGTTCGGCTACTCGACCGTCCTGCGTTCCGCAACCCAGGGCCGTGCAACCTACACGATGGAATTCAAGCACTACTCCGAAGCGCCTAAGCACGTGATCGACGCAATCGTCACCGCGAAAGCGAAGTAATCTTGATTTGGCCTGCTGGGGCGATCCTCCGGCAGGCCGCAAACCTTAAATTCATAGTTCTAAGGAAGAATTAAAATGGCAAAAGAAAAGTTCGAGCGGACTAAACCGCACGTGAACGTAGGCACCATCGGTCACGTTGACCACGGCAAGACCACCCTGACCGCTGCTATCGCAACCGTTCTGTCGAAGAAGTTCGGCGGCGAAGCTAAAGCTTACGACCAGATCGACGCTGCTCCAGAAGAAAAAGCACGCGGCATCACCATCAACACCGCGCACGTCGAGTACGAAACCCAGGCACGTCACTACGCCCACGTTGACTGCCCAGGCCACGCCGACTACATCAAGAACATGATTACCGGTGCTGCGCAGATGGACGGCGCGATCCTGGTTTGCTCCGCCGCTGACGGCCCAATGCCGCAGACCCGCGAGCACATCCTGCTGGCGCGTCAGGTTGGCGTTCCTTACATCATCGTGTTCCTGAACAAGTGCGACCTGGTGGACGACGCTGAACTGCTGGAACTGGTGGAAATGGAAGTGCGCGAGCTGCTGTCCAAGTACGAGTTCCCAGGCGACGACCTGCCAATCATCAAGGGTTCGGCACGTATGGCCCTGGAAGGCCAGCCGGGCGAAATGGGCGAAGACTGCATCATGCGTCTGGCCGATGCACTGGACACCTACATCCCGACTCCGGAACGCGCTGTTGACGGCGCCTTCCTGATGCCAGTGGAAGACGTGTTCTCGATCTCCGGCCGCGGCACCGTGGTGACCGGTCGTGTTGAGCGCGGCATCATCAAGGTCGGCGAAGAAATCGAAATCGTTGGTATCGTTGACACCGTCAAGACCACCGTGACCGGCGTGGAAATGTTCCGCAAGCTGCTGGACCAGGGTCAAGCCGGCGACAACGTTGGCCTGCTGCTGCGCGGCACCAAGCGTGAAGACGTGCAGCGTGGCCAGGTTCTGGCCAAGCCAGCCTCGATCAAGCCGCACGACCACTTCACCGGCGAGATCTACGTTCTGTCGAAAGATGAAGGCGGCCGTCACACCCCGTTCTTCAACAACTACCGTCCGCAGTTCTACTTCCGTACCACCGACGTGACCGGTTCCATCGAGCTGCCAGCCGACAAGGAAATGGTTATGCCTGGCGATAACGTGTCGATCACCGTCAAGCTGATCTCCCCGATCGCTATGGAAGAAGGTCTGCGCTTCGCAATCCGCGAAGGCGGCCGTACCGTTGGCGCCGGCGTTGTTGCCAAGATCATCGCTTAATTTTTAAGCGCTGAAACAACTGGGCCGACATGTGCTATCATGTCGGCCCAGTTGCTGTACTTACTTACATTGCTGGTGACGCAAAGTTGCCGGTTCGTTCTTTTTAAGGAAATAGCATGTCCGCTCCAAACCAAAAGATCCGCATCCGCCTGAAGGCTTTCGACTACAAGCTGATCGACCAGTCCGCCCTGGAAATCGTTGACACCGCCAAGCGCACCGGCGCTGTGGTCAAAGGTCCGGTTCCTCTGCCGACCCGTATCCAGCGTTACGACGTGCTGCGTTCCCCGCACGTGAACAAGACCTCGCGCGACCAGTTCGAAATCCGCACCCACCAGCGCCTGATGGACATCGTGGATCCGACCGACAAGACCGTTGACGCCCTGATGAAGCTGGACCTGCCAGCTGGCGTGGACGTCGAAATCAAACTGCAGTAATCGGTTTCGGCAGGCGGCCCTGAGCCGCCAGCCACAGAAAGGCCGGTCCGTTCACGCGGACCGGCCTTTTTCTTTTAGCGTCATCGGGAGCCGCGATGGACGAATGGGAATTGACGGGCCGCGCCCGCACTCACGTGCAGCAGTATTCTCAGCCGCGCTTTGCCGCCCGGCCTGAGGTGGCTGCCGCCTTTCTGGTCATGCGCGAAGCGGCGTTGCGCGACGGGATCGACATGCTGCCCTGCGCATCGTTTCGTCCGCTGGCGGGCCAGGTGCGCATCTGGAACCGCAAATTCTCCGGCGAGGGTACCCTGCGCGACCACCATGGTCAGCCGCGCGATGCCGCCGCGCTGGCGCCGGAACAGCTGGTATGGGCCATCCTCGGCTGGTCGGCGCTGCCGGGCGCCACGCGCCGCCACTGGGGCACGGATATCGATGTCTTTGACCGCGCGACCCAACCCGTCGGCTACAAGGTGAAGCTGCTGCCGGAGGAAGTGGCGCCTGGCGGCGTCTACGAACACCTGCACGCCTGGCTCGATCTGCACCTCGCCAGTTTCGGCTTCTTCCGCCCCTACCGCACCTGGCGCGGCGGCATGTACCCCGAACCCTGGCACCTCAGCCACATCGCCACCGCCCAGCCGGCGCTCGCCGCCCTCGACATCGACATGGTCGCCCGCGCCGTCCGCGAATCGGACATGCTGGGACGCGACCTCGTGCTCGACCTGCTCCCCGACATCTACCGCAACCACGTGCAGAACGTCGACGGGCCTTAGGCGGCCGCCGCGACTTATGTCAATATGGCGGTTCCAGAGCTGGGAGGCGAAATGAAGGTATTGGGATTGATCGTGGTGCTGGCGGCGCTTGGCGGTTGCGGCAAGAAGAATCCTGCGGACCAGGCGGCGCAGGATATCAAGGCCATGGGCGAGCAGCGCACCAGGGCGCAGGACGCGCTGAAGCAGCTGGAGGAAAGCCAGAACAAGGCAAAGGAAGCGGCTGACAAGGCCGGCGAAGAGAAGCAGTGAACAAGGCGATCCTGATCGTCGAGGACGAGGCGGCCATTGCCGACAGCATCGCCTACGCGCTGCGCAAGGATGGCTACGAGCCCCTGCACATCACGCTCGGCGAGCAGGCGCTGGCCTCGGCGCGCGCAACGCCGCCGGCATTGATGATCCTGGACGTCGGCCTGCCCGATATCAGCGGGCTGGAAGTGTGCCGCCGCCTGCGGCAGTTTTCCGATGTGCCGGTGATCTTCCTGACCGCGCGCAGCGATGAAATCGACCGTATCGTCGGCCTCGAAATCGGGGCGGACGATTACGTCACCAAGCCGTTTTCGCCGCGCGAACTGGTGGCGCGCGTGCGGGTGATCCTGCGCCGCGCCGGTGGGCCGGCGGTCGGCGCGCCCGCCTTCGAGCTGCGCGCCGCCGAAGCGCGCGTGCTGTACGGCGGCCGTCCCCTCGACCTCACGCGCTACGAATACCTGCTGCTGAAGACTCTCATCGAGCATCCCGGCCACGTGCTCTCCCGCGCCCAGTTGATGGACCGCGTCTGGTCCGACGCGCCGGACACGCTCGACCGCACCGTCGACGCCCACATCAAATCCCTGCGCGCGAAAATCCGCGCCATCGACCCCGCCGCCGACCCGATCCAGACCCACCGCGGCATGGGCTACAGCCTGCCGCCGGCATGAAGATCGGCCTGCGCATCCTGCTCGGCTACTTCCTGGTGGTGGGCCTGGCCGCGTGGTTCCTGCTGAATGTCTTTGTCGAACAGGTCAAGCCCGGCGTGCGCTCCACGCTGGAGGACACGCTGAACGACACCGCGCAGCTGCTGGCCGGCGCCGTGGCAGACGATGTGCGCGGCAGCGCCCTGGATGAAGCCCTGCTGGCCCGCCTGCAGCGCGCCGCGGCCCGTCCGCTCGATGCCAACATCGGCGGCCTGCCGAAGCGCCGCATCGATTACCGCATCTACCTCACGGATGAAAAAGGCATCGTGCGCTTCGATACCGCGAAGAAGGCCGTGGGCGAAGACTATTCGCGCTGGAACGACGTCTACCTGACGCTGCGCGGCCAGTACGGCGCGCGCATGACGCGCAGCCATCCCGAAGACGACGCCAGCGCCGTGATGTACGTCGCCGCGCCCATACGGGACGGCCAGCGCATCATCGGCGTGCTGACCGTGGCCAAGCCCATCTCCAGCGTGCAGGCTTTCGTCGATCGCAGCCAGCGCATCATCCTGAGCCGCGGCGCCGTGCTGCTTGGCCTGTCGCTGCTGATCGGCGTCGCCGTCACGCTCTGGCTGGCGCGCGCCCTGCGCAAGCTGATGGCCTATGTGGAGGATGTGCAGGCCGGCCGCAAGGCGGTGCTGCCGGAACTGGGACGCACCGAGATCGGCACCCTGGGCCACGCGCTGGAAGCGATGCGCGTCAAGCTCGAAGGCAAGGAGTATGTGGAAACGCTGATGCACACGCTGACCCACGAGCTGAAAAGTCCGATCGCCGCCATCCAGGCCGCGGCTGAATTGCTGGAAGAGGACATGCCGGAGGAAGAACGGCGCCGCTTCCTGTCCAATATCCAGAGCCAGAACGCGCGCCAGCGCGACCTGATCGACAAGCTGCTGGCCCTCGTGCGCGTCGAGAAGCAGCAGCGCCTCGATGCCGCCGAGCCGGTGGATGTGGCCGCGCTGCTGCAGGATGTGGCGGACGACTACCGCGCCCGCCTCGCCGACCGCAGCCAGATGCTCGACATCGCTGTCGCCGGCCAGCTGCAGGTGCGCGGCGATCCGCTGCTGCTGCGCCAGGCCCTCGGCAACCTGCTGGACAACGCCATCAGTTTCGCACCGGCCCACAGCACGCTGCGCATGGAAGCGCAGCGCGCAGGCGAGCAGGCCGCGATCCACGTCATCGACACGGGCGCCGGCATACCCGACTATGCAGCGCAGCGCGTGTTCGAGCGCTTCTATTCGCTGCCTCGGCCGGACGGCGCAAGGAGCACTGGCCTGGGCCTGCCCTTCGTGCGCGAGGTGTCCGCGCTGCATGGCGGCAGCGTGGAAGTCGCCAACGCTCCGCAAGGCGGCTGCCGCGCCACCCTGCGCCTGCCTTTCCCCCTTTCGCTCTGACTTCACAAAGAACGCATCGTCAACGCATATTCGCTTTCTACACTGGCGCAACCTTAACAACGGAAAGCGCCACCCATGCAAAAGAATCTAGCCATTAAAGCCATCATCATCGGCGTGCTGATGCTGCTGTTAGGCTTGCCGCTGCTGATGATCCAGTCGACCATCAGTGAGCGCATGGTTTTCCGCGACAATGCGGCAAGGAGCATCGCCCAGGACTCGGTGGGAGAGCAGCAGGTGTACGGCCCCGTGCTCGTCATTCCCTATGACGAGAGCTACAACGTAGAGGAAAAGAACGGCGACAGGAAAGAAGTCCGTCGCCAGACCGTGCACGCCACGCATCTCATTTTCCCGAACCAGCTGGAGGTCGTATCCAGGCTGGGCACGGAGCGCCGTTACCGCGGCATCCACCAGGTGCTGATGTACAACGGCGCGCACAGGGTGAGCGGCGACTTCGTGGTGCCGCCGCTGAGCGATATTCCGCATAAGGTGATTGGCTCCGATATCAAGCTTGGTCTGCCGTTCGTCGCCCTGGCGGTCGCCGACGTACGGGGCGTGCACGATTTTCCGCGTCTCGTGTGGGGCTTGCAGAACTTTGAATTTGAGCGCGGCTCGGGACTGCGCTCGCAGCCGGCCGGCCTGCATGCCACGCTGCAGATCGCGGACGTCACGCCCGGACCGGTGAAGTTCAGTTTCGATCTGAATTTGTCCGGCATGAACAGCCAGGAGTTCGTGCCGCTGGCGAGGAACAACCGCTTTGTGATGTCGTCGCCGTGGCCGCACCCGCAGTTCGGCGGCCGCTTCCTGCCGGAGCAGCGCGAGGTTGGCGACAAGGGCTTCCAGGCGGTGTGGCGTATTTCATCGTTGGCGACGGAAGCGCAGGACCAGCTGCTGCGCACAGAGCGCGGTGCAACGCAGGGCCAGCGCGCCGCGCCGGCGCTGGACGTGATCCGCACCAGCTTTATCGAGCCGGTCAATGTGTATTCGATGGCGGACCGCGCCACCAAGTATGGCCTGCTTTTTGTCGCGCTGACCTTCGCCGCCTTCTTCCTGTTCGAAGTGATGAAACGGCTGCCGATCCACCCCGTGCAGTATGCCCTGGTGGGACTGGCGCTGGCATTGTTCTTCCTGCTGCTGCTCAGCCTTTCCGAGCACATCGCTTTCCTGCCGGCCTATCTGCTGGCCAGCGCCGCGTGCATCGTGCTGATCGGCTACTACCTGGCCCACGTGCTGCATGACCGCCGGCGCGGCATCAGCTTCGGCGCCGCCCTGACGGTGCTTTATGGTGTGCTGTATGGCTTGCTCAGCTCCGAAAGCAATGCCTTGCTGCTCGGGGCGATCCTGCTGTTCGCGGTATTGGCAGGCATCATGGTGGCGACCCGCAAGGTGGACTGGTACCGTCTCGGCGACCCTTTGCCAGCGCGGGGCTGATCGCTGGGGCTCAGCTCCAGGCCCAGAAGCCGGCGGCCAGCGTGGAAGGGGCGCCCGCTCTGCCGGCGTTGCGGCGCGCGGCGCCGTCGTCGGCGAAGGGGCGCATCAGGTAATGGCGCACCATCGCTCCGCCGCCGATGGCGATGGCGTTGAGGCCGAAGCGCGGCGTGCGGATGGTGGGCGCCGGCAGCAGCGTAGCGCTGGCGCAGTCGTTCAGCACGCGGCGGCCCGGTTCGATGAAGCGCTCGCCGAGGCGGATCGCGGCGCCGCCGATCACGATGCACATCGGGTCGAAGGCGACCCACAGATTATTCAGCAGCACACCGAGGTTGCGTCCCGCCGCCTCGATCGCCTTGCAGGCGGCCGGGTCGCCGGATTCCGACTGCTGGAACAGGCGCTCCAGCTGTTCCGGGCTGGCGCCGGACAACTTGCCATACACCTCGTCCATCAGGGCTTGCAGGCCGATCAGCGCGTCGGCGCAGCCGCGCCGTCCGCAGGAGCAGGGCGGGCCGTTCTGTTGCAGGATGGTGTGTCCGACCTCGCCTGCGAAACCATACAGGCCGGTCAGCAGGCGGCCATTGACGATAATGCCCGAGCCCACGCCATAGCCGATACTCAGGTAGATCAGCGGGTCGGCATCGACCTGGCCGGAGAATTCCAGCTCGGCCAGCGCCGCCACGTTCGCCTCGTTCTGCACATACAGCGGCAAGCCCGCCAGGGCCGTGCCTTCGAAATGCGCGCGCAGCTGGCCCGCCACATCGACATTGCGCCAGCCCAGGTGCGGCGCGTAGTGCAGCATGCCCATCACGTCGTCGACCACGCCGTGCAGGCCGACTCCCGTGCCCAGCACGGTGCGGCCGGACAGCGCGCCGTCCGGCCGGGCCAGCTCCGCCATGGCGGCGGCGGCGGCGGCAATGCAGGCGCCGGGATCGTTGGCGTCCGCGTAGGGCAGCACGCGCTCGGCCAGCACCTCTCCCAGCAGGTTGGTGGCGACGAGGCGGGCCTCGCCGATGCCCATGTCGGCGCCCAGCAGCGCGAGGCGGCTGCCATCGATGTGCAGCGGCGTGGCGCGCCGGCCCAGGGCGCCCGTGGAACGCAGCTCGCTTTCGGTCAGCCAGCCCTCGTCCAATAGCTCGCGTACCAGCATGCTGACGGTGGACTTGGTCAGCCCCACAGTCTCGGCCAGCGCCGCGCGCGACAGGCCGGGCTGGCTGCACAGCTGGCGCACCAGGGCCATGCGGTTGATCTGCTTCAGCATCTGCTGGTCGCCAGCGACAATCATGGGTTTCGTAGGAGAAGTAGGGCGTTCGCCGATCATACACGAAGCTGTCAGTGCTGTATTCATGCAACATTGCACGGATCGCATTTGTTCATCCGATTGACGAATTATTACATTTCTCCTATTCTGACCCTGCTTTTCAATTAGTAAATCGATTTAACTAAGTCGTACCACCAAGTCGTACCTCTCGTATCAGCTTCCAGGCGGCTCGCGCCGCACGGTAGTGCAGTATCTCGGCGTTCGCACGCCGCAGCCGTTTGCAGTTCTCAGCACCGCTAGTCGTTTCTAATAAACAAAACAGGAGACAACGTGCAGCACAATATGAAAACGTTTTCAAGTCGCCGGCTGAACCGGCGCACCCTGATCAGCCTCGCCGTTGCCGGCGCCTGCGCCAGCTATCTGCCGGCCCAGGCACAGGACGCCGAGGCCGTCAGGTCGGTGGGGGATTCGGGCGACGCGCCCAAAGTGATTGTGTCCGGCATCCGTGCCGCGATGCAGTCCACCCTGAACCTGAAGCGCAATTCCGACGGTATCGTCGATGGCATCGTCGCCGACGACATCGGCAAATTCCCCGATACCAACCTGGCCGAATCGATCCAGCGCATTTCCGGCGTCTCGATCGACCGCACCAATGGCGAGGGCGCCAAAGTCACCGTGCGCGGTGTGGGCCCGGACCTGAACATGATCCTGCTGAACGGCCGCCAGATGCCGACGTCCGGCCTGGCCGACCTGAACGGCCGCGCTTTCGACTTCGCCAACCTGGCTTCGGACGCTGTCCAGCAGATCCAGGTCTACAAGACCAGCCGTGCCGACACGCCGCCCGGCGGCATCGGCGCCACGGTCAACATCATCACCGCGCGGCCCTTCGACAATCCGGGCCTGCATTCGAGCATCGGCATGAAGGGCGTGTACGACAGCTCGAACGACCACCTGCCGAAGGAAGACAAGGCCAGCACCTCGGTGACGCCGGAAATCTCCGGCATCTACAGCAATACCTTCGCCGACGGCAAATTCGGCATCGCCGTCAGCGGCAGCTACCAGGAACGCAACCTGGGCGTGAACACGGCCTCCATCACCAATGGCTGGCGCGGTCCGTTCCGCGCGGATGAAAATAACTGGGGCACCATCCCGCAGCCGGGCCAGACCGGCTACGGCAACATCACCAACCGCCCGACGGGAGACACCATCTATTCGGTGCCGCAGAATATCTCCTACTTCATGCGCGGTTCGCAGCGTCAGCGCACCAACGGCCAGCTGACCATGCAGTTCAAGCCGGTGAATGAGCTGGTCACCACGCTGGACTACACCTACTCGCAGAACAAGATCCAGACCAGGTCGCACGAGCTGAGCGCCTGGTTCAATATGGGTCCTTCCGTGAGCTCCTGGACCGGCGGCCCGATCGCTTCGCCGATCTTCTACCAGGAGAACGTGACGGCGCAGGATATCGCCATGAACGGCGCGGACTATGCCACCAAGTCGGAAAACAAGTCGACCGGCTTCAACGCCGTCTGGAAACCCACCAGCGGCCTGAAACTGGTGTTCGACGCCCACCATTCGACCGCCGAATCGAAGGCCGACAGCCCGTTTGGCTCGAACAATGACCTGTCCACGGTCAGCTTCAGCCGCGGCAACACGCGCGTCAACTTCGAGCACGAGATGCCGGTGCTGAGCATCCAGGGGGCGGACTTCGTGAACGCGCCGATGCAGGTCTCCGGTTCCTGGTTCCAGGACGGCTACCAGAAGATGACGGTCGACCAGGCCCAGGGCAGCGGCAGCCTGAAACTGATGGAAAGCTCCAACCTGAACTTCGGCCTCTCGTTCACCCGCGTGCGCAACCGCTCCGCCTTCCAGCAGGTGCAAAGCGATACCTGGGGTGGCGCTACCAAGGCGTCCGACTACCCGCAGTCGCTGTTCGTGGCGGACGATCTGCGCAAGTACTTCGGCAAGATGGACGGCGTGGATGATCCGGCCCTGTTCAACCAGATCCACACCTTCAACTTCGCCGCCATGCGCGAGGTGGCGGCAAAGGCGACCGGCAAGCCGGAGCTGTACATGCCAAGCCTGGCCAATCCGGACTACGACCGCCGCACGCGCGAGAAGTCCAAGTCCGCCTATCTGCAGTTCGTGACGGACTGGGACACGGCCATCCCGATGCATGCCGGCGTCGGCGTGCGCTATGAGAAGACCGACGTGCTGTCCACGGCGCTGTCCGTGAAGCCGGTGGCGGTGACCTGGGTGTCGCAGAATGAATTGCCGATCAAGTTCGACGGCAAGACCTTCACTTCGCAGACCGGCTCCTACACCAATGTGCTGCCGAATGTGGACTGGGATGCCGACCTGCGGCAGGACATCAAGGTACGCGCCAGCTATGGCGTCACCATCGGCCGGCCGCGCTATGACCAGATCCAGGGCGGCACCACTATCGGCGCCACGGCCAACGTGAACGGCGACTCAGCATCCACCGGCAATCCGGGCCTGAAGCCGGTCAAGTCCAAGAACCTGGACCTGTCGGGCGAATGGTATTACGACGACCGCAGCGTGGTCTCGCTGGGCCTGTTCTACAAGAAGCTGAGCAACTACGCGGGCCAGTCCGTGACCAGCATCCCGCAGGCGGGCCTGCACACGCCAGTGGGCGGCAAGTACTGGAACGCGGCGCTGGGGGCGGGCTGTATCAGTACCGACACCGCCTGCATCCGCAACTTCATCTTCAAGAACTTCAACGGCCAGCCTGGCGTGGTGCGCGGGCCGGACAACGAGAAAGGCGAAATCACCGGCACCATCACGGGCCAGGACTTCGACCCGATCATCAATTTCCAGACCACCAGCTACGTCAACGCGCAGTCGGCCAACCTGCGTGGCGCGGAAATCAACTGGCAGCACATGTTTGGCAACAGCGGCTTCGGCATCCAGGCCAACTACACCTATGTGAAGTCCGGCCTGACCTACAACGACAACGGCTTTGGCGACCAGTTCGCGCTGGTGGGCCTTGGCAATTCGGCCAACCTGGTGGGTATCTACGAGGATAACAAGTGGAGTATTCGCGCGGCCTATAACTGGCGCGACAAGTTCCTCGCTTCGACCACCGACCTGGCGGGGCCGAACCCGCAGTATGTCGAGCCTTACGGCCAACTGGACTTGAGCGTGGGCTACGCCTACAACAAGAACCTCAGTTTCCAGTTTGAGGTGATCAACCTCACCGACCAGCAGCAGCGCATCCACGGCCGCACCGAAATGATGGTGCTCAGCCTGACGCAATCCGGACCGCGCTATATGTTCGGGGCCCGCTACAAGTTCTGATCTCTGGGGCGCGATGCCGGGGTAGTGTGGTGCTGCCCCGGCATTTTTCACAGGCCGCGATCGCGGCCTGCCTTTTTCGAAAGTACCCATGAGTATCCAGGAACTTCAGCATATCGTGATTGTCGGCGGTGGCTCGGCAGGCTGGCTCACGGCCGGCGTGCTTGCGGCGGAACACTCGGCGCACGCGGGCGCGCGCCTGCGCGTGACCCTGCTCGAATCGCCGGATGTGGCGCCCATCGGCGTCGGCGAGGGCACCTGGCCCAGCATGCGCGACACGCTGGCGCGAATCGGCGTTTCGGAGACGGACTTCTTCCGCCAATGCGACGCCTCCTTCAAACAAGGTTCGCGCTTCAATGCCTGGGTCGACGGCAGCGAAGGCGACCACTACTTCCATCCCTTCGTTGTGCCGCAAGGATACGGCGAAGCCAACTTGGCGGCGCGCTGGCGGCAGGCGCATCCCGATGCCGCCTTCGCCGACCTGGTCTGCTATCAGCCGCAGCTCTGCCTGCACGGGCGGGCGCCCAAGCAGGCCGGCACGCCGGAGTTTGCGGCGGTGTCCAACTACGGCTACCACCTGGACGCGGGCAAATTCGGCACCTTCCTGCGGCGGCATTGCACCGACCGGCTGCGGGTGCGCCATATTACCGACCATGTCACGGCCGTCACCTCGCGCGACAACGGCGATATCGCCGCCTTGCAGACACGCCGGCACGGCGCCATCGAGGCCGACCTGTTCATCGATTGCACCGGCTCGCAGTCGCTGCTGCTGGGCCAGCACTTCGGCGTACCCTTGCTGCCGCAGCAGCACATCCTGTTCAACGACAGCGCGATGGCGCTGCAGCAGGCATATCCTGATGACCAGGCCCCGATCGCGTCGCAGACCGTGTCCACGGCGCAGGCACATGGCTGGATCTGGGATATCGGCCTGCCCACCCGGCGCGGCATCGGCTATGTATATTCCGGTGCGCACTGCAGCGACGAGCAGGCGGTCAACGCCCTGCACGCCTACCTGCGGCGCACGGGCAGCCAGCATGATTTGCCCACGCCGCGCAAGCTGTCCTTCCAGCCCGGCTACCGGGAGCGCTTCTGGGTGGGCAACTGCGTGGCTATCGGCCAGGCGGCGGGCTTCCTGGAACCGCTCGAGGCCTCGGCGCTGGCGATGGTCGAACTGTCGGCGGCGATGCTGGCCGACGCCATGCCGGCCAACCGTGCGGCGATGGACATTGCCGCGCAGCGCTTCAACGAGGCATTCCGCTATCGCTGGGAGCGCGTCATCGATTTCCTCAAGCTGCACTATGTGCTGAGCAGGCGCGATGACAGCAGCTACTGGCGCGAGAATCGCGAAGCCGGATCGATTCCGCTGCGGCTCCAGGAGCTGCTGCAGCTGTGGCGGCACCAGCCGCCCTCGCGCTATGATTTGCAGCGCATCGAGGAGGTATTCCCGGCCGCCAGCTACCAGTACATCCTGTATGGCATGGGTTTCGAGACCGACTATGGCGACGGCCGCCGGCGCTCCGACCGCCCGGAGCTGGCCGATGCCTGTTTCGCCGAAACCCAGGAGCTCACCCGCAGGATGCTGGCCGGCCTGCCGGGCAACCGCGAACTGATCGCACACATTCAACGCCATGGCCTGGCGCGGCGCTGAGCCGCCCAGCCCTTTAACGACAGGTACACCATGACCAATATCGTAATGCTCAATAATGTCGACCACCAGAACCTGCGCGTTGTCACTGCGCACGGTGAAAAGTATGGCGACAACCTGATGACCTGCGCCACCTTTCCGCGCGAGTTTCGCGACCTGCAGGCGCATTACCCCATCGTGTTCCGCAAGACGGAAGACGGCTTCGGTTTCGAGCCCGTGGCGCTGCTGGGCTTCCAGGAGGGCGAAAACCTGTATCTCGGCCCGCAGGGCTGGGACGTGAACTACATCCCGATGGCGATGGAGCGCCTGCCTTTCCTGATCGGCCGCTCGGGCGAAGAGCTGAACATCCACATCGACCTGGACAGCCCGCGCGTCAGCCGCACGGAAGGCGAGGCGCTGTTCCTGGCGTATGGCGGCATCACGCCTTACCTGGAGCGCATCAATTCCATGCTGCTGACGATCCACCAGGGCTTGCAGGACCTGCCGGGCTTTATCGCCGCGCTGCGCGAGCATGACCTGCTGGAATCCTTCGTGGCCGACATCGAACTGGAAGACGGCTCGCAAAACCGCCTGTTCGGCTTCTACACCATCAATGAGGACAAGCTGCTGCAACTGCCGGGCGCCGTGCTGGAAGGCCTGATGCGCGCGGGCCATCTGCAGTCGATCTACATGGTGATGGCCTCGCTGTCCAATTTCCGCGGCCTGATCGACCGCAAGCAGCGCGCCGTCAACGCCCATGCTTAAGCCGATCCGCGAGCTGTCCGGCCTGCGCCCGGCGGATCTCAGCGACGAGCTGCTGACCTCCACCGAGCCGCTGGTCTTGCGTGGCCTGGCCGCGGAGTGGCCGCTGGTGAAGGCCGGACGCGCATCGCAGCAGGCCGCCAGCGACTACCTGCGCCGCTACTATCGGGGCGAAAAGGTGATTGCCATGCTGGGCGCTCCGGATATCGGCGGCCGCTTTTTCTACAACGAAGACTTGAGCGGCTTCAATTTCGCATCCGTGCGCACGGGCCTGGGCGGCGTGCTGGACGAACTGGCGGCGCACCGCAACGCACCGCAGCCGCCCGCCATCTATGTGGGTTCCACCGAAGTTGACGGCTGCCTGCCGGGCCTGCGCGCGGAGAACGACCTGGATCTCGGTGCGCGCCAGCCCTACGTCAGCATCTGGCTGGGCAACCAGACCCGCATCGCGGCCCACTATGACCTGCCGGACAATATCGCCTGCGTGGCGGCCGGCCGCCGCCGTTTCACACTGTTCCCGCCCGGGCAGCTGGGCAACCTGTATATCGGCCCGCTCGATTTCACGCCGGCCGGGCAGGCCATCAGCCTGGTCGACTTTCACCGTCCCGACCTGGCCCGCTTTCCCCGCTTTGCCACGGCGCTGGAACATGCGCAGTCGGCTGAACTGGAGGCAGGCGACGCGATCTTCATCCCCAGCATGTGGTGGCACCACGTGGAGGCGCTGGACCCCTTCAACATCCTGGTCAATTACTGGTGGCGCCAGTCGCCCGGCTACATGGACACGCCCACCAATACCCTGATGCTGGCGCTGATGACCATGCGCGAGCTGCCGCCGGCCCAGCGCGCCGCCTGGCAGGAACTGTTCCGCCATTACGTCTTCGACAGCGACGGCAGCGAGGCCGCGCACATTCCCCCTGGCGCGCGCGGCGTGCTGGCGCCCCTGGACGATGCCGCCGCGCGCGCGCTGCGCGGCCAGATCCTCAACCGCATGAACCGTTAAGGACATTCCCATGCAAGCAAATAATCACCCGATCCGCCGCGTCGTCATCGCCGGCGGCGGCACGGCCGGATGGATGGCTGCGGCCGCGCTGTCCAGGACGATGGGCAAGATCCTCGACATCACCCTGGTCGAATCCGACGAAATCGGCACGGTGGGCGTGGGCGAAGCCACCATCCCGTCCATGATCACCTTCCACGACCTGCTGCAACTGAACGAGAGCGAGTTCATGGCCGCCACGCAGGCGACCTTCAAGCTGGGTATCAGCTTCGAGAACTGGCGCAACGTGGGCGAGGACTACATCCATTCCTTCGGCACTACCGGCACCGACCACTGGACCGCCGGCTTCCAGCACTTCTGGCTCAAGGCCCGCGCGCGCCGCCTGGCGGGCGACTATGGCGACTATTGCCGCGAACTGAAGGCGGCACAGATGGACCGCTTTGCCCACCTGCCGGACCAGGGCATGAACTACGCCTATCACCTCGATGCGGGGCTGTACGCACGCTACCTGCGCAAGTTCAGCGAGGCGCTGGGCGTGCGCCGCGTGGAGGGCAGGATCGTGCAGGTGGGCCAGGATGCGCAATCCGGCTTTATCCGTTCCCTGACACTGGATGGCGGCGCGCAGATCGAAGGCGACCTGTTCATCGACTGCTCGGGCTTCCGCAGCCTGCTGCTGGGTCAGACCATGGGCGTGGAATTCGAAGACTGGTCGCATCTGCTGTTCTGCGACAGTGCACTGGCAGTGCAGACCGGATCGACAGGCGTGGTGCCGCCGTACACGCGCGCCATCGCCCACCACGCGGGATGGCAATGGCGCATCCCGCTGCAGCACCGCGTCGGCAATGGCCTCGTGTATTCCAGCCGTTACCTGGATGACGAAGAGGCGCGCCGCATGCTGCTCTCCAACCTGGCCGGTGAGCCGCTGATGGAGCCGCGTCCAATCCGCTTCAAGCCGGGCCAGCGCCGCCAGACCTGGCGCGGCAACTGCGTGGCCATCGGCCTTGCCAGCGGCTTCCTGGAACCGATCGAATCGACCAGCATCCACCTGATCCAGCGCAGCCTGATCCGCCTGCTGCAAATGTTCCCGAGCGCCGGCATCTGCCAGACCGACATCGATGAATTCAACCAGCAGACGGCGCACGAAGTGGCGCACATCCGCGATTTCATCATCCTGCACTACCACGTGACCAACCGTGACGACTCGCCGTTCTGGCGCGCTTGCCGCGAACTCGAACTGCCGCCGTCGCTGCGCCATCGCATCAGCCACTTCCGTGAAACGGGCCGCGTGTTCCGTGTGCCGAATGAGCTGTTTGCGGAAAACTCCTGGGTGCAGGTGATGCTGGGCCAGGGCATTGAGCCGGAGCGCTACCACCAGATCGCCGACATGATGGGCGACGCCGAGCTGACGCAATTCCTGCGCAATATCAGCGGCTCCGTGGAGGCGGTCGTGCGCCAGCTGCCGCGCCATCAGGATTACCTGCGGCGCTACTGTCCCGCGCCCTGACGTACAATTGGGCGCGTTACTCCCGTATCCGCCCTCGATGAAACGACTGCTGCCTGCCATAGCCCTTGCATCCGCCTGCGCCGGCGCCCCGCCCGTGCAGGCAGGCGCGCTGCCGGCCGCCGCGCCGGCGGCGCTGGGCATGTCCGCCGAGCGCCTGCAGCGGGCGGACAGCTTGCTCGCCAGCGCCATCGAGCGCCAGGAGTACCTGGGAGCGGTCGCGCTGGTGCTGCGCAAGGGCAGGGTGGTCGATTACAAGGCATTCGGCCACCGCGACCTGGCGCGCAACGAGCCGCTGCAGCGCGACGCCATTTTCCGCATCTTATTCGATGTCCAAGACCGTCACCGCCGCCGCCATCCTGATCCTGATGGAAGAGGGCAAGCTGCTGCTGGAAGATCCCGTGTCGAAGTACATCCCCGAATTTGCCGGGCCGCGCCTCTTCGCTGGCGGCACGGCGGAGGCGCCTGAAACCCGGGCGCCGAAAGGGCCGGTGACGATCCGCCAGCTGCTCACGCACACGCCGGGCTTCGCCAGCTACGGCGACCGCTCGCTGCCCGTCAACCGCATCTTCGATGCTGCCGACTTGCCGCATGCGCCGGACCTCGCCGTGTTCGCCCAGCGCCTGGCGAAGCTGCCGCTGGCACACGAGCCGGGCGAGGAATTTCATTATGACGGCACCGCCACCGTGCTCGCAGGCCGTCTCGTTGAAGTCATCTCCGGCCAATCCTTTGATGTCTTCCTGCAGGAGCGCCTGTTCAAGCCACTGCAGATGGTGGATACCGGCTTCACCGTGCCGCCGGCGAAGCGCCACCGCATTGCCGCGATGACGACTACCGATGCCGATGGCCGGCTGGCCGCGCCCGGCAGGATCGCAGCGGACGGCGAACAGCAGAATCCCTATGTCAGCGGCGCCGGCGGGCTGTATTCGACCGCGCCCGACTACGCGCGCTTCGCCCAGATGCTGCTCAATGGCGGGCAGCTGGATGGCGTGCGTATACTGGGCCGCAAGAGTGTGGAACTGATGATGTCCAACCACCTCACCCACCTGACTCCACCCGTGCATGAATTCAGCCAGGCCGAAGGCTTTGGCCTGGGCGGCTATGTGCTGCTGGATGTAGCGCGGCGCGGCCGGCAGGGCAGCGCCGGACAATTTGGCTGGCTGGGAGCGGCGGCCACCTATTACACTATCGACCCCAAAGAGCAGCTGGTGATGCTGCTGATGATGCAGCACCTGCCGCAAGGCTTGCCCGGCGATCCGCCGAAGCTCCATCTCAAATTCTATAACCTGGTCTACCAATCCTTGATCGACTGATATGGCAACAATGAAGCAGGTGGCGGAGCGCGCAGGCGTATCCACCACGACCGTATCCCACGTGCTCAATAACACGCGCGTCGTCAGCGAGGACGTGCAGGAGCGGGTGCGCGCGGCAATGAAAGAGCTGCGCTATATCCCGAGCGCCGTGGCGCGCAGCCTGAAGGGCGACAAGACCCATACCATCGGGATGATGATCCCGAATAACACCAATCCCTATTTTGCGGAACTGATCCAGGGCATCGAGGATGCATCCTTCAAGCAGGGCTATAACGTCATCCTGTGCAACGCCTATGACGACACGCGCAAGCAGACGGCCTACCTGCAGGTGCTGATGGAAAAGCGCATCGATGGCCTGATCCTGGTGGCGTCGGGAGGCGATGCGGAGTTGTCCGCCCGGCTCCAGCACCTGCCCATCCCCACCGTGCTGGTGGACCGCGAAGTGGCGGGCGTGGAGGCCGACTTCGTGGAAGCCGACCACGAGGAGGGCGGCTACCTCGCCGCGCGCTACCTGATCGAACTGGGACACCGCGACATCGCTTGCGTGTCCGGCCCCATCGACCTGCCGCCTTCGCGGGCGCGTGTGGAAGGCTACCTGCGTGCGCTGAAGGAGGCGGGCCTGCGTTTCCGTCTCGACTGCCTGGTGCGCAGCGATTTCACCAGCGAGGGCGGCTACCAGGCTTTCAGCCAGTTGCTGGCGCTGGCCAAACCGCCGACCGCCATCTTCGCCAGCAACGACCTGATGGCAATTGGCGGCATTTGCGCGGCCAGCGCGCGCGGCGTGCGCGTGCCGGACCAGCTGTCGGTGTTGGGTTATGACGACATTGCGCTTGCCTCCTTTACAACGCCGCCGCTGACCACGGTCGCCCAGCCGAAGTATGAAATGGGCGAGCTGACGGCCCGCCTTCTCCTCGAGCGCGTAGCGGGCCAGAGCCAGGCGCTGCGCCGCGAACTGCTGCACACCAAGCTGGTTGTGCGGCAATCCACCCGCCAATTGACCTAATTTCCGAAAAGAAAGAGTTGACAGCCGATCGGTGCACGTATTCAATAGCAATCGTTTGCGCAAACGATTGCGTCTGAAAATAGTTAAATCGGAGATACCCAGCATGACTCCCCGCATCAC
Source organism: Pseudoduganella sp. UC29_106 (assembly GCF_044055365.1). NCBI lineage: Bacteria > Pseudomonadati > Pseudomonadota > Betaproteobacteria > Burkholderiales > Oxalobacteraceae > Pseudoduganella > Pseudoduganella sp. UC29_106. The sequence goes on along the minus strand of NZ_CP171977.1, from coordinate 6,472,823 downwards.
CATCGTCGGCAGTATCAACATCGATCTGGTGTTGCGCACGCCGCGCATGCCGCTGCTGGGTGAAACCATCAGCGGCAGCGGCTTCCGCCAGGTCGGCGGCGGCAAGGGCGCCAACCAGGCCGTTGCCGCAGCACGGCAGGGCGCCGAAGTGCACTTCGTGGGCGCCGTGGGCAGCGACGCATTCGGGCAGAGCGCGCTGGCCGACCTGCGCGCCAATGGCGTGGACACTACCCGGATTGTGGTGGCGCCGGACGTGGCCACCGGCGTGGCCGGCATTTTCGTCGATGCGGAAGGCGCCAACAGCATCGTGCTGCCCCTGGCGCGAACGATGCGCTCAGCGTGGTCCAGGTCGAAGCGGCCGCCGCAACCATTGCCTCCTCTTCCTATCTTGTCTGCCAGCTGGAGTCGCCGCTGGAAAGCGTGCAGCGCGCGATCGAAATCGCCCACGGCGCCGGCGTGAAAGTCGTATTCAACCCGGCGCCGGCCGCGCCGCTGCCGGACAGCCTGCTGGCCATGGCCGACTACCTCGTCGTCAATGAAACGGAAGCGATGCAACTGAGCGGCCTCTGTGTCACCGGTCCCGCCGATGCGGAAGCGGCCGCGCGCGCCCTGCGCCATCGTGGCGCCGGCGCTGTGCTGCTGACGATGGGCGAAGCCGGCGTGGCCGTTTGCGCGGCCGATGGCGAATACCTGGTGCCGGCCGTGAAAGTGCAGCCGGTCGATACCACGGCGGCGGGCGACACCTTCGTGGGCGCATTGACGGTGGCGCTGGCGCGCGGCATGGCCTTGCCTGCCGCCACCCGCGAAGCGCAGTTTGCGGCGGCGCTGGCGGTGACGCGCATCGGCGCCCAGACCTCGATTCCCACACGTGCGGAATTGCAGGAGTTTATCGAAAGCCGGGGTGGACGGGCCGCCCTCGGTCTCGATGGATAGGAGGGCCGGCCCGTTTTCCAGTAACTCTCATAAGCATAAAAAACCGCAATAAAGAGGAGATAGCAATCAGTGAGACCATCAAACTGAAGCCCATCGCCGCGGCCATAGCGGCGCTGCTTTTCTGCGGCGGCGCCTTCGCCCAGCAGGCCGATGAGAAGAAGACGGACGAGGACAAGGAAAAGAATGCCGGCACCGTGATCGTGACCGGCACGCGCACGGCAAAGGCCGTGGACAAGATTCCCGGCGCTGTGAACGTGATTTCAAGTGCCGAAGTAGCCAACTCGCTGGCCATCAGCGAAGACGCCACCGCCGTCCTGTCGCGCGTGGTGCCCGGCTATGCCGAATCCACCCAGGCCATGAGCAACACCGGCGAAACCCTGCGCGGCCGCATCGCGCTGCGCCTGTTCGACGGCATCCCGCAAAGCTCTCCGTTGCGCGAGACCCAGCGCGGCGGCTCCTTCACCGATCTCGGCGTGGTGGGCCGCATCGAAGTGATCAATGGCCCGTCCGCCTCCGAAGGCGTGGGCGCGGCGGGCGGCATCATCAACTACGTGTCGAAAACGCCCACCAAGATGGGCAATGAATTTACCCTGACCACCAAGCTGACCAGCCAGTTCGAAGACGACAGCTTCGGCTGGAAGATTGGCGGAGTCTTCGCCCACAAGGAGGAGTCTTACGATTTGCTGCTGGCGATGTCCGAAGTCGACCGCGGCATGCAATGGGATGCCAATGGCCGCCGCATCGGCATGAATGCTTCCGGTTCGCTGAACGACACCGAAGGCCGTAACCTGTTCCTGAAGACGGGCTTCAACCTGACCCCGCATCAGCGCGTGGAACTGCAGGCCAGCCGCTTCAAGCTGAATGGCAAGGGCAATTACGTCTACCAGGAAGGCAACCGCGCCAAGTTCATCACCGATACTTCGGTGCCGGGCCAGCCGTTCAACAACCAGGCGGAATTCAACGACTTCCGCCAGTACGCGGCCAACTACAGCAATGACGATGTGTTGGGCGGCACGGTAACCGCGCAGGCCTATGCGGCACAGCAGCGCATGCGCTTCGTGGCGGAAAAGGGTGGTCCGGACAAGCAGGATCCGCAGATCGCGCCGCTGGGCACTCTGGTCGATCAATCCGAAGTGTTCTCGAAGAAGCGCGGCCTGCGCACCGGCTACAGCCGTCCGGATCTCTTCATCAGCGGCCTGGAACTGCGCGCCGGCGTGGACGTGGTGCGCGACCAGACGGAGCAGCGCCTGGCGCTGACCAACCGCACCTGGGTGCCGCCGATGGTCTATACCAGCACCGCGCCATATGCGCAGCTGTCCTACGACATCGGCGACTTCACTGTGAGCGGCGGCTTCCGCCGCGAGAGCGGCGATCTGGAAGTGGACAGCTACACCACCACGTACTTCAACAACCGCGTGTTCGTGCAGGGCGGCTCGCTGGACTACAAGGCCAATCTGCCCAACGGCGGCGTGGTCTGGCGCTTTGCGCCGGGCTGGTCGACCTATGTGTCTTACGCCAAGGGCTTCAGCCTGCCGAACGTGGGCATCCCGCTGCGTAACATCAAGACGCCGGGCCAGTCGGTGGAGGGCATCCTCGACCTGCAGGCCGTCATCGTCGAGAACAAGGAAATCGGCGCCAACTGGAAGGGCAAGTGGGGCAGCCTGGCGGCTTCCTACTACAAGTCCGATTCGGACTTTGGCGTGTCGCTGTCCATCGATCCGGTGACGGGCGACTTTGTCATGCAGCGTTCGCCGGTGCAGGTGAAGGGCTTCGAGTTGTCTGGTGAGTTTATCGTTACGCCTTCGATCCGCCTGAACGGCCTGTATTCGCGCATCCGCGGCAAGTCCGCTTCGCGCCTCGGCGGTCCGCTGGATACCGAGCAGGGTGTCGCCACCATCAATCCGGACAAGCTGGGCCTCGGCGCCAGCTGGCAGTGGTCCGATCGCGGCAATGTGCGCCTCAGCTCCACTACGCTGAAGGGTCGCTCGATCAACGAAGGCAGGAGCTCGGCGGAAAAGACCGGTGGCTACACGCTGTTCGACCTGACCAGCACCTACAAGACGCGCTACGGCGACCTGACCCTGGGCATCGAGAACCTGGCTGACCGCTTCTACATCCTCACGTGGGCGCAGGTGCCGGGCTTCCAGAACTATTTCGCCGGCCGTGGCCGGACTTTCTCGCTGACCCACAGCATCACCTTTTAAGTAGCGGGATCGCGGAACGGAACACCATGCGCAGCAAACTCTTTGTGCCGGGCTCGCGCCCGGAGTTATTCGTCAAGGCGCTCCAGGGCCAGGCCGATGCGATTTCGATCGACCTGGAGGATGCGGTGCCGGAAGCGCGCAAGGAGGAGGCGCGTCGTGCGGTTGCCGACTTCCTGCGCTCGCCCCAGGCGCTGGAAAGCGGCAAGCTGATTATCGTGCGCGTGAACGGCATCGGCACACCGCATTTCGAGGCCGACGTCCTGGCCGTGACGCTGCCGGCGCTGGGCATGCTGAATTTGCCCAAGGCGGAATCGGCGGCCGATGTTCATACCGCTTGCGCGGCGCTGGCGCGTGCCGAGGCGGCCAACGGTGTTGCGTCGCCAGTGCGGCTGCTGGCCAATATCGAGTCGGCGGCCGGCTTGCGCCGCGCTGCGGAAATTGGCGTAGCGGATCCGCGCGTGGCGGGATTGCAGCTGGGGTTTGCCGATCTGTTCGAGGTCAATGGCATTGCGCGCCGCGATGCAGGCAATGTGCATGCGGCCATGTTCGCCCTGCGCATGGCGGCGGCGGAGGCGGGCGTGTTTGCTTACGACAGCGCGTTTCCCGATATCCGGGATGTGGAGGGCTTCCGCGCGGAGGCCTCGATGTCGCGCCGGCTGGGGTTCTGGGGCAAGAGCTGCATTCATCCTTCGCAGGTGGCGCTGGCAAATGAGGTTTTCAGTGCGAGCGAAGAGGAATACGACTTCGCATTGCGCGTGCTGGATGCAGCGCGCGCTGCGCAGGCGTCCGGCGCGGGGCGCATTCACGGTGGATGGCAAGATGATCGACCTGCCGTTCATCCGCCGGGCGCAAGCCGTCGTCGCCGCCGGCCGCCCCGCTGCCGCGTCCTCCACCGCGCCCGCCGCGCCTCCGGCGAATGCGCGCCAGCCCCTGGCCGGCATCCGCGTTCTTGACCTGAGCGCCTACATTGCTGGCCCCTACGGCTGCACGCAACTGGCGGACATGGGCGCTGAAGTCATCAAGATCGAGCCGCCCGCGGGCGACAACCTGCGCAAATATCCGTCCACGCTGCAGGAAGAAAGCCGCGCCTTCCTCGGCGTGAACCGCAGCAAGCGCGGCATCGTCATCGACCTGAAACAGCAGGAGGGCCGCGAGGTCCTGCATAAGCTGGTCGATACAGCCGACGTCCTGGTGCACAACTTCCGCCCCGGCGTGCCTGAGCGCCTGGGCATAGGCTACGAGCAGCTGAAACAGCGCCGCCCGCAGCTGGTGTATTGCGCCGTCACCGGCTACGGCGAGACGGGGCCGATGAAGGACAACGCCGGCTACGACCAGGTGCTGCAAACCTTTACCGGCATCTGCGCCATGCAGGGGCCGCAAGGCGGCGAGCCGCAGATCGTTTACGGCAGCGTGGTCGATTATTACGCCGCCGCCCTGGTGGCTTCGGGCGTCAACGCGGCCCTGTTCGAGCGCAGCCGCACAGGACGTGGCCAGTATGTCGGCGTCTCCCTGCTGCGCAGCGCGCTGGCCATGCAGTCGGCGCGCCTGATCAAGGCCGAGGGCGAACCGCTGGATATCGGCCGCGACATGCGCTCCGGCGGCATTACCGGCATCCACCCGGCGCGCGAGGGCTATATCTACCTGTCCGCGAATACGCCGCACTTCTGGGCCACGCTGTGCGAGCGCGTCGGCCTGCCCAAACTGGCGTCGGATGAGCGCTATGACAGCGTGCGCAAGCGCGCCGAGCATGCGGCAGTACTGGTACCGAAGCTGCGCGACGCGCTGGCCGCGCGCACAGCGCGGGAATGGGAGCAGATTTTCGGCAGCGACGTGCCCTGCGCCGCCGCCCGGCAGCTGGAGGAAATGTTCGACCACCCGCAAGTGCTGGCTGAGAATATGATGGCGGACATGCAGCATCCGGCCGTCGGCAGCTACCGGGGCTTCACCGAGGCAGTACGCTTCGGCGACGCGCCGCCGCCGGCGCCTTTTGCAGCACCGGCGCTGGGCCAGCATTCGGACCAGATCCTGGCCGCCAACGGCTATTCGGCCGAAGAGATCGCGCGCCTGCGCGCCCTCGATGTGATTCGCTGAGGTACACATGAGCAGGCATTACCTTTTCCTGGCGCGCTTGCTGGCGCTATTGACGGCACTCTGCATCGGCACGCTGGCGCCGCGCCTCGCGCTGGCCGACAATCTCGCCACCGTGCGCAAGGTCGAGCTGCCGCCGCTGCCGCAGCCGGCCACGCAGTTGCTGCCCGTCGCGGGCCGTCTGCTGGCGCTGACCGGATCGGGCAGCTGGCTGCTCGACGAGGACCGCAAGGCATGGCGTCCCGCTGATTTACGGGCGCCGCAGGCGCGCAGCTACGCCGCCGGCGCACACTACACCTGGCTGCTGTCCGGCCCGAACGAAAGCACCGTCGCTGCGCAGCGCCTTGCCTTGCAGGGCGCAGCCATCGAAAGCCGGCCGCTGCCGCCGCTGCCCGAGCCGCTGCACCAGGCTTACGCGGCGGTCCTCGCCGACAAACTGTACGTGGCCGGCTACAACGCGGCCAGCGAACCGCGCATGCTGGCGCTGGATACCGTCGCCCCGGGCGCAAGCTGGGAAACGCTGCCGCCGTGGGCTGGCCGCGGCTTCGGCATCAGTTCCCTGGTGGCGCAGAATTCCTCCGTGCTGCTGACCTTGCGCGGCGCGGAAGGGCAGGCCGACCGCCTGCTGCGCTGGACCGCGCGCGGCGGATGGACGGACATGAAGCCAGTGGGCGGCCGCGTGCTGGCCGGCGCCGCGCGCGCCACCGGCCAGGCGCACGTGCTCTACCTGGCTTATCCGGTTGTGGCGGCAGGCGAGCAGCCAGGCCTGCCGCAGCTGCACACTTACCACACGATTACCGGCTCCTGGGCCGTGGCGCCGGTGCCTGAAGCGGAGGCCGGGCAGGGCGCAGAATTCGGCGCCGGCTGGGGCAACGGCCTGCTGCGCGCCTACACCGGGGCGGACGGCAAGCAGCAGCTGGCCTACACGGAAATCGTCAGCGGCAAGCGCCTGCTGAAGACCTTCGACTGGATCGTCATCGTGGCCTATCTGGCGGGCATGCTGGGCATCGGCTGGTACTGCTACATCCGCGAGAAGCGCAATTCCACGTCGGATTTCTTCGTCGGCGGCCGCAGCATTCCCTTCTGGGCGGCCGGCGTCAGCCTGTACGCGGCCAACACCAGCTCCATCAGCTATATCGCGATTCCTGCCAAGGCATTCGAGACCAACTGGCAGTACATGACCAACAACCTGGTCGCCGTCGTGGCGCTGACCTTCGTGGCGGTCGCCATCGTGCCCCTGCTGCGCCGCCTGAACCTGATGTCGGTATTCCAGTATCTTGAAATTCGCTTCCATCCTTCCATCCGCATGATCGCAAGCCTGATCTGCATCCTGGTGCAGATCGGCAGCCGCATGAGCGTAATCCTGCTGCTGCCGTCGCTGGCCATTGCCACGATTACCGGCATCGACGTCACCTGGAGCATCATCATCATGGGCAGCTTCACCATCGTCTACACGGCGATGGGCGGCATGAAGGCGGTCGTGTGGACCGACTTCGTGCAACTGTTCGTGAAGATGGGCGGCGCGCTGTTCGCCATCGGCTTCATCCTGTGGAAGCTCGATGGCGGCGTGACGGAATTCGTCAGCGTGGCGGCTGCTGAGAGCAAGACGAAGCTGTTCGACTTCAGCTGGGACCTGACCCAGCCCACCGTATGGGGCTTCATCTTCCTCGTCGTATTCGACGTGGTGCTGACCTTCCCCAAGGATCAGGTGCTGATGCAGCGCGTGCTGTCCACCAGGTCGGCCAAGGAAGCAACCTTGTCGATCTGGACTTTCGCAGCCATCTCCATTCCCGGCGGCTTCATTTTCTACACCATCGGCACCGCGCTCTATACCTTCTACAAGAGCCATCCCGAGCGCATGAACCCCCTGCTGAACGTGGACGCGACCTTCCCCCTGTTCATCGCCGCCGAACTGCCGACCGGCATCACGGGCCTGATCATCGCCGGCATCCTGGCGGCGGCGATGGCCACGCTGTCCGGCATCATGAACAGCGTTGCCACGCTGGCCTCGGTGGACTTCTACGAGAAGCTGGTGAAGCACCCCACGCCGAAAAAGAGCGTGCTGTTCGCCGAAATCGCCACCGTGGCCACAGGCCTGATCGGCATTGCGGCCGCGCTGTTGCTGTCGCGCTTCAATGCGCACTCGCTGTTCGACGTATCGATCGAACTGGCTGGCCTGCTGAGCGGCGGTTTCGCGGGCGCCTACACGCTGGGCATGTTCACGCGCCGTGCCAACTGGCAGGGCGTGGCCATCGGCATTGTCTGCAGTTCGGTGCTGACCACCATCTGCTGGACCATGAAGCTGGTCCACCCTTACTTCTACCTGCCGATTTCGATCATGCTGTGCATCGTCTTCGGCTATCTGGCCAGCTACCTGTTCCCGGCGCCGACGCAGTCGCTGGCCGGCCTCACCATCTACACAGACACCCCATCGAGTACCGAGGAAGATCATGACCGGCAAACGTCCACCAACCTATGACACCCGCACCGTTCCCGCCAGGGAGCCGAAGCACTGGGATACGCCGCTGCCGCACACGCTGCCGGCCCACTTGCCCACGCCGGGCAAGTCGCCGGACTGGCCCTACATCAATATCGGCAAGTGGAAGATCGACGTCAACAACTATGCGGAGAGCTGGCGCAAGGAATTGACGATATGGCGCCACGAGCACAAGATCCGCGCCGGTTACGACGGTTCGCGCTACGACCGCCCGGAACTGGCCTGGTCGCAGCGCAATTTCGTGCATACGCAGATGATGGTGGAGGACCGCTATTTCTACGATCCCGTGAAGGGAGAGTACACGGTGGACCGCTATCTGGACGACCTCGAAAAGCGCTTCGGCGGCATCGACAGTGTGTTGATTTGGTACGTCTATCCCAACATCGGCATCGACAACCGCAACCAGACCATGCTGGCCAGCGATATGCCGGGCGGCCTGGATGGCCTGAAGAAGGCGGTGCAGGCATTCCAGAAGCGCGGCGTGCGCGTGTTTCTGCCGACCATGCCCTGGGATAACGGCACCAGGCCGGAAGGCGTGGAAGACTGGGATGCCGTCACCGGCCTCGCCGTACAGCTGGGCGCCGATGGCGTGAACGGCGACACCTACAATGGCGTGCCGCGCGTGTATGCGGACGTGTCGGACAAGGCCAACCGCCCGCTGATCTTCCAGCCGGAAGGTTCGCTGACTGCCGACGAAGCGCTGCAGTGGAACCAGCAGACCTGGGCAAGGCGTCGACCGACATCATCCCGGCCGTGAGCAAGGTGAAGTGGCTGGAATCGCGCCACATGGTCAACCTGGAAAACCGCTGGTGCCGCGACCGCACCGACGATTTCCAGTACATGTTCTTCAATGGCGTCGGCTACACGGCCTGGGAAAACGTGTGGGGCATCTGGAACCAGTTCACGGACCGTGACGGCGAAGCGCTGCGCCGCATCGCCACCATCTATCGCCAGTTCCCCGAGCAGCTGGTCAGCCCCGGCTGGGAACCGTATTCGATGGCGCTGCAGCAAAACGTCTTCGCCAGCCGCTTCCCGGCCAATGGCGTCACGCTGTGGACCATCGTGAACCGCAATGAATACGAGGTGGACGGCGACCAGCTGGTGGTGCCGCACACCGAAGGCCGCATGTATTACGACGCATGGAACGGTGCGGCGCTCACGCCGCGCATCAGCGGCCAGGGCGAGCAGACCACCGCAACTTTCGACCTCAGGCTTGAGACCAAGGGCTTCGGCGCCGTCGTCGGCGTGGACAGCGGCGCCAGCGTGCCGGGCATGGACGACTTCCTGCACAGGATGGCCGGTATGGCTGCCACGCCGCTGCGCAGCTTCTCCGGCTCCTGGAAGCCGCTGCCGCAAAAGATGATCGACATCGCGCCGACCGCACCTGCCGCGGAAGCGCCGGCGGGCATGGTTGCCATCCCCGGCGGCGAATTCGATTTCGTCGTGACCGGCATCGAGGTGGAGGGCTATACCTGGGCCAGCATGGACTTCCAGTATCCATGGGAGAGCATCGGCCGCCGCGCGCATCGCCGCCGCATGGAAATGAAGCCCTTCTACATCGACAAGTACAACGTCACCAACGCCCAGTTCAAGCGCTTCCTGGACGCCACCGGCTACGCGCCGCGCGATGCCCACAACTTCCTCAAGGACTGGGACGGTGGCGCGCCGCGCAAGGGCTGGGAAAACAAGCCCGTGACCTGGGTCAGCCTGGAAGATGCGCGCGCTTACGCCGCCTGGGCCGGCAAGCGCCTGCCGCACGAATGGGAATGGCAGTATGCCGCGCAAGGCACGGATGGCCGCCTCTATCCCTGGGGCGACCAGTGGAATGAAAGCGTTGTGCCGAAGCAGAATACCGGCCGTGAACTGCTGCCGCCGGACGACGTGGATGCCCACCCGGAAGGCGCCAGCCCCTTCGGCGTCATGGACCTGGTTGGCAATGTGTGGCAATGGACCAGCGAGTTCGAGGACGAGCACACGCGCGCCGCGGCCCTGCGCGGCGGCAGCTCCTACATCCCGCAAAGCTCGCACTGGTACTTCCCGCAGGCGCACCGCCTTGATCAGCACGGCAAGTACCTGCTGATGGCGCCGTCCAAGGACCGCTCGGGCATGCTGGGCTTCCGCTGCGTGGTGGACGCGGCCTGATATGGAAGCGGTCACACGATTCCCGTCGCCGGCGCAGGTGCAATTGCACGGCCTGCTCGGCGCCGCGCTGGAGGCCAACCTGAATGGCCGCCTGTCCCACTTCATCGAGGATGAGCACAGTCCGGCCATCGCGCTGTTCGGGGCGGAGCACAAGTGCTGCAACCATGAAGGCGACTGGTACGGCGAGCACGCCGGCAAATGGCTGTACGCGGCCGCCCGCGCGGCCAGCCGCAGCGCCGGCCATCCGCTGGCAGCCCAGGTGCGGCGCGTGACCGACTTCCTGGCCGCGCAGCAGGAGGCGGACGGCTACCTCGGCACCTATGCGCAGGAGCGCCGCTTCATGCACAGGCAGCCGCGCGGGCCGCGTACCTGGGATGGCGCGCCGGGCCAGCGCACCTGGGATATCTGGACCCACAGCTACCTGGTCATCGGCCTGCTGGAAGTCCACAAATACTTCCCTGAATCGCGCTACCTGGACGCCGCCTGCCGCATCGGCGACCTGTGCCTGCAGGCGCTGACGCAGGGCGGCGTCGACATTACGGAGCTGGGCAACCATCATGGCATGTCCGCCACCATCCTGCTCGACCCGGCGGCGGAGCTGTACCTGCGCACCGGCGAGGCGCGCTACCTGCAACTGGCGGAGCTGATTGTGCAGCAGGCGGACGCGCGCCCGGAACTGAACCTGCTGGCGCAGGCGCTGCAGGGCACGGATGCGGCGGACATCGCGACCGGCAAGGCGTACCAACTGTGCTGGAATATGGTCGGCCTGGCCAAGCTGCACCGCGCCACCGGCAAGCAGGATTACCTGAACGCGGTACGCAATGTCTGGCGCAGCGTGCATGAATACCATCTGAGCCTGGGAGGCGGCCCCTGGGGCGGCGTGGCGCACCGCTCGCGCGAGGTGTTCAACCATCATGGCGCTTTCTCGCCCTACGGCTATATCGAAACCTGTTCCACGCTGGCCTGGCTGCAAATGAACCGCGAGCTGCTGGCCATCACGGGAGAAGCGCAGTATGCCGAGGAGATCGAGCGCTCGGCATATAACGATCTGCTGGGCGCGCAGGCGCCGAACGGCGAGGACTGGTGCTATTACATCTTCCCGAACGGGAAGCGGGTCTTCACGACCTACTGGCGCTGCTGCAAGTCCAGCGGCGCCATGGCGCTGGAGGAGTTGCCGGCCGTGGCCTATGCCTTGCGCGGCGCCGACGAGATTGCTGTGAACCTGTACGGGCCGGGCGTTGCGGAGCTGGAGCTGCCCGCAGCCGGGCGCGTGCGGCTGGTGCAGCAGACGGCTTATCCGGCCGACGGCGCCGTGCGCATCAGCGTGGAACCCGCGCAGGCGGCGCGCTTTGCGCTGGCGCTGCGCATCCCGTCCTGGGCGGAAGACGCCTCGGTGCGTGTGAACGGCGCCGATGGCGCGGCATGGACCGGTGCTGCCGCCGGCGTGGCGCCGGCCGGCGGCTACCTGTGCCTGGAGCGCGAATGGCGCAACGGCGATGTGGTCGAATTGTCACTGCCGATGGCGCCGCGCCTGCATCGCAAGCTGAGCCAGAATACCCAGGAATCGCGCGCGCCGGATGGCTCGCCGGTGGCCCAGCAGGTCATGCGCTATGAATACGCGGCCGTCACGCGCGGCCCGCTGGTATTTGCGACGGGTCTCATCGATGGTTTCAAGACCGAGGAAACGGTGATCCTGGCCGACGGTCCGCAGCTGGAAATGGCGCCCGAAGCATTGCCCGCCGGCGCCAATGGTCCGGCCATCCGCCTGAAGCTGGCTTCGCGGCCGGACCTGGTGTTTGTGCCGTATTACGAGGCGGGCGGCCGTGCCGACGGGACCTGGCGCCTCACCTGGCTGCAGCTCGCGCCGCCCGGCGCCACAGCAGCCAGCCATACAGCGCCAGGTTGATGATCAGCACCAGGCCGGCCAGGATGTTTTGCGTGGCCGGCTTCAGTCCGGCGGGTAGAGCAGGGGGATCAGGTAGTGGTCGATGAAGCTGCCGCTATAGCCGAAATCCCCGGCCCGCTGCAGCAGGTAATTCTCCAGCGTGGTCAGCGGACAGAGCTGGCCCGCCAGTTCCACGTACATCGCCCAGCCGGCGGCCGGCAGATGGACGAGCGGCGCCCAGCGCCAGTGCAGCGCGAGCAGGGCGCCGAAAGTGGCGAACAGGATGAAGGCCAGGTGCAGCAGCAGCACGGCGTCGGCGGCAAAGCGGGTGAGCATGATGCGAGCATTCTACGCTCCCGCCGACAGCCGTTCTCTTACGGCCGGCTCATCGACCACTGCTGGTTGCTGCCGTTATTCAGCGTCCACTGGATGATTTGCGCGTTTTCGGCCGTGCTCTTGTTCTGCACATCGAGGACATAGCCGCTCAGGAGGTTTTTCACGGTGACGTAGCCGGCGGCCGGGCTGGCAAAGCTCCAGTGCTGGCCAATGCCGGCCCAGTACGACCACTGGGCGATATTGGTGCCGGCCGTGGTGGAGTTGTCATAGTTATCCATGCTGAGCAGGCTGTTGCCATTGATGATGCTGTACTGGCCGTCGCCGTGGCCGATCAGGTACCAGTACTGGTTCTTCGCCCCGGTATACGTTTGCTGCTGCACCCAGGCGCCGTTGCTGGTGGACGCGCCAGCCACGGCCAGCGCCTTGCCGCTCAGGCGGGACTTGAAGACCCAGGGGCCGTCGCTGATGCCGCCACAGCTGTCGAAGGCGGTGAAGTTGCGCGTGAGGACGGGCCAGCCGCCGCTGTACGTCATCTTCAGGAAGTCCAGCTTGGCGTTGCCGTTGTCGTTCAGGTCATAGTAGTGGATCGACGTCCAGTTGCAGCCGTCCTGCTTCAGCACGCCGATATGGCCGGGACCCTTGTAGCGGCCATCCACGTTCGGCAGCGCGGTGCGGGTGCCGGAATAGGGCCCGGTGATGCTGGTGGCGCGCTGCACTTCCACATAATAGGTGGAGTCCACGCCCTTGCAGCAGGCGCCGCGGTTGACCCACAGATAATAGTAATTGCCGTCGCGCGTGATGTAGGGCGCTTCCATATCCTTGCCGCCACCGCCCAGGATGGTGCTGACGCTGGATGCCAGCTTGCCGGTGCCCTGGTTGATCTCGGCGATGCCGATGCCGCCGAAAAAGGAACCGTACGTCATATACACCTTGCCGTCGTGGTCGCGGTACAGGGCGGGGTCGATGGCATTGATTTCGCCGGCGCCGCCGAAGGATTCGACCACGATGCCCAGGTCGGTCCAGGCCGGATTCTTCAGCGATGCGGAGCGCGCCACGCCGATGGCCGAACTGGAAGTGCCGAAGGTCGAGACCGAGTAATACAGATAGTAATAGCCGTTCATGTGGATCACGTCCGGCGCCCAGAATGAGCCGCTGAAGTTCGGGATCTTGTTGGCGATCCAGCTGGGATAGGTGGTGAACACGGGCGCCGGGCCGGCCGACCAGCTCAGCAAGTCCTTCGAGGTCGAATACCAGATGCCGGTGCCGGTGGTGAAGTTGAAGTAAGTGTCGCCGTCCTTCGTGACGGTGCCGGGGTCGTGGGCGTTCTGCACGCCGCTCAGGGTTACTGCATGGCTCGCCAGGGCGAGCGCCATCAGGCAGAGGGCTGCCAGCAATCGTTTCATCGTGTCTCCCGTATTGTTTTATGGATGAGCTGAGCTCGTTCCAGAGCTTAGGAGACGCCCGCCGCGGCCGCTAATGAGATTTTTTCCGGCCGCGATATGTTTTTTGACATGGGAATTGCCCTACATCAGCGTTGCCGGCGCGCCCCAGCCGCACCCAGCACGGTCAGCCCGCCGTGCAGGACCCGCTGGCCGGGGACAGGCACAGTGCGGCGCCAGGTCGATGTAGACGACGCTGCCAATGTCGGCATCGGCGTAGCGCCACGGATAGCCCGCCCGGTCCAGATGCAGCAACAGCAGACCGTCGCCCCGCATCCCGGAGACGGCGCCGCCGCTTCAGGGAGCCGAAGGTGGCCGCCGAAGCCAGCACCGGATTCGGGCGAAGCCAGTAGCAGCGCGGGCGCGAAACGCATTGCATTTTTCGCCATCACTCCCTCCATTGTTATTTTTTTAACAACTTGAGGAGTGTAGGCAAAGCGGGCTGTGGGGTGCGCACAACTGACATACCTCGTACAAAGCTGTTGCGTCAAGAGGCAAATCGAAGTACACTAGCCGGCTTCGGTATGGGTTCGTCTTTTTATTTGGCCCGTATCTTTTTTTGTAGTTCAACAAAGCCCCGCCCAATCGTAGGTGGGAATGGAGAAAAAATGAGCCTTGGCCTCCTCGGTCGCAAGGTTGGCATGATGCGCATCTTCACGGATGATGGGGACTCGATCCCTGTGACCGTGCTGGACGTATCGAACAACCGTGTTGCGCAAATCAAAACTCCTGAAGTGGATGGTTATTCCGCTGTTCAGGTTGTCTTCGGTCAGCGTCGCGCTTCCCGCGTGAACAAAGCCGCTGCCGGTCACTACGCTAATGCTGGTGTTGAAGCTGGTTCCTTCGTCAAGGAATTCCGCGTTGACGCTGCCAAAGCAAACGAACTGAAAGCCGGCGACGCTGTTGCCGTGTCCCTGTTCGAAGTCGGTCAGAAGATCGACGTGCAAGGCGTTTCCATTGGTAAAGGCTATGCCGGTACCATCAAGCGCTACAACTTCTCGTCCGGCCGTGCTACCCACGGTAACTCCCGTTCGCACAACGTGCCAGGCTCCATCGGTATGGCGCAGGATCCGGGCCGCGTGTTCCCAGGTAAGCGCATGACCGGTCACATGGGCGACGTTACCGTCACCACCCAGAACCTGGAAATCGCTCGTATCGATGCTGACCGCCAGCTGCTGCTGGTGAAAGGTGCAGTACCAGGCGCGAAGAACGGCCAGGTTGTTGTATCGCCAGCCGTTAAAGTCAAAGCTAAGAAGGGAGCTTAATCGATGGAACTCAAGCTCTTGAACGCGCAAGGTCAAGCTGCGTCGAACGTGGCTGCCGCTGACACCGTCTTCGGCCGCGACTACAACGAAGCGCTGATCCACCAGGTTGTTGTTGCTTACGCTGCCAACGCGCGTAGCGGCAACCGCAAGCAAAAAGACCGTGAAGAAGTTCACCACACGACCAAGAAGCCGTGGCGCCAGAAAGGTACTGGCCGCGCACGTGCCGGTATGTCGTCCTCGCCTCTGTGGCGCGGTGGTGGCCGTATCTTCCCGAACTCGCCTGACGAGAACTTCACCCACAAAGTGAACAAGAAGATGTATCGCGCAGGTCTCTGCTCGATCCTGTCGCAGCTGGCACGCGAAGAGCGTCTGGTTGTGATCGAAGATATCGCAATCGAAGCTCCGAAGACCAAGCTGCTGTCGCAAAAGCTGACCGGCATGGGTCTGGAATCGGTTCTGATCATCACCGACACCATTCAGGAAAACCTGGAGCTGGCTTCCCGTAACCTGCCGAACGTGCTGGTTGTTGAGCCGCGTCACGCAGATCCAATGTCGCTGGTCTTCTACAAGAAGGTCCTGGTTACCAAAGCGGCACTGGCACAGATTGAGGAGATGCTGGCATGAGCGCAGTCATCAAACACAGCGAAGAGCGCCTGATGAAGGTGCTCGTGGCGCCGGTCATTTCCGAGAAGGCCACCATGGTCGCGGAAAAGAACGAGCAGATCGTGTTCCTGGTTTCCAAGGATGCGACCAAGCCAGAAATCAAGGCCGCCGTTGAACTGCTGTTCAAGGTCCAAGTGGAATCGGTGCAGACCGTAAACCGCGAAGGTAAGGTTAAGCGTTCGGGCCGTTTCATCGGCCGCCGCAACCACACCAAGCGTGCTTTCGTGTGCCTGAAGCCCGGCCAGGAAATCAATTTCACCGAGGAGGCTAAGTAATGGCACTCGTTAAGATGAAGCCAACCTCCCCAGGCCGTCGCGGCATGGTGAAGGTTGTGAACGCCGACCTGTACAAGGGTCGTCCGTTCGCCGCCCTGCTGGAAAAGAAGTCCAAGACTGCTGGCCGTAACAACAACGGCCACATCACCACCCGTCACATCGGCGGTGGTCACAAGCACCACTACCGTCTGGTGGACTTCAAGCGCAACAAGGATGGCATCCCTGCGAAAGTGGAACGCATCGAATACGATCCGAACCGCACCGCGCACATCGCCCTGCTGTGCTACGCCGACGGCGAGCGCAAGTACATCATCGCCCCGAAGGGCGTTGCTGTCGGCGACACCCTGTTCAACGGCTCGGAAGCGCCGATCAAGCCGGGTAACTGCCTGCCAATCCGCAACATCCCAGTGGGCACCAACATCCACTGCGTGGAAATGCTGCCGGGTAAGGGCGCCCAGATGGCCCGTACCGCCGGCGCGGTTGTGGTGCTGATGGCCCGTGAAGGTACTTACGCCCAGGTGCGTCTGCGCTCCGGCGAAGTGCGCCGCGTGCACATCGAGTGCCGCGCCACCATCGGTGAAGTCGGCAACGCCGAACACTCGCTGCGCAAAATCGGTAAAGCCGGTGCCATGCGCTGGCGCGGTGTGCGTCCGACCGTCCGTGGTGTGGTGATGAACCCGATCGACCACCCGCACGGTGGTGGTGAAGGCCGTACCGCCGCTGGTCGTCATCCAGTGTCGCCATGGGGCCAGCAGACCAAGGGCAAGAAGACTCGCTCCAACAAGCGTACTTCTTCGATGATCGTCTCGCGCCGCGGCAAGAAATAAGGATAAACCATGACTCGTTCATTGAAAAAAGGGCCGTTCTGCGACGCCCACCTGGTGAAAAAAGTCGAAGCCGCTCAAGCGACCAAAGACAAAAAGCCAATCAAAACCTGGTCCCGTCGCTCGACGATCATGCCTGACTTCATCGGTCTGACCATTGCCGTGCACAACGGCAAGGTGCACGTGCCTGTGTACGTTTCCGAGAACATGGTTGGTCACAAGCTCGGCGAATTCGCGCTGACCCGTACCTTCAAGGGCCACGCTGCTGACAAAAAGGCTAAGAAATAATGGAAACCAAAGCTATCCTCAAAGGCGTGCGCCTGTCGGATCAAAAGGGCCGCCTGATCGCGGACCTGATCCGTGGCAAGAAGGTTGACGCTGCGCTGAACATCCTGACGTTCAGCCCGAAAAAAGGCGCGTTCATCATGAAGAAAGTGCTGGAGTCCGCAATTGCGAACGCTGAGCACAACGACGGCGCCGACATCGACGAACTGTTCGTGAAAACGATCTACGTCGAAAAGGGCCCGATCCTGAAGCGCTTCACCGCTCGCGCTAAAGGCCGTGGTGATCGTATTTCCAAACAATCCTGTCACATCTACGTGACTGTCGGTAACTAAGGAGCTGAGATGGGTCAGAAAATTCATCCAACCGGTTTCCGTCTGGCGGTCACCCGTAACTGGGCTTCGCGCTGGTACGCAACCAACGGCAACTTCGCTTCGATGCTGAACGAAGACCTGAAGGCACGTGCTTTCCTGAAGAAGAAGCTGAAGAACGCTTCCGTGGGCCGCATCGTCATCGAGCGTCCTGCCAAGAATGCACGCTTCACCATTTACAGCTCCCGTCCGGGCGTTGTGATCGGCAAGAAGGGCGAAGACATCGAAGTGCTGAAGTCTTCCCTGTCGAAGATCATGGGCGTGCCTGTGCACGTGAACATCGAAGAAATCCGCAAGCCGGAAATCGATTCGCAACTGATCGCCGATTCGATCTCGCAGCAGCTGGAAAAGCGTATTATGTTCCGCCGCGCCATGAAGCGCGCCATGCAGAACGCAATGCGCCTGGGCGCCCTGGGCATCAAGATCATGTCCTCCGGCCGTCTGAACGGCATCGAGATCGCCCGTACCGAATGGTATCGCGAAGGCCGCGTGCCTCTGCATACCCTGAAGGCGGACATCGACTACGGTACCTCCGAAGCATCGACCACCTACGGCATCATCGGCGTCAAGGTCTGGGTCTACAAGGGTGACCGCTCCGCTACCGGCGAAGCACCAGTCATCGAGACTCCGGCCGACGAGAAGAAGCCACGTGGTCCGCGTCGCGAAGATGGCAAGCCAGCTGGCCGTGGCCGTCCAGGTGCTAAACCAGCAACCGCACCAGCCGGTCGCCGCGCTGCCAAGCCGGCTGCAGCTGACAAAGCAGGAGAATAAGCATGCTGCAACCTAGCCGCAGGAAATATCGTAAAGAGCAGAAAGGCCGTAACACCGGCATTTCGCACACCACCGGCACTTCCGTGTCGTTCGGTGAGTTCGGCCTGAAGGCCGTGGCACGCGGCCGTATCACCGCGCGCCAGATCGAGTCCGCACGTCGTGCGATGACCCGTCACATCAAGCGTGGTGGCCGTATCTGGATCCGTGTGTTCCCGGACAAGCCAATCTCCAACAAGCCGGCCGAAGTCCGTATGGGTAACGGTAAGGGTAATCCGGAGTACTACGTGGCCGAAATCCGTCCGGGCAAAGTCCTGTACGAAATGGACGGCGTGGCCGAAGAACTGGCACGCGAAGCGTTCCGCCTGGCTGCTGCCAAACTGCCGCTGGCTACCACCTTCGTGGTGCGCCAGGTTGGCCAATAATTGTGGAGTGAAATATGAAAGCATCTGAACTCCGCGGCAAAGACCAGGAAGCTCTGCAAAAAGAGCTGAACGACCTGCTGAAGGCACAATTCGGCCTGCGCATGCAATCCGCTACGCAGCAGCTGAGCAACACCTCCCAGCTGAAGAAGGTACGCCGCGACATCGCACGCGTGAAAACGGTAATGAACTCGAAGGAAGCAAAATGACTGATCAAGTAAAGCTGAAGCGCACGCTGATCGGTAAAGTTGTGTCCGACAAGATGGACAAGACCGTTACCGTTCTGATCGAGCGTCACGTCAAGCACCCTCTGTACGGCAAGATCATCGTTCGTAGCGCCAAGTACCACGCGCACGACGAAGCCAACCAGGCCAAGACCGGTGATACGGTTGAAATCCAGGAAGGCCGCCCGATCTCCAAAACGAAGGCGTGGACGGTGACCCGAGTAGTGCAAGTCGCACAAATCGTCTAAGAAGACTGGGGCCGGAACCGTCTGGTTCCGGCCACAATCCAATTAGTTCTTGCAGGCCCGCAGGTTTTATGTAATACTTGCGGGCTTCGTTCATGTATCCGCCGCAAAGTGTCTCTCCACAGGCGCGGTAGCGGTCAGTTACTTGTATGAAGATCAAGCACCCAAGCAGCGGGCATTGTGCCCTCTGGCGGGACCAAGACTGACCGATGTCCGCATTGTGTGGATTCTTCGGCTTAAGTTGGGAAAGAGAATACTATGATTCAAACTGAGAGCCGGCTCGAAGTGGCCGACAACACCGGTGCGAAAGAAGTAATGTGCATCAAGGTGTTGGGCGGTTCCAAGCGCCGTTACGCTGGCATTGGCGACGTGATCAAAGTCACCGTTAAGGTGGCTCAGCCTCGCGGCCGTGTCAAAAAAGGTGAAATTTATAACGCCGTGGTAGTGCGCACCGCTAAGGGTGTGCGTCGCCAGGACGGTTCCCTGGTGAAGTTCGACGGCAACGCCGCTGTCCTGCTGAACAACAAACTGGAACCGATCGGTACCCGTATCTTCGGCCCAGTGACGCGTGAACTGCGCACTGAGAAGTTCATGAAGATCGTGTCCCTGGCACCGGAAGTCCTGTAAGGAGTCAGACAATGGATAAGATTCGCAAAAACGACGAAGTCATCGTCCTGACTGGTAAGGACAAGGGCAAGCGCGGCGTAGTGACCCAGCGTGTAGACGCTGAGCACGTCGTAGTGGAAGGCGTTAACGTGGCCAAGAAGGCCGTTAAGCCGAACCCGATGACTGGTGTTACCGGTGGCATCGTCGACAAGACCATGCCGATTCACGTGTCCAACGTTGCTCTGTTCAACGCTGCGACCGGTAAGGCAGATCGCGTAGGCTTCAAGGATGTGGACGGCAAAAAAGTCCGCGTCTTCAAGTCGAACGGCGAAGTAGTGAAGGGGTAATAAGAAATGGCCCGTCTGCAACAACTGTACAAAGACAAAGTCGTCGCCGAGCTGACCGAAAAATTCGGTTACAAATCGGTGATGGAAGTGCCGCGCCTGACCAAGATCACCCTGAATATGGGTCTGTCGGAAGCCGTGGCTGACAAGAAGATTATCGAGCACGCTGTTGGCGACCTGACCAAGATCGCCGGTCAGAAGCCAGTCGTGACCAAGGCCCGTAAGGCAATCGCAGGCTTCAAGATCCGCGAAGGCTACCCGATCGGTACCATGGTGACCCTGCGCGGCGCCCGCATGTATGAATTCCTGGACCGTTTCATCACCGTGGCCCTGCCGCGCGTGCGTGACTTCCGTGGTGTGTCCGGCAAATCCTTCGATGGCCGCGGCAACTACAACATCGGTGTGAAAGAGCAGATCATCTTCCCGGAAATCGAGTACGACAAGATCGATGCACTGCGTGGTATGAACATCTCGATCACCACTACCGCGAAGTCCGACGATGAAGCCAAAGCGCTGCTCGCCGCCTTTAAATTCCCGTTCAGGAACTAAACGATCATGGCAAAACTCGCACTGATTAACCGTGAACAGAAGCGTGCTGACCTGGTAGCCAAGTTTGCTGCCAAGCGCGCCGCTCTGAAGGCCATCATTGATGACCAGACCAAGTCGGAAGAAGAGCGTTACGAGGCCCGCCTGAAGCTGCAGGCCCTGCCGCGTAACTCCGCACCGACCCGTCAGCGTAACCGCTGCCAGGTGACCGGTCGCCCACGTGGCACCTTCCGTAAATTCGGCCTGGGTCGTATCAAGCTCCGTGAATTCGCCATGCGCGGCGAAATCCCGGGTATGACCAAAGCCAGCTGGTAATAGGAGAATAAGCAATGAGTATGAGCGATCCTATCGCCGATATGCTGACCCGCATTCGCAACGCCCAGGGCGTGCAGAAGACCACCGTGGCCATGCCATCGTCGAAAGTCAAAGTAGCTATCGCCGCCGTCCTGAAGGACGAGGGCTATATCGAGGACTTCGCCGTGAGCACCGCGGAAGGCAAGGCGGAACTGAAGATCGGTTTGAAATATTATGTAGGCCGTCCTGTGATCGAGCGTCTGGAGCGTGTGTCGCGTCCAGGCCTGCGCATCTACAAGGGCAAGGATGAAATCCCGACCGTGATGAACGGCCTGGGCGTGGCGATTGTGTCGACCCCGAAAGGTGTCATGACCGACCGCAAAGCGCGCGCTACCGGCGTCGGTGGCGAAGTCATCTGCTTCGTGGCTTAAGGAGTAACACAATGTCTCGTGTAGCTAAAATGCCGATCGTTGTGCCTGCTGGCGCCGAAGTCGCCATCTCCGCGCAAGCGATCACCGTCAAGGGCCCGCTGGGCACCCTGACCCAGAGCCTGAACGGCCTGGTTAAAGTCGAAAACAATGCTGGCACCCTGACCTTCGACGTGGTCAACGACAGCCGTGAATCGAACGCCATGTCCGGCACCCTGCGTGCCCTGGTCAACAACATGGTTACCGGCGTCACCAAGGGCTTCGAGAAGAAGCTGTCCCTGGTTGGCGTGGGTTACAAGGCGCAAGCGCAAGGCGACAAGCTGAACCTGTCCCTGGGCTTCTCGCACCCTGTCGTTCACGACATGCCTGCCGGCGTCAAGGTGGCAACCCCGACCCCAACCGAAATCGTGATCAGCGGTGTTGATCGCCAGAAGGTGGGCCAGGTGGCTGCTGAAGTTCGTGCTTACCGCTCCCCTGAGCCTTACAAGGGCAAGGGTGTCCGCTATGTGGACGAAGTGGTTAAGCTCAAAGAAACCAAGAAGAAGTAATTAGGGGCTGACGATGGACAAAAAAGAATCTCGTCTGCGCCGCGGACGTCAAACTCGCATCAAGATCGCGCAACTGAAAGTGAACCGCCTGTCGGTCCACCGCACTAACCTGCACATTTACGCGAACCTGATCAGCCCGGACGCCAAAGTTCTGGTTTCGGCCTCGACCGTGGAAGCGGAAGTGCGCGCCGAGCTGGCTGGCAAGTCTGGCAAGGGTGGCAACGCCGCCGCTGCCGCACTGGTTGGCAAGCGCGTCGCAGAAAAAGCACTGAAAGCGGGCATCACCGAAGTCGCCTTCGACCGCTCCGGTTTCCGTTACCACGGCCGTATCAAGGCGCTGGCGGAAGCCGCGCGTGAAGCCGGTCTGAAGTTCTAAGGGTACGATCATGGCAAAAATGCAAGCAAAAATGGCAAGCGACAAGCCGGATGATGGCATGCGCGAAAAAATGATCGCGATCAACCGCGTGACCAAAGTGGTCAAGGGTGGTCGTATCATGGGCTTCGCCGCGCTGACCGTGGTTGGTGACGGCGATGGCCGCATCGGCATGGGCAAGGGCAAGTCGAAGGAAGTTCCGGTCGGTGTGCAAAAGGCAATGGAAGAAGCCCGCCGCAACCTGATCAAGGTGCCTCTGAAGAACGGTACGCTGCAGCATACCGTGACCGGCCGCCATGGCGCCTCGCGCGTCCTGATGAGCCCGGCCAAGCCAGGTACCGGCGTGATCGCAGGTGGCGCCATGCGCGCTATCTTCGAGGTGATGGGCGTGACCGACGTGGTGGCGAAATCCACCGGTTCGAACAACCCGTACAACCTGGTGCGCGCCACCCTGGACGGCCTGTCGAAAATGAGCACTCCAGCCGAGATCGCCGCCAAGCGTGGCAAGTCGGTTGAAGACATCCTGGCTTAAGGGGAACTTCATGAGCACTATTAAAGTAAAACTGGTGAAGGGCCTGATCGGCACCCGTCAGGACCACCGTGCCACCGTGCGCGGCCTGGGCCTGCGCCGCGTGAACTCCGTGCGTGAACTGCAGGACACTCCTGCTGTGCGCGGCATGATCACCAAGGTCGCCTACCTCGTCAAAGTCGTGTCGTAAGCACCCCTTACGATCAGGAGAAACTAATGGAATTGAATACCATTCAACCGGCAGAAGGCGCGAAGCATGCTAAGCGCCGCGTAGGCCGCGGTATCGGCTCCGGCCTGGGTAAAACCGCTGGCCGTGGCCACAAAGGTCAGAAATCGCGTTCGGGCGGCTTCCACAAAGTCGGTTTCGAAGGCGGTCAGATGCCTCTGCAGCGTCGTCTGCCGAAGCGTGGCTTCAAATCGCTGAATGCTACTTTCAAGGCGGAAGTACGTCTGTCCGAGCTGAACGCCCTGGCAGTGTCCGAAGTGGACCTGCTGGTGCTGAAGCAAGCGGGCGTGCTGAATGTCCTGGCACGTGACGTGCGCGTGATCGCTTCCGGCGAAATCACCAAAGCAGTGACCCTCAAGGGCCTGAAGGTGACCGCTGGCGCGAAAGCCGCCATCGAAGCAGCCGGCGGCTCGGTAGCCTGAGTCCCGCTGGCTTGATCGGAGCGAAAATTGGCAACGAACCAACAGCTTGCTAAAAGTGCCGCCGCCGGCTTCCCCTGGAACCGGCTGTGGTTTTTGCTGGGCGCTCTGGTAGTGTACCGGATCGGTGCACACATCCCCGTTCCCGGGGTTGATCCGGTACAGCTGGCAGCACTGTTCAAGTCGCAGGAAGGCGGCATCCTGGGCATGTTCAACATGTTCTCGGGTGGTGCCCTGTCGCGCTTTACGGTGTTCGCACTGGGCATTACGCCTTACATCTCGGCGTCGATCATCATGCAACTGGTGTCGATCGTCGTGCCGCAGATGGAAGCGCTGAAAAAGAGGGTGAAGCAGGTCGTCGCAAGATTACCCAGTACACCCGCTATGCCACCGTGCTGCTGGCCCTGTTCCAGGCCTTCGGTATCGCAGTCGCGCTGGAAGCCCAGCCCGGCCTGGTACTGGACCCTGGCATGGGCTTCCGCTTCGTCACGATTGTGACGCTGCTGACTGGCACCATGTTCCTGATGTGGTTGGGCGAGCAAATTACCGAGCGTGGTCTGGGTAATGGCATCTCGATCATCATCTTTGCCGGTATCGCTGCCGGCCTGCCGGGCGCGCTGGGTGGCTTGTTCACCCAGGTCTCGACGGGCACCATCGGCGCCTTCTCGGCCATCGTCATCGTGGTACTGGTTGCAGCCGTGACCTATGCCGTGGTGTTCGTGGAACGCGGACAGCGCAAGATCCTGGTCAACTACGCCAAGCGTCAGGTCGGTAACAAGATCTACGGTGGGCAGACCAGCCACTTGCCGCTCAAGCTGAACATGGCAGGTGTGATCCCGCCGATCTTCGCTTCGTCGATTATCTTGTTCCCGGCTACCATCGTGGACTGGTTTTCGAAGGGCGCCGACACCGCCAATCCGGTGGTGCGGTTCCTGAAAGATCTGGCTGCATCGATGGCTCCTGGTGAGCCCATCCATGCACTGTTGTACGCCGTGGCAATCGTGTTCTTCTGCTTCTTCTACACCGCTCTGGTGTTCAACAGCAAGGAGACTGCGGATAACTTGAAGAAGAGCGGGGCCTTTGTGCCAGGGATTCGTCCCGGAGAGCAGACAGCCCGTTACATCGACAAGATCCTGACCCGATTGACCCTGGCAGGCGCCGTCTACATTACCGTAGTGTGCTTGCTGCCGGAATTCATGCAAGCCCAGTGGAAAGTGCCGTTCTATTTTGGTGGCACATCCCTGTTGATTATTGTCGTGGTGACCATGGATTTCATGGCCCAGGTACAAAACTATGTGATGTCGCAGCAATATGAATCGCTGCTGCGCAAAGCTAACTTCAAGGGCGGAATTCCGACGCGATAAATGGCAAAAGACGACGTCATACAGATGCAGGGTGAGATTCTGGAGAATCTGCCGAATGCAACATTTCGAGTAAAGCTGGAAAACGGTCACGTGGTACTCGGCCACATTTCGGGTAAAATGCGCATGAACTACATCCGCATTCTCCCCGGTGACAAGGTCACGGTTGAATTGACGCCGTACGATCTCTCCCGGGCCCGTATTGTGTTCCGGACCAAGTAATTTTAGAAAATCGAACCATAGAGAGTGCAATCATGAAAGTTAACGCTTCAGTCAAGCGGATCTGCCGCAACTGCAAGATCATCAAGCGCAAGGGCGTGGTACGCGTAATCTGCGTCGAGCCGCGTCACAAGCAGCGTCAAGGTTAATCAGTTCGAGGAATAACGAATGGCACGTATTGCAGGGGTTAACATCCCAAATCATAAGCACACCGTTATCGGCCTGACCGAGATCTACGGTATTGGCCGTCCTCGCGCGCAGTTCATCTGCGCCCAGTCCGGCGTTGCAACCAACAAGAAGGTCAAGGACCTGGACGACAGCGAGCTGGAAAAGCTGCGTGATGAAATCGGCAAGTTCGTAGTCGAGGGCGACCTGCGCCGCGAACTGTCGATGAACATCAAGCGTCTGATGGACCTGGGCTGCTACCGCGGCATGCGTCACCGTAAGGGCCTGCCGGTCCGCGGCCAGCGCACCCGCACCAATGCGCGTACCCGCAAGGGCCCGCGTAAGGCCGCTCAATCGCTGAAGAAATAATCTAGGGAACTATTATGGCTAAGCAACAAAGCAGCGCAGCAGCAGCTCGCGTTCGTAAGAAAGTTAAAAAGAACGTCGCTGAAGGTATCGCTCACGTTCACGCTTCCTTCAACAACACCATCATCACCATCACCGACCGTCAGGGCAACGCTCTGTCGTGGGCGACCTCCGGTGGTGCTGGCTTCAAGGGTTCGCGTAAGTCGACCCCGTTCGCAGCGCAGGTTGCTGCTGAAGCCGCTGGTAAAGTGGCGCAGGAATGCGGCGTGAAGAACCTGGAAGTTCGCATCAAGGGCCCTGGTCCTGGCCGCGAATCCGCTGTTCGTGCACTGAACAACCTGGGCATCAAGATCACCGAGATCCAGGACGTGACCCCAGTGCCGCACAACGGCTGCCGTCCTCCAAAGCGTCGTCGTATCTAATATCGAGCAAGACCATGGCCGGTGCGGTGTGCACCGGCCACCGTCCCTCTGAATGAAATCGCTGGAACAGTGAACCGGAAACGGTTATACTGTCCGGCTATTTTCGCCTTTCCGGTTTGCCGGCAAGGCTGTTGAGCCACCGCCTGCGCAGCAAGTGAGCCAGGCTAGCGCCTAACCGCACTCCGATGCGGCTGGGGCGTCATTTAATCATTAAGGAAAACTACCGTGGCACGTTATATCGGACCAAAAGCAAAACTCGCCCGCCGTGAAGGCACCGACCTGTTCCTGAAGAGCGCCCGCCGCTCGCTGGATTCCAAGTGCAAACTGGACGTGAAGCCAGGCCAGCACGGCGTCAAGTCGGGTGCCCGCACCTCCGACTACGGCAACCAGCTGCGCGAAAAGCAGAAAGTGAAGCGTATCTACGGCGTGCTGGAGCGTCAGTTCCGCCGCTACTTCGCCGAAGCTTCCCGCCGCAAGGGCAACACCGGTGAAACCCTGCTGTCCCTGCTGGAAACCCGCCTGGACAACGTAACTTACCGCATGGGCTTCGGCTCCACCCGCGCTGAAGCACGCCAGCTGGTATCCCACAAGGCCTTCACCGTGAACGGCAACGTGGTGAACATCCCTTCCTACGTTGTGAAGACCGGCGATGTGATCGCTGTGCGCGAAAAGTCCAAGAAGCAGACCCGTATCGTTGAAGCCCTGTCGCTGGCTGAACAAGTCGGCATGCCGGCATGGGTGTCGGTGGATTCCAAGAAGATGGAAGGCACCTTCAAGTCCCTGCCGGAGCGTTCGGAAATCGCTCAGGACGTGAACGAAGCGCTGATCGTCGAACTGTACTCGCGTTAATTGTAGGGCGGATCATTGATCCGCCGTGCATGCAGCACCGTTGTACCCGAGGCGGATCTTCGATCCGCCTTCACCATTTTTAATGCCATCAGCCTTATCGGTGTAACGAGCCGAGGGTAATGAAAAGGACATTTACACATGCAAAATAGCTTGTTGAAACCACGTATTATCGACGTTGAAGCCCTGGGCCACGGTCACGCCAAAGTCGTGATGGAGCCGTTCGAGCGCGGCTACGGCCACACTCTGGGCAATGCACTGCGCCGCGTGCTGCTGTCCTCGATGATCGGCTACGCGCCGACCGAAGTGACCATCGCTGGCGTCGTTCACGAGTACTCCTCGCTGGACGGTGTGCAGGAAGACGTGGTTGACCTGCTGCTGAACCTGAAGGGCGTCGTGTTCAAGGTGCACAACCGTGACTCCGTGACCCTGACCCTGAAGAAGGAAGGCGAAGGCGCCGTGCTGGCATCGGATATCGATCTGCCGCACGACGTGGAACTGATCAACCCGGATCACGTGATCGCTCACCTGACCGCCGGCGGCAAGCTGGACATGCAGATCAAGGTCGAAAAAGGCCGTGGCTATGTGCCAGGCAACGTGCGTCGCCTGTCCGAAGACACCAACAAGACCATCGGCCGCATCATCCTGGACGCCTCGTTCTCGCCAGTGCGCCGTGTGTCCTACGCCGTGGAATCGGCCCGTGTGGAACAGCGTACCGACCTGGACAAGCTGATCATCAACATTGAAACCAATGGCGTGATCACCCCGGAAGAAGCGATCCGCCAGTCGGCCCGCGTGCTGGTTGACCAGCTGAACGTGTTCGCCGCCCTGGAAGGCACCGAGACCGCCGCCGAAGCGCCATCCCGCGCTCCGCTGGTCGATCCGATCCTGCTGCGTCCGGTCGACGACCTGGAGCTGACCGTCCGTTCGGCAAACTGCCTGAAGGCCGAGAACATCTACTACATCGGCGACCTGATCCAGCGCACCGAAAACGAGCTGCTGAAGACCCCGAACCTGGGCCGCAAGTCGCTGAACGAAATCAAGGAAGTTCTGGCATCCCGCGGTCTGACCCTGGGCATGAAGCTGGAAAACTGGCCGCCTGCCGGCCTGGAGAAGTAATTTGCAGTACCCGCCTGGGGCGTTGTGCTCCGGGCGTTTTCCCTTATAACCGGACCGCGCCGCGGCTTGCCAAGGCGATCGAAGATCTCGGATTTAAACATTATCGAAAGGAAGCACTATGCGTCACCGTCACGGCCTTCGTAAACTGAACCGTACCTCCTCCCACCGTCTGGCAATGCTGCGCAACATGACTGTTTCGCTGCTGCGTCACGAAGCGATCAAGACCACCGTGCCGAAGGCAAAGGAACTGCGTCGCGTCGTGGAGCCGATCCTGACCCTGGGCAAGACCGACACCCTGGCTAACAAGCGTCTGGCCTTCTCCCGTCTGCGTGACCGCGAGATCGTCCTGAAGCTGTTCGCTGAACTGGGCCCACGCTACGCCAACCGCAACGGCGGCTACCTGCGTATCCTGAAGATGGGTTTCCGTCACGGCGACAATGCGCCTATGGCGTTCGTTGAGCTGGTGGATCGTCCAGAGATCACCACCGCTGAAGAGGCACCGACCGCTGAGTAATTTCAGCTGGTTGTTAGAGAAGCCGGGCTTTGCCCGGCTTTTTTTGTTTACGGCGGCGCCTGCACGGCGGATCAAAACGATCCGCCCTACGCCGCAACACGAAACATGCCGTTAGGCCCCGCAGGGGCTGTAGGGCGGATCATATGGAGGCGCCTAGCCACGCCGTGCATGCTCAGTCGCGCAGCTTGCTGAATTCGGAAGCAGGCTTCCACACCGGCCGCGCCACCCCATTGGCCACATCCAGCCCCACCTGGAACAGCAGCCGGATATCCTGAATCCCCCCGCTGAAATCCCAATCCCCGCGCACATCATCCGTCACCTTGTGATAATCGTGCTCGGTATACCGGTCCACCACCTCCCGCGCATACGATTCCGGCTTCCCCAAATAATTACTGCGCGCCTTGGTGTACAGCACCGGCACCCCCACGCGCGCAAACTCCAGCTGATCCGCCCGATAGAAGTTCCCCAGCTCGGGACGCGAATTCGGCACCATCCTGCGCCCCTGCTGCGTCGCGCGGCGCTCCAGCAAATCATCCAGCGTCGAGTGGCCCGAGGTCACGTTCTCGATCTGCGCCGTGCGTCCCCAGGCGTTCACGCCGTCGATATTGATATTGGCCAGCGTCTTATCGATCGGATACAGCGGATGGTGGGCGTAATACTTGGCCCCCAGCAGGCCGCGCTCCTCGGCCGTGGTGGCCAGGAACAGGATGGACCGTTTGGGCGGCTTAGGCAGCGCTTTAAAGGCCTTGGCCAGCTCCAGCAGCGCCGCCGTGCCGGACGCATTGTCCAGCGCCCCGTGATAGATCTGCTGCGTGCGCGAGCCCGGCAGCTTCTCGTCGATACCAAGGTGGTCCCAGTGCGCCGAATAGATGATGAACTCATTCTTCAGCTTCGGGTCCGAGCCGGGCAGCAGGGCGGCCACATTGTGCGAGTCCAGCATGCGGCGCTGGCTCCTGATCTCGAAATTCGCCACGCCCTTCAGGCTGACTGGCTTGAAGTCCTTCGACAGCGCCGCCTTCTTCAGCGCGTCGAAGTCGTAGCCGGCAGCCGCGACCAGCTCGCGCGCACGGTCCTCGTGAATCCAGCCGGGCACTTCCGGATTATCCCTGCTGTCGCCTTCCAGGCTGAACTGCTCGCCGATGCCGCCGCTGCGTACCACGCCGTAGGGGTAGGCCGCCGGCTTGGTTTCATGAACGATGATGGCCGCCGCAGCGCCAAGCTTCGCCGCAATTTCATACTTGTAGGTCCAGCGCCCGTAGTACGTCATCTCCTTGCCCTTGAACAGAGACGGGTCGAGTTGGGACGGATCTTTCGGATCGGGAACCGCCGGATCGTTGATCAGCATGACGATGGTCTTGCCCTTCACATCCAGGCCCTTGTAATCGTCCCATCCGTATTCCGGCGCCTGCACGCCATAGCCGACGAAGACCAGTTCGGAATCCTTGATGTTCACATCGGTAGCGGGTCCGGTGGAGTGGGCGACGAAATCATCCGGAAACTTCAGGTCCACAGTCTTGCCGGCGACCGTGTAGCTGAAGCGCGGCGTGGCAGTCTGGCTGCGCAAGGGCACCGCCTGCAGGTAAGAGCCGTTGGGATTGCCCGGTTTCAGGCCAAGTTTGCGGAATTCCCGCTCCAGGTAAGCGATGGTTTTCGTTTCCCCTTCCGTGCCGGGCGATCGGCCCTCGTATTCGTCGGAAGCGAGGATCCTGATCGTGCCCATCAAGCCGGGTTCGGTAATCGCGGACAGGGCGCGCTGTTCGGCCTTGTCGGCCGCGAGCAGCAGGGCAGGGGCGGCGGCGAGGCTGGTGGCGACACCTATCGCGGCAAGCAAACATGGCATAAGTTCTCCTGGCAAAAGATTTCCCAGTCTCGCACAGAAAACCATGCATAGGTGTACTATTTGCCTGCGCTGTCGATTCACCAATTCGCCCGATCCATGCCCCGTTCCCAAACTCCCCTGATGGCACTGCTATCCGCCGTGCTGCTCCTGCTCTCCCTGTTCGCCCATCCGGCGCGCGCGGATGAAGAATTCCTCGACCCGGCCGTCGCCTTCAAGTTCTCGGCCAGAATTGTTGATGGAAAGACCATCTCCATCACGTATGACATTGCCGAGGGCTATTACATGTACCGCGAGCGCTTCGCCTTCAAGGCGGACGGCGCCACACTGGGTGCACCCCAGATCCCGCCCGGCAAGGTCAAGTACGACGAAACCTTTGCCAAGAATGTCGAGACTTACCGCCACAGCGTGACGATCCTGGTGCCGGTGCAGTCCGCGGCAGGACCGTTCACCCTGGTGGCGACCAGCCAGGGGTGTTCGGACAAGGGCTTGTGCTACTCGCCGCAGGAATCGACCGCACGCTTGATGGCTGTGGGCGGTGCGGCGCTGGCCGGTCCGCCGGCGGCCGGCGCGAAATCCGCGCTTGCGCTCGGCACGCAGCCGGCGCCTGCCGACGTGAGCGTGGCGGGTGCGCCCGGCGCCGACGCAGCGGCGACCGCCGCCGTGGTGCCTGCCGCCGCCGCGCCTGTCGCCGCTGCCGCACCCGCGGCTGCCGAGGGAAGCGAGATGGGCCGCATCGAATCCGCGCTGAAAGGCCGCAGCCTGTTCGTCATCGTTCCCCTGTTCATTGCGCTGGGCCTGGGATTGTCGTTCACGCCATGCGTGTTGCCGATGGTGCCCATCCTGTCCTCCATCATTGTCGGCGACGGCGCACGCGGCAATCGCTCGCGCGGCTTTGCGCTGTCGGTGACCTATTCGCTGGGCATGGCCATTGTTTATACCGCACTGGGCGTGGCGGCCGGCCTGATCGGCGAAGGCCTGTCGGCCGCGCTGCAGAATCCCTGGGTGCTGGGTATCTTCGGGCTGGGCATGGCGGGCATGGCGCTGTCCATGTTCGGCGTGTATGACTTGCAAGTGCCGGCCGGGATGCAGAGCCGCCTGACGATGGCATCCAACCGCCAGTCGTCGGGCAAGCTGGCCGGCGTGTTCGCAATGGGCGCCATTTCCGCGCTGATCGTCGGCCCCTGCGTGGCAGCCCCGCTGGCCGGCGCCCTGGTCTACATCAGCCAGACCCGCGACGTGGTCGTCGGTGGCGGCGCGCTGTTCTCGATGGCGGTGGGCATGAGCGTGCCGCTGATCCTGGTGGGCGTGTCGGCAGGTGCACTAATCCCGCGCGCTGGCGCCTGGATGGATTCGGTGAAGAAGTTCTTTGGCGTGCTGCTGCTGGCCATGGCCTGGTGGCTGGTTTCACCGGTATTGCCGGCAGTCGTGCAAATGGTGGGATGGACCCTCCTTGGCCTCGGCTACGGTGTTTATTTGCTGCGCCAGCGCGGCACCTTGTTGCCGAAAGTCATCGGTGCGGTATTTGTTATTTTCGGCACCGTGCAATTGGTCGGTGTGGCAACCGGCGGACGCGATGCGCTTGCGCCATTAAGCCATTTGACCGGCAGCGCCGATCGTCATATGAAATTCGCGCGCATTAAAAACAGCGCGGAACTGGATGCCATTCTTGCCAATACCGGCGGCAAAACCGTGCTGCTCGATTTCTATGCCGACTGGTGCGTTTCCTGCAAGGAAATGGAAAAGCTGACATTTGTTGAGCCGGTTATTCAGCAAAAGCTGGCTAATACCATTACCCTGCAAATCGATGTGACGGCCAATAATGAAGATGATAAGGCAATGCTGAAGCGATTCGGATTATTCGGCCCGCCGGGAATTATTCTCTTCAACGCGCAAGGCCAGGAAATTCCCGCGAGCCGCGTGATCGGATTCCAGGATAGCGGCAAGTTCCTGAAGTCGCTTGAACGGCTCAATTAGGATCGAACTCAAGACAGAAGAGGGCGCCGCAAGGCGCCCTTTTTCTTTTCCACACCAACGGCTCAAAAGCAGGTGGCAGCCACCCCATTGCTTATCGTGCGGTCCGTCGCGCAGCAGCAAATGGGGTGGCTGCCACCAGGGTTACGCTACTGGTTTCAGATGCGCCGTCGGCCCTTTCATGCCGGATTCTAGCCAGATCGCGCTAAATCTTGGCGTGATAAGGGCGAAAAAGGCCGGGAAAGCTTGCGCTGTCCCGGCTAAGCACCAAAGAGCAAGAAAATCAGAAGTAGGGCTTAACCCTGCTTGCGGGCTGCCGGATCACCATGATGACCACCGCGGCCGTGGCGACCGTGGCTCATCGCCTGGTCGAAAGTCTTTTGCTGTTCCGGAGTCAGCACTGCGTAAAAAGTTTTCAGCGCGGCCAGGTGATTCTCCATATGGGTAATATGGGTCTTGGCGAATTCAATGCGCTTTTCCATTTTTTCCGGTGCGCTCAGGTTTTTAAACGAGGCGAAATCCGGGCGCGTGGTTGGCATATCCGCTTTAATGGCGGAGGCATAAGTCTGCCAGGCGCCTTCCTGATTCGACGTCAGTTTCAAGGCGTCGTGCAGTTTTTGCATGCGCTTATCCATGCGCTCGGCCATTTTGGCCGGATCGAATTTGGTTGCCGCATATTGGCGATGCGGCGTCGCATCCTGCGCCTGGGCGCTAAATGCGGCCGAGCTCATGCCGATAACAGCCGCACCGATAATGAATACTTTTTGCAAGGTTTTCATGCTTTAAATCTCCCGATTCGTTGACGATTGATGTGCAATTCGTCGGCACATGAGTGCATCTTCTCAACATGCTGTTTCAGCGAAGTGTCCCGAGCCCCAATTTTTGTATCCGAGTGTTTCGCGAGGGGCGGCGGCGCTTGGTATCAGGTCGGCGGCCGGGACTCGCGCGATGACCTGCACGCGGCCGGCGCTGGATTTTGCGGGCAAATTTTTGGATGATTGGCCGCGGCGGAGTTAGCAGTCCATTCATCATGATTCACAATTAACTATTTGAATTATTAGGCGAAAAGTTTTGTAACGTCATGTATCGGTGCCTCATTTTTAAACATGACGATACAAACTGCTTACCTGCCGTCGGCGTTGCAAGGGATAATTATGGGCATGGAAAATGCCACCAACATCCTCATCGTCGACGACGATCGTGATATCCGCACGCTGCTGCAGGATTATCTGGAAACTAACGGCTATCGCACCCAGGGTGCGGGCGACGGCTCGGCCATGTGGAAGCTGCTGGACGAATCCAAGCCCGACCTCATCGTGCTCGACCTGAACCTGCCCGGCGAAGATGGCCTGACCCTCTGCCGCAAGCTGCGCGCGCATTCCAACCTGCCGGTGATCATGCTGACCGCCCGCAGCGAGCCTCTGGACCGCATCCTCGGCCTCGAGATGGGCGCCGACGATTACCTGCCCAAGCCTTTCGAGCCGCGCGAGCTGCTGGCCCGCATCCGCAGCGTGCTTCGCCGCAGCACGGCGACTGCGGCTTCCGGCTCGGACAAGGCAACCCAGATCCGCTTTTCCGGCTGGATCCTGGACCTGACCGCCCGCCATCTGCTGAACCCGCAGGGCACGGTCATCATGCTGTCCGGCGCCGAGTTCCGCCTGCTCAAGGTCTTCCTCGAGCATCCGAACCGCGTGCTGAACCGCGACCAGTTGCTGAACCTGACCCAGGGCCGGGACGCCGACCCCTTCGATCGTTCGATCGACATCCAGATCAGCCGCCTGCGCCAGAAGCTGGGTGAGGACGCGCGCCTGCCCCAGATCATCAAGACCGTACGTAACGGAGGCTATGTGCTGGCCGGCCCGGTCTCTGTGGAGCCCACTGCGTGATTGCTTTCTGGAGGTCCATGACGGGCCGCGTGTTCCTGGTGCTGATGCTGGGCATCGTCGCCTCCGCCGCGCTGACCCAATGGCTGGCCGTCAACGAACGCCAGCGCACGCTGGAACGCTATCGCGGTTTCCACGCGCTGGAACGTGCCGAGCAAATCATTGCGACCACCGAAGTCGTGCGCCCCGAGTCGCGCGACCAGTACCTGAAAGTGGCCAGCAAGGCCAATGTGAAGCTGGAAGTGGCCCACGGTAACGAAGCCAGCCAGCCGCTGAGCGAGTTCGGCACGGCGCTGGCCGGCCGCCTCGGCAGCGAATACAAGCTGACCTCGCTGGTTGACCGTCCCGACCGCTGCGACCAGCCGCGCCAGTCCTATTCCACCTTCGCCATCTTCGCGCCCCAGGTCACCGAGTACCGCGGCGCCTGTGAAGCCATGCTGGTGGAAATGCCGGATGGCCAGACGCTGAAGCTTTCCATCCTCCCGCCGCGCCAGCCGCCCGGCGCCGGCCAGAACGAGTATGCCGCCTTCGTGCCCTTCCTGCTCAGCATTGCCGTGCTGGCTTACCTGGTGGCGCGCATGACGATGAATCCCCTGAAGAGCCTGGCCAGCGCCGCCAAGGATCTCGGCAATGACATCAACCATCCGCCGCTTGAGCTCAGTGGTTCCAATGAAATCCGCCAGGCCAGCGCCGCCTTCAACGCGATGCAGGCGCGTATCCGCCAGCATATCGCCCAGCGCACCGAAATGCTGGCCGCCAT
Organism: Pseudoduganella sp. UC29_106; assembly: GCF_044055365.1. Taxonomy (NCBI): domain Bacteria; kingdom Pseudomonadati; phylum Pseudomonadota; class Betaproteobacteria; order Burkholderiales; family Oxalobacteraceae; genus Pseudoduganella; species Pseudoduganella sp. UC29_106. Next base: position 6,438,181 of record NZ_CP171977.1, on the reverse strand, counting down.
CACTCATGATTTGCAGACGCCGCTGACCCGCATGCGCCTGCGCCTGGAAAAGGTGAGCGACGATGACCTGCAGCAGAAGCTGCTGGGCGATTTGTCCGCCATGCAGCAGATGGTGAGGGAGGGGCTCGACCTGGCGCGCAGCATGGATACCACGGAAGCGATGCAGCGCCTCGATCTCGATGCCCTGCTGGACAGCGTCTGTGCCGACGCCGCCGATGCCGGCCAGTCGGTGGACCTGAAGGGCCATGCCGCCATGGCGCTGATGGGCCGCCCGCTCGATATTCGCCGCTGCCTCGTCAACTTGATCGATAATGCAGTCAAGTACGGCCAGCGCGCCCACGTCACAGTGGAACGCATGGCCGGCGCTGCACGCGTGCGCATCCGCGACGAAGGTCCCGGCATTCCCCAGGACCAGCTGGCGCGCGTGTTCGAACCTTTCTACCGGCTGGAAACGTCGCGTTCGCGCAGTTCCGGCGGCACCGGCCTGGGGCTGACGATCGCCCGCAATATCGCCGAACAACATGGCGCCAGCCTGAGCCTGGCCAACCACGATCGGGGCGGACTCGAAGCCGTACTGGTCGTACCCGAATTCTATGCAGGTAAGTAAAAAGCAAATCCCACTTCAACGATGAAAAAGAAAACATTGGTAGTTCTGGTAGGCGTGGCAGCCGTCGTCGGCGCTGGCGCCTGGTATTCGATGAAGGCGCCGGCCGAAGGCAGCGGCGCGCCTGCCGGCGGCAAAGGCAAGGGCGGCGACATGGGCCCGACCACCGTCAACGTCATTGCGCCGGAACGCCAGGATGTGCCCGTAACCTTGAGTGCTAACGGTACTGTTAGCCCTATCAGTACCGTGGACCTGCATCCGCAAACCACCAGCACCATCGTCAAGGTGCATGTGAAGGAAGGCCAGTTCGTCAAGGAAGGCCAGCTGATGTTCACGCTGGACAGCCGCAGCGCCACCGCCAATGTGGACAAGGCTGAAGCCCAGGTGCAGAAGGACCGCGCCACCCTGGCAGACCTGGAGCGCCAAATACAAGCGCGCACAGGAACTGGTGGCCCAGAACTTCATGGCCAAGAGCTCGGTCGACACGCTCAAGGCCCAGGTCGACTCCCAGCGCGCCGTGCTGGAATCGAATATCGCCGCTGCCCGCGCCGAACGCGTGGACCAGAGCTACAACGCTATCCGCGCGCCGCAGTCCGGCCGCGTGGGCGCCATCAATGTCTATCCAGGCAGCCTGGTGCAACTGACCACCTCGCTGACCACGATCACCCAGCTCGATCCGATCAACGTTGCCTTCAACGTGCCGGAAACGAACCTGGCTGCCCTGCTGGACGCGCAGCGCGCCGGCAAAGTGTCGGTACAGGCTTTCCAGAACAATTCGGACAAGCCTATCAACGGTGAACTCAGTTTCGTCGACAACACCGTCGATCCGGTGGCCGGCGTGATCCGCGTCAAGGGCCGCTTCGACAACAAGGACACCCGCCTCTGGCCGGGCCAGTACGTGACCACCAGGCTGACCGTGGCCACGCTGAAAGGCGCGCTTGTCGTGCCGCAAAACGCTATCATTACCAACACACGCGGCACTTTCGTATACGCGGTGGCCCCGGACCAGACGGCCAAGGTCATCAATATCAAGCGTCTCTATGCCTTTGGCGCGAACGCCGCGGTGGACGGCCTGCAGGGCGACGAGAAAGTCATCGTCGAGGGCAAGCAGAACCTGCGTCCAGGCGGCAAGGTGCGTATCGCCGATGCCAAGCTGGCTCAGCAGGAGGGCCCGGGCGAAGGGCAGGGCAATAAGAAGGGTAAAGCCGAATGAACCTTTCCGAGCTGAGCATCCGGCGCCCCGTCATGGTGGTGCTGCTCTCGATAGCCGTGATCCTGGCTGGTGTGCTCGCCTATTCGCACATCCCTGTGGCGGCGCTGCCGAGCTACAACACCCCGGTCATCAACGTTTCGGCCGACCTGCCGGGCGCCAGCCCGGAGACGATGGCGTCTTCCGTCGCGCTGCCGCTGGAGAAGCAATTCTCTACGATTGCCGGCCTGTCCCTGATTACCTCGACCAGCACGCTGGGCAATACCTCGCTGACGCTGGAATTCGATCCCTCGATCAACGTCAATGAAGCGGCGGTGGACGTGCAGGCCGCGCTGCTGCGCGCCCAGCGCCAGTTGCCGCAGGAAATGACGGACTTGCCTTCGTACCGCAAGCTCAACCCGGCCGATGCGCCGGTCCTGTTCATGACGATGAACTCGCCATCGCTGAGCCTGTCCGAGCTCAACGATTACGCGGAAAACCTGATTGCACCGAGCCTGTCGACCCTGCCGGGCGTGGCCCAGGTGTCGGTCAATGGCCAGAAACGCTTTGCCGTGCGTGTCCGCGCCCGCTCCGACCTGCTCAATTCGCGCAATATGACGCTGGATGAGCTGCAGCAGGCCATCAAGGCCGCCAACGCGAACACGCCACTGGGTATCCTGGATGGTCCGAAGCAGACCCTGACCATCCAGGGCAATGCGCAGATGATGCGCGCCGCCGAATTCGCCGAGATCATTGTCGCCACGCGCAACGGCCAGCCGGTACGCCTGAAGGATGTGGCCACGGTGGAGGACAGCTTCCAGTCGATCAAGGCTGCCGGCAGCTACAACGGCGAGCGCTCCATCGTGCTGCTGGTGCAGCGTCAGCCGGATGCCAATACCGTGCAGGTGGTGGATGGCGTGCGCCAGTTGCTGCCGCGCTTCAAGGCCCAGATGCCGGCCTCGGTCAACATCAACCTGGTCAATGACCGTTCGGTCTCCATCCGCGAAGCGATCCACGACGTGAACCTGACCCTGGGCCTGACGGTGATCCTGGTGGTGCTGGTGATCTTCCTCTTCCTGCACCGTGCGGCCGCTACCTTCATTCCGGCGATCACGATGCCGATTTCGCTGCTGGGCGCGCTGGCCCTGCTGTATGCCTTCGGCTACAGCCTGGACAACGTGTCTCTGCTGGGCATCACGCTGGCCGTCGGCCTGGTGGTGGACGATGCGATCGTGGTGCTGGAAAACATCGTGCGCCACATCGAGCATGGCATGAAGCCTTTGCAGGCGGCCTTTGTCGGCTCGCGCGAAATGGGCTTCACCATCGTGTCGATTTCCGTGTCGCTGGTGGCGGTGTTTATTCCGATCTTCTTCATGCCGGGCGTGATCGGCCTGCTGTTCCACGAATTCGCCGTGGTGGTGGCCCTGTCGGTGCTGGTGTCGGCCATCGTGTCGCTGACCCTGGTGCCGATGCTGTGCTCGCGCCTGCTGCCGTCCGATTCGCACGAAACCTCGGGCGACGACACCTTCATCGGCCGCCACTTCGAACGCCTGTTCAACGCCACCCGCAACGGCTATGCGCGCACGCTGGACATCGCGCTGCGCCACCGCTTCGTTGTGCTCGGCATCGCTTTCGGCACCTTCGCGCTGACGGTGTGGCTGTATGCGGTCATGCCGAAGGGCTTCTTCCCCGAGGAAGACCTGAGCCAGATCCGCGTGACCACGGAAGCGTCCGAAGATATTTCCACCTCCGCCATGCTGGAACTGCAGATGAAAGTGGTGGACGTGATCCGCGCCAATCCGGCCGTGAAGGATGTCACGTCCTTCACCGGCGGCGGCAATACGGGCCGCATGTTCCTGGTGCTGAAGCCGCGCTCCGAGCGCAAGCCCATGCCCCAGGTGCTGGACAGTCTGCGCCAGGAAACGAAAAAGGTGGCCGGCGTTTCGGTGTACCTGAGCCCGGTACAGAATCTGCAACTGGGCGGTCGCCCGTCCAAGAGCCGCTACCAGTACACGCTGCAGTCCGTCAGCCCCGATTCGCTGAACGACTGGGCTTCCAAATTCCAGGAACGCATGCGCTCCGACCCGGATTTCCGCGACGTGACCAGCGATTCCCAGGCCAAGGGCTTGCAGGCCCAGCTGAAGATCGACCGCGACAAGGCCAACATCCTGGGCGTGAAGATGGCCGATATCCGCACCGCGCTGTACCTCGCTTATGGCGAGCGCCAGGTCTCGACCATCTACTCGTCGGCGGCCAGCTATTACGTGATCATGGAAGCCTCCGATGAGGACCGCCAGTTCGACGATGCGCTGACCAAGGTGTCGGTACGCAATTCGGCCGGCAACCTGGTGCAGTTGTCCAGCTTTGCCACCGTGGAACGCACCGTGGGCCCGACCGCCGTCAACCACCAGGGCCAGTTGCAGGCAATCACGATTTCCTTCAACCTGGCGCCGGATGTCCCGCTGGGTAACGCGACCGCCAAGATCGACAAGATGGGGCAGGACATGGGCCTGCCCGCGTCCATCATCACCAGCTACGGCGGCGACGCGGCCGTGTTCCAGAGCACCCAGGGCAGCCAGCTGATCCTGATCATTGCCGCACTGGGCGTGATCTACGTGCTGCTGGGCGTGCTGTACGAAAGCTATATCCATCCGATCACCATCCTGGCCGGCTTGCCGTCCGCGGCCGTGGGTGCGCTGCTGACCTTGTGGATCTTCAAGATGGACCTCAGCATGATTGCCATCATCGGCATCCTGATGCTGATCGGTATCGTGAAGAAGAACGCGATCATGATGATCGACTTCGCCCTGCACGCCCAGCGCGAGCAGAACATGAAGCCATCCGACGCGATCCGCGAAGCCTGTATCCTGCGCTTCCGCCCGATCATGATGACCACGCTGGCGGCACTGATGGGCGCGCTGCCTATCGCGCTCGGCCTGGGCGCCGGCGCCGAGCTGCGCCAGCCGCTCGGTTTGGCGGTGTGCGGCGGCCTGATCTTCTCGCAGGTGATCACGCTTTACATTACGCCTGTGATTTACCTGTTCCTCGACAAGTACAGCGGCAATGGTCCGATGAAGGACGAGGATATGGAAGAGGGTGGCGATGGCAAGGAAGTGCGCGCCATCGAGCTGAAAGCAGTCAGTGCCGGCAAGCACTGATATCATTGCCGGGGTCAAGCTTACATACTGTAACATTCGTCAAAGTCGACTTTGAGTAAGCTTGTCCCCTGTACCTGCCGAAGACTGTTTATCTTGTACCAATTCGCCCAAGTCCCCGAAGAGCACACCGAGTTCTGCCCCCACTGCGGCCAGCCCATGCCGCAGGAGCAGATCGTCGTGCACGAATATGGTGCACACAAGCAGCCGAACCGCTACGGTATCGGCGCGACGGTGCTGGTTCACCTGCTGGTGGTCCTGGCGTATTTCATTCATCCCAAGACTGAAATCAAGATAACGCCGCCGGCCAAGGAGGGCGAAATGGTGTGGGTGGCGCCGCTGCCGGTCTCCAAGCCTAAGCCCACGCCGAAGCCGACTCCGTCCAAACCGACCAAAACGGCCAAGGCCGAAACGCCGAAGGCGACCCGCGCCTACCTGCCGCCGAACAAAAACGCCATCACCGAGCGCATCAAGCCGCAGGAACAGATCGTGCCGCCCGAGCAGGCCAAGCTGACGCCACCGCCGCCGGAGGCGACCGATATGCAGGCCATGGTCGAAATGCGCCGCCGCGCCCGCAATGCGGATGCGCAGCCGGCTGAGCCGTCCGCCGCCGAAAGCGAAGCAGCGGCCGCCAAGGGCCGCGCCATGGCCAATATCATGGGCGCCCAGGGCCGCAGTGCGAACGGCGAGCGCAACGATACGGGCGGCATCTTCCAGGTCGTGGACAAGACCTTCAACGGCGCTGACATCAAGTTCCGCGGCTTCAGTTCGAACTTCAAGCGCCAGTGGTCGCAGCAGGTCCACGTGGACCAGGGCCTGGAAAAGGATATCGAAACGGCCATCGTGAAGAAAATGATCGAGATGATCCGCAAGGAAAAACCTGGCGACTTCGTCTGGGAATCGCACCGCCTCGGCCGCAATGTGCCGATGAGTGCGCGCAAGGAAGACGAAGCGGAACTGCAGGCTTTCCTGCTGCAGGAGTTCTTCCCTGGCTACGGTAAGCTGCGCTGAAAAAAAGTGTTGTCACTGCGATCTTTTTCTTGCAACTGACGTAGTTCCGGCTTCGTTCTGCCGCTATAATCGCCCAAAATTTTTGCATATGGCCGGAGCACTGAACTGAGATGAACGTCACGCTGATTTCCTTCGTCGTACTGTATTTGCTGGGTACGCTTGCCTTGGGCGTGTGGGCAGGAACGCGGATCAAGAATACGACCGACTTCGCCGTGGCCGGCCGCAGCCTGCCGCTGATCATGGTCGTGACCACGACCTTCGCCACCTGGTTCGGCGCGGAAACCGTGATGGGCATTCCCGCCAAGTTCGTGCAGGGCGGCCTGAATGCGCTGGTGGAAGACCCGTTCGGCGCGGGCACCTGCCTGATCCTCGTCGGCATGTTCTTCGCGGCCCGCCTCTACAAACTGAACCTGCTGACCATCGGCGACTTCTACCGCCAGCGCTACGGCAAGGGCATCGAGGTGTTCTGCTCGGTGGCCATCATTGTTTCCTATCTCGGCTGGGTGGCGGCGCAGATTACCGCGCTGGGCCTGGTGTTTTCGGTGCTGACCAATGGCGCCATGTCCGAAACCATGGGCATGATCGTGGGCACATTGGCCGTGCTTATCTACGTGGTGGTGGGCGGCTTCCTGGCCGTGGCCTGGACCGACTTCATCCAGATGATCGTTCTGGTGCTGGGTTTGTCCGTGATCGCCTTTTTCTCCGCTGACCTGGCGGGCGGCGCCGGCAAGGTGGTCGCGATGGCGTCCGATTCGAACCTGTGGAACTTCCTGCCGCCGGCTTCCTTCACCGACATCGCCTTCTTCATCGGCGCCGGCGTGACCATGATGCTGGGCTCGATTCCGCAGCAGGACGTGTTCCAGCGCGTGATGTCCGCCAAGAATGCGCCGACGGCGCGCACCGGCGCCATGATCGGCGGCGCGTCGTACATCCTCTTCGCTTTCGTGCCGATGTTCATTGTGGCCTGCGCCGTGATCGTGATGGGCGATAACGCGATGGAAATGGCCAAGAACGATTACCAGCGCCTGCTGCCGACCTTTGTGCTGACCAGGATGCCGCTGGTCATGCAGATCCTGTTCTTTGGCGCGCTGCTGTCCGCAATCAAGTCGACTTCGTCGGCGACGCTGCTGGCGCCTTCGACCAGCTTCGTGGAGAACATCCTGAAGAACCTGCGTCCCGGCATGGGCGACCGCCAGCAGCTGCTGGCCATGCGCATGACCATCGTCGTGTTTGCCGCCCTGGTGCTGGCGTATGCGGTGGCGATGAAGGGCACTTCGATTTATGACCTGGTGTCGAGTGCTTACCAGGTGACGCTGGTGGGCGCCTTTGTGCCGCTGGTGATGGGCTTGTACTGGAAGCGTTCGACGACACAGGGCGCGATTGCTTCGCTGGCGCTGGGCATCGGGACGTGGATTGTGTTCTTCCCGCAGGTGTCGGAGCTGGGCACGCATTTCCCGGGACAGCTGGCGGGCCTGATGGCGGCATTCGTGGGGATGATCGGCGGATCGCTGATGCCGCAGATCCTCAAGAACCGGCACGATCCGAAACACCTCGTCAAGGGCCTCAGCGCATAACGGCGCCGCGGGCCGGGAGGCACGGCGGATCAATGATCCGCCCTACGCGTCACCGAAATGCAAACGCCGCGAATTCGCGGCGTTTTTCATTGGGACTTGCGTAATCGAGGTGTGTAGGGCGGATCATTGATCCGCCGTGCATGCGGTCACGCGGCTTTCAGCTTGCGTGCAATATCCAGCGCAAAATAGGTCAACACCCCATCCGCCCCGGCGCGCTTGAACGCCAGCATCGATTCCATCATCACCTTGTCATGATCCAGCCAGCCGTTCTGGGCGGCGGCCTTGATCATCGCGTACTCGCCGGACACCTGGTAAGCAAAAGTCGGCACCTTGAACTCATCCTTCACGCGGCGCACGATATCCAGGTAAGGCATGCCGGGCTTGACCATGACCATGTCCGCGCCTTCGGCGATATCCAGCGCCACTTCGCGCAGGGCCTCGTTCGAATTGGCCGGGTCCATCTGGTAAGTGTTCTTGTCGCTCTTGCCCAGGTTCTTGGCCGAGCCCACCGCATCGCGGAAGGGACCGTAGAAGGCAGAAGCATACTTGGCCGAATACGCCATGATGCGCGTGTGGATGAAATTCTTCTCCTCCAGCGCGGCGCGCACATAGCCGATGCGGCCATCCATCATGTCCGAAGGCGCCACCACGTCCACGCCGGCTTCGGCCTGGGCCAGCGCCTGGCGCACCAGCATTTCGGTGGTCACATCGTTCAGCACATAGCCATTGTCGTCGATCAGGCCGTCCTGGCCGTGGCTGGTGTAAGGGTCGAGCGCCACGTCGGTCAGGATGCCCAGCTCGGGGAAGTTCTTCTTCAGTGCCCGCACGGCGCGCGGCACCAGGCCTTCAGGATTGGTCGCTTCCACGCCGTCCGGCGTTTTCTTCGACGCATCGATTACGGGGAACAGGGCCAGCACGGGGATGCCCAGGCTCACGCATTCCTCGGCCACCTTCATCAGCAAGTCCACCGACACGCGCTCCACGCCCGGCATGGACAACACCGGCTCGCGCTGGTTCGTGCCTTCCAGGATGAAGACGGGGTAGATCAGGTCGGAAGCGGTCACCACATTCTCGCGCATCAGGGCGCGGGAGAAGGGATCGCGGCGCATGCGGCGCATGCGGATGGCTGGGAAGTCAGGCGTAATCATCTTTATTCCGTTTCGGTTGGGGTGGATGCGTCCGCGTCACCGGTGAGGCCGGCCAGTTCTTCGATCTTGGCCGTCGCTTCCTCGATGCCGGTGCGCTTGAGCGCGGAAAACAGTTGCACGGTGAAGGGGAAGCCTTCGCCATCTTCGTCCACGTAGCTGTCGAGCTTGGCTTGCGCCTGGCGCAGCACGTTGACGGATTCATTGCGGTTCAGCTTGTCTGCCTTGGTCAGGATGCAATGGATCGGCTTGCCGGTCGGTGCGAACCACTCGATCATTTGCTGGTCCAGGTCAGTGAACGGGCGGCGCGCATCCATCATCAGCACCAGGGCGGCCAGCTGTTCGCGCTGCTGCACATAATCGCCCAGCAGGCGCTGCCAGTGCAGCTTGGCGTCGCCGGACACTTCGGCGTAGCCATACCCCGGCAAGTCGGCAATCAGGCATTCGATTTCCTCGACCTTGGTCGCATCGTGGCGGTGCATCGCCACATGGGAGCCGCCGACGGAAAAGAAATTAATGTGCTGGGTGCGGCCCGGTGTTTTGGACGCGAACGCCAGGCCTTTCTGATTGCAAAGAATATTAATTGCCGTCGATTTACCGGCATTTGAACGGCCCGCGAAAGCAATTTCAGGCACGGTGGTGCGTGGCAGGTCGCGCAAATGGTTTACGGTCGTGAAAAAGCGGGCTTGCCAGAGTTTGGACATGGGATGGGGCAGAAATTGCAACAAAAGGTGGGAAAAACGCTAGAAAGCTATTGTACAATAAGGGGTTACGAATTGTTGTCATGCGCCATTCTGCCTATTTATAAGGCAATGTGCGGTAAACAATCCTCTACCACTATTATTTACTAGTCTCAGGGTGTCTGAATGAATCGTGCGTTTTCACCATTTGTAAAATCCTTGTTCGTTGCACTGCTGGCTGTATCTGGTGTGGCATCCGCTGCCGAAGCGCATGCTCCTGCCGCCAAGGTTGATCCGGCCAAGGGCGCAACCCTGTACGGTGATGGTGACTCCGCACGCGGCCTGCCGGCTTGCGTATCCTGCCACGGCGCTGCCGGCAATTCGACCATTGCCGCCAACCCGAAGCTGGCCGGCCTGCCGGAAGCCTATGTCTATAAGCAGCTGGTGGATTTCACTGAGCCGTCGCGCAACCAGCCGGTGATGACCACCTACGCCAAGATGCTGTCGGACGAAGAGAAGAAGAACATCGCCGCTTACCTGTCCACCCAGACCCAGAAGCCGGGCGCTGCCAAGAACAAGGACACCGTCGAGCTGGGCAAGAAGATCTACCGCGGCGGCATCGCCGAGAAGAGCGTGCCTGCCTGCGCATCCTGCCACGGCGCTTCCGGCGGCGGCATGCCGGCCCGCTACCCACGCGTGGGCGGCCAGCACCAGGATTACACCATCGCCCAGCTGAATGGCTTCAAGGCGAAGACCCGCAAGAACAGTGCTGAGATGGCGACCATCGCCTCCCGCCTGTCCGACGACGAGATCAAAGCCGTCGCCGACTACGTGGCCGGCTTGAAGTAATCGATATCCGGCCGCTCCAGGGCGTGCGGCCTGGACGTGAAAAGGGCGGCTGCGTAAGCAGGCTGCCCTTTTTTGTTTTATCCTCCTGAAATTTCCGCACATGAGCAACACCCCCAGCACTTCCGGAATCCAGCTGCGCAACAGGCGCGGCGCCGTCGCTGAAATCGTCGAGCTGCTGTCCTCGATGCGTTTTGCCATTGCCTTGCTGGCCATGATCGCAATTGCCTCGGTCATCGGCACCATCATGCAGCAGAACAAGCCCTCCGGTGACTACATCAACCAGTTCGGGCCGTTCTGGGCCGAGGTGTACAGCAAGCTGGGGCTGTATGCGATCTATTCGTCCTGGTGGTTCCTGCTGATCATGGGCGTGCTGGTCATTTCGACCTCGCTGTGCGTCGTGCACAACACGCCGAAGATGCTGAAGGATATGCGCAGCTGGCGCGAAAAGGTGCGCGAGCAATCCCTCAATAACTTCCACCACAAGAACCAGTGGGCTTCGTCCCTGGCCCGCCCGGCGCTGGCTGCCCAGACCTCCGAGCGCCTGCAGCACGCCGGCTACTCGACCAAGGTCGTCGAGAAGGATGGCGCCACCCTGGTAACGGCCAAGCGCGGCGCAGGCAACAAGTTCGGCTATATCTTCGCCCACACCGCGATCGTGGTGATCTGCGTGGGCGGCATGCTCGATTCGGACGTGCCGATCCGCCTGCAGCAGTGGCTGTTCAACAAGACTGCCTTCAGCGGCAATGGCCTGATCAGCGGAATCCCGGCCAGGCACCGCCTTGGCGTGCATAACCCGACTTACCGCGGCAATATTTCGCTGCCGGAGGGGCAGACGGGCAATATCGCGATCCTGCCGCGCCCGGATGGCGTGCTGCTGCAGGATCTGCCGTTCTCGATCCAGCTGAAGAAGTTCGACATCGACTTCTACAGCACCGGCATGCCCAAGCTGTTCGCCAGCGATGTGGTGGTGCGTGCCAACGACACGGGCGAAACCATCTCCGGCACCATCGAAGTGAACAAGCCGCTGATCTTTAAGGGCGTGGCGATCTACCAGTCCAGCTTTGAAGATGGCGGCAGCAAGCTGAAGCTGACGGGCTTCCCGATGAAGGGCAGCAGCAACGAAAAATTCGACATTGCCGGCGAAGTGGGCAACGCGACCAAGCTGAACGACGAATACACGGTGGAGTGGAGCGACTTCCGTCCCTTCAACGTGGAAAATATCGGCACGCAAGATGCGCGCTCCGTCACCAAGGGCGAAAACCTGAACGAATCCTTCGCCCGCAGCCTGGACAAGCAGCTGGGCTCGGCCGCCAAGAACGCCCACAACAAGGACCTGAAGAACGTCGGCCCTTCCGTGCAGTACAAGCTGCGCGACAAGAACGGCCAGGCGCGCGAATTCCAGAACTACATGCAGCCGGTGACCATCGATGGGGAAACCATCTTCCTGGCCGGCGTGCGCGCCAACCCGGGCGACCCGTTCAGCTACCTGCGCATTCCGGCGGACGATGAGCACAGCGTGCGCGAATGGATGAACCTGCGCGCCGGCCTGAACGATCCGGCCCTGCGCGCCAGGGCGGCCGAACGTTACGCCCGCCGCGCCATGCCGCAAGGCGGCAGCGAAGTGCGCTCGCAGTTGCAGGCTTCCGCCCGAGAAGGGCCTGGAAATTTTCGCGGGGGACGATAAGGCCGCCGGTTTCTTCGCCATCAGCAAATTCCTCGAAAGGGTGCCGGAAGCCGAGCAGACCAAGGCGGCCGACATCTTCATGAAAATCCTGAACGGCACCATGTGGGAACTGTGGCAGCTGGTGCGCGAAGAGCATGGCCAGCAGCCGCCGGCCGCCGACGAGAAGCACGCGCGCTACCTGCAGATGGCCACGACCGCGCTGTCGGATGCATTCTTCTACGGCGCTCCGGTCTTCCTCCAGCTGGACGACTATACGCAAATCAAAGCATCGGTATTCCAGGTGACGCGTTCGCCCGGCAAGACAGTGGTGTACATTGGCTGCGTCTTCCTTGTACTGGGCGTATTTTCCATGTTCTACATCCGCGAGCGCCGCCTGTGGGTGTGGATCAAGGATAGCGCGCAGGGCGCCGACGCGCTGATGGCGATGAGCACCCAGCGCAAGACCATGGACTTCGAACGCGAATTTAAGGAATTGAAGGAAAAACTGCCGCAATCGGCGTAAGCTGAAGCAAGTTTTTTGGAGAATTACGATGGAAATCACGCAAAACCAAACCTATACGCAGGCGCCGGGCTATTTCAAGCGCCTGAACGTCCTGGACTGGCTGTTCGCGCTCTTGCTGCTGGGCGGCGCGCTGTATGCGCTGAACCGCTTCGGCGCCTATATGGATTATTACGAAAAGGCCATCCTGCTGGCGGCCGTGCCGACTTTTGCGGCGCTGGGCTGGCACTGGAAACCGGTGCGCTGGGTGATGCCGCTGGCCTTCCTGCTGGCCTTGTATGCCGTCAAGCTGTACGCCGGCCAGCTGCCGAACGCAGATACGCGCTTCTTCCTGAAGTATGCGCTGTCGAGCCAGTCCGCCATTCTGTGGATGAGCACGCTGTTCTTCCTGTCCACGTTGTTCTATTGGGGAGGCCTGGTCGCACGCTCCCCGTTCGGCGGCTCGGTGGGCTCCAAGCTGAGCTGGGCGGCCGTGGTGCTGGGCCTGACCGGCATGCTGGTGCGCTGGTACGAGTCCTACCTGATCGGCACGGACGTGGGCCACATTCCGATTTCCAACCTGTACGAAGTCTTCGTCCTGTTCTCGCTGATCACGGCCCTGTTTTACCTCTACTATGAGCAGCATTATCAGACCCGCCAGCTGGGCCCCTTCGTGCTGCTGGTGATCTCGGCGGCCATCGGCTTCCTGCTGTGGTACACGGTGGCGCGCGGCGCCTCGGACATCCAGCCGCTGGTGCCGGCGCTGCAGAGCTGGTGGATGAAAATCCACGTGCCGGCCAACTTCATCGGCTACGGCACTTTCGCGCTGGCAGCCATGGTGGGCACGGCTTACCTGCTGAAGTCGCACGGCTACCTGGCGGACCGCCTGCCGTCGCTGGAACTGCTGGACGATGTGATGTACAAGGCCATTTCCGTCGGTTTCGCCTTCTTCACCATCGCCACCATCCTGGGCGCGCTGTGGGCGGCCGAGGCCTGGGGCGGTTACTGGTCCTGGGACCCGAAGGAAACCTGGGCGCTGATCGTTTGGCTGAACTATGCGGCCTGGCTGCACATGCGCCTGATGTCAGGCCTGCGCGGCCGTGCAGCGGCCTGGTGGGCTGTGGTCGGCCTGCTGGTAACGACCTTTGCTTTCCTTGGCGTCAACATGTTCCTTTCCGGTCTGCATTCCTACGGCAAATTGTAATTACATCGTAATTATGTGAATTCCGGATTCGTGTAAGGTTAGGGCTAATAGAACGACCAACACCCGAGGCGTAAAACAGGTGGCTGCCACGGCGTGGCAGCCACCAGATTTAAGCCGTGGGTTCTAAAGCCTGACCGAACACTTTTCCGGAGTTGTCATGTTGATCAAACGCAGCCCGAACGGCATCGACCTGCCGTTCTCATCCGAAATCACCCCGCGCGAAATCTTCGAGTCGCGCCGCACCTTCATCAAGCAGCTGGCCGTGGGCTCGATCGCGGGCGCCGGGCTGCTGGACCAGGCCTGGGCCCAGAGCGGCAACGCCAAGCTGGCCGCCAGGCTGAATCCCGCCTGGTCGGCCATGGAAAAGCAGACGGCCTACAAGGATGCCACCACCTATAACAACTTCTACGAATTCGGCACGGACAAGAGCGACCCGGCGCATTACGCCGGCACCCTGAAGCCGCGGCCCTGGACCGTGTCCATCGAGGGCGAGGTAAAGAAGCCGTTCACGCTGGATATCGACAGCCTGCTCAAGCTGGCGCCGCTGGAAGAGCGAGTGTATCGCCTGCGCTGCGTGGAAGGCTGGTCGATGGTCATTCCGTGGATCGGCTATTCCTTCTCCGAGATCATCAAGAAGGCCGAGCCGACGGGCAATGCCAAGTACGTGGAATTCGTGTCGCTGGCGGACAAGAAGCAGATGCCGGGCGTCGGCAGCCGCGTGCTGGACTGGCCATACGTGGAAGGCTTGCGCATGGATGAAGCCAACCATCCGCTGGCGCTGCTGACCCTGGGCATGTATGGCGAAGTGCTGCCGAACCAGAACGGCGCGCCGGTGCGCATCATCGTGCCGTGGAAGTATGGTTTCAAGTCGGCCAAGTCCATCGTGAAGATCCGCTTCGTGAAGGATATGCCGCGCACTGCCTGGAACCTGGCGGCGCCTAGCGAATACGGCTTCTATTCCAACGTAAATCCGGATGTGGACCACCCGCGCTGGTCGCAGGCCACCGAGCGTCGCATCGGCGAGGACGGCTTCTTCACGCGCAAGCGCAAGACGCTGATGTTCAACGGTTATTCCGATGTGGCTTCGCTCTACACCGGCATGGATTTGAGGAAGAATTTCTGATGGCTTTCAATCCTTCGCCGCGGCAGATCACAGCGCTGAAGGCCGTTGTCTTCGTGCTGTCACTGCTGCCGTTCTTCAAGCTGGCCTGGCTGGTCGGCAACGATCAGCTGGTCGAGCCGCTGCAATACATCACCCGCGCGACGGGGGACTGGACGCTGTACTTCCTCTGCATCACGCTGGCGGTGACGCCGCTGCGCCGGTTCTCGAAATGGAACTGGGTGCTGAAGCTGCGCCGCATGCTGGGGCTGTATGCTTTCTTCTACGGCCTGCTGCACTTCACCACTTTCCTGTGGTTCGATCATTTCTTCGATGTGCAGGAGATGCTGAAGGATGTGGCCAAGCGGCCGTTCATCACGGTTGGCTTTACGGCCTTTGTGCTGCTGATCCCGTTGGCGGTGACAAGCACCAATGCCATGGTGCGCCGGCTGGGCGGCAAGCGCTGGCAGTTGCTGCACAAGTTGATCTACGTGATCGCGCCGCTGGGGATTCTGCACTTCTGGTGGATGAAGGCGGCCAAGCACGATTTCGGGCAGCCGATTCTGTTCGGGCTGATCGTCTTCGCGCTGCTGGCGCTGAGGGTCTGGTGGGCGCGGGAAAAGTCGCGGGCGGAACAGCGGCGGATCAATGATCCGCCCTACGCACCTCGCGTGCGCATGCACGCCCAACGTTGACACGCGCGTGTCCGGGCCAATGTGGACCGTTGTCTCGCCATGGCCGGGGGCGGGGCACGATGATTTGCCGCACGGCGTAGGGCGGATCATTGATCCGCCGTGCGTGCGGTCCCGGGGCGTAATTACTTGATCGTGGACTCCAGCGCGAACAAATCCGCCGGATTCTCGCGCTGGCGCACCACGTGCACCTGTGCGCCATCCACGACCAATTCAACGGCGCGGCCGCGCGTGTTGTAATTGGACGCCATGGTCATGCCGTAGGCGCCGGCGGTCTTCATCACCAGCAGATCCCCCGGCGCCACCGCCAGTTCGCGGTCGCGCGCCAGCCAGTCGCCGGATTCGCAGATCGGCCCCACCACATCGAACATGGCCGACTCGGCGCCGCCCTGCACGACAGGCTGCATATCCATCCAGGCCTGATACATTGCCGGACGCGCCATATCGTTCATGGCCGCGTCCACGATGCAGAAATTCTTTTCCTCGCCGTGCTTGATGAACTCCACGCGCGTCAGCAGCACGCCGGCGTTGCCGACGATCGAGCGGCCCGGTTCGAAGATCACCTTGACCGGCTGGCCGCCGTGCTTCGCGGCGCGCCAGGCGTCGATGCGCTTGAACAGGCGTCCCAGGTAGTCGCCGACCGGCACCGGAGCGCCGTCGCCATAGTCGATGCCCAGGCCACCGCCGATGTCCAGGTGGTGCAGGTGGATGCCTTCGGCGTGCAGGGTATCGATCAGCTCAATCAGCTTGTCCAGCGCTTCCAGCAGCGGCGCATCGTCCAGCAGCTGGGAGCCGATGTGGCAATCGATGCCGACCACGTCCAGCGCCGGCAGCTTCGACGCCACGTGGTAAGTATCCAGCGCATCGGAGAAGGCCACGCCGAACTTGTTGGCTTTCAGGCCGGTCGCAATATACGGGTGGGTCTTGGCATCCACGTTCGGGTTCACGCGCAGCGATACGCGCGCCTTCTTGCCCATGCCGGCCGCCACGTCGTTCAGGCGGTGCAGCTCAGGGATGGATTCCACGTTGAAGCACAGGATGTCGTGGCTCAGCGCCAGGCGCATCTCGTCCACGCTCTTGCCGACGCCGGAGAAGATTACTTTCTTCGCGTCGCCGCCCGCAGCGACCACGCGCAGCAGTTCGCCGCCGGACACGATATCGAAGCCCGCACCGCGGTCCGCCAGCAGTTTCAGGATCGCCAGATTGGAATTCGCCTTCATTGCATAGCAGACCAGCGCATCGCGGCCGGCCGCGGCGTTTGCGTATGAATCGAAGTTATCCAGCAGCGTCTTTTTGGAATAGACGTAAGCCGGCGTGCCGTACTGTTCTGCGATGGCGGTCAGCGCAACGCCTTCGGCGTGCATCACGCCATTCTGGTATTCAAATTGGGACATAAATTATTGTTGGGAGGCGGGAGGAGTCGACGGCACGGGGGCGGACGGTGGCGCCACGCCTGGTTTTCCAAGGTTGTCGGAGGTGGCAGGCTTGGCTGGCGGCTTGGGCAGGTAGAGCGGGCCGGTCTGGCCGCATGCGGTCAGCAGGGCGGCGATGGCCAGCGCGGCGGGCAGTGCAATTCGGGACTTCACGATTAAAATAGGGTCTTGATAGGAATCTTGGAGTGTAGCATGACCGAATCGGAATTTTTGGAGCTGGCGGAAGAGACGCTGGATGGGATCGAGGCCGCGCTGGACCGCCTGGCTGAGCAGGATATGGTCGACGTGGAGTGCAGCCGCAGCGGCAATGTGCTGGAAATCGAGTTCCTGGGCAATGGATCCAAGGTGATCGTCAACAGCCAGGCGGCCATGCAGGAACTGTGGGTCGCCGCACGCTCGGGCGGTTTCCATTACCGCCATGTGGATGGCCAGTGGAGCGATACGCGCAGCGGCCTGGAATTGTTCGCCGCCTTGTCGGAGATCGCGACCGCCCAGGGCGGCGCGCCGGTGGTGCTCGAACCCTGAACCCACGGCACACCCTGGTGGCAGCCACGATGTGGCAGCCACCCGTTCGGCACCGAATGCCTTAGCGAGCCGCAGCGGCTTGTCTAAGCCGTCGGCATGTGCCAGGTGCCTGCCACATCGTGGCAGACACCAGCCTTTCAGGTTCAGGTTCTAGAACAACTCGTTCTTCACCGCATCCTTCGCCTTCTCCTCCGCCGGCGTCCCGCGGGTAGCGCCTTCCAGGCTCTGCACGCCCATGCCCGGCGGGTTCTCGGCATAGTAATACTCGCCGTCCGCCATGATGACGCCCTCCGGCACGGCACGTTCCTCGACAGGAAGATTCTTCAGCGCCTTCTGCATATAGCCGATCCAGATCGGCAGGGCCAGGCCGCCGCCGGTTTCGCGGTTGCCCAGGTTGCGCGGCTGGTCGAAGCCGATCCAGGCGATGCCCACCAGCTTGGGCTGGTAGCCGGCGAACCAGGCGTCGATCGAATCGTTGGTGGTGCCGGTCTTGCCCGCGATATCCGGACGCTTGAGCGACAGCGCCTTGGTCGCGGTACCGAAGCGCACTACATCCTTCATCATCGAATCCATCAGGAAGGCGTTGCGTTCGTCGATCACGCGGTTCTTCTCGTCGCCCGCGCGGTCCGGCGCCGCCTGGGACAGCACCTTGCCGTTTGCATCGGTCACCCTGGAGATCAGGTAAGGCGTGACCTTGTAGCCGCCGTTGGCGAACACCGAATACGCGCCCGCCATCTGCAGCGGCGTCACGGCGCCCGCGCCCAGGGCCAGCGTCAGGTAGGGCGGATTGCGTTCGGCGTCGAAGCCGAAGCGGGTCGCGTATTCCTGGCCGTACTTGGCGCCGATCTTGTGCAGGATGCGGATCGAAATCATGTTCTTCGACTTGGTCAGGCCGCGGCGCATGCTCATCGGCCCTTCATACTTGCCGTCGTAGTTCTTCGGTTCCCACGCCTGGCCGCCGGTCTGGCCCGCGTCAAAGGAGATCGGCGCATCGTTGATCATCGTGGACGGCGACAGGCCGCGCTCCAGCGAAGCCGAATAGATGAAGGGCTTGAACGAGGAGCCCGGCTGGCGCCAGGCCTGGGTCACGTGATTGAATTTGTTGCGGTTGTAATCGAAGCCGCCCACCATGGCCTTGATCGAGCCGTCTTCGGTGCTGGCTGCGATGAAGGCCGATTCGACTTCCGGCATCTGGGTCAGCAGCCAGTCCTTGCCTTCCTGGACCACGCGGATCACGGCGCCGCGGCGCAGGCGCTTGTTGGGCGGGTTCTTGTCCGATAGCCACGAGCGGCCCTGTTCCAGGCCGGCGCCGGTGATCGTGATTTCTTCGCCGGATGCGGTGACCGCCGTCAGCTTGGTGGCCGAGGCGCTCAGCACCATGGCGGCCACGATATCGTCGCTGTCCGGATGCTCGGCCAGTTCGGTCTCGATCATCTCGTCCGCTTCGGACTTGTTGTTCGGCAGGTCGACATAGGCTTCCGGGCCGCGGTAGGTGTGGCGGCGCTCGTAATCCATCACGCCGCGGCGCAGGGCCAGGTAAGCGGCATCCTGGTCGGCCTTGGTGATGGTGGTGAAGACGTTCAGGCCGCGCGTGTAGGTTTCTTCCTTGAACTGTTCATAGACCAGCTGGCGCGCCATTTCCGCCACATATTCCGCGTGGACGCCGAACTCGCTGCTGTCTGTTTTCACTTTCAGTTGCTCGTTCTTCGCCGCTTCGTACTGTGCCGGCGTAATATACCCAAGCTGGGCCATGCGCTGCAGGATGTACTGCTGGCGCGTGCGGGCGCGCTTCGGATTGACTACCGGGTTGTAAGCCGAAGGCGCCTTGGGCAGTCCGGCCAGCATGGCCGCTTCGGCCACGCTAATGTCTTTCAAATTCTTGCCGAAGTAGATCTGGGCAGCCGAGGAAAAACCGTAGGCGCGCTGGCCCAGGTAGATCTGGTTCATGTAGACCTCAAGGATCTGGTCCTTGGTCAGGTTCTGCTCGATTTTCCAGGCCAGTAACGCTTCATAGGCCTTGCGCTTCAGAGTCTGTTCGCTGGAAAGGAAAAAGTTGCGCGCGACCTGCTGCGTGATCGTGGACGCGCCCTGGCGGGCGCCGCCGGTCGCGTTATGCAGGGCGGCGCGCAGGATGCCCCAGTAATCGACGCCGCCGTGTTCGTAGAAGCGGTCATCCTCGATGGCCAGCACGGCCTTCTTCATGACGTCGGGGATGTCCTTGATGTGCACCAGGTTGCGGCGCTCTTCGCCGAACTCGCCGATCAGCACATTGTCGGCGGAGAAGATCCGCAGTGGCATCTTGGGCCGGTAATCGGTCAGTGTATCAAGCGAGGGCAGGTTGGGGTAGGCCAGGGCCAGGCCGAACACTACCAGCAGCACGCCGGCCAGGATCAGGCCCAGCACGGAAACCAGGGCCATCAGCAGGAAGCCGCGGGACGGTTTGGACGGGGCCTCTTTATTAATAGAAGTCATGCGCAGGACGAGGTAAATAATTATTCAAGGAATTATAAGCGAGCAGCAATTAAGCAGGCGCGCACGAAAATGGACCTTATTTTCAGTAATATTTACCATGAGCAACGAAACAACTGTGTTAATTTCGCGGCCACAAATGGCCTAAGTGACTGTGGCGTAAGGCAAACAGCGACACAATCGTTCCTCACAGAAATATCTTTACACCTCTAAAGCAATATTGCTAGCATCTAATGTACTGTCTCACCTTTACTCGCTAAGCACGGGTTTTTAAACGAATTCCGATATGCAAATGTCTATGGAGTTGTCAGGAGTGCATAAATGATGCTCGATCTAAAAGCCCTGCTCGGCGGCGCGCAGGCGCCGCTGGTCGGCCTCGACATCAGCACCTCCAGCGTACGCCTGGTTGAGCTGGCCGATGCCGGCAAGGATGGCCTGCGCCTGGAGCGCTATGCCGCCGAACCCCCTGCCGCGCGGCGCTGTTGCCGACGGAAATATTGAAAACATGGATCAGGTGGTCGATGCCGTGCGCCGTGTCATCAAGAAGAGCGGCACGCGCGCCCGCCACGTGGCGCTGGGCATGCCGCCCGCCGCCGTGATCACCAAGAAGATCGTGCTGCCGGCCGGCATGTCCGAAGAACAGCTGGAAGTGCAGGTCGAATCCGAAGCAAGCCAGTATATCCCGTTCGCCCTCGATGAAGTGAGCCTGGACTTCGATGTGCTCGGACCCGTGCCCAATTCCACCGAAGACATCGAAGTGATGCTGGCCGCCGCCCGCCGCGAGAAAGTGGAAGACCGCGTGGCGATCGCCGAAGCTTCGGGCATGAAGGCCCAGGTGATGGACATCGAATCCTACGCCGCGCGCGCCGCCATGGACCGCGTCGTGGCCCAGATGCCGGATGGCGGCGCCGGCCAGGTGATCGCCCTGTTCCAGATCGGCGCCCAGGTCACCCATATCTCGGTGATGCTGGATGGCGTGACCGTGTATGAGCGCGAGCAGCCTTTCGGCGGCCACTCCCTGACCCAGGACATCGTGCGCAGCTACGGCCTGGCCTACGAGGAAGCCGACGCGCGCAAGAAGACGGGCGACCTGCCCGAGAACTACGCCAGCGAAGTGCTGGCCCCCTTCCTGGAAAGCGCGGCGCTGGAAGTCACGCGCGCCATCCAGTTCTTCTTCACCTCCACTCCTTATACCAAGATCGACCAGATCTTCCTGGCCGGCGGCAGCGCCGTGCTGCCAGGCCTGCTCGACATCATCGCCAGCCGGACCCGCATCTCCAGCGCGGTGATTTCGCCCTTCAAGGGCATGCAGCTGGGTGCCGGCGTGCGCGAGCAGGCGCTGCGCAGCGACGCTCCCGGCTATCTCGTGGCCTGCGGCCTGGCGATGCGGAGGTTTGGCTGATGATACGTATTAACCTGCTGCCTCACCGCGAGGAAAAGCGCAAGCAGCGCAAGGCCGCCTTTGCCGCCCTGCTGGTGCTGGGCGGCCTGGCCGGCGCAGCCATCGTGCTGCTGGTGGGCGCGTACAACGCACGCGCCATCGCCGTGCAGGACCAGCGCAACGAAGTGCTGAAGACCTCCATCAAGCAGCTGGACGTGAAGATCGCCCAGATCGCCTCGCTGAAACAGGAAATCGAATCGCTGAAGGCGCGCCAGCAGGCGGTGGAAGACCTGCAGGCCGACCGCAACCAGCCCGTCTACCTGATGGATGAACTGGTCAAGCAGACCCCGGCCGGCGTTTACCTGAAATCCTTCAAGCAGGACGGGCAGAAGGTCACGCTGACCGGCTTTGCCCAGTCGCAGGAGCGCGTTTCGGAGCTGCTTCGCAACCTGGCCGGCAATTCGCCATGGCTGGAGCGCCCGGACCTGATCGAAGTCAAGGCCGCCACGCTCGGCCAGAACAAGAATACGGGACGCAAGGTGGTTGAGTTCAACCTGACCGTCAATATCAAGCGCCCGCGTGACAAGGACTTGCCGCCCGGCGGCAAGCCCGGCGCCAAGGCGCCCGTGACGGCTTCCGCCGCCCAGCCCTGAGAGCGCACACCATGAACATCGATTTGAAAGACATTGGAGCATCGCTGTCGGCCCAGTTCCAGGGGTTGAGCGGCGTTCACCCGGCATGTGGCCGATCGTGCCGCGCGTCCTGTGCGGCGTGGGCGTGGCGGCCGTGGTGGTGGCGCTCGGCTACTTCGCCTACTGGCAGGGCCAGTTCGAGGAACAGGAAGCGGGCGCCCAGCAGGAACTCAAGCTGCGCGACGAATACCGCCTGAAGACGGCGCAGGCGGTCAACCTGGAAGAGCTGAAGAAGCAGAAGGAAAAAGTCGACCAGTACGTGCTGCAGATGGAAAAGCAGCTGCCGAGCAAGGCGGAAATGGCGGCCCTGCTGTCGGACATCAACCAGGCCGGCCTGGGCCGCGGCCTGCAGTTCGAGCTGTTCAAGCCGGGCAAGGTCGACGTCAAGGAATATTACGCCGAACTGCCGATCGATATCCGCGTCACCGGCAATTACCACGACGTGGGCTCCTTTGCCGGCGACATGGCCAACCTGCCGCGTATCGTGACGCTGAATAATATGGCCCTGGATACCGGCAAGGACGGCACCCTGGTGCTGAATGCCGTGGCCAAGACCTTCCGCTACCTCGATCCTGAGGAAGTGGCGGCGGCGCGCAAGGCAGCCGCCGAAAAGAAGAAAGCGGAGAGGAAGAAATGATGCGCCGCGCTTACCTCCTGCTGCCCCTGCTGCTGGCGCTGGCCGGCTGCGGCGACAGCAATGTGCAGGAAGTCCGCAACTGGATGAAGGAAGTGGACGCCCAGACCCAGCCCACCGTGCAGCCGCTGTCGGAGCCGAAGAAATTCGTGCCCTTCGCCTACGCCCCGGTCGAGCAGACGGACCCCTTCAATCCCAACAAGCTGCTGACCGAGCTGGCCAAGGCGCGCCCCGGCGGCGGCCTGCAGCCGGACACCAACCGCCGCAAGGAATTCCTCGAAGGCTTCCCTCTGGACGCCATGAAGATGGTGGGCACGATGGAAAAGGACAGGCAGATGTACGGCCTGCTGCAGATCGACCGCACCGTGTACCAGGTGCGGCCGGGCCAGCACGCGGGCCAGAACTTCGGGCTGATCACCTCAGTCTCCGAAGATGCGATAGCGGTTAAGGAAATCGTACAGGATGCGGCCGGCGACTGGGTCGAGCGCATGTCGAAGCTGGAACTGCAGGAAAGTAAGGAGAACACCAAATGATCGCCATCAGAACCGTGACGCGTGCCCTGCGTTTTGCAGGCCTCGCGCTGGCGCTGGCCGGTAGCGCAGCCGTGGCGCAGGCCCAGCAAGGCAACGCGATCGAATCGATCACGGCCAACCAGCAGGGCAGCAACGTCATCGTGAAAATCGCGCTGAAAGATGCGCCCGCCAAGCTGCCCATCGGCTTTGCCATCACCAATCCGGCGCGCATTGCGCTGGACTTCGGCGCCACCAGCAACGGCACCGGCAAGACCAGCCAGGAAATCAACCTCGGTGACCTGAACAGCGTCAACGTGGTGCAGGCCGGCGAGCGTTCGCGCCTGGTCTTCAACCTGAAACGGCCGCTGAACTACGCCACCGCCATCGACGGCAATGCCGTGATCATGACCATCGACGCTTCGGGCGGCATCGCCACCGCCGTCGATGCGCGCGGCCTGCCGGTGAAGCAGGCTGCCGCTCCCGTCCCGTCGGGCAAGCAGATCCTGCGCGATATCGACTTCCGCCGCGGCTCCGGCGGCGAAGGCCGCGTGGTGGTGGACCTGCCGAACAGCCAGGTCGCCGTGGATGTGCGCCAGGGCCCGACCGGCGTGGTGGTGGACTTCATGAAGACCGGCCTGCCGGAAACGCTGCGCCGCCGCCTGGACGTGATGGACTTCGGCACTCCCGTCTCCAGGGTCACCACCGTGCCCCAGGGCGACAATGTGCGCATGACCATCGAAGCCCACGGCCTGTGGGAGCAGAGCGTGTACCAGAGCGACACCCAGCTGGTGGTGGACGTGAAGCCGATCAAGGAAGACCCGAACAAGCTGGTGCAGGGCACCCAGGGCTACCGCGGCGAGAAGCTGTCCTTCAACTTCCAGAACGTGGACGTGCGCGCCGCGCTGCAGGCGATTGCCGACATCTCGGGCCTGAACATCATCACCAGCGACAGCGTGCAGGGCAACCTGACCCTGCGCCTGAAGGAAGTGCCGTGGGACCAGGCGCTGGACGTGGTGATGCAGGCCAAGGGCCTGGACATGCGCAAGAACGGCAATGTGCTGTGGATCGCACCCAAGGAAGAATTGCTGACCAAGGAAAAACTGGAACTGGAGCAGCGCGCCCAGATCGCCGACCTGGAACCGCTGAAGTCCGAAATCTTCCAGCTCAATTACCAGAAGGCTGAAGCGTTCAAGTCCGTGTTCGGCCTGGAGGGCGCCGGCGACGCCAAGAACCGCATCCTGTCCAAGCGCGGCAGCGCCATCATCGAACCGCGTACCAACCAGCTGTTCGTGACCGATATCGCGTCCAAGCTGGACGACGTGCGCAAGCTGATCGCCAAGACCGACGTCGCCACCAAGCAGGTGCTGATCGAGGCACGTATCGTGGAAGCGGCCGACACCTTCACCCGCAACCTGGGCGCCAAGCTGGGCTTCGCCGACCTGCGCACCCTGCGCGGCGGCGATTCGGGCTGGCAGCTGGGCAGCGGCGACACCCGCCTGGGGCTGGGCGGCAATATTACCGGCGTGGGCCAGGGCACGGGCCAGGTCAGGGTCGACAACGCCACCGATTCCTGGAACAACACCCAGTTCATCAACCTGCCGGCGGCCGGCATCAACGGCCAGCAGGCCGGCAGCCTGGCCATCAGCCTGTTCTCCTCGGCCGCCAACCGCTTCCTGAACCTGGAGCTGTCGGCCCTGGAAGCGGACGGCACCGGCAAGATCATCTCCAGCCCGCGCGTGGTCACCGCCGACAAGGCCGCCGCCACCATCGAGCAGGGCGTGGAACTGCCATACCAGATCGCCACTTCCAGCGGCGCCACCGCCATCGTGTTCCGCAAGGCCAACCTGAAGCTGGACGTGGTACCGCAGATCACGCCGGACGGCAATGTGGTGCTGGACGTGGATGTGAATAAGGATAGCGTCGGCCAGGAAACCCGGGCCGGCTTCGCAATCGACACCAAGCACGTGAAAACTCAGGTGATGGTGGAAAACGGCGGTACTGTTGTACTGGGTGGCATTTACCAGCAAATCGAACGCAACTCCGTCAGCAAAGTGCCGGTGTTGGGCGATGTGCCGATACTTGGCAACCTGTTCAAGAATAACAGCCGTACAAACGACAAGACCGAACTGCTGGTCTTTATCACGCCAAAAATCGTTGCAGAACGCCTGTCGGCGCGCTGAGACGAGTATTCCGCTTCAAAAAAGGGTAATAAGAAATGAGCATTCAAGGTTTACGAAAATTCTCCGGCTGGCTGGGCGCCTTAGCCTGCGCCAGCCTGCTGGCCGCCTGCGGCGGCGGTGGCGGCTCGGCCGGCACCAACTTCAACGGCCAGCAGCCGTCGAAGGCTTCCAGCATCGTGCTGACGGCCAGCGCCGGCACCATCGCGTCCTCCGGCCAGGATGGCACCGAAGTGACCCTGACGGCCATCGTCAAGGACGGAAACAACAATGTGCTGCCGAATGAGACCGTGAGCTTCAAGTCCAGCTCCGGCAACATCAGCAACAGCAACCGCACCACCGATTCCAACGGCCAGGTGGTGGAGAAACTGAACGTGAAGGGCGATTCCAGCCTGCGCGACATCACCATCACCGCCAGCGCTGGCGGCGCGACCTCCAACACCGTCACGGTGAAGGTCGTCTCCGCCACCCAGACCCTGACCCTGACCACCGATTCCGGCACGCTGCAATCGTCGGGCGCCTCCGGCTCCGAAGTGACCGTGACGGCCCTGGTCAAGGATTCCAACAACACCGTGATGTCGGGCGTGAAGGTCGACCTGTCCGCCGATTCGGGCAGCCTGACCTCGGGCACCCGCCTGACCGACGCCAACGGCCGCGTGACCGAGAAGCTGTCCACCGGCGGCGACCCGACCTCGCGCCAGATCAAGGTGACTGCCTCGATCCCTGGCCTGACTCCGGTCAGCACCACGGTGGCAGTTTCCGGCACTCATCTGACCGTCAACTCCAACAGCGCCGTCAACCTGGGCGCCACCACCGACGTCACCGTCAAGCTGGTCGATTCGGCCGGCAATGCGCTGTCCGGCAAGACCGTGAGCTTCAGCGCTTCGCGCAACCAGGTTTCCGTCAAGGGCGGTGGCAGTGCCGTGACTGACGCAGCCGGCCAGCTGATCCTGAGCTACTCCGGCAGCAGCAGCGGCAGCGACGTGATCACCGTGAAATCCATGGGTGAAACGGCCAGCGCCTCGATTACCGTCGGTTCCTCCAGCTTCAGCGTGGCCGTAGTGGACGGCGCCGATACGGCCCTTGCCAGCGCCGACATCAACACCTGCCAGCGCGTGCTGGTGCGCAGCCTGGGCGGCACCGTGCTGACCGGCACCGCCACCGTCAGCTCCTCGCGCGGCACCATGTATTCCGATGCCTCCTGCACCACCGTGCTGAATTCGGGCGTGGCCTTCGTTGCCGGCAACGCGACCGCCTATGTCCAGGCCACCAGCCCGGGCGTTTCCACCCTGAACGCGACTGCCAGCAGCACCGGCTCCACCGCCCAGGGCGTCGTGGAATTCGTGGCCCCGCTGCTGCCGTCGTCCACCGTGACCGTGCAGGCCGATCCGGCCGTGCTGGGCGCCAATACGCCGGGCAGCACCTCGCAGCAGACCACCATCCGCGCCGTGGTGCGTGATGGCACCGCCCAGAACAACCTGGTGAAAAACGCCGTGGTGAGCTTCTCCATCGTGACCGACCCAAGCGGCGGCACGCTGACCCAGCCTTCGCTGGTGACCACCGGCGCCGATGGTTCCGCTTCCATCAGCTATATTGCCGGTACCTCGTCGACCGCCGTCAACGGCGTGGTGATCCGCGCCCAGGTACAGGGCGTGAGCGCCAACAACACCGTCGCCCTGACGGTGGCGCGCAAGTCCCTGTTCATCTCCGCCGGCACCGGTAACTCCGTTGCTACGCCGGACAGCGCCACCTACCGCGTGGATTACGCCGTCTTCGTGTCCGATGCGAACGGCAATGCCGTGCCGGGCGTGAACGTCACCGCCGCCGTGCGCCCGCGCTACTATTACAAAGGTGTCATGATCTTCGTGGGTCAGGATGGCCCATGGGTGCCGCAAGCTTCCTATGCCTGCCCGAACGAAGACGTCGACGGCAACGGCCTGCTGGGCGGTGGTGAAGACGTGAACGGCAATGGCCGCCTCGATCCGGGCATTCCGATCAACGTGACCTCGACCGGCACCACGGACGCCGCGGGCAAGGCCACCGTGTCGCTGACCTACCCGCGCGACCGCGCCAAATGGATGGCGGTGGACCTGACCATCCGCGGCCAGGCATCGGGCAGCGAAGCGGTACTACGTGGCTTACATTCCACGCCTGCTGGGCCTCGCCGACGACTACCGCGACAAGGCCATCACGCCGCCTGGCGCGACCAGCCCATTCGGAGCATTTGTCACCGCGCCATCCGGCGTCTTGGGTGACTGTGCAAATCCGAATTAAAATATGTGAATGCAAAATGTTTATCTGGTAGGTTTAATGGGGGCAGGCAAGACGACCATCGGCCGTCTTCTTGCCCGGAAACTGGGGTTGCGCTTCATAGACTCGGATCACGAGATTGAAGCGCGCACCGGCGCATCGATCCCGTGGATCTTCGAGATCGAAGGCGAACAGGCGTTCCGTCGCAGGGAAGCGGATGTGATCCGTGACCTGACCGGCCAGCACGGCGTAGTGCTGGCCACGGGCGGCGGCGCCATCCTCAATGACGAAAGCCGCGCGCTGCTGATGGAGCGCGGCACCGTGATCTACCTGCGCGCCTCGATCAACAGCATCCTGGCGCGCACGGCGCACGACAAGAACCGGCCCCTGCTCCAGACGGCCGATCCCCGCAAGAAACTGGAAGAGTTGCTGGCCCAGCGCGAGCCGCTGTACATGGAAATGGCCCATCTGGTGATCGATACCGGCCGTCCTAACGTACAATCGATGGTTAACGCGATTTTGAACCAGCTGGACGCGCTGGCCTGCCAGGCCGCGCCGAACTGCTCCACCCAGGCGGAACCCTCGATGACTGAAGAATCCCGACTGCTGCTGAACGTCGATCTCGGCGAGCGCAGCTACCCTATTAATATCGGCCCGTCCCTGCTGGACGAGCCGGAACTGTTTGCCCGCCACGCCGGCGGCAAGAAAGTGGCCATCGTCACCAACACCACCGTGGCGCCGCTGTACCTGGAGCGCATACGCGCCCCGCTGGCGGCGGCCGGCAAGGAAGTCATTTCCGTGGTGCTGCAGGATGGCGAAGAATTCAAGAACTGGTCCAGCCTGATGCAGATCTTCGATGCGCTGCTGGCCAATAAATGCGATCGCAAGACGACCATGATCGCCCTTGGCGGCGGCGTGATCGGCGACATGACCGGCTTTGCCGCGGCGTCCTATATGCGCGGCGTGGACTTCATCCAGGTGCCGACCACCTTGCTGTCCCAGGTCGATTCCTCGGTGGGCGGCAAGACCGGCATCAACCACCCGTTGGGCAAGAACATGATCGGCGCCTTCTACCAGCCGAAAGTGGTGGTGGCCGATACTTCCACGCTCGATACGCTGCCGGACCGCGAACTGTCTGCCGGCCTGGCCGAAGTGATCAAGCATGGCTGCATCATCGACACCGCCTTCTTCGAGTGGATCGAAGCGAATATCGGCAAGCTGATGGCGCGCGACAAGGGCGCCCTGGCTTACGCCATCGCCCGCTCCTGCGAAATCAAGGCTGACGTGGTGCGCCAGGATGAGCGCGAGGGCGGCTTGCGCGCCATCCTCAATTTCGGCCACACCTTCGGCCACGCCATCGAGGCGGGCCTGGGCTATGGCGACTGGCTGCACGGCGAGGCGGTGGGCTGCGGCATGGTGATGGCGGCCGACCTGTCCCAGCGCATGGGCTATATCGACGCCGCCACCGTGGAGCGCATCCGCGCCCTGGTGGACGCCGCCGGCCTGCCGGTGAAGGCGCCCAACCTGGGCGTGCAGCGCTGGCTGGAGCTGATGGAGGTGGACAAGAAGAACGAGGGCGGTGCGATCAAGTTCATCCTGCTCAATCCTCTCGGCAAAGCCGATATCACCAACGCACCGCAGGACCTGCTGCTGCAAACGCTGGCAGCCTGCACGGAATAAGCATGGAAGAGACGCTCGCGCCCTACGCCGCACATTCGGATAAGGGGCGCGGCCGCCGTTATGCCGAAACGCCCCACGCCTCGCGCTCGCAGTTCCAGCGCGACCGCGACCGCATCATCCATTCCACGGCCTTCCGCCGCCTCGAATACAAGACCCAGGTCTTCCTCAACCACGAGGGAGACCTATTCCGCACGCGCCTGACGCATAGCCTGGAAGTGGCCCAGATCGGCCGCTCGCTGGCGCGCAACCTGCTGCTGAACGAGGACCTGGTCGAAGCAATCGCGCTGGCGCACGACCTGGGCCACACGCCTTTCGGCCACGTCGGCCAGGATGTACTGAACGAATGCATGAAGGAGCACGGCGGCTTCGAGCACAATCTGCAAAGCCTGCGCGTGGTCGATCATCTGGAGGAGCAGTACGGCGCCTTCGATGGCCTGAACCTGATGTTCGAAACGCGCGAGGGCATCCTCAAGCACTGTTCGCTGAAGAACGCCAGGCTGCTGGGCGAAGTGGCGCAGCGCTTCATCGACCGCACCCAGCCCTCGCTGGAAGCCCAATTGACCAACCTGGCCGACGAAATCGCCTACAACAGCCATGATATCGACGATGGACTGCGCTCCGGCCTGATCTCGATTCCGCAGCTGGAACAGGTGGATTTCTTCGCCCGCCTGTGGCGCGATGTGCAGCATGCGCATCCGGGCCTGGCGGGACGCCGCGCAATCTATGAAACCTTGCGCCGCCTGATCACTGCACTGGCGGACGATCTGATCGTCACGTCCACCGAGCGCATCGCCGAACATGGCCCGCAAAGCCTGGACGATGTGCGCAACGCACCGCCGCTGATCCGCTTCTCGGACCAGATGCGCAAGGATGCCACGGAACTGAAGCGCTTCCTGCACGAGAACCTCTACCGCCACTACAAGGTCAACCGCATGCGCCTGAAGGCCAGCCGCATTGTGCGCGAGCTGTACGAAGCCTTCGGCGCCGACGCGGCGCTGCTGCCGCCCGACTACCGCTGCGAGGAAGGCCCCAGCGCCCAGGCGCGCCGCATCGCGGACTACATCGCCGGCATGACCGACCGCTACGCCATCGCCGAACACCGCCGGCTGTATTCGCTCGAAGAGCTTTAGAACATCCTTGTCTGCGCTTGTGCGCGGTCGCCCAGCAACTCCAGCAACAGCTTCTTGATGGGGGCGGGCAGGGCGGCTTCGGCCAGCGCGGCGGCTGGCAGCCAGCTGTAATGCGGTTCGCCGGCCAGCGCGGCGCGCTTTGACAGCGTAATCAGCAGCGGCGCGATGTGCAGCTTGTAGTGGGTGAAGACGTGCGTCACGGTTTTCAGGCGTTCCTGCGATTCGACGGCGCCGAAGGGGGACGCGGCTGCGGCGACGGCGGCCGGATCGACGTCCGGCACGGCGGCGCCATCGTCGTCATCTGCGGCGTTGTGTCCGTCCAGTTCGGGCAGCGAGAGCAGCCCGCCCCAGATGCCGCTCGCCGGACGCTGCTCGAGCAGCACCTCATCACGGTCCACGATCAGCAGCATGGTTGCGTGCTTTTCGGGCGTCGCCTTCTTAGGCTTACGCACCGGGAGGTCTTTCACGCGCTGCGTGGCAAAGGCCACGCAGCGCGGCTGCATCGGACAGCGCGTGCAATCGGGGCTGCTGCGCGTGCACAGCGTGGCGCCCATGTCCATCAGGCCTTGCGTGTACGGCTCGATACCTTCTTGCGGCAGCAGCGCTTCGGCGCGCGCCCACATGGCTTCTTCCGTCTTGCGCTCGCCGGGGTAGCTGTCGACGCCGAACACGCGCGCGAAGACGCGCTTCACGTTGCCGTCCATGATGGCGGCGCGGCGGCCTGACGAGAACGCGGCGATGGCGGCGGCGGTGGAGCGGCCGATGCCGGGCAGGTCGGCCAGCAGGGCGGGGTCGCTGGGGAAGATGCCGCCATATTCAGCCACCACGCGCTGGGCGCATTTGTGCAGGTTGCGGGCGCGCGTGTAGTAGCCCAGGCCGGACCATTGCGCCATCACGTCCTCCACCGGCGCGGCGGCCAGGTCTTGCAGAGTGGGGAAGCGCTCGAGGAAGCGGGCGAAGTAGCCCAGCACGGCGCTGACTTGCGTTTGCTGCAGCATGATTTCGGACAGCCAGATCTTGTAGGCGTCGCGGGTGTTTTGCCAGGGCAGCGTGTGGCGGCCGTGCTGCTTTTGCCAGCTGATCAGGGCGGCGGAGAAGGTGGGGTCGTGGTACTGCAAAAGTATTCCTCTGTTCATGCACGGCGGATCAATGATCCGCCCTACACGCCGGGGGTGGCGTGGATGCTGTTTCCTTTTGCGCCGGCCTTATGCGGCGGCGGGAAGGGCGACGAGTTCGGAGTTGATGGCGATATTCACGGCGCCGGCCAGTTCGGCCAGGCGCGACTTCTGCGCTTCCAGCTCCTCCTGCATGCGCTCGAATGCTTCGATCTTCTGCTCCAGCGTGTCGGTCGCGTCGTGGATGCGCTGGATCGAGGCCTGGCGGTGCTTCAGCTGTTCCTTATGCTGCTTGATCTGCGCCTCGAGCGGCGCCATGATCACTTTCAGCCAGGCTTCCGCGTCCGCATTGGCCGACTTGTAGCAGCGCTTCACGGACGAAGCGATGGAATCGAAAAAGCGCTCCATCAGCACCACGCGCGTGGTCGTCATCAGCGCGGCGGTGCCGAACTGCTTGTGATAGACCTCCTCCGTTGCCGCGATTTCGTCCACATACCTGGCCAGCGAGAAAGGCATGGGCATGTTCAGCTGCAAGCCATGCTCGCCGGAGAACTTGCGGTACATCCCTTCCATCATCTCGCGGATTTCCACGATCTTCTTTTCGGACGCATCGAAGTCCGCGCGCAGCTGGTCGAAGAACACGCGCACCGCATCGCGCATGCCGGCCGAGAAGCGGCTGCTGGACATCGCATCGCGCACCGTGTGCACATGGTCGCGCAGCACGTCCATGCCCAGGCTGGAATACAGCTCGGTGGACAGGCGCGTGAACACCGCGCGCGTCGCCTGCAGCTTGAACAGGCTCTCGTCGAACTCCTTCTTCTCCGCATCCACGCGCTTCATCATGTGCGTGATCACGTTCTGGTTCTTGCCGCGCAAGCCCTTCAGCTCCAGCAGCTGCTCCACGATGCCGCGCACGCGCGTGGACAGCATCGCATGCTGCGACGTGCTCAAGGCCTGCATCTCGTCGGACAGGCGCTTGCGGATGATGTCCTTCTTGGCCGGGATCAGCTCGTTGAACAGCGCGCCTTCCAGCTGCTCCATGCGGCTCTTTTCCAGCAAGGCCTTGTCGCTGGTAATCTTGCCCAGCAGCGCCTTCTGCGCGGACACCGGGAACACCTGGCGCGCCGGAAGGCCCAGCATGTGCGCCACATGCTCCTGCTGGCGCGCGATCTCGCTTTCGACTTCCGCATCGCTGCGCAGCGCATCCCACATCGAGTCGATCTTGTTCAGCACCACCATGCGTCCCGCGCCGCCGCCGATGTGGTTGCGCCAGACTTCGATATCGCTTTTGGTCACGCCGGTGTCGGCGGCCAGGATGAACAGCACGGCGTGCGCGTGCGGAATCAGGTTCAGCGTCAGCTCCGGCTCGGTGCCGATCGCGTTCAGGCCCGGCGTATCGAGGATCACCAGGCCCTGCTTCAGCAGCGGGTGGGGGAAGTTGATGATGGCGTGGCGCCACAGCGAGATTTCGACCAGGCCGTTGTCGTCCAGCGTGACGGGCATGTCCGGATCGTTCTCGTCATACAGGCCGTAGCGCTTCGCTTCCTCCACGCTTACGTGGCGCGTCAGGCTGACCTGCTTGAACACATCGTGCATCTCGTCCGCACGGTCAAGGTTCAGCGGCAGCATGGTCCACGCGGCTGCCTGGTCGCGGTAGTCGCTGGTGGAGAGGTTCTCGGCCCGCGTTTCGATCGGCAGCAGGCGGATGCAGGGCGGGTAAGCCGGGTCGTACATCAGCTCCGTCGGACACATCGTGGTGCGCCCGGCGGCCGACGGCAGGATGCGCTGGCCGTAGTCGGCGAAGAAGATGGCGTTGATCAGTTCCGATTTACCGCGCGAGAATTCAGCGACGAAAGCGACGGACAATTTATCGTCCACCAGCTTTGCCAGCGTGCGCGCCAGGCGCTGCTCGGCGGCGGCGTCGGCCAGCTCGGCCCCCACCACCCAGTTGCGGTAATTTTGCAGCGCCGCGACCACATTCTGTCGCCACGCGCTGTACTGCTCCAGGTCCCTGACCATCATGAGACTTACCCCGTTGTTATTTTTGACAGTTTACGCAATAGAAGGTTGAACGCTGTCCCTGCTTGATCTGGCGCACGGGGGCACCGCAGATCCGGCACGGGACACCAGCACGATCATAGACGAAATATGTCTGCTGGAAATACCCGGATTGTCCATTTACGCTGATAAAGTCACGCAAAGTGCTGCCGCCTTGCACAATCGCCTCGGACAGCACGTCGCGGATCGCTTGCGCGAGACGATCGTAACGTGCCGCGCTGATGCGGTTGGCCGCCGTTTTCGGGTTGATGCCGGCCCGGAAGAGGCTTTCAGAACAATAGATATTGCCCACGCCGACCACGATGTCGCCCGCCATCAGCACCTGCTTGATGGCGGCGCTGCGCGTGCGCGTCTGTTCCCACAGCAGCTTGCCGGTAAACTCGGGGCCGAGCGGCTCCACGCCCAGGCCGCGCAGCAGCAGGTGCTCGTCCAGTTCGCCTTCCTCGCGCGGATGCCACAGCACGGCGCCGAAACGGCGCGGATCGGTCATGCGCAACACTTGCAAGCCATCGGGGCCGTCCACGACCATGTCGAAATGATCATGCTTTTGCGCGGGAATATCGGTGGGCAGCACGCGCAAATGGCCGGACATGCCCAGGTGGATGATCAGCGTGCCCGTATCGAAATGTATCAGCAGGTATTTGCCGCGCCGCCCGGTCGCAAGCACCGCCTTGCCCGCCAGCGCGGCAGGCAAATCCTCCGGAAACGGCCAGCGCAGGCCGTCGCGCCGCAGGATGACTTCGCGCACGGTACGGCCTTCGATATGGGGCGCTACCCCGCGCCGGGTGACTTCAACTTCTGGTAATTCAGGCATGTTTGGGGATTTGCTTACACCTGCAAAGCAACGCAAGTTGTGGGTTGGCGTAGAATCAAGACCTGAGCCCGACTTTGCAGGATCATCCATTGAAAAACGCATTCGCCATTGTAACGCTCTCGGCCCTGCTGTCCGCTTGCGCCGTCGTACCGAAGCAAGCGCCCGAGCCCGCCCAGGCGCCGGACCTGGCCGCCTTGCCATCCACGCCGGGCGACGCCCTCGCTACGATCGCCAGGCAGGAAGAGCCGCTGCCCTCCGTCGAGCTTACAAGCGACCTGTTCTACAAACTGACCAAGGCCGAACTGGACTTCAAGCGCGGCCAGTGGCAAAGCGCCTATATCAGCATGATGGTGCTGGCCCAGCAGACCCGCGACCCGCGCCTGGCCAAGCGTTCCGCCGAAATGGCGCTGGCCGCCAAGCAGGGCAACGAGGCGCTGGCGGCGATCCGCCTGTGGCGCGAACTGGCCCCGGATTCGGACGAAGCGGCGCAATACTTTCTCGGCTTCTCGGTGCTGGGCGACGACCTGAGCGAGGCCGAGCAGCTGTTTGCGCAGCGCCTGCAGGCGGCCCCGCCGGCCACGCGCGGCCTGGCCATGTTCCAGATGCAGCAATTCCTGCTGCGTGCCAAGGACAAGGCCGCCGCCTTCGCCCTGATGCAGCGCGTGCTGAAGCCTTATGACTCGATGCTGGAAACCCACTGGTGCTGGCCCAGGGCGCCTATGCGGCGGAAGACAAGGAACGCGCCCAGGCCGAAGCGAAGCGTGCGCTGGCCATCAAGCCCGATTCCGAGCTGGCGGCCCTGACCATGGCCCAGGTGCTGCAGGACCTCGATGGCGCCGCCACCCTGTTCACCGGCTTCCTCAAGAAATATCCCGACGCGCGCGAAGTGCGCTCCGCCTACGCCCGCCTGCTGGTCGAACAAAAGAAATTCGACAAGGCCACCGACCAGTTCCAGATCCTGCTGAAAGCCCAGCCGGACAATCCCGCCACGCTGTATGCGCTGGGCATCATGTCCATGCAAGGGAATAACGCCAAGGTCGCCGAGGATTACTTCAAGCGCTATGTGGAAGTGCTGGACAAGAGCCGGACCCGGACCGCGACCCGTCCAAGGCGCTGATGATCCTGTCCCAGATCGCTGAAGAACGCGGTGACTACGATGCCGCCATCGGTTGGCTGGAGCGCATCGACAACGATGATCCGCGCATGCTGCTGGCGGCCCGCCTGAAACGCGCCCACCTCACGTCGCGCAAGGGCGATGTCGATGGCGCCATGGCGCAGCTGAAGGAAATCCAGCCGACCGACCAGGCCGAAGAAGTGCAGATCCTGCAGACCAAGGGCCAGCTGCTGCGCGATGCGGGCCGCTCCAAGGAAGCCTATTCCACGCTGGAAGATGGCGTGCTGCGTTTCCCGAACAGCCCGGACCTGATGTACGACTACGCGCTGGCAGCTGAAAAGCTGGGCAAGCTCGATTCGATGGAAACGGCGCTGCGCAAGGTGATCGAGTCCGTGCCGGAAAACCATCACGCCTACAACGCGCTGGGTTACTCCTTCGCCGACCGCAATATCCGCCTGCAGGAAGCCTATGAGCTGATCGAAAAGGCGCTGACGATGGCGCCGGGCGATCCTTTCATCATGGACAGCATGGGCTGGGTCAAGTTCCGCATGGGCCAGCTGAAGGAAGCGGAGCAGATGCTGCGCCAGGCCTACACGCTGCGCAGCGATCCGGAAATTGCCGTTCACCTGGGCGAAGTGCTGTGGGCCCAGGGCGACAAGGCCGCCGCCCAGCAGCTGTGGCGCGAAGCGCGCTCCAAGGATCCGAATAACGATGCGCTGCGCAGCACCCTGGCGCGCCTGAATGCCAGCATCTGATGGGCGCACGCATTCGCATCGCCGCCGTCGCCGCGGCCTTCCTCCTTGCCGGCTGCGCCACGACGAGCACGCCGCGCGCGCGCGGCTGGCGCGGTGTCCGCCGACGCCGTCGAGCTGCATGGCCGCCTGTCCGTGAAGTACACGCAGAACGGCGAACCGAAATCCATGTCCGGCAAGTTCGACTGGAAGCAGACGCCGCAGCGCACGGATGTGGCGCTGATGTCGCCGGTCGGGTCCACCATCGCCACCATCGCCGTCACGCCGCAGGAAGCGGTGCTGACCGAAAGCGGCAAGCCGCCGCGCAGCGCGCCCGATATCGACACCCTGAGCGCCCGCATCCTCGGCTGGTCGCTGCCCGTGGCCGGCCTGCGCGACTGGCTGCAAGGGCAGGCCACCGCCGCCGACGGCAAGCGCTTCACCGCCAGCCCCGCCCACGACGCCGTCACCACCAACGATGGCTGGCGCCTGAGCTTTGTGTCCTGGCAGGAGGGCGCCACGCCGCCGAAACCCAAGCGCATCGACGCCGAACGCTCCGCCACCGGCCAGATTGAAGAAATGTCCCTGCGCATCGTCATCGATGCCGAATAAGCAAGAATGAAAAGCCTGAAGAATTGCCCGGCTCCGGCCAAGCTGAACCTGTTCCTGCACGTGACCGGCCGCCGCGCCGATGGCTACCACTTGCTGCAAACAGTATTCCAGATGATCGACCGCTGCGACTCCCTCGACTTCGAGCTGCGCGATGACCATGAAATCCGCCGCGTGAACGATGTGCCGGGTGTGCCGGAAGATAGCGACCTCGTGATCCGCGCCGCCCGCATGCTGGCGGCCGCCGTGCAGCAGCGCACCGGCGTGCAGCCACCCGGCGCGGATATCACGCTGCACAAGGTGCTGCCCATGGGCGGCGGCGTTGGCGGCGGCTCCTCGGACGCGGCGACGACGTTCATGGCCTTGAACAAACTGTGGGCGGCCGGCCTGTCGAAGCAGGAGCTGATGGACCTCGCGCTCCCCCTGGGCGCCGACGTCCCATTCTTCATCTTCGGCGAGACCGCCTTTGCCGAAGGCGTCGGCGAGGCGCTGCGTGCGGTGGATGCGCCTGACTGGTGGTACGTGGTGATCGAGCCGGGCGTGCACGTGCCAACGCCACAAATTTTTACTTCCGGGCATTTGACAAGGAATACCCAGCCCGTTAATATGTCGGACTTTTCCAGCTACCACGCAAATCGAAACGATCTGCGGCAGTTTGGGAAGAACGATTTGCAACAGGTAGCGACCCGGTTGTTCCCGCAAGTAGCAGAAGCGGTAGAATGGCTGGATGCTTACGGTGACGCCAGGATGACTGGCTCCGGTGCATGTGTGTTCTGCGCAGTCCGCAGCGAAGAACAGGCCGATGCAGTGCTCGCCAGAGTGCCTGCCGCCTGGACTGGCTGGAAGGCGAAAGCGCTGAAACGGCACCCGATCATCGAAAAGTTGTGAAGCGTAAAAAGATTTGGCTTTTCGTGAATTAGGCCTTATAATGTCGGCCTACTGACGGAAAGCAGTCAGTTAAGAGTAGGGGAATCGCCAAGCTGGTTAAGGCACCGGATTTTGATTCCGGCATACCAAGGTTCGAATCCTTGTTCCCCTGCCACCGTTTTCCCTGGATCTGTCGAGGCGCTGGTCTCCAGCCAGGGTTAAAAACAAGACTCCCGCTAGCAAGCGCGGAGCACTTTCAAGATTTCAAAACTCATCTCTCGGGACTCCCAATGGCTTACGAAAACCTGATGGTTTTTACCGGCAACGCTAATCCTGCCTTGGCAGAAGGGGTCGCAAAGAATCTCGGCATTCCTCTCGGCAAAGCAGTCGTATCGAAGTTCTCGGACGGCGAAGTCATGGTCGAAATCAACGAAAACGTCCGCGGTAAAGACGTCTTCGTGCTGCAATCGACCTGTGCGCCGACTAATGACAGCCTGATGGAACTGATCCTGATGGTCGATGCCCTGAAACGTGCGTCCGCTGGCCGTATCACCGCTGCAATTCCTTACTTCGGCTACGCCCGCCAGGACCGCCGTCCGCGTTTCCGCCCGCGTGGCAATTTCGGCCAAGGTTGTGGCCAATATGCTGGAAGGCGCCGGCGTTGAACGCGTGCTGATCATGGATCTGCACGCTGACCAGATCCAGGGTTTCTTCGATATCCCGGTTGACAATATTTACGCTTCGCCAATCCTGCTGGGCGACCTGCAGAAGAAGGACAACGAAAACCTGCTGGTGGTGTCCCCGGACGTCGGCGGCGTGGTGCGCGCCCGTGCGCTGGCCAAGCGCCTGAACTGCGACCTGGCCATCATCGACAAGCGCCGTCCAAAAGCCAACGTGTCCGAAGTGATGAACATCATCGGTGACGTCGAAGGCCGCAACTGCGTGATCATGGACGACATGGTCGATACCGCCGGTACCCTGGTCAAGGCCGCTGAAGTGCTGAAAGAGCGCGGCGCCAAGAAAGTGACCGCATACTGCACGCACGCCGTGCTGTCCGGCCCGGCGATCGAACGTATTACCGGCTCCTCGCTGGACGAGCTGGTGGTGACCGACACCATCCCGCTGTCCGAAGCAGCCAAGTCCTGCGGCAAGATCCGTCAACTGACCTGCGCACCGCTGCTGGCAGAGACCTTCAAGCGCATCATCAAGGGCGATTCCGTGATCTCCCTGTTCGTAGACTAAGATTTTCCGGCCGCGGGAAACCGCGGCCGTTTGCGTGAGCTGCCCTGGTCGCGGGGCATCTCAATTACCCGGCAAGGCATCGGCCTTGTCTTTTTATTTGGAGCTTTCCATGAAAGTTGTAGCATTCAAACGTGATCTGCAGGGCACGGGTGCGAGCCGCCGCCTGCGTAATTCCGGCCAGACCCCTGGCATCATCTACGGCGGTACCGAAGCACCGGTGACCATCGCCCTGGACCACAACGCGCTGTACCACGCGCTGAAAAAAGAAGTGTTCCACTCGTCCATCCTGGACCTGGAAATCGACGGCAAAGTACAGAAAGTACTGCTGCGTGACTTCCAGATGCACGCGTACAAGCAACTGGTTCTGCACGCTGACTTCCAGCGCGTTGACGCCAACAAGCCGCTGCACGTGAAAGTGGCCCTGCACTTCGAAAACGCTGAAGTGTCCCCAGCTGTGAAACTGCACGCTGCGACCATCAGCCACGTGGCCAACGAGATCGAGATCTCCTGCCTGCCAGGCGACCTGCCAGAGTTCATCGTTGTTGACCTGTCGAAGATGGAAGTCGGCCAGTCGATCCACGCTTCCGCGCTGACCCTGCCGAAGGGCGTGACCATCGTGACCCACGGTTCCGACGCAACCATCGCCACCGCTTCCATCCCGGCCGGCCACGTTGCTGCTGAAGCTGCTGCCGCTGCTGACGAAGAGAAGAAGTAATTTAAACC
Organism: Pseudoduganella sp. UC29_106; assembly: GCF_044055365.1. Classification (NCBI taxonomy): domain Bacteria; kingdom Pseudomonadati; phylum Pseudomonadota; class Betaproteobacteria; order Burkholderiales; family Oxalobacteraceae; genus Pseudoduganella; species Pseudoduganella sp. UC29_106. The sequence goes on along the minus strand of NZ_CP171977.1, from coordinate 6,398,661 downwards.
CAAGGCCTAAAACTGGTGTCTGCCACATCGTGGCAGACACTTGGTTTCCGCCGTTGGTTTTAAGAAGAACCCCGCCCCGCGGGGTTTTTTTTTCGCCCGTCCACCTTGAATTCCTGACACCTGTCAGCTATTTTTTACATGTGAGAGAAAAAACGAACCGTAGCGATGGTGATCTGCTGCTGGCAAGACTGGCTGCCCTCGCCAATCCGCACCGCCTGCGCATCATTGCGGCCCTCGCCAACGGCGGCCGCAATTATGTCAGCCAGCTTGCCCGCGAGCTGGAGATGAGCCGTCCGCTGCTGCACCTGCACCTGCAGAAGCTGGAAGACGCCGGCCTGGTCACCAGTCAGCTGGAGCTGTCGCAGGACGGCAAGGCGCTGAATTACTTCGAGGTCAACCCCTTTGGGCTGGAACTGACGCCGTCCACCATTGCGGCGGCGGCGCCCACATTGAGCAAAGAGGAATAGCAATGTCTGAACATATCTATCTGGTGACGCTCAGCTTTCCCTTCATCACGGCGCTGATCATCTTCGGCATGAAGTATTACGCGGCCATCCAGCAGGCGCGGGCGAACGAAGCCTACCGCCAGCTCGCCGCCCAGGCCGCCGCACAGCAGGCCGACATGCTCACCACCCTGACCGCGCTGCGCGCCACGGCCGCCGAAACGGCCGTACGCCTGGCAGCCGTCGAAAAGCTTCTCAAACAAGTGGAATAAGGAGGCCGGACATGAACACCATACCGCTGTGGCGCCTGTACCTGTTGCGGGCGATGTACCTGCTGATCGTGCTTGGCCTGGGCGCCGTCATCTGGCCCGGCGTGCTGAGCGGCCGCGCCATGCACGACTTGAACCAGAGCGTGATCTCCAGCATGCTCGCCGCCTTCTCGCTGGCCGCGCTGCTCGGCCTGCGCTATCCGCTGCAGATGCTGCCCATCCTGTTCTGGGAGCTGACGTGGAAAACCATCTGGCTGCTGAACGTCGCCCTGCCGCAATGGCTGAACGGCACGATGGATGCCCGCACCGCGCAAACCGCCTTCGACTGCTCGCTGGTCATCCTGATCCCCTTCGTCATCCCCTGGGGCTATGTATTCGACCACTACCTCCGCAAACCCGGCGACCGGTGGTATGCTGAACGCTCGACAAGGGAGGCATGACATGCGCACACACGTCTGGATTGCAGCACTTGCTTTCATCTCCGCTCCGGCCTGGGCGGCCGACAAGAATGCCGAAGTGACGGCCATCCACGCCGTCGACCACGCCTGGCTCAAGGCCTACACCGCCGGCGATGCGGACGCCATCTCGAAACTGTATGACGAGCAGGCCGTGCTGCTGCCCGCCAACCACCCGGCCGTGAAGGGCCGCGCGGCAATCAGGGAATTCTTCGTCAAGGACATCGCCGAAACCTCCAAGGCTGGCGTCAGCACGAGCTTTGGCGACAAGCCCGATGGCGGCGCGAACGGCAACCTGGGCTGGGCCTCCGGCACTTTCACCGTCAAGGACAAGGACGGCAAGAGCGTCGCCACCGGCAAATATCTTTCGGTGAGCAAGAAGGTCAACGGCAAGTGGCTGTACTGGCGCGACACCTGGAATACCGACGCCATGCCCGGCAAACCCTGACGCAACAGGCGGCCGGGTATAATCTGCGCTTTTCCAAGCGTTAGCACAGCCATGCCCATCCGCCTGATCGTCGGTCTCGGCAACCCCGGTCCCGATTACGAACAAACCCGTCACAACGCCGGCTTCTGGCTGGTGGACAACCTGGCCAACTCGCTGCCGAATGCGCGCCTGCAGCGCGAGTCCGGCTTCAACGCGCTGGTGGCCAAGACGGTCATCGGCGGCAACCAGGTCTGGCTGATCGAACCGCAAACCTATATGAACCGCTCCGGCCAGTCGGTCGGCGCCATCGCGCGCTTCTACAAGATCCAGCCGGACGAAGTGCTGGTGGTGCACGATGAGCTGGACCTGCCGCCCGGCTCGGCCAAGCTGAAAAAGGGCGGCTCCTCCGGCGGCCACAACGGCCTGAAAGACATTACCTCCGCCCTTGGCACCCAGGACTACTGGCGCCTGCGCATCGGCATCGGCCACCCGCGCACGCTGAACCTGCAGCAACCCGTCGCCGACTTCGTGCTGCACCGCCCGCGCCGCGAAGAACAGCTGCTGATCGAAGAAGCGATCGAGAAATCCCTACGCATCATCCCAATCGCCGTCGCCGGCGACTTCCCCAAGGCGACGATGGAGCTGCATACGCCATGAGGCCGGCGCTCAGGCCTTGCTATCCACCTGGCGCAGCAGGCGCCACACCATCGCGGCAACCACCGCAACGCCCAACAGCAGCACGCCCCACAGCAGGACCAGGCGGCGCGTGGCGCTGGCGGCGTCCGCGTCGGCCCGCCTTGCGGCGGCGGCCAGGACATCGCCCTGCAACTGCGCTGCGCCGGTCCCGTGCCTGTTCCAGCGATCGCAGTTCCGCTTCCTTGAAGCCGGGCGCCACATCGCTCATTGCCCGCTCGGCGGAAACCGCCTTGTCCCGCCCAACGGCGAGCGAGTAGGGCGCAGTGCCGCCGGCGACGAAGACCAGCGTGGCGGGCTGCCAGCTCACGCGCAGTGCCGGGCTGGCGGCGGGCGGCTGGTCGAAGCGCAGTACCCAGCGGTCACCGAGGTAGGACGGCACAAGGATATCCGCCGATTCGTAAGGCTTGCCATCGCGCTCCAGCCGATAGAAAGTCGTGCGCAGCACCGGCTCGAACCATATTCGGCCCTTGCGCGCCTGCTCGCGGTAGCGGCCCAGCGTGGCCGGCAGCACGACGGCGCCGCCGTCGAACTGCAGCCCGGCACGCGTGGCGGGAACACCTGGCGGCTTCGCGTACTGAAGATCCCGCGCTTCCCGACCCGCTTGCGCCGGCAGCAGCAGCGATTCGACAGCTGCCGGCGCGTCTCGAGTGCACCTGCGCCTCGGCCGTGATGGCCGCGAACTGCACCGGCTCGCCGCCGCGCCAGCGCAGGCGGGCGTAACGCATGCGGCGCGGCGCGAACTCCAGCTTGTCATTGGCAAGCGTTTCATCGCTGGCATTGGCCAGCCAGCTCAGTTCCGCCACGCCCACGGTCTCCCAGCTCTTCAGATCATTGCTGGCCTCCAGCCATACCTGGCCGGTGTAGGTGCTGCGCCCCGCTGGCAGCTGGAAACGCAGCGCATCGATCAGCGGCGGCTCGGCGTCGCCTTCCTGGCGCAAATCCAGGACCAGCGCGGCGAGTTGCTGGCGCGGGCGCGCAGCATCCTTCGCCGCCGGCAAACGCACCGACAGCACGCGGCCATCGCTGCCGGTGCTGACTTCCAGTCCCGCCAGCTCGCCGTCAACGCTGTCGGCCATCAGCGGGAACACGCGCACGGCAAGGCTGCGGTGGCTGGTCTGCATCGCGTTTTCCGGCTGGCGCAGCGCAAAGGGCTGCACCACGCCGCGCGCATCGAACACGCGCAAGTCGCGCAGGTCGGGCGAATGAGCATTGAGATAGACGGCGCGCGGAACCTGCAGCTGCACCACGCTTTGCTTGCCGCTGACGTTCACCGGAATCACGTGGCTGTAATCGAGCGGCGTATCGCTGGCCGCCGCCAGCGCGGCCGCGAGGATCAGGGCGCTCATGCCGCCTCCTTCTGCGATGGGCCGCCCCGGTCGGCGGGGTAGGGCGCCAGATAGCCGATGCCGACCATCAGCGCACCCACGCCGAGGAAGGAAACGATGCGCTCAACGCCGCCTACATTGGAGAGATCTACCAGGAACAGCTTGGCCAGCACCACGCCAAGCAGTACGGCGCCCGCCACCCACAGCGCGCGGCCCTGCCTGCGCGCCGCATGGCGCATCAGCACCAGCGCCGTTACGCTCCACACCAGCGACAGCATGGCTTGCACGAACTGCGAGGCGAACATGGCGTCGAAGGTGTAGGGCACGTCGAGATAGTGCGAGACAGTGCGCAGCAGAGCCAGGTTGAACCACCCGTAGCCGGCCAGTGCCGCAACGACGATCAGTTGCGGGCGCCGGCTGGCCAGCTTGTCCTCCAGCAGGCGGTAGGCGGCAATGGCCAGTAGCAGGGCGAAGATGCTGGTCAGGTCCAGCGGGTTCGCCAGCGGGATATAGGGCAGCGGCGCCATCGCCCCATCCTGCGACAGGTTCCACGCCGCCGCAAGCAGCAGCGACCACGCGCAGCCCAGCGGCAGCAGCACCGTGCGATACCACTCGGCGACAGGATGCACCGGCCAGGCATCCGCACGCACGCGGCGTATGGTCCACGCCAGCACGCCCATCATCAGCCAGGCCGGCAGGAAACGCGACCAGGCCGGGTCGGCATGGCTGCCCTCCAGTCCGAGCTTGATCCAATACGCCGCCACCGGCCAGATCATCAGCCACGGACCGGCCGAACGCAGCGTGTGCAGAACGCGCAGCGCAAGCGGCGAGATCGTCCAGCCTTGCCGCGGCCAGCTGTGCAGCAGCCATTCGGACAGCAGCCATAGCGCGGCGAAGGCGGTCCAGAATTCCCTTCCGGGCATGCTGTCGAAGTGCAGCTGGATCAGCATGCCCACCGTAGACAGCGCAAACAGCGCCCATGCCGGCAAAGCGGTCCAGCGCAGCGCCGGCCAGGCGAGGCGATGCGCGAGCATCATCCAAAGCGGAGTAGTGGCCGCGATCAGCAGGCAGTAGGCCGGCCATTGCAGGTCCAGGCGCACATAGTCGCCGCGCTCGTAGTGCGCCAGCGCCCAGTTGGACAGCGTCGGCGCCACCATCAGCAGCCACCACAAGGCCGACCACCCCAGCGCGATCGCCGACAGCCGCTGTTGCGCGGCTTGTCCATGCCGCATCAGCGCCCAGGCGGTGAAGCCGCCGCCGGCGAGAATCATCACGCCGCCGAGGAAGGGCGTCGCAAACAGGTCGGTGGACACAGGCGCCAGTTCCGCCTGCAACAGCATCAGGAAGAGCAGGGCGGCGCCTGCGAGCCACTGGGCGGCCAGCGCCAGTCCGCGTGCCAGCGTCCATTCCATGCGTTGTGCGACGAACCCCAGCAGCGCGGCGGCAACGAGAGCGCTGGCGACCAGCAGGTTGGCCTGCACCGTGCCGTGGGTACGCAGCAGGATCTCCGTCCACGCGCCGCCGACCAGCCACACGGCGGCGCCGGCCAGGAACACGGCGGCCAGGACTTTCACCAGCGGCGACGCGTCGTCACGCTGAGCACGGAAGCGCGTCGCCATCAGGAAGGCGCTGACGGCCAGCAGCAGGAAGCCCAGCCACAGGTTGGAATGCAGCGCCGCTTCCTGGTCGATGCCGGACACGCTGCCGATGAAGCTCGCCCCACGCGCCCAGTTGCACCAGCAGGCCGAAGCCCCAGGCCAGCGGCTGGCGCTGGCGCAGTCCGATCCACACGATGCCCGCGCCTTCCAGTGCCCAGGCGGCGGACGTCCAGCGGCCATCGAGGGCGAAGGGAATGGCGAGCGTGCCGAACACCACGGCCAGCGCGACGAAGGCGTCGACCAGCATGCCGTACACGGCGCGGCGGCGCGCCAGCGTCATCGCCAGCGTGGCGTAGAACAGGGCGAGCGCCAGGGCGGAATAGGCCATGCCGAATGCCATATCCTTAACCAGCGGGAATTGCAGGCTGGCGGCCAGCATCGGCGTGCCGAATACCAGGGTGCCATCGACATAGCTTTTCAACCTGGGCGCCTGCAGGCGCGCGTAAGCGACGGCGATGCCAACGTAGTAGAGGAAAAACAGGGCCAGGAAGGCTTGCACCGACAGGTAATCCTGCGGCTCGTAGCGCAGCACACCCCAGGCGGTGCCGATGGCAAAGGTGAACGCAAACCCGAGCAGGTTCAGTGCGCGCCAGGAGCGCTTCAGCGCAATCGCCAGCACGCCGGCATTCAGCACGGCGTAATAGCTGAACAGCGCGACGTGGCTGCCGCCGCCGGTCGAAGCCAGGATCGGCGCCGCGAAACCGCCGACGATGCCGAAGATCGCCAGCCATTGCGCATTCTGCAGCACGGCCAGCAGGCAGGTGCCCAGCGTCAGCAGGAACAGCAGGGCGAAGGCCATGCCGCCCGGGATCAGGTGGTACAGCCGGAACGCGCCGAAAGTCACCAGCATCAGCACGGCCATGCAGGTGCCTTGCAGCGGGAGGCTGACCGACTTGTTGCTGTCGCGGATGCGCCAGGCCCAGGCCAGCGCGGCCAGGTCGACCAGCACGATGCTGGCCAGGCGCAGTTCGATCGGTACTGTGACGCGCGCGGCCGCATATTTCAGCAGGAAGCTGACGCCAATAAACAGGACCAGCAGGCCGATCTTCGCGAACCAGGTTCCCCTCGAACAGCCAGCGCCGCGCAGCCCGCACCCACGCCGGCGGCTCGCTCGGCAGCCTCCGCGCCGCTTGCGTCTCGCCGCCCGCGTTCGCTCCCTCGCCGCGCCCCCGCCGCGTCCGCGGCCGTCGCCGCCTCGTCCCCGGCCGTCGCTGCAGCGTCTGCAGCCATCGCTGTCGCGTCGAACGTGTCGCGCTGCCCAGCCGCGATCGCAGCCTCCGCGCCGGCGCTATCTGACTGTCGCGCCGCATCGGCAGGCATCACGCTCCGTCCGCCGTCCGCCACGACGGGCATGTCAACGGGCGCAGACTGTGCGTCGGACGCGGCCTGCGCACGCGCCACAAGCGTCTCACTTTCTGCCGGCTGCCGCGTAACGCCCGGGCGCAACCGTTCAACCGAACCCTCGAGCAAGCGCAAGTCGCGCTGCAAGCGCTCGATCAACGCCGCGGCGTTGCGTGCATCACGCCGCGCCGTCCACGCCCATCGCCCGATGACGATGAACAGCAAGAACCAAAGCAAATCCATGAACGCCCCCGAAAAAATGGTCGCAGTGCATTATTTGCAAGGGCTGACGATAGCACAAGCCCGGCGATACCTGTATCACCCCAAGCTGCCAAAAGTATCGGAATATGAGCTGTATCAGGTCCCGTGTTCAGGAATCAGGGCCACCAGATCGGTCACGCCCACATCAATGCCCTGCTGGAACAGCAGAGTGGTCGCCTGTCCGCGATGATGGGTCTGATGGTTGAAGAAGTGCGTGACCAGCCCGCCAAGACAGCGGCTGCCCGGCACCCCGGCCAGGCTCTTGTAGTGGATCACCAGGTCGAGATCCGCCTCGGTCAGCGCGCAAGTCCAGTGCATGATCTGGCGGTCCAGCCAGGCGCGGCGCACGCGTAGTGCTTCCCAGCTCATCGGCTCGCCGCGACCGTCCACCGTCTGCGGCAGGGCCATCACCTCCGCCAGGATGGATGCGAAATGCGGATGGGCGCCGAAGCGGCGCAGCCAGATCACATCCGCCACCGCAATGTGCTGCAGCGTCATGTGCAGAGAGCCGAAAAATGCGCCGCGTTCAGCGTGACGCTCCTCTTCCGGCAAGGTCGCGGCGGCTTCATACAGCTTGTGGTTCATCCAGTCGTTGTACTGGGCCAGCAGGCGGAAATGGGCGGTTCGGGACATGTTCTGGGGTACAATCTCGGTTTATTTTGCGGCGTTCGCCGTAGCAGAACAGTATATTAAAAGGTTTTCCATGAGTCTCAAATGCGGCATCGTCGGCCTGCCTAACGTCGGCAAGTCCACCCTCTTCAATGCACTGACCAAGGCCGGCATCGCCGCCGAGAACTACCCGTTCTGCACCATCGAGCCGAACGTGGGCGTGGTCGAAGTGCCTGACTCGCGCATGGACAAGCTGGCGGAAATCGTCAAACCCGAGCGCATGGTCAACGCCATCGTGGAATTCGTCGACATCGCCGGCCTGGTCGCGGGCGCGTCGAAAGGCGAGGGCCTGGGCAACCAGTTCCTGTCCCACATCCGCGAGACGGACGCCATCGTCAACGTGGTGCGCTGCTTCGAAGACGACAACGTGGTGCACGTGGCCGGCAAGGTCAGCCCGCTGGACGATATCGAAGTGATTCAGACCGAACTGTGCCTGGCCGACCTGTCCACCGTCGAAAAGACCATCGCCCGCGAGCAGAAGAAAGCCCGCTCCGGCGACAAGGAATCCGCCAAGCTGGTTGCCGTGCTGGAAACCCTGGTGCCGCACCTGAACGAAGCCAAGCCGGTGCGCGCCCTCGGCCTGGACGAAGAAAAAATGGCCCTGATCAAGCCGCTGTGCCTGATCACCGCCAAGCCGGCCATGTATGTGGCCAACGTGTCCGACAGCGGCTTCACCAACAACCCGCTGCTGGACCAGCTGACCAAGTACGCCGAAACCCAGAACGCGCCGATCGTCGCCATCTGCGCCGCCATCGAAGCGGAGATCGCCGACCTAGACGACGCCGACAAGGGCGCCTTCCTGGCCGACATGGGCATGGACGAGCCAGGCCTGAACCGCCTGATCCGCGCCGGCTACAAGCTGCTCGGCCTGCAAACCTACTTCACCGCCGGCGTGAAGGAAGTGCGCGCCTGGACCATCCACATCGGCGACACCGCTCCGCAAGCCGCCGGCGTGATCCACACCGACTTCGAACGCGGCTTCATCCGCGCCCAGACCATCTCCTACGACGACTACATCCAGTACAAGGGTGAAACCGGCGCCAAGGAAGCGGGCAAAATGCGCGCTGAAGGCAAGGAATATGTCGTCAAGGATGGCGACGTGCTGAACTTCCTGTTCAACGTCTAAGTTGTCATAGCTGTTTCATGAGGTTTCTATTTATTTCGTGAGGATAACAAGGGAATTCTAAGTCATTGAAAAGCCGCGATATTTCGCGGCTTTTTTGTTTTTGTGCTGTTTCATTTCCACAAGAGAAGCTCTATCTGTGCGTTTGCTCGCCGAATTGACCCACTGCAACTGACCCGCCTTCCACTGCCTTGCAAATGCGGCCACGCGGTCGTATGACTCTTCATAACCCAATTCCTTCAGGTCCAGATGGAGCTGCCGCAAATTTCGCCGCTGCTTACGAGGCTTGCTCGCCTCGACCTTGATCCAGCCTGAAAGCTGCACTGTGTATTTGTCGAGTCCGCTGGAGGAACGCCGCTCCGCATAGGAGGGCTCTACGGTTTCCGAACGTAGATAACGTCGGACGGTGTTGCGATGGTGCCCCAGGGTGTGGTGTATGAAGAGGTCGCCGGAGTCGGCGTTTAGGAAGGCTGCTTGAGGGCGGCCATTGTGATTCTTAAGGTAATGTTGGGTTTGCGAAGACCTTAACTCAACCTAAGGGAAACACAATGACCAACGCCACTATCGCACTATCCGAGCTCGCCGAAAAGGGGGCGGATGCAGATTTCATCCGTCAGACCTTGCAACATGCCTTGCAGCGGCTCATGGAAATGGACGTGGAAGCGCTTTGCCAGGCCGCCTATGGCGAGCGCAGTGATGAACGCATCAACAGCCGCAACGGCTATCGCGACCGCGCTTATGAAACCCGGGCCGGCAAAGTCGATCTCAAAATACCCAAGCTGCGCAGCGGCAGTTATTTCCCCGGCTTCCTGGAGCCACGGCGCACAGCCGAAAAGGCGCTAACAGCGGTGATTCAGGAGGCCTATATTCAGGGCATCTCCACCCGCTCAGTCGATGAACTGGTCAAGGCTATGGGCATGACCGGCGTCTCCAAGAGCCAGGTCTCGCGGCTGTGCGAAGAGATCGATGAGCGGGTACAAGCTTTCCTTGGTCGGCCTATCGAAGGCGATTGGCCTTACCTGTGGATCGATGCCACCTACGTTAAATCGCGTCAGGCCGGCCGAGTTGTGTCAGTGGCCGTGATAATCGCGGTGGCCGTCAACACTGACGGCGTGCGCGAAATCCTTGGCGTGGCGACCGGCCCTTCCGAGGCTGAGCCTTTCTGGACCGAGTTTCTGCGCGGCCTGACGCGGCGAGGGCTGCGTGGCGTTAAGCTGGTTATCTCGGATGCCCATGAAGGGCTGAAGGCGGCCACCAGCAAGGTGTTGAAGACAACTTGGCAGCGTTGCCGTGTGCACTTTATCCGTAACGCCCTGGCGCATGTTGGTAAAGGCCAGCGCCAGGCCGTACTGGCCATGATCAATACCATCTTTGTGCAGGAAAGCGCCGAGGCAGCCAGCGGGCAGTGGCGAACAGTGGCCGACCAGCTGCGGGCCAAATTCTCCAAGCTGGCTGCCATGATGGATGACGCCGAATATGAGGTTCTATCCTTCATGAGCTTTCCCAAGGCGCACCGAACCCAGATTCACAGCACCAATCCGTTGGAACGCCTGAACGCCGAGGTCAAACGCCGCACTAACGTTATTGGCATCTTCCCCAATGACCGCGCCATCATCCGGCTCGTGGGCGCCTTGATGCTGGAGCAAAATGACGAGTGGTCACTGCAACGCCGATACATGCAGCTTGAAGGATTGCAGTCCTTGAGCGACAATCAGTCCGCACGGCTCTCTGCCGTGATCAACTGATCGGGGACCCAGCCCCTTGAGAATCACTTCTCGTACACCACTCCTGGGGACACCATCGGTGTTGCGCGAGATGCCGAGTCGTCTGGCGATCTCTCGTAGTGGGACCTGGTCACGAAGGTGCCAGCGTCGAATTTTGCAAAGCACAGCCACGTCGATCACTCCGATCTCCTGCCGATAAGACAGGTGGAATTGTGCTACTAACGTGGGTCACCCATTAGCCGTCCATAGTCAAGGGCGCAGACGTCTTCCTCGCCTGCCTGGCGATCTCTCGACAACTTGGCCATCGCTTTGTAGATAGACGAATCTGACATCGCATCCTGCGCTTCGTTAGTTGGTTGCCTGAATCGCACCAGTCACCCATATGGATCAAGCAGCGGTGCCAAATCGACCGCTGTCCTGGCAGCCTGTGCTGCCCCAGAAGCATCTCGGTACCGTTTGTTTCGCTTTGCCTTCTTCCGCTGGTGGAATTTACGAGCTGGCTCGCAATAGCGGATGGCAAAATTTGCGGCCTAGACGTAGGCCCACGCTAAGTAGCGGTTTCCGTTCTTGGTGTTGCCTTCACCTTTCTTTTTCCCATTCGAGACGTACGTGCTGTTCAGACATCGGCAGTACGATGCGTAGTTGCCGGCGTTAGCAAAGCGCTCGATCTTGCCGGTCTCAAGAAGAATGAGCGTAGCGAGGATGGGGCCAATGCCTGCCACGCTGGTGAGCAATTTATATTCTGGGTTGCCATGGCAATACGCTGCCAGGACGTCTTCAACGATGTCGATCTGGTTTGCAGCGCCTGGAGTACGAAAAGATTTGCCTTGATACCAAGCACTGTGTCTGGCTCTAGCGCCAGGGCATCGACAAAGGAACAGGTCAGTCGCTTAATATCGTTGGCAGCGACAGCCTCGCCAGTTTGCTGCATCAAACAAGTCTGTATGGCCACGAGCTGGGTTGTGCGTTGCTGGACCAACTGCATACGTTCGCGGGCTAGATCCCGAACTGCGCGAATCGGCTGCAGCATGATGTGACCTTCTGGCAGCAAACCCAGGCGAAGGATATGTGCCAGATGGCGAGCGTCACATTCATCGCCACGATGCTTAAGACGGTCGTACTGCTTGATCGCGGTGGTGTTGGTTAGGTGGAGCGAATAGCCAGCGGCCATCAGTCCATTAACTAGTCAGTACCAGTTGTAGGTGGACTTCACGACCACGCCGAACAGCTCCTGCTGATATGGACTTAACGCGGCACGTATGGCGACAAGATCGTTGGGGAGCCGCTTGGAATACACGATCTTGTCGGCATCGTCGGAGACGACGACAAAGCAGTTGTTGGAATGAAGATCAATGCTACAAAATAACATGACGCCCCTCCTCGATAAAGTTCGGATTCGTACCGTGACTTTATGCTCCGGCTACTGCCAAAGGGAGGACGGCTAGATGATTATCAGGTTCAGATGCAAATCTGTGGTGATGGTGGGTCAATCTTCGGTGCAACTCAACATCCAACATTTGCGAACCGTGCCGAGGAACTGGCTAGAGGCTCAAAAAAAGAAGATGCCTCCCATGTGCTGGCAATACATATCGTTGCTCAACACAACAGAAGCATGAGGTGATGTGTTGTTGACTTTTTCGGGTACGAATGCCGGCCAGGATAGTGTCGGATAATTTTACACCCCCCACCGCCCCCCCGCGAGCAAACCCAGCCAATGCACACTCAACATCTTGTTTTATTGGTGATTAATATATATGGCCCGACTTTTGCATAGGTAATGTACGGTGCTTAACTCCTTGCACAAAATGATGCCCGGCAGGGTGATTATGCGCACTAATTATTTCGGACAGCCAACTGGAGTAAAACCATGAACATGAAGAAAACGATTTGGACGCTGGGCACTGCGGCCGTGCTTGCAATGGGAGCTACAGGCCAAGCCAATGCCGCCCCCGCGATAGGCTTTACCCCCACCGGCTCAGGCGCCGGATATGTGCAGGCCGACCTCTTTACATGGCTCACGGATTCGGCACTCTCCGTCGGGTTCGTGCCCGGGACGACAGCTCCGCCAGCTTATGGCCCTATTGACTTGATTGCTCAAGGGCGAATCGGGGCTCTTCAGAATGGCGGGGCGGTCGTTACGCCAGCAGGTCTTAACAGCACTTACGAACTTACGTTTGTGACCGCGATCAAAGAAACGGTGCTTAGCCAATCTACCGGTGTTCTTTTTGGCAGTACCCATGAAGTAGCTAGCTTTGGCTTAGCTGCGGGCACCAACGTTTTTGACCTCTACTTTGACAGCACGGTCAACGCGAACCCGAATATTGCATCCGGCTATATTTCGCCAATCATATCCGGCAGTTCGACTTGCGCTAGCGGTGCGATTTTGTGCGGTCACGCAGTGAGCGCTGTATCCAGTTTCGACGGCATCATCGCCGGAACGGGCGCGGGGACTGGTACTGGATCGTTCAATATTCGTTACATCATCGATGGGTCCAACTCGGACTACATTGATGTCGCGACTGGCAGTATTTTTGATATTGAAGCAACCGGCACGCTCAATCTTCCACCATTTTTCAACCCTGCGACGATGGCTAACGGAACCCCTACTAGCTCCGGTCTGCTACTTAAGCTTGACGGGTCCAACAGCTTCAGTGCTGCCGTTCCGGAACCGGGTTCGCTCGCACTCTTGGGGCTTGGTTTGGCCGGACTGGCCGTCACCGGTGCAAAGCGTCGCCGCACTCCCTCCGCCTGATATAGGACAGGCAGTGGAGTTGTCGGGATATCGATGTAGGTAGCCTGCATCCACAATTAACGAGTTACAGCTAACGCTGTATTTGTCAAACTGCGCAGCCACTCGCTGCGCAGTTTTTATTATGCGTTTCCCCAGAGTACACGCCGACAGACTGCGATTGTCCGGTTACCTCCATAAGACAAAACAGGGCTATCTTCGTAAGCGCCCGGCGAACCCATTTGTAAATTGAGACGTTAGACCGCGAAGATCGTGTCCCCTTAAAACGATGGTGGACACTTTCGATGGAAATCCAGAAGCCAGGCCGCAGCCGGCGTCATCATCCGGAGGCATTCAAGCAGGCGGTAATTGAAGCGTGCTGCGAGCCGGGTGCCTCGGTCGCTGGCATTGCCGTGGCCAACAGCGTCAACGCGAATCAGGTCCGGCGCTGGATGCGTGAGCGCGGTATTGAACCGCCGACGCGACGCGTAGCGATGCCAGTGCTCGAAACGGGGCCAACGCCGGCCTTCGTGCAATTGCCGATTGCCCCAGCGATGCCGACATTGGGGGATATCCGGATCGAGGTTCGCCGGGACAATACTGCGATCAAGGTCGAATGGCCGGTCCAGGCATCCGGCGATTGCGCCGCCGGGTTGCGCAATTGGCTGCGATGATCCGGGTCGATGCCCCCTGGCTCTCGACCCGACCGCTTGAGATGCGGGCGGGAACGGAAACGATCCTGGCCCAGGTCGTCCGGATCTTCGGTGAGGCGCAACCGCACCATGCCTATCTCTTTTGCCAACCGACGAGGCAATCGCCTGAAGGTGCTGGTGCATGACGGTTACGGCGTCTGGCTGGCCAAACGTCGTCTGAACCAGGGGCGGTTTCAACTCCGGCCAAGCGAGGGCAGCGTCGCGCTCACCCGCGGGCAATTCGAGGCGCTGATCCTGGGTCTGCCCTGGGAACGGCTGGCCGACGGCGGCGTGATCCGGGTTCTGTGAGTATCTACCAGTAGGGAAGTCCACGATGGCCAGTTCATCTTGCAGGCGGCATGATGTCGGCCATGACATTGCCCGCCAACCTCGATCAACTGACGGCCGACGAACTGCGCGAGTTGGTTCGCCAGCAAGCCGAAGTCATTACGCGTAATGTTCAACGTCAAAGCCAGGCCGGAATCCGGCGGGTTCCGCAGCTAAAAGCCCAGATTGCTGTCCGCAGCCGGGGCTTTTTACATATCGAAAAATTTACCAAAAGTGAAAATTCGATAGTTTTGCTGCTATGCCGCGATGGTAGCCTTGCCAACTTTAATTTACCATAGGCAAGGTTATCCCAGTGACCAGAAATTTCTTTACGGGCCTTCTCGCCGCCATGTCCGTGCTGATGTCCGGCTGCGGCGGCGGGGGCGGCGGCAGCAGTGGTGGAGGCGACAGCACCACGGCGCCCATCCCTCCCACCACCTCGGCAGCCCTGACCTTCCGTCCCTCGACCGCGACGGCGACGCTGGAAGCGGGCAAGAGCAGCACCCTCACCATCAATGCCAGCGTCAACCGTCCCTCGGACTTCACCGGCAATGTCTACGCGCTGATCGTCGACAGCACCGGCGTGCTGCTGCCGACCGCGAAGATCCTGTCCAGCTCCGCGACCGAATACAGCGCCGTGCTGCAGACGGCCGCCACGCTCGCGCCGGGCAGCTACAAGGGCAATTTCAGCGTCAGCCTGTGCAAGGATACCGGCTGCGCCGCCCACTGGCCCGGCTCGCCGATGCAGCTGCCGTATGACTTCAAGGTCGTCGCTCCCACCGCCGTACTGGCCGCAACGCCCGCCGCGCCGCTGACGGCCACCATGACTATCGGCGGCACGGCGCCAGCGCCCGTGCAAATTGCTGTCAAAGGCGCGTCGCTGAAATGGACGGCCGCCTCGAACGTGCCCTGGCTTAAGATTTCCACGTCCGCGGGCGAAGGCGACGGCAGCTTCGCCGTAACCTATGACACCAGCGGCATGATCGTGATCGCCGATACCACCCTGCGCGGCGAAATCACCGTCAGCAGCGGCGATGGGCAGAAAGTCGTGCTGCCCGCCGTGCTCAACCTGCAGCCCGGCAACCAGGGCAATTCCGGCAGCTTCAGCGTTACCGCCGTGAATGGTGCGCCGATCGCACCGCTGCAGATGCAATTGCCCAGCACCGGCACCTGGAGCGCGAAGGCGGACGTTGCGTGGCTGAGCGCCGCGCCCAGCAGCACAACTCCGGGCCTGCTGAGCCTTACCGTCAATCCCGCACGCGGCCCGCTGGCCAGCGGCACCCATGCGGGCAAGGTCACGCTCAGCGCGCCCGGGAGAGCGACCGCGTAACGCCTTTCAGCCTGACCCTGACCCAGCCTGCGCTGTCCCTGTCCTCCAACTCCGTGACGCTGGGCGGCGCCTACGGCCGCGATAGCACGCCGCTGCGCTGACCCTTGCCCTGAACACGCGGGACAACGCGTGGCCGTGGACCTTGAGCGGCGTACCTGCCTGGATCACGCCGAGCGCCACCAGCGGCGCGGTGAACGAGAACGGCAGCACCGTGCGATTTACGGCCAACACGTCCGCGCTGCCGGCAGGCACCAGCAGCGCCGTGGTGAACGCTACCGCCATCGTCAATGGCGACACGGTGGTCAAGCCGGTCACCCTCACCGTCAACCGCGACCAGCGCAAGCTGGTGCCTTCCGATGTGGGCGTGGCGCTGGTGTCCGTGCCCGGCTGGACGCGCCTGAACGCCACCATCAAGATCAGCGACAACTTCGGCCTCGGCGCGACCTGGACCGCGAGCTCCAGCCAGCCCTGGCTGACCGTGAGCCAGAACGGCGACACGCTGACCCTGAGCGCCGCGCCGTCCACGCCGCTGGAAACCATCAGCTACGCCACCGTCACGCTCTCGCCGACGACGGCAGGCGTGGCCGCGCCCGAAGTGGTGCGCGTGGCGCTGTGGCGCAGCGCGTACGCTCCGGCGACGGCGTTTCGCGTAAAGACCAGCTACTGGCGCGTGGCAGCCGATCCGATTCGTCCGCTGGTTTATGTGCACAACGGTGACAGCAAGATCGACGTCTACAACGTCTACACCGGCCAGCTCGTACTGAGCACCGCCGCCCTGGGCAGCACGCTCGGGGACATGGCCGTGAGCCCGAACGGCGACCGCCTGTATGCAGTCGATCGCGGCGGACGCTCCATCGTCGTGGTCGATCTGGCCACGATGACGAAACAGGCGGCGTGGCCGGTAACAGGTGTCACCGACCTGGAAACCAAACTGAAGGTAATTCGCCCGAATGGCGAAGAACTGTTGCTGACCAGTGAGCAGGGCGCCTACCGTGTGGCGACCGGCCGGCGCCTGGCCACGCCATTCAGGACGGGTATCATTGCCGCATCGCCGGATGGCCGCCGTGTGTACGTCCAGAACGAGAGGGACAGCACTACCGTGAGCATTTACGATGTCGACTTCTCGGCGATGGGCGGCGGCACGCTGTTCGCAGTGGAAGGACGCACGGCTTATGCGGGCAATGGCAGCAGCGGCAATGACATCGCAGTCAGCACTGATGGCACGCGCGTCTACAGTGCCAGCGCCACGCCGTCGCGCTGCACGGTGGCGAAAGCTTCGGATTTTTCGAACCTTGGGATCCTGCCGGGTGGCGAACCCTGGCCAAGCAACGTTGAAGTGGACAGCCTTGGCCGCGTGTATTGCGGCAGCGCTGCGCCATACGGCAACAACGATGTCTGGATGCACAGCGCCACCGGCACCCTGCTGAAAGCCTTCCGCCTGTCGGGAGTCGGCAAGAACCTGTTGGAGCGCCAACTGGTCGTTTCCGGCGACGGCATGATGCTGATCGGCGTGACCGATGACCCCAGCATCACTTTCATCGCCGTCGGGCCTTAAAAAAACCTAACCCGGGGTCAGACCCGCCGGGACTCGGCGTCCCCGTCTGACCCCGACTTTCGGTTTTAAGGCGCCGCTTTCTTCTCATGCTCGGCGATAGCCTTGCTGAAGCTGTCCATCAGTGGATTCGGCACGGCGAGCGACAGTTGATAGTGCTCAATCCTGAACCCCTCGGGCGTGTTGCGCAGCACGCCGCTGGCCTGGCAGGTGCCCATCTGGGTATTCAGCTGTTCATCGAACCACACATACTGCTTGTCCGGCGAGAAGTACACGTTGCGCTGCTGCGCTGTGAAGTTCCAGGCTTTCTTGCGGTCCCAGAAACGCTTGGCCCAGGTCTTGAACTGGTCGCGGGTCCAGACTTCGGACTTGTCCGTGCCAATGAAGACGCCTTGCGGCGCGAACTTGTCCCAGTAATCGGGACGGGTGTTCGCCGCATCATCGTGCCAGCGGTCGACAAAAGCATTGACCGCCTTGCTGAATGCCGCGTCGTCGCTGCTGGTGAGGAAACCGATCAAGCCCTTGAAGTAAGCCTGCTGGTCGTCGTACATGGACATATGGCTGCCGTTCGGCAGATAGAGATAGCTGCCGTGCGGCAGTTTGGCGGCCATCATTTTCATATGGGCCGGGTCCATCGTATCGTGCTCGGCGCCGATCACCAGCGTGGGCACGGTGATCTTGCCCAGGTCCGCAACGCGGTCCCAGTTCAGCAGCTTGCCGCTGGCGCCCAGTTCACTCGGGCCTTGCATCGGTACATAGATCTTCGGGTTCAGGTGGCCGAAAGAACGGGTGACGGGTTCCGGCCACTGGGCCGCAGGCAGGCGCAGCACGTGGTGCTCGTAGTGGTGCGGCATCAGCAATTCCATGTACTCGGGCGACTCGTATTTGCCCTCGGCTTCCAGTTGCTTGATGCGGGCCAGGGCCTTCTGGTCCATCTTCGGCATCAACACATCGTGCGCATACTTGTTGTAGGCGGGGATGCTGGCCATCATGTTCGAGATCACCAGGCCCTTCAGGTTCTGCTGGTATTTCAGCGCATATTCCATGGCGAGGATGCCGCCCCAGGAATGGCCCAGCAGGTAGAAGTTGCTTTTGTCCAGGCCAAGCGCCTTGCGCACCTGTTCCACTTCCTCCACATAGCGCGCGGTATCGACCAGGGACGGATCTTCCGGCTTGTCGCTGCGGTCGGAACCCAGCTGGTCGTAGTAATAGTATTCGATGCCCGCCTGGGGGAAGAAGCTGTCGAAGGCTTCGAAGTATTCATGGGTGGCGCCGGGGCCGCCGTGCAGCAGCAGGACCTTGACCGTGGGGTTGTTGCCTACCCGCTTGGTCCATACGCGGAACTCGCCTTTTGGTGTCTGGACAGGGATCATGCGCACGCCGCCGGTCTGTACTTCCGCCGCCGGCGCGGCGCCGGCAAAGACGAGGGCGGCAATCATCGCCAGGAACAGTTTCATCGATTCTCTCCTTGTTGTTATCGTGCGCGCAGCATAGCATCAAGCGCTTTGGCGCTGGCTGTATAATCGTTGGATTGTGCACAGCTGATAACAATCACTTTTACTCATGGCTTCAAACGAAAATCTCAGCATGGCGCTGTTCTGCGACTTCGAGAACGTCGCACTGGGCGTACGCGATGCAAACTACGAAAAATTCGATATCAAGCCGGTGCTCGAACGCCTGCTGCTGAAAGGCAGCATTGTGGTCAAGAAGGCGTATTGCGACTGGGACCGCTACAAGGCCTTCAAGGGCAGCATGCACGAGGCGAATTTCGAACTGATCGAGATTCCGCACGTGCGCATGTCCGGCAAGAATTCCGCCGACATCCGCATGGTCGTCGATGCGCTCGACCTGTGCTACACCAAGTCCCACGTGAATACCTTCGTCATCATCTCCGGTGACTCCGACTTCTCCCCCCTGGTTTCCAAGCTGCGCGAGAACGCCAAGCGCGTGATCGGCGTGGGCGTGAAGGATTCGACTTCCGACCTGCTGGTGGCCAACTGCGACGAATTCATCTTCTACGACGACCTGGTGCGCGAATCGCGCCGCCAGCAGGCCGCCCGCCGCGATTCGCGCGAGCAGCAGCCGAAGCGTACGCCGGAAGAGGAGAAGCGCCGCAAGGAGGAAATGGAAAAGCGCCGCAACCAGGCCGTCGAAATCGCCTACTCGACCTTCGATGCGCTGGCCGCCGAGCGGGGCGAGGGCAAGATCTGGGCTTCGGTGCTGAAGGAAGCGATCAAGCGCCGCAAGCCGGATTTCAGCGAGTCCTATTACGGCTACCGCACCTTCGGCAACCTGCTGGAAGAGATGAAGGCGCGCGGGCTGCTGGAATTCGGCCGCGATGAGAAATCCGGCGCTTACGTCTACCGAGGCAGCCAGCCTGTGGCTGCGCCCGTCGCCGTGACCGAGCCTGCTGCCGCTGCCGAAGGCGAAAACCTGGCCGCAGCCGAGGGTGCGGAGCAGGGCGACGCCGCCGAGCAGCGTGAAGGCCGCCAGGACGGCCGTCGTGGCCGCGGCAACCGTGGCGGACGCAATCGCCGCGGCGGCGCGCCGGTGCCGGAGTCCGAAGAGTCGATGGCCGCCGAAATCGCCGCCGCAGCGGCGAGCGCCGAGCAGATGCTCGAGGAGGAAGCCAACGAAGTCGAATCCGCGCTCGACGATGCATCCGAGTTCGGGGCGCCTGCCGCCGCACCGGTGGTCGCCGCCGAGGAAGCGGCCGGATACGCCGTTGCCGGCGAGCCCGAAGCCGAAGCCCCGGCGCCGGCCAAGCGCGGCGCGCGCGGCGCGGCCCGCAAGCCCGCCGCCAAGAAGACCGGCCGCACCAGCAAGGCCAAGGCCTCAGCCGCCGAAGCGGAAGCCGTGCTGGCGGCCGACGCCGGCGCCGCCGCGGCGGACAATATCGCCGCCGAAGCCGAAGCCGATGCCGAAGCCGCAGCAGACCGCGCTGCCGAAGCCTCGGTCAACGCGATCGAGAACTCGCTGGATGCCGACTCTGCGCAGAAAAAGCGCATGCCGAAGCCAGGCACGCACAAGGCGCCGGCCCGCAGCCGCCTGCCGCGCAAGCCCAAGACCAGCAAGACCGAAGCCTGATTTCGGGCGGCCGGGCGCAGATAGTTGATTGTCTGCGCCCGGCTTTGCTGCCATAATCGATGCTTAATAATTAGTCATTAGGCGTTAGCGTTATGGCCATCTTGTCCGAACTCAATCTCTATCCGATCAAATCCTGCGCCGGCATTGCGCTGAAGGAAGCCACGCTGACCCCGCGCCGGGCTGATGACCGAGCAGATTTATGACCGCGAGTGGGCGGTCGTCGGCCTGGATGGCGTGGCGCTCACCCAGCGCGAGCATCCGCGCATGTCCCTGATTGTGCCCAGGCTGAAAAGCGAAACGCTGGAGCTGCGCGCGCCCGGCATGCTGCGCCTGGAAATCCCCCTCGGCCTGCCCGATCCCGAAACAGCGCCCACGCTGCAAGTCCAGGTGTGGGGAAGACACGGTCCTCGCCTACGACTGCGACGAGACTACCGCCACCTGGTTCTCCAGCTTCCTCGGCGTGCCGTGCCGCCTGGCGCGCTACCACGCCAACGCCAAGCGCACCACCAGCGGCAGGTGGACCGATGGCGAGCTGCATCCGACCCTGTTCTCGGACGGCTATCCCATCCTGGTGATCGGCACCGGCTCCCTGCAGGACCTCAATGAAAAGCTGCACACGGCCGGCCGCGAACCGCTGCCGATGAACCGCTTCCGTCCCAATATCGTGATCGGCGATATCGAGCCCTTCGAAGAGGACTACACGGAAACCTTCTGCGTCGGCGACGCAATCCTCAAGCCGGTAAAGCCCTGCGCCCGCTGCCCGATGCCTTCGGTCGACCAGGGAACCGGCGAATTCGGCCCCGACCCGCTGGATATCCTGCAGTCCTACCGCGCCAAGGAGGAAGTCGAAGGCGGCATCTGCTTCGGCATGAATGTGGTAGTTCTGCAAGGCGAGGGCCAGCAATTGAAGGTGGGGCAGGAAATCGGGGTTACACTGGCATTTTGATAGCTTAGCTGGATCGGCGGTGCGGATGGACATGGCGCAAAAACTTCCGGGCAAGCAGCCCAAGCAAACGGACCTTGTGGCCGAAAACAAGGCGCTGCGTGCTCGTCTCGCCTATCTGATCGAGCAGGCCGAACGCAATCACGAAATCATGATGCGCCACCAGGCCTTCGACCTGGAGATCGTCGGCGCGTCCACCTTCCCCGAGCTGATTGGCACTATCTTCCGGACCCTGCCGGTGATCTCGGACCTGAGCGCTGTCACCCTCAGCCTGATCGATGAGGATTCGGATATCCGCACCGTGATGGAAAAGTTGGGCGTGAACTTCGCCGACTTCCCGCAGCTGATCTTTGTGCCGGACGTGGACGCCCTCGGTTTCGAGCTGAACCCTCGTACCCCGCCCAAGCCGGAGCTAGGCATGTTCGACGCGCAGCGCCACGGCGCGCAATTCCCGAGTCCCGAGCAGCGCCTGCAAAGCGCGGCCATCGTGCCCCTGCTGCGCAACAAGCGCATCATCGGCAGCCTGAATCTGGGCAGCGTTGACCCGGCGCGCTTCTCGCCGTCGCTGGGCACGGATTTCGTCGAGCACATGGCCTCCATCATCGCCATCTGCCTGGAGAACGTGATCTCCAACGAGATGTTGAAGTACATCGGCCTGACCGATTCCCTGACCGGCGTCTACAACCGCCGCTATGTGGACCGCCGCCTGATCGAGGAGATCTCCCGTGCGCGCCGCCAGGAGTATCCGATTTCCTTCATGTACATCGACATCGACCACTTCAAGCGCGTCAACGACACCGTGGGCCACCAGGGCGGCGACGATGTGCTGCGCGAGATCGCCAACCGCATCAAGAACGAGCTGCGGCTTTCGGACGCACTGGCCCGCTTCGGCGGCGAGGAGTTCGTGGTCCTGCTGATCAACGCGGATTTGGAGAGCGCCGCCTTCGTGGCCGAGCGTATCCGCGCCAGCATTGCGGCCAGCATGATCGACTTGTCCGGTGGCGTAAAGGTATCGATTACCGCATCGGTGG
Organism: Pseudoduganella sp. UC29_106; assembly: GCF_044055365.1. Lineage (NCBI taxonomy): Bacteria > Pseudomonadati > Pseudomonadota > Betaproteobacteria > Burkholderiales > Oxalobacteraceae > Pseudoduganella > Pseudoduganella sp. UC29_106. Next base: position 6,376,580 of record NZ_CP171977.1, on the reverse strand, counting down.
GCGTAGCCAGCCTGTCCCAGACCGCCGCCGGCGGCGCGGTTGAAGTCCAGGCCCAGGAATTGATCGCCCACGCCGACGAAGCCTTGTATCAGGCCAAGGACGGCGGCCGTAACCGCGTAATCAGGTACGCACCGTAAACGCCGGCGGATCAATGATCCGCCCTACACCCTGACGGGCACGGGACGCGTCGTAGGGCGGATCATTGATCCGCCGTGCATCCCGACCCGCGGCCCGGTTCAAGCCAACAGCTCCCCCTCAGCCCGCGCCACGGCGTCGGCAGCGCCGCGCAGCACCACCACGTCGCCTGCCTCCAGCACCGTATCGGGCGCCACCTCCAGCCGCTCCTTGCCGCGCCGGATGGCCGAGACTTCCGCGCCCGTGGCGGCAATGTCGATTTCGCCCAACTCCCGGCCGACGCATGAGGCGCCATCGGCCAGCGCCACCGAATGCAGGCGTACCAGTTCCGACTCGTCCGCCGTATCGCTGGCGCCGTGGAAGTAGCCGCGCAGCGAGGCATAGCGTTCCTCGCGGGCGCGCTGCACGCGGTGCACTACTCGCCGCAGCGGCACGCCCAGCATCACCAGCGCGTGGGAGGCCAGCATCAGCGAGCCTTCCATCATTTCCGGAACCACTTCGGCGGCGCCGGCGGACTTCAGCCGGTCCAGGTCCGTATCGTCATGCGAGCGAACAATGACGGGCAGGGTGGGGGGCCAATTCGTGCACCAGGTGCAGCACCTTCAGCGCGGACGGGGTGCTGGCATAGGTGATCACAACCGCCGAAGCGCGGTAGATACCGGCCGCCACCAGGGATTCGCGCCGCGCCGCATCGCCATAGGAAACGTTGGCGCCCGCCGTCTGCGCTTCCTGCACCCGGGTCGGGTCCAGGTCCAGCGCGTGATAATCGATCTTCTCCTCGGTCAGCAGGGTGGCCAGGCTCTGGCCGGAGCGGCCGAAGCCCGCCACGATCACGTGCTTGTTGGTGGACATGGTGCGCGCCGCGATCTTGGTCAGCGTCAGCGACTGCATCATCCACTCGTTGGCAGAGAACTTCAGCACAATCTTGTCCGACTGCTCGATCAGGAAGGGCGCCAACAGCATGGACAGCACCATCGACGCCAGCACGACCTGCACCACGAAGGGGTCGACCAGGCGCATGCCGCCCACCACATTCAGCAGCACGAAGCCGAACTCGCCGGCTTGGGCCAGCGCCAGGCCGGTGCGCATCGCCGTGCCGGTGGAGGCGCCGAACAGCCGCGCCAGGCCGGCGATCAGGGCGAATTTCAGCAGCACGGGGCCGGCCAGCAGGATCAGCACCAGCCACCAGTTCTCCGCCACCACGCGGATATTCAGCAGCATGCCGACGGTGATGAAGAAAAGCCCCAGCAGCACGTCGCGGAAAGGCTTGATGTCCTCTTCCACCTGGTGCTTGTATTCGGTTTCGGAAATCAGCATGCCGGCCACGAAGGCGCCCAGCGCCAGGGACAGGCCGGCCATCTCGGTAATCCAGGCCGCGCCCAGCGTGATCAGCAGCAGGTTCAGCATGAACAGCTCCTGCGAGCGGCGCTTGACCACGATGGTGAACCACTTGCGCATCACGCGCTGGCCGATGAACAGCAGCAGCACCAGCACCACCACCGCCTTCAGGCTCGCCAGGGCCAGCGTGCCGGCCAGGTTATCGGGATTCTTGGCCAGGGCCGGGATCAGGATCAGCAGGGGCACCACGGCCAGATCCTGGAACAGCAGGATGCCGACGATATTGCGCCCATGCTCGCTTTCCAGTTCCAGGCGCTCGGTCAGCATCTTCACCACGATGGCGGTGGAGGACATCGCCAGCGCGCCGCCCAGGGCGAACGAAGCCTGCCACGTCAGGTGGATGGAAGGCGGCAGCACGAAGTGGATGACCCAGCCAAATACCATTGTGGCGACGATGGTCAGCGCCACCTGGGCCATGCCCAGCCCGAACACGATGCGCCGCATGGCCATCAGCTTGGGCAGGGAGAACTCCAGCCCGATGGAGAACATCAGGAAGACCACGCCGAATTCGGCAAGGGAGTGGGTGGCGTCGCTTTCGGTGGCCAGTCCCAGGGCATTGGGACCGATCAGGATGCCGACCGCCAGGTAGCCCAGCATGGGCGGCAGGTGCATCATGCGGAAGGCGACCACCCCCAGCACCGCGCTGGCGAGCAGCAGGAGGGTCAGTTCAAGAGGCGTGAACATTATCTGATCTTAGTCGATTGGCACCGTTGTTTGTTGCGTCTGGCAAGTTTTTTGCTTTACCAATTCGGCTATACTTCCGGCATGAGTGTAACCGATGAAAAAACAATGCTGAAAGTTTTTGATGCCAAGACCGCAACCCGCGCACTGGAACTGGCGCGCGAGGCCCTGCAAATCGAGACGGACGCGCTGCGCGCCCTGCATGAACGCCTGGCGACCGACGAATCCGTAGGCAAGGCCGTGTCCCTGTTGCTGCAATGCAAAGGTCGCGTCGTGGTATCCGGCATTGGCAAGTCCGGCCATATCGGCCGCAAGATTGCCGCTACGCTGGCGTCCACCGGCACCCCGGCCCTGTTCGTGCACCCGGCCGAAGCCGCGCACGGCGACCTGGGCATGATCACGCCGGAAGATGCGGTGATCGCCATTTCCTATTCCGGCGAGGCGGCCGAACTGATGGCCATCCTGCCGGTCGTGAAGCGCATGGGCGGCGTGGTGATCTCGATGACCGGCAAGCCGGAATCGAGCCTGGCCAAGCTGTCGGACGTGCACCTGGACGTTTCCGTGGCCAAGGAAGCCTGCCCAATGAACCTGGCGCCCACCGCCTCCACCACCGCCACGCTGGCGCTGGGCGACGCGATCGCCGTGGCCCTGCTGGACCTGCGCGGCTTCAAGGAAGAGGATTTCGCCCGCTCGCACCCGGGCGGCGCCCTGGGCCGCCGCCTGCTGACCCATGTGCGCGACATCATGCGTACCGGCGCCGCCATCCCCGCCGTGGGCCTGGACACCCGCCTGCCCGATGCGCTGCTGGAAATCACCCAGAAGGGCATGGGCATGACCGCCGTCGTCGATGCGGACAACAAGCCGGTCGGCGTCTTCACCGACGGCGACCTGCGCCGCATGATCGAAAAGGTGCAGGACTTCGGCAAGGTCGTCATCAAGGACGTGATGCACCTGAGCCCGCGCACCATCGGCCCGGACAAGCTGGCCGTGGACGCTGTCGCCATCATGGAAGAATTCCGCATCAACCAGATGCTGGTCACCGATGATGCGGGCATCCTGGTTGGCGCCCTGCATATCCACGACCTGACCCGCGCCAAGGTGATCTGATGAGCCGCCCCTACAATATGGACAACGTCAAGCGCGCCGCCAAGGTGCGCCTGATGATCTTCGACGTCGATGGCGTGCTGACCGACGGCAGCCTGCACTACGGCCCCGAAGGCGAGATGATGAAGACCTTCAACGTGCACGATGGCCTGGGCATAAAGCTGCTGCAGGAATCGGGCGTGCAGACCGCCATCATCAGCGCCCGCCGTTCGGCCACCGTAGCTGCGCGCGCCAAGGACCTGGGCATCGAGTTCGTGCACCAGGGCGGGCACGACAAGCTCACCCCCTTCCGCGCCCTGATCCAGCAACTGGGCCTGACCGAAGAGCAGGTCGGCTTCATCGGCGACGATGTGGTGGACCTGCCCATCCTGAGCCGCGTGGGCTTTGCCGTCAGCGTGCCGAACGGCCGCCCGGAAGTGCACAGCCGTGCGCATCATATTACCGAAGCGGCCGGCGGCCGCGGCGCCGTGCGCGAGGTGTGCGAATTCATTCTGCGCGCCCAGGGCAACTACGAGCGCATCATGACCCAGTTCATGGTGTAAGGGAGCAGCATGCGCAACCAGAGGACCGCCCACCGTTTCCGCCTGTCGCTCGGCATGCTGCTGGCGCTGTTTGCCGCCGTCGGCTCCTTCTGGATACTGGAGTTGCTGAACCGCGCCGGCGAGGAAATGCAGGCCGATATGCGGATGAATGAACCGGACTACATCGTCGAACGCTTCAGCTTCGTGCGCCTGAACAAGGTTGGCAAGCCAAGCTACATCATCTCCGGCGACAAGCTGACCCACCGTCCGATCGACGATTCCTCCGAGATCGACAAGCCGATCGTGCGCAGCCTGGCCGAGGACAAGCCTCCCATGGATATCCGCTCGAAAACGGCGCGGGTGGATGATGTGAACAGCCGCGTGACCCTGCGCGACGAGGTAAGGATCGACCGCGCCGCCGGGCAGGCGAACCAGGAACTGCACCTGGAAACGGATAAGCTGGTGATCTACCCGGACGAGGACCGTATGGAGACGGACCAGCCGGTGCGCATGAAATCGGGTGAAACCACCGCGCAAGCCAGTGGCATGCGCGCCAATAACGCCAGCCGACAGTTGGAACTGTCCGGCCGCGGCACGCTCGTCTTCCCGCCGAAGGCGCGCTAACCCAATACGAATGGAATTACGATGAAAAAACTCCTGCTTTCGGCAGTCCTGGCTTTGGTGAGCGGCATGGCCGCCGCCGAAAAAGCCGACTCCTACAAGCCGATGGAAATCAAGTTCGATAACCTGGAAGTGGACGATGTGAAGCAGCAGCGCATCGCCACCGGCAATGTGGTCCTCACGCGCGGCACGCTGTTGATGAAGGCGGCGCGCGCCGTGGTGTCGCAGACGCCGGAAGGCTTCCAGCACGTGGTGCTGACGGGCGGCGGCGGCAAGGCCACCTTCCGCCAGAAGCGCGACGGCGAAGGCGACCAGTGGGTGGAAGGCGAGGCTGAACGCATCGAGTACGACGAGAACGTTGAACTGGTGAAGATGTTCAGCAAGGCGAAGATCAAGCGCCTGGAAGGCGCCAAGCCGAGCGACGAAGTCGAAGGCGAATTCATCTCCTATGACAGCCGCAAGGAATTCTTCAGCGTGAAGAACACTTCCACCGGCGAGAGTAAAACAGGGCGGCGGCCGCGGCACGATGGTGATCCAGCCGACGCGCACCGCTCCACCGGCAACGCCGCCGGCCACGACCAACCCAACGCCAGCGGCAGGGAAATAAGCATGGCGGTTTCGACTTGCGAAAGCACCCTGGTCGTCAAGGGCCTGCAAAAGACCTACGGCAAGCGCCAGGTGGTGCATGACGTGTCGCTGCAGGTGGATTGCGGCGAAGTGGTAGGCCTGCTGGGGCCGAACGGCGCGGGCAAGACAACGTCCTTCTACATGATCGTGGGCCTGGTCGCGTCCGACGCAGGCACCATCGATATCGGCGGCGTGGACGTGTCCATGCTGCCCATCCACAAGCGCGCCACCCTGGGCCTGTCCTACCTGCCGCAGGAAGCTTCGGTGTTCCGCAAGCTGACCGTGGAAGAGAATATCCGCGCCGTGCTGGAGATTCAGAACGTGGACGGCAAGCCGATGACCAAGGCGCAGATCGACGAGCGCCTGGAAGCCCTGCTGGCCGACCTGCAGATCGAAAAGCTGCGCGAGAACCAGGCGCTGTCGCTGTCCGGCGGTGAACGCCGCCGCGTGGAAATTGCGCGCGCCCTCGCCACCAACCCCCGCTTCGTGCTGCTGGACGAGCCGTTCGCGGGCGTGGACCCGATTGCCGTGATCGAAATCCAGCGTATCGTACGTTTCCTGAAGGAGCGCAATATCGGTGTGCTGATTACCGACCACAATGTGCGTGAGACGCTCGGTATCTGCGATCGCGCCTACATCATCAACCAGGGTTCGGTGCTGGCTTCGGGCCGCCCGGACGATATTATTGCCGACGAGTCTGTCCGCCGCGTGTATCTCGGCGAACACTTCCGCATGTAAGCAAGGCCATGAAACAGTCACTGCAACTGCGAACCTCGCAACACCTGGCGCTCACACCGCAGCTGCAGCAATCCATCCGCCTGTTGCAGCTCTCGACGCTCGAGCTGCACCAGGAGTTGGAGCAGCTGCTGAGCGACAACCCGCTGCTGGAACGCCTGGATGATCCGCTCGATCATTCGGTGCGCCTGCTGGCGGACGGCGCCATCAACCAGGGCAATGGCTCTGCCGAAGCACCACAAGAGTCCGCGCCGCAAGGCGAGGGCGAATCCGCGCCCAGCGCCGAAGCCGACAGCTATGAAGGCGGTGAAGGCGGCGAAGGCGAGGGCGGCGACATAGGCGATAGCGACTGGAGCGATTCCGGCCGCAACAAGTCGCCGGACGACGAGGACAGCCGCCCGCAATTGGAAGCGAACCACTGCACGCTGCGCGAGCACCTGCTGGAGCAGATGCGCGTGACCGTGGCGGAAGCGCGCGACCGCGCGCTGATGGAAATCATCATCGATGCGCTGGACGAGAACGGCTACCTGGAAGAACCGCTGGAAGAGATCCATGCGCGCCTGCCGGAAGAGCTGGAAGTCGAACTGGAAGAGTTGCGCACGGCCCTGTTGCTGCTGCAGAACTTCGACCCGGTCGGCGTGGGCGCGCGCAATGCGTCCGAATGCCTGGCGCTGCAGATCAAGCGCCTGCCCAATGTGCCCATGGTCACGCGCCGCATGGCGCTGTGCATTGTCGAGAAGCATCTGACCTGGTTTGCCCAGCGCGAGTTCAACAAGCTGAAGAAGGCGCTGGACTGCGACGATGAAGACTTGCGCGAAGCGCAGGCGGTGATTCGCCAGTGCAATCCCCATCCGGGCGCTGAATTTGCGTCAGACGTGTCAGACTATGTCGTGCCGGACGTGATCGTGAAGAAGAGCCGCAATGGCTGGCAGGTCAGCCTGAACAACGACGTCATGCCGCGCCTGCGCGTGAATGCCTTGTACGCGAGCCTGCTCAAGCAGGGCAAGGGCGAATCCCAGATGAGCGCCCAGCTGCAGGAAGCCAAGTGGCTGATCAAGAATATGCGCCAGCGCTTCGACACAATCCTGCGCGTTTCGCAGGCGATAGTAGAAAGACAAAAGAACTTTTTCAGTCATGGCGCAGTGGCCATGAGACCCCTTGTGTTGCGTGAAATAGCTGATACACTGGGACTACACGAGAGCACTATTTCTCGGGTAACAACTCAAAAATACATGCTCACCCCGCATGGCATGTTTGAGTTGAAATATTTCTTTGGAAGCCACGTCGCGACTGAAGCTGGGGGTGAAGCCTCATCGACTGCGATCCGTGCGCTGATCGTGCAATTGACAGGAGCAGAAGACCCGAAAAATCCTTTATCCGACAGTAAGATTGCGGACATGCTGGGAGAACAGGGCATGGTCATAGCGCGACGTACTGTTGCCAAGTACCGAGAAGCATTGAAGATCCCACCAGTAAGTCTCCGCAAGTCTTTGTAGTGCACGGTTCCGCTGCATGCTACAAGCATGTATGAACTTGTAAGCGACATCATCTTTAGGAGTGTGTATGAATCTCACCATCAGTGGACATCATGTCGAAGTGACCCCAGCGATTCGCGAGTACGTGCAGAACAAGCTGGAGCGGATTAAACGCCATTTCGATCAAGTGATTGATATTGCTGTCATCCTGACTGTAGATAACCTCACCGAGAAAGAAAAACGTCAAAAAGCAGAGATTAATCTGCGCATGTCGGGTAAGACTGTGTATGTGGAGAGCCTTTCGCAAGACCTTTATGCCGCCATCGATACGCTGATCGACAAACTGGATCGCCAGGTCATGAAGCACAAGGACCGCGTGCAGAACCATAACCACGAAGCGATCAAGCATCTGCCGGACACTTACGAAGCACCAGTCACCGCTATGTAAAGGACACGCGGGACTCATCAACAAAGGGCGCATCTGGCGCCCTTTTTGCAACCTCACCCTGAGAACAATGAGCGAATACGTCATCACCCACATCAGCAACAGCACCGGCTTCATCACCCTCGACCGCCCCAAGGCACTCAACTCCCTCTCCCTCGACATGGTGCGCGCCATCACGCGTGCGCTGCTGGCCTGGCGCGGCGATGCGTCCGTGGCGGCGGTGGTGATCCGCAGCAGCAGCGGCAAAGCCTTGTGCGCGGGCGGTGATATCCGTTTCTTCCATGAAGTGGGCCACAGCTCGCCCAGGGCAACAGCGCGCTGCTTGAGGATTTCTTCACCGAGGAATACGGGCTAAATCATTTAATTCATTTCTACAACAAACCGTATATTGCCCTGATGGATGGGGTGGTGATGGGAGGCGGCATGGGCATCTCGCAGGGCGGGCCGGGCTGCGGCGTGCGCATTGTCAGCGGCCGTACGAAGTTGGCGATGCCGGAAGTCAATATCGGCTTGTTCCCGGACGTGGGCGGCAGCCATTTCCTGTCCCATGCGCCGGGCAGCCTGGGCATGTGGCTGGGCCTGACCGGCCTGACCGTGGGCGCCGCCGACGCGCTCTATCTCGGCCTGGCCGACCATTTCGTGCCGGAAGCCGAATGGCGTACGCTGGGCGCGCTGATCGACGCGTCCCCCGCCGCTGCGCTGCCCGCCGAAATTGCCGCCTTCGCAGCGCCGATGCGCGAGCTGGCCGGTGCCGGCGAGCTGGAAGCTCAGCGCGCCCTGATCGACCGCCACTTCTCGGCCGGCAGCGTGGACGCCATCATGGACTCGCTGCGCACCGATGCCGACCCGTTCGCGAAGAAGTCGCTGAACGCCATGGAGCAGCGCTCGCCGCTGATGATGTGCGTCACCCACGAACTGCTGCGCCGCGGCGCGTCGCTGGACGTGGCCGACTGCCTGCGGATGGAGCGCAACCTGGTGCGCCGCAACTTCGAGCATGGCGAAATCCTGGAAGGCGTACGCGCCCTGGTCATCGACAAGGACAATGCCCCACGCTGGAATCCGCCCACGCTGGATGGCGTCACGCCCGCAATGGTGGAGCACTTCTTCGAACCCTGCTGGCCGGACTACGCCCACCCGCTGCGCCTCCTCGCATGAAGGAGCTGGACCGCATCGACCGCGCCATCCTCAACATCCTGCAGGACGACGCGGCTACCCCCTTGCGCGAGATCGCGGAGCGCGTGCATTCGTCGGTGGCGACCTGCCAGCGCCGCATCGCACAGTTGCGCGCGTCCGGCGTGCTGCTGAAGGATGTGGCGCTGGTGGACCGCGTGCAGGCGGGGCGTCCGCTGACGGTGTTCGTGTCCGTGGAGCTGGACCACCAGAACAGCGCCATCCTGCAGCAGTTCGAGGCGCAGATGCGGCGGGAGTCGGATGTGATGTCCTGCTACGAGGTGGCGGGCGAATTCGACTTCATGCTGATCGTGACGGCGGCTTCGATGGAGGCTTATCACGAGTTCACGCGGCGCGTGTTCACGTCGAATAACAACGTGATCAACGTGAAGAGCCTGTTCGCCATGAATTGCTCGAAGTTCGAGACCAAGCTCACGCTGTGAGAAAATTTCCCATTCGCTGCCTTTAAATTGCGAAATCGTTCCACGGCCCGTCCGTAAGATGTGCTCTCCCACACAAGGAGAAGCATGATGATCGACCACGTATCCATCGGCACCCGCGACCTGCAGCGTGCGCTGGACTTCTACACTGCCTGCCTCGCCCCGCTCGGCTACACCGTGCAGCATCAGGACGGTACCCAGGCCATCTTCGGCGCCGACGGCCACTGGGGTTTCGCCATCTATCCCGCGCAGGATGACAGCCCTTTACCCGGCCATCGCGCGCACATTGCGTTTGCCGCGCCGTCGGCGGAAGCCGCGCAAGCCTTCCATGCCCGCGCCACCGAACTGGGCGCTCGGACCTTGCGCCAGCCGGGCCTGCGTCCCGACATCAACGAACGTTACTACGGCACCATGATCACCGATCCTGACCAGCATACGATCGAAGTGGTGCACTGGCTGGGCTGATCGCACCGCTATGGTGCGGCGGACGCCGCTATTCTCTGGCGCGCTACTTGCTCATTCATCGTGGTCATTAACTTTTATCGAAGCGGACATGACCACGATACGCGCAGCCCACCCGGCCGATGCAGCAGCCATCGCAGGCATCTACAACCATTACGTCACGCATTCCACCATCACCTTTGAAGAGATCGAAGTCACCAGCGCCGAAATTGCGCGCCGGATCGATCATGTGATCACAGCCGGCCTGCCCTGGCTGGTGCTGGAAGACCGCGACGAGATTCTCGGCTATGCCTATGCGACCAAATGGAAGGAGCGCTCGGCTTACCGGCGTTCGGTGGAGAGTTCCATTTACCTCAAGCCCTGCGCTATCGGCAACGGCCATGCGCGAAGGCTTTACGCCCGTTTGCTCGAACTGCTGACCCAGTGCGGCATCCACCTGGTGATCGGCGGCGTGGCGCAGCCAAACGAGGCCAGCATGGCCCTGCACCAGAAGATGGGGTTCGAGCCAGTCGGCAGCTTCCGCGAGGTCGGGTTCAAGTTCGGTTCTTGGCTTGACGTGAGCTACTGGCAGCTCCGCCTCGGCGTTTAACGCCGCCGACGGCCTCGACACGGCGGATCAATGATCCGCCCTACGCGTTGCGTCAAATCACATGAGACGATGATCTGCTGCCCGGCGTAGGGCGGATCGTTTGATCCGCCGTGCGTGCACGGCTACGACTGCTCGCGGTGCCGTAGAACGACGTTCTCCGTATCGTGAAAATGCCGCGCCAGGCGCTCTGCCATGTAGACGGAGCGGTGCTGTCCCCCGGTGCAGCCGATAGCCACAGTCAGATAGCTCCGGTTATCCTTCTTGAACGCCGGCAGCCACTTCTCAACGAAGCCGCGGATATCGTTGAACATCTCCTCCGCGCTGGGCTGCGCATCGAGGAAAGCAATCACCGGCTCATCGCGTCCCGTCAAAGGACGCAGCGCCAGGTCGTAATAAGGATTGGGAATTGCGCGCACATCGAACATGAAGTCCGCATCCAGCGGCACGCCCATCTTGAACGCAAACGACTCGAAGAACAGCGTCAACGGCGCATTCTCGCTCAGCACCAGATCTTTGATCAGCGCCCGCAGCTTGTTCGCGCTCAGTTCCGACGTATCGATCACATGCCCCAGCTGCTGGATGGCGGACAAGCGCTCGCGCTCCTCCGCAATGCACTCAATGAGCGTACGCCGCCCGGCCGGATTCTGTCCAGGATGCAGCTCGTGCGACAAAGGATGGCTGCGGCGTGTCTCGGAAAAGCGCGCCACCAGCGAATGCGTGCTGGCCGTCAGGTACATGATCTTCACATCATGACCTTCTTCCTTCAGCTTGCGGAACTCGGCCGGCAGGCTGGCCAGCGAAGCCGCGCTGCGCGCATCGACCGCCACGGCCAGCGCGTCAGCGCCTTCGTCGGACAGCGTGGAAACGAGATTTGGCAGCAGCGCCGGCGGCAGGTTGTCGACGCAATAGTAGCCGATGTCCTCCAGCACGTTCAGCGCCACGGATTTGCCGGAACCGGAGATGCCTGTAATCAGAACGATGCGCATATCAGTCTCCGCTCATTGCCTGGCGCTGGCGCTCCATGAACTCCTGGAGGGTATCGATGCCGCGCAGTTGCAGGATGGTGTTGCGCACCGCGGCTTCCAACAGAACCGCGATGTTGCGGCCGGCCGCCACCGGGATCACGACCTTGCGGACCGGCAGGCCAAGTACGTCCTCGGTCGGGAACTGGAAAGGCAGGCGCTCCACTTCCTCTTCCAACGCCGAGCGCCGCACCAGATGCACGATCAGCTTCAGGCGCATCTTGCGGCGCACTGCCGTCTCGCCGAAGATGGCCTTGATGTCCAGCAGGCCCAGGCCGCGCACTTCGAGCAGGTTTTGCAGCAGGGGAGGGCAGCGGCCCTCGATCATGTTCGGCGCGATGCGCGAGAACTCCACCGCATCATCCGCCACCAGGCCGTGGGAACGCGAAATCAGTTCCAGGCCAAGTTCGGACTTGCCCAGGCCGGAATCGCCGGTAATCAGCACGCCCACGCCCAGCACGTCCATGAACACGCCGTGCATGATCACGCGCTGCGCCAGCTTTTTGGACAGATAGACGCGCAGGAAGTCGATCACCTGTGCCGCAGGCAACGGCGTGGAGAACAGCGGGATGTTTTTCTCGTCGCAGATTGCGAGGATGTCCGGCGGCGTTTCCAGGCCCTGCGCGATGATCAGCGCCGGCGGTCCGCCCGCAATCAGCTCACCGATCACATGGGCGCGCGTCAGCGACTTCAGGCGCTGGTAGTAATTGATTTCCTGGTGCCCGAAGACCTGGATACGGCCTGGGTGGATGGTGTTCAGGTGGCCGACCTGGTCGGCCGCGGATGCCACGTCGCCCGAAATCAGGCGCTCGCCGCCGGGAAAGCCGGCGAACCATCCCAGCTGCAACGTCTCCCGATTATCGTCGTATAAGCGTTGAATCGTCAGAGGGGTTTGCAGCATGGGCCTGCCTGAAGGTGATGTCGAAGCCCCTAGTTTAACTTAAACTTAACCGGCCGCCTGAAGGCTTGGCTGCCAGTTGACAATGCGGCTGTACACGGAAGCCGGATCGGGGTCGGTGGAAAGTGCCGTACGGAAAGCATCATCCGAGAACATCTCAGCGATCTCGGACAGGATTTCCAGGTGCTGCTGCGTTACATGATCCGGGATCAGCAGGAAGAACAAGAGATTGACGGGCTTGCCATCCGGCGATTCGAAAGGAATCGGCTCGGACAGGCGCACGAAAGCGGCCAGCGGCGACTTCAGGCTTTTCGAGCCTTTAATGCGACCGTGGGGCACTGCGACGCCGTGGCCGAGGCCGGTCGAACCGAGGCGCTCGCGCGCGAACAGGTTGTCGGACACAGTGGAACGGGCGATGCCGCAGTTGTTCTCGAAGATCAGACCTGCTTGCTCAAAAGCACGTTTTTTGCTGGACACTTCTAGGTCCAGTTGTACGTTCTCGAGCGACAGGATTTTGCTCAGGTTATTCATAACGCGACATAGTTTCTGCTGACTGCGAGCGAATTATAGGCTTCTTTCTCAGCCGTGACACTTGAAATCGGTCATGCAAGGCAAACACCATGTTTTGCCTTGTTGTGGCGCGGTTTCGCCGTTTTTTGAGCGGGACTTGAGGCGGCAATTGCTGAGGAATTGCCGCAACAGTTATTGATTCATTGTAAGACAGATTCCGCCAAATTACTGTCGGGCGTTGCGTAAATTTGACGGCTTGCTTGCACCACTAAAGTTGGTGCGCCACGGATTAATATCAAGACCGCCTCGACGGGTGTAGCGTGCGTACACCGTTAAATGTTGAGGCTTGCATTGGCGCAATATGTCCGTAAAGATACGTTCCACGCACTGCTCGTGAAATTCATTATGTTCGCGGAAACCGATGAGATATTTCAGCAGGCTTTCCTGGTCGATTTGCGGACCCGCATACGTGATTTGCACGCTGCCCCAATCCGGCTGTCCGGTGACCAGGCAATTTGATTTGAGAAGGTGGGATACCAGGATTTCTTCCACTGGTTGCTCATCGAAATTCGCTTTCAGGATATCGGGCTTGGGCGAGTAGTTATCCACTTCGATATCGAGGCGGTCCAGCAACTGCCCATCGAGTTCACCCATTTGCAGCTTGGCGAAATCTTCCTGCATCGTGATCACCACATGCACGTTGGCGCCCGCCGCAGCGGACAGGTCCTGCTCCAGCAGCATCTTCAGCGCATCCGGACCCGCGAGCCGCGTCTGGTTGAAGGAGTTCAGGTAAAGCTTGAAGGACTTCGATTCGATGATGTTCGGCGACGCCGCCGGCACCGTGATGCGCGCCACCGCCACCTGCGGCTTGCCGCGCATATTCAGCCAGGAAAGTTCGTAGGCGTTCCAGATGTCCACGCCGTAGAAGGGCAGCGTGCCCGCCAGCCCCAGCTCATCGCGCTTGGCCTGGCGCGGAATAGGGAACAGCAGCTCGGGGGCGTACTCGGTGCGGTACGAGGAAGTCTTGCCGAGAGGGGATTGGTCGGGGGAATTGGTGGACATGGGTGCATTTGATTGTTACTTAAGACCGACATGGTAAACCAAACCCAAATGCTGGTGTCTGCCACGATGTGGCAGACACCTTGGCCGGCGGCGCGTAACGGGTGCCTGCCACATCGTGGCAGGCACCAGCACTTCCCGGTTTACAGGAACAGCTTGTACACCGGATTCTGCGACTCATCCCAATAACGATAGCCCAGCGTTGCCAGGAAGCGTGCGAACTCGTCCATCTCATCCGGCGGCACCTGCAAGCCGATCAGGATACGTCCCACGTCGCCGCCTTGCGAGCGGTAGTGGCACAGCGAGATATTCCAGTTCGGCGCCATCGAATCGAGGAAGCGCATCAGCGCGCCCGGACGCTCGGGGAACTCGAAGCGGTACAGCAATTCATCCTTCGCCAGCGCGCTCTTGCCGCCGACCAGGTGGCGCAGGTGGGACTTCGCCAGTTCATCGTGCGTCAGGTCCAGCGTATCGAAGCCATTTTCTTCGAAGCGCCGCGCCACCGAGCCGGATTCGCCGCGGTCGCTGATCTGCACGCCCACGAACACGTGCGCGGTCGCCTCATCGCTTATACGGTAGTTGAACTCGGTCACATTGCGCGGGCCGATCAGGCTGCAGAAACGCTTGAAGGAACCGCGCTGCTCCGGCATCGACACCGCGAACACCGCCTCGCGCGACTCGCCCAGCTCCGCGCGTTCAGCCACGAAGCGCAGGCGGTCGAAGTTCATGTTCGCACCGCAGGCAATGGTGACCAGCGTTTCATGCTTGACCGGGTTCTTGGAAAGCTCCGCGCGTTCGATATAAGCCTTGGCGCCGGCAATCGCGAGCGCACCGGCAGGCTCCAGGATCGAGCGCGTATCGGTGAACACATCCTTGATGGCCGCGCAGATCGCGTCCGTGTCGACGATGATGATCTCGTCCACGAACTGCTGCGCGAGGCGGAAGGTTTCCTGGCCTACCAGGCGCACGGCAGTACCGTCGGAGAACAGGCCCACGTCCGGCAAGGTTATGCGTTCGCCCGCTTTCAGGCTGCGCGCCATCGCATCGGAATCCATGGTCTGCACGCCGATCACCTTGATGTCCGGGCGCAGCTGCTTGACGTAGGCCGCCACGCCGGCAATCAGGCCGCCGCCGCCGATGGCCACGAAGATGGCGTGGATCGGGCCGGAATGCTGGCGCAGGATTTCCATCGCGATCGTGCCCTGGCCGGCGATCACGTCCGGATCGTCGAAGGGGTGGACGAAGGTCAGTTTCTGCTCTTTTTCCAGCAGCAGCGCGTGGTTGTAGGCGTCCGTGTAGGAATCGCCGTGCAGGCACGATTTCCACGCTGGAGCCGCCGCGTGCGCGCACCGACTCGATCTTCAGCGGCGGGGTGGTGGTCGGCATCACGATCAGCGCGCGGCAGCCCAGCTTTGCAGCCGAGAGGGCGACGCCTTGAGCGTGGTTGCCGGCGGAGGCGCAAATGACGCCGCGCTTCAATTGCGCGTCGCTCAGATTCGCCATCTTGTTGTAAGCGCCGCGTACCTTGAAGCTAAAGACGTCCTGCATGTCCTCGCGCTTGAAATAAATCTGGTTCTGGTAACGCTGCGACAGGGTCGGCGCCAGTTCCAGAGGCGTTTCATGAGCCACGTCGTAGACGCGGAGGTCAGGATTTTCTTCAGGTAGTCGATAGTCATAGTCTTGGATTCAACGATTAAGGCCAGGCAGGGTGGCCTGGTGCAAAGACATGCTTCAACGGCTTGTAACCGAAGGGGTGCAGCACGCCGGCCTGCGCGGGTCTGCGGGTGGCCGGCTGTCCAGTCGTGCGGTGTGCTTGGTGCGGACCATTATAATGTATGCCATTCACCTCCTCTATAGCTCATCCACCCTGATCGATGATCGAATCTGCAATCCGCTGGCTGCTGGGCGTGCTGGCCGCACCCGAAGTAGGCCTGACATCGGTCTTCGTCATCAGTTTTGTCTCCGCCACCCTGGTTCCGCTGGGCTCGGAACCGGCCGTATTTGCCGTCTGCAAGGCCAATGGCGACATGTTCTGGCCCGCCATCGCCGTGGCCACGGTCGGCAACACCCTGGGCGGCATCGTCGATTACTGGATCGGCTATTACGCCAAGGCAGCATTCGCCAAGGAACGCCAAAGCCGGTGGTTCGGCTGGCTGTCCCACTACGGGTCGAAAACCATGCTGCTGGCCTGGCTGCCAGGCATCGGTGACCCCCTCTGTACCCTGGGCGGCTGGCTCAAGCTGCCGTTCTGGTCCTCGGTCACCTATATGGCCATCGGCAAATTCGCCCGCTACGTCACCATGACCGCTGCGCTGCTGTTTATTCCCGACGGTTTCTGGCGTTCGGTCGCGAACTTCTTCGGCGGCTGAACCAAGGCTTGCCGAGTGTGCTAAACTGAATCTTATTCAGTTGGTATCGCACTCAACTAAATATTTGCTTGGCAATTGACGTTAACGGAACCCGGACGGGTTCTAAGGCTGTTCGGCCTTTGTGCGCCGCAATAAGCTAGAATGTCATGCCCAGCGTCAGCCTTACGTCCACGCAGATAATGAACGCCCCAGCCCAAATCCAGGCATTGCTCGCAGAATCGCCCGATGGTCACGCGCACACCCGCTTGCGCGAAATCCCTTATAACTACACGTCCTTCTCCGACCGCGAAATTGTCATTCGCCTGCTGGGCGAAGAGGCCTGGCAATTGCTGGATCAACTGCGCGGCGCCCGCCAGACCGGCCGTTCCGCGCGCATGCTGTACGAAGTGCTGGGCGATATCTGGGTGGTGCGCCGCAACCCCTATCTGCAGGATGACCTGCTGGATAACCCGAAGCGCCGCAATGCCCTGATCGACGCCCTGCATCACCGCCTGACGGAAGTGGACAAGCGCCGCCTGGCCGTCGACTCCAGCGACAATGACAGCGATGCCGCCAAGCGCAGCGAGAACGTCGAGAAGCTGCTGCGCGCCGCCAGCAAGGCCGTAGCCGACTTCGGCGAAGAGTTCCGCCAGATGTACGACCTGCGCAAGCGTACGCAGAAGGTACTGGGCAAATACACTGAGAAGCACAATATCTGCTTCGACGGCATGAAGCGCATCTCCCACGTGACCGACGCCACCGACTGGCGCGTTGAATACCCGTTCGTGGTGCTGACGCCGGATACCGAAGATGAAATGGCCGGCCTGGTCAAAGGCTGTATCGAACTGGGCCTGACTATCATCCCGCGCGGCGGCGGCACCGGCTACACCGGCGGCGCGATCCCGCTGACGCCACTGTCGGCCGTCATCAACACGGAAAAACTGCTTACGTTGGGCAAGGTCGAGATGAAAGTCCTGCCGGGCGTGGATCGAGAATACGCGACCATCTTCTCCGAAGCGGGCGTGATCACCAACAAGGTCAGCGAAGCGGCCGAGAAGGCGGGCTTCGTATTTGCCGTGGACCCGACTTCGGCCCACGCTTCCTGCATCGGCGGCAATATCGCCATGAACGCGGGCGGCAAGAAGGCCGTGCTGTGGGGCACCGCGCTGGACAACCTGGCCTCGTGGCGCATGGTTGATCCGCAGGGCGACTGGCTGGAAGTCACCCGCCTGGACCACAATCTGTCCAAGATTCACGATACCCCGCTGGCCCGCTTCAAGCTGGAATGGACGCATCCGAACGCCAAGGGCGAAGCAAAGGGCGAGCCGTTCAGGACCGAGATCCTGGAAATCGAAGGCCGCAAGTTCCGCAAGGAAGGCTTGGGCAAGGACGTCACCGACAAGTTCCTGGCCGGCCTGCCGGGTGTGCAGAAAGAGGGCACCGATGGCCTGATCACGTCCGCGCGCTGGATCCTGCACAAGATGCCGAAGTACACGCGCACCGTCTGCCTCGAATTCTTCGGCCAGGCGCGCGACGCGATCCCGTCGATCGTTGAAATCAAGGATTACCTGGACGGCCTGCCGAAACAGGGCGAGCAATTCACCACCCTGCGTCTGGCCGGCCTGGAGCACCTGGACGAGCGCTACCTGCGCGCTGTCGGCTACGCCACCAAATCGAAGCGCGGCACGCTGCCCAAGATGGCGCTGTTCGGCGACATCGTCGGCGACAATGAAGACGCCGTGGCGCTGGCCACCTCCGAAGTGGTGCGCCTGGCGAATACCCGCGTGGGCGAAGGCTTCGTGGCCGTGAGCCCGGAAGCGCGCAAGAAATTCTGGCTGGACCGCGCCCGCACCGCGGCCATCGCGAAGCATACCAACGCCTTCAAGATCAATGAAGACGTGGTGATCCCGCTGAACCGCATGGGGCGAGTACACGGACGGCATCGAGCGCATCAACATCGAGCTGTCGATCAAGAACAAGCTGCAGCTGGCCGAAGCCCTGCGCGAATTCTTCGCGGCCGGGAATCTCCCGGTCGGCAAGAGCGATGAAGTGTCGGACGAGAAGGTGCCTTACGCCGAAATCATAGGCGACCGTCCTGCCCAGGCGCTGGCGCTGCTGGACCAGGTGCAGGCACGCTGGTCCTTCATCCTCGACAATCTGGACAAGCCCCTGGCCGAAGTGCGCGAGCAGCTGTTCGAACTTGGCCTGCAATCGCTGGCCGGCGCCTTCGACGAGCGCCTGCAGCACCAGCCCAACGCCACCCTGTTCGACGTGGCGCAGGACCGCACGGTGCGCATCAGCTGGAAGCAGGAGATCCGCGCCGAACTGCGCCACATCTTCAATGGCGGCGCCTATAAGGTGATCCTGGATGAAGCCCAGGCCATCCACAAGCGCGTGCTGCACGGCCGCGTGTTCGTGGCGCTGCACATGCACGCAGGCGATGGCAACGTCCACACCAACCTGCCGGTGAACTCCGACCACTACGAGATGCTGCAGGACGCGCACAAGGCAGTGGCGCGCATCATGAAGCTGGCCCGTTCGCTGAACGGCGTGATCTCGGGCGAGCACGGCATCGGCATCACCAAGCTGGAATTCCTGACCGATGACGAAATCGGCGACTTCCGCAAGTACAAGGAGCGCGTCGATCCGGAAGGCCGCTTCAATAAGGGCAAGCTGCTCAACCTGCCGGGCATGGACGCCACGCTGACCAATGCCTATACGCCTTCGTTCGGCCTGATGGGCCACGAATCGCTGATCATGCAGCAGAGCGATATCGGCGAGATCGCCAACAGCGTCAAGGACTGCCTGCGCTGCGGCAAATGCAAGCCGGTGTGCTCGACCCACGTGCCGCGCGCCAACCTGCTGTATTCGCCGCGCGACAAGATCCTGGCGACGTCCTCGCTGATCGAAGCCTTCCTGTACGAAGAGCAGACCCGCCGCGGCGTGTCGATCCGCCACTGGGAAGAGTTCGAGGACGTGTCCGACCACTGCACCGTGTGCCACAAGTGCGTGACCCCGTGCCCGGTCAACATCGACTTCGGCGACGTGTCGATGAATATGCGTAATCTGCTGCGCAAGATGGACAAGCGCTCCTTCAACCCCGGCAAGAAGGCGGCCATGTTCTTCCTGAATGCGACCGATCCTGCGACCATCCACGCCACGCGCGAGACCATGCTGCGCTGGGGCTACAAGGCGCAGCGCCTGGGCCATGAAGTGTTCAAGTCCGTGGCGCGCAAGCAGACCAAGGCGCCGCCGCCATCGGTGGGCAAGCCGGCCATCCGCGAGCAGGTGATCCACTTCGTCAACAAGAAGATGCCGGGCAACCTGCCGAAGAAGACGGCGCGTGCGCTGCTGGATATCGAGGATAACAAGATGATCCCGATCATCCGCGATCCGAAGAAGACCAGCGCGAACTCGGAAGCCGTGTTCTACTTCCCGGGCTGTGGTTCCGAGCGCCTGTTCTCGCAAGTCGGGCTGGCAACCCAGGCGATGCTGTGGGATGTGGGCGTGCAGACCGTGCTGCCGCCGGGCTATCTGTGCTGCGGCTATCCGCAGCGCGGCTCGGGCGACTACGACAAGGCCGAGAAGATGATGACGGATAACCGCGTCCTCTTCCACCGCATGGCCAATACGCTGAACTACCTGGATATCAAGACCGTGGTCGTTTCCTGCGGCACCTGCTACGACCAGCTGGCGTCCTACGAGTTCGAGAAGATCTTCCCGGGCTGCCGCATCATGGACATCCACGAGTACCTTCTGGAGAAGGGCGTGAAGCTGGAAGGCGTGAACGGTACCCGCTATATGTACCACGATCCTTGCCACACGCCGATGAAGCAGCAGGACCCGCTGAAGACGGTGAATGCGCTGGTGTCCACGGTCGATAACGTGAAGATCGAGAAGAACGACCGCTGCTGCGGCGAGTCCGGCACCTTCGCTGCCGCCCGTCCCGATATCTCGACCCAGGTCCGCTTCCGCAAGGAGCAGGAAATGGTCAGCGGCGCGGACAAGCTGCGGGCAGACGGCTTCAATGGCGAGGTGAAGATCCTCACTTCCTGCCCGTCCTGCCTGCAGGGCCTGACCCGCTACAACGACGATTCCGGCACCACCGCCGACTACATCGTGATCGAGATCGCCAAGCACAAGCTGGGCGAGAACTGGCTGGTCGATTACGTCGCCAAGGCCAACGACGGCGGCATCGAGCGGGTGCTGGTATGACGGCAGGCTGCGACCTGTGCCGCCTGCTGGCCGGCTTCGACGCCGCCGCGTCCGACCCGGCCTCCGCGGCCACCGGCCCGCTGGTCTGGCGCAACGACCTCCTGGCTGTGATCCTGGTCGACGAGCCGGGCTACCCCGGCTTCGCGCGCGTGGTGTGGCACGAGCACGTGCGTGAAATGACCGACCTGTCCCCGCAAGACCGCGGCCACATCATGCAGGCCGTCTGGGCCGTCGAGCAAGCGCAGCGCGAAACCATGTCCCCGCACAAGGTGAACGTGGCCAGCTTCGGCAATATGACCCCTCACGTGCACTGGCACGTGATCCCGCGTTACACTGACGATGCGCACTTCCCGAACCCCACCTGGGGCGCGAAGCAGCGCGAGCCGGACGCCGCCACGGTGGCGTCCCGTGAGGCCCTGCTGCCGCAATTGCGCGCAGCCATCGTCAAGAAACTGAACCATGCCTAATCCGACCGGACTGACCCTGCACAACAAATCGCGCTATCTCGAAATCTCCTTCGACGACGGCGCCAGCTTCAACATCCCTTACGAGCTGCTGCGCGTGTATTCGCCGTCGGCCGAGGTAAAGGGGCATGGTCCAGGCCAGGAAGTGCTGCAGGTTGGCAAGCGCGAAGTTGGCATGAGCGACCTTGAGCCGGTCGGCAACTATGCCGTGAAGCCGACCTTCACGGACGGCCATAACTCCGGCTTATACACCTGGGATTATCTGTACGACCTCGGCGCCCGCCAGGACCACCACTGGGCCGACTACCGCGCCCGCCTCGAAGCCGCCGGCTTTCCCGGCGACACCGGCCGTGAACCCGGAACCGAGCTCCCCGGCGCCCCGAAGGCCCACGGCTGCGGCCACCACCACTAAGTTTCCAGCATTGTCGAATTCCCCCCGCCGCGCCCGTCGTGGCGGTGCAGGCTAACCACTTATGGAGGCAGCAATGGAATTCATGATCCTGATTTACGCGGACGAGCAAGTCTACGAACGCATGTCCGAAGCCCAGATTGCGGATGTGATGGCCGCTTACGGCGTGTACGAGAGCGAAATGCGGGTTGCCGGCGTGATGCGCCACGGCGCCGAGCTGGCGTCCGTCCGCAAGGCGCGCACCGTGCGCGTCCGCAAAGGCGAGCCCGCCATCACCGACGGACCCTTCGCCGAGACCAAGGAATGCCTCGGCGGCTACTTCCTGATCGATTGCGCGGACATGGACGAAGCTGTGAAATGGGCCTCCCGCTGCCCCTCAGCCGTGGACGGCTCGATCGAAGTCCGTCCAATCCTTAGCGGCGCTTAGTCCTGTCCCGGGTGGGCTTTTTCCCACTCGTGGCACTCGCGCAGATGCATTTCAAGCACATACCGTACTGCTGAACGCTCCTGCGGTTCCAGCTTTCTGAGCGCTTCCATCTTGAATTTCGGCGGTGGAGGCCTCTGCTGATCATGCCTTTGCGCCTGCATGGCCAGTATCCGTCCATGTAGTTCGTCAATTTCAGCCTTTTTTCGTGGGTCGAGTTCGGGATACTCAATGTCTTCCGGGAATTTCAAAGTCAGGGGTCATAGCTGTCCTCGACTAGTTGAATGATTGTCACGATGTCGGGCATCGCAAGTTCTCTGACATCGAACAGGAACCGCAGCTTTGGAAGTCGCAGCGCTGCGCCGAGCTCGCCGTCGCAAGTTGCGAACAGGCCGATTCCATGTAGGCTGCGCACGCGAGTTCGCACCCTTTTCGCCAGTCATGAGCTAATAGACCGCCACCTGAGAGCAAAAGTTCCTCAATATGCTCGCACTCCCTGGACGTTGGCAATTGCATCAATGATTGCGCCAGCGTAAGGCGGGCGGAAAACAGGTGCGGATTGCCGGTGGAGAGGGTGGGGAGGGCGTACTCTGAAGTGCAGCAATGGAAGGCCGGGGCGCATGAACGCCACCAGCGGCGGGCGAGCAGCTGGGTGTGGCGGACGGATGCGCGTCGGCTAAGCGGATCGGCGAGGGCGGCGATCAGCGAGCTGTCGAGGTAGAGGGAACATGCCATGCGTCCAGCTTAGGGCTGGACGCGGGCTGAAGGCTTGCGGAGAATCAGGGGAAGGCGGCGCAGGATCGAGGCGCCGCCGTAAGGGGACGAACTTAGTTGACCAGGCGCTTGCGGCGCTGGAATTCCTCGTAGCGCAGCTGTTCGCGCTCCCAGATGTAGCGGAAAGCGGCGCGGGCTTCCGGGTTCAGGCGGCGGATGGCTTCAACGTTGAAGGTCATCGGATGCGGCTCATCGTCCGGCAGCACACGGGATTGCGCACGGGTGGCATCAATGAATTGCTTGGTTGCATCATCGATCTCCGGGAAAAAGATATCCGCGGGCAATTTTTGCTGAAGTTCCATTCTTTGCTCCTAAGTGTGCGATTGATCCCTGTCATGTTTTGCGCGGGATCTGGAATCATTAACGCCTGTTGAGCAAAGCGGTTGACAAACTTTTTTCTTAATTGCTTGAATTGCTTTAAAGAAAACATTTGCATCCTGCGGGGCTTGTATAATGCTGCCAACATTAAGGCTTGCTCACCATGACAAATACGACCCATTTCGGCTACAAGACCGTCAATGAAGACGATAAGGTAAAGGAAGTCGCGAAAGTCTTCCACTCTGTTGCCGCCAAGTACGATGTGATGAATGACCTCATGTCGGCCGGCCTGCACCGCGTGTGGAAGACCTTCACGATTGCCAATGCGGCCGTGCGCCCCGGCATGAAGGTGCTCGACATTGCCGGCGGCACCGGCGACCTGGCCAAGGTTTTCGCCAAGCAGGCCGGCCCCACGGGCGAAGTCTGGCTGACCGACATTAACGAATCCATGCTGCGTGTGGGACGCGACCGCCTCTTGAATCGCGGCATGGTGACCCCCACTTTGTTGTGCGACGCGGAAAAGCTGCCCTTCCCGGACAACTACTTCGACCGTGTCAGCGTTGCCTTCGGCCTGCGTAATATGACGCACAAGGACCTGGCCCTGTCTGAAATGCGCCGCGTGCTGAAACCGGGTGGCAAACTGCTGGTACTGGAGTTCTCCAAGGTGGCCGAGCCGCTGCAGAAGCCGTACGACTTCTATTCCTTCACGGTGCTGCCGTGGATGGGCCAGAAAGTGGCCAACGATGCGGAGTCCTACCGCTACCTGGCCGAGTCCATCCGCATGCACCCGGACCAGGAAACGCTGAAGACCATGATGCAGGCAGCAGGTCTGGAGCGCGTGCAGTACTACAACCTGACGGCAGGTGTGGCCGCTTTGCACACCGGTATCAAACTGTGAGAGACGCGATGAAACTGAAAAAATTCCTGGTCGGCTTGACCATTGCCATCACCACCATGGGTGTGATGGCGGAACTGGCCGCCCGCCCGATGGGCGGTGGCCGCTCGTTCGGACGCCAGTCGCAGAACGTGAGCCGCATGCCGGCCGCGCCTGCGCCGTCGCAGTCGCCTTCGATGGCGCCGCGCCAGGCTGCCCAGCCTGCACCGGCCCCAGCCGTGCCGCCTGCCGCCACCCCGAAACCGCCCAGCCCCTGGAAGGGCATCCTGGGCGGCGCGCTGCTGGGCCTGGGCCTCGGTGCGCTGTTCTCCCACTTCGGCATGGGTGGCGCACTGGCCAGCGCCCTGGGCTCGATCCTGATGATCGCCCTGATCGGCGGCGTGATCTTCTTCATCGTCAGCATGCTGCGCCGCAAATCGGCGCCGGCGCCACGTCCCGTGTCCGCTTTCGGCGGCCAGCAGGGCTATGGCGGCCCGCAAGGCGTGGCGACGCCGGAAATCGGCTCGGGCCTGAATCAGCCCGCAGCACAGCCGTCAGCGTTCCAGCCTGTGCAGCCTGAGCCGGTCGCGGCTCCTGCAGCGGCTGAGGCGCCTGCGCACGCCCAGTGGGGCGTGCCGGCCGACTTCGACTCCTACAACTTCCTGCGCCACGCGAAGAGCAACTTCATCCGCCTGCAGGCAGCCTGGGACAAGTCCGACGTGAACGATATCCGCGAATTCACCACCCCGGAAGTGTTCGCCGAACTGCGCATGCAGATCCAGGAGCGCGACGGCCAGGAAGACTTCACCGACGTGGTGCAGATCGACGCCGAACTGCTGGGCATCGAGAACGACGGCAAGGATTACCTGGCAAGCGTTCGCTTCACCGGCATGATCAAGCCTGCAAAGGACGCACTGGCCGAACCGTTCAAGGAAGTGTGGAACCTGGTCAAGCCTGTCTCCGGCAACGGCGGCTGGCTGCTGGGCGGTATCCAGCAGATTGCCTGAAGAGCAGCGTTGCAGCCTTCTAGCTGGTAAGATCGAGACCGCCCCGATTTCCGGGGCGGTTTTTGTTTGTTCAAAACGTTTATGTTCCCATTTTCCCTGCCCACATTCGCCGTTCCCGTTGCAGCCACCATCAACCACCTGCTGGCGCAGGAGGACTGGGCGCGCACGGAACTGAAGCTGCATGCGGGGAAGGTGGCCGTGATCGACGCCAGCCCGGTCGCACTGCGCCTGCGCGTGTCGCCCGATGGCATGGTGGCTGCGGCGCCGGCCGATGCGGCCGCCAATGTGAAGATCAGCCTCAAGCTGTCCGACCTGCCGCTGATTGCGCAGAACCGCGAACGCGCCTTTTCCTATGTGCAGATCGAAGGCGACGCGGAATTCGCCAACGCCATTTCCCACCTCAGCCAGTCGCTGCGCTGGGAAGCCGAGCATGACCTGGAAAAGCTGGTGGGGCCGATAGCGGCCGTGCGCGTGGTGCAGGGCGCCAGGGCGGCCATGACCGCCGCGCAGAACGGGCAGCGCAAGCTGGCCGAGAATGTGGCTGAATACTTCCTGGAAGAGAAGCCGCTGCTGATCCGTCCCGTGCTGGCCGAGGAGTTCGGCGCCAGCGTGGTGAAGCTGCGGGATGATGTCGAACGCGCCAGCAAGCGCCTCGAAAAACTCGAACAAAAACTGGCGCGCCAGGCGGCGCAATCGAATCCCGAAGCTCAATGATCCGTAAATTCCTCCGGCTGTTCAAGATCGTCCGCGTGTCCGTCAAATACGGGCTGGACGAAATCGCCATCTCCGGCTTCGACAAGCCGCGCATCAGCCAGTTCCTCGACCTCGTTTTCTTCTGGCGCGACCTGTCCACGCCGCGCGGCGTGCGCCTGCGCCGCGCGCTGGAGGAGCTGGGCCCGATCTTCGTCAAGTTCGGCCAGGTGCTCTCCACCCGCAGCGACCTGATTCCGCCGGACCTGGTGTATGAGCTGTCCAAGCTGCAGGACCGCGTGCCGCCTTTCGATTCCGATCTCGCCATCGAGCTGATCCAATCTTCGCTGGGCGCCCACCCGGATGAACTGTTCGCCCGCTTCGAGCGCGTGCCCGTCGCCTCGGCCTCCATCGCCCAGGTGCACTTCGCCGCGCTGAAGGATGGCACCCAGGTGGCGGTGAAGGTGCTGCGCCCCGGCATGAAGCGCCTGATCGATGAAGACGTGGCCCTGATGCATATCGCGGCCAACTTTATCAACAGCGTGTGGGAGGACTCGAAGCGCCTCAAGATCCAGGAAGTCGTGTCCGAGTTCGACAAATACCTGCACGATGAACTGGACCTGATGCGCGAGGCGGCCAACGCCAGCCAGCTGCGCCGCAACTTCGTCGATTCGCACCTGCTGCTGGTGCCGGAGATGTACTGGGACTACTGCTCCAGCAGCGTGATCGTGATGGAGCGCATGCACGGCATTCCGGTGTCGCAGATCGACCGCCTGATCGAGGCGGGCGTGGACATGAAAAAGCTGTCGTCCGACGGCGTCGAGATTTTCTTCACCCAGGTGTTCCGCGACGGTTTCTTCCACGCCGATATGCACCCGGGGAATATCCTGGTGTCGATCGAGCCGGAAACCTTCGGCCGCTATATCGCGCTGGACTTCGGCATCGTCGGCACGCTGAACGATTACGACAAGGATTACCTGTCGCAGAACTTCCTGGCCTTCTTCCGCCGCGACTACAAGCGCGTGGCCGAGGCGCACATCGAGTCGGGCTGGGCGCCAAAAAGAGACCCGGGTGGACGAGCTGGAAGCCGCCGTGCGCGCCTGCTGCGAGCCGATCTTCGACCGTCCGCTGAAGGACATCTCCTTCGGCCAGGTCCTGCTGCGCCTGTTCCAGACTTCGCGCCGCTTCAATGTGGAAGTGCAGCCGCAGCTGGTGCTGCTGCAAAAGACCCTGCTGAACATCGAGGGCCTGGGCCGCACGCTGGACCCGGACCTGGACCTGTGGAAGACCGCCAAGCCTTACCTGGAGCGCTGGATGGCCGAGCAGGTGGGCTGGCGCGGCCTCATCGAGCGCCTGAAGGCCGAGGCGCCGCGCTATTCCCACGATCCTGCCCGCCTTGCCGCGCCTGGCGCAGCAAGCGCTGGTCGTGGCTGGCGAACGTGACGATGAAACCAAGGCGCTGCTGCGCCTGATGGCCATCGAGCAGCGCCGCACCAACCGCCTGCTGGCCTTCTTCGTGTTCTTCGTCGGCGCCTTCGTGCTCGGCGCGGTCGGCTTCCAGGCCTGGATGCGCTGGGGCGGGGGGCACTGATGCCCGAGTTCCGCACGCGCGACCCCTTGTCGCCGGAGTTCTGGGATGAGCGCTTCGACCAGGCCTTCACGCCCTGGGACCGTGGGACAGCGCCCGCGCGCCTGCGGGCATTTATTGCCGAAACCGCAAAACAGGTGTCTGCCACGATGTGGCAGACACCAGGTTTTGGGCCTCGGGTTTTGATCCCCGGCTGCGGCGCCGGCTACGAGCTGGCTTTGCTGTGCGAATCCGGCTGGGACGCCACGGCCATCGACTTCTCTCCTTCCGCTGTGGCAGCCGCGCGACAGAACGTTGGTCGCCATGCCGACCGCGTCGTCGAGGCCGATTTCTTCGCCTATGAGCCGCCGCAGCCGCTGGACATCATCTACGAGCGCGCCTTCCTGTGCGCCATGCCGCGCCACATGTGGCCGCAAGTCATCGTCCGATGGGCGGACCTGCTGCCGGAAGGCGGCCAGCTGGTCGGATATTTCTTCTTCGATAACAACGAAAAAGGCCCCCCATTCGGCGCCGACCGCGCAGAGCTGCAGGCGCAGCTCGAACGATATTTCGTGCTGGAACAGGACGAAGCGGTGGAAGACTCCATCCCTGTGTTCCAGGGCAAGGAGCGCTGGATGTCCTGGCGCCGGAAAAAAGGCTTATAATTCAGGGTTTTGATGTTTTTTGCGGAGTAAAGATGCCTATCTATGCTTACCGCTGCGAGGACTGTGGCTTTGCGAAGGACGTGCTGCAAAAGATCTCCGATCCGCAGCTGACCGATTGCCCATCCTGCGGCAAATCGACCTTCAAGAAGCAGCTGACCGCCGCCGGTTTCCAACTGAAGGGCACCGGCTGGTATGTGACGGACTTCCGTGGCGGCAGCGCGCCGGCCACCGGCGTGTCCAGCGGCACGGGCGCCAAGAGCGATGCAGCACCGGCGTCTGCAGCGGCTGCGCCGACGCCTGCGGCCAAGGCCGACTAAGTCCTCCGCACAAGGAACCCGATGCGTAAATATTTCATTACCGGTTTGCTGATCCTGGTGCCCCTGGCCATTACCGCCTGGGTGCTCAACATCATCGTCGGCACGCTGGATCAGTCGCTGCTGCTGGTGCCCGAGCGCTGGCAGCCGCATACCCTGTTCGGCTTCGACATCCCGGGCCTGGGGACGATCCTGACCATCCTCATCGTGTTCCTGACCGGCCTGCTGACCAATAACCTGGTCGGCAACTTCATCGTACGCCAGTGGGAAAAGCTGTTGCACCGCATTCCCGTGGTCAGCTCGCTGTACGGCAGCGTGAAGCAGGTGTCGGACACGCTGTTCTCCTCCTCCGGCAATGCCTTCCGCAAGGCCGTGCTGGTGCCGTATCCGCACGCGGGTTCGCGCACCATCGGCTTCCTGACCGGCACGCCCGCCACCGGCGTGGCCAGGCACCTGGACGAGGAATTCATCAGCGTCTACGTGCCCACCACCCCCAACCCCACGTCCGGCTTCTTCCTGATGCTGCCGAAAAAAGACGTTATCGAACTCGACATGACTGTCGACGCCGCGCTGAAGTACATCGTTTCGATGGGCGTTGTCGCCCCTGAATAAAATCCAACCTGAACTGAGAATCAATATGTCCATGCGTACTCATTACTGCGGCCTCACCACTGAAGCACTCGTAGGCCAAACCGTCAGCCTGTGTGGCTGGGTACACCGTCGCCGCGACCACGGCGGCGTGATCTTCATCGACCTGCGCGACCGCGAAGGCCTGGTGCAGGTCGTTTGCAATCCGGACCAGGCGGACGTGTTCAAGGTCGCCGAGTCCGTGCGCAACGAGTACTGCCTGCGCGTGACCGGCGTAGTGAAGGATCGCCTGGCCGGCACCGTCAACAACAACCTGAAGTCGGGCAAGATCGAAGTAATCGCATCGCAGGTGGAAGTGCTGAACGCTTCCGTGCCGGTGCCGTTCCAGCTGGACGACGACAACCTGTCCGAAACCACCCGCCTGACCCACCGCGTGCTGGACCTGCGCCGTCCGCAGATGCAGAACAACCTGCGCCTGCGCTACAAGGTGTCGATGGAAGTGCGCAAGTACCTGGACAACCTGGGCTTCATCGATATCGAAACCCCGGTGCTGACCAAGTCCACCCCGGAAGGCGCGCGCGACTACCTGGTGCCGTCGCGCGTGAACGCAGGCGAATTCTTCGCGCTGCCGCAGTCGCCGCAGCTGTTCAAGCAGCTGCTGATGGTCGCCAACTTCGACCGTTACTACCAGATCACCAAGTGCTTCCGCGACGAAGACCTGCGCGCCGACCGCCAGCCTGAATTCACCCAGATCGACTGCGAAACCTCCTTCCTGAACGAACAGGAAATCCGCGATCTGTTCGAAGACATGATCCGCCTGGTGTTCAAGAACACCATGGACGTCGACTTGCCTAACCCGTTCCCGGTCATGGACTTCGCCGAAGCCATGGGCAAATACGGTTCCGACAAGCCGGACATGCGCGTGAAGCTGGCCTTCACCGACCTGACCGACGTGATGAAGGACGTGGACTTCAAGGTCTTCTCCGGCGCCGCCAACATGGCCAATGGCCGCGTGGTCGGCCTGCGCGTGCCGAAGGGCGCGGACATGCCGCGTTCGGAAATCGACGCCTACACCCAGTTCGTCGCCATCTACGGCGCCAAGGGCTTGGCCTACATCAAGGTCAACGAGAAGGCCAAGGGCCGCGACGGCCTGCAGTCCCCGATCGTGAAGAACCTGCACGACGCGGCACTGGCCCAGATCCTGGAGCGCACCGGCGCGCAGGACGGCGACCTGATCTTCTTCGGCGCCGACAAGGCCAAGGTGGTCAACGATGCGATCGGCGCGCTGCGCGTGAAGATCGGCCACTCGGACTTCGGCAAGAACGCCGGCCTGTTCGACGACGTGTGGGCGCCGCTGTGGGTGATCGACTTCCCGATGTTCGAGTACGACGAGGAAGACGACCGCTGGACCGCAACCCACCACCCGTTCACCTCGCCGAAGGACGGCCACGAAGACATGCTGGAAACCAATCCGGGCGCCTGCATCGCCAAGGCCTACGACATGGTGCTGAACGGCTGGGAACTGGGCGGCGGCTCGATCCGTATCCACCGCGAGGAAGTGCAGTCGAAGGTGTTCCGCGCGCTGAAGATCGACGCTGAGGAAGCGCGCGAGAAGTTCGGCTTCCTGCTGGACGCGCTGCAGTACGGCGCGCCTCCGCACGGCGGCCTGGCCTTCGGCCTGGATCGTATCGTGACCCTGATGACCAAGTCCGATTCGATCCGCGACGTGATCGCCTTCCCGAAAACCCAGCGCGCACAGTGCCTGCTGACCCACGCACCGTCGCCGGTGGACGAGAAGCAGCTGCGCGAGCTGCACATCCGCCTGCGCACGCCCGAGCCTAAAGTCGCCGGCTAAAACCCACGGCCCAAAACAGGTGTCTGCCACATCGTGGCAGACACCAGCTCTTCGCCTTTGGTTCTAAAAGCGTATGCGGCCCTTCAAGATTCCAGAATCCGTCCTGGTAGTCATCCACACCTCCGACCTGCAGGTGCTGCTGATCGAGCGCGCCGACAAAGGCGGCTACTGGCAATCCGTCACCGGTTCGAAGGACCGGCTCGACGAACCCCTGCTCACCACCGCCACCCGCGAACTGTTCGAAGAAACCGGCATCGTTGCCGACGGCAAGGACATCGTGCTGCGCGACTGGGGCCTCTCCAACATCTACGAAATCTACCCGGTCTGGCGTCACCGCTACGAACCCGGCGTCACGCACAACACCGAGCACGTCTTCAGCGTCGAAGTCCCGCGCGACATTCCCATCATGCTCAGCGCCCGCGAGCACGTGGCGCACGTATGGCTGCCCTGGCTCGAAGCGGCCGACCGCTGCTTCTCTCCCTCCAATGCGGAAGCCGTCCTGCAGCTGCCGCATCAGCTAGCAAAGTACAAGCTTTAAGACCACGTGCGTTCGCGGCCAAAGTGTGGATAATGGAAACACCTACTCGTCTTTGCCGGGACGGCCGTCATGCCAGACACTCAGGACATCTCGCTGGAGCAGCTGCAAGTTGGACTGTATATCCATCTCGACCTGAAATGGTTCGAGCACCCCTTCGCATTCAGCCAGTTCAAGATCAAGTCGGACGACCAGATCCGCACCCTGCGCAGCCTCGGCTTGCAAAGGATACGCTTCGATCCCGCCCTCAGCGACGTGCCGCCCGTGCCGCTGCCGCCCGATGCGCCGCCAGCGCCGCCGGCTGAAGCGCTGCGCACGCCCCCACCCGAATCGCCCGAACTGGCCGCCAAGCGCGCGATGATGGCGCGCATCCGCGCCCAGCGTGAAAGCGCGGCCCGCATCGAGCACGCCTTTGTGGACACGGCCAAGTCGATACGCGACATCGAAAAGAACCTGTTCTCCCGTCCCGCCGAGAGCTTGCAGCGTGCGACCGAGTTGATTGGCAAGATCACGGATTCCATCCTGGTCGCGCCGGACCTTGCCATTCACGTCATGGGCGACAAGGCGGGTGGCGAGGAAATCTACGTGCACTCGCTGAACGTGACCATGCTGTCCATGATGATCGCGCGCGACATCAAGCTGCCGGTCGAAGTGGCGAAGGCGCTCGGCGTCGGCGCGCTGTTCCACGATATCGGCGTGAAGAACATCCCCGACCGCGTACTGAATAAACTCGATCCCTGGACCGGCTCCGAGCAGAAGCTCTACGAAACCCACGCACATGCCGGCTACGAGATGGGCCAGTCGATGAGCTTCCCCCACGCCGCCATCGCCGTCTGCCGCGACCATCACGAAATGTTCGACGGCAGCGGCTACTCGCGCGGCTTGAAAGGGGAGGCGATCGGCATGCTGGCGCGCATCGTCGCCATCACCAATTACTACGACGAGCTGTGCAACCCGATCAATGGCGGTACCGGCCTCACGCCGCACGAGGCGCTGTCTCTGATGTTCGCCAAGCTGCGCAGCAAATTCGATCCCAAGCTGCTGCAAGTCTTCATCCGCTGCCTCGGCGTCTACCCGCCCGGCACCATCGTGCAACTGGCGAACGGGGCCACCGGCATGGTCGCTACCGTCAATACGGACAAGCCGACCAAGCCCGTGCTGGTGATCTATGAAGCGGGCGTGCCGCGCGAGGAAGCCATCATGGTGGACCTGGACCGAGAGCCGGACCTGAACATCGTGCGCTCGATCAAGCCCGCCCAGGTGCCGAAAAGAGATCTTCAATTACCTGAGCCCCCGCAAGCGGGTCAGCTACTACTTCGACGCAGGCCAGCCGGGGCAGGGGGCAAGCACGTGATAGCGGAATTGCGGCAACTGATGCTGGATCACAGTCCGCAGATGATGCTGCTTGTCGATCCGGCCGATCTGCATATCCTCGTCTCCAATCGCGCAGTCGAACAGGCGCTGGGCTATAGCGGCAAGCAGCTGCTGGCGATGCAGATCACCGATATCGAATCCTCGCTGCAGGACGTGTTCTACTGGGAGGAAGTGCGCAACGGCCAGTACCAGGAAATCCAGGCCCAGGAAGGCGAATACCACCGGGCCGATGCCACATCCATCGCCGTGATGAAGTCGGTCAAGCCGGTCGCATATGAAGGCCGCACGCTGCTGCTGGTGCAGGCGCGCGATGTGCGCCAGGAGCGCAAGGTGGAGGATGCGCTGGAGCAGACGCTGTCCCAGTTGCGCACCACGCTGGAATCGACCGGCAACGGCATCCTGGTGATCGACTGGCATAACCGCATCGCCAGCATGAACCGCCTGTTCAGCCAGATGTGGGGCATACCCGAAGCGCTGCTGCAGGCGGGGAATGACGCCGCCATCCTGGCCTTCCTCGCGTCCAGCGTGGTGGAGAGCGAGTTGTGCCGCGAGCGGTTGCAGCAGGTGGTGGACCGCAGCGAAACGGAAGACACGTTCCGGCTGAACGATGGCCGCGTCTTCGAATGCCGCTCCCGCCCGCAGTACCTGGGCGAGCGCATCATCGGCCGCGTGTTCGGCTACACCGACATCACGGAACGCCAGCGCGCCGAAGAAGCGCTGCGCGAATCGCGCGACCAGCTGGAGAGCCGCGTCAGCGAACGCACGCTGGCGCTGCAGATGGCGAACGAAACGCTGGAGAAGGAAAAGGAGCGCCAGGCCGAACTGATACGCAAGCTGGGCGAGGCGCAGAGCCAGCTGCTGCAGTCGGAAAAGATGGCGTCCATCGGCGTGCTGGCGGCCGGCGTGGCGCACGAGATCAATAACCCCGTGGGCTTCGTCAATTCCAACCTGAGCAGCCTGCAGCGCTATGCGCAGGCCCTGCTGCAACTGCTGGACGGCTATGAGGAAGCGGCCACGCGCCTGAGCGCAGAGGACCAGGTCGTGCTGGCGGCCCTGCGTCGCGATGTCGATGCCGATTACCTGCGCGAAGACCTCGGCAGCCTGCTGTCCGAGTCGATGGACGGCCTGGACCGCATCAAGCGCATCGTGCAGGACATGAAGGATTTCTCCCATGTGGGCGGCGGCGATGTGCTGGTAGCCAACCTGGAAGCGGGGCTGGAAAGCACGTTGAACGTGGTGTGGAAACGAGCTCAAATACAAGGCCGAAGTGGTGCGCGAATTCGGTGGCGTGGCGCCGATCGAATGCATCCCTTCGCAACTGAACCAGGTGTTCATGAACCTGCTGATCAACGCCGCCCACGCCATCCGAGAACGGGGCCGCATCACCGTGCGCACACGGCAGGATGATGCCAACGTGACGGTCGAAGTGAGCGACACCGGTAGCGGCATCCCCGAGGAAAACCTGGGCGCATCTTCGAGCCTTTCTTCACTACCAAGCCGGTAGGGAAGGGCACGGGGCTGGGCTTGTCGCTGTCCTACGGCATTGTGCAGAAGCACGGCGGTCGCATCGAGGTGGACAGCGTGATCAATCAGGGTACTACCTTCCGCGTGATCCTGCCGCGCCAGGCTGCGGGCGCCGCAATTGTGTCGCCGCCGCACAATTGACCTCCGGCAAATCACGACTCGGAGGTACAATCGGCGTCATGAAGATCCGCGTTGCCACCTACAACATCCACAAGGGCGTGTCGTACCGCAGCCATCCAAGGGTACACGCGCTACGGAATGCTATTGAGGCTTTCCATGCGGACCTGATCTTCCTGCAGGAAGTGCAGGGCCAGCATGACCGGATCGAAGCCCTGTATGGCGACGAACAGCACGGGCACCGGAATTGGCCGAAGAAGGCCCAGCATGAATTCTTCGCGGGCGAGTCGCACCAGTCGGTCTACGGGCTGAACGCCCAGTATGACCACGGCCACCATGGCAATGCCTTGCTCAGCAAATATCCCATTGAAAAATGGAGCAATACCGATATATCGGATCATGCGTACGAAGCGCGCGGCATCCTGCACTCCATCGTGCAGACGCCTGATACCACCGTGCACTGCTACGTGATCCACCTTGGCCTGTTCGAACGCAGCCGCGTGCGCCAGGTCGAAGCACTGATTGAAGCCGTACGGCACTCCGCGCCGAACGGCGAGCCGGTGATCATCGCCGGCGATTTCAACGACTGGCGCAACACGCTTAGCGCCAAACTGCGCAAGGCGCTGGGAGTGGTCGAGGTCTTTGACGACGTTGGTTCCGGCTCCAGCCTGGGCGACCTGGTCCGTACCCTGGCACGACGCGAGACAGCTATCCGTCCGGCCCGTACCTTCCCGGCAGCCTTGCCCTTTTTCAGGTTGGACCGCATCTATGTGCGGGGGTTCAGGGTAGAATCCGCAGAAGTCCTGCACGGCTCCATGTGGGCCAGGCTCTCGGATCACGCACCCATTGTGGCGAACCTGAAACTGGTGTCTTAGATGCGACCTGTCGAGTTCATAGCCGATAACGAAGTCAGCCTCCTCCATTGCGGTACAGATTATTTCCCGGCCCTGATCGATGCCATCGACCAGGCGCAGTATGAAATCTATTTCGAGACCTATATCTTTGCCGACGATGACACGGGCAAGCTGGTCAAGTCCGCCCTGAAGCTGGCGGCCAGCCGCGGCGTGCAAGTGCGGGTGCTGACGGACTGGTTCGGCACCGGCCACAAGTCCGCCAACCGCATGCACGAGGAAATGCAAGCGGCCGGCGTGGAGCACCGCATCTTCAATCCCTGGTTCACGCGCGGCATCACGCGTACGCACCGCAAGATCTGCGTGGTGGACCGCGACATCGCCTTCGTCGGCGGCATCAATATCAACGACGACCTGTTCTCGGACATCGGGCCGCGCATCGCGCTGGCGGCGCCGCGCTGGGACTTTGCCGTCTCCGTGCGCGGGCCGCTGGTGGCTTCCATCCACCGAGAAGCCCAGGCCCAGTGGCAGCGCCAGGGACACATCGGCCTGATCAAGCGCTACCAGCTGTTCAAGGAAATGCGCAAGGTCGCCAAGGCGGCCAGCGACACCACCGTACACGCCGGCTTCGTGGTGCGCGACAACCTGCGCAATCGCAGCAAGATCCAGAAAGCCTACCTGCACGCGCTGGGGCGGGCGCGCAAGTCGGTGCTGATTGCCAATCCCTACTTCGCCCCGGGCCGCAAGTTTCCGCCGCGGGCTGGCCAAGGCCGCCCAGCGCGGCGTGGAAGTCGTGCTGCTGATCGGCGTGGGCGAAATCTGGCTGCAGGACGCCGTCGCCCACTCTTTCTATCCCAAGCTGCTGCAGGCCGGCGTCAAGGTGGTCGAATACCGCAAGACGCAGCTGCATGCAAAAGTGGCGGTAATCGACGATGATTGGGCCACGGTGGGCTCCAGCAATGTCGACGGGCTGAGCCTGTTCCTGAACCAGGAAGCGAACGTGGTGATCAAGGATGCCCGCTTCGCCCGCGCACTGCGCGAGAAGATTGAAGCGGCCGTGGCCGAGGGTGTGGTGATCCATGCCCAGGATTTCGAGCATATCGGCCGCTTCCGCCGCATCGGCTACGAAGTCGCGTTTGTTGTGTATAAGACACTGATGAGAATTTTTGCTGTAGGGAAATACGCATGATGGACAATGTACGGATCGATAAATGGCTGTGGGCAGCGCGCTTCTTCAAGACCCGCCAGCTGGCCATCGATGCCATCGACAATGGCCGGGTGAAAGCGGGCGGCGACCGCGTCAAGCCGGCGCGCCTGGTCAAGTTGGGCGACAAGCTGCACATCGACAACGGCTCGGACGAATGGGAGGTACTCGTGGTAGGCCTCTCCGACAAGCGCCAGGCTGCCCCCATCGCCCGCACGCTGTACGAGGAGAGCCCCGACTCCATCGCCCGCCGTGCCAAAGAGGCCGACCGCCGCCGCCTCTTCCGCGAACCCGGCGCCGACATCAAAGGCCGCCCCACCAAGCGCGACCGCCGCACACTCGACAGCTTCAACGAATAGATTCGGGGTCAGCTCTGTCATTTGGACACAAGCTCAGCAATTTATTGGCTGAGGCCGTGTCCGAATGACAGAGCTGACCCCGAATCTAGAACGCCACCTCTAGATTCGCGTTTGACTTTTGCACTGCACTAGATAATAGTACGAACGTTCGCAAATCTTTTTGCACCAAAGCTGGCCTGTTGGAGAGAAAATAAGATTTTCCAATCTCTCTGATGGGTTACTAACGTGAGTGGCATTCTTATTAATACTCCTACGAAATTCATGCGCAAAGGCGAGTTGACCCGGGCGGCCATTCTGGATGTGGCCCTTGACCTGGCGAGCCGTGACGGCCTGGAAGGCCTGACCATTGGCGTGCTGGCCGACAAGATGAACATGAGTAAGTCCGGCGTATTTGCCCACTTCGGCTCGCGTGAAGATTTGCAGATCGAAGTGCTGAAGCTGTATCACCGCCGTTTCGAGCAGGAAGTGTTTTACCCGGCCATGAAGGAAGCCCGTGGCTTGCCGCGCCTGCGCTCCATGTTCGCCCACTGGGTGAAAAAGGTCAGCGTGGAAATCGCGTCCGGCTGCATCTACATCAGCGGCGCCGTCGAGTATGACGACCGTCCGGGCCCGATCCGCGAGGAGCTGGTGGCGATGGTGGCGGCATGGCAGGGTGCCTTGCTGCGCTGCGTGCGCCAGGCTATCGAGAACGGCGACCTGCGCTCCGAAACGGATGCGGGCCAGCTGGTCTACGAGATGTACGGCCTGATCCTGGCCCTGCACCATGACGCGCGCTTCATGCGCAGTCCGGGCAGCGTGGACCGCGCCAGCATCGGCTTCGATCGCTTGATTGAGAATTACCAATCCTAACGCTGCGCCAGCCGCAGCCTTTCACACTATTTAGCCTTCATCAGGAGAAAAGAAATGGGTCAATACGTCGCGCCAATCCGTGATATGCAGTTCGTGCTGCATGAGCTGCTGAACGTGGAAGAGAAGCTGAAGGAACTGCCGGCGCACGCGGAAACCGATGCCGACATCATCAACCAGGTGCTGGAAGAGGGCGCTAAGTTCACCTCTGAAGTGCTGTTCCCGCTGAACCATTCCGGCGACCGCGAAGGCTGCCATCACGACGCGGCCGCCAAGACCGTAACCACTCCGAAGGGCTTCAAGGAAGCGTACAAGCAGTACGTGGAAGGCGGCTGGGCGGCGCTGGCCTGCGATCCCCAATACGGCGGCCAGGGCCTGCCGATCGTGCTGAACAACTCCTTCTACGAGATGCTGAACTCGGCCAACCAGGCGTGGACCATGTACCCCGGCCTGTCGCACGGCGCCTACGAGTGCCTGAAGGAACACGGCACCGACGAGCAAAAGCGCCTGTACCTGCCGAAACTGGTCTCCGGCGAGTGGACCGGCACCATGTGCCTGACCGAGCCGCACTGCGGCACCGACCTGGGCATGCTGCGCTCCAAAGCCATCCCGAACGCCGACGGCTCGTGGGACATCACCGGCGCCAAGATCTTCATCTCGGCCGGCGAGCACGATATGTCCGAAAACATCCTGCACCTGGTGCTGGCCCGCGTGCCGGACGCACCGGAAGGCTCGAAGGGCATTTCCCTGTTTCTGGTGCCGAAATTCCTGCCGACCGCTGACGGCGGCATCGGCGAGCGCAACCCGATTTTCTGCGGCGCGATCGAAGAGAAGATGGGCATCCACGGCAACTCCACCTGCCAGATGAACCTGGACGGCGCCAAGGGCTGGATCATCGGCCAGCCGAACAAGGGCCTGCAGGCGATGTTCGTGTTCATGAACGCCGCCCGCCTGGGCGTGGGCGTGCAGTCCCTGGGCCTGACCGAAGTGGCTTACCAGAACGCGCTGGTGTATGCGAAAGACCGCCTGCAGATGCGCTCCCTGTCCGGCGTGAAGAACCCGGAAGGCCCGGCCGACCCGATCATCGTGCACCCGGACGTGCGCCGCATGCTGCTGACCGGTAAAGCCTATGCCGAAGGCGCCCGCGCCTTCGCCTCTTACGTGGCGCTGCAGATCGACCGCGAACTGAACCACCCGAACGAAGATGTGCGCAAGGAAGCCGGCGACGAAGTCGCTCTGCTGACCCCGATCATCAAGGCCTTCATCACCGACAACGCATGGACCGCAACCTCGGACGCGATGCAGGTGTACGGCGGCCACGGCTACATCAGCGAGTGGGGCATGGAGCAGTACGTGCGCGACGCGCGCATCAACCTGATCTACGAAGGCACCAACACCGTGCAATCGCTCGACCTGCTGGGCCGCAAGATCCTGATGGACAACGGCGCCAAGCTGCGCAAGTTCGGCGAGAAAATCCGCGCCTTCGTGGAAGAAAACGGCACGGACGAAGCCATGTCCGAGTTCATCACCCCGCTGGGCGATCTGGGCGAGAAGGTCGGTAAGCTGACGATGGAAATCGGCATGAAGGCCTTCCAGAACCAGGATGAAGTGGGCGCCGCCGCCGTGCCTTACCTGCGCGTCGTGGGCCACCTGGTGTACTCTTACTTCTTCGCGCAGATGGCCAAGATCGCGCTGGCGAAGGAGTCCACCGGCGACAAGTTCTATACCTCCAAGCTGGCGACCGCGCGCTTCTACTTCGGCCGCCTGTATCCGGAAACTGCATCCCTGATCCGCCAGGCCCGTTCCGGCTCCGCCAACCTGATGGCACTGGACGCTGACCTGTTCTAATCGTGAAGTGCCGTTGGCCTCTTTAGAACCCAAGGCGTGAACCAGGTGTCTGCCACGATTTGGCAGACACCAGCTTTAAGCCTCGGGTTTTAGCAAGAGTCCCCGGCACACAACCCAAAGGAAAACCATGAGCAACTTCAACGTGAAAAAAGTAGCCGTGCTGGGCGCGGGCGTGATGGGTGCGCAGATCGCCGCCCACTGCGTCAACGCCAAGGTGCCGGTCGTCCTGTTCGACCTGCCCGGAAAAGAGGGCACGCCGAAAAACGGCATCGTCCTGAAAGCCATCGAAAACCTGAAGAAGCTGTCCCCCGCGCCGTTCGGCGACAAGGCCGACGCTGAACTGATCCAGGTCGCCAACTACGAAGACAACCTGGACCTGCTGGCCGGCTGCGACATCATCATCGAAGCCATCGCCGAGCGCATGGACTGGAAGCATGACCTGTACAAGAAGGTCGCTCCGCACATCGGCCAGAACGCCATCTTCGCCTCCAACACTTCCGGCCTCTCGATCGAGAAGC
Organism: Pseudoduganella sp. UC29_106; assembly: GCF_044055365.1. Classification (NCBI taxonomy): domain Bacteria; kingdom Pseudomonadati; phylum Pseudomonadota; class Betaproteobacteria; order Burkholderiales; family Oxalobacteraceae; genus Pseudoduganella; species Pseudoduganella sp. UC29_106. Next base: position 6,337,000 of record NZ_CP171977.1, on the reverse strand, counting down.
TGGCCGACGGCTTCGACGCGGACCTGAAGGCGCGCTTCTGCGGCGTGCACTTCTTCAATCCTCCGCGCTATATGCACCTGGTGGAACTGATCCCGACCGCCGCGACCAAGCCGGAAATCCTGGACCAGCTGGAAACCTTCCTGACCTCGACCCTGGGCAAGGGCGTGGTGCGCGCCAAGGACACGCCGAACTTCATCGCCAACCGCGTCGGCATCTTCGGCATGCTGGCCACCATCCACGAAGCCGAGAAATTCGGCCTGTCCGTGGACGTGGTGGACGACCTGACCGGCGCCAAGCTGGGCCGCGCCAAGTCCGGCACCTTCCGCACCGCGGACGTGGTCGGCCTGGACACCATGGGCCACGTGATCAAGACCATGCAGGACAACCTGGCTGACGATCCCTTCTTCGGCGTCTACAAGACCCCGGCCATCCTGTCCAAGCTGATCGAGCAGGGCGCCCTGGGCCAGAAGACCGGCGGCGGCTTCTACAAGAAAGTCGGCAAGGACATCAAGCGCCTGGACTTCGCATCCGGCGAATACGTTGACGGCGGCGCAAAAGCGACCGACATCATCGCCCGCATCCTGAAGGAAAAGGATCCGGTCAAGAAATTCAAGGCGCTGCGCGAATCGACCAACCCGCAAGGCCAGTTCCTGTGGGCGATCTTCCGCGACGCTTTCCACTACATCGCCTATCACCTGGAGTCCATCGCCGACAACGCGCGCGACGTGGACTTCGCCATGCGCTGGGGCTTCGGCTGGTCCGTCGGTCCGTTCGAGACCTGGCAGGCCGCGGGCTGGACCCAGATCGCCGAATGGGTGAAGCAGGATATCGAAGAAGGCAAGGCGCTGTGCAATGCACCGCTGCCGGCTTGGGTGTTCCAAGGCGCCGTGGCCGAGAAGGGTGTGCACACCCCTGAGGGTTCCTACTCCGCTGTGTCGAAGTCCTACGTACCGCGTTCGACGCTGGACGTGTACCAGCGCCAGGAATTCCGTGCGCCGGTATTCGGCAGCGGCGCAGCCGATCCGAAGACCGCCGGCACCACCGTGTTCGAAGACGACTCCGTGCGCCTGTGGCATACCGGCGACGAAGTGCTGATCATCTCGCTGAAGACCAAGATGCACGTGATTGGCGACGGCGTGATCAAGGGCCTGCAGCGCGGCCTGGCCGAAGCCGAAAAGAGCTTCAAGGGCCTGGTGATCTGGAGCGCGGGACGCAGCCGACGGCGGCGCATTCTCCGCCGGTGCGGACCTGCAATCGGCGCTGCCAGCCTTCATGGCGGGCGGCGCGAAAGCGGTCGATCCGATCATCCGCGAACTGCAGGATACCTTCATGGCCATGAAGTATTCCAACGTGCCTGTGGTGGCTGCTGTCGCGGGCCTGGCGCTGGGCGGCGGCTGCGAAATGGCGCTGCACGCATCGAAGCGCGTGGCGTCCATCGAGTCCTATATCGGCCTGGTGGAAGTGGGCGTGGGCCTGATTCCTGCGGGCGGCGGCCTGAAGGAAGCGGCTGTGCGTGCACAGCGCGAAGCCAAGGGTAACGACATCCTGCAATTCCTGAAGACCGGCTTCACCAACGCGGCCACCGCGAACGTGTCCAAGTCCGCGCTGGAAGCGAAGGCCATGGGCTACCTGAAGGAAGACGACGTTATCGTGTTCAACCCGTATGAACTGCTGCATGTGGCGAAAGTGACCGCGCGCTCCATGTTCGACGCAGGCTACCGCGCGCCGATCCAGCGTCCGGTGACTGTGACGGGCCGTTACGGCTGGGGCACCATCCGCGGCCAGCTGGTCAATATGCGCGACGGCGGCTTCATCTCCGCCCACGACTACAAGCTGGGCGACATGATCGCCGAGATCGTGTCCGGCGGCGACATCGACCAGGGCAGCGTGGTGAGCGAGCAGTGGCTGCTGGATATGGAACGCAAGGCCTTCCTGGAATTGCTGAACAATCCGAAGTCGCAGGAGCGCATCATGGGCATGCTGCAAACCGGTAAGCCGGTACGCAACTAAGAGGCCCATGTCCACCCTGTCGCTGGCCTTCAATGTCCTGCTGAAAGTGAAACCGACCATGGTCTATGAACTGATCAAGAAGCAAATGAGCGAGACGCTGCCGTTCGTGCGGCTGCTGGGCATCAGCATCGACAGCATCGGCCCGGGCACGGCCGAAGTGTCGATGCCGGATGATGCGAAGCTGCATAACCACCTCGGCACGCCGCATGCCGGCGCCCTGTTCACGCTGGCCGAAACCGCGTCCCGGCGCGGCCATGGCCGGCGGCTTCGCGGAGCTGATCATGGACATGCGTCCGGTGGCCAAGGAGTCGCGCATCCAGTACCAGAAAGTGGCCAAGGGCGCGACGCGCGCCTCCGGCCGCGTGCCTGGCGATATCGCGGCGCTCAAGGCCCAGCTGAAGGATGAAGGAAAAGTGGCGTTCCCGGTCGATGTCGACGTCTTCGACGAACACGGCACGCTGGCAGCGCAAGTACAGGTGGACTGGTACCTCTCCGCCAAACGCTAATCGAACACCAAATATCGGAAGCTTAAAATGAGCAAACAACTTCAAGACGCATACATCGTCGCCGCCACCCGCACCCCGATCGGCAAGGCGCCGCGCGGCATGTTCCGCACCACCCGTCCGGACGACCTGCTGGTCGCCGCCATCAAGGGCGCCATGGCTGCCGTGCCCAACCTGGATCCGGCCCTGATCGTGGACGCCATCGTCGGCTGCTCCTTCCCGGAAGCGGAGCAGGGCTTCAACGTGGCGCGTAACTCCGTGGTGCTGGCAGGCCTGCCGAACACCGTGGGCGGCGTGACCGTGAACCGTTACTGCGCTTCGGGCATCACCGCCCTGGCCATGGCTGCGGACCGTATCCGCGTCGGCGAGGCGGACGTGATGATCGCCGGCGGCGTGGAATCCATGTCCATGGTGCCGATGATGGGCCACCACCCGTCCATCAATATGGAAACCTTCAAGGACGAGAACGTGGGCCTGGCCTACGGCATGGGCCTGACCGCTGAAAAAGTGGCTGCCCAGTGGAAGGTGTCGCGCGAAGACCAGGATGCCTTCGGCCTGGAATCGCACCGCAAGGCCATCGCCGCCCAGCAGGCCGGCCTGTTCAAGGACGAGATCACTCCCGTGGAAGTCGTGACCCGCACGCCTGACCTGCGCAGCGGCGAAATCAAGATCGGCAAGCGCACCGTGGACCTGGACGAAGGCCCGCGCGCCGATGCGTCGATGGAATCGATGGCCAAGCTGAAGCCGGTCTTCGCCGCCAAGGGTTCCGTGACTGCCGCGACTTCCTCGCAGATGTCCGACGGCGCCGGCGCGCTGATCGTGGTGTCCGAGAAGATCCTGAAGGAACACAACCTGACCCCGCTGGCCAAATTCTCCTCCTTCGCCGTGCGCGGCGTGCCGCCGGAGATCATGGGCATCGGCCCGAAAGTGGCGATCCCTGTCGCCTGCGCGGCCGCCGGCATCACCCAGGACCAGCTGGACTGGATTGAACTGAACGAAGCATTTGCCGCCCAGGCACTGGCCGTGATCCGCGACCTGAACCTGGACACCAGCAAAGTGAACCCGATGGGCGGTGCAATCGCCCTGGGCCACCCGCTGGGCGCTACCGGCGCTATCCGCGCCGCGACCGTCGTGCATGCACTGCGTCGCAACAGCCTGAAATACGGCATGGTGACAATGTGCGTGGGCGCCGGCATGGGCGCAGCAGGCATTATCGAGCGCGTATAACGCGCACTTCGGGCGGGTCTGCGGACCCGCCCTTTTTTTTGATGTGGAGAATCCATGGAAATCCAGACCACCAAGGCCGGCGGCATCCTCACGCTCGAATTCAACCGCGCCGAACGCAAGAACGCCATCACGTCCGCGATGTACCAGGCGATGGCCGACGCCATCAACGCAGCCGATGCCGACGCCGAAGTGCGCGTCATCCTGTTCTGCGGCAAACCCGAAATTTTCACTGCCGGTAACGACCTGGATGATTTCCTGAAAACGTCGCCGGACGCGCCGATCGCCGACCGTCCCGTGTTCCGCTTCATGCACGCGCTGAGCCACTGCAACAAGCCCGTGGTGGCTGCCGTCACCGGCGCGGCCATCGGCATCGGCACCACGATGCTGCTGCACTGCGACCTGGTCTACGCCGGCGACAACGCCAAATTCTCCGTGCCCTTCGCGCAACTGGGCCTGTGCCCCGAATTCGGCTCCAGCCTGCTGCTGCCGCGCACCGCCGGCCACGCCCGCGCCGCCGAGAAGCTGATGCTGGGCGAGGCCTGGGGCGTGCAGGAAGCCTATGACATGGGCCTGATCTCCAAAGTCCTCCCCGCCGCCGACGTGCTGGCCCACGCCCAGGCGCAAGCCGCCAAGCTGGTCGCACTGCCCGCCGCCTCCATCCGCGCCACCAAGCGCCTGATGAAATCCGGCCGCGAAGCCCTGCAAGCCCACATCGACGTCGAAAGCAAGATGTTCGGCGAAATGCTGATGGGCGCCGAAGCTAAGGAAGCCTTCACCGCCTTCTTCGAAAAGCGCAAGCCGGACTTCTCCAAGTTCGCCTGAGTCGCGCAGCGACGCGAATCGGCTTCGCGTCGCCTGTACGCTACTGACAGGACGTGGCTACTAGACTGATGTCAAAGATCCTTGATTAAGAAAGAAACTGATTGGCCGTTGGAGGGAACATTGTGAGGTTGAACCAACCTTCATGGACCAAACGATGTTCCAACGGCATAAACCTCGTGAGTCGAAACATACGGACCATGGGAGTTACGCACAATCAGTGGTTCGGCTAATTGGCCATCTCGTTGGCACCGCTCTAATATTCGTTTCGTTTTTCGCGATAGGGTGGACAGTTTCCTTCGTCCTGCATTACTTGCATGGAATTTTTCCATTCCCTGTGGAGATTTTCGGATTCATCAGGAAGTTTGAACTATATTTGGTGTATGGTGATTCCGTTCTTTGTGCGTTCGTGTTGCTCGGAGGGGCAATTCGTTTCATCAAGGATGGTTGGGAGAATCAGAAATGAAGAGCGTGCTGCATTCCTTTGCAGACGGGTTCAAAGACAGCTTCCGTCTGGCTGCTTCTCTGGTCATGTCCGTAGTTTCAGCAATATCCGAGTTCGCGAATGAGAAACGTAGTCGACACGCGGAAAGTAAGTCCTCCGCTCGCGAATAAGCCGGTCACACCCGCAGACATGAATACTGCTTGCCACTAATCGCCGCAGCATAGCTCGTCGGGGTCACGCGCAAGTAGAGCGCTGCAACGACGGCAGCGCAGCACAGGTGCAGCAACCAGCCCGCCGAGAAGCCGCCGGTAGCGTCGCGGAGCACTGCGACGATCGCGGGCGGGAGCGCGGCGAGCAGGAAGCCGCCGCCCTGCATCAGAGCGGACAGCGCGCCCGCGTGCGCCGGGTCGTGCAAATGATCGAGGGCCGTGATCAGCGAGAGGGCGAAGCAGCCGCCCAATCCCATCCCCAGCAGCATAGCCCAAACAAAGGGCGCCGCCGCGGGCCATAACGCCAGGGCGGCGAAGCCGGCGGCCTGCATGGCGAGGGTGAGCCACAGCCAGGGCCTGCGGTCGTCGCTGCGGACGGCGAGCATTGGCAGCAGCAGGGCAGCCGCCGCCTGGCACAGCGCGAGCGTCGCAAGCAGGCTGCCGCTGGCGGCGGCGCTCCAGCCGTGTTCACGATAGAAGGGCGCCAGCCACGCCACCACAGTCGAATAGCCGCCGTTGACGAGGCCAAAGCAGGCCATCAGCAGCCAGACGCGCGGAAGGCGCAGGAGGCGCGCCACGTTGATCCCACCCTGCCGGTTGGCAGCGTCGCGCGGCAGGCAGCGCGCTGCCAGTGCAAGGGCAAGCAGCGCCGGCAATGCCGTCCATGCGAGGCCGGTCTGCCAGCTGCCGCTGGCTGCGGCGACCAGAGGCGACAATTGCGCACCGAGCGCGCCGCCGCCCATCAGCATGGCTGAATAGAGTCCCATGGCCGCGCCCACATGGCGCGGAAACTGTCGCTTGATGATGCCTGGCAGGACGGCTTGAATGACCGCTGCTCCAACTCCCAGCACGGCTGCAGTCCCCACCATCTGCCAGCCGGTCGAGGCAAGCAATCGCAAGAGCGAACCCAGTGCGAGCGCCCCCCAACGCTGCGATGACTGCAAGCCTTGCGCCGATCCGTGCCTGCAGCGCGGGCCCGGCGAACGCAAAGATCCCCATCAGCAGCATCGGCACCAGCGTCAGAAGCGCCACACCCTGGCGCTGCAAGCCTGTATGGGCGCCGATGTCGGCCGCAAGGGGGCCGATGCCGGTGATGAAGGGCCTGAGATTTAGCGCAACGAGGGCGATTGCCGCCAGCAGCAGGGTGGCGGAGGCGGACTTTGCGGACTGCACGCGCTTACGCCCGCTGGTCGCGTAAATGCGCCCACTCGGCATACAAATCGGAGCGCGCCTGCGGTAAATGGCGGATGTTCATCGATTGCTCGGCGAACGGCTTCGCCAGATCTTCATAGATCGCCGCCGTGGACAATCCGAACGGCGCGCCGACATCGTTGGAGTAGGCAAAGACCACCTCGCGCACGCCCGCCAGCCGCATCGCGGCCATGCACATGGGGCAGGGATGGCCGCTCGCGTAGACGGTGCAGCCGCCCAGGTCCGGCGAACCGAGCGCTCGGCTCGCGGCGCGGATGGCCGTTAATTCCGCATGCGCGGTCGGATCGTTGGTGGCGAGGATTTCATTGACACCCGTGGCGATCACGGCGCCATCGCGGATCACCAGCGCGCCAAATGGCCGGCCGCCGCGGCCGATATTGGCGCGGGCCAGTTCGATTGCTTCGCGCAGGTAGCGCTCTTCGTTCTGCATTGGGATCTCCTTCATACGCCAATATAAGGAGCCGGCTGGACATTTGGAAATTAAATATTCAGATAGAATTAATTCATTTCCTGCATGGGGCCTAGAAATGCTCGACCCGCGCCTGCTGCGTTCCTTCATTGCCATCGTCGATGCCGGCGGCTTCACGCTCGCGGCGGAGCGGTTGAACATGACGCAGTCCACGATCAGCCAGCAGCTCGCGCGGCTGGAAGATGCCGTTGGTGCGGCGCTGCTTGACCGCGCGGCGCGGCCGGTCAAGACTACCGTGGCGGGCGAGCGGCTGCTGGGGTATGCGCGCCGGATCCTCGCCCTGCAACAGGAAGCGGAATCCGCGCTTGGCGATCCGTCCGGCACGGCGACCATCCGCATTGGCGTGCCTGAGGACATCGTCAGCAGCACGATGGCAAAGGCATTCCACGACTTTGCCGGCAGCCACCGAGAAATCCATCTGGACGTCACGGCCGGCTTGAGCCGCGATCTGAGCGCCCGCTACCGCGCCGGCGAATTCGACATCGTCATCGTCAAGGAGCCCGCCGCCGGCCCCGATTGCCGGGCGACTTTTCCTGAGCCGCTGGCCTGGTTCGAAAGTGCCGACGCGCCGGACGAGTGGCCCAACCCAATCCCCCTGGTCGCCTTCCCGCCGGGTGGCCTTTACCGCGAAGCGATGTTCGAGCGTATCGAACAGGAGCAATTGCGTTGGTATATCGCGTTCTCGGGCAGCAGTCTTCACAACGTGCTGGTGGCGGTGGAGGCGGGCCTGGGCGTTTCGCTCCTGCCCCGCCATGCGGCTGCCCGCTATCGCGTGCGTCCATTCGCGCGCTTCCCCGGCGTGCCGCCTATCGCCATCTCGATCTACGCCTGGGAAAGCGCTGGCCTCATCGCCGAACTGGTCGATCAGATGGAGGCTGTTCTCGCAACCCGGGTCAACTTGCCCGTCAAGACACGAAAGTGAAAGATGAAAAGAAACTACGCGGCACTTTCGAGCCAGTTTGACGACATGCTGTCAACAATCCCGCACTACGCGCTTTATCCTGAAATGATGGTTGCTGTCGGCTCTCACTATGCAGGACCGCACGGCAGGATCCTTGTTTTGGGAGAAAGTCATTATCTCGACAAGCCGGAAGATTCGAATCATCCGGAGCGCTGGTATGAGCAGCGCGAATTCACGCTTGGCAAATCCGCAGATAACATCAACACGCGCAATGTGTTCAACAACGCAGTACTGGGACGGTTTCCGCGCAAATCGAAAGCCATTTTTTACTCCCTCGCCGCCGCGCTGGCTGACTGCGGAATTGAAGCGTACCAAATGCGCAGTCCCCTGCAGTCCATCGCATATATGAACTTTTTTCAACGACCAGCCGAACGCGCAAAGCTGTCGATAAAAGTGCGGCCACGTGACGTGTCCGAGGCGAGTCGAGTGCTCCTGAATGTTACAGCGGCGCTGCAGCCGCAATTAATCGTTTTTGCATCGCGGCTTGGATGGCGACATGCAAAAGAGAGTGGGCTCTTGATGCAACTTGAAACCGCGGGCGTCAGGACGGTGGGTGTGCCTCATCCCGCCACCTCATGGTGGAATCGACCTTCCCGGCCAATGCAGGGGCGGACCGGGCGGCAGCGCTTTATCGAAGCGGTGATGGCAATGAAAGAGAGAGCCGCTTTGGAGGCGGCTCTCTGATTTGCCTTCGCGGCGCGTCAGGTGGGAGCTCGCGTCTGCAGGAGTTCTAGACGGCGCTCTGCGAGCAAGGGCAACACGCGCCCAGGTACCAGCGACTGGTAGTGCAGCGACTGGCGATGGGCTTCGATCGCGGCCTCGTCGCGGTAGCGTTCCAGCAGCAGGAGAACATGCGGGTCCTCCTCGCTGCGGTACACCTCGTAGCCAAGGCAGCCCGGCTCCAACAGGGACTTGGCTCGCAATTCGGCGACGATGGTTAGTACTTCGTCAAATGCGTTGGCGACCGGATGCCAGTGGGCGACAACGGTAATCGGGCCTGGTGCGCTCATTTCGATTCTCCGCGCAGTGCTGCAACGATTTCCTTCGCCAGCGGGGCGCCGGAGGCGGGGTTCTGGCCCGTCATCAGACGGCCATCGACAACAACCTTTTCCTGCCATACGCCGGCCGACGAGTACTCGGCGCCTTCCGCTTTCAGGGCATCTTCCAGCTTGAAGGGCACGTCGGCCTGGGCATAGCCTTCTTCTTCGGCATTGGAGAAGGAAGTCAGCTTGCGGCCGCTGACGAGCGCCGTGCCATCCTCCAGCTTCACGCCCAGGAAGGCTGCCGGACCGTGGCAAACTGCAGCCACGATCTTGCCGCCGTCCCAGGCGCGGGCCACGGCGGCCTTCACGTCCGGATCGTTGGCGATGTCCACCATCGGGCCAAGGCCGCCGGGGAAGAAGATCGCGTCATAATCCAGCACATCCACTTCGGACAGTTTGCGGCTGTGATTCAGGCGGCGGATCGCAGCGCTGTTACGGAAAGCCAATTGCGAGGGATCGTCCTCGTCGTAGCCGTCTTCCGGAACCGCGCCGCCCAGCGGAGATGCGTATTCCACGGCCACGCCGGCGTGCTCGAAGACTTCAACCGGGTGGGCGACTTCAGGGAAGAAGTAACCGGTCTTGCGCTTGTTCGGACCGATTTCGGCAGCGTTTGTCAAAATAAACAGTACGTGTTTCATGGCTTGCTCCTTTAGGGTTTGGGACGCAGCGTGCTGCGGTTGAACTCACTATAGGAGGGCAATGCCGACGCCGGTAGATGCTGCTAAGATGACTCAATGTCAAATTGAATAAGACAATCCATGAGCGACCAGGCCCCCATTCTGGACGAGTTGCGCGCAATGGCGATCTTCGCCACGGTGGTGCGCAGTGGAAGCTTTGCGGCCGGCGCGCGCACACTGGGGCTAACCCGCGCGGTGGTGAGCCACCACATTCGTGCGTTGGAGGCCAAGCTGGGCGTGCCGCTCGCCCAGCGCAGCACCCGCAGTTTCAGCCTCACGCCGGCAGGCGAGGCGTTCCGCGTGCATTGCGAGCGCCTGCTCGATGAAGCGCAGGACGGTATTCGCGGCATGGAGCTGCTGCGCGCCGAGCCGCGCGGCGAAGTGCGCATCACGTGCTCGCATCATTTCGGCAGCAAGCGCATCATGCCGGCCTTGCTTGAGTTCCGCCGGCGCTATCCCGCCATCCGCCTGCACGTGGCGATGAATGACGCCAACGTCGACCTGGTCCAGCATGGTATCGAGCTCGCCGTGCGCGCTGGGCCTCTTGCGGATTCATCGCTGGTCGCGCGCCGGCTGGTGCGCGAGTCGACCATGCTTTGTGCGGCGCCGTCCTATCTGCGGCGCCATCGACCGCCGGCTACCGTCGCCGACCTGGCGCAGCATCGCTGGGTGCTCTATCCGCCCAGCCAGCGAACGCTCACCGCGCGCGCCGGCGGGCAGGAAGTGCAGATTCCCGTGCAAGGCGATGTGGTGACGGACAGCGCGGCGTCCCGCCTGGCGTTTGTGCTGGCTGGCGAAGGCATCGCACGCCTGCCTGCTTACGACGCCGCCGCGCTGCTGGCGTCCGGCGAACTGGTTCAGGTGCTGCCCGAAGTCGAAACCGCGCCGCTGGAGATCTTCCTGGTTCACTCGCAGCGCATCGGCCCCAGCGCGCGCCTGCTGCGCGACTTTCTGCTCGATTCGGCGCGGGATGCGGCGGCGTAAATTCAGCCTATACTGGACTAATCCCACTTTTGGCGAGGAGCGTCCGTCATGTTCAGATTGATAGCAAGCGCCGTCGTTGTCCTGACCCTCTCCCTGCCGGCAGCGGCGGAGGTTCGGCCGTTCCCTTCAACCTTCAAGGCGCGCGACATCAAGACCGAAGGCGCCACCATACACGTGATGGTCGGAGGGGAGGGACCTGCAGTGGTGCTGCTGCACGGCTTCGGCGACACCGGCGCCATGTGGTCGCCGCTGGCCGCCAGGCTGGCTGCAAAACATACCGTCGTCGTGCCCGACCTGCGCGGCATGGGTTTGTCGTCGCATCCGGCCGAGGGCTACGATAAATGGACACAGGCAGGCGACATCCGTGCCGTGCTGGCCGAGCTGAAAATCGACCGGGCGGTCGTGGTGGGCCACGATATCGGCACCATGGTGGCTTTCGCCTACGCCGCGCGCTATCCCGACAAAAACGGAAAGGCTGGTCGTGATGGATGCGCCGGTGCCGGGCGTCGGTCCCTGGGACCAGATCGTGCGCAATCCCTTGCTGTGGCACTTCAACTTCGGCGGGCCGGACATGGAACGCCTGGTCGCGGGCCGCGAGCGCATCTACCTGGACCGGTTCTGGAACGAATTCGCCGGCGATCCGAAGAAAGTCGATGAAGCCACGCGGGTCCACTACGCAAGGCTCTACGCCCGTCCCGGCGCCATGCACTCGGCCTTCGCCCAGTTCCGCAGCATTCCGAAGGACGCTGAAGACAACCAGAAGGCCGTCGCCGCCAGCAAGCTTGCCATGCCGGTGCTCGCCATTGGCGGGGCCAAGTCCTTCGGCGCCAATGAAGCGCTGGTGATGCGCGCGGCAGCCACGAATGTCACGGAACTGGTGATTCCGGACGCCGGCCACTGGCTGATGGAAGAGGCGACCGAGCCGACCATCGACGCCATCCAGGCCTTTGTCGATCAGGCCAACTGATAGACAGCAAACCCTGCGAGTAGCAGCGCCGAGCCGCGGCGCAGCCAGCGCAGGTGCTGCGGCTGCAGGCGGACGCGCAGGCGCCCCACCATGCCGACCAGCAGCAGCCACCACGCCGCCGAACCGGCGAACACGCCGGCAATCATCCACGCCGGCGACGCCGTCGACATGCCGCCCGCCAACGCCGAGAACACCGCCATGAAGGAGAGGATGGTGGCGGGGTTGGAGATCGTGAGCAGGAAGGTGCCGCCGAATGCGTGCCATCCCTTTACGTCGCCTTTGACCACGGCAGCTTGTTGCGGCAGGCCCTCGCGCCAGGTGCGCCACGCTAGCCACAGCAGGAAGATCGCACCGCCGACGGTCAACTGCGCCCGTGCGCCGGTCAGCAGTGTGATAACGGCTGTGACGCCGAAGGCGCCCAGAGCGCCATACAGCGCGTCCGCGACGGCGGCACCGAGGCCGGTGGCGAGACCGACGCGCGGTCCGTGATCCAGCGTGCGCTGGATGCAGAGCAGGCCAATCGGCCCGACAGGCGCTGCGACCGAAAGGCCGATCAGCGCCGACTTGAAGAAGAGAGGCAAGGTATCCATGCCGAAAAGTATAGCCAGCTGCGTCGCTGCGCAGAATGCGATTATTCAGGCAAAATAAGGTCTTCGCCTTAGAATTTAAGGAGATCTGGCGTATGAGTGCAGTAGATGAAAAGTCCTGGCGCATCCTGACCGCGCTGCAGGCAGATGCGCGGGCGCCGCTGAAGGCGCTGGCCGAAAACCGCCGGCCTGTCGGTTCCCGCGACAGCGGAGCGCATCCGGAAGATGGAGGAGGCGGGCATCATCCGCGGCTACCACGCGGACATCGATCCCGAAGCACTCGGCTACATCATCAAGGCCGTGATCGCGATCACCACCCAGCATCCGTACAAGCACAAATTCATCGACGTACTGCGCGCCATGCCGCAGGTGCTGGAATGCCTGCACGTTACGGGCGCCGATTCCTGCCTGTTCACGGTGGTGGCAAAGAATATGGCCGACCTGGAGCAGATCCTCGCGAGCCTGAACAAATATGGTGAAACGAGGACATCGATTGTGATGTCCTCGCAGATCCCGCGCCGGGGCGTGCAGCGGTTCTAGTGGTGCCCGGTGCCGCTCTTGTGAAACTCGTGCTGCACGGCCACCGGCAGATTGAACTTCACGACCCTGGTCTCGTAGATCTTGTGGTTCGGGTTGACCAGCTCGATCCGCACCGTGTGCTCGCCCACCGGCAGCCCGGCGATATCGATTGTATTGTTGTCGCTCGCATCGGCCCACCACCACGGCAGGTCGTCGACCGTGATGTGCAAATGGCCGACGCGCGGCGACACCCTGGTGGCGCCGGCGCCGAACACCGGCACGATGCGCAGGTTCTCAACGCGGTACTGGATCCACACGATGCCGATCGCCAGCCCTTCCGGAAGCGGCTGATCCACGAAAAGTTTCGGAGGCGGTTCGTTGTCGATTTCCACATAGGTCGAGGCGCCGCGAATCTCTTTCGCCGTGGGCGCGGCGCAAGCCGCGGCGCTTGCTGCCAGCAGGGCGGCCGTAGCGGCCATCAAACGCATGCTATTCATGATTTCTTCAATCAGCTATGGCCGGCCGACGCACCGCCATCGACAGGCAGCACGGCGCCGGTAATCCAGGAGGCCTCGTCCGAAGCGAGGAACAGCACCGCGTCCGCGATATCGGACGGCTGGCCGTTGCGCCCCAGCGGATGGAAGGCATTAAAGGTGGGGAGCACATTCTTGACGTGCGCCGGGTCCATGAAGGTACCGAAGATCGGCGTCTCCACCACGGCCGGCGCTACCGTGTTGATGCGGATCTTCGACGGCGCCAGCTCGATGGCCAGGTTGCGCGTGAGCGCATGTACGCCGGCGTTGGCGGCCGAGTAGGCAGCGGCAGGCGTGGCGCCGACTGCCTGGTTGGCCCAGAACGATCCGGTCTGCACGATCACGCCGCCGCCACGCTTCTGCATGGCCTTCGCAGCCGCCTGCGCCATGAAGAATTTGCCCTTCAGGATCGTATCCAGGAACCAGTCGTATTCCTGCGCATCCACCTCAAGGAAGGATTTGGGACGGAACACGCCCGCGTTATTGAAGAGGATGTCCACTCCGCAGAACTCGCGTACCGCAAGGTCCACCAGAGCCTGTGCGGTGGAGGGCAGGGCGATATCGCCCGCAAGGATGCGCGCACGTTCGCCGCTGGGATCGATATCGTTCGCGGCCTGCTCAAGCCTGGCCGCATCGCGTCCACCGATGACAACCTGCGCGCCCGCTTCAACCAGGCGCTGGGCCACTTCCTTGCCGATGCCGGAACTGCCGCCCGTTATAACCGCAACTTTGTTCAGAAATTTTTTCATGATAGTGGGAAAATATGAGACGTTGACTATTGGTTCGTAGTACGAAGATGACCACCCCCGCGTACCTGAACGCCCTGAAAGCGTTCGAAGCCGCCGCAAGGCACCAGAGTTTTGCCGCCGCTGCCGCAGAGCTGAACGTCACCGCCGCAGCGGTGGGGCAGCAAGTTCGCAGCCTTGAGTCGTGGCTGGGCATCGCCCTGTTCGACCGCCTCGGCAGCGGGTCGTCGCGCCTGATCCTCACTGATGCAGCGCGCGCTGCGCTGCCCGACATCCAGGAAGGCTTCGCAAAGCTGAGCATCGGCCTTGCGCGCCTGAAGGATGAAACAGCGCACGCCCAGTTGAGCGTTACCGTCAGCCCCGCCTTTGCCACCAAGTGGCTGCTGCCGCGGCTTGACCGCTTCCAGCACGCCAACCCAAACCTGAACGTTTTCCTGAACACCAACTGGCGCACCGTCGATTTCGTCGCCGAACAGATTGACATCGGCGTGCGCTACGGCGCGGGCAAGTGGACCGGCCTGACCGCGGTGCACCTGATGAAGGAAACGCTCTTCCCCGTATGCTCACCGGACTTTCCGCTGCTGGTTGATGGCAAGCTCTCGATCGAGGCGCTGTCCCGCGCCACTCTGCTGCACGACGTGACCGCCATTTCCGACTTTCCCGGCTGGCGCCACTGGCTGAACGAATTCGCTTACTCAGGCATCCAGGCCGACAATGGCCTGCGCATCAATAATTCCGCGTCCGTGCTGCAGGCCGCGATGGATGGGCAAGGTGTCGCACTGGCGCGCAGCGTCATGGCGTCCGACGACCTTGCCGCCGGCCGCCTGATCAAACCCTTCGGTGAGCAATGCAGCGCCCTGAACCTGGGCTACTACGTCGTGTATCGCACCGAATGTGAAAGCCTCCCGAAGATCAGGGCCTTCCGCGACTGGCTGATTTCAGAGGCAGCGGCTCAGAGCTGACCGAAGCCGCCGTCCACCACCAGTTCGGAACCGAGCATATAGCTGGACGCATCGCTGGCCAGGAAGAGCACCGCACCCGCGATTTCCTCCGCGCTGCCAAGGCGGCCGATCGGGATCATGTCGACCGCGCCCTGGATGTAAGCCTTGAATTCCGTATCGGTCTGGCCCGGATGTTCGGACTGGCCGACACCGCGCAGGATCGGAGTTTCGATCAGGCCCGGGCTGACCGCGTTCACGCGAATCCGGCGCGGCAACAGTTCGGCGGACAGCGTACGCGCGAAGGAGCGTACCGCGGCCTTGGATGCGGACAGGGCGCCGCGGCCCGGCGCGCCGACCTGGTTCAGCCAGGCAGTGTTGAGGATGACCGAACCGCCCTCGCGCATGATGGGTTCCACCGCCTGGATGGTGAAGAAGGCGCCCTTCACGTTGATGTCCATCAGTGTGTCGAACTGTTCCTCGGTGGTGGTCGCCAGCGGCGTAACGAAGGCCACGCCCGCGTTGGCGAAGAGGATATCCAGGCCGCCGAAGCTTTCCTTGACGGTGGCTGCCATGCGCTGCAGGTCGGCGCGGGAGCGCACGTCCGCTTCCAGTGTGAGCACGTCGTTGCCGAGGACTTCGCGTGCCTGATTCAGGGAGGCGGCATCGCGGCCGGTGATGGCGACGCGGGCGCCATTTTCGAGGAGCAGTTTTGCCGTGGCCAGGCCGATGCCGGAGCTGCCGCCGGTGATCAGTGCCGTTTTGTTTTTCAACATGATGGATTCTCCTTACTTGTTCGTGAGCGCGTCGTGGGCGTCGAGCACACGTGCGGTGTAGGTCAGTGCGGCGCCCGCATTGAGAGCGACGGCCACGCCCAGCGCTTCGGCGATTTCCTCGCGCGTTGCACCTCGTGCGACGGCATTTTTCGTATGCACGGCGATACAGCCGTCGCAACGGGTGGTCACGGCCACGGCCAAGGCGATCAGCTCATGGATCTTGGGGCCGAGCGTGCCGTTCTTGCCTGCCGCATCCATCATGCCGATGCCGCGCACGGTGTCGGGGCTCAGCTTCGCGAATTCGCCAACGCGGCCAAGGAGGGCTTCGCGTTGTGTGTTCCAGTCCTGCATCATGGTTCGTTCCTTCAGGTGGTGATCGATGAACCCATTATTGGCGTCCGTGTCTCGCCCGACAAACGCGATTATTTGCGTCTCGCCTAAAGAAAATCTTTGCCGCGAACCTTGTGAGACAATCACGCCTGCCTTTATTCCACGCACTTGAAATTTTGACTATGGTTTCTCCTGTAACGAAACTCCTGCGTAACGCCGCATTCGCGTCCCTGCTGGCGGCCAGCTTCTCCCTGCCGGCGCATGCCGAAAGCTTCGCATCCTCGGCTTCCAGTGCCGGTTCGGCATCGTCGGGCAGCGTGTCCGATTCCATTGGCGGTTCCAGCGACAGCTCCAGCGGCAAGAAGAAGGTCGCAGCGGGCCAGTACCGCGTGATCGACATTGCCCAGGCTCCGGGCAAGGCAGGCAAGGTTCGCCTGACCCTGCGTGCCGCTGATGCCGGCATGAGCGGCGAGTTCTATCTGGACGTGCCGAACCGCGCGCTGGCCGACCAGCCGCTGGCGGCAGGCAATCTGGTGGACGTGCGCGAGCGCGCCTATGGCTACGAGTTCGCCAATGTGCAGACCCAGCGTCCGTTCTTCCTCGCGCTGCACGACGACTGGTATAGCGAGCTGCGTTCCAACGCTCTTTGATGAAGTTGCGCCTCGCCGCGGCTGCGCTGGCGGCGTGCTGGGGCACGTCGGCGCTGGCGGGCGGCCTCGTTTTCTGCGACCGCGCCACCGACATCACGGCCGCGGACCAGGACCGCATGCTGCGTTTCAGCGCCGTGGTGAAGGAGGAGCTGGAGCGCTCCGGCGCGCAGGTAGCCCTGGTGTCGCGCGCCGGCACGGACCTGAGCCGCTTCGGCATCCGCTATTCGCATGCGGGCATCGCCTTGCGCGACAGTCCGAATGGCACATGGTCGGTGCGCCAGCTTTACTACGCTTGTGACGAGTCGCGTCCGCGCGTGTTCGACCAGGGCATGGCTGGCTTTGTGGTCGGCGCCGATGCGGCGCGGCTGGGCTATGTGTCGATGGTGATGCCGTCCGGTCCGCGCGCCGACGCCCTGGCGTCAACGGCGCTGGACAAGCCGCTTGCACTGGCCCTGCTGGCAAGCGATTACAGCGCCAACGCCTACGCCTGGGCCACGCGCTACCAGAACTGCAACCAGTGGGTGATGGAGATGCTGGCCGGCGCATGGGGGGCGCGCCGTGGCCGCGATGAAGCGCAGCAGTGGCTGCGCGAGCAGGACTACGCGCCCGAGGAAGTAAAGATTCCCGGCCAGGCGCTGATGTTCGCGGGCCAGTTCATTCCGCTCGTTCACCTGAGCGATCATCCGGTTGACGATATCTATGCGCTGAAAATGCGCGTCAGCATGCCCAGCTCCATCGAAGCTTTCACGCGCCGCGAAGTGCCGGATGCGCAGCGCGTGGAGATGTGCTACGACACGCAGCGCATGGTCATCCACCGCGGCTGGCAGCCGCTCGGCCCCGGCTGCGAGCCATTGCCCGGCGACGAAGTCATCGCCTTCTGATCTTCCATATTTCGATGGCCGGCGAATTGTTGGCCTTTTAAGCGGGCTAGCATGCGCGCTTTCGATATGGAGACATTATCATGAGCAAGCTGATTTTCGCGGCCGCCACCGCCGCCGCCACGCTGGCCGGCGCGAGAGCAGACGCGCGCGCGGAAGTGCTGGCGACTGCCAGCCACGTGCCGGGACTGCAGATCCGGCTGCGGCACACGCCGCCCGCCATGGCGACGCGGGCGGCCCGCATTCCGGTCCTGTTCATCCACGGCGCTTCTTTCCCTTCCGCACTGGCCTTCGATTTCCGCATGGACGGCCAGTCATGGATGGACAGGCTGTCCGCACGCGGCCACGATGTCTACGCGCTGGACTTCCTTGGTTACGGCCTTTCCGACCGCTACCCGGACGCGCAACAGCCGCAAGGCCGCGCGCGCGACGTGGTGCAGGATGTCGACCGCGCCGTAGACCTGGTGCTGGCGAAAACCGGCGCGCGCCAGGTAGCGTTGATCGCACACTCGTGGGGCGGCTCCGTGGGCGCCTTGTACGCAGAGCGGCATGCGGCAAAGGTAGGCAAGCTCGTACTGTTTGCGGCGATTACCGTGCGCAATGAAGCCGGGCCGCGTACGGCGGTGCCGCCGTATGAGGAGCTGACGCCGGTGCAGCGCATCGCGGGCATGGATAGCCTGCGCCCAGCGAGCGAGCCTTCGCAGCTGCATGCGGACGTGTATGCGCGGTGGGGCGAGGAATGGCTTGCGTCGGCGGCGGGGGCGAGCGCGGCGGCCGGCGCTGTGCGCTTCCCCTCCGGCCCCTCGGCCGACGCCGACGACCTGCGCCACGGTCAGCCCTATTACGATCCCGCGCGCATCAAGGCGCCAGCGCTGCTGGTGCGCGGCGAATGGGACGCGTGGCCCAACGATGAAGACTACAGGCAGCTCAAGGCGCGTATGACCGGCGCCGCAAGCACGGAGTACGTGATTATCCCGCGCGGCACCCACGTCATGCACCTGGAAGCCGCGCACACGCAGCTGAAGCAGGCGGTGGAAAACTTCCTCGAACGGGACTAGTCGATGCCGTAGCGCTCGCGTATCGCGCGCAGCGTGCCGTTCCTCTCAAGCAAAGCAATCGCCCGGTTGATGCGCGCCAGTTGCTCGCGCGTGGTGCTGGCAGCATTCAGCATCATGTGCACGGGCGCGTGGTAAGGCACAAAGGGCAGGGCCTCGATCGCTACACCCAGCTGGCGCGCCGCATAGCGCAACGCCACGGTGTCACCCATGATCAGGTCCGCGCGCCCTGCCTTCAGCATCCTGATGCCCTGTTCGAAGCTGCTGAAGGTGCTGCGCTTGCCGCCGGCGTCCAGCCTGGGCAGTGCGCGTTCGTAATCGGCGCCATAGAAGCCGACACGGGGCGTGAGCAGCGAGGAGCCGGCATCCGCCAGGGCCGTGAAGCTGCTGATGTCGCGGTAGCGCGGCTGCGCCGCCGGGAGCGAGAACAGGCCGACAGTCTCATTGCGGTAGGGTAGGCTGAAGCGTGCGATGCCGCGGCGTTCCGGCGTGTCGAAGGCCGCGAGCAGCAGGTCGATGCGGCCCTGTTCGAACATCAGTTGCCGGCGCGCCGGCGGAACTTCTTCTTCCTCTTTCAACTTGCAGCCGGCCTGGCGCAAAATGGCGGAGGCCAGCTCGTAATCGATACCGGTGAGATGGCCGCCGCTGCGGTAGATGTAAGGCGGCCAGTCTTCGGGCGCCATGCGCAGCGTGCACGCGTGCAGCGGCATGGCGAGCACGCATAGCAGGGCTGCAAACAAATGCCTCATGAGAGTCGCTTCGAGAAATTTTCTACACGCGTAAGTGTTTCAGAAGCGACTGGCAATGTAAAGATTCTGGTGCCGGTATATTTCCCGACCGCCGGCGCCGGTAGTGGTGCTGAACACCAGAAGCCGGCATTCTGCCCTTTGAATATGACAGGCGTTTGACTGATGTGCTGTAATACGCGATATGAATGACAAGCAATTATTGTTGCAACAAGCGGTGACGCTGCATCAGCAGGGCGATTTCGCTCGCGCGCAGGCTTTGTACGATGAGGTGCTGGCCGCCGATCCGCGCAATTTCGATGCCTTGCATTTGAGCGGGGTTCTGGCGCGCCAGCGCGGCGATGCGGAGCGCGCGCTCGCCCTGATCGGGCAGGCGATTGCCATTGACGACGGCAAGGCCATCGCACACTGCAATCTCGGCGTCGCCTTGCAGGATTTGCGCCGCCACGCAGACGCGCTGGCGAGTTTCGAGCGCGCGCTGGCGCTGCAGCCGCGCTACCCGATGGCGCACAGTAATCGCGGCAACGCCTTGCGCAAGCTGGGGCGCACGGAGGAAGCGCTGGACAGTTATGCCGCCGCGCTGTCCGTGCAGCCGGACTATGCGGAGGCGCTGTGCAACCGCGGTGCGGCATTGCAGGAACTGGGACGCCACGAGGAAGCGCTGGATGACTTCGGCGCGGCGCTGTCCGCCCGGCGCGCGTATCCGGAGGCGCTGCATGGAGCGGCGAATTCCTTGCTGGCCCTGGGCGAAGCGGGGCAGGCGCTGGAAGGCTTCGAGCGCGCGCTGAAGCTGCGTCCCGATTATGCGGAGGCATGGTGTGCGCGCGGCAGCCTGCTGTTGCGCGCGCAGGACTTCGATGAAGCGCGCGCCAGTTTCCAGCATGCGCTGGATATTCGCAACGACTACGCCCGCGCCCAGCTCGGCCTGGCGAATACCTTGCGCGCCATGCAGCGCGTGCCGGAGGCTGTTGCGGCCTATGAGCAGGCGCTGTCGCTTGGCGCGGACCCGGAAGTTGTCGGCTATATGCTGGCTGCGCTGGGTGCGCAGCAGGCGCCGTCGTCTTCGCCTGCGGCGTATGTGCAGGGCTTGTTCGATCAGTATGCGGGACGTTTCGATCGTCACCTGGTGGAAGTGCTGCAGTACCGCACGCCGGCCTTGCTGGCGGACGCCTTACGCCGCAGTGCGTTGCAGTCGGTTGCGGCCGAGCCGGTGCACGATGTGCTGGACCTCGGTTGCGGCACGGGCTTGTGCGGCGCGTTGCTGCGTCCACTGGCGCGCAGGCTGGAGGGCGTGGATCTCTCGCCGCGCATGTTGGAGCGGGCGCGCGAGCTGGGCATCTACGATGCGCTGCATTGTGCGGAGATGACGGAGTTCCTGCGCGCGCGGCCTGCCAGTGCGGACCTGGTCGTGGCGGCGGATGTGTTTGTGTATGCGGGCGATTTGTCGGCCGTTTTCGCCGCGGCGCGGGCGGCTTTGCGGCGCGGCGGGCAGCTGGCGTTTTCTGTCGAGGCGCTGGCGGACGGCGAGTTTGCCTTGCGCGCGTCAGGGCGCTATGCGCATTCGGAGGCTTATCTGCGCGCGCTCGCTGCAGCGCATGGGTTTGAGGTGATCGCGATGGAGTCGTGTGTATTACGCAAGGAGAATAGCGCGGACATCGCCGGCCTGCTGGCGGTGTTGACGGCGGATCATTGATCTGCCGAACCGTAGAGCAGTGGCGCGGCCTGCGTGAACCCGTACACCGCGCCCTGCGCGCGCAGCGCAGACAGGCGGGCGCCGGCCGCCTCGTCGCGCGCGGATTGCCACTGCGCGCAATCCCGAATCAGCTGCACATGATGCTCCACCCACGTGCAAGGCTCGGCCGAACCGCAAGCCGCCAGCTGCTCCGCATAAAACTCCGCCGACACAAAATCTCCATCCAGCAGCGACACTTCCGCCGCATTGAGATAGAAGCGATAAGCATTATGCGCCAGGCAGTCGCGTGTGAAATAGGACGCGCCCTTGAGCAAGGCGCGCTTGCGCACCGCCGCGTCGCGGGCAAACAGGGCCAGCGTCCCCATCACCCACGGGCCGATGAAATTCTGCAGCTTATGCCGTTCCACATCCTCGGCCACGGCAAGAATCTGGCGCAAGGCCATATCGTGGTCGCCGCGCTGCCAGGTAATGCGCGCCTGGCTCTCGCGCAGGAAAGTCTCGAAGCGCGCGCTGCCAAGTGAGCGCGCCAGTTCGAGCCCTGATTCCACCTGTTCGTGCGCCGCATCGGCCTGGCCGCTGGAAACGAGCGCCCAGCCGGCCGTCATGCGCGCAAACGTCTCGGCGCGGCGGTTGCCCACCTTGCGCGCGATATCGGCCGAGGCCAGCGCATCCGCCACGGCGCGCTCCGACTCGCCCAGGTAGATGCGTGTTGAACCGAGTGCCGAGCGGTTGGCCGCCTCGATATGCAGATAGCTGTGCTGCTCGCACATGGACAGGCACTCGCTGAACAGCTCATTCGCTTTGCGCATGCGTCCCTGCGCGTAATACGAATCGCCGACGCCGCTCAGCGCGCGCGCCCGCGTTTCGGCCATATCGCTGGCCTGCGCATAGCGCGCCGCATCCTCGTGATAGCGGCGGCATTCGCTGTAGTCGCCGCGCGGGAAGTAGATATTCCCCTTCAGGTAAAGCAGTTTGCCCAGCGCGGCCTCGGCGCCGATGGACATGGCCAGCGGCACTGTCTCGTCCAGCAGGCGCTCTTCCTCTTCCAGTTCCTCGAGAATATTCAGCGTGGTCGCCAGCCCGACAACCGCATCGATCTTTTCCTCGGGGCGCCCGGCCAGCATCATCGCGTGCTGGTAGTACTGGCGCGCATTGCCCATCTGCCCCATGCCCGCACTGGCGTGGGCGCGCAGCAGGGCCAGGGGGAAGCTGGAGAAACTGGTGGAATCGGCCTTGTTGCACTCGCGCGTGAGATCCAGCGCCGCCTCGTATTCATGCTGCGAGAGCTTGCCCTGGATCGCCGTCAGCATCATGTCCAGCGCGCCCGGATCGCTGGCGCGGTAGAGGTGCTGGGCGCACTGCGCGGCATCGTGTTCGCGGAACAGGTCCGCCGCGATGGCGTGCATGCGCTGCTGCTGTTCACCCTCGATGGATTCGTAAATGCAGTGCATGACCAGGTCGTGCACGAAGGCGTAGCGCCCCGCGCCGGCAGGACGCAGCAGGCTGTTTCGCCCGGACGCGGGCGGCGTGTATTCCGGCTCGCCCAGCGCGGCGCGCAGCTGCGCCAGTTCGAAGCGGTTGCCCAGCACGGACGCCATGCGCAGCGCGCGGCTGTGCTCCGGCGGCAGGGTGTCGAGGCGGGCCTGGATCAGGTGTTTCAGGCTGTCCGGGAGGAGGTCGCCGGGGTTGGCCAGCAGCTGCGTAAGAAAGAGCGGATTCCCCTGCGCGCGTTCGACGCACTGGCGGCGGAATGCGGGATCGACTTCGCTGTACTGGTCCGCCAGCGCCACCGCTTCGCGCGGGCTCATGGGACCCAAGTCGAACACGGTCAGCGCCATATCGTAAAGCTGCGGGCGCAGCGCCGCTTCCAGCGGATCGTCGTCGACGCGCGAAGTTAACACCCACAGCACGGGCGCCTCGCGCGTGGCGGACAACAGCGCGGCCAGCGCATCGAAGAAGTGCGGCTCGCCCCAGTGCACATCCTCCACCGTGATCTGCAGCGGCTCGTTGACGGCCAGGCGCAGCACCAGTACTTCCAGCGCTCGCGCCAGCCCGCGCTCGCGCACCTCGTGGCTCATGGCGCCGTAGAGGGCGGTCTGCTGCGTCTCAAGCGGCACGCCGCACAGCGCGCGGAAGAACATCGCGGATTCCTGTGGCAGGCGCAGCGTGGCGACGGTGTCTTCGATGACCTGGGCCGCGTCCGCACTGGAGGCGCTGATGCCGAAGAGGCTGCGCGCCAGTTGTTCGAGCGGAGCGCGCCAGTTGTCCGCGCCGGCATCCGCCACCTCGCAGCTGTGGCAGCGCATGCCATCCTGGCGCGCGATCTCGGCGAATTCCTGGGCCAGGCGGCTCTTGCCCACGCCTGCCATGGCGCGCAGGTAGACCAGGCTGCCGCTTTGCGCTTCCAGCATGGCTTCCACCACGGCCTTGAACTGGCGCGTTTCGGAATAACGCCCGATCAGGGCCGGCAGTGCGGCCGCATCGCCGGCGGCGGCGCGGCTGAAGGCGATATAGCCCGGGAAGCGGCGCGGCCCCGTGTCGAACAGGAAGCGGCCATCCAGCTGCGGCACGAGGCCGGCCGATACATAGAGCGGCAGGCGGATGGGCCGTGCCGCCGCTTCGGGCAGGCGCAGGTCCGGCAACGCGCCTTCAACGCGGCCGGGCCGTCCGTGCTCCCAGCGCGCAAGGCGGATCGCCATCGCACGTCCGCCATTGGCCAGCAGCAGGCGGTTCAGCTCCAGCGCGCAGCGCACGGCACGCTCGGCATCGGAGCGGTAGGCTCGCGGCAGGCCGAACACGGCCCACAGCTGGGCACCCGTGACGGATTCCACGCGGCCACCAAATTGCAGCACATGGGCGCCCACTTCCTGCTGCAGCTTATGGTCCGGCGGTTCGGAAAGCTCGATGTGCAGCATCACCACGTAGCGCACGATGTCTTCGGCGAGCGGTGCGGCCGGCTGCAGGGAGGCGTAGGCGGCGGCAAAGTCCGCGATCTGCTGCGGTACATCGGCCGGCATGGAGGCGGAGGCGCTGGACGCAACCAGCGATTCCAGGGTTACCCCATAAACCTGGGCCAGGTGGCGCGCGGTGCGGTACAGGACCACCTTGCCCGTTTCGGCGCGCTTGATGGAGG
Source organism: Pseudoduganella sp. UC29_106 (assembly GCF_044055365.1). Classification (NCBI taxonomy): domain Bacteria; kingdom Pseudomonadati; phylum Pseudomonadota; class Betaproteobacteria; order Burkholderiales; family Oxalobacteraceae; genus Pseudoduganella; species Pseudoduganella sp. UC29_106. The sequence goes on along the minus strand of NZ_CP171977.1, from coordinate 6,312,890 downwards.
CAATGGAAACGCACAGCTGCTGGTGGAAGCACAATTCGGCAAGCGCTTCCTGGCTTAGTCCGCGGGCCTTGCGCAATTTCTTTAGCAAACTGGCATCAAGCAGGACACGGCCGTCGGATGGAGCTTGCTCGCTGGCGTAGGGCGTGTTCTGGTCCGGACTCATGGCCCGACCAATATAGCACGTCAAACCGGGTGCGGCCCCGCTGCCTGCGGCATTTGGCGCTCAATGCGGCCAGCGTTGTTGGGTTTTGGGCCGAGCGGCGCGAAAGTGGTGGCCAGGCTGTGGGCATTGGTGCCGAGGAAAGCGCCTTTGACGGGACCGACGACGCGCACGCCGGATTCGAAGCGCAGTTGTCCAAGAAGCACATAAGGCACGGCGATGGTGGAATAGGTCACGGCAATCGAGGCGCGCAGCGTCGTTTGCGGGCCCATGGCGACAGGCGTGTTGAAGCCCCAGTTGCGGGTGCTGGTCTGGGCGCCGTTCGGTTCATAGCGCTTGGCTTCGGACGACAGCTGGCATTCATCGCCATCCATCTCCGGCACCGGCGCGCGGAAGTGGGTGTCGGCGCAGTAGCGGGCGTTGAGGGCATTGGTCCACGCCGTGGTTTCGGTCACTGCGATCGCGCCCAGCACGCGGTGCGTCTCTTCTTCGTTCTTGCAGTTGCAGAGGGTTTCGCTATACAGGCTGGCGGGGCTGGTGCGCAGCACGCAGGCCTGCTCCATCTCGTATTCGATGTGCAGCACTTCGACAATGCTTTCCACGCGGTCGGTGGCGCCGCTGGCCCAGATCAGGCCACAGCTGTCGTCCGGTCCCGTGCCCTTGCGGACGGAGAAATTGCCATCATCCTGCAGCGCACCGTAGAAGCGGCTGCCCTTGGCCGTCATCTGGCTGCCCCAGTGCCAGCCGGCGTTGTGCGCCAGGTCTGCGCCCTGGTAAATGCAGAAATTGCCGTCGTTCTGCACCAGGGCGAAGAAGGGGCCTTCCGCCGGTTTGCTGGCGCTTTGCCAGAGCAGGGCTTCGGGATCGCTGTCGTCGATGCCCCGGTAGACGGCAAAGCAGCCGTCCTCGCGCAGGGTGGCGAAGAACAGGCCGTTGTCGGAAACGATGATGTCGCCCACGTGGAATACCTCATTCATCGGCAGCGCGGCGTTGAAACGGCGGCCTGGCGGCAATGTGATGGTGGGCAGGGTGACGGCGGGCAGGGTGCTCATTGCAGATAAATCCGTGGCTGGGTGGTATGGAGCCAGTATCCAGCCCTGCCGCCGCGGGCGACAGTCCAGTGTCGTCTCAGTTCGGTATCAGATGATCCCGGTATTAATGGCGAATTAATATTAAGTTAATGTAGGTTTTATTTTTTAATAAACTATCCTAAAATGCGCGCCATGGAGCTGACTTATAAAAACGAGCGCGTGCTGTTTTTTCTGATGATGGGGTTTTCCTTATTATTCTGGACCGCGCTGATTGCCACTGTGCCGCTGCCGGGCGCGCTATGCCCGGTACTTGTGGTTCTTGCGCACGTATTTGTTAACTCCGCTCTCGCTGCCTGGCTGAAAGGGACCGGGGTCAAAAATAAGCTACCAGCAGTTTCCGGACCTGCGGTCGCGCGTGGACGTCTGCTGCGAGCGCCTTGGCTTGCTGGATAATCCCAGCGCCTATCTGGTGCAGGTGCGCGGCGCGCTGGATGTGATTGCCCTCCGAATTCTGTCCGGACGATTTATCATCCTCGATAGCGCTATTGTGGAAGCGCTGGAAGATAAACCCGAGGCCATCAATTTTTATATTGGCCACGAGATCGGCAACATCAAGCGGCGCAATCGCCGCTGGGCACCTTTATTAATACCGGCGGCCGTGCTGCCCCTGCTGGGCGCTGCCTATTCGCGTGCCTGCGCCTATACCAGCGACCGGCACGGTTTCCTGGCCTGCGACAGCCTGCACAGCGCGGAGCAGGGCCTGGCCGCCCTGGCAGCCGGGGGACGCCGCCGGCGCCAGCTCAGCGTGACCGAGTATGCGGAACAGTCGCGGGAATCGGCGGGTTTCTGGATGTCCTTCCATGAACTGGTGTCGGACAGTCCCTGGCTGGTCAAGCGCATGGCAGTCCTGAACGCCATGGCGGCTGGGCGTCCTCCCGCCGTGCCCGAACGCCCCCCCTTGGCCTTCGTGACGGCGCTGTTCGTGCCGCGCACGGGCGTCGTCGGCGGCGTGGGCGGCCTGCTGGTGCTGCTGGCCGTGCTGGGCATCGCCGGGGCGGGCCTGCTGCCGGCCTACCGCGAAAACCGCGACCTGCAGCGCATTGCCAGCGCGGTGGAAGTCGGCAAGGAAGCCACGGCGGCGGTGGAGCGCTACTACTACACCAATGGCCGCAGTCCGGACACCCTGTCCGAGGCGGGCTTCGCGCTGGACGATCCGGGCCGCGCCGTGGTGTCGGTGCAGCTGGATGCGGGCGGCGTGGTGCGCGTCTATCCTTCCGCCTACGAGTGGCGCAGCAAGCCGATCGCCTTCGTGCCCGTGCAGGATGCGGACCATAAGCTTTCCTGGCTGTGCGGCAGCGCCCAGATTCCAGCCCACCTCCTTCCGTCCGAATGCAGGGATAATTGAGGGATGACCTCTCCCCTCGAACTGGCCGCCAACGCGGTCATGACTGTTTCCATCGTCCTCGCCGGACGCAATAATGTCCATTCCTGGTGGCTCGGCATCATCGGCTGCTCGATGTTCGCGGTGCTTTTTTACACGACCCAGCTCTATGCGGACGTGGCCCTGCAACTGTTCTTCATCGTCACCTGCGCAATCGGCTGGCTGCGCTGGCTGCGCGGCGACCACGGACACGCATTGCACATCACCTCCGCCCATGTCCGCACGCTAAGCTGGATGGCGCTCACCGGCCTGGCGGCAACCGTGGCGTACGGCGCCATGCTGAAGTACTACACTGATGCTTATGCACCTTTCATCGATTCCTCGGTGCTGATGTTTTCCATCGTGGCGCAGGTGCTGCTGATGGGGCGCCGCATCGAAACCTGGCCGGTATGGGTATTGGTGAATACTGTTTCCGTTCCGCTGTACGCAAGCCGCGGCCTTTATCTGACGTCCGCGCTGTACGCGGCCTATTGGGTCAATGCGGTGGTGTCGTGGTGGTTCTGGCGCCGCCAGATGAGGGCAGGGGCATAGCATGGCTTCGAAGATACCGTCCGGTGTATGGCTCCTGGGCCTGGTCAGCATGCTGATGGACGTATCTTCGGAAATGATCCACAGCCTGCTGCCCCTGTTCATGATCGGCCCGCTCGGCGCCAGCGTGTTCATGGTGGGCCTGGTGGAAGGCCTGGGCGAATCCACGGCGCTGATCGTCAAGGTGTTTTCCGGCGCCTGGAGCGACAGGCTTGGCAAGCGCAAGGTGCTGGCCGTATTCGGCTACGGCATGGCCGCTGCCACCAAGCCCCTGTTTGCCGTGGCGCCGGTCGCCGGCATGGTGCTGGTGGCGCGCCTGCTGGACCGCATCGGCAAGGGCATGCGCGGCGCGCCGCGCGATGCGCTGATCACGGATATCACGCCGTCCGACATGCGCGGCGCGGCATTCGGCTTGCGCCAGTCGCTCGATACGATAGGCGCCGTGGCCGGTCCGCTGCTGGCGGTGGTGCTGATGCTGGCCTGGGCCAACGACTTCCGCGCCGTGTTCTGGGTGGCCGTGATACCGGCCGTCGCTTCGGTCACTCTGCTTTGGCTGGGCGTGCGCGAGCCCACGGGTTCCTCCGCCCCGAAACGCTCGCCGCCATTGACGCGCAAGGCCATGCGCCGCATGGGCAGGGACTTCTGGATGGTGGTCATTTTCGGCGCCGTGTTCACGCTGGCGCGCTTCAGTGAAGCCTTCCTCGTGCTGCGCGCGCGAGCAGGCGGGCATGTCGCTGGCGATGGCGCCGCTGGTGATGGTGGCGATGAATGTGGTCTATGCCGCCACGGCTTATCCGTTCGGCAAGCTGTCCGATAACTACAGCCACCACAAGATGCTGGCGCTGGGCCTTGCCGTGCTGATAGCCTCCGACCTGGTGCTGGCACAGGACGGCGGCTGGATGCTGGTGCTGGGCGGCGTGGCGTTGTGGGGCGTCCACATGGGCCTTACGCAAGGGCTGCTGTCGCGCATGGTGGCCGATGCCGCGCCGGACAATATGCGCGGCACGGCCTTCGGCTTCTTTAATCTCGCCAGCGGCATCGCCATGCTGCTGGCCAGCGTGCTGGCCGGGCTGCTGTGGGAACGCTACGGCGCCGCCGCCACCTTCTATGCGGGCGCCGCTTTCAGCCTGCTGTCACTGCTGGCGCTTGGCTGGCATGCACGCTTTGGCGGAATGCGCTAGTATCGTCCCCAAAATTTTTGGAGCGCGATATGAGCGATTACACCCCACCGCCAGTGTGGACATGGGATAAATCGGCCGGCGGCACCAACCGCCCGATCGCCGGCGCCACGCACGAGAAGGAACTGCCTGTCGGCCGTCATCCGCTGCAGCTTTATTCTCTCGGCACGCCGAACGGCCAAAAGGTCACGATCATGCTGGAGGAGCTGCTGGCCCTGGGCCACGCGGGCGCCGAGTACGACGCATGGCTGGTCCGCATCAACGGCGAGCAGTTTGGCAGCGGCTTTGTGGAGATCAACCCGAATTCGAAGATCCCGGCGCTGGTGGACCGTTCCGGCGCCGAGCCGGTGCGCGTGTTCGAGTCCGGCGCGATCCTGCTGTACCTGGCGGAGAAGTTCAGCGCATTGCTGCCGAAGGACCCTGTAAAGCGTACCGAATGCCTGTCCTGGCTGTTCTGGCAGATGGGCAGCGCGCCCTTTATCGGCGGCGGTTTCGGCCACTTCTTCCATTTCGCGCCGGTGAAGATCGAGTATGCGATCAACCGCTATGCGATGGAAACCAAGCGCCTGCTCGATGTGCTGGACCAACGCCTGGCCGGCAACACCTGGATCGGCGGCGAGGAGTATTCGATTGCCGATATCGCCTGCTTCCCGTGGTTCGGCGGGCTGGTGAAGGGCTGGGTCTACGGCGCCGCCGAGTTCCTTTCCGTGCACGAATACAGGAACGTTCTGCGCTGGGCCGACGCCATGCTGGCCCGCCCCGCCGTCAAGCGCGGACGCATGGTCAACCGCACTAGCGGCGCGCTGTCCGAACAACTTCACGAGCGCCACGACGCCAGCGACTTCGAAACCAAGACGCAGGACAAGCTGGCTACTTGAGCCGGAATACGGCGTGCACGGCCTGCGTGAAGGCCAGGTTGAGCGGCACGGCGTAGCGTGCCGTGCTGGCCGCTGCGGGCGGCGTTGCCGTGCGCACGCCGGCGGGCGCTGCTGATTCCTGCAGCCCGAATGGCGCGGCAAGCTTGTCCAGCGGCGCGCGCGTGATGGCCTGGACGGGACCCAGCTTGCGGCCGAAGGATTCGGCCAGCAGCGCGCCGTTGCCGTGCGCGTCCTGCGCCGCTTCGGCCATCAGCTTCGTGTTGACGCGGTCACGGTCGGTGCGGTCGAACGACACGTTCATGTTCTCGACGTGGTCGAGTCCCACCAGCGACGCTACCAGCGGCTGCCACTGTGCCAGGTCGCGCACCTGCACGCGGAAGTGGCGCGCCAATGAATAGGTTTGGGTGATGCCGCTGGCGGTCGGGCGTGAGAGCTGCGTGGTCTTCTTCGCCAGGTCGAAGCATTCGATGTCCGCTTCCGGGATCCCGCGTTCGGCCAGCGCGGCCAGCACCGTGGTGGCAAGCGCCTCCAGTTCGGCCGCGGCGTCCTCGGAACTGGGACTCTGCGCACCGAGGTCGAATTGCAACTCGCCGATGTCGGGCGCCAGCCAGACCTGGGCTTTGCCGCTGGCGGTGACGAAGGGATACTCGGGCAGGGGCGAGGCTTGCGCGCCAAGTGCGGCGCACAGGGCCAGTGCAGTCAGCAGTCCGCGCATCAGTTGTGCAGCTGCCAGACGTACATCATCTGCATCCAGGACTCGACCGGCTTGCCGTTCACCTTGGCGGGCTTGAAGCGGCATTTGGAGATGCCGCTTTCCGCAGCCTTGTCGAGGCCCGGATAGCCGCTGGATTTCTTGACTGTCGATTGCAGGACTTCGCCTTCGGCCGAGATGAGGAAGCCCAGTACGACTGTGCCCGTATGGCCGGCCTCGAGGTCGGGCTTCGACCATGCAGGCTTGGAGCAGCTCTTGAAGTCCACCATTGCGCGGTCCTCGAGCTTAGGAGCTGGCGCGGCGTGCGGCGGCGCGTCGGCATCGATGTGAGCGTTGGCGACGTTGGCCCCGCAGGCCGCGGCCAGGGCCAGCACGCCGATGACGGCCTTCCAGTTGCTTGCGGCAGGTTGCGGTTGCAGCAGATGCTTGATGCGCTTCATCAGGTCTCCTCCGTCGGCGCCGAGCGCCAGGTGGTGGTTGGAAAACTGGAGTTTCTCCAGCTCGGAAAGTGCAAGGGCCAGGCGCCGCGGTTCGCCCGACTGGCTTGAGGCGAGATCGTCGGCAATCAGTTCACGTTCGCTGCGGACGCGGCGCGACAGCCACCACACCACAGGGTGATAGAACAGCAGGATTTCGATCAGGTTCTGCAGCAGGTTCACGAGGTAGTCGTGACGCCGCACATGGGCCAGTTCGTGCGCCAGCAGCGCTTCCAGCAGGTCGGGCGGCATGCCCGTTATCAGCGTGCCGGGCACCAGCACCACGGGACGCCACCAGCCGGCCGTCATTGGGCTGGCCAGCGTGTTCACGATGCGCAACCGCACAGGGCGCGCAATGCCGAAGCGCTCCGCCATCGCCGACAGGCGCGCTTGCCAGACAGCGTCTGAGTCGCCACGGCGCGCGGCGCGGCCGATCCACAGCAGTCCAAGCACGGAGCGCGCGCACAGCAAGACGATGCAGGCCAGCCAGAAGGCGACCACGCCGCCCAGATGCGCGCGTAGCATGCCGGGCCAGCCGGCGCCGAAGCCGGCCAGCGCGGCCAGGGCGGACAGACTGGCCGCGCCGGATGCGCTGTCGGCGGCGAGCGCAGGGCCGGCGGGAGCGGTGAGGCGCAGCACCAGCCCCGCGGCCGGCCAGGCCGCACACATCAACAGTGCCAGGCAGGCGACGAGATAGCGCTGCGTCGCCGGCGCACGGCGCAGCATTACAAGCAGCAGCGCAGCGGCGGCGCCGATCAGCGCGCCCTGCCAGACGAAGTGCACCAGCGTCCAGCCGACAGCCTCGGTGGCCGCGGTCATGGCGGCGCTGATTGCTGGTCCCCGTCTTTCAGCAGCTTCTCGATTTCTTCACGGTCCTTCTTGCTGATACCGCTGCGCAGGGCAGTGAGCACCAGCGCCTTGGCCGAGCCGGAGAAGGCGCGCTGCAGCAGGTCTTGCAGCATATTGGTCTGCATCGCTTCCTTGCCGACGGCCGGCGCGTAGATGTGGGAGCGTTGGCTCTCATCGCGGATCAGCAAGCCCTTGCCGTGCATGATCTGCATCAGGCGCAGCACGGTGCCGTAGGCGACATCCGGGCGCTCCTTCAGCATGGCCTCATGTACCTGCTTGGCGGTTGCGGCGCCCAGTGGCCAAATGAATTGCAGCAGGTCCAGTTCCGCTGGAGTCGGTTTGGGTGGCGTTTTCATAAGTCCAGAATAGTCTGTCTAGACAGACTTGTATACTTCTTTTATGCCGCTGTTGCGACTTATAGACAAACTTGTCTATATGTGATTTTTGGCATATGTAACTGCATTTAAATTCGTTTCACGCGTGAAAGTACTTGTGTATAGTTCAGTAATGTCTTATTTCAGCCAAACATCCCGTAATCACTTCTCTCGCAATCCCGTGCTTTCTATGGCGCGGCGAATGTGCCGCTGTATCTAACCCCCGCCGTAACCCCATCGCGTAGCACCGCACCGTTTCACAAGAACGGCAGTGGACGCGCGTGCCTACATCCCATCAAGAGGAAAATATGTTCAAGCCACTCAGTATTGCCCTGGCCATTGCGGCCGCATTCCCGCAACTCGCTGCCGCCCAGGAGGAACTGGCGCGCGTTGTCGTCACCGGGTCCAGATCCGCACCGCGCAGAAGGAGGGCGCCAGCGCCGTGCAGGTGTTCAGCGCGAAGGACCTTGCCGCCACGGGCAAGACCAACGTCGCGGATATCCTGCGCACCATCTCCGCCAACAGCGGCAACAGCTACAACGAACAGTTCACCGGTTCCTTCTCGGCCGGCACGGCGGGCCTTTCGCTGCGCGGCCTGGGGCAGAAGAACACGCTGATCCTCGTGAACGGTAAGCGCGTATCGAGCTACGCCACGGCGCAGAACCTGCAGGAGACCTTCGTTGACCTGAACAGCCTGCCGATGGCGGCCGTGCAGCGCATCGAAGTGCTGAAGGATGGCGCGTCCTCCGTCTATGGTTCGGACGCGGTGGCGGGTGTGGTCAACATCATCCTCTACAAGGAATTCACGGGAACCGAAGTGAGCGCGCAAGTGGGCACGTCCACTGAAGGCACTGGCCAGGTCGAGCGCAGCGCATCGCTGCAGACGGGCTTTGGCAGTCTCGATGAAAAGGGCTGGAGCATCGTGTTCTCGCTGGATGCGCTGAAGCGCGACAAGCTGCAGCAAAGCGATGTGTCCTGGATGCGCGATTCCGATTTCCGCGGCAATGCGAACGGCACGCTGGGCTGGGTGCCGACCAATTACTTCGGCACTGATCCGACGAAATTCCTCGGCGGCGTGCAAGGCCCGCTGCAGGTCAAGCCATACGGCGACATCACGCCGGGCAAGAAGGGCAGTGTGCTGGCCTATAACCCGGCCGAATTCCGCACCCTGATTCCGGGCGTTGAGCGCGTCCATACCTCGCTGCGCGGCACGCTGAAACTGAATGAAGATACGGAAGCCTACGCCGACCTGCTGTACGGCTACTCCTGGGCCGAGCAAACCTTCAGCGCTCCGCTGACGGTGGGTAGCGGCCTGCGCGCCTGGAACAATGGCAAGCAGGCGCTGGACACGATCAATGTGGTACTGCCTGTCGGCCATCCGAACAATCCGGGCACGACGCCGCTGCCGTTCACCGCCACGCTGTTCGATCTCGGTCCGCGCATGAAGCAGGATAAGGTCGATTTCTACCGCGCGCTGACCGGCGTGAAAGGCGTGTGGCAGGGCTGGGACTATGACTTTTCCGTCGGCCGTTCGGGCAGCAAGCTGAAAGAGACGGTACAGAACTTCGTCAACCGCTACGAGTTCGAGAAAGTGCTGGCGGACGGCAGCTACAACTTCGCCGACCAGTCGAAGAACAGCGAGGCCGTGCGCAATCGCCTGCGCCTTTCCACTCTGCGTCCCGCTGAATCCACGCTGACCACGGTGGACTTCAACGCGTCAAAGGAAATCGCGCAACTGCCGGCCGGTCCGCTGGGCTTTGCATTCGGCGGCCAGTGGCGCCAGGAAGAGATGGACTCTCGACTTCGACCGCCGTATTGAGCGGCACCGAACTGCGCCCGGCCATCAATATCATCAACGGCAAGCGCGATGTGACGGCGCTGTTCACCGAGTTCAATATCCCGGTAGTGAAGGACCTGAGCGTGAACCTGGCCGGCCGCGCCGACCGCTACTCGGACTTCGGCAGCGCTTTCTCGCCGAAGGCCAGCGTGCGCTATCAGGCGGCGCCGTGGCTGCTGCTGCGCGGCACGGCGTCGCGCGGCTTCCGTGCGCCGTCGCTGCCGGAGATCACGAATTCGACTTCGGTCAGCTATGGCAATGTGATCGATCCACGCGATCCGATCACGCCGACGCAGGCGCGCGGCATCACCAATATCACGGTCGCCAACAGCGCGCTATCGCCGGAGCGTTCGAATAACCTGAACCTGGGCTTTGTGTTGTCGCCCACTTCGACCAGCAGCATCGGCCTCGATTACTACCGTATCCGCACCAATGGCGTGATCGGCACCGAAAGCGCGGACAGCATCATCGCCAACGAGGGCGCGCATCCTGAGAAAATCGTGCGCGACGCGCAGGGGCGCATCACGACGCTGTATCGCCAGTATGCGAACCAGGGCGATCGTCTCGCCAGCGGCTTCGACCTGGACCTGCGCCAGCGCTTCCCGCGCACGGCTTACGGCAGCTTCACGCTGAATGCGCAATTGAGCTATGTGCTGAAGTTTGAGCAGCCTTTGTCCGTCGGGGCGCCGCTGACCAATGGGGCTGGCAATAACTGGTTTGGGTCGATTCCGAAGTGGCGCGGCGTGACGGCTGCGAACTGGGAGAATGGTCCGTATAGCGGCACGCTGACCTGGAATTATGTGGATGGATATGACCAGACTACGCGTCCGGGCGAGCGGGTGAAGCCGGTGGGGACTTTTGACGTGAATCTTGGGTATAAGGTGAGCACGGCAACTACGCTGAACCTCATTGTGCTGAATGTGGGGGACAAGCGGCCTTCGTGGGATTCGTCGTTTGCGTTCTTTGATTACACGCAGTCGGATCCGCGGGGGAGGTTTGCGTCGGTTAAGTTGACGCACAAGTTTTAAGCCGCGTCGCCCTCACGCACGGCGGATCAATGATCCGCCCTACACCCTTCGGGCCGTCACGCGATGGGAGATGGCACCCGGAACACGAATGTCGCATACCACGACGCGTAGGGCGGATCATTGATCCGCCGTGCATGCGGTCCCGCGGCCTGCGCGATGGATTACGCCGTATCGTCCTGCAACGACGCGCGGAACGCGCTCGGCGTGTTGCCGGTTTTCTCGCGGAAGGCGGTGGCGAAGTTGCCGGCGTTGTTGAAGCCGATGAGGAGGGCGATGTCCTGGACATCCATATCCGTATCACGCAGCAGCTGCAAGCCGCGCTGGATGCGCGCCTCGCGGATGAAGGCAAACACCGTCATCCCCGTGTGCGTGCGGAACAGGTGGTTCAGTTTCTCGCGATAAGTGCCCACGCTACAGGCAATTTCCGCCAGGGTCGGCAGGGCGGCGAGATTGTCGGAAATCAGCCGCTTGGCCGCATTCACGATGACAGTATCCGGATCCGCCGGCGGCGCTTCCTCCTGCGCGACAGGCGCCGGCTGGCGCTGGATCAGGTTCAGGTGCACATGGATGCGCGCCGCCAGTTCGCCAGGCGTGAAGGGTTTCGAAACGAAATCCACCCCGCCAATCGAGAGTCCCATGATGCGATCCTCCACCGCATCCGTTCCGCTCAAAAAGATGATTGGAATGTCGCGCGTGGCCGGATTGGCCTTCAGCAGGCGGCAACAAGTGTAGCCGTCCATGTTCGGCATGCGCACATCGAGCAGGATCAGGTCGGGCCGGCTGGACAGCGCGAGCTGATAACCCTGCTCGCCGTTGAAGGCTACGGAAACGCGATAAGGCAGTTCGCTAAGCAGGTCCACGAGCATGCGCTGCTCGAACGCGGAGTCATCCACGATCAGGATGTTGCGAACTTGTGCATCACTGGTCAGGTACATGTGGGCGCATTCATACAAGGGGCTGTTGCTTATTATGCCCAACTTCCATGAAATTTTTCATTTTTCTCCTCTGGCAAACATGCTGTCGCGTCTGGCAAAAGCGAAACCCCTTTTGCTTCGCCAAAATGCACTAGCAATCCTGCAGTTTTGCAGGGTTGAGATCCGCTAGTGATTATTGGTGAGTCTTTTCAGGCACTTTTAGATGTAAAACAGAGACTGGCGTTGACACTTGGTTATCCACCTGAAACGGAGGAAATATGAAACACACAGACTTTGGCCAGATGCCGTGCCCAATCGCTCGCAGCCTGTCCAAGGTGGGTGAGTGGTGGAGCATCCTGATCCTGCGTGATGCTTTCTACGGCTTGACCCGCTTCGATGAGTTCGAGAAGAGTCTGAAAATCGCCCCCAACATGCTGACCCGCCGACTGGCCGGGCTGGTTGAAGGCGGGCTGATGGAGCGTCGACAGTACAGCGCCCGCCCACCACGCTATGAATACGTGCTGACCAAGGCGGGCCGCGACTTCAAACCTGTACTGCTGGCGTTTGTCGCATGGGGCAATGAACACCTGTCGCCGGAAGGCGCGAGCCTGTTGGTGGTGAGCCGCGAAACCGGCAAGCCGGCCGACCAGGTGCTGGTGGATGCCAACAGCGGCCTGGCCATCAACGATGAGGACTATATGTTCGCACCGGGCCCGGCAGCGAATGAAATCACCCGCATGCGGATCGCGGAAGCGAGCCGCCGGATGCATAGTTGATTCAGGGGCGGATCATTGATCCGCCAACTGGTCGTAGACCACCTTCGCTACACGGCCCAGGTCCGGGCGGCTGATGCCACCGGACAGCGCATAACCGAAGCTGCCATCGATCCAGTAGAAAACGCTCACTGCTCCCTCTTGCGCGAAACGGAAACCCGTTTCGCGTTTTTCTTTCTGGCCCGAGCTCACGTAAAGCGTCAGGCGCTGGCCGCTGGCGTCGGCGTACATGAATTGCGCGACGGGGCCGCCATCGCCGGGCAGCAGCCGGCCGCCCACCAGTTCATAGCCCAGCGCACCAAGCTGGGGCGGTTTTAGCTGCGTGCCCAGGCGTTTCGACAGCCAGGCCACCAGATGCTGTTGCTGATCCGCCGCAACTTCGACGGGATGACGCACCTCCGGCACATAGACGGCGTGGGCCACGGCCGCCATGCGCGGCAGGTTTTCGGCCGAAACTGTTGGCGCCGCGCCACGCAGCGACCAGCCGGCGACCCCGCCCAGCAGGCCAGCGCCGACGGCAATGGCGGCCCCGGCGGCAATGCGCACCCACGGCCACTGGCGTCGCCGCGGCTTGATGTGCGCATAAGGCAGGGGTTCGTCCAGGACGGGGTTGAACAGTGCGCGCAACTCCTTGTTCTGCAGGCGGTAAGCCTTCAGGCGTTCCGCTTCCTCGGGCCGGGTGGCCAGGTAGGAGTCCACGTCGGCGCGGCGGGACGGGGCCAGGTAGCCGTCAACCCAGGCTTGCAATTCGGCTTCGGTAGGCATGTTCATTTCACGACTTTCAGCGGCGCGGGCACGGCCTGACCGAGCATCAGCAGGCGCAGGCGTTCGCGTCCGCGCGACAGGCGCGACATCACCGTTCCCAGCGGAATGCCGAGCGTGCCCGCCACTTCCTCATACGTCATTTCTTCCAATGCGACCAGCAACAACACCTCGCGCTGTTCGGCAGGCAGCAGGGCCAGCGCGGTCTGCACATCGCGCAGTTCCAGCCGGGCGGAGGCGGACGTGGGCGCGGGCGTCGGCGGCGCCTCCTCCAGTTCGACCGTGGACAAATGCGGGCGCCGCATCTGGTCCACGTGCAGGTTGTGCATGATGCTGAACAGCCAGGCCCGCATATCGCTGGTCGAGCGCCACTGGGACAGGCGCGCCCAGCCGCGTTCCACGGTGTCCTGCACAAGGTCATCGGCGCTGCAGCGCTCGCCCGTCAGCGCCCGCGCGTAACGGCGCAGGCGCGGCAGGCAGGCAAGCAGGCGTTCGCGCGGGTCCGGCATGGGCGTTTACTTCACCAGGCGCCACATATCCTTGAAGCCATCGCCGTTACGGTCGCCGGCCTTCTTGTCGCCGGCGAAGGTATAGACGGGCTTGCCCTTGTAGGCCAGCTGCTTGAAGCCGTCGTCGCGGGTGATGGTCGACCAGTCGCCCGACACGTCGCCGGTGGCGGCCACGGCCGGCCAGTTCTTCAGGCAGGCATCTGCGCAGGCGCTCTTGCCGCTGCCGGCGGTGTCCTTGTCGAAGGTGTAGATGGTCATGCCTTCGCCATTGACATAGATGTCGCCGGATTTTTTGACGGGATCGGCGGCAAAGGCGGTGGCGCTCAGCAGCAGGGCGGAAATCAGCAGGGCAGTACGTTTCATGGTCAGTCTCCTTCAGGTGGGTGAACAATGGCGTATACGAAGTGTGCGGCCCTTCTATTCCATCCTGCGTAAAATTATTTTCCACACAACGAAAAGACACAAGTCCTGAAAGCGGCTTTTCCCCAAACTGGACAGGAGAATCGCATGAGCAAGGCAAGGTTGTGGAAGCATATCGTGGGTGTGCCGCTGCTGGCCGCCCTGTTCGGCGCCGGCGCGGCCTTCGCGCAGTCGCTGGAGAAATCCGATCAGAAGCTTCTGACGGACATGGCCATGGCCAATATGGCCGAGGTCGAAGCGGGCAAGCTGGCGCTGCAGAAGTCGCACAGCGACCAGGTCAAGAGTTTCGCCCAGCAAATGGTCGATGACCACAGCAAGGGTCTGGAAGAAGTGAAAAAAGTAGCGGCCGCCAAGAATGTAAGCCTGCCCACTGAACTGGACAGCAAACACAAGGCCATGGCGCACAAGCTGCAAGGCTTGTCCGGCGACAAGTTCGACCGCGCCTATATGGACCAGGCAGGGGTGAAGGCCCACCATGACGCCAGCCGCCTCGTGGCGAAGGCCGAGTCCAGCGCCAAGGATGGCGAAGTGAAGGCGCTGGCCGTCAAGTTGCAGCCGACTATCCAGCAGCACACGGGCAATGCCGAGCAGCTGAACGCCAGCATCAAGGGCAGCACCAGCATGGGCGCCAGCGGCACCAAGGGACGCAGCGGCAGCAGCGAACGCAAGCCGCAACCGGCCAGCGGCAATACGGACAATCCGGAAAACCCGGCCAATCCGACCACCCAGCCACCGGCGCCCATGACGCCAGCGCCGGTTAAATAGGGCCAACGGACGGTAAAACCGGGGGAAACCGTCCGGCATGTCCTGGGCAATTTCGCTTGCTGCGGCCGAGAACTGTGGAATAATGCAGTGTGACCGAAAATGCGCTGCGGCAATATTGTTCAGGGACTTAAATTAGTGGAACTTTTTGCGCTCGACGACGAGCTGGACCAGTGGGAATTGCAATTGCCGCATGCGGATGGCGTGCCTCGCCTCGCCCTGCTGGCCAAATTGTCCTGGCACCTGCGGCAGCGCAATGTGGCGCGCGCGGAACAGCTGGCCGCCGAAGCGGCGCCGCTGGGTTTCCTGCTCGGTCCCACTGAACAGCGCGTGCTGGCCGCGCGCTATACCCTGGTGCAGGCCGAAGCGCGCTGGCTGTTCGGTGAACTGGATGCAGCAGCGTCCCTGGCCGGACAGGCGATGCAGGAATTCACCCGCCTGAACGACCGCTACGGCACGGCCGACGCCCACCATCTGCTGGCCTGGATCGCCGTCGATCGGGGAGATTCCGCCGGCTGCGACAATGAACTGTCCCTGGCGGCGGCCGATGCGCGCGCCGCCGGCGACTGCCTGCGTACCGATGTCTTCGAAAGCGCGGCCGCGCTGTTCGCCTCCTTCCGCAACCTGGCCGCCGCCACCGAGCGCTGGGGCAAGCGCTTCAACGTTGACCTGGATACCCAGCATCCCGTGGTCGCCGGCTGGATCAGCGATTTCTACGGCACCAGCGCCTTTCAGCAAGCCGACTTCGGGCGCGCCATCAGCCACTTGATGGTGGCTTTCGAGGCGGCCATGCTGTCCGGCCAGTTGCGCCGCGCGATCAATGTCGCCACCAATATCGGCAATGCCTTCACCAGCCTGAATGCCCACGACGCCGCACTGGAGTGGATGCAGCGCGGTCTGGATATCGCGCGCCCCACCGGCTGGCCGATGAGCATTGGCCTGTGCCAGATGCAGACGGCGGAAACCCTGCGCCAGCTGGGCCAGCGCGAAGCCGCCAGGACCTTGCTGGGCGAGGCGCTGCAGACGCTGAAGCCATTGTCCGGTTCGCGCGCCTACGCGGTGGCGCTGGAATACCGCGGCGACCTGTCGCTGGACCTGGGCGATTACGAGGCGGCGCTGGAAAGCTTCCGCGACCTGGAGCAGCGCGGCCATGCGCTGGCCCAGGCGGACTTCCAGAGCGGCGCGCGGCGCGGGCAGGCACATGCGCTGTCCGGCCTGGGACGTCCGGCCGAGGCCTTGGCCGCGGCGCAGTCGGCGCTGTCGCTCTCGCGCGAGCAGGGCGACCATTACAACGAGATCGCCGCGCTGCGCGTGCTGGCCGATATCCATTCGCGCCATGTGCTGCCGCCGCCTCCCGCGCTGGAAGCGCCCAACGCCGTGCTGCATTACCTGAACCGGGCGTTGGCCGTGGCGGCGACCATCGAGGGCTACACGGTGCCCGGCGCGCTGCTCGATGTCGCGGCGCGCGAGTATGCAGCCACCGGCGACTATGCGCGCGCCTACGAGATTTCGCTGCAGGCCAGCGCAGCCCGCGACAAGACGCACAGCCAGGATGCCACCAACCGCGCCATCGCGATGCAGGTGCAGTACCAGACCGAGCGCGCGCAAACGGAAGGCGAGCATCATCGCCAGCTGGCGGCGGCCGAAGCGGAGCGCGTGGAAGTGCTGCAGCAGACTACGGCCACGCTGAGCCACCTGTCCGCGATCGGGCAGGAAATCACGGCCCACCTGGATGCGGCGGCCGTCTTCCGCGCGCTGGACCGCCACGTGCACGGCCTGCTCGATGCGACGCATTTCTCCGTTTTCCTGCTGGAGCCGGATGGACACCACCTGTACTGCGCGTTCGGCGTGGAGGCGGGCCGCCCGGTGCCGTCCACCCGTTTCCCGCTGGTCGATCCGAACATGAACTCGGCGCGCTGCGTGCGCGAGCGGCGCGAAATCCTGATCGAGATCGACAGTCATGCCGACACGCCGAACCTGATCCCCGGCACGCTGCCGACCCTGACGCTGCTGTTCGCGCCGCTGACCATTGGCGAGCGCGTGCTGGGCGTGATGACGGTGCAGTCCCTGCTGTCCAAGGCTTACGGCGAGCGCGATCGCATGATCTTCCGCACGCTGTGCGCCTACGGCGCGATTGCGCTGGATAATGCGGCGGCTTACCGCCAGGTGGCGGCCACGCTGAAGACCCTGAGCGCAACGCAGGCGCAGCTGCTCGAGAAAAACATCGAGCTGGAACGCGCCTACAAGACGCTGGAAGATGTGAGCCTGACCGACCAGCTGACCGGCCTGCGCAACCGCCGCTTCTTCCTGCAGCATGTGGATGCGGACGTGGCGATGTCGCTGCGCCGCTATGACGATCCGGCCCTGCTGGCCGAACCCGCGCGCGAGCCGCTGCCGGACCGCGACCTGGTGTTCTTCATGGTGGACCTGGACCACTTCAAGGAAGTGAACGACCAGTACGGCCACGCGGCCGGCGATTCGATCCTGGTGCAGATGAAGGAGCGCCTGCGCGAGGTGTTCCGCGAGTCCGACTACCTGGTGCGCTGGGGTGGCGAGGAATTCCTCGTGCTGGCGCGCGCCACGCACCGCGAAGAAGCCAAGGTGGTGGCGGAGCGCATCCGCCAGGCCGTGTCCTCGCGCGATTTCGTGCTGCCGGACGGGAAGCGCCTGCCCAAGACCTGTTCGATCGGCTTCGCCTGTTTCCCCTTCCTGCCATCGCATCCTCGTCTTCTTTCGTGGTCGCAGGTGGTGGAGCTGGCCGACCAGGGCCTCTACATCGCCAAGCATTCGGGACGCAACGCCTGGGCGGCGCTGTACGCCACCGAGCGCACGCGCTCGGAAGAACTGTTCCCCCCGCCTCATGCACCAGCTGGCGCGCACCGTGACCGAGGGCGAAGTGCGCGTGGTGACCAGCTTTGAGCAACAACCCATCATTCATCCTTAAAGACCATGCACCGCTGTTCCTGGGCCAATCCGGCCAATCCCCGTTATATCGCTTACCACGACGAGGAGTGGGGTTTGCCCTGCCACGACGAGCTGCGCCTGTTCGAGATGCTCAATCTGGAGGGCGCGCAGGCGGGCTTGAGCTGGGAGACGGTGCTGAACAAGCGGGAGTCATACCGCGAGGCTTTCGACGGCTGGGACGCCCGCAAGATCGCAGCCTACGGGCCGGACAAGGTCGGCGAACTCCTTGCCAACCCTGGCATCATTCGCAACAAACTCAAAGTCGCGGCGGCGATCAGCAATGCCCAGGCTTATCTGCGGCTGCGCGATGCCGGCAGCACGCTTGATGCTTATCTGTGGGATTGGGTCGATGGCAAGCCGATCGTCAATCGCGGCGAGCGTGTCGCCAAGACGGAGTTATCCGACCGGCTGTCGAAGGATCTGTCGAAGCGCGGCTTCAAGTTCGTGGGCTCGACGATTGTGTATGCGTATATGCAGGGCATCGGCATGGTGAACGACCATGACATCAAGTGCTTCCGCCACGCGGAGTGCCAGCGTGGCGCCTGAGTCGCGCCGCGTCGTCCTCGAAACCGCCTTCGCCGACGCCTCCCGCCTTCTGGCCATTCTGGCGTCACATCGTGCGCCAACCAGCGCGACGTTGCATTACATCGCAATCGCGCCGGAGCTGCCGTCCCTGGGGGCGGATGCTCCGGTGGACTTGCGCGCCGCATGGCCGGTTGCGGTTGCGGGCCTGCACCGGCTGGCGCTGGACGGCGGCGTGACGCTCGACCTGCTGGTGGGCGGCACGGCGGCGCAATGGCTGCCCGAAATCACTGCGCGCGTCGACGAATTCGTCATCCCCGAACCGCTGGACGCCATGCGCGCGCTATCCCGCCTGGCCGCTCCCGGCGCAAAGCTGCGTGTGCACGCCCCCGACGAGCAACAGCTGCGGGCGTTGAAAGCGGCCGGCTTCAGCTGGCAGCACGCGCCGGACGCAGAAGGCTGGCTGCATGCCGATTACACCAGCCGCAAGCCGCAGCCGCCGGCGCCGCCGCCGCGTGAGCGCCGTGCCATCGTGATCGGCGCGGGCGTGGCCGGTTCGGCGGCCTGCGAGCGCCTGGCTGCGCGCGGCTGGCAGGTCACGCTGATCGAGCGTCAGGAAGAACCGGCGCAGGAAGCGTCCGGCAACCGCGCCGGCATCTTCATGCCGCTGCTGTCGAAGGACGACAATATTCCGACCCGTCTCACGCGCGCCGCTTACCTGCACGCGATGCGCGCCTGGCAGCGCCTGGGCGGACTTGCGCCGGACGGCAGCGCGCCGGTGCTGGGCGACCAGTGTGGCGTGCTGCAGCTGGCACGTGACGCAGAACACGCAGCGTTGCAGCGCGAGGTCGCCGAGGCCTGGCAGTATCCGCGGGAGTTCGTGCAGTGGCTGGACGCCAATGAAGCAGCCGCGCTGCTCGGGTCGGAAACGCCCCACGGCGCCTGGCTGTTCGGGCAAGGCGGCTGGGCGAATCCCGCGTCCGTGTGCCGCGCCATGCTCGCTGCCTGCGGCGACCGCCTCACGCGCATCTTCCATGCCGAAGCCATCACCCTGCGCCGCGCTGGCGGCGAGTGGGAAGCCGTGGCGGCGGACGGGCGCGTGATCGCGTCGGCGCCGACCGTCGTGCTGGCGAACGGCGCGGGGGCGACGGACATCGCGCAGGCGGCCGAGCTGCCGCTGTACACGATGCGCGGCCAGGTCACCCACCTGCCGGCGGACGCTTTCCCGCAGCTGAAAATGGTCGTCTGCCGCGAGGCGTATATGACCCCGCCCGTGCAAGGCATCGCCAGCGTCGGCGCCACCTACGACCGTGACGACGACCGTGGCTTGCGCGCCGAAAGCCAGGAAGAAAACCTGCAGCGGGCGGAAGAAATCCTGGGTGCAGAGCGGCTGCAGGCCGCCGGCGCGCGCAATGCCGCGCTGGCGGGGACGCGTCGGCTTCCGCACCATGGCCCCCGACCGCCTGCCCCTGGTCGGCGCGCTGCCCGACTATGAGGCGGCCAGCCGGGCGGAGAGGCTGCGCGACGTGCAGCGTCACGAAGGCATCTACACCCTGCTAGGCTACGCGAGTCGGGGACTGATCTGGGCTCCGCTGGCCGCCGAGCTGCTGGCCAGTCAGCTCGAGCACGAACCGCTGCCGCTGGAGGCCACGCTAGCCGCCGCGCTGGACCCGGCACGCTTCCTTCTGAAAGCCCGCCGCAAGTTATAATGACGTCCATCGACCCCGCGGGAGAATTCATGGAAGATCAACCGGGCTCGCCTGAGCTGTTCATGTTCCTGGCATCGACGGTGCACGACATGAAAAATTCGATCAGCGTCCTCAGTGGCACGCTGGAGAATTTGCTTGTGCAGTCCGAGGGCGCAGCGCAGGACAATCCCGCCTACCCGCAGATGGCGCACATGCTGTACCAGACCAAGCGCCTGAACGACAACCTGATCCAGCTGCTTGCCTTGTACAAGGAAGTCGGCAAACCAGGCTATCCCTTCGAACCGACCGCCGTGCCGCTGCGCGAACTGGTCGAACAGCTGGAGAGCGGCCAGCGCATCCTGCTGCAATCGAAAGGCATCGAACTCGAAAGCAGCTACCCGTCAGACCTGATCTGGACCTTCGACGAAGACCTCGTGCTCGGCGTGCTGGCTCACGCCATCAACAATGCCGTGCGCTACACGCAGGACAAGATCCGCCTCGTCATCGCGGAAAACGATGGCATGCTGGAGTTCCGCGTGGAAGACAACGGCATCGGCTTCCCGCCCTCGATGCTGGAAGCGGGCACGCTGGTGGGGCAGGGCATCAACTTCATGACCAACAGCAGCGGGCTGGGACTCTACTTCGCCAGCGAAGTGGCGCGCAGCCACAAGCACCGCGGCCGCCACGGCAGCATCCGCCTGGAAAACTGCGGCTCGCTGTGCGGCGGCTGCTTCATCCTGCGCCTGCCATGACCGCACCCGCCGCCGAAGCGCCCGGCGTAGACTGGGCCGAGAAAAAATACCTGATCGTCGACGATTTCGTCGGCGTGCGCCAGCTGCTGCGCGAATCGCTGCGCAGCCTGGGCGCCAGGCATATTGACCAGGCCTCCAGCGGCGGCGAGGCGATCGGCCTGCTGCAGCGTACCGTGTACGACGTGGTGCTGTGCGATTTCAATCTCGGCGAAGGCAAGAGCGGCCAGCACGTGCTGGAGGAGGCGCGCATCCGGCACCTGCTGGCGCCCAGCAGCGTGTGGCTGATGGTGTCCGCAGAGAAGAGCGTGGAAGCGGTGATGGGCGCCGCCGAGCATCAGCCGGACGCCTACCTGATCAAGCCCATCACCGAAGGCGTGCTGCTCACGCGCCTGAACCGCGTGTGGCAGAAGAAGCAGATCTTCCGCGAGATCGACCATGCTTACCTGGAGAAAGACTTCCTGCGCGCCGCAAAACTGTGTGACGCGCAGGTGCCGCACCACAAGCTGCACGAGACCGACCTGCTGCGCATGAAGGCCAGCCTGCTGCTCAAGGCGGGCGAGCCGGAACAGGCGCGCGAAGTCTATGAAAAGCTGCTGCAGGACCGCGACTACAACTGGGCGCGCACGGGCGTCGGCAAGATCCGCATGGCCAACGGCGACCACGAAGCCGCGCGCCAGATGTTCCAGGGCGTGATCGCCGAGAACCGCTTCTATATCGACGCCTACGACCAGCTGGCGCTGTCGCTGCAGAATATGGGCCGCATGGAAGAAGCCTGCGAGGTGCTGGAACGCGCGGCAAGGCTGTCGCCCAACTCCGTGCCGCGCCAGCGCAACCTCGGTAACGCTGCGCTCAGGCTGGGCAATATTCCGCTGGCGGAAAAGGCTTTCCGCAAATGCCTGACCATCGGCGAGTACTCCATCCTGCGCTCGGAGGATGCCTACTTTGGCCTGGCCCGCGTGTGCGGCCACAGGAACGATCCGAAGGAAGCGCTGCAGCTGCTCTCCGTCGCGCAGCATGACTTTCCGGGTGAGCTGGTGCAGCTGCGCGCCAAAATCACCGAGGGGCTGGTCTATCATGAAAGCGGGGACTATCGCCGCGCGCGCAAGTCCGGCGATGAGCTGGAGGAAATGCTGAAGGCGGACAGGGGCCGTCCAGACACCGGCACCTGCCTGGAAATGGCGACCCTGCTGTTTGCCGTCGGCGTAAAAGATGCGCCGGTGGAGCTGCTGTGCTACGTGGTGCGCAACAACCACGACAACCAGCTGCTGCACGACGATGTCCAGCGCATCTTCGACAAGGCGCGCATGAGCGAAGAGGGCGCGGCCCTGATCCAGTCCGCGCGCAAGGAAGCGGCCGAGATGATGAACAAGGGTGTGCTGCTGTGGAAGACCAACAAGCTCGACGAAGCCGTGGCCTGGATGCGCGAGGCGCGCCAGGCCTTGCCGGATAATCTGCGCATCCTGTTCAACTCCGCGCAGATCCTAATCTCGCACATGCAGGCCAGGGGCTACGACGAGCTGCTGATGATGGAAGCGAATGGAGTGCTGATGCACGTCGACAAGGTCGCGCCGGGCCAGCAGCGCTTCGCCCAGCTGATCGAACAATTGCAGTTGCTGGTGCCGGGCCGCACGGCCACACCGGAGGAAATCGAAGCGGAGCTGGACGCCGCGCTCAATGAACAGGTGTCCGGCGAATAGAAAAATCGACCCGGGAAGGAGTGATCATGCGTGATATCGCCAAAGAGGTCTACAACAAGATGAAGATTGGGGCGATGGCCTGGGTAAAGCCGGTCTCCGCACGGGGCGACACGATCGCCAGTTTCCAGTCCGCGCACGAAGCGGCACAAGCCCTCGAAGAGGAGGGCCTGATCAATATCATGAAGATTGAACGCGATGCGGAAGGCCAGATATCGGCCATCCGCATCCAGCGCCTGAGTTAGCGCCGCTGTTGCTGCGCGCGGGGGGCGCCTCAGTTCGCGTTCTTCGGCGGCTTGGGCGGGCGCTTAGCCGCCGGCTTGCGCGCCGCGCTTGTTGTGGCCGATGCAGCCGATGCAGCAGGCTTGGCGGGTGCGCCGTTGCCCTTGTCGTTGCCGTCGCCGTTGGCTTTTGGCGCTGCGGGTTTTGCCGGCTCCGGAGCCATGGCCGTGCTCACAGCCTGCTTGAACTGTTCCTGCAGCAGGTTCCACCAGATCGCCGGATTGGCCATTTGCGCGGCGGCGGTAGCGGCGTCCGCGGCGGCCTGAGGTTTTTCTGCCGGCTTCTCCGCTTCGGGCGCCGGCGCGGCGGCCGCCGGTTCCGGCTTTGCTTCCGCCTTGCGCTCAGTGGCAGGCCAGGAAGCGTTGGCGGACGAGGCGGACGCAAAGGGCGACTTGTCCGGCGTGGGCACCGACTGTGCCATGCTGGCCGCCAGCGACTGGCCCATCGACTTCAAGGCAGCGATCGTGCCGCGCTGGACTTCCAGCGCCTGGATGCTACTCCGCAGCATGGTGGAGTTCAGGTTGAGCCACGATTCCACGGCTTTCAGTTCATTGATTTTCTTGTCCAGGTCATCGACCGACAAGGTGGGCGCGGCAATCCCAGGGATGTTAATGCCCGGTACTCCCATGCTGCCCCACAGTGATTTGACGAAGTCCAGCGTATCCGTCATCACACCGGCGCCCGGCATGTTGGGCATTTGATGAAGAGCCATAGCGAATCTCCTTGTTAGATGGTTAAGCGTAGCAGATTACGCAACTGTTATCCATTTTTCGATTTTGCATGTGCTTTTAAATTCGTTCTCAGCGGGACCGACCGTTAGTTACATTGATGGGCATAGACAGCAATCACTGTGCAAGGAAAGGAAACAAGATGAGCACTGCAGCCCCGATTCCTTTTGCGCCTGCCTCGCGCGGCGCGCCGTTCGGATTGGCCCCCTCCGGCAACGTGCCGCCGCAGGAAGCCTGGCGCCTGGTGCAGCAGGGCGACGCCGTGCTGGTCGATGTGCGTACCAACGAAGAGCG
Source organism: Pseudoduganella sp. UC29_106 (assembly GCF_044055365.1). NCBI lineage: Bacteria > Pseudomonadati > Pseudomonadota > Betaproteobacteria > Burkholderiales > Oxalobacteraceae > Pseudoduganella > Pseudoduganella sp. UC29_106. The sequence goes on along the minus strand of NZ_CP171977.1, from coordinate 6,289,334 downwards.
GGTCTTCGTCGGCCGCGTGCCGCATTCGCTGCATGTGGCGTGGGCCACCGGCACCGCGCTGACGCGCAATCCGCGCTTCGTGCGCGAGCTGGAAGCGAAGGCCGGCGGCAGGGATGTCGTGATATTCCTGCTGTGCCGCAGCGGCAAGCGTTCGGCGGCGGCGGCCGCGGCGGCGAGGTCGGCAGGCTTCACCAATGTTTTCAATGTCGCGGAAGGTTTCGAGGGCGAACTCGATGAAGCGGGACAGCGCGGCCACGTCGGCGGCTGGCGCTGGCACGGCCTGCCATGGGTGCAGGATTGAGGGGACAGCCATGAACGATCGCGTATTTGCTATATTGCCCGCCGCCGCTCCGCACTGGGAGCTGGCCGCCATTGTCGATGAACTGCGCCAGGTGCGGGCGCGCTGGCGCCAGGCCCGCCTGCGCAACCAGGAGTGCGGGGGACGCGAATTCCCATCGCGCCAGCGCCTGCGCGAGGTATTGCAGCTGCTGTGCGCCGCGCTCTTTCCGATGCGCCTTGGCCCGGCCGAGTTGCGGCAGGAAACGGAAGACTTCTATGTCGGCCACACGCTGGACACGGCGCTGAGCGGCCTGCACGAGCAGGTGCGCCGCGAGCTGGCCTACAACGCCCGGCACGACGCGGCACAGGCAGCCGGCGCCGAGCAGCGCGCCTACGACATCGTGCAGCATTTCGCCCGCAAGCTGCCGCAGATCCGCGCCCTGCTGGACACCGATGTCGAAGCGGCCTACCACGGCGACCCCGCCGCGCTGAGCGTGGACGAAGTCCTGCTCTGCTATCCCGGCATCCTCGCCATCATCCATCACCGGCTGGCGCATACGCTGTACAGCCTGGGGGCGCCGCTGGTGGCGCGCATCGTGGCCGAGCTGGCGCACTCGGAAACCGGCATCGACATTCACCCCGGCGCCACCATCGGCGGCAGCTTTTTCATCGACCATGGCACCGGCGTGGTGATCGGCGAGACTGCTGTAATCGGAGAGCGTGTACGCATCTACCAGGCGGTCACGCTGGGCGCCAAGCGCTTTCCCACCGACGACAACGGCGCGCTGCAGAAAGGCCTGGCGCGCCACCCGGTGGTGGAGGACGATGTGGTGATCTATGCCGGCGCCACCATCCTGGGCCGCATCACCATCGGCAGGGGCTCCGTCATTGGCGGCAATGTATGGCTGACGCGCGGCGTGCCCCCGCACAGCAATATCACCCAGGTCATCGCGCAGCCCGAGGGCGCTGCCGCCACGGCCGTTGCCGCGTGAGGCCGCCATGCCGTCCCGTCAATTTGGTCTCGCGGTGCGCCGCTTGCGCGAGGAACGCGGCTGGTCGCAGGAACGGCTGGCCGAAGCAGCCGACATGAACCGTTCCTATATCGGAGAACTGGAGCGCGGCATCGCCATGCCGTCGCTGCAGACCATCCACAAGCTGGCCGGCGCCCTCGCCACCACGCCGTCACGCCTGCTGGAACGCTGCGAAGAAATCGCCGCCTGAGCGCAAATTGCTGGCTATAGCATGTTGAGCCGCCCCCGCGCGGCGGCCGATACTACATGCGTTCCGCTCATAACCTTATTTAGTCAGCTCATTAGGAGTATTCATGGCCGAAGTAAACGAGAGCCAGCTTGCACTCGGCGATAACGCCGCGCGCCAGTTGGCCAATGCAACCAAGACCGTTCCCCAGCTTTCCACCATCACGCCGCGCTGGCTGGTGCATCTGCTGCAATGGCTGCCTGTGGAAGCCGGCATCTATCGCCTGAACAGGGTGAAGAATCCGCGCGATGTGCGCGTGGCCTGCGCCCAGCGCGACGAATCGGAACTGCCGCAAACCTTTGTCGACTACGACGAACAGCCGCGTGAATACTTCCTGAATGCCGTCAGCACCGTGCTGGACGTGCATACCCGCGTGTCCGACCTGTACAGCAGCCCGCACGACCAGATCAAGGAGCAGTTGCGGCTGACGATCGAGACGATCAAGGAGCGCCAGGAGAGCGAATTGATCAACAATCCGGACTACGGCCTGCTGGCCAACGTCCACGACGACCAGCGCATCTTCCCGCTGACCGGCGCGCCCACGCCGGACGATCTGGATGAACTGCTGACCAAGGTGTGGAAGGAGCCCGGCTTCTTCCTGGCGCATCCGCTGGCGATCGCCGCCTTCGGGCGCGAATGCACGCGCCGCGGCGTGCCGCCGCCGACCGTGAGCCTGTTCGGTTCCCAGTTCCTGACCTGGCGCGGCGTGCCGCTCATCCCTTCCGACAAGCTGCCGATCGAGGACGGCAAGACCAGGATCCTGCTGCTGCGTGTGGGCGAGCAGCGCCAGGGCGTGGTTGGCCTGTTCCAGCCTGGCCTGGCGGGTGAGCAGAGCCCGGGCCTGTCGGTGCGGTTCATGGGCATCCAGCGCAACGCGATTTCGTCCTATCTGATTTCGCTGTATTGCTCGCTGGCGGTGCTGACGGACGACGCAGTGGCCGTGCTGGAAGACGTGGAGATCGGCAAGTACCATGACTATCCAGACACCTACAAGTAATCCCGGGGCACCGTTCGACGAGGCCGTGCTGAACCAGCTGGCGGGGGAATTCTTCGCCCGCCTGCCGGGTGCTCTGTCGCCGGCGCCTGCGCTGCCGGTCTCGCCGCGCGGTCCCACCGCCGCGCCGCAATACGCGCCCGCGCTGTCCGCCGCGCCGCAGGGCACGGCCGCCGCCGCGGCTGCTCCTGCGCCGGCCGCACAGGCGCAGCCCGGAACGCCGGCGCATAGCTATGCCGCCGCGCTGCCGCAGGCGGGCGGCCACCCGCTGCCTGCGGTGCCATCCTCGCCGTACTACTTCCTCGGCGAGGCGGGGGGCTATCCGCGCACCGCGCCTGACCTGGATGGCCTGGCGCAGCAGGCGGGCCGTCCCGACGACCGCGTGACCGCGCAGGCGTTCGGCCTGCCGGGCGCCGACGCCTTGCGCCAGCTGCTGATCGGCGCCGCGCCGCAAGCGCCGGCCGGCCCGGCTACGCCAACGCTGCAGCCGGCCTACTACTTCGATGACAATGCCCCGCCACGCCAGCAGCGGCCGCAATGGCAGGGATATTCCGGTTTCGATGTGCAGGCGATCCGCCGCGATTTTCCCATCCTCTCCGAACGGGTGAACGGCAAGCCGCTGGCATGGTTCGACAACGCGGCGACCACGCACAAGCCGCAAGCCGTGATCGACCGCCTGGCCTATTTCTACGCCCACGAAAACTCGAACATCCACCGCGCCGCCCATGAACTGGCCGCGCGCGCGACCGATGCCTACGAAGGCGCCCGCAGCAAGGTGGCGCGCTTCCTCGGCGCAGCCAGCCCGAATGAAATCGTGTTTGTGCGCGGCGCCACGGAAGCGATCAACCTGGTGGCCAATACCTTCGGCAGGAAGTTCATCGGCGAAGGTGACGAAATCATCGTCTCACACCTGGAGCATCACGCCAATATCGTGCCCTGGCAGCAGCTGGCGGCGGAGAAGGGCGCGGCGATCCGCGTCATTCCGGTCGACGACAGCGGCCAGCTGCTGCTGGACGAATTCGCCCCGCCTGCTCAATCCACGTACCAGGCTGGTAGCGGTCACCCAGGTGTCGAATGCGCTCGGCACGGTAACGCCGGTGAAGGAAATCATCGAACTCGCCCACAAGGCCGGTGTGCGTGTGCTGGTCGACGGCGCGCAGGCCGTTTCCCATCTGCGGGTGAATGTGCAGGCGCTGGATGCCGACTTCTATGTGTTCTCCGGCCACAAGGTGTTCGGCCCGACCGGCATCGGCGTCGTATACGGCAAGGCTGCACTGCTGGAGCAGTTGCCTCCATGGCAGGGCGGCGGCAATATGATTGCGGACGTGACATTCGAGCGGACCCTGTATCATGCTCCACCCACCCGTCTGGAAGCCGGCACCGGCAATATCGCCGATGCTGTCGGCCTGGGCGCTGCGCTGGATTACCTGGAACGCATCGGCCTGGAAAACGTGGCGCGCTACGAAACGGCGCTGCTGGAGTACGCAACCCGCCACTTGCAGTCCATTCCCGGTGTGCGCCTGATCGGCACCGCACACGAAAAAGCCAGCGTGGCTTCCTTCGTGCTGGCGGGTTACGAGACGGGTGAAGTCGGCCAGGCGCTGAACCAGGAAGGTATCGCGGTACGTACAGGCCACCATTGCGCCCAGCCCATCCTGCGCCGCTTTGGCGTGGAAGCGACCGTGCGTCCCTCGTTCGCGTTCTATAACACTTGCGAGGAAATCGACCGGATGATTGCCGTCACTCGCCGGCTGTCTTCCGCGCGCCGCTGAGCGCAACGCCCTCCCAGACTGCTACCACCAGCAAAATGGCCACCGCTGCGGCGGTGGCCGCCACCGGCGTCAGGTGCAGCGGCACGGCCAGCAAGGCCAGTGCCGCCAGCAGCAGCACGCCCGCCATATGGGATGGGGGCGGGAAGGTGCGCTGGTGGGTCACCCATTTGAACAGCATGGTCCCGATCAGGAACAGCAGCGGGCCGCCAACGATCACCGCCATCGCGGCGGGATCGGCATGGTCCGGGTGGGCCTGCACCAGCTCATCGCCGACGGCGTTGACGATGATGCCGGCGATGAGGGGCACGTGCAGGTAAGTGTAGGTATTGCGGGCGTGGCGGCCGGGATCTTTTGTATGCAGGATGTGATGGTGGCCGTCCTGTGCACCGTGGTCAAAATAGAGCCACCACATCAGCACCGTGCCCAGCACGGCCAGCAGGAAGATGCCCGTGCCTTCCGGGCTGGAAGGCAGTTCGGCAAAGGTTGCGCCGGTGACCAGCAGCGATTCGCCGAGCGCGATGATGACGAAGCCTGCACTGCGCTCGGCCATATGGCTGCCTTCCACATTCCAGTCGGCGGATGTGGAGCGGCCGAGGAAAGGCGTCCAGAAATACAGGGGAGGGCCCAGCAGCTCGATGGCGATGGCCACGGCCCAGATGGCGGCCCGCTGCGAAGGCGCGGCGGCGGCGCCCAGCAGCCAGAAGATGGCCGAGGTGGCGGTCCATGCCGTGATGCGCGTGAAGTTGCGGCGCAGGCTGGCGCTGCTGCGGGCCGCCCAGATGGCGAACAGGCTGCGTCCCACCTGCTGGGCCACCACGGCGGCGGCGAACAGCCAGCCCTTGTCGCCAAACGCCTGCGGGATCGAGATGGACATCATCAGCCCGACCACCATCAGCACGAACAGGGCGATGCGCACCGGGATCTTGTCCGGGTCCAGCGCATTGGTCACCCAGGTCGTATAAATCCAGATCCACCAGGTCGTGAAGAACAGCATGCCTACCTGCAGGGCGCCGCCCAGGCTGAGGTCTTTCAGCAGCGTGTGCGAGAGCTGGGTGACGGCGAAGACGAAGACCAGGTCGAAAAACAGCTCGACCATGCCAACCTTGCCGGAATCGGCCAGGCCGCGGGTGCGCAGGAGGGACATCCTCTGAACCTTATCAAAATGATTATGGCGCGATTATGCCACCGCGCTTTTAACTCTGCTGTCAGCGGAAGGGTGGCGGTAGACGTTAAACTAGCGGCCATGACGATTGTTACCTTCCTTTCCCGCCGCCGCCGCGTGCTCGCCCTGTGCGCGGCCACGGTGGCCCTGCATGTGGTGGCGATCGACTGGTTCGTGTCCCGCATCGGACTGCTGGAGGACAGCCGCAAGGCTACGCCGGCCGTGGTGAAGGCCGAACTGCGCCTGGCCCTGCCGCCGCGCGTGGCCGCTGCCGAACCGGTGCCGGAAGTGAAGCCGGAGGAAGCTGCGCCCAAGCCGAAGCGTCCGCGCAAGGTCGCGCCCAAGCTGGCCCCCGCTGCCGCGCCGGCGCCGCAACCGGCCGCCGATGGTGCGCTGACGGCGGCCGCCGAGCCGGATGCGGCGGGCACGGACATGGCGCCGCCCGAGCCACAGGCTTCGCCGGCTGACCAGGCGGGCGCTGCGCCAACGCCGGGCGCAGTACAATCCGCCCAACCGGAGCCGCCGCAACAGGACAATGCGCCGCCGCCGGGCGCGCGGCGCTACAAGGTCAACCTGCCGCCGCCGGCGTCATTTGAACTGGACGTGAAGCGCACCGACCCCGATGGCAAGAAGTGGAGCGGGTCGGCGACGATGTCCTGGCAGAGCGATGGCAGCAATTACAAGGTCGGGCTGGACGTGGGCATCAGCATCGTATTCCGGGTCAACCTGCTGACGCTGAACAGCGAAGGCATCATCGACGATGCGGGCATTGCGCCGCAGACGATGCGCGAGAAGCGCCGCGGGCGGTCGGAGACGGCCACCCACTTCAACCAGGAAGAGAAGCGCATCACGTTCTCGGCCAGCGAGCGCTCGTTCCCGCTGCTGGCCGGCGCGCAGGACAAGGCCACCGTGCCCTTCCAGCTGGCCGCGATCGGCCGCGCCGACGTCAACCAGTTCGGCAGCGATATCGATATGCTGGTGGGCGAGGACAAGAGCGCCACCATCTACCGTTTCCAGCTGGTGGGCGAAGAGGAACTGGAAACCGGGATGGGCAAGCTGGTCACGTGGCGGCTGGCCCGTCCGCCGAAGCCGGGCAGCTACAACGCGCGGCTGGATATCTGGCTGGCGCCGTCGCTGGAATGGTACCCGGTGCAGATCAGGAATACAGAAGGCAATGGCGCGGTGACCACGCAGACCGTGACCAAAATTATCAGGAAAGAAAATGGATAAATTTATTCCCGCCGCAATGGCGCTGACCCTGGCGCTGGCTGCCGGCGGCGCCCAGGCCCAGGACCCCGACCATCCCGTGGTCAAGCGCGGCTACAGCCTGCCGCCGTCCGCGGACCTCGTGTACACGGTCAAGGGCAGCAATCACGGCCTTCCGCTGAGCGGCACCGGCACGGTGGCCTGGCGCCAGGGTGACGGCAAATATACGCTGGTCACCGAAGCACGCTCCGGCCTGTTCGGCAAAGTACTGGAGCACCGCAGCGAAGGCGCGGTGGACGACTATGGCCTGGCGCCGTCCAGCTATTATGAAAAACGCATCCGTAAGGACCCCACGACGACCACCTTCAACCGCCAGGCCAAGCAGATCGAATTCCAGGGCGGCGACAAGACCTACCCGTTGAAGGGCGGCGAACAGGACCGCAGCAGCGCGCAGTGGCAGCTGGTGTCGCAAGCGCGCCACGCCCCGGACCACTTCAAGCCGGGCACGGAATGGGCCTTCTTCACGGCCGGCCGCAAGGATGCCGACGTCTGGACCTTCAAGGTGGTCGGCACCGAAACCCTGCAAACGGGCATGGGCGACATCAAGGCCATCCACTTCGTCAAGGAGCCGCCCAAGCGCGACAACGGCCAGCAAGTCGACCTCTGGCTCGCCCCCTCGCTCGAATGGTACCCCGCCAAAATCCGCTTCGTGGAAGAAAACGGCGATTCCTTTGAGCAACTTCTCGAAAAAGTCAACCGCAAATAGCCACACCCAGCCTGATATACTCACACCCCCGCCCATAGAACCGGGGTCAGGTCTGTCATTCGGACAGCTAGCGCTAACCTTTGATCTTGCTCAATACGCAATTTCGCCCGATTTTGCGTATTGATCTGCGTCAAACGCTAGCGCTAGCTGTCCGAATGACAGAGCTGACCCCGGTTTTGATTAACGGAGTGCAATGATTGACTTAATGCCAAGTGCGGCTACGGCTGCCGACGCGAACCCGACTGAGCAAGAGCAGCAGGATGCCCTGCAAGCCCACTTCCAGCCCCATATTTCAGCAGACGAAATCGAGCAAGTCTTCCACTTGAAGCGTGCTCAGCCGTTGCTGCAGGTCTTCACGGCCCTGTTCCATGGCGGCTTCGAGGGCGTGCTGGTGCGCCTGCTCGTGCTGCGCGAGCTGGCGAACGATACGACCACGTCGTTCTATTCGCGTGCCGACATCAACACCAAGCTGGCCTATCTGCTGCCCGAAAGCCTGGAAACGGTGCTGATCCGCCTGCGCACCAACGGCCTGCTGGCCTGGGATGCGCAGCAGGCGGTCTATCGCGTGACGCCGATGGCGCGCAATGTGCTGTCGGCCATCGATGGCCTGCTGGCGCTGTCGCAGCCGGACGACGAGGCCGAAATGGGCTTCCTGCTGTCCCAGGTGGCGGGCGCGCAGGCCGTGGGCGGGGTCACCGGCGAGCAGTTGCAGCACCTGCTGGGCCGCCTGGTGGACCTGACCGAGGAATTCCGCGACGCCATCGCTTCCGGTTCCGAGTTCCGCCTGCGCGAATCGCAGGCGAAGTGGCACCAGGCGTGCGATTGGGTGGAGAAGGGCAGCGAGATCCTGCGCGCCATCACCTCCGATGAAAACGCGGACAGCGCCACGCACAAAGCCGCGCAGGCGATCGGCCGCGCCCAGTCCGCGCTGCTGAACATGCAGGGCATGTTCTCGCGCGCGCTGAACCAGATCGAGCGCCAGCGCGTGCACCTGGGCCAGTCCGGCCTGTCCACCACGGACATCAAGCGCTGGCTGCTGGCCCATGAGGACCTTTCCTCGCTGGCGCAGGATGCGATCGACCAGCCGGTGAAGCCGCTGTTCGTCACACCCGCAGAAATGATCGACGTAGCAGAAACAGAATTAATGACAGAACGTGCCAATAACAATGGGCTGAATGGCCTGCCTGCCGGCCAGGATGCTCCGACCACGATCAACGATTCGCCAGCGATGCAGAAAGAGCTGGACGACTGGCTGGCGCGCCTTTCCGATTTCGCGCAGCTGAACAACTTCCCGAGCGTGGCCGAAGAGTCGCCGCGCCAGATCCAGGCGCACGAAGCGCTGCTGCCTGCCTCGTTTGCCGTGGCGTCCTACCGCGCTTCGCTGCTGCCGCTGTTGGGCGATGAAGCCGAGGCGTCGATGCAGGGCGCGACCGCCGACCTGGCGCGCCTGCCGGTACGGTTCCAGCCGCAGGATGACATGGTGCAGCTGCCCGACCTTGAGATTGCCGCCATGTCCCTGGCTGCGCTCTCGCTCCAACTGAAAGATGAAAGCGGCAAGGCCGATGAATGACGATACCCAAATCCTGATCGCGCGCCTGATGACGCATCAGACGCTGCGCCGCGACGACAAGCTGGTCAAGCGCGCCCTGTCCGATGAACTGTTCCGCGCCGAAGTGGACGCGCGCCTGACCGCCTGCGGCCTGAAGCTGCTGGATAACGTCTATGCCGACCACGTGACCCTGGCCCTGCACCGCGCCATCGAGCCGAAGGTGTTCGGCGCGCGCGACGTATGGCAGAACAATAACTTCGGCCTGGCGCGCGACGGCGTGGCCCTGCTGGTCGTGCTGTGGGCGCTGATCATCCTGCCCAAGCGCGAGCGCCAGGAAACCCACCAGGCGGCTGACGATGACCAGAACGATATGTTCGGCACTGACAAGCCCGTGCCGCGCGCGGAAGACACGTCCATCGGCATTCCCTATAAAGCACTGCTGGCCGACTTCGGCGACAAGCTTGGCAAGAAAACCCGCATGGACATGAACCTCGGCATCCTCGGCAAGCTCGGTTTCATCGAGCGCCGCGGCGACATCATCGTCGAAGGCCCGCTGCTGGACCTGCTGATGGATACCGACCTGCTGAAGGAGCGCATCATCAACGGCGCCCTGGCCGACGTGTTCAAGCGCGCGCCCGCCCAGGTCGTGCACATCCCGCGCGAAGTGCTGGCCGAAGCCGCCGCCGCGATCGACAACGCGTCCGCCGTTGAAGAAGCACCGCCGGCCGATGCCGCGCCCACCGATACCCCGAACGAGGACTGATCCATGTTCCACATCAAATCTCTCGAGCTAGTCCACTGGGATTACTGGCAGCGCATCAAGAACATTCCGCTCGATGCGAAGATCATCACCATCGCGGGCCAGAACGGCTCGGGCAAGACCACGCTGCTGGATGCGATGCGCACCCTGTTCGGCCTCGATTGCTCGATGGGCCGCACCTACAAGCACTACGCCCGTCACAGCGGCCAGCAGACCGCGTGGCTGCGCTCAGTCGTGGACAACCGCCCGGTGGGCAAGCAGTTGTCGAACCGTCCCTTCCGCCACAGCGGCTTCTTCGCGGAAGACGAGGTGACCCTGTTCTGCAAGGTCGAGAAGAACGGCGGCGACTGGAAGCGCCAGTACCTGATGCGTCCCGGGAATGTCGACATCGAGGAAGTGACCGAGGCGAACGACTGGCTGGGCGTGGAGAACTACCGCAAGCGCCTGGCGCAGGCAGGCCTGTCGCCGGCGATGGCCAAAGTGCTGGCGCTGGAGCAGGGCGAAACGGACAAGCTATGCGAATACGCGCCGCGCCAGTTGCTGGACCTGGTGTTCCAGGTCTTCGGCGACAAGGAGGTGCTGGATGCCTACGACGAGGCGAAGCGCCACCAGCGCGACACCGAGGAAGAGCTGAAGCGCTTCGAGGCTGAACTGGAAGGCTCCAAGACCAACCTGGAGGGCCTGCGTCTGCGCGTGGCTAACTACCACCAGTGGGAAACGCTGCACAAGGAACGCCGCAACCTGCAAGAGGAAGTGCTGCCGTCGCTGGAGTACCACGAGGCGCGCGAGAAGGCCAACAACCTGGGCAGGCAGCTGCGCGAAGCGCGCAAGCCGCTGGCCCAGGCCGACCAGCAGCTGGCGGACAAGCGCAATGAGCTGGCGCGCCAGGCCAAGGCGCTGCAGGACGCGCAGCAGCAGGAAACCTTGCTGGAGCAGGAGCAGACGGCGCTGCAGTCGCGCCTGAACCAGATCAACTCCAAACTGAAGCCGCTGGAATCGCTGGCCGAACAGAAGCAGCGCCTGCAGAAGCTGGCCGCCGAAGCGGGCGCCGATGTGGCGGACGCTGTCGCCACGCTGGAGTCGAAAGAGGCGGAGCTGGCCAAGCTGCGCGCCTCGCGTGACGCCGTTTCCGCCCGCATCGCGCAGGACAAGGCCACCATTTCGGCCCTGCAAGGCAAGACCGCCATGCCGGAGCCGGACAATGTGCGCGCTATGCGCCGTGCGCTGCGCGATGCCAACATCCCGCATGCCATGCTGTCCGATATCGTCGAAGTCACCGATCCGAAATGGCAGGGCGCCGTGGAAGGCGTGCTGGGTGGCTATGCTTCCGTGGTGCTGCTGGAGCGCTCGTCCGACGCATCGGCCGCCTACCGCCTGGCGGAGAAGGAACGCTATCGCCACTTCATCGTGCCCGATTGCGTGAAGGCGCACGAGCCGAAGAACCAGAGCCTGCTGTCCGTGGTCCGCTTCAGCGGCCTGGCGCCGGAATGGCTGATCGACCAGCTCTCGCGCATCACGCGCGTGGAGTCGGTGGAAGACGGCGCAAAGCTGGGCAATATCGAAGAGTGGATCACGCCGGACGCTTACCACAAGGAGCGCCGCGGCGGCCGTTCGCTGTTCGTTGAAGCGTCGCGCTACCGCTTTGGTTCCGCGGGCAAGACCCAGCGTATGGACGCGATCCAGAAGAACCTGCCCTCGCTGGAAGCGGAGGAGGACAAGTACACGCTGCAGATTTCCAAGCTGGCTTCCGAAACCAGCGCGCTGAAGGCGCGCGTGGCCGGCGTGGACGCGGTGAAGGAACTGTCGGCCCGCACCGAGGAATTCGACGAAGCCGCCCGCGCGGCCGTGCCGCTGCGCGCCGAGCGCCTGGAAGTGGGTGGCCGCCTGGGCGAGTTGCAGGGCCTGATGAAGAACGCCACCGTGACCCGCACCCGCGCGGACACCACCTGGCAGTCGGCGCGCATGGCCTTGTCCGAAGCCGAAGCGGGCATGCGCCTGACGCACAAGCGTCAGCTGGAGCAGCGCTCCGACCATGCCCGTGCACTGCTGGCGCTGCGCCGCCAGTGGCGCCATCTGCCGCCGGCCTGGAAGCGTCCCGCACGCCGCCAGGCGCTCGTGGCCCAGCACCAGAATGCCCACCAGGTGGATCTGCGCGTCGCCAGCCTGCAGTCTTCGCTGGCGCGTGATGACTGGGAACTGGATGCGACCGTGATCGACCAGTACCAGCGCCTGAACGACCAGCTGTCCAGCCGCAAATCGGAAACCGAGGAGCGCCGCTACCAGAACAACCGCGCGATCGAAGCGACGGCGAATGCCCGCGGCGCCTATATCGAGCGACTGCGCTACACGATCAAGACTTACACGGCCAATATCAAGGAGCTGGGCCAGCTGGCGAATATCGAAGTCAACGCCGATCCGGTCAAGCTGGAGAACGACGATCTGCTGCTGGCGCAGGCGGGCCTGCACGTGCGCTTCAAGTTCGACGGCAAGGGCCCGATCGGCATGAACGACGGCGAAGCGTCCGGCGGCCAGCAGGTGATGAAATCGCTGGTGCTGCTGATTGGCCTGCTGAAGTCCGACGAAGGCTCCGGCGGCTTCGTCTTCATCGACGAACCCTTCGCCCACCTGGACATCCGCAACATCCAGCTGGTCGGCGAGTTCCTGAAGAACACCGAAGCCCAGTACCTGATGACCACCCCGCTGACCCACAACACGGACGTCTACGATCCTTCCGAGCTTACCCTCATCACGAGCAAGAAGAAGAAGGATACGCAGTGGGCGCAACCGATCTTCGTTCTTCAGCGCCGGCAGCAGCAGGCGGCCTGAAACCCACACCAAAAGCTGGTGGCAGGCACGATGTGCCAGCCACCTGTTTGAGGCCTGTGGCCCATGCCCGGTGGCTGGCACATCGTGCCTGCCACCAGCTTCACGTCTTTGGTTTTATTTCAGCGTTCCAGAAAAATATCATCCAGCTCCCGCCGCAGCTGCAGCGCGGCCGGGCGGCCTTTGGCGCGGACGGCCATTTCGAAGAAGGGAATGCGCAACTCCCGCAATTCATCCAATGTGGCCGCTTTTTCAACTTTCAGTTGTAAATTGATGCCGCGGATGCCGAGCGTCGGCTTGATGGTGCGCGTGTAGTATTCGTAGGCGGACTTGAACTGCTCGGCGATCGTGGCCGGATCGGGCGGCAGCGGTTCGGGCTCGGGCGGCGCGAAGCTTGGCTTGGCAGGTTCGATAAAGCCATCGTCCAGCAAGGACTGCACGTTCGCCTCTCCCAGCCCCAGGCCCGCCACTTTCGACAGCAGGTCTTCGATGGGATGGCGCCCATCGATCATCACCAACAGCGAGCGCATGCGCGGCGCCAGCTGGTAGCAACGTGAAGCAATCTCCTCCCGCCCCTTGACGGTCTTATCGTAAATAGTCATGGGAAGTTTCCTGTTGGAATTATTTTCCTCGAGGATACTCCCGTTTTACGAAAAAGACATCACCTCAGATGCAAAGTAACAACAACTCACTCCTGCTCGGCCACCGGCTTCTGCGACAGGCGCCAGCGGATCAGGCCGATCGAGTACAGCCCGAAGTAGCCGACCAGCAGGCCGAAGGTGACGACGGTGAAGGGGTGTTGCATGACTTCGTCGTGACGGATCACGCGCGGGAATTCGGACTGGCGGTTGATGTAGAACTCGACCGCGATCTGCAGCACGCGCGCGGTGAACAGCATGCAGATGACCATGCCGGTGCGCACGGGCGGCAGGAAGAAGAAGCCGTGCGAAGAGTTTTCGAAGCGCGTCTTTTTCAGCGCAAAGACGGCCAGCCAGCCGCCGGCCAGCACGGCGCCGCCGAGCATGGAGAGTGCCGGGGGATTGGCCGTCATCGAGCTGGCGGATGCGGCCAGCGCGATCGGGAAGAACACGGCGCCCGACCAGTGCCGCCACATCACCGATTCCTGCTTGGTAAACAGCTTGCGCAGGCGATTGTAGATACGCCACACCAGCAGCGGGATCAGGATGAGCAAAACAACGGTCGTAACGGTCAGTTCCATAAATAGGGATCGTGCGGAAAAGAGCGATTGTACATTGCGGCGTAAAATAGCCATTCAAGCCCAGCCACCGAGGGAGCTTCAGCCATGGACAAATCCCCAGTTCACGCCCACCGCGCGCCGGACCTGCCTGTGCCCGTCGACGAGCCGGCACCCGAGCCGCAACCCGCCCATCCGCATCACCCGCACGCGCCGGTGCAGCAGGAAGATCCGGTGCCCGACCATAAACCCGAAGCGGATTAGTCGAACGCCCAGGTGTACAGCACGTCCAGGGCATTATTGGTGCCGGTCTGGAATTGCAGCGTGAAGCGCGGATTGAGTTTGTAACGCAGCTTGACCAGGCTGGTCGCCGTGCCTGCGCCCTGCTCGAAGCTCAGGTAGGCGCGCGAGGATAGTTTCTTGCCCACCGTGACCACGGTGCTCTCCAGCCCTTTCGCCTGGGACACACCCAGTTCGTCCAGCCCGACCTTGTTGGCCAGGCTGCCGCCGCCCTTGCCGCCGAACAGTGCGGCGGCGGCCGTGCTGAGCAGGCCCATTTCGTTGCCGGCCATGTCTTCCATGCCGTGGCCCAGCACCAGCCAGGCCAGCTTCTCGCTGTCCGGCACCGATGGCGTGGACACCAGCCGCGCCACCGGCGCCAGCGCCGTGCCGCGCACTTCCACGCCTGCCTCCACATTGGTCTCCGTCAGCTCTTCGCCTTCGGGACGCTTGCGCACGGCGCGGATGTTCAGGCCCGGGTTGTCGTAAGCGCCGGTGAAGTTGATCACGCCGCGCTCGATCGCCAGTTTCTGCCCATACGCCGCATAGGTGCCGTTCACCACGCGGATGCTGCCGTTGATGCGCGGCGTGCGGCGCTCGGTCATGCGCACGCGTACGGCGCCGGCCAGCTGCGCATCGAGGCCTTTCCCTTTCAGGAAGAAGTCGTCGCCAAGGTCGGCCTCCACGTCCATGTTCAGCGGCGTGGCCTGGGCGGCGGATTTGACAGTGGGCTTGTCCCTGCCGAGGATGACCACATCGTCGCTGATGGTTGGGGCGTCCTGGGACGGCAGCTCGATGCTGGCACGGTCGGCGCGGAATTTTCCGTCCAGCTGGAAGTGTTTGACGTCGCGTACCAGCGTGCTCTGGCCCGTGACTACCAGGGTGCGGTCGGGGCGGGACAGGATTTCCAGCTTGTCCGCATTCAGCTTCAGGTCCATCGTCGCTTCGGCGTTCGCCATGCGCAGCCATCCTTCCGCTTGCGCGCTGCCCTTATTGCCTTCGAAGCGCAGGCGCTGCAGTTGCAGCTGGTCGCCGGCCACCCGCGCCTGCAGCTGCCCGTTGCGCAGGCGAATGCCCTGGTCGGGCCAGTTTACGACCAGCTCCTGGCCGCTGACTTCACCATCCAGCGCCGGATTGGCGATCGTGCCATGACCGCTGAAATTGGCCTTCAGGGCGCCATCCAGTTCCAGGCCATCGACGCCGGCCAGCGGCGACAGCCAGGCGATCGAGGGCATGTTCACATTTCCGCTGACGGTGAGCGGACTGTCGCTGGGGATGCGGCCGTTCTGCAGTTGTGCGGTGGCGTTCAGTTTCGCCTGGCCGGTGCGCGCGCCATCCAGTTCCGCCTGGGCGCGCAGCGCGTTGCCTTGCACGCTGAGGCGCGCGTCGAGTGTGCGCAGGCCAAGCGGGATCGGCTTGCTGCCGCCGGTCACGGTGATGTCGCCTTTTTCCCTCAGCACGTGCACGTAGCCGTCGACCGCCGGGGCGGCGCCTTTCGCGGCCGGTGCCACAAGCTCGATCGACCAGTCGGCGCCCAGGGTCATCGTGCTGGCGACATTGCTGCGCCACGCGTCCGACAATTGCGCAAGGTAGCTGGCGTTCACGCCGCTGGCCAGTCCGCGGCTGCGCCATTTGTTGCCGTTCTTTTCCAGCGATTCGATGCGGATGCCGCCTTCGGGCAGGGCGATCGTCGCTCCGCCCAGTGCCAGCTGTTCGGGTTTCGCCAGACCGGCCAGGCCGTGTCCTTCCGGTCCCGCGATGCGCAGCGGAGCTGGCGATTGCAGGGTGAAGGCGAAGCGGCCGCGGTTTTGCAAGGATTCGATGGTGCCGTTCCAGTTGTCCTTGCCGAAGGCGCCGCGCAGTGTTGTGGTGGCGTCGAAGTCGGGACTGGTGGCGGTCAGCTGCAGCGTGTGGGCGCTGCCGATGCCGGATGCCTGCAGGCGGGCGCGGTCGATGTTTGTGCCGCCGCTCGCGCTTGGCGCGGAGTAGCCCAGCAGGTCGATGTCGGCGGTAAGCGGGTCGTTGGGGCCGATGGTCATCGCGCCTTGCGCTGTGGTGAGGCCGATGGTGGCGCTGGCCTTCATCGCTTTCAGGCGCTGCTGGCCGGGCAGGCGCAGGCTGCTGGCGTCCATGCTCAGGCCCAGTGTGACCTTGTCCGTGCTGCCGGATGCGTAGCCGGTGCCGCGTACGACGCCGGCAAAGTCCGGGCCCAGGCTGGCCAGTTGCGGCGCGTCGATTTTCCAGTCCAGGCGGTCCCTGGCGCCGCCGAAGCCGCCTTTGGCCTGCAGGGTGTTGGGGCCGACGTGCAGGTCGACGTCGGCGTTTTCGACGTGGACGCTGGTGGCTGCGACTTTCGCGTAGCCGGTCAGCGGGGCCGCGCCCAGTGTCGACGGTTGCAGGCGCAGGTCTGCGGTCACGCGCCAGTCGTTTGACAGCCTGCCATTGGCGCTGAAGTCCGCGTTCACGCTGCCTGCCGTTGGCGCGCCGAAAGCGGCCGGGTTGATTTTCGCCGCGCTGCCCGCGACCTTGAACTCCGGCGCGCGCTGCTTGCCCGTGCCCGACAGCCACAGCTCGCCGCTGGCCTTGATCACGCCGTCCGCGTTCCGTGCCACCCCGGCCGCTCCGCGCCCACCGCCCTGCGCCGGCTGCTCCGCCGCGCGCGCGGGCCGCCTTTGCAGTCGCCCGGGCCACCGCCGGTGACGTGGCAGAAGTTGACGTGTCGCCAGCGGGCTTGGCGGCGGCCTTGCGGGCAAGGGCAGTGGGCGCGACGGGTGCGGGCGGTGCGGCCGGTGCGCGGCCTGTCGTGGTTGACGGCGCGAACGCGAGCGCGCGCGATTCGGCCGTAAAACGTAGTGCGCGGTGCGGCGTAGCCGCCGGTGGCGGTGCCGGACGCGGTGAGGATGCCCTGCAGCCGGCTGTCCAGCGCCGAAAGCTGGCGGCCGTCGAACTGCCAGGCAAGCTGCTCGCCGGGCAGGCCGAAGGCGCCGCGCGCAGTGGCCGTGTTCGGGCCGATGGCCAGGTTGACGTTGATGCCGCTCAGGTGTCTGGCATCCGCTTGCAGCTTGCCCTCGCCGGACAAGGCCTGGTTCATGGCGCGGCTGGGCTTGATCTTGAAGGCTAGCGCGGCGTTCCAGTCCGGCACGAGCTTGCCGGAAGCCTGCGCGTCGATGTTCAGGTCCGCGGCCGGATAGGCGCCCAGTGCGGACGGGTCGAAGTGGCTGACGACCGCGTTGGCCTTGAATGCCTTGTCTTCCTTCAGGCTGGCCTGTCCCGCGAGCGTGACGCTGCCTTGCTTCGCCTGCAGGCGTGCCTGCGTAACGGTCAGCAGCAGATCCTGCAGCGTGGCGTGGGCATCGAGGCGCAGGTTTTTCTCGGCCAGCGCGGCGCGCAAGGTGTGCAGCTGGCCTTTATTGCTGTCCACGCTGATATCGCCGGCGATGGCGGTCTTGTTCGCGCTGCCGTGCACCTCGTGCAGGTCCAGCCTGTCCGTATGCAGCCTGAAGCTGGCGGTTTCGACGCCGCTGTCGATCGCCACGCGCTTGATATTGCCGCCGCCGGTGAATTTGCCGGCGGCGCCGAGGTCGATCAGCGTGTCGTTGATGGTCGCCACGGTCAGCGTGCCGCCCAGTTTTGCGCTGACGGTCTTCAGCGGCAGCAGTTGCTGGTCGAGGGGGCCGGGTTTGCCGGAGTTGGCTATGGCGAGGCTGCCGCTTATTTTCTGGTCCTTGGCGATGGTTGCGTCCACGGCCATGTCCAGGCTTGCTTGCGGCCAGGCGGGATCGAAACGCGATGGGTCTACGCCTTTCGCGCGCAGGCTGGCCGAGCGCAGGATCACCGGATCGAACGGGGCCAGCACCATTACCCCGTCGCCATCCGCGTTCGGCGATGTGCCCGTGAGCCGGGCCGTCATCTGTTCCAGATTGCCGCTCATTATTGCGGTCAGCCGCGCGGGCTGCACGCTCGGTGTGCCTGCGGCGCGTGGTTTTGCCGATTGCGCTTCTGCGCGCGCGGTGCTCGGCTTGCCAGTGGCCGGCGCGGGTTGGGACGCGCTGCCACGAGCGCGACGGCCAGCGGCAGGCGGCACAGCGCCTTGCTGCGCGGTGGACGCGTGCGAATCAGCGGCACGGGCCGCATAGCGTTGCGCCGCTCGAGACGCGTCGGCGGCGGGGCCGGTGGGGGGCGCCGGAGGCGGCCTGCGCGGGGGGGCGGCTGGCGCGACGCGCGGCGTGGTGGCGGCGGAGGGGGAGGGCGCGGGGGCTGACGCGGCGTGGAAGATCTGGCTCAGGGTGGCGGTGCCGGTCAGCGCGAAGGGGCGGGTGGTGGCGATTTCGGCGGAGGCGTCGAGGCGGCCGATGCGGGTGAGGGCGCTGGCGTCCTTGAGCTGCCAGCGCTGGCTGTCGCCGTACAGCTGGAGGCGCACGGCGCTGACCTCGTTGCGGGTGCCGTCGGCGGAAATGAGCGACAGGCGATCCAGGCGCGCGTCGGAAAGGCGCAGGCGGAACGGCGGCGCGAGAGATACCGGCATTTCGGGCGGCTTGGAAGGACCAATGCTCTGCTGCACGGCGCGCGCCGCATGCAGCTCGCTGATCGCCACGCCCTCGGAAAAATACTGCAGCGGCGACCAGTTGATGTCCACATCCTCGATGGTCAGCACGCTCTCGGGACTGCGGTACACGATGCGCACGATATGCATGCGTCCATACAGCGACCCGGTCGCGCCGGTCACTGTGATGCTGCCCCCGCTGGAGCGCGCAATCTGCGCCACGATCTGCTGCAGCGTGGACTCGCGTCCCAGCAGCCACACGCCGCCGGCCAGCAGCGCGACCACCACGCCGCCGCCGATCAGCGTGCGGCGCAGCCAGCGCCGCGGCGGCCGGGAAGGAGGCGCAGGCGGCGAAGGCGGGGCCGGAGGCGAGGTGTCGTGCGTATCCATCAGAACGTGAACCCCAGGGAGAAGTGCAGCCGCGCCTTGCGCACCGCATGGCCATACGCCACGTCGACATTGATCGGCCCCACAGGGCTCTTGTAGCGCGCGCCGACGCCGTAGCCGGACTTCGGATGAATCCCGCCCAGCGAATCGGCCGCATTGCCCGCGTCATAGAACACCGCCGCGCCCCAGGTCGGACGGAACCAGTACTGATACTCCGCGCTGGCCGTGGCCAGATAGCGCCCGCCCACGGTCGCATCGCCTTCCTTCACGCCCAGCTCCTGATAACCGTATCCGCGCACCGAGTTGTCGCCGCCGGCGCGGAACAGGTAGGTGGCCGGCACACCAACCTTGGTGGCGGAAGCCAACGCGCCCAGTTCCGCACGCAGGATCACGGTGCTCTTGCTGCCCAGGGGCAGGTACATGATGCCGCGCGCGGTGGAGCGGATGAACTTCTCGTCCGTGAGAATCGGCAGCAGCGCACCGCCCAGCGTGGCGTTCAGCACATAGCCCTTGGTCGGGAACACCAGGTTATCCAGCTTGCGCCAGGTGACCGCATAGGTCAGCGGCAGGCTGCGCGACACGGTCGAAGGCAAGCCGTCCACCGTCTTGCTCTCGGTGAGGAACTCGATGGAGATGCTGCGCTCCAGCAGCGGCGTGCCCCAGGCCCGCTTGCCGGCGATGGACGCGGTGCGCGTGATCTCGCCTTCGATATCCTTGCGCTCCACGGCCGCGCCGAAGCTGTCCGTATAGCCGTCGGCCGTGGTGGGAAAGTAGAAATCGCCGCGCGCGGTCTGCTTCTTCTGTTCCAGCGTCAGCGCGCTCTTCATCTTCAGGCCGAAGATGGACAGGTCATCGTAAGCGCCGGACACGCGATAGCCCGTGTTGGTCGAATAACCCAGGCCCACGCTGGCGTTCTTGCGCTTGTTCTCGATCACGCGCACCAGCAGCGGCAGCGGCGCCATCGTCTCGGGCTGGGGCAAGCCTTCGTTCTTTGCCTCCGCCGCCTCCATCTGCTCGCCCAGCACGGCGGACAGGTCCGCGCTCACTTCCACGCTGGAGAAATAGCCCGTGTCCTGCAGCTTCGCCTGGTAGGACTGCAGCGCCGCTTCATCGTAGTAGTCGCCCGGCTTGATCTGGTTCAGGTTGCGCACGATCGACTCCGGATAGCGCCGCAAGCCCTCGATGCGCAACTGGCCGAAGCGCATTTCCGGGCCGCTCTCCAGCTTCAGTCGCAAAAGGGCCACGCGGTTCTCGGGATCGACCACGGCCTCGCTTTCCGTCATCTGGGCGCGCGGATAGCGGGTCTGCACCACGGCGCGCAGCATGGAGCGCTTGGCCGTCTCCCAGGCCTCCTGCTGGAACACGGCGCCCTTGGGCAGCAGCCAGCCCGCCTTCAGCGCATCCTTGTCGAAAGGCTTTTCCGAAGTGGACTCGAATCCTTCCAGGTCGATCTGCACATCGCCCACCAGCGTCGGCTGGCCCGGCTGCACTTCCACCGTGACCACGGGCGTAGCGGCATCGTTCATCGACACATTGACCAGCGGCGTGTAGAAGCCCTCGGTGGCGACCAGGGTGCGGATCTGCTCCGGCGCCGCGCGCACCAGGCGCTGCAGCTGGTCGCGGTCGGTGCGGGGATTGCCGCGGAAGCGCACCAGGTCCAGGTTTTGCTCCAGCAGGGTGTCCAGTTTGCCCGGCGCATTGATCTGGACGCGATAGTCCAGGCCCTGGGCCATGAGCAGGCCGGGCAGCAGCAGGACGGCCATCAAGGCCAGGGCCCGCAATACTTTTATGCCGAGTTGTGCCAAAATTCTTCTTTCTGCCGTCCGATGAGCAATACCGAATGTTACCGGATCGATTGCGAGGATGGCGTACTCACTAAGATTTCCGTTTTAGAAAGAATCCCCCCATGCAGAAAACCGACGCCGCTCTCGTGCTGTTCAGCGGTGGACAAGATTCCACCACCTGCCTGGCCTGGGCGCTCGACCGCTTCGAGCGCGTGGAAACCATCGGTTTCGACTATGGCCAGCGCCACGCCATCGAGCTTACCGTGCGCCCTACCGTGCTGGAGAAGATCCGCAGCGTGAAGCCGGAATGGGCCGGCCGCCTTGGCGAAGACCATATGGTGGACCTGGGCCTGATCTCCCGGCTCTCGCAGACCGCCATGACCGAGGATATCGAAATCACGATGCAGGCCAACGGTTTGCCGAATACCTTCGTCCCCGGCCGCAATCTGCTGTTCATGACCGTGGCCGCCACGCTGGCCTACCGCCGCGGCCTGAACGTGCTGGTGGGCGGCATGTGTGAAACCGATTTCTCCGGCTATCCGGACTGCCGCGACGATACGATGAAAGCCCTGCAGGTCGCGCTCAACCTGGGCATGGATACGCGCGTCAAGCTGGAAACGCCGCTGATGTGGCTGGACAAAGGGCAAACATGGGACCTGGCCGAGTCCCTCGGCGGCCAGCAGCTCGTCGACCTGATCCGCGCCGACACCCACACCTGCTACAAGGGCGAGCGCGGCGATCTGCACGATTGGGGCTATGGCTGCGGCGCCTGCCCGGCCTGCGAACTGCGTGCGCGGGGCTACCAGGCTTACCGTTCGCGCAAGCCTTGACGGATCTAGATATTTCCACAGATCCATAAAATCTCGCCTACTATGGTTGTATGCCGAAATTTACAACCAGTGTCGCGGTTCAGAAGCTGCTCAGCCCACGACTGTTGTCCGGGCTGGTGCTGATCCTGTGCCTGACGCTCACGGCAGGTTTATGGCAGGGGGCGCGCGAAGACGCTGAGCGCAATGCGCGCGCCGATTTCGATTACCGCGTGCGCGAACTGGTCAACAATATAGCCTCGCGCATGCATGGCTATGTGCAGATCCTGTACGGCGCACAAGGCCTGTTCGCCAGCTCCGAATACGTGGAGCGCGAGGAATTCCGCACCTATCTCGAACGGCAGGAACTGGCAGGGCATTTCGACGGCATGCAGGGCGTTGGCTATATGCGCCTGGTGCCCGGCACGCAGCGGCAGGAGCACGAAGCCCTGGTGCGCAAGGAAGGCCTGCCCGACTATGCCATCAAGCCGGCGGGCCAGCGCAGCGTGTATGCCCCTGTCGTCTATCTGGAACCGTACACCGGCATCAATATGCTGGCAGTCGGCTTCGATTCCTGGTCCGATCCGGTGCGGCGGGCCGCGCTGGAACAGGCGCGCGATTCCGGCCTGCCGGCGATGACGGGCAAGATCACGCTCAAGCAGGAGACGCGGGCCGCCGTGCAGTCGGGCTTCCTGATCGTGGTGCCGGTCTACCGCAATGGCGAGCCGCACATCACACTGGCGCAGCGCCGCAGCTCCATCATGGGCTGGGTGTACGCGCCATTCCGCATCGGCGATGTGATGCTGGACATCCTCGGCGACCGCAGCGCCGACCTCGATATCGAAATCTACGACGGTGAGGAAACGAGCGAACACAATCGCATGTACAACAGCACGCCGCGCACCTTTGGCGAAGGGCTGCGCCAGTCCGCGCAGAAGCTCAGCATCGCCAGGCACCGCTGGACGATGCAGATCTCGTCCGCCGCAGCAGTTAAGGGACCGCTGGCCGACAAGGCCCTGCTGATTGGCCTGGGCGGCATCCTGTTCAGCGTGTTGCTGGCGGCACTGGCGTATGCACTGGCCGAGAGCCGCCGCCGCGCCGCCGACGCGCTGGCGCATTCTCACAAAATGGCGTCGGAGCTGAAAGAAGGGCAATCCAACCTGCTGGCGATGGCGGAGGATGCGCAGAATAGCCAGGCCATGTTGCGCAGCATCCTCGATTCGACGGTGGACGGTATCCTCGTCGACAACTACCACGGCGGCGTGTTGAATTCGAACCGCCGCTTCCGCCAGTTGTGGAGCGTGCCCGAGCAGCTGGACTGGCGCAACGATGGCGCTATCCTGCTCGAACACATGGCTTCCCAGCTGGAGTCTTCCGACGAATTCAACGATTGCAGCAAGAAGCGGCGCAACGAGGATTGCCGCCTGCGCCTGCAGCTGAAGGATGGCCGCACGATTGAGCAGACCACGCGCCCGCTGCGCCTGGGCAGCGAGGCGGCGCGCCTGTGGTCCTTCCGCGATATTACGGAAAGCGTGCAGATCGAGCGGCGCGAAGCCACGCGGCGCCAGATGCTGGAAGCGCTGGCCGGCGGCGCCACGCTGAAGTCAGTGCTGGAAATCGTGGTGCAGGGCGTGGAGGAACGCAACCCGTCCATGCTGTGCAGCGTGATGCTGCTGGATGAAGAAGGCAAGCACCTGCTGATCGGCGCAGCGCCCAGCCTGCCGGCCTTCTTCAATGCGGCCATCCACGGGCAGCCCATCGGCTATGGCAATGGCTCCTGCGGCAGGGCCGTCCAGACCAACAGCCGCGTGATCGTGGAAGACATCCGTAGCGACCCGCTGTGGGCTCCTTTCCGCGAGCTGGCGGCCCAGGCGGGGCTTGGCTCCTGCTGGACGGAACCAATCCGCACAGCGGCCGGCAGGGTGCTGGGCACCTTCGCCATTTACCACCAGGAAGCCTATCGTCCCAGCGTGGCGCATATCGCACAGATCGAGCAGGCAGCCCAGCTGGCCAGCAGCGCCATCGAAAGGGCGCAGGCCGCGCAAGCGCTGCGCGCCGGGCAGGCGCGCTTCCGCAGCCTGTACGACAATGCCCCCGTCGCCTTGTGGGAGCAGGACTGGTCGGCCGTGCGGCGGGCGCTGATCGAACTGGAAAATTCGGGCGTGGAGGATGTGCAGGCCTGGCTGCAGAACAATCCCAGCCAGCTGGAGCGCCTGGCGGTCCTGGTGCGCATCACCGACGTGAACGCGGCTGCGCTGGCACAGGTGGGCGCGGTGGGCGGCAGGAAGGATGCGTCTGCCCTCAGCCTGGCGCAGGTGTGCAACTCGATGGCCTGCTTTGCGCGGGCGCTGGGGGCGCTGTCCAAGGGCGCCCATATGTTCGTGTGCGAAAGCGGCTACCTGCGGCTGGATGGCGTGGCGCGCCAGAACGAACTGACCCTGCTGGTGATGCCCGGCCATGAACACACGCTGGACTTCGTGATTGTCTCCACCGTGGACATCACGGAGCGCAAGCGCGCCAACGAGGAATTGCTGGTGCTGGCCACTACCGATTTCCTCACCGGCCTGCCCAACCGGCGCGAATTCATGGCGCGGCTGGAAGCGGAACAGAACCGCATGCAGCGCGACGCGCACGCTCGTGCCGCCGTGCTAATGCTGGACATCGACCACTTCAAGGATGTCAACGATGAATACGGCCACCCGGTCGGCGACGCCGTGCTGCGCCACCTGGCGGCGCTGATGCGCGACACCCTGCGCAAGATCGACGTGCTGGGCCGCGTAGGCGGCGAGGAGTTTGCGGCCCTGCTGCCCGGCGCCGACCTGGAAGCGGCCCATGCTTTCGCGGAACGCCTGCGCCTGCGCATCGCGGAGACCCCCCTGAAGCAGGAGGGGCACAGCTTTGCGGTGACGGTGAGTGTGGGGATTGCGGCGCTGGCGCCGGAGGATGAGTGCGGCGACGCTGCGCTGGTGCGCGCCGACAAGGCGCTGTACGCAGCCAAACGCAGCGGCCGCAACAAGGTGATGGTTTAGACGGGTTGTTCCAGGGCCAGGGTTTCCTTGCGCTTGTTGCGCCGTGCAATCCACCAGATGATGCCGATCGGGATCAGAAGAGGAAGCAGAAAGGGAGCGATGACTGCGGCCAGCACAATGGCCAGCAGGCACAGGCCGATCAGCATCAGGATGC
Organism: Pseudoduganella sp. UC29_106; assembly: GCF_044055365.1. Lineage (NCBI taxonomy): Bacteria > Pseudomonadati > Pseudomonadota > Betaproteobacteria > Burkholderiales > Oxalobacteraceae > Pseudoduganella > Pseudoduganella sp. UC29_106. The sequence continues at coordinate 6,264,589 of NZ_CP171977.1, read as the reverse complement.
CCAGGCCGGCAAACACGAAGCCGACAAAGACCGCCGCGCAGGTCATGGCAATGAAAGCGATCACCATGCCGCCGCCGGCCGCGACCATGCCGATCAGCGCACCGAGCGGGCCATCGAAGTCCTCGTCGCCGATGTGGACGATCATATTGTTGTAGTCGACTATCGAATACCAGGCGGCCATAGCCAGGACAGCGACCAGTACGATGGCAAGCAGCTTTTTCATCATCATTCCCCAAGTGTTGTTTGGTATGGCTCCACTGTATTCCCGGGGCGGGCGACGGGCCATCGGAATGCGACGGACTGCCATTTTGCGGGGGCGAATGGAATGGCAGGGCCGTCGACTTGAAATGAGGAATGTCTTGCCTATACTGAATATCCGATCTCGCTTAGGGAGGGCAACATGGCAAGGCTAGCAACAATCGGATGTTCAGGCGGCCCAAAAGGCCCGCCATCGGCACCGCCCACCATCCCGCCCATCATCATCAATCCTTTCAAGTATCAGACGCCCGAGCCGGCCATCGACCCGCGCATCACCCCGCTCAACCCACCGGTACGTCCGCCACGCCGCCCGGCGCTGTCGCTGCTGTAGCCGCGTGCGAATTTCGTGCCTGACCCCATTTGCGTTAGCGGTGCGCGCGGCGGTAGAGGAGGGGCAGGACCAGCAAGGTCAGCGCGGTGGAAGACAGGATGCCGCCGATGACCACCGTCGCCAGCGGGCGCTGGACCTCGGCGCCCGTGCCCTTGGCCAGCGCCATCGGCAGGAAACCCAGCGAAGCCACCAGCGCCGTCATCAGCACCGGCCGCAGGCGCGTCAGTGCGCCGTGGCGGATCGCTACATCCAGTCCCATGCCTTCCTCCCGCAAGCCGCGGATGAAGGAAATCATCACCAGTCCGTTCAGCACCGCGACCCCGCATAGCGCGATGAAACCCACGGCGGCGGAAATCGACAGCGGAATGCCGCGCAGCGCGAGCGCCGCAATGCCGCCCGTGAGCGCGAAGGGGATGCCGGTGAAGACCAGCAAGCCATCCTTCACATTGCCGAACATGATGAAGAGCAGGGTGAATACCAGGCCCAGGGCCAGCGGCACCACCAGTTGCAGGCGGCGCGTGGCGGACTGCAGCTGCTCGAAGGTGCCGCCCCAGCTGGTCCAATAGCCGGCCGGCAGCTGGACGGCGGCCATCGCTTCCTCCGCCTCCGCCACGAAGGAGCCGATATCGCGTCCCCGCACATTGGCGCTGACCACGATGCGGCGCTTGCCGTTTTCGCGGCTCACCTGGTTCGGGCCCGGCGCCACGTCGATTGCCGCCACTTCGCCCAGCGGGATGAAGGCGGCGGCCGAACCGGCCTGCGGCGGCAGCGGAATCGGCAGGCGGCGCAGGGCGGACGGATCGCCGCGCAGCGATTCGGGCAGGCGCACCATGATGGCGAAGCGGCGGTCGCCGTCGAAGATGGCGCCGGCTTCGCGGCCGCCGGTGGCGATGGCCAGCGCATCCTGGATGTCGGCGATATTCAGGCCGAAGCGCGCCGCCTTTTCGCGGTCGGCGGTCACAGTCAGCACGGGCAGGCCGGCAGTCTGCTCCACCTTCACTTCGGCCGCGCCGCGGATGCGCTGCAGGACCTTGGCCACCTGCTGGCCGCTGTTCGCCAGCACCTCCATATCGTCGCCATAGATCTTCACGGCCACGTCGCTGCGCACGCCCGAAATCAGCTCGTTGAAGCGCAGCTGGATCGGTTGCGACAGCTCATAGCCATTGCCGGGATGGCGCGCCGCTTCCTTCTCCACCGCTTCGATGATTTCCTCGCGCGGCCTGGTCCACTCGCGCTGCGGCTTGAGCATGATGAAGCCGTCCGAAATATTCGGCGGCATGGGGTCGGAGGCGATTTCCGCAGTACCGGTGCGCGTGAACACGCGCTCCACTTCCGGCACGTTCGCCTTCAGCCCTGCCTCCAGCTGCTTCTGCATTTCCAGCGACTGGCTCAGGCTCGTGCCGGGGATGCGCAGCGCCTGCAGCGCCAGGTCGCCCTCGTTCAGGCTGGGCACAAATTCGCTGCCCATGCGCAGGGCCAGCAGCAGGGATAGCGCCACCAGCACACCGGCGCCCGTCAGCACGGGCGCACCCTGGCGCAGCACGCCATCCAGCAGCGGCATATAGGCGCGGCGCGCTGCCGCCATCAGGCGGTTTTCGCGTTCATCCACGCGCTCGCCGATGAACAGCGCCACGGCGGCGGGGACGAAGGTGATGGACAGCAGCATGGCGCCCAGCAGCGCCACCACCACGGTGATCGCCATCGGGTGGAACATGCGGCCTTCCACGCCCGTCAGTGCGAAGATGGGCAGGTACACCACCATGATGATCAATTGCCCGAACAGCAGCGGGCGGCGCGCCTCGCGGGCGGCGGCAAATACTTCCTCGAAGCGTTCGGCGCGGGTCAGGGCGCGGCCCTTCGCGTGCTGGGCGTGGGCCAGGCGGCGCACGCAGTTCTCCACGATGACCACGGCGCCGTCCACGATGATGCCGAAGTCCAGCGCACCAAGGCTCATCAGGTTGGCGCTCACGCGGTAAGCCACCATGCCGGAGAAGGTGAACAGCATGGAGAGCGGAATCACCATCGCCGTGATCAGCGCCGCGCGCAGGTTGCCGAGGAAGAGGAAGAGAATCGCCACCACCAGGGCGGCGCCTTCCAGCAGGTTGTTGCGAACGGTGGCGATAGCCTTGTCCACCAGCACCGTGCGGTCGTAGACGGGAACGGCCTTCACGCCCTTCGGCAGCGTGGCGGCAATTTCCTGCATGCGGGTGGCAACGGCATGCGCCACGGCGCGGCTGTTCTCGCCGATCAGCATGAAGACGGTGCCCAGCACCACCTCGCGTCCATTCTCGGTGGCGGCGCCGGTGCGCAGCTCGCGGCCCAGGCCTACTTCGGCCACGTCGCGCACGCGCACGGGCACGCCCTGCACGGTGGTGAGCACTGTATTGCGCAGGTCGTCCAGCGTGCGCAACTGGCCCGGTGCGCGCACCAGCAACTGCTCGCCACTGCGCTCGATGTAGCCGGCGCCCACATTGCCGTTATTGCGTTCGATCGCGGCCACCACCTGCTGCAGCGTGAGGCCGTGGCCACTGAGCTTCAGCGGATCGGGCGTAATGTGGTATTCCTTCGAGTAGCCGCCGATGGTGTTGATCTCGGTGACGCCCGTGACTTGGCGCAGCTGGGGCTTGATGATCCAGTCCTGCACTTCTCGCAGGTCGGCCGGCGTGTAGGGTGTGCCGTCGGCCTTGCGCGCGTCCGGCTCCGCTTCCACCGTCCACAGGTAGATTTCGCCCAGGCCGGACGAGATCGGACCCATGGCCGGCGCAATACCAGGAGGCAGGCGGTCGCGCGCTTCCTGGATGCGCTGGTTGACCAGTTGGCGGGCAAAGTAGATGTCCGTGCCGTCCTTGAAGACCACGGTCACCTGCGACAGGCCATAGCGGGAAAGCGAACGCGTTTGCTCGATGCCGGGCAGGCCGGCCATTGCGTTCTCCACCGGATAGGTGATGCGCTGCTCGGTTTCCAGCGGCGAGTAGCCTGGCGCTGCGGTGTTGATCTGGACCTGGACGTTGGTGATGTCCGGCACGGCGTCGATGGGTAGCAGGCGGTAGCTGTAGGCGCCCACGGCGGCCATGGCCAGCACGGCGAGCAGGACCAGCCAGCGCTGCGCGATGGCGAAGCGTATCAGTCGTTCAAACATGGTCATCCCCGTTTCAGTGATCGTGGCTTGCGCCGTCTTTGCCCTGCTGCGCTTTCAGCACGAAGCTGCCGCTGGCTGCGTATTCGGCGCCCGGCTTCAGGCCCTCAAGGATTTCGACCATGCTGCCGTCTCCGGCGCCGGTGCGTACCGGCAGCGCTTCGAAGCCTTCCTTGTGCCGCACGTAGACGACCTGCTTGCCATCGGTGCTATGGACCGCGTCCGCCTTCACGGCGATGGGCACGCTGCGCTCGCCGCGCTGCAATGCCACGTTGACCAGCAGGCCGGGACGCCAGGCGCGCTGCGGATTGTCCAGCACCACGCGGGCCTTGGCGGTGCGGGTCTGTTCGCCGAGCAGGGCGCCCACGTGGCTGATCACGCCCGTGGCCCTGGCGCCGGTGGCGGACGATTGCACGGTGGCTTTGTCGCCCACGCGCACCGCTTCCAGGTCCTGCGGCGTGACCACGACTTCGACCCAGACGGTCGAGAGGTCGGACAGCAGGAAGACATTCGCGTCTTCCTTCACCGCTTCGCCCAGCGCGATATGCTTTTCGACGACGATGCCGTCGAAGGGGGCGCGCAGCACATAGCGGCTCAGCGCCTGCCGCTCGTCGGGCGCACCGAGGGCGGACAGCTTGGCGCTGGCCGCCTGTTCGGTGATTTCCGCCTCGCGCAGCGACTGGCGCGCCTGCAGGAAATCCTGCTCGGCGGAGATCTTGTCCTGCCACAGTTCCTGCTCGCGCTCGTAGGTCAGGCGCGCGAGGTCGAGACGCTTGCGCGCCGCCAGTTCGGCGCTGCGCAGTTCGGCCAGTTCCGGGCTGGAGATCACGGCCAGCACCTGGCCTTTCTTCACCTGCTGCCCGAGGTCGGCGGACACGCTTTCCGCCACGCCCGGCAGGCGCGGCACGATGTGCGCCGTACGGTCTTCGTTGAAGCGCACTTCGCCGGGCAGCTGCACGGCTTGCGCGATGGCGGCGCTGCCGGCGCGCTCGGTGCTGATATTGGCGGCCTTGATCTGTTCTTCGCTCAGTTCGACCAGGCCTTCGTGTTCCTTTTCCGCGGCGGCGTGTTCGCCATGTTCGTCGTTGTGCGCGGGCGCGCGCTGCCAGAGCAGGATGGCTGCGGCCAGTACGGCGCCGATGGCGAGGATGGTAAGGATGCTGCGTTTGTTCGTGTTCATTGTGCGGGTCCTTCAATGTGGCGCTGCAGGTCGGCGATGGCGCGGTAGCGGTCAGACAAGGCGGTCAGAAATTGGGCGCGCGCGCCGAACAAGGTGCGCTGGGCGTCCAGCACGTCCAGGAAGCTGAACTTGCCCAGTTCGAAGCCTTTGACTGAGGCGGCGTAGGCTTCCCTTGCCGGCGGCAGCACGGATTGCTGGATGGCGGCCAGCTGGGTTTGCGCGACGTCGGCGCGCTGCCAGGCTTCGGCCAGCGCTTCCCGCTGGCGCAGGCGCTCGGCTTCCAGTTGGTCACGCGCCTGGTCGGCGCGGCGCAGCGCGGCGAGCACATTGCCTTGGTTGCGGTCGAACAGGGGCAGGGGGATGGCGATGCCCGCCACGGTCTGGCTGCGCGACGGATCGGCGGCTTCGCGCTTGCTGCCCAGGGTGAGTGTTACGTCCGGCACGCGCCTGGCGCGCTCCAGCTTCGATTGCGCTTCGGCGTGCGCGACGTTGGCGCGGGCGTGCCTGATGGCGGGCCCGCCTTCCAGCCGCGCCAGCAGTTCTTGCAGCGGCGGCACTTGCGCTTCCACCAGCGCCGGCGCCACGAGCTGCTCGTCCGCACGGCGGGCGGGCAGGGGAGATGCGCCGGCGTCAAGCTGTGCCGGGATCGCCGTGGACTCGCCGCGCAGAACGGCGGACGCGGCCACCGCGGCGCTCTGACCGGAGGCGACGGCGGCTGGGCTGGCGTCGGACTTGCCGGCCCAGAGGGCAGCGAGCTTGCGGCGGGCGAGGGTGAGGGCTGCGCTGGCCTGGGTCAGCTCGAGGCGGGCGCCGGCTTCGGCGACACTGGAGCGGGTTTGCTCTATCGGCGAGATTTTGCCGGCGGCCACGCGGCGTGAGGCGGCGGACGTGGCCTGGGCGGCCAGATCAAGCTCCGCCTGCGCCAGCTCCACGCGCTGGGACGCCAGCAGCGCGTCCAGATAAGCGGCGGTCACGTCAGCCCGCAGCGCGGTACGCTGCACGGCCAGCGCGTCGACAGCGAGCTGACGCTGGCGGTCGGCGACGCCGATGCGCGCGCCACGCTTGCCGCCCAGCTCCAGCGCCTGCGACACCTGTACGGTGCGCGTATCGCTGCCCTCGCGCAGATAAGAAAATTCAGGGTTCGGCAGCGCGCCGGCCTGCTCGCGCTCTGCATCGGCAATGGCTACGCCGTGCGACACGGCCCGTAATGAAGGATTCGCCGCGTAGGCGCGGGCGATGGCCTGCTCCAGCGTCAGCGTCTCGGCTGCGCAGGAAAGGCCCGCCGGAATGGACAGCGCCAAGGCGCAGGCCCATCCCCGCAAGGGAATTCGGATTTGCATGGATAACTCCAGTGGATGAACACGATGGCTATCCGGCGGCGCGGGACATTACCCGCGAGCCGGGATCAGGCAGCGTGCAGCCACTGGGGGCGTTCAGGCGGAGCTAAGTAAGCGGAGGAGATGCGGATGATCGGCGCCGCCGCGGCGATGGCAATCGCTTGCGGGTGCGCGTGACCGCCGTCAAGCTCGATCGCCGCCAGCGCGGCGTGCGAGCAAGAGGAGCAGTGCGTGTGGCCGGCGGACTTTTTCGCGGCGCCGGACTGGTCGCCGTGGTCGCTGGCGGCAGTGGACGCGGCGTCGGCGGCATCGGCCGTGGCAGGAGAATGCTCGTGGTGGCCGAGGTGGCGCGCGGCACGTCCGGACTCGTGCTCGCAATAGGCGGCAATCGTCCCCCAGCTAAGCTGGAGTGTGAAAGCGACAAGCAGCAGGTAGACGAAGCGGCGGACCATGCGGAGCAGTATAACATCGTCGCCCGCTTTGCTTTATCATGCCGGCCATGAGCGAATTTGACGATGAAACAGCCCCGATCCAGGAAGACCGCGTATGGCAGGGCAATGGCTGGACCGCGCGGGTGATCAAGAACGAAGATGACGATGGCTGGGCCGTCGCCATGTACCAGGACGGCGAGCCGGAACCGGCCCTGGTCGGCCCCTGGACCATGGGCCGCGACAAGAAAAATCCGCAAGCCGCTGGATATCAACGCCTTCAACACACTGGTCAAAACGGCAAGCGAAGTGCTGCGCCGCCATGAGCAGCAGCTGCACGCGCAATTGCACAAGTCCGTGCGCGTGGGCGAGCTGACGGTGAAGCTGGATATCGATCCGGACGAGGATAATCCTACCGCCACCCTCAGCGCGGTCGACGCCTTCGGCGAGGAAGTGGCCAGCGTGCGCGCGCGGCCCGATTTCAAATTGACCACGTCCAGTGCGTCGGCCTGGATCGAGGGCGGGTTCGGCCGGCCGTAGCTGTTGCATTTGCGCCTTCAGGCTGGCCCTAACAGGGGCGGCCTGATATATTTCCCAGACGCACCAAAACTAGGGAAATTATGGAAAGCGAAAGCCGTCTTCGCCGCCTGGAAGCAGTCCAGGAGATTCTGCTGGAAATCGGCCAGCTCTCAAGCAGCTGCACCGATATCGCCGTGTTCCTGCAATCGGTGCACGCTGCGCTGGGCCGCATCATGTATGCGGCCAATTTCTATGTGGCGCTGTGCGACCGCGAGGCGGAAGGCAATGCTGTCCGTTTTGTCTACTTCGTCGATGAAGTGGACGACCATCCCTACCGCGACCAGCTGGTGCAGCTGGCATCGCCCGATGAATCGCCAACCGCCTGGGTCATCCTGAACGGACAGCGCCTGGTGATGACGGCTGCCGACCAGCTGGCGCGCGGCGAGGACGACTTCGGCGTGGGCACGGTGGCGGAGCACTGGATGGGCTGTCCGCTGATGGACCAGAACCACGAGGTGATCGGCGCGATGGTGATCCAGAGTTACGATCGGCAGCACACCTACAGTGACGAAGACCAGGCCCTGTTCGCGCAGATCGCCAACCACGTGTCCAGCGCGCTGCAAGGCCTGCAAAGCATGGACCGCCTGGAGCGCGCCGTGCACGAGCGCACGCTGGAACTGGAACGCGAAGTGGCCGAGCGCAGCAAGGCGGAGAAGCTGCAGCGCGCGCTGTACGAGATCGCCAGCCTGTCCGCCGCCGCTTCCACGGAATCCGATCCGCGCGACCTGTATCGCCACCTGCACGAAATCATCAGTGAGCTGATCACGGCCCGTAATTTCCTCATCGCGCTGTTTCACGCGAAGACGGAAGAAATCTCGATTCCCTATTTTGTCGACGAGAAGGACGTGGACGCGCCGGTGAAGCGCTTCGAGTATGGCATCGGCATGAGTTCCTTCGTGTTGAAGCGCCGCGCGCCGACTTTGCTCGATGGCCCGGGCTTTGCCGCGCTGCTGGCGTCCGGCGAGATCAATGAGCCGCTGGGCAACCAGGGCATCTCCAGCTGGATGGGCGCGCCCATGCTGCTGGGCGACCAGGCTTATGGCGTGATCATCGTGCAAAGCTACGACGAGAGCGTGACCTATACCCAGGCCGAGATGGACATCCTGGCCTTCATGGCCAGCCACACGGCCGTCGCTATCGCGCGCACGCGCGCCGACCTGGCGATCCGCCGCGCCAAGACGGAACTGGAAGAGCAGAACACGGCGCTGGCCACCGCCATCAATCAGCTTCAGGATGCACAATCGGAACTGGTGCGCCAGGAGAAGCTGGCGTCGCTGGGCCGCCTCGTGGCCGGCGTGGCGCACGAAATCAATACGCCGCTGGGCATCTGCGTGACGGCGACTTCCCACCTGGTCGAGGAACTGCGCCTGACCAAACAGGATCTGGCCGACGGCGTGCTCGATGAGGATGGCCTGAACGGTTTCTTCGATACGATAGACCAGTCGCTGAAGATCATGACCACCAATACCCAGCGCGCGGCCGCGCTGGTGCGCAGCTTCAAGCAGGTCGCGGTCGATCAGTCTTCGGACAATATCCGCCACTTCAACCTGCGCAAATACCTGGACGAGGTGCTGCTGTCACTGCAGCCCAAGCTGAAAGGGAAGCCGATCGAAGTGAGCGTGGAATGCCCCTCCGACATCAATATGGAGAGCTTCCCCGGCGCCGTGTCGCAGATCGTGACGAATATGGTCGTGAACTCGCTGGTGCACGGCTTCGAGGAGGGCCAGTCCGGCAAGATCCGCATCGCGGGCAGGCTGGAGGGCGATCACGTGGTGTTCGATTACAGCGATGATGGCGTGGGCATGGACCCGGCGACGCTGCAGCAGCTGTTCGATCCCTTCTTCACCACCAAGCGTGGCTCGGGCGGCAGCGGGCTGGGGGCGCATATCCTGTACAACCTGGTCACGGGGCCGTTGGGCGGGACGGTTAAGGTGGTTTCGTCGCCCGGCATGGGCTTGCACTACCACCTCCGCTTCCCCCGCGACCAGCGTAAGGTAGCGGCGTAGCACGCACGGCGGATCAAAACGATCCGCCCTACGCGTCAACGTGACATTTATAACGGGGTACCGCCAACACTGCGTAGGGCGGATCATTGATCCGCCGTGTGTGCTCAGTCCGGGAACCGCTCGTTAATCGCCAGCGCCTTGTCGATATTCCTGATCAGCAGCTCCACATACTTCGGATCGAGGTGCTTGCCCGCCACCTCGCGCATGTGGATCATCACTTCCTCCACCGGCCACGCATCCTTGTAGCAGCGCTTGTGCATCAGCGCATCGAACACGTCGGCGACGGCGACGATGCGGGCGTATTCGTGGATGTTCTCGCCCTTCAGCCCCTGCGGATAGCCGCTGCCGTCAAACTTCTCATGGTGCTGGTAAGCGATCACCGCGGCGGCCTTTAAGATCGGCCGCTGCGAGCCGTCCAGGATGGACAAGCCCACCGCCGGGTGCTGCTTCATGATTTCCCATTCCGCCGCATCGAGCTTGCCCGGCTTGAGCAGCACCGAATCCGGCGTGGCGATCTTGCCGATATCGTGCATCGGCGCAGCGTGGCGCAGCACGGCTGTTTCATCTTCCGGCATGCCCGCGGCCTGCGCCAGCAGGAAGCAGAATTCGGACATGCGGCGCACGTGGTTGCCCGCTTCGTTCGAGCGCGATTCGACCACGTCGCCGAGGCGCATGATCAGTTCTGCCTGGGTATCGGTGATCTCCTGCGTCAGCAGGATATTGTCGAAGGCGATGGCCACGCCGCTGCAGAAGATTTCCAGTAGCTTGCCGTCGATTTCGGAAATCTCTTCCACACCCTTCAGGACCAGCAGCGAAGCCTTGCCGCTGTTGTTGGGGAAGTAGCCGACGTAGGTATCGCCCAGCATGCGCGAGATCTTGTTGCTCTCGGCATCCTTCAGGTGGGACAGCAGCTCCGGCGTCAGCAGGGTGTCTTCTTCCTGCCCGATCTGGGCCAGGATTTCGTATTCGTTTTCGCCCGTGATCGCCGTTGCGCCGCGCAGGCGCAGCAGCATGCTGTTCTCCAGGCGCAGCAGCGCCACCACCTGCTGCAGCAGGCCGTTGGCGAAGTCCTTCAGGTTACGCTGCTGGAAGATGTGGGCGGAGGCGGCAATCACGCGCTCCAGGCCTTCGCGGTAATGGGCCTGGGCGCGGCGCGCTTCCTCGACCTTCATGATGTCGCGATAGGCGCGCAGGGCGGCAAAAGTCGTGGTGAACAGCTTGGTGCGGTCCAGCTCCGTCTTTTCCTTGTAATCGTTGATGTCGTAATTGACGATCACGCGCTCTTCGGGCGCCTGGCCGGGCTGGCCGGTGCGCAGCACAATGCGGGTGAACTGGTTGTCCAGGTCCTGGCGCATCCAGCGCGCCACTTCCAGGCCGGAGTCCTCCTTTTCCATCACCACGTCGAGGAAGACGAGGGCAATATCCGATTCACGCGCCAGCACTTCCTTGGCTTCGGCGCCGCTGTAAGCGTGGAGGAAAGTCAGGCCGCGGCCTTCCAGGCGGAAGCGGCTCAGGGTCAGCTTGGTAATGTCGTGAATATCCGGTTCGTCATCAACCAGCAGGATTTTCCATGGCGCTAACTTGGGCGATGCTGAAGACAAAAAAGACATATAGGCGAATTCCGCAAAATGACACAAAGTCCTGGGCGATGTACACCTTGTGAGGTACATCTGGACGAGTATAGAACGACAGCGCTGCTATTAACAACAGGCAATACTATTTACCGGATTCTTTACAACACCTACGGGCTTCCGTAACGCTTTTGACAGCGCTCACACCAGAATGTCCGCCGATTTGTCAGCCCCAGGTGGGCCTTATGCAAGGGGATATTGCACCGAGGACATATTTTCTTTGTATGCACCAGCCAATGCTGCTTCAATACAAATGCCTTTTTCCATTCAAGGAATTCAAAGCTGTATTGGCGCGCCTGTTTCACCAGTTCTCTCTGCTTTGTAACCGGTAGTGCTGTTACTGTAGAGAGAGGGTGAATGCGCAAGCGAAACAATACTTCGTTTTTGATAATGTTGCCAACACCCGAGAAAATATTTTGGTCGAGCAGCGCGTCGCATGCCAGCTTGTCCGGGACAGCTCGCAACTTCTTTAATGCCAGTGCCGCTGACCATTGGTCAGCCATGACATCCGACCGCCAGTCATAAGCGTAGTCCAATTCTTCTTCAATTACCTTAATCGAGCACGTGTAGAAATTCATTTCCCCGCCTTCTTCGAATTGCAGGGAGAGCCGGGGTGGACTGTCTTTTCGCTCGTCAATGCGATAAGAGCCGAACATCAGGAAATGGACGCGCAGGCTGAATAGCGGCAGCTCGATCAGGAAATGCTTGCCCCAGCTGCGCAGCGAAAGGATGGGCTGGCCCGGCAAGTCTGCGTACGGCACGGCCTTGCTGTTGCCGCTGGCTTCGGCAATGGTGCGGCCCTCGAAGGGTTTCGGCCAGGTCCCTGAGGATGACGATGGATGGGCCTTCCGGCATGGCGCTCTCCCGGCGTTGCGATACGCCAGTGTGGCGTGCCGCTGGCGGGCCGCCTGTGCGCACGCGCACCGAGCCGGCGCGGCCGAATCGCGCCTTGTATCCGGGCCGTTTTTTTGGTAAAAATTAGTTTCAGCGGCTGCGGTGCGGCAGGGTAGGCGTATATTGTGATAGCAGGGGCTGCAAGGCTCGACGCACGTACCAGAAGGAGCACATCATGCGCTACCAAATTATTGCCGCCGCGCTGCTGGCCTGCGCAGGCATGGCATCGGCCGGAGTGACGGTCAAGTACGACAATCCGGAAAACTTCCAGGATATGCCGCACAACGACCGCGACCGCGCGCAAATCATGAAGGACCTGAGCGAACACTTCGCCAAGCTGGCCAAGAAGCTGCCCGCCGGGCAGGATCTGGTCATCACGGTGAAGGACATCGACCTGGCCGGCCGCGAGGAACCGACCCGCCGCCGCATCGACGACATCCGCATCCTGCGCGGCGGCGCCGACTGGCCCAGCATGCAGATCCAGTACTCGCTTGAGCAGAATGGACAGGTACTCAAGTCGGGCGACGAACGCGTGTCGAATATGATGTACCTGAACCGCATCAACCGCTACGACAACGACAACCTGAAATACGAGAAGCAAATGCTCGACGACTGGTTCCGCGAAAAATTCGAACCGGCCCGGGTAAGTAGGGCGGATCATTGATCCGTCGTTGCCTGCTCAGTCGATCCAGTTCACGCGCGGAAACTTCCCCCGAAAATCATCCGGCATCGGCACAACCTCCTTGTGCCGATAATTAAAGAACACAAAGCCGGACTTCGCCATCGCAATCAGCGTGCCATCGTGCGGACGGGTGATGCGGAAGATCACATCACCCCCGTACTTGTTAAAGTCCATCACGCCCACTTCGAACAGCAGCTGGTCGCGCGCATGCGCTTCGGCGCGGTAGGTGGTGGCGAGGTCGGTGACGATGATTCCCGTGCCGTCCCCCTCCGTTTCCCGCACGCCGAATTCGTACAGGAAGCGCGCCCGCGCCTCCGAAATCATTGAAATCATCGAATCGTTGCCCAGGTGGTTGGCGCCGTTGATGTCGGTCACGCGCACTGTCAGCTGGGTGGAAAAGCAGTATTGGTCTTCAGGGAACTCAAGCTTCAGTCTGGCCATGGTTGCAGTCAGGGGAAACGAAAGCTTCCGATTTTAGCGCTTACTGCCCGCGCACGATCTTGTAGACCTTGCCGTCGCCGCCCATCAGGTAGAGCTCGCCCTGCGCATCCTGGCCGAACCCCGGCACGTGCCGATATTGTTCACGGCCCAGTCCTTCTGTTCACTGACGGCCCCGTTACTGTACACAAAGCTCTTCAGGAAGCCCTTGCAATAGTCGGAGTACAGGTAGCGGCCGGCCAGCTCAGGCAAATCCTTGCCGCGGTAGACAAAGCCGCCCGTGATCGAGCAGCCGTTGACGTTGCTGGCGCCGTGCTGGTATTCGACCTTGGGCAGGGTGATGCCGGTCTGGTTGCAGCTGGTGGCGTTATAGCAGCCGGTGCCTTCCATGATGTTCCAGCCATAGTTGGCGGCCGCCGTATTGGCTGCGACGATATTCACTTCCTCGCGCGCATCCTGGCCCACGTCCGCAATGTAGAGCTGCTTGTCCACCGGGTCGAAGGCGAAGCGCCATGGGTTGCGCAAGCCATAGGCCCAGATTTCGCCGCGCTTGCCATCCTGGTTGGCGAAGGGGTTGTCGGCCGGGACGTTGTACAGCGGGGCAACGGCGGTATCCACGTTCAGGCGCAGCAGCTTGCCCAGCAGGGAGTCGAGGTTCTGCGCATTCTTGTCGGGATCGCCGGCGCTGCCGCCGTCGCCCGTACCGGCGTACAGGTAGCCGTCCGGGCCGAAGGCCAGCATGCCGCCGTAGTGGTTGGTATAAGTCGGGTGGGGGATGGTGATGATGCGGTTCAGCGACTGGTTGTCCGCCACGTTCGGATTGCTGGCCGATACCTTCACCGAGTCGATGGCGATATTGCCGAACTTGTCCGTGTAATAGACGTAGAAGCGGCCATTGCTGGCGTAGTTCGGGTGGAAGGCGACCGAGAGCAGGCCGCCTTCGCCTGCCGTGCTGATCAGCCCGCTCAAGTCGAGGAAGGGCGTGGGCAGCAGGGCGCCATTGGACAGGATGCGGATGCGTCCCGGCCGCTCGACGATGAACTGGCGGCTGTCGCCGGTGGGCGCCGTCAGCAGCAGCGGTTCGCTGAGGCCGGACGCGACTTCGCGTAGCGCCAGGGTGAAGGTGGGCGTTGGCGTCGGCGTGGGGGTGGCCGGCGTGGAGGGCGACGCAACTGTGCCGCCTCCTCCGCCACCACCGCCGCCGCAAGCTGCCGCCAGCACTGCCGCGGCGCACGCCGCCAGTTTCAATTTGATAGAACCCGCCATGCCCGCCTCCTCAAGTTGTCCAGCTGTTAAGACTAAAGGGCGGGCTGGGGGGCATCTGTGCGGCAGCGCACAAAAGCTCAGGAGTTCTCGCTGAGGAAGATCAGGGTATGGCCGTGGGCTTCGGTTGCCGAGCGCTGGTGGTACGTGCTGCGGTGGGAGCAGTTGAAACCGTGTTCCGCATCCGGATAGAGATGGATTTCCACATCTTCCCGCTCGCCGAAGCGTTCGGCGATGCTGCGCACGGCTTCCTTCGGGATGTGGCTGTCCTTGCCGCCGAAATGCATCAGCAGGGGAACCTTGATATCGTCCGCCCGGTCTAGGCAATTCTGGATGCCACCGCCGTAGTAGGCGACGGCCGCATCCACATGGCCGTTGGCGGCAGCCAGGTAGGACATGCGGCCGCCCCAGCAATAGCCGATGGACACGATTTTCTGTCCCACGCCGGGCAGGCCGCGCAGCTCCTTCGCGGTGGCCGCGATGTCCTGCTGGGCCTTGGCCACGTCCGCCTTTTGCATGAAGGCGGCGGCCTTGCCCCGATCCTGCTCGTCGTAGCCCAGTTCCACGCGCGGCTGCTGGCGCCAGAACATATCGGGCGCCAGCACCACGAAGCCGTCGGCCGCATACTGGTCGGCCACACTGCGGATATGGGCGTTGACGCCGAAGATTTCCTGAATCAGCAGGATGCCGGGACCCTGACCGCTGCGCGGCACGGCGAGGTAGGCGCTGAACTTGCCGTCAGCGCCATGCACGTCGATCCACTGCGGATAAGTATCCATTTAGCTCTCCTGCGGACGAGGGGGCTTGATCAGGTCCCGTACGCAGGCTTCGATTTCGGGACGCGGGAAGGCAGCGAAATTCTTGTTCGACTCGGCGACCACCAGCTTGCGGGTGGTCCGGTTCAAGCTGTCGCGCAGCAGGCCGAGGAATTTCGGTGCGGCGAGCAGGCACAGATGCTGGAACTTGTTCTGCGCGGCGGCCGTATCCAGGCGGTGGGCCAGCTGGCGTGCAAACTGGTGCACTTCATGCTCGACCGGATCTTCGGACGGCTGGTAAGTGTGCCGTGCGCCTTCCGGGCTGAAGAACTGCGCGTTGGCGTCGGATTGGAATTGCCTGTTGTCGGCCCGGCCGAGGGGATTGGCCATGTCTTCAATTTCTTCGAGGGAGTGCTGTGCGTCGCGCACCTGGAAGATACGCGCGTGGCTGCTGTCGGCCACGACGACCCCATGTTTTTTCCATGTTCGCCTCCATGTAAGTGGCATTTCAGTATAGCCAAGGGAAGCGCGCTGCGACGCGCGGCAGGCATACCACAGAAAGAAAGTTTCCGTATGGCATTTATGACACGTCCGTGCGAAAATGGCAGGGCGTGCTAACCTTGCACTTTAGATGGCATTTTGACATGGATGAACCGAACAGCGAATCATCGCCAGCAGCAGCGTCCGAGCGCCGGCCCGGCCGGAACTTCCGCTCGAAGGCGGCCGTGCTGGCCATGCTGTGCGGATTCGGGCTGACCGGCGTGCTGTTTGCCGGCGTCAGCCATCTTGAACAGGACCGGCTGGAACTGACCTTCAAGCAGCAGGTGCATGGCCGCGTGTCGGCGCTGCGCGAGGGCCTGGCCAATGCCATCACGGGGCTGGAAGCGATCAACCTGCTGTTTGCCAGCCGGACTGACGTGAGCCGCGAGGAATTCCGCAAGTTCGCCGTGCCGCTGCTGGAACAGCGTCCCTATGTGCTGAGCGCAAGCTTCATCCGTTTCATCCGCGACGAAGAGCGCGCCGCTTTTGAGGCCGAGCTGGCGGCCGTGCGTCCGGGCGCCATCCTGCGCGAAATGCACGACGGCCATCCCGAGCCGGCCGGGCGCCGCCCCCTGTACCGCGCCATCGAATACATCGAGCCGCTGGACGACAATGCGGGCGCCCTCGGCCTCGATACCCTATACCCTGCGCGCGACGAAGCCGCACGCGAGCGCGCCTATGCCACCGGCCTGCCTTCGGCCGGCAAGCTGGTCCCGCTGGCGCAGCGCGCCCGCTCGCGCATGGGCGTGGTGATTGCCATGCCGGTCTACCGCGCCGGCGCGCCGCTGACCGATGCCGCCGCGCGGCGCGCCGCGGTGATCGGTGAAACCACGCTGGCCGTGCTGCCGGGCGAAATGATCGAGAAGATCGTGGAGAAGTCCGGCATGGGCGCGCCGCAGCAGGCCGACCTGAAAGTCTATGCCAGCATCGAGCCTTCGCCCGACTCGCTGGTCTACCAGTCGCCCCAGCGCGCCCCAACTGCGGGGCTGGCGCTGCCGAGCTGGCTGTATCCGGTGCGCGTGCAGCCGGTGGAAGTGCCGATCGAAGTGGCGGGCAAGACCTGGATGCTGGAGGCGAGCCCGGACCGCGCGGTGATGGCGGGCGAGCACCTGGCCTCCCTGTTCACGCTGGTGCTGGGCATCGTCACCACGCTGCTGGGCACGGCCTATGTAAGTTCGCTCGCTTCGCGCAACCGCGTGATCCAGGGCCGGGTGGAGGAGCGCACGGCCCAGCTCAAGCGCGTCAACGAGGCGCTGCGCCTGCGCGAGCGCGCCATCGAATCGAGCACCAGCTCCATCGTGGTCAGCGAGGCGCGCGAGGGCAACCCCACCGTCTATGTGAATCCGGCGTTTGAACACACCACCGGCTACAGCCTGGCCGATATGCAGGGCAAGAGCCCCAGCCTGCTGTACGGCGCGGACCTGGACCAGCACGGCGTGGCGGAAATCCGCAATGCCATCCGCGAGCAGCGCGACGGCCACGCCGTGCTGCGCTGCTACCGCAAGGATGGCACGATGTTCTGGAACGACGTGACGCTGTCGCCGGTGCGCGATGACGAGGGCAGGGTTACCCACTTCGTCTCCATCCAGCACGACATCACGGCGATGAAGGCTTACGAGTCCGAACTGCACCACCAGGCCACGCACGATGCGCTGACCGGGCTGCCGAACCGCGTGCTGCTGCAGGACCGGCTGCTGCAAACCATCCAGCACGCATCACGCAAGGGGCACGAGCTGTGGCTGGTGTCCATGGACCTGGATCGCTTCAAGTTCACCAACAGCCGCCTGGGACACAAGGGCGGCGACCGCCTGTTGCAAGTGGTGGCGGCGCGCCTGCGCGCGGCGGTGCGTCCACTCGATACGGTGGCGCGCCTGGGTGGCGACGAATTCGCCTTGCTGTTGCTGGCGGAACAGGGCAGCAATGCGCCGCGCGCCGACCAGCTGCAGCGCGTGCTGGACAAGCTGGCCGAGCCGCTGGTGCTGGATGGCGTGGAATTGTTCATGAGCTGCAGCGCGGGTATTGCCGTTTATCCGGCCGACAGCGACGATCCCCACATCCTGGCCGAACGCGCCGATATCGCCATGTACCGCGCCAAGGAAATGGGCGGCAGCAATTACCAGTTCTATACGGCGGCGATGAACGAACGCCTCGGTGAACGCCTGCGCATCGAGTCGGCGCTGCGCACCGCGCTGGAGCGGCGCGAATTCGAGCTGCATTACCAGCCGCAAGTGGATACGGCCAGCGGCCGCATCGTCGGCATGGAAGCGTTGATCCGCTGGCGCCATCCGGAGATGGGCATGGTGGCGCCGAACCGGTTCATTCCGCTGGCGGAGGAAACGGGCCTGATCCTGCCGGTGGGCGCCTGGGTGCTGCGCACCGCCTGCCAGCAGCTGCGCGCCTGGCAGAGTGAAGGACGGGAGCATCTGCGCATGGCGGTCAATGTGTCCGCACGCCAGATGGCGGAGCCGGACTTCGTGCAGTCCGTGGCGGCGGTGCTGGCCGAAACGGGCCTGAAGCCGCAGTGCCTGGAACTGGAACTGACCGAGAGCACGGTGATGAACGATGTGGAGCACGCCATCACCGTGATGCGCCAGCTGAAGAAGCTGGGCGTGAAGCTGGCGATCGACGATTTCGGCACCGGCTATTCCTCGCTGGCTCACCTGAAGCGCTTCGAGATCGATGTGCTGAAGATCGACCAGACTTTCGTGCGCGACCTGACCGAGGATCCGGACGACGCGGCCATCGTCATCACCATCATCGCGCTGGCGTCCAACCTGGACCTGGAAGTGATTTCGGAAGGGGTGGAGACGGAGGAGCAGATCTCCTTCCTGCGCCAGCATGGCTGCCAGCAGATGCAGGGGTATTATTTCAGCCGCCCCGTGCCGCCCAGCGCGTTTATTACGGTCCTGGAAGAAAACGAAGCCCGCGTCGCCGCATAAACGGCGGATCAATGATCCGCCCTACGCTGCATCCCGGCGCATCCGTGCGACGTCGTTAACGCTTCACCTGCCCGAACGCATCCCCCTTCTTCCACGTCGGCATAGTCTTGCCATTTGCCAGCTCATACCCCAGGTTCAGCGTAAACTGCGCCTGCTGCACCATGCCGGACAAATCCCAGTTCGCGTGGTACTCATCCTTCACCGTGTGGTAATCCTTCTTGAATCCCACAATGCTGGCCGCCGCGTCGGCATGATGATGCTCGAACTCGAAATGTCCATCGCCCGAAAACACGGCCGAGCCCACATTAAACGCCGGCACGCCCGCCTTGGCGAACTGGAAGTGATCCGCGCGGAAGTAAGCGCCGGACAAATCCGGAATCGCCGGCGCCAGCCTCAGTCCCATCTGCTTCGCCACCCTGGCCGACGACTCGTACAGCGAACTGCGCTCCGCCCCCGCCACGCCGATATCTTTCGTTCGGCCGGCGAAGTTCATGCTGTCCAGGTTCAGGTCAGCCAGCGTATCCTTCAGCGGGAAGGCCGGATTCTTCACATAGGTCGCCGCGCCGTGCATGCCCTGTTCCTCGGCCGCCGGCCACAGGAAAACTTGCGAGCGTTTGGCGGGCTTCTTCACCGCCTCCGCCGCCATCGCCAGCAAGGCCGCCGAGCCGGAAGCGTTGTCGATGGCGCCGTTATAGATATGGTCGCCGCCATCCTTGGCGCCTTCGTCGATGCCCAGGTGGTCCCAGTGCGCGGAATAGACGACCGCCTGTTCCTTCAGTTTCGGATCGCTGCCCGGCACGATGCCGACCACGTTGAACTGCTCGACCTGGCGGATCGAGGAACGCAGCTCCACGTGGGCGCTGGTCTTCAGGTCCACGGGACGGAAGTCGCGCTTTTCAGCGTCGGCGCGCAGCTTGTCGAGATCGAAGCCGGCCGCGCCGAACAGGCGGCGCGCCTGGTCTTCGCTGATCCAGCCTTCGATCTGGTTGCCGCCGCCCGGCAGGTGGAAGCGCTCGTGCGAGAAGCTGGTTGCCGGCACGTTCCAGTCGTAGGACGCGGAAGGCGTGGTGTGGATCAGCAGCGCGCCGGCGGCGCCACGGCGCACCGCTTCCTCGTACTTGTACATCCAGCGGCCATAGTAGGTGTAGGCCTTGCCGGCAAAGCGGTTCGGTTCTTCGGCAGTCGGCTGCGGGTCGTTCACCATCATCACGAGGATCTTGCCCTTCATGTCCTCGCCCTTGTAGTCGTCCCAGTTCTCTTCCGGGGCGGCGGCGCCGTAGCCGACGAACACCAGGGGAGCGTCGAAGTTCAGGTCGGCGCGGCCGCTGCCGGTGCCGAAGACGATGTCCTTCCCGATCTGCGGCTGCACGCGCGTGCCGCCGACATTGAAAGTCACCGAGCTGCCGGCCAGCAGTTTGCTGCCCTGGAACTTGACGGACTGGCGATACGTGCCGTCCGCCAGCGGCTTCAGGCCGATCGCGGCGGCCTGGGTTTCCAGGTAGCGCACGGCGAGGTCGCCGCCGCGCTGGCCGGTGCCGCGGCCTTCGAGCAGGTCGTCGGCGAGGAAGGAAAGGTGGGCGCGCAGCGGCGCTTCACGAACGATAGGCGCTTGCTGCGCGGAGGCGGCGGCGCAGGCCAGCGCGAGGCTGGCGGCGATCAGGGTGCGTTGAGTTTTCATGGCGGCCATCTTAACGCATAATCGATATACCTAATTATTCATCATAAGAGCAAAACGGGGGACAAATGGAAGTCATCGTGATTACCGGCGCGTCCGACGGCATCGGCGCGGAAATGGCGCGCCAGCTGGCGCGGCGCCGCGGCAGGGAAGTGGCCCTGGTGCTGGCCGCGCGCAAGGTCGACCAGCTGCAGACCGTGGCCGATGCCTGCACGGCGCTGGGCGCACAAGCGCTGGTGGTGCCGACCGACGTGGGAGACCAGGCGCAGTGCCGCCGCCTGATCGCCGCTGCCGTGGAACGCTTCGGCCGCGTCGATACGCTGGTCAACAATGCCGGCCGCTCGGCGCAGGCGCTGTTCGAGGAAGTGCAGGACCTGGGCTGGTACGAAGACCTGATGCGCGTGAACCTGTGGGGCAGCGTGTGGTGCACGCACGCGGCGCTGCCTTACCTGAAGGCGTCACGCGGACGCGTCGTGGCCGTGTGCTCGCTGGCAGGGCTGGTGGGCGTGCCGGGGCGCAGTGCGTATGGGGCCTCGAAGTTTGCCATGTCCGGCTTTTTCGAGAGCCTGCGCGCGGAGCTGAAACCGCATGGAGTTTCGGTGACCACGGCATATCCGGGTGTGGTCGATACGCGGATTCGCCATCGCGGCTATAACGCGGCGGGCGGGGAGCTGGGCATGAGCGGCTTGAAGGAGGATAAGGCCATGCCGGTGGCCGAGTGCGCGGCGCTGATTGTCGATGGCATGCAGGCGCGGAGGCGCGAGGTGGTGATGACGGCCAAGGGAAAGCTGGGACGCTGGCTCAAATTGCTGGCGCCGGGGCTGGTGGAGAAAATGGCGATGGCGGCATTAAAGGAAGAAGCCAAGCCGCAGGCCTGATTAAAACCCAAGGCCGAAACCAGGTGTCTGACACGATGTGTCAGACACCAGCTTTACGCCGTGGGTTTTCTAGGCGGCCAACGCGACGCTTACCCCCTCGCGCAAATACCGCGCCGCTTCGCGCGGCGGCATCGGCCGGCCGTAATGGTAGCCCTGGATCTCATCGCATCCCCACTGATGCAATAAAGCACGCTGTCCCGCATCCTCCACGCCCTCCGCAATCACGCTGATGCCCAGGTTGCGTCCCAGGCCGATAACGGCCTGCACGATGGCGGCATCGCCGGTGCCGGGCGCCAGCTGGCGCACGAAGCTCTGGTCGATCTTCAGCTTATGGATAGGGAAGCGCTTCAGGTAAGCCAGGCTCGAATAGCCGGTGCCGAAATCGTCGATGGAGAGTTTCAGGCCCAGCGCGCGCAGGCGCACCAGCACTGCGATGGCCTGCTCGGTATTCTCCATCACCACACCCTCCGTGATTTCCAGCTCCAGCGCGGAAGGATCGATATGCGTGGTTTCCAGCAGGTCCATAATCTTCGGCAGGAAGGATGGGTGCGCAAACTGGCGCGGTGAAATGTTCACGGCAATCGTCAGTGGGCGGCCGTAGTGCGCGATCCACTGGCTGGCCTGGCGGCAGGCCTGCTCCAGCACCCAGTCGCCGATGGACACGATCAGGCCCGACTCCTCGGCCAGCGGAATGAAGACCGAAGGCGGCACCAGCTCGCCGCGGCGGCGCCAGCGCAGCAGGGCTTCGAAGCCGGACAGCGAACCATCCAGCAGCGATTGCTGCGGCTGATAGTGCAATTCCAGCTCGTTGCGCTCGATGGCGTGGCGCAGGTCCGATTCCATGTCAAGACGCTGGTCCTCCTCTGTGTTCAGCTCATCGGAATAGGACACCAGCAGGTCGCCGCCGTTGCGGCGCGCCGCCTGCAACGCCGCATCCGCATTGCGCAGCAGCGTGGCCGGGTCGGCGCCATCGAGAGGGAAGGTGGCTGCACCCAGGCTCAGGGTGGAGTACACCTCGTGATTCTGGCAGCTGAAAGGGCTGCGCATATATTCCTGCAGCGCGGACAGCGCGCTGCGGAAAGCCGGCGCCTGCTGGTCCATCGGATACAGCACGGCGATGTTGGCGCCGTCGAGGCGGAAGGCCTGGCCGCCGTGGGCCTCGGCCGCCTCGCGGATGCGCCGCGCCATGGATTTCATCATCTGGTCGCCGAAGGCGTGGCCGAAGCTGCCGATCACGCGCGAGAAGCGGTCGATGGTGCCCAGCACCACGGTGTGCGGAGCGGGCGGCAGCGATTGCAGGCGCTGCTCGAAATAGCGGCGGTGCGCCAGGCCCGTGAGGGGATCGTGATTGGCCAGGTGGGTCAGTGCATCCTCGGAACGGAAGCGCGACCACACGTGATAGATCATGAAGCTCGCCGTGCCGAGCGCCATCAGGTTGAACACGTGCGCCATCGCGTGCAGGCTGGCGTAGCGTTCCAGCACCAGGGAGGCGACGGCGCCGCCGGCAAGCAGCAGCAACAGCAGCATGTAGATGGCGGCGCGGTACTGGCGTCCGGCAAGTGGCGGAAGGCTCATGGCAGGTCCTTTACGGCGTTCTCCACACAGTGCAGCAGGGCCGCGCTGTCGAAAGGCTTGGTCAGGAAGCAACTGGCGCCGGCCTGGCTGGCGCGCTTGCGCAAGTGCTCCTGCGGGAAGGCGGTAATCACGATGAAAGGCGTGCTGCATTGACGGGAGCGCAGCGTTTCCAGCAGCTCGATGCCGCTCATGCCGCTCATTTGCACATCGCTGACCACGCAGTCGAAGTTGCGCGGGCCATCCGGCGCCAGGAATTCCTCGGCCGATCCGAACAGGCTCACGTCCAATCCGACCGACCGCAGCAGGCTGCTGATTGCGGAACGGACCGATTCGTCGTCATCGATGATTGCTACTGCTGGCACTGGAAACTCCCGAATACGTCTGACATGTGACAACTTTACCCCGCCCCGCGGCGGCGCAAAATCATACCTGGGTATTAGGAGAAGTTATTTCAGGCCAAGCGCTTCGGCCATGCGCACCAGGCCGGCGAAGGTGCGGGCTTGCATTTTTTTCATCGCATTGCCGCGATGGATCTTGACGGTGATTTCGCTGGTGCCGACTTCGCCGGCAATCTGCTTGTTCATCAGGCCCCGCGCCGCCAGGCCCATGATCTCGCGCTCGCGCGGCGTCAGTGACTCGTAGCGGCGGCGCAGGTCGGCGCCGGCTTCGTGCTCGCTGCGGCGCCGGCGGTCGCTTTCCAGGGCGCCGGCCACGGCGTCCAGCAAGTCCTGTTCGCGGAAAGGCTTGGCCAGGAAATCGACTGCGCCGGCCTTCATGGCCCGCACCGACATCGGGATGTCGCCGTGGCCCGTCATGAAAATCACGGGCAGGGTCTCTCCCCGGCGCAGCAGTTCGGTATGGAAATCCAGGCCACTGCCGCCGCGCAGGCGCACGTCCAGTACCAGGCAGCTGGGGCAGTCGAGGCGCGTATGCTCCAGGAAATCCGGCACCGAATCGAAGGCTGCCGCCTGCATACCGGCCGAGCGCATCAGGCCAAGCAGCGCATCGCGCAAGCCCGCATCGTCATCGACGATATAGACCATTTCGCTCATGCCGGCACCTCCGCCAGCGCCGGCAGCGTACATTGCAGCACGGCGCCGCTGCCGCTGGAAGTGGCGGCTATGCGGCCGCCGTGGCTGTCGATGATGGAGCGGCTGATGGCCAGGCCCATGCCCATGCCGTCCGGCTTGGTGCTGAAGAAGGGGTCGAACAGGCGTCCCAGGTTTTCGCTGGCGATGCCGGGCCCAGTGTCGGCCACCGACAGCTGCACGCCGCCTTCGGCGCCGGCTTGCGTGGCCAGTTCCAGCCTGCCGCCGCCCTGGCCGTCCATGGCCTGCATGCCGTTCATGAGCAGGTTGATAATCACTTGCTGCAATTGCACGCGGTCGCCCAGCACTGGCGGCAGGCCCTGCGCGAGCGCCAGGCGCAGGGTTACCTTGTGGGATTTCAGTTCGCGCCGCACCAGGGCCGCGCTCTCTCGCGCCACCTCGTTAAGGTCCAGCGCCTGCTGTTCGGGATCGCTGCGCCGCGCCAGCGCGCGGATGCGGGTAATGACTTCGCTGGCGCGGGCGGTGTCGGCCTGGATGCGGCCGATCGCGATGCGCACTTCTTCCAGTTCGGGCTGCGGGCGGTTCAGCCAGCGCAGGGCGGCCGAGCCATTGGCCGAAATCGCGGCCAGCGGCTGGTTGACCTCATGGGCGATGGAAGCCGCCAGCTCGCCCAGCGTCGAAACGCGCGCCGCATGCGCCAGCTGGTTGCGCGACTCGCGCAGCGTTTCTTCCTGCTGCCACAGGCGTTCATTGGCGATGTGATTGGTGTGCGCCAGATAGCCGGTGATGGCAATGGCCGCCAGGCTGACGGCACAGCGCCCGGCTGAAGCGTCGACCAGATGGCCCCAGTTCGAGAACAGGAAACCGAACAGCGTCAGGACCACGCAGATGCCGCTGATGCGCAGCACGTGGCGAGGCCAGGCATGCACGGACGCCAGCACCACCACGACATACAGCACGGCGATGGCGATATCCAGCGGCGTGAACGCGTCAATGATGAAGATCACTGTCGCCACCTGCACGATCAGGAGGCGCAGCAATTGGGGCGAGATGTGGCGTAGCATGTAACCGAGTATAGATTAGTTACTACCGGTATGCAGGGGGACCTAAACCAATGTATAGGTTGGTCGGCGGCGTTGCCGCGCAGAAAGCTCGCAAAAACGGTAAACTACGTCTTTCTGTCGCATTTAGGCGATTCGAACAATAACCAACAAGCGAGTGCCGCCATGTCTGACACAGCCCCAATTCTGTTTACCGATCTCCAGCTCAGCAACCCCTTGCTCAAGGCGTTGAAAGAGGTCGGCTACGAAAGCCCATCTCCGATCCAGGCCGCCACCATCCCGCACCTGCTGGCAGGGCGCGATGTCCTCGGCACGGCGCAGACGGGTACTGGCAAGACCGCGGCCTTTGCCCTGCCCATCCTGAACCAGATCGACATCAAGCAGACCACGCCGCAGGCGCTGGTGCTGGCGCCCACGCGCGAACTGGCGATCCAGGTGGCGGAAGCCTTCCAGCGCTACGCCAACCATATTCCGAAATTCCATGTGCTGCCGATCTACGGCGGCCAGAGCTACGGCCCGCAACTGGCGTCGCTACGCCGCGGCGTGCACGTTGTCGTCGGCACGCCGGGCCGCGTGATCGACCACCTGGACAAAGGCTCGCTTGACCTCTCCGGCCTGAAGACGCTGGTGCTGGACGAAGCGGACGAAATGCTGCGCATGGGCTTTATCGACGACGTGGAGCGCATCCTGCAGGAAGTGCCGGAGTCGCGCCAGACCGCGCTGTTCTCGGCCACCATGCCGGCGCAGATCAAGCGCATCGCCACCACCTACCTGCACGACCCGGCCGAAGTGGCGATGGCGGCCAAGACCACCACCAACACCAATATCCGCCAGCGCTACTGGCTGGTGAGCGGCATGCACAAGCTGGATGCGCTGACCCGCATCCTGGAAGCCGAACCGTTCGACGGCATGATCATCTTCTCGCGCACCAAGATCGGTACCGAGGAGCTGGCGGAGCGTCTGCAGGCGCGCGGCTTCTCGGCCGGCGCCATCAACGGCGACATGCAGCAGGCGGCGCGCGAACGCATGATCGAGCAGCTCAAGAACGGCAAGATCGATATCCTCGTCGCCACCGACGTAGCGGCGCGCGGCCTGGACGTGGAGCGCATCAGCCACGTGGTCAATTACGACGTGCCGTACGACCCGGAAAGCTACACCCACCGCATCGGCCGCACCGGCCGCGCGGGCCGCAGCGGCGAAGCGATCCTGTTCATCACGCCGCGCGAGCGCAACCTGCTGAAGCTGATCGAGCGCACCACGCGCCAGCCGGTCACGCCGATGCAGCTGCCGACGCTGCAGGCGGTGAACGATGTGCGCATCCAGAGGTTCAAGGACGAGATCACCGAAACGCTGGCCGCCGGCGGGCTGGAACATTTCCAGGGCCTGATCGAGGAATACGAGAACGAACACAATGTGCCGGCAACGGAAATTGCCGCGGCCCTGGCCGTGATGGCGCGCGGCGGCAAGCCGCTGTTGCTGGACAAGTCGCTGGAGCGCGGCTGGCATGAAGACGGCGCGCCGCGTCCCGAACGCGCTGAACGCGGCGAGCGTGAGTTCCGTGAGGATCGTCCTCCTCGCGCCGAGCGCCCTGAGCGCGCGAAGAAGGAGCGTGTCCCGCGCGAGGCGGAAGCGGGCATGCAGACCTATCGCGTTGAAGTGGGTTACCGCCACGGCGTCAAGCCGGGCAATATCGTGGGCGCCATCGCCAACGAAGGCGGCGTCGATTCCAAGTACATCGGCCGCATCGAAATCTTCGACGACTACACCATCCTCGACATGCCGGACGACCTGCCGCCCGACACGCTGGACGTGATCGGCGGCCTGCGCGTGGCGGGCCAGTTCCTGCGCATCCACCGCGACGGCGACGACGCGCCAACCGAGAAGCCAAAAGGTGGTGTCAGGCACGACGTGCCTGACACCAGGGTTCCGCCCTTGGTTTCGCGTGAGGACGACGAGGAGCCGGCCTTCGAAGACAAGCCGAAAAAGAAAAAGAAGGACAAGACCGGCCAGCCCGATGTGCCGATGCGCGCCTACCGCATCGAGGTGGGCAGCCAGCACGCCGCCACGCCGGCCAATATCGTTGGCGCCATCGCCAACGAGAGCGGCCTGGAAGCGCGCTTCATCGGCCGCATCGAGATCCTGGACGACCACAGCTTCCTCGAAATGCCGGACGGGATGCCGGACGAGATTTTCCGCCATCTGAAAAAAGTCTGGGTCGGCGGCCAGCAGCTGAAAATCAGCAAGGCCGACGAAATGCCGCCTGAATCGGCCAAGCACACCCCGCCGAAGAAGCCCGTTCCCGGCAAGCCGCGCCGCGAAAAATAAGCTTTTCGCACATCGCTGGTGCAATCTTGCACCACGGATAACGCCTCGCCGCCAAAATGTCGGGGTCAGACCCCACCAATGTCGGGGTCTGACCCCGACATTGGGGCGTGGCCTGAATTTTGCATGACATACACCAGTTATCCCTTCTTTTCGAAAGGTGGCGGATGTTATTGCGAAACGATCTCCTTGAATTCAGCGAGCCAAGGCGCAGGGTGGTCCGGATACTCTGGATCGACGTCTCACGCAGTTTCGCCTATGTGTTCGACGTGGCTTCCGCGGCTGCGGAAGTCGAACTGCACCGCGTGCCGGTGCTGGAAAGCGAACTGGCAAAGGGCCGGGTGCGCCGGCTGGAGTCCGACCCGCATCTGGTGATCGCGAACCAGCAGCTGCTGCCGGCCAAGCACATCCAGCTCCGCGACCGCGCCTGGAATGTGCTCTCCGACCTGGTGCTGCAGGAGCCGGACATTTACGAGCCGCGCCGGCGCGGCCAGCTGGTGCAGGAAGCCACGCGCCGTCACGGCATCTCCCATCCCACCATCTACCGCTACCTGCGCCGCTACTGGCAGCGCGGGCAGACGCCCAATGCGTTGCTGCCGGATTACGCCAACTCCGGTGGGCGGGGCAAGAGCCGCACGTCCACGGTGGGCGTCAAGCGCGGCCGGCCGCGCAAGGATGGCGGCGCGGACGGCGTGAATGTGGACGATGCGATGCGCGTGGTGTTCCGGCTGGCGGCTGCGCGCCATGCAGCGTCGAACAGGCAGTTCTCGCGCCGCGCCTGCTATGACGAGATGCTGCGCGACTTCCTGTGCGAGCGCACTCCCGACCAGTACTCGCGCCGCCTGCGCCGCACGCAAGCCAGCGGCGCCTTGCCCAGCTTCGGCCAGTTCAATTACTGGCTGGACCAGGATGGCATGCTGTCATCGCAGCCGCAGGAGGCGCCCTTGCCTGAAGGGACGGCCGTAGCACGCCAGGGCCAGCCCGGCGCCGCTTTCCGGCTGGACGTGTTGCCGTTCGGCCTGCAGCTGCTGCACGGGCAGGACCGCAACCTGCTGGCCGGCTCGCCCACGCTGTACGTGGTCACGGACGTCTTCAGCGGCATGGTCACGGGCTTCTACGCCAGCATGGAGGCGACGGGCTTCAGCCAGGCCATGATGGCGCTGGCCAGCTGCGCGTCCGACAAGCAGCGCATGGCGCGCCGCCACGGCCGCATGCTGACGCCGCAGGAGTGGCCGTGCGCGCACCTGCCGGAACGCCTGCTGCTGCCGCCCGAGTTGATGCTGCGTGCGAACAGTGATGCGCTGCTGGCGAATTTCCACGTGCGCTGCGTGGCCGACTATGAAACGCCGGACCGGCCCTGGTTGTCCTTCCTGCGCAGCTGCTTCGGCGCCGCTGCGGACGGCGCGGGCTTGGGCAAGCTGGATGGCGTCCTCACCCTGAGCGAGTTCCGTCGCATCGTCATGGACCGCCTGCTGGCCTACAACCGCACGGCCGGCGCCGGCGTGCACGCACCGCTGCAGCTGTGGGAATGGGGCGTGCGTCAGCGCGGGGCGTCGCTCAAGCAGTTCCCGGAAGACCTGGTGCGCTGCTGCCTGCTGCCCGTCAGCGAGGCATGGGTGACGGCCGAAGGCATCTGCGTGCAGGGGAATTACTTCAGCTGCCCGCGCGCCGAGCATGAGCGCTGGTTCGAGCGTGCCCGCATGCGCGGCCGCTGGCCCGTACGAGTGGCGGTCGATCCGTCCAGCGAGGGCATGGTGTACCTGGTGGATGCGGCCGCGCCGCTGCAGTTCCATGTGTGCCGTCCGGTCGAGCGCATCGCGATGGTGCAGCCATCCGTGCAATTGGCAAGTATCTGAAAAAGAGCTTACACAAAACAAAGTACTGTCGTGGTCCGTAATAAAGCGCGCCTTGTCCCACAAGGCGCGCTTTTTGTTTAAACAGTTTATTTCTTCTTCCGAATAGAGTCGTTTCGCAGAGGGTTTTGGCACAACGATTGCTTTACCACTGTCATTCATAGCAGACGAGGTGACAGATGGAAGAACGCTCGATTACACGAAGGCAGTTCCTGTACCGCGCGGCGGCGGTGGGCGGCACAGGGCTCTTGCTGAACGCGATGAATGCATGGGGCATAGGCATCGCATCGAAGGTAAATTCGCCGCCGGTGCTGGTCGGCGACGGCAAAGGGAAGCGCGTGGTGATCCTTGGCGCGGGCCTGGCGGGGATGACGGCGGCCTATGAGCTGGGCAAGCTCGGATACACGGTGCAGGTGCTGGAGGCCCGTGATTTCGCTGGCGGCCGCTGCCAGACTGCGCGCAAGGGCTTTTCGCTGACGGAGCTGGGCGGCGAGAAGCAGGACTGCAAATTCGATGAAGGCCAGTACATCAACCACGGCCCCTGGCGCATCCCGCTGCACCACCAGTCAACGCTGTACTACACGCGCCTGTTCAACGTACCGCTGGAAGTCATGGTCAACGATAACGACCACTCCTTCGTCTATCTGGAAAATGGCGGGCCGCTGGCGAAACAGCGGCTGCGTCCGGCCCAGATCAAGGCCGACATGCGCGGCCACGTGGCCGAGCTGCTGGCCAAGGCCGTCAAGGGCAATATGCTGGACCAGGATCTGACCGCGGACGACAAGCGCTCACTGCTCGACTACCTGGCGCACGAGGGCCAGCTGGATCAGGTGGATCTGCGCTACAAGGGCCGCAGCGGCCGCGGTTATGCCGTCAATCCCGGCGCCGGCCTGAATCCGGGACGCCTGTCCGACCCGCTCGGCTTCGAGGAGCTGCTGTCCTCGCGCATCGGCAATGTCTATAGCGCCGTGCAGGACTTCCCGATGCAGAACACCATGTTCCAGCCGGTGGGCGGCATGGATGCCATTGCCAAGGCTTTCGAGAAGCAGGTGGGACGCACCATCCGCTACAAGGCGGAAGTGCAGTCCATTGCGCACGGGGAGCGCAGCGTGACGGTGAAGTACAAGGACACCGCCAGCGGCAAGCTGCACAGCGTGACCGCCGATTACTGCCTCTGCACCTTGCCGCTCTCCGTGCTGCGCCATGTGGAGACGGACTTCTCCGACAACTTCAAGCAGGCCATTGCCACCGTCGCCTACGCGCCCGTCGGCAAGATCGGCCTGCAGATGAAGCGCCGCTTCTGGGAAGAGGACGACCAGATCTACGGCGGCCATGTGCTGACCGATATGGCGGGCATCAACACGATTTCCCTGCCGTCCTCCAATTGGCAGAAGAAGAAGGGCGTGTTGCTGGGCTACTACAACTACCAGACCTCGGCCATCGAAATCAGCGCGCTGTCCCCGGCCGAACGCGCCGAGTTCGCAGTGAAGGCGGGCCAGAAGATCTTCCCGGCCTACCGCGACTCCTACGAAAGCGCGTTCTCCGTCGCGTGGCACCGCGTGCAATACAACCTGGGCGGCTGGGCCGACTGGAGCGAGGAAAAACGCAAGACCGTCTACCCGCTGCTGCTGCAGGGCGAGGGCAGGGTGATGCTGGCCGGCGAGCACCTGAGCTACCTGGGCGGCTGGCAGGCAGGCGCCATCGAATCGGCTTGGCAGCAACTGGAACGCATTCATGAAAGGGCAAGCGCATGACCTTGAGGACCATTCTCGCCGCAGCAATGCTGATCGTCCACGGCGGCGCCTTCGCCGACGGCAAGGCGATTTTTGCCAAGAACTGCGCGGCCTGCCACCAGGCCACAGGCAAAGGCATCCCCGGCGCTTTCCCGGCGCTGGCTGGCAGCAAGTTCGTGCAGGGGCCGTCGGCGGACGTGGCAGCCGTGCTGCTGAAAGGGCGGGGCGGCATGCCCGATTTCTCGCCCACGCTGGCGGATGCCGATATCGCCGAAGTCCTCAGCTACGTGCGCAGCTCCTGGGGCAACCAGGCGCCTGCGCTGACGGAGCAGGAAGTTTCATCGCTGCGCGACGCATTGAAGGTCGAGCGGTTCGCCGCCGGGCAGATGTCGAACAAACATTAACGGTCCGCACGCACGGCGGATCAAAACGATCCGCCCTACGCTGCTGTGGCTCGGCCAATTGAACGAATTGAACGAATTGCAGCCCACCGCGTCGCGAAAAGCGTAGGGCGGATCATTGATCCGCCGTGCCAGAGCCGCCACCAACATCGAATACAAAGGAAACCGCATGCAAACCAAAGCAATCCTGGCCGCCGCAACCCTGACCCTGGTCGCCAACCTCGCCGCCGCCCAGGACATCGTCCGCCACAAAATCCCCGGCTCGGACTTCCCGATTGCGCAGGCCGTAACCCTGCCGCCGAGTGCAACCATTCATTTCATCAGCGGCCAGGTGCCGCCGGTGATTGACAAGAACGCCCCGGCCGATTCGCTGGCCGCGTATGGCGATACCAAGACCCAGACACTGGGCGTATTGAAGAAGATTGAGGAGATCCTGAAGGGCATGGGCCTGTCCATGGGCGATGTGGTGAAGATGCAGGTCTTCCTGGTCGGCGACCCGGCCAAGGGCGGCCGCGCCGACGTCAAGGGCTTCATGGAGTCCTACACCCAGTTCTTCGGGGGGGCACAACCCAACCTGCCGGCCCGCGCCGTGATGCAGGTGGCCGCGCTGAACGTGCCCGGCTGGCTGGTTGAAATCGAAGTTGTAGCTGCAAAGAAGTAAAGCCGCACTACTCACTCCTCATCAGAAAAGGAATACGCGATGCATAAGAAGGGCAAACTGAAAACCTGTGCCGCAGCGGTCATGCTGCTCTATGCCGGCGTAAGCCTGGCCGACCCTGTCGACGCGGCCGATGCGCAAGCGGATAGCGTAGCCGGCGCGGCCGCGGCCAGTCCGGCCATGGCGGGCGCCGTGATCGTGACGGGTACGCGCGCCAACGGCCTCAAAGTGGAAAACAGCGCCTCGCCCATCCAGGTGCTGGACGCGGGCACGCTGCAGCGTACCGGCCAGCCTGACCTGATCCAGGCGCTGGCGCAAAACCTGCCCTCCTTCACGGCCCAGGCCTTCGGCGGCGACACCGCCAACCTGACGCTGTCGGCCCGGCTGCGCGGCCTGAGCCCGAACAACACGCTGGTGCTGGTCAACGGCAAACGTCGCCACGGCACGTCCAACCTGGCCGTGCTGGGCGGCCCATACCAGGGCAGCGCCGCGGCGGACCTGAACTTCATTCCGGTGGCGATGATCGACCACATCGAGGTGCTGACCGACGGCGCGGCCGCGCAGTACGGCACGGATGCGATCGCGGGTGTGATCAACATCATCCTGAAATCGAACAACCAGGGCGTGAGCGGCTCCGTGAGCGGCGGCGGCTACACCGATGGCGGCGGCAAGACGCCGGATGCGACGGCCAATGCCGGCTTCAAGCTGGGAGAGCAGGGCTACATCAGTCTCACCGCCGAAGGCAAATACCATGACTTCACCGACCGGGGCGGCGTCGACCCGCGCGTGAGCGACCCAAAAAATATCAAGAACATGCCGCTGCTGCAGGTGCCCGGCTATCCGCAGCTGAACCACATCTCGGGCGACGCACAGTATCACCTGTACACGCTGGGCGCCAACGCGGGGTATGACCTGGGCGGAGGCACCGAGCTGTATGCCTTCGCCACGGCCGGCCGCAAGAATGCACGCGCCTTCGAGAACTACCGCATG
Organism: Pseudoduganella sp. UC29_106; assembly: GCF_044055365.1. NCBI lineage: Bacteria > Pseudomonadati > Pseudomonadota > Betaproteobacteria > Burkholderiales > Oxalobacteraceae > Pseudoduganella > Pseudoduganella sp. UC29_106. The sequence continues at coordinate 6,231,997 of NZ_CP171977.1, read as the reverse complement.
CCGAACCGTCTGCCTGCCGTCTATCCGCTGGGCTTCAGCCCGAAGGAAACCATGCGCGAGGAAGACTTTGCCTTCACGGCCGGCGCCAAGGGCAAGATCGATGCGTGGAACTGGGACTTCAGCTCGACCTATGGACGCGACAAGTCGCGCATCGGCGTGGAGGATTCCGGCAATGTGTCGCTGTACACGGATACCGGCTACACGCCGACCGTCTTCGAAGCCGGCCAGTTCATCGCCAGCCAATGGACCAATAACCTGGACATCAGCCGCGAGTTCGAGATCGGCCTCGCTACGCCGCTGACCTTTGCGCTGGGCCTGGAGCACCGCCAGGACAAGTACGAGATCAAGGCCGGCGATTCCGCCTCGCGCTACAAGGAAGGTTCGCAGTCCTATCCGGGCTTCTCGCTGACGGATGCCGGCAAGCACTCGCGCAACAACAAGGCGATCTATCTCAACTTCATCGTGAAGCCGGTCGCCGACTGGACGGTGGACCTGGCCGGCCGCTATGAGCATTTCAGCGATTTCGGCAACGCCAAGGTGGGCAAGCTGACCAGCCGCTACGACTTCAATCCGATGTTCGCCGTGCGCGGTACTTTCTCCAACGGCTTCCGCGCGCCGACGCTGGCGGAGCAGTACTACTCGGCCACCAATGTGTCGCCGCGCAGCGCCTTCGTGCAGCTGGCGCCGAATTCGCCGGGCGCGAAGCTGGTCGGCGTCGATGGCTTAAAGCCGGAGGCGTCCACCAACCTGAGCCTCGGCGTGGTGCTGAACCCGGCCAGCAATCTCGCCGTCACGCTGGACGCCTACCAGATCAAGATCCGCGACCGGATTGTCGGCTCCGGCGCACTGTATGGCTCCGGTGGCGCCGACAATTCGCCGGCCGTGGTCGCGGCGATCAAGGCCAATGGCAATGTGCTGGACCCGACGGTGGTGCAGACTGGTATCAACATCTTCTCTAACGCCGTCAACACGCGCTCCCGCGGTGTGGAATTCGTGACGACGCTGAATTCCAATTACGCCGACTATGGCCGCGTGGACTGGTCGATCGCCGCCAACTGGAACGAGGTGCGCGTGACGAAGATCAACCAGGCGCCGGTGCAGCTGCAGCCGCAAACCTTGCTTGATCAGCAGGCGATCTCGCATCTGGAGACGGCGTCGCCCAAGACGCGCATCAATCTTGGTGCGCTGTGGAAGCTGGGGCCGTGGTCGGTCAACCTGCGCGAGTCGCTGTATGGCAAGTCGCACGAGTGGGCGAGTCCGGACGGGGCGGCGTGGTACAAGAACGAGATCGGCAACACGGCGACCACGGATCTTGAGGTCAGCTACAAGCTCGATAAGGCCTGGACGCTGACTGTCGGCGGCAATAATATCTTCAACAAGTATCCTGATAAGGTGAATTCGGAGCTGCTGGCCGTTTATCGCGCGAATCTGGACAATTCGGCGGTGTCGATTTATCCGTCCTTCTCGCCGTTTGGCATCAACGGAGGGTATTACTACGCACGCGCCAGCTTCAGGTTCTAAGCCCGCGTCGGCCCATGCACGGCGGATCAAACGATCCGCCCTACGCGCCTCGGCGGATTTTCCCTCACGATGATCCGTCGGCGGTTACACCCCACGTGATCTGTCGTGCTGCGTAGGGCGGATCATTGATCCGCCGTCTGTGCGCCGCCCGCGACTTATGGCATCCTTCACGCAATTCGAACAATGTGGAGGAGAACGCGCGATGGCCGCAGCAATGACCCTGCAGGATTACCTGTCCCTGGACGGCCGCGCGCCGGAAAAGCATATCGTCTACGGCGCCGCGCCATCGCAATTCGTCGAACTGTTCCTGCCAGAAGGCCCTGGTCCGCATCCGGTGGTGGTCCTGCTGCATGGCGGCTGCTGGACGGTGGACTTCGGCGGCATCCGCCAGATGCGGAGTATGGCCAGCGCGCTGGCAGCAGTAGGCGCCGCCGTGTGGAACGTCGAATACCGCCGCTACGACGAAGAAGGCGGTGGATATCCGGGCATGTACCAGGACGTGGCAAGCGCCGTGGACCTGCTGCGCGAGCATGCGGCCGAACACGCGCTGGACTTGTCGCGCATCGTGGCAGTCGGACATTCGGCGGGCGGGCACCTGGCGCAATGGGCAGCATCGCGTCACAAGCTGCCATCATGGAGCGCCACGTGGACGCAGGATCCGCTGCCGCTGCCGCAGGTGGTCAGCCTGGGCGGCCTGGCGGATCTGCGCAACGAGGCGGGCCTGATCTGTACCAGCTGCGAGCGCACCACGCCGCAACTGGCGGGCGTGCCGACGGCCGATCGTCCGGACGTGTTCCTCGATACATCACCGGCCGAACTGCTGCCCTGCAACGCACACACGGTGCTGATTCATGGCGAGTTCGATGAGATTTCGCCGCTGGCCATGGGCGAGCGCTACGCGGCGCGGGCGCGGGCGGCAGGCGATGAGGTGGAGGTTTTCATGCTGCCGGGGGCCAGTCATTATGACGAGGTGTCGGCCGATTCGCCATCGTGGGCGATCGTGGGGCGCGAGATTATGCGCGCGCTCGAATGACCACCAAAGCAAGAGCTGGTGTCTGCCACATCGTGGCAGACACCTGTTTCACGCCTTGGGTGTTGGTTCGGTTTCGCGGCTCGCTGGGTATTTCAACGCGTTGAGGCGCATTTTCTCAACCGCGGCGGCGTAGAGGTCCACATCCAGCTTATCGGCGATCTGCACCAGATAGAGCAGCACATCGGCCAGCTCCTGGCGCACGCCCTCGCGTGTTGCGTCGTCGAGTTCGGAGGCAACGCCGGTCTGCAGCCACTGGAAATGCTCGGCCAGTTCGGCCACTTCGACCGACAGCGCCATCGCCAGGTTTTTCGGCGTGTGGTACTGCTCCCAGTCGCGTTCCGCGGCAAAGGCGCGGGTGGCGTCGCGCAGGGTGGTCAGCGGATCGGTGCTCATGCCACGCGCTTTTCCATGAACACGCTCAAGGGATCGTCCGGATAATCGGCATAAGGGCCGCGCCGTGCATAGCCCAGGCGTTCGTACAGGGCCAGCGCCTCGGGCTGGTAAGGCCCCGTTTCGAGCATGAAACGGGAAACGCCGCGTTCCTGCGCTTCCGTCTCCAGCGCGCCAAGCAAGCGGCGCGCCACGCCCTGTCCGCGCGCGGCGGGCGACACGAACATGCGCTTCACTTCACCGAATTCCGGCGTCACCACAATCGCGCCACAGCCGACGGCCGCGCCTTCCGGCGAGCGCGCCACGGCGAACAGCACGTTCGGCTGCTTCAGCGAAGCCATGTCCAGCGCATATACGGACTCGGGAGGGTAGAGGGTCAGCTGGTAGGCGTCGAGGTCGGCGATCAGGGAAATGACCTCGGGCTGGTCGGGCGTTTCGAAAGAGATCTTCATGCTGTTGATCTTATCATGCCCCGACCGTGGTATTCTTTGCGCCGCCCAATCCAAGAGGCTGGGCACACTAACACTCACTACAAGGGAGACAAAGTGACGAGATTCGTGCCTCGCGCGGCCGCCCTGGCCGTTGCATCCGTATTCCTGGCCGGCGCCGGCTATACCACCAGCGCTTTCGCGGTGGACGCCCAGCGTGCCGAGAACCCCTACCTGTCCCAGGCCGATGCCGCCGCCCGTTCGGCGCGCGTGTCGAAAGTGGCCTATGTGCTGGACTTCACGCTGACCGGCAAGGAGAGCTTCGCCGCCACCACCACAGTGCAGTTCGACCTGAAGGACAAGGACCAGCCGCTGACCCTGGACCTGGACAAGGCCACCATCAAGAAACTGGTCGTCAACGGCAAGGAAGTCCAGCCGCAGTACAACAAATGGTTCATCACCCTGGCCGCCGCCGACCTGCTCGCCGGCCGCAACACGGTGACCGTGGAATACGAACGCCTGCACAGCACCAACGGCGAAGGCCTGCACCGCATGGTGGACCCGGTCGATGGCCGCGTGTATACCTACTCTCACTTCGAACCCGCCGCCGCGCACCAGATGTTCGCGCTGTTCGACCAGCCTGACCTGAAGGCGACCTACCAGGTCAATGTGACTGCGCCCGCCGACTGGACCGTGGTTTCCACCACGCGCGAAAGAAAGGTGGAAGACGCCGGCGCCAGCAAGCGCTGGACCTTCCCCGTTTCGAAGATCCTGAGCCCCTACAACTTCTCGCTGCACGCCGGTCCGTACAAGGTGTGGGAAGACAATAGCGCCAAGTACCCGATGCGCCTCTTTGCGCGCCAGTCGGTGGCGTCGCAGATCCAGCCGGAAGAATGGTTCAAGTTCACCAAGCAGGGCCTGGCCTGGTTCGACGAATACTTCGGCGTCCCTTACCAGTACGACAAGTACGACCAGCTGCTGGTGCCGGACTTCCTCTACGGCGCGATGGAAAACGCCGGCGCCGTGACCTTCGCCGAGCATGGCTTCATGCACAAGGATAAGATGACGGCCAGCGAGCGCCACAGCCTGGCCAGCGTGATCATGCACGAAATGGCCCACCAGTGGTTCGGCGACCTCGTGACCATGCAGTGGTGGAATGGCCTGTGGCTGAACGAGAGCTTCGCCTCCTTCATGGGCACCCTGGCTACCACCGAGGCAACGGAATTCAAGAATGGCTGGCAGTACTTCTACACGCAGGGCAAGTCCGCCGCCTACGTGCAGGACCAGCAAGTGACGACGCACCCGATCGAAGTCCCGGTGCCGTCCACGGCAAACGCCTTCGACAATATCGACGCCATCACTTATTCGAAAGGCGCTTCCACGCTGAAGCAGTTGCGCCACCTGCTGGGCGAAGAAACCTTCCGCAAGGGTGTGCACAACTACCTGGTCAAGTACCAGTGGAAGAACGCCAAACTGGATGACTTCATCGGCAGCCTGGGCGAAGCGGCCGGCCGCGACCTGTCGCAGTGGACCAAGGAGTGGCTGTACCAGCCGGGCGTCAATACCGTGACCGCCAGCTACAGCTGCGCGGGCGGCAAGATCAGCAACTTCAGCCTGCAGCAAAGCGCGAGCGCCCAGTACCCGGTGCTGCGTGAGCAGCGCGTGCAGCTGGCCCTGATGGGCAAGCACATGAAGGTGGACAAGGTCGTGGCCGTGACCTACAAGGGCGCCGCTACCGAAGTGCCGGAGCTGAAGGGCGCCGCCTGCCCGGACCTGGTCTACCCGAACTACCAGGACTGGGGCTTCGTCAAGGCCAAGCTGGACCAGCGTTCCTTCACCGCCGCGCGCAAGAGCCTGAGCAAGGTGGAAGATCCGCTGCTGCGCACTATGTTGTGGCAGTCGATGTGGGATGGCGTGCGTGACGGCGAACTGCCGCTGAACGACTTCCTGCAGACCGTGCTGAATAACGCGCCAGCCGAGAAGGACTATGTGCTGCTGGGCGATGTACTGGCCAAGACCGCGCGCGCCAAGGCTTACCTGGACAAGATCGGCCCCGATTCCGCCTACGCGCGCAAGACCGTGGCCGCGCTGGAGCAGATGACGTGGAAGGGCGCCCAGTCCAGCACGGGCCGACTTCCAGCGCCGCTGGTTCGGAAGCTATGTGAACTTCGCCACTACGCCGGAAGCGCAGAAGCGCCTGGCCGGCCTGCTGGACGGCAGCGTGCAGCTCAAGGGCCTGAACGTCAGCCAGGACCTGCGCTGGACCATCATCGCCCACCTGAACGGGGTGGGCTATGCCGGCGCGGATGCGCTGCTGGCGGCCGAGCAGGAGAAGGACAAGTCGGACACCGGCCAGTCCTCGGCGCTGGCGGCCACCGTGGTGCGTCCTGACGCCAAGGTCAAGGAGGAATGGCTGGGCCGCATCAACGACCTGCAGACCAAGCTGCCGTTCTCGCGCATCCGCACGGCCATGGAATCCATGTATCCGGCTTCGCAGAACAAGCTGGGTGAACAGACCGCGGCCCAGCGCCTGGCGCAGCTGCCGGTGCTGGACAAGGCCGCCGGCCCGGTCTTTATGCGCTCCTATAACGTGAGCATGATCCCTGCCGCCTGCACCGCCGACAGCGTGCAGCGCCTGGCGAAGGCCGCCGAGGAGTACAAGGACCTGTCGGCCGGCACGCGCCGTGCGCTGCTGGTGGCGCACCAGGAAGATGCACGCTGCGTGGCGATCCGCAAGGCGATCACCGTCCCCCTGAGCTGATCGATCGGCAAAGGCGCTACGCTTTTGGTAGCGCCATTGCATTTCACTATCGGTGCGCGGTGGGTGCTGCGGCGCGGTATAGTGGTTTTGCTCCGCAACCACAGGGAGACAATCATGAAAGCGACAATCCTCACCGCACTACTGTGTGCGCTGCCCTGCGTGGTGGCCGCCCAGTCAGTGGAACAGGGGGACAGCACCGTCCGCGTGCCCGCCCCCCTGAGCATCGACCTGCCGGCCAGGGCTTTGAGCAGTGCCCTGACCAACTGGGATGTCTACAAAGGTGCTTATGACCTTTCCGATGGACGGACCATTTCCCTCACCCAGCGCGGCCGCACGATGTATGCCGAAATTGATGGCCGCGACAAAGTCCAGGTGATCGCTGCAGACATGAACACATTCGTGGCCATGGACCGCAGCATGAAACTTAACCTGAACCGTAATATTGAAGGCGAAGTGCGCGGCGATGTGCTGCTTGCTTCTCCTGCAGCCATGGCGGGCCTACCGGCCGCTCCAGTGCTGTTGACCTTCGGCGCCCAGTAATACCACACCACCCAAAGGCCGGGCACAATCTTAGCCCGGCCTTCCGCCATCTCTCCCCTTATAGTCTGGCGAGGTCGGGTCCATCCTTGCGGCCCAGCCATGTCGTCTCGAAGCGCTTGCGCGCTGCGGCCAGCGCCGCCGTGTCGCCGCGCTGCTTGTACACTTCCATCAGCCCGCGCAGGGCCCAGCCATTGCTCGGGGTCTTGGCAAACGAGGACCGGAACGCTGCTTCCGCGGCATCCAGCTTGCCCGCCTTCAGCAGGGCGGCTCCCAGCGACTGGCGCACCGGGTAGTACCAGTAGGGCGGTTCGGTGTAGGGCAGGGTGTCCTGCACGGCAACCGCTTCCTCGTAGGCCTTGATGGCGCCGTCCAGGTCGCCGCGCGCCTCCGCCACGCGGCCCGTGGCGACGGCGCGCGCGGTATGCACAATGTCCGGACCTGGCACGCCCCAGTCCTGCACCGGCTTGAAGTCCGCCTTTTCCAGCGCCGCCAGCGCTTCCACTTCCTTCTGCGCTTCGGCCAGCGCCCCCTTGCGCGAATAGCCGGTGGCGCGGGCGTAGTGCCACATGGCTTTCACCAGCACCAGGTCGTTGCCCGGATCCGGCAGGGCCAGCAGCGCGTCGGGTGAGCTGAACTGCACCTGGCTGAAGTAGGGCGCGGCCTTGATCGGCTGCAGCGAGCCGAAGGCCTTGGCCGCTTCCACCGGTACCGCCTTGTCCAGCTTGGAGGCCGCATCCAGCGCCGTTTTGGCGTCGCCGCCCATCAGTGCGGACACCATGGCGAAGTGGATGTTGTGCGGGTAGTAGGCGCCCTTGTAGACAGGGTCGCTGTCCGCCTTGCTGAAGTATTTTTCATCGATGGCAATCGCCTCGATATTCGATTGCAGCGCTTCGCGGTACAGGCCCACGCGGTAGTAGATGTGCGAGGGCATGTGCACGATGTGGCCGGCGCCGGGAATCTGCTTGGCCAGCTGGCGCGCATAGGGCAGGGCTCTTTCCGGATGAGTGGACGCTTCCACGGCGTGGATGTAGTAGTGGATGGCGCCCGGGTGGCTGGGATTGCGCTCCAGCACGCGCTCCAGCGCATCCACCGTTTCGGCCGTGCGCCCCTTGGGCTGGGCGCCGCCGGCCTGCCAGTAGTCCCACGGCGAGAGGTCCATGATGCTTTCCGCGAACAGCACCTGGATGGTGTCGTTGTTGGGGAAGGCGCGCGCCGCTTCCGTCATGCCGTCCGCATAGGCCGCATCGAGCGGCGCGCGGTCGGCCGGCGGACTGGCCTGGTAGCGTTTGACGACGGCGCGGATCAGCGCCTGCTCAGGCGGGCTGGCGCTGGCCATCAGCGATTCGGCCTTGGCTGCGGCGGCAGCGGCGGGGGCGACAGCGTCCGGGAACATGGGCGCGTTGATATTCGGCCCCAGCACCAGCGCTTCGCCCCAGTAGCACATGGCGCACTGGGGATCGGCCTGCTGGGCCGCGCGGAAGGCGCGCGCCGCTTCCGCGTGGTTGAAGGAGAAGGTCAGGCGCAGGCCCTGGTCGAAAATAGGACTGTGCGACCGGAACGGCTGTGCTGATCTTCATGTGCAGGCTGCCCAGGCTCGGATAGAGCGGGGGCTTGGCTGCATTGGCGGCAGGGCGGGCCTGCTGGGTCGGCTTGAAAGGAGCCGTTTCCGCTTGCGCCAGCAGCAGCTTGTCCAGCAGTGCGGGGCGGCCGGCCGGCCCCGGTGCGCACAGCGCCCGGTTACTGGACAGCAGCGGATCGAAGGTGTTCTGGGGGGCATCCCGCCCGGCCAGCGAAGGAGCCGTGCCCAGTGTCATCAGGGCAGCGGCCAACAGGGACTTCTGATGCATGATAGCCTCCCTAAGGCAGTGCAGCAGACAAAATGAGTTTAGCCAAGAATGCCGGAAGAACAAAGATAGCCAATTCGTCAGACTTTTGGTTATACTCACTATGCACACGCACCCTTTTTCAAGGGTACACAAAAATGAAGGTCACACTTCTTCGCGCCTGCCTGATGGCTGGCGTTACGACGTTGCTCGCCTCCTGCGGCGGCGGCAATATGGATTCTGCTTCCATGCCGCAGAAGCAAGCCGCTTCCGTCACACAATCCGCTCCGCTTCCGGCTTCCAGCTATTTTGAAGTCGTGCAGGAGCTGTATATCTCGTACTTCGGCCGTCCCGCCGATACGGGCGGGCTGACGAATTTCGCCAACCGGCTATCCCAGCTGCAGGCGCCTTCCGAGATCCAGGGCGTCAACGCCTCCTATGCCACCAGCGCCTCGCTGCGCGAGCTGATCGACAGCTTCGGCACCAGCGCGGAATCGGCGGCCCTTTATTCCGGCGATAACGATGCCTTTGTCACGGCCATTTACGCCAATGTGCTGAACCGTGCGCCGGATGCGGAAGGCAAGGCCTTCTGGGTCAACGCCATCAATAGTGGCGCGCTGACCCGCCCGGACGCTTCCCTGTCCATCATGGCCGGCGCCTTGCTCAACCAGACTCCGCAGGGCTTGCAGGACGGCAAGCTCGTGCGCAACCGCATTGTCGTGGCCGGCAATTTCACCGCTGCGCTGAATACGCCGGCCAAGCAGTCCGCCTACAGCGGCGACGCCGCCGCCGCCGCCGCCCGAGCCATGCTCGCCAAGGTGGATGCCAATACCGATATTGCCGCCTTCAACGTGGAAATCGAAAACACCATCAATGCCCTGCTTGCCGCGGCCGGGCCAAGCTTCGCCACGGTGCAGGGCATCATTAACCGGCGCTGCATCGTCTGCCACTCCGGTTCGTTCGCACCGCTCGGCATCCGCCTCGATACGGAGGCCGGCATCCGCAGCCATGCGGCCGATATCTACACCCAGGTCTGGGTGACGCGCGCCATGCCGCAAGGGAATTCGACCGGCATGACCGAAGACGAACGGGTCACCATCAAGCAGTGGTTCGAAGCCGGCGCCAAATAGGACGCCAACACGGGGCAGGCACGGCGGATCAATGATCCGCCCTACGCTCCCCGTGCCGACTTGCGTCGCTGCATCGCCGTCGTGCCGCGCGGCCGGCGACTGGCGGGCTCGGAATGCATCGGCATGTTTACCATGAGACGCGTAGGGCGGATCATTGATCCGCCGTGCATGCGTGCCTGCGGCGTCCGTGCTCGCCTGCACCGGCGGTCAATCCAGGCTGATCCGCAAAACCTGGCCGCTATCCGGGACGGAGCCAGGCGCGATGCCGAAGTTCGTCACATAGGCCGCGCCATCCGGCCCGATGGCCAGTCCGCCCGGATAGAACAGGCCCTCGTAAATCACGGTCCGGCTGCCGTCCGCGTTCAGGCGGATCAGCCGGCCGGGCGGCAGCAATGGCGGCATGCCGCCGGCGAAGCCGCTGCCGACCTGCAGCACGTAGAGGCGATGGCGGACGTCGAAGGCGATGCCCATGATATTGGTGAAGCCGCTGGCAAACACTTCCGGCGCGCCGCCGCCCGCCGGCACGCGGTAGACATTGGCCGCCCCCACAGGGAATGGGAAACCGGTCAGCTCGCCGATGTAGATATAGCCATCCTGGCCGTCCACCACCGAAGTAGGCACTGACTGCATTGGAATCATCGCGCCGGCCGGCACGTGCATGAAGGGCGGCGCCGGAATCATGCGCGAGGGGAAGGCGGCGAACACGCTGACCTTGCCGTTGGCGGCCACCTCGTACACGGCATTGCCGCCCGCGTCCGCAATGAAGTGGCGGCTGCCGGTTGCGGCCACGCCGTTCAGGTTGCTGTCCTTGCCGCCGGGGACGGGGTCGTTGGCCAGCTCATAGCCCGCGATGTCCGCGCCCGCTTTCCAGTTGCCGCCCACGCCCACCTGGATGGCGCGGCCCAGCAGCGCGGCCTTGGCTGGCAGATTGTCGCGCGCATTGGCCAGCGCGGCCAGCCCCAGCACGAGCTGGCCATTGCCGGAACCGTGGAAGGAAATGCCCTGCGCGCCAACCGCGCCGAAGCCGCCCGGCGGCGCCAGCGAGGGCAGGCCGGTGATCACGCGCACCGGAGCGGCCAGGCCGCTGGGATCGACCCGCGTCATGGCGCCGGATTCGCCATAGCAGGCATTGCGGTTGTCGGCGAGGACGAAGCAGGGTCCGGCGCCGCCAACGCCGGCTTCGGCAACAAAGAGCTGTCCGTTTGGCGCAAAAGCGATGCCGCGCGGGTTGCTGAGCCCTTTGGCAATCACGTCGACCTGGGGAGCGGCCTGGGCCGCAAAGGCTGCAGACAAGGCGCAGCCGAGGATGTAGCGGAATCCGTGCATGGCAAACCTCCGTTATTCTAGTTAAAGCGGGGGTGATGCAATATCGGCAAGGATTCAACTTAGCACAGCAGGAAGGCAAGTCAAGCAGCCGCAGCCACCAGAAGTTCATGAGGTGTGCAGCGGTTGCGGCCATCCTTCTTGGAGCGGTAGAGCGCGTTGTCGGCACGGCGCAACGCGGCCTCCCAGCTTGCATCCTGGCGTGCCAGGGCCGCGACGCCGAGGCTGACCGTCATGGGCACCGGGCCTTCGTCGGTTGGCAGCGGCGTCGCTTCGATCAGGGCGCGCACGCGCTCCGCCATGTGCAGCACCTGCTGCGGCGCGATGCCGGTGACCAGCACGGCAAACTCTTCGCCGCCCAGGCGGAACAAGGCATCGTAGCCGCGCAGCGCATGCGCGGCCAGGTCCGTGACATGGCGTATCGCCGCGTCGCCCGTCTGGTGGCCGTAGCGGTCGTTGACGGACTTGAAGTGGTCGATATCGAAAGCGATGAAAGCCAGCGGCTGGCCGGTGCGGCGTGTGCGCTCGAATTCGCGGTGCGCCGCGTCGTGCAGGGCGCGCCGGTTCAGCCAGCCGGTCAGGCTGTCCGTCAGCGATGCCTTGCGCAGCGCCAGTTCCTGGTGCCGGATCACGATCACGGCGCAGCACATGCCGGCGACAGACAGGAACACCAGCACGCACAGCGAGCCGGACGTCTGCAGGATCTGGCTGCCGAGGAAGGTCAGGTGATTGTCGCGGTTCAGCACCATGTAGACGGTGCGCAGGCTGAGCTGCACCATGAAGCCCAGCTCGATCACTAGCAGCGGCAGGTAGGCCGAGCGCTCAGGGCCTGGCGGCAGGCGCCAGATCAGCGACACCACATGGAAATTGATCACGGCAATCATGGGCGTGAACAGCAGCAGCCGGTTGGCGACGGAAGCCTGGGTGAACGGCAGCAGGTGCAGCAGTACGATAGCCGTAGACATCAGTCCCAGCAGCAGATAGCGCGGCGCCAGGCCGAGGTGGCGGCGCAGGCCGGCGGCAATCGCGAAGTGACCTGCAATATAAAAGGCATTGCCGATCGCCGGCAGCAGGAAGTGGTCCAGCTGGCGGGCGGCCGCGACGCCGCCCACAATGTTCGAGGCGAGGAAGGACAGGCCGGCGAAGGACCAGTCCATCAGGCACAGCTCGCGCCGGCTGGCGCGGTACAGGAAGAACATGGCCATCGCCATGATGGCGGACGCCAACCCTGATGCAACGATCAAAGTGAATGCATCCATCCTTTCCCTTTACCCTTGAGCTACGGTTGTTGTGGCCCGTCAGTATAGGGAGTTTCGCATATGCAAAAATGCTCAGATTGTCACAGATGGGTGAAAACCAACGATTACAGGGGGAGGGCCCGCCGGGCGCGGCGGGCAAGGTCGGGGGATTAGTGGTGCAGGGGCTTGCCGAGGTCCTGGCCGAGCGGCAGATCGGTGCTGAGCGCGCGTTCCGCCGGGCCGGTGTCCCACATGCCTTCGAAACGTTCCACCATGCCGTCGCGCAGGGTGAAGATATGGACGAATGGGTTATCGTACTGGCGGCCGGTGTTGCGGGCCTGCCAGGTCGAGTCGCCGATGACGACCACGGTGTCACCTTCCGCGATCATGCGCCGCGGCTCCATGTGCAGCGGCTGCACGCTGGCGTCCAGCTTCCTGAAGAATTCGGCAATGCCCGCCCTGCCGTGGAAGTTACCGCTGAACGGCACGTGTTCCGACTCGGGCGCGAGCCACTCGGCGTTCTCGTGATAGAGGCCCAGAAGATTCTGGATGTCGCCGGCCTGGAACAGCTTGTAGCCCTCCATGACCCGCTGTTTGTTCTCTTGAATATTCATGACGTCCCTCCTGATGGCCGGCCGCCGCAGCGGCGCCACGGACGGCCGTTTGTTCAGCCTAATACGGGGCAAGGCGATGTCAAGCTACAAGCCTGCTATAAACCAGCCGCCGGCTTCCTTAAAACCCACGGCCAAAATCTGGTGTCAGCCACATCGTGGCTGACACCTGGTTCACGCCTTTGGTTTAATATGGCGGGCTATGTTGACCGACTGGCTCTCCCCCGCGCAGTGCATAGGCTATGTGGCCTTCGTGCTTGGCGTAGGCTCCTTCCTGCAAACCGACGATCGGCGCTTCAAACTGTTCATGACCGGCGAGTGCCTGGCGTACATCGTCCACTTCGCGCTGCTGGGCAATCCGACCGCGGTGGCCAGTTCCTCGCTGTCCTTCCTGCGTTCGCTGATATCGCTGCGCACGCGTTCGAAATGGGTGGTCTTTGCCGTGGTAGCCGCGAACGTCGGCTTCGGCCTGGCAATCGCGAAGCAGCCCAGCGACTGGCTGCCCCTGTGTGCTTCCTGCCTGGGCACGCTGGCGCTGTTCCTCTTGCGCGGCGTGCCGATGCGCCTGCTGATGCTGTGCGGGACGATGCTGTGGATCGTCAACAATGTAATCGCCGGATCAATTGGCGGTACCGCGCTGGAAGTGGTGGTGGCCGTGGTCAATATCTCCACCATCCTGCGCCTGCGCCGCCAGGAGGCGGCCGCGGCTTAACGCGTGCCGAACACCTGCGTCCAGTAGGCGGATGGGCGCTTGCCTTCGCGGATCGCATACGCCGCCCCCATTTCCGTGAAACCCGGATTCATCAGGTTGGCGCAATGGCCGGGGCTGGAAAGCCAGCCTGCCACCGCTTCCTCCGCGCTGATCTGGCCCAGCGAGATATTCTCGCCCACGCGGCGCCAGCTGTAGCCTGCCGCGCGTGCCCGGTCGCCGGAGTCGTGGCCATCCTTGCCCTTATGGCTGAAGTAGCGGCGTTTCGCCATGTCCTCGCTGTGGGCCAGGGCGGCGCGCCCCAGCGCTTCGTTCCAGGCCAGCGGACCGGCCGGCGCCATGCGCACGCCGCCACAGTCCTGCGCTTTCGCCCGCGCCGCATTGGTCGCGGCCAGGATCTGCTGACCGACTTCCGGCCAGGGCGGCAGCAGCACCGCCAGGTCGGGCGAAGGCTGGGCCAGCACCACGGTCCAGGTTTCGCCGCGCCGCGAAACGCCGATCGCCGCGTATTGGGTACCCAGCAGGGTGCTGCAATAGTGCTCGGACAACGCCTCCAACGCGCTGCGCGCATCGGTGGGGCCGCTGACCTGCACCGCGTCGGCCAGCTCCGCTTCGTAGCCCTGCTGGTCGAGCGCGGCGATCAGGATGGAGCCCGGCCGCAATTCGACGCGGGACAGGGCCGGATGCGGCGTCAGCGGAGGTGCGGGAAGCGGCTTGCGGCCCTGGCAGGCGCCAGGCGCGGCGCGGAAGCCATTGATCAGGGCGGCCAGGTCGTCGGCGGCCTGCGCGGGCAGGGCGGCAAGCAGGGCGCAGGCGGCAGCGGATTTCAGCAGGAAGTTCATGGCGGCCACTATGCCCGGCCCGCGCCAAAAAAGCCACTGCACCACGGCGATGGATTGACACTGTCCAGCGCTCGCGAAACAATGTCCATTCCACAACCCCTGCTGATAGGAGAGAGCCATGAAGCTCCGTAATGTCGCGCAGTACCTGGTTGTTGCCGGCGCCCTGGGCCTGGCCGTCACCGCCACCGCTGCGGACGACAAGAAGCAAGCCGCCGCGCCCGCCGATGCAAAAGCGATGGAAGCGATGGAGAAAGCCGCTGCGCCCGGCGAAGGCCACAAGAAGCTGGAACCGCTGGCCGGCAAGTTCGCCGTGAAATCGAAGATGTGGATGGACCCGTCCAAGCCGCCCGAGGAAAGCACCGGCTCGACCGAGCGCAAATGGATCATGGGCAACCGCTACCTGCAGGAAGAGTACAAGGGCACCATGATGGGCCAGGCCTTTACCGGCATGGGCATCCAGGGCTACGACAATGTGATGAAGCGCTACTTCGGCAGCTGGATCGATTCGGGCAGCACCAGCATGTCGATGTCGACCGGTACCCTGGCCGGCAATACCATCAAGTACAAGGGCAAGATGAGCGACCCGATGGCGGGCAAGGAAGTGCCCTACACGATGAGCCTGAAGATCGCGGACAACGACCACCACACGCTGGAGATGTGGGGGCCCGGACCGGACGGCAAGAACGTGAAGTGGATGGAACTTCAGTACACGCGCGCCAAATAAAAGTAGAATCGGCTGCATCCACCACGGCTCATGGAGATGCATCATGGGACCACGCAAGCTCGAGGGCGCATCCTGGCAGGCTTACTTTGACGGCCTGTCCAGAAACCTCCACGGCCAGTCGGCCGAAATTGAAATTGCCGCGCTGGCCCTGGGCAACCAGGTCCAGGCGGACTGGCTGCCCCTGATGGGCATCAGCTACGACCCTGCCCGCCGGGTGCTGGCCGTGCTGCTGGAGGGGCTCGACCATCTCGTTCAACAGCCACGCGAAATCCATGTCGATGAAGGGCCGGCGGGCTTGAACAGCCTGCTTGTCATCGACGAGGAAGGCATACGGCAAATCATCAGGCTGCGCGAGCCCTTGATGCTGCCGGCGCCGCACACTGGTGCATCCTAGCCACAAAGCCTGGCAGGACCTTGCAGATTGCTGGCCGGATGCTAATTTGTTAAATTCATCCACCTGCCCTGAAAGGATCTGCCATGCGTACCCGCCTGCGTGTTCCGTTCGTGATTGGCTTGATTGCATTGACCTTGTCCGGCTGCGCCACCATGAACCGCCCCGATATGCGGCCGGTCGCGGTGAATGGCGCGCCCAAGGCTATCGGCCCGTATTCGCAGGGCGTGGTCGCCAACGGATTCCTGTACACGGCCGGCATGCTGGCGCGTGATCCGGAAACCAACAAGCCCGTGGAAGGCGATATCACGGTGCAGACCAACCGCATCATCGATAACCTGGAAGCGATCCTGGCCGGCGCCGGCTGCTCGCTGAAGGATGTGGTGAAGGTCACCGTCTACATGACGGACCTGAATGACTTCCCCAAGATGAATGAGGCCTACGCGGCCCGCTTCGGGGAGAACAAGCCCGCCCGTTCCACCATCCAGGCAGCCAAGCTGCCGGGTGGTGCGAACATGGAGGTGGATATGGTGGCGCGCCTGCCTTAGCGCGCTGTGGGGCGCGCCACCTGCGCCGTGCTTACTTGCGCTTGGCTGCAGTCTGGTCGCGCACGGTACGGAACTCGGAATCCTGCGACCAGTTCGGCCAGGCTTTCGAGTCCGCCAGATCGCGGCCCAGGCTGTACAGCACTTCCAGGTCGCGCGCCATGCCCGTGAATGGCCACTGCGCACTCCACTCGTCGGAAGGCTGGTGATAGTTGTTGGTCGTGTAGGCTTCCTTGGCCGCACGGCCCGCCGCTTCGCCGCCTTCCAGCCAGTCCTCGCCGGATTCGAAGGAAATCGCCGGCACGCCGCGCTTGGCCATCGGGAAGTGGTCGGAGCGGAAGAAGTGGCCGGCTTCCGGCTGCGGGTCAGGCGAGTAGCTCATGTTCCACTGCTTGGCCTTGGCGACCAGCATGTCCAGCATGTCCTGTTTGGCGTCGCCGGAGCTGCTGAAATTGCGTGCCGGACCGTCGGGACGGAGCGCGTCCATATTGATCATGCCGACGGTGGTCGCCAGCGGATAGAGCGGGTTGGAGGCGTAGTACTCGGTGCCCAGCAAGCCTTTTTCTTCGGCCGTTACAGCCAGGAAGACCACGCTGCGCTTCGGCGCCGGCGCCTTGCCGTAGGCGCGCGCCAGTTCCAGCAGGGAGGCGATGCCGGTGGCGTTGTCCACGGCGCCGTTATAGATCTTGTCGCCCTTGGCATCCGGCAGGCCCACGCCGAGGTGGTCCCAGTGGCCGCTGTAGATCACGGTTTCGTTGGGGCGCTCGGTGCCTGGCTTGATGCCGACCACGTTCTTCGACTTGATCACCTGCGCATCCACCGCATAGTGGGCGGACAGAGTCACGCCCTTCAGCAGTTGCGGCTTGAACTCGCGCGTCTGCGCCAGCTTCTTCGACGCTTCGAAGTCCATGCCGGCGCGCTTGAACAGGTCCACCACCACATCGCGCTGGATCCAGGCTTCCATCGGCGCGTGGGCCTTGGCCGGCTCCTTGCGCACGATGTCGTACATGACGTTGGTGTTGGAATTCTTCACCGTCGGCCAGCCATAGGAGGCGGGCGCGGTTTCGTGCACGATGATCGTGCCCAGTGCGCCGCGGCGGGCCATCTCTTCGTACTTGTAGGTCCAGCGGCCGTAATAGGTCATGGCCTTGCCGCCGAAGTCGCCCTGTCCCGTTTTCGAAGTCAGGGTCGTTGATCAGCACCACGGCCAGCTTGCCCTTCAGGTCCTGGCCCTTGAAATCGTCCCACTTGCGCTCGGGCGCCGTCACGCCATAGCCGACGAAGACCAGCGGGGCCTTGTCGAAGTCCACGCGCTGCTTGCCGTTCATGGCGGCGCGCACGGCCATCTGTTCGCCCTGGGTGAAGCTCTGGTCCTGCTTGCCGTCGTTGACGGTCAGCGTGACCTGACCCTTGATCTCGAAGCGGCCCAGCGGCACTTCCTGCGTCCAGTTGCGCTTGCCCTTCACCAGGTCGCCGCCCGGCTGCAGGCCGGCAGCCTTGAATCCGTCGACGATGTAGCTGACCGTCTTGGTTTCACCGGCGGTGTTCGGGCCGCGGCCTTCAAATTCATCGGAGGCCAGGACTTTCACGTCCTGCGACAGGTGTTGCGGGTCGAATTTCGGGGCATCCTGAGCCTGGGCCGCGGTAGCGGACAGGATCAGGCTAGCCAGCAGTGCTTTTTTCACTGTGTTCTCCATGGTTTCTTTTGGAGGCAACAGCGTATCAGGTTCAGCGCATGGCGGCTACGTCCAGAACGGCCTGGGCGAAGTCGCGCGGCGCTTCCTGCGGCAGATTGTGGCCGATGCCGCCGGTGGACGTGCGGTGCTCGTACTTGCCGCTGAACTTCTTGGCATAGGCGCTCGGGTTTGGGTGCGGTGCACCATTCGCGTCGCCTTCCATCGTGATGGTCGGTACCGAGATCGCGGGGAACTGCGCCAGTTTCTGCTCGATTTCATCGTACTTCGCATCGCCCTGGGCCGCGCCGAGGCGCCAGCGGTAGTTGTGAATGACAACGTCCACATGGTCCGGATTGTCGAAGGACTGGGCGCTGCGCAGGTAGGTGGCTTCGTCGAAAGCCCATTTGGGCGAGGCCAGCTTCCAGATCAGGCGGTTGAAGTCCTTGCGGTTGGCTTCATAGCCCGCGCGGCCACGCTCGGTGGCAAAGTAGTACTGGTACCACCATTCCAGCTCCGCCTGCGGCGGCAGGGGGTTCTTGTTGGCCGCCTGGCTGCCGATCAGGTAGCCACTGACCGAAACCAGTCCCTTCACGCGCTGAGGATGCAGGGCTGCCACGATGCAGGCCGTACGCGCACCCCAGTCGAAGGCGCCGAAGACGGCGCTTGGGATCTTCAGCGCGTCCATCATCTGCACGATATCGACGGCGATCGCGGCTTGCTGGCCGTTGCGGAAGGTGTCCTTGGACAGGAAACGGGTGGCGCCGTAGCCGCGCAGGTAGGGCACAATCACGCGGTAGCCCGCGGCGGCCAGCAGCGGGGCCACGTCTTCGAAGGCGTGGATGTCATAGGGCCAGCCATGCAGCAGGATCACGGGCTGGCCGCTGGCCGGACCCAGTTCCGCATAAGCGATATCCAGTTCGGACGTGCGCACATGGCGCAGCTGGTCCAGCGGCGAACGGCTGGCGGAGGAGGGCAAGGCGGCCGCCCTGGCGGTCGGGCCGAATGCCAGCTCCAGGGTGGACAAGCCCGCCAGTGCGAACGCGCCGGTCATCATGAAACGGCGCTGCTTATTGATCTTTTCGTTCATCGCTTCCTCCGCTAAATGTTGTGTGCATGGAAGAAGTATATGTACAGAATGTATCTGATGTGTGTCCGAATTTAGCTGGAATAGCAGCGGATTTCGATGTTGTTCCTGTCAGGATCGTAGAAGTAGATTGACTCGGCCATGCCGCGGGCGCCCTGGGTCTGGGCCGGACCATGGCTGCTGCGGTCGAAGGGCGTGCCGCCGTAGGGGATGCCCATCTGGATCAGGCGCTGGTGCACCGCGTCGAATTCCTCGCGCTCCAGCGCGAAGGCCAGGTGCTGGGGATGGCCCGGCGGCGCCTGCATCAGGTCAATCGTCAGGTGCTCGTTGACGCGCAATATCTCGAATGGCTCGGCGCGGCCGGCATGGGTGAAGCCCAGCACTTCGCCGTAGAACTTCACGATGGCGGCAGGTTCGTGCACGTGCAGGATCAGGTGGTCGAGCTGGATCATGGTGGTCCCTCCTTGTCGTCCGCGAATTCTAGCTCGATCAGCGAATCGTCAGGGTACGATTTGTCCGCCAGCGGCGGATAGTAGGCCCGGCCCTTGTCCGACAGCTTGAGCTCCACGCGGCGCCCGTCATGCAGCAGGGTCGCCGTGCTTAGTTTGCGCGGGCTGACCGAGGTGGACAGCCTGATTTTCTCGTGCGTGCACCAGCGGGTGGTCAGCAGCAGCGAGTTGATCATCGCCTTGAACACGAATCCCAATTCCTCCTTGGCCACGCCGACCAGCACTTCGCATTCCAGCCGCAGGTCGCCGAGGCGGCGCATGTTCGTGGATACGTTCGGGCTGCGAATGTCCGGCTGCCAGCGGTATCCGGACTTGGGCTTGTTCAGCAGCAGGTCCGCGTTGTCGGCGGCGGCGGCTTCATCGCGCGGCAGGATGAAGGTGAGGTTGACGTCGATCGGCACATTGATGGACGTGTTGTCGCCCGCGATGCGCAGCGTGAGGTCGTTCAGCTCCGCGCCGGCGCCAGGCTGGGAACGCAGGCGGAAGCGAACCTCCGGCGCAGTGGGCGCCAGCTCGTGGTAGGACTCGAACGCGTCCAGCCCCGCCAGCATGGCGCGGTAGCGGAATAGTTCGGGATTGCGGACGCCCTTGATTTCCACCATTTGCGGCTCGGCGGCCGCTGGATCGGCCCACGCCGGCGCGGCCAGTGCCACCGCGAGGGCGGCGGCCGCGGCGCTAGGATGAGGTGTCATTGCTGAGCTGGCAGTTGAAAGTCCGCCAACTATACGCCGCGCGCATTTGCTATGCTAGGGTCTTTGCATTATTCGGAGTAGCAGAGATGGTTTCGTTGCAAGAGCAACTGCTGAAAGCCGGCCTGGGCGACAAGAACAAGGCCAAGAAGATCAACCAGGACAAGGCGAAGCAGAAAAAGGAAGAACGCCGCACCGGTGCGCAATCGGTGGACGAGGCGAAGCTGGCCGTGCAGGAGCAGCAACGCCAGAGCGCCGAGCGCGCCCGCGAACTGAATGCGCAGCGCGACGCCGCGGCACAGCAGAAGGCGATCCGCGCGCAAATTGCGCAAATGGTGCAGCAGAATCGCCAGTCCAAGGGCAATGGCGATATCGCCTACAACTTCACCATCGGCAGCAAGATCGAGCGCATTTACGTTTCCGAAGCCGTACGCGGCCACCTGATCGCGCGCCGCCTGGCGATCGTGGGCCTGGACGGTGCGTTTGAACTGGTGCCCAAGGTCATCGGCGAAAAGATCGCCGAACGCGATGCGTCAATCGTGGTCTTCGCCAAGCAGGCCAGCAACGAGGTCGATGAGGACGATCCGTACGCAGCCTTCAAGATTCCTGATGACCTAATGTGGTAAGCCATCATGCGGACCGCGCTCTTGCTTCTGATGGCGGCCGCGCTGACGGCATCGGCGGAACCCGCCGGGCTGCCGGATGATGTGAGCGCCTTCCTGGCGGAGCGCGAGTCCTGCGATCACTGGCGCGGCGAAGATGGCTACGACGCCGACCGCCGCGCGGAAATCAGCTGGTCGGTCTGCCAGTATTGCGCCGGCACCGATCGCAAGCTGGCGAGCCTGAAGAAGAAGTACCGTTTGAGCAAACAGGTGATGGACAGGCTCACGGGCCTCGAATCCCACATCGAGCCGGGCCCCGCGGCCCGCCAGTGCCGCGCCTCACGCAAATCCAGGTGGGTGGGATGATCATCCGCGCAATGAGCCGGCAGGAGCTGGACGTGGCGCTCGACTGGGCCGCCGCTGAAGGCTGGAACCCGGGTCTGCATGATGCGGACTGCTTTTACGCCGCCGATCCCGGCGGCTATCTGGCCGGTTTCGTTGACGGCGCAATGGCCGCCAGCATTTTCGCCGTGCGCTATGGCGCTTCGTTTGGCTTCATCGGCGGCTACATCGTCAAGCCGGAATACCGTGGCAAGGGCCACGGCATCGCCGTCTGGAACGCCGGCATGGACCGCCTGGCAGGGCGCAATGTGGCGCTGGATGGCGTGGTGGCGCAGCAGGCGAATTACGCGAAATCCGGCTTCGTGCTGGCGCACCGTAATATCCGGTTCGAAGGGCAGGGCACGGGGCGGACCGCGCCGGGGGCCAGCTTTGAGCGCGTATCAGGCCACACGGAGCTGGCTCGCTACGACAGCGCCTTTTTCGCAGACGATCGCACAGACTTCCTGCGTTGCTGGACGGGCCAGCCGCAGCACGTCACCCTGGCGGCGCGCGTGGCCGGCGGAATCGCAGGCTATGCGGTCATGCGCCCCTGCCGCAACGGCTACAAGATCGGTCCCCTGTTCGCGGATACTCCGGAGCTGGCGGAGCAGCTGTTCACGGCACTGCAAGACGAGGCGCCGCAAGGAGCGCCCCTATTCCTCGATGTCCCGGAACCGAACCAAGCCGCGCTGGCGCTGGCGGAACGCCATCAGTTGCGACAGTGCTTCGAAACGGCGCGCATGTATACGGCGGGCGAGCCGGAAATCAGCCTCGCCCGCACTTACGGCATTACCACGTTCGAACTGGGCTAAGACGCCCCACATGATGTATTCGTTTTCCTGCCGGGCCGCGCGCAGCATCTCCAGCAGGGGATAGGCGCGCGCCGAGAAGCTCACGCGCTGCAGCTTTGCATGCTCCTCGGTTTCGCCTTCTTCGCGTTCATGGGAGTGCACATCATGCTCCACATCCTCGCTCGGGTGGTCCTTCGTCCACGCCACCTCGCGCTCCAGCAACTGCAGGGCTTCGGCTGCCTCGTCCGGAGTAATCACGCCGCGCTTCGGACTCTTGTGCAGCAGATGCAATATGCGTTCGGCATGTTCCTGGTACATCAGTACTTCGGGCGAGGACTTGGACTTGAAGGTTATTAGCATTTGCACACCTTTATTCGATTTAAGGGGCGGCAACTCCAAATGTGCTGCCCTTTGAGCAAACATTAGGCCAATGCGCTGAAAATCCATAGTCCTATTTGTATCCTTAAGTAACCATTAAGTTTCAAAATTCATTCCTTTGATTATTTGTAATCGGCGTGAAACATAGCGAAAACCAGCTCTTATACTCGGTTTTTATTTCGCTAGGATTCCCATGGCAACGCAGATCCCATCCCGCCGCCGCTTCCTGCAGTCGGCCGCCGCAGTATCCGTCATGTCGGCCTTTCCGGCTGTTTCCTGGGCGGTAACGTCCAATACCAGCGCCAAAGTGGCCCCGGTAGCCGGCACCGCACTGCATTGGCTGGATGGCAAGATGCCGGCCCGCTTCGAAGGCGCGACCTTCGGCGTGCCGTGGCCGCGCGGCACGATGCGCCTGCCCGCCAACAAGAACCTGCAGTTCCGCCTGGGTGGCGGATCGGGCCTGCCCGTGCAATCCTGGCCGCTGGCGTACTGGCCGGACGGGTCGCTCAAATGGACGGCCCATGCGGTGGGCGGCGGCGCCCCGGCGGAAGGCTGGCAGCTCGAAGCAGGCGCCCCGGCGGCGGGCAGCGTGACGGTAAAGCAGTCCGGCGCGGAAATCGTGGTCACAGCCGGCGACCTCGTATGGACCGTACCCACCAGCGGCGAGCACCTGATCGCCAAGGCCACGCGCAAGGGCCGCGTGACCATGCAGGAACTGAAGCTGGTTGGCCTGCGCCAGGACGGCCCCGATCCGGACGCGGGCGGTTCCGTCTCGCGCCAGCCCTTCGCCAGCAAGGTCACGCGCGTGACGATTGAGCAGGCCGGCCCGGTGCGCGCCGTGCTGAAAGTGGAGGGCATGCATGCGGGAGTAGGGCGCGACTGGCTGCCGTTCTCGGTGCGGCTCTACTTCTATTCCGGTTCGGACAGCGTGCGCATCGTCCACTCCTTCATCTACGACGGCGATCCGGCGAAAGACTTCATCCGTGGCCTGGGCGTGACCGCCAGGGTGCCGATGAGCGATGCCACGGTCAACCGCCACATCCGCTTCTCCGGTGAAGGCGTGGGCGTGTGGGGGAAGCCGTGCGCTCGCTGACCGGCCTGCGCCGCGATCCCGGCCAGGCTTACCGCGACGCGCAGATCGCCGGCAAGGCCCTGCCGCCGCTGGATGGCATGAACAAGCAGGTGCAGGATGGCCTAAAGTGGATTCCGGAGTGGGGCGATTTTTCGCTGTCGCACCAGACCGCCGACGGCTTCGTGATCCGCAAGCGCACCACCACGGGCCAGGCCTGGATCGATTCCAATGCCGGCACGCGCACCAAGGGCTTGGCGTATGCAGGCGGCGCAAGCGGCGGCATCGCGCTGGGACTGAAGGACTTCTGGCAGCGCGCGCCCACGCAACTCGATGTGCGCAATGCGGCAACGCCGATGGCCGAAGTCACGGCTTGGCTCTGGTCGCCGTCCGCGCCGGCGATGGATATGCGGCCCTACCGCGCCGTCGATGGCATGGATACTTACGCCAAGCAGAACGAAGGCTTGAACATCACCTATGAGGACTACGAACCGGGCTGGGATACGCCGATCGGCGTGGCGCGCACCTCCGAGCTGCAGCTGTGGGTGCTGGGTGCAACGCCCTCGCATGAAGCCCTGTCCGAGATGGCTTCGCAAGTCGCCACCCCGCCGCGCCTGGTGCTGGCGCCGCAGCGCATCCACCAGTGCGGCGTGTTCGGCGACTGGGACGTGGCCGATTCCAGCAAGCCCGCGCGCAAGATCGTCGAAGACCGCCTGGCCTACCAGGTGGACCAGTACTTGAGGGAGGTCGAGCAGCACCGCTGGTACGGCTTCTGGTCCTACGGCGACGTGATGCACACCTACGATAACGACCGCCATATGTGGCGCTACGATATCGGCGGCTTCGCCTGGGACAACTCGGAGCTCTCCACCGACCTGTGGCTGTGGTACAGCTACCTGCGCACGGGCCGCGCCGACATCTTCCGCCTTGCCGAAGCGATGACGCGCCACACGGGCGAGGTGGACGTGTATCACCTGGGCCGCTTCAAGGGCTTCGGCACGCGCCACGGGGTGCAGCACTGGTCCGATTCATCCAAGCAGCCGCGCGTGTCAAACGCCGCCTACCGCCGCATCTACTACTATCTGACCGCGGACGAGCGTGTAGGGGACCTGATGCGCGAGCTGCTCGATTCCGATGCGGACCTGGGCAATGTCGATATCTCGCGCAAGCTGGCGCGCAGCGCCGCGCTTGAAAGCGCGCCGGGCATGACCAACGCTTCCTTCGGCACCATGTGGGGTTCGCTGGTGGCGTCCTGGCTGGCGGAGTGGGAGCGCACCGGCGATCCGCGCTGGCGCGACAAGATCGTCAACGGCATGGAAAGCATTGGCGCCATGAAGCGCCGCTGGTTCGCTTCCTCCGCGCCGTACGATGCGAAGACCGGCAAGTTCCAGGGGCCGGGCGACCACCTCGCGATCTCGCACCTGAACGGCGTATTCGGCGTGGTCGAAATGAGTTCGGAACTGCTTACGCTGGTCGACGCACCGGCTTACCGCAAGGCGTGGCTGGAGTACTGCCGCTACTACAACGCGCCGAAGGAAGACCTGGTATCGCTGCTGGGCACCGATCCAGGCGGCCGCTCGCTGACGGATGCGCACTCGCGCATCACGGCTTATGCGGCTTACCAGGAGCGCGACCACGCGCTGGCGCTGCGGGCCTGGCGTGAATTCCTGGGTGCTTCGCGCGGGCTAAAGGCGCGCTCGCGGCGCGTCGATGGCCCGGCCGTGATCCGTCCGCTGGACGAGCAGGGGGGCGCCAATACCAACGGCGCTGCGCAATGGAGCCTGGCCGCCATCCAGAACCTGGCCCTGATCGGCGACAGCCTGGAGGAAGCGGCGCGCACGGCAGGCCTCACGCAATGAGGCGGCTCCTCCTTGCCCTGCTGTTTGCGATCGGCTGCGGCGGCGTTGCTGCGCAGGACCTCCGCCCCGCGCTGCTGCTGACCGCCTCGCAGTCGCGCGACAGCCAGGACCTCTCGGGCCAGTGGACATACTCGAAGGACTTGTACCGCACCGGCCTGACCGACATCAACGGCTGGGTCGCCAAGTCGCGCATGCAGCGCTACCGCGACATCAATGTGGCGGCCGAGGAGTCGCGCGGCGGCGCCGGCTTTTATGAATTCGACATGGACCGCGGCCCGCAGATGTCCATCCCCGGCGCATGGAACGCTGCCGATGCGGAATTGCGCTACTACGATGGCCTGATCTGGTTCCAGCGCAAGTTCAACGCCAAGCCAGTGAATGGCGGCCGCGCCTTCCTGCGCTTCGAAGCGGTCAACTACCGCGCCTATGTCTACCTGAACGGCAAGGAGGTCGGGCGGCACGAAGGCGGCTTCACGCCCTTCGTCCTGGATGTCACCGATGCGCTGCGCGCGGGCGACAACCGGTTGACCGTCGGCGTCGATTCCACGCACGATGCGCAATCGATCCCGACCTTCATCACCGACTGGGACCTGTACGGCGGCATCACGCGCCCGGTGCGCCTGGTGTATGCACCCGCGACCTTTATCGACGACGCTACGCTGACCCTGCGGACGGACGGGCATATTGCCGGCGAAGTGCGCCTGCAGGGCCCGAAGGCGGCGCGCCAACAGGTCACCGTGGCCATCGGCTCGCTCGCGCCGGCAACCGCGACGACGGACGAAGCCGGCCGCGCGGCCATCGACATCAAGGCGCCCGCCGCGCTTGAACGCTGGTCGCCGGAAAGCCCGAAGCTGTACGACGTGCGCTTCAGCGCCGCCGGCGATACGGTGCGCGACCGCATCGGCTTCCGCACCATCGCGGTCAAGGGCGGTGAAATCCTCCTGAACGGCAAACCGGTCTTCCTGCGCGGGATCTCGCTGCACGAAGAGGAGTTCGGCCCCAACCCGGCGCGCAATATGACGGAGCAGGCTGCGCGCGCGCTGCTGCATGAAGTGAAGCACGGGTTGCACGGCAATTACGTGCGCCTGTCGCACTACCCGCATTCCGAAACCACGCTGCGTCTGGCCGATGAAATGGGCCTGCTGGTGTGGAGCGAGATTCCCGTCTACTGGAGCGTGGACTGGGAGAATCCGGCCGTGCTGCGCAAGGCGCTTGCAATGCAGGCCGAAACCATTTACCGCGACCGCAACCGCGCGTCGGTGGTGCTGTGGAGCGTGGGGAATGAAACGCCGGTGTCCGAAGCGCGCACGCGCTTCCACAGCGCGATGGCCGATAACGTGCGCAGCCTCGATCCCACGCGCCTGATCAGCGCCGCGCTGCTGGTCGAGCGCAAGGACGGCGTCACGGCCATCCACGATCCGCTGGCGAACAAGCTCGATGTACTGGCCGTGAACACCTACGCGGGCTGGTATGGCGACGACAAGCTGGAATCGCTGCCTGACCTGAAATGGCAGCTGCCCGCCGACCGTCCGCTGATCTTCTCCGAGTTCGGCGCCGATGCGCTGGCGGGCTACAGGAACGATGGCGCCAGGAAGTTTACCGAGGAATACCAGGCCGAGTATTACCGCAAGACGCTGGCGATGGCGGGAAAGATCCCCACGCTGCGCGGCATGTCGCCCTGGGTGCTGAAAGATTTCCGTTCGCCGCGCCGGGAGCACCCGGTGTTCCAGAACGGCTGGAACCGCAAGGGCCTGCTGTCCGAGACAGGCGTGCGCAAGGAGGCCTTTGAAGTGTTGGCTGAGTACTACAGGAACCGTGCGGCAAGCCAATAAAAACATGTAGAATTCATGCACATTTGCTTGGAGCAAGGCATGAATTCTTCGCGTTTGCGGTTGATGCGCCAGGGCTTGCTCGTATTGGCCGTGGTGTTCCCCCTTGTCTATGTGTACGTGCAGTACGTGTCCGCCCAGCGCGACTATCGCACCACCATAGCCGACGCGGATGCGGAAAATCGCCAGATTGCCGCCGCGCTGAAGGAACACGCCGCCCGCTCCGTGGGCGAGGCCGATCGCGTGATGCAGGCGGCAATGGGAGAGATCGCGCGCAGCGGCCTGGCGCTGACCTGGGACAACCGCTTCGCCCTGGAGCGCATCCTGCGGCGCTACTCGATGGAACTGCCGCAGATTTCCAAGCTCACCATCATCGACGGCGATGGCAAGGTACTGGCTGTCAGCGGCGCCCAGCTGATGGAGCCGGCCGATGCCAGCGACACCGGCTATTACAGCTACCACAAGTCGCACAAGGATGGCTCACTGTTCGTGACACCGACCTACAAGAGCAAGGTCAACGACCGTCAGGTATTCGCGCTGACGCGCAGCCAGCGCAATGAAAACGGTACGTTGAAGGGTGTCATATTGTGCAGCATGCGCACCGATTACTTCGGCGAGTTCTATCGCACGCTCGATGCGGGCAAGGGCGTGCGTGTGATGCTCGTAAGCGCCGGCGGTCCGGTGCTGGTGGAAAGTCCCGCCCTGCCGGGAGCGGGCGCGCGCGACTTGTCACGCTCGCCGTACTGGGCGCAATACAAGGATGATGAATCCGGCAGCTTTACCACCGATACCAGCGTAATGGACGGCACGGCGCGGCTGGTGTCCTTCGCGCGCGTTCCGCATTTCCCGCTGCTGGTGGTGGTGGCCCAGCGCGAAGATGAAGTGCTTCGGCCCTGGCATGAGCGGCGACAGCAGGCATTGCTGATCGGCGGCGCGTCCATCCTGCTGATGCTGGCGCTGATTGGCCTTCTATGGCGCCATCTGACGCAGCTGATGGCGGCGCAGGCCACGCTGCACGAGCAGAACGAGGCGCTGCGTACGTTGAACGAGGAGCTGAAACAGCAGGCGATCGTCGACCCGCTCACGAACCTGCACAACCGCCGCTACTTCAACGTCGTGTTCCCGCGCGAGATCCTGCGCGCGCGCCGCAGCGATGCGATGCTGGCCTTCTGCATCGGCGATATGGACAACTTCAAGAAGTACAACGACCGCTACGGCCATCCGCAAGGCGACGCCGCGCTCCAGCAGGCATCCCGTCTGATGCGCGAAGCCATGCACCGCGCCGCCGATTACGCTTTCCGTCTTGGCGGCGAGGAGTTTGCCATGCTGTTTGCCGCGCCCGGCCCCGACGAAGCCTGGCAGCTGGTGGAAGCGGTGCGCCACCGTATCGAGCAGCTTGGCCTGTCCCATGAGGACAACCCGGCCGGCGTGGTCACCATGTCCTTTGGCCTGGTCTGCGTGCTACCCGGCGCCGAAATCGATGCGGCAGGCCTGTACTCGCTGGCCGACAACGCCCTTTACGAAGCCAAGGCGGCCGGCCGCAGCTGTACGGTCCGCAAAATCATCTGGCCTGTCGAGCGCCAGGCCCGGGCATCCGACCCGGCGCGCTGACGCAACAGTTTCTGCCTGGCGATAATGAAAGTGCCAGGAAAAGTGGCTAAAATAGCAGCTTTGTTAAATCAGGGGAAACTCCGTGAAACGCATGCTCGTCGTCGCCGCGCTGGCGATCAGCCTGGCAACACCCGCCTATGCGGTTGGTCCGCTGGCCGCCATTGTTATCGGCTACGTCAAGCAGGCGCTGAAGGAAAAGCTGATTGCCTACGCCAAGGAAAAAGCCACGGGCCTGGCGGGGGAAGCGCTGGCGGACGTGCCGGGCGCGGGCTTGCTGGGCATGATGCCTGGCATGGGCGGCTTCAGGCCGCGGCCGGGCATGTCGTCCGAGGCGACGGCAAGCCTGCAGGCGGCAGGTTTCAACGACACCGGCGCGAAGCCGTTCACCGATGCCGAGTGGGCCGAGTACGAGCAGACCGTGACCATGATGGCCAAGGCGGCGGGAGCCGGACCGGACGAGATCCCCGATGTGCGCGAGCTGCGTGCCGGGATGGCCAATATGCCGCCGCAAATGATCGGCATGCTGCGCATGCAGCTGCGGCAGTTCCAGGAAATGAAGGCGGAGCAGGCGAAGATGCGGGAAGCGTATGCCGCGATGTCCGAGCCGGAGCGTCAGGAAGTGGTGGCCGAGCTGGTGAAAACCTTCCGCGAGCAGCCGGCCGAATACCAGCCGAACGCGATGCAGGCGTTGCAGAGCGATGCGCTCGGCCTGCCCGACGATTTGAAGAAGCGCCTGATGGTGGCCTTGAAGGGCTGACCGTGGGGGACGCGGTCCATGCCACAATCGGGATATGATCCTCGCTATATCAATGCAAGTACTGGAAGCCCCATGGTCATCGTGACTCATGGCGGCAAGTTCCACGCGGATGACGCGTGGGCGGTCGCCGTCCTCAACGTCCTGTTCCCCGGACGCCGAAATCATCCGCACGCGCGATCCGGCCACGATCGAAGCGGCCGACTTCGCGGTCGATGTCGGCGGCATCTGGGACCCGGCCACCGGCCGCTTCGACCACCACCAGAAGGGCTTCGGCGCTGCCAGGCAGACCGGCGTCCCTTATGCCAGCGCGGGCCTGGTGTGGCGCGAGTACGGGCCGCGTTGCGTGACTGCGCTGGCCCTGGCGCATGCGGGACATCAGCTGTCGGAAGACAAGGCACGCGAGATGGCTTACGCCATCGATGCGGAACTGGTGCAGTACCTGGACCTGGCCGATGTCGGCGCTGCCAAGAGCGCGCCCGGCGGTTATGGCTTGTCCGCGGTGGTATCCGGCTTCAATCCCAACTGGCTGGACGAACAAAGGCTGAACTACGGCCCCGCTGCGGACGAGTATCGGCTGGGCCAGTTCCGCCGCGCGATGTCCCTGCTGACCGATATCCTCGTGAATTCAGTCAAATACCGCGTCGGCGCCTTGCTCGCGGTGGAACAGGTGCGCCAGTCGGAAGTGCTGGAAGGCGGCAAGGTCCTGTTCCTGAAAAACGGCGCCTTGCCGTGGACGCAGATCGTGCGCAAGGAAATGCCCAAGGTGCTGTTCGTGATCAGCCACAGCATCGCCGAGCAGCGCTACATGCTGCACACGGTGCCCGTCAGCCCCGAAAGCTTTGATGCGCGGGCCGATCTTCCGGAATCCTGGGCCGGGCTGCGCGATGCGGAGCTGGCCGCAGTCACCGGCGTGCCGGACGCCACCTTCTGCCACAACGGGCGCTTCATCGCCGCGGTCAAATCCTACGAAGGCGCCCGCGCCATGGCGGCGCTGGCGCTCAAGGCCGTCGACGAAGGCGCGGCCTAGCCTTTTCCTGCGCGCGTCCGCGTCCCTTCCTCCCGCTTCCCGCAGCAATGCCTGCTTGCCGATTGCAAGGGACGCCGTGCGTTTGAAGCGCACAACAAAATAACCAGGACTCAGCTGTTCTTGTGATAGATGGTATCGCGCGTCCGATGCGTCGTAGTAGATTTGGCAAATTGGAAATCTTTCCAGCTTTGGCCGATCCACCCGTCGCAAAAAAGGAAACAGATGAAACCACGCTCCCCAGCCAGTGGCATCCTGGCGATCCTACCCTTCACACTACTGGCTGCCTGCGGCAGCAGCGATAAAGACAGCGCCCCGCCGCAACGGCTGGCGTCACTGGTTTCGGCTTCCGCGCCCAAGCCCTACAGCGCCACGATCCGCTACACGTCCTATGGCGTGCCGCACATCAAGGCCAACGACTTCAAGGGCGCCGGCTATGGCTACGGATATGCGTTCGCGCAGGAGAATATCTGCCTCTATGCCGAGGAACTGGTGACGCTGCACGGCGAGCGCGCCAGATACTTTGGCATGGCCGGCGGCTACCTCGGCCAGTTGGGCGACAGTTTCGGCAATGTCGATTCCGACTTCTTTTACAAGCTGCTGTTCACGCAGGCGTTGGCGGCAAAGATGCGGGAGGCTGCGAGTCCCGACGCGCAAGACCTCGCCGCCGGCTTCACCGCCGGCTACAACCGCTACCTGAGGGAAGCGGGCGCCGATGGCCTGCCCGCCGCTTGCCGTAACGCGGCCTGGGTCCAGCCGATGACCGAAGACGACGCCTACCTGCGCTTTGCGCAAGCAACGACGGTGGCCAGCTCGCTGGCCTTCGTCAGGCAAATTGGCTCGGCGCAGCCACCGGCCGCCGGCATCGCGCTGTCCGGCCTGCGCAAGGGGAAATTGCCGGCCATCGACTACGCGAATTCCTCGATTGCCCGCAGCCTGCAGGCCATCCAGGACCATACGATCGGCTCCAACGGCTTCGGCCTGGGCAAGGACGTGACTGAAAGCGGCAAGGGCATTGTGTTCGGCAATCCGCACTTTCCGTGGTGGGGCGCCTTGCGCCTGAACCAGCTGCACCTGACCGTCAGCAACAAGGGCTATGACGTGTATGGCGCGACGCTGATGGGCGTGCCGCTGCCCCTGATCGGCTTTAACAACAAGGTCGCGTGGACCCACACCTTCTCGACCGACAACCGCTTCACCTTGCGCTACCTGACGCTCGACCCTTCCAGCCCGACGCGCTACATCAAGGATGGCAAGCCGGTTGCGATGACGGCCGTGCCGCTGACCATCAGCGCGAAAGCCGCGGACGGCAGCATGACCACCTTGTCGCGCACCCTGTACACGACCGAGTTCGGGCCGATGCTGATGGATGGCTCGTTTGCCTGGGGAGCGTCGTCCGCCTTCGCCATCCAGGATGCGAACCTGACGAACTACAAGCTGATCGACCAGGTCATCCTGAACGGCAAATCCGACAGCGTGGACGAACTGCGCGAAGCGGCGGCAACCTACACCGCCATGCCCTGGGTGAACACCATGGCCGCCGACCGCAAGGGCAATGCGCTGTACGCCAACTACTCGGTGGCGGCTAATGTGTCCGACGCCCAGCTGGATGCCTGCGTGGTCGGCCCGTTCCGCAACATCATGGCCTCGTCAGGCGTGGTCGTCATGAGCGGCGCCAGCTCCGCCTGCGACTGGGCTGGCGCGGTCGGCGCCGACAAGCGCCCGTGGGTCAAGCGCAGCGACTATGTGCTCAACTCGAATGACAGCCACTGGTGGCCGAGCATGAACAGCTTCCTCACCGGCTATCCGCGCATCATCGCTACCGGCCCCTACGCCGAGGGCGTGGCGGCGAACAATCGCACCCGCACCGGCCACGCCATCGTGCGCGACCGGCTGGCCGGCACGGACGGCGCGGCAGGCAACCGCTTCAACATCGCCAGGCTGCAGCAGCTCTACCTTCAGGGCCGCTTCTTCAAGGCGGAGAAATGGCTGCCCGAATTTGTCAGCGCCTGCCTGGCCTCAAGCTCCGCTTCTGCCGCCGCCAGGGACGCCTGCGCGGTGCTGCAGGATCGGGACAAGACGCATACGCCCGGCAGCTCGGGGGCGATCCTGTTCCAGGAGCTGTATACGGCGCTGGGCGAGCTGAATGCTGCTTCCTGGTGGAGGGTCCCGCTCGATCCGGCCGACCCGCTGGAAACGCCGCGTGGCGCCGCCGGCATCGACGCTGCGCTGGCCAGGCTGGAGGAACTCGTCGCCTCCTCGCAATTCGACAGCGCTGCTAAACGGCGCGTGCGTCCGCAGGATGTGCAAATCCTTTCGCGCAGTGGAGGTCCGCAGTCCATCCCCGGAGGGCGCTACACTTTCTACAACTGGCGCGGCGTAAAGACCCAGGTAGCACCCGGCAACTGGATCTACACCGGCCATCCGGCGACCAACGCCGGCGCCTACGGCAACAGCTACCTCCAGTTCGTGACCTGGGGCGATGACGGCCCCGTCGCCGAAGGCATGCTGAGCTACGGCCAATCGTCGAACCCCGAAAGCGCCCACTTCAGCGACCTGACCAGGCTTTACGCAGCCGGCAAATGGATAACGCTCCCCTACACGGAAGCCCAAATCACCGCCGACCCCGAGTACCGGCGCATCGACATATCGGAATAAAGCCCGGCCCAAATCCGGGGTCAGGTCTGTCATTCGGACACGCGCACCAATTCTTTGATATTCCTCAATACGAAAATTCAGCCGATTTTGCGTATTGAGATAGATCAAAAGCTAGCGCTAGCTGTCCGAATGACAGAGCTGACCCCGAATGGGGTTAGCGCACCACTTCCAGCACGCGCACCGTCAGGAGCTGGCCGTCGGGACCGGGCCAGTCGATGGTGTCGCCTACGGATAGACCCAGCAGGGCGGAGCCGATGGGCGTGAGGATGGAAATGCCGTTCGGCAGTTGCGCCATATCCCTGGGGTAGGCGAGGGTCAGGCAACGCACTTCGGTCGACCCGGCAATTTCAAAGCGGACCGTGGAATTCATCGTGACGACGTCGGCCGGCATGTCTTCCGGCGCCAGGATATCGGCGCGCGTGATTTCATTGAGCAGCGCACGGCCGGCGAGGTTGTCAGGCCGCATGGCGCTGATCAGCGCTTCCAGGCGGTCGGCGTCGAGCGATGAGATGGTGATGTGGGGTTTCATTGGAATATCTCCTGGTTTTCGATTCAGCATGAAGCAAGCGGGAAGCTGAGGGAGGCTCGGAGAGGCGAAGGATGCCGGATTAGTCCGACCGGCCCCACCGAGCCTAGGAAAGCCAGGCGAGATTGCGGTTGAAGAGCAGGCCAGGCACGACGGGCGCAAGCGATCCGCTCCCGGTCTGGGAGCAAGCGTTGCAGCGTGCAGCGATAGCGGCCTTCATCATGGCAGCGAGTATAGCCCGGAAAACAGGATATCGCCCGAACGCGGCGTTTGGCGTTATCCGTCGTCCTGGCGGGGCGAAGCTTCTTCACGACGCCCGCGGTTGACCCTTGCCGACGTCAAACACGACTCACAGGGCCCGCGGCAGGAACGAGGACTACAATCGGTCTGTCCGGCCTGGAAAATCTGACATGGCCAACGGGGACCAGACGATATGCACAACACAAAATATTTCGAGCCCAATCGCACCGCCACTTGGCTCGAGTTGTTCTTCGACCTGATTTTTGTGGTGACGATCGGTGACGTAACGCATATCCTGAGCCACACGCACGAGGGTCATCTCGACCCGCTCCAGTTCTGGAAATTCGTCCTGATCTTCATACCGCTGTGGTGGATATGGGCCAGCCATACGGTCTATGCCAACCGGTTCGACGCGGATGACCGCAAGCATCGGCTGGCAACCCTGTGCATCATGTTCCTGCTGATCATCATCTCGGGCTTGATCGACCGACGATTCCTGGCCAGCTTTGACGCCATTGTCGTCTGCTACGCCCTCTCGAAATACATCATCGCCGTGATGTACTTCGTGTCAAAGTACCGGCACAAGGAAAGCGACAAACTCACAACGGCAGTTTGCTGGGTGATCGTCGCTGGCGCCAGCATCAGCCTCGCTTCGATCCTGTTCCCGGCGCCACAGCGATATGTCGTGTTTTACGTGGGCATAGCATTCGATCTGCTTGCGTTCATCTTTTTTCTTGCCGCCTCGGCTCGAGGTCATCCCCGTGCATACCAAACACCTGATCGAGCGTGTGGGCCTGCTCACGATCATCTTACTGGGAGAGTCCGTCAGCAGCCTGTCTGTGGGACTGGCCAACTTCAGCTGGACTGAGGAGACGCTGCTGACCGCCGTCACCGGGTTTGTGATGATATCGGCGATCTGGTGGGTCTACTTTGACAGTTTTCACTTGCTGACCAGACAGAAGCTCACGACCGGCCATTCGGTGATTTACTCGCACTTTTTCGTCTTCATCGGGCTGTCGATCCTGGCCAGCCTGATCCGGCACGCGATCATGGACAACATGGTGGTTTCCGATTTCAGGGTGCTGGCTGCCATCGGTGCGGTCTGCTTTTTCATCGGCAAGCAGTACGCTTACTTCATGGAGATTCCCGAGTTGCGGCGGCAGCTGGTCGTCAACACCCTGGTCGTCTTCATGTTGAGCGGGCTTGCACTGCTATTGCCCAGGATTGATTACATCCTGCTTGGTCTTACCGCTGCGATGATTTGTTATGCCGTCCTCAGTCTCAGGTACCTGAACGTGCCCCGCGGCCGTAACGACCATCCGCGCGACAGCCCGGTCACGGGAGACCGGCCATGAGCCACGCAGCAGACAAAGTTGTGAAACCCGGTCATCCTTTTCCAGCCTTGCCCTTCCCGCCATCTGATATAAAGTGGTAGTTTGGCTCGCCACCTCCCGTTCGACGGGTTACCGGGTTTTTATGTGATCGAGGGGGTCAGCATGGACGCATTGCAAGCGGGCACACTTGCCCCAGAGTTTGAACTGAATTCCACTCCCGACCAGCGCGTAAAACTCTCGGAGTTTCGCGGCCAGCGGGTGATTCTCGCGTTCTATCCTGCCGACTGGAGTCCCGTCTGCGGCGATCAGCTGGCGCTTTACAACGAACTGCGCGATGAGTTCGCCAGACACAAGGCGATTTGCATCGGCATTTCAGTCGACGGCGCCTGGTGCCATGCTGCCTTTCGCGAGCAGCGCGGCTACAAACTTGCGCTGCTGTCCGACTTCGAGCCCAAGGGCGAAGTTGCCCGCGGCTACAGCGTATACCGGACCAGGGAAGGGGTGAGCGAACGGGCCTTGTTCATCATCGATGAGGAAGGCGTGGTGCGCTGGACTTATGTTTCCCCGATCGGCATCAATCCGGGCGCCGACGGCATCCTCAAGGTGCTGGGGGAAATGGATGGGAGTACATCATGAGTTTAGCAAAGCCAGTCGACGAAAATGACCACGTGCTCGGACCGGCAGATGCGCCGGTGACCCTGGTCGAGTACGGCGATTTCCAGTGCCCGCACTGCAGAACGGCGCATTTTTATTTGAAGAACGTGCTGGCGACGATGGGTGACGATGTGCGTTTCGTGTTCCGTCACATGCCGCTGACCCAGATCCGCCCGATGGCGCAACTAGCGGCCGAGGCGGCCGAAGCGGCCGGCGCGCAGGGCAAGTTCTGGCCCCTGCACGACCTGATCTACGAGAACCAGGACCTGCTCAGCCCAGCGCTGCTAACGCGACTGGGGCAGCGCCTGGGGCTCGACATGCAGCGTTTCACCGACGATTCGGCATCCCACCGCTTTCTTCCCAAGGTGAAGGAGGACTTCATGAGCGCCGTGCGCAGCGGCGCGGCTGGCACGCCAAGTTTCTTCATCAATGGCGAGCCGTATGAAGGCAGCTTCGACGATGAGGCGCTGATCGACGCACTGCGCTTTGCCGTGCAGGCGCGTGTCCCGCACGTGACGAAGGGGCAGCACGCCCCACGGCCGCGGGCGCACTGACTGCGGCAGCGTCGGCGCCGCGCCCACGCTGCGGACCTTGGCCATCGGTATTCCTTCATGGCTTTGTCGAGGATGGCAATTCAACGCGCGGGGGAAGTCATGGCAGACATGCTGACACCGAACCGGACGGCCAGGCCAGGCGATTCCAGAGGCTTTACGCGAATGTTTGCGCCGGACCGGTTGACGCTCGGCGTGTTCTTCCCAATCGAGGCATTTTCCGGCGACCAACCCAGCATGCTTGGGCAGGAAGGCCTGGCCCGTCGTGCTGAAGAGCTGGGATACGCCGCGCTGTGGTTCCGCGACGTTCCGCTGCGCGACCCGGGCTTCGGCGACGTGGGGCAGGTGTACGATCCGTGGGTCTATCTTGGCTGGATCGAGGCGCAGACCAGCGAGATCACGCTGGCGACCGGCTCCTTGGTCCTTACCCTGCGTCACCCCCTGCATACCGCCAAGGGCGCGGCATCGGTCGACCGGCTGTCGGGCAACCGCCTGGTCCTCGGCATTGCCTCGGGCGACCGGCCGGTGGAGTTCCCGGCCTTCGGGGTCGACTTTGAACAGCGTTCCACTCTGTTCCGCGACAACCTGCGGGTCGTGCGCGCCACCCTTGCCGAGGCGTTCCCGATGCTCCAGTCGTCCTACGGCACGCTGGCCGGGACCGCGGACCTGGTGCCCAAGCCGATGACTCCCGTGCCACTGCTGGTTACCGGTCACAGCGGGCAGCCACTGGAATGGATCGCGAAAAATGCGGACGGGTGGATTACCTACCCGCGCGGACTCGAGCGCCAGGCCGAGGTCGCAGCGCACTGGCGCGCCGCCGTGGGAACTGCGGCGCCCGGTGTCTTCAAGCCGTTCGTGCAATCGTTCTATGTCGATCTGAGCGACTATCCCGACGCGGCGCCCACGCCGATCCACCTGGGCTTTCGCGCCGGACGGCATTTCGTCCTGCGCTTCCTCGAGGCGCTACGCTCGATCGGGGTCAATCACGTCATCCTTAACTTCAAGTACGGCGCGCGCAACGCCGGCGACGTGCTTGAAGAGATCGGCAAGGAGATCCTGCCGCAGTTGGCGGCATCCCAGCCCTGAGCTACGCTCTTTTTCACTCCGGGCGACTCTTTCCTGGTGATGCAATTGCCAAGGCACGATTCGCGGCGCCATCACGCCGATAGAAGATCAAGGTAGCGAGCAATCCGCTCAGCGCGGCGCAACTCAACCAAATGCCCGGCCCGGCGCTATTGCCGGTCACATCGATCAAGTACGTGGATATGGCCGGCGTGAACCCGCCGAACAACGCGGTAGAGAGGCTGAAAGCCAGCGAAAAACCAACCACGCGCACGCTCACCGGCATCACTTCGGTCAGCGCCACAACCATGGCGCCGTTGTACAACCCAAAGTAAGACGAGAACAACAGTAACACCGCAAGCAAATGAGCAAAACTTGGCGCTGCTGCAAGCCAGGACATGGCTGGGTATGCGGTCAACAGAGCAAGAGTGGATATCGCGATCAGAATTGGTTTTCTGCCCACTTTATCGGAGAGTGCGCCGCCGATCGGAAGCCAGACGAAGTTCGACACACCGACCAGAAGCGTAACGAGGAGACTATCCGCTGCGCTCAGATGCAGCACCTTCCGGCCAAAGGTCGGCGTGTAGACGGTGATGAGATAAAACGTCGTCGTCGTCATTGCCACGAAGAGCATCCCGGTCAACACTGTCCGCCAGTTTTGCAGCATCGAGTGGAAAATTTCACGGGTGCCGGGGTGATGCCGGCGCGCCTGAAACGCGGAGGTCTCCTGCAAGCTGCGTCGCAGGAAGAAAATGAGCGGCACGATGGCGCAGCCAATCAGGAACGGCATGCGCCATCCCCAGGTTGACAGTTCTTCTGCCGACAACCACAGATTCAATCCGTAGCCGATAGCCGCGGCGAAAACAATCGCAACTTGCTGGCTGGCGGACTGCCAGGCGGTGTAGAACCCTTTATGCCCCGGCGTCGCGATCTCCGCCAAATACACGGATACGCCGCCCAGTTCGGCGCCAGCCGAGAAGCCTTGAAGCAGTCGTCCAACCAGCACCAGCGCGGGGGCGAGTAATCCAATTGTGGCGTAGCTCGGAACCAACGCAATCAGGACAGTACCACTGGCCATAATCGACAATGTGACGATCAGGCCCTGGCGGCGGCCGACGCTGTCGATATACCCACCCAGGATAATTGCGCCTAATGGTCGCATCAGGAAGCCGGCGCCGAACACGGAAAAGGTCAGCATCAGGGACGCAAACTCGCTGTCGACGGGGAAAAAGACCTTCGAAATGTAGTTGGCATAGAAGCCGAACAGGAAGAAATCAAACTGTTCCAAGAAGTTCCCGCTCGTCACGCGCAGAACGGCGCCGATTTTTGAAGGCGCCGCAACTGCCTTTTCGCTGACGGCGGCCTGAGTCTGGCAATTCATGTTATTCATCTCCGATATCGTGTTTTTGGTTTGGCTGTATGCAGTCAACTGGATTTTTTTAGTCGCCGCCCAGTTGAAGGCGGTTCGGTTGCCTTTTCTCGATTGCCCACTTGAGCAGTGCAGCGCTCCTGAAAACACCGTGGGCAAACTTCCCGTAGGGCAGTGTCGCGAACAAAGCCATGACGGATGCCAGGTGGATGCACAGGACCGATGGCAGGAACGGCGTCGCACGGGCCGGCAGCAGCGCCAATCCGCTTAGCGCGACGAGGAAAAGCAATGCGATGAAGCCCCTGTCCATCGGTTTCTGGGCCGCGTCACCTTGCAGCGGATGCCGGCGCAGGTTCAGCCAGAACAGGCCTGTCGTGCCGGCCAATAAGGAAACACCGCCTGCAATGCCGAGCAGCTTGGGGAGCGTGGTGTAGCCGTAAGGCGCTTCCCAGCCGAAGAGGTAGTGAAACAGCGTAGCGACGCCGGTGGCGGCGAAGCACAGCATAAAGCCGTAAAACGTCAAGTGATGGAAGCGGCGGCGCGCGAGCGTGTAAGCGTCATCTGAGTTATTGCATCCATCGCCGTGCCCACCATCCAGGAATTTCAGCCGCAGCACCTTATCGACAGCATCCCCCATGGATTCCAGTGAAGCCTGGCCAGGCGAGACATCACGCCAGAACCTCCGGACTCCAAGGCCAAGCGCCAACGCGGCGAACAGGAAGATTGGCGCAAACAGGTTCACCATCAGCTGATGCGGGAAGATGGAATAGAAGCTTGCGCCAGGGTTGACGTTGAATAGCGAGCCTCGAAGTCCCGCAGCCAGGGCCAGGAACAACGTCAACGCCGAAACCAATGCGACTGAAAGCATCAAGCCATTGCGCTTGTACAGTGCCCCGAGTGCCGGTGGCCACGCATAGTCAGCGTAGGTCTCTACGCGTACCTTGGCCAAGGCCTGTGGCACATTGATCGCGAATTCGTGCGGCGGCGCATATTGGCACGCATGCAGGCACGCGCCGCAGTTATGGCAAAGGTTGGCGAGATAGTGAATGTCTGCCTTCACGAACTCCAGCCGCCGCGTCATGGCGGGGAACACGGCGCAATACCCTTCGCAGTAGCGGCAGGAATTGCAAATCGTCATCTGGCGACTCACTTCCGCCTCGCTGGCGCTAAGGATAGGAATAACGGGATAGGCCGGGGCAGCCAGTGCTCTACCCTCGCGAATGATTGCTTCAAGCTGTTGCATGGTTCACTTTCCGTGTAGCGGCTTTGGCAGCCTGGGTGCCCGCAATGCGGCCGAAGGCAGTACCAATGGACATGCCGACGCCAGCCGTATAACCCTGGCCGAGGACGTTCCCGGCCATCATTTCGCCAGCGACGAAGAGGTTAGGGCTGGGGCACCCGTTGAAATGGACGGCGGCCTCTTCATTGACCTTGAGACCAAGGTAAGTAAAGGTGACGCCTGGCTTTAGTGCGTAGCCGTAGAAGGGCGGCGTATCGATGGGCCGCGCCCAGTGCGTTTTAGGGGGCATCAAGTCC
Source organism: Pseudoduganella sp. UC29_106 (assembly GCF_044055365.1). Classification (NCBI taxonomy): domain Bacteria; kingdom Pseudomonadati; phylum Pseudomonadota; class Betaproteobacteria; order Burkholderiales; family Oxalobacteraceae; genus Pseudoduganella; species Pseudoduganella sp. UC29_106. Next base: position 6,191,799 of record NZ_CP171977.1, on the reverse strand, counting down.
TGGGTGTGGCAGTTGTCTAGCGCGGCGTGGTCGAAATCACCTGGCTGGCACGCGGCGTTATAGTCCGCCATCGTCTTCACGAAGGCGTCCTGCGGCAATCCAAGCTTGAATGCCAGTTCCGGCAATGAGCTGGCGGTAACGCCTGGGAATACCGGAGGCATGAACCGGCCGATCGCCTTCTGGTCGATGATCGAGTACGCAACCTGGCCGGGCTGCCTGGCAACGAGACGGCCCCATATCGCATAACGCTTCGGCCAGAAATCCTGGCCCTCATCGTAGAACCGGGCGCCATCGCGATTCACAACCACACCAAGCGAGACGCAATCGATGCGCGTGCAAATACCGCCGTCATATAAGGGAGCACGCGCATCAATCGCCACCATGTGCGCCTGCGTCGGGTCGCCAATCGTGTCCGCGCCGGCGCCCATCATATGCTTGAGAAGTATGCCTTCGTTGAAACGCGTGCCCCGGATCAGAAAATTGTCCGAAGGCCATTCACCGCGTTCGTTCTGGCCCCAGGCCTCGCGCAGCCAGTCCCGATTCGATTCGAAGCCGCCAGCCGCAAGTACGCAACTCTTGGCTGGAATGCGCTCCCCGCCAGCCGTCAGGGCGGCAACAAAACGTCCGTCATCGAGTTCCAATGAAATCACTGGCGTGGAATACCGGATCTGGACGCCAAGCCGCTCGGCGCTGCGATAGTACGCGTTGACCAGCGCCTTGCCACCGCCCATAAAGAAAGCATTGGTGCGTGCTACGTGCAAGGCTCCCGACAGCGGCGCCTGGAAGCGCACACCGTGACTACGCATCCAGTCACGGCAATTAGATGAAGCACGAATCACCAGCCGGGCCAGCTTTTCATTGGTAATCCCGCCCGTAACCTTGAGCAAGTCCTGCCAATATTCTTCTTCGGGATAGGCGTCGACCAGGACATCTTGCGGCGCCTCGTGCATGCAGCGCAAGTTGCGGGTGTGTTGCGAATTACCTCCTCGCCACTCGCGCGGTGATGCTTCCAGCAGTAGTACGGAAGCACCGGCCTCACGCGCCATCAGCGCTGCGCAAAGGGCCGCATTACCTCCGCCAATTACCAATACGTCCACCATTTGTTTTCCTCCTGATTGGAAAACAATGGTAGGAGAAGGCATGCATGCCAGGTAGTACCCTGGCCGGCAAGGCCTGTTTACGATTCGTGAAGACTTGCGCCGGGCCAGGCGGCATTGGCCACGAGTTCTCGCACCACATCCCTAAGGACAATGCGGGAGGCGAGCACTGCCGGGGATAGCTCGTCCTCGGGAAGACTCGCCAGCAGATTGCGGCGGCGCAGTCCGCTTTCCGCCAGCTCGGCCAACCGGATCTCTGAAGCAGGCAAACGCGTTGTGGCAGCGCCAGGCTGAATCGTCGCGGCCAGGCCCGAGCGAACCACGTCCATCAAAATCGCCAGGCCATCGACCTCTGCGACGATATTGGGTTTGCATCTGGCCCGTGCGAAGGCCGTCGAAACGATGGCCCGCAGCCCATGCGTACCGCTGGGCATGACCAGCGGCAGTGCCAATATGTCCTTGAGCCGAACCTTTTGGGTGGCCGGCATGCCGGTCAGAGTGGACGCTCCGATAAGGAACAAGCGCTCATCGAGCAGTGGACTGGAACTGAGATGGCTTGCCGCGTCGGTTTCGAATAGCACCGCAAGATCCAGCTGCCGCGCGTTGAGCATGGCGGACAGATTGCCCGACAGGCTCTCGACCAGCCTCAAACTGACGTCCGGATAGCGTTGACGCAACGCGGTCATGAACGGCAGTGCAAGGACGGACGCCGTCGAAGGGGCGAGTCCGACACTGACGTGACCGGCCAACCTTGCCTGCTGTGCGACCCGCGTGGCTTCATCCGCATGCCGCAAGGCCAGCTGCGCCTGCCGCCAAAACGCAAGTCCCGCGTCCGTCGGCGCAATACCTGTCGTGGTCCGGCGCAAGAGACGGGTGGACAGCTCGCTTTCGAGCCGGCTGATTTGCTGACTCAGTGTCGATGTGACGACGCCCAGGTCCGCAGCGGCACGCCCCATACTTCCAAGCTCGACCACGCGCACGAAGTATCGCAATTGCCTGAGTTCCATAGTAGATAGACCTGTCCCAGCATTGGAATGGCGGATCTTAGCATGCGCTGTCGCGCCTACAAACGCAAAACGCCGATCTGCAGGGATCGGCGTTTTGCTTGGGATGTTCTTGGTGGCCCGGGGCGGAATCGAACCACCGACACAAGGATTTTCAGTCCTCTGCTCTACCAACTGAGCTACCAGGCCAAGGCGCGCAATTATAGCAGGGTGTTTGGCCGCTTGGCTAGTGCCTGTTTTATAATTCCTGGCTGACGCCCGCGAGGGCATTGCGAAACAACCAATAATGACGAAATCGACATCCCATCAGTTCCTGCGCTTTGCCGCCACCGGGGTGGCCGGGCTGGTGGCCGACATGGGCGCGCTGTATCTCGCGCTGGCACTGGGCAGCGGCTATTACCTGGGCCGCCTACTGTCCTTCCTGTTCGCGGTCTGGGTCACGTGGAGCCTGAACCGGCGCTACACGTTCGCCGCCACTGACAATCCCTTCCGCGAATGGCTGCGCTACCTGACGGCCATGCTGGGCGGCGGCGCGATCAATTACGCGACCTACACGCTGGTGCTGCACCTATTGCCGCCCAGCGTATGGGCGCCGGCGGCGGGTGTTGCGGCGGGCTCGCTGGCGGGCATGCTGTCGAACTTCGTCACGGCCAAGCGTTTCGTGTTCAGATAAAATGAACCGGACATGAGCCAGCCTTCCCTCGATGCCGGACAGATCGCGTTCATGCGCGGTGGCGTGTCCATCAGCGTCGCCACCTGCGCGGCAGGCGGCGTGCCGGAGCTCGTGCGGGGGATAGGCTGCCGTGTGGCCGATGACGGCAGCAGCGTGACCGTCTTCGTGCCCGAATCGAAATCGCAGGCCGTGCAGCGCGATATCTTCGCCACGGGCCGCATTGCCGTCGCCTTCACCCAGCCTTCCAGTCACCGCACGATGCAACTGAAAAGCGATGACGCGCGCGTGGCCGCGCTCGCGCCGGAAGACTTGCCGCTGATCGAAGCGTATCGCGACGCCTTCGTGGCCGAAGTGGGCCAGCTTGGATTCAACGCCGGGATGGTGCGCCTACTGCTCACTTGCCCGCCGGATGAAATCGTGGGCCTGAGCTTCCGTCCGCAGGCAGCCTTCACGCAGACTCCGGGACCCAATGCCGGCAAGCCGCTGGAGTCCGGCGCATGAGCGACGTGCGCCTCGATACGATTCGCGAGTGTTTTGAAGGCGTGATCCCCGCCGTGCTGGCCACGGCCGACAGGGCGGGCGTGCCCAACGTCTCCTACCTGTCGCAGGTGCAGTACATGGACCGCGGCCACATCGCGCTGTCCTACCAGTTCTTCAACAAGACGCGCGCCAACATCCTTGCCAATCCGCTGGCGCGGCTGATGGTCATCAATCCCTTCACCGGTGCCCAGTATGCGCTGGTGATCAAATACCTGCGCACGGAAACCGAGGGCTCGCTGTTCGAGAGCATGAAGGCGCGCCTGGCGGGACTGGCTTCGCACACGGGCATGAGCGGCGTGTTCAGGCTGCTGGGGTCGGACGTCTACCAGGTGCTGGAACTGCAGCGCGTTGACCGCGACGCAATCCCGGCGCCGGAAGCCTCGCGCAACACGCTGGCCGCGCTGCGCGTGTGCTCCGAGCGCCTGCTGGCCTGCCGTGACCTGGACCGCCTGTTCGATGAAACCATGGCTTGCCTGGACGAGAAGCTGGGCATCAGCCACGCCATGCTGCTGATGCACGACAAGGCGGCGGGCAATCTGTACACGGTCGCCAGCCACGGTTACGCGTGCTCCGGCGTGGGCTCGGAAATCCCGCTGGGGCAGGGCGTGATCGGCGTGGCGGCGCGCGAGCGCACGCCAGTCCGCATCAGCCACATGACGGCGGAATACAGCTACAGCCGCGCCATCCGCCAGCAGCTCGCGGGCAGCGAACTGGATGCGGAAATTCCCTTCCCGGCCTGGCCGAGGCGCGCAGCCAGCTGGCCGTGCCCATTATCGGCTGCGAACATGTGCTGGGCGTGCTGTACGTGGAAAGTCCGCAGGACCTGCGCTTTACCTACGACGATGAGGATGCGCTGGTCACGCTGTGCAACCAGCTGGCGGCGCAGATGTACATCCTGCAGAGCGCCGAGCCGGAAGCGGAAGAGCCGCCTGCGCCCGAGTCCCGCAGCGAAGGCGAAGCGGCGCCGCTGGTGGTGCGTCATTACGCGGGCAATGATTCCGTTTTCTTTGGCGACGATTACCTGATCAAGGGCGTGGCGGGCGCCGTGCTGTGGTGCCTTCTCAGCGACCATGCGGCGCAGGGCCGCACCTGTTTCAGCAACCGCGAGCTGCGCCTCGATCCGCGCATCCGCCTGCCGGACATCAGCGACAACCTGGAAGCGCGCCTGGTATTGCTGGCGCGCCGCCTGTGCGAGCGCCGCGCCGGCGTGCAGATCGAGAAGACGGGACGCGGCCATTTCCGTCTCTGCGTGCGCCAGCCCTTGCAACTGCAGGAAGCCGGGTAGCCCGGTCACGCGGCGAGCGCCTGTGGTGCATCCAGCGCCGCCTTCAGCTTGCGTACGTCGCGTTCGTCGAGCAGGCTGCAGGCAAAGGCGAAAAAGCCTTCAAACACGGGCGGCGGCATCCCGGCGCGCATCCCCATCAGCATGCCCGCGCGCTCCTGCGGATTCAGCGCAGGCAGCATCCAGCGCATCGTGAACTGCATTTCTTCCGGCGGAAATATCGGAGACGATGGCGTGGTGGATGCCTTCCAGCTCCTCATCCGTATAGCAGGCCCACAGCACGGCGTTGTTCTCGGTTTCCTCCATATTCATGTGCACCAGGTTCTCGCCCACGAACACCGACAGCTGCAGCTGCAGGTGATAGAGCTGGGCCGCGCGCCTGGCGCCGCTGGCCTGCTCCACGTGGTCGCACAATGCGTTCAGCTTGTCGATGGCCCAGTCGTGGTGATCGTGGTCGCCTTCGGTCACTTGCGCGGAGCCGGGACGGCGCGCATTCATGGCGGGGTGGACGTGCTTCGCCTCGTGCTGCAGGTGCTTGCGCATGAAGGCCAGCAGCTCGCGCACCTGGCGCAGGCCGCCGGACAGGTCCTCGGCATCTTCCGCATCGATGCGGGACGTGCGTTGCACGGTGTCGTTCATGTAGGCGCGCAGTGCTTTGTGAATGCCGCTGTACAGGTTCAGGCGGCTGATTTGTTGTTCGCTCATTTCCAGTCCTCTTTCATGATCCGTGGGCGAAATGCCCGAACAGAATGGTAGTAAGAGGATGCCCGCGGCGTTCTTAAAAAACGCCTCAGTAAACCTTAAATACTTCTTAACTGGGGTCAGGCACGAAATGCTACATAAGCTCGCTTCTCAAGCAAGCGCATGTAGCATTTCGTGCCTGACCCCATTCAAGGCTCGCGGCGGCGGGTTTTTCGGGTGGAACCGTCGGAGTCGAATAGCAATACCTGTTCCGCTATCTGAGGACGCTTGTCCTGTCCCGGCGGAAGCTTGCGCGCGGGCGGCCATTCGTAGAGCCAGATTTCGTAGCCACGGTCGAAACGCAATTCCTTCAGCGGCGGCCCCAGCGCCGCGCGCGCTTCTTCGCGGCTGGACGGGGCGGCATCAGGCTGTGGCGGATCGTCCATGTATTCAAAGCTGAGCAGGGTATCGTCCGGCCAGCTGCGGTCCCAGATCGGCGCGAAATAGCTGCGGTCCAGCAACACCTGGCAATCGCAGTAGGGCAGCTCGGAGGCGGGCGGTCCGCCGTTCGCATAAGTCATGCGGAAGGGCATCGTTTCGCGCCGCTCGCCGTGCTGCGCGATGACCGCAAACACGGGACGTTCAGTGAAGAAAAGATAGTTGCCATCCGGATCGCCGCACACGCGGTCGGCATTGGTGAACAGCTCGCCCAGCCAGCGAAACAGCTGGGCATTGTTGGATACCAGCCCGGCGTCGATCCCCACCAGGCATTCCAGCCGCAAGTCGCCCAGCCGCCGCATGCCGTCGGGTACGCCAGGGCTGCGCACTTCGGCGCGCCAGGTCATCGAACTGGTCCTGCGGTTGGCGATCAAGGCGGCGTCTTCGCGCAGCAGGACATCGTTGCGCGCGAGCGTGAAACTGTTGTCCTGGGCAATCGGCACCGTCATGCTGGCGGTATCGCCCACCACCTTCAGCTCGATCCCTTTCATGTCGACCGTGGCCGTGCGCGGCAACAGCCGGAAACGCAGCGTGGCGCCCGGCGCCAGCGCATGGTCGCGCTCAAATCGCGCGATTCCACTGAGCATTTTGCGGTAGGATTTATCGACGGGATCGCGCGTGTTGCGTACAACGACACTGGGTGCCGCCGGCTCCTGGGCCGGTACGGCGCCGCAGGCCAGCAGCAGGCTGGCCGCCAACAGGCGTGCTTTGCTCCCCATTTTCTAATTGTGTCACACCCTTAATAAGTACGCGCTACAATTAAACGATGTTAAAAGAGACTCCGCCAAGCGAAAGCCTGCCGACCCGCTATGAGCTGCTGGTGGAGAGCATCAGCGACTATGCCATCTACATGCTGGACACGGAAGGCCGAGTCAGCAGCTGGAATACTGGTGCTCAGCGCTTTAAAGGTTATCAGGCCCAGGAAGTGCTCGGTGAGCACTTCTCCAAATTCTATACGCCCGAAGATCGGGAGGGCGGCCTTCCCGCCCGTGCGCTGGCGACTGCGCTGCGCGAAGGGCGCTATGAGAGCGAGGGCTGGCGCGTGCGCAAGGATGGCTCGCGCTTCTGGGCCAGCGTAGTGATCGATCCCGTCTATACGCCCCGCGGCGAGCATGTGGGCTTTGCCAAGATCACACGCGACATCACGGAACGCAAGGAGGCGCAGGAAGCACTGCGCCTGAGCGAGCAGCGTTTCCGCCTGCTGGTGCAGGGCGTGACCGATTACGCACTGTACATGCTGTCGCCGGAGGGCCTGATCAGCAACTGGAACCTGGGCGCCGAGCGCATCAAGGGTTTTTCCCAGGACGAAGTGCTGAACACGCACTTCCGCCGCTTCTTCACGCCCGAAGACCAGCGCGCCGGCGTGCCGGAACGCGCACTGGCCACCGCTGCACGCGAAGGCCGCTACGAAAGCGAGGGCTGGCGCGTGCGCAAGGATGGCACGCGCTTCTGGGCCCACGCGGTGCTCGATGCGATCTACGACGAGCAAGGCACGCTGATCGGCTTTGCCAAGATCACGCGCGACAACACGGAGCGGCGCAAGACTGCCGAGTCCCTGGAGCAGGCGCGTGCCGCGCTGTTCCAGGCGCAGAAGATGGAAGCCATCGGCCAGCTCACCGGCGGCGTGGCGCATGACTTCAACAACCTGCTGGCCGTGGTTTCCAGCGGTATCGACATTCTCAACACGATGCAGCTGTCCGGTCCTGGTGCGCGCGTGCTGGACGGCATGCGGCGCGCGGTGGACCGCGGCGCCCTGCTCACGCAGCAGCTGCTGTCTTTCGCCCGCCAGCAGCCGCTGGCGCCGGCCGTGCACCAGCTGAACACCCTGATCGCCGGCTTCGAGGCCGTGCTGCGGCGGGCGGCCGGTCCACAGGTGCGGTTTGAACTGAACCTGGGACCGCAACTGGCCCTGGTGTCCGTGGACGAAGCGCGCTTCGAGGCGGCCCTGCTGAACCTTGTGGTCAACGCGCGCGATGCGATGCCGGAAGGCGGATCGCTGACGGTGGAAACGCGCAATGTCTCGCTGGCCGAGAATGAAGTGGGAACGCTGCCTGCCGCCGCCTACGTGAAGGTGACGGTGCGCGATACGGGCACCGGCATGTCGCAGGCCACGCGTTTGCGCGCCTTTGAACCCTTCTTCACGACCAAGGAGCCAGGCAAGGGCACGGGCCTCGGGCTGAGCCAGGTGTACGGCTTTATCGTGCAGTCGGGCGGCGACGTGGCCATCGATACCGAAGTAGGATTCGGCACGTCGATCAGGCTTTATTTGCCCGCACTGCCGGAGGGCGCGGAAGTGCAGCCGTCCAGCAACGATAAGCCGCGCGAGGAACGCGCCCTGGTAGTGGAAGACGACCAGCTGGTGCTGGAGGCGGCCAGTGAACTGTTCCAGGCCATGGGCTATACGGTGCTGAGCGCGCGCGACGGCGCCGAAGCGCTGCGCCTGCTGCAGCGCGAGCCGGATATCGATGTCCTGTTCAGCGATGTGATGATGCCGAACGGGATGTCGGGCCTGGAACTGGCGCATGCGGTGCGCGAGCGCTACCCGGCGGTGAAGATCATCCTCGCTTCCGGCGACCCGCTACCCGCGCTGAAGTCCGAACAGCAGGACCTCAGCGAATTCGCCTTCGTCAGCAAGCCTTACCGCCTGGCCGACGTGGCGCGCCATCTGCGTACTTAAAGCCCTTTCAGGTAGGGCCAGGGGTAGATGCCACGCTCGTGGCCATCGCTGAACACCAGCAGCACGGCGTAGCTGCCGACAGGGCGGATATCCAGCAGCCGCACGTCCGGCGCCACGGGCGTTTCCGCGTTGCGACGGCGGGCCGCAGTGCAGTCGGCGCAGCGGCAGCTGCGGCGCAGCAGGGCATCGTCCAGTTGCTGGCGGGCTGCGTCCGGCCATTCAATTTCCACGATGCCGCCGCCGCGGCTGATCGACAGGGGCGTCATCGGATCTGTTCCAGCGCCAGGCGCACGGCCTTGCGCACTTCCGGGTCCGGGTCCTGTGCCGCGCTGCGCAATGCGGGCAGGGCGGCGCTATCGCCGATCTCTCCCAGCGCCAGTGCGGTCTCGCGCCGCAGATTGGCGATGGCGTGCGCCAGCAAAGGGAGCAGGGCGGGCACGGCGGCCGGACTGCGCAGCCGGCCCAGGCTGCGGGCGGCGCGCAGCGCCACTTGCCAGTAGCTGTCCTGCAGCGCGGCGACCAGTTGCTCGCCGGCCTGCGGCAGCCGCAGCTTGCCCAGCGTGGTGGCGGCTTCCTCGCGCACCTGCCAGGCCGGGTCTATCAAGGCGGCCACCAACGCGGATAACACGCTGGCGTCGCTGGCCAGGCCGAGGGCGCCGGCCGCTGCACGGCGCACTTCGGGGTCTGGATCGGCGGTAGCGAGGCCGGTCAGTGCGGGTAGGGCAGGGACGTGCTTCAGGTAGCCGAGTACCGCGACGGCCTCGCGGCGCACGATGGCGTCGGCATCCTCCAGCGCGGCCAGGGCGGGCGCGATGCTTTCCGGCGCCCGCAATTCGCGCAGGGCGCGCAGGATGGCGAAGCGGACGAAGGCTTGCGGATGGGCGGCGTGCGGGGCCAGCAGCCGTGCCGACTGCGGGTCTTTCAGTTCGCTCAGGCTTTGCGCGGCGGCAGCCCGCACGTCAGCCTCCTCGTCGTCCAGCAGTTCAACCAGGCCGGTGACGGCGGCATCGCTTTCGAAGAACTCCAGCGCGCGGGCGGCAGCCGCGCGCACTTCGGCGCTGGAGTCGCGCAGGGCGGCGATGAACAGGTGGGCATCGTCTTCGTCGGCTTCGTCGGCCAGGTCCAGCACGGCGATGCGGCGCACTTCGCTGTCCTCGTGCTGCAGGCGGTGTTCTATCGTAGTCAATCTGTATTCCTCATGTGGCGAAACGGAGTTGAGCGGCCGGCGCTTCTTCTGCGGCGGTACGCGTGTGCAGCAGGTCGAGGCAATGGCGCTTCAGGCGCATGAATTCCAGCGAGGTCACCAGGCCGGAATGGCGCGGGCGCGGGAAGTCCAGCGTGATTTCCTCGATGATGCGGCCGGGGCGCGGGCTCATGACCACGATGCGGTCGGCCAGGAACAGGGCTTCGTCGATATCGTGGGTGATGAAGACGATGGTGGTGCGGATGCGCGCCCATACGTCCAGCAACAGCTCCTGCATCTTCAGCCGGGTTTGCGCATCGAGCGCGCCGAAGGGCTCGTCCATCAGCATCACGCGCGGATGGTTGATCAGCACACGGGCGATTTCCACGCGCTGCTGCATGCCGCCCGAGAGCTGGGAGGGATAGCTGTTTTCGAATCCTTCCAGGCCTACGAGCTGCAGCATTTCGCGGGCCCGCTCGCGGCGTTCGGTGCGCGGCACGCCTTTCATCTTCAGGCCGAAGGCCACGTTATCCAGCACCTTCTTCCACGGGAAGAGGGTGTGCTGCTGGAAGACCATGCCGCGGTCCGGATGCGGACCGGTCACGGGCTGACCGTCAACGTGCACGCTGCCGGCGTCCGGCCGCAGGTGCCCCGCCAATGCGTCAAGCAGGGTGGACTTGCCGCAGCCGGAAGGCCCGAGTACGCAGATGAATTCGCCCGGCCGGGCCGACAGCGAAACATCCTGCAGTGCCGTCACGCCGCCGCGCTCGATGTGCAGCTTGCGGATATCGATGGAACCTTGCGTCATGCTGCTTTCCTCCCCATGAAGTACCAGGGCATCAGCGCGTTGCCGATCTTTTTCACCAGCACGCTGCTGCCCATGCCGAACACGCCGATGAACAGCATGCCGACGATAATTTCCGGATAGTTCTGCACGATGTAGGACGCCCACGTGTAGTAGCCGATGCCGAACTGGCCCGAGATCATCTCCGCCGTCACGAGGCAGAACCAGGCCGTGCCCATGCCGATCGAGAGGCCGGTGACGATGCTGGGCGCGGCAGCCGGCAGGATCACTTCGGTGAAGACGGATGCCGGTCCGCTGCCCAGGCTGCGCGCGGACGCGATCAGCCTGGCATCCACGCCTTCCACCCCGTGTATCGTGTTGAGCAGGATCGGGAACAGCGCGCCGATAAAAGTGATGAAGACCATCGACAGTTCGGACGATGGGAACATCAGGATCGCCAGCGGAATCCAGGCCACGGCGGGGATGGGGCGAAGCACTTCCAGCGGCGGCAGCAAGGTGTCCTCCAGGAAGCGCGAGCGGCCGATCAGCAGGCCGAGCGCGATGCCCACCAGGGCTGCCGCGGCATATCCGGCGAAGACGCGGTAGACGCTGGCCGTGAGGTGGTGCGCCAGTTTCGGCGACTGGAGCAGGGCGCCGGCGGCCAGCAGTGCTTCCTGTGGCGAGGGCACATTGCGGAAGGTCACCAGGCCGAGGTCGATCCGGTGTGTCGACGCCCACTGCCAGGCGAGCACGCAGGCGGCGACCGAGAGCACGCGCAGGGCGATGCGGGCGAGGCGGCCGAGCGTGCCGGACTGGCCGATGCGGGCGGCGCCGGCGGGCCGGGCGGGCTGTGCCTGGCCGCGCGTGGCAGCCGGTGCGGCGGAGTTGAGCGTCGATGCAGTCATGATGCGCCTCAGCCAGCGATGGCGGCCCTGGCGCCGTTAAAGTCCAGCACCTTGCCGTTGTTTTTCTTTGCCCACGCTTCGGCCGATTCCTTCAGCAGGAAGGCATTGATCTCGTTCTTGCCGCTGCTGACGAACCACGCGTCGCTGGCGAACAGCTTGATGCCGGTTTCACGGTCCTGGGCATAGACGGTGCGGATTTTCTTGCCGGACTTCTCCAGCTTCGCCAGGTCAGTGAGGGCCGATTCCGGCGTGGAGTAGTTGCGCACCAGCGGTTCGCCGCTGACCCAGATCTGGGCCACGCGCTTGACGTCGGTGATCGGCTTGCCGCTGACGGCGTCCTTGCCTGCCAGCGGTAGCTTGGCGTAGTTCTTCAGCTGGGAGTCGTAATCCAGGCCTGCCTGTTTGAAGGCTGTGCGGATGTACTGGTCGTTGATGAAGGTGCTGGCGTCGATATCGCTGTCCGTGCGTTTCAGCAGGCGCAGGGTTTCGATCGACGTCTTGACCGCCTGGCGGTACTCCGGCTTCCAGCTCAGGTCACGCGTCTGCAGGCCGAGGGGGCCGTGGAACAGATAATTCACTTCGGCTTCGATGCCGGTCACTTTCGCCACCAGTTCGCTGTATTTCTCCGGCTCGGCGGCAAACAGGCGGTCGGCTTCGATGGCGGCGCGCAGGAAGGCCACCACGACTTCCGGATACTTTTTCGCGTAGTCGCTGTCCACCAGGCTGCCGTGCATGGTGGGAGCGTTGGCTTGCGAGCCATCATAGATCTTGCGGGCGAAGCCGCGGTGCGGGAACAGTTCGGCGAAGGGCACGAAGTCGGCGTGGGCGTCGACCTTGTTGCTCTGCAGGGCCGAGCCGGCGATTTCCGGCGCCTGGGTGGTGATATTCACGTCCTTATCCGGGTCCCAGCCCTGGGCCTTGACGGCACGCAGCAGCATGCCGTGGGCGGTGGAGGCGAAGGGCACGGAAATGGTCTTGCCTTTCAGTTCCGCCAGCGACTGCACGGCGGATGCCTTCGGCACCACGATGCCGTTGCCGCTGCCTGCCGTGCTGCCGGAAAGGACGGTGATGAACAGGCTTTGCCGGCCCGCCTTGGCAAAGGCGGCGCCGTTGAAGGAGCCTGGGAAGTCGGCCATCGAGCCGATATCCAGTTTGCCGGCCACCATCTCATTGGTCAGCGGCGCGCCGGAGGTGAAGTTCTTCCACTGGATGTCGTACTGGGCATCCTTGTATTTTCCGTCGCGCGGCAGGTATTTCTCCAGCAGCTTCAGTTCGCGGATCAGGATGCCGCCGGTGGCGCAATTGATTGTCGTATCCTGCGTGCCGATGGCGACGCGGATGGTTTCGGCATTCGCTGTGCCGAGCAGCAGTGCAAGTGCAAGCCCTAGTAGCGGTTGTTTCATTTTCTTCTCTCCTGGTTTTAGCGCAGCAAATAAGGGATATCGACGTGGACGGCGCCCGTGGGGCAATCCTTCTCGCAAGGCATGCAGTACCAGCACTCGTCGAATTTCATATAGGCCTTGCCCTTGACGAAATCGATGGCCAGTACGTCCAGCGGGCAGACGTCGACGCAGACGGTGCAGCCTTTGTGCGCGATGCATTTATCCTCATCCACGCGCACCGGCACGCTAGTTATATTCAAAGTCGTTGGCATCCTGTTTCTCTTCCTTGTTGATCCGCAGCCGCTGGTAGGCGGTCCTTTCCTCTTCATCCAGCTTCACGATGTAAGGCTCGATCGGCCGCTTGAAGCAGGTCATTGCGTCGTTCTGTTTTTGCAGCTGAACGTGCACGAACCAGTCGGCATCGTTGCGCTCCGGATGGTCTACCCGGTAGTGATAAAGTCCCCAGCGGCTCTCCTTGCGATACAGCGAGGCGCGCGCCGCCATCTCGGCGCAATCGCGGATCGCGTGCACTTCCATGGCGCGCATCAGTTCATGCGGATTGCGCGCGGACAGGCGGTCCAGGTCTTCGCGGATGGCCTCGAAGCGCTGCAGGCCGATTTCCATCTTGCGCGTGACCTTGGGCGGCTGCAGATAATCGTTCACCATGCGGCGCAGCTTGTACTCGACCTGGTTCGACGGCAGCCCGTCCTCGCGGGTGAGCGGCGCCAGTACGCGGGCGCGTTCGCGCTCGACCTGGGCCTCGTCCACCTCCGGCAGCGGACGCTCGGCGCAGTAGCGCGCCGCGCTTTCGCCGGCCAGCTTGCCGTACACGAAGGCGCCCAGCATGTAGTTGTGCGGCACGCAGGCCAGGTCGCCTGCCGCGTACAGGCCGGGCACGGTGGTCGCGGCATGTTCGTTGACCCAGACGCCGGAAGCGGAATGCCCGCTGCACAGGCCGATCTCCGAAATATGCATTTCCACCATCTGCTCGCGGTAGTCGGTGCCGCGGCCCTCATGGAAGCGGCCGCGGCTTGGACGTTCGTTCGTGTGCAGGATCGTTTCGATGGTGCTGATGGTTTCCTCGGCCAGGTGGTTCAGCTTGAGGAACACGGGACCGTCGCCGCCTTGCAGTTCGCGGTAGAACTCCATCATCATCTGGCCGCTCCAGTAATCGCACTCGATGAAGCGCTCGCCCTTGTTATTGGTCGTGTAGCCGCCGAAGGGGCCGGTCACATAGGCGCAGGCCGGGCCGTTGTAGTCCTTGATCAAAGGATTGATCTGGAAGCACTCGATGCCGGACAGCTCGGCGCCCGCGTGATAGGCCATGCTGTAGCCGTCGCCCGCATTGGTCGGGTTCTCGTAGGTGCCGAACAGGTAGCCGGAAGCGGGCAGGCCGAGACGCCCGGCGGCGCCCGTGCACAGCACCACGGTCTTGGCGCGGATCACGTGGAACTCCGCCGTGCGGCAGTCGAAGGCCATGGCGCCGGCGATGCTGCCGTCGGCGGCCGTCAGCAGGCGCGTGGCGACCAGGCGGTTGGTGATCTCGACGCGGGCGCGCTTCAGCCGGCGGTACAGCACCTTCTTGATGTCGTGGCCTTCGGGCATGGGCAGCACGTAGGTGCCCATATGGTGCACCTTGCGCATCGCGTAATCGCCCGTTTCATCCTTCTCGAACTTCACGCCCCAGCGGTCCAGTTCCTCGATCATCGGATAGCTGTTGCGCGCATAGGCCATCACCGTCTTCTGGTTGACGATGCCGTCGTTGGCGGTGGTGATCTCCTTCACGTACTGCTCGGGCGTGGCGAAGCCGGGGACGACGGCGTTATTCAGCCCGTCCATCCCCATCGAGATGGCGCCGCTGCGCTTGACGTTGGCCTTCTCCAGCAGCAGCACGCGCAGCTCCGGATTGGCCTCCTTGGCCTTGACTGCCGCCATCGGACCGGCCGTGCCGCCGCCGATCACCAGCACGTCCACAGTCTGGATATGTGTATTCATGGGGTTTCCTGGGTTGGAGAGCGGCGCGCGATCTGCAGCCGGTACTGAAAGGCGTCGCCGCGGAAGTAGAGGTATTCGAAATCGATCGGCTTGCCGCCGGCCGTGTGGGTCAGGCGCTCGATGCGCAGCACAGGCATGCCTTCGTCGATCTGCAGTGCGGCGGAAAGCGCGTGGTCGGCCAGGATGGCGTCGATGCGCAGGTCGGCCTTGCCGAGCGCGATGCCGAAGTCGTTTTCCAGGATCAGGAAAATGTCGCGCACGGCAAGGTCTTCATGGCGCAGGCGCTCGCCGAGTTCCGGGCTCACATAGGTCACTTCCAGCGAGACAGGCTCGCGGTTCAGCAGGCGGATGCGCCGGATCTCGGTCACCGGCGCGCCGGCGGCAAGGCCCAGTTGCTGCGCCACTTGAGGCGCCGCGGCGACGCTGTCGATGCCGGCCACCCGGTTATAGATTTCATAGCCGCGCCGCGACATCGCCTCGGCGAAGCCTTCGAGCTGGGTTAGTTCCTGGAATGCCTTGGGCTTGGAGACGAAAGTGCCCTTGCCCGGCACCTTGAAGATCACGCCTTCCTTCTGCAGGTCGTTCAGCGCCTGCCGCACGGTGATGCGGCTGACGCCGAAACGGCTGCCGATATCGCTCTCGGCGGGCAACTGGGCGTGCGGCGGATAGGTGCCGTCAAGGATGCGCTCGCGCAGGCTTTCCTTGACCTGGGCATACAGCGGCAGCGGCGATAAGGACAGGGTCATGAAGGTGGCTCGACCTGTTATGACAGGTCATGATCGATTTGGATGAACCGATCTTATCGAGCACCTTCATGCATGAAAACGAATCAATTCGCGCATGCATATGCGCCGCCGGCGCATATGCTAATGCGGCAAACGAGGATGGCCGCCGTCAGCTGATTGCTTCAGCTGCTGCCGTAATGCGCGGTCTGCGCGGCGCCGCTTTCGGCCAGGCCGGTGGCGGTATCGAGGTAGCGTGCCAGGGCATCGTCCAGCGAAGGCATCAGGATGCCGCGCTCGGTGCCGAGGGCCGAGAAGCGTGGCTGGGCGGCCTGTGCGTCGAAGGCGGCTGCAGGCCGGCCTTCCAGTCCCTCCGGATCCACGCCCGCCATGGCGCATACGCGCTGCGCCAGATCATGCCAGCTCAGGGCCTTGCCGTTGGAGAGGTGCCAGATGCCGCATTCCTTGTCGATCAGCAGGTCGAGGCAGGTCTGCACCAAGTCCGGCACATAGGTTGGCGACACCACCAGGTCGTTCGCTGCGGCGAATGGCTCGCCGGCCGCCAGCGCCTGCAGGGCCAGCGTGACGAAGTTGTGGCAGTCCCATGGTCCGAAGAAGGCGCTGGTGCGCACCACCAGCGTTTGCGGGTGGATGGACAGCATGCGCTTTTCCGCTTCCGCCTTGCTGCGGCCATACACGTTCAGCGGCGCCACGGCGTCGCTTTCCACATAGGGCGCTCCCTTGCTGCCATCGAAGACCAGGTCGCTGGAGAAGCCGAGCAGATGCAGCGCATGCTTCGCGCACGCCACCGCCAGCACGACGGCGCCATGCGTGTTCTCGCGCAGGCAGCGCACGGCGTCGTGCTCCGCCTGGTGTACGCGTACGTAGCCGCCGGCATTGATGATGGCCCAGGGCTGATAGCGCTGGATGGCCGCCTCCACGGAGGCAGGATCGGCGATGTCCATGTCCTGCCGCGTGAGCACGCGATAGGACAGGTTGCGCTGCTCGCAGATGCGGGCGAAGGCCGAGCCCAGCGTGCCGGTGGCCCCGATGACGAGGATCGGTTGCACGGGACGCTGCGGGAAGTGGCGTTCCGGCGGCAGGGCTGCAATCGTCGTACTGGTCGCAGCGGGTGGACAGAGAAAGCGCCCAGGCCGGCGCCACCAGCCTGCGCCCTGCAATACCGGGTTGCTTGGCGGACGGCCCGTGGCCAGCTCGCGCATCATCCCGGCCAGTGCGGTTGGGCGCGGCACGGGCGAGCGCAGGTCGAAGGCGCCGGTTTCGTAATACCCCTTGCATTCGGTCACGAGACAATTCCAGTCGAAGGAGCCGAGCAGGGACCAGACGGTGACGGCGCGCACGTCCGCACCGCGCCGCTTGACATCGAGCGCCGCGTTCCACACTTCCAGCAGCCAGCGCAGCTGGTCCTCGCGGTTGGCGTCGATATGCGCTTCGGTAACGGCCATCGGCAGCCCGTAGCGCTCCCACACTTCTTCGATCAGCGGACCGATGCCGGGCGTGGGCACGGCCAGCGCACGCGCCGTTTCAATATCGGCGAAGCCGTCCACGCCTACATAGCGCTGGGGATAGCGGTCGGCGCGGTGATCGAGCCAGCGTTCGCTGGTGATGTAGTAGTTCAGGCCCACGATATCGGGAGGGCAGGGATTATCCCTGAACCAGAGCAGTTCTTCCTCGCTCAGTTTGCCGCGCCGCGTAAGGTAGTCCCACAGCGCGTGATCCGGGCCCATGCGGCCGTACAGCAGATCCCAGGCCAGCCAGCGCCGCTCGTTATAGAAATTCGCCCATCCGGCCAGCTCCGGCGTACTGTAGGTCTTGCCCAGGTCATCCGTCTGCACCAGCCTGGCGTTCGGATTGACCGCGCGGATCGCACGCATCGATAGCACGGTAGCGCGGCACTGGTTGATCAGCGCGCGCAGGAAGGTCACATCGTCGCGGCCATGGGGATACCACAAGCCATACAGGCCGCAGAAGCGCGCCGTCGTCAATGGTTCGTTGACAGGCGTGTAGTACTGCACCCAGGGATAGCGCTGCGCAACCGCGCCGGCGTATTCGGCCAGTTGTTCGGGGAAGTCCGGGTCCACCAGGCTGGTGTGGCGCGGGCCGCTGCCGTGGTGGATCAGGCCAACGATCGGGGTGACGCCCAGCGCCTGCAAGGCCGGCAGGCGCTCATCGGGCTGGCTCCAGTCGGCATTGGCGATGCCTTCCGGGGCCACGCGCTCCCACAGCACGGGATAGCGCAGTGCGCGTATGCCCAGTGCGGCAAAGCGGTCGAGGTCATCTTCACGGCGGTCGTGGCCGTTCTGTTCTATCTGGCTGAAATACTGATCGGATACGCGGTTGACGGTGCCTTCCAGCCCGCCCCACAACTGAATAGTGGTTGGCTTGTTCGTGGACATTATTGGGCTTTGTTAGTAGAGGAGACAAAAAGTATCCAGAATTTTTTGTCGGGGTGGCGCAACCTTGCCTCCAGTCATGCGTGCGCGCCTGCCCTGGATGCTTGGCTACACTGCGTCGCATGCGTTTTTCTTTTCTCGGAAATACACTCGAAGACTGGGGCACGGCGCTGGCTGTGATGGCAGCGACGGCTGTGGTCCTGTACCTGGTGAAGTGCCTGGCGGTGCGGCGCCTGGCAGTGATTGCCGAGAGCACCCATACTCCCATTGATGACTGGCTGGTGCGCATGCTGCGCTCCACCTGGCTGCTGACCATTCTCGTCGGCGCCGCCTGGATGGGCAGCCAGATGCTGGACCTTCCATCGAAACAGCACACATGGGTGTGGCGCGTGACGGCGACCACCTTGCTGGTGCAGGCCGGCGTGTGGGGCGACAGCCTGGTGCGCTCGTGGCGCGGCCATTACCGGCGCAGGGAAACCGGCGCTTCGGCCACGTCGGCCGCCATCATCGATTTCGTGCTGCGCCTGATGCTGTGGATCGTCTTCACCCTGATGGTGCTGGACAATCTCGGCTTCAATATCACAACCCTGGTGGCGAGCCTGGGCATCAGCGGTATCGCCGTGGCGCTGGCGGTGCAGAACATCCTCGGCGACCTGTTCGCCTCGCTCTCCATCGTGCTGGACAAGCCTTTCGTGGTCGGCGACTTCATCATCGTGGACGACAAGCTGGGCTCCGTCGAATACATCGGCCTGAAGACTACGCGCCTGCGCGGCCTGGGCGGCGACCAGATCATCTTTTCCAACGGCGACATCCTGAAGGCGCGCATCCTGAACCAGACGCGCATGCAGATGCGCCGCGCGGCTTTCATCCTGCGCGTGCGCCACGGCACCGGCGAGGATCAGCTGCGGCTCATCCCCGAGATCCTGAAGAACGCCGTACTGGCGCAATCGAAGACTGCCAATTTCGAGCGGGCGCATTTCTCAGGCATGGGCGAATGGTCCTTCGACTTTGAAACCGTCTACTGGATCAAGTCGCCGGACTACTTCGTGTTCATGGACACACAGCAGGCCATCTTCCTTTCCGTGGTGCGCGAGCTGGACGCGGCCGGCATCGAGCTTGCGGTGCCGATGCGACTGATGGTCCCCGATCAGCTAAACTTGACCCCTTCGAAGATAACCGAAGAGGTAGTATGAAAAAGCTGGTCATGGGAGGGATTGCCATGGTGATGGCGGGGAGTGCATTGGCGGCGTCGGTTCAGGATGTGGCGGAGCGGTACCGCAAGGCGGTGCTGGCGGTAGGCCAGCATGACGCGAACTATGTGGACGCGTATTATGGCCCGGCCGCGCTGCAGGAAGCGGCGGTGAAGAGCAAGCAGCCGCTGGCTGCGATTCGCAAGGATGTGCAGGCCGCGCGGCGCGATATCGCGCAACAGAAAGCCGGCAATCCGGACGAGGCGCTGCGCATCGAGTTCCTGTCCAAGCAGCTGCGCGCGGTGGAGGCGCGCATCGATATGCTGGAGGGGAAGAAGTTCAGCTTCGATGAGGAGACTTCGCTGCTGTACGATGCTGTGTCGCCCCATCATGACCGCGCCTATTACGAAGCCATCGTGGCTGAAGTGGACAAGCTGATTCCCGGCGCCGGCCCGCTGCAGGAGCGCCTGAAAACATTCCGCGCCCAGTTCGTGATTCCGAAGGAGCGCCTGAAGACCGTGTTCGACGCATCCATCGCCGCCTGCCGCGAACGCACGGCGCGCTTCGTCGAACTGCCGAAGAACGAGAGCTTTGTGCTGGAGTTCGTGAGCAACAAGCCCTGGTCAGGCTACAACTGGTACAAGGGCAATGCCCATTCCCTCATCCAGATCAATACCGAATTCCCGATCTATATCGAGCGCGCGCTGGACCTGGGCTGCCACGAGGGCTATCCGGGTCACCACGTCTACAACGCGCTGCTGGAGCAGGAGCTGGTGAAGAAGCGCAACTGGGTGGAGTTCAGCGTGTATCCGCTGTATTCGCCGATGTCCCTGATCGCCGAGGGCAGCGCGAACTATGGCATCAAGATGGCTTTCACGGACGATGAGCGACTGGACTTTGAACAGAAAACCCTGTTCCCGCTGGCCGGCCTCGATCCCGCGCTGGCGCCGAAATATGCACAGCTGCTGAAGCTGATGGCAAAACTGAGCTATGCGGACAATGACGGCGCGCGCGAGTACCTGGAAGGGCGCTTCAGCAAGGAGCAGGCGCAGGAGTGGATGGTGAATGTCGGCCTGTATCCGCCGGAGAAGTCGGCGCAGCGCGTCTCCTTCTATGACGCGAACCGCGGTTATGTGATCAACTACAACCTGGGCCAGGACATGGTCAAGGCCTTCGTGGAACGTCACGCGACGGCCACCGATCCGGCGGCCGCCCGTGTTCAGCGGTGGGATGCGTTCAAGCAGTTATTGTCGTCGCCGCGCCTCGCCAGCGGATTGCGTTAAACGATGCGCCTCGCCGCGGGCCCGCGCGGGCCTGCGGCGTTTCCTTATGCCGCTTTCTTCGCGCTCAAACATTCCTTCATAAACGCCTTCCGTTCATCCCCCTTCTTGCCTGCCGCGTCCGCGTTACAGGTCTTCATCTTCTCCTGCTGAGTCGGAGCTTTCGCAGGTTTCGCGCTCAGGCATTCCTTCATGAATACCTTGCGTTCGTCGCCTTTCAATTCCTTGGCATCCGCATTGCAGCTCGCCATTTTCGATTGCTGGGAGTTCTTGGCAGGCGCGTCCGGCGCGGCGTAGGCGGATGCGGCAAAGAACATGGCGATGGAGGCAGCGATCAGTTTGTTCATAGGTCAGATCCTTATAGAAGTTAGCCTTGCGGCGGAGTAACTATATACGACAAATAATCTGTGGCGGAAGTGGATTTTTCGTCGATGTGCCCTATTCTTGAATGTGCGGTTGAGTAAAAAAGGGGAGAAATACCATGAACAGACTCATCGTATCAACGGCGATTGCTGCTGTGGCGTTGACACTCGCAGCATGCGCGGGAACAGAACCAAAACTGGGCGGCGGCGGCACGGTGGCGACTGGCGCAGCCGGTGGCGCGCAGGCGGCAAACGCGAATCCGCAATTGGAAAAATGCGACAAAACCCTGGGCACGCTGGGCGTGGTGGAAGACACAGCCGCACCCTGGTACCGACCAGCTGTCGCAATACAAGCTTGGATCGACTGTGCCGGTGCTGCGCATGATGATCCAGCAGTCGAACTGCTTCGTCATCGTTGAGCGTGGCGGCGCCATGAACAAGATGATGATGGAACGCCAGCTGGCCCAGTCGGGTGAGATGCGCTCCGGCAGCAATATGGGCAAAGGGCAGGTGGTGGCGGCGGACTACACGATGAGCCCGACCATTACCTTCAGCCAGAAAGGCACCCAGGGCATGGGCGGCATGCTGGGCGGCACGGGCATGCTGGGCAGCATAGCGGGTGCGGTCGCTGGCGGCATCAAGGCCAATGAAGCGTCGACCACGCTGTTGATGATCGATAACCGGTCCGGGGTCCAGCTGGCTGCCGCGGAGGGCAGCGCCAAGAACTTTGACTTCAATGTCGCCGGCGGCCTGTTCGGCGGCGGCGCATTCGGCGGCGCCGGGGGGTATTCGAATACGCCGGAAGGCAAGATCCTGATTGCTGCCTTCATGGATTCGTATAACCAGCTGGTGCGGGCTGTGCGCAATTACAAGGCACAGGAAGTGGCCGGCGGCATGGGCACGGGCGGTGCGCTCGGCGTCCAAGGTGGTTCGACGCCGGCGTCCAAGGCGCTGGACAAACCGGCGCCGAAAGATCCGAAGGCCAAAAAGAAACAGTAGGCTAGAGACGCAGGAAGGCGGCGATCACTGGCGCGTTCGTCAGGTCGATCAGGAAGCCGCCTGTTGGCGGGACGATGGTCGTGGCCCGGGGCGCCGGGCCGCGCTGTCGTGTAATCGCGTCCATCGCCGCAACGGCGGTGGCGGTGGAGCCTATTCCGTAGCCTGTCAGGCCGGCCGTTGCCACGGCGGCTTCATAGTCGCGTCCCAGCAATGGGTAGACGAGCGCTGCAGCGAAGGCCAGCGTGACAATCGTGTTCACCGCCAGGATGGCCAGCATCGGCCCGGCCACTTGCGCCAGTTCCTGCAGGTTCAGGGCCGACAGCGTGACCGCCAGGAACAGCGGCAGCAGCACCGCCGCGATCTTTGTGATTACCTCGCTACGGAGCCAGTTCTGGCCTGCGGCGTCGTGCAGCGCGCGGACGGTGAAGCCGGCCAGCAGGGCGCCCATGTAGGCGGGCAGGGTAGCGCCCAGCTTGTCCAGTCCATAGCTGGCCCAGGCGCCGGCCTTGACGCAGGCTGCAATCAGCAAGGCATGGCCCAGCGCGCTCCAGCCCAGCGCTGCGACCGCCTGCACGTCCGCCACAAAGCTCGCCACGACAGGCGCGCGCTGAGCGTCGTGGGCCGGGGCTGCGGCGGCGGACGAGGTGGGATTCGCGCCCCGTTTGCGCAACAGCCAGGCGCCGAGGGGCCCGGAGAGGAGGGCGCCGGCGACGAGACCGAAGGTTGCGGCGGAGGCGCCGATAGTGGCGGCCGCAGCGAGGCCAGCCTGTTCGAAGCGCGGGGCAAAGCCGAGCGCGGTACCGTGTCCGCCGACGAGTGTGAGCGAGCCGCAGGCAACGCCGAGCAGCGCGGGTGCGCCGAGAGCCACAGCTACCGCGACCCCCACCGCATTCTGCAAGACAGACAACACGGTAGTGGCCACCAGCAGCACCAGCAGCATGCGCCCGCCCGTGCGCAGCAGGCGTAAGGGCGCTGCCAGGCCGACGCAGGTGAAGAAGCCGATCAGCAAAGGCAGGTTCAGGTTACGCGCCGGAGGGGCCAGCCACTCAGGCTCGGTGGTGACCAGCCAGGTCCACCAGGCCGCGTCCACTTTGCCGGCGAAGCTCACCGGCATTCCGGCGTAGCGCAGGCCGAGCAGGAGCAGGGCGAACAGCAGCCCGCCCACCACCGGCACCGGGATATTGAAGCGCGCCAGCACCGGCACGCGGCGCAAGACGAATTCACCCAGCAGGAGTACAGGAACGGCGAGCGCAAGCAGATACCAGGCGGACAGCGTCATGGCGGACAAGATCAGTTTGAAAGCGGCAAGTATTGCCGCGCCCGCAGACCCTGTCAAACCGCATTGCAGCACGCGCTGCGCGGCCTATAGTGAATAGCAGCGGAAGGGCAAACTGGTCCGCAACGGACCGGCTTCCGTGGCAAAGGGAGAACTGAAATGAGAAAGTATATCGACTGCCGTGAGTTCCCCAGCGAGTCGCACTGCAGCATCGCGATCTCCGCCGATACGGAAGAGGAATTGCTGACCATCGCCGTCCAGCATGCCATCGCCAGCCATGGCTACACCGACAGCCCCGAACTGCGCACCGAGCTGCGCAAGCTGTTCCGCGACGGCATGCCGCCGGAGCATGTGGTGCCTGCCGGCGCGCCGGTTGGGGAGCATGCCACTTCGCCGACCCGCCACTGAGCAAATCAAAACCCACGGCCAAAAACAGGTGTCAGCCACGATGTGGCTGACACCAGCTTTACGCCTTGGGTTTTAATCAGACCGTGCGCCAGATCGAATCGTTCACCGAGCCGGGCAGCAGGCAGTCCTTATACTGGCTGATGATGTTCCAGTACTGCTGATCGCCCATCATTTTCTGCTGGAACTCGTCGATTTTGGCGACGCTGTCGAAGCGCCCCGTCCAGGCGACACGAAGGGGATTGCCGCCGAACGGCAGCATGACTTCCAGCTCAATGCCATAGCCCTCCTTCAGGTAGGCCTGTATGGTCTTGGCGAACTTGATTGCCTCAGTGGTCTTGCCCGGTGCAACGTTTGCAGTCCTGCTGAATGTGATCATGGCAGTTCTCCCCTGCGCCGCTCCAGTGCAAGCGCCATCTGTCCAATATAGGCGAGATTCGGGGAACTCAGTAGATCGCGCCGCCCGGCTGTGTCGAACTGAGCACACCGCCCACGGCAGAAATCGAATAACGTGTTGTAGCGCCGCCATAGCCGGCCCAGTTGCCCAGATCGAAGCTGCCGCTGCCGGACAGGCGCTGCGTATCCACATTGCGGTAAGTGAGTGGCGTCTTCGGCGAGCAGACCTGCGGCAAGCCGACCGTCTGCATGAAATAGACCGAGCCCAGGCCAGCGCGTGTGCCCACGCCTGCTTCGACCAGCAGCGCGGTTTCTACGTCCACGCCGATACCGCGCACGGTACCTGCCCAGCCGTCGTTAACGATGCGCGCCATGAAGGTGATCAGGCGGCCCATGCGGTCGCGCGCGTCGAGGTGGGAATCGGTGATCAGGCCGCCCAGGTCGGGCAGGGTCAGGAAATCGCGTTCCAGCGTGATGCGCTTGTCGAAAGGATCGGACAGGGCCGCGTCGGACGTGATGCTGCCGTTCAGGGCGGAGAAACCGAACTTGCCCATCAGCGCCAGTCCCGCGCTGGTGCCGCCGATCGGGATATTCTTCGCCGCCAGTTCCTGGATGGCGGCCTGCACCGGCGTACCTTCCCAGAACTTGATGTAGTCGGACTGGTCGCCGCCGGCAATGAAGAGCGCCTCGGCGCCGCGGATACGCTGCAGTACGAAGGGATCGTTGGCGGCATCGCGGCTGGGGATCACCAGCGTTTCAACGGATTGCACGCCGCCCATCGCATAGATGTAAGGGTTGTAGGCATCCGTGCCACGGCTGCGGATCACGACGAAATTGCCGCCGCCGGATTTGCCGATCATCCAGGCAAAGGCCTGGTCCACGTCCGGGCCGCCGCCCATCAGCACCAGGCTGGGCTTCTTGGGCGCCCGCAGCACGACATCGGTGGGATCGCCCACCACGAAGTGCTGGTAGGGCTTGCCGGCGTAGGCGGCCGACGAAGCCAGCAGCAGTAATACAGCAAAAAAGCGGAACAGGCGGGTCATGGCGGCTCTCTGCAGTAGTTTGTTGTTGAGCCATTCTAAGCCCTGCCCGCCTGTACAAGGTTGCTATTTAGCCGACAGTGCAGCGATTTAGCGCGATCACGCAGCCTGCAGGGCGCCGGCGGCGGCGAAGGCGGAGTCCATGGCACGCTGGCGCTGCTCGTCGCCCATGCCCACGCCTTCCGCGCGGATGAATTCAATCTGCGCGCCGAGGAAGCCGAAGAAGCTGCTCAGGTAGCTTTCCTGATGGTCCATGCCGGCCGCCGGCGACGGCGCGCTGTAGATGCCGCCGCGCGAGGAAGCGACGATGATGCGCTTGCCGCCGCACAGGCCCTGCGGACCGCTGGCGCCGTAGCTGAAGGTGACGCCGGCCACGGCCAGGGTGTCCAGCCACGCCTTCAACTGGCTGGGAACGCCGAAGTTGTACATCGGCGCGCCGATGACGACCACGTCCGCGGCCAGGAATTCATCCAGCAGCGGGCTGCTGCCGGCCATGCCGCTGGACTGCGGCACCGGATCGGCGACCACGTCGCGGTAGGCTACGCTGGCGCCGGTATTCGCTTCGCGCAGGCGGCGCACGATGGCGGCGCTCAGTTGACGGCTCACGGACTGCTGGCCGTTGATGCTGGAATCGATATGCAATACCTTCATGGGCTACTCCTGTATGTAAGGAACAAATTGTTCGTGACGCCATGTTAGACTGTGGGAGGATTGAAACAAGGAGGCACTTTTATGGGCGATACGAACACGGATGTATGCGGCGTCGATCATTCCGCCTGCATGGCGGTAACGGATCTGCTGGCCCGCATCGGGGATAAATGGACGGTGATGGTGGTCGGCACGCTGCGTAACGGGCCGCTGCGCTACAACGAGATTCAGCGGCGCGTGGAAGGCATCTCGCAGCGCATGCTGACGCTTACCCTGAAAGGCCTGGAGCAGGATGGCATGGTGGAGCGCACCATGTACCCGACCATCCCGCCCCGCGTAGATTATGAACTCACGGGGCTTGGACGCAGCCTGCATCAACCCTTGCTGGTGCTGTATGACTGGGCGGTGGCGCATCAGTCCGAAGTGGCCGCGGCGCGCAACGCCTTCGAGCGGAAGGCGGCCGAGCGCGCCGCCGTGCACGCCGCGCTGTTTGCACCAAAGTAGTCAGCGGCTTCTGTCAGGATATCCCTACCTTTTTGTCGCTTACTGTTTCTGAAGTGTAGGGATCTTCGGCGAACGTGTTAAACCACGTAAATCCGCTTACCTGCGCCCAAGCCCATGCACTAACCTCGACCGGGTGATATGTCGATCAGTCGAGGAAAAAAGTGAACATCAAAAACTGGAAGGTATCGACCCGGCTGGCGGCCGGTTTCGGGTTCGTGCTGGTATTGCTGATGATGGTGGCCGGCATCGGCTACTGGCGTCTGGAAGCGGCAGGCGTGCTGATCTCGCGCATGCTGAATGACACGCTGGTCAAGGAACGCCTGATCACCGAGTGGTACAGCCTCACCCACGTAAACGGTGCCCGCACACTGGCCCTTGCGTCCGCAAACGGCGACCGGGAACGCCAGCGCAATGAGCAGCGCATCGCGATCGCCAGTGCGCGCGTCAGCGAAATCCAGCAGAAGCTGGAGGGCATGCTGCACGGCGATGACGAAGCTGCGCTGTATGCCGCCATCGGCGAGCGGCGCGACGCCTACCGCGCGGCGCGGCAGGAAGTAATCGCGCAGAGGGACAAAGGCGACGGCGAGTCCGCGGCCGTGCTCACGGAGTCCCGGCTGGAGCCGGCCATGAATGCTTATCTTGAGTCGATCGACCAGCTGGCGCGGCGCCAGGTCGCGGAGATCGATGCGCTGTCGCGCGAGGCGGCCGGCCAGAACCGGAGCAGCCAGATCCTGCTGATTTGCCTGAGCGTGGTGGCCCTGCTGGCCGGGACAGTGTTCGCGATATGGACGGCGCGCTCGATCATCCTGCCCATTCGCCGCGCAGTGGACATCGCCAGGCAGGTGGCGGGCGGCGACCTGAGCGCCGACATCGAAGTCTCCAACACCGACGAAACGGGCCTGCTGCTGCAGGCGCTGAAGGACATGAACGATGGCCTGGCCAGCATCGTGGACCAGGTGCGCCAGGGTACGGACGCGATTGCGTCCGCCTCCAGCCAGATCGCGGCGGGCAGCCAGGACCTGGCGGCGCGCACCGAGGAGCAGGCCGGCTCGCTGGAGGAAACCGCCGCTTCGATGGGCGACCTGGTGACTGCCGTGCAGCGCAATGCCGACCATTCGCGCCAGGCTAACCAGCTGGCGCGCGCCGCGACGGACATTGCGGGCACCGGCGGCGCCGTGATGTCGGAAGTGGTGGACATCATGGACTCGATCAATGGCTCCTCGCGCAAGGTGGTGGACATCATCAGCGTGATCGACGGCATCGCCTTCCAGACCAATATTTTGGCGCTGAACGCCGCCGTGGAAGCTGCCCGCGCCGGCGAGCAGGGCAGGGGCTTCGCCGTCGTGGCCAGCGAGGTGCGCAACCTCGCCCAGCGCAGCGCCGCCGCGGCGAAAGAAATCAAGACGTTGATCGGCAATTCGGTGGAGCAGGTCGACGCAGGCAGCCGCCTGGTGCAGCAGGCCGGCGCCACGATGGAGCAGATCGTCGCCGGCATCCAGCAGGTGACGGGCCTGATGGGCGAAATTACTGCCGCCAGCCAAGAGCAGAGCGACGGCATCGCGCAGGTCAACCAGGCGATGACATCGATGGACCGCGTGACGCAGCAGAACGCGTCCCTGGTGGAGGAGGCTGCCGCCGCCGTCGGCTCGTTGCACCAGCAGACCAACCAGCTGTCGCGCGCCGTGGGCGTGTTCCGGCTGGCGGGCGAGGTCCGCAAGGCGGCTGTGGCAGTGACGTCGCCGGTACGCGCCGTGCCGGCGCTGAAGCTGGTGGCGTGATTCCGGATTGCCTGCGCCCGACGCATCCTGGTGCGCGGCCGCGCCGGGTGCTAATGTTACAGGCTGTGTCTCGAATTTTGCATTTCGTCGCACGGCGCTGCCACGGCGCTCGTGGCATCGATACAGTGAGGGCCAAGCTAACTAACGATGCATACACGCCATGGCTATCCAGCGCCCCATTCATGCCGCAGTCGCCTGCGCCGCCGCCCAGTTCCTGCTGACGGTACTGATCCTGAAAGTTGGTTTCGCGTTCGCGCCGCCGGGACGCGTTCGGCAAGGTGAAGCTCGCCGCCTTCGCATCCACCGTAGTGCTGCCGCTCGCGCTGGTGCACGCGCTTGGCCTGTGGCGCCAGGTCGGCTTCGATCTGGACAAGATCCGTCCCACGCCGGTCTTCCTCGCCAGCCTGCTGACCGCCGCCCTGTTCCTGGTGATGGGCGTGAGTTCCAAGGGCGGCTTTGGCGGCGAGCTGCTGATGCAGTTCGTGAACGCCTTCGGCGAAGAGCTGCTGTTCCGCGGCGTGATTTTCGCGCTGCTGCTAACGCTGCCGCGCTGGCAGGGCATTGTCTTGTCCGGCGTGCTGTTCGGGTCCATGCACCTGCTGCACGGTTTCATGGGCGTCGACTGGAGCACGGCCTTGTGGCAGGCCTGCGTAACCTCGGTGGCCGGCATGATGTTCGCGTCCGTGCGCTATGCGACGGGCAGCCTGTGGCTCACCATCTTGCTGCACATGACCCTTAACCTGTGCATGATCTTTTCGAACATCGGGCCGGATGCGGAGTTCGCCTTCGAGCGCACGGCGAATGTGATCGAGTTGGCGCTGGTGGCCTATGTGCTCAGGTACTCTGCCAGGAACTCCACGCAGACGCGCACCTTGGCCGAGCCGCCAAGCCGCTGAGGGTAGACCGCCCACACATTCGCGTCCTGCCGGTAGTCGGGCAGGAGCTGGACCAGGCGGCCGGCGTCGATGTGGGCCTGGGCGTCCCACAGTGAACGCAGCACGATGCCGGCGCCTTCGATGGCCCACTGCAGCGCGATTTCGCCGTGGTTGGTGGACAGCGAGCCCGTAACCTTCACCGTTTCATCGCCGGCCGGGCCGCGCAGGCGCCATACGCCAAAGGGCAGGTCGCGTTCCTTGATCGCCAGGCAGTTGTGACTGGAGAGATCCTGCAGGTGCTTCGGCGCGCCATGCTTGTCGACATAGGCGGGCGACGCGCACAGCACGCGGTGGTTGGATTTCAGCTTGCGGGCGATCAGGTCCGGCGCAATTTCGTCGCCGACGCGCACGTCCAGGTCGAAGCCCTCTTCGACAATATCCACCACCCGGTCGAACACTTCGAAGCGCACCTGCAGGGCAGGGTGGCGTTCGGCCAGGCGGGCGATGGCGGGGGCGACCACATTGCGGCCGAAACCGAAGCTGCTGCTGATGCGCAGCTGGCCGCGCGGGGTGCTGCGCTGCTCGGCTACTTCGTCGAACAGCTGGTCCAGGTTATCGAGGATGGCCTGGGCGCGGGCGTAGATCCGTTCGCCGTCCTCGGTGATGACCACGCGGCGGGTGGTGCGGTGGAACAGTTTCACGCCCAGCGTCTCCTCCAGGATGCCGATACGCTTGCTCACGTAGGCGGGCGACATGCCCAGTTCCGCGGCGGCGGCGGCAAAGCTGGCCTTGCGGGCGGCCATGGCAAAAACCCGCAGATCGTCATTATTCACGATTCGTGTTCCATTAATTCACGATAATGGGGATTATATACATGGTGTGCGGTGCTATCCTGTAGTTCATCGAAAGGAGCAAAGCCATGACAACTCACAAAATCGCAGTACTGGCCGGTGACGGCATTGGCAAGGAAGTGATGCCCGAGGGCCTGCGCGCCGTGCAGGCGGCCGCCGGGCGTTTCGGCATTTCGCTGGAGTTCAAGACCTTTGAGTGGGCGAGCTGCGACTACTACGCGCAGCACGGGAAGATGATGCCGGATGACTGGCACGCGCAGCTGTCCGGCTTCGACGCGATCTTCTTCGGCGCCGTGGGCTGGCCGGCGACGGTGCCCGACCATATTTCGCTGTGGGGGTCCCTGCTGAAGTTCCGTCGCGAGTTCGACCAATATGTGAACCTGCGTCCCGTGCGGCTGCTGCCGGGCGTGCCTTGCCCGCTGGCCGGCAAGAAGCCGGGCGATATCGACTTCTACGTGGTGCGCGAGAATACCGAGGGTGAGTATTCGGCCGTGGGCGGCAAGGTGTTCGAGGGGACCGAGCGCGAGCTGGTGCTGCAGGAGGCTGTGTTTTCGCGCAAGGGCGTGGACCGCATCCTGAAGTTTGCCTTCGACCTGGCGCAGTCGCGCCCCAAGAAGCATCTGACCTCGGCCACCAAGTCCAACGGCATTTCGATTTCAATGCCTTATTGGGATGAGCGGGTGAAGCTGATGTCCGAGTCGTATTCGGATGTGCGCTGGGACCAGTACCACATCGATATCCTGGCCGCGCGCTTTGTGCTGAGCCCTGAGCGGTTTGACGTGGTCGTTGCCTCCAACCTGTTCGGCGATATCCTGTCCGACCTCGGACCGGCTTGCGCGGGCACGATCGGCATCGCGCCGTCCGCCAACCTGAATCCGGAGCGGAATTTCCCGTCGCTGTTCGAACCCGTGCACGGCTCCGCGCCGGACATCTACGGCAAGAACATCGCCAACCCGATCGCCATGATCTGGTCCGGCGCCATGATGCTCGACTTCCTCGGCCACAAAGAGGCTCACGACGCGGTCGTGCGCGCCATCGAAGCCGCCCTGGTCGAAGGCCCCCGCACGCCGGACATGGGCGGCTCAGCCAGCACCACCGAAGTCGGCCAGTCCATCGCCGCCGCCATCGCCCACGCCTGACCTTAAGCTACCGCAAAGTCCGCTTCCTGCGCAGGCGCTATTCTCCTCTCATCCACGGATGGGAGGAGATATGTCGAATTTCTATCGCTACTTCAGGGGGAACATGGACGATCGGGGCTGCCTGCGCCGGAATCCCTGTTCGGCACGTTGCAGGCCGGCGCGATACCCCAGACAAAGATCGTGGCAACCGCCGCCAGCCGATAATGGCTGGTGAACGCAAACACCACCATGATCACCGCCAGCACGGCCAGGATGCCCATCAGCGACGGCATCAGCGCGCGGTCGGCCAGTCGTCCGCCAAGAGTATTGCCAAGCGTGAGGCCAACCCCGAACAGCACCAGCACCAGCGAAATCGCGCGCGGCGAAAAGCCGGTCACTTGTTCGAGAATCGGTGCGATGTAGGTGAACACGACGAACACCCCGCCGAAGCCGACCACCGTCATCAAAAGCGCAAGCCAGGCCGCCGGTTCGGCCAGCACGCGCACTTCCTGTCCCAGGCGCGCGGCGGAGGACTCCGAACGGTTTGGCAGCAGCACGCTCAGGCCAGCAAACGACAGCACGCCCATCACGGCGACAATCCAGAACGTTGTGCGCCAGCCGAATTCCTGGCCGATGAACGTCCCGAAGGGCACGCCCAGCACATTGGCCAGCGTAAGGCCGGTGAACATCAGCGCGATCGCGCTGGCGCGTTTGTCGGCGGGCACCAGGGACGCCGCCACCACGGCGCCGATGCCGAAGAAGGACCCGTGCGCAAACGAAGTGACCACGCGCGCCACCATCAGCACCGTGTAGCCTGGCGCCAGTGCGCACAGCACATTCCCGACAATGAAGATCAGCATCAGCAGCTGCAGCGCGAGCTTGCGGCGCAGCTTATTGGTCAGCACCGCCAGCAGAGGGGCGCCCACGGCCACGCCCAGTGCGTAGCCGCTGACGAGAAGTCCCGCATCGGGCAGCGAGACGGCAAGATCCCGCGCCACATCCGGCAGGATTCCCATGATCACGAACTCCGTGGTTCCGATCGCGAATGCGCTGATGGCCAGCGCGAGCAAGGTGATTGGCATGACAAGTCCTTTTAAAGGCTGAATGCCTGAATTGTGGGGATGCAACGCCGATTTGATAATTGGCTTAGAATTTGAACGGTTTTCAAATTGGATTTGAATATGGCGACTGACCGTCTGGGAGACATGCGTTTGTTCGTGGAAGCTGCGGACCTGGGCAGCCTGTCCGCGGCCGGCCGCAAGCTCGGACTCTCGCCCGCCGCGGCCAGCGCGCGCCTGCTGAAACTGGAGCGCGACCTCTCCACCCGCCTGTTCGACCGCACCACGCGCCAGCTGCGCGTCACGCCCGAGGGCCTGCTCTACCTGGAGCACTGCCGCATCGCCCTGCAAGCGATCGAGGACGGCGAGGCAGCCCTGCATGCCCGCCGTGAGATGGTGCGCGGGAAGGTGAGGCTGTCCGCCACGTCCGACTTCGGCCGCAACCGCCTGCGCAAATGGCTGGAAGAATTTTGCGAGCTGTATCCCGAGGTGACGTTCTCGCTTTATCTGACCGACGCCATGTCCAACCTGCTGCAGGAAGAGATCGACCTCGCCATCCGCTTCTCCATGCCGCAGGACAGCGCCCTGGCTGCGCGCCGCCTGGCGCCGGATTGCCGCTTGCTGTGCGCCTCGCCCGCCTACCTGAAGCAGCACGGCGTGCCGCAAAGCCCGGCCGACCTGTCCAAACATCGTTTCGCACTGTGGGCCACATCCGCCGGCACGCAGAACGAAATCGAGTTCACGCGCGGCGACGAGCGCTGGCTGCACGTGGTGCCGCATGACCAGGCCTGGGATACCAACGATGGCGCCCTGGTGCGCGAATGGGCGCTGTGCGGCCGCTGCATTGCCTACAAATCGCTGTGGGATATCGCGGACGATCTGAACGCCGGCCGGCTGCAGGTGCTGCTGCCGGACTGGAAGTCGCGTCCCACGTCGATCCATGCTCTGTTCCAGCGCAGCCGCTACATGCCGCCGCGCGTGCGCGTGCTGCTGGACTTTCTGGCGCAGCGCTGCGAAGATGCGCTTGCCGATTTACCAGCGGGCTTCCTGCCCTGAACCGACCATGAGCACACGCCGCCAATTCCTGCTTGCCACCGCATCCGTCTCCGCATTTCCTTCGCTGGCCTTCGCCGCAGCGCCGTCCGGATTCGCGGCGCTGGAAGAGGGGCTGGATGGACAGATCGGCGTCTACGCCATCGATACCGGCAGCGGCAAGGAAGTGGCGTGGCGCGCGGACGAAGCCTTCCCGATGTGCAGCACCTTCAAAGCTGCGCTGGCGGCTTCGCTGCTGGAGCGCAGCGTGAAGAATCCAAAGCTGATGCAGAAGCGCATCCGCTACGACAAGCGCGTGCTGCTCAATCACTGCCCCATCACCGAGAAGCACCTGCATGACGGCATGCCGATCGAGGAACTGTGCGCGGCCGCCGTGGCCTACAGCGACAACGCTGCCGCCAACCTGCTGCTGAAGGAAATCGGCGGTCCCGCCCAGCTGACTGCCTTCCTGCGCAGCATCGGCGACCAGACCACGCGTCTCGACCGCTGGGAGCCGGAGTTGAACACGTCCATCCCCGGCGACCTGCGTGACACGACCACGCCGCGCGCCATGACCGCGACCTTGCGCAAGCTGGCGCTGGACAAGGCGCTCCCCCCGGCACAGCAGGCGCGCTTCCAGGAATGGCTGGTCGGGAATACCACCGGCGATGAGCGCATCCGCGCCGGCGTGCCCTCGGGCTGGAAGGTTGGCGACAAGACCGGCACCGGTCCCTACGGCGCCACCAACGACATCGGCGTGATCTGGCCCGCCGGCCGCGCGCCCATCGTGCTCTCGATTTACCTGCGCCGCAACCAGCCCAAGGCCGACAATCCCGTTCCACTGCTGGCCGCTGCGACCAGGCTGGTGCTCGAACAGCTTTAAAGCAGCACCCTTCGCAGATTTTTCGCGCGAGCTGTCACAAACCGGACGCGGGGCTCGTCTCACTGGTCAAGGAGTCCGCGCGAATGCCGGCTGCGAGCGGAACGAAACAGAACCATTTGCGTACCATTCCGTTCGCGCCCGCCGCTAATCTGGAGGCTCCTAACTTACCGGAGTCTTCGAATGAAAAGCCTGAAACCCCTCGTCCTGGCCACAGCGATGCTGCTGGCCTGCGCTGCCAACGCCGCCCCGCAAAATCCTTATGCCGATCCGGCTAATCCGGCGCTGCCTGCGTCCACCTTCAAATGGGATGCCAGCCGCACGGCGCTGGTCGTGATCGATCCGCAGATCGATTTCATGAGCCCCAAAGGCGCGGCCTGGGGCATCGTTGGCGAGAGCGTCACGGAGCAGAAACTGGTGCCGCACCTCCTGCAGCTGTTTGCTGCGACCAAGCGCGCCGGCATGACGGTGGCGATCTCGCCGCACTACTACTATCCGCACGACCATGACTGGAAATTCCAGGCGCCCGCCGAAAGCGTGCAGCACAAGCTGCGCATGTTCGAGCGCAAGGGCAACCTGAACCTGGAAGGATTTACCGGTTCCGGCTCGGACTGGATGCCCGAGTTCAAGCCGTATATAGAAGATGGCAAGACGCTGGTCGCGTCCACCCACAAGCTGTATGGCCCGCAGAGCAATGACCTGATGCTCCAGCTGCGCAAGCAGGGCATCGACAAGATCATCCTCACGGGCATGGCCTCCAACCTGTGCGTGGAATCGCACCTGCGCGAATTCCTGGAGCGCGGTTTCGAAGTCGTGGTGGTGAAGGACGCTGTCGCCGGCCCCAAGGTGCCGGAAGGTGACGGCTACGGCAGCGCGCTGGTGAATTTCCGCTTCATCGCCAATGCCGTCTGGACGACGGACGAAGTCCTGAAGCGGCTGGAGAAGTGAGAACAGCATGGGACTGACACTGGACCAGGCGCTGGGGCAGCTGGATATCACGGCCATCGCCTTCCGTCGCGTCGAACTGCCGGAAACGGTACTCGCGCCCGCGGCGCCTGGCCTGGTGCATTTCATCGCTGTCCTGGGTGGTTCCGGCACGCTGGATGGCGCGCCGGAGCCGATTCCCGTCACCGAAGGCGAGCTGCTGCTCTTGCCGGAGCAAATGGAACTTCGGCCGTCACCGGAGCTGGTGCTGGCGCACGGCCTGCTGGGAGCGACGCTGCTCGATGGCCGCAGCCTGTTCGCCTTGCTGCCCCTGCCGCACCGTCTCAACGCGGCGGGCACTGAATTGCTGACCGGGGCGATTCCCGAGATGTTGCGCGAGTCAGCCCATGGCGGCGCCGGCTCGGCCGCCATCGTGACCTGCCTGGCGCGGCGCCTGGTCACGACCCTGGTGCGCGATGCGTGGCCGAAGCCTGACGAGATTTCGCCGGCGGGCGTCGCCAGCCAGCAGGAGCGGCTCGGCAAGATTGTCGATTTGCTCAAGAAGGACCCAGCGCGCGAATACACACTGGATGGACTGGCGCAGGCGGCCGGCATGAGCCGCACCGTATTCCATCGCCTGTTCACGCGAACCTATGGCAGCTCGCCGCTGGCCATGCTGCGCGAATTCCGCATGAAGCGCGCGCAGGCGCTGCTGTCCGAAACGGATATGCCGATCAAGACCATCACCGCGCGCCTTGGCTATCGCAGCCGCAGTCATTTCTGGAAGCTGTTCAAGGATGCCCACGGCATCGACCCGAGCAATTCCGCCTGCAGGGCAGGGGTTGACGATATTTTTTCGCGAGAGCTGTCACAAACCGCTGGCGGGCCTCGTCTTATAGGGCAGATCCAACCACTTTTATGGAGAAAATCATGACCCACACTGCCCGTCTGCCGTTCTTCACCCTGGCCCAGACCCCGCTGAAGAATATGGTTGCCCTGTCCATGTCCGTCAAAAACGGCGTGCTTGGCCACCGCCTGATCGAGCTGATCAACCTGCGCGTATCGCAAATCAATGGCTGCGGCGTGTGCATCGATATGCACTGGCGCGACCTGATCAAGCAGGGCGCCGACCCGCGCCACCTGAACTCGATCGCCGGCTGGCGCGAGTCGCCTTTCTTCAGCGAGCGCGAACGCGCCGCGCTGGGCTGGGCCGAAGCCGTGAACGCGCTGCCGCAGAAGGACGATACCGACGCTGCCTTCCGTGAAGTGAAGGAGCACTTCAACGACGAGGAAATCGCCCAGATGGGTTATGCCATCTCCGTCATCAAGGGCTGGAACATGCTGAACCTGAGCCTGCGCAACCAGATCCCGGAAGTTCCACCCCCAGGTATGTAAATGCTTGACACTGACATTAATGAGAAGGGGCCAGGATTCATTTCGGAGGCACGAACATGAAGATTGGCCAATTGGCACGAGCAGCACAAACCAGCGAACGCCTGCTGCGGCACTATGAAGCACAGGGGCTGCTGCAGGCAAGCCGCCTGCCCAACGGCTACCGGGACTATCACCCGGACGCCGTGAAGCAGGTGCGCTGGATTCGCGACCTGATCGACTGCGGGTTCAGTACCCGCCAGATCCAGGGTTTCCTGCACTGCTTCGGCCAGGAGCATGTCGATGCCGTTCAATGCGCCGCAGGGCTGGCGCAGCACCGCGAGAAATTGCGTGAGCTGGACGACGTCATCTCCGTCCTCAGCGAACGCCGCACGCGGCTTGCTGCCCGTATGGACCAGCTTTTCGGCGCTCACATTGACGAAGCAAAGGAAATCCCATGGAAGGAAGAGTCGTATTGATCACCGGCGGTGGCGCCGGCATTGGCCGCGCCGCTGCGCTGCGTTTCGCGGCGCTCGGCGCCCAGGTCGTGGTGACGGGGCGCCGCGAGGCAGCGCTGCAGGCGCTGTCTGCGGAGTCACCCCGCATCAGTTACGTGCTGGCCGATGCGTCCAGCGCGGACGATGCGGCGCGCACGGTATCGGAGGTGGTACAGCGCCACGGCCGGCTCGATGTGCTGGTGAATAACGCCGGTGCAGGCGCCATCCTGCCGCTGGCGCAGGCGGGCCTGCAGCAGGTGCGCGATATTTTCGCCACCAATGTCATCGGACCATCGCTGCTGGCCACGGCCGCCTTGCCGCACCTGAAGGCGGCGCGCGGCGCGATTGTCAACATATCCAGCACCTTCGGTCACAAGGCTGCGCCGGCGCTGTCGCATTACGCGGCAAGCAAGGCGGCGCTGGAGCACATGACGCGCTGCTGGGCTCTCGAACTGGCGGCGGACGGCGTGCGCGTAAACGCCGTAGCCGCCGGGCCTACTGAAACCGAGTTCCTGGCCGAACGCATGCACCTCACGCCTGCGCAGATCGAAGAGGTCAAGGCACAGGAGCGCGCCCGCATCCCGTTGGGACGGCGCGGCGCACCGGACGATGTGGCCTCCTGGATTGTCGCCCTGGCCGGCCCGGAAGCCGGCTGGATTACCGGCCAGGTTCTCGCCGCTGACGGCGGGCTGAATATCGCCTGATAAAAAAATTTCGCGCAGGCTGTCACAAACCGTTTACTGGCCACGTCTTATAGGTCAGATACCACCACTTAATGGAGCAAATCATGACCCACACTGCCCGCATCCCAGCCTTCTTCACCGTGGCCCAGGCCCAGTTGAAAAGCATGGTCGCCCTGTCCATGTCCGTCAAAAACGGCGTGCTTGGTCACCGCCTGATCGAGCTGATCAACCTGCGCGTTTCGCAAATCAATGGCTGCGGCGTCTGCATCGACATGCACTGGCGCGACCTGATCAAGCAGGGCGCCGACCCGCGCCACCTGAACTCGATCGCCGGCTGGCGCGAGTCGCCCTTCTTCAACGAGCGTGAACGCGCCGCGCTGGGCTGGGCCGAAGCCGTGAACGCGCTGCCGCAAAAGGACGATACCGATGCCGCCTTCCGCGAAGTGAAGGAACACTTCAACGACGAGGAAATCGCGCAGATGGGTTATGCGATCTCCGTGATCAAGGGCTGGAACATGCTGAACCTGAGCCTGCGCAACCAGATTCCGGAAGTGCCGCCGCCAGGCATGTAAAAACTGGACTTCAGGGCCGTCGCTGCATATTCTGGAGAGAAAAAACGGAGGCGGCCATGACAGAGCGTTCGACGCGGTTCGGCAGGCGCAGCCTGCTGAGATGGATGGCCGGGGCGCCGCTGGCGTCCGGCCTCGTTTTGCCTGCCGTACTGGCGGGGCCAACGCCCGCCGTGGACCGAGGCCCTTTTTACCCGGTGAAGAAGCCGGAAGACAGCGATGCCGATCTCACCCTGGTCCGCGGGCACAGCCAGCGCGCCGCAGGGCAGGTCGTGGAAATCAGCGGCCGCGTGCTGGCGCTGGACGGCAAACCCATCGCCGACGCCATCATCGAAATCTGGCAGGCCAACCACCACGGCCGCTACGCCCACCCGGCTGACACCAATCCCGCCCCGCTCGATCCCGACTTCCAGGGTTATGCCCTGGTTCGCACGGATAGCGAGGGCCGCTACAAGCTGCTTACCATCAAGCCCGGCGCCTATCCGGCCACAACCGGCTGGACCCGTCCGCCGCACATCCATTTCGATGTGCGCAGCAAGACTTCGCGCGAAGTCACGCAAATGTTCTTCCCCAATGAAAGCCTGAATGGCACGGACAGGCTTTTCCTTGCCATCCCCGAAGCCGAGCGCGCCGCGGTGCTGGCGCGCCAGGCCGGCGTTACGGATGGGGTAACCCGGCTGGAGTGGGACGTCGTGCTTCGCACTGCGTGACGCTGCGCTACACTGGCATTTGATTTGCGCCAGGGGATTGCAGATGCAGCGTTTCTTGATTGTGCTGGGAGCGGTCTTGCTCATCGGCGGCTTTGCCTGGCCCTGGCTGCGCAAGCTGCCACTGGGGCGCCTGCCGGGCGATATCCATATCGTGCGCGAGGGCTTCAGTTTTCATTTTCCGATCGTGAGTTGCATTGTGGTGTCGGCGCTTGTGTGGGTGGTGGTTTGGTTTTTTCGGCGATAGTCACCGGAAAGGGATGCCATGGATATCGATATTTTCGCGCCATATGTGCTTGGCGGGCTGCAACTGAAGAACCGCACGGTGATGGCGCCGCTGACGCGCAGTCGGGCGGAAACGGACAACCTGCCGTCGAATTTTGCGGCCGAGTATTACAGCCAGCGCGCTGGCGCAGGACTGGTCGTCACCGAAGCCACGCAGGCGGGCGCGGGCGGGCAGGGCTATATCGCAACGCCCGGCCTGTACAGCCCGGAACAGGTGGCTGGCTGGCGCAAGGTGACGGACGCGGTACACCAGAAAAACGGCCTGATCTTCGTCCAGCTCTGGCACACGGGCCGCATCTCGCATCCGGACTTCCGCAACGGCGAGCCGCCAGTCGCGCCCTCGGCCATTGCCCCGCGCGGCGTGCAGACCTACACCGCCAGCGGCTTGCAGGACATTCCAACGCCCCGCGCGCTGGAAAAAACGGAAATCGCGGCCATCATCGAGGAATTCCGCAGCGCAGCAGAAAACGCGAAATCCGCCGGCTTTGACGGTATCGAAGTGCACAGCGCGAACGGCTACCTGCTCGACCAGTTCCTGGAAGACGGTACCAACCAGCGCACCGACGAGTATGGCGGCAGCGTGGAAAACCGCGCGCGCCTGCTGTTCGAAGTGATCAGCGCCGTCTGCCAGGTGTGGGACAGCCAGCGGGTAGGCGTGCGCCTGTCGCCCGGCGGCACCTTCAACGATATGTGCGACCGCCACCCGGCGGACACTTTCGGCTATGTGGTCAAGCGCATGGCAACCATGAACCTGGCTTACCTGCACCTGATCGAACCAGCAGCCTCGGCTGGCGAGCACCCGATGCCGGACCTTTCGGCAAGCTATTTCCGTCCCCTGTATCCGGGCACGTTGATCGTTGCCGGCGGCTATACGCTGGAGCGCGCCAATGAAGTGCTGAAGGAGGGCCTGGCGGACCTGATCGCGTTTGGCCAGCCTTTCCTGGCCAATCCCGACCTGGTCGAGCGCTTCCGCCGCGGCGCGCCGCTCAACAAGCCGAACCCGTCCACCTATTACGGTGGCGGCGCGGCCGGCTATACGGACTATCCGACGCTGTAATCAGGCGGCCTGCAATTCGTCGTACAGGGCCAGGAATTCCTGGCTCAGCTTGTGGCTGCGGTCCAGGTGGATCATGGGCAGGTTGCGTTCGTGCGATTCGCGGATGCGGATCGAGCTCGACAGCTTGTTCTCGAAGACCGGCAAGCCTTCCCCTATCAGCTCATCGACCAGGCGCTGCGGCAGCAGTGCGCGCGGCTGGAACTGGTTGACGACAATGCCTTCGATTTCCAGCTTGGCGTTGTGGTCGGCCTTGATTTCCTTCACATTGTTGATCAGGGTGTACAGGGCCTGGCGCGAGAAATCGTCGCAGTCGAAGGGGATCAGGCAGCTGTCCGCCGCGATCAGGGCGGACTGGGTGAAGAAGTTATAGGCGGGCGGCGTGTCGACGAAGATCTCGTCGTATTCCTTGTTCAGCTCGTTCAGCGTGTCGCGCAGCTTGTAGATCTTGTGACGCGATTCCAGCTTGGATTGCAGGTCGCCCAGTTCCGGATGGGCCACCATGATGGACAGGTTTTCGAACGGCGTCTGGTGCACGTATTCGCCGGCCGGCCGGGAAAACATGGAAAAACTCAGCAGTTGTTCGAAATAGGCGCCGAGGGTGGGAGCCACGTCCGCCGTGGCCGCGCCCAGCACATAGCGGCTGGAATTGCACTGCGGATCGATATCGATCAACAGGGTGCGCTTGCCCTGGTGGGCCGCGATGGCAGCGAGATTCACTGCAATAGTTGATTTGCCGACGCCGCCCTTCTGGTTGAAGATCACCCGTTTCATATGCTGCCCCATCACATGGCCAAGAATGCAACGATTTTAGCATGATGCGCCGCAACAAACGATGTCAAATGTGGCCTATAGCAAGTCGCAAAAAATGGCTCAAGACATTGGTCCGGTTCACATGGAGAATTGACCGACCGTAACTACTTTCCTGGAACCAGAATGAAACAGCATATCGTTATCGCCGGCAGCGGCTTCGCTGGACTGTGGGCAGCACTGTCGGCCGCGCGCGCCGTATCCCTGGCCGGCAAGACCGATTCGATCGACATCACCGTCGTGTCCCCGGAGCCAGCCCTGCACATCCGCCCGCGCTTTTACGAGCAAAGCCTGGAAAATATGGCGCCGGACCTGAGCGCGGTATTCGAAGCGGTCGGCGTGCGCCACCTGCCGGGCTGGGTGAAGGAGATCGACAGCGGCGGCCGCCGCGTGCAGGTCAAGCAGCGCGATGGCCACAGCACCACCCTGAACTACGACCGCTTCGTGCTGGCCACCGGCAGCAATGTGTTCCGTCCGCCGCTGCCCGGCCTGGCCGAGTTCGCGTTCGACGTCGATTCGCTGGAAAGCGCACATGCGCTCGACGCGCACCTGAATCGTCTGCCGTCGCATGCCGCTAGCAAGGCGCGCAATACGGTGGTGGTGATCGGCGGCGGCTTCACCGGCCTGGAAGCGGCTACCGAGCTGCCGGCGCGCCTGCGTAATGTCCTCGGCGCGGATGCTGCCGTGCGCGTGGTGCTGATCGAGCGTGGCGCGAAGGTCGGTCCGGACATGTCCGACGAGTCCCTCGCCAAGGTACATGAGGCGCTGGACTTCTGCGGCGTGGAAGTGCTGACCGGGACCGGCGTGACCGCCATCGGCGCCGATGGCGTGACCCTGTCCGATGGCTCGAAGATCGAAGCTTCGACCGTGGTGTGGACCGCGGGTGTGCGCGCGCAGGCGCTGGCCGCGTCGCTGGGTGAGACCACCGACAATTTCGGCCGCGTGGTGGCGGATCCGATGTTGCATGCACCGGGCACGCCGGGCGTCTTTGTGGCGGGCGACACGGTGCGCGCCGCAACCGACGACGTGGGCAATGTCGCGGCCATGTCCTGCCAGCACGCGCTCAGCCTGGGCCGCGTTGCGGGCCATAACGCTGCGGCGGAACTGGTCGGCCTGCCGCTGCATGCCTACAGCCAGCCGAAGTATGTGATGTGCCTGGACCTGGGCGCCTGGGGCGCCATCTACGCCGAGGGTTGGGATCGCCAGCTGCGTTTCGAAAGCGAGCAGGGCAAGGCGATCAAGCGCGAAATCAACACCGTGTGGATTTACCCGCCGGTGCCGGATCGCGATGCCATCTTCGCCGTCGCCAATCCGGACTACGTGATTGTTCCCTAAACCGAACGGCTGGGTCAGACCCGAGGGGTCTGACCCTGGGTTTGGGGTTCAAGGCAGTTGAACGCGCACAACGCCTTTTTCAACCGTGAGGTAAAGGCGTCCGCTGTCGTCAATCGCCAGTCCTGACGGCGTGCCCAGACCGCCCGGCAGCGGCCCTGCCACCGTCTTATCCTGCCCCGCCACGCCGGCCACGGTGCTGACCACACCAGCCGGCGTAATCTTGCGCACAGTCGAATTGCCGCGATCGAGCACGTAGAGATTGTCCGCCTTGTCGACGACCAGTTGTGTCGGCCGCCGGAAGCGTGCCGCAGCGCCCGTTCCGTCAACCGCGCCTTCCACCTTCACGGCCCCCGCAAAGATGCTGGCCGCGCCGGACGGCGTGACCTTGATGATTACGTTGCGGCCGGTATCGGCGATGTAGCCGTTGCCGGCGCGGTCCAGCGCCAGTCCCAGCAGATTGAAGCCGAGCACGCCGCCGGTGGCGCTGACGTCCGCCGGATACAGATAAGCCGGCGACGATTCATCCGGAAGCGAGCCGAATCGGCTGTAATAGATTTCCTGCGAAAACAGCGGACGGCCGCTGCCATCGGTTTCCACGGTGCGCCAGCTCAGGAAGCGGTAGCCGGTGTAGGAAATGTGCGGCCCGCCGCCGTCGCGCCGGCTCGGCGCTGAACATCGTGGCTGCGTACAAACCGCCATCGACGCCCACCGCGAGCGAAGCAGGGCGGTCGCCATAATTTGCGGTGCCAACCTGGCCCTCACTGGCGTGCGAAGGGAAGGATGTCAGCGTCATCGTGCTGACTTCGCCTGCCATGCCGATGCGCCGCAACAAGCCGCTCGTTTCCTGGTAGTGCCGGTCGACTGCGTACAGCGACTGGCTGCGCTTGTCATACACGATTTGGTCGATGTAATCGAATCCCGCCTTGTCGCCCACGCCATCCGTTCCCGACACCATGGCCGGGCTGCCGGCAAAGTCGCTTACTGCGCCGGATGGCGACACTTTGTGTACCTGATGCCGGGCGTTGTTACCCACGTAGACCACACCGGCCGGATCCACCGCAATCCCGCCCGGGAAGAAATAGCCGCCAGGGTTTTCGGCAAGCAGTACGATGCCGGCCTGGGACGCTGGCGGCGTCGTCGTCGGCGGCTCCGCCGGGCTCGACGAGGAACCGCCACCGCACGCGACGAGCAGCGTGCAAATGCTTAAGGAAATAAAGCCGCGGGAAGTTGTCATGCCAGGCCTGGGAAAGCGGGAAATGGCCATTTTACTTGTTCATTTATAAACAAAACTCTCGCTTTGTCACTGGCTCGCCAAAAGGCCGGGAC
Source organism: Pseudoduganella sp. UC29_106 (assembly GCF_044055365.1). Lineage (NCBI taxonomy): Bacteria > Pseudomonadati > Pseudomonadota > Betaproteobacteria > Burkholderiales > Oxalobacteraceae > Pseudoduganella > Pseudoduganella sp. UC29_106. The sequence goes on along the minus strand of NZ_CP171977.1, from coordinate 6,148,709 downwards.
ATACGTGCATCACCGTACGGACGCCTTTTGCGTGCCACGGCATCCTGCATCCACACCACGTTCAATAAGGAGACGCAATCATGGGTAAATATTTCCTGGCATGGCTGTTGGGTGTTCCGGCGATTGTGCTGGTCCTGATTTACTTCTTCTTCCACTAAGTGGGCCGGGCATGGCGGACGAGCTCAAAGTGGGTGACAAAGTAGAGTGGCACTCATCGCAAGGGCCCGTCCGCGGCACGGTCAAGAAGAAGCTGACTTCGGCGACCCACATCAAGGGTCACGAAGTCGCCGCTTCGCCCGATCACGTCGAGTACCTGGTCGTCAGTGACAGGTCCGGCGCGGAGGCAGCCCACAAGCCCGAAGCGTTGAAGAAAATCTGAACGTCAGACAGAAAGCAAATCCTTCCCGCGCTCGCGCAGGATATCCGCCACGCGGGTCGCCACAGGCGACAGGTAGCCGTTGCGCCGATAGGTCAGGCCGAGGCGGCGCTTCATATGCGTTTCAGGCACCGCAACCTCGCGCACGTTGGCCCGTCCGCCGACCAGGTTGTAGCGCGTGACAAAGCCCAGCAAGGGCGTCTTCTCCAGAATCTGCAAGGTCAGGGTCAGTACATTCGATTCGATTTGCACGTGGGGACGCGCAAGGCCATTCCGCTCGAAAGTCTGGTCCAGCCACTGGCGCGTTGCCACGGTGGCCGCCGGCAGCATCCATTTGTACTCCAGCAGGTCCGCGAGCGTGCAGGGAGAGCCGAAAATCGGATGGTCCTCGCGCGCCATGACGACCACGGTATCTTCCGCGATCTGCTCGCATTCAAAGTCCGGGCCAGTGTCTATCATCGGGCCGATTACGAGATCGATCTCGGCATCGCGCAGGCTGGCCAGCAGGCTATCGTTGGTAGCCACCGCCAGCTTCACGCTGACCTCCGGCGCTTCCGCCAGCAACTGCTCGAACACGGCCGGCATCAGGTATTGCGCCACTGTCGGTACGCAGCCGAGACGGACCTCGCCCTGGAGCCCGGCAGCGTAGTCCTGAATTTCGCGCGCGGATTCATCCACCATGATCGTCAGCTGGCGGGTGCGCCTCAACAGGATGTGGCCGGCCGCCGTCAGGCGCATGCCGCGCCCGTCCTTGGCAAACAGCCTCGTCCCGATTGCCTCCTCGAGCCGGTCAATGCATTTGGTCAACGCCGGCTGGGTGCGGTGCAGGCGTTCGGCAGCGCGGCCGAGGTTGCCCTCGGTGGCGATGACCTCGAAATATTTCAGGTCACGAAGGTCCACGACATATTCCCCAAAGTTTAAAAATACGAAAATTAAGTGAATATACATTATAGATGGGGCTTCCTATACTCGGTTCACATTCCACCCACGAGCAGGAGACTTCATGAGCCACCCGACCCCACCCGATGTGATCCGTGACTTCAACCGGATCAGTCCAGAACTTATCGACCGTGCTGCGCAGTACCCGTCGTCCATTCTTGCAGACGTCGCCGGCCGCCGCGGAGCGCTGAGCAGCCGCATTGCGCCGCTGGCGCCGACCATGCGCGTGACCGGTTCTGCGCTGACGGTCGAAGTGCGTCCCGGCGACAACCTGATGATTCATGCGGCCATGGCGATCGCGAAGCCCGGCGACGTGCTGGTCATCGACGGCAAGGGCGACGAGAGCTCCGCGCTGATGGGCGAGATCATGGTGTCGCAATGCATGGCATCCGGCATCGCCGGCGTGATCATCTACGGCGCCGTGCGCGACACCGAAGCGATCCGCGCCCTGGGCTTCCCGATGTACGCCATCGGCGCCAATCCGAATGGCCCGACCAAGCTGGTACCGGGCCGCCTCAACTGGCCTATTTCCGTGGGCGGCGTCACCGTGCAAGCGGGCGACCTGATCGTGGCGGACGGCGACGGCGTTGTTGTCGTCGAGCCGGCCAAGGTACCGGCCGTGCTGGAACTGGCGAAGAAAAAACTGGCGGACGAAACCGCTCGCCTGGAAGGCATCCGCAGCGGCGCCCAGCTGCGTCCCACCTGGCTCGACGGCGCACTGCGCAAGGCCGGCGTGCTGGCGGAGGGGGAAACGCTGTGAGCGCATTGCCGAACATCCAGCCCCGCCGCGACGTGATCCTGGTGACCGGCGCCGACCTGGCTGAACAGGCTGTGGGCCTGCTGTCCGACTTTGACCTGGTCTATGCCGGCAAGACGCCGGATGAGGAAACGCTGGTCTCCCTGACCCGCGAGCATCAGCCGGTCGCAATCATCGTGCGCTATGGCCGCATTACCGAGCGCGTGATCGAAGCCAGCAGCAATTTACGCGTGATTTCCAAGCACGGCACCGGCATCGACACCATCGATAGTGTGACGGCCGCCCGTCGCGGCATCGCGGTCAAGGCTGCCCTGGGCGCCAATGCGGCTGCCGTCGCCGAGCATACCTGGGCCCTGATCCTTGCCTGCGCCAAAGATGTGGTGACGCTCGACCGCCGGATGCACGACGGCCACTGGGACAAGGCTACCCATAAGAGCTTGGAACTGCGCGGTCGTACGCTGGGCCTGGTCGGCATCGGCGCCATCGGCGCGCGCGTGGCGGCGGTCGGCCTGGCCATGGGCATGGGCGTCATCGCGCACGATCCCTTCGCAACGACTGCGCCGGAAGGGATTGAACTGGCATCCCTGGCAGACGTTATCGCCGGTGCCGATGTGTTGTCGCTCCATTGCCCGCTGACCAGCAACAACGCGAACATGCTGAACGCCACCACCCTGGCAACCATGCGCCCGGGCGCAATCGTGGTCAATACGGCACGCGGCGGCCTGATCGACGAGCAGGCGCTCGCGGCCGCACTGCGCAGCGGCACGCTGCGCGCAGCGGGCCTGGACAGTTTCCAGGAAGAGCCGTTCGGCGCAGGTCATCCATTTACGGCCATCCCGAACGTGATCCTGTCCCCGCACATCGGTGGCGTGACGAGCGACGCCTACGTCGGCATGGGCGTGGCGGCGGCTAAGAACGTGCTCGCCGCACTGGGTCACGCAGCGTAATTCGAAGAAGCGCGCACCAAGACGCGCCTTAAGATTAAAGTTAAACCGGAGACGACATGAGTAATATCGATAAAAATGTATCGCTGGAGGCGGCCACCATGCGCAAGGTGACCTGGCGCCTCCTGCCATTCCTGATGGTGTGCTATCTGCTCGCCTTCATCGACCGCGGCAATATTGGCATGGCCGCTTTGCAGATGAACGACGACCTGGGCCTCACCAAGAAGATGTTCGGCTTTGCCGGCAGCCTGTTTTTCTTCTCTTACTTCCTGTTCGAAGTACCCAGCAACCTGGCCTTGCAGAAGTTCGGCGCCCGCAAGTGGATTGCCCGCATCATGGTCACCTGGGGCATCGTTTCCGCAGGCACCGCGTTCGTGCAAGGCCAGAACTCGCTCTTCGTGCTGCGTTTCCTGCTTGGCGCCGCTGAGGCAGGCTTCTTCCCGGGCGTCGTGCTCTACCTGACCTACTGGTTCCCGGCCGCCTATCGCGCCCGTATCATCGCGATGTTCATGGTGGCGATCCCGATGGCCAGCTTTGTCGGCTCGCCGCTTTCCGCGCTGCTGTTACAGACGGACGGCTTCCTGGGCCTGCGCGGCTGGCAGTGGCTGTTTATCCTCGAGGGCTTGCCTACCGTGCTGATGGGCTTCAGCTGCCTCTTCTTCCTGACCGACCGCCCGCACCAGGCCGCCTGGCTGAGCGACGCCGAGCGCAACTGGCTCTGCACCCGCATGGACAGCGAGCGCCAGGAGAAAAAGAGTGTCGCGCGCCAGTCCATCTGGAAGCTGTTCCGCAGCAAGGAAGTATTGGGCATGGCCCTGATCTGTTCGGCCGCTTCCGCAGCGGGCTCCGTGCTTGGCGTGTGGCAGCCCCAGCTGATCAAATCGTTCGGCCTGACCGTCATGCAGACGGGCCTGCTGAATTCCGTGCCCTACGTGATTGCAGCGATCGTCATGGTGGCCTGGGGCCGGCATTCGGACAAAACGGGCGAACGCCGCTGGCACACCGCAATTCCGCTGTCCCTGATTGGTGGCGGCATGCTGTGCACGCTCATCACCAGTGAACTCGCATCGACCATCCTGCTGCTGTCGTGCATCCTGGTCGGCGCCTATTCCTTCAAGGGGCCGTTCTGGGCGCTCAGCTCCAGCTGGCTGGCGCCTTCCGCTGCGGCGGCAGGCCTGGCATCGATCAATGCGTTTTCCAACCTGATTGGCGGTGGCCTGATGGTCAACGTGTATGGCTGGATCAAGCAGGAAACGGGCAGTTATTCGCTGGCGCTGTTGCCGATCGCGGCCCTGGCGGTAGCCAGCATCATCACCCTCTTCTCCCTGAGCAACGACGCCCGTCGTGAGGCCCGCAACGCCGCGGCCAAGGCGACCGTCTGACATCCGCTCTCCCCTGAAGCGGCAGCAATAGCCGCTCCACCTCGGTTTATTCACACCGGCAGTACGCGGAGGGGCCCTGGCGTCCCTTCGCTTCCTAAAACATTATAAAGAGACAAGCAATGAAACGAACTGCACTGATGCTGGCACTGGCGGCCATGTTCCCGGCCGCTGTATTCGCTCAATCCAGCGTAAAGATTTATGGATCGATCGACGCCGGCGTGCGTTACCAGACCAACGTCACCGCCGCAGGCGATGGCCTGTATTCGATGGCATCCGGCAATTCCTACGCCAACCGGCTCGGCTTCCGCGGCCAGGAGGATCTCGGCGACGGAATGAACGCCCACTTCCAGCTGGAGTCAGGCTTCAACACCAAGACCGGCGAACTCGATAATGCCAACAACGTGCTGTTCAACCGTACCGCTTCGGTCGGGATTGGCGGCAAGTGGGGATCGATCGATCTTGGCCGGCAGTACACGATCGGCTTCCGCACCGAAAAATTCCTCGATCCTTTTGATCACCACTACACCGGCATCGTGCCGCTTTCCTCGGGCGCCGGCACGACCCTGCCTGCGGCGGCCAAAACCGCCGGGCTCAGTGCATCATCTTCCTCGGGAACGCGCTTTAATAATGACGTGCACTACACCGGTACGTTTGGCGGACTGATCGTGCGCGCCGAGTATGCGCTGGGCGAAGTGGTGGGCGATACCGGCAAAGGTGCTGCCAAGGCAGCGGGCTTCGCCTACACGGGCGACACTGTGCTCGCTGCGGCCGCCTACACCCGCAAGGAAACGCCGAGCGGATTCACCAACCAGGCCTTTATTGCGGGCGGCGGCGTGAAGTTTGGCGCCATCCGGGCCAAGGCCGGCTTTTCGCGCGAACGCCAGGAATCCGCCAGCGCGGGCACCTATCAGCTAGAGACGGCGTTCGGCGGCGCGAGTTACAGGTTCACCCCGGCGTTGGAGCTGACTGCCGCCGTCTATCGCTCTGCGTTCGATAGTGCAGCGAGCGTCGGCAGTCGCACACTGGCGCTGGCCGGTGGGACTTATGTCTTCTCGAAAAATACAAATCTTTACGCCGAGTTCGACTTGAACCGCTATCGCGGCGCGCTGCTTCCCGCATCGAAGCAGGCTTCCCAGCGAGGCATGTCGGTGGGGATTTTGCACCTGTTCTGATGGCGACGGCTGCGCGCCGACAACGGTTTCCTCCAAGGAATGCGTGCCACAAGTCAAATAATTGATTGACCGACGTGGACTTATTTCCAGATAATCGGGTCGCATGGTGGTGCCACGCATGAAAATAAATTGATTAAGTGCGGATGGGCCTTCTGGTTGCATATCAATCAATTTATCCAATAGAGGCATCTATGGGCCGCGCAGTCTTTCCCTCTCAGACTCCAGCAGACTCTGTATTGGCCGGATATGGCTTGTGCAAAACGGGCAATATTGAAGAAGCCATTGCGGTAGGCGAACGCATTTTCTGCAAGAACAAAGTGTATTCAAAAGATCCGCGGTTCAATACGCGCATCAACTATCGGCGGGCGGGAGGATTAGGTGTCGGACGCATGACCTATGGTGGCGAAGCCATCATTGAACCGGAGGTCATGCACTCGTTTGCCCTGGTCCAGATTCCCATCAGAGGGCGCGAGTTCGTCACGGTAGGAGATCGGCGCGTCCTGTTCGAAGAAGGGCAGGGCGTGATCCTGAACGCTAACGTTCCGACGCGCATCCAGCACATGGAGAACACGGAGAAGATCATCGTCCGTGTGGATAATGACATGATCAAGCGCCAGTGCCAGCAGCATCTCGGCCGCACATTGCGGAAAGATGTCGAGTTCAGGCCGGAGATGGTCCTGGATACGGTTGAAGGACGGAACTTCACCCAGATGCTGGCCTGGATGTGCGATATTCTTTCCAACTCCGACAAGCTTTCGCCTTTGTTGGGCGCGCAGTTCGAATCGACCTTTGTTGCTGCGTTGCTAACTTACCAGCCACATAACTATAGCGCGGAACTGTGCGAGGACAAGGGCTCGTCGCTTGCCCCTTCGTTCGTCAAGAGGGTGGAGCACTACGTCGAAGAGAATGCCCACGAGCCGATCACGGTGGGCGATCTGGCGGAGTACGCCGGGGTCAGCACGCGCTCGCTCTATGCCGGCTTCCGTAATTTCCGCAATACCTCGCCGATGCATTATCTCAAGGAGGTGCGCCTGCGCCGCGTACACGAGGAGCTGCTGCGCTCCTCGTCTTCCAGTGGTGTGGTGACCACCATTGCCTTCCGCTGGGGCTTCAGCCATCTCGGTCACTTCACGACTGACTACAAACGCCGCTTTGGCGAAACCCCGTCCGAAACCCTGATGCGTTGAGCCGGCGGGCGCAAACTATCCCAAAGTTTCTTGCATTGATGGGATAGTGGCTTCGCCCCAGGGAGCGTCATGCAGAGGTGTCACTGCGTACTATGAGTCAACTGTTTCGCGGCACGCGAAACGTTTTTTCATAGAACCGCAGGAGACTTCCATGGCAGATCAACCCGTTGTCCGTCGCCGTATCGTCAAGACCGGCATTAGCGAAGAACGTACCAACAGCAGCAAAGTCCAGAGCCAATACCAGCCGTACAAAGATGCGGCATGGGGCTTCAGCAATCACTGGTATCCCGCACTGTTCAGCAAGGAATTGCCGGAAGACCACGTCGAAGGCATCCAAATTTGTGGTACGCCCATCGTGCTGCGCCGGGTCAACGGCAAGATCTTTGCGTTGAAGGACCAGTGTTTGCACCGGGGCGTGCGCCTGTCGGAAAAGCCGATGTGCTTTAACAAGGAAACGATCTCCTGCTGGTACCACGGGTTCACCTTCAACCTCGATGACGGTGTTTTGTCTACCATCGTAGCCAACCCTGACGACAAGCTGGTTGGTACAACCGGTATCACGACGTATCCGGTACAGGAAGTTGCCGGCATGATCTTCGTGTTCGTACGCGAAGACGATTTCCCCGATGCCGATGTGCCGCCGCTGTCGCATGACCTGCCGTTCCGCTTCCCGGAGAACAGCGAGAAATTCCCGCACCCGCTGTGGCCCGCCTCGCCAAGCATCCTGGACGACAACGCCGTCGCGCATGGCATGCACCGCACCGGCTTCGGCAACTGGCGCATCGCCTGCGAAAACGGCTTCGATAATGCGCACATCCTGGTCCACAAGGACAATACCATCATCCACGCCATGGACTGGGTGCTGCCGCTTGGCATCCTGCCGACCAGCGACGATTGCATCGCCACGGTTGAAGACGACAACGGGCCGAAAGGCCTGGTTCAGTGGCTGTTCACCGAGAAGTGGGCGCCTGTGATGCAAAACAAGGAGCTGGGCCTGAAGGTCGAGAATACCAAGGGCCGTCCGTACCGTACTTCCGTGGTGCTGCCGGGGGTGTTGATGGTCGAGAACTGGCCGGAAGAGCATGTGGTGCAGTACGAATGGTATGTGCCGATCACCGACGATACGCACGAATACTGGGAAGTACTGGTACGCGTCTGCCCGACCGATGCCGAGCGCGAGAAATTCCAATATCGCTTCAACCATTTCTATAAGCCGCTGGCGCTGCACGGCTTTAACGATTGCGACCTGTATGCACGTGAAGCCATGCAGAACTTCTACTCCGATGGTAGCGGCTGGGACGATGAGCAACTGATGGCGACCGATATTTCGCCTATCACCTGGCGCAAGCTGGCTTCGCGCTGGAACCGCGGCATTGCCAAGCCGGCGCGCGGCGTAGCCGGGGCTCGCAAGGACACCAGCCTGCGCTTCAAGGATACGGCGGATGGTCGTCGTCCTGGCTACAAGGTCATCAAGATCGAAGAAGAGTAATCACCGCCCTGGCAGGATCTCGTCGTCGCGCGCGGTCCTGTTTGCCCTTCTTCCCAGGATTGGAATTGGTATGGAAAACGAGTTGCACTATCTGGACATGTTCGACATGTCGCTCTTGATCCGCAGCGGCAGGGTCTCACCCGTCGACATCACGCAGGCGCTGCTTGCGCGTATCGAAAAGCTCGATGGAGCCTTGAACAGCTACGCCTGTGTCGCCGCCGAGTCTGCACTGGCACAGGCCAGGCAGGCTGAAGCCGAGCTGATGCGCGGTAAATGCCGCAGCCCGCTGCACGGCGTGCCCATCGCCGTGAAAGATCTGTTCTGGACCAAAGACATGCCCACCACGGCTGGTACGACCATCCATCGCGGCTTCATGGCGCAGGAGGATGCCACTGTGGTGGCACGCCTGAAGGAAGCCGGTGCGGTCATCCTCGGCAAACTGCGCATGACCGAAGGCGCATTCGCCATTCATCATCCCGACCTGCCGGCGCCCAACAATCCTTGGGGCGCAGCGCATTGGGCCGGGGCCTCGTCCAGCGGCAGTGGCGTGGCCACGGCTGCCGGCCTGTGCTTTGCCGCACTTGGCACCGACACGGGCGGGTCGATCCGCTTCCCTGCTGCCGCCAACAACCTGACCGGCCTGAAGCCGACCTGGGGTCGCGTGAGCCGGTTTGGCGCGTTTGAGCTAGCGGCCAGCCTGGACCATGTCGGCCCGATGGCGCGCAACGCCAAGGATGTGTTGTTCCTGCTGTCCACCATCGCCGGTCACGATCCAAAGGATTCGACCTCGCTGCCCAGCGCATGCCTGGAAATTCCGGGTATCGACGAAAGCTTCAAGGGACTGCGTGTCGGCGTGGACGAGGTCTGGTTGAGCGACGGCGTCGATCCCGCGATCCAGCGGGGCCTGCAGCAGATCATGGACTTGATTCGCCAGGGCGGCGGCAAGCTGGTGCGCGTGGAAATGCCCGATACGCGTGCCGTCAGCTCCAACTGGGAACGCCATTGCGGTGTGCAGACGGCGCTCGCGCACGAGGCTAGCTACCCCAGCCGCGCTGCCGAATATGGCCCCGCGCTCAGCCGGCTGATCGATGGCGGCCGCGAGTTGAGCGGTGTGGACTACCAGCGCATCCTGCTGGCCGCGCAATGGTTCACCGGTGAGGTCGATGCGCTTCTCAACGAGGTTGATCTGGTGCTCGCGCCAGTCCAGCCTCATGCCGCACCAACCTACGAGCAGCTGGCTGGCCTGGCGTCCGACCCGGAAGCCAATCGCCGCCTGATTCAATTCACTTCACCGTTCAACGTCAGCGGCCATCCGTGCCTGAGCCTGCCTTGCGGCTTTACGGAGCAGGGCTTGCCGCTGGGCGCGCAATTCATTGGGAAAAAGGGCTCGGAAGGCACCCTGTGCCGAGCCGGCATGGCCGTGCAGCGCGTCAGCGACTGGCACAAACAGCATCCGCCCGGACTCTGAAATTCATCAGCGAGATACACATCATGCATCAGGTAACTTTCAACTTTGCGGACGGTGCGAGCCGCAGCTTCGATGTCGCGCCTGGCGAACCCATCCTCAATGCCGCCATTGCGGCGGAAATTCCCGTGCTGTACCAATGCCAGTCGGGCAGTTGCTCCACCTGCGTGGCCAAGCTGTCAGATGGCGATGCGCAGACCCGTGCCGGCGCCAGCTCGACCCTGCTGTCCAGCGAAGTCAGCGACGGCTTGCGCCTGCTCTGTGTGTGCGAAGCCAAAACGGATTGCAGCTTCGATCTCGCTTACACTAGCGAAGCCGGCGCGGAACGTCCCCCAGCAAGTCAATGCCTTCGTCGACTCGGTAGAGCAGGTCGCCAGCAATGCCGTGCGCCTGAGACTTGAACTGGCGGAGGGCGACTGGATGGAGTTTCGCCCCGGCCAGTTCATGCAGATCGAAGTGCCGGGACAAGGCGCCGTGCGCAGCTATTCGCCGTCGAGCGTAGGCACGGATGTGCCGAAGCTTGAGTTCCTGATCCGCATCCTGCCCGATGGCGCGATGTCCAACTTCCTGTCGAAGGAAGTGGAACCGGACCAGGTGTTGAAACTGACAGGTCCTTACGGTTCCTTCTTCCTGCGCGAGGAGAAGAAGCGTGCACCGCACATTTTCGTGGCTGGCGGCACAGGCCTGGCGCCCATCCTGTCGATGATTGATACGCTACGCCAGACCAGCGGCCGCAAGCCGCGCATGCTGCTCAGCTTCGGTTGCGCCACCCCGGACGCGCTGTTTTGCCTGCAGGACCTCGATCTGCGTAAGCAATGGCTGCCGACGCTCGAGACGCGCATCTGTGTGGACCGGGATCCGCAGGAGGGTATGCACCACGGCAATCCGGTCAGCGCCTTGTGCGCAGGCGATGTGACGCACGATACCGTGGCGTACCTGTGCGGTCCGCAGGTCATGATCGATGCGGCGACGCGGCGCCTCATCGAACTGGGCGCCGCGCCGGAAAATATCTACAGCGAACAGTTCACGCCGAGCAATTAAGCAAGGCAGAAAGAGAGTCGTCATGTCCTCGTCGACACCAACCACCCAAGCGCCGTTTTCCGACCTGCAGAAGCAGTGGTATGAGCAAGCCTGCGCCAAGATCAATCCCAGGCGCCTGCAAAGACTGCTGTTCGATCTGACCAATATCCACAGCCCGACCGGGGCCACGCGCGCTGCCAGCGAATTCATGGCCGGGCACCTGCGCTCGTTGGGTTTCGAGGCCGACTATCAAGCCCTTACCGATATCAGCGGCAACGTCAGGGCGCAGTACAGGGGCAGCGGCGGTGGTGCTGCCGTGATGTTGTATGCCCCGATCGATACCCACCTCGAATGCACGCCGGAAGAAAAGGCGGAGCTGACCGGTCCTGCAGTCGAAGCCGATATGCAGCCCTACGCGCAGCAGGTTGATGACTGGGTGTACGGGCTGGGATCCTCGAATCCAAAGGGCATGATCGCCACGTTGACCGAAGTCGCCACTGCACTGATTGAAGCCAGGGTGCCGATCAAGGGCGACCTGCTAATGGGCCTGGCTGATGGCGGAATGCCGGTGGACATTGCAGCGCGACAGCATGCCGGCATGTCCGGCGGCGTACTGCATCTTCTGAATCGAGGCATGTATCCCGACTTCGCCATCATCATGAAGCCGTGGAACTGGATCTATCACGAAGAGCCAGGGATGGCCTGGTTCAAGCTGCGTGTTTACGGCACCCTGGGCTACGCCGGCGTGCCGCACGATATTCCAGGTTTCCGCAGTTCGGTCGGCGCGATGGCGACCGTCATTCCGGAATTGGAGAAATGGATCATCGAGTATGCCGAGAGAAACACCTCTGGCGTGGTCAAGCCGCACGGCTGGATCGCCGGTGTGCGCGGCGGTTCGCCCGAACGGCCAGCCTTCCCGAGCTTCCTGACGGAATTGTTCTTCGATGTGCGCGTCAACCCGCGCACCTCGCCGGCGGAAGTAAAGGCGCAATTCGCAAACTTTGTCTCTGCTCTCAAGGCGCGCCGTCCGGAACTGCAGATGGACTGGGAAATGTACGGCTCCGTGCCCGGCGGCACGACCGATCCGCAGAACTGGATCATCCAGTCCGCCAGGCGCGGTTGGGAGTACATCGAGGGCAGGCCGCATGGCACGCCGGACCTGCTGGGGGGGCAGACCGATGGCGCGGCTTTGCGCCGCTGGGGGGTACCGACCGCACGCATCGGCTGGCCATGGCCGGCGCGGGGTTCGCCACTGCCGGTTGCCGAAGGGTTGGGCGGCATGGGCGCAACCTACATCCCTGAGCTGATCCCTTGTGCCAGGAAAATCATGTATGCGCTCATCGACACGCTGACCCGTAGCCGTGAGGAAGTCGGCCTGCGGTAAGCAACATGCATTATCCGGAAAATGCACTCCTGCGCGACCCATGTGGTCGCGCTTTTGTTTTTTTGGAGCCCAGCCGCCGCTCCGGTTGTGGTGCGATTGCCATGCTGCCGTCAAATATTGCAGCGAAGGGATAAGCCCGCGGTCTCTGGATAGTCGCGCCGAGACCAGCTCTACAGAATGCAATCCATAGAGGCCGTTTTCCGGCATCTCAATTTTGTGGATCGCTTCATGAACAAGTCTTCCAGTCTCAACACCGTGAACCTGGGCCAGCCAAAAGGCAAGCCGCGGTTGGCCGGTTTCGTGGTCTCGGCGCTGCCGTGGCTGATCATTTCCGGTCTGCTGTATGCGGGCCTTTTCGTCAAGCCCAGGCCAGTCGGCGGCAGCGTCACGCCGCCGATCCTGGAACACCGTGACCGCGTTTACGGCATCGCCCATGGAGAAAATGGCACGCTGCTGGCGGCGGCTTCCAACGGCAAGATCTTCGCCATCGGCAAAGACGGCAGTATCACGCGCCAGCCAACACCGGTATTCCTATCCCTGCAGGACATCGCCGCCTTCGACGGCACCCGGGCAGTGGCGGTCGGGAATGACAACACCGTGCTTTACACCGAAGACGGCGGCAAGCATTGGATCCAGTCCGGCAATGTGCCGCGCTCGGCCGTCGCCAACAAGCTGAACCGCCTGCGCGCCGGCGCCAACGGCGTAGCAGTGGCCGTCGGCGAGATGGGGGCCCTGCTGCTGACACCGGACTACGGCAAGACCTGGCAACGCCTGCGCAAGGAAGAGGACGTGGCCTGGAACGATGTGGCCATTCTCGATGCAAACAATTTGCTGGTAGCGGGCGAATTCGGCCGCATGCTGCGCAGCGCAAACGGCGGCAAGGACTGGATCGAGGAACAGGCGCCAGTCAAGGGTTCGCTGATGGCGCTTGCTTTCCGCGACACGGTCAACGGCGTTGCCGTCGGCCTGGACGGCGTGGTGCTGACAAGCAGCGATGGTGGACGCAAGTGGGTTAAGGCCGACACGGGCATTCACGATCACTTGCTGGACGTGCTGTGGAACGCCGACAAGAAGGAATGGTTCGCTGTCGGCGTGATGGGGCGCTGGGTCAGCGGCGCGCCGGCTGGCGAGGGTGTGGACTGGAGCAGCGGCGTTTTGGGCGAGCACACCTTGTCCTGGCACACCCGCGCACTCGCCGCCGGACCCGTTTATTGGCTGTCGGGCGCCGATATCGGTACCTGGGACGGCAAGCAATGGTCGCCACTGACATCCCGCTGACCCTGTCCTGAGTCCCTGTTCTTAATCACCTAGCCAAGAGTTGCCATGATTGAACGCATCGCACATTTCTGCATCCGCCGCCGGAACTGGGTAGCCGGCCTGTTGGCTGCCTGTACTCTGATCCTGAGCTGGTTTGCCCTGCAAATTCAGGTACGCACCGTGTTCGAGGATATGCTGCCCTCGAAGCACGAATACGTGAAGACACACGAAAAATTCAAGGATACCTTCGGCGGCTCGACATGGTCACGATCATGATCGAGGTCGACCAGGGCGATATCTTCCACAAGTCCGTGCTGGAGAAAGTACGCGACCTGACGCTGGCCATGCGCGAAGTGTCTGCGGTCAATCAGTTCCAGATTACGTCGCTGGCTTCCAAGAAGCTCAAGGAAGTGCATTCGTCCACCGAAGGTATCGAAAGCTCGCCGCTGATGTGGCCGGACGTACCTCAGGATGCCGAACGAATGGCCGAACTGAGGTCCGCCGTGCTGCGCAATCCGCTGGTGTATGGCCCCTACGTATCGAAGGACTTACAAGCCACGCTCATCACGGTCGACTTCATCGACCAGAAAGTGGATTACGCCACGGTCTTCAAGGAAATCAATGCCGCCATTGCCAAAGTCGATGACGGTTCGGTGCGCATCCGTGTGGTGGGCGATCCGATCCTGTTCGGCTGGGTGAACCACTATCTGCCGGAAACGCTGCACCTCGTGTTTTACGCGTTGGGCCTGACGCTGGTCATGCTGTTCGTGTTGCTGCGCACCTGGCGCGGCGTAGTGCTGCCTTTGCTGGCCGGCCTGGTCAGCGCGATCTGGGCACTGGGCATCTGCCAGATCCTGGGCATCCATTTCGAACCGCTGGTCATCGTGGTGGCGATGCTGATCACCTCGCGGGCGGTGTCGCACTCGGTGCAGATTGTTAACCGCTTCGATGATGAACTGGACATACAGCCGGAAGGCGTTGAGCTCCCACGCACCGCGGCCAGGGTTGCACTGGCAGACTTGTTCCGACCCGGCATGCTGGGGGTGATTGCCGATGCCGCATGCATGGCCGTGGTCGCCATGAGCCCGATCCCCATGCTGCAGAAGCTGACGGTGCTGTCGGTGGTCTGGGTTGCCACCCTGACGGTAAGCGCTGTGATCCTGACACCGGTATTGTTGTCCTACATCCGCAAGCCGCGTGGCTTCGCGCATCCGGTCAACCTGCAGCCACTGTTGCGCAAGGTGCTCGATTTCGCCGTGGGCATCACCCTGTCCCGCGCCCGTTTTGTCGTGCTGGCTATAAGCCTCATAGTGATCGTCAGCGCCGGCATCTATGCGCTGAACCTGAAGATCGGCGATGCCAATCCGGGTTCGCCGATTCTTTGGCCGCAAGCGAAATACAACCAGGATTCTTCTGCGATCAACAAGCGCTTCGAGGGCGTCGACCGCATGTTCGTGGTCATTGGTGACGACAAGCATCCCGGCCTAGTCAAGAGCAATGAGGCGCTGCAATCGATGAACCGCTTCCAGCGCTTCATGGAAGTGCAGCCGGAGATCGGCGGCTCGCTTTCGGTTGCCGACGTGCTGCCGCACGTCAATGCCAGCCTGCACGAAGGCAATCCACACTATCTGGAAATGTCGGATAACGAGGCCATCAACGGCAGCCTCCTGGCCATGCTCGATTCGGTCTCAGAGCCTGGCGATATGGACCGCTTCATCGATCGGGGCCCTGCCAACGCTTCGGTGACGCTGATGTTCCGCGACCGCCAGGGCGAAACCATACGTACCGCGGTGGCGCGCATCAAGGAATTCATCGCCGCCAATCCGCTCAGGGAGGGCAAGTGGCAGCTGGCCGGCGGCACGGTCGGCGTGATGGCCGCGATCAACGAGATCATCCTGTCGAGCCAGATCGAAGCCATTGCACTGGCGCTGCTGGTTCTGGCCGTGCTGTGCACCATCGTCTATCGCTCCACGATCGCCGGCATGCTGTTCATGGTGCCAGTGATTATCTCCAACATGCTGACCTTTGCTTTCATGGTCTGGATGGGCATCGGCATGAGCATCAACACCGTGCCGGTGGCCGCGTTGGGCATCGGCCTTGGCGTTGACTACGCTTTCTACATCGCAGACCGCGTCAAGGAAGAGATCGCCATTGGTAGCACACCCGAACACGCCATCCGCCAGGCGCTGCAGTCGGCCGGCATGGGTGTCATCGTCACGGCAAGCGTGCTGATCCTCAGCACCCTGTTGTGGTGGGTGTCTTCGCTGCGCTTTCAGGCAGAGATGGGCCTGCTGATGGCTATCTGGCTGAGCGTGTCGGCAATGTCGGCGCTCTTCGTCATGCCTTCCATGATTTACGTATTCCGCCCGAAGTTCATCTTCGGCGAATCCCACGGCGAAATGCGGACGCCGCTGGAGCAAGCCGCCTGAGCAGCCGCATACCAAAGCAAAACATGACACCTTCAACGCATTTGCAGGAATATAAAATGAGAAAACGCAACAGGAGCCTTTCGCCAAGCCGCTGTCTTTTCGGCGCGCTTGTCCCCACGTTCATATTGGCAGCGGCCAGTCCCCTGGCACTGGCCGGCGATGCAGCAGCTTCGACAGATATGACAGCTTCCAATGAAGAGAGCCGCTTCCATTTTGACGGCTATCTGCGCCAGGAAATATCCGTCAACGCCAAGAACTGGGACGACACGCCCGATTACAAAGACCAGGGCAAGGTATCCATGGCGCGTTCGACTATCCGCCTGAACGTGGACTTCAAGGCGAGCGATGCCGTGTCGTTCTCGGCCAAGGCGCGCGCCTCCTATGAATACGAGACGCCGTTCCTGAGTCACCTGAAGTCGATGGGGGCCTACAACTATAACAATGGCAAGCTGATGGACTTGTACAAGGACATCGACCTGCGCGAGTGGTATGCCGATGTCAAAGTGAACGATCGCGTTAAATTCCGCCTGGGCAAACAGCAGATCGTCTGGGGCGAGACCGACTTCTTCGTCGCCAACGACCTGGCCATGGGTTATGACTACACCTGGCGCAGTTTCCTGGAGCCGGCCAACGAAGAACTACGCAAGGGCAGTATCGCCGCCAAGCTCAATATCGATGTGCCCGAACTAAATGGCGGCATCGAAGCCTTCCTGCGCCCCGGCTGGGATAGGAAGCGCGACATGGGCACTGAGATCGACATCTACGGCGGTCGCTGGTCCAGCCAGCCATACGCCGGCGTGGATTTCCGCAACATCGACCCCTACGCCTGGAACAATAGCGAAGCCGACATCCACAGCAAGACAGGCGGCGTGCGCTGGACCGGCCTAGCCGGCGATACCAATTATTCGCTGTCGTGGATGCGCACTTTCTACAACGCACCGATCCTGAACTCGTCGATGAATCCGGTCGGCAGCGGGGACGCTGCCTCGATGGGCTTTGCCGGCGACATCATCTACCCGATTGTCAACATCTTCGGTGCAACGGCCAGCCGCTATTCCGACATGGCCGATGCCGTATTCAGTGCCGAAGTCGCCTACATCAAGGGCGCGCCTTACAACTACCAGGCCGCCAGCGCAATGATGCTGAGCCAGTTGATCGCTCCCGGCTTCGACGGCTGGAGGCGCAAGAACGTGGTCGCTTCCATGATCCGCATGGACAAGAACTTCGCCTTCACTCAGACCCTGCTGGGCACAGAGAAGCCGATGTTCTTCTCGGTGCAGGTATTCGATAAGTGGATCCAGAATTTCGACGCGGATGACGGACTGCTGTATAGCGTGGGCTGGGGCGGCAAGGTCAAGCGCCACAACGCGCTCGTGACCACCATCTTCGACCTAAGCTATGACAACGGCCGCCTCCATCCGCAGCTCGTGCTGGGCTCGGACGTGACCAATGGCGGCGGCTTCTATGTGCCCTCCGTGACCTTCCAGCTGAGCAAGAACTTGCGCTGGAAGATTGAATACGACGGTTTTTGGGATAGTGGCCATCGCCCGGCCGGCGCCGTTGGCGTGAATCAGGACAACGCCACGATGTTCGGTTATTTCCACAAGCGTGACCAGGTCTACACCAGCCTGACCTACCAGTTCTAATCCACATCAACACGGAGACAAAATCATGAAAGCAAGCTCATATCGTCACCTGCTGGCTGCGCTGATCGGCGCGGCCTGCCTGCCGGCGCTGGCGGCCGATCTGGCTGAAGGAACGGTGATTTCCGCCGCTAACCTCGACCAGCTGAAGAACCAGACCTTTGAAGGCCACACCATCGGCAGCATGCTGACCGAAAAGATGGAAGCCCGCATCCGTACCGGTGGCTGGAAGCTCACGCTGGCTCGCTCGAAGAAAATTCCTCTCGATCCGCGCTGGGTCAAGGCCAGCAAGGCCAACGAAGGCAAGACCAGGATCAACGATGCAGCCTGCAAGGTCGATGGCTGGAAAGCCGGCGCGCCATTCCCGAGCATCGACATGAAGGATCCTGAAGCGGCGAAGAAGGTGATCTGGAACGTGGGCATCGGCGCGTTGCTTGGTGACGTGTCCTCGGTGCCGAATTTCACGCAATTGCTGATCGACGGCAAGACCGGCATCCACGCCGAGCTGGTGGCCGAATTCACCCGCCTCAATATGAAAGGCCGCCTGAGCGGCAATTCATCGACGCTCGGCGAGGATGATGAAAGCGGACGCCAGCTGCTGTTCTTCAAGGCGCCTTCCGAGGTCAAGGGCATCGGCACCTATTCCATGATGTATGACTCGAACAAGGTGCCGGATGTCTGGGCCTATGTGCCGGCGGTACGCCGTACGCGCCGCTTGTCGGGCGGCGCCTGGATGGATCCGGTCGGTTCTTCCGATCAATTACAGGATGACCTGGAGGGATTCAATGCACGCCCTTGCTGGTATCCGGACTACAAGCTTTTGGGCAAGCGCTGGGTCCTGGCGCCGGCCAACAGCAAGCTGGATGTCTGGCAGCAGAAGGCCTCGTCACCTGCCGATAAGTATCCGACGCTGGACCGAGGCGCGCCGTACTGGAACCTCAATGACAATTTTGAGCCGCGCGAAGTTTACATGGTTGAGGTAACAACGCCGTCGCAGCATCCATACAGCAAGAAGGTGCTCTATGTCGAGACCGAATACCCGCGCGTTCATTATGTGGAAGCCTATAACCGCAAGGGTGAATTTTGGAAGTTCATGGAGATCCACTCCTACGTCAATACCAAGGATGGCGATATCCGCACCGTCGCGGCCGACGTGATCGATGTCCAGCGCAACCACGCGACGATTTCGCTGATCGATGTTTCGACCTGGCGCACCAATTTCGATGCCAAGCCGAGTGATGTGTCCTTGAACCGGCTGGAGTCTGCCGGACGCTGATCAGGGGCTGCAGGGCCGCTCACTACCCCGGAGTGAGCGGCCGGTCTAATTCTTAAGCATCAATATGCCAATTCATCTCGAATGCCTTTCCCACACGCCGCTGCACGGCTATTTCGATCCGGCGCCGGAAGTGGTGGCGGAAGTGGAGCGCGTGCAGGCTGCTGCGCTCGAACGCGTGCGCGCCTACGATCCCGAACTGGTCGTGGTGTTCGCGCCAGACCACTATAACGGCTTCTTTTACGACCTGATGCCGCCGTTCTGCATTGGCGCGGACGCCAGCGCCGTGGGCGACTACAAGAGTCTTGCCGGACCACTGGCGGTGCCGTGCACACTGGCGCGCGACATGGCGGCGAGTGTGCTTGCGGACGATATTGACACGGCCTTGTCCTATCGCATGCAGGTCGATCACGGCTGCGCACAGGCGCTGGAGGTACTGACAGGTGGCCTGGACGTGTATCCGGTGATTCCGGTGTTTATCAATTCCGTCGCACCACCCATGGCGACGCTGCGCCGCACGCGCCTGTTCGGAGAGGCCATCGGACGCTTCCTGAAGCGCAGCGGCAGACGTGTGCTCGTCATCGGCTCAGGCGGAATCTCGCACGAGCCGCCTGTACCGGAGCTGGCTACCGCCAACGATGAAGTGGCCGAGCGCCTCATTGCCGGACGCAACCCGACACCCGAAGCGCGCGCCGCACGCCAAGCACGCACGATAGCCGCAGCCAAGGACTTCACCGCAGGCAGCAGCAGTCTGCGTCCGCTGAATCCCGAGTGGGATCTCGCTTTCCTTGAGCGGCTGGCGAACGATTTTCCAGCAGTTGACAGCATGAGCAACGACGACATCACGCGCGATGGCGGCAGGTCCGCACACGAGATCCGTACCTGGGTCGCTGCATTCGGTGTGCTGTCGGCCTACGGCGGCTACAGCGCCTCGATGGATTTCTATCGTGCGATTCCAGAATGGATCGCGGGATTCGCGGCCATGCACGCCGTGCCAGCCGCAGCATGAATACACATAGACGAAACAGGAGTCATTGATGTCCAACAAGAATACCGTGCAGGCATTGGCAGCCAGGCTGCGCCAGGCCGAAACCGCCCGGCAAACCGTCGCTCCGCTACGCGGCGACATCGCGCTCGACGATATGGCCACGGCCTATGCCGTGCAGCAGGCGAATGTGGATGCCCGCCTGGCGCAGGGCGAGCGCATCGTCGGCCGCAAGATTGGCCTGACCTCGCTCGCCGTGCAAAAGCAATTGGGCGTCGACCAGCCCGACTTCGGCGCGCTGTTCGCCAGCATGGCTTATGGCGACGGCGAAGCGATGCCGCTCTCGAAGCTCATCCAGCCCAAGGTCGAGGCTGAAATCGCGCTCGTGCTGGAGCGCGACCTGACGCAGGAAAAGCATACCTTCGCCGATATCATCAGCGCAAGCGCCTATGCACTGGCGGCGATTGAAGTGGTCGACAGCCGCATCCAGAACTGGGACATTCGTTTCGTCGATACCGTCGCCGACAACGCTTCGAGCGCACTGTTCGTGCTGGGCAGCCGCCCGGTGCGCCTGTCCGATGCCGATCTCGCCGCGGCCACGATGACACTGTCGCGCGAAGGCGAAGTGCCGTCGCGCGGCAGTGGCGCCGCCTGTCTGGGCAATCCGCTGAACGCCGCCGCCTGGCTGGCCGATCGCATGGTCAGGCTGGGTACGCCGCTGCGTGCCGGCGATGTGGTGCTGACCGGCGCGCTTGGACCGATGGTGGCCGTCACGCAGCCGGGTACGTTTACTGCTCAAATCGAAGGACTCGGCGCGGTGCGCGCCGTGTTCTCTGCATAACACTGGAGTCTTTATGGGAAAGAAAATCAAAGCCGCCATCATTGGTTCGGGCAACATCGGCACGGACCTGATGATCAAGATTTTGCGGCATGGAAAGCATATCGAGATGGGGACGATGGTTGGCATCGACCCCAATTCGGACGGCCTGGCGCGAGCCGTGCGCATGGGTGTGGCTGTCACGCACGAGGGCGTGGAAGGTTTGGCGCGCATGCCGGATTTTGGTGAGATCGGCATCGTCTTCGACGCCACTTCGGCGTCGGCGCATGTCAGCAACGACGCCTTCCTGCGAAAGCTCAATCCAGGCATCCGCATGGTCGACTTGACGCCGGCGGCGATCGGCCCATACTGCGTCCCCGTGGTGAACGGCGTTGAGCATCTGGAAGCGCCGAATGTCAACATGGTCACCTGTGGCGGCCAGGCCACGATCCCGATGGTCGCGGCGGTTTCGCGCGTGGCTAAGGTCTATTACGGCGAGATCATCGCTTCGATTTCAAGCAAGAGCGCTGGCCCAGGCACGCGCGCCAACATCGACGAATTCACGGAAACAACTTCCAGGGCGATCGAACAGGTCGGCGGCGCGCAAAAGGGCAAGGCCATCATCATCCTGAACCCGGCTGAACCGCCCTTGATCATGCGCGACACGGTGTACTGCATGACGGCACTCAATGCCGACCAGGAAGCGATCCGCAAATCGATTAAGGACATGGCGGCAGCCGTGCAGGAATACGTGCCCGGCTACCGCCTGAAGCAGGAAGTCCAGTTCGACCGTTTTGAGGATGGCCTGAACCTGCCCGGTATTGGCAACACGCCGGGGCTGAAAGTCTCCGTCTTCCTCGAAGTTGAGGGTGCAGCCCACTACCTGCCGGCCTACGCCGGCAACCTCGACATCATGACAAGCGCAGCCTTGAAGACCGCCGAGCGCATGGCGGAACGTGAATTTTCTGTGGCAATGGCCTGAAGCGGAGCAATGAATATGATCGACAAGAGTAAGAAAATCTACGTCTCCGACGTAACGCTGCGCGACGGTATGCACGCCATCCGTCACCAGTATTCTCTGGCGCAAGCGGTACAGGTCGCCAGAGCGCTGGACGAGGCAAAAGTGGATTCCATCGAAGTCGCGCACGGCGACGGTTTGCAGGGCGCCAGCTTTAACTACGGCTTCGGCGCACACACGGACTTGGAGTGGATCGAAGCGGTGGCCGGCGTGCTGAAACATGCGAAGGTCGCCACCCTGCTGCTGCCCGGCATCGGCACTGTCCACGACCTGAAGAATGCCTATGACGCTGGCGCGAGGGTGGTGCGTGTCGCCACCCACTGCACTGAAGCGGACGTCTCCCGACAGCACATCGAATACGCAAGGCACCTGGGCATGGACACAGTGGGCTTCCTGATGATGAGCCACATGACCACGCCGCAAAATCTCGCGCAGGAAGCCAAGAAGATGGAGAGCTACGGCGCAACCACGATCTACGTGGTGGACTCGGGCGGTGCACTGAATATGTACGACGTGGCGGACCGCTTCAAGTCGTTCAAGGACGTGCTGAAACCCGAGACGCACACCGGCATGCATGCGCACCATAATCTCAGCCTCGGCGTGGCCAACTCCATTGTCGCGCTGGAGCATGGCTGCGATCGCATCGATGCCAGCCTGACCGGCATGGGGGCGGGCGCCGGCAACGCGCCGCTGGAGGTGTTCATCGCGGCGGTGGACCGCATGGGATTGAGCCACGGCTGCGACGTCAAGAAGCTGATCGATGCCGCGGAAGACATCGTGCGGCCGCTCCAGGAGCGCCCCGTACGGGTGGACCGCGAAACGCTGGCTCTGGGCTACGCCGGCGTTTACAGCAGCTTCCTGCGTCACTCGGAAGCCGCGGCGCAGAAATACGGCTTGCCGGCTTTCGACATCCTGGTCGAGCTGGGCAAGCGCCGCATGGTCGGCGGGCAGGAAGACATGATCGTCGACGTGGCGCTGGACATGCTCAAGCAGCGCGCCGAACACGCATGAAATAACAAAAGGAACCTGGATAATGAATTTCACAGAAGCCTCCACGAGCAGGTTCGTGCGCATCAGGCACGGCGAACTGGGTCTGAACATCCATTACAACGATGTGAGGAGCGACGGCGGTAACGGCGAAACCGTGGTCATGCTGCACGGCTCCGGCCCCGGCGCCAGCGGCTGGGCCAACTTCCATCGCAACATCGAACCACTGGTCGCCGCCGGCTACCGAGTGGTGCTGATGGACTGCCCGGGCTGGAGCAAGAGCGACACCATCGTCAACACCGGCTCCCGCTCGGAACTGAATGCCGCCATCCTGAAGGGCCTGGTCGATGTGCTGGATATCGAGCGCATCCATATCCTCGGCAATTCAATGGGTGGGCACAGTGCGGTGGCCTTCGCTCTGGCGAACAAGAGGCGCATTGGCAAGCTGGTTCTCATGGGCGGAGGCACCGGCGGTCCGAGCCTGTATGCGCCGATGCCCACCGAAGGGATCAAGCTGCTCAATGGCGTCTATCGCGAGCCGACCATCCAGAACCTGAGGCGCATGATGGACGTGTTCGTGTACGATGCCAGCGCGATCACGGAGGACCTTATGCAGCAGCGATTGAACAACATTCTCGCGCGCCGGGACCACTTGGAAAACTTCCTCAAGAGCCTGGCGGCTAATCCAAAGCAGTTCAACGACTACAGCTCGCGCCTTGGCGAGATCACGGCACCGACACTGGTCATCTGGGGGCGTGACGACCGCTTCGTGCCGCTGGACACCGGGCTGAAACTGATTGCCGGCATCGCGAATTCGCAGATGCACATCTTTAGCCGCTGCGGCCACTGGGTACAGTGGGAGCATGCCGATGCCTTCAACCGGATGATGCTCGACTTCCTCGGAACTTGAAACCAAAGCGCCGCATAGATGGAGGGATCTGCGCGGCGTTTCTGCTTTGATGCTGATCAGGCGGTCATGCCGCCATCCACGGAAAGCGTAGTGCCGGTCGTATAGGCCGACTGGTCCGACATCAGGTAAAGCACCGCCTTGGCGACATCGGTGGGTTGCCCGATGCGGCGCATGGGAATCATGTCGTCCAGCGCATGCACATTGTCGTTCATCGAGCGCATGTAGTTGGGCGTCTGCGTGGCACCGGGGCAAACAGCGTTGATGCGGATGTTCTTGCCGGCATATTCCTTCGCAACCGCCTTAGTGAGGCCAACTATGGCGTGCTTGCTTGCCACATAGTGCGCAATGCCATCCATGCCGCGCAGGCCGAAGATCGAGGCGTTGTTGACGATGACGCCGCCATTCCTGAGCATAGCCTCGACCTGGTACTTGACGCCGTAGAGCACGCCTTTGAAATTCAGGTCGACGACCCACTCGATCTCGTCGTCGCTGGTTTCGTGGATGGGTTGAAGCTTTCCGTGGCCACCGGCATTGTTGAAGGCGAAATCGAGGCGGCCGAACCTGGAGACGACGAAATCGACCATGGCTTTGTTGTCATCGCGCTTGCCGGCGTCGGCGGAGAAGATCTCGGCCTTGCCGCGGGCATCCACGATTTCCTGGCGTACGCCGGCGAGCTTGTCCTCACTGCGGCCCACCAGCACGATCGTGGCACCTTCTGCGGCGAGGGTGAGCGCAGCTGCCCGGCCCATGCCCGATCCGGCGCCTGTTACCAATCCTATTTTGTCTTGCATCAGCATGCGTGGCTCCGTTTCCTTGTTCTCACGGTCAGTGGTGAATGAAACAGTGACGAAAAACCGGCCGTGGTCGTTGACGGGCTGACGTGGGCCGTTTCGGTTTAGCTCAGGCACCAATCAGCACCGAAAGCATCACTGCAGGCGATTCGCTGCGGTTACGCCATGCGTGGCGCGTGCCATTCTGGATCACGATGTCGCCAGCCTTGAGGTGGCGGACGTCACCGTCATCGAGCTCCAGCCAGAGTTCGCCCGACAGGATAACGTCATAGTCGACGGTCTGCGTGCGATGAAAGCCCGAACCATCCGTATCGAAGGTCTCGGCGAGGCCGGGTAGGTACTTCGCGTATTCTTCGCCGGCGGCAACTGGATTGAAGCTGGGCGAGGCTGTGACGCTATCCGGCGGGAACTGCACCACGATCAGCCGGGTGCCGTGGGGGGCGGGCAGCGCCGAGCGGCTGTTGGCAACCGGGTCGCGCCAATCGAAGGGCAACACGGGCACAGCCCGTGTGGTGGCCCAGGCCAGCGTGGTCCGAAAACCGGGCACTGCTGCGTAGTCATGCGTGTTCTCTGCCGGACCGTCGGAAACAATGACGGATTTTCCGTTGCGTTCGCCGGTTACGATGCGTCTTACCATATCAATCTCCCTGTTCTGCGTGCGTTTTACTGCTGCACGATCACGACGTTGACGAATCCGCCTTTGCGCTGCTCGGCATCGGCCAGCGCTTCGTTGGCCTGTTCCAGGGCATAGCTGTGATGCTCGAAAATGTTCAAGTCCAGCGTGCCGGCGGCGGCCATATAGGCGAGGTCCTGTCCTTCCGCGACCGAGAACCACAGCGAACCGATCACGCTGAGCTGCGAGCACATCATTTCGTGCAGGTTGAGCGGCAGCGGGTCTGACATAGCGCCAACCTCGACCAGCCGGCCGCCACGACGCAGAGCTTTGATGCAGTCCAGTGTGACCTGATGCGATGCGCCCGGACCGATGGCGTCCAGTACCGCATCCACGCCGACGCCGTCGGTTTCCTCGCGCGCCCATGCGCCGAGGTCGCCGTTACCGTGCGCGAAGGTGCGAATGCGCTGCGGATCAAGCTGACGTACGCGCTCAAGCAATTCGGGGTTGCGCGCGACACAGAGGATCTTCACCGCGCCCATCGCACGCGCAATCTGCACTGCGCCCAGACCCAGCGTGCCGCTCGCGCCGCTGATCAAAAGTGTCTTTCCAGAGCTGATGCCGGCTTTGCGCAGGCCAGAATAAGCGGTTCCCAGATAACCGAAGCGCGCGGCCTGTTCGAAGCTCACCGCAGGCGGTAGTTTGACGAGGCCGTCGGCCGGCGCGGTTGCGAATTCGCTGAAACCGCCATACGGGTACTGCTCGTAAATCTGCTTCGAGCGTGGACCAAAACCGAAATAGCCCTGGAATGTGTAAGCCACGCAGTTGGTCCATTCGCCGCTACGGCATGCATGGCATGATCCGCAAGAGCGCCCCGGATTGATGTACACGCGGTCCCCCGGCGCGATCCCGGTAACTGCACTGCCCACTTCCGTCACGACGCCGGCAGTATCGAGGCCATAGATCGCAGGCAGATCCGGCACGGTCAGGTAGGAGCGTTCGCCGTAGTGGCTCATCACATTGCGCAGGTTAGGGACAACACCGGACGCCTTCACGTCTACCAGCACATCGGTCGGGCGCAGCAGCGTTGGACGCGGAATGGTATCCAGGCGGAAGCGCCCGCTCGGTTCATGTACACGCATTGCGCGCATATGGTTCGAAGAGTTCATTTGGTCTCCTGTTGATGATTATTGAGAAGAGGGTATTCACATGCGCATAAGCCGGCACTCCACACACCGCACGACCTATCCAGTAAATGCGGAAAGTGACATCAAAAGCAAAAGCCCCGAAAGCTGATATTCAGCTTTCGGGGCTTTGTTCCCGCAGGTCGTCTTTTATGCGGCCGCGTGCGATTGCTGCGCTGGCATCGCCGCGGCCGGCGACGCAGGGCTGTCAAACAGGGACTGCTTGACCCTGGGTTCCCCTGGCGCCCCAGTACATTGGGTACCAGTCTGACGTTTGGCCGGAGCCTGCCTTCGCTTCCACGAATGTGTGGCGCGCACGACGCGCCAGCGCTCTTACCAATTCGATTCGCGCTCCGGCGTGGACGAAATATGGTGGATGGAGCAGAATCGGCCCCCTGGAATTCCTGCTCGGGATCCAGGCGGATGCCGACCGTGCGCTTGAGCACGCCGTACACCAGGGCGCCGCCCGCCAACGCGATCACCACGCCGAGCACGGTGCCAGCCAGCTGGGCGCCAAAGGAGATGCCGCCGATGCCGCCCAGCGCCTTCAGGCCAAAGATGCCGGCTGCGACACCACCCCATGCGCCGCACAGGCCGTGCAGGGGCCAGACGCCGAGTACGTCGTCGATTTTCCAACGGTTCTGGGTCAGCGTGAACATGGCAACAAAGATGGCGCCGGCAATGCCACCGGTAGCCAGCGCGCCCAGCGGATGCATCAGGTCGGAGCCGGCGCAAACGGCGACCAGGCCGGCCAGCGGGCCGTTGTAGGCGAAGCCTGGATCGTTCTTGCCCATCAGCAGCGCAACCAGGGTGCCGCCGGCCATGGCCATCAGCGAATTCATGGCGACCAGGCCATTGATCTTGTCCAGCGTCTGGGCGCTCATCACGTTGAAGCCGAACCATCCAACGGTCAGCACCCAGGCGCCCAGCGCCAGGAAGGGGATGGACGAGGGCGGGTGCGCGGCGATGGCGCCGTTTTTTGCATAGCGGCCGCGGCGCGCGCCCAGCAGCAGCACGGCGGGCAGCGCGACCCAGCCACCAACAGCGTGCACGACAACCGAGCCGGCAAAATCATGGAATTCGGCGCCGAATGTAGCCAGCAGCCAGGCTTGCACGCCGAAGCGCTGGTTCCAGGCAATGCCTTCGAAGAATGGATAGACCAGGCCGACCAGCACGGCGGTGGCGATCAGTTGCGGCTGGAAGCGTGCGCGCTCGGCAATGCCGCCGGAAATGATGGCGGGGATCGCAGCGGCAAAGGTCAGCAGGAAGAAGAATTTCACCAGCTCGTAGCCGTTGTGCGCGGCCAGCACCGGGGCGGCGTCGAAAAAGTTCACGCCATAAGCCACTGCATAGCCGACAAAGAAGTAGGCGATGGTGGAGACGGCCATATCGGCCAGGATTTTTACCAGTGCATTGACCTGGTTCTTCTTGCGCACCGTGCCCAGCTCAAGAAATGCAAAGCCGGCATGCATTGCCAGGATCATGATCGCCCCCAACAGGATAAAGAGTGCGTCGTTGGCGCTTTTCAAACCTTCCATCCCCAAAACTCCCCAAAAAAGTGCAAGACAAAAAATAAAGTCTGAACTGGTAAGCAAAAAACATTCCAATTTGGTGCGGGAAGCTAAGTGCTTGATTTGGCGATAGAGGAAGGGCGCGCGTGCACCGGGATGATGCGCCCTCGTGGGGAGTGCCTGATTTTGGTGCGTCGGCCGGGGGGCGCACCGCTAGGCGACCGACCAGTACCGCTTCCAGATGCGATCGTGATAAGCGATCAGTGCCGGCTCGCTCAGCACATAGTCGTGAATCGGGCTAAGGAATGGGTAGCGTATTTCGGCGTGCAGGAAGGCAAATGCGGTGGCGTCGATGGTATTCGGCGCGTCGCCGAAGAGGAAGGGCTTATCGCCGAGAATTGCCTTTGCCGACTTCCAGACCTCGATACCCATCGCGTTGATTTCTTCAATCGTGTGGCGTGCTGTTCCCTGTTGCCATGCCTGCCGGCGGAGCTTGTTTCTCGCCATGGGAAGGATCACCGGAGCCAGCAAGGAAAGCAGCGGCTGTTGCCAGCCGGGTGTGATACGCCTCGCATAATCCAGCAACAGCGGTTTGTAAGTATTGAAATTAGCCGGCACGCACCACCGGACGAATAGAACGACAAAGTAAAGATGCTGCTCGAATAATGCCGTCAGGGCGGCCGATACGGCGCGATTGGTTTCGGAGAGGTTGTCGTCGGAGATGGCTTGCGGGTGGAGCTGGCGCAGGCGCCGGATAATGAGGGAAGAATCGGGGACGAGTTCGCCGTTTATCCTGGCTACCGGCAGTTTTTTATATGGCATGTCCCGGTTGGTCCCAGTGCGCGTTTCGTAGTCGATGCCCGACATGCGCAGCCATGTCTCCAGCTTGACCACAAAAGGGCTGATATCCGGAGACACCTTGGGTTCTGGATGACCGTACTTGTACACAATCATGGCCTTCCCCTTTTATATTTTTCTATAAGAAATCATGACACGTGCCGGCGTCGATAAAATTTTTCAAAGGCAAGCATTTCGGATTATATAATTGATAACCTTATTTCCGTGGGGGAGTCTCAAGAATGAAGTTACTTACCGCCATCATGCTCAGCGCAGGGATCCTGTCGCCCGCCTTCGCCGCCGAGCCGGCTGTTCCGGTCAAGACTGCCGCTGCCAAGACTGCCGCAGTCAAAGTCACCTCGGTCGAGGGGATGAGCGAGTACCGCCTGGCCAACGGCCTGCGCGTGCTGCTGTTCCCGGATGCGAGCAAGCCGACCCTGACCACCAACATCGTCTATATGGTGGGTTCGCGCCACGAGAACTATGGCGAGACCGGTATGGCCCACTTGCTGGAGCACCTGCTGTTCAAGCCGACGGCCAACTTCGGCATCAAGAAAGGCACGAAGACGCCGGTGGAAGTGCTGAACCAGATCGGCGGCCGCTTCAATGGCACCACCTGGTATGACCGCACGAACTACTTCGCGACCTTCCCCGCCAACGACGACAACCTGAAGCAGATGCTGGCGCTGGAAGCCGACCGCATGGTCAACTCGCCGATCAGCCAGGACGACCTGTGGAACAACAAGACCCAAAAAGGCGAAATGACGGTCGTGCGCAATGAGTTCGAAAGCGGTGAGAGTGATCCATTCCGCGTCACGCTTGAGCGCACCATGTCGGTTGCCTTCGACTGGCACAATTACGGCAAATCGACCATCGGCGCCCGCTCCGATATCGAAGGTGTGAGCATTGACCGCCTGCGTGCGTTCTACAAGCGCTACTACCAGCCGGACAATGCGATCCTGATGGTCGCGGGCCGCTTCGACGAAGCCAAGGTGCTGGCCCAGATCAACGATCTGTTCGGGAAAATTCCAAAGCCGACCCGCGTGCTGGCGCCGACCTATACCGCGGAGCCGACCCAGGACGGCGAGCGTTCCGTTACCATCCGCCGCACCGGTGGCACCCAGATCGTGGCGACCGGCTACCACGTTGCCCCGGCCAGCCATGCCGATGCGGCAGCCTTGCAGGTGCTGGGACGAATCCTCGTCGACGCACCCAGCGGCCGCCTCCACAAAGCCCTGGTGGATGCCAAGCTGGCGTCTTCCGTGATGGATCTCGATTTCAACCACATGGAACCGGGCTACCGCCTGTTCGCCGCCGTGGTGCCGAAAGACGGCCAGACCGCAGCGGTTGAAGACGCGATGCTCAAGGCGCTGGAGGACACGAAGTCCAACCCGGTCAGCGAAGCCGAAGTGGCGCGTGCCAAGGCCGCGATTGCCAAGGATATCGACCTGATCGTGAACGACACTGCTCGTTTCACGATCGCACTGACCTCCGCGCAGGCCGCCGGCGACTGGCGCCTGTTCTACCAGCGCCGCGACCAGGTCGAGAAAGTCGATGTGGCAGCTGTGCAGGCAGTGGCGGTCAAATACCTGAAACCGTCGAACCGGACGCTGGCGCGCTTCATCCCGACCGATGCGGCCGACCGCACCGAAGTGCCGATGACGCCGGACGTCGCCGCCCTGGTCAAGGACTATAAGGGCCACGCGGCGATCGCACAGGGTGAAGTGTTCGATCCGAGCCCGGACAATATCGAAAAGCGCACCCAGCGTTCGGTCCTCGCCAACGGCATGAAGCTCGCGCTGCTGCCGAAGAGCACCAAGGGCAATACCGTAAGCGCTACCGTGCAGCTGCGCATGGGCACTGCCGAGAACCTGGCCGGCAAGGGCACCATCGGCGCCTTGACCGCGTCGCTGTTGACGGATGGCACCGAGCGCCTGTCGCGCCAGGAAGTCAAGGATGCCTTCGACAAACTGAAAGCCAACGTCAACATCCGCGGCAACGCCGAAGGGGTGACGGCCACCGTGACCACCACGCGCGACAATCTGGCGCCGGCGCTGGATCTGTTGGGCGAATCGCTGACCAAGCCGGCGTTCACCGCCAAGGACTTCTCCGAGCGCCAGCGCGAGTTCACCTCCGGCACCGAACAGCAAATGACCGAGCCGCAGCCGCTCGCCAACAATGCGCTGCAGCGCATGACCGACGCTTTCCCGGCAGGCCACGTGCGTCATGTCCCGACCTTGCAGGAGCAACTTGCGGCCGAAAAAGCCGTGACTTTGGAGGAAGTCAAAGCCTTCCACAAAGCCTACTACGGCGCCGGCAATGCTACCCTGGCCGTGGTTGGCGACTTCGATGCTGCTGCCGTGAAGGAGCAGGCGGCCAGGCTGTTCGGCAATTGGAAGGCGGAGCAGCCCTATGTCCGCATTGCCAGCATCATGAAGCCCGTGGCGGGTCAGAGCGTAGCGTTGGAGACGCCCGATAAGGCCAACTCGGTCCTGCTCGCCATCCAACCGGTGCCGTTGAAGGACGATGCGGCGGTCTATCCAGCCCTCCTGATGGGCAACTACATGCTGGGCGGCGGCGCATTGCGCAGCCGGTTGGCGGACCGCATCCGACAGAAGGAAGGCTTGTCTTACGGGATCGGTTCTCAATTGTCCGTGCCATCGCGCGATCCGGCCGGCCTGTGGCTGGCCTTCGCGATCAGCGCGCCGCAAAACACCGTCAAGGTTGAAGCCGCGCTGCGCGAGGAGCTGGACAAGGCGCTCAAGGAAGGCTTCACCGACGCCGAACTGGCCGATGCCAAGAAAGCCTGGCTGCAATCGCAGGAAGTAGGCCGTACCGCTGACGCCGGCCTGGCCGGCCGCCTGGCGAACTACCTGAGCTTCGACCGCACCATGGCTTTCGACAAGGACCTGGAAGCCAAAGTTCGCGCGCTGACCGTGGCGCAGGTCAACGAAGCCCTGCGCGCGCACCTGAAGCCTGAAGCCGTTTCCGTGATCAAGGCCGGCGATTTCGCCAAGGCCGCTGCCGGCGCATCCGCTTCGCCTCAGGTTTCCAAGCCATAAACGACTTCCGACGCTGAAATCAAACGCCACCTGCGGGTGGCGTTTTCATTTTTAGCTGGCAGATTTTGCAAAGCAAATTGGTGAAATTTGTAATATTGCAAAAAATGGCCAAAGCGTATGATTTTTCGATCATCCGCCGGCCCGGCGATTGCCGGGGCAGCAGGACGCCGCCAGTACGTTCGCCTGAGGAGCCGCATGCGAAATAAATGGATCAAGCATGTGGCCTTGCCACGTTCAACCCAAGGAGTCATCTCGCGCCGCGGCTTTCTGAAAGCCGGAACGGTTGCCACAGGTGGACTGATACTGGGCTTTGTCATGCCCTCCGCCAGCCACTTGGCGCAGGCTGGCGGCGCGGCCGTGCCTTCAGCGCCCAATGCCTTCCTGCGCATTGCGCCAGATGGCACTGTCACCGTGATGGTCAACCGTCTCGAATTTGGGCAGGGTGTGGATACCGCGCTGCCGATGCTGATCGCAGAAGAACTTGACGCCGACTGGCAGCAGGTGCGCAGCGAACTGGCGCCGGCCGATGGCCCCTATAAGGATCCGCGCTTCGGCATTCAGATGACTGCCGGTTCGATTTCGGTAGCGCATTCGTTTACTCATTATCGCGAAATCGGCGCGCGCGCCCGCGCGATGCTGATCGCTGCCGCAGCTGAACGATGGCAAGTCAAGCCGGAGCAGTGCACTACCGCCAGGGGCGTGGTGCTTGGTCCGAATGGCCAGCGGGCCGGCTACGGCGCGCTGGCCGACGCGGCCATGAAGCAGCCGCTACCAGTCGCCGTCCAGCTAAAGGAGACCAAGACCTTCCGGTACATCGGCAAACCGGTCCAGCGCGTGGATGCACGCGCCAAGTCGTGCGGCAGCCAGCAGTTCGGCATCGATTTCACGCTGCCCGGCGCCAAGGTGGCAGTGGTCGCGCGGCCACCGGTATTCGGCGCCAGGGCAGGCAGCGTGGACGCCAGCAAGGCAAACGCCATCAAGGGCGTGATCGATGTGATTGAAGTGGGTACCTGCTGCGGTGGCCGCGGTGTGGCGGTGATCGCCGATGGCTATTGGCCCGCCACGCAAGGCCGGAACGCGCTTGCGATCAGTTGGGATACCAGCAATGTGGAAAAGGTCAGTTCCGATCAACAGATGAACGCCTACCGTGCGCTTGCCAACACCCCTGGTGTGCCGGCCGTGGTGGCGGACGTCGGCAAGCTGGCATCTGCGCCCAGGAAGATCTCGGCGGTCTATGAGTTCCCCTACCTTGCGCATGCGCCGCTGGAGCCAGTCAATTGCCTGGTCGATCTCCAGGCGGACCGCTGCACGGTATGGACCGGTTCGCAATTCCAGACCCTGGACCATGCCGCCATCGCTGCCGCCACGGGTCTCAAACCGGAGCAGGTCGTCCTGCATACCATGATGTCGGGCGGGAGCTTCGGCCGCCGTGGAGTCAGTACCTCGGACGATCTGATCGAAGCGGTCAATATCGCCAAGTCCTATAAACGCGGCCCGCTGAAAGTGATCTGGAGCCGCGAAGACGACATCACGGGCGGCTATTACCGTCCGTCGCATGTCCACAAGGTCGATATTGGCCTGGATGAACTGGGTGGCGTCCTGGCCTGGAATCATGTGGTGGTTGGCCAGTCCATCAGTGCCGGGACGCCATTCGAATCGGCATTGGTGAGAAATGGCGTCGACGCCACGACGATCGAGGGCATCGGTGAAACCTATGCATTGCCGGTGAATCTGACAGTCCATCACGTCAAGGTCAACGTGCCGGTACTGTGGTGGCGTGCGGCGGGTTCGTCCCACACCGCCTTTGTCATGGAAACCTTGCTCGATGAAGCCGCCCATGCAGCAGGAGTCGATCCGGTTGTCTACCGCCGCAGCTTATTGAGCGGGAAGCGTTCACGCCATCTGGCTGCGCTCGATCTGGCAGTGGCCAAGTCCGGCTATGGAAAGAAAAAGCTGGCCAGGGGCCATGGCTGGGGAGTGGCGCTGCATGGCGTATCTGGCAGCGTGGTGGCCTACGTGGTGGAGGCCTCGGTGAGAGATGGCGTGCCCCGGCTGCACAAGGTCACGGCTGGGGTTCATTGCGGCGTCGCGGTCAATCCTCTGACAATTGAAGCGCAAGTGCAGGGGGCGGTGCTGATGGCCGTCGGCACCACCTTGCCGGGCTCTGCCATCACGCTCAAGGATGGCATCGTCGAACAGCGGAATTTTGACACCTACACCGTGGCGCGCATGCCCGACATGCCGCAGGTGGAGGTGTTCATCGTTCCGTCAAATGACCCGCCGACCGGCATTGGCGAGGCGGGACTGCCGCCACTGGCGCCGGCCTTCGCCAACGCCATCTTCGACATCACCGGCAAGCGTCTGCGCAAGCTGCCGTTTGACTTGGGATCGGCATGAGGTGCACTAGCGTTTCTGAGGACGGCCTAACTGGGTTTGGAAAAACCTGGCCATGACGTCGAACGCCTCCCTCGACTCAGGCAGGTCCACGTTGCCGAAAAATCCGTGGCCCATGCCATCCCAGACATGTAGGTCGGCGCGTACGCCAACCTTGGTGAGAAGGCGGTGCGTATTGATCGCCGAGCTCAATTCGCCGGAGCGGGATCCGGTAATAAATAGAGTAGGCGGGAAGCGGGACAGGACTGCCAGCGATTCCATTGGCGACATCAGCGGATCTGCCAGGTCATGATCGCCGTAATAGAACCGTTCATTGAGCGACGGGGGGCGTTGCCAGTCCCTGTATCGGCTTTTGCCAGAACCAACTGTCGCCGCCCCATCGGGCGTCCGCGGACGCGCAGAAAATGCCGGCTGCCGCTGGCGCCGGCAAGCCCTCTTTCTGGAACCACGCGAGTGACTGCGCAGTGAGCAGGCCGCCGGCTGAACATCCGTAGATACCAATGTTCTGTGGTTTGTGGGTTTTCAACAGTTCACGATAGACGGCCGCGACATCCTCGCTAGCGGCAGGAAAGGTCGCTTCTGGCGCTTGCCGGTAATCGAGTGTTACAACCTCGATCTTGGCAAGTGCCGCCAACGGAATCGATTCATTGAGGCCGCCAGTTGCGGCATTGGCCAGGACGAAGCCGCCACCGGAGAGATTGATCAGAATCTTGCCCCGGTTTTGTTTCGGAACGCCTGCCAAGGGCATGACGCGATACGCGTGAACTCCGGCGATGGTCACTTCCTCGGTTTTGGCCGGATAGAGTTCCTTGATATGTTGAATCCAGGTAGAGTTCCCGGCCGCTGCGCGCCGCTGAGCCGGGGTCGCGCCGCTCGTCACCAGGGATGCCCACCCATTGCTGTCTTCAGAAACCTCCCGTGGCAGCGCTTTTTTCGCTTCTGCGCTCATGTAAGGTGATGGCGGCAGGCGGTAGGAAGGCACAACCACCGTACCGTCCGATTCAATCACTCCCACAGTGACCTGTGCTTGAACGCTGGTCGCAATTAACGCCTGCAGCATGGCCAACCTGACTTTATGCAGCAAGATCATCTCGTTCTCACGGTAATGAAATTGCTCAAATTATATGAGCGGCATTGGCCGCCTTAGTGCACTTGGGAAATTTCGCAACCGGAGCTCAGCAAATTCATACTCCGGCTTGACGAGAAAAGCGTTGGTCACCGATGGAACAGGATGATCTGCGTCGGTTGGCCGGGCGTCGCGATGCTGCCAACCTCGGTCAATTGGCCGTCAGCCCCCACCGAATATTGAAAGAGCGGACAAACGGAGCTGAGAACGAAAAACGCCGACCTGGATGGGTCGGCGTTTTCACTTTTTATTCTTGGTGGCCCGGGCGGAATCGAACCACCGACACAAGGATTTTCAGTCCTCTGCTCTACCAACTGAGCTACCAGGCCAAGAGGCCGCATTATAGCAGGCCGATAGCGGATTGCAATAGTCCTTTTTTCGGGTTCTTCACGGATTTCCGGGAAGGCGATACGTCGCAGGCGCTTACGGCGGCCATTTCGCTCAGTGCCGCTCGTGCGCTGATTGCCGTTGATATTTAAGACGACCGGCGCGCTTGGCACGTTTTCGCGCGAATCGCTTGGATATAGGGCACTGGCCCGCGCGGCGGGGTGACTCAAGTCACGGGTGCGCTTTCCGATAGCCGCACTGCGGAATGTGCGGCGTTGCGCAACGCGCCGCTCCCGGTCTTGCGGCGAGCGATCGGCCGGAACACTGTCTCCGATCATGCGCGCTATCGCCGCTTGCCGCGCTGACCGACAGACATCGGCAAGCAGCCACTCTTCGTTGCCGGGCAGGCAGCGTTCGGCCTGCCGGCGCTGGCTGGACATAATTGCGGATCGCCTCGCAGATGAACGGCTCCAGTGCTAGAGAGTCCGACCACAGCTGGCCGGTGAATTCGCCCAGGGCTTCCAGAATATCGCTGGGCACGCGGATGGGGTAGGCAAGCGTAGACATGACTTGTGTTCGTTGGAGTCAGGTAGCGCAAATTAGTTCCCCGAATAGTGCTAACGCGGACGAAATAGCGATGACCAGTGCGGAGTAGCACCAGATATCGCGTTTTAGTAACAGGCATGGCGGAGCACACCGCCGCCCCGGAGGATGAAAGAAACTAGACTGGGGAGAGAAAGCGGCGGATCGAGATCGTTGTGTTTTTTTGCGGTCAGACCCCGTTAGTAACATGATCCCTTGACCTGATCCGTACCCCGGATTGCTTCCTAGAGAGCGCACGCTAAAAAGGCCGTGGGCGCTTCGGTGCCCTCAGGCAGACTTCAGGCCACATCCGCCGCTTTCCTCCATCAGTGTAAAACAGCGGGAGGTCATGTGGAACTGCAAACACTCTACAAACGCGTGATTGGCCTGGATGTGCACCAGAGCCAAATCACTGCCTGCGCCTTAATTGAGGAAGCCGACGGTACGCAACGGATTGAGCAGCGGCAATTTGGTGCCTTCAAGCGACATCGCCAGGAGCTCGCAGCTTGGGCAGCCGCTCTGAAGCCTGACGAAGTCGTGATGGAAAGTACCGGCATTTACTGGAAGAGCCCTTATGCAGCGCTGGAAATGGTGGGCATTCAGGCCAAAGTGGTCAATGCGCGTCACGTCAAGAATGTCCCTGGGCGAAAAACCGATGTGGCAGACGCGCATTGGCTGGCCATGCTGGCGCGGGCAGGCCTGCTACGCGCCTCTTTCGTGCCACCCACTGCATTGCGCGAATTGCGTCTTATCGCGCGACAACGACAAAAACTGGTTGGCCAACTAGCTTCGGAAAAGAATCGCCTGCATAAAATACTGAGCGATGGCGGCATCCGCCTGAGTGTCGTCGTCAGCGATGTGTTTGGACAATCGGCCCGTGCCATGGTCAAAGCCATTATTGTAGGTAAGGCGCCCCATGAAATACTCGATCTGGCTGGGCGCCGCTTTAAAGCCAGCAGAGAAGAACTGTTCGACGCTGTGCAAGGAGACTTGAGCCGGAGTCACCGCTTTGTACTGGATGAGCTAATGCGACATATCGACGAAATTGAGGCACGCATCGCTCGCTTCGACGCACGCCTGCTCAGCGAACTGGCCAATGAGCAGCCCAAGCTAAAATTGCTGCAGACCATGCCCGGTATCGATCTAATAGGCGCAGCCATGCTGCTGGTAGAAATCGGTACTGACATGTCGCTGTTCAACAGCGCTGACCGCCTCGCCTCCTGGGTGGGTATCTGTCCGGGCAATAACGAATCTGCTGGTAAGCGGAAAACTGGCAAGGCCGGCAAAGGCAACAACTACATCCGTCGCCTGCTGTGCGAGTTTGCACATGCTGCCAGCCGCACCAAATGCGTCTTCAAATTGAAGTTCCAAGCCATGAAATTGCGACGAGGGTATAAGCGCGCTATCGTCGCCGTCGCTCACAAGATGCTGCGCACCATCTATTACATCCTCAGGCGCGAACAACCTTATCGCGATAGCAGTGCCGATTATGAGGCCATGTCGGTGCAGCGCAATGCCCCGCGCTGGTTCAAGGCGCTCAACAAATTTGGATACATCAAGCCAGTTCAAGCCTGATTGCCGTCCGAGTTAATACCACACTGGCCTTTGGTGAGTCAGGTACTAGCTCGCCCTGATACCTGATTCTTTCACGCTAAAAACCGAAAAATCAAGTACCCCTCCCTATACGCGCTTTGCGGGAAGCCTTTTTACACCTTGTTTACACAGCCCTGCCATGTCTTTACACCGATTTTAGACATCGCTCGATAAGCTGACAGTGTCAAAACATAACCTTTCGGGGAAAGAAATGGACCTTGTATATATCGGCGCAATCGTCGCCTTTTTCGCGCTGATGGCCGCCATGGCCGCTGGCTGCGACAAGCTGGGAGGCCAGCAATGAACGCCTTTTACTTCATCGGCGCCGTCGCCACCGCCGGCCTGCTGGTCTACCTGCTGGTGGCCCTGCTGAAAGCGGAGGACCTGTAATGAATACCGCGTCCTTCCTGTTGCTGGCCCTGTTCCTGGTCGTGCTGCTGGCCGTGGCATGGCCCCTCGGCTACCTGCTGACGCGCGTAGCCGATGGCCGCAGGATTCCCGGCATGGGCTGGCTGGCGCCGGTCGAAAAGCTGTTGTACCGCGCCGCCGGCGTGCCGCTCGACGCCGGACGCCAGGGCATGGGCTGGAAAGCCTACGCCATGGCGCTGTTAGTGTTCAACGTACTGGGCACGCTGTTCGTCTATGGCGTGCAGCGCCAGCAATCCTGGCTGCCGCTGAACCCACAGGGCATGGCCAATGTGAGCGTCGATTCCTCCTTCAATACCGCCATCAGCTTTGCGGCCAACACCAACTGGCAGGGCTATGTGGGCGAACAGACCATGAGCTACTTCAGTCAGATGGTCGCGCTGAGCGGACAGAATTTCTTCTCCGCCGCTACCGGCATTGCCGTTGCCTTCGCGCTGATCCGCGGCTTTGCTTCGCGCTCGGCGCGGTCGATCGGCAACTTCTGGGTGGATCTGACGCGCGTGACCTTGTATGTGCTGCTGCCGCTGTCCTTCGTGTTCGCCATCTTCCTGGTCGGGCAGGGCGCCATCCAGAACTTCTCGGCGTACAAGGAAGTGCCGCTGCTGGAGCCGGTGACCTATTCGGTGCCATCGACTTCCCCGACCGGCCAACCGGTGACGGTGGAGCAGACGGCAACCATCCAGACCATCGCCATGGGACCGGTCGCGTCGCAGGAAGCCATCAAGATGCTGGGCACGAATGGCGGCGGCTTCTTCAACGCCAACTCGGCCCACCCGTATGAAAATCCGACCCCGCTGGCGAACTTCTTCCAGATGATCGCGATCTTCCTGATCCCGGCGGCGCTGTGCTTCGCCTTCGGCCAGCTGGTCGGCGACCGCCGCCAGGGCTGGGCCGTGCTGGGCGCCATGACCATCATGTTCGTGGTCGCGACGGCAGTCATCATGGGCGCCGAGCAGCAGGCGCATCCCGCGCTGCAGGCCATGGGCGTCGACCAGTCGGCGAGTGCCCTGCAGGCCGGGGGCAATATGGAAGGCAAGGAAACGCGCTTCGGCATCAGCGCTTCCACGCTGTTCGCAGCCGTTACCACCGCAGCTTCGTGCGGCGCCGTGAACGGCATGCATGATTCCTTCACGCCAATCGGCGGCATGGTGCCGATGCTGCTGATGCAGCTGGGCGAAGTGATCTTTGGCGGCGTTGGCTCCGGCCTGTACGGCATGCTGATCTTCGCCATCATGGCCGTGTTCATCGCGGGCCTGATGATTGGCCGCACACCGGAATACCTGGGCAAGAAGATCCAGTCCTATGAAATGAAGATGACATCCATCGCCATCCTGGTGACGCCTGTTCTGGTGCTGGCTGGCACGGCGGTGGCCGTGATGCTGGACGCCGGCAAGGCCGGCGTGGCCAACCCAGGCGCGCACGGCTTCTCCGAGATCCTGTATGCCTTCAGCTCCGCCGCCAACAACAACGGCAGCGCCTTTGCCGGCATCTCGGCCAACGTCCCGTTCTACAACGTCATGCTCGGCATTGCGATGTGGTTCGGCCGCTTCGCCATGATCGTGCCGGTGCTGGCCATTGCCGGTTCGCTGGCCGGTAAGCAGCGCCTGCAAGCCAACGCCGGAACCATGCCGACCCACGGCCTGATGTTCGTGTTCCTCCTGGTGTCCGTCGTGCTGCTGGTAGGCGTGTTGAATTACGTTCCTTCCCTGGCCCTCGGCCCGGTGATCGAACATCTGCAACTGTATAAATAAGGAGCGCAAAATGTCGCATACCCAAGCGATTGCAGCCCAGCCGGGCCAGCGCCTGAAACTCTTTGACGCGCAGCTGGTGCTGCCCGCCATCGCCGATTCCTTCCGCAAGCTGCACCCGCGCGTGCAGCTGCGCAGCCCCGTGATGTTTGTCGTCTATGTGGGCAGCATCATCACCACGCTGCTGTATGTGCAAGCCCTGTTCGGCCAGGCCGAAGCGAGCCCCGGCTTCATCCTGGCGACCACGGTCTGGCTGTGGTTCACCGTGCTGTTCGCCAATTTTGCCGAAGCGCTGGCGGAAGGCCGCAGCAAGGCGCAGGCGGCGTCGCTGCGCAGCTTGAAACAGAGCGTGAGCGCCAAGAAGCTGGCCGCGCCGAAGCACGGCAGCAGCTGGCTGCCATGCCCGGCCACTGACCTGCGCAAGGGTAATTACCTGCTGGTCGAAGCCGGTGACGTGATCCCCATCGACGGCACCGTGATCGAAGGCGTTGCGTCGGTGGATGAAAGCGCCATTACAGGCGAATCGGCGCCTGTGATCCGTGAATCGGGCGGCGACTTCTCGTCCGTGACCGGCGGCACGCGCGTGTTGTCCGACTGGCTGGTGGTGCAGGTGACATCCAATCCCGGCGAGACCTTCCTCGACCGCATGATCGCCATGGTCGAAGGCGCCAGGCGCAAGAAGACGCCGAACGAAATTGCCCTGACCATCCTGCTGGTGGCGCTGACCATCGTCTTCCTGGTCGTGACGGCAACCCTGTTGCCAATGTCCATGTATTCCGTGGAAGTGGCGAAAGCCGGCACGCCGATCACCATTACCGTGCTGATCGCACTGCTGGTCTGCCTGATCCCGACCACCATCGGCGGCCTGCTGTCCGCGATTGGCGTTGCCGGCATGAGCCCGCATGATGCAGGCGAACGTGATCGCCACTTCCGGCCGCGCCGTGGAAGCGGCGGGCGATGTGGACGTGCTCCTGCTGGACAAGACCGGCACCATCACGCTGGGCAACCGCCAGGCATCGGCGCTGTTCCCGGCGCCCGGCGTGTCCGAGCGTGAACTGGCGGACGTGGCGCAACTGGCGTCGCTGGCCGATGAAACGCCCGAAGGCCGCAGCATCGTGGTGCTGGCCAAGCAGAAGTTCAATATCCGCGAACGCGAGCTGTCTTCGATGCACGCCGTGTTCCTGCCTTTCTCCGCCCAGACCCGCATGAGTGGGGTGGACCTGGACGGCCGCGAAGTGCGCAAGGGCGCCGCGGAAGCCGTGCGCAAATATGTGGAAGGCAACGGCCAGTCCTGGCCTGCCGAAGTGGCGTGCGCCGTGGAAGAAGTGTCGCGCCGCGGCGGCACGCCGCTGGTAGTGGCCGACAGCGGCCGCGTGATGGGCGTGATCGAGCTGAAGGACATCGTCAAGGGCGGCATCAAGGAGCGCTTCGCCGAACTGCGCCGCATGGGCATCAAGACCGTGATGATCACCGGCGACAACAAGCTGACCGCCGCCGCGATTGCCGCCGAAGCGGGCGTGGACGACTTCCTTGCTGAGGCGACGCCGGAAGACAAGCTGAAACTGATCCGCAGTTACCAGTCCGATGGCCGCCTGGTCGCGATGACGGGCGACGGCACCAACGATGCTCCTGCACTGGCCCAGGCCGATGTGGCCGTGGCCATGAGTTCCGGCACGCAGGCTGCCAAGGAAGCCGGCAATATGGTGGACCTGGATTCCAATCCGACCAAGCTGCTGGAAATCGTGGAAATCGGCAAACAGATGCTGATGACGCGCGGCTCGCTGACCACCTTCTCGATCGCCAACGACGTCGCCAAGTATTTCGCCATCATCCCGGCTGCCTTCGTCGGCACCTATCCGCAGCTGAAAGCGCTGGACATCATGCAGCTGGCCAGCCCGGATTCGGCCATCATGTCCGCCGTGATCTTCAATGCGCTGATCATCGTATTCCTGATCCCGCTGGCACTGAAGGGAGTGCGCTATCGCGCCATCGGCGCCACCGCGCTGCTGCGCCGTAATCTGCTGATCTACGGCGCCGGTGGCCTGGTCCTGCCGTTCATCGGCATCAAGCTGATCGACCTGCTGCTGGCAGCCTTCAACCTCGTTTAAGCAGGAGTACACCATGATTTCGACTATCCGTCCCGCCCTGGTGCTGTTCGCCGGACTGACCCTGGCCTGCGGCGTACTGTATCCGCTGGCCATCACCGGCGTCGGCGCGGCGGCCTTCCCGCAGCAGGCGGCCGGCTCCATGATCGAAGTGGGCGGCAAGGCCGTGGGCTCGTCCCTGATCGGCCAGCAGTTCACATCGCCGAAATACTTCTGGGGCCGCCCGTCGGCGACCGGCCCCATGCCGTACAACGCCAGTGCTTCTTCCGGCTCCAACCAGGGCCCGCTGAATCCGGCCTTCACGGACGCGGTCAAGGCCCGCATCGAAGCGCTGCAAGCGGCCGATCCGGCCAATAGCGCGCCGATCCCGGTCGACCTGGTCACCGCCTCCGGCAGCGGCCTCGATCCGGAAGTCAGCCTGGCTGCGGCTGAGTATCAGCTGAACCGCGTGGCCGCCCAGCGCCGCATGGCGCCGGAGCAGGTGCGCGCGCTGGTGCAGCAGCACGCCGGCAGGCAGTATTTCGGTTTCTTCGGCGAGCCGCGCGTCAATGTCCTGGAACTGAATCTGGCGCTGGACGGCAAAACGACGCATACTCGCTGATATATGATGCCGAACGACGACGACCGACCCGATCCCGATGCGCTGTTGGCGCAGGTGCAGGCGCAGGAACGCAAGGCTGCGCGCGGCAAGTTGCGCATCTACTTCGGGGCGTCGGCGGGCGTCGGCAAGACCTACGCCATGCTGTCGGCCGCCCGCAAGCTGCAGGCGGCCGGCCAGCACCTGCTGGTCGGCGTGATTGAAACCCACGGCCGCAGCGAGACGGCGGCACTGGTGGACGGCCTGCCGCTGCTGCCGCTGCGCGCGGTGGAATACCGCGGCAAGACCCTGCACGAATTCGATATCGACGCTGCGCTGGAGCGCCGTCCTCCGCTGATCCTGATCGACGAGCTGGCGCACTCGAACGCGCCCGGCTCGCGCCATCCCAAGCGCTGGCAGGACGTCGAGGAATTGCTGGAGGCGGGCATCGATGTTTTCAGCACCGTCAACGTGCAGCACCTGGAAAGCCTGAACGACGTGGTGAGCGGCATCACCGGCATCCAGGTCAACGAAACCGTGCCGGACACCGTCTTCGACGCCGCCGACGAAGTGGTGCTGGTCGATATCCCCGCCGATGAACTGCTGGCGCGCCTGAAGGGCGGCAAGGTCTATCACGCGACCCAGGCCGAGCGCGCCGCCCGCAATTTCTTCCGCAAGGGGAACCTGATTGCGCTGCGCGAGCTGGCGCTGCGCCGCACCGCCGACCGCATCGAAGACGATGTGCGGGCCTACCGCGTCGAACAGTCGATCGACACCATCTGGAAGACCGGCGCCTCGGTGCTGGCGCTGGTCGGCCCGCGCCCCGGCAGTGAGCAGGTGGTGCGCAGTGCGGCGCGCCTGGCCGGGCAACTGGGCACCGAATGGCATGCCGTGTACGTTGAAACGCCGGGCTTGCAGCGTCTGCCCGCGGCCGAACGCGAACGCATCCTGAAAACGCTGAAGATGGCGCAGGACCTGGGCGCCACCACCGCAGTCCTGTCCGGAAACAGCATTGCCGCCACGGCCGTCGACTATGCGCGCAGCCATAACCTGTCGCGCATCACGATGGGCCGCGGCCACCTGACCTGGCCCTGGCGCCGTTCGCATATCCGCAGCCTGGCGCACATGGCGCCGGATATCGACCTGATCGAAGTTTCCGTAGCCGAGCGCGACGAAACCTCGCGTGGCGTCGCCGCTGCCGGCTCCGGCCGCGATGAGGTGGATGACGCGGACTCCAGCCATGCGCGGTCGCGCGCCATCGGCTATGGCATGGGCGCCGCCGCCAGCATTGGCATGGCCCTGCTGGCCACGCCGTTGCTGGCCTACCTCGACCTGGCCAACATCGCCATGCTCTTCCTGCTGGTCGTGCTGCTGGTGGCCGTGAAATTCGGACGCGGCCCGTCGGTGCTGGCGACCTGCGTCAGCGTGGCCTGCTTCGACTACTTCTTTGTCGCGCCGCGCTTCAGCTTTGCCATCTCCGACCTGCAGTACGCGATCACCTTCGGCGTCATGCTGGCGGTGGGACTGATCACCGGCCACCTGACGGCC
This sequence comes from Pseudoduganella sp. UC29_106, assembly GCF_044055365.1. Lineage (NCBI taxonomy): Bacteria > Pseudomonadati > Pseudomonadota > Betaproteobacteria > Burkholderiales > Oxalobacteraceae > Pseudoduganella > Pseudoduganella sp. UC29_106. The sequence goes on along the minus strand of NZ_CP171977.1, from coordinate 6,104,851 downwards.
GGCCTGCGCTTCCAGGCAAGGGTGGCGGCGCATCGCGAATCGCGGGCGAGGGCGCTGTACGAATTCGCCCGCGAACTATCCGGCGCGCTGCAGACGGAGCAGATCTTCGAGACCACGGCGCGCTTTGTACAGTCCACCTTCCGTGCCCATGCCACGCTGCTGGTGCCGGACAACGACGGCCGCCTGCATCTGCCGCCGGGCGCGTCGCCGCCGCCCGGACTGGACGAGGGCGTTGCCCAATGGGCTTTCGACCATGCCGATAGTGCCGGCACGGGCACCGATACGCTGCCGGCCAGCGCCCTTTACTACATGCCGCTGGTAGCGCCGATGCGCACGCGCGGCGTGCTGGCGATCGAGCCGGCGCAGCGGCGCTGGATCTTCATCCCCGAGCAGCGGCAGCACCTGGACACTTTCGCGGCCCTGGCAGCCATCGCGCTGGAGCGCGTGCACTATATCGAAGTGGCGCAGGAAGCCTTGGTCAGCATGGAATCCGAGCGCCTGCGCAACTCGCTGCTTGCCGCGCTGTCGCATGACCTGCGCACGCCACTGACATCGCTGGTCGGCCTGTCCGAATCGCTGGCGGGCTCGAAACCGCCGCTGACGCCGGCGCAGCTGGACCTGGCGCGCTCGCTGCACGACGAATCGCTGCGCATGAGCGCCCTGGTAGCCAACCTGCTGGACATGGCGCGCATCGAAAGCGGCGAACTCCGGTTCAACCTGCAATGGCAGCCGCTGGAAGAAGTCGTGGGCAGCGCCTTGCGCTGCAGCGCGTTGCAACTGAAGCAGCACAAGGTCGGCACGCAGCTGCCGCATGACCTGCCGCTGCTGCGCTTCGACGCCGTCCTGATCGAGCGCGTGCTGTGCAACCTGCTGGAAAACGCCGGCAAATACACGCCGCCGGGATCGTCCATCGTCATCCATGCCGTGCAGCGCGGCGAATTCGTGCGCGTGATGGTGTACGATAACGGCCCCGGATTGCCGCGCGGCCGCGAGGAAGCGATTTTCGAGAAATTCACGCGCGGCGAGCGCGAATCGGCCAAGCCGGGCGTCGGCCTGGGACTGGCCATTTGCCGCGCCATCGTGGAAGCCCACGGCGGCACGATCGAGGCAGCGAAATCGCCGATCGGCGGCGCCGCCTTTGTCTTTACGCTGCCGGTTGGCACGCCGCCGGAAATGCCGGACCTGCCCGAGCCGCCCTCCGAACGCATGGAGAATGAACTGTAATGACTGATATCGCGCCGACCGCCCTGCTGGTGGAAGACGAGCCGCAAATCCGCCGCTTCGTGCGCGGGGCGCTGGAAGAGGAGGGCTGGCATGTGCATGAATCGGCCAGCATGCAGCGCGGCCTGATCGACGCCGGCACGCGCCGCCCCGACCTGGTGATCCTCGACCTCGGCCTGCCGGACGGCGACGGCATCGACTTCATCGGCGACCTGCGCAAGTGGTCGAACGTTCCGGTGATCGTTCTGTCCGCGCGCGTCAACGAGGCGGACAAGATCCGCGCCCTCGATGCCGGCGCCGACGATTACCTGAGCAAGCCCTTCGGCGTTGGCGAACTGCTGGCGCGCGTGCGCGCCACGCTGCGCCGGCAGCGGCAGCCGGAGGCCAACAGCGCCGGCCAGATCCAGTTCGGCGAAGTCAGTGTCGACCTGCCGAACCGCCGCGTGACGAAGGGCGGCCAGCCGGTGCACCTGACGCCTACCGAATACCGCCTGCTGTCCGTGCTGGTGGCCAATGCCAACCGGGTGATGACAGCGCCGCAGCTGCTGCGCGCCGTCTGGGGGCCGGCGCAGTCGGACAACAGCCACTACCTGCGCATCTACATGGGCCACCTGCGCCACAAGCTGGAAGACGATCCCGCCCAGCCGCAATACCTGCTGACCGAAACGGCGGTCGGCTACCGCCTGCAGCTGCCCTGACTATTTGCTGAGCAGGCGCATGGCCCGCTCCAGGCCTTCGATCGTGATCGGAAACATGCGGTTGTTCATCAGCTGGCGAATCACCGTGATGGACTGGCGGTACTGCCACAGGCCTTCAGGCTCGGGATTGAGCCAGACGAATTTGGGGAAGGTATTGGTGAAGCGCGTCAGCCATTCGCTGCCCGCTTCCTCGTTGTTGTATTCGACCGAGCCGCCCGGCTGCAGGACTTCGTAGGGGCTCATGGTCGCATCGCCGACGAAGATCAGCTTCGTGTCCGGCGTGTACTTGCGCAGCACGTCCCAGGTGGCAAAGCGCTCGGAATTGCGGCGGCGGTTGTGCTTCCACAGGTAGTCATAGACGCAGTTGTGGAAGTAATAGAACTCCATGTTCTTGAACTCGGACTTGGCCGCCGAGAACAGCTCCTCGGCGCGCTCGATGTGGTCGTCCATCGTGCCGCCCACGTCCATCAGCATCAGCACCTTGATATTGTTCTTGCGCTCGGGCTGCATCTTGATGTCCAGCCAGCCGGCGTTATTGGCCGTGGCGCGGATGGTCTGGTCCAGCGCCAGTTCCTCGGCCATGCCCTCGCGCGCGAAACGGCGCAGGCGGCGCAGTGCCACCTTGATATTGCGCGTGCCCAGTTCGCGTTCCGAGTCGTAGTCCTTGTAGCTGCGCTGCTCCCACACCTTGACTGCCGTGCGGTTGCCGCCCTTGCCGCCGATGCGGATGCCTTCCGGATTGGTGCCGCCATTGCCGAAGGGGGAAGTGCCGCCGGTGCCGATCCAGCGGTTGCCGCCTTCGTGGCGTTCCTTCTGCTCCTTGAGGAGCTGGTTCAGGCGGTCCATCAGCTTGTCGTAGCCGAATTTCTCCAGCTGGGCGATCTGCTCCTCGGTCAGCTCGCGCTTCATGCGCTGCAGCAGCCAGTCCAGCGGGATCTCGCCCTTGGTGTCGAACACGCTGCTGATGCCCTTGAAGTAGGCGCCGAAAGCGCGGTCGAACTTGTCGTAGTTCGCTTCGTCCTTGACCAGGCACAGGCGCGACATGTAATAGAAGTCGTCCAGCGACGGTTCCAGCACCTGCTTCTCCATCGCCTCCAGCAGCGTCAGAAACTCCTTGATGGTGACGGGGATTTTCGCGTCTTTCAGCGTGAAGAAGAAATCGATGAGCATCATGCCCTCCGGTCGAGCAGGTAGCGCAGGTGGGCGCGGATCTCGGGCCATTCGCCGCGCACGATGCTGTACATGACGGTATCGCGCACCGTGCCGTCGCGGCGCATCATGTGGTGGCGGATCACGCCATCCTTTTCGCGCCCAGGCGTTCGATGGCCTTCTGCGACGCGTGGTTGAAGTTATCGGTGCGGAAGCCGACCACGGCGCAGCCCAGCGTGTCGAAGGCATGCGTCAGCAGCATCAGCTTGCAGCTGGTGTTGACGTGGCTGCGCTGCACGCTCTGGCGGTACCAGGTGTAGCCAATCTCCACGCGGTCCACGGTCGGCAGGATGTCGTGGTAGCTGGTGGTGCCCAGCACGCGGCCGGACGCCGCCTCGGTCACGGCCCAGGCCAGACGGGAAGGGCGCATTTCCAGCGCGGTGGCGATGTACTGCGCCACCTGCTGCGGCTCCGGCACGGAGGTGATGCGCAGCTTCCACAGTTCGCCGTCCTGCGCGGCCTGCAGCAGGCCGTCCGCATGCTCCGGGCCGAGCGGCTCCAGGCGGATGCCGTCCAGTTCCAGCGTGACCGGGGCAACGGCAATCATCAGCGGTTCGTCCGCGACATGAAGACCAGGCGCTCGAACAGGTGCACGTCCTGCTCGTTCTTCAGCAGGGCGCCGTGCAGCGGCGGCACGATGGACTTCTGGTCCTTGCTGCGCAGGGCTTCCGGCGGAATGTCCTCGGCCATCAGCAGCTTGAGCCAGTCCAGGAATTCGGAGGTGGACGGCTTTTTCTTCAGGCCCGAGACTTCGCGCACTTCATAGAAGGTCTGCAGGGCGGTCGCCAGCAGCTCCTGCTTCAGGTGCGGGTAGTGGACCTTGACGATGGCTTCCATCGTGTCCTTGTCCGGGAATTTGATGTAGTGGAAGAAGCAGCGGCGCAGGAAGGCGTCCGGCAGTTCCTTCTCGTTGTTGGACGTGATGATGACCAGCGGACGGTGCCTGGCCGTGACCATTTCGCGCGTCTCGTATACATAGAACTCCATGCGATCGAGTTCGCGCAGCAGGTCGTTGGGGAATTCGATATCGGCCTTGTCGATTTCGTCGATCAGCAGCACCACCGGTTCCGGCGAGGTGAAGGCTTGCCACAGCACGCCCTTGACGATGTAGTTATGGATGTCGCGCACGCGCTCGTCGCCCAGCTGCGAGTCGCGCAGGCGGGACACGGCGTCATATTCATACAGGCCTTGCTGGGCCTTCGTGGTCGATTTGATATGCCACTGCATCAGCGGCATGTTCAGCGCGGCGGCCACTTCCTCGGCCAGCATGGTCTTGCCGGTGCCGGGTTCACCCTTGATCAGCAAGGGACGTTGCAGGGTCAGGGCGGCATTGACCGCCAGTTTCAGGTCATTGGTGGCGACGTAGTTGTCGCTGCCCTCGAAGCGCTGCGGTGCTTGCATGGTGCGGGTTTCCTGTTGATAGACGCGATTCCCCGAGTATATGCCAGAACGGTGATGTGGACGATCTGCCAAATTGTGGGTTAGAATCGCAGGTTGATAGTGCAAAAGTGATGTTTTTGCACGGGCAAACCGATCACAAACTTATAAGCTAAGCCATCACCATGAAAAAAATCTTCGCACTTCTCGTGCTCGCCGGCGTCGCCCAGGTTGCCGCAGCCGCGGACATCGTTGGAGACGCCAAAGCCGCCCCAGCCAAGATCGAAATGTGTATCGGATGCCATGCAATCCCTGGCTACAAGGCGACTTTCCCGGAAGTGTTCCAGGTGCCGAAGATCGGTGGCCAGTCTGCCAAATACATCGAGAACGCCCTGAAGGGCTATCAGAAGGGCGAGCGCAAGCACCCGTCCATGAAGGGTATCGCTGTCAGCCTGTCCGACCAGGACATCGCTGACATCGCCGCTTACTACTCCCAGCAGAAATAAGGCCCTTCACCATGAAAAAACTGATTCTCGCTCTGTTCTGCTCCGCAGTCTCGTTCAGCGCCCTGGCGGGTGGTAATGTCGACAACGGCAAGGCCCTGGCCGACAAGTACAGCTGCGCCGCCTGCCACGGCAAGGACTTCAACAGCCCGATCGACCCGTCCTACCCGAAGCTGGCTGGCCAGCACCAGGACTACCTGCAGCACGCCCTGACCGCCTACAAGCGCGGCGACGGCGCCAACGGCCGCTCCAACGCCATCATGACCGGCCAGGTCAAGCCGCTGACCAACCAGGACATCAAGGACATCGCCGCCTACCTGCACTCCCTGCCAGGCTCGCTGGTGAACCACCGCTGATCTTCGCGATCCGCCCGAAAAAAAAGCCTGCTTGCCGCAGGCTTTTTTTTAACCAACGGCGTAAAGCAGGTGGCTGCCACATCGTGGCAGCCACCAGGGTTACGGCTTGGGTTCTAAGACAGCCGCCGTCTCACCGCCTCAACGTAGGCTTCGCCGTCCGGCGGCAGGCCGCGGCGCTGGGAGTTCCAGATCATCTCGCCCAGGCATTCCATGATCACATGGTGCGCCTCGTGGGAAGAGTCGAGTTTGCGGGACAAAGCCTCGTAAGCGGCGCGGATGCCGCGCGGCTGGTCGATCGACACTTGCTCGGCGATCGAAAGGTGCATCGACAGATGCAGGAAGGGATTCGCCTGCCCGCCCTCTACCGAATAGTCGCGGGCGACAGCGGCTTCGGCATCCTGAAGCGCGTCGTCATACTCGGGATGCTGGACGATCCAGTCCAGCGCCATGGATTCCAGCGGCGTGAGGATCTCTTTGGCGTGGTGCTTGCGGAAGACTTCGCAGAAAAAGCGGCGAACGTCGTGGGAGGACGGTGTAAACATAAGCCGTCATTATATGAAAAAAGGGGCAGGCCCGCAGGCGCCGCCCCTTTTTTGAACCGGATTCAATCCTTGTCGCACACCACGGTGCCCGGCTCCGGCGGTGCTACCACCGGCTGCTGCGGCTTATCCCGCTGCGCCGGCGGCGTGCTGCGCTGGCCGTGAGGCTGGCGCAGGTAGCGCGACGAATGCCGGCGGTCACCATGTGCAGGCCAGGTCAGGAACCTGGACAACTCCTGCAGCGCGCGCTGGTACACCTCGCGCTTGAACTCGATGACCACATCCAGCGGCACCCAGTATTCGTGCCAGCGCCAGGCGTCGAATTCCGGATGATCGGTCAATCGCAGATTGACTTCATTATCACGTGCACACATTCGCAACAGGAACCAGATCTGCTTCTGGCCACGATAATGGCCGCGGATTTCCCGCTTGATGAAGTGATCCGGCACTTCGTAACGCAGCCAGTCGCGCGTGCGGCCGATAATCTTGACGTGCTCCGGACGTAAACCTATTTCTTCTTCCAACTCCCGATACATCGCCTGCTCAGGCGTTTCACCATATTTGATGCCACCTTGCGGAAACTGCCACGAGTGCTCCCGCACCCGTTTGCCCCACCACACCTCGTTATGGGCGTTGAGCAGGATGATGCCGACGTTGGGGCGGAACCCTTCACGATCGAGCATATTGCACCTCAAACTTTCCGTGGCCGAGCCTTCCTCTTATATTTTTGGCTACAAATCCCGCCGCCGGGCCGTCGGAAACAGCCCGGGAGGCTTGCAATTGCGCTCATTTGTATAAAGTTTGGACGCATCGGCCAGCTAATCCTTTAAAATTAGGTCGATTATAACTCTCTCTTTTTAAAAAGAATTCACCGTTATGCGTGCTTCCCGTTTTTTTTATTTCTACACTCAAAGAAGCGCCTTCGGACGCAGAAATCGTTAGTCACAAGTTGATGATGCGCGCGGGCATGATCAAGCGCCTCGGTTCCGGCATTTACACCTATATGCCGATGGGCCTGAAAGTGATCCGCAAGGTCGAGGCGATTGTGCGCGAGGAAATGAACAACGCCGGCGCCATTGAGCTGCTGATGCCGCTGGTACAGCCGGCCGAACTGTGGCAGGAGACTGGCCGCTGGGACAAGATGGGTCCCGAGCTGCTGCGCATGAAGGATCGCCACGGCCGCGACTTCGCGCTGCAGCCGACATCGGAAGAAGTGATCACCGATGTCGTGCGCAATGAGGTTAAGTCCTACCGACAAATTCCGTTGAATTTTTACCACATTCAGACCAAATTCCGCGACGAGCGCCGTCCGCGCTTCGGCCTGATGCGCGGCCGCGAGTTCACGATGAAGGACGCTTATTCCTTCGACCGCGATGTGGAAGGCATGCAAAAGTCCTACCAGATCATGTACGACGCTTACACCCGCATCTTCAGCCGCTTCGGCCTGAAGTTCCGCGCCGTGGCGGCGGATAACGGCGCCATCGGCGGCACCGGTTCGCATGAATTCCATGTGATCGCCTCCACCGGCGAGGACGCGCTGGTCTACTGCCCGACCTCCGACTTCGCGGCCAATATCGAAGCCGCCGAAGCGGTGGCCAACGGCACCCGCGCTACCGGCTCCGCCGCACTGGCCAAGACTTCCACGCCGAAAGCGGCCAAGTGCGAAGACGTTGCCAAGCTGCTCAATATCGACCTGAAGCAGACCGTGAAGACCATCGCGCTGACCGTGGAGAAAGAAGACGGCAAGAAGGAATACTTCATGCTGCTGCTGCGCGGCGACCATGAGTTGAACGAGATCAAGGCCGGCAAGGTGCCGGGCCTGGCGCAGAACCGCTTCTCCACCGAGGCGGAAATCCAGGAAGTGTACGGCTGCGTGCCGGGCTACCTGGGGCCGATCGGCACCAAGGCGCCGGTCACCGTGGTGGCCGACCGCACGGTGGCGCTGATGTCCGACTTCGTGACCGGCGCCAATGAAGCCGACTACCACTACACAGGCGCCAACTGGGGCCGCGACATGGCCGAACCGGCAATCGTCGCTGACCTGCGCAACGTGGTCGAAGGCGATCCTTCGCCCGACGGCAAGGGCGTGCTGGCCATCGAGCGTGGCATCGAAGTGGGCCACGTGTTCCAGCTGGGCACCGCCTACTCCGAGTCGATGCAGGCTACCTTCCTGGACGAGAACCAGAAGCCGGCCCCGCTGCAAATGGGCTGCTACGGCATCGGCATCACCCGCATCCTGGGCGCCGCCATCGAGCAGAACTTCGACGACAAGGGCATCATCTGGCCGACCTCGCTGGCTCCCTTCGAGCTGGTGCTGTGCCCGATGGGCTATGACCGCTCCGAGCTGGTGAAGGAGGAGACCGACAAGCTGTACGCCGCCGCACAAGCCGCCGGCATCGACGTGATCGTGGACGACCGCGGCCTGCGTCCGGGCGCCATGTTCGCGGACTGGGAACTGATCGGCGTGCCGCACCGCGTCGTGATCGGCGAGCGCGGCCTGAAGGAAGGCAACCTGGAATACCAGGGCCGCCGCGATGCCGAAGCCACCGCCGTGCCGCTGGCCGATATCGTTTCCTTCATCAAGGGCAAAGTCCAGCAGTGATGCCGGAAGCCGCCAAGCCGCTGCCCGCAGGCCGTGAACGCCGCCGCTGGTGGGCGCGGCCGCTGCGCTGGTGGCACGTCCTGGCTTTCTCGGCCGGCGTGCTGTCGGCGCCGTTCGGCTTTGCCGGCAACCAGAAAGAGGAAGCGCTGGCCGACTCGGTGCGGCTGGCGCTCTCCAACGCCATCCTGGACTCGCGGCCGCCCAAGCCCGTCTTCCTCAATCCTTCCGACAAGGCGCAGTACGATGCGTGGCACTTTGCCATGTCCGACCGCCTGCGGCGCAAGCTGCCGGACGAAATGCAGCGCCGCGAATTCCTCGAAACCGCCTGGTACGAAGCGCGCCGCGCCGGCCTCGATCCCGGCCTCGTGCTCGGACTGATCCAGGTCGAATCGGCCTACCGCAAGTACGCCGTGTCGATTGTCGGCGCGCGCGGCTATATGCAGGTGATGCCCTTCTGGACCAACATCATCGGCGACAGCGACCGCCGCAAGCTGTTCAATATGCAGACCAACCTGCGCTACGGTTGCGCCATCCTGCGCATGTACCTGGACATGGAAGGCGGCAACCTCTACCTCGCCCTCGGCCGCTACAACGGCAGCCGCGGCCGCCCTGAATACCCCAACGCCGTGCTCTCCGCCTGGAACAAGTGGAAGCTCTGAGCCGCCGCCTGTGCTGCGCAGCGCGAATACACGATCCACGCTTCCCACTATCCGGCTGACGCGCCGCGCGCATGTTCCGCACGCGCCTGAAGGACTGGGGCTGCGGCACTGACTGCACGATGTTCATGATCATCGATGCCCGGACCGGCAAAGTGCACCAGCCGGACATCGCCACCAATGTCGCAGTCAACGTGCACGAGGACCTGGGCGTCGGTGGCTGGCATGGCGCAGGCTCGCTGCGCTTCCGGCCCGACAGCCGCTTGCTGGTGCTGATCGGCATGCCGAACGAGGATACCAAACAGCGCGGCATCTCATTCTATAAGTGGACCGGCACGCAACTGAAGTTGATCAGGCGCGCGCCGGTCGCCTGGTATCCCGATTTAACGCAGTAGTAGCTTGCTTGCTGCAGCCAGCGCGAGCAGCAGGGCGGCTACAGGCAACAGGCCGAAATGCAGCAGCGGCGCCGCGGCCATGGTCGCCAGCGCAACCGCTGCAAACGCCAGGAACATCGTCAGTCCCGCGCCTTTGCCGGCGTGCTCGCCTGCGGCCTGTAACGCGCCGCCCATGGTGGACGGGCCGCGCACACCGAGTCCGCTGCAAAACAGCGCCCACAGCACCACCAGCGGCGCCAGCCCGAAATCGCCTTGCCATGCCAACATCGTCATCAGCACGCCGGACGCGATCTGCATCCACGCTCCCCAGCGCAGCAGCGGCGCCGCGCCGGTCTGCTTCACCCTGCGCATCGCCGTCGTCGCGCCGAGCATGAAGGCCGCCACGCCGCAGATTTGCAGCACCGCGAAGGCGCGGATGCTCAGGCCCATCGAATGCGTCACAATCACCGGCGCGCTCGCGACAAACATCAGCAGCGCGCCAAACATCAGCGCGTAGCTCAGGGCGTAGCGCATGAACGGCCCGTTACGCAGCAGTGGCACATACGCCAGTAGCGCGCTTCCGCCCGCAGTCCCGCCCCGACCCGTGCCTCGATTGCGGCGCCGACTATGCGCGCCGCTAACGGCATTAACGCCACCGACATCACCGCAATCACCCAAAACGTCACGCGCCACCCCGCATACAAAACAATCGCCGCCCCCACCGCCGGCCCAATCGCCGGAATCACCGACTCCGCCATCGCCACCATGGCCAGCGCGCTCACCGCATCCGTCTCCGAAAACCGCCGCCGAATCAGCGCCGGCACGGCAACGGTAGCCGCGCCCGCGCCCAGCCCCTGCACCAGCCTCCCGGCCAGCATCGCATCAATCCCCGGCGCCAGAGCGCACAGCAGGCTGCCGCCCGCCAGCAGCGCAGTGCCGGCAAGGATGGTCCAGCGGTCGCCGAAATGATCCGCCGCCCATCCCCACACCAGCTGCGACAAGGCCAGCGCAATCATGAACAGCGCCATGGTCGCCTGCGCCGCAGGAATGGACGCAGCAAGCTCCGCGCCCATCGAAGGCAGCGCCGGCAAATAAAGATCGGAAGCGAGCAGGCCGACCGCCGTCAGGCTGGCCAGCGGCATGGCGAGAAGATGTGGCTTGGACATATAAAAAAAACGCCCCGAGCGCGGAGCATCGGGGCTTTTTTGCGGCCGCAACAGCCGGAGGCGCTTTATTTCAGATGATCGGAGATCAGCTTGGTCATTTCGAACATGGAGACTTGCGACTTGCCGCCGAAAACGGCTTTGAGCTTGTCGTCTGCATTAATCATGCGGCGGTTAGCGGCATCCTGCAGATTCAGCTTCTTAATATAATCCCACACTTTCTTGGTCACTTCGGTGCGTGGCAGTGGAGCCGAGCCGACCACCGCGGACAGTGCGGACGAAGGAGTCATCTCTTTCATGAAAGCGGCATTTGGCTTACGTGCGGCCGGTGCTGCTTTCTTTGCTGCTGCAGGTTTGGCAGCGGCTTTGGCCGGAGCTGCTTTTTTGGCGGCCGGCTTGGCTGCCGCTTTTTTTGCTGGTGCTGCTGGGGTTTTCTTGGCTGTTGCCATATTCGAGCCTCCTTAACAAACACTTGGAAAAATTGCGCAATACATTCGCACGGCTAATATTGGTAGGGATTTGCAGCTTATGCAAGTGTTTTTTCCCTTTTTTGTGGGAAACACACGTTAAAGCAGCTACAAAATGTAAAAAGCCGCCAAAAAGGCGGCTCTCATAGGGGAAAAAGGCGAATCAGCGCAGTCCCGGCATCATGCCTTTCATCGACCTCATCATCTTCATCAGGCCGCCGCCGGACAGCTTTTTCATCATCGTCTGCATCTGCTCGAACTGGTTGAGCATAACGGTTTACCTCCTGCACCTGGACGCCGGCGCCGGCCGCGATGCGGCGCTTGCGGGCCGCCTTGATCAGCTCCGGCTTGGCGCGTTCGGCCGGCGTCATCGAGTCGATGATGCCGACCATGCGGCGCACCTGCTTTTCCGCCTGGTCCATGTTGGCGCCGGAGGCCGCCTGCTGGAACTGCGCCGGCAGCTTGTCGAGCAGGCCGGACATGCCGCCCGATCTTCTTCATCTGCGTCAGCTGCGACTTGAAGTCATTCATGTCGAACTTGCCGCCGGACTTGACCTTGGCCGCCAGTTCGGCCGCTGCCTTCTCGTCCACGCCCTTGCGCGCTTCCTCGACCAGGGCCAGGATGTCGCCCATGCCCAGCACGCGGTTGGCCATGCGCGCCGGATCGAAGGCTTCCAGGCCGTCCAGTTTTTCCGAGACACCGGCAAACTTGATCGGCTTGCCCGTGATATGGCGCACGGACAGCGCCGCACCGCCGCGCGAATCGCCATCGAGCTTGGTCAGCACCACGCCGGTCAGCGGCAGCGCATCGTTGAAAGCCTTGGCGGTATTGATCGCATCCTGGCCCAGCATGGCGTCGACCACGAACAGGGTCTCGACCGGCTTGACCGCGCCGTGCACGGCGGCGATCTCTTTCATCATCTCTTCGTCGATACCGAGGCGGCCGGCGGTGTCGATGATCAGCACATCGTGGTAGTGCTTCTTGGCCCAGTCCAGCGCGGCCAGCGCGATATCGACCGGCTTGTCCTGCGCGGTGGACGGGAAGAAGTCGGCGCCGACCTGGCCGGTCACCGATTGCAGCTGGGCGATAGCGGCGGGACGGTACACGTCGGCCGACACGGTCAGCACCTTCTTCTTCTTTTGTTCCTTCAGGTACTTGGCCAGCTTGCCGACGGTGGTGGTCTTACCCACACCTTGCAGGCCGGCCATCAGAATGATCGCCGGCGGCTGTTGCGCAAAACTGAGCTGGGCCGCTTCCGGACCCAGGTCGGCGCCCATCAGGGCGGCCAGTTCGCGCTGCACCACGCCCACCAGGGCCTGGCCCGGCGTCAGCGAGGAAATCACTTCCTCGCCCAGGGCCTTTTCCTTGACCCTGGCGATGAACTCGCGCACGGCCGGCAGGGCCACGTCGGCCTCCAGCAGCGCCAGGCGCACTTCGCGCAGCATTTCGGCGGTGTTGGACTCGGTCAGGCGCGCTTCGCCGCGCATGGTCTTGACGACCTTGGCAAGGCGCTGGGTCAGATTGTCTAGCATTGGCTACCTACTAAATATATACAAGCTCGGTCCCGGCAGGGCCGGGAAAAGGGCTGATTTTACCTCAGTGCGGCACCACCAGCTTCAGGATCGCCGTCTCCGCGATCACGGCATAGCTGGCGGGACCCAGCCTGGCGATGGCGACGGGACGCGCCAGGCCGCCGGGCAGGGCGCCCAGGCGGTTGCCGCCGACGCCGTCCACGCCCGCGATCACGCGCTCCGTGCCATCTTTCGCGCGTTGCAGGACCACAAAGCGAATCGGATCGATGCGGTAGATATTGCCGTTCAGGTCAGCGTTCAGGTCCGCCGGCAGGCTGTCGATGGTAGTGACCACGGCTTGCGGCGTGATCTTGCGCAGGAATTGCTTATCCAGGTCGTCGCGCACATAGAGGTTGTCCGCGCCATCGATGCCGAGCAGGGTGGGGGCGCTGAAACGCGCATCCTTGCCTGTGCCATCCTTGACCGAGGCGCTCACCGTCTGGTCGGTGCCGGCGAAAACGGTATTCGCGCCATCCGCGCCCAGCTTGTGGATCAGGCTGCGGCTGTTGGACAGCACCTGGCGGTCGGAGATGAACAGATTGCCCTGGCTGTCGGTTGCGATGCCGCTCGGATAAATGAAGATGGGCTCGGGCTGTGCCCCCGGCTTGCCGAACCAGTTGCTGTAGTCGGCCAGCGTGCTGACCTGGCCGGCCGCGGCCAGCTTGCGCAGCACCAGGCCCGATTGCTTGGACGGGCTGGGATTCTGGTTTTCGATCACGTACACATTGCCCTGGCGGTCGGCCGCCAGCGTGCTCGGGCCGAAGAAGCGCGCATCCGCGGCGGCGCCGTCCTTGTCGGCTTCGGAGAACGGGTAGGGGCGGCCGTTCGGATCGCCCGCCATCAGGTACAGCCCCGGCGTGCCCGGATCGGGATACACCGTCAGCGTGATGGACTGCGTGGACGCGCCTGCAGTGGCGGTCACGGTCACGCGCGCATTGTCCTTCAGTGTGGCCGGCGGCTGGTAGCGCACCGTCGCGCCGCTGCTGGCGCTGAGCGAACCGGGACTGCCTGCCGCCAGCTGCCAGTTGACATTGACGCTCACGCCGGACGCACTGAGATCGATCGCCTTGCCGCCCGCCAGCGTCTCGCTGCTGGCAGCGGCCAGGGCCAGGACTGCCGGCGGTGGCGAAGTATCGCCCGCGCCGTCGCCACCGCCACCGCAGGCAGCCAGGAACAGGGACAAGCTCATCGTAAGCAGGGTATTTTTCATGATCAGTGGGGAAGAACAACTTTATAAATGGTATTGCCGCCGATGACCGCCAGCGCATAAGGGCCGTAGGGCACTGGCAGGCCCGCCGGCGTCAGACGGCCCGGCAATGGGCCTGGTGCGCTGGCGCCGTAGCCGCCGTTGGTAACGACTGTCGTGCTGCCATCGGCATTGATGCGCACGATCTGGTTGTTGAGATTGACCGTGTATTGCCGGCCATCCCAGGCCAGCTTCCCGGCATCTTTCCCGTCCGGCAGCGTGGTCACCAGGCCGGCCGGCGACACTTTGCGCCAGACGGCAGTCTGCTTTTCCTTATCGTAGTCGGAAACGATCACGCTGCCGTCGGCCGCGACGTTTTGCACGACCGGTTCGGCAAAGCGCGCTTCGATGCCGGCACCGTCGCGCAGCGAGGGCGCGGCCAGCGGCTGGCCTGCCACCAGCTCGAGCGGCCCTGTCGCGTTCACGCGGTAGATGGCCGGCCCTTGCGGCAGCAGCCTGCCCGTCGGGCGGATCGCCACATAAACGCTGCCAGACGGAGCCGCTGCCAGCCCCGCCGGATCGCCCATGGACTGGTCGACCATGGTGCTCACCTGGCCCTCGGGTGTGATCTTGCGCACCACGAGGTGGGTGGTCAGCCTGGCCGCATCGGCCGGGTCGAACGGGCGGTCCAGCACATACAGATTGCCTGCAGCGTCGGCCGCCAGGGCGCTTGGGCGCTGGAAGCGGGCGCTGGCGGCGGGGCCGTCGACGGCGACGGTCGTGTCGTCTTCCAGTCCGGCCAGCGGGACTACGCGGTCGCCCGCTACGATATCGGCGCGGCTGCCGGCGCCCAGGATCAGCTGGTTATTGCTGGTCAGGCGCATCAGCGCAGCCTTGCCGCCGATGGACGGATCCTGCGCCTGCAGCACTGGGCGGATCTCGCCGCCCGCCAGCATCACGCTGATGGTGTAGGCGTCAGCGGTGCCGCGATTCGAGTATCAGCACATTACCGTTGTTATCCCGCGCCACGGAGCGCGGCCGGTCCAGCGCAACGGCCGTGCTGTGCAGCGTCGACACCGTGCCATTCGGCTGCACCCTGCGCACGCCATTAAGGTCCGCTACGACCAGCGTGCCGTCGGCGGCAAGCGCGGCATCCTGGATACCTTCGAAGCGGGCATCGGCGCCATTGCCATCCGTCTTGCCCGGCTGGTCCTGCCGTCCGGCCAGCAGCACGCTGCTGCCAGTGGTGGACACGCTGTGGATATGGTTGGCGTACAGCAGATAGAACTGGCCATTGCCGCGATCAACCATGCCCAGCGGCGGGCGCTGGTCGGGGAATTTCACGATATCGTGCAGGACGCCATGGCTGTCGACGGAACTGATGGTCGAGCCCTGCCACCACCACAGCAGCAGGGGACTGCCATCCCGCGCCAGCGCCACGCCCTTCATGCTGGGGAAGTAGCCGGTGGCCAGGCCGTCGTCCGAGCGCTGGGCGAAATCCTTCAGCGTGCGCACGCTGCCATCGGGCTGCAGCAGGCGCAGCGCATTACCGTCGATGAGCCAGACATTGCCCTGGCTGTCTGGCGTCATATTGGTGATCGACTGGAAGCGCGCAGCCGTGCCCGCGCCGTCGATCACGTCCTTGCTGCCGCTGGCTCCCGCCACGATGGAAATGCCGGCCGCGCCAGGATTGGGATAGAGCTTGAAACTGATGGTCTTGCGGCTGCTGCCGGATGTGGCGACTACGGTCACGGTGGCGGCGGCTTGCCGCGCTGCCGGCGGCAGGTAGTTGACCGATTCGCCAGTGGCGGCGGACAGGCTGCCCGGCGAGCCCGTCTCCAGGCTCCAGCTGACCGTGCCGGCGGCCGATAGCCTGGACTGGATAGGCACCGGTCCATCGCCCGTGAACACCAAGGCAGGCGCACCGCTCAGCGTGATCTCGGCCGCAGCCTGCGGCGGGGGAGCAGAAGGCTGCGGCCCATTGCTTCCTCCGCCGCCGCCGCCGCATGCGGAAAGGGCAAACGCCAACGCTGCGGCGCAAAAGCATAGTTTCATGAATGGCAATAAATTATGAAAAGCGCGATTATGCGCTGGGCCGGCCTGCAACTAACTCTCACATTGTCACAGTCATGCACAAAACTTTAAGTGCTTGACGTTTCTGATTGACAACTTTCGTGGCGCACGGCATCTTGGTTGTAATTTAATCAACCGGAGGAGCGGTCATGCATAACCTCGCGATGCGGGAACAGGTGGTCGAGGACGGCGAGCAGCAGCTCGCCTTTTCCGCGACAGGCAGCGAATACTTCCGCATCTGGATCGTCAACCTTTTGCTGAGCATCGTGACCCTGGGCATCTACTCCGCCTGGGCCAAGGTGCGCCGTAACCAGTACTTCTACGCGAGCACGCGACTGGCCGGCAGCAGCTTCGAATACCACGGCAATCCCGGGGCCATCCTCAAGGGCCGCATCCTGGCCGTGGCGCTGCTGGGCGGCTATAACTACGCGTTCAGCGTGTCGGCCACGGCGGGCTTCGTGATGCTGGGCGTGATGGCGCTGGTGATGCCGGTGCTGACCTGGAAGAGCCTGCAGTTCAAGCTGCACAACGCCAGCTACCGCGGCATCCGCTTCGGTTTCGACGGCAGCATCGGCGAAGCCTACGCCCACTATCTGCTCCTGCCCCTGCTGTTCGGCACCGGCCTGCTGGCGCCGCTGGCCCACAACCGCATCAAGCGCTTCCAGCACACGGAAAGCCGCTTCGGCGCCAGCCATTTCAGCTACGACGCGTCAGCCCTCAGCTTTTACAAGGCCTACGGCATCATGTTTGGTTTCTTCCTCGTGTTCACATTCGGCGCCGGCATCCTGGCGGCTCTGCTGGGTGTGAACGCGGAGAATGCCGTGTACGCCCCGCTGGCGGTTTATCTGCTGATGCTGTCCCTGATGCCGCTGTTCTTCTCCATGATCCAGAACATCATCTGGAACCACACCCGCCTGGGCGAGCATGAATTCCGCTGCAACCTGAAGTGGGGCCCGCTGTGCTGGATTTATTTCACCAACCTGCTGGGCATTGTCTGCACGCTCGGCCTGTTCATTCCCTTCGCCAAGGTGCGGGCGATGAAGTACCGGGTGGAGGCGATGGCCATGGTGGTCAACGGCAGCCTGGATAACTTCGTGGCCGGCGAGCAGGTGCAGGTCGGCGCGACCGGCGAAGGCGTGGCCGATTTCATGGACCTCGACCTGTCGCTGTGATGCTGCCGGGGCGCTATTTCGACGGCCGTACTTCGCGCGCTTACCGCGTGGCGCTGTCCGTGCAGGACGGCACGGCCGTACTGGAAGGGGAGGCGGATCGCGCCTGTCCGCTCGATGCGCTGCGCGTTTCCGAACGCAGCAGCCATACGGCGCGCCGGGTGACCTTTCCTGATGGCGCCACCTTCGAAGCGGAAGACCAGCAAGCCTTCAATACGCTGCTGGAACAGACCGGCCACCAGGACAGTTCTGTCGTCCACGCCCAGGGCAGCTGGCGCATC
Source organism: Pseudoduganella sp. UC29_106 (assembly GCF_044055365.1). Taxonomy (NCBI): domain Bacteria; kingdom Pseudomonadati; phylum Pseudomonadota; class Betaproteobacteria; order Burkholderiales; family Oxalobacteraceae; genus Pseudoduganella; species Pseudoduganella sp. UC29_106. The sequence continues at coordinate 6,087,405 of NZ_CP171977.1, read as the reverse complement.
GTGCTGGCATCGCTGCTGGCCATCGTCACGGTGCTGGCGCTGGCCTATTTGTATGCGTTGCCGGTCGTGGCCGACCGTGTCGCGCAGGCGCTGCCGCCGGCCGCCGAGCAGCAGCTGGGGCAGGGCGTGCTCGACATGCTGGACCGCCGCGTCTTCGCGCCCAGCGAATTGCCGGACGAGCGGCGCCGGCGCATTGCCGAATCCTTCGCCAACCTGAAGGCGCCGCACGAAGGCGCGCCGTCCTATCGCCTGCTGTTCCGCAAGAGCCGCATCGGGCCGAATGCCTTCGCCCTGCCGTCCGGCGACATCGTGCTGACCGACGAACTGGTCACGCTGATGCCGGACGATGGCGCCGTGATGGGCGTACTGGCCCACGAACTGGGCCACCTGCACCGCCGTCACATGACGCGCCGCCTGATCCAGGGCTCGGCCGTGGCAGCGGTCAGCGCCCTGCTGTTCGGCGACGCCAGCGCCGCCATCTCCGGCCTGCCCGCGCTGGCGCTGGACATGCACTACTCGCGCGACGCCGAAACGGAAGCGGACGATTACGCGGCCGATATGCTGGTCCACAACGGCATCTCCCTGTCCAGCCTGGAGGACGGCTTCAAGGTCCTGCAGACATTGGAAAAATCGCAGCTGCCCTACCTGTCCAGCCACCCCCTCAGCGCCGACCGCCTGGCCCGCCTCCACGCCCGCCGCACCGAATAACTTAGAACCCTGGGGTCAGATCCGACATTCGGACACGGCCTCAGCCTCGTGGTGGCTGAGGCCGTGTCCGAATGTCGGATCTGACCCCAGGGTATTGGAATGTCGGATCTGCCCCCAGGGTATTGCGGTGTTACACTTACTAAATGCAGACTTACTTCCTGATCGCAGCGACGCTGCTCTATCTTGTTTGTGCCTTCCTCCCATCCCGCAAGGCCGTCCCCATTGCCGCGCTGATCGCCGGTGCATGGCTGCTGCACGGCGCGGCGCTGTGGATCGATGTGATGCTGCCTGGCTCGCTGCGCATCGGCTTTGCGGCCATGCTGTCGTCCGCGCTGTGGATTTCGGTGGCGGCGTATTGGCTGGAGAATCAGAACTATCCGCTGGACGGATTGCGCCGCATCGTGATGCCGGTCGCGGCCTGCTCCACCGTGCTGCAGGCGGCTTTTCCCGGCAACCTGGTGCCGGTCACCGGCCACTCGAGCGCGCTGGGCTGGCATATCTGCGATCGCCACGCTGGCCTACGCCACCCTGACCATCGCCGCCTTCCACGCCGTGCTGATGGCGCTGCAGGAATCGCGGCTGCATACGCGCAGCGAACGCGCCAGCTTCCTGTCCACCGCGCTTGACCAGCTGCCCGCGCTGCTGACGATGGAAAAGCTGCTGTTCCGCCTGATCGGTTTCGGCTTCCTGCTGCTTAGCCTGACCGTCCTGTCGGGCATCGTGTTTTCGGAAGAATTGTTTGGCCGGGCGCTGAAGTGGGACCATAAATCGGTCTTCACCCTGCTGTCCTGGATTCTGTTTGCGTCGCTGCTGGCGGGCCGCCATTTCCGCGGCTGGCGCGGCCGCACCGCGCTGAGCTTTACGCTGGCCGGGTTTGCGACGCTGCTGCTGGCCTATGTCGGCAGCCGTTTTGTACTGGAAGTGGTTTTACATCGAGGGATTGCATGACACGTATTCTGTTCTGGCTGGCGCTGGTCTTCCTGGTCATCGCCGCCATCCGCGCCAAGCTGCGCAGCGCACGCCACGTGCCGCCGCCATCGACGCCGCAGCGTCCGGCAGCGCGGCCGGCCGACCAGGTTGAAGCGATGCTGTGCTGCACCCACTGCGGCGTGCATTACCCCGCTTCCGAGAATGTCGTGGTCAACGGCCGCGACTACTGCAGCACGGCCCACGCCCAGCTGGCGGCGAAATAACTTGCGCGCACGCCTGGCTTCCCTGTCGGCCGAATCGCGCGAGACCTTCTGGCGTTCGCTGCAAACGCTGAATGGCACGCGCGCCATCATCGCCGTCGTCCTGCTTGCCTACCTGAGCCTGGGCGCCGCGGGCAGCGCCGCCAACCGCAGCCCGCGCCTGGAATTGTGCGTGCTTTACCTGGCGGCCTCGCTCGGCTTCGTGCTGGCGGCCAGCTACTGGAAGCGCCGCTTCATGCTGCAGCTGGTGGTGCAGCTGGCCTGCGACATCGCCATCATCTCCATGCTCTACCTGACCGATGGCGGCATGCGCAGCGGCCTGGCCATCCTCTATCTGTTCCCGCTGGCCGGCTGCGCCATCCTGGCGCCGCTGCTGGTGGCCCTGTTCTTTGCGTCGACGGCATCCCTGGTGTTGCTGGCGGACGCCGCCTACCGCGCCTTCGGACCGGATGGCGAACTGGTGCTGCTGGTGCAGGCCGGCCTGTACGGCGCGGCCGGCTTCGCCACCGTGATCGTGGTCAACCGCATGGCCGCGCGCCTGATCGGGCAGGAAGAACTGGCCGTGCAGCGCGGCCTGGAGATCGGCGTGCAGCAGGCCATCAACCGCCTGGTGCTGGCGCAGTCCGGCGACGGCATCCTGGTGGTGGGCGGCGATGGCGTGATCCACATGAACAATCCGGCGGCGCAGAAGATGCTCGGCACCGTCGGCGCGCGCCAGGGCAGCCGCCTGACCGACACGCCGGCGCTGCAGCCCATCGTGCAAGCCTATAACGACTGGCGCGGCCATCCCGAACATGCTTCCGTCTTCGTCACCATCAAGCCCAATGACGATCCCGCGCTGCAGGAAGTGACCGCCGCCTGGAGCGCGCGGCGCGACGTCGCTTCCCACCTGAAAGTGCGCTTCGCCGCCGCCGACACGGCCGGCCTGGGCGCCGAGCGCAATGTGATCTTCCTGGAAGACGTGACGGGCATCGAGGAAAAGGCGCAGCAGCTGAAGCTGGCCTCGATGGGCCGCCTCACGGCCAGCATCGCGCACGAGGTGCGCAATCCGCTGTCGGCCATCGGCCACGCCAACTCGCTGCTGGAAGAGGACCTGCAGGCGCCCGTGCACAAGCGCCTGCTGAAGATCATCAGCGACAATGTGGCGCGCGTGAACCGCATGGTGGAGGACATCCTGCAACTCTCGCGCAAGGCGCAGAGCCACCACGACCCGCTGGCGCTGCGCCACTTCCTGGCGGAGCTGAAAGCGGAATTCGACGAAACCCACAAGCTCAGTGGCGACATCGTCTGCCTCGGCGGCGTGCAGGATGTGACCGTGCGCTTCGATCCGCTGCATCTGCGCGAGGTGCTGATCAACCTGCTGAACAACGCCGTGCGCTACGCCAGCGGCAAGCCGGGCAGCATGCAAATCTTCATCGTGCAGCCCAAGGGCCGGGCGCTGGAAATGCATGTGCAGGACGACGGCCCCGGCATTTCGCCCGAAGTGCGCGCCCATTTGTTCGAGCCTTTCTACACCACGTCCAGCAAGGGCACGGGCCTGGGGCTGTATCTGGCGCGCGAATTGTGCTTGAATAACGAGGCCATGCTGGATTACGAATACCGCTTCGATTCCGAAATGGCAGCTGGCGGCCGCAAGTCGAGCGGACGATTCGTGATTACTTTCGCGCGGCATGCCGCGCAAGCCAACAAGGGAATTGCATGAGGTCTCCACGTGTCCTGGTCGTCGATGACGAAGCCGACCTGCGCGAATTGCTGGAAATAACGCTGCTGAAAATGGGGCTGGACGTGGACAGCGCCGAAACCCTGGCCGAAGCGCGCCGCCGCTACGCCGAGAGCGAGTATTCCCTGGTGCTGACCGATATGCGCCTGCCGGACGGCCTGGGCCTGGAGCTGGTGCGCGACGTGACGGCCAGCGGCAAGAATATCCCGATCGCCGTGGTGACAGCCTTCGGCAGCGCCGACAACGCAGTGGTGGCGCTGAAGGCGGGCGCCTTCGATTACGTCAGCAAGCCGGTGCAACTGGATCAGCTGCGCGTGATGGTGCAGTCGGCCCTGAAGCTGAACGATGCTATGCCTGCCGCGGCGGACAAGCCCGCCGTCACCAGCCGCCTGCGCGGCCACTCGGCCGCCATCCAGGCGCTGCGCGCCCAGATCGGACGCCTGGCGCGTTCGATGGCGCCGATCGCCATCAATGGCGAGTCGGGCAGCGGCAAGGAGCTGGCGGCGCGCGAGATCCACGCCCAGAGTTCGCGCGCGGACAAGGCTTTCATCGCCGTCAACTGCGGCGCCATTCCGGAAGCGCTGATGGAGGCCGAGTTCTTCGGCTACCGCAAGGGCGCCTTCACCGGCGCGGCCGACGAGCGCGACGGCTTCTTCCAGGCCGCCAATGGCGGCACCCTGATGCTGGACGAGGTGGCCGACCTGCCGCTGGCCATGCAGGTCAAGCTGCTGCGCGCCATCCAGGAGCGGCGCGTGCGCAAGATCGGCGCCACGTCCGAGGAGCCGGTGGACGTTCGCATCATCAGCGCCACCCACAAGAACCTGGAAAAGCTGGTGGAGGAGGGCCTGTTCCGCCAGGACTTGTTCTACCGCCTGAACGTGATCGAGCTGCGCCTGGCGCCGCTGCGCGAACGGCTCGACGACCTGGAAGAACTCACCGAGGCGATCCTGTCGCGGCTCGGCACCTTCGAACACAAGGTCACGCTGGGGCCGGGCGTGCTCGACGCGCTGCGCTCGTATTCCTTCCCGGGCAATGTGCGCGAGCTGGAGAACATTCTTGAGCGGGCGCTGGCTTTCTCCAACGATGGCGTTATTAATATAGAGGACCTGGCGCTGAAGGGCGCGCCTTACGCTGCGCCGCCGCCGGTGACTGCGCCCGCTGCGCCGGCCTTTGTCTCCGTCCCGGCCGTGCCGGCGCCTGTCGTCACGCCTGCGCCGACCGCGCCTGCTGCGGCCGCGCCAGTGTCGGCCATGCCGCCGCTGCCGGCCTTCGATGTCCTGCCCAGCGACCTGCCGGCCTATCTGGCTGCTGTCGAGCGTGACATCATCATCCGCGCCCTGGCCCAGACCAACTACAACCGCACCCAGGCCGCCCAATTGCTGGGTATCAGCTTCCGCCAGCTGCGCTACCAGATGCAGAAGCTCAACATCCAGGAGCCGGAGGCGTAATTCAGAACCCACGGCATAGACCTGGTGTCAGCCACATCGTGGCTGACACCTGCTTCACGCCGTGGGTTTATAATGCCGTCCCCCGGCCCTTTTCCAGCCCGAACCTGTAGCGTTTTTGCCAATGCACAATACCCTGCCGGGGCTCAACTTTGCTTACTTTCTGAGCAATAAAATTACTCAGTTAGTACTTGCTAACCGTCGATCGCCCGCCGTTTCCGGCGAACTGAAAAGTCAATAGAAATATTGTCCGGGCTCTAAAAAATTGCCCTTGTGCGTCCGGGAAGCCGTCACTACAATTAGTGGATGGATTTATCCGATTCACTAGATGTAGTGGTCGTAATTGCCGTAAGAAAACATACCTGACACGCGTTATCGTGGGAGCCTAAATGCAATCTACTCAAGACACCTCCATCACCCCAGTGCCACAAGCACCGGCAGCCGCAGGCGCTAACGCCGGCGGTCTGACCACCCCAGCCAGCGCGCTGGGCGACTACCGTATCATCCGCCGCAATGGCGCCGTGGTCGCTTTCGAGCCGTCCAAGATCGCCGTGGCGATGACCAAGGCGTTTCTCGCCGTGAATGGTGGCCAGGGTGCAGCGTCCGCGCGCATCCGCGAACTGGTGGAGCAGCTCACGAATAACGTCGTGAACGCCCTGGTGCGCCGCCAGCCGTCCGGCGGCACCTTCCACATCGAAGACGTGCAGGACCAGGTGGAACTGGCCCTGATGCGCTCCGGCGAGCACGACGTGGCCCGCGCCTATGTGCTGTACCGCGCCAAGCACATGGAAGAACGCCGCCTGAAAAAGGAAGCGCAAGGCACCGCCGCTGCTGCCGAGCCGCAAATCTCCGTCACCGAAAACGGCGTGCGCCGTCCGCTGGTGATGCAGGAAGTGCGCGACCTGATCAGCGCCGCCTGCTCCGGCCTGGAAAAGCACGTCGATTCCGACGCCATCCTGGCTGAAACCGTGAAGAACCTGTACGACGGCGTGCCGGTCGAAGAGCTGCACAAGTCCGCCATCCTGGCTGCCCGCGCGCTGATGGAAAAGGACCCGGCTTACTCGCAAGTGACCGCCCGCATCCTGCTGCACACCATCCGCAAGGAAGTCTTCGGCAAGGAAACCCCGCAAGCGAAAGCTGCCGCCGAATACATCGAATACTTCCCGAAATACATCGCCAAGGGTATCGACGCCGAGCTGCTGAACCCTGAGCTGGCCAAGTTCGACCTGGCCAAGCTGGCCAAGGCCCTGGTGGCCGACCGCGACCTGCAATTCGGCTACATCGGCCTGCAGACCCTGTACGACCGCTACTTCCTGCACGTGCGCGATGTGCGCATCGAAATGCCGCAGGCCTTCTATATGCGTGTCGCGATGGGCCTGTCCCTGAACGAAGAAAACCGCGAAGCGCGCGCCATCGAGTTCTACAACCTGCTGTCGACCTTCGACTTCATGTCGTCGACCCCGACCCTGTTTAACTCGGGCACCCTGCGTTCGCAGCTGTCTTCCTGCTACCTGACTACCGTGTCCGACGACCTGGAAGGCATCTACGACGCCATCAAGGAAAACGCACTGCTGGCCAAGTTCGCAGGCGGCCTGGGCAACGACTGGACCCCGGTGCGTGCGCTGGGCGCCCACATCAAGGGCACCAACGGCAAGTCGCAAGGCGTGGTGCCGTTCCTGAAAGTGGTCAACGACACCGCCGTCGCCGTGAACCAGGGCGGCAAGCGCAAGGGCGCCGTCTGCGCCTACCTGGAAACCTGGCACATGGACATCGAGGAATTCCTCGACCTGCGCAAGAACACCGGTGACGACCGCCGCCGCACCCACGACATGAACACCGCGAACTGGATTCCCGACCTGTTCATGAAGCGCGTGATGGAAAAGGGCACCTGGACCCTGTTCTCGCCGTCCGACTGCCCGGACCTGCACGACAAGGTCGGCAAGGCCTTCGAAGAAGCCTACCTGGGCTATGAAGCCAAGGCGGCCGCGGGCGAACTGCGCCTGTTCAAGAAGATCGAAGCGCTGGACCTGTGGCGCAAGATGCTGTCCATGCTGTTCGAAACCGGCCACCCATGGATCACCTTCAAGGACCCATGCAACATCCGTTCGCCGCAGCAGCACGTGGGCGTGGTGCACAGCTCCAACCTGTGCACCGAGATCACGCTGAACACCAACGAAGACGAAATCGCCGTCTGCAACCTGGGTTCCGTGAACATGCCTGCCCACATGAAAGAGGGCAAGCTGGACCACATCAAGCTGCAGAAGACCATCCGCACCGCGATGCGCATGCTGGATAACGTGATCGACATCAACTACTACGCTGTCGACAAGGCGCGCAACGCCAACCTGCGCCACCGTCCGGTCGGCCTGGGCGTGATGGGCTTCCAGGACTGCCTGCACATGATGCGCGTGCCTTACGCTTCGCAGGAAGCCGTTGCTTTCGCCGACACCTCGATGGAAGCGGTCTGCTACTACGCCTACCTGGCGTCGACCGAGCTGGCGGAAGAGCGCGGCCAGTACGAGTCCTACAAAGGTTCCCTGTGGGACCGCGGCATCCTGCCGCAGGATTCCGTCAAGCTGCTGGCTGAAAACCGCGGCGGCTACCTGGAGCAGGACCTGTCGTCCGCGATGGACTGGACGCCGGTGCGCGAGCGCATCGCCAAGTTCGGCATGCGCAACTCGAACTGCGTGGCGATCGCTCCGACCGCGACCATCTCGAACATCATTGGCGTGTCCGCTTGCATCGAGCCGACCTTCCAGAACCTGTACGTGAAGTCCAACCTGTCCGGCGAGTTCACCGAAATCAACGCCTACCTGGTGCGCGACCTGAAGGCGCGCGAACTGTGGGATGAAGTGATGATTGCCGACCTGAAGTACTTCGACGGCTCCCTGAGCAAGATCGACCGCGTGCCGCAAGACCTGCGCGACATCTACGCCACCGCCTTCGAAATCTCGCCAACCTGGCTGGTGGAAGCTGCATCGCGCCGCCAGAAGTGGATCGACCAGGCCCAGTCGCTGAACATTTACATGGCTGGCGCTTCCGGCAAGAAACTGGACGAGACTTACAAGCTGGCATGGCTGCGCGGTCTGAAGACGACCTACTACCTGCGCACCATCGCTGCGTCGCACATGGAAAAGTCGACCACCCGCACCGGCGCGCTGAACGCCGTGTCGGCCAACGCCCCGGCAGCGCTGAGCTCCGCACCGGCCGCTCCGGTCGAGGCAGCACCAGCCGTGGTCGAAGGCGCCGCCTGCTACCTGCGTCCGGGTGACGACGGTTTCGAAGAGTGCGAAGCCTGCCAGTAATACAATACACATAGAACCGGCAAAACAAGTGCCTGCCACGATGTGGCAGGCACTGGATTTTGGCCTCGGGTTTAAAAGCTTAAAGAGAAGGAACTCAACAAAATGCTATCCTGGGATGATGAAGCCGCGGCAACCCCGCGCCAAACCCCTCCGATGGGCGCCACCGCCGAAGCGAGCGCCGAGCAGGTCGCCCTGCGCGTGAACGCCGACGACAAGCGCGTCATCAACGGCCAGACCGACGTCAACCAGCTGGTGCCGTTCAAGTACAAATGGGCCTGGGACAAATACCTGGCCGGCTGCGCCAACCACTGGATGCCGCAGGAAGTGAACATGCAGCGCGACATCGAGCTGTGGAAGAACCCGAACGGCCTGTCCGAAGACGAGCGCCGCCTGGTCAAGCGCAACCTCGGCTTCTTCGTGACTGCCGACTCGCTGGCCGCCAACAACATCGTGCTGGGCACCTACCGCCACATCACCGCGCCTGAGTGCCGCCAGTACCTGCTGCGCCAGGCGTTCGAAGAAGCGATCCACACCCACGCCTACCAGTACATCGTCGAGTCGCTGGGCCTGGACGAGCAGGAAATCTTCAACGCCTACAATGAAGTGGCGTCGATCCGCGACAAGGACCAGTTTCTGATTCCGTTCATCAACGTCCTGACCGATCCAGCCTTCAAGACCGGCACCATTGAGAGCGACCAGCAACTGCTGAAGTCCCTGATCGTGTTCGCCTGCCTGATGGAAGGCCTGTTCTTCTACGTCGGCTTTACCCAGATCCTGGCGCTGGGCCGTCAGAACAAGATGATGGGCGCTGCCGAGCAGTACCAGTACATCCTGCGCGACGAGTCCATGCACTGCAACTTCGGCATCGACCTGATCAACACCATCAAGCTGGAAAACCCGCAACTGTGGACCCCGGCCTTCAAGGAAGAGATCAAGCAGCTGTTCCTGCAAGCCGTCGAGCTGGAATACCGCTACGCCGAAGACACCATGCCACGTGGCGTGCTGGGACTGAACGCCGCCATGTTCAAGGGCTACCTGCGCTTCATCGCCAACCGCCGCGCGGTCCAGATCGGCCTCGAGCAACTGTTCGACCAGGACGAGAATCCATTCCCATGGATGTCCGAAATGATCGACCTGAAGAAGGAACGCAACTTCTTCGAAACCCGCGTCACCGAATACCAGACCGGCGGCGCGCTGAGCTGGGACTGATTTTTCGCCTTGCCTGAAAAGGGCCGGGTCCTGCAAGGGACCCGGCCCTTTTTGCATTCCGCGCGCCGCTGACGCTCTTAGAACCCACGGCATAAAGCAGGTAGCTGCCACGACGTGGCAGCCACCAGGGTTACGCCGTTGGTTTTCTCGCGCGCCGCTGACGCTCTTAGAACCCACGGCATAAAGCAGGTGTCTGCCACGATGTGGCAGACACCAGGGTTACGTCTCGGGTTTTCGATGGTATGATTTACGGCTAAATTACATCATAACGTGATATAAATTTCGCCATGTCATCTTCGCCACTAAGCAAGGCCGACTTCTCGGCCTTGTCCGAATTCCGTTACCAGATGCGGCGCTTCGAGCGTTTTTCGGAGAATGCCGCGCAGGCTGAGGGCATCACGCCCCTGCAGTACCTGCTGCTCCTTCACATCAAGGGCTACCCCGGCCGCGACTGGGCCACGGTGGGGGAGCTGGCCGAGCGGCTGCAGGCGCAGCAGCACGGCGTGGTCGCGCTGCTGACCCGTTGCGAGACCGCCGGCCTGGTCCAGCGCCGGCAGAGCGCGCTTGACCGCCGCCGCGTCGAAATCCACCTGCTGCCGGCCGGCGAAGAAGTGCTGTCGCGCCTGGCCGCAATCCACCGTGCCGAGTTGCAATCGCTGGCCGGCGTGTTCACGATTCCCAACCTGCCGGCCCAACCATGAAACCCTACGACTCCCGCCGCGACTTCAGCGGCGACGCGCGTCTGCTGCCGATCGGCGCCATTGCCGCCGTCATCGGCATCCTGAGCACCGGCACCGCCTGGGTGCTGCTGCACGCCATCGCCTTCTTCACCAACCTGTTCTTCTACCAGACGCTGTCCACCGAAGCGCACTCGCCCGCCGACCACGCGCTGGGCGCCTGGGTGATCGTGGTACCGGTGATCGGCGCGCTGATCATCGGCCTGATCGCCCGTTACGGCTCCGAGCAGATCCGCGGCCACGGCATTCCGGAAGCGATCGAAGCCATCCTGTTCAAGCGCAGCGCGATGTCGCCCAAGGTGGCGGTGCTCAAGCCGCTGGCCTCGGCCATCGCCATCGGCAGCGGCGGGCCGTTCGGCGCCGAAGGTCCGATCATCATGACGGGCGGCGCGGTCGGTTCGCTGATCGCCCAGCACTTCCACCTGAACGACGCCGAGCGCAAGACCCTGCTGGTGGCGGGCGCCGTGGCCGGCATGACAGCCGTTTTCGGCACGCCGATCGCGGCGCTGCTGCTGGCCGTCGAACTGCTGCTGTTCGAACTGCGTCCGCGCAGCCTGCTGCCGGTGGCGATTGCCTGCGCCGTGGCCGGCTTCCTGCGTCCGCTGGTGATGGAGGCCGGGCCGCTGTTCCCGCAGCAAAGCCCCGCGCTGCAGCCGACGGCCCTGTTCGCCTGCGTGCTCGCCGGCCTGCTGTGCGGCGCCATGGCCTGGCTGCTGTCCACCGCGCTCTACCGCGTTGAAGACGGCTTCCACAAACTGCCGATCCACTGGATGTGGTGGCCCGCCTTGGGGGCGTTGGCGATCGGCATCGGCGGCTATTTCCAGCCGCGCGCCCTGGGCGTCGGTTACGACGTGATAGGGGACTTGCTGCAGAACCACCTGGCAGGCAGCGTGGTGGCCGGCCTGCTGATCGTCAAGGCCATCATCTGGCTGATCGCCCTCGGCTCCGGCACCTCGGGCGGCGTGCTGGCGCCCCCTGCTGATGCTGGGCGCCGGCCTCGGCGCCGTGCTCGGCCCCTATCTGCCGGGCGGCTCGCCGGCCGTCTGGCCGCTGGTCTTCATGGCCGCCACGCTGGGTGGCATGATGCGCGCACCCATCATGGCCACCGTGTTCGCCTTCGAGTTGACGCACGACACGAACGCGCTGCTGCCCGTGCTGGCGGCATCGGTCGTCGCCTACGGCTTCACGGTCATCACCATGCACCGCTCCATCCTTACCGAAAAGATCGCCCGTCGCGGCCACCACATCTACCGCGAATACGGCATCGATCCGCTGGAGCGGCACAGCGTGGAAGAAGTGATGAGCGCCACGCCGCAGTCCATCGACGCCAATGCGCTGCTGGCCGACGTGCTGCACTCCCATTTCGGCGCTACGCAGCGGCACCGCGCCTACCCGGTCACGCGCGATGGCGCCGTGGTCGGCATGCTGGACCGCGCTGGCCTGGACCGCAGCGAGGGCGCCGTTTTCGTACGCGACCTATATGGCGTGAACACCCCCATCGTCGCCCTGCGCGGCGAAACCTGCCGCACCGTGGCCGTGCGCATGGCGGTGCACGACCTGGAGCGCCTGCCGGTCGTAGACGATGTCTACAGCCGCCTTTTGGTGGGCGTGATCAGCCGCAGCGACCTGATCAAATCTTCGCTGGCCTTGCACAACGAGGAGCACACGCGGCACACTTTCAGGCGCTTTACATTGCAGGCCGAAAAAGCGGATTAAGCCTCCGCCGGCTGCCTTGGTTCATCACAGACTCCCGGAAGGCGATCCCCCGCACGGTGCCTGCGGCGACCATTTCGGCCGGCGCCGCCAGGTGCGCCAGAGGCGCTTGACGTGCTTCGGCACGCTCTCTCGCTTGCGGCGGGCGCTCGGCCGAAGCAATGTCTCCAATCAGGCGCGCTATTGCCGTATACCGTGCGGACCGGCAGACATCGGCAAGCAGCCATTCTTCACTGCCAGGAAGGCAGAGCCAGACGGCCTTCCATGCATTGCGATTGCCGCTGCCCTGAAGATTTGCAAAGCGCGACGGCGACATCGCATGCTCGCCATACTTGATTTCGCCGCCTTCCACCTTCGCGAAATAATTGTGACCGCCAAAGCTGGCGCGCAACCGTGTTCCATCGGGAAGGAAGACCTGCTTCCATTGGTATCCGGTCCCGGACGGTTCCGCTGGCTGCGCCTCGGCCGCCGCTGCCGGCCGTACGTAGTTGCGTATCGCCTCGCAAATAAACGGCTCCAGTGCTAAAGAATCCGACCAGCATTGGCCGGTGAATTCGCCCAGGGTTTCCAACAGATCGCTGGGCAAGCGAATCGGGTAATGGAGCGTAGACATGATGGGTCTCCAAAAGTCGGTTTTTACTAAGCGCTACTACTTCCTTCCAATGCCTGCTAAAACGTACTGGCTGTTACTAAAATTGCCCTTCAGAACGCGAATCGGTACTAAATGCGTGTGGCCTGTGTTCGTTGGAGTGGGCAGCGCGAATTAGTTCCCCTAATAGAGCAAACTCCGACAAAATAGCGACGACCCGCGCGAAGTAGTAAGGGATATCGCGTTTTAGTAACAGGCATGGCGGAGCACACCGCCGCCCCGGAGGATGAAAGAAACTAGACTGGGGAGAGAAAGCGGCGGATCGAGATCGTTGTGTTTTTTGGCGGTCAGACCCCGTTAGTAACATGATCCCTTGACCTGATCCGTACCCCGGATTGCTTCCTAGAGAGCGCACGCTAAAAAGGCCGTGGGCGCTTCGGTGCCCTCAGGCAGACTTCAGGCCACATCCGCCGCTTTCCTCCATCAGTGTAAAACAGCGGGAGGTCATGTGGAACTGCAAACACTCTACAAACGCGTGATTGGCCTGGATGTGCACCAGAGCCAAATCACTGCCTGCGCCTTAATTGAGGAAGCCGACGGTACGCAACGGATTGAGCAGCGGCAATTTGGTGCCTTCAAGCGACATCGCCAGGAGCTCGCAGCTTGGGCAGCCGCTCTGAAGCCTGACGAAGTCGTGATGGAAAGTACCGGCATTTACTGGAAGAGCCCTTATGCAGCGCTGGAAATGGTGGGCATTCAGGCCAAAGTGGTCAATGCGCGTCACGTCAAGAATGTCCCTGGGCGAAAAACCGATGTGGCAGACGCGCATTGGCTGGCCATGCTGGCGCGGGCAGGCCTGCTACGCGCCTCTTTCGTGCCACCCACTGCATTGCGCGAATTGCGTCTTATCGCGCGACAACGACAAAAACTGGTTGGCCAACTAGCTTCGGAAAAGAATCGCCTGCATAAAATACTGAGCGATGGCGGCATCCGCCTGAGTGTCGTCGTCAGCGATGTGTTTGGACAATCGGCCCGTGCCATGGTCAAAGCCATTATTGTAGGTAAGGCGCCCCATGAAATACTCGATCTGGCTGGGCGCCGCTTTAAAGCCAGCAGAGAAGAACTGTTCGACGCTGTGCAAGGAGACTTGAGCCGGAGTCACCGCTTTGTACTGGATGAGCTAATGCGACATATCGACGAAATTGAGGCACGCATCGCTCGCTTCGACGCACGCCTGCTCAGCGAACTGGCCAATGAGCAGCCCAAGCTAAAATTGCTGCAGACCATGCCCGGTATCGATCTAATAGGCGCAGCCATGCTGCTGGTAGAAATCGGTACTGACATGTCGCTGTTCAACAGCGCTGACCGCCTTGCCTCCTGGGTGGGTATCTGTCCGGGCAATAACGAATCTGCTGGTAAGCGGAAAACTGGCAAGGCCGGCAAAGGCAACAACTACATCCGTCGCCTGCTGTGCGAGTTTGCACATGCTGCCAGCCGCACCAAATGCGTCTTCAAATTGAAGTTCCAAGCCATGAAATTGCGACGAGGGTATAAGCGCGCTATCGTCGCCGTCGCTCACAAGATGCTGCGCACCATCTATTACATCCTCAGGCGCGAACAACCTTATCGCGATAGCAGTGCCGATTATGAGGCCATGTCGGTGCAGCGCAATGCCCCGCGCTGGTTCAAGGCGCTCAACAAATTTGGATACATCAAGCCAGTTCAAGCCTGATTGCCGTCCGAGTTAATACCACACTGGCCTTTGGTGAGTCAGGTACTAGCTCGCCCTGATACCTGATTCTTTCACGCTAAAAACCGAAAAATCAAGTACCCCTCCCTATACGCGCAGTTCGACGCGAGCTGATGGGGGAGGTAACGACTATCAATTTCTAAGTGTCAATTGCCGTTGGCTATAGACAACGATTTCAGGGTGCGGTGATAATTGGTGAGTTTGCGGCGGTGCACGGTGACTATACTTGAGATTCCGGTAGGAAACATCCTACGACCCCATAAGGAAATCCTCAATGAACAGCCCAGCCACTCACGAAAGCCAGCTGCAGGAGCTCGAGCTCCAGGCCATCAATACTGCACTGAACCGGGTTCAAGCCCTGATCGAGTTTCAGCTGGACGGCACCATCCTGCACGCCAACGACAACTTCCTGAAGGCGGTCGGCTACACGCTGGAAGAAGTGCAGGGCAAGCACCACGCGATGTTTTGCGAACCCTCGCTGGTCGCCAGCGAAGCTTACCGCCAGTTCTGGGAGCGCCTGCGCGCCGGCCACTTCGAGCAGGGCGACTATAAGCGCATCGGCAAGGGCGGCCGCGAAATCTGGATCAACGCCTCCTACAACCCGGTGTTCGATGCCGAGGGCCGTCCCTACAAGGTGATCAAGTTCGCCACCGACATTACCGCCAGCAAGCTGCGCAACGCCGAATACGAAGGCAAGGTCAGCGCCATCGACAAGGCCCAGGCCGTGATTGAGTTCGACATGGGCGGCCATGTCATGACCGCCAACAACAACTTCCTCGACACCATGGGCTACTCGCTGGACGATATCCAGGGCGAGCACCACCGCATGTTCTGCGATGCCGATTACGCCAACGGCATCGACTACAAACGCTTCTGGCAAAAGCTGAACCGCGGCGAATTCGACAGCGGCCGCTACAAGCGCGTCGGCAACGGCGGCAAGGTGATCTGGATCCAGGCCACCTACAATCCTATCCTCGACCTGAACGGCAAGCCCTGTAAGATCGTCAAGTTCGCCATCGACATCACCGAGCAGGTGATGATGGAAGAGAGCGTGAAGGCCAAGGCCGAAGCGGATGCGCGCAAGATCGAGCAATTGCTGGACGCCGTCGCCAAGGCCGCCAGGGGCGACCTGACCACCCAGCTGAAGCAGGAAGGCGATGAAGCGATCGACCACCTCGGCGCCGGCATCGCCAAGATGATGGCCGACCTGCGTGGCGTGATCGGCGAGGTCGTCACCTCCGCCACTGCCTTCGCAGACGACGCGGAAGCGATTGCCAGCCGTTCCAGCGTCGTTGCCAGCAGCGCCCAGGCGCTGGGCGCCACCGTGGAAGAAATGAATGCCGCCGTCGATGGCCTGACCCGCTCGATCGACGCCATCGCCGGCAACACGTCCAGCGCCAACGACCTGGCCAAGAGCACTCAGGACGAAGCGGAGGCGGGCGCCAAGGCCGTGGCGCGCTCAATCGAAGCCATGGACCTGATCAACCGCTCGTCTGAAGACATTGGCGAAATCGTCAAGGTGATCAGCGACATCGCCAACCAGACCAATATGCTGGCATTCAACGCGGCCATCGAAGCGGCGCGTGCCGGCGAGCATGGCCTGGGCTTCTCGGTGGTGGCGGACGAGGTGCGCAAGCTGGCCGAGCGCTCCTCGCAGGCCACCAAGGAAATCTCCAAGCTCATCAACGAGTCGGTCAAGCGCGTCAACACCGGCAGCGAAATCTCGCGCCAGGCCAGCGAAGCCTTCGACAAGATCGTGCAGGGCGTGGGCAAGACCAGCCAGGCCATTGCCGACATTTCCAGCGAAGCGCGCGAACAGTTGCTGACCGCGCGCGAAGTCAGCTCGGCCATCCAGCACATCGCCGAGGCCACCGAGCAATCGGCCGGCAGCTGCGACAGCATTGCCGCCTCCACCGGCAACCTGAACCAGCTCGCAGCCGACCTGAACAAGCTGGTCGCCGGCTTCGTGGTGTAAGCGTGGAAGCCTTGCGCGTTGTTGCGGCGCCGGACGCCATCGCCCAGCCGGCCGTGGAGCTGTTCGGCTCCTTTCTTTTGGGCACGGACGAATTCGCGCTGCCGGCCATGTGCATCCGGGAAGTGGTGAACTTCCCCGAACGCATGACGGTCGTGCCGCTCGCTCCATACTATTTAGAAGGCATGTTCACCTTGCGCGGCAGCGTGATCCCTGTGGTCAATCTTGCGCGCCTGTTCGATGCGTCGGCGCCGGCGGGTGAGGCGAGCCACAAGATCGCCATCATCGAACACCAGGATGTGCTGGTCGGGCTGCTGGTGCATGCAATCGGCGACGTGCTGCGCGTGCGCCCCGAACAGCGCAGCACCCTGCGTTATACCGAGGGCGCGGCCGGCGTGGTGGCGGGCACCATCCTGCTCGACCAGGGCCGGCGCCTGATCCAGGTGCTGGACGTCGAGCGCCTGGTGCGCATCGAGAACGTGCCGCAGGTGCTGGCCATGCGCGGGCCGGCCGGCGAAGCGCGCCAGCGCCAGTTGCGCGCGGTGGGCGAGCGCCGCCACGCCATCAGCTTCCGCGCCGCAGGCGCCCACTTCGCGCTGGAGATGAAGGCCATCCAGGAAATCATCCGCGTGCCGGAGCTGCAGTCTTCTGTATTGAATAGCAAGCTTTGCCTGGGCCGCATGGCCTTCCGCGGCAGCCAGGTGGCGGTTGTGGACTTCGCCACGCTGGCCGGTGGCGCATGTGCCGGCGGGGCGCAGGAAGATCAGCGCGTACTGGTGGCACGCATCGGTGGCGCTACCATCGGCTTTCTGGTCGATGCGGTGGAAAGCATCGTGCACTTCGGCGGCGATGACGTGATGCCGATCCCGCTGTTGAGCAAATCGCGCAGCGCCATGTTTGCCGGCTGCGTGGCGCGGCCGGGCCAGGACGATGTGATCCTGCTCGATCACGAAGGCATCTTCTCCCAGTCCGAGATCGGCGAACTGCACCAGGGTCACCGCAACCTGTTCCCGGACGAAGGCGGCGCGGTCGCGGCGCGCAAGTCCGGCGGCCGCAAGGTTTATCTGACCTTCCGCGTGGATGAGTTGTATGCGCTGGAACTGCGCCAGGTGCGCGAGATCATCGATCTCACGGGCGACATTACGCAGGCGCCGGGCATGCCCGGCTATGTGCACGGCATCCTCAACCTGCGCCAGCAGCTGGTGACCCTGGTCGACCTGCGTCGGCTGTATGGCATGCCGCCGGCCGGCGAAGGACAGCAGAAAGTGCTGGTCATCGAACGCGGCGAGGAGCGCTTCGGCCTGATCGCCGACGCCGTGTGCGACATCGTCACCGTCGACGATGCCAAGCGCTTCGCCACCCCATCCCTGATGCGCAAGCCCGGCGAACACGGCATGCACGCCGAGTCCAGCGAAGTGCTGGAGCTGGGAGAGGGCCACACCATCTGCCTGCTCGACGCCGAAAGCCTGCTGCGCAAACTCGCCTGACTCTCCCTCCAGTTGCATCCGGACGGACAGCGGAATATGCTGTCCTATGACTTTGGTCCACGCCGTCGACACGGCGGCGCGCATGCTGGCAGCGCACCGCATCGATGCCTTACTGATCGCCTTCAGTTTTCGTTGAGTGTGTGAAGACATCGTCGCTGCTGCCGCGCGATGAAGCGCAAGAGGCGCTTTAACGCGTCATGTAGCGTAATGGCGACGAAAAAAGTCGCGGTGATGATCGCAGTGCTTCGTTGGGGCATCGATGATCGCATCACGTATCCCTCTGCTTTCCATACGGCCTTTAGATAAAGGACGTATGCCAAGCGAAGTGAAAAGCGAAGCGCGTGTGGGTGCATCGATGCGAGCTCAAACTGGCATGCGATGCGCGCTTCAATGTGCGCCATCTCGCAGATGAATGCAAAAAAAGAGCGAGAAAATCAATCGTGCTGGTTGCGCAACGGTAAGGTTTTCGTGTACTTTACGAACTTGAAAACGCGTGAATTTGCAAGCGCTCTTTTTTGGAGTGTGTTGTTACCGCAAAAATCGAAAAACATGGGAAGCACAAACGCATAAGTATGCATAAGTCCACACCGATTTCAGCGAAGCCGCTCGCCTGATCGAAGCTCAGGCCGGGCGGTTTTTTCTTTGACGCTGATAAGAGGACCGTGGCGCGATGATGGGGTGAAGGAGCTGAGTACACGCCCGCCCGACACATCTCGAACAAGATTTCTGACTCGTCGCCCAGCATACGGCGGCGGGTTCGATGGCTGAAGCGCTGCACTTGTGAGGAGGTGCAGCAGTTCAGCTGGGTACCGAATTCATTAGCGCAAACCGCAAGCGGGTTTGTGCCGATGAATAATTCGCCTGGTC
Source organism: Pseudoduganella sp. UC29_106 (assembly GCF_044055365.1). Classification (NCBI taxonomy): domain Bacteria; kingdom Pseudomonadati; phylum Pseudomonadota; class Betaproteobacteria; order Burkholderiales; family Oxalobacteraceae; genus Pseudoduganella; species Pseudoduganella sp. UC29_106. The sequence goes on along the minus strand of NZ_CP171977.1, from coordinate 6,068,713 downwards.
CACCGCAGGGCCGGACGGGTTTACATCTTGTGCGTGAATTTTCCCATCCCAGATGAAGGAGAAATAAAAATGGCTACCGCCGCTAAGAAAGAAAAGAAGGTAGCTGCTACTAAAGCAGCTCCAGCTAAAAAGACCGCTGCCGCTAAACCGGCAGCCGCAAAGAAAGCAGCTGCTAAGCCGGCTGCCAAGAAAGCCGCCGCCAAGCCGGCAGCTAAGCCAGCTGCCAAGAAAGCCGCAGCTAAGCCAGTAGCTAAGAAGGCCGCCGCCAAGCCGGCAGCCAAGCCAGCTGCAAAGAAAGCCGCAGCAGCTAAGCCAGCAGCGAAGAAGACCACCGCCAAGGCAGCAGCAAAACCAGCAGCAAAGAAAGCAGCAGCCAAGCCAGTAGCGAAGAAGGCAGCAGCCAAGCCGGCAGCGAAGAAGGCCGTCGCTAAAAAGGCAGCAGCCAAGCCAGTAGCTAAGAAAGCCGCAGCAAAGCCGGCAGCCAAGAAGACCGCCGCTAAAGCAGCAGCCAAGCCAGCAGCGAAGAAAGCCGCCGCCAAGCCGGCAGCTAAGCCAGCTGCCAAGAAGGCCGCCGCCAAGCCAGCAGCCAAGAAAGCCGCCGCCAAGCCAGCAGCCAAGAAAGCTGCTGCGAAGCCGGCCGCCAAGCCTGTAGCCAAGAAAGCTGCTGCCAAGCCGGCCGCCAAGCCAGCTGCCAAGAAAGCTGCCGCCAAGCCAGCTGCTAAAAAGGCCGCATCCCCAAAAAAAGCCTCGGCTAAGCCAGCAGCCAAGCCAGCTGCTGCGCCAGTAGCCGCAGCACCGGCTGCCGCACCTGCGGCTAAACCAGCGCCTAAGAAAGCCGCTCCTAAAAAAGCAGCTCCGAAGAAAGAAGCCGCCAAGCCGGCAGCACCGGCACCGGCCGCTGCTCCAGCTCCTGCAGCCGCTCCGGCCGCCAAGACCGTGATCGCTCCTGCAGCTGCATGGCCTTTCCCGACCAGCACCCGTCCTTCCTAAGTCTTAGCGCTTAGTGCCGGATGGCGAAAACTCCGCTGTGTGAGACAATCGCACAGCGGTTTTTTTTATGGAGCTCGCCTGTGTTTAGTATCGTCATGTTGATCGTCAATGCCATCGCCGGATTGCTCGGAGGTGTGCTGCTGCTGCGCTTCTGGATGCAGGCCATCCGCGTGCGGCCGCCATCGTCGGTGGCGCAGTTCACTTTTCAACTCTCGGACTGGCTGGTGCGCCCATTGCGCCGCATCGTGCCGGGCATGGGCGGTTATGACTGGGCCAGCCTGATTGGCGCTTTCCTGATCGTGGTGCTGGCGACGTCGGTGATGTTCCTCTTCGGCGCCACGCCGGAGATCGTGTTCCTCACGGCCTTGCACCGCTTCCTTGAATGGATCCTGTTCGGCTTCATGGCCTTGCTGGTGATCGAGGCGATCTTCAGCTGGGTGAACCCGCACGCGCCGATGGCGCCCTTCATCCGCGCGCTCAACGAGCCGCTGCTGACGCCTATCCGCCGCGTGGTGCCACTGGTGGGCAATCTGGACCTGTCACTGCTGGTGGCCCTGATCCTCCTGCAGATCGCGCAGATCCTGCTGGGGATGCTGTTCGGCCGTTAAAACCCAAGGCGTGACCCTAGTGTCAGGCACGTTGTGCCTGGCACTTGCTTTTGGGCCTTTGGTTTACAAACGCATACCGAACGCGGACTCAAACTTCTCGGCAATCGACTCCGGCGTGAACACATGGTTCTGCGCGCCCTTGTTGACGATCTTGATGGCGCCGAGCAGGCTGGCCAGGCGGCCGGTCTTTTCCCAGCCCAGCTCATTGGTCAGGCCGTACAGCAGGCCCGCGCGGTAAGCGTCGCCACAACCGGTAGGGTCAAGATCGATCTCGGCACCCACAGGTACTGCCGGAATGTCGATGCGCTTGCCTTCGGTATAGATCTCCGAACCCTTCTCGCCGCGCGTCACGATCAGCGCATCCAGGCGTGCAGCGATGTCCGGAATAGTCAGGCCGGTGCGGTCCATCAGCAGTTCGATTTCATAATCGTTGCAGGTCACATAGGACGCCTTGTCGATGAAGCCGATCAACTGTTCCGGCGTGAACATCGGCAGCTGCTGGCCCGGATCGAAGATGAAAGGGATGCCCAGGCGCTGCAGGTCGTCGGCGTGCTTCAGCATGCCCAGGTGGCCGTCCGGCGAGATGATGGCGATGCGCGCGGGGCCGGCCTTGGCCACGTCGTTCTCGTGCGCAAAGGACATGGCGCCCGGGTGGAAGGCATTGATCTGGTTATGGTCCGCATCGGCGGTGACGAAGCACTGCGCGTTGTAGGCATCCTTCTTGATCAGGATATTGTCGGTGGACAGGCCGAGCTGCTGGAAGCGCTCCAGGTAGGCCGCGCAATCCTGGCCCAGCACGCCGACGATGCGCGGCTCGCCGCCCAGCATCTTCAGGTTGTAGGCGATATTGCCGGAGCAGCCACCGAATTCGGTGCGCATGGTCGGCACCAGGAAGGACACGTTCACCTTGTGCAGCTGGTCGGCCAGCAGCGTATCGCCGAAGCGGCCTTCGTATTGCATGATGATGTCGATGGCCAGGGAGCCACACACCAGGGCGGTTTTGTTCATAGTGTTTTTAGGGGTAGAAAATGGCGATGTGATAGCCGGATGCTTTGAGCTGCGACAGCTCGAAGTAGAGTTTAACGGTTTGTTCACTGCGCGGGTTGAAGCCCTTGTCGGCGTCGGCCTGCGAGGCAAGATACTCGCGCGGCGCGAACACGCGGCGCAGGACCGGCTTGTCCGAGCTGTCGTTCAGAATCAGTTCGATATGCGGCCAGGCTTGCGCGGTGCGCGCCTGGTTGCGCAGCTGGGTGCTGAAGCTGAAGGTATTGTCGGCCACGGTTTGCAGCTCGCCTTGCTCGATGCTCAGCATGTCCAGCTGCGCCGGCAGCTCGATCTTGCAACCCAGCACGGCGCAGGCCGTGGCCAGCGTGGGCTTCAGGCTTGGATAGTCGGCGGCCAGCGTGTTATGGAAGGTCGTGGCGCCTTGCAGCAGCAGGGCGACCAGCAGCAGCGGCGTGCCGACGGCCAGCGTGATATTTGCCGCGCGTCCATAGCGCTCGCTGCGATTGGCGCGTTTGACGAAGCCTAGCTCCTCATGATCCAGCGCCGCGCTGTCGCTTTCATCGACGCCCGCCAGCGCCCGCATCCGCGCCGCCATTTCTGTTTTGGGGTCAGGCACGAAAGGTAACACGGGCTCGGCTGGGGGGAGGTCTTCGTCCTCCTCGTCCGCCCGCAGCGACGGGCCGTCGTCGGGCACGTCCGTGTTGACGGCGGCGATGGCGTGCAGGGCGGTATCGTCCTGCGGCTCTTCGTCCAGGTGGTGCAACTCTTCCAGCGCGGCCTGCTCGAGTTCTTCGGACGTTGGCTCGGCTTCCAGGTCGTCGAAGTGATGCAGGTCGTCCAGCGCGACGGCGACGATGTGCTCTTGCGGCGTATCGAAGTTGGGTTCGATGCGGCCGTGCGCGTCGGCGGGCGCTTCCTGCTGGTCGTGCTCGTCCAGCGCGAAGGCATCGTCGTGCTCAAGCTCTGATTGGGGTTCGGCAGCCAATGGCGCGGGTTCGTCGGGCGCCTCAGCGAAGGACGCCAGCTCCGGTTCGCGCTCTTCGGCGGACGCGGCCAAAGGCTCCGGCTCAGGCCAGGACGCCGGTTCCGGTTCGGCATCGGGCATCGGCTCAGCTGGCGGCCCGGGCGCACGCTCCGGCGCGGGGCTAAACTCGGCGTCGGCACCAGACATCGGCTCGGGCGTCGGCTCATGTGCCGGCGCGGACGCAGGCTCGGACGACGCAAGCTCCGGGTGCAGGGTGAGGCGCAGCCTCGGGCGCCTGCAGCGGCATCTTGAAGGCCGCGGTGCGCCAGACTGCGGGCGCGGACTCGGCGACGGAAGACGTGTCCTCTGGTGGCTCGGCTTCGCCTTCCGCAGCCGCGGGCTCGCCGCCAGGCGGCGCGTCGGCATCCAGCGCATCGAGATCGAAATCCACCGGCGCGCCGTGCACATAGTTGCTGGCGGGCGAAGAAGGGGAGGGGGCGATGACTACGTCGGGGATGACGGGTGTGGGGCGGGCCGGCTCGACCAGCGCCGCATTGCCGTCGAAGACTTCATTGCAGGCGCCGCAGCGGACAATGCCCCCCCTCAGCTTCAGCTGATCCGCCGCGACGCGGAAGATCGTGTTGCAGTGGGGGCATTTGGTGGCGAGCGCCATGCGTAGCGGAGTGCTACCTTAACGTGGAGATGGAACGGTATCGCTGCCCAGGCGGCCGCACAGGCACACCCAGCCATCCTGCTCGGCCCACACGCCCAGCTTGATGAACGGCGCATAGGCCGCAGCCACTTCGTCCGCCTGGCGCGCCAGCACGCCGGACAGCACCAGCGCGCCGCCGTCGGCCACGCGGCCGGACAGCATCGGCGCCATCAGCTTCAGCGGCGAAGAGAGAATATTGGCGACCACGATGTCGAAGCGGGCCGTCGCAAACGGCGACTCGGCGAAATCGTCCGGCACGAAATACTGGATATCGGCCACGTTGTTGCGCACGGCGTTATCCTGCGCCGACTCGATCGCCTGCGGATCGATGTCCACGCCGGCCACCGGGAAAGACCCCAGCTTGCGCGCCACCATGGCCAGGATGCCCGAGCCGCAGCCGTAATCGAGCACGGTCTGGCCCGGCGCCGGATGCGCCTCCAGCCATTCCATGCACAGGCGGGTGGTCGGATGGGAACCGGTGCCGAACGCCAGGCCCGGGTCCAGTTCCAGCACCAGCGCCTTCGGATCGGGCACATCGTGCCAGCTCGGCACGACCCAGATGTTCTTGCCGATGTGAATCGGATCGAACTGCGACTGCGTCAGGCGCACCCAGTCTTCATCCTCCACCTTGCGGGTGGTGAAGCGGGGCACGTCCGCCAACTGGATCGCGGCAGCGGCAGCCGCCACAATCCCGGCCTGGTCGGCATCGACATCGGTCAGCGCCACGACGCGGCTGTGTTCCCATGCCGCTTCCTTCGGTTCCATGCCCGGCTCGCCGAACAGGGGTTTCTCGGCGTCGGTGCCTTCATCGGCATCCTCCACCGACACCGACAGCGCGCCCGCTTCCATCAGCGCGTCGGACAGGGCCTCGGCGTGGTCGCGTGCAACTTCGATGACGATTTCAGTCCAGCTCATTCTTACTTACCTACTTTAGACATTTCTGCCAGTCGTTGTTCCAGATAATGGATATTGGTGCCGCCTTCCATGAAGCGGGCATCGACCATCAGCTCGCGGTGCAGCGGGATATTGGTCGAGATGCCTTCCACCACCATTTCCGACAGCGCGATCTGCATGCGGCGGATCGCCTGCTCGCGCGTGGCGCCATAGGCGATCACCTTGCCGATCATCGAGTCGTAGTTGGGCGGCACGAAATAGCCTGCATACGAATGCGAGTCTACACGAATGCCAGGACCGCCCGGCGTATGCCAGGAAGTGATGCGGCCTGGCGACGGGGTGAACTTGAACGGGTCTTCGGCGTTGATGCGGCACTCGATCGCGTGGCCGGACAGCATCACGTCGCGCTGGCGGAAGCGCAGCTTCTCGCCGAAGGCGATGCGGATCTGTTCCTGGACGATGTCGATGCCGGTGATCATCTCGGTCACCGGGTGCTCAACCTGCACGCGGGTATTCATCTCGATGAAGTAGAACTCGCCGTTCTCGTACAGGAATTCGAAAGTACCGGCGCCGCGGTAGCTGATCTTGCGGCAGGCTTCGGCGCAGCGGTCGCCGATCTTCTCGATCAGCTTGCGCGGGATGCCTGGCGCCGGCGCTTCTTCAATCACCTTCTGGTGGCGGCGCTGCATCGAGCAGTCGCGCTCGCCCAGCCACACCGCCTGGCGGTGCTCGTCGGCCAGGATCTGGATTTCCACGTGACGCGGATTCTCCAGATACTTCTCCATATAGACTTCCGGATTGCCGAAAGCGGCGCCGGCTTCGGTCTTGGTCATGGTGACCGCGTTCAGCAGCGCTGCTTCGGTGTGCACCACGCGCATGCCGCGGCCACCGCCGCCGCCTGCCGCCTTGATGATGACCGGATAGCCGATCTTGCGGGCGATCTGCACGATGGCTTTCGGATCGTCCGGCAGGGCGCCGTCGGAGCCCGGCACGCAGGGCACGCCGGCCTTGATCATGGCCTGCTTGGCCGACACCTTGTCGCCCATCATGCGGATATTGTCGGGACGCGGGCCGATGAACACGAAGCCCGACTTTTCGACGCGCTCGGCGAAGTCGGCGTTCTCGGACAGGAAGCCGTAGCCCGGGTGGATCGCTTCAGCGTCCGTCACTTCGGCGGCGCTGATGATGGCCGGCATATTCAGGTAGGACTGGGCGGAAGGCGCAGGGCCGATGCAGACCGATTCATCGGCAAGCTTCACATACTTGGCGTCCTTGTCGGCCTCGGAGTGCACGACTACGGTCTTGATGCCCATTTCGCGGCACGCGCGCTGAATGCGCAGTGCGATTTCACCGCGATTGGCAATGAGGATTTTTTCAAACATGGCGGATTCTATGTTTGCGGGCGCCCGGTCCGGCTAGGCGCTCAATGAAGAAGAGGAGATGCTGGCCGCGGCGTCGGTGGCGGCCATAGCCCGGTATTAGCCGATGACGAACAGCGGCTGGCCGAATTCGACCGCTTGGCCGTTTTCAACCAGGATCTGGGTGATGGTGCCCGCTTTGTCCGAGTCAATCTCGTTCAGCAGCTTCATCGCTTCGATGATGCACAGGGTGTCGCCTTCCTTGACGGTGGCGCCCACTTCAACGAATGGAGGGTTGCCAGGAGCGGAAGCGCGGTAGAAGGTGCCGACCATCGGGGACTTGACCACGTGGCCAGTCGGTTCGGCAGCAGCTGCGACAGCTGGGGCGCCGGCGGGAGCGGCAGCCGGTGCGGCCATGGGGGCACCGGCAGGTGCATAGTGCACGGGCGCCTGCGGCTGCATCATGACCATCTGGTTGTGCGCCACGCCGCCGGACTTGACGATGCGTACCTTGCTCTCGCCTTCGGTAACTTCCAGTTCGGCGATGTCCGACTCTGCGACCAGGTCAATCAGCGTCTTCAGCTTGCGTAGATCCATATTGGGGCTCCCTGTCTATCTTGTTATCTTGGTTGTTCTTGTGCGATGCCGCCTCATGAGCCTCATCGCGCCAATTAAGCGCAGATCGCGTAGATTAACTGCTTTTTAGGGCAAAGTCGATGGCTAAGCGGTACCCCTCGATGCCGAGGCCGCAGATCGTACCCTGCGCGATTGCGCTCAGGAAAGAATGGTGGCGGAATTCCTCACGCCGGTAAATGTTCGAAATATGTACTTCTACAAACGGGATGGCGACCCCGGCCAAGGCATCGCGCAACGCGACGCTGGTATGGGTGTAGCCGCCCGGATTGATCACGATGAACTCCACGCCCTCGCCGCGCGCGGCGTGGATGCGGTCAATCAGCGCTCCTTCATGGTTACTTTGGAAAAAAGTCAGCTGGGCGCCCGCTGCTGCAGCTTGTGCTTGCGCCGCCTGTTCTACGTCCGCCAGGGTGGTGGCGCCATAGATTTCCGGCTCGCGCGTCCCCAACAAATTAAGGTTGGGGCCATTTAGAAGCAGCAGCTTTTTTGCCATGTGTCCCTGACCATTTTCCGCGAAAGTTCCGCATTTTGCCGCCAAGTACGGCCAATGGCAAGAGAAAACTATCTTGCAAAAAAGGCTATAGCGCGGCCAGATCGGAGCGAAGCTGATCGAATTTAAGTCGGCCCAGGTAAGTCTTCTTCACCTGGCCGTCAGCACCGATCAGCACGGTGAATGGCAGGCCGCCCTGGGTGTTGCCGAACTGGCGGGACAACTCCGTGCCGCTCAGGCCAGCCACGTAGACAGGGTAGGCAATATTGAATTTTTTAGCAAATTCGGCAATGTTGGATGGCGAATCGATACCGATGCCGATGATCTGCACCTTCTTGCCGTCGCCCGACTTTTGCAGGTCAGACAGTTCCGGCATTTCTTCCACGCAGGGACCGCACCAGGGCGCCCAGAAGTTAACCACAAGTGCCTTGCCTTGCCATTGCGACAATGCTTGCTGCACGCCTTTATCGTCCGGCAAGGTCTGGGAGAACATGGCTTTCACCGGGCCGGTCACGCCGGCCGGCGCGGTGGCGGTGATGGGGGCGGGCGCCTGTTTCTTTGTTGGTGCCGTACCAGGCGCCGGCGGCAGCAAACAGCACCGCGATCACGCCGTAGGCGAGAAGGTTTTTCTTGTTCATTGATGACTACTGTTAGTTAATAAAGTGCGCACTTCCGCGATATCGGCGCGCAGCAGCTTGTCGCCGGATTTCCGTTTCGCGCCGCGAATATCGTCTGTTTCATAAAGCTCAACATGCACGCCTTCCCGCTGCCACATGAAGCTGACCGTTTCCACGGGATCGAAGCGCGGGCCGCGGAAATGGGGCGATTCGGAAATCTCGATCTGCAGGTTCCTGTTCAGCAGAAAAATCTGCACTTCCTTCGCGCTGTCGGCAAACAGCTGCAGGTGAATATCGTTGTGCTCACCGGCCGTGCCGTTCAGTACGGCGCCGGTCAGGAAGGGATTGTACCGTTCCAGCATTTCCATCACCTGCAGCGCCAGAGTGCGCAGGCGGAACAGGCGGGCGGGCTGGGTGTCCGCATTGAACAAGGCGTGATAGAGGCGTACTTCGTCTTCGATCTGCGCGTTATCGGGCAACAAATTCTGCAAATCGGCCGCCTGCGCCTCGCCCAGGATCTGGCGCGCGGCCTTGCGCTTTGCGGTGCCATAATCGGCGCCGTCTTGCGCCACCAGCCTCGCCGCCGCAGCGGCGATCTCGGTGCGCAGTTCTTCGTTCGGGTTTTGCATCATGGGCGAATCATACCTCGAACCGGAAAAGCTGGCCCGCGGCACCTACTCGGTGTCTGCCACATCGTGGCAGACACCAGGGGTTGCACTGGGTGTTCGGGTTAAGCTTCGCCCTCAGGTAAAATCCCGCTCTTGATACTACAGAAGTGTTCCACCATGCATATTCACATCCTTGGCATCTGCGGCACCTTCATGGGCGGCCTGGCCGTGCTGGCGAAAGAAGCCGGGCACAAAGTTACCGGCTGCGACGCCAAATGTCTACCCGCCGATGAGCACCCAGCTCGAAGCCCAGGGCATTGAACTGATCCAGGGCTTTGGCCCGGAGCAGGTGGACATGAAGCCCGACCTTTACGTCATCGGCAACGTCGTTTCGCGCGGCAATCCCCTGATCGAAGAGATCATGAACCGCAATCTGCCGTTCATCTCCGGTCCGCAATGGATTGGCGACCATATATTGAAGGACAAATGGGTGCTGGCCGTGGCCGGAACCCACGGCAAGACCACCACTTCGGCCATGCTGGCCTGGATCCTGGAGCAGGCCGGCTATGCGCCAGGCTTCCTGATCGGCGGCATCCCGATGAACTTCGGCATCAGCGCCCGCCTTACCGGCCCCGGCGCCCAGTCCGAATTCTTCGTCATCGAGGCAGACGAATACGACACCGCCTTCTTTGACAAGCGCAGCAAATTCGTCCATTACCATGCCAAGACGGCCATCCTGAACAACCTGGAATACGACCACGCCGACATCTTTCCCGATATCGGCGCCATCGAAACCCAGTTCCACCACCTGGTGCGCACCGTGCCCGGCATCGGCCGCGTGGTCGCCAATGCCGATGAAGAGTCGCTGCAGCGCGTGCTGAAGCGCGGCTGCTGGAGCGAAAAAGAGTTGTTCGGCAGCGCGCCAGGCGCCGACTGGACGATGGGCGAGCATGCCGACGGCAGCTTCGACGTGATCTTCAAGGGCGCCAGGGCCGCCACCATCAACTGGCAGCTGACCGGTAAACATAACCGTTCCAACGCGCTGGCCGCGATCGCCGCCGCGCGCCACGTGGGCGTGCCGGTCGACGTGGCCGCGAAGGCGCTGGAAAGCTTCCAGAGCGTGAAGCGCCGCATGGAAGTGCGCGGCGTGGTGAATGGCGTGACCGTGTATGACGATTTCGCCCACCATCCGACCGCCATCGAAACCACCGTCGGCGGCCTGCGCCAGAAGCTGAACGCGGGCGGCAACCAGGCCCGCATCCTGGCCGTGCTGGAGCCGCGCTCCAACACGATGAAGCTGGGCACAATGAAGGATGCGCTGCCCGGCAGCCTGAAGACGCCGACCTGGTCTTCGGCTTTGGCAGCGAAAAGGCGCTGGGCTGGCGCCTGGGCGATGCGCTCAAGCCCATGGGCGACATCGCCTCCGCCTATGAAGATATCGACGTGATGGTGCAAGCGATTGTGGCGAAAGCGCAGCCGGGCGACCATATCGTCGTCATGAGCAACGGCGGCTTCGGCGGCGTGCACCAGAAACTGCTGGAGGCGCTGAAGTAAATGATCCTGTATCTGCATGGCTTCCGTTCCTCCCCACTGTCCATGAAGGCGCGTATGACGGGTGAACGGATGGCGCAGCTCGGCCGGGCTGGCGAATATGTCTGCCCCCAGCTGCCAGCGTCGCCCAGGCTGGCGATGGAACAGGCGATGGCGCTGGTGGCGGGCATCCCGCCCGCGGAGCTGTCCATCATCGGTTCCTCGCTGGGTGGTTATTACGCCACCTGGATGGCCGAACAGATCGGTTGCCGCGCGGTGCTGCTGAATCCCGCCATCGTGCCGCAGATCAGTCTCGACCAGCATGTGGGCGTGACTACCGAATACCACTCGGACAAGCCCTTCGAATTCAAGCGTGAATATATAGATGAACTGCACGCACTGGCCGTCCCGCAGATCACGCAGCCGGAGCGCTACTTCCTGATCGCCGCCACCGGCGACGAAGTGCTGGACTACCGCGACATGGTGGCTCACTATCCGGGTGCGCGGCAGACCGTGATCGAGGGTAGCGACCACGCCATCAGCGAATACGCAGACTATGTGGACGAGGTGCTGGCCTTCTGCGGCATAGGCGGTAAGAAGTGAAGGGCCAGTCGCTGCATCAGGCGAACTGGCATGGTCATGTGCTCGCCACCAATCCGCCGCACGCGCTGCGCCACTGGCTGACCGGCGAAGGTTCGCTGACCGCCAAGCTGAAAGAACACAGTTCGAGCTTCCGCGTGCAGGTGCTGCACCAGGAGCCGTCCATCTGCCTGGCCGACGAAGCCAATGCCATCGGCCAGCACCGGCCGGTGCGCGTGGTGGAGAGGGAGGTGCTGCTGCGGTGTGATAATACGCCTGTGGTGTTTGGCCACACGGTGGTGCCGATGTCCGCGGACGCTTCCGACTGGCCGCTGTTCAGCGCCCTCGGCGAACGCTCGCTCGGCAGTACGCTGTTCGGCGACCCGATGGTGAAACGCGGCGAGCTGGAATTTGCCCGCCTGCGCGCGACGCATCCGCTGGCCCGTCGCGTGCGCGCGGCGCTGGCGGCAAACGGCTGCGCCGTGCCGGACGACCACTTGCTGTATGCACGCCGCTGCCTTTACCGCCGCAACGAAGGCACGCTGCTCGTGACCGAGGTATTTTTGCCTACGGTCCTGGAATTAAAAATGGCGGGGTCTGACCCCGACAAAAAGGAATCACACAAAGCGGAGCTGGGCCCCGCTCCCACGGTGGGAGCCAATCTCCGCCTAGACCAGGAATAAGAGATGAATGTATTTTTTGAAGAATCCGGCGATTTCAAGGTCGGCACCGTATTGAGCCAGGCGGGCGAGGCCTACCAGGTGGAAATGGCCAGCGGCAAGCGCAACAAGGTCAAGGCCAAGGATATCCTGCTGCAATTCGACAAGCCGTCGCCGGCCGAACTGCTGGAGCAGGCCAAGGCCATCTCCGCCGACGTGGACCTGGACTTCCTGTGGGAAGTGGCCGGCGAAGAGGAATTCGGCTTCGCCGAGCTGGGCGCAGAATACTTTGGCCACGCGCCGCAGCCGGCCGAAGCGGCGGGCCTGATCCTGAGCCTGCACTCCTCGCCGATCTACTTTCACAAGAAGGGCCGCGGGCGCTACAAGAAAGCACCGGAGCAGACGCTGAAGGCGGCACTGGCGGGCATCGAAAAGAAAAAGCAGCAAGCCATCATCCAGCGCCAGTACGCGGACGAGCTGAAGGAAGGCAAGCTGCCGGCCCCGATGCAGAACATCGTGCAGCAGCTGCTGTTCAAGCCGGACAAGAACACCATTGAGTGGAAGGCCCTGGAAACGGCCTGCGACGAGCTGCATACCTCGCCGGCGCGCCTGATGCTGACCACCGGCGGCATCGCCACGCCGAAGGACTTGCACATGGCGAAGTTCCTGTTCGAGAACTTCCCGAAGGGCCACGCCTTCCCGGACCTGCCCGTGCCGCAGGCGCCGGCCGGGCTGCCGCTGGCCGCCGTGGAAGCCTTCTCCATCGACGACGTGACCACCACCGAGATCGACGATGCCTTCTCCGTCGTGCACATGGACGACGGCAAGGTCCGCATCGGCATCCACATTGCCGCGCCGGGCCTGGGCATCAAGCCGGAAGACGCCATCGACAAGCTGGCGCGCGGCCGCATGTCCACCGTCTACATGCCGGGCGATAAGATCACCATGCTGCCGGATTCCATCGTCGATGCCTTCACGCTGGCCGAGGGCAGACCTGCCCGGCGCTGTCGCTGTACGCCGTGCTGGACCCGAGCGACTGGTCCGTGATCTCGACCGAAACGAAGGCCGAGCTGGTGCCGATCGCCAACAACCTGCGCCACAACGACCTGGATGAAGTGGTCAACGAAGAATCGCTGGCCGCCGGCACGGGCGAGTACCCGCGCAAGGCGGAACTGACCCTGCTGTGGGGCTGGGCCCAGCACCTGGAAAAAGGCCGCATGGCCAAGCGCGAAGCCTTCGGCCTGAAGCCGGAGCAGAACAACCGCGTCGACTTCAACTTCTATGTGGAAGACGATGTGGTCACTATCAGCCGCCGCAAGCGCGGTGCGCCGCTGGACAAGATCGTGGCCGAACTGATGATCTTCGCCAACAGCACCTGGGGCAAGATGATGCACGACCACGGCGTGCCGGGCATCTACCGCAGCCAGACCCCGGGCGCCGGCGGCTGGAACGCCAAGCTGCAGGTGCGCATGGTCACCCACGCCGCGCCGCACCAGGGCCTGGGCGTGGACCAGTATGCGTGGTCCACCTCGCCGCTGCGCCGCTATACCGACCTGGTGAACCAGTGGCAGATCCTGGCCTGCGCCCAGAACGGCGTGACCGCGCCGCTGGTGGCCCCGTTCAAACAGAAGGACGCCAACCTGTTCGCCATCGTCTCCGCCTTCGACGCGGCCTACGGCGCCTACGCCGACCACCAGGCCAATATGGAGCGCTACTGGTGCTTGCGCTGGCTGGGCCAGAACGATGCCAGGGAAGTGGAAGCCGTGGTGCTGAAGGATGAAGTGCTGCGCCTGACCGAGATCCCGCTGGTGCTGCGCCTGCCGGGCATGCCGCCCGTCGCCCGCGGCTCGCATGTGAAACTGGATGTGCTGCGCTGGGATGAAGTCGACCTTTCGATCGAGACGCGCCTGCAGGAAGGGTCGATTGCGCTGCCGGCGGGGCCGGTGGAGGAGCCGGAGGAAGAGGAAGAGCCTGCGGCAGCCGAGCAGGCGGAACTGGCCAGCGAGACGGTTGTTACCGAGCCGGGGCCGCAATAAGAACCCACGGCAAAAGCTGGTGTCTGCCACGATGTGGCAGACACCAGGGGTTGCCTTTGGTTTAGAATGCAGACTCCTTGTCGCACCAACCCTCGTCCCTGCGTGAAGTTTTTACAAGAAAACCGCTTTCTGGCATTTGCCACTGGTATCTCGGTCGTCGTGCATGCGCTGGCGCTGACGGTGCATTTCGTCGCGCCGAAGAACTTCAAGATCGAGCCCACTGATCCTGGCCTGGAAGTCATCCTGGTCAACGCCAAGCACGACGTCAAGCCCCTGAAAGCCGAGGCGCTGGCCCAAGCCAACCTGGAAGGCGGCGGCAATGCCGATGCCGGCCGCGCCGAATCCCCGCTGCCCGACCTGCGCAAGATGGAATCGGGCGACAGCGTCAAAGCCAGCCGCCGCCGTATCGAAGAGCTGGAGCAGCTGCAGAAAAACCTGCTGACCCAGATCAGGAAGACGCCGCTGTCCGCGCCGCCGGTCACGGAAAAGGAAAGACCCGAGCCCAATCCCACCGGCGCCGACCTGATCGAATCTAGCAAGGCCATCGCCCGCATGTCTGCCGAAATCACGCAGACCATCGACGACCAGAACAAGCGCCCCAAGAAAACCTTCATTACGCCGAGCACGCGCGAAGTGGGTTATGCGGAGTATTACAAGACCCTGCAGCGCCGCGTGGAAGAAATCGGCACGCTGAATTTCCCGCAAAAGAACGGCCGCAAGCTGTATGGCGAACTGGTAGTCTATATCCCCATTTTCCAGGACGGCACCATCTATATGAAGGATGGCGGCGCCCGCGTCGAACGCAGTTCCGGCAATCCGGCGCTGGACGAAGCCGCGCTGGCCATCGTGCGCCGCGCCGCGCCCTTCGGCAAATTCCCGCCGAATATGCTGTCGCATGACAAGGACGACCTGTGGGTCATCATCACCCGCTTCAAATTCACCCGCGAAGAAAAGATGGAAGCCAACCTGAGTGGAGTCCAGTAATGGACAAGTACTGCGTCTTCGGCAACCCGATTGCCCACAGCAAGTCGCCCCGAGATCCACGCCGCCTATGCCGCGCAAACCGGCCAGCAACTGGCTTACGAGAAGCGCCTCGCGCCGGTGGACGGTTTTGCCGATGCCGTGCACGCCTTCATGGCGGAAGGCGGCAAGGGCGCCAACGTCACCGTGCCCTTCAAGCTGGAAGCCCACAAGCTGGCCAACGCGCTGACGGTGCGCGCCCAGGCGGCAGGCGCCGTCAATACCCTGATCTTCAGCGAAGAAGGCATCATCGGCGACAACACCGACGGCACCGGCCTGGTAACGGACATCGTCTACAACGCGCAAACGCCGATTGCCGGCAAGCGCGTGCTGCTGCTGGGCGCCGGCGGCGCCGCACGCGGCGTGGTGCTGCCGATCCTGGAACACCGCCCGGCTGCGCTGGTGATCGCCAACCGCACCGTGGCCACGGCCGAAGCGCTGGTGCAGCAATTCTCCGCGCTGGCAGGGAGGGCGTACTGTCCGCCTGCGGCTTTGCCGAAATTGAAGGTGGCTTCGACATCGTCATCAACGCCACGTCGGCCAGCTTGAGCGCCGACCTGCCGCCCGTCCCGCCATCCGCCTTCAATCCCGGCGCGCTGGCGCTGGACATGATGTATGGCAAAGAGCCCACCGTCTTCATGCAATTCGCCGCGTCCCACGGCGCGCAGACGCGCGACGGCCTGGGCATGCTGGTCGAGCAGGCCGCCGAAGCCTTCCAGGCCTGGCGCGGCGTGCGCCCCGCTACGGCCGATGTGCTGTCCGCCCTGCGTGCCAGATTATGAGCAAGGCGAGTGGCAAGGGACGCTTCGCCTGGGTGAAGTGGATCTTCATCGTCCCCATCGTCATCATCCTGGCCGTGCAGCTGTACTTCCTGGTGCAGATCTGGTGGTGGCGCGACCACAATCCTTCCATGACAGCCTTCATGCGCGCCCAGCAATCGGCCCTGCGCGAGAAGAACCCGAAAGCGAACATCCAGCAGCAGTGGGTGAGCTATAAGCAGATCTCGCCCAACCTGAAGCGCGCCATCATCGCCTCGGAAGACGCCAATTTCGCCGAGCATGAAGGCGTGGACTGGGAAGCGCTGCAAAAGGCTTACGAGAAAACGAGAAAAAGCACAAGGTCACGCACGGCGGCTCGACCATCACCCAGCAGCTGGCCAAGAATCTCTTCCTGTCCGGTTCGCGCAGCTACTGGCGCAAGGGCCAGGAACTGGTCATTACTTATATGCTGGAAGCGCTGATGGACAAGGAGCGCATCTTCGAGATTTACCTGAACGTGGTCGAATTCGGCAAAGGCATCTTCGGCGCCGAAGCGGCGGCCAGGCATTATTACGGCATCCCCGCCGCGCGCCTGAATTCACAGCAGGCGGCGAAGCTGGCCGTGATGCTGCCCAACCCGCGCTATTACGACGCCCACCGCAATACCAACTACCTGAGCCGGCGCACGGACATCATCATGCGCCGCATGAATTCCGCCGACCTTCCTTAAGGAGCTTGCATGCTGTACCGTCAATCCGGTCTGAGTCTGATTGCTGTCGCCATCGGCATGGCCGCACTGGCGGCCGCCGCCATGTTTGGGCTGTACGCGATGCGCCATGAAGGCAAGCTGCCGGCCATGCCAGCCGCCGTGCAGGCGACGATCGCGGCGCCGGCCCCGGCTTCGTCCGAACCGCTGCGCAAGTGCACGATCAATGGCAAGACCGTGATTTCCAACAGCGACTGCAAGGACAGCGGCCAGGTCATCAGGATCCACGACAGCAAGGGCATCGAATCGCCCAAGGCGCCGTCCCCGGCTGAAGCCACGCCGGAGGACATGCGCGCGAAAATGATCGAAAAGGCAACTCATTAGTAAAATAATGACCGCGCGGGGTGGTCGGCGCGGGGGCTTCCGAGTACACTTGCGAAGTTTCGAAAATCGCCCTCCCTCTATGCGCCTGAATCGCTGAGATTGCCTATGATCAATGTTTTCGTCTTACAGAACGGCCGGCTGAACCAGGTCCCCATCGATAGCCGCGAAGACCTGGAGCAGGTCCATCCGGTTTGGGTGGATCTGACCGACCCGACTGAAGACGAACGCAATTGGGTCAAGACCATCTACGGTGTGATCCTGCCGGGCGAAGACGAAGTCAAGGATATCGAGGCTTCCGCCCGTTACTACGAAGCGGAAAACGGCGACCTGCATCTGCGCACCGACTTCCTGCTGGAAGAGGATGACGGCCCTTCGCGCGTGGTCACCGTGGCTTTCATCCTGGCCAAGAAAATGCTGTTCTCCGTCCACACGGACGACCTGCCGGTGTTCCGCCTGGTGCGCATGCGCGCCCGCTCGCGTCCCGGTTCGATTGCCGATTACATGGATGTGCTGCTCGACCTGTACGCCACCGATGCCGAGTACTCGGCGGATGCGCTGGAGGGCATCTACCAGCAGCTCGAGGTCGTCTCCGGCCGTGTGCTGCAGGAACAGTTCACCGACAAGGACGCGGCCGATGCCTTGAGCGCCATCGCCCACGAGGAAGACTTGAACGGCCGTATCCGCCGCAACATGATGGATACCCGCCGCGCGGTGTCCTTCCTGATGCGCGGCCGCCTGCTCAATTCCGAGCAGTTCGAGGAAGCGCGCCAAATCCTGCGCGACATCGAATCGCTGGACGGCCACACTTCCTTCCTGTTCGATAAGATCAACTTCCTGATGGATGCCACCGTCGGCTTCATCAACATTAACCAGAATAAGATCATCAAGATCTTCTCAGTGGCGTCCGTCGCCTTCCTGCCGCCGACCTTGATCGCCTCGGTCTACGGCATGAACTTCGACTTCCTGCCTGAGCTGAAATGGGCCTACGGCTACCCGTGGGCCTGGGGCCTGATGATCACCAGCGCGATCGCCCCCTTCCTGTATTTCCGTCACCGCGGGTGGTTGAAATAAGTAACTAAAAGTAGGCCACAGTTCATTTTCGCTGCTTGACAAGAAAGTCACTGCGTAACATGCTTTCCTTTCGGAATTCACAGTTTCGGAGAGGTCAGAAGTGGCGGAAAATAATAATGGATCGCCCGCGTCGCAAGCTATGGTGGCGCTGCGGGCCAACGTCATTTCAGCCTGGTCCAGTGCGGCCCGCTCCAGCCTGAACAAAGCCGGGCGCTTGCCAGATCCGATCCTGCTGAACACGCTTCCGGCTTTCTACGACAGCCTGGCGCAGCTGCTCACATGCCCCTCCGGTGTCTCCGAGGTGTCCGTCATCGCTCAGGAGCATGGCGGCGAACGCGCCCGCCTCAGCGGTTATGACACCACGGCCCTGATCGAAGAATTCCAGCTCTTTCGCCGCGCCCTGTTCGACCAGTTCCACCTGGCCTCTTTCGCGCTGACGCACGAGCAGCGCCAGGCGATCGACAGCGCCATCGACAGTGCGATCCGCGAAAGCGTGACGGCGTTCGCGATGGTGCAGTCGGCCTTGCGCGAGCAGTTCATCGCGGCGATCACCCACGATATCCGCACGCCCTTGTCGAACGCCAGCATCGCGGCGCAAAATCATCGAAAGCCGGGCCAGCAATGATGCGCTGCGCACGATGGCCAGGAAAATCATCGACAACACGGCGCGCATCGACGTGATGACGCGCGACCTGCTGGACTGCATCGTCTTTAATAGCGGCGAGCATCTGCCGCTCGATATTGTGGCTTTTGATATGGCGGACCTGGCGCAGGAAGTCGCGGTGCCGGGAGTGCAAGTCGATGCGCAGTCCGTGCCCGGCCACTGGTGCCGCGAATCGATGCGGCGGGCGCTGGAAAACCTGCTGGGCAATGCGATGAAATACGGCACGCACGGCAATCCGGTGGAATTGATGGTGCGCGAGGAGGGCGGCCGGGTGCGCGTCTCCGTACACAATGATGGCGATCCGATTCCCGCTTCGCAACTGGAATCGATCTTCCAGATTTACCGCCGGGCGCAGGCGGCAAAAGGGCATCAGGATGGCTGGGGAGTCGGCCTGCCGTATGCCCGCCGCGTGGCGGAAAGCCATGGCGGCAGCATTATCGTCACCAGCAGCGTGGAGAATGGCACGACGTTCCTTATCGACGTGCCCGTCGACGCGCGACCCTTCGAAGGCGCGCCAACCGCCGCCTGACAGCGCCAGACGGCGCGGGGAATTACTTCAGCGTGGCGAACACGCGGCGTGCGGCGGCAATGGTCTCGTCGATCACCGCATCGCTGTGCGCGGCGCTGACGAAGCCCGCTTCGAAGGCGGCCGGCGCGAAATACACGCCTTCGTCCAGCATCTTGTGGAAGAACACGTTGAACTTCTCGCGGTCGCCAGCCATCATCTGCGCGTAATTGCTGGGCGGAGTGGCGCTGAAATAGAGGCCGAACATGCCGCCCTGCGCATCGGCGCAGAAAGTCACGCCCGCTTCCTTCGCGGCGGCGGTCATGCCATCCGCCAGGCGGCGCGCGGTCGCGCTCAGCTTGTCGTAGAAGCCTGGCTGCTGGATCAGCTTGAGCGTAGTCATGCCCGCGGCCACGGCTACCGGATTGCCGGACAGCGTGCCGGCCTGGTACACGGCGCCCACCGGCGACATCTTCGACATCAGCTCTTTCGAACCGCCAAAGGCCGCCACCGGCAGGCCGCCGCCGATCACCTTGCCCAGTGCGGTCAGGTCCGGCTTGATGCCATACAGTTCCTGCGCGCCGCCCAGGCCGACGCGGAAGCCGCACATCACTTCGTCGAAAATCAGGATGGCGCCGTGGGCGGTGCACAGCTTGCGCAGCGCCTGCAGGAATTCCGGCGTAGCCTTGATCAGGTTCATATTGCCGGCCACCGGCTCCACGATGACGCAGGCGATGTCCTTGCCGTAGGCGGCAAAGGCTTCCTCGATCTGCACCACATTGTTGTAGTCCAGAACCAGGGTGTGCTTGACGAAGTCTTCCGGCACGCCCGCCGACGTCGGATTGCCAAAGGTCAGCAGGCCGGAACCGGCTTTCACCAGCAGGGAATCGGCGTGGCCGTGGTAGCAGCCTTCGAACTTGATGATCTTGTCGCGGCCGGTGGCGCCGCGCGCCAGGCGCAGTGCGCTCATGGTCGCTTCAGTGCCGGAGGACACCAGGCGCACCTGCTCGATCGACGGCACCAGGCGGCAGATCTCTTCCGCCATCTCCACTTCCGCTTCCGTCGGCGCGCCGAAGGACAGGCCGCGCGTGGCCGCCTCCTGCACCGCCTTCACCACGTCCGGATGGGCGTGGCCGACAATGGCCGGGCCCCAGGAACCGATGTAGTCGATATAGCGCTTGCCGTCCGCATCCCAGAAATAGGGGCCTTCAGCCTTCGTGATGAAGCGCGGCGTGCCGCCCACCGAGCGGAAGGCGCGCACCGGCGAATTGACGCCGCCGGGGGTGGATTTCTGGGCGCGTTCAAACAGGATGTCGTTCTTGGAAGTAGTCATGTTTTATTCAGTTCGTCTTGAAGAAACGGTTGGGCACGAAGCGGCCCATGCCGTAGCGCTGGGCATGGGCCAGCGCCTGATAAGTGTATTGCTCCGCCAGTTCGACCGCTTCCACCACGGAGGCGCCGCGCGCCAGGTAGGCGGCAATGGCGGCGGACAAGGTGCCGCCCGCGCCCACGAAGGGGCCGGACAGGTGCTGCCACGGCTCGTGGCGCAGCACGCCTTCAGCGCTGTACAGGGTATTCGCGCGCTGGCCCGGCGCAGTGGCCGGCGTGCCGGTCACCAGCACGAATTCGCAGCCAAGATCGATCAGGTGCTGGGCATCGTCGGCCATCGTTTCGCCATTGCCCAGGTCACGCCAGGTTTCGGCCATATGCGTCAATTCGACATAGGACAGCATCAGCAGCGTCGCCTGCGGCACCAGCAACTGGCGCACGATGGTCAGGTGCTCTTCAGGATCTTCCTCCTCGCCCAGCGCCGGCAGCTGGGAGCCGAAGGGGTCGAGGATGAGGGCGGCGTCCGGATAGTCGGACACCACCTCGGCAATCGCCGACATATGTTCCATATTGTCCAGCGCACCGATCTTGAAGGCTTGCACTTCGACGTCTTCCAGCACCACGCGCGCCTGGTCGGCCACCCAGTCCGGGTCCACATGCTGCTGGTCTTCCACGCGGGCGCTGTCGCCGATCAGCAACGCCGTGGTGGCGGCCAGGCCGCTGCAGCCCAGTGCGGCAAATACGGCCAAGTCGGCATGCACGCCCACAGCGCCGACCGGGTCGGCGACGCCAAAGGTCAGGATAAGAGGAGAAGTTTGGTTTTGCACGGCGGGTAGATTAAGATATCTAATTCGGCATTTTACTTTATAGAAGGTGATTGAACGTGAGCAGCAATGAAACGACCCAGGAATTGCAAAGCTGGATGTGCCTGATCTGCGGCTGGATCTATGACGAGGCCGCCGGCCTGCCGGAAGAAGGCATCGCGCCGGGTACGCGCTGGGCCGATGTGCCGATGAACTGGACTTGCCCCGAATGCGGCGCGCGCAAGGACGATTTCGAGATGGTGGCGATCTGATCTTGCGTTTTCGTCAATTGCGTTAAAGCGACGTCATCGACTGTTAAAAGGTAGTCAAATAAATAAATGTTTCTTTTAAGCAGCAGGTCCCGCCACTCGCCTGTGTGCTGTGCTATCGTACCGGAACTACAGGGTGGAACTTCCTCAAATGACGACTACGCCGCAAGCGAATGGTTTGAAAATCATGGTGATCGACGACAGCAGCACCATTCGTCGATCCGCTGAAATCTTCCTGACCCAGGCCGGTTATCAGGTGGTATTGGCCGAAGATGGCTTCGATGCCCTGGCCAAGATCAACGACCACCATCCCTCCCTGATCTTCTGCGATATCCTGATGCCGCGCCTGGACGGCTACCAGACCTGCGCCCTGATCAAGAAGAGCGCCAAGTTCCACGCCACCCCGGTATTGATGCTTTCATCCAAGGACGGCCTGTTCGACCGCGCCCGCGGCGCCATGGTCGGCTCGTCCGCCTACCTGACCAAACCCTTCACGAAAGACAGCCTGCTGGCCGCGGTGCGCGAGCATGCCGCCGGCGCGGGCGCATAAATACCATGGCTATTCAACGTATTCTCATCGTCGACGACTCGCCTACCGAGCGTTACTACCTGACCGACATCCTGGTGCGCAGCGGCTTTACCGTCTCCACCGCCGAGACGGGCGAGGAAGCCCTGGTCAAGATCAAGGCCGACAAGCCGCAGCTGATCCTGATGGACGTGGTCATGCCTGGCGCCAACGGCTTCCAGGTCACGCGCTCGATTGCGCGCGACCCGGAATTGCAGGATGTCCCCGTCATCATCTGTTCCAGCAAGAACCAGGAAACGGACCGCATCTGGGGCCTGCGCCAGGGCGCCAAGGATTACCTGGTCAAGCCGGTCGATGCCGCCGAGCTGCTGGCCAAGATCGCCGCGCTCGGTTAAGCGATGTCCACCACGGATCAGGATCTCCAGCCAGGCAGCGACGGCGGCGAACGCCGCAGCCGCCTGCGCCAGTACCAGGTGGCGTTGCTCGAACGCATGGCCGCGCGCAGCGGCGAGAGTGCGGCCGGACGCGAACTGGGCGTGCTGGTGGGCGAGCGGCGCTGCCTGCTCGACCTCACCCAGGTCGGCGAAATCGTGTCCTGGCAGCCGGTCACGCCGGTGCCGCTGGCGCGCGACTGGTACCTGGGCCTGGCCAATATCCGCGGCAACCTGACCGGCGTCATCGACCTGGCGCGCTACCTGGGCGGTTCCGCCACGGCGCCGGCGGCCGACAGCCGCGTCGTCACTTTTGCCGCCGGGCTGGGCTTCAATTGCGCGCTGCTCGTGTCGCGCGTGCTGGGCCTGCGCCAGCTGGGCGAGATGGAGATCCAGCCGGAGGCCGAAGCGCCGGCCTGGTGCAGCGAACAGTTCCGCGACGGCGAAGGACAGGCCTGGACCCGGCTGGACCTGAGTCAGCTGGTCCGCGAAGCGCGGTTCCTGCAAGTCGGTTTGTAAGATATGCCGCCCACGAGGCGGCGTCAATCCAAAAGCAATCGGGGGAAGGTTAATGGCATTCAAATTGTTCTCACGCTCCGCCAGTAGCGCCGCACTGGAGGCGGAGCAGAACTCGGCATTTTCGAGCTTCGGCGAGACCATCGCCAGCAGCGGTCCGGCCGCTGCCCATGAGGCGGAAGTCACGCCGCTGCGCCTGCGCGACGCCTTGCGCGGCCGCGGCGCCGATGCCTCCCCCGTGCCTGCCTCCGCCGACGCCGGCTTCCGCCTGCCGCTGATCGGCCACCTGTCGCCGCAGCGCCAGTTGAGCACCCTGTCCACCGTGCTGGGCGCCAGCATCCTGGTCGCCGTGGGCCTGGTGGCCTTCAACGCCTATAACTCCGGCGTGGCCTCGACCCGCACCCAGATCGCGTCGGACGCGCTGATGCACTCGCAGCGTATCGGCAAGGCGGCGCCCAACGCGGTGCAGGGCAATATGGAAGCCTCGCGCCAGCTGGAGGAGTCGCGCAATGAGATGAACCGCGCGCTGAACGTGCTGTCGGACGGCGGCCGCTACGCCAACCGCAGCGTCGGCTCGGCCCCCACTTCCGTGTTGACCGAACTGCAGGAGGCGCGCAAGCGCTGGGCCGCGTCGGACAAGGCGGCCGGCACCATCGTGCGCAACCGCCTGGACCTGGGCGGCCTGGATGAAACGCTGACCAAGCTGAATTCGATGTCGCCGGACTTGCTGGCGCTGAGTGAAGACATCATCGCCACCAAGGCGAAGCAGGGCGCCAGCGCCCGCGAAATGGTCGCACTGGGCAAGATGTCCATGCTGACCCAGCGCATGAGCCGCAACGCCAGCGCCTTCCTGACCGAAGGCGGCATCAGTTCCGAAACCGCCTTCCAGCTGGGCCGCGACACCACCGTGTTCCGCAACACCATCGATGGCTTGCTGAGCGGCAATGAGAGCCTCGGCGTGACCCCGGTGCGCGACGCCGAAACGCGCGAAAAAGTGGCGGAACTGAAGAAGCAGTTCGAGTCTTACCAGAAGCTGGTGACCTTCGTGCTCGACCGCCTGGAAAAGTTCTCCGCCGCGAAGAGCGCGGAACGCCTGCTGTTCGCCGAAAACGAACCGCTGCGCCAGAGTCTGGCCGGTCTGCAGACTTCCCTGCGCGACGCCCAGGACTCGCTGGGACTGGCCTTCTGGCTGATGGTGGTGGCCGGCCTGCTGACCCTGGTCGTCGCAGCGGCCATCGGCCGCGTGCTGCTGCAGGATTCCCAGGCGCGCAGCCGCGCTTCGGAACGCCGCCGCCAGGAAGCGGAAGCGATGCGCGCCCAGGCGCAGAAGCAGGAGGAAGAGGCGAAAGCCATGAATGACCAGAACCAGGCGGCGATTCTGCGCTTGATGAATGAACTGCAGGAAGTGGCGGACGGCGACCTGACCGTGCAGGCCACCGTGTCCGAGGACATCACCGGCGCCATCGCCGACTCGGTGAACTATACGGTGGAAGAGCTGCGCGGCCTGGTGGGGCGCGTGACGGTCACCGCGGAGCAGGTGACGGCGGCATCGACCCATGCGTCCGGCATTTCCAGCGACTTGCTGAACGCATCCCAGCAGCAGTCGCGCGAGATCCAGGACGCGTCGGCCACCGTGACCAAGATGGCCAACGAGATTACCGAAGTGTCCAAGTCCGCTTCCGAATCGGCGGACGTGGCGCGCCAGTCCGTGGCCGCAGCGCGCCAGGGTTCGACGGCGGTGCAGAACGCGATCAAGGGTATGGACGAGATCCGCGAGCAGATCCAGGAAACCTCGAAGCGCATCAAGCGCCTGGGCGAATCTTCGCAGGAGATCGGCGAAATTACCGAGCTGATCTCCGACATTACCGAACAGACCAACGTGCTGGCGCTGAACGCCGCGATCCAGGCGGCATCGGCCGGCGAGGCCGGCCGCGGCTTCTCGGTGGTGGCGGAAGAGGTGCAGCGCCTGGCGGAACGCTCGGCCGAAGCGGCCAAGCAGATCGGCGCCCTGGTGCGCACGATTCAAACCGATACGCACGATGCGGTCGCAGCTATGGAAAAATCCACCCAGGGTGTGGTGGAGGGAGCGAAACTGTCCGATGCGGCCGGTACCGCGCTGGAAGACATCGAGCAGGTGTCGAACCGTCTGGCCGAACTGATCCAGGGCATGGCGTATGCGACCGGCATGCAGGCTACGTCGGCTGGCGGCGTGGCACAGAATATCCAGCACATCCTGCAGGTGACGCAGCAAACGCAGGACGGCACGCAGCAGACCGCCCAGTCCGTGCGCAAGCTGTCCGTGCTGGCACAGGAGCTGAAGAACTCCGTGTCGCGATTCCGAATTTCTGCCTGAGGAATAAATGAGCCAAACTGATTTTCCGCACACCGCTTCGCCGCACTTCGACACGGGCCCGCTGTCCTGGGTCATGGTGGAAATCCGCGAGGCGCTGGCCCGCTCCCGCACCGCGCTGTTCGAGGCGGGCGGGCGTGACCCGGAAGATCAGTCCACCTCCCTGCAGCACGCCAAGTCCCACCTGCACCAGGCGCACGGCGCGCTGCAGATGGTCGATGTGGACGGCGTTGTGCTGCTGACGCAACTGGCCGAGGTGGTGCTGGACCGTTTCAAGGATGGCTCGCTCAAATACACGCCCGACCATGCGCAGGTGCTGGCCAACCTGTACCAGGCGCTGGTCGAATTCCTGGAAGAGCTGCTGGCCGGTGCACCGTTCCAGCCGGTGCGCCTCTTCCCTTATTTCCGCGACGTGCAGGATTTGCTGGGCATCGACCGCGTGCACCCGGCGGACCTGTTCTTCCCCGAGCTGACCCACGTGCCTGAGCTGCCGGCCGCCGTGGCGGGCGTTGCACCGGCTGGCGAAGCGCCGGCCCAGGCCTACACCGCGCTGCGCCAGCGCTTCGAGCGCGCGTTGCTGCCCTATCTGAAAGCCGGCGATCCGGCCAGCCAGTCCATCCACGCCGCCGCCCTGCAGGCTGCCGTGACCGATGTGGCCGACCTGCAGCGCGAGCCGAAGGCGCGCGTGTTCTGGCGCACCATGCAGGCGTTTTCCGAGCTGGTGGTCGGCGGCCAGCTGGAAAGCGGCAAATACGTGAAGCAGCTGTTCGGCCTGATCAACCTGCAGCTGCGCCGGCTGTCGCAGGGTTCGCAGGAACTGCCGGACGCCCTGCTGCGCGAAGCCCTGTTCTTCATCGCCGGAGCGGACGAGGCGAGCCTGCCGCCGCTGGCGCGCCAGCTGCGCAAGTCCTATGCGCTGACGGCCATGGTGCCGCGCGACTACGAACAGCGCCGCTACGGCAGGATCGATGCGGATGCACTGACGGCGGCGCGCGAGGGTGTTGCCCGTGCCCGCGGCGCCTGGCACCGGCTGGAACAGTCCGAGATCAATCCGGACCTGGATGCGGAATTCCGCGATGCGCTGGGGCAGGTGGCTGTTGCCAGCGACAAGCTTGGGCTGCAGGCGCTGGCCGGCTTGATGCGCCAGCTGTCCGATGTGGCCGCGCGCGCCGTCGATTCCGGCCGCAGCGAGGCGCTGGGCCTGGAAATGGCGACGGCGCTGCTGTTTGCAGAGCATGGCATCGACCAGATCCGCCACCTGCCGGATGACTTCAATGTGCATGCCGATACGATCGGCGCGCGACTGCAGGCGCTGGTGTCCGGCGCCCAGGCCCCGGAACCGTCGCAGTGGCAGGGCAGCCTGGCGCAGCAGATGCACGAGAACGATACGGTCGTCGCGCTGTCGATGGAGCTGAAGACGGGCCTGCGCCAGATCGAGAAGGTGCTGGACGAGTACTATGCCGATCCGTCCCGGCGCTCGGATCTGGCTTCGCTCGACGGTGTGGTGCACCAGCTGGAAGGTGCGCTGGCCATCCTCGACCAGGAAGACGCGACCCGCGCCGCGAAGCACGTGCGCCAGGAGATCCACAAGCTGGTGGCCGGCCTCGATGATCCGGCCCAGGAGCCGCGCCATCTGGACGAAATCGCGCAGAACGTGGGCGCACTGGGCTTCTTTGTCGACATGCTGGCGCAGAATGCGGCCGGCGCGCGCGAGCGCTTTGCCTTCGACGCGGAACACGGCACCTTCCGCGCGGTGCCGTTCAAGAAGATTGCCGGTCCTGAGTCGATCCCCGTGCTGGACGAGCCGCTGCCGGCGCCGGAGCCGGTGCCCGAACCAGCCACCATTGCGCCGCCTGCCGCGGCGGAGGGCGTGTCCGGCGAAGAGGCGGTCGAAGCCGAGCTGCTGGAAATCTTCATCGGCGAGGCGCAGGAGGTGCTGGGCTTCGTGCGCGAGACCCTGGCGCTGCCGCGTTCCGAGTCGGCCACTGTCGACAATATGACCATGCTGCGCCGCTCCTTCCATACGCTGAAGGGCAGCGGGCGCATGGTCGGCCTGAACAACTTTGCCGAAGGCGCTTACGGCATCGAGAAAGTCATGAACGTGTGGCTGGGCGAGGAGCGCTCGCCGACCGACGCTCTCTTCGCGCTGCTGTCGCGCGCGGCCGCGGATCTGTCGGCCTGGGTCGATGAGTTGGCCGTCACTGGCCGCTCGGCCCGCAACTCCGACGCCCTCGTCGCCGCTGCGCTGCGCGTGCAGAACGGCGAGGCGTTCAGCATGCCCGAGCCGGCGCCCGCGTCCGCCGCGCCGGCCGCCAGCGATGCCGCGCGCGCCGCCGCCGACACGACCGCCGCCTCTGACGCCGCCGCGCACGAAGCCGCGGAGGATTCCGCCGCCGAAGAACTGGCCGCGTCAGCGCCAGAGCCGGCCGGCGAATCCCAGCGCCCCGCGCGCGCCGGCAACGTGATCGAATTCCCGTCATCCACCGCGCCCACCGTGCCCGCGCCGCCGCCGGAAGACAACATCAAGTACGTCGGCCGCCTGGCGATCCCGCTGCCGCTGTACAACATCTACCTGGCCGAAACCGATGAACTGGTGCGCAAGCTGTCCAGCGACTTCGGCGAATGGCGCCACGAAAAGCGTCCGGTAAGCGCGGACGGGCTGAAGGCTTCGCACACGCTCACCGGCACCTCCGCCACGGTCGGCTTCAAGAACCTGCGCGAGTTGGCCTATGCGCTGGAAACCACGCTGCAGTCCCTGCAGGCCCCGGCGCCCGAGCTGGACGCCGCCCAGCACGACCTGTTCGACTTCACCATCGAGCGCGTGCGCCAGATGCTGTCCAGCTTTGCCGCCGGCGAAATGCCGCCCGAGCAGCCGGAGCTGATCGCGGCCCTGCACAAGATGCAGGAAGAGCTGTCGCAGCCGCATGAGGACATCGAAGCGCGCATGGACAATATGTTCGGCACGCCTCCGGAGATCGCGCCGTCCGAGCCCGCCGCCGATCCGCTGGCCGCCCGCCTCGAGGCGCTGTTCAGCGACACCTATCACAGCCTGGTCGCCAGTCCGCCCGCCGGCCCCGATCGTGCCGAGCCTGCGGCCAAGCCGCAAATGGCCGACCAGGACGAGAACATCGACGACCTGTTCAACACCGCCTTCGACGACGCCTTCGCCGCGCCGCCGCTGACCCAGGCCGCTCCCATCCACGACGAGCCCCACCGCCTGGTCCCCGTCCCATCCGCCTCCGCCGAGTCCGCTGCCGAAGACGCCACCGCCGCCGCCTCCTCCGCCTCCTCCGCCGAGCCGTCCGCCACCGACGCCACCGACGCCACCGACGCCACCGACGCCACCGACGCCTCCGCTGCCGAAGCCGCCGACGAGCCGTCTGCCGTCGCCGAACTGGCCGCCTTCGCTGAGCCGGCGACGTCCGACGAGCTGGCCGCGATCGCCGAGCCGCTAGCAGCAGACGTGCACGTCCCTGCCGAACTGACCGACACGCTCGCTGCCGAAACCCTCGCCGCCGAACTGACCGGCGCGCTGGAAGCAGGCGACGATGAAGCCGCCGCCGCAGCGTCCGGCGCCCTGGTCGAATCCATCGAAGCGCCGCCGCAAGCCGCCGAAGTGCATGAGCACTACGAGACCGCCGACGCGCTGGCCCTGCACGCCCAGGAAGACGCCGCCATCGCCGAAGAATCGATGGAAGTGGACGCGATCGAAGCCACCGAAGCGGCGCTGGACGCCAGTGTGGAACCGGAAAGCGAAGTGCAGCTGCTGTCGATTCCCGCCACTGAGCACCTGCTGGGCGCCGGCGCCGCCAGCTTCACCGACGAACTCGACCCCGACCTGCTGCCGGTGTTCCTGGAAGAGGGCGCCGACCTGCTGCCGCAAGTGGGCGAAGCGCTGCGCGCCTGGCAAGGCAAGCCGTCCGACTTCAGCCACGCCC
Organism: Pseudoduganella sp. UC29_106; assembly: GCF_044055365.1. Taxonomy (NCBI): domain Bacteria; kingdom Pseudomonadati; phylum Pseudomonadota; class Betaproteobacteria; order Burkholderiales; family Oxalobacteraceae; genus Pseudoduganella; species Pseudoduganella sp. UC29_106. The sequence goes on along the minus strand of NZ_CP171977.1, from coordinate 6,039,757 downwards.
ACAGCCTGCAGCGCGTGCTGCATACCGTGAAAGGCAGCGCGCGCATGGCCGGCGCAATGCGCCTTGGCCAGCACGCGCACGAAATCGAGACGCATATCGAAAACATGGTCCACGCAGGCAGCGCCTCGCCGCACGCCTTCGACGAACTGCTGGCCCACTACGACCACGCGCTGCTGCTGTTCGAGCAGCTGCAGAACCCGGAAGCTCACGCAGCCCAGGCCGCGCCCGCCAAAGCGCCAGCCCTGGCACCGGCCACCCCCGCCGCCGCGCCGGCGCCAGCGCAGATAGCCGTGCCGGCCCAAGTGCCAGCCGCGCCGCAAGTCCGCCACCGCCGCGCCGAGGACGCCGAAGCCGCCAGTTCCAAGACCCCGCTGGTCCGCGTGCGAGCCGACATCCTCGACCGCCTGGTGAACCAGGCCGGTGAAGTCTCGATCTCCCGCTCGCGTCTGGAAAACGAAGTAAACAACCTGCGTACCTCGCTCAACGACTTCCAGGAAAACCTCGCCCGCCTGCGCCGCCAGCTGCGCGAAGTGGAAATGCAGGCCGAATCGCAGATCGCCTCGCGTATGTCGATCGCCGGCGAGCGTGAATTCGACCCGCTGGAATTCGACCGCTTCACGCGCCTGCAGGAACTGACCCGCATGATGGCGGAGAGCGTGAACGACGTGGCCTCCTTCCACGAAGGCCTGCTGCGCACCGTGGACAGCGCCAACGCCGACCTTAACCAGCAGGCGCGTATGACGCGCGACCTGCAACAGGACCTGATGCGCGTGCGCATGGTGCCGTTTGCCAGCATCTCCGAGCGCCTGTTCCGCGTCGCGCGCCAGAGCGCCAAGGAAGTGGACAAGCGCGTAAACCTGGACATCCGCGGCGGCGCTGTGGAAATGGACCGCAGCGTGCTGGAACGCATGGCCGCGCCATTCGAGCACCTGCTGCGCAACGCCATCGTGCACGGCGTGGAAGCTCGCAGCGACCGCTCCGCCAAGGGCAAGGAAGAAACGGGCGAGCTGCTGGTGCAAGTGAGCCAGCAGGGCAATGAAGTGGTGCTGGAATTCAGCGACGACGGCGCCGGCCTTGACCTGGAGCGCATCCGCGCCAAGGCGCGCAAGGTGGGCCTGATCGGCAACGAGGACGTCAGCGACGCGGAAGCGGTCAAGCTGATCTTCGAACCCGGCTTCTCCACTGCCGACACGCTGACCGAACTGGCCGGCCGCGGCGTGGGCATGGACGTGGTGCAGTCCGAAGCCCAGTCACTGGGCGGCCGCGTCGAAACCCAAACCGAAGCGGGCAAGGGCACGCGCTTCACCATCCGCCTGCCGCTGACGCTGGCCGTGACCCAGGTGGTGCTGGTCTCCGCCGGCGGCCGCACCCATGCGCTGCCGGCCGGCATGGTCGAGCAGGTGCTGCAGATGAAGGAGGGCGCGCTGGCCGAAGCCACCACCAAGGGCGCCGTAGTACTGCAGGGCCAGCACATCGGCATGCGTTATCTGCCCAACCTGCTGGGCGACCGCGAGGCGCAGCCCGTGCAGCAGCGTTCCTCGCCCGTGCTGATGCTGCACAGCGGCGGCGCGCGCATCGCCCTGCATGTGGACGAAATCGTCGGCAACCGCGAGGTCGTCATCAAGAATATCGGCCCGCAGCTGGCGCGCATGCCCGGCATCGCCGGCGCCACGGTGCTGGGTTCGGGCGAGATCGTGCTGATCCTCAATCCGGTCGCGCTGCAGCTGCATATCGACGCGAATCCGGAACTGGCGCAGGCCACCCAGCGCGCAACATCCGCAGCAGGCTCGCCGGAAGCGCGTGCGGCGATGGCCACCATCATGGTGGTGGACGATTCGCTGACCGTGCGCAAGGTGACCCAGCGCCTGCTGGAACGCGAAGGCTATAGCGTGATGCTGGCGAAGGACGGCGTGGATGCCCTCGAGCAGATGCAGGACCGCCAGCCGGACCTGATGCTGGTCGATATCGAGATGCCGCGCATGGACGGCTTCGACCTCACGCGCAATGTGCGCGGCGACGACCGCACCAGGGAAATCCCGATCATCATGATCACTTCGCGTTCGGCGGACAAGCACCGCAACTACGCGATGCAGCTGGGCGTGAATGCCTACTTCGGCAAGCCCTACCAGGACACTATCCTGCTCGGCGCTATTGCCGGCCTGCTGCCTGCCGCTTGACCACTTCGTAGCGCGCGAGCGTCTGCTTGCGCGCCTCGTCGTGCTGCACGATGGGCGGGGGATAATCCAGCCCGCGTATGTCCCACGGCGCGTGGATTTCCTTGCGCGACAGGTCTTCCAGTTGCGGCAGGTACCGCCTGATGAAGTTACCGTCCGGATCGAATTTTTCCGACTGCGTGACCGGGTTGAAGATGCGGAAGTAGGGCTGCGCATCGCAGCCGCTGGACGCCGCCCACTGCCAGCCGCCGTTATTCGACGACAGCTCGAAATCGTTCAGCTTTTCCGCGAAATAGGCTTCGCCGCGGCGCCAGTCTATGCCCAGGTCCTTCACCAGGAAGCTGGCCGTGACCATGCGTAGGCGGTTGTGCATATAGCCGGTGGTGTTGATCTGCTGCATGGCTGCATCCACCAGCGGATAGCCGGTGCGGCCCTCGCACCAGGCTGCAAACGCTTCGTCGGCTTCCTCGCCCGTTTCCCATGCGATGGCGTCGTAGGCCGGCTTGAAGGCGTTGTCCACCACATGCGGGTGGAAGTAGAGGATCATCTTGTAGAACTCGCGCCAGATCAGCTCCGACAGCCAGACGGCGCCACCGTCGCCCGTCTGCCCGCGCATCGACAGTTCGCGCACCGTGCGCACCACGTGCCTGATCGATGCCGTGCCGAAGCGCAGGTGGACCGAGAGCCGCGAGCAGCCATCCACCGCCGGGTAATCGCGCGCCGTGCCGTAGTCGGCGATGTGCGTCAGGAAGTCTTCAAACAGCCGGGCGCCACCGGACATGCCGGCCGGGATAGACATCTCCGCCCGCTCGAAGCCCATCGACTCCAGCGACGGCAGCCGCGACCCGCCCCGCGCATCCGGCGCGAACCTGCCCGCTCCATGCCCACCCGCCGCGCCCCACGGCGCCAAGGCGCCCGGCTCCGCGTCGAGCTTCTTCAGCCATGCATTCTTGTACGGCGTGAATACCGAAAACGGCGTGCCGCCCTTGGACAGTACTTCGTCGCGCTCGAAGATCACCTGATCCTTGAACGACCGCAGCTGGCGTCCCTCCGCCTGTAGCGCCGCCGCCACCGCCTCATCGCGCGCAATGGCCGCCGGCTCATAATCATGGTTGCAGAACACTGCCTCCACGCCCAGCTCAGCCGCCAGCGCCGGCAGGATCTCGCGCGCATCGCCGTGACGCACGATCAAGTGCCCACCGGCATCGTGCAGCTCGGCAATCAATTCCTGCAGGCAGTCGTGAATAAACGTCACCCGCCGGTCGCGCCGCGGCAGGCCGGCGAGGATTGCCGTATCGAAAACAAAGCAACAGGACACCTGTTCCGCTGAGCTCAAGGCATGATGGAGGGCGGCGTGGTCAAAAAGCCGCAGGTCGCGGCGGAACCATACAAGAGCGGATTTCATCGTTCAAGGTCAAATTTGGGCAGGCTTTAAATGGCCGGATCGTCAATTCATAGTAAACTGTCGATATATCCCCGAGAGTTGCGACGAGGATATTAACAGTAAAGAACACAAAACAGCCCTGCATAGAGAGCAACTTATGAAAAAGAGCAAAGTCAGCAAGAGCCTGCCTGTGCCTGGTCTGTTACCGGATACTAGCGAACTGAAGGAGTGGATGGTGCCTAAGACTGCCCCTGCGCTCAATCTGGCCAATCACTTCCTGATTGCCATGCCATCCATGCAAGATCCGATCTTCGGCGGCACGGTGGTATACGTTTGCGAGCACAACGAAAACGGCGTGTTGGGCGTCGTCATCAACAAGCCCACCGATATGACCATGCAAGTGCTGTTCGAGCGCATCGATCTGGAAGTGAGTTCGGCCGCCGACCGCCACATGGAATCCGAGCCTATCATGTTTGGCGGCCCGGTACAGGACGACCGCGGTTTCGTGCTGCATACGCCCGGCGCGCATTACTCGTCTTCGCTGACGGTAACCAACGACGTGGCCTTCACCACCTCGATCGACGTGCTGGAAGCCGTCGCCCGCGGCAGGGGGCCGGAGCGCATGCTGGTCTCGATCGGCTACTCGGGCTGGAGCCCGGGCCAGCTGGAAGATGAAATCAGCCGCAACGGCTGGCTGACCGTCACGGCGGACCCGCGCATCCTGTTCGACCTGCCGGTTGAAGACCGCTACGCCGCTGCGATGAAACTGCTGGGCATCGATCCCTGGATGCTCACCTCTGAAGCGGGCCATGCATAGTCCAGAAACGGTATTTGGCTTCGACTTCGGCATCAAACGCATCGGCGTCGCAATGGGCAATACAATGATCGGCCAGGCCAGTCCCCTGGCCGTCATTCAATCGGTGGGCAATGACGCGCGCTTCGCGGACATCAAGGCCCTGATCGACAAATGGGCCCCAACCCGGTTCGTGGTCGGCCTTCCCTTCCACCCGGACGGGGCGGAACACGAGATGACCGCACGCTGCCGCCGTTTTGCCAACCAGCTCAATGGCCGCTTCAATATTCCGGTGGTGCTGGTCGACGAACGCTATTCCTCCGCGATGATTTCCGCGAAACGAGGCGAAGTGATCGACGACCGCGCCGCCGCCATCATCCTGCAACAATACTTTGACGAATATGTCCCACACTGACCCCAACCAACTGGACGCGGAAGTGCTCTACGCCAGCCTGCTCGAGCAGGTGAAGGCGGGCCTGGCCGACGCCCACGAGCCGGCGATTGTCGGCATCCACTCCGGCGGCGCCTGGATTGCCGAGCGCCTGGCGAAGGACCTCGGCCTGGAAGCGCGCTGCGGCGTGCTGGATGTGTCCTTCTACCGCGACGATTACGCGAAGAAGGGCCTGCCCGCCGAAGTGAAACCGACCGACATCAAGTTCAACGTGGACGGCGCCACCATCCTGCTGGTGGACGATGTGCTGTACACCGGCCGCACCACGCGCGCCGCCATGAACGAGCTGTTCGACTACGGCCGTCCGGCGCGCATCATGCTGGCCGCCCTGGTCGACCGCGGCGAGCGCCAACTGCCGGTCGCCGCCGATTTCGTGGCCGCGCACACCCGCTGCGCGCCCGGCACGGCCCTGCGCCTGAAGCAGGCGGACGAGGGCCGACGATTCACCCTGACTATCGAATGAAACCATGCTTAATCCGCAACTGAACAAACACGGCGAGCTCCAGCACCTGCTGACGACCGAAGGCCTGCCCAAGGCCATCATCAACCAGATCCTGGATACCGCTTCTTCCTTCGTGTCCGTGTCCGACCGCGAAGTGAAGAAAGTCCCACTGATGCGCGGCAAGAGCGTGTTCAATCTGTTCTTCGAGAATTCCACCCGCACCCGCACCACTTTCGAGATCGCCTCCAAGCGCCTGTCGGCGGACGTGATTAACCTGAACATCCAGGCTTCCTCGACCACCAAGGGCGAGTCGCTGCTCGACACCATCGACAACCTGGCCGCCATGCATGCGGACATGTTCGTGGTGCGCCACTCGCAGTCCGGTGCGCCCTACCTGATCGCCAAGCACCTGCACGATACGAAGCAAAACCACGTGCACGTGGTGAACGCGGGCGACGGCCGCCACGCGCACCCGACGCAGGGCTTGCTGGACATGTACACCATCCGCCACTACAAGAAGGACTTCAGCAACCTGACCGTGGCCATCGTGGGCGACATCCTGCACAGCCGCGTGGCCCGTTCCGACATTCACGCGCTGACTACCCTCGGCGTGCCCGAGATCCGCGCCATCGGCCCGCACACGCTGCTGCCGGGTGGCCTGGAACAACTGGGCGTGCGCACCTTCACCAACATGGATGAAGGCTTGAAGGGCGTGGACGTGATCATCATGCTGCGCCTGCAGAACGAGCGCATGAACGGCGCGCTGCTGCCGTCCTCCGGCGAATACTTCAAGGCATACGGCCTTACGCCGGAACGCCTGGCGCTGGCCAAGCCGGACGCCATCGTGATGCACCCGGGGCCGATGAACCGCGGCGTGGAAATCGATTCCGCCGTGGCCGACGGCCCGCAGGCGGTGATCCTGTCCCAGGTCACCTTCGGTATCGCCGTCCGCATGGCGGTGATGAGCATCGTCGCAGGCACGCAAGCATAAGACAGCACGCATGAATATCCATATCAAGAACGGCCGACTGATCGATCCGGCCAACAAGATCGACGCACAGCAAGACCTCTTCATCGTGGACGGCAAAGTGGCCGCCATCGGCAGCGCGCCGGCCGGCTTCAATGCCGACCGCGTGATCGACGCCGGCGGCAAGGTGGTGGCGCCGGGCCTGGTGGACCTGTCCGCCCGCCTGCGTGAGCCGGGCTTCGAATACAAGGCCACGCTGAAATCCGAAATGCAGGCGGCCATCCAGGGCGGCGTGACTACCCTGGTCTGCCCGCCGGACACCGATCCCGTGCTGGACGAGCCGGGCCTGGTGGAAATGCTGAAGCACCGCGCCAAGGGCCTGAACCAGGCCAACGTGCATCCGCTGGGCGCACTGACCATGGGCCTGAAGGGCGAAGCGCTGACCGAGATGGCCGAGCTGACCGAAGCGGGCTGCATCGGCTTCTCGCAGGCGGAAGTGCCGGTCACCGACACCACCGTGCTGCTGCGCGCGATGCAGTATGCGAAGACTTTCGGCTACACGGTGTGGCTGCGCCCGCAGGATGCCTATATCGGCCGTGGCGGCGTGGCGCACAGCGGTCCTCTCGCCTCGCGCCTGGGCCTGTCCGGCGTGCCGGTGATGGCCGAGACCATCGCCCTGCACACGATCTTCGAACTGATGCGCGCCTCGGGCGCGCGCGTGCACCTGTGCCGCCTGTCGTCGGCTACCGGCATCGAGCTGGTGCGCGCCGCCAAGGCCGAGGGCCTGCCGCTGACCTGCGACGTGGGCGCGCATCACGTGCACCTGACCGATGCGGACATCAATTTCTTCGATTCGAACGCGCGCGTCGATCCGCCATTCCGCAGCCAGCGCGACCGCGAAGCGATCCGCGCCGGCCTGCTGGATGGCACCATCGACGCTGTCGTTTCCGACCACACGCCGGTGGACGACGATGAAAAGCTGCTGCCTTTCGGCGAGGCTTCGCCGGGCGCCACCGGCCTGGAACTGCTGCTGTCGCTGGTGGTGAAGTGGGCGGACGATTACGCATCGCAGCACCCCGGCGGCTCGCCGCTGCTGCGCGCACTGGCCCGCGTCACTTCGGAGCCGGCCCGCGTGGCAGGCCTGGCAGCGGGTCAGCTGGGCGTTGGCGCCGTGGCGGACGTGGTGGTCTTCGATCCGGCCGCGCGCTGGACCGTCGAGGCATCCGCCCTGGCCAGCCAGGGCAAGCATTCTCCATTCCTTGGTTATGAACTGGCCGGCCAGGTGCAGGCAACCATCGTAGCGGGCCGTGTCGCATATGAACGCAACGTCCGCTAAGAAACGCCTCGACCTGCGCCTGATCCTGCGCCTGACGCGTGTGGTCCTCCACATGTTCGAGGGCATGGCGACTTGCGCCTTCATCTTCCCGTGGATCTCGGCCGATTCGCGCAATTTGCAGATCCGCCGCTGGTCGCGCCAGCTGCTCGCCATGTGCAATGTGGGCGTGCAGATGACGCAGGACAGCGAAGTGCCGCTGAAGCAGGGCATGATCGTGGCCAATCACGTTTCGTGGCTGGACATCTTCGTCATTAACGCCCTGTATCCCTGCCGCTTCGTGGCCAAGTCGGAGATCCGCGCCTGGCCGCTGGCGGGCTGGCTGGTGGAGAAGGCCGGCACCGTATTCATCGAACGCGGCAACCGCCGCGAGCTGCGCCATGTGTTCAAGGGACTGGTCACGGCCCTGCACAGCGGCCAGCGCGTCGCGTTCTTCCCGGAAGGGACGACTGCCGCGCAGGGCACGCTGCTGCCTTTCCACGCCAACCTGTTCGAGGCTGCGGTGGATGCGAAGGTGAAGGTGCAGCCTTTCGCTTTGTCCTATGTGGACGAGAAGGGACGCAACCATCCTTCGGTGGACTTCATCGGGGATATGACGTTTGTGGAAAGCGTGATCGCCATCCTGGAGGGCAAGCCTGTGCGCGCGCAGCTCGCGTGCCTGCCGGTGATGGAAGGGGAGGGCGCGCATCGCCGCGAACTGGCGCAGGCCGCGCATGACGCCATCGGCGCTGCGCTCGGCATTCATGCTGTTTCCGCGCCGGCCGAAGCTGAGCCGGCACCGGCGGCCGCCGACGGCGACGCGGCAACACCGGAGCCAACCGGCGCATAACAAGCCAACACGGCGCACACACGGCGGATCAATGATCCGCCCTACGCTGCATTGGTGGATCAATATTCGCCCGCGCGGCATTGGCCGATCGGGTGTGACCGTCGCGATGCGGTGTGGACGGATCGGCCATCGCTCTCGCCATGCGGCATTGGCGGGTTCGGGTGTGACCGTCGCGATGCGGTGTGGACGGATCGGCCATCGCCCTCGCCATGCGGCGTTGACGGGGCGGGCGGCGCCGTCGCCAGGCGGCGTGTAGGGCGGATCATTGATCCGCCGTGCCTCCCTCGCCCGCGGCGCTAACCCTTGCCCTTGGCCTTCCGGTACTCCGGGCACTCGACCTGCAACAAGGACCGGTCATCGAGGCAGACGGCCGACAACTCCCCGCCCCAGACGCACCCGCTATCGAGCGCAATCCACTCCGGCGTAATCTTCAAGCCAAGCGCCGACCAATGTCCAAACACCACCGGCGTGCCGGCCGTGCGCCGCCCCGGGTACTTCGAACCACGGCATCAAGCCCGAAGAAGCACCGGCCCGTGCCGACTCCTTCATCTTGAAGTCCATCACCCCTTCAGCAGAACAGAAGCGCATGCGTGTCAGGGCATTGACGATGCAGCGCAGGCGCGCCGTGCCGGTCAGCGACTCATCCCAGCGGTCCGGCTGATTGCCATACATATCGCGCAGGAAGTCCACCCACTCGTCATGGCGCAGCGCGAACTCCACCTCGCCCGCGAGCTCGAGAGTGCGCTGCGCCGTCCATTGCGGCAGCACGCCGCCGTGCACCAGCAAATGGCCCTTGGCCATGATCGCCATGGGACGCATGCGCAGCCAGTGCAGCAGTGCGTCGCGATCGGCCGCCGCCAGGATATGCTCGATGGTGTCCGAACTCGATTCGGGACGGATGCCATTGGCCACGGCCAGCAGGTGCAGGTCGTGGTTGCCCAATACCGCGTCGATGCGGCCGCCGCTGCCCTGGGCCAGTGCCTGCACATAGCGCAGCGTGGAAAGCGAATCGGGACCGCGGTTGATCAGGTCACCGCAAAACAGCAGCGAAGGCGGCTCGCGCCCCGCGGCCTGTTCATGTTCCAGGATGCGCTCCACCAGCGCCACAGTCTCGCCGTGGCAGCCTTGCAGATCTCCGATGGCATAAGTATTCATTATCTCTCCGACACGATTGACTTGAAATTGGCGGAACTCTGCCGCTTTCACATACAATCATGATCACAACTTAACAAGCAGGACAGGATACCAAATGATATTCGTTACTGGTGGTGCCGGTTTCATCGGCTCGAACTTCGTGCTGGAATGGCTGGCTCAGTCGGATGAAGCTGTGCTCAATTTCGACAAGCTGACCTACGCCGGCAATCTGAAGAACCTCGCCTCCCTGCAGGGCGATGCCCGCCACATCTTCGTACGGGGCGACATCTGCGACAAGGAACAAGTGTTGTCGCTGTTAAAGCAGCATAAACCGCGGGCTATCCTGCACTTCGCTGCTGAAAGCCACGTGGACCGTTCGATCCACGGCCCGGCGGACTTCATCAACACCAATATCAACGGCACTTTCAGCCTGCTGGAAGCAGCCCGCAGTTACTGGAACGAGCTGCCGGAAGCAGAGAAAGCAGCCTTCCGTTTCCTGCATGTCTCCACTGACGAAGTATACGGCACCCTGGGTCCGGAGGACGCGCCATTCAGCGAGACCACGCCATATGCGCCCAACAGCCCTTATTCGGCATCGAAAGCTGCGTCCGACCACCTGGTGCGCTCCTATCACCACACCTACGGCTTCCCCACGCTGACCACCAACTGCTCGAATAACTACGGTCCCTATCACTTCCCCGAGAAGCTGATCCCGCTGATGATCGCCAACGCCCAGGCCGGGAAGCCGCTGCCGATCTACGGCGACGGCCAGCAGATCCGCGACTGGCTTTATGTGAGCGACCACTGCACCGCTATCCGCCGCGTGCTGCAGGATGGCCGCCTCGGTGAAACGTACAACGTGGGCGGCTGGAACGAGAAAGCCAACCTGGACGTCGTGCACACGCTGTGCGAGATCCTCGACAGCCTGAAACCCAAGGCGGACGGCAGCAGCTACCGCACCCAGATCACCTATGTGAAGGACCGTCCCGGCCACGACCGCCGCTACGCCATCGATGCGCGCAAGCTGGAGCGGGAACTGGGCTGGAAGCCGGCCGAAACCTTTGAAACCGGCATCCGCAAGACCGTGCAGTGGTACCTGGACAATCCGGAATGGGTGGCGGATGTGCAGTCCGGCGCCTACGCTAAATGGGTGGAAACCAATTACAGCAAACGGGAGCAGTAATGAACGCAGTCTCGAACCGTAAAGGCATCATCCTCGCGGGCGGCTCCGGCACGCGCCTGTATCCGATCACCAAGGCCGTCTCCAAGCAGCTGCTGCCGATCCACGACAAGCCGATGATCTACCATCCGCTGACCGTGCTGATGCTGGCCGGGATGCGCGATATCCTGATCATCTCCACCCCGCAGGACACGCCGCGCTTCCAGGAGCTGCTGGGCGACGGCAGCCAGTGGGGTCTGAACCTGAGCTATGCCGTGCAACCCTCGCCGGACGGACTGGCGCAGGCGTTCATCATCGGCCGGGAATTTGTCGGCAATAACCCGTCCTCGCTGATCCTGGGCGATAACATCTTCTACGGTAATGACCTGGATGCCCTGTTGCGCAGCGCCGCCCAGCGCACCGAAGGCGCCACCGTGTTCGCCTACCACGTGCAGGATCCCGAGCGCTACGGCGTGGTGGAATTCGACGGCAACCGCCAGGCCATCACCATCGAGGAAAAGCCGCAGGCGCCGAAGTCGAACTACGCGGTCACGGGCCTCTACTTCTACGACAACCAGGTGTGCGATATCGCGGCCAGCATCAAGCCTTCCGCGCGCGGGGAGCTGGAAATCACGGACGTGAACAAGGCTTACCTGGACGCGAAGCAGTTGAAGGTGGAGCTGATGGGCCGCGGCATGGCCTGGCTGGACACCGGCACCCACGATTCCCTGCTCGATGCCTCCCAATTCATCGCCACCATCGAACGCCGGCAGGGCCTGAAAGTGGCCTGCCCGGAAGAGATTGCATACCGCAAGGGCTATATCGACCATGAGCAGCTGGCGCGCCTGGCCGAACCCTTGAAAAAGAATGGCTACGGCCAGTACCTGCTGCAGATCCTGCAAGACAAGGTCATCAACCGATGAAAGTCATCTCTACCAACATCGACGGCCTGCTGGTCGTCGAGCCGAACGTTTTCGGCGACGATCGCGGCTTCTTCTTCGAGAGCTTCAACGCGCGCCGCTTCGCCGAGCTGACCGGCGTGGAAGCGGAGTTCGTGCAGGATAACCACTCGCGCTCCGCAAAGAATGTGCTGCGCGGCCTGCACTACCAGATCGAACAGGCGCAGGGCAAGCTGGTGCGCGTGACCGCCGGCTCCGTATTCGACGTGGCGGTGGACTTGCGCAAGTCCTCGCCGACTTTCGGCAAATGGTTCGGCATCGAGCTCTCCGCCGAGAACAAGCGCCAGTTGTGGATCCCGCCCGGCTTCGCGCATGGCTTCCTCGTTACCAGCGACGCGGCCGAGTTCCTGTACAAGACCACCGATTACTATGCGCCCCAGCACGAGCGCGCCATCCTGTGGAACGACCCGGCCATCGGCATCGAATGGCCGCTGCAGGGCGAGCCGCTGCTGTCCGGGAAGGACCAGAAAGGCGCGCTGCTGGCCGAAGCGGACGCATTCCCATGAAGATCCTCCTGACAGGCAGCACCGGCCAGGTCGGCTATGAACTGGAACGCAGCCTGCAAGGGCTGGGCGAGGTCGTGGCCGTGGACCGCAGCCGCATGGACCTGGCCAACCTGGACCAGGTGCGCAGCGTGATCCGTGAAGTGAAGCCGCAGCTGATCGTCAATCCGGCTGCCTACACGGCGGTGGACAAGGCGGAGAGCGAACCGGACCTCGCCTTCCGCATCAACGCCGAAGCGCCGGGCGTGATGGCGGAAGAGGCGAAGAAGCTGGGCGCGGCCCTGGTCCACTATTCGACCGACTACGTCTTCCCCGGCGATGATCCGGGTGCGCGCGTGGAGGCGGATGCCACGGGGCCGATGAATGTCTACGGCGCCAGCAAGCTGGCGGGCGAGCAGGCGATTGCCGCTGCCGGCGTGCCGCACCTGATCTTCCGCACCAGCTGGGTGTACGGCATGCGCGGCAAGAACTTCCTCCTGACCATGCTGCGCCTGGCCAAGGAACGCGAAGAACTACGCGTAGTAAACGACCAGCACGGCGCACCGACCTGGAGCCGCACCATTGCGGACACCACCGCTCTCGTGCTGGCGCAGGCCGGCGGCGCAGAGTGGTGGGCCGAGAACAGCGGCATCTATCATTTGAGCAGCCAGGGGCAGACCACCTGGTTCGGCTTTACCCAGGCCATCCTCGAACAGGCCGGCAGCGCATGCCGCGTAGTGCCTATCACGAGCGCCGAATACCCGGTCCCGGCCAAGCGGCCGGAGTTCTCCGTCCTATCCTCCCAGCGCCTGATGGACAAATTCTGCCGCCTGCCGACCTGGCAGGAAGCGCTGCGGCTCTGCATGCAATAACCCGAGGCCCAAAACTGGTGTCAGCCACATCGTGGCTGACACCTGGGTTACGCCGTGGGTTTTAAGTTTGTATCTATTGGTAAGCAACTCCAGCCCCTGTCCAGCCCGTTTGTTACAATCATTCACCACAACAACACCTCCGCATCAATTTTCCTGTTTCCCTTCATTAATCCGGTACAATCGCCGGTTAGCGTGCTGACAACGTTTATTGCTGCATTGCGAAAAGATTAAAAAGCGCTACCGACACCACAGATGTTTTCATTTCTCGTAAGCTTCATCGCTTCCGCCCTGCTGACCCTGCTGGTCATCAAGGAGGCGAGGCTGCACGGCCCGGCGCTCGATTCCGATTTCAATGGCGTGCAGAAAGTGCACGCTCACCTCGTGGCCCGCATTGGCGGGCTGTCGATCTTCCTTTCCGTGGCGCTGTCCGCCTGCATTTCCGTGTGGCGGGTGCCGGCGATGACGAGCTGGATGCTATCCCTGATGGCCTGTTCGCTGTGCGCATTCGCCGGCGGCATCGTCGAGGATTACACGGGGCGGGTGAGTGCGCTGCGACGCCTGCTGCTGACCATGTTCGCTGCCTTGCTGGGCTATTTCCTGCTGGACGCCCGCATCGACCGGATCGACTGGCTGTTTGCGCCTTTCCCCATGCCCTGGCTCTGGTTCACCCTGCCGCTGACGGTGCTGGCCGTAGCCGGCATCGCCAACGCCATCAATATCATCGACGGCTTCAATGGCCTGGCCAGCGTGGTTACTATCTGCATGCTGCTCTCGCTCGGCTATGTGGCCCTGCAGGTCAACGATGTATTCGTGCTGGTGGCCGCCCTGATGGTGGCCGGCGCCACGGCGGGTTTCCTGATCTGGAATTATCCCGTCGGCCTGATTTTCCTGGGCGACGGCGGCGCTTATTTTATTGGATTCATGCTAGGTGAATTGGCTCTGCTTCTCGTAATGCGAAATCCTCAGGTTTCTACTTGGTATGCCGCGTTGCTCTTAATATATCCTGCATTTGAAACCCTGTTCTCGGTATATCGCCGCATGTTTATTCGCGGTAAATCGCCTGCCATGCCGGACGGTATTCATTTGCATAGCCTGATTTTCCGCCGCATCGTGCAATGGGCTGTCGGACGCAAGGATGCGCGCGCGCTGATGCGCCGCAATTCGCTTACTTCCCCTATCTTTGGATGTTTTCGCTGATGGCGGTGATTCCGGCCACGGTATTCTGGCGCCATACCTGGGTGCTGATGCTTTTCTGCTTGCTATTTATTGTCAGTTATGTCTGGCTTTATGTGCGAATTGTCCGATTTAAAGCGCCACGCTGGATGATTCGACATAAGAAAGGCTAACGGCAGGAAATTAGTGTATATTTCGATCGGAAACGCTCTCATTTATTTATTTCTAAAGGAATGAAGATGGATCTGTCGAATATGTCGTCCAGCGAATTGCGCAGCCTGCAGGAGCAGATCAAGCGCGAATTGAAAAATCGCGAAGGCACAGATAAGCAGAAAGCACGTGAACAGATTTTCGCCATCGCGCAGGCGGTCGGTGTGCCGCTCAAGGAACTGCTGGGCAGCCTGCCGAAATCGGGCAAGGGCAGCAAGGTTGAAGCGCGCTACCGCAACCCGGCCGATGGAAGCCAGAATGGACTGGCCGTGGCCGCCAGCCGAAGTGGGTCAAGGATTGGGTGGACACCGGCAAATCACTGGACGACCTGCGCATCTGACCTGAAGTTTTACCGCGGCGGCAGGGCTTGCCTGCCGTCCGCATCGCACTTACCATACCGTTTGTCCTGCCGGGCTCCCGGCTTCATATCTTCTTCTTCCTATGGTTTCCCTCTCCAAATCGATCTTCAAAGCTTACGATATCCGCGGCATCGTCGGTAAAACCCTGGATGCGGGCGTTGCCCGTTCAATCGGCCACGCTTTCGGCCTCGCCGCGGCAGCGAAAGGAGAGAAGGCTGTAGTGATCGGCCGCGACGGCCGCCTGTCCGGCCCCGAACTGTCGGTGGCGCTGGCGCAGGGCCTGCAGTCGGCCGGCGTGGATGTGATCGACCTGGGCGTGGTGGCCACGCCGATGGTCTACTTCGGCACCAATGTGCTGGAAACGAAATCCGGCATCATGGTCACCGGCAGCCACAATCCGCCTGACTACAACGGCTTCAAGATGGTGCTGGCGGGCGAGGCGATCCACGGCGAGTCCATCACCGCCCTGCACGACGCGATTGTTGCGGGCCTGATGCCGGCCGTGAAGCCGGGCAGCTACCGCACCCACGATATCCGTGCCGCCTACCTGGAGCGCATCATTGGCGACGTGAAGATTTCCCGTCCGATCAAGATTGCGGTCGATTGCGGCAACGGCGTGGCCGGCGCCTTCGCGGGCGACCTGTATCGCGGCATGGGCTGCGAAGTGATCGAACTGTTCTGCGAAGTGGACGGCAATTTCCCGAACCACCACCCCGATCCGGCTCACCCGGAAAACCTGCAGGACCTGATCCGCTGCCTGCAGGAAAGCGACGCTGAAATCGGCCTGGCCTTTGACGGCGACGGCGACCGCCTGGGCATCGTGACCAAGGATGGCCAGATCATCTTCCCGGACCGCCAGATGATGCTGTTCGCGGAAGAAGTGCTGACCCGCCACCAGGGCGCGCAAATCCTGTACGACGTGAAGTGCACCCGTCACCTGGCGCCTTACATCGAGAAGTCCGGCGGTGTGCCGCTGATGTACAAGACCGGCCACTCGCTGGTAAAGGCCAAGCTGAAGGAAACCGGCGCCCCGCTGGGCGGCGAAATGAGCGGCCATATCTTCTTCAAGGATCGCTGGTATGGCTTCGACGACGGCCTGTACGCCGGCGCGCGCATGCTGGAAATCCTGACGAAGCACGCCGACCCGTCCGCGCTGCTGAACGCCCTGCCAAAGTCCGACAGCACGCCGGAACTGCACCTGCACCTGAAGGAAGGCGAGAACTTCGCGCTGATGGACAAGCTGCGCAGCGACGCCAAATTCCCGGGCAATGAACGCATCATCGATATCGACGGCCTGCGCGTGGAATACGCGGACGGCTTCGGCCTGGCGCGCTCCTCGAACACCACGCCGGTGATCGTGATGCGCTTCGAAGCCGAAACGCCGGAGGCGCTGGCGCGCATCCAGGGCCAGTTCCGCGACGTGATCCTGGCCGCCAAGCCGGACGCCGAACTGCCGTTCTGATTCGCCGTTCCTGATGAACATCCTGCTGGTCCGCGTCTCCTCGATGGGAGACGTGCTGCATAACATGCCCATCGTGGCGGACATCAAGCGCCACTTCCCGGATGCGAATATCGACTGGGTGGTGGAGGAGGGCTATGTGAGCCTGGTCCGCCTCAATCCCATGGTGCGCAACATCATCCCGTGGTCGCTGCGCCGCTGGCGTAAGAACCTGGGCGACAAGGCGGTGCGCGCCGAGATCGGCGCCTTCTTCCGCAAGCTGCGCGAAGTCCGGTATGACTATGTGTTCGACACCCAGGGCTTGCTGAAGACCGGCATCATCATGGGCGCCGCGCGCGGAAAACATAAAGTTGGCCTGGCCAACGGCAGCGAGGGCTCCGGCTACGAAGGCATCTCGCGCATTTTCCATACCAAATCCATTCCGCTCGATCCGCGCACGCACGCGGTGGCGCGCGGCCGCCTGGTGGTGGCTGCGGCACTGGGCTACACGGTCGATACGCCGGCCGATTTCGGCCTGCCGGAAATTCCTTCGAGCGAGCCGCGTCCTGCGTGGATGGGCGAGCAGCCTTATGCCGTTTACTTCCACGGCACGGCGCGCGACGCAAAGAAGTGGGCGCCTGCCAACTGGATTGATCTGGGCCGGCAGCTGTCGCCCATGCCCATCCTGCTGCCCTGGGGCTCGGACAAGGAGAAAGCCGAAGCCGAGGCGCTGGCGGCGCAGCTGCCCAATGCGCGCGTGCTGCCCAAGCTGTCCATGGCCGATGCCGTGGTGCTGGCGCGCCGCGCCGCCCTGGCCATTGGCGTCGATACGGGGCTGACCCATATTGCGGCGGCGTTCTCGCGTCCCGTGGTCGAGATCTACGCCGATTCGCCGCGCTGGAAGACCGAGGGCAACTGGTCGCCGCGCATCATCAACCTGGGCGACAAGGGTTCGCCGCCGGGCGTGGCCGAAGTGGCTGCCGCGGCCAAGAGCCTGCTCTGAGCGATGCGCCTTATCTATACCTTCATGTGGTGGCTGGCGCTGCCGCTTGTGCTGGGGCGCCTGTGGTGGCGCGGACGCAAGGAACCGGGCTATCGCCGGCACTGGAATGAACGTCTCGGCTTGTACGGCCAGCGCGCGGCCAATGATGGGCCGCTGACGATCTGGGTTCACGCGGTGTCCGTCGGCGAAACGCGCGCTTCGGAGCCGCTGGTCGATGCGCTGCTGAAGCGCTATCCGCAGGCGCGCATTGTGCTGACCTGCATGACGCCGACCGGCCGCGCAACCGGCAAGTCCGTATTCGGCAAGCATGGTGCGCGCGTGGTGCAGTCCTACCTGCCTTACGACATGCCTTCGCTCGTGGGCCGCTTCATTGCGCATTTCCATCCGGCTGTTTGCATCCTGATGGAGACCGAAGTGTGGCCGAACCTGATCGCGCAGTGCAATCGCCAGAATGTGCCGGTGGCGCTGGCCAATGCGCGCCTGAGCGAGCGCTCGCTGCGCCGCGGCCAGCGCTTCGGCGGCTTGATGCGCGATGCCGCGCAGGGCATTTCCGTCGTTGCGGCGCAGACCGAAGCGGATGCCGCGCGTATTCGCTCGCTGGGCGTTTCCAATGTCGGCGTGACCGGCAGCATCAAATTCGACGTGGTCGTGCCGCAGGCCGCGCTCGACACCGGCGCGCAGTTGCGTCGCCAGTTCGGGCCGCGTCCCGTGTTCCTGTGCGCGAGCACGCGCGAAGGCGAGGAGGGCATGATCCTGGATGCCTTCACCCGCGCCCGCACTGCGCTGCCGCCTGACGTGCTGCTGCTGATCGTGCCGCGCCACCCGCAGCGTTTCGACGAGGTGGAAACGATGATTGCGGAGCGCGGGCTGTCCGTCCTGCGCCGCTCGTCGCTGTCCGCGCCGGGCGCTGACGTGCCACCCGAAACCGCGGTCGTGCTGGGCGACTCGATGGGCGAGATGTTCGCCTATTACACCGCCTGCGACCTGGCCTTCATCGGCGGCAGCCTGCAGCCTCTGGGCGGACAGAATCTGATCGAGCCGGCGGCGCTGGGCAAGCCGATCCTCGTCGGCGAACATACCTTCAACTTCGCGCAGGCGACGGAAGATTGCCTGCAGGAGGGCGGGGCAGTGCGCGTGTCCAGCGCCGACGCGCTGATCGCCGAAGCCGCGCGCCTGCTTGGCGACGATGCCGCGCGCCAGGACATGGGCCAGCGCGCCCTCGTCTTCGCCAACCGCCACCGCGGCGCCACCGCCCGCACCCTCGACCTCCTGCCGCCCCTCGCCTGACGCCGCGCCTGCGCCCCCGCGCCCACCCAGCGCGCCACCCGCCGCTGCGCGTCTCCGGTGCCGCGTCCTGCCGCTGCGCCGGCCGCGCGCCACGTGCGCCATTGCTCGCGTTTTGCAAGCGACTCCGTGGCGCGCTGGCGCGCCGCTGCTGCGCTGGCTGACGGCAAATTGCCTTGGTAACACACACTGATTTAACTAGTTTAAAATCGGCAACGTTGCATTATTTCTATCTACAATGGAGACAACGATGCCGAACCGCCTTATCGCCAGCGCGCTGCTGGCAGCTGGACTCGTGGCAGCAATGCCCGCAATGGCCGCCGACCGCGTCAACGAACCCGACCCCTACCTGATCCGCAACGTGCGCGTGTTCGACGGGCAGAAGCTGCTGCAGAACCGCAGTGTGCTGGTCCGCAACGGCATCATCGAATCGATGGAGTACCAGGGCAGTGTGCCGGCAAACACGGTGGTCATCGAGGGGCATGGACAGACGCTGATCCCCGGCCTGATCGACGCGCACGTCCACAGCTACCGGCACCTGTCGCTGCCGCTGCTGTTCGGCGTGACCTCGGAGCTGGATATGTTCACCGCCGTGCCGCTGATGCAGGAAATGAACGCGCGCATGCAGCGCAATGAAAACAGCGACCGGCCGGACATCTTTTCCGCCGGCACCCTGGCCACCGCGCCGGGCGGGCACGGCACCGAATACGGCCTGCCTGTCCCCACGCTGACCAAGCCGGAAGAAGCCCAGCGCTGGGTGGATGCGCGCATCGCCGAAGGTTCGCATTTCATCAAGATCGTGATGGAGCCCGGCTGGCCCGGCCACCAGATGCCCAGCCTGGACAAGTCGACCGTGAAGGCCCTGATCGAAGCCGCGCACAAGCGCAGCAAGCTGGCCGTGGTCCATATCTCGAATTTCGCCGACGCGCGCACCGCGCTGGAACTGGGGGCGGACGGCCTGGTGCACCTGTTCACGGGCGAGTCGATCAGCGACGCGGAGCTGCAAGCCTTCGTCAAGCTGGCGAAGGAGCGCAAGGCCTTCATCATCCCGACTTTCAGCGTGATGGAAAGCATCGCCGGCGTGAAGGAAGAGGATGTGCTGTCCGATAAGGCGATGACGGCGCTGCTGACGAAGGACCAGCTGGAGCCGTTGAAGACCAGCTACGGCAAGGAGGCCAAACCGGCCCGCCTGGCCGCGCCGAACGCCGTTGTCTCTGCGCTGAAGAAGGCGGGCGTGCCTATCCTGGCCGGCACCGACGCCGGCAACAGCGGCACGCAATATGGCGTGAGCCTGCATCATGAATTGCTGTCGCTGACGAAGGCAGGCCTGACGCCGGCAGAAGCTCTGACCGCGGCCACCACGGCGCCGGCGCGCGCCTTCAAACTGCCGAACCGCGGCCGCATCGGCAAGGGCTTCAAGGCGGACATGGTGCTGGTCGAAGGCGACCCGACACGCGACATCCTGGCGACCCGCCGCATCATCGAAGTGTGGAAGGATGGTGCGCCCGTGTCCCCGCAGCGCAAGCTGCAGCAGGAGCGCGTGGCGCAGGAGCTGGCGGCGCCGAAGGATGCGCCGCTCGCGCTGCCTGCCGATGGCCGTATCAGCCTGTTCTCGCGCGACAAGCTGGCCAGCCCCTTCGGCGCGGGCTGGATGCCGTCCAATGATGCCTTCCTGGGCGGGAAATCGTCCGTGCAGCTGGATTATCAGGATGACGTCATGCACGCGGTGCAGGTCAAGGCCAGCGTGCAGGCGGGCTTCCCCTTCCCGTGGGCGGGCATCGCCTTCATGCCGGGCGTGCAGCCGATGGCCGCGGCCAACCTGAGCGCCGCCAGGTCCCTGCGCTTCCGCGTGAAGGGCGACGGGCAGCGGTATCAGGTGGCGATCATGTCCACGGGCGGCTCGATTCCGGTCAGCCAGTCGTTCGCAGCAGACGGCGAATGGCGCGAGGTGAATTTGCCGCTCGATAGTTTCAAGGGCGTGGACGCCAGCGCGATCACCATGATCGGGTTCAACGCGGGGCCGAAGACCGGCGAGTACCAGTTCCAGTTGGCCGATGTGCGGTTGATTACGGCGGAGTAGTTGCGCGCCGCCGGCCGGTTTGCACGGCGGATCAATGATCCGCCCTACACGCCATCGATTGTCGATCCGCCCGGGTGCGTAGGGCGGATCATTGATCCGCCGCTAATTGAACAGCGGCGTCAGTTCCTGTGCCCTGCGGCGCAAAAGGTTCTTGGCCTCGTCGTACTGAGGATAGATCCGCCCCACATGCGCCCAGAAGCGCGGGCTGTGGTTCATCTCCAGGATATGCGCCAGCTCGTGCGCCACCACATAATCGATCAGTGGTAGCGAGAAATGCATCAGCTTCCAGTTCAGCCGGATCACGCGCTGCACCGTGCATGACCCCCAGCGCGTATCCGCATTGGACAGCGAGAACGACGAATACTGCACCCCCAGCCGCGTCGCATACAGGTCCAGGCGTTGCGCAAACAGGCCCTCCGCCTGCTGCTTGAACCAGTTCTTCACACGCTCCTTCAGCAGGTGCTCGGTCGCCCCCTGCACCAGTCCCATGCTCAGCTCCATGGTCTCCGGATCGAAGTCCGTGCGGTTGCGCGGCGCGTGGTACAGGCGCAGCGTGACCTCGCCACCGAGATAGGGCAGGCGGGCGCCGTCGTCCACACGACAGGCGGCTTTTCCAGGCGCGCGGCGCGGCGCTGACGGCGTTCATCGAGCTTGGTCAGGATCCAGTGCTGCTTGGCGCGGATCGCGTTTTCAATATCGCCATACGAGCAGCGGCGCGGCGCGGTCACGTGCAGGCCGTCGTCATCGACGGTGAAGCCGATCGAGCGCCGCGTGGAACGGCGCAGCACATATTCGAGGATGTATTCGCCTACCAGTAGTTGCCGCTTGTCGTGACCGGCGGTAGGTGTGATGGGTGGAAGTTCGGGGCGGCGCAATTGCACCGGAGGCCGCAGCAGGTTGACTGCCGCAGGAGCGGGAATCGGGAAGGAAGGCATACTCTGAACCGCCGCGCTGTCGCACGCGGCGGAAGACTCGTTGCCGCCCCCGGGGTCCGCTGACTGCCTTGAGCTGGCCTGGTCGGCTAGCCAGCGCTGTAAGCGTGGGGCGAAATGACGCGCATTTCTGATTCGATCCACTGTTCCACCTGCTCCATCAAGCCGTCGGGCGTCTGCCCCTCGGACGAAATCGGTTTGCCTATCGAAACCGTGATTTTCCCCGGTTTCTTGATAAAGGAATTCTTTGGCCAGCATTCGCCGGAATTCAGTGCTATCGGCACCACCGGCGTTTCGGTTTCCACCGCCAGGCGCGTGCCGCCGCTCTTGTACTTGCCCTGGGAGCCGACCTGCGTACGGGTCCCTTCAGGGAACATGATAATCCATTGGCCGTCCTTGAGTCGCCGCTTACCATGCATTACAACGGACTTGAATGCATTCTTGCCCTGTTTGCGATCGATCGGGATCATGCGCAGCAGGGCGATGCCCCAGCCGAAGAAGGGGATGTACAGGATCTCCTTCTTGAACACGAAGACCAGGGGGCGTGGCATATTCGCCAACAGGAAGATGGTCTCCCACGCCGACTGGTGCTTCGACAGCAGGATGACAGGACTATCCGGCAGGTTCTCGTGGCCCTTGATTTCGTACTCGATGCCACAGACCACACGCGCGGCCCAGATCACGAACACGTTCCAGCGCGAAGTGACGAAATAGCGTTTGTTATAAGGCAGCGGGGCGGCCAGGATGCAGACCCCAGACCAGATGACGGTGGCAACCACCATCATCAGCGTGAACAGCAGCGAACGCAGGAACAGCATTGATCAGAAATCTCCGGTCAGGCGGCGTGGGACGCCGATTTCAGGATATGGGTCACGGCGCCGGCCAGATCCGGGAACACCATCGTGCCGGGCGGCAGGCCGCCGGTGGCATTGGTCTTCTCGCCCTTGCCGGTCAGGACCAGGAAAGGCACGCAGCCCATGATGAAGCCGGCCTGCAGGTCACGCAGCGAATCGCCGATGGTCGGCACGCCTTTCAGGCTCATGTCGAAGCGCTTGGCGATTTCGGCGAACATGCCCGGTTTCGGCTTGCGGCAATCGCAGTTGTCGGACGCGGCGTGCGGGCAGAAGAAGATGGCGTCGATATCCGCGCCGACCTGCTGGGCGAGGCGGTGCATCTTCTGGTGGATCGCATTCAGCGTCGTGATGTCGAAGAACTGGCGCGCAATGCCGGACTGGTTGGACGCGATCACCACGCGATAACCCGACTGGTTCAGGCGGGCGATCGCTTCCAGCGAGCCGGGGATGGGGATCCACTCTTCGGGGGACTTGATGAAGTCCGGCGAGTCGTAGTTGATCACGCCATCCCGGTCCAGGATGATCAGCTTTGCAGGCTGGGACTGTGGCATCTCAGGCCGCCAGCTTGGAGATGTCGGCCACGCCGTTCATCATGCCGTGCAACGAGGACAGCAGGGCCAGGCGGTTGTTGCGCAGGGCGACATCCTCGGCCATCACCATCACGTCGCTGAAGAAGGCATCGACTTCGTTCTTCAGCTGCGCCAGCGTCTTCAGCGTGGCGGTGAAGTCGCCTCGGCCGAAGGCTGCATCCACTTCCGGCTTGACGCGGCCCATGGCTTCATACAGGGCCTTCTCAGCGGCGTCCTGCAGCACGGCCGCATTGACGGCGCCGGCCTGCTTCAGGGCTTCCTCGTTCTTCTTCAGGATGTTGGTGATGCGCTTGTTGGCGCCGGCCAGCGATTCCGATTCCGGCAGGGCGGCGAAAGCCTGCACGGCTTCCAGGCGCTGCACGATATCGTCCAGGCGGTCCGGATTCTGCGCCACCACGGCTTCGATCTCGTTCACGCTGAAGCCGCGCTCGCGCAGGATGCCGCGCAGGCGGTCCATCATGAAGGCGGTCACTTCGGCAGTCGGGTCCTTGAAGTTCGGCACGGCCACGAACTGCTGCACGGCATCCGACAGCAGGGTGGCGATGGACAGCGGCAGGCGCTTCTCGATCAGCATGCGCAGCACGCCCAGAGCGTGGCGGCGCAGCGCGAACGGGTCCTTGTCTCCGGTCGGCTGCAGGCCGATGGCCCAGATGCCCACCAGGGTTTCCAGCTTGTCCGCCAGGGCCACGGCGGTGCCGGTGGCGGTGGACGGCAGGGCGTCGCCGGCAAAGCGCGGCTGGTAGTGTTCGGACGCGGCCAGCGCCACTTCCTCATGCTCGCCATCGTGGCGCGCATAGTAGGTGCCCATGATGCCTTGCAGCTCGGGGAACTCGCCCACCATATCGGTCAGCAGGTCGGCCTTGGACAGGCGTGCGGCGCGTTCGGCCAGCGCCTTGTCGCCGCCCAGGTGGCCGGCGATGGCGGCCGCCAGCGAGGTCACGCGCTCGGAGCGCTCGGCCTGGGTGCCCAGCTTGTTGTGGTAGACCACGTTCTTCAGCAGCGGCAGGCGCGAGTCCAGCGACTTCTTCTTGTCCTGCTCGAAGAAGAACTTGGCGTCGGACAGGCGCGGGCGCACCACGCGCTCGTTGCCGCCGATGATGGCTTGCGGCGTGTCGGTCGCGATGTTCGAGACGATCAGGAAGCGCGAGCGCAGCTTGCCGTTCGCATCGGTCAGCGCGAAGTATTTCTGGTTGGTCTGCATGGTGAGGATCAGGCATTCCTGCGGCACGGCCAGGAATTCTTCCTCGAATCGGCATTCGTACACTACCGGCCATTCGACCAGGGACGACACTTCATCCAGCAGCGCTTCTGGCATCAGCACCTGGTCGGCGCCGGCTTTCTGCAGCAGGGCGGCACGGATGGCTTCCTTGCGCGCTTCGAAGCCCGGCACCACGCGCGCCTGTTCCACCAGCACGGTGGAGTAGATGTCCGCGTTTGGCACGCTCACTTCGCGCTTGCCCGGCGCGGTCAGGAAGCGGTGGCCTTCGGTCTTGTTGGACGCGGTCAGGCCCAGCAGGGTCAGTGGCACGATGGTTTCGCCGTGCAGGGCGATCAGGCTGTGCGCCGGGCGCACGAACTGCACGGTCTCGCCGTCCGGACGCTGGTAGCTCATGACCTTCGGGATCGGCAGTTTCGCGATTGCCTCGTCCAGCGCGGCTTGCGCGCCAAGCTGCAGCGCGCTGCCGGCGGCGAGCTTGGTGTAGAAGAACGCGTCCGCCTTGCCGTCCGATGCGCGCTCCATGTCGGCCACGCTGACGTGCGACAGGCCCATGGCAGCCAGTTTCTTGGCCAGCGGCGCGGTTGGATTGCCTTCAGCGTCCAGCGCGACGCTGACAGGCAGGATTTTTTCGCGCACCTGCTTGTCCGGCGAGGTGGCGCGCACCTTGGTGATGGAAACGGCCAGGCGGCGCGGGGTGGCGAAGACGGTGGCTTCGCTGTCGTCTTCCAGGAAGTCGCGCGATTTCAGGCCATTGACGATGCCCGACGCAAAAGCGGCGCCCAGCTTGGACAGCGCTTTCGGCGGCAGTTCTTCGGTCAGCAGTTCGATGAGCAGGGTCTGATTCATGTTCGGTATTCTTTATTTGGCGACCATCGGGAAGCCGAGGCGTTCGCGGGACTCGTAATAGGCCTGGGCCACCATGCGCGACAGGTTGCGCACGCGGCCGATGTAGGCGGCGCGTTCGGTCACGGAAATGGCGCCGCGCGCGTCCAGCAGGTTGAAGCTGTGCGAAGCCTTCATGATCTGTTCATAGGCCGGCAGCGTCAGTTGCAGCTCGATCAGGCGCTTGGCTTCCGATTCGTGGTTCGCGAACTGGGCGAACAGCAGCTCGGTATTGGAGTGCTCGAAGTTGTAGGCCGATTGCTCAACCTCGTTCTGGTGGAAGACGTCGCCGTACTTCAGCACCTTCTTCACGCCGTTCTCTTCCCACTCGGTCCACACCAGGTCGAACATGTTTTCCACGCCTTGCAGATACATGGCCAGGCGTTCAACGCCGTAGGTGATCTCGCCCAGCACAGGCTTGCAATCGAGGCCGCCGACCTGCTGGAAGTAGGTGAACTGGGTCACCTCCATGCCATTCAGCCAGACTTCCCAGCCCAGGCCCCAGGCGCCCAGGGTCGGGCTTTCCCAGTCGTCTTCCACGAAGCGCACATCGTTCTGCTTCAGGTCCAGGCCCAGTGCTTCCAGCGAACCGAGATACAGATCCAGGATGTTTTCCGGCGCCGGCTTCATCACCACCTGGTACTGGTAGTAGTGCTGACCGCGGTTCGGATTCTCGCCATAGCGGCCATCTTTCGGACGGCGGGATGGCTGCACATACGCGGCGCGCCACGGCTCCGGGCCCACGGCGCGCAGGAAGGTGCCGGTGTGGAAAGTGCCCGCGCCGACTTCCATGTCGTAGGGCTGGAGCAGTGCGCAGCCCTGCTTGTCCCAATAGGTCTGCAGGGTCAGGATAATTTGTTGAAATGTCAGCATCGTGTTCAATCGGTGGCGCGCACGGGCGCGAGCGTTATCGGATCGCTAAAACGGCTCATTTTAGCGGGTTTTACCGGGAACCTGTAGAGTTTTGCGGCCCTGCCGCGACAGCAGCCAGGCGGCGGCAATCGACAGGGCTGCAAGGGCGAGGAGGAGTTTGTTTTGCAGGGCGATATAGGGCGTGGTGCCCGTCATGCCCTGCACGGAGGCGGCCAGCACGCCGGCGCGGTAGTAGGGCAGGCTGTGCGTGACTACGCCGCGCGGGTCGATGACGACCGTGGCGCCGCTGTTGGTGGCGCTCAGCATCGGGCGGGCCATCTCCAGGCTGCGCATCTGCGAAATCTGCAGGTGCTGCGGAATGGCGATCGACTCGCCGTACCACGCCAGTTCGGACACGTTCAGCATCACGGTGGCGCCGGTGGCGTCGATCTGCTCGGCGATCTCCTCGCCGAACAGGTTCTCGTAGCAGATATTCGGCAGCACCTTCTGGTCGCGCACGACGAAAGGACCCTGGATATCCGGCCCCGCAGTCTGGTCGCCTAGCGGGATCTGCATCATATTGGTGAACCAGCGGAAGCCGGGCGGGATGAACTCGCCGAAGGGGACCAGGTGCTGCTTGTCGTAGCGGTAGGGCGGCACGCCGCGCGCCGGGGACAGGCCCAGCACGGAATTGGCATACCGCGTCGGGCTGTCCATCAGCGGTATGCCCAGCACCACATGGCTGCCGCTCTTGCGCGCGAACAGGCCGTAGGAATCGAGGTAGCCGGGCGGCAGCTGGTGCGGGAAGAGGGGCACGCCCGTTTCCGGAATCGCGATCAGGTCGGCCGGCGCAGCGGTCACCGCCTCGTAATACTTGCGCAGGGTGCCCTGCATATGGGCCGGGTCGAACTTCGCCTCCAGCGCCACATTGCCCTGGATCAGGCGCACGGACAAAGGCTTGCCGCTGGCATGGGTCCACTCGATGAACTGCAGGCCGAAGCCGAGCGCCCACACGGCGGCGATCAGGCCCAGCGCCCGCAGGCGGGTACGGTGCTGCAGCAGGCACAGGGCGCCCGCCGTCAGCGCCACCAGCCAGCTGATGCCGTACACGCCCAGCACCGGTGCATAGCCGGACAGGGGCGAGGTGTTGTGCGCATAACCGGCCGAAGCCCAGGAAAAGCCCGTGAACAGCCAGCCGCGTGTCCATTCGAACAGCGCCCACAGCGCGGGTGCAACGAGCAGGGCGGCGGCAGGCAGGGGCAGCGCCCAGCGCTTGCGCAGCCAGTTGGTCGTACCCATCGCCATGCCGGCATACAGGCCCATGGCCGCGCCCAGCAGGGCAATCGAGATGGCCGCCATCGGCGCCGGCAGGCCGCCGAAGCGGTTCAGGGCGATGTACAGCCAATGGAAGGCCGCCGTGCACCAGCCGAAGCCGAAGGCCCAGCCGACCAGGAAACCGGCGCGCGGCGTGTCCGCACGCAGCACCTGGTAGAACAGCATGGCGAGTGTGACGACCTGCAGCGGCCACCAGCCGAAAGGCGCGAAGGAAAACACGCTGGCCGCGCCGGTGAGGGCGGCGATCAGCATGCGGTTGCGGGTACTGCGTTGGGGTGCGGGCGCTTCGCCTGCACTGGCTTTACGCCAGCGCATCAGTCCTGCTCGTCCACGGAAGGCGGCAGCTTCTCGACGGTCAGCACGTGGATCTGGCGGGCGTCCGCGCGCAGCACTTCAAAGCGCAGGTTATCGATGTCGAACACATCGCCCTTGTGCGGCATGCGGCCCAGGTGCTTGGCGACCAGGCCGCCGATGGTGTCCACATCCTCGTCGGACAGGTCGGCGTCCAGTTCCTCGTTGAACTGCTCGATTTCCGTCAGCGCTTTCACACGCCAGCGCGGGCCCAGTTGGCCTTCCTTGATGGAGAGGATATTATCTTCCTCTTCGTCGAAATCGTATTCGTCCTCGATGTCGCCGACAATCTGCTCCAGCACGTCCTCGATGGTGATCAGGCCGGCCACGCCGGAGTATTCATCGACCACGATGGCCATATGATTGTGGTTGGCGCGAAAATCGCGCAGCAGCACATTCAGGCGCTTCGATTCGGGGATGAAGATGGCCGGGCGCAGCATGTCGCGCACGTCGAACGACTCTTCGGCGTAGTAGCGCAGCAGGTCCTTGGCCAGCAGGATGCCGACCACCTTGTCACGCTCGCCCTCGATGGCGGGGAAGCGGGAGTGGGCGGTTTCCAGCACCAGGGGCAGCCATTCCTCGATCGGCTTGGAAATGTCGATGACGTCCATTTGCGAGCGCGGGATCATGATGTCGCGCGCCGACAGGTCGGATACCTGGAACACGCCCTCGATCATCGACAAGGCGTCGGCGTCGATCAGGTTGCGCTCGTGGGCATCGTGCAGAACTTCAAGCAGCTCCGAGCGGTTCTCGGGCTCTGGGGAAATCAGTGCGGTGAGTCGCTCGAACAGCGACCGGTGGGGTTTAGCGTCATTTCTGACGCCACTAGAGTGCTCTTGCATAATTGGCTTTGAAGCCTATTGTTTCGAAGTGCTATAGGATACACCAAACGGACGCAGGGGGGGCGTTTTGTCAGTTTGATATGAGTCAGGAGAATGCATGCAGATAAGCGCAGTTGCCTACGGTTCCGATCAATGTGGCCTGGTGTGCAGCTATTTATTCGGCCGTGGTCCGCATCCTCTGCCTATCGAGGCGGCGGACGCCGAGCAATGGCTGCGCCAGCGCGCGTCGCATCCGGGCGAATTCCTGTGGCTGCACTTCAACCTGGCCAACACGGCCAGCGAAAAATGGATGCGCGAGCACACCATGCTGGCCCACGAGTTTTACGAGGCGCTGCATGAGGGATCGCGTTCCACCCGCATCGAGCAGGCGGACAACACGCTGGTGGCGGTAATCAACGATGTCCTGCGCGACTTCAGCTTCGAACCGTCCGATATCGCCAGCGTGTGCCTGAGCGTGGACCAGCACCTGCTGGTCAGCGCGCGGCGCCAGCCGCTGCAGGCTGTCGAGCGCCTGCGCCAGGCCGTGCGCGGCGGCGAAACGGTGGCGTCCACCGTGGTGCTGTTGACCCACCTGCTGCGCGACCAGGCCGACGTGCTGACCCGCATCGTGCGCGACGCCACGGCCAAGGTGGACAGCATCGAGGACAATCTGCTGTCCGGCAAGCTGCGTTACAAGCGCCACGACCTCGGTTCCCTGCGCCGCGTGCTGGTGCGCCTGCAACGCCTGCTGGCGCCTGAACCCGCGGCGCTGTTCCGACTGCTGCAACGGCCGCCGACCTGGGTGTCCGAATCGGACCGCCAGGAATTGCGCGAGTCGAGCGAGGAATTCGCGGTGACGCTGAACGATATGGCCGCGCTGCAGGAGCGCATCAAGGCGCTGCAGGAAGAGATTGCGGCGCTGGTGAACGAGGCCAATAACCGCAGCCTCTATGTCCTGACGATCGTGACCGTGCTGGCGCTGCCGATCAATATCATTGCCGGTTTGCTGGGCATGAATGTGGGCGGGGTGCCGCTGGCGGATGATAAGGAGGGGTTCTGGATTATTGCGGCGATCGTGGCGATATTCACCATCGTCGCGGGATATTGGGCGTTCGGGAAGGAGCGCGATTAGAACCAACGGCGTGAAGCAGGTGGCTGCCACGATGTGGCAGCCACCAGGGTTACGCCGTGGGTTTTAATCAGGCCGCGTACGGATCCGCGTACCCCAACTCGCCCAGGATCTCGGTCTCGATCCCTTCCATCTCCGCCGCTTCCTCATCATCCTCGTGGTCATACCCCTGCGCATGCAGCACACCGTGCACGACCAGGTGCGCCGTATGCTCCTCCACCGTCTTCTTCTGCTCCGACGCCTCGCGCAGCAGGACATCCGTGCACAGGATGATGTCCGCGCGGGTCGGTTCATCCTCGTCGTAATCCTCGCCCTCGTTATAGGCAAAGGTCAGCACATTGGTGGCGTAGTCCTTGCCGCGGTACTCGCGGTTCAGATCCTGGCCCTCCTCGGCGGCGACGAAGCGGATGGTCAGTTCGGCGGGTGCGAACAGGGCGGCCTTGACCCACTTGCGGATCATGGGACGGGTGATGTCTTCCTGCAGCCGGGAATCGGCATACTGCACGGACAGGGTCAGCTTATTTTTTTCGGACATTGCGGACGGCTTTGACAGGCGGTTTCACGGGATGCAGCAGCGGCGCGATTTCCGCGCTCGCCGTCTGCGACTGCTCATAGGCATCGACGATGCGCGCCACCAGCGGATGGCGCACTACGTCGGCGCTGGAGAACTGGCTGAAGGCGATGCCGCGCACATTGCGCAGCACGTGCATCGCATCGACCAGGCCGGACTTCTGGTGCTTCTGCAGGTCGATCTGGGTCACGTCGCCCGTCACCACGGCCTTGCTGCCAAAGCCGATACGGGTCAGGAACATCTTCATCTGTTCCACGGTGGTGTTCTGCGCTTCATCCAGGATCACGAAAGCGTGGTTCAGCGTGCGGCCGCGCATATAGGCCAGCGGCGCGATTTCGATCACCTGTTTCTCGAACAGCTTCTGCGTGCGGTCAAAGCCCAGCAGATCGTACAGCGCGTCGTACAGGGGACGCAGGTACGGGTCCACCTTCTGTGCCAGGTCGCCCGGCAGGAAGCCCAGGCGCTCGCCCGCTTCCACCGCAGGGCGGGTGAGGATGATGCGCTTGACGGCATCGCGTTCCAGCGCATCGACGGCGCACGCCACGGCCAGGTAAGTCTTGCCGGTGCCGGCCGGGCCGATGCCGAAACTGATGTCGTGTTCCAGGATATTGCGCAGGTAGCGGATCTGGTGCGGCGTGCGGCCGCGCAGGTCGCTGCGGCGCGTCTTCAGGATCGGGCTGCTGATGTCCGGATCGTGGAAGGGCGGTTCCTCGTCATGCTCGTCGCCTTCCGGTGCCAGGCCGGCGCGCTGCTCGACGAGGGCCAGCTGGACTTCCTCCACCGGGATCACCTTGTCCGCCACATCCCAGAAACGCGACAGGATTTCCACCGCGCGTTCGGCATTGTCGCCGCTGACGATGAATTTCTCGCCACGGCGGAAGATGGTCACATCCAGCGCGGCCGAAATCTGGCGCAGGTTTTCGTCCAGCGGTCCGCACAGGTGGGCGAGGCGCGTGTTGTCCAGCGGCTCGGGGATAAAGTAGTGCGGCTGCACTGGGGTCTTGGTTTTCAAAGTTGGGCTTCTCCGCGCAGGGAGTAATCGAGGCTTTCGGTGATGCGCACATTGACCATCCGGCCATACAGGGCTTGTGCGTTGGCGCCGCCGTCGAAGTGGACGGTGCGGGTATTGCTGGCGCGGCCCTGCAGCTCATTGCCGCCGCGCTTGGACGGGCCTTCCACCAGCACCTGCATGGTCTGGCCGACCATGGCGGCGCTGTGGCGCCTGGTGTTCGCATCGAACAGTGCCTGCAGGCGCTGCAGGCGGGCCGACTTTACTTCGGCCGGCGTATCGTCGGCCAGGTTGGCGGCCGGCGTGCCGGGGCGCTTGCTGAAGATGAAGCTGAAACTGTTGTCGAAGTCCACGTCCTGCACCAGCTTGTACATGGCTTCGAAATCTTCATCTGTCTCGCCTGGGAAGCCGACGATGAAATCGGACGAGATCACCACATTCGGGCGCACGGCGCGCACCTTGCGGATGATGGACTTGTATTCGAGCGCCGTGTAGCCGCGCTTCATGGCGCCGAGGATCTTGTCCGAACCATGCTGGGCGGGCAGGTAGAGCTGGTCCGCCAGCTTGGGGATCTTCGCATAGCAGTCGATCAGGCGCTGGTTGAATTCTTTCGGGTGGCTGGTCACGAAGCGGATGCGTTCGATGCCGGGGATTGCAGCCACGTATTCGATCAGCATCGCGAAGTCGGCCACCTGGCCATCCTCGGTGGCGCCGCGGAAGGCGTTCACGTTCTGGCCAAGCAGCATCACTTCCTTCACGCCCTGCGCGGCCAGGCCGGCGATCTCGGTCAGCACGTCCTCGAAGCGGCGCGACACTTCCTCGCCGCGCGTATAAGGCACCACGCAATACGAGCAGTACTTGCTGCAGCCTTCCATGATGGAGACGTAGGCGAACGCGCCTTCCACGCGGGCCGGCGGCAGGTGGTCGAACTTCTCGATTTCGGGGAAGCTGATGTCCACTTGCGGCTTGCCACTGTGGCGGCGCAGCTCGATCATCTTCGGCAGGCGGTGCAGGGTTTGCGGCCCGAATACCAGGTCCACGGTCGGCGCGCGCTTGACGATCGCTTCGCCTTCCTGCGACGCCACGCAGCCGCCCACGCCGATCAGCAGTTCAGGCTTGGCCTGCTTCAGTTTGCGGAAGACGCCCAGGTCGGAAAACACCTTTTCCTGCGCCTTTTCGCGCACGGAGCAAGTGTTCAGGAGGATCACGTCGGCTTCTTCAGGGGAATCGGTGCGCACCAGTCCGTCGGACGCGCCGAGCACATCTGCCATCTTGTCCGAGTCGTACTCGTTCATCTGGCAGCCAAAGGTCTTGATAAATACTTTTTTCTGCATCCTGCAAGTTTACCGTAAATCGGGGCCGGCCTTGAATTTGCGGGCCGGGCGATCTAATGTAAAAACAGCAAAATCCGAGGAGCCGGCCATGCCCGTCAATTCCGTGAGCAGCAACAGCAATGCAATCCAGCTGGCCAACAATGCCGTGAACGAACGCCGGCTGGAGGAGCAGCGCGCGCAGCGCCTGGAAGAACAGCGGCAGCGCGACCAGCAGGTGGAGCGGGCGCAGCGCGAACAGGCGCAATTGCAGGAGACGCGGCGCTCGGAGCAGGCCCAGCAGACCGAACAGCAGGATTTCCTCACCTTGCAGCAACTGCGTTCCCAGGCTGCCAACGACACCCAGAACCGCAATTCGCGTGGCACGCCCGCGCCCGGCAGCAATATCAATGTGACAGCTTGAGCACCGTCAATTTGTAACAATTTCCCCACAGTTCTTTCGTGCGCCACAGGATGTTTCCCTGTGTTGAAATGGCTTTGTTGTCAAGATTTTCGGCGAAACATTGCACATTGTTGAGATTGATTAATGTTCGCTTAATACCACTTGGCAGGACAAGGCCGGGGTGGGCCTAGAATATTGTTTTAAGAACAATTTCCACCCGGCGGCCTTCATTTACCAATCCATTTCAAGAGAGGACACATCATGGCACACCACGCTCTTGCATCCCAGGAAAGTTATAACCCCAACCACCTGTTGGACATCCTGCTGGGCAAAATGCAGTTGAAAAACGATGCGGCCCTGTCGCGCCTGCTGGAAGTGGCGCCACCGGTCATCAGCAAGATTCGCCACCATCGCCTGCCGGTCGGCGCTTCACTGCTGATCCGCATGCACGAAGTGACCGGCATGAGCATTCGCGACCTGCGCGATTTGATGGGCGACCGCCGCACCAAATATCGTCTGTCGGACGCTCAGGGCCGTCCGAAGCCAGAGGAGAAGGCTGCGGCAGCAGCGGCGGCACAGCAGGGCGCGCCGGCGCAGAAGCCTGAAGGCGGCGGGAACAATTACGCCCATTAAAACCCACGGCGTGAAACAGGTGTCTGCCACGATGTGGCAGACACCAGCTTTATGCCTCGGGTTTTAAAAGCGCCGGCGTCACGCCAGCAGGACCATCGAGATTTCCTCGAACTGCAATTCGGTTTCGCGGAACAAATGCAGGCACGCTTCCTCATTCAGGGCGAGCGCCTGCCAGGCGACGGTGGACACCTTCGGCACCTGGTCATCCGGCTGGCGGGCCAGGTCCAGTGCATGGACTACGGCGTCGGCCACGTGGATGATGGTGGCGAGGAAGCCCGCACCGGGGCGCTCCGGTTCGTGGTGGCCGCCGATGGCCAGCCGCATCGTGTCCGAAAAGTTCCAGTGTTCGGCCAGCGCCAGGCCGGCATCCACATGGTCGATGCCCATCGCGGTGCGTTCGGCCTCCAGCAGCGTGCAATCGTGGGCCTCGCGGTAGGCCAGCACGTCCGTATAACGTTCAGGGAAGCAGGACACCAGCACCAGCCGGCCGATATCGTGCAGCAGGCCAGCGGTGAAGGCGTAGTCCTGGTTGAAGCGCATATGGCGCGCGAGGATCTTGGCGCAGGCCGCGGTCGCAATCGAATGGCGCCAGAACGCCTTGTGATCGAACTCCTTGCACGCGCCTTCGGCAAAGCAGCCCGTCACCGCGGCCGCCGTGATCAGGTTGCGCGTGGTCTGGAAACCCAGATAAGTGATTGCCTGCTGGATCGTGGTCACCTTCACCTGAAGGCCGTACAGCGAGGAATTGGCGAGGCGCAGGGTCTTTGCTGTCAGCGCCTGGTCGTGCGACACTTTTTTCGCCAGCACGCCGATGTCGATATCTTCCTGGTCGATGCTGTTCAGCAGTTCCATCACGACTGCCGGCAGCGATGGCAGATCCTGCAGATTCTTCACGACATCGTCATAACTCAGCTGCTCAGTCATGCAGCCTCCTTGCCGACGCGGTATTCCGTCACCAGGCGGCGCAGCGCATTCGCTCCCCACTCCTCTCCATCATCGGGATCATGCAGGCGGAACAGATGGGCAATCCGTTCGAGCTGGCGCGCGTGGTCCGCCGCCTGTTCCACCGGGCTTTTTTCAGGCAGGGCGATGGGCAATGCGCTGATGCCGTGGCGCGGCATCAGCGCCAGGATTTCCGTCGTCAACACCGTGCCTTCCGGCAGCAGGACTTTGCCATGCACGTCCAGCAATTCGTCGGACAGCACCATGCCGGGCTGCACGTCCGCCAGTGCCAGATGTTGATAGCTTGCCGTCATCTTTCCTCCTGTGAGAACAGGTCGAGATCTTACCACCGGGAAGCGTTTTCCATCACCTCCTGGCATCACTCTTAAAATCTTGCCAAGTTACATTCCATCCCGTACATTGAGGGGCAAAGGGAGGATGTTCGATGTTTGGTATTCAAGGCCGGCTGACATGCCTGTTCGTGGTCATCGTAACCGTGGTGTTGGGCATTTCCGGAACCTATGCGCAATACAGCCTCGGCCATGAACTGGAAGTCAGCAATCAGCGCCTGCGTGAAGGCGTGCTGACCCGCCTCCAGACCAGCCTCCCGTCCGCCCTGTGGGACCTGGACAAAGCCAAGGTCGATAATATCGTCGCCGCCGAAATGCTGCCGCCCGAACTGGTGGCCATCCGTGTCTATGACACATCCGTGGGCCTGTTCTCCGGCAAGCGCCGCCAGGAAGACGGCACCATCGTGCCAATCGAAGCCGAGGCTCAGATCTCCGGCAACCCCGTGGTGGCCGACCTGGCTTACCGCGACGCGGGCGCTGCCGGCAGCGCGCTCAAACCCGTGATCGTGGGCCGTGTGGTCGTCAATTTCAGCCGCGCCCAGATCGACGCTACCCTGGCGGCCGAAGTGCGCCGCAAGGTCATCGAAGTGCTGATGCTGGACATCATCCTGGTGGTGGCGCTGGCCCTCAGCCTGCGCATCGTCTTCGACCCGCTTAAGAAGCTGCGCGACGGCCTGTTCGAACTGGCCACGCGCGGCAGCGACGAAGTGGAAGAACTGCCCGAGAAGCGGCGCGATGAACTGGGCGACGTGATCCGCGGCTTCAACGCCATCCAACGGCGCGTGAAATCCATCATCCTGCGCACGCGCGAAGCGGAAGATGCGGCGCGCCGCTCGGCGCAGGAAACGGCCAAGGCGCTGGACGACCTGCAGCGCACCCAGGAATCGCTGCTGCAGGCCGAGCGCCTGGCGTCGCTGGGCTCGCTGGTGGCCGGCGTGGCGCATGAAATCAACACGCCGGTCGGCATCGCGCTGACCAGCGCATCGGTGCTGATGGAAGCGACGGAAGGCGTGAATGCGGCCATGGCCAGCGGCTCAGTGAAGAAGTCCGAAATCCAGCGCTATGTGGACACGGCCGGCGAGAGCGCCCG
The DNA here is from genome assembly GCF_044055365.1 of Pseudoduganella sp. UC29_106. Lineage (NCBI taxonomy): Bacteria > Pseudomonadati > Pseudomonadota > Betaproteobacteria > Burkholderiales > Oxalobacteraceae > Pseudoduganella > Pseudoduganella sp. UC29_106. The sequence goes on along the minus strand of NZ_CP171977.1, from coordinate 6,003,958 downwards.
CCTGATCATGAACAATGCCTACCGCGCCGCGCACCTGATCCACAGCTTCAAGCAGATTGCGGTGGACCAGGTCAGCGAAGCGCGTCGCCGCTTCGAGCTGCATGAATACATAGGCGAGGTGGTGTCCAGCCTGCAGCCCAAGCTGAAGAAGACCCATATCTCGGTGCACATCAACTGCCCGGACGATATCGTCCTGGACAGCTACCCCGGCGCGCTGGCCCAGGTCATCACCAACCTCACGCTCAACTGCGTCGAACACGCCTTCGAGCCGGAGGGCAACGGCACCATTGAGATCCGCGCCAGGGAGGAGGGCGACTGGGTGGAAATGCAGGTGGCCGATAACGGCAAAGGCATTGCGGCCGACATGCTGGACAAGGTCTTCGACCCCTTCGTGACCACGCGCCGCGGCCAGGGCGGCACCGGCCTGGGCCTGAACATCGTGTTCAACCTGATCGTTAAACAGTTCGCCGGCAACATCACGGTAGACAGCACCGAGGGCCAGGGCGCCACTTTCACGCTGCGCATTCCCCGCGTCACGCCGGGCGATACCGATAACGATGAGCCCCATCCTGATGCTCGCCTGCACGCTTGATGCGAGCGCCGCCGGCCCCATGTTTCCCGCATACTTCGCCCAGCAGAGGAGGTAAGGGATGAGTACACGCCGCCAGATCGCGCTGCTGCGCGGAATCAACGTAGGCCGCGCCAAGCGCATCGCCATGGCTGATTTGCGCAAGCTGCTGACTGAAATGGGATTTGCCAATGTGCGCACTTTGCTCAACAGTGGCAATGTCGTGTTCGACTGCAATAGCAAGGATGCCAGGCAGTCCGCCACGCGCATCGAGGAGGGCCTGGTGATGCGGCTGGGCGTGCCGGCGCGCGTGACCGTGCTGGATGCCGAACAGCTGGACGGCGTGGTGGAGGACAATAGCCTGTGCGAAATGGCCAACGACCATTCGCGCCTGCTGGTCGCCGTACTGAATAATCCTGCCGACCGCGCCAAGCTGGAGCCGCTGGCGCACCAGGACTGGAAACCGGAAGCCTTTGCCCTTGGCCGCTGGGCCGCGTATATCTGGTGCGCGGACGGCATCCTGGCCAGCCGCGCCGCGGCGGCGATGGGCAAGGCTGTGGGCGATGCCGTCACCACACGCAACTGGACAACGATCAATAAACTGCACGCGCTGGCCACCAGCCAGACCGCCTAAGGAGAAGGAAATGCCCGTCGCAAACGGAGAATTCGAAGTCAAGCTGCTTCCCGCGCCCAATGCTTCCCTGACCGAGGGCAGCGGCATCGGCCGCATGACGCTGGACAAGCGCTACCACGGCCTGCTTGAGGCTGAAGGCTATGGCGAATTCCTCAGTTACCGCAGCAGCGTGCCCACGTCGGCCGTGTATGTTGCGATCGAAAAAGTGACGGGCACACTGGAAGGGCGCAACGGCAGCTTCGCCCTGCAGCACCAGGGCGTGATGGGCGGCGAGTTCGATGGCCTGCGCATCATTATCGTGCCCGACTCCGGCACTGACGGACTGAAGGGCTTGCGAGGTAAAATGGACGTGCGGATTGAAGACGGCAAACACTTCTATTCGCTCGACTACAGTTTTACCTGAACATGAGAATCAACGACACCTGGCGCGGCGCCCTCATCCTGGGCGCCGTGGTCATCGTTTTTATCATCGGCGCCATTGCGCTGTCTGAACACGGACTGCAGAAAGTCAGCTGCGTCGGCCGTGCGCTGGCCGGCGGCGTGGCCCTCTCCAACATCCACAGCGTCTGCGGTCTTTAGGCTTTCTGCCTTTGACGGAATTGCGCGACCTTGTTACGGTTGCCGCATAAGGCCATGCTGCACCAGCGGCGGCGGTGCGACTTGGTGCGGTCCAGGAACCATAAGGTGCACTGGTCGTCCTCGCATTTGCGCACCAGGCTGAAATCGCCTTCGGCCAGCAGCTTCGCAGCCGACTCGGCCAGCGGCGCGAGCAGGCGCTGGGGCGTGTCCGCCGCATAAAGCGTTTGCACTTTCACGCTGCCGTCCGGCTGGGGCGTCAGTTCCAGATGGCGCTGCGCCTGGAGCAGCAGGGCATTCAGCGGCGCCACATCCAGTTTCCCGCCTTGTTTGCGCGCCTGGACCAGGCCGCGCACGGTTTCGCGCAGGTGCCGGGCCGCTTCCAGTAAGCCGGGCGGCGCGCTCGCAGCCGCCGGGAAGCCGGCCTGCGCCAGCCACTTCATTACATCCGCATCGCTTTGCCAGCTATCGACCGGACCGCCGTTGAGCTGCATCACGGTATTCATCAGGTCCAGCGCCGGGTGGTCGCCGTAGAACTCGTTCATATCATCCTCCCGGGTTCATTGTAACCATCAAAAAACGGCTTGACAAGTTACGGCGCTGGCATAATATGCTAACCATTAACGACATATTTAAGGGGTTACGAGATGAACTTCAATACGATCAAAGCGGATGGCGTCAATGTGTTCTACCGTGAGGCCGGCGCTGCCGATGCGCCGGTTGTCCTGCTGCTGCACGGTTTCCCGACTTCCCTCCCATATGTTCCGCGAGCTGATTCCCCTGCTGGCGACGAAATACCGCGTGATCGCCCCCGACCTGCCCGGCTTCGGCTTCACCGAAGTCCCGGCCGAACGTCATTACAAGTACACCTTTTGATAGCCTGGCGGCGACGATGGACGCTTTCGTGCAAGCCCTGAAACTGCAGAAATACGCGCTGTACGTGTTCGACTACGGCGCCCCGACCGGCTTGCGCCTGGCCGTCGCCCACCCCGAGCGCGTCACGGCACTGATTTCGCAGAACGGCAATGCCTATCTCGAAGGCCTGGGCGAGGCCTGGGCGCCGCTGCGCAAGCTGTGGGCGGATCCTTCCGAAGAAAACTTCGACGCCATCCGCGGCTTCCTGAGCTTGGATGCGACCAAGTGGCAGTACACCCACGGCGTGGCCGATCCGGCCAGCGTGGCGCCCGAGGCCTACTATCTGGACTATTACCTGATGTCGCGTCCGGGCAATGCACAAATCCAGCTGGACCTGTTCTACGACTACCGCAACAACCTGGAGCTGTACCCGACGTTCCAGAAGTTCTTCCGCGAAGCGCAAGTGCCGACGCTGGCGATCTGGGCAAGCACGATCCCTTCTTTATCCCGCCGGGGGCGGAGGCGTATCGCCGCGACAATCCGAATGCGGTGGTGAAGCTGCTCGATACGGGGCATTTTGCGTTGGAGACGCATGTGGACGAAATTGCGGCGGAGATTCACGCGCTGCTTAAACCCAAGGCGTAACCCCTGGTGTCTGCCACGATGTGGCAGACACCCAGCCAGCGGCGCCGAACAGGTGTCTGCCACGTTGTGGCTGACACCAGCTTCTGGGGTTGGGTTAGACTTGAATCTTCACCACCACGCCCCCCAATCGATGAAGCGTCTCACAATCCTGCTGGCTGCCACCGCGCTGGCCGGCTGCAGTTTCTTCAGCAAGAAATCCAATAGCGACCTGCCGGCCGTCGTCGCCGCACCCGCCAATCCGCAAGTGCTGCTGCTGGGCGAAGTGCATGACAACGCCCAGGGCCACAAGCTGCGTTTCGATGAACTGAAGCGCCGCGTGGAAGCGGGCTGGCGTCCCGTCATCGCGATGGAGCAGTTTGACCGCGACAAGCAGGAGCGCCTGGATTCCGCGCAGAAGGGCTGCCTGGATGCCTCCTGCCTGATCAAAGTGATGAGCGGTCCGGGCTGGAACTGGCAGCTCTACCATCCGGTGATCCAGTTGGCGCTGGACAACCACCTCCCGCTGATCGCCGCGAATCTCTCCCGCAGCGAAGCGTCGCGCGTGGTACGTGACGGCGTGGCCTCCAGCTTTGACGCGGCCACCGTATCCGCCTACAAGCTGGACAAGCCCCTGCCCGCCGAGCTGCGCAAGGCCCAGGAGCGCGAAATCAAGGAAGGCCACTGCGATATGCTGCCGGACATGATGATCCCCGGCATGGTCGATGCCCAGGTCGCGCGCGACATCTGGATGGCCAAGCTGATCCGCGAGCAGCAGCCGCGCGATGTCGTGCTGATCGCCGGCAATGGTCATGTGCGGAAAGACATCGGCGTGCCCCGCTGGCTGAACGTCACGGAGCCGAAGCTGAATGTGCGCGTCATCGGGTTTGTCGAACCCGACCAGATGCGCCTGCCTTTCGATGAAGTGCGGAAACTGGATGTGCAAAAGCGGCAGGATCCCTGCGCTGGCCTGAAGAAGTAGTCGTCATACAACGGTGGTATACTGTGGGCTTTCCCAAAGAAAGCACGCGATGATGAACGAAACCGCAGCTCCTGTCCGCAAGAAGCACCGCAACCTGGCCCAGGGCGTAGTGGAGGCCATCACCGCCAATATCCAGAGCGGCGCGCTGAAGCCGGGCGAGAAGCTGCCGACGGAATCGCTGATCATGCAGCATCATGGCGTGTCCCGCACCGTGGTGCGCGAAGCGATTTCGCACCTGCAGGCGGCCGGCCTGGTGGAAGCCGCCACGGCGTGGGGACGTTCGTGCTGGAACCGCCGAGCGGCAATATGCGCATCACCATCAGCACGCTGGAAGACGTGCTGGCCATCCTGGAGCTGCGTATTTCCCTGGAAACGGAAGCGGCCTGGCTGGCGGCCAGCCGCCGCAGTGACGACCAGGCGAGCACCCTGTCGGCCCTGTTGAAGCGCATGCAGGAAGAGGGCAATCCGGTCGAGGTTGACAAGCAATTCCACCTGCTGATCGCCCAGTCCACCGGCAACCGTTATTTCGTAGACATCCTGAGCGACCTGGGCAGCGCGATCATCCCGCGCGCCCGCGTCAACTCCGCCCAGTTGGTGCATGACGACCCGAACGCCTACCTGCAGCGCGTGCACCGCGAACACGAGGATATCTGCCAGGCCATCGTGCGCAAGGATGCGGAAGCGGCCCGTGCCGCCATGCGGACCCATTTAAGCAATAGCCGCGAGCGCCTGCGCCACGCCCAGGAAATGCTGGAAAAGGGCGGCCGCGCCTGATTTTGTAACGCTGCTGTAAATAATCCTTGCAGCGTCGCGAGGATACTTGTACGATGTCATACAACTTAACCCGCGACCCTTTGGAGACGCCATGAATCCGCAAGACCTGAAAAAAATCCTGTCCGCTGGCCTGCTGTCCTTCCCGGTGACCGACTTTGACGCCGAAGGCAACTTCAACAAGAAGGGCTATATCGAGCGCCTGGAATGGCTGGCACCGTATGGCGCTCCGCCCTGTTCGCGGCCGGCGGCACCGGCGAGTTCTTCTCGCTGACCCACGAGGAATATCCGGAAATCATCAAGACCGCCGTTGACACCTGCCGCGGCAAAGTGCCTATCCTGGCCGGCGCCGGCGGCCCGACCCGCGCGGCCATCAAGTTCGCCCAGGAAGCCGAGCGCCAGGGCGCCCACGGCGTGCTGCTGCTGCCGCACTACCTGACCGAAGCAAGCCAGGAAGGCCTGATCAAGCACGTGGAAGAAGTTTGCGCTTCTGTGGACTTCGGCGTTGTGGTCTACAATCGCGGTGCATGCCGCCTGACCCCGGATTCGCTGGCAATTCTGGCTGACCGTTGCCCGAACCTGATCGGCTTCAAGGACGGCATCGGCGACATCGAAATGATGGTATCGATCTGGCGCAAGATGGGCGACCGCTTCTCGTATCTGGGCGGCCTGCCGACGGCAGAAGTGTATGCAGCAGCTTACAAGGCCCTGGGTGTTCCGGTGTATTCCTCCGCCGTGTTCAACTTCATGCCGAAGCTGGCCATGGACTTCTACCACGCCATCGCGAAGGACGATCACGCAACGACCAACCGTCTGCTGGACGAATTCTTCCTGCCGTACCTGGCGATCCGCAACCGCAAGCAGGGCTACGCGGTTTCCATCGTCAAGGCCGGGGCCCGCCTGGTCGGCCACGACGCAGGCCCGGTCCGCGCTCCGCTGAGCGACCTGACCGAGGAAGAGTGCGCAATGCTGGACAAACTGATCCGCGCCCAAGGCGCACAATGAAAAACTAAGGAGTAAGCAATGCACATCGCCGGTGAAATGGTAATTGGACAGAACGCAGTCATGGGCCGCGAAGGCCAGATGAAGGCAATCGATCCTTCCCGCAACATGGAAATCGATCCGCCCTTCGGCATGGCCAGCGCTGCTGACCTGGAACAAGCCTGCAGCCTCGCCGCTGCGGCTTTCGACACTTACCGCGAAACCGGCCTTGAGCAGCGCGCGCAGTTCCTGGAAAAAATCGCCGACAACATCATGGCCATCGGCCCGGTGCTGGTCGAGCGCGCAATGCAGGAATCCGGCTTGCCGCAAGCCCGCCTGGAAGGCGAACGTGGCCGCACTGTGAACCAGCTGCGCCTGTTCGCCAAGGTGGTGCGTGACGGCGTGTTCCTGAACGCCACGCTGGATGCAGCCCTGCCTGAACGCACCCCTCCGCGTTCGGACATCCGCATGCGCAAGATCGCCATCGGCCCGGTTGCCGTGTTCGGCGCTTCCAACTTCCCGCTGGCCTTCTCCGTGGCCGGCGGCGACACCGCGTCCGCGCTGGCCGCAGGCTGCCCGGTCGTGGTGAAGGCTCACCCGGCCCACCTCGGCACCTCCGAGCTGGTGGGCAAAGCCGTGCAGAAGGCGGTTGCCGACTGCGGCCTGCCGGAAGGCGTGTTCTCGATGCTGATCGGCGGTATCGAGACCGGCTCCAACCTGGTGGCACATCCGGTCATCAAGGCCGTGGGCTTCACCGGTTCCCGTTTCGGCGGCCTGGCGCTGATGCGCATCGCTGCCGCGCGCAAGGAGCCGATTCCTGTGTACGCCGAGATGTCCAGCATCAACCCCGTATTCCTGCTGCCGGGCGCACTGAAAGAGAAGGGCGCCCAGGTGGCACAAGGCTTCGCCGATTCCCTGACCATGGGTGCGGGCCAGTTCTGCACCAACCCTGGCCTGCTGATCGGCCTGGAAAGCCCTGAGCTGGAGGCCTTCACCACCGCTGCTGCCGCAGCCGTGCAGGCCAAGCCGTCCACCACCATGCTGACGCCTGGCATCCACAAAGCCTACGAGTCCGGCGTGGAGAAACTGTCCGCGCTGGAAGGCGTGTCCCTGCTGGCGCAAGGCGCACCGGCTGCCGGCTGCCAGGCACGCCCGCACCTGTATTCCGTGGATGTGGATACCTTCCTCTCCACCGCGGCGCTGGAAGATGAAAACTTCGGCCCAAGTTCCGTACTGATCCGCGCCAAGTCCGCTGAAGACCTGAAGCGCTTCGCCGAACACCTGGAAGGCCAGCTGACCGCCACCGTGCAGGCCACCGCGGAAGACCGCGACATCGCCGGCTCGCTGCTGCCGACGCTGGAACGCAAAGTGGGCCGCATCCTGTTCAACGGCTTCCCGACCGGCGTGGAAGTGTCCCATGCGATGGTGCATGGCGGCCCGTTCCCGTCCACTTCGGACAGCCGCACCACCTCCGTTGGCGCGACCGCGATCGACCGCTTCCTGCGTCCGGTCAGCTACCAGGACGTGCCGTCCTACCTGCTGCCGCAAGCGATCGCCGACGGCAATCCGCTGAACGTGCCGCGCATCGTCAACGGCGAACTGCAGGCCAAGCAGGCATGACCGCCTACGAGCGCGTCAGCGACCTCGTTTGCGCGGTGGGCGAAAGCCCGACCTGGAGTGCAGGCGAGGGCGCTTTCTACTGGGTGGATATCCCGGGCCGCCGCATCTGGCGCCTGGACCCGTCCAGCGGCGCGCTGCGCAGCTGGGAGTCGCATGAAATGACCGCCTGCGTCGCCGCGAAAGAGGGCGGCGGCCTGATTGCGGGCATGGAGAGCGGCATCTTCAGCCTGGCGCTGGGCGAAGGCCCGCAGGCCGAGGCCACGCTGCTGGCTGCGCCCGATACGCTCGGTCCCGGCAAGCGCTTCAACGACGGCCGCACCGACCGCCAGGGCCGCTTCTGGTCCGGCACCATGTTCATGGACATGGCGGCGGCACAGGCTGTCGGGCAGCTCTATCGCTACGATGGCTCCTTGTCCGAACCTGTGGTTTCGGGGCTGCTCACGCAGAATGGTCTGGCATGGTCGCCGGACGGACGCACCATGTACCTGTCGGATTCGCATCCGCAGAGCCAGATGATCTGGGCGTTCGATTTCGATACCGCGACCGGCACGCCGTCCAACCAGCGTGTGTTCGTCGATATGAAGCAGTATCCCGGGACGCCCCGATGGCGCGGCCATGGATGCTGACGGGTGCTACTGGATTTGCGGGAATGACGCTGGCTGCATCCTGCGCTTTACGCCCGAAGGCAAGCTGGATGTGCGCATTGATGTGCCGATGACCAAGCCATCGATGTGCGCGTTCGGCGGCGACGATCTGCGCACCTTGCTCGTTACGTCCATTGTGCCGGGGCAGCCCCAGCCCGGCGAACTCGCCGGCGCCGTAATCACCCTGCGCCCGGGCGTTCAAGGCGTCGCTGACGCTCCATTCAAACCCAAGGCGTGAACCTGGTGTCTGCCACATCGTGGCAGACACCTGCTTTAGGCCGTTGGTTTAATCCTTGTACATCGGCCCATCAACGATGAACTTCCCGCCCTGCCAGGTCGAATTCGGATCGCCCACCGGCGGATAATCCGCCGAATTCGGGAACATATGATTGAACTGTTCCGAGCTGTCTTTCGGCCGGAATCCCATATGCGCGGCCTTCGAGTTATCCCACCAGCTGCCCGGATTATTCGAAGTGCCGAACAGGATCGTATGGCCAACGCGTGGCGCGAACAGGGAGCAGCGCAGCGCCTCCACCAGATCGTCGTAGCTCAGCCAGGTCACCAGCATGCGCGGATTGGCCGGCTCAGGGAAGGAGGAACCGATGCGGATGCACACCGTCTCGATGCCCGTGCGGTCGTAGTAATAGCGCGACAGCTGCTCGCCAAACACCTTCGAAATGCCATAGAAACTGTCCGGACGCGTAGGCGCGTCGGCGTCGATGTAATCGGTCTGCTTGTAGAAACCCACCGCATGGTTCGAGCTCGCGAACACGATGCGCTTCACGCCATGCTTGTGCGCCGCTTCATAGAGGTTGTAAGTGCCGCGGATGTTCGCCTCGAGGATGTTCTCGAAGGTGTTCTCGGTCGAGATGCCGCCGAAGTGCAGGATCGCTTCCACACCTTCCATCAACTTCAGCACTGCCTGCTTGTCCGCCAGGTCGCAGCGGATGATTTCCTCGCCTTCCTGTGCCTCTCCCATGTCGCCGATATCGCTTAGCACCACGGTATCCGCCCAGGGCTTGATGCGCTCGCGCAGGATCTTGCCCAGGCCACCGGCGGCGCCGGTGAGCAACAGACGTTTGAATGGTTTGCTCATTACTCTTCCTATATGGTCAGGTCACAGGGGCCGGGTTGAACAGCACCAGTGCATTTTGCAGTTTCCAGTGTTCGGCCCAGGTCTTGCGGCCGCTCGCTACTTCCAGCATCAGATGGAACAGTTCCCATCCGATGTCCTCAATCGTTGCCTCGCCGCTGGCAATGCGGCCCGCGTTCACGTCCATCAGGTCGTGCCAGCGGCGCGCCAGGTCGTCGCGCGTGGCGACCTTGATCACCGGGCATTCAGCCAGGCCGTATGGGGTACCGCGGCCCGTAGTGAAGATGTGCAGGTTCATGCCGGCCGCCAGCTGCAGCGTACCGCAAATGAAATCGGAGGCCGGCGTGGCCGCGTAGATCAGGCCTTTCTGCTTCAGCTTCTCGCCCGGAGCCAGCACACCGGAAATCGGCGAAGAGCCGGACTTCACGATCGAACCCATGGCCTTTTCCACGATGTTCGACAGGCCGCCTTTCTTGTTGCCCGGCGTTGTATTCGCGCTGCGGTCCACGCCGCCGCGCTTCAGGTATTCGTCGTACCAGGCCATTTCGCGGATCATCGCTTCTGCCACTTCCGGCGTCGCGGCGCGGGAAGTCAGCTGGTCGATGCCGTCGCGAACCTCAGTCACTTCCGAGAACATCACGGAGGCGCCGGCGCGCACCAGCAGGTCGGTGGCAAAGCCCACGGCCGGGTTGGCGGTCACGCCGGAGAACGCGTCCGAGCCGCCGCACTGCACGCCGACCACCAGGTCGGAAGCGGGGCAGGTGACGCGCTGGCGCTTGTTCAGGATTTCCAGCTGCGATTCCGCCGTCTTCATGATGGAGTCGATCATGGACATGAAGCCCACGTGCTGCTGGTCCTGCAGGCAGACCACGGGCGGCTCGCCTTCTTTCAAGATGGGGAAGGAGCCCTTCGGGAACAGGCGCGTGGGTTGCAGCTTCTCGCAGCCCAGGCTGACGACCATCGCCTGGCCGCCGAAGTTCGGGTTCTTGCTGATGTTATGCAGCGTGCGAATCGGCACCATCGCATTGGGCGCATCGATCGCCACGCCGCAGCCATAGGTGTGCTCCAGGCCCACCACATCGTCCACATTCGGGTACCTGGGCAGCAGCTCATTCTTGATGCGCTCCACCGCGAATTCCACCACGCCCGATACACACTGCACCGTGGTCGTGATCGCGAGGATATTGCGCGTGCCCACGGAACCATCTTCGTTGCGGTAACCCTGGAAGGTGTAGCCTTCAAGTGGCGCGGCCGGCGCTTGCAGGCGGTTGGAGATAGGCAGATCAGACAACTCACGCGCAGCCGGCATTTCCACCAGCTGCTCGCTGACCCAGGCGCCCTGCAGGATATCTTGCGCGGCGCGTCCGATGATCACGTTGTAGCGGATGATGGGCTCACCCTGCGGGATGGCGGCCAGCGCGACCTTGTGGCCTTGCGGCACGCCTTCCACCAAAGTCAGGCCATCTGGGAATACGGTGCCTGCCGGCAGGCCGCCGTCATTGACCACGATGGCGACATTGTCGTTCTCGTGCATCTGAATGCGGCGTGGGGTGACGTTCATTTTGATTCCTGGAAGGATGAGTTGTCTGATGACTGAAGTATGGCAGAAAGCGGGCAATGTGGCTAGTCCGGATTTAAAATTGGTCAGGCCAATTGATTTTTCTTGATTCCCCTTTGATTCAGTTGTACGATGACATACAAGCTGCCGTGGAGACCAGGCAGTGTCGATGACTATTAGATAAGTGACACCATGACCGAACAAGTGATTGGGAAGTACGACGCCGCCGCCAAGGCCGCCCCCGTAGCGCAAGCCGTCGGTAAATACCGCTGGACCATTTGTGCGCTCCTGTTTTTCGCCACCACGGTCAATTATCTTGACCGCCAGGTCCTGAGCCTGCTGGCGCCGGACCTGTCCAAGGAATTCGGCTGGTCGAATACCGACTACGCCAATATCACGGCCGTCTTCCAGTTCGTATATGCGATCTCGATGTTGTTTGCCGGCCGCGTGGTCGACCGCATCGGTACCCGCAGCGCCTTCGTGCTGGCCATTGTTGTCTGGTCGATCGGCGCCATCATGCACGCGACGGCGATTCCGATGGGCGCCGGCGTCGCTTCCATCCTGAGCTCTGTCGGCATTGCCGCCGTGCCGGTGTCCATCGCCGGCTTCATGTTGGCGCGCGCCGTGCTGGCGATCGGCGAGGCGGGCAACTTCCCGGCCGCGATCAAGGCCACCGCAGAATACTTCCCGAAGAAGGAGCGCTCCTTCGCCACCGGCATCTTCAACTCCGGCGCCAACGTGGGCGCCATCCTGGCTCCGCTGACCGTGCCCCTGATCGCCCTGTACTGGGGCTGGCAGGCCGCCTTCGTCATCATCGGCGCCATCGGCTTCATCTGGATGCTGTTCTGGCTGATGTTCTTCGACTCGCCGGAAAAACAGAAGCGCCTGAGCGAAGAAGAACTGGCTTATATCCGCAGCGACGTCGCCGCCGGCCCGGCCGCCGCGCCGACCGGCGTGAAGCTGTCGTGGATGCAGTTGCTCGGCTATCGCCAGACCTGGGCCTTCGTGGCCGGCAAATTCCTGACCGACGGCGTGTGGTGGTTCTTCCTCTTCTGGCTGCCGAAGTACCTGTCCGCGCAATACGGCATGGGCAAGGAAGACATCGTGCTGCCGCTCGCCGTGTTGTACAGCATGACGATGGTGGGCAGTATCGGCGGCGGCTGGTTCCCGGCCTACTTCATGAACAAGGGCATGAACCCGTATGACGGCCGCATGAAAGCCATGCTGTGCATCGCCGTGTTCCCGCTGGTCGTGCTGCTGGCGCAACCGCTGGGCGGTTCGAGCTACTGGATTCCGGTGCTGCTGATCGGCGTTGGCGCCTCGGCACACCAGGCATGGTCGGCCAACCTGTTTACCACCGTGTCCGATATGTTCCCGCAGCGCTCCGTCGCTTCCGTGGTGGGCATCGGCGGCATGGCGGGCGGCATCGGCGGCGTGCTGGTGTCCAAAATCGGCGGCTGGCTGTTCGACTACTACGGCGCCCTGGGCAAGATCAGCACCGGCTACATGATCATGTTCGCCTTCTGCGCCTTGGCCTACCTGGCCGCCTGGCTGATCATGAAGGCCCTGGTGCCGCGTTACAAGGAAATCACTGCTTAAGCGCAACTTCCTCGGGCATGGTAAGGTGTGGCTTCTTCAGGAGGCCGCATATGGAACAGACCTATACGCCGAGGCGCCTACCCGCGCCGAGATCGATGCGCTGAGCGGACCTGCACTGCTGGAGTTTGGCACCAATTGGTGCGGCTACTGCAGCGCGGCGAAACCGCTGCTATCTGAAGCCTACGCCGGTCACGAGCCGGTCAGGCACATCAAGGTGGAAGACGGACCCGGACGACTGCTGGGACGCTCTTTCCGAGTCAAACTGTGGCCCACGATGATCTTCCTGCGCGATGGCAAGGAAGTCGTCCGCGTGGTGCGCCCCGAGGATGCCGACGAGCTTCGCGAAGGATTCGAAAAAATCACAACAACCTAGGAATCCGCATGACCCAGTCCCACCCCGGCGCCGTCCGCGTGAACTCGCCCGGCACCGTGCTCTTTGCCAGCCTGATTGGCACCACCATTGAATTCTTCGACTTCTACATCTACGCCACCGCGGCGGTTTTAGTCTTCCCCAAGCTGTTCTTCCCCGCCGGCGACGCCACGGCTGCCACGCTGCAGTCGCTCGCCACCTTTGCCATCGCTTTCTTTGCGCGTCCCATCGGCTCGGCGGTGTTCGGCCACTTCGGCGACCGGGTAGGGCGCAAGGCCACGCTGGTTGCCGGCGCTGCTGACCATGGGCCTCTCCACCGTAGCGATCGGCGCGCTGCCGACGTATAGCTCGATCGGCATGGCCGCGCCACTGCTGCTGGCGCTGTGCCGCTTCGGCCAGGGCCTGGGCCTTGGTGGCGAGTGGGGCGGGGCCGTGCTGCTGGCCACCGAGAATGCGCCGCCGGGCAAGCGCGCCTGGTATGGCATGTTCCCGCAGCTGGGCGCTCCGATCGGCTTCTTCCTGTCCGGCTCTACCTTCCTGCTGCTGGGCGAAACGCTGACCGATGAACAATTCTTCGGTTTCGGCTGGCGCATTCCTTTCCTGGCCAGCGCGCTGCTGGTGCTGGTCGGCCTGTATGTCCGCCTGAAGATCACCGAGACGCCGGACTTCCAGAAGGTCCTGGACCGCAATGAACGCGTCGAAGTGCCGGCGCTTGCAGTGCTCACGCAGCACACGCGCGTACTGGTGCTGGGCACCCTGATCGCGATGGCGACCTTCGTGCTGTTCTACCTGATGACCGTGTTTGCCCTGAGCTGGGGCACGAGCGCGCTGGGTATCTCGCGCCAGACCTTCCTGATCCTGCAACTGGTGGCCGTGGTGTTCTTCGGCCTGACCATTCCCGTTGCCGCGCTGCTGGCCGACAAGCATGGTCGCCGTCCCACGCTGATCTGGGTGTCTGCTGCTATCGCCGCTTTCGGCCTCGTGATGGCGCCGATGTTCGGCTCGGGCAGCCTGGTGCAGGTGACGGTGTTCCTGTCGCTTGGCCTGGGCCTGATGGGCATGACCTATGGCCCGCTCGGCACGCTGCTGTCCGAGCTGTTCCCGGCCGAAGTGCGCTACACGGGCGCCTCGCTGACCTTCAACCTGGCCGGCATCCTGGGCGCCTCGCTGGCGCCGTATGCGGCGACCTGGCTCGCCAGCCATTACGGATTGCAGTATGTCGGGTATTATCTGTCCGCCGCAGCGCTACTCAGCCTGATTGCGCTTCTGCTGACAAAAGGACCCCGGCATTGAAGAACCTCCTGCTGGCGGCGCTGTTCGCCGCCACGTCCGCTGCCTATGCGGCGGACCCGCGCATCATCACCGTTGAAGAGTGGGCGGCACGCCTGCCGATCCCGCGCTGGCCCGCCCGCAGCAGATCACGCATATCACGCTGCACCACCAGGGCGAGCCCTTCCCGCAAGGGAAAGATCCAGTCGCCTACCTGCGCAACCTGCAGACCTGGTCGCGCAACACCAAGCACTGGATCGACATCCCCTACCACTACATCATCGACCTCGATGGCCGCATCTACGAAGGCCGCCGCATCGATTACGCGGGCGATACCAATACCGAGTACGACCCCAAGGGCCACGCGCTGATCGAGGTGGTCGGCAATTTTGAGGAAGTGCAGCCGAATGCTGCGCAACTGGATGCGGTGGTGGAGTTGATGGCGATGCTGGCTCGTAAGTACAAGGTCGCGCCTGAAACCATCCACGGGCACAAGGACTATTCCGCGCAGACTGTCTGCCCCGGCGCAAACCTCTACCGCCACCTCGCCGACGGCAGCATCCAGCGCCGCGTGAGTGAGCGGCTGCGCCAATAAAAACCCACGGCGTAAAGCAGGTGTCTGCCACGATGTGGCAGACACCAGTTTTATGCCTCTGGTTTTAGCGTGCTATACCAACAGGCGAGCAACAATCGCGCTGCGATGCTGCAGCACGAAGTCGCGAAACGCCTGTTCCTTCACCGCCAGCCGCAGCACGCCCGGCAGCAGGGCATAGCAAACATCCGCCACCTGCAGCATGACCCGGTCATCCTGCAGCGCGGCCAGCGCCGCCTTCCCGCCGACCGACTGCAGAATCTTTTCGCGGTGTCCCTCCACCACGCGCGCCAACGGCAAAGTCAGATCCGCCATTTCCGCCTCCCGAGCCAAAAGCCTAGTCTAGGCGTGCCCCGCGCCGCGTGTCCTGAGCAAAAACAAAAAAGCCCGAACCGTTGCCGGATCGGGCTTTTTCGCTGAATTCCTGGTGGTGATAGGTGGACTTGAACCACCGACCCTAGCATTATGAATGCTATGCTCTAACCAACTGAGCTATATCACCAGAGCCACATATTATGGCTTTGTTCCCAGCGGGCTGTCAAGCCGGCTGCCGAATGGTGGTGATAGGTGGACTTGAACCACCGACCCTAGCATTATGAATGCTATGCTCTAACCAACTGAGCTATATCACCAGGAGGCGAGAATTATCGGGGCTCGGAGGGGGACTGTCAAGATCTAATTGGTTGCCAACCTGGCAAGAACCTGCTGCTGGAGCTGATCGGACGCGTCCGGCGCCAGGCAATCGATGACGGTGCGCTCGGGCATGGCGCGCAGCCAGGTCAGCTGGCGCTTGCATAGCTGACGGGTGGCGAAAATGCCGGTGTCGCGCATGGTCGCGTAGTCAACTTCGCCGTCCAGGTATTGCCACGCCTGGCGATAACCGACGCAGCGGATCGAGGGCAGTCCGATATGCAGGTCGCCGCGCGCGCGCAGCGCTTTCACTTCATCCAGCAGGCCGCCTTCCAGCATCAGGTCGAAGCGGCGTTCGATGCGCTCATGCAGCACCTTGCGGTCGGACGGCTCCAGTGCAAACGAGGCCAGTTCGAACGGCAGTTCTTCCTTCACGCGCTGGGCCAGCAGCTCGGACATGGGCTTGCCGCTCAACTGGATGATTTCGAGCGCGCGCTGGATGCGCTGCGCGTCCATGGGCTTGAGGCGGGCGGCGGTGGCCGGGTCCAGCAGCGCCAGGCGCGCGTGCAGGGCGGGCCAGCCGTCGCGCTCCGCTTCGGCATCGAGCTGGGCGCGGATGGCGGGATCGGCGCCGGGCAGGTCATCAAGTCCGTCGTTCAGGCCCTTGTAGTACAGCATCGTGCCGCCGACGAGCAGGGGCAGATTGCCACGCGCGGTGATTTCTTGGACCAGGCGCAGGGTGTCGGTGCGGAACTGCGCCACCGAATAGGAATCCAGGGGATCAATGATGTCGATCAGGTGGTGCGGCACGGCGGCCAGTTCTTCGCGCGAGGGCTTGGCAGTGCCGATGTCCATGCCGCGGTAGACCAGGGCGGAATCGACCGAAATGATCTCGGACGGCACGCGCAGCGCGATAGCGAGCGCCGAGGCGGTCTTGCCGGACGCGGTCGGCCCCATGATGGCCACCGCCAAAGGGCGCTTCAACGGCTGGTTCATCTTATTGGCCGCGCAGGAAAAGCTTGTCCAGCGCGGAGATTTCGACCTGCACCCAGGTCGGACGCCCGTGATTGCACTGGTCGGCGCGCTCCGTGGTCTCCATCTGGCGCAGCAGGGCGTTCATCTCGGGCTGGGTGAGGATGCGGTTGGCCCGCACCGCCGTGTGGCAGGCGAGGGTGCCGAGCAGCTCATTGCGGCGTTCGATCAGCACGCGCGAGCCGCCGTATTCGCGCACATCGCGCAGCACGTCGCGCGCCAGCGTTTGCGCGTCGGCGTTCCTCAGCAGGGCAGGGACGGCGCGCACGGCCAGCGTGGTTGGCGACAGCACGGCGATGTCGAAGCCCAGGGTTTTCAGGGTGTCGCCGTGTTCCTGCACGGCGCCTACTTCGATGCCGTCGGCGTAGAAGGTAACGGGAATCAGCAGGTTCTGCACCTGCATATCGTCGCCATTGATCTGGGCGTCCAGCGCGTTCTTCAGTTGTTCGTACAGGATGCGCTCGTGGGCGGCGTGCATGTCGACCAGCACCAGGCCCTTGCTGTTCTGGGCCAGGATGTAGATGCCGTGCAGCTGGGCCAGCGCGAAGCCGAGCGGGAATTCGTCGCCCGAGAGTTGGGCGGAAGTAGCCGTGATCGGTGCGGCCTGCGGGACCGTGTAGTCGGCCGTGGCGCGGAAGGAGACGCTGCCGTCGGCCGGCGCGGAGCTGTCCCCATCGCGCGCGCCGGACGCGAACAGGGCGCCATAGCGTTCAGTGGACTGGGCGATGCCGGCTCCGCCGCTGCCGAAGGGCGATGGGGAGAATGTCGGCTTGTAGTCCGGGTTCAGGATGGAGCCGAAGGACGCCTGCTGCTGCGGGCGCCATACCGGGCCGGACGCCTGCAGCGTTTCGGCTGCCGGCAGCGGCGAAGGCACGCTGCCGTGCGAGGTGGCCGAGGTGGCGGCCAGCGCGCGCTGCACAGCGTGGAACACGAACTGGTGCACGGCGCGGCTGTCGCGGAAGCGCACTTCGATCTTGGACGGGTGCACGTTCACGTCCACCAGTGCCGGGTCGAGGTCGAGCGCCAGCACGTAGGATGGGAAGCGGTCGCCATGCAGCACGTCTTCGTA
Organism: Pseudoduganella sp. UC29_106; assembly: GCF_044055365.1. Lineage (NCBI taxonomy): Bacteria > Pseudomonadati > Pseudomonadota > Betaproteobacteria > Burkholderiales > Oxalobacteraceae > Pseudoduganella > Pseudoduganella sp. UC29_106. The sequence goes on along the minus strand of NZ_CP171977.1, from coordinate 5,986,494 downwards.
GGCGGCGCGCACGGCGTGCACCAGCAGCTTGTCGCGCACGAAGCGGCCGTTGACGTAGAAGTACTGGCTGTCGGCGCGTCCCTTGGACGCAGTGGGTAGGCCGGCGAAGCCGTGCACGCGCAGCACGCCGGAACCCTCATCGATCGGAAGCCGCGCTTCCTCGAAGGTACTGCCGAGGATTTGCGCGCTGCGCTTGGCCATGTCGCTGACCATCCAGTGGTCGACCGTGCGGCCGTTGTGGGTCAGCGTGAAGCTCACATCGGGACGCGCCAGCGCAATGCGGCGCACGACTTCCGCGCAGTGGCCGAATTCCGTCTGCTCGGATTTCAGGAACTTGCGGCGCGCGGGGGTATTGAAATACAGGTCGCGCACATCGACTGTGGTGCCGTGGGCGCCCGAGCTGGGCACCACGGTGCCGAGGTGGGAGCCTTCGAGTTCCCAGGCGTGGGCGCCATCCGCGGTGCGCGAGGTCAGCGTGACCGCGGCCACGGATGCGATCGAGGCCAGCGCTTCGCCGCGGAAGCCGAGCGTGCCGACATTTTCCAGGTCGTCCAGCGAGGCGATCTTGGATGTGGCGTGGCGCGCCAGGGCCAGCGGCATCTGGTCAGGCGGGATGCCCTTGCCGTTGTCGGTAATGCAAATGCGTTTGACGCCGCCTTCTTCCAGCCTGACTGTGATCTGGCTCGATCCGGCGTCCAGGGCGTTTTCCAGCAGCTCTTTGACGACGGCGGAAGGCCGCTCGACCACCTCGCCGGCGGCGATCTGGGAAATGAGCTGGTCCGGCAGGGCGCGGATGGGGCGCGGGGGCGTTGGGGCGTTCATGGGGTGGGATTATATCAATCTCAAACCGGGAAACCCTGGTGTCTGCCACGATGTGGCAGACACCTGTTCGCTGCCGCTAGCCAAGGTGTCAGCCACATCGTGGCTGACACCAGCCTTTCGCCTCAAGGTTTGGCTTCGCGGACGGGGATGGGAACGTTGCAGAGGTCAACGTGGCCGGCGGCGACCTTGGTCCAGGGGCCGCCGCGATTGCGCTGCGCTTCAATCACGGCCTTAAAGCTGGCCGACTCGGTGCGCATCACCTCCCAGTTCGCCCGCTCCGCCTTGGGCACGTCGGCGGCGAGGCGCACGGAATTGATCGGCACGCGCATCTCGGCCTTGTCATACATGCCCATTGGCTGCGGGCCGCGCGGCAGCACGGACAGCAGCGGCATGCCGCTCACCACGCGTCCCACGACAGTGATATTGCGGTCCAGGTGGCGCGGCGCGTTGCCGATCACCGCGTACAGCGTGCCGCCGTTGCCGCTGTCGGACTCATTGCCGCGCGCCACGCCGACCATGCCGTAGCAGTGCGCCAACCAGGTTTCGCCCGTCTTTGGATCGCGGGCGGAAGGGGAAACCGTTCGAGTGGCCGACCTGCGGCGCATAGCCGTCGGCGTCCGGCAGACGGGTGAAGTGCGTATCGTTTTTCGCTGGCACGGTGAATTCGCCGGCCAGCTTGGCCTTGGCCGTCTTCAGTGGCTTGGGCTTGTCCTCGTCCGGATCGCCCCACTGCACCACCCAGTTGTCCTGCGAGCGGTAGATGGCAAGGCCGTCGAAATAGCCCTCGCGCACCATGGCGCGGATATTGGCTGCGTGGTTGGGAGCGAACGATGGCGCCAGCTCGATGATCACCCGGCCGCTGGGAATGTCCATGTATAGTGTGTTTTCCGGATCCAGTGCGCGCCACTCGGTCGGCTTCGATGCCTTGATGACATCGTTCACGGTCGGCTTGGGCGGCAGTTCCTTTGCCGCGGCGAGCGCCGGCAGGGCTGCCAGCGCCAGGGCCAGCGCGGGCCAGTGCTTCAGGACTTTCAGTGCGTGCATCCTCTTTATCTCCTTATTTTCGGTTCTGCCGGCGGTCCGGCGACCGGGGGATTGTAGTATGATTCCCGCCGCAACCTTTTGGGATTTATATGGATTTCGTTCAATTGCTGGACATGCTGGTCCACGTCGACAAGGCGATGGGCAGCCTGATTGCGCAGTATGGCATCTACGTCTATGCCGTACTGTTTGCTATCGTCTTCTGCGAGACCGGTCTGGTGGTGCTGTTTTTCTTCCCAGGCGATACCCTGCTGTTCATCGCGGGCGCCTTCTGCGCTACCGGCGAAATGAACCTCGGCTTGCTGATTTTCCTGCTGGTGACGGCCGCGGTCCTGGGGAATACAACCAATTACTGGATAGGCGAGGCTATTGGCCAGCGCGTGTTCACCCATGACTACCGCTGGATTAACAAGGATGCATTGCGCCGCACCCACGAATTCTTCGAGCGCCACGGCGGCAAGACCATCATCCTGGCGCGCTTCGTGCCGGTGGTCCGCACTTTCGCGCCTTTCGTAGCGGGCGTTTCGGATATGACGCATAGCCGCTTCCAGCTCTTTAACGTGACCGGCGCCGTGGCCTGGGTGCTGTCGCTGACGGTGGCGGGTTATCTGTTTGGTAATGCTCCTTTCGTTCGTGATCACCTGACTGCGATCGTGCTGTTTGGGGTGGGCATTGCGATTGTGCCGATGGCATTGGGGGGCGCCTGGAAACTGGGACGCAAGGTATTGGGCCGCTAAACTAGTCAAAACCCAAGGCGTAAATCAAGTGTCTGCCACGATGTGGCAGACACTAGTTTTTTGGTCCCGGGTTTGGTCTCAAGTTTTCCCGCAGCGCAACCGTTAACCGGTATAACTTGTATTAGTCACCGGATATCATGCGTAACCTGATCGCCCTCTCGGCTTGTTACCTCGTCATCTCGACGGCGAGCGCGATCGAGCCACCGGCGGAGCCCAAGGGCGTTCCGTCGATCAAACCCAATCTCGCCGCGGCTGCCACCGTGGAAAAGATCCCTGCCAGCCCGGTCGCCAAGGCCGCGCCGCAGCGCAAGGCTAGCCAGCGCGAGCAGGAAGCGATGGCGGAAGCTGAACTGTCTGCCAAGATTGCCGAGCGCCTGGCCGAAAATGAAAGCCAACCAGGCCGCCCGCTACGCAGCCGCCGCCAAGGCGAAAAAAGAAGCCGCCGCCAAGGCTGCGAAAGCCGAAGCGCTTGCCAAGGCGCCGCCGCCGCGCGCCAACGGCACGCACTGGACGTACGAGGGCGAGCTGGGTCCGGCCAACTGGGGCCGCATCAATGCCGACTGGGCCAAGTGCGGTGCGGGCAACCGCCAGTCGCCAATCGATATCCGCGACGGCATGAAGGTGGACCTGGAGCAGATCGGCTTCGACTACCACCCGTCCGCCTTCACGGTAACGGACAATAGCCACACGGTGCAGGTGCAGGTCGGCGGCGGCAATTACCTCAACATCGGCAACACGATGTATGAACTGCAGCAGTTCCACTTCCATCGTCCGTCCGAAGAGCGCATCAACGGCAAGGGATTCGAGATGGTGGTGCACCTTGTGCACAAGAGCGCCGACGGCAAGCTGGCCGTGCTGGCGCTGCTGCTCGAACGCGGCAAGCCGCAGCCTGTGATCCAGACCGTGTGGAACAACCTGCCGCTGGAGAAGGGCGACACCTCGGTGCCGGCCATCGTGCTGGACCCGAACGACCTGCTGCCGCAGCGCCGCGAGTACTTTACCTATATGGGTTCGCTGACCACGCCGCCCTGCACGGAGGGCGTCCTGTGGCTGGTGATGAAGGAGCCGGTGCAGGCTTCGCCGTCGCAGATGGCGCTGTTCAGCCGACTCTACCCCTTCAACGCACGCCCGGTCCAGGCCGCGTCCGGCCGCATGATCAAGGAATCAAACTGATGGTGTGAAGGCCGGTCCATTCGGCGCCGGCCGCCAGCGCTTTCTTGTCCACTTTCGCCGGTTCGACGCACACGAACTGGCGGTACTCCTCATCCGCCATATCGCTCAGGGCCGCCGCACCTTCGGCGCCCGGATTCCACACCACGAATTCCGTGAAGCCCTGCTGCTGCAGGCGCAGTGCGCCGGCGCCCGTATGCAGCAGCGTCACTTCGGCTGGGGCGCGGTAGACGTTGTCCAGCTTTTCCTTGAAATGGATGTCGCCGGACTCCAGGCCCTCCAGCGCCGCATGCTCGAAGGCTTCCAGCGCATAGTAGGTGTGCAGGGCGCAGGCGAAATCGAAATCCTGCTCGCCCGTATTGCGCACATTGAAACTCATTTCGATGGACTCGGCGTGCAGCGTGAAGCGCAGGCGCAGCGTGAAGGCGTGCGGCCAGCCTTTCGCCAGTTGCGCCGGCACGTCGGCCTCGGTCAGTTCGAATTCGGCCCAGGCGGTCGGGCCTTCGCCGCCGCTTTCCGCCAGGCGCCAGTGGGACAGGCGCGCCACGCCGTGGCGCTGGCCCGTGCCGCGCGTCGAGAACTGGGGGAAGATCACGGGCACGCCGCCACGGATGGCGGCGCTGCCGTCCAGCGGCGATTTGCTGCTCATGAACAGGCGTTCGCGCCCGTCGGCGGTTTTCCAGGAAGTCAGGTGCGCCCCGTACAGGGTAATGGTGGCTTCGGCGCCATCGGCCATGTTGATCGAAACGGCGGGCAGTGCGCCGACAGTCACCATCTTGTGCATCTGGATTCCTTAAGTGATCCGGTTCTTTGCGAGCGGAGGGTTCTTGGCGAAGTAGCGGCGGATGCCTTTTACGATGGCGTCGGCGATCTGGTCCTGGTAGGCATTGTCCAGCAGGCGCGCTTCTTCTTCCGGGTTGGAGATGAAGGCGGTCTCGATCAGGATCGAAGGAATGTCCGGCGCCTTCAGCACCGCGAAGCCGGCGCGTTCGACGGCGCCGTTGTGCAGTTTGTTGATGCCGCCGATTTCGCCCAGCACGGCCTTGCCGACCTTCAGGCTGTCGTTGATCTGGGCCGTGGTCGAAAGGTCGAACAGCACGCTGGCCAGTTGCGGGTCGTGGCCCTTGGAGTTGGCGCCGCCGATCAGGTCGGCCGCGTTTTCCTTGTCCGCCAGCCAGCGTGCGGCCGAGGAACTGGCGCCTTTTTCGGACAGCACGAACACCGAGGAGCCGCGCGCGGTCGGCTTGACGAAAGCATCGGCGTGGATGGACACGAACAGGTCGGCATCGACCTTGCGCGCCTTTTCCACGCGCGTGGGCAGCGGCACGAAGAAGTCGCCGTCGCGCGTGAGCATCACGCGCATATTCGGGTGTTCCTCGATTTTCGATTTCAGGCGCTTGGCGATGGCCAGCACGATATCCTTCTCGCGGCTGCCGCGCGCACCGGTGGCGCCGGGATCTTCGCCGCCGTGGCCAGGGTCGAGCGCGATGGTCAGCATGCGTACCAGTTTGCCGCCTTGCGCAGGTTTCTCCGGCTTTTCCGGCTTCGGCGGCGCGGCCGCGATCTCCGGCTTGATCACCTCCGGCGGCAGCGCCGGCGTGGGCGCAGCGGCGGGCGGCGTTTGTGCTGAAGGCGGCTGCGCAACGCCGGGCGTCGGCGCGGCGGCAACGGAGGGCTGCTGCGGCACGGCAGTCGTGCCGTCATCCGACCATTCGCCCTTTTCAATCATGGCCGCGATAGGGTCGATTTCCTTCACCGGATAAAGGTCGAAGATCAGGCGGTGCTTGTAGTTCCCGACAGGCGGCAGCGTGAACACCTGCGGCGTGATTTCTTCCTTCAGGTCGAATACGAGTCGCACCACGTTCGGGCGGTTCTGGCCCACGCGTACCTGCTTGATGTAAGGGTCGTTCGACTGGATCTTGGCGACCAGGCTTTTCAGCGTGGGGTTGAGTTCGAGGCCTTCGATATCGACCACCAGGCGCTCCGGGTCCTTGACGATGAAGTGCGTGGCTTTCAGATCCGAATCGTTCTCCAGCGTGACGCGGGTGTAGTCATCGGCAGGCCATACGCGCACGGCCAGGATTTGCGCCGCCATGGCGCGCATGGGAGCGAGCACGGACAGCAGCAGCGTGCCGCCGGCTTTGAGGACCGTGCGCCGGGTCCGGGCGCGTTCAGTCAGAGATTCGGTGCGAATTGGAGGCGTTGCAGGCATAGCTGACCCAGAGCTGTGGACGCCTGCAATTCTACATCACGTCCGTCTCCGGCTATAGAGAGAAAAACGCGAAGGTCGGGCGCCGGCAGCACGCCGTCTGCCTTCTCCGGCCATTCGACGATGCAGATATTCTCGCCATTGAAGTCTTCGCGGAAGCCCGCATCCAGGAATTCCTCCGCACTGCTCATGCGGTACAGGTCGAAATGGATGATGTTGACGGCCTTGCCATCGAGCGTGACGCGGTAAGGCTCCGACAGCGTATAAGTCGGGCTTTTCACATTGCCAACGTGGCCTGCCGCGTGCAGCAGCGAGCGGGTGAGGGCGGTCTTGCCGGCACCGAGGTCGCCGTGCAGGTAGATGGCCATGCCCGGCAGCAGGGCGCGCGCCAGCGAGCTGCCCAGGGCGGCCGTGCCGGCTTCGTCGTGGAGATGGGATTTAAAGTGCTGCATCGAATAAAATGACGGTTTGATCCCCCGCATTGTATAGCCGGTCCCGCCAGATGTCCCTTCCCGAGCAGAAATTAGCCGAACTTGCCGCGTCCATCAAGGCATGGGGGACGGAGCTCGGCTTCGCCGAAGTGCGCATCGCCGATATCGACCTGGCATCGGCCGAAGCGGGCCTGCAGGCCTGGCTGGACGCGGGCATGCACGGCGAAATGGACTATATGGCAAGCCACGGCTTGATGCGCGCCCGCCCTGCGGAGCTGGTGCCGGGCACGGTGCGCGTGATCACGGCGCGCATGAATTACCTGCCGGGTGCGCAGGACGAGAACTGGCGCGAGCGCGAAACGGCGCGCCTGAACGATCCCACCCAGGCCGTTATCTCTGTCTATGCGCGGGGGCGCGACTACCACAAGGTATTGCGCGCCCGCCTGCAGCAGCTGGCCGACAGGATCCGCGTCGCCATCGGCGAATTCGGCTTCCGTGTGTTCACCGATTCGGCGCCCGTGATGGAGCTGCCGCTGGCCGAGAAGTCCGGCCTGGGCTGGCGCGGCAAGCACACCTTGCTGATCAACCGCAGCGCAGGCTCCATGTTCTTCATGGGCGAAATCCTGGTCGATCTGCCGTTGCCGGTGGACGAGCCGACCGGCGCGCACTGCGGCCAGTGCCAGGCCTGCATCGACGTGTGCCCGACCCAGGCCATCCTCGGCCCCGGCAAGCTCGATGCGCGGCGCTGCATCTCCTACCTGACCATCGAGCTGAAGTCGTCCATTCCCGAGGAGCTGCGCCCGCTGATCGGCAACCGCGTCTACGGCTGCGATGATTGCCAGACCATCTGCCCCTGGAACAAGTTCGCCCAGCGCGCCACGCTGCCCGATTTCGATGAGCGCCACGCCCTCGGCAGCGCCGGCATGATCGAGCTGTTCGCGTGGAGCGAGGAGGAATTCAATCGCCACATGGAGGGCAGCCCGATTCGCCGCATCGGGCATGAACGCTGGCTGCGCAATCTGGCGGTCGGCCTGGGCAACGCGGCCAACATGGGCGCGCGCGGAGACGCGGCGATCGTGTCGGCCTTGCAGGCACGCCGCGAGCATCCGTCGCCGCTGGTGCGCGAGCATGTGGAGTGGGCGCTGGCGCAACACCTCGGCCGCTGAGTGGACTCCTGGTTACTTTCATTTTGTATAATGAAAGGAGACGAAGGGGAAGCAATCTTGCACAAAATACATGCCCACGCGCCGCCGGTGTACCGCGAGCTGTCGCCCTGGTGCCTGTGGCGCAATGGCAGCGGCGCCCAGAAGTGCTGGTTGCTGGGCGGCTGGCTGGCGCTGCTCGTGCTGTGCGCGGCGCTGGGCGTGGGCATGGTGATCTGGCGCTGGTCCGGCATTCCCATCGAGTTCGGCGGCGTGACCGTCTACCTCACGATTTATCCGCCCCTGCTGGTTTGCCTGCTGCTTACGCTGACTCTCGGCTGGTGGTGGGGCGCCATTCCCGCCTATTGCGCCACGCTGTCGCTGGCCCTGTATGCGGGCATGCCGCTGCCGTGGGCCTTGCTGTTCGCGTTCTCCAACCCGCTTGGCCTGGTCATCATGGTCATCGGCTACCAGGCCATCGCCATGCGGCGCGACCTGCGCGGCCTGAATTCCCTGCTGTTCTATGTGCAGCTGGCCTTCATCTCCAGCGTGTTCGGTTCCAGCGGAGCGCTGATCTGGAGCTATACGAACCGGCTGGAAGAGGCGGCGCTGCTGCCGATCTGGCAGGGCTGGTGGCTGGGCGCCTTCCTGCAAAGCGTGGTCCTTGCCGGGCCACTTCTGGCGCTGTTGTGGCCCCGCGTCGAGCGCTGGATGGCGGCGCATCCGGAGCTGATGCGTAAGACCGATACCTCCTCGCGCCAGTCCATCCTCGGCCTGCTGGCTTCCGTCACGCTGGGCGTGCTGATTTACGGCTTCGTGACCATCGAGTTGGCGGAGCGCCACAGCGGCATGACTTCGCCGGCGCACGCGCTGGCCGTGCTGCGCCAGACCATGTGGATCTTCTACTGGGTGTTCGCGGCCATAGTGCTGTTCATCGCCTTCTTCGGCTATGAGCTGTTCCGGCACTGGCAGAATTCGCAGGACAGCCTGCTGGCCGAGCTGCACCGCGCCAACCAGCACCTGGAAACCCTGGCCACAACGGACGGCCTGACAGGCCTGCTGAACCGCCGCGCCGCCGACCGCCGCCTGGCCGCCGAATGGCAGCGCGCGCGCCGCTCGCACCACGGTTCGGCCATGGTGCTGCTGGATATCGACCACTTCAAGGACATCAACGACCGTCATGGCCATCCGGCCGGTGACGCGGCCCTGCGCCAGCTGGCATCCGTGATCCAGTCAGTGATGCGCGAGATGGACTTCGCCGCGCGCTACGGCGGTGAGGAATTCCTGGTTGTGCTGCCGGACACGGACGAACAGGGCGCCCACAGCTTCGCCGAGCGCCTGCGCCAGCAGGTGGCTGCCACACCGGTGCAGCACGAGGGCGAGAGCTTCGCCATGCAGATCAGCCTTGGCGTGGCCGTGGTGCGCGAGGACGAAGCGCACTACGAGCCCTGGGTATCGCGCGCCGACCGCGCGCTCTACAGCGCCAAGCAGGGCGGCCGCAATCGCACCGAGCTCGCGGCCTGATTAGAACCCAAGGCGTAACCCTGGTGTCAGCCACATCGTGGCTGACACCTGTTTCACGCCGTGGGTTTTTATTACTTCAGCAGGCCCGCCAGCTCCACGGCGGTCTTCACCTGCATCTTGTCGAAGATGTGCGCGCGATGCACTTCCACCGTGCGCATGGAAATGCCCAGTTCATCGGCCACCACCTTGTTCATCTTGCCGGCCAGGATCAGATCCAGCACCTCGCGCTCGCGCTGGGACAGGGTGGCCAGTCGTGCATGGATTTCCGCCTTGCTGCTCGCCTCGCGCGAGCGCGCCAGGCCTTCCTGCACGCGGTCCATCAACTGGTTGTCGTTGAAGGGCTTCTCGAAGAAATCGAAGGCGCCGCGCTTCAGCGTGTCGACCGCCATCGGCACGTCGCCGTGGCCGGTCAGGAAGATCACGGGCAGGCGCTCGGTCAGGCCACGTGCGGCCAGCTGGTCGAAGACGGCGATGCCGTTGATGTCAGGCATACGCACATCCAGCAGCACACAGTCGCCGGCCGCGTCGAAGGCGCCGGTCTCCACGAAGTCCAGGAAGCGGTCGCCGCCCTCGTAAGCCACGGCGGGAATCCCGCGCGAGGAAGCGAGCCAGGACAGCGCATCGCGCACCACTGCTTCGTCATCGACTATGTGCAACATGTAAATCTCCGTGATCTGTTACCGTTCCGCGCCGGACGCCGGCAGCGTGAAAGTGAATATGGTACCGCCTTGCGGGTTATCGCGGTGCGTCAGCGTCCCGCCGTGGAATTCGATGGCCGTGCGGCAGATGTTCAGGCCCATGCCCATGCCCTCGGCCTTGGTCGAGAAGAAGGGCGAGAACAGGCGCTCCGCCACTTCCTTGGGGATGCCGTGTCCGCGGTCGATCACGGAAACCGCGACCTGTCCGGCCGCCGCGTCGTGCACCGCCTCGATGCGCAGGACGCGGCGCTCGGCCGGCACATTGGCCATCGATTCGATGGCGTTGCGGGTGAGATTGAGCAGGACTTGCTCGACCAGCATGCGGTCGGCGCGCACCATCGGCAGGTCGGACGGAATTGCCACCTGCATCTGTACGTAGAGTTGGCGGGTCTGCAGCTCGATCAGGGCGCTGATGCTGTCCAACATGGTCTGCAGGCCGATATCCTGGCGCTCCGCTTCGCGCTTCTTCACGAATTCGTGGACGCTGCGGATGATCTGGCCGGCGCGCTGGGCCTGGGTGCTGGCCTGTTCCAGCGCGGGACGAAGCACGGCGCAGTCGAGCGCATTGCCGCCGGCGTCCTCGGTGCGCTTCATCAGGTTCAGCGCGCCCGTGGTGTAGCTGGAAATAGCGGCCAGCGGCTGGTTCAGCTCATGCGCCAGCATGGACGCGATTTCGCCCATCGTCGCCAGGCGCGAGCTGGCCTGCAGCTTTTCCTGGTGCTCGCGGTTCAGTTCCTCCATGCGCTTGCGGTCCGTGATGTCGAGGATGGAGCCCATATAGCCGGTGTGGCGGCCTTCGTTGTCCACCAGCGGCGCTTCGAAGATCAGCACCGGGATACGGGTGCCGTCCTTGCGCTGGAAGATGGTTTCGAACTGGGGCACGTGGGCGCCGGCCAGCACGCCGGCCAGGCGGTGCTGGTATTCGGCCATCACGTCCGGCGCCCAGTAGGGCATGGGCGGCGAGCGGCCCACCAGTTCTTCGGCCGTGTAGCCGACCATCTGGCAGAAGGCGGGATTCACATAGGTCACGCGGCCTTCCAGGTCGCGCGCGCGCAGGCCGGTGACCAGGGAATTCTCCATCGCCGTGCGGAAGGACATCTGCTGCCGCAGGGCGCCCTCGGCCGCCAGGCGGCGCGGAGATACTGCCCCCACAGGGCCAGCAGGCTCCATAACAGGGCCAGGGACAGGACGATCACCGAACCGACCAGCAGGTTGGGCAGGAGCCTGGGTTCGGACTTCACGCTGTCCGTCATCAGGGTCAGGGACACGCCGGGCAGGTCCAGTCCGCGCTTGTGGGTGTAGACACCGTGACCGGGGCCGGCGGCGCTGCGGCGGGCCAGTACCTTGTCATCGCGGTCCAGTAGTGACAACTGGTTATCCTGGGCGAACCACCAGGGCACCAGCTCGTCCAGGATGGAGGACAGCTGGTAGCTGGCCACCAGGTTGCCCAGCCAGGTGTCGCCGCGGTAGACGGGATAATGCAGGTCCATCATCAGCACGCCCGGCGCGCCGGCCGGATTCTGGGTCTGGGCTTCCGGCTGGCTGTAGACGGGCGAATGGGCGCGGCGGGCGTGGTCGGCGGCAGCCTGGTAGGCGGCGCTCAGCGCAGCGCGGGCCGGCGGGGCCGGCTCGCTGGAGGCGCGCACGCGTCCCTCCGGGTCAACAAGCATCACGCGCTTCAGCTCCGCGCCATTTTTTAGCAGGCGCTCCATGCGCACGTGCAGCTGTTCGTCGGACAGGTGGCCGGCCGTGATTTCATTGGCCAGTCCGCGCAAGCTTTCCTCGTGGCGCGCCAGCTGGAAGCGGATCGACTGCTCCACCCACAGGGTGTCGGCAATCAGCTGCTCCTGGCGCTCGTTGCTCTCCATCTGGCGCGCCTGCCAGGGCAGCCAGATCAGGATGGCCATGAACAGCAGCACGATCACGATGGGCAGCAGCCAGCGCACCGGATGCGGCAGGTGGGGCATGCTCAATGTGGAGGCGGAATTAGGCATTGTCCGAGAGTAAACAAATCTGGGCGCCGCTGTATTGTGGTTTTCCACAGTTGCCGTGCGCCATAGCCTTTTGCAGAATGGGATGGTAAGAATAATAATCCATCTATTTTCCAGGGGAAGACACCATGAAACTGAAGACCATCCTGGTCGCCTTGAGCGCGGCCGCCTGCCTTACCTCCAACGCGTTCGCCCAGGCGCCGATCGTTATCAAGTTCAGCCACGTGGTCGCCACGGACACGCCGAAAGGGCAGGCCGCCGAGCGCTTCAAGCAGCTGGCGGAAAAGAACACCAACGGCCGCGTGAAGGTCGAGGTCTATCCGAACAGCCAGCTGTACAAGGATAAAGAGGAAATGGAAGCGCTGCAGCTGGGCGCAGTCCAGATGCTGGCGCCGTCGCTGGCCAAGTTCGGACCCCTGGGCGTGAAGGAATTCGAAGTCTTCGACCTGCCGTACATCTTCCCCAGCAAGACTGCCCTGTATAACGTGACCGAAGGTCCGATCGGCAAGGGCCTGCTGAAGAAGCTGGAGCCGAAGGGCATCACCGGCCTGGCTTACTGGGACAATGGCTTCAAGATCATGTCCGCCAACAAGCCGCTGCACACGGTAGCGGACTTCAAGGGCCAGAAGATGCGCATCCAGTCGTCCAAGGTGCTGGACGCGCAGATGCGTGCCCTCGGCGCCAACCCGCAGGTGCTGGCTTTCTCCGAGGTCTATCAGGCGCTGCAGACGGGCGTGGTGGATGGCACCGAGAACCCGCCGTCCAATATGTATACCCAGAAGATGCATGAAGTGCAGAAGCACCTGACCACGTCCAACCACGGCTACCTGGGCTACGCGGTCATCGTCAACAAGAAGTTCTGGGACGGCCTGCCGGCCGACATCCGCGGCCAGCTCGAAGCCGCCATGCGCGACGCCACCACCTACGAAAAAGCCATCGCCCAGCGCGACAACGACATGGCCCTGGAAGCGATCAAGAAAGCCGGCAAGACCACCGTCTACAACCTGAGCGCCGCCGAACAAGCCGAATGGCGCAAGGCCCTGCTGCCGGTCCACAAGCAAATGGAAGACCGCATCGGCAAAGACCTGATCAGCGCCATCAACAAGGAAGCGGCGAAGTAATCCTTCCAGCGCCAACCCCGAGGGCAAGCCACCGCTTGCCCTTATTTATTTGCACGAACCGCCACCACAGCGTAGGGCGGATCATTGATCCGCCGTGCCAGCGTCACCACACCAATCCGCTGTATAGACGCCCTGTGCGACATACCGATGAAACGTCGACCAAGGCCAATCCACTACCCGTTCGACCAGCCCATGCTTCATCGGATTCCAATGCAAATAATCAAAATGCAGCTCGAAATCGCGCTCCGATCGGATCACGTGCTCAATATACCGATGCTGCCACACCTGCTCATGCCACTTAGTCTGATACGTCACCAACCCCTTGATCAGCCGCCAGCGTAAGGGAAAATTGCTATCACCATCCGGCAAAGTCCAGATCGTGTGCAAATGATCCGGCAACAGCACAAACGCCACAATCTCGAACGGATAGCGTGACCGCACGCGGCTGATCGCATGGCGCAAAGTGCGCCGAAAGAGCGGCGCCGTCAGCACCGGCCGGCGCTGTTCGCTCACCACAGTAAAGAAATAACTGCCGCCCGGATGAAGCAGCCGGCGGTAATTGGGCATTTAAGACTCCGGACGAGAAAATGAAAGTCCAGCCTAGTCCCGACTGAGCACAAATCCCTTGCGGCGTATCAATTCCCATCAAAATTGTGCCCATTCGGGCACAGGCCGGATGATCTGTGTTGCAGCGTAGGGCGGATCATCGATCCGCCGTTGCCTGCTCAGTCCGCGGTTCTTGAAGTTGCGGTCAAAGTTCGCTGGACGTGTGTTTAACGCTTCCGCTTAGTCATTCTGTCATTCGATGAAACGGGGCGATCATGATTCCGGTAGCGAATGACGAATTAGGGAAGAGGGCACGTTACGCACCCGTCGACAAGGCAAGTGTGAGGTCGGTGGCGATTCACGCACGGCGGATCAATGATCCGCCCTACGCTGTAACACGAATTGAATTGATCGATGAAAATGAAGAGACGGACGCGCTGGGGAGGGCGCGTCCGCCGGGGGAGGAGATTACATCAGGCCCATGGCTTTCGGGAGCCAGAGGGAGAGGCCGGGCCAGTAGGTCACGATCACGAGGAACACGAGCATGGTGAGCAGCCAGGGCATCACGGCGACGGTCAGTTCGGAGATGCTCATCTTGGAGATGCCGCTGGCGACGTAGAGGTTCAGGCCGACCGGCGGGTGGCACAGGCCGACTTCCATGTTCGCGTCGATCATGATACCGAAATGCACGGAGTCGATGCCGAGGCGGATGGCCGCGGGGTGCAGGATCGGCGCCATCACCAGGATGATGGACGACGGCTCCATCACGTTACCCGCCAACAGCAGCAGGATGTTGGTGAAGAAGAGGAAGCCGGCCTGGCCCAGATCCTTGGACAGGATCCAGTCCGCCATCGCTTGCGGAATGTTCTCGTGCGCCATCAGGAAGGAGAACAGCACGGCGTTGGTGATGATGTACAGCAGCATCGCGCTCAGGCTGGCCGACTTCTTCAGCACCTCGGGCATCTTCGCGAGCGGCATGTCCTTGTACACGAAGACCGAAATGATGAAGGCGTACACCGCGCTCATGGCAGCTGCTTCGGTCGGCGTAAAGATGCCGTAGGTGATGCCGCCGATGATGATAATCACCAGCATCAGGCCCCACACGCTGTCGCGGAAAGCCTTCCAGCGCATGGCCCACGTTGCCTTCGGCATGCGCGGATACTTGTTCTTCTTCGCGAGGACCCAGGTGGTGGTGCACAGCATCACCGTCAGCAGGATGCCGGGGAACAGACCGGCCAGGAACAGGGCGCCGATCGAGGTGTTGGTCGAAATCGCGTAAATCACTTTCGGGATCGACGGCAGCATCAGGATGCCCAGCGAACCTGCGGTGATGATCACGCCCGCGCCGAACTGCTTCGGATAACCTTGTTTGACCATCGCAGGCAGGATGATGGAGCCGATCGCCACCACCGTTGCCACGCTCGAACCGCAGACCAGCGCGAACATCGCGCAGGCAATAATGCCCGCCAGTGCTAGGCCGCCGTGCCAGTGGCCGATCATGCTGGTGGCGAAGGCGATCATGCGTCGCGCCACGCCGCCGTGGGTCAGGAAGTTACCGGCCAAAATAAACAGCGGGATGGCCATGATCTCGAACTTCTCGATGCCGCTGAACAGCTTCAGCGCGACCGCTTCCACCGGCACCTGGGTCAGCAGGTACATGAACATCAGCACCGTCAGGCCCAGCGCGATGGACACCGGAATCCCGGTCAGCATCAGCGCAATCAGCAGCGCGAAGACGATGCCGACCTTTCCGCCGACTACGCAGATCGCCAGCAGGATCGCGGCAATGCCCAGCAGCCACGCGCCCGCGCGCTGTTTGGACATCGGGACTACATCATGTGCGTGGGAGCTCATCGCGCACCTCCAGTGCCTGGCTTAACGGTGGCAAAGAGCGGGTCTTCCTCGATATCGTCCAGGCCCTCGACTTCGGATTCATCCTGGTGCGGCATTTCGCCGGTGCGGACAAACGTGACCAGCACCTGGATGAAGCGGAAGCACATCAGGTAGGAGCCCATCGGCACCACGGAGTAGACGAACCAGGTCGGCCATTCCAGATCCGGCGTGGTCGGGCCTTCGGGCGTGTCGGTTTCGATGTGGAACAGGCTGAAGACCGCGTGGTGCATGCCGTTCTCCCACACGAAGCGCAGGCCCAGCGTGCCGATGATGCCGGTGAAGAGCATGCCGCAGACCAGCGCGATGATGGTGGTGTTCTTGCGCCACTCGGTTGGCAGGCGGCTGACCAGCACGTCCACACCCACGTGGACGCCTTTACGCACGCCGTAAGCGGCGCCGAACTTGGCCATCCACACGAACATGATGATGGCCAGTTCCTGCGCCCATTCGAAATGCAGGGAGAGCAGCCAGTCCTGCACGCCGGGGATGGGGAGGCCGGTGCCGTAGCGGTGGGCCACCGATAGGAAAATGATCAGCGTAGCGCCGCCCATCAGGAAGGCGATGATCCACTCCTCCAGATGGTCCAGGATTTTCATAAACATGGGGGTCTTCCTCACATCTTTTATAGTTTTAACCCGGAGGGCTCCGGGCTTGTCACAAACTTATTATTGTTGCCCAAGGGTTGGCAATTGCGGTTACTACTATGTTGACGCGGGTTTACCACAGTTTTTATGGTCGCGGCGACAATTGCATTTCAATAACAACAAAAAAAGAAAAGTGGACAAATTCTGTGACAGATCAGTTATGATGGCGTCGCTCCCAAACGGTGCAGAACGAATATAAAAATGCACCAAGGTAGCAACGAATACGTAAGTTAGTGGGGAGTGGTACATAACAACGGTAGCCAATACCGCGGATATATTGAGGAGACGACGCAGCTCACAGTAATGCCGTTAGACCACCGCCTTAGCGGGGCTAAACGGCCGGGGCCGCGACCAAATTTAAAAACGCACCCATCGGTGCGTTTTTTTTTGCCCTCCGCGGCCGGGTGCTGTAGCATCAATACCACAGTGTCGAGTGGAGTGAATGTGACCAGAATACAACAGGCGAGCGAGCTGTTTTCCGCCATCGTCCATGTGCCTTTCGGGGCCATGGGCATCCGTACCGCGGGCGCGGTCGTGACTGAATTGTTCTACCTGCCGGGCAGCTATGCCGAGAAGGCGCCGGCCGATGCGCTGTCGGAAAAAGCGGCGCAGCAAGTGCTCGCTTACTGTGCGGACGCCGACTTCCGGTTCGACCTGCCGCTGGCCCGCCTCGGCAGCGATTTCCAGCGCCGCGTGTGGGATACCATCTGCGAAATCTCGCGCGGCGAGCTGCGTACCTACGGCGAGCTGGCGAAGCACCTTGGTTCGCATCCGCGTGCCGTGGGCCAGGCTTGCGGCGCCAATTACTTCCCGCTGGTGATTCCTTGTCACCGCGTGACGGCCGCGCAAGGCTTGGGCGGCTTTGCGGGCGACGATGACCAGAACGGTTTCACGCTGGGTGTGAAGCGCTGGCTGCTGGCGCATGAGGGCCACCAAGAGTATCAATGGCAGCAGACAACCTTGCTCTGATCGACGAGTTCGTCGACAGCCTGTGGCTGGAGGATGGGCTGTCGAAAAATTCCCTGGATGCCTACCGGCGCGACATGCGCCTGTTCGCGCGCTGGCTCGAAGTGGCGCGGCCTGCGGTCGGCGGCCTGCTGAGCGTGACCACGCCGGATATCGACGCCTATTTCGCGGCCCGGCATGAAGAGACCAAGGCCAGCTCATCCAACCGCCGGCTGTCGGTGCTGAAGCGCTTCTATCAGCTGGCGCTGCGGCAAAAGCATATCAATGAAGACCCCTGCCTGAAGCTATCGTCTGCGAAGCAGCCGCTGCGCTTCGTCAATACGCTGAGCGAAGCGCAGGTGGAAGCGCTGCTGGCGGCGCCCGATTTGCGCACGCCGCTGGGTATCCGCGACCGCACCATGCTGGAGCTGATGTATGCCAGCGGACTGCGCGTGTCTGAACTGGTGGCGCTGAAGACGCTCGAGCTCAGCATGAACGACGGCGTGCTGCGCATCACGGGCAAGGGCGCGAAAACCCGCCTGGTGCCTTTTGGCGAGCAGGCGCGGCTGTGGATCGAGCGCTACCTGCGCGAAGCGCGCGGCGCCATCCTGGATGGCCAGCAGGACGACGCCCTCTTCGTCACCGGACGCGGCGGTCCGATGACGCGGCAGATGTTCTGGGTGGTTGTGAAGAAATGTGCGCAAAAGGCTGAGATTACGGCGCCTTTGTCGCCGCACACGCTGCGCCACGCCTTTGCCACCCATTTGCTCAACCATGGAGCGGACTTGCGCGTGGTGCAGTTATTGCTGGGCCACTCCGATATATCAACTACTCAAATCTACACGCACGTGGCACGCGAGCGCCTGAAGCATTTACATGCGGCACATCATCCTCGCGGTTGAAAATTTGCGCTAATGTATGACTTAGGAGGTCAAAGCCATGGCGAAGACGAATTTCCAGTACGAAAAACGGCAGCGCGAGTTGGAAAAGAAGCGCAAGCAGGAAGAGAAGGCCAAGCGCAAGCTCGAAGCCAAGCACCATCCCGCCTCCGAGCAGGAGGCCGATGAAGCCGGCTACGAAACGAGCGAAACCGACACCACCGCGCCCGAATAAATGCCAATGGGGTCAGGCACGAAATGCTACACGGGCTGAACCGTGTGCCACGGTTCAGCCCGTGTAGCATTTCGTGCCTGACCCCATCAGAGAATAAAGCCGCCGTTACGTCCGCGCAGCGCGTGGACAGCTCGGGCGAACCGGTTACGCGACCTCGGCCACGTTGTCCTTTTCCACTGCAACCGGACCGGCTTCCGGGTTGTTGCGCCGCAGCCAGCGCCGTACGCGCTTGCCCAGCTATCCAGATATGTGTATGCGACCGGCACCACCACCAAGGTCAGCAAGGTGGACGTGATCACGCCGCCGATCACGGCGCGCCCCATCGGCGCCTGCGTTTCGCCGCCGTCGCCCATGCCGATCGCCATCGGCAGCATGCCGAAGATCATGGCCAGCGTCGTCATCAGGATCGGACGCAGGCGCACCTGGCCCGCGGCCATGATGGCGTCGCGCTGGCTCATGCCGTCGCGCTGGCCGTGGTTGGTGAAGTCCACCAGCAGGATGGCGTTCTTGGTCACGAGGCCCATCAGCATGATCACGCCGATCACGGAGAACACGTTCAGCGTGGAGCCGGTCACCAGCAGCGCCACCAGCACGCCGATCAGGGACATCGGCAGCGACATCATGATCGCGATCGGCTGCAGGAAGCTGCCGAACTGCGAGGCCAGCACCAGGTAGATGAAGATCACGGCGATGCTCAGCGCGGTGATGGCGCCGTTCATCGTTTCGGCCATCTGCTGCGCATTGCCGGCGACGTCGAAGCGCACGCCGTCCGGCAGCTTGATCGAGTCGATCGCCTTCTTCACGTCGGAATCGACATCGCCTGCAGGACGGCCTTCGGTGGCGGCAAAGATTGCCACGCGGCGCTGCAGGGCCTGGCGCTTCAGCACCTGTGGGCTGAACGAGGGAACGAAGCTGACCACCTGGCGCAGCGGCACCATGACCGGGTTGCCATTCGCATCGGTCTTGCTGGAAGCGATCGACAGGTCGGCCAGGTCCATCACGCGCTGGCGCCCCGATTTCGGCAGCTGCACGTTGACTTCATAATTCTGGCCATCCTTCGCCAGCCAGTAGCTCACCTGCTCGCCGCCGACGAAGGGACGCATGGCGGCGCCGATCTGCTGCACGGTCAGGCCAAGGTCGCTGGCCAGTTCATTATTGATCTTGATCATGGTCGACGGGCTGGCGCCTTCCTGGCTGTATTCCAGGTCCGCCACGCCGCGGATCTTGCGCATCTTCTCCATCAGCTCCTTCGCGGTCGCATCCAGCTTTGCTTCATCGGTGCCGAGGATGGCGATGAAGATCGGCTTGTTACCGGCGGACATCGTGATGCCCGGCACGGAGGCCAGCCTTGCGCGCATGGCTTTCTCCAACTGCTGCTGCGTGCGGCGATGCGTCTTGTGCGCGTCGGTCAGGCGCATATTGATCTCGGAGGTGTGGCGGCCCTGCCAGGTCACCACGTTGGACTGCATGGTGTCGATTTCCGGGAACTCCGCCTTCAGGATCTGTTCGACCTGCAGCGTCTTGGCCGAGTTGTATTCCAGGCTGGAGCCGACCGGCACCTTGAACACGAGATTAATCCAGCCTTGGTCCGTTTCCGGGAACATCTCGCCGCCGATCTTGGGCACCAGCGGCAGGCTGCCCGCGAAGACGGCAAAGGCAATCGCCAGCGTGGACTTGCGCCAGTTCAGCGCAATCGCCAGCACTTTGCCGTACAGGACGTGCAGCTTCTCCACCTGGTGCTCGATGCCTTCCATGATGCGGCCCAGCCAGGGCACATACTTGAAGCGGTCCTTGACCGGGTCGTGCCATACGGAGGACAGCATCGGGTCCAGCGTGAATGACACGAACAGCGACACCATCACGGCCACGGCCACGGTCACGCCGAACTGCAGGAAGAAGCGGCCGATGATGCCGTCCATGAAGGCCACCGGCACGAACACGGCGACAATCGCAAAAGTGGTCGCCATCACGGCCACGCCGATTTCATTGGTGCCGTCTTCCGCCGCCTGGCGGTGGTGCTTGCCGAAACCCAGGTGGCGCACGATGTTCTCGCGCACCACGATGGCATCGTCGATCAGCAGGCCAATGCACAGGGACAGCGCCATCAGCGTTAGGAAGTTCAGCGTGAAGCCAAAGGCCTTCATGGCGATGAAGCTGGCCAGCACGGCGATCGGCAGGGTCAGGCCGGTAATGATGGTCGAGCGCCAGGAGTGCAGGAAGAGGAACACTATCACCATCGTCAGCACGGCGCCTTCGATGATGGTGCGCTTGACGTTGTCCACCTGGCTTTGCACGCGGTCAGACTGCGAATCGACGACGCGCACCTTGATATCGGGCGGCAGCGTCTTCTGCATTTCTTCTGCCACCTTGATGATGCCGCGGCCCACTTCAACCACGTTCGCATCCTGCACCTTGGTGACCTGCAGCGAGATGGCGCGCTTGCCGTTGACGCGCGAGATCGATTCTTCCTCTGCCTCGCCGTCGAACACTTCGGCCACCTGGTCCAGGTAGACCGGGCCATTGGCGCGGCGCGCCACGATGATCTTGTTGAAGTCGGCGGCGTCTTTCAGCTTGCCTTCCACGCGCACCAGGTCTTCGTGCACATCGTGGGTGATGCGGCCGGCGGGCAGGTTGGTGTTCGAGTTCTGGATGGCGCGGATCACTTCATCCACGCCCACGCCATGCGCCGTCATTTCATTCGGCTTCAGACTGACCTGCAGCTGGCGCTTGGTGGTGCCGAACACGCGCACCTGGCCGACGCCGGGCACGCCCTGGAAGCGCTTGGCCAGGATCTGGTCCGTCATCGTGGACAGCTCGCGCAGGCTGCGCGTATCGGAGCTGATGGTCAGGTGGACGATGGGCTGGTCGTTCTCGCCCTCGGCGCGCGCAATGAAGGGGTCCTTCGCTTCGCGCGGGAAGCGCGGGCGCACCAGGGCGATCTTGTCGCGCACATCCTGCATGGCGCGGTCCATATTGGTGCGCAATTCGAATTCGACATAGACGCCGGACTTGCCTTCCCAGGAATTGGCTCGGATGGTCTTCACGCCGCTGACGGTGTTGACGATGTCTTCGATGGGGCGTGTGATGTCGTTCTCCACTGCCTCCGGCGAAGCGCCCGGATACTGCACTTCGATGGCGGCAAAGGGGAACTGCACATTGGGCATGCTTTCAACGCCCAGCTTCTTATAGGAAGCGATGCCGAGCACCATCAGCGCCACCATCACCATGGTGGCAAAGACGGGCTGGCGGATCGAGATCTTGGTGATCCACATGGCCTCAGCCCCGCACCGGCGACGCCGGCTTGTTCTGCGCCGTGCTGGCGGCAGGGGTGGACATCTTCACTTTCGCGCCCGGCTTCACGCCTTCCAGCTTGGCGATGATGATGTTGGCGCCGCTGGCGACGCCTTCGGTCACCTGCACATAGCCTTCATCCTCGTTGCGCAGGCCAATGGTGATTGGGCGCGCCACCACCTTGCCGTCCACGATCTGGTAGACGAACTGCTTGCCGTTTTCCTCGCGCAGCGCGGCCAGCGGCACGACCGGCGCTTCCGCACTGCGCTCGGTGGTGATGCTGCCCTTGGCGAACATGCCGCCGCGCAGGGCGCCGTCGGCATTGGCCACGCTGATGTATACCAGCATGGCGCGCGAGCCCGTTTCGGTGGTCGGATTGATGCGCGCCACCTTGCCCGTGAAGTCGCGGCCGGCGAAGCCGTCCACTTTGAAGTGGACCTCCTGGCCCGGCTTTACGCGCGGGATTTCGGTGGTGGGCACCTGGGCTTCCAGCGTCAGTTCGTTGAGGCTGACGATGGTGTAGACAGGCATGTCAGGCGCGACTTTGTCGCCCGCCTGAACATGACGTTTGGCGACGATTCCGCTGATGGGGGCGCGGATCACGCTGTCATTCAGCGCGATGCGGGCGATTTCCACCATGGCGGAAGCGGATTTGACGGATGCCCGGGCCAGGTCGACCGAGTTGGACATGCCATCGTAATTGGTCTGCGATATATATTTCTGCCCCAGCAGTGTGCGCGCATTGTTTTCGTTCTTGCGCGCCAGCTCCAGCTTGGCCTGGGCCTCGTCCATCATGGCCTGCTGCTGTTGCAGGCGCGCCTTCAGGTCCGCCTGGTCGAGCCGCACCAGCACCTGGCCGGCCTGCACGGCCGTGCCTTCGCGCACGCCGGATTCATGCACTTCGCCGGATACCTTGGAACGGATGGTCGCCTGCGCCACCGGCGCCAGGGAGCCGGACAGAGGCAGACTGACGGCCAGCGAACGCGTGCTGATAGCGGTCACATCGGCGCTGGCCAGCTCATACACGGGGTCTTTGGGAGCGGCCTTGGCCGCCGGTTGCGCTGCGGGGGACTTGGGCTGTGCATTCATCACAGTCCATCCTCCGCCCGCCAGGGCCAGCACCACTACCCCGATCAGGGGCGCGCGCCAGCGGGGACGGGATTTCAGGGGCAGGGTTATTGCTTTCATTATTGACTCATTTGTAAGAGTTGGCCGCTGCCTGCGGAATGGGATGGTGACACTTTATGTATTCACAAGGGAAGCAACCACGGGTATGCGATGAAGCGCGAAAAGCGACGGATGAAATGCAGAAAGCAAGGATGAAGCGCTCTTATTGATTTAGGTCAAAGGGTATTGCAGGGGAGCGGCAACAATGATGAAATGGGCCCGTCAGACTATCTTCCAGCTACCCGCTCTTCGGTCTCTCCCGCTCTTACGGCGCTGGAGCTGGTCGGTCACATGGTTTCGGCGCTGGAGTCGACGCCGCTGGTGGCCGTGTGCAGCATCGACCGCGATGGCGTGGTGCGCTTCTGTAATGCGTATTGCGCGGAATTGTGTGGACTGCCCAGCGAGCAGGTGGTCGGCCGCAAGCTGGCTGAGCTGCTGTCGCGTGGCGAGCGGCAGGATGAGCATGACCGCCTGCTGGCGGAAGTGTGGCGCAGCGGCCGTGTGGGGCCGGCGGGCGACTGGATAGTGCGCACGGCCGGTGGACGGGAGCTGTGCCTGGCCTCGGTGAAGATACCCGTGTCGCACGGCGGCCACCTTGACCAGATCGTCTGCATGGACGTGGACGTCACCGCGCGCCGGCCGGGCAGCGACACTATGCTTTCAGTCGCCAGCCATTTCGAGCAAATGTTCGCGCGCACCAGCGACGCCGTGCTGCTGCTGCGCGATGGCGTGATCGAGGAAGCCAATCCGGCCGCCGTGGCCCTGTTCAAATGCGCCAGCGCTGTGCGCCTGTGCGGGCGCCGGCTGGAGGATTTTCTCGCCGCTGCAACAGCCGGACGGCACCGCCTCCGCGCCCGCCGCCGCGGCAATGGTGCTGCGCGCGGCAGAGCATGGCAACAGCCGGGCCGAATGGTGCTATGTCGATTGCGAAGGCGGACAGTTCTGGGCCGAGGTCCTGCTGACGGCGATCGGCCTTGACCACCCGCAGCTGTTCTATACAGTGGTGCGCGACATTTCCGCGCGCAAGCAGAATGAACGCGCGCTGCACCTGGCGGCCCAGGTCTTCGAAAACAGCCAGGATGCCATCGTGCTGGCCGACCGCGGGCGTCACGTGATCGCCCTCAATCACGCGTACTCCACCATGACCGGTTTCGCCGTCGAAGACATGCTTGGCAAACCGGTCAGCGCTTTTCGTACCGGCCTGGAAGATGAAAATTTCTATCGCGAAGTATGGAAACGCATCGATGAAACTGATCACTGGCAAGGCGAGACCTGGGCACGGCGCAAGGACGGCGCGCTGTTCCCGGCCTGGGTCAGTATCACGGCCATTCGCGACGGTGCGGGGCGGGTCAGCAACTATATGGGCATCCTGTCCGATATCACTGAGCGCAAGAAGAGCGAGGAGCATACGCGCCATCTCGCGGAACACGATTTCCTGACCGACCTGCCGAACCGTGTGCTGCTGCTGGACCGTCTCAACCTGGCGTTGGCTTCGGCGCGCCGCCGCGGCGAGCAGCTGGCCATCCTCTTCCTTGACCTGGACCGCTTCAAGATCATCAACGATACCCTCGGCCATTCGCTTGGCGACCGCCTGCTAAAGGAAGTGGCGGGGCGGCTCGTGAAATGCGTGCGCGAGCAGGACACGGTCAGCCGCCATGGCGGCGATGAATTCATCATCATTCTCACCAATATCGGCAGCGCGGCGAGCGCCGCCCATGTGGCGGAAACGGTGCTGCGCGCCGTGGAGCAGGAATTTGTTCTGGACGAGCATGTGCTCCACATTTCCACGTCCATCGGCATCGCCATGTACCCGGCCGACGGCACGGACATAGATTCCCTCCTCAAGCATGCGGACATTGCCATGTACCACGCCAAGCAGGGCGGACGCGACACCGTGCAATTCTTCAGCAGCGAGATGAATGCGCGCGTGGTGGAGCGGGCGGGCATGGAGAACGGCTTGCGCCGTGCGCTGGCCGAGCAGCAGTTCGAGCTTGTGTTCCAGCCGGCGATCAGCATCCAGTCAGGCGAGGTGGTGGGCATGGAAGCGCTGCTGCGCTGGCGTCATCCGGAGCTGGGGCTGCTGCTGCCCGAGCGCTTCATTGAAGTGGCGCAGGATGCGGGGCTGATGGTCGGCATCGGCAACTGGGTGATGCACGAGGCTTGCCGGCAGGCGCGCAGCTGGCACGAGGAGGGCAGGGAGCTGGTGGTGTCGGTGAATGTGTCGAAGGCGCAGTTCCTGCACAAGGGGCTGCTGGAGAGTGTGCGCGATACGCTGGCGGTGTCCGGCCTGCCGGCGCGCTTCCTGGAGCTGGAGCTGACTGAGGACATCATCATGCACAGCGGCGCGCGCGGCGCCGAAATCCTGGATGCGCTGCACAAGCTGGGCGTGCGGCTGTCGATCGACGATTTCGGCACGGGCTATTCGCGCCTGGGGCAACTGAAGGATTATCCGATCGACCAGCTGAAGATCGCCCAGGCCTTCATGCACGGCGAGACCGATGCCACCGCCATCCGCACCATCATCGCCATGGCGCGCAGCATGCACATGACCGTGATCGCGGAAGGGGTTGAGAAGCCGGAGCAGCTGGAGCTACTGCGTTCACTGGGCTGTGACCTTTATCAAGGATTCCTGGCGGATCACGTAACGGCGGATCAATGATCCGCCCTACAGCCCTTCGGGCCGAAACCGTACGATCCGCCACGGCGCGTAGGGCGGATCATTGATCCGCCGTGCCTACCGGAGCCGCAGACGCACCAGCACCTGCCCATGATCCGAAGCCTCCGGCCTCTCCTGCCGCAAATGATCATTAAAATACGAAACATCCACCACCTCCCCAATCGCGCGTGGCGAGGACGGATTGAACTCCTCCGACACCAGCACATGGTCGATGGTTGAATAATGTCCCTCATGAATGCTCGTATACCCCACATGCCGCAAATGATCCTGTCTAAGCTGGATCTGGTTCGCGTCATATAAGCGTCCTCGCCGCTCCTCGGTCCCCAGCATATTCGAGCCGTTGCCCAGGACAATGGTCGTGGTCACGGCATCCGCCGTGTCATTAAAGTCCCCGAGAACGATGCAAGGCCGGCGCGACTCGCGCATCAACTTGCTGAGCATCACGCGCAGCGCTACCGCCTCGGTGCCGCGCCACACCAGGGAGCGCAGGCTGGCCATGGCGAATTGCAGCGGATCGTCGCCCGAATCGCCGCTGCGGTAATCGGGGCGGCGCGATTTCAGGTGGACCACGATCACATCCACGATGCGTTCGCCGGGCAGCACTACCTGGGCATGCAGGGGCGCGCGGGCAAAACGGTCGAAATCAGGGCCGCCGGAATCGCTGGGCACGTCCTCAGGGAAATTCGCATAGACGGTTGGCTCGCCCGCCAGCGGCAGGCGCGAGACCAGGGCCACATTGGGCGTCAGGCGGTCGGCACGGGGATCGGGATCGAAGCCGGCGTGAACCGCGTCGCGGTATTTCTGGGTGCGGGACAGGACGTCGCGCAGCGCTTCCTGGGAAAAGATTTCCTGGAAGCCGATCACGTCCGCATCGAGCTGGTCCAGCTGGTGGGCGATCCAGGTGGCCTTGGCATCGTATTCGGCTTCGGACAGGGGCAGCAGATTGTCGTACAGTTTCGCCCCCGGCGGGGCAAGGTTGCAGACATTGAAGGTGGCAAAGCGAATTTCTTCCTGCATAATGAGAAACTCCTTCCTGAGCACTTAGCGTATCACGGCATGGCAAAAAAAGAGCACATTTCCGAAACTCCGGCGACGGCTTTGCTGCGCAAGCACAAGGTTCCGTTCTCCGAGCACCCTTATGAATATGAAGAACACGGCGGCACCACGGTGTCCGCGCGCGAACTGGGCGTGGACGAACACCACGTCGTGAAAACCCTGGTGATGCAGGACGAAGCGGCCAAGCCGCTGATTGTGCTGATGCACGGCGACTGCAAGGTGTCGACGAAAAATCTCGCGCGCAATATCGGCTGCAAATCGGTCGAGCCGTGCAAGCCCGAGGTGGCGCAGCGCCATTCCGGCTACATGGTCGGCGGCACCTCGCCCTTCGGCACCAAGAAAGCGATGCCGGTTTACGTCGAGGAAAGCATCCTCGGACTAGAAACGATTTATATCAATGGCGGCCGCCGCGGCTTCCTGGTCGGCATCCAGCCGCGCGTGCTGACCGACGTCCTGTCCGCCAAACCGGTGAATTGCGCGCTGGCCGATTGACCGGTATAGTCGCTGCCGCCGCGCAATGCGCATCCGGTGCCAGGCACGTTTTGTTACATGAGCTCGTGTAGCATTTCGTGCCTGACCCCAAAATGATAAAAAGATAATTATTCAGGGGAAACATGAATACAGTCCTGCTCACCATTGCCGCCTATCTGATCGGCTCGATTTCGTTTGCCGTTGTCGTCAGCAAGTTTTATGGGCTGGATGATCCGCGCACTTATGGCTCGGGCAATCCGGGGGCGACGAATGTGCTGCGCAGCGGGAACAAGGGCGCGGCGATCTGGACGCTGATTGGCGATGCGTTCAAGGGCTGGATCGCCGTCTGGCTGACCATCCATTTCGCCGACCAGCTGGGCGCGGGTGACGCTACGATCGCGCTGGTCGCGATTGCCGTCTTCGTCGGCCACCTGTGGCCGGTGTTCTTCAAGTTCAAGGGCGGCAAGGGCGTGGCGACAGCGGCGGGCGTGCTGCTGGCGCTGAACGTGTGGCTGGGCGTGGCGACGCTGGTGACCTGGCTGGTGGTGGCTTACGCCTTCCGCTACTCCTCGCTGGCCGCGCTGGTGGCGTCCATCTTCGCGCCGTTCTACTACGGCCTGCTGTTCGGCGCCAGCCGCAGATGTTCGCGGTGCTGGTGATGAGCGGTCTGCTGATCTGGCGCCACGCCAAGAACATCGGCGATCTGATCGCGGGCAAGGAAAGCCGCATCGGCTCCAAGGGCAAGAAGAAGGTCTGACAGCGCCGCGCCGCACATTGTGCGAGAATGCCAGCTCCGCAATAGCTGGAGCTGGCCATGAACACTCCCATCCGTATCGACTTCGTTTCCGATGTCTCCTGCCCCTGGTGCGCGATCGGGCTGCATTCTCTCGAAACCGCACTGAACCGCCTTGGCGATAAGGTCAAGGCCGACATCCACTTCCAGCCTTTCGAGCTGAACCCTGCCATGGGTCCGGAAGGCCAGGACATCGTGGAGCACATCCAGCAGAAATACGGATCCACGCCAGCACAGCAGGAACAGGCCCGCAACATGATCCGCCAGCGCGGCGCCGACGTGGGCTTCGATTTCGCCCAGGGCGCCCGTACCCGCATCTACAACACCTTCGACGCCCACCGGCTGCTGCACTGGGCCGGCGAGCAGGGCAAGCAGGGCCAGCTGAAGCACGCACTGCTGGAAACCTACTTCACGAAGGGCGAGGACCCGAGCGATCACGAAGTGCTGGTGCGCGTCGCCGGCGAAGTCGGGCTGGACAAGGAAGCGGCTGCCGAAGTGCTGTCATCCGGACGCTACGCCGAGGAAGTGCGCGAAACGGAGCGCTTCTATCAGCGCAACGGTATCCACTCGGTACCAGCCATCATCATCAACGAGCGTCACTTGATTTCCGGTGGGCAACCACCCGAGGCGTTCGAGCAGGCGCTAAAGCAAATAGTAGCCTTGAAATAACATTCTTATCTCAGTTGCAACCTCTCCCGTTAGCGATATACTGTCAGTTGTAGCACCAGCAGCTCACAGATTCCACATAGAAGCGCGACGACGCTACACAGGGAGAGGCTCATGGCAGCCGCAGAACAGATCTTTACGCATTCCTATCCGCGTCCGCCGGACGACAAGCACCGCCTGGCCGCCTTGCACCGTTACGACGTGCTGGACGCGCCGTCCACCGAAGACTTCAGCTTCCTCACCGAACTGGCCGCCAAGGTCTGCGACGTGCCCTATGCCTTCATCACTCTGGTCGATGCCGAACAGGCCTATGTGAAGTCCTTCACCGGGCTGGAGCTGGGCAAGCTGCCGCGTGGCCAGTGCTATTGCTCGCTGGCCGTGCTGGGCGACGACGCCACCGAAATCTGCGACCTCACCAAGGATGCGCGCACCGCCCAGATGCCGCTGACGCTGGAAGCGCCCTTCATGCGCATGTACAGCAGCGTGCCGCTGACGTCCAGCGACGGCTATGCGATCGGCACCCTGTGCGTAATGAACACCAAGCCAGGCTGCCTCTCGACCAGCCAGCACGACATGTTGCGCCGCCTGGCGCGCCAGGTGATGTGCCTGATCGAGCTGCGCGCCAACGAAAAGGCACTGAAAGAGTCGCTGCGTGAACTGGAACTGCTGGCGACCACCGATGAGCTGACAGGCTTGCACAACCGCCGCTCGTTGATGCACCGCCTGAAATTCGAAGTGGCGCGCACACGCCGCTTCCGCACGCCGCTGTCGGCGGTGATGGTCGACCTGGACCATTTCAAGCAGATCAACGACCAGCACGGCCACATCGTCGGCGACGAGGTGCTGGCCGGGATCGGCAGGCTGATTCGCGAAAATGTTCGGGTAATTGACGTCGCGGGCAGGTACGGTGGCGAAGAATTGTGTATCCTTCTGCCGAACACGCCGCCGGAAGGCGCGCGCAAGTTCGCGGAAACGTTGCGGTCGAGGATAGAGGCTCAGGTGCACATGGACGGCGACCGCAAGGTGCCAGTCACTGCCAGCCTGGGGATCGGGTCCTTCAACCATATGGACATCGACGACGCCGACAACCTGCTGCGCCAGGCCGACGCGGCGCTGTACCTGGCCAAGCAGAATGGCCGCAACAGGGTGGAAGGTTGACACTTAAAGGAATCAGGGTATGCCCAAGGCAACATGGAATGGCGTGGTAATCGCCGAAGCGTCTGCCGACGAAGTCGAGATCGTCGAGCACAATGTGTACTTCCCGCCGGAGCGCGTGAAGAAGGAATTTCTGCAGGATAGCGCTCATACGACGATGTGCCCGTGGAAGGGTGTGGCCAGCTACTACAACGTGGTGGTGGATGGGCAGGTGAACGGTAATGCAGCCTGGTATTACCCGACGCCATCGGATGCGGCGAAAACGTTGAAGAATCGGATCGCGTTCTGGCATGGAGTAGAAGTCCAGCATTAAAAACCCACGGCGTGAACCTGGTGGCTGCCACACCGTGGCAGCCACCTGATTTATGCCTCTGGTTTTTTGTGGGGTAACATTGTGCAAATGGACAACATTACCCACACGTTCGTCGGCCTGGGCGTCGGCGAGCTGATTCAGCGCAGCCTGCTGCCCGAGGCCAGCAACGCGCGCCACCAAACCCGCCACCGACTGCTGCTGACCGCCTGCGCGCTGGCCAGCAATTTCCCCGACCTCGATCTCGTCCTGACGCATCAGTTGCCGCCGCCGCTCGGCTACCTGCTGCACCACCGCGGACACACGCACACGCTGCTTTACCTGCTGCCGCAAGCCATGCTGCTGCTGGCCGTGCTATGGGCGCTGTGGCCGAACGCCAGGATGCTGCTGCGCGAAAGCCGTCCCGCGCGCACGGGCCTGTTTCTGGCCACCGCCGCCGGCCTGCTGCTGCACATTACGATGGACTTCCTGAACTCCTACGGCGTCCACCCCTTCTATCCCTTCGAGCCGGACTGGTACTACGGCGACATGGTCTTCATCGTGGAGCCAGTGTTCTGGGTGGCGTTTGGCGTGCCGCTGGCACTGTCCATCCATTCGCGGGCGCGCTGGGTGCTGGTGGCGGGACTGTTCGCGGCACTGGCGTATTTCGCCATGCACGGCTTCCTGAACTGGGGATCGTTCGAAGCGCTGGCGGCGCTGGGTGGCGCCATTGCCGTACTGCGCATCATGCACATGCACAGCCGCCGCGCGCTCGCGCTGGCGCTGGCGATCTGCGTGGCTTTCGTCGGCGTGCAGTTCGCTGCCTCGCAGGCTGGACGCGCCCAGCTCACGCGCCATCTCGCCACCCTTGACCCGTCGTCGCGCGTGGTGGACATCGCCATGACCGCCTTCCCTGCCCAGCCTCTGTGCTGGTCCTACGCTTCAGTGGAAGCCAACGAGGCCGCCGCTACCTACCGGCTGCGGCGGGGCACCATCAGCATCGCGCCGGGCTGGCTGCCGGTCGAAGGTTGCCCGCCGGCGCTGCAGTCGCGCGGCGGCGGCGAATCGCACTGGGAAGGCAGCCTGGCCACGCTGCGCGAGCTGGCCGCCGGTAACTGCGAACTCAATGCCTGGCTGCGCTTTGCACGCATCCCGCAGGTGGACAGGGAAGTGGCCAGCGACCAGCGCTTCGCCGCCACCCCGCGCGGCAACTTTACCACGCTGGAAATGGCGGACCCAGGAAAGCGTGCCTGCCCGCAGGGCGTCCCACAATGGGGCATGCCCCGCGCCGACCTGCTGGCCGGCGCGGGCGGGAGACATTAAGCGGCCTGCTTCACCGGCTCGAAGTCGGTGGACAGCGCCACGTCCATCCACTGCGTCATCTCCTGCTCAACGAAGCGGTTCTTTTTCGCGCACGCGGGCCACGGTATCGCTGCCCAATTGCAGGCGCACCGGCGGCTTTTCGGCATCGACCAGCTTCATCATCGCCTGCGACAGCTTGGCGGGATCGCCCGGCTGCTGGTGATTCGCGCCCTCCGCGAAGGTGCGCATCGCGCCCACGGTTTCCGCATAGTCTTCGATCACCAGGCCGGTCTTGACCAGCGACGTCGCATCAAGGAAGTCGGTGCGGAAGAAGCCCGGCTCCACCACGGTCACATGGATGCCCAGCGGCGCCAGTTCCGCCGCCATGCCTTCGCTCAAGCCTTCCACCGCGAACTTGGTCGAGCCGTACACGCCCCAGCCATAGTAGGCGCTGTAGCCGCCGATCGAGGAAATATTGATCACATGGCCACTACGCTGCTTGCGCATTTGGGGCAGCACGGCACGGGTCACGTTCAGCAGGCCGAAGACATTGGTTTCATACTGCTTGCGCACTTCGTCGGCGGAAGCTTCTTCCACCGCGCCGAGCAGGCCGTAACCGGCGTTGTTGACCAGCACGTCGATGCGGCCGAAGCGCTCTATCGCTTGCTGCGCGGCGACGATGGCGGCGGCTTCCTTGGTCACGTCGAGGTTCACGGCCAGCAGGTTGGGGTGCTTGCCCAGGGTCTCGGTCACGCTCTGCGCATTGCGCGCCGTCGCCACAACATAGTCACCGCGCGCCAGGGCGTCGCGAGCGAACAGGGAACCGAAACCGCGGGAAGCGCCAGTGATGAACCAGACTTTGTTTGCCATGATGTTTCTCCTTAAGAGAGGAATGTGATTGGGATGAGGGAAGTGTAGGCGCCCGTGACCTGCTACACTAGCCATAGGAAAGATGTTTGATTTTCACCTTTTGGTTGTAAATCGATTTGCATGGACAAAGCCCGCGTCATCACCATCTTCATCGGCGTTGTGCAGGCCGGCTCCTTCAGCCAGGCCGCCGTGGAAGCCGGACTCTCCGCGCAGGCGGTCAGCAAGGCCATACGCCAGCTGGAGGATTACCTGGGCGTGCGCCTGTTCCACCGCACCACGCGCAGCCTGAGCCTGACGGACGAAGGCCAGCGCCTGTTTGAACTGGCCAACCCCGGCCTGCGCCTGCTCGATGAGGCGCTGGACAATATCCAGAACAGCCGCGAAGCCGTCGATGGCCTGATCCGCGTGGCGGCGCCCACGTCGCTCGGCACCATCGTGCTGGCGCCGCTGATCGCCGAATTCCAGCAGCAGTACCCGGCAGCCCACTTCGACCTGCAACTGGCCGACCAGTTCACGGACCTGATCTCGGCCAAAATCGACGTCGGCTTCCGCGCCGGGAATCCGCCCGAGCGCAACCTGGTCGCGCGCCATATCGGCGACATCGCCCTGAATATCGTGGCGGCGCCCAGCTATATAGAGCGCCACGGCGCCCCAAAGCACATCGGCGACCTGCACAAGCACCGCTGCACCGGGTTCCGCCACCCGAACACCGGGCGGCTGCTGCCGTGGGAGCTGAAAGGCGAGGGCGGCACCATCTATGAAGACATCCCCTGCGTGGCCAGCTTCAACACCGCCGAAAGCGAAGTGCAGGCCGTGCGCGCGGGCGTGGGCATCGGCCAGCTCGCCCTCTATATGTTGGGCGACGATCTCGATACGGGCCGGCTGGTGCAGCTGCTGCCGCAGCAGGTGGCCTCCGGCGGCGGTGTCTATATGTATTACGCGCAGCGCACGCGCATGCCGCTGCGCGTGCGCCACTTCATCGACTTCATGGCCGAACGTGCGCCGGCCCTGCTGCCGAAATCGCGCAAGGGGAGATAGTCATGGACAGACTTTATTTGATGACCGTATTTGTCGCCGTGGCTGAAGAGCAGGGCTTTGCTGCGGGCGCGCGGCGGCTGGGCATGTCGCCGCCGGCCGTCACGCGCGCCATCGCTGCGCTGGAGGATCGGCTGGCGGTCAAGCTGCTGGACCGCACCACGCGCCATGTGCGCGTGACGGGAAGCGGGCCAGCGCTATCTGGACGATGCGCGCCGCATCATCGCCGAAATGGACGAAGCCGACGAAGCGGTGCAGGGCATCAACGCTGCGCCGCGCGGCCACCTGATGGTGACGGCGCCCATGCTGTTTGGCCGCATGTATGTCACGCCCGGCATCGTGGACTTCCTGCAGCGCTATCCCGGCATGGAAGTAAGTACTTTATTTGTCGACCGCGTGACGAACCTGCTGGAAGAGGGCATCGACGTTGGCGTGCGCATCGGCGAACTGCCTGATTCCACGCTGCGCGCGGTGCGCGTGGGCGAGGTGCGGCGCGTGCTGGTTGCGTCGCCCGAGTATCTGGCGCGGCATGGGGCGCCGCAGAAGCCGCAGGACCTGGCGCAGCATGCGGTCGTCTCTTCCTCCGGTTCCAGCGCTCCTGTGGAGTGGCGCTTCAATGATGGCGGTCGCGCCTTGTCCCTGCGCCCGTCCGCGCGGCTGAACGTGAACACCAATGACGCAGCCATCGAAGCCGTGAAGGCGGGCTTCGGCATTGCGCGCCTGTTGTCCTACCAGTCGGCAGCCCTGGTGGCGAGTGGCGAGCTGCAGCTGGTGCTGGAGGCATTCAGCACGCCGCCTGTGCCTATCCATATCGTGCACCGCGATGCGCGGCAAGGCTCCGCGCGGGTGCGTTCCTTTGTCGACCTGATGGCCGCACGCCTCCGCGCGGAGCCTGGGCTGCACCCTCATGGTGCGGCGCACAACAGCAGTGCCTGAAATTCACGCCTGATACCGCTCCCCACACCTTAAATCCCCTGGCACGCTGCTTGCAATAACAGGCGTAGGACCGGCATCCGCTGGTTATTCGCTACGGGGACGAGAGAAGATGGACGAAAAATTCAGCCTGACCCGCCGCAGCCTGTTGAAGGCCGGCGCCGCCACCGCACTGACGGGACTCGCGACGCAAGGGGCATGGGCCGCAGGCTCGGACAAGCCGGAGAAGGAAGAGGTCAAGGTGGGCTTCATCCCTCTGACGGACTGCGCATCGGTGGTGATGGCGTCCGTGCTGGGCTTCGACAAGAAATACGGCATCAAGATCATCCCCAGCAAGGAAGCTTCCTGGCCCGCAGTGCGCGACAAGCTGGTAAACGGCGAACTCGATGCGTCCCACGTGCTGTATGGTCTGATCTATGGCGTGCATCTCGGCGTGGGCGGCCCGAAGAAGGATATGGCCGTGCTGATGAACCTGAACCACAATGGCCAGGCCATCACGCTCTCCAAAAAGCTTGCAGATAAAGGCGCCGTGGATGGCCCGTCTTTGGCAAAGCTGATGAAGACGGACCAGCGCGAATACTCCTTTGCGCAGACCTTCCCGACCGGCACCCACGCGATGTGGCTCTATTACTGGCTGGCGACCTACGGCATCAATCCAATGCAAGACGCAAAGGTGATCACCGTGCCGCCGCCGCAGATGGTGGCCAATATGCGCATCGGGAATATGGACGGCTTCTGCGTGGGCGAGCCCTGGAACCATCGCGCCATTGCCGACGGCGTCGGCATCACGGCAACGACCACGCAGGAGATCTGGCGCGACCATCCGGAGAAGGTGCTGGGCACCAGCGCTGAATGGGTGAAGAAGTATCCGAACACTGCGCGTGCGCTCGTTGCCGCAATTCTCGATGCGAGCCGCTGGATCGATGCCTCTTTGTCCAATAAAGTGAAGATGGCTGAAACGATTGCCGACAAGTCCTATGTGAACACGTCGGTGGACGTGATCGGCCAGCGCATCCTGGGCCGCTACCAGAATGGGCTGGGCAAGACCTGGGATGATCCGAACTATATGAAGTTCTTCAATGACGGTGCGGTTAACTTCCCTTATCTGTCCGATGGCATGTGGTTCCTCACGCAGCAGAAGCGCTGGGGACTGCTGAAGAGCGATCCGGATTACCTGGCCGTTGCCACGCAGGTCAACCAGATCGATGTCTACAAGGATGCAGCCGCGCTGGCCAAGGTCAGCGTGCCGAAGTCGCCGCTGCGCACCGTGAAGATGGTCGACGGCGCTGTGTGGGATGGCAAGAACCCCAAGGCCTACGCCGAATCCTTCAAGATCAAGGCATAAGGAGCTTACATGAATGCTATCCTCACCCGCGTCGGCGCAGCGCCACCCGCGCCGGCCGCCACCGCGGCGCCCGTGCCTGGCGCCGCCGCCAGCGTGTCCGCCGCTGCCGAGCCATCTTCCTCCACGCCGCCGGCCGCCAATGACGCCGCTGCGCCGCGCAGCGCCCGCAGCCTCCGCCCCTTTATCTTGCAAGCTCTCCCGCCGCTAATGGGCCTGGCGTTGCTGGTGCTCGCCTGGCAAATCCTCGCCACGCAAAACAGCGCCTTCCCCACGCCCCTGCAAACCTGGGACGAGGCGGTGAAGATGTTCTCCGATCCCTTCTATCGCAAGGGCCCGAACGACCAGGGCATAGGCTGGAACGTGCTTGCCTCGCTGCGGCGGGTCGCACTGGGCTTCGGCCTTGCCGCAGCAGTCGGCATTCCGCTCGGCTTCATCATCGGCCGGTTCAAGTTCGCCTACGGCATGTTCAGCCCCATCATCAGCCTGCTGAAGCCTGTGTCGCCGCTGGCCTGGCTGCCGATTGGCCTGCTGGTGTTCAAGGCCGCCGATCCGGCCGCGATCTGGGCCATCTTCATCTGCTCCATCTGGCCGATGATCGTCAACACTGCCGTGGGCGTGCAGCGTGTGCCGCAGGACTACCTGAACGTGGCGCGCGTGCTGAACCTGAGCGAATGGAAGGTGCTCACCAAGATCCTGATGCCCGCCGTGCTGCCTTACATGCTGACCGGCGTGCGTCTCGCCATCGGTACGGCGTGGCTGGTGATCGTGGCCGCTGAAATGCTGACGGGCGGCGTGGGCATCGGCTTCTGGGTCTGGGATGAATGGAACAACCTGAACGTGCCGCACATCCTGATCGCGATCGCCGTGATCGGCATCGTCGGCCTGCTGCTGGAAGTTGCGCTGGTAACGCTGGCGAAAGCCGTCACCTATGAGGAGAACTGATATGGGCAAGTTCATCGACATCAGCAATGCGGACATGAGCTTCGGCCGCTTCCAGGCCCTGAGCAATGTGAACCTGCAGGTGGAGCAGGGTGAGTTCATCACCCTGATCGGACACTCGGGCTGCGGCAAGTCCACGCTGCTCAACCTGATCGCGGGCCTGACCAAGCCGACCAGCGGCGCGCTGATCTGCGCCGGACGCGAAATCGATGGCCCGTCGCCGGAGCGCGCCGTCGTATTCCAGAATCATTCGCTGCTGCCCTGGCTGACCTGCTTCGAAAACATCCACCTCGCCGTGGAGCGCGTCTTCGGCGGCAAGGAATCGCGCAAGCAGCTGGACGAGCGTACCTGGAAGGCGCTGGAGCTGGTGAACCTCGTTGCGGCCGGTGGCAAGCGTCCCAACGAAATCTCGGGCGGCATGAAGCAGCGTGTGGGCATTGCACGGGCGCTGTCGATGGAGCCCAAGGTGCTGCTGATGGACGAACCCTTCGGCGCGCTCGATGCGCTCACCCGCGCGCACCTGCAGGATGAACTGATGCGCATCGTGTCCGCCACCGGCGCCACGGTGGTGATGGTCACGCATGATGTGGACGAAGCCGTGCTGCTGTCAGATCGCATCGTAATGATGACGAACGGGCCGGCGGCGACCATCGGCGAGATCGTGAAAGTGCGCCTGGACCGCCCGCGCGACCGCCTGGCGCTGGCGCAGGATCCGCTCTATATCGATTATCGGACCAGCGTATTGGAGTTCTTGTATCACCGTCAGAAACGGCCGGTTGCACAAGCCGCGTAACCGGCAGGCACGGCGGATCAAACGATCCGCCCTACGCGTTTCGAGGCGCACAGGATCGGTGAATTTGCCCCGGTGCGTAACGCATTTCGAGGCGCACAGGGTCGGCGAATCTGCCCCGGTGCGTAGGGCGGATCATTGATCCGCCGTGCTTCCGTCGCCTGCGGCTCCGTTATTGTCGATAGGAAACAACACCAGTGTGGCAGCCCGCGCCACTAGCTGCTACATTGTGTCTATACAAGGAGAACAGCAGCATGAACCACGAAGTACAGCAAGCGGCAGCACCCCAGGAGGACAAGCGTGCCGGCAAGCCCCGCCGCACCGAGCGCGTTGAATCGCGCATCGATCTGCGTCATAAAGGCATGAAAACCAAAGTAGCGGCCGGCGGATTGCTGGCGCTGGTGGGCCTGGCAGCCGTATTGTTCGCTTAAAATAACGCGCAATTCGTCCAGCGGCCAGCGCGGACGGACATTGAACGCGTAATCCCGCTGCGCCGCCTGTGGATTGATCCGCAGGCGCATGGCGCCGGCGAAGGCGATCATCGCCCCGTTATCCGTGCAGAATTCCAGTTCCGGGTAATACACCCGAAACTTCTTCTTGGCCGCCGCCGCATTCAGCGAAGCGCGCAGCTGCTGGTTCGCGCCCACGCCGCCGGCAATCACCAGGCGCTTCAGGCCGGTCTGCTTCAGCGCGGCCAGGCATTTGGCCGTCAGCACATCCACGATCGCATCGACGAAGCCGCGTGCGATATTGGCCTTGTCCTGCTCGCAGACATTGGCCGCGCCCTCGTTCTTCTTCACTACCGTCAGCACCGCCGTCTTCAGGCCGGAGAAGCTGAAATTCAAATCCTTCGAGTGCAGCATGGGGCGTGGCAGCTTGTACGCTTCCGGATCGCCGAATTCGGCCAGGCGCGAAATCGCAGGACCGCCAGGATAGCCCAGGCCCAGCAACTTGGCGGACTTGTCGAAGGCTTCGCCTGCCGCGTCATCCAGCGTTTCGCCCAGCAGCTCATACTGGCCCACGCCGTCCACGCGCATCAGCTGCGTATGGCCGCCTGACACAAGCAGCGCGACGAAGGGGAATTCCGGCGGCTCGGACGCCAGCAGCGGCGAGAGCAAATGGCCTTCCAGGTGGTGCACGCCCAGCACGGGCTTGTCCAGCGCCATGCCCAGGCTGCAGGCGATCGACGAGCCGACCAGCAGGGCGCCGGCCAGGCCGGGACCTTGCGTGTAGGCGATAGCGTCGATCTGGGCCGGCGCGATGGCGGCGGTCTTCAGCACCTGTTCCAGCAGCGGGATCGCGCGGCGGATATGGTCGCGCGACGCCAGTTCCGGCACCACGCCGCCGTATTCCTCGTGCATCGCCACCTGCGAATGCAGGGCGTGCGACAGCAGGCCGCGGTCCGTGTCATACAGGGCCAGGCCGGTTTCGTCACAGGAGGATTCAACGCCAAGAACGATCATGGATTTGCTGGAAATGGATCAGGGGAATCTGCTATTTTACCTTGCAATTGAGTGTATACGTGTATACAGTTAACTCATGACACGAACTGCTCCACCACGGTCCCAGGGCGGACCGACCATCCTGGCCGCACTGCGCGAGTCCATCATCAGCGGCGCGCTGGCGCCCGGCGTGTTGCTGCGCCAGACCGAGCTGGCCGAGGAATTCGGCACCAGCCGCATTCCTGTGCGCGAGGCGCTCAATTCGCTGCAGGCCGAAGGGCTGGTGCAGATCGAGCCGAATCGCGGCGCTTATGTGACCACCCTGTCCGCCGACGAGCTACGCGAAATCTTCGACCTGCGCGTGCTGCTGGAGGCGGACGCGCTGCGTCACGCCGTGCCGCTGCACAGCGAGCGTTCCTTGCGGCGCGTGGAAGCCGTGCAGCATGAGCTGGATGCGGAGACGGCGCCCGCGGAGTGGGTGCGTCTCGACCGCGCCTTTCACGACGCGCTGTACGAGCCGGGCGGACGTCCCCGCACGCTGCAGATGATTGCCAGCCTGCGCGATGCCGTGCAGCGCTTCTATCTCGCGCGGCTTGGACCGGAATCGCGCCGTCCCGGCTGGAACGAGGAGCACAATAATCTGATCGCACAGGTGCGCGCGGGCGATGCGGATGCTGCCTGCGCTACGCTCGCCGCCCACCTGCGCCATACCGAAGAAATCGCGCTGGCCGCGCTATAAGGAGATTTGCCATGTCCATCCACACCGCCGAAATTGCGTGGCATCGTCATGATGCTGTCTTTACCGATAACCGCTACAGCCGCCTGCATAAATGGACGTTCGACGGCGGCGCCGTGGTGCCGGGCTCCAGCTCACCGCACGTGGTGCGCGTGCCGCTCAGCGAGCCGACGGCTGTTGATCCGGAGGAGGCTTATGTGGCGGCGCTGTCCAGCTGCCATATGCTGTGGTTCCTGAACCTGGCGGCGGTGGAGGGGTTTGTGGTGGATAGCTATGTCGATCAGGCTGAGGGGCTGATGGCGCGCAATGACGAGGGGAGGGATGCGATGACGGTGGTGACGCTGAAGCCGATCGTTACCTTCAGCGGAGAGAAGGCGCCGACGGATGCGGCGCTGGAACAGCTGCATCATGCGGCGCATGAGAGCTGTTTTTTGGCTAGTTCGGTGAAGACACAGATTTTAGTGGCGGGGAGTTGGATCTACCACTGAGTTGAGACGGCGGATCAATGATCCGCCCTACGCGCCGTCGACGGGGATGCGGGGCATGATCATCCGACACGGCGTAGGGCGGATCATTGATCCGCCGTGCATGGGTCGCCCGAGGCGGGGGCTGATTACAACGGACGTGCGCGCAATTCGCGATCCGCATCCTTCAACATTTTCACGGTCGTTTCCCAATCGATGCAGCCATCGGTCACGGAGCAACCGTACTTCAACTGGGACAAATCGGCCGGGATCTTCTGGCTGCCGCCGACGATGTTGGACTCGATCATCACGCCCACCAGCGACTTATTGCCGTGCACGATCTGGTTGACCACGTCCGTCATCACCAGCGGCTGCAGCTCGGGCTTCTTGTAGCTGTTGGCGTGCGAGCAGTCGACCACGATATTGGCCGGCAGCTTGGCCTTTTCCAGCGCCTGCTCGGCGATGGTCACGGAAACGGAGTCATAGTTCGGACGGCCGTCGCCGCCGCGCAGCACCACGTGGCCGTGGCGGTTGCCGCGGGTGCGCACGATGGACACCGACCCCTGGCTGTTAATGCCCAGGAAGGCGTGCGGATTGGAGGCGGACATGATCGCGTTGATGGCGATGGTGATATCGCCGTCCGTGCCGTTCTTGAAGCCCACAGGCGTGGACAGGCCGGACGACATCTCGCGGTGCGTCTGCGATTCCGTGGTGCGCGCGCCGATCGCGGTCCAGGCAATCAGGTCGCCCAGGTATTGCGGTGAGATCGGGTCCAGCGCCTCGGTGGCGGTCGGCAGGCCCAGTTCGCAGACATCCAGCAGGAACTGGCGCGCGCGCTCCATGCCCACGTCCACGCGGAAGGAATCGTCCATGAACGGATCGTTGATATAGCCCTTCCAGCCGGTGGTCGTGCGCGGCTTCTCGAAATACACGCGCATCACCAGCAGCATGGTTTCCTTCACTTCCTCCTGCAGCGCCTTCAGGCGGCGCGCATAGTCCAGGCCCGCGACCGGGTCGTGGATGGAGCAGGGGCCCACGACGACGAAGAGGCGCTTGTCTTTGCGGTCCAGGATATTGCGCAGGTCTTCGCGGCCCTTGGTCACGGTGTCGGAAGCGGCGTCGGTCAGCGGCAGCTTCGCGTGCAGTGCCTCGGGAGTGGGCATGGACGCGAAGGAGGTGACGTTAATATTT
Organism: Pseudoduganella sp. UC29_106; assembly: GCF_044055365.1. NCBI lineage: Bacteria > Pseudomonadati > Pseudomonadota > Betaproteobacteria > Burkholderiales > Oxalobacteraceae > Pseudoduganella > Pseudoduganella sp. UC29_106. Next base: position 5,945,855 of record NZ_CP171977.1, on the reverse strand, counting down.
TCAAGGTCTTGTGCAATCATGATGGCTCGGCTTCCTGGCTGGATATTCGCTTGGGGATCATCTAGTTTAGCCGAAATGCCGTAAACTGGCAGACATGACAACCCACGACCCATTCCCAACGGCCCGCTTCATCAAGGAAATCGGCCGCGGCGCGAAAGGCGCCCGCAGCATGAGCCGCGATGAAGCGCGCGAACTCTGGACGGCCATTCTCGACGGCCGCGTGTCCGACCTCGAGCTCGGTGGCATTCTGCTATCGATGAGGATCAAAGGCGAATCGGTGGAGGAACTGGAGGGCTTCCTGGAAGCGTCCGAGTCCTCCTTTCCGCGGCTGCGCGCACCGGCGGGCGAATACGCTCCCGTCGTTATCCCCAGCTACAACGGCGCGCGCAAGCTGCCGAACCTGACGGCGTTGCTGGCCATGTTGCTGGCGCGCGAAGGCGTACCCGTACTGGTGCATGGCGTGGCACATGATGTGGGACGCGTGGCGACGGCCGAGGTGTTCGAGGCCCTGGGCGTTCATGCGGCCGGCTCGCACGCTGAGGCCGAGGCTGCGCTGGCTGGCGGACACGTCAGCTTCATCACGATCGAGGCGCTGGCGCCGCGGCTGGCGTGGATGCTGTCCCTGCGCCGCATACTCGGAGTGCGCAACTCGACGCATACGCTGGTGAAGATCATGCAGCCGTTTGAAGGGCCGGCGCTGCGGCTGGTGTCCTACACGCATCCCGAATATCTCGAAACGCTGGGCGAATACTTCCAGCAGGCTGCGCCGCACGAGCGCGGACACGCCTTCCTCATGCGCGGCACCGAAGGCGAGACGGTCGCCAATGCCAACAAAGCGCAGAAGATCGACTGGTTCCACGACGGCGAGCGCACGGTGCTGGTCGAAAAGCAGTTGCTGGTCGAAAGTCTGCCCGTCCTCCCCGAAGGCAAAAGTGCCGCCTCCACCGCCGGCTGGATCGCCGCCGTCCTGCGCGGCGAAATTCCCGTCCCCGACTCCATCGCCCAGCAAGCCGCCCACTGCAAAGAAGTCGCCCGCCTTATCTAAATGGGGTCAGGCACGAAATGGATCATGAGCTCGCTTTGCAAGCGAGCTCATGATCCATTTCGTGCCTGACCCCAGGAGACGCCATGTAAAATAGCGGGTTTGGTCGGTTGAGGCGAGGGCATGATGCAGGTTGATGTGGCGGTGATTGGCGCGGGCGCTGCGGGGATGATGTGCGCGGCGACGGCGGCGCAGCGCGGCAAGCGCGTCGTGCTGATCGACCATGCGGAGAAGTTGGCCGAGAAGATCCGTATCTCGGGTGGCGGACGCTGCAATTTCACCAATGTTAATGCGGGCCCGGCCAATTTCCTGTCCGATAATCCCCATTTCGCCAAGAGCGCGCTGTCGCGCTACACGCCGCAGGATTTCCTGTCGCTGGTGAGGAAGCACCGCATCGGCTATCACGAGAAGCACAAGGGCCAGCTGTTCTGCGACGATTCCGCCGAGCAGATCATCAACATGCTGCGCGCCGAATGCGCGTCGGGCGACGTGCAGTGGCGCATGCCGAGCAAGGTGCAAGCCGTGCGGCAGAACGCCGCGGGCTTCCATTTGCAGACCGACCAGGGCGATATCCACGCAGGCGCTGTCGTGATCGCCACCGGCGGCCTCTCCATCCCCAAGATTGGCGCCACCGATTTCGGCTACCGCATGGCCAAGCAGTTCGGACTGAAACTGGTCGAGCCGCGTCCTGCCCTGGTGCCGCTGACTTTCGATGAAAACGAGTGGAAGCCTTTCGTCCCGCTGGCCGGCATTTCACTGGAGGTGGATGTGGAAACCGGCTCGCTCAAGGGCCGCAATCCGACCGGCGCGCGCTTCCGCGAGGATCTGCTGTTCACGCACCGCGGCCTGTCCGGACCGGCAATCCTGCAGATCTCCAGCTTCTGGCAGCCCAATACGCCGATCGTCATCAATCTGCTGCCGGAGATGGACCTGGCGCAGACCCTGATCGAAGGCAAGTCGACGCTCAAGAAGCAGCTGGGCAATATCCTCTCGCAATGGCTGCCGGCCCGACTGGCGGAAGGCCTGCTGCAAGCGCACGGCTATGCCGAAGACGCGCGTGTCGCCGACATGCCCGACGCCAAGCTGCGCAAGCTCGGCGAGCTGATCAATCGCTGGACCATCACCCCGAACGGCTCCGAGGGCTACCGCAAGGCGGAGGTCACGCGCGGCGGCGTCGACACCCGTGAGTTGTCGCAGCAATCGATGATGGTCAACAAGGTGCCGGGCCTGTACTTCATTGGCGAAACCGTCGACGTTACCGGGTGGCTGGGCGGCTACAACTTCCAGTGGGCATGGGCTTCCGGGGTAGCTGCCGGGCTGGCAATCTGATATCATTCCTCTCCCGGCAACGCCGTTATCGCCGGAATTATTGATGTTAGCGGGGCGGAAAGATTGCCCGTTGAACAGACGCGTTCTCCCTTTGGAACCCGCCTGCAGGGCCGGTTTAGCGTCCATTCCCTCTTCCATTTTTGGACAAAAGCTGCTAATATCGCTGTCTTCCTTAAACCCTAACGGTTTGAATTTTTACATGACCACTATTCGCCTTAAAGAAAACGAGCCGTTCGAAGTCGCAATGCGTCGCTTCAAGCGCACTATCGAAAAAACGGGTCTGCTGACCGAACTGCGCGCTCGCGAGTTCTACGAAAAGCCAACCGCAGAGCGCAAGCGCAAGCTGGCAGCTGCCGTGAAGCGCCACTACAAGCGCATCCGCAGCCAGCAACTGCCGAAGAAGCTGTACTAATATAGCTCTAGCAGGCACGTCCGCGCACGGCGCTTTGTTCGCCACGGATGCGCCACGTGCCCAGAGTTTCCGCCCGCTCCGGTTTGGCCGCAGCGGGTTTTCCTTTTTCTAACGCACACTTTTGAGGTTGCCATGAGTTTGAAAGCCCAGATCACCGAGGACATGAAAGCCGCCATGCGCGCAAAGGAGTCCGGCAAACTGGCCACCATCCGCCTGCTGCTGGCTGAAATCAAGCGCAAGGAAGTGGACGAGCAAATCGAAGTCAACGATGCCCAGACCGTGGCCATCGTCGAGAAGATGATCAAGCAGCGCAAGGATTCCATCACCCAGTTCGAAGCCGGCGGCCGTGCCGACCTGGCGGATATCGAGAAGGCTGAGCTGGTGGTGCTGACCGCTTATATGCCGGCAGGCCTGTCCGATGAGGAGATTGCTGCCGAAGTGCAGAGCGCTGTGGCCGAGTCCGGCGCGGCGGGGCCGCAGGATATGGGCAAGGTGATGGCTATCCTGAAGCCGAAGCTGGCTGGGCGGGCCGATATGACGGTGGTTTCCGGCCTGGTGAAGAAGGCGCTGACCCCGGCGTAACAAGCACGGCGGATCAAACGATCCGCCCTACACGAATCGCGGCTCGGCGGTTATTATTCAATGCCGCCGCCCGGGTATGTTCGGCGGATCGATTACCCGCGCCGCGTAGGGCGGATCATTGATCCGCCGCAGTGTTGAGTTACATCAACCTTGCACCACCCTGCGGCGGTATAGTCTGATTAGCAACAAAAGAAGACCGTCATCCAGTGATCCCGCAATCTTTCATTTCCGACCTGCTGAACCGCGTCGACATCGTGGACGTGGTGGGCCGTTACGTGCAGCTGAAAAAGGGTGGCGCGAACTACCAGGGCCTGTGCCCCTTCCACAACGAAAAGTCGCCCAGCTTCACGGTCAGCCCCACCAAGCAGTTCTACCACTGCTTCGGCTGCGGCGCCCACGGCACGGCCATCGGATTCCTGATCGAATACTCGGGCATGGGCTTTGTCGACGCCGTGAAGGACCTGGCCCAGAACGTGGGCATGGTGGTTCCCGAGCAGGACGACAAGATCCCGCCCGCCCAGCGTGCCGCGCAACAGCAGCAGTCCATGGCCTTGTCCGATGCCATGAGCAAGGCATGCGATTTCTACCGCGCCGAGCTGCGCAAAGCGCCTGGTGCGATCGCCTACCTGAAAGGCCGCGGCCTGACGGGCGAAGTCGCCGCCAAATTCGGCCTCGGCTACGCGCCCAACGGCTGGGATGGCCTGAAAGCGGTCTTCCCGGACTACGAAGCGCCCGCGCTGGTCGAAGCCGGCCTGATCATCCAGCAAGTGGACGAAGACGGCCGCAAAACCAAGCGCTATGACCGCTTCCGCGAGCGCGTGATGTTCCCGATCCGCAATACCAAAGGCCAGGTCATCGCCTTTGGTGGCCGCATCATGGAGCATGGCGAGCCAAAATACCTGAACTCCCCCGAAACGCCGCTATTTTCCAAAGGCTCGGAACTGTACGGCCTGTTCGAAGCCCGCCAGGCCATCCGCGACGCGGGTTATGTGCTGGTGACCGAGGGCTATATGGACGTGGTGGCGCTGGCTCAGATGGGTTTCCCGCAAGCCGTGGCGACCCTGGGTACCGCCTGTACCACCACGCACGTGCAGAAACTGTTGCGTCAAACCGACAATGTGATCTTCAGTTTCGACGGCGACAAGGCCGGCCGCCGCGCCGCACGGCGGGCGCTGGAAGCCTGCCTGCCCCATGTGTCGGACGATAAAACCATCAAGTTCCTGTTCCTGCCCGCCGAACACGATCCGGACAGCTATATCCGCGAATACGGCGCACCCGCCTTTGAGCAGCAGGTGCAGGAAGCGATGCCGCTGTCCCAGTTCCTGCTGCGCGAAGCGCAGGGCGAACATGACCTGAGCTCGCCGGAAGGCCGCGCCCGCGTGCAATTCGACGCCAAGCCCATGCTGCAAGCCATGCCGCCGACCGCGCTGCGCCTGCAGATCGTGCGCGGACTGGCGACGATGACGCAGAGCACGCCGGGCGAAGTGGAAGGGCTGTTTGAGCTGGCCAAGCCCGTTGCCGCGGCCCGCGTTGCGCCGCCCAAGAGCCGCCGCGAGCAGCCGGTGGGCCTGGAACTCAAGCTGATCCGCGTGCTGATTTGCCATCCGGGGCTGTCGCTGATGCTGGATGGCGACGCGCAAGCCGCGTTTAACCAGTTTGGCGCCGAGGCCGCCGAGCGGCTGGTACAGTTGACTCAGCTCGCGCAGGCGCTGGGCGAGCAGGGCACGTTTGCCGTCCTGGCCCAGCAACTGAAAGAGCAGGGCACGGAATACGACGGCATCATTGGCGAGATCGCCGCGGCGCCGGAACCGGAAATCGAAGCCGAGCGCATGTGGCTGTCCGCCACTGTGCGCCAATTGAAGGGTGATGCGTTAAAGAGGGAGTTGGATCAGCTGTTTACCGCCGGTTTGTCTTCCGAGGAAATTGGTGTACGCTACCGCGAAATTACTGCCAAGCAAGATGAACTGCGGCGGGAAGCGGAAGCAGAGCTCGGCAAACGATAGGAGTTACTTGCTCGCGCGCAAGGAACCCTGCCCGTCTGGTAATTGGAAAGTGCCGTGCTATAATAAAATGCTAAATATTGCAATATTTAGCGGTCCAGTTTTTTTGTTTGTTTTCAGTAGGTTAGCCCCCATATGGGGGTGTAGTAGAGTGGCAGTGCCGGACCTGGTTGTCGGCAGGTTCGTGAACCTATCCAAACCGTTTAGCAAGTCGTTGTGAAATCGAAAGCGCCTGTGCCAACTAAGAAACCTGAAACCAAAGCGGCTGAAAAGCCCCGCAAAGTGACCGCCAAAGCCGCCAAAACGGCCGATAAACCGGAAACCCGCGTCAGCAAGGCGCCGCCGGCGGTTAGTCAGACTACGGATGCGGCAGCGCTGGCCGCGATCGACACCTCCGGCTACGTATTGCCGACCGTGAAGGTGCCGGGTCGCCGTGGCCGCAAGCCGAAGGAATTCCAGCCGGAGAACGATGAAGTGGCGGCACTGAACGCCGTCGAGCGCGCTGAGCTGAAGGCCGTGGACAAGGCGAAAGCCAAGGACCGCAAGGCCAAGGAAAAAGCGCTGCTGAAAGACGCCTTCTCGTCCGACACCGAGGCTACCGAAGAGGAACTCGAGCGCCGCCGGCAAAAACTGAAAACCCTGATCAAGTTCGGTAAGGAACGCGGCTTCCTTACGTACGCCGAGATCAACGACCACCTGCCAGAGAATATCGTCGATCCGGAAGCGATCGAGGGCATTATCGGCACCTTCAACGACATGGGCATCGCCGTGTACGAACACGCGCCCGATGCCGAAACGCTGCTGCTGTCCGACAATGTCGCCACCGTTACCAGCGACGACGAAGCGGAAGCTGCCGCCGAGGCAGCCCTGTCCACCGTTGACTCCGACTTCGGCCGCACCACCGACCCAGTGCGTATGTATATGCGCGAGATGGGTTCGGTCGAACTGCTGACCCGCGAGGGCGAGATCGAAATCGCCAAGCGCATCGAAGACGGCCTGAAGGACATGATCCAGGCCATCTCCGCCTGCCCGGTCACGATCGCCGAAATTATCGCCACTTCCGACCGCATCCGCGCCGATGAGATCAAGATCGACGAAATCGTCGATGGCCTGGTCGATGAAGAAGCGGATGGCACTCAGCCTGTCGGCGCAGCCTCCGATGACGAGGAAGACGAGGACGAAGAGGAAGAGGACGAAGAAGAGGAAGAGGAAGAAGCGGCTAGCCCGAGCGGCGCGGCAGCAGGCTACACGGCCGAGCAGCTGGAAGCCCTGAAAAACGCTGCCCTCGAAAAATTCGATTCGATCGCCAACCAATTCGACCGCATGCGCAAGGCGTTCGAAAAGGATGGCTATAACTCGAAATCCTATGTGAAAGCGCAGGAATCGATTTCTGGCGAGCTGCTGGGCATTCGCTTCACCGCGAAAGTAGTCGAGAAGCTGTGCGACACCCTGCGTGGCCAGGTCGATGAAGTGCGTCACATTGAGAAGCAGATTCTGGATGTGGCCGTGAACAAGTGCGGCATGCCGCGCGCCCACTTCATCAAGGTCTTCCCGGGCAACGAAACCAATCTGGAATGGGTGGACGCTGAAGTGGCTGCAGGCCACGCTTACAGCGCCATCCTGGGCCGCAACATCCCGACCATCAAGGAACTGCAGCAGCGCCTGATCGACCTGCAGGCAAGAGTCGTGCTGCCGCTGCCGGACCTGCGCAACATCAACCGCCAGATGGCGGCCGGCGAGATGAAGGCCCGCAAGGCCAAGCGCGAAATGACCGAGGCCAACCTGCGTCTGGTGATTTCGATCGCGAAGAAGTACACCAACCGCGGCCTGCAATTCCTGGACCTGATCCAGGAAGGCAATATCGGCCTGATGAAGGCGGTGGACAAGTTCGAATACCGTCGCGGCTACAAGTTCTCGACTTATGCAACGTGGTGGATCCGTCAGGCAATCACCCGTTCCATCGCCGACCAGGCGCGCACCATCCGTATTCCGGTGCACATGATCGAGACCATCAACAAGATGAACCGCATCTCGCGCCAGATCCTGCAGGAAACCGGCGCCGAGCCGGATCCGGCAACCCTGGCGATCAAGATGGAAATGCCAGAGGATAAGATCCGCAAGATCATGAAGATCGCGAAGGAGCCGATCTCGATGGAAACGCCGATCGGCGACGACGACGATTCCCATCTGGGCGACTTCATCGAGGACAACAACACGCTGGCGCCTTCGGACGCCGCGCTGCATGCCTCGATGCGCGGCGTGGTCAAGGATGTGCTCGACTCGCTGACGCCGCGCGAGGCCAAGGTGCTGCGCATGCGCTTCGGCATCGAGATGTCGACTGACCACACGCTGGAAGAAGTCGGCAAGCAGTTCGACGTGACCCGCGAACGTATTCGCCAGATCGAAGCCAAGGCCCTGCGCAAACTGCGTCACCCATCGCGCTCGGACAAGCTGAAGAGCTTCCTCGAAGGTAACTAAACCTTGACGGATAGGGGATCACCCCCTATCCTCCCGTGTTCCTCGGGCCTCTAGCTCATGCCTGGTTAGAGCAGCGGACTCATAATCCGTTGGTGCCCGGTTCGACTCCGGGGGGGCCTACCAAATTTTCGTCGAAGAATCAGGGGTTTACACGGTATGTGCGGGTGCCCCTGATTTTCTTTCGGTGTGATGCACCTGTCCGTGTAACGGCTGTGTAAGTAATTTTCCTCAACTGTTCTGATCGCCGCACGGCAATTCGGCATGCCGATGTGCTTCACCGGCCCATCAGCTGCCTAGTTGTGTTTGGCTACGCTTACGACGATTTCTAAACATCTAGTTGAAGGTGCCAGTGAACCCAACGTCTTGTCGGCCATGGCATAACACAAGTTCGCTAAGTCGACCAAACCCCGAGCTCTGGCTTCTGACACAGTTTCCCGAAGCGTTGTGCTTACAAGCTCTACCAGACGTTCGTCGTTCAGACCATCGCCTGTTAGGTGGCTACCTAGACCTTGCAACCAGTTATCGAAAACTTCGTCGCTGATATCGTTCAAATCGACCGGCATGGATACTTTCCGAAGTAAGTAGTGATCTGATTCTAGAGCGGTGAAGTCATGTTGCAAGCCGCTTTGGGTGTTGCGTGTGTGTTTGCTCGCCGAATTGACCCGCTCGAGTTGCCCCGTCTTCCACTGTCTGGCAAAGGCTGCCACGCGGTCATATGACCCTTCGTAGCCGAGATCTTTCAGGTCTAGGTGAATCTGCTTCAGGTTGCGCCGCTGTTTTCTGGGCTTGCTTGCCTCGGCCTTGAGCCAGGCTGAGAGCTGAACCGAATATTTATCCAGGCCGCTCGATGAATGCAGCTCCGTATAGGAGGGCTCTGTTGTTTCCGACCTGAGATAGCGACGGACGGTATTGCGCGAGATGCCGAGTCGCCTCGCAATCTCTCGCAGGGGGATCTGGTCACGAAGGTGCCAGCGTCGAATTATGCCTAGCAATGCCACGTCGATCACTCCGATCTTCTGCTATGAAGACAGGTGGAATTATGCTACCGGTGGACCAGTTTTCGATGCAACTCAACAATTTGACGCCAAGTTAAGCAACGGCATGTGCTCCCTCAACGACAAGGACTGCATCGCGTATAGTGTCAGATGAATTTTCCGCGACATTGAGCTGTGTTTAGTTTTGAAACGCACTCCGCAGGATGGCGATTTACCGGAATCAAGACTTCCGAATGGCGAAAGGGACAATAGATGACTGGAGGCCACGCAACAACGGCTGGGATTAAGTTTCAATGCGAAGTGGGCGCATGGTTTGGTGCTCATATATTGAGCGAACGAGCGCCATTAGGTCTTCATGGCTCCTTGCCTGTCGCGCTCAAATTAGAGGTGCTGTCCCCCGTTGACGATATCGTTGTATTTACACAAGATGACGCCAATTGGTACATCAACGTGAAGGCAGAAGTGCCCGTATCTTCCCTTTCCAATTCTCGTTTTTCAATGGTCATCGACCAGTTTGTTCGTCAGGTTCTTGACGGCGTGGACGTGGGGACGAGTAAGGGTTCCCCCCGCAAGTGGAACAACGATCTTGATCGATTGGTGCTTGCCGTAAGGGCTGGAGGGAGCGCCCCCCTCATTGATGGACTCTCTCCAGTGATCCAGCGCTTGGCGGATGGCGCGACTCGGTTCCAGATGGACCTTCTGACCAATGAAAAGGAAAAGACCGCGTTCAACGCCTTCTATGCCCAGGCAAACTATCACTGGACTCGGCATGCTGGGACAAAACCTACTGAAACCGAGATATTGAACTTACTTGCGTGCGTTCGATTACTCGAGATTGACACGGTCGGCGCGGGATCGAGCGGCGGCGATAAGCATGCTGGAGTCGACGGTCGGCTCGGAACACGCTTCGAAGGCATTTGATGTACTAGTGACGGTTTGCATGGCATTCGCTGCGCGAAGGTCGGGCGGCGATATTGTCACGTTACGAGACGAGCTCAATACACGGGGAATTCCAACCCAACCGCTGCGGCGCTTTGCCAACGACATAGACAAGCTAAAGCAACGAACTGACTTAGCGCTGGCGGACATGTCTAGGTACGCCAAGATTGAAGTTCACACTGGCGATGACAGCGTCACGATGAATATTGAAATCCGACGCGCATGTGTCAATGCACTAGTACAAAGCGCAGCAAACAGCAGATCGTTTTTGGTTATAGGGGAACCAGGTGCTGGAAAATCCGGTGCGCTGTATCTAGCTGCGCGCGAGCTGTTAGAGCGTGGACACGATGTGCTTTGCTTTCAGGTAGATGAACTTGCAGGCGTTAATACAGATCCGCTTTCAAGTAACGCAGGATTGGAGCACTCGATTGCCGATGTTCTGGCGAATTGGAAGCCGAGCCAACCGGGGATTCTGCTAATTGACGCGTTGGATGCGTCTCGAGGGATGGGATCGGAGGCAGGTGTTCAAGCCCTAATCGCCGAAATTCGGCGAAAAGCGGGTCACTGGTCTGTCGTTGCCACAATTCGGAAATTCGATCTTCGCTATGGAACGCATTATCAACGCCTTTTTGAAGGAAAACCATTATCGACCCAGTTCGAAGACTCTGAGTTTTCGCGCGTAGCGCACTTGAATGTGTCTCGGCTGTCTTCGGACGAAGTAGGGCAAGTGCGAAAGCAATGGCCAGCGGTGGATGAAATTGCCAGAGCCGCGCCGGCTTCTGTGAATGACTTGCTGAGCTCCCCCTTCAACCTTTACCTGCTTGGTCGATCGTTGGGGCTGAACAACGGGAAATGGACTGTTAGCACGCAACTTGAATTGCTTGAGCAGTTCTGGAAGCAAAGGCTGGGGCACGACTTTGTAAGAGCGGAAGCATCAAGCAATGTGTTGGAATCGCTACTTATCAAAATGCTCCAGCAAAGGTGCCTATTCGCTTACACGTCCGGTTTCGATAGCACTGCTCTTCGCTCAATTGAAAAACTGCAAAGTGACGGAATTCTTTATCGGCCAGAATCGTCTCGGCAGCTGAAGTTTGCGCACCATATGCTTTTTGACTTCGCGCTCGCCAAGCTCATATTCATGCGTGATGGCGTTCGTTCTATTCCCGTCGCGCTAGATGAGTATGCAACCGATGTGCTGATGGTAGCACCGGCAGCAATGATCTCGCTCGCGATGGCGTGGCATACAGAGGCTGATCACCATAGCTTTTGGGAGGTCGCATTGGGCATTGCTATTAACGAAGGTGTGGGTGCGTTCCTGAGAACTCTGCCAGCTAAGATCGCCGCAGAACAAGTGCAAACTCCTGCAGACGTGGCTCCTCTGTTATTAGCGATGAGTGCAGAAGACGTTATGAAAAGAGATGGCGCCAGCTTTGTAGCTCGCCATGTTTTAAACGTCCTGCTTGCAGGTGTAGTGCCGGGGCAGCCAACGCTTGGCGGGGATGATGATCCATGGTGTGAGATCACCCGTGATTTTTCATTGGCATCGGTCAAGTCTTTGTATTGGCCGCTTAACGCGGTAATTGCCACATGGTCCGAGCATGACCTGTCTAATAAAGAGGCTCTTGCAATTGGAGAGGCGTCCCGTCATTTATTGAAAGCTCAGCTGGATGCGGGAGAACAATGTAATGATGGCGTGGTGTCAGCCTCAATAAAGGGAATTGCTAGGACTATCGGCACGTCCCCAACTGAAAGTGCGGCGTTGATTCGCGCCCTGTTGCTGCCGGAGCGAGTGGTGAAAAAGGGCCACACTGAGTTGTTCTGGCTGGCGAACGAATTCAAAAAACTCGCGAAGCAAGACCCAGGTCTTGGGGCGGAGATTTTTATCGCCGCCTACACAGCGCCACTGCCTAGTCGAGAAGAAAAGACCTCCCTCAGCGAAAGTAGAATTTTGAGCCTTTCGTCAACCAGACTGCAAGATTTTCAAGGCGTCTTATACGCATTGGAAAGGAGCCTCGACTGGTTCATTAAATTCGCTCCGAAACACGCGGCTCTTGCTTTAAAAAGCTCGCTAGATCATTACATTCTCGGCAGGCAGACCCCAGGTCGGCCACCGAAGTCTGCGAGTACGAACTTTGGAACTACTTCCGTTTGCATAATCGAGGATCTTAGTTGTATCTGGTGGAGCCCCAATTCTACTTATCACGATACCTACGCAAAATTACTTGAGGCTCTTTATGAAGATCTGAAGGATGCGCCGCTCGAGCGCTACGAGCAGCTTGCCGAAATTTTCTTTGTGAAGGAAGTCTGGGCTGGGGTAGCTACTGCATTCCTCCGGTCAGCGACCAGCCGAGAGGATGCTGGTGGACACATCTTTGAATTGCTGACGTCACCAAGCGTACTAGCGCTTACAGATACCTCATATGATGCAGGGCAGTTTTTAGAAGCCAATTACATGAACCTTTCGCCGGGTGCTAGTGGAGCTATTCAAGACGCCATTCTGCAAATCGGTGATGAAAGGCAGCGAAAAGTCTACGTCGGTTGCTTGATTACCGCAGGGGCAGTGGTGGGCACTCTCGTGCCTGGACTTCGAGAATTGGTTCAAGCCGACGAAGTCATGCCTCCTAATCGCCCGCACTTTTCCATTACCAGTGGATGGAGTGATAACGATGAAAACTGGTGGTTGAGGGAACAGGGCGTTGATCTTGAAGATGAGACGGTTCGTGAGTTCATTCGCATTTCCGATAGCCTTGAAAAGGCTACTCCTACATCGACCGAGATTCCTCCTTTGCAGGAGAAATGGGAACAGGCCACCAATCTTCTGGTGCGAATTCAACAAACGGAAAGCTTGAACGACGGCTTGAGAAACAAAGTGATGGACGCGATCGGGGAAGTCGCCGATCAGATATGCCAGCTCCCATCGGATAGTGATCAGCTACAGTTCTTCCAAGGCGTCCGCAACGCGATTGCAGCCTGCCTGGACGTTGGTCTGGCCCCGAAGCCGGAGACAGATGAAGACGCTGAACGACAGTTTGTTCGCGGCCCAAGTTGGGGACGGCCCGCTCCAAGAATTGTAGGTGCAGGGGCGTTAATGGCATACATTCGACAGACCGGATCTGCGTCTCCAGAGGACAAGGCGATGGTTTTACGGCTGGCAGAGGATCCTGCGGTAGCCGTTAGGCACGCAATTCTATCGAGAGCGAATGTCGTGTGTGTTGCCTCGCCAGATTTGGCTAAGGACTTAGCTGAAATTGCCTTCTCAAAGGAGCGAAACGAAGGTGTTCTGAAGTTCTTCGTTCATTCATTTGACAATTACGTTAGCCAGGACATCGGTTGGTCGTCATCGCAAGTGCTTGATCTGGAAAGAAGGCTGGGGGCCTCAGCCGAAGAGGATCGCCCAGAGAGTCTGAGGACAGGCATTGTTCGCACCGTATTGCGGTTCTGGCTAACCTGGGGTATCGGCGCTGCCGAGGAACGGGTCAAGGAATGGGCCGGTGATCCGCTGCGATATCATCAACAAGTGCACGCATTGATAACCGATTTACGCGAATTGGTCGTATTTGGTGAACCCGATGGCTTAGAGCAGCGGAGCGATGACATTCGCAAGAAGGCATGCTCGCTCAGCGAACTGATTATTCGTACGTTGGTAGCCAACTTCGAAGACTTGTGGGAACGCGCAGCGGATGACTCTTCCGTTCGCGATCCGCTAACGAGCACGACGCGATTGTTGAATTCATGCGCCAATCTGCTCTATTTTGGATCTGGTGCATATGATTTGAGTAAGTCAGAGCAATTGAAGTCAGACGCACGGGCGCAGAAGATTAGAAGGCGCTTCCTCCGTGAATATCTGCCGAGTTTGCAACTGCTTGCAAGGATTTCTTACCCTGCAATCACTCATCCAATTTTGGAAATCGTCGAAGCAATGATTGACGATGATCCTGAAGTCCTACTTCAGTTGGTCTTTGATGCGATGCGGGGAGGTAAAGAGGGCGGGTATCAGTTTGAGAGCTTAGGCGCAGATCTAATAGTCAAGATAGCGCGAAGGTATCTCGCTGACTACTCCTCGATATTATCGAACTCCCCGACGAACAGGGTGTCTCTTTGGACGTTCTGAATGTGTTCGCGGATACCGGGTGGGCGGAGGCCAAGAAGCTAGTCTATGAGCTTCCGGAGGCTATGCGTTGAATCCGTCGGAGATGAATAATTTTGCGAAAACCCTGCAGCGGCTTAGTTCGCAGATGCTTGAAGAGACTTTGCCTTCTATTCAAGTGAAGTATGCGGAGTTGTCAACGACCAGGAATCCAGGCACTCCGGCGATGGCGCGGGAGCTAATAAACGAAGCTCAAATTCGACAGTATGTACTTGATCCGTTGCTTGCTTCACTTGGTTGGGATCTAACTACTCCTAATACGATGTTAGTTGAGGCACCGGCGGAGCCAAGTTCTGACGAAGGTAGCCGACGTTTCCTTGATTACCTAGGGCAAGCCTCCACTGTCGAGAAAGAGGCATTGTTAGTGGTGGAAGCTAAGCGACTTTCATTAGAGCTGCCAACCATCAGTGATGTGCCCGATTCGACTAGTGTTTGCCAAGCGCTTATCGCCGCAGTTAAGAAACGACCCAAGGTTATCACTAAAGAATGGACGGAAATTCTCTGCACGCTCGTTGACTACGCGAAGCGACTTAGTGAGTCGAACGTGGGAGCACCACTTCGGATGGCACTCATGAACGGAGCATGGATCGTTGTTTTCCTGAATCCGCGGAAGACTCTAATTGAGCAGCGAATCGAGTCGGACGACATCCTGGTCGTCGCAGATATTGCTGATGCGTTGCCGCAGGTCCCTGCTTTATATGCGAATCTCGCGTTTGGTGAACTTTCGAGCACGTTGCCTCCACAGCACTTTGTCAACTTTGGGCGTTTGGTTGCCGGCAATAGCGGAGAGTTAGAAGCTACGTTCGCTGTAGAGGTTGAAACTGGTGACATTGGGAGTCGACCGCTAATGCTGCTTTCCGAAAGTGTCGCAGTAAAGTTACCTAGTGGTGCCTGGGTGCGGTTCCGTGATGGAGCAAAGGATCCACGTGTCCTACGCGACGATGAGGAAATTAATGGCGACATGAAAGAAATCTCGCAACGTACTTACGATCTTTTTGGAAAGCTCTCCGCTCGGCGTCCTTTGCGTTTGATTGAAGCTGCAGAATACGAAGCGCAACAGACAAAAGTGCTCGCATTCCCCTCAACGCATTTGCTCACGCTTGAGGGTAAGGGGCGTTATGTCTGGTATTTGGGAAAAGAAAGCGCCCCGATTCGAGATCCGAAAGAACATGAAGGATGTCCTTACCACCGACATGATGCTGCTCAGGCAGTTGGCATGGGGCAGCCGGACAGCGCTATCAGAAAACGCTCCATTCAACCGCCCGTTTATTTCCCAAATGGATCGCCTTATCACTGCGCTCATAAGAATGTTCACGCTTTACGACAGGAGCGAGGTTGCCCCATCTTTTACATGGAAGAGCAACTCTGCTGTCGAGCGTGCTCATTGTACGGGCGGTGCTGGCCTGAGAAGACTACGGATTTGCCATGTGTGCAATCGCTACAGGAAGAAGTCGATCTATTGGCGGACTATGGACCAGGGGTGGAGCGCGTAAATTAGTATCGAGCGCTTGATGGCCTTGATTTCAGAAATTTGGGGAAATTTCGCGGAAGTTTAAAGGGGCCTGGGAATGCGGCGCGGCCAACGATATGGGACGCACGAAGCCGACATCTACTCGAACACTTGCCAGGGGGAGCTTGTGCACTTTGGTCGGCGGTCACTGTAGGTTTCCCAATTTGTCCAATCAGTGGCGGAAGCACGGCGTGGCGCCGTGGTCCGGCTGGTTTTAAGGTGGCCTGGTGGTTGACACATGGCGGAACATATCAATCACCAGGCCGGCTGCCTAGGACTGGAGCCACCGCCTCATGGATGACGACGAGGCCACTATCTCCTCCGGAGCAGAATTACTTTGACCAATTGCCTCTGGTGGAACAGTGGCACCGCTTACCAATGGGGGCGCAGGGATGTCCTGAACCTGCATGGCGAGTCGAGGATTGGTGGTTCGATTCACTGCGAATTGATTCGCAGTGTCCACGGCCGTTTCTGTTCGCCCAGTTCGAGACCTCAGCCAAGTCGAAATCACATGAATCTGTTGATCGACATCGCCGGCAGGATGGCCTGTCTCCGCAACGTATCGCTCAAGGGCCAGACGCACTAGCTTTCCGCGTTCGCGAACAGGCGTCATCGCCAGAAGCGTATGAACGTCCGGTGCCTCCTGAAAAGTCAGGCTGATACGAACAGTGATTTCCGTGCCGACTTTGGGTGGCTTTTCCGCTTGTGGTGACATAAGAGAGCTCGGTATCAAGACTGAAGCAGCGACAACAAACCGAGGCGGCAGAAACCTTCCGCTACCATCATACGCGGCTCGTCACTGGAGATAGCGTTGGGATACCGTTGTTTCAGTTCTTTGAGGAGCAGCTCGGCGCCGCCACCGCCAACGATGATTCCATCAAGTACTGCAGCCTTTTGGCCAAAGACCCGGTTGGCTTCATCCATCACCACAGCTTCAAAGCCAGCCCTCGCTTGACGCAACAGATGCGACACATCGACCAATTCCCCGTTGGCCAGGTTAAATTCCTCCACCTTTGGCCAGGTCAAATTCCCCCAGGCAGGACAGTCCGGATTGTAGTTCATGTTCCTGCCGCCGGCCTTGTCAGTCCTGCTTGACGTCGGCAGACGTCAAGCGCGTAAGCCGCGACGCTGCCTCCTTCAGTCGGTAGCTTTTTCCCTCGAACTCCAGGATCTGCGCCCTGTGCATGAGCCGATCCAAGATGGTGGTCGCCATCGTGTTGTCGCCAAGGTACTTGCCCCAGTCCTGCACGACCCGGTTGGAGGTCACCACGATGCTGCGCTTGAGTTTGTAACGCTGGTGCACTAGCGTCTGCAGCAGCTCACCGGCCTTGTCGCCGATACGGCGCGCCAGGAACAGATCGTCGAGGACCAGAAGATCGGCGTCGATCAAGGTACGTAGCTGCTGCCGTTGTTCGGCATCGCCACCCAGCGCATAGGCCGCGAACGCGCCGTCGGCCTCCAGGTAGCGCACGTTGTGCCCCTGCAGCGTGGCCTGGTAGGCCACCGCCTTGGCGATGTGGCTCTTGCCGGTCCCTGGCCTGCCGATGATCAGGGCGTTCTGCCCCTCGGCGACGAACTTGAGGGTGTGCAGCTCGAAGCAGGCGGCCCGTGGCAGCTTGGGGTTGAAACGCCAGTCGAAGTCGGCCAGCGACATCCGTTCATCCAGTCCGCTTTGCTGGAAGCGCCGTTCCATCAGGCGCGAACGGCGCCGGTCCAGTTCATCCTGCAGGATCAGCGAGAAGGTGTCGAGGAAGGGCTCCTGGTTGGCTTGGGCCTGCAAGATGCGGGTGTCGAGAGTGGCGCGGATGCCCGACAGACGCAGCTCGCGCAGGGCGCGCTCGATTTCGTTCATGCTCATGCTCATGGTGCCTCCGTGGTCGGTGTAATGGCGGCGCTGGCGTTCGCCGCGCGCGTGAACAGGTCGGCGTAGTCCTCGCCTTCGCGGATCAGTGGATGGTGCTGCTGCAGGTCCAGTTCGGCCTGGAGCGGCGCGTCGATCTTGGCCAGCGCCTGCGCCAGCAAGCGTTCGGTCAGGACCTTGATCGACTTGTAGTTGCGCACGTTCTCCTGCAAAGCCTGGGCGCAAGCCTGGTCGATCAGACGGCGCGGAAAGCGCTTGGCCAGACCCACCACGCCGCGCAGCTTGCGCTGGCCCACTCGCCCTTCATGCTCGAACCATTGCTGGCACAGGGCCAGCGCGGCGTCGCCGATGTCGCCGGCCTGGGCCAGGATGCGGCGCGTTTCGCGTGAGGGGTTGAAGGGCCGCTCATCGTCGGGCAGCAGCACGCTGCCGGGGCGCTGGGCGCGCGGATGCGTGCGCAATAGGGCCAGCGTGAAGCGGTCGCGGATCTCGACGTGGCGCTCGAACAGGCGCACTAGCACCCGGCTGCCGATCTTCGCCGGGCGCGCCGCGTAGCTGCTATGGTCGATGCGGATGCAGGTGTCGTCGGCGACGGTGCGCTCGCACTCGGTGTAATAGCCGAAGCCCTGCTGCGGCAACGCGCCGAGGTGGGCGCGTTCCTCCTGAAACATGGCCTCGACCTGGCGCTTTGCGCTGCCGTGGATGCGCGGCGCCGCCCACTTGATTTCCCATTGTTCGAGGAAGGCGTTCTGCTCCTCGATGGTCTCGAAGCGGCGTCCCTTGAGCGCGGTGCTCTGGGTGTGCTGGATCGCGTTTTCGACCGTACCCTTGCGGTTTGGGTCACGCACCCTGGCCGGGTCGGCGACGACGCCGTAGTGGGCCAGCACGTCCCTGTAGACGGGGTTCAGCTCCGGTTCGTACAGGTCGGGCTTGATGACGCCTTCCTTGAGGTTGTCGAGCACGACGTAGGCCGTGGTGCCGCCGAAGTACCGGAAGGCCTGCTCGTGCAGTTGGGCCCACGTTTCCTTCGATGATTTCCAGACCACACGCCGGAAGCAGCGCCGCGAGTAACGCAGGGTCATGACGAACAGGCGTGGCCGCCGGTATCGGTCGCTGCCGGCGATGCGCGTCAGCGCGCCCTCGCCGTAGTCGACCTGGGCTTCCTCGCCGGGCGCGAACTCAAGGCGGTCGAACTGCTCCGGATCGCGCTGCACCAGACGGCCGGCGAAGCGCTTGACGCTGTTGTAGCGGCCCGTGAAGCCGAATTGGTCGACCAGGTCCTGATAGATCGCCGTGTAGTTGCGGCGAAGGCGCAGCTGGGCCTCGATGAAGGCACGGTGTGGTTCGCACAGGGACTGCGGGCCGGTATCTGGAGCCGGTGGCCGGGGTGGGGGAATTTCAAGCGGGGCGCCGGTGGCCGGGGTGGAGGAATTTGCTGTCGCTGATCCGGCGGCCAGGGTGGGGGAATTTGGTTCCGGCCCGGTCGTGCCCAGCGCCAGGCGGCGGATGGTTTTTCGGTCCACCCCGGTCAGCCGCGCTATCTCGCGCTGGCTGGTGCCGGTTGCCAGCAGCGTGGCGACTGTGGTGCGTTTGTTTGGTTTCAAGACGTTCACCCTCCATGCTCCCCTTCGATGGTCGAAGGGGTAAGGTTACGTCCTGCCAGCGGGATTGCTCTCCGGGGACCGCCAGCCTACAGCAGCGCTACTCGGTCAGGAGGTGGGGGATTTTGACCCGGCCAGGGGTGGGGGATTTTGCCCGGCCAACGGGGAACGTGGACGATCATTTCGCGATAAGCGGGTGTTCGCGACGTCCGGACAGATCAGCCTGCGACAGGGAGAGTGGCTTCCTCCAGAGTGCCGGCTGCCATGACGAGCTCGCCGAATAGCTAGGTGCCTAGGCGAACCAAGGCCGTGTGAAGCGCACCGGATCGCCCTTGTGGAAGACTTCGTGTATGAAACCGGTGCGTGCAACAAAGGCGGATTTCGGCGTCGCTGACACTCGTCATGGCGCGTACGAAGATGCCCATCAGCCTAATCATGTCGCGGCAGACGTGCTCGCCAGCACCAGCACAGATATCGGCTCTTGAACGCTAAACGTGCCTACTATGCATCTGGCGCCATCATGAAGTTTGCGGATTGCGACCTGGCTGGGAATTGCAGATCGGTCCCGCCCGTACTGGTCGATAACAATTTCGACTATGCGCACCACAAACAGGAAAAAGATAGCGAAAGGTAGCGATACGGAGCTGTGCCGAGTTGCTACGGAAGTGATAATGGGCACAGCTTAAATATGCTGGCCGAAAGTCTGACTAGCGGTTCTACTTCAAACCTGGCGGTAATTGCTTCAGTGACGGCGGATATCAACACCGTTCCGCAGCATACCCGGTTTGAGCTCAACCACGTTGACGATTAACGGCTAAAAACCTTTTTAATATGGCGGGCGATGAACATCAATGGTGCCCAGAACATCGCCCATCCTTCGGCGAGACCTTGACTAAAACTGGCAGCGAGACTTTTCATAATTACTCCTCTAATTAATCGCGACGTCCTATTGCCCAAGGCACCACCAATTCTGGGCAGGCGTCAAAACACCAGTATCCCTGGCATCCGTATGACTGCAAACCAAAGTCCGGGGTCTGGAACCCGACTACCGGGTCAGCACGACAACTTATGCAAACATCACTTCTAATCTAAATTGCTGGGCAGCCACGCTCACTTCCTTGATGCGGCCATGACCTGGCAATACGCGAGATTCGATTATAACCAAGCCTACTTTAGCAAGCTGGTCTACGTCGCGCTTAACGGCATCGCGATCCCGGTGTAAGCGTCGCGAGATTGCAGAAATGGAACCAGGTTGGTCTTTTATAGCCCGGAACAATGCGAGCCTACCCGCCGTCAGCAACTTAAGTACGTCTTCAGGGTCTTCGTAGGTGATTATGCTTTCTGCGGATATCGGCTTGCTCTGGTCTACCAACTGCGCGATCATTCGCCCGCGCTGGAAAAATTCGGTTGGGGTGCCAGTTCTTATGGTGAACCTACTCATTTGCGCTCCTGCAATGCAATCCTGTCTCGTTCAAAGCCATCCTCAATATCTTCAAAGCTCTAGTATCGGCAGGCTCAGCGGCGTCGATTTTGTGCCCGTGTTAGCTAGTATTGGCATTATCATAGCCCTACCTTACTCTTGTTGCTGTACAAGTCGGTGACTCCAACAGATTCTCCGCTGTCAAAGAGCGAGTGCTTGAAGCTCTCGGACTTCCGGGCCGAAATCAATGTTCGCTTGGCTGAGAATCCAGTTTTCCAGCTTCTCATGATGAATCCGGAGCAGGTCCAATGGCCGATTTGTATAGTGTTTCTCAACCGTAGCACTCGGCTTATGCCCTTGGATCTGAGCTATCACACCGGCTGGAAGGTCGAGCCATTCCGACAGAGACTTGAAAGATCGCCTCAGGCCGTGCAACGTTAGCCCTTCGATGCCAGCAACAGCGCACACGGAGTTGAGCTGATAGTTCGGGCTGGTGATATGCCCACCTTTCGTACTTGAGAATACCCAGGGATTACGGCGGGGCAGGACTGCAAGGAGGTTCGCTACATATGGAGTTAACGGGATTTCACGCTCCCCCTCCACTTTATCCCTGATGATAAGCCCCTTCCAACGAAGGTTCAGATCTTCCCACCGCATGGACCTAATTTCTCCTGGCCTTGCACCAGTGAGAAGCAGCGTTTGCAGGTATGCTGCCATCACTGGATTTCCAAGACTACGAACCGCGGCAAACCATGCTGCCAACTGATCCCGCTGTAGTGAGTCTCGTTTAACGCCCGGCTTGCCCAGTACTTCCCTAGCTCTTTTGCTGCTGGCAGCATTGGCGGAAACTGCGCTGCCATAAGCAGGATGTTCAATGCACCAGTTCAGGAAAGCCTTGAGCATTCGGTGCGCCAGTCTCGCACTTGTTGGCCTTTTTGCGGCCTCGGATTTTGCCCATGCTTCGATACGTTCCGGTACGAGATCGACAAGGCGTAAATCTGCCAGAGAGGCAAGTGGACCAGGCTCAGTCACTTTTTTCTTGCTTCGAGTTCGAGGCTCTCCACCTTCCTTGATGAGTTTGAAGTGGTCAGAGTGGTGGCGCTCGCCCCAATGGGGAGCGCGGTCTGCGATATACAATTCCCACACTGTTTTCAAGGTGAGGGCATCCCGCGCTGCCGCATGTTTTGCAGCGGTTTCAGCGGCAGCCTTGTGGGCTGCGGTCGCCTTCAAAGCGTCGATTTCGTCTTGCTTGACTTGACGAGGATCTTTTCCACTGTCGACGATGGTTTGCAGGCGCCTTGCTTCACCCTCGGCTTGTTCGATCGTCCAAGCCATGGGCGAACCGATGGTCATGCGAATTGTCTTGCCAACCAAGGTTGATTGAAAGATGAACGCCTTGGCCCCTGTGCTTGTGGCACGAAGCGCTAGCTGATGCACTGTTGCGTGCCACAGGAATGACTGCGATCTGCCATCTTCGCACCTAAACGCCTCGATGCGTCCTGCTGTCAGTTTTACTCTCGACATTCGTTGCTGTGCCCCTGTCCGTTGATGAGTTCCATGTAACGGCTGTGTAAGTGAAATTTGAGTATATCAATGAATTCTCATCAACATCAAAAATCTTCTAAAAATCATCAAGTTAATGATTCTTAAGGAGTTTATTGAAATTTTCAACGCTGATCAACAAGCATGAATAGCGATTTTGGCGGACTCATAATCCGTTGGTGCCCGGTTCGACTCCGGGGAGGCCTACCAGTATCAAAAAAAAGCGGCTCAGGCACCCAGCCTGGGCCGTTTTTTATTTTTCAGTGCGAATGCTCATCAACCCAATGCCGCGCCCACGATTTGGCGTATGACACTGCAACCGGTGCTGAATCGGTGACGCAGAGTTCCGGGAACACATGTTCGTCCAGCCCTTGTCCTTCTTCACGCGAGATGGTGACTTGGGCAACGTAGCAGCTGTCATTCCTTCGGACCGGCTCACAATCGAGGATGAAGCCCCTGTAGCGAATGGCGCTGTGGATGGACATGATCTTCTCCCGGCGAGGTTCGGTTCATGTCAACAGTATAGGAAGTAAATTCCGATAAAGCTGTGCGATATTATTGGGCTTTAGCTGCTGCCGCGTTGGTCCAACAATCCCAGGGAGCTTATGATGGCCGCTAGTTGCGAACACT
The DNA here is from genome assembly GCF_044055365.1 of Pseudoduganella sp. UC29_106. Taxonomy (NCBI): domain Bacteria; kingdom Pseudomonadati; phylum Pseudomonadota; class Betaproteobacteria; order Burkholderiales; family Oxalobacteraceae; genus Pseudoduganella; species Pseudoduganella sp. UC29_106. Next base: position 5,923,367 of record NZ_CP171977.1, on the reverse strand, counting down.
TCTCCGAGATCCATACTTACAGCGGCAACACTGTCGGCTGTGAAGAATGCCTGAAGACCGGCGACAAATGGGTACACCTCAGGCTTTGTCTCACTTGCGGCCACGTCGGCTGCTGCGACTCATCGCCGAACAAGCATGCGACGAAACACTTTCATGAGACGGGGCATCCGCTGATCAAGTCTGTCGAGCCTGGAGAGACTTGGGGGTGGTGCTACGTTGACAAAAAGATGTTTCCGGCGATTTGAAGCCTGTTGAGGGGCCGGCGGTTCAAAACCAAACCAAAGGCAAAGAACCGGTGGCAGCCCCACTGGGGCTGCCACCCTACCACATCGTGGCAGACACCTGCTTTTTGTCGTGGGTTCTTAGTCAGCCGGCGGCGCTTCGATTGCGGCGGCGCAGGCTAAGCATGCCGAATCCGATGGCGACGAGGGCGATCGTGCCAGGTTCGGGGACAGCGGCAGCCGGAGCGAAATCGGCATTGAAGCCGTTCAGCGTCAGGTTACGATCGGGGAAGGGCGCGAAGGTATCGAGCACCAGTCCGAAGCGCAGCACATCGGCGCTGCCTAGCAACGCGAGGGCGGAAGCGTAGGTGGTGAAGGGGCTGCCGCCGCCGAATGCGGAGGTGTCGTAACGGCCGGCGTCGTTATTGCCGATGAGGTTAACGCCGCTGTAGGCGTTCAGCTCGGCATCCGTATTGACGTAATTCGGCGAGTCGCCCAGGTAGATCGAAATCGATCCATCTCCCACCGTGTCGTGATTCGTATCCAGCTGGATTCGCAGCCTCGGCGCACCGCCGCCTGCGCCGCCGGAATTGCTGACGAAGTTAGCGCTGAAGCTGGTGAGCTGGGAGAACGTGAATGCCTGGTCCGGATAGAACAGCACGTAGCTGAAGCTGTTTGCAGTGGCGGTGAGCGTATACGGCGGCGTGCTGCCCAGCGGCGTCGCCTGGTTGCCATCCGAGCCGTCACCGGTATCGTAGCTTCCTGTTACCGGGCCGGCGAAGGCGCTCGTAGAGATCAACAGCGTGACGCCTGCAAGCAATTTCGGCAAAGCGCGGGTGATGAAATTCGAATTCAGCATAGTCCCCTCTCTCATGGTTAACATCGAATTATCCGGCAGCTGAACCGCCGTTCTTCCCGGAGTGCAATTTGCATGCCACTGGGCAGCAAGTGCGCGTGATGTTCTTTAGAATCAAGGGATTAGCTAAAAAGTTAAAAATTCGATCAGACCAACAATGTAAACTGAGCGTAAAATTTTCCGACACAAATGAGTAACGTAACCGTCGGATGGTGCATTCAACTGCGCCGACAAAGCTCTCTTCCGATAAAAGCCAGGCCCATAAGACCGCCTACGGAAAAGAACAGTCTTGCCGAGTTGACGGCTTCAACCAAAAGTTCTGTTGAGAACACCGCGCCAAACATGCAAAGGAATGGGACGATGCAAATACCGTTTAGAAAGTCGGAAATGACCTCACGGTACTGCAGTCGAATGGGCTGAGTGCGACGTAATCGAAGTGCTGGGCGCACGCCACAAGCGGCCATCCCGACAAGGATCGTCGCCATTTCGAACGGGCTCCCGTCGAGCGAAATCAAGCTAAAGTACCTTTCGATACCTGAGCGCAGCGACGGCCAATACCCCGAGAGAACTGCTGATGAAATCACGGGCTGGCGATTCGCTTATGCCAAAGGCTCCGGCAAAGGCGAGTCCTGCCATTGCGCCGCAAAGGCAGAACCTCGCGAAATCAAATGTGCTGACTTGCCTGGACATTGATATCCCCCGTGTGACCAGTCTAACTCGTGAGATTAGACAATGCTGGCGCAAAGAGTTCGATGTTTGTGCCGGCGCAAACTGCGGGTGTCAGCGCCGCTGGAGTACATCCTTCCTGAACCAGTCCTCGAGCATTTGCTTCTCGTGGCCGTAGAGGTCCTGGTTGTAGCGGTTGATGCTCATCTGGTAGTTCGGGTCGGAGAGTTTGCTTTCGCCGCTGCGGATCACCTGTCCGTCCTGCTCGATCGAATAGCGGAAATGCATGCGCGGCCAGTCGGCCTGGCCTTTGAGGATGCGGATGTCGCGCACGGGCACGCGGGGGAAGACGTCGCCGGCGAGGTCGATGTCGAGGAACTCTACCTTGAGCACTTGCCCGGCAGGCAGCTGTTCGGACAGCCGATTCAGGTGCTGGTTGAAGATGTATTCCATCGACTCCAGGTCGCTGCGCCAGCGCGGCACGTCGGTCATCTTGTCAGTGTCGATGTAGGTGACCTGCGCGGTGGCGAAGGCGCCGCCGGACGCGATCATCAGCGCAAGCGCACTGGCGGTACGGTAGACGAGCTTGTTCATGGTGATTCCTTTTGCATGTGCAATTTCACTATACGCCCATTCTGGCGCAGTCGCGTGATATGTACATCGTGTAACAAAAGAAGTGATTCCTCTCCTGTTTATTGTTGGCGGGGGCAGGCATAGCATGTCCTTACCTCAACCAGGAGACCGACATGAACAAAGTAATCCTCGCTGCCATCCTGGCCCTTGCCGGCGCCGCGCATGCCGCGGACGATGCCAAGCCGTCCACGCTGCCGCTGAACCAGTTCGGCTCGGTGCTCGGCGAAAACCTGCAGTGGCAAGCCTTTCCCGCTTTCCCGCCTGAGGCGCGGCTGGCGGTCGTGGTGGGAAATCCGAAGGAGCCTGCGCCCTACGTGGTGCGCGTGAAGCTGCCGGCCGGCGTGAAGCTGATGCCGCATACGCATCCGGAGGATCGCATCTATACCGTGATGTCAGGCGTGTTCTACATCGGCATCGGCACGACCTTCGATCCCGACAAGCTGCAGGCTTACGCGCCAGGCTCCGTGCTGGTGCTGCCGAAGAACACGCCCCATTTCCACTGGGCGCGTTCGGGCGACTACATGACCCAGGTTTCCGGCGTGGGGCCGCTGGGCATCAAGTACATCCGAGAGGAGGACGATCCGCGCAATCATTGAGCCTTCCGCGCCATCGGCAAACCACGTGCTAACATAGAGTTCTCCAGCGCAAAGTTCGCCTACGTTCATGTTCACCGATTGCTACGCCACCCAGTTCCGCCGCTCCGCCAATGCCATCAGTCGGATTTATGATGACGAGCTGCGGCCGACGGGGCTGAAGATTTCGCAATTCAGTCTGCTGCGCGCGCTGCGTCGCCTGGGGGAGACGACGATGACGGAAATTGCGATCGATGTGGCGCTGGACAAGACGACCATCTCCCGCAATATCAAGGTCCTGATCGACGCCGGCTGGGTCGAAACCGGCACGCAGGAAGATGCGCGTTTCAAGACCGCGCGTCTCAGCAAGAGCGGGACGAAGAAGCTGGTGCAGGCCGAAGTCCACTGGCGCCGCGCCCAGCAGCGCGTGGAAAAGGAAGTGATGCCTTTCCTGAACGGCCCCGCCAACGAGCGCCTGCTCGACACGCTCCAGACCATCCAGAAAGCCGCTGCGGAAATCAGCAATTAAGTTCATTGACATTGGTTGCATCTGCAACTACTCTGAACGAGCTGCAGCGCCGAATACGCGGCTCTTTTTTCGCTCAAATGGTTGCAGCTACAACTATATCGGATCAAGGAGACACACTGTGGAAGCCACAGCCATTTACACGTCGGACAAGCCGCGCGGGATGACGCGCGAGGAGCGCAAGGTCATCTTCGCGTCGTCATTAGGTACCGTTTTCGAGTGGTACGACTTTTACCTCTACGGTTCGCTGGCCGGCATCATCAGCAAGCAGTTCTTCGCCGGCGTTAACGAGACGGCCGCCTTCATCTTTGCGCTGCTGGCATTTGCCGCGGGCTTCGCCGTGCGTCCCTTTGGCGCCCTGGTGTTCGGACGGCTGGGCGACATGGTAGGGCGCAAGTACACCTTCCTCGTCACGATCATGCTGATGGGCATATCGACCTTCATCGTCGGTGTGCTGCCCAATTACGCCGCGTGGGGCATCGCCTCACCGGTTATCCTGGTCGCACTGCGCCTGCTGCAAGGGCTGGCGCTGGGCGGAGAATATGGCGGCGCGGCGACCTATGTGGCCGAACATGCGCCCGAGGGCAAGCGCGGGGCGTACACCGCGTGGATACAGACCACGGCCACGCTGGGCTTCTTCCTGTCGCTGGCGGTGATCCTGATCGTGCGCCTGGGAATTGGCGAGACGGAGTTTGCCATCTGGGGCTGGCGCGTGCCTTTCCTTGCGTCGCTTGGCCTGCTCGGCATCTCGCTGTGGATCCGGCTCACGCTGAGCGAGTCGCCAATGTTCCGCAAGATGAAGGCCGAGGGCAAGACGTCGAAAGCGCCGCTGAAGGAAGCCTTTGGCAACTGGCACAATGTGCGCCTGGTGCTGGTCGCGCTGTTCGGGCTCGTGGCGGGTCAGGCGGTGATCTGGTACACGGGCCAGTTCTACACCCTGTTCTTCCTGACCCAGACCCTGAAGGTTGACAGCGTTACGGCCAACCTGCTGGTCGCCGGCGCACTGGTGATCGGCACGCCGATGCTGGTGGTGAGCGGTACGCTGTCCGACAGGATAGGCAGGAAGCCGATCATGATGGCGGGCTTCCTGCTGTCCGCGCTGCTCTTCATCCCTCTGTTCAAGACGCTCACCCACTACGCCAACCCGGCGCTGGAATCCGCGCAGGCGCGCTCGCCCGTGACCGTGGTCGCCGATCCCCAGCGCTGCTCATTCCAGTTCAATCCTGTGGGCACGGCCGAATTCACCCGCTCCTGCGATATCGCCAAATCCTTCCTAGCCAAGGCATCGGTGACTTACTCGAACGAGGCCGCGCCGCCGGGCAGCGTGGCGATGGTGCGCGTGGGCGCCACGGAAATTCGCAGCTTCGAAGGCGCCCTCCTGAGCAAGGCCGACGCTGTGGCGGCGCACAATGAGTTTTCGAAAGCGGTGGGCGCGGCCGTCAGGGTGGCGGGCTACCCGAGTAAGGCCGATCCGGCGCAGATCAATTATCCGATGGTGATCGCAACGCTGGCGGTGTTCATGTCCCTGGTGGCGATGGTATATGGCCCCATCGCCGCCACGCTGGTCGAGATGTTCCCGACCCGAATCCGCTACTCGGCCATGTCGCTGCCTTACCATATCGGCAACGGCTGGTTCGGCGGCTTCATGCCCACCATGGCGTTCGCGCTGGTCGCCACCACCGGCGATATGTACGCCGGCATTTGGTACCCAATCATTTTCGCCGCCATCGCCTTCGTCGTCTCTGCGCTCTTCCTGCGCGAGACCAAGGATGATGTGATCGACGCCTGAACCAATCCTAAAAGGAGAACACCATGCCTACATACCAGGTCTTCATGTCGCCGCAGTGCCTGAGCAAGGAAAGCAAGCAGCGCGTGGCGCAAGCCATCACCAGCACGCATCACGACGTTACCGGCGCCGCCAACTTCTTTGCGCAAGTGATCTTCAATGCCAAATCGGCGGAGGACTATTACCTCGGCGGCTCGCCGCTGAAGGCGCCGCACCTGTTCGTGCATGGGCACATCCGCGCGCGCAGCCTGGAGGTCAAGCAGCAGCTTGCCGCCCGGCTGCTGGATGCCGTGGCCGATGCTGCGCAACTGGACAAGCGCTACGTCTGGATCTACATCTCCGACCTGCAGCCGGAAGTGATGGTGGAATTTGGCTACCCGCTGCCGCCGCCGGGCAAGGAGGCGGAGTGGATGGCTACATTGGCGCCGGAGGACCTGGCCTATATGCAGGGCGTGGACTTCAAACCGCCCCAAAACCGCTCTTGAGTTCAGCCCGCAGGTAGTCCACATAAGCCCGTACGGCCCTCGGCACGTACGGGCTATAGGGACGCAATGCCAGCAGCTTTTCCCCGAACGCCCCCACCGGACGCCAGTCCGGCAGCACCACGGTCAACCTGCCGGCCGCCACGTCAGCCTGCGCGCTGAAGTCCGGCAGCAGGGCGATGCCCAATCCTCCCAACGCCGCTTCGCGCAGCGCTTCGCTATTGTTGGCGGAAAAACTGCCGCTGATGCCGACGCTAACGCGCTGCTTGTCGCCCTTTACGCGCTCGAAACTCCACGACGGCTGCTCGCCGCGGCGCAGATAGGTCAGACAGGCATGATCGGCCAGCGCCTGCGGCGTGTCCGGCGTGCCGTGCCGCTTGAGGTAGGCCTTCGTCGCCACCAGCACCGACCAAGTGTGGCATAAAGTCCACGCCACATGCGTCTCCGGCGCTGCATTGGTGTGCCGGATCGCCAGGTCGAAACCTTCCTGCGACAGAGAACTCAATCGGTCGGACAGTTCCAGCTCCACCCGCACCGCGGGATGTGCCTGCAGGAAGGCGCTCATGCGCGGCACGATCTGCTGCCGACCCAGGGCCACAGGCGCGGTCACGCGCAGCAGGCCGCTGGGCTGCAGGGCCTTGTCGCGCACGCTGGCGAAATGCTGGCTGATTTCCTCGAAGGGCAGGCGGGTCGAGTCCACCAGCTGCTGGCCCGCTTCCGTCAGTCGCACGCTGCGCGTCGTGCGCCGGACCAGGGCCACGCCCGTGGCGCGTTCCAGTTCGGCAATGCGCAGGCTGATGGCGGACTTGCTGACGTCCATGCACTGCGCGGCGGCCGTGTAGGAGCCGCTTTCCGCCAGCACGCCCAGCGTGCGGATATGGGACCAGAGGTCTTCGACTGTTTTGCTGTCCATAAGGTGATTGTCGAGTTTTTTAAACAGTGAATCAAGCCAAACCCGATTGTTGCGGCGCGGCGCGCTTCCTAGAATGTCCTTATCCGATTGATATTTGCGAGGAGACAGAAATGGAAGACGTGGTTCACTATATCGGCGGCCAGCGCCACGAGGGCAACGGCGAGCGCCGCCAGGCCGTGTACAACCCGGCAACGGGCAAGGTGGCGCGCCACGTGCGCCTGGCGTCCGTTGCCGATGTCGATGCGGCGGTCGCCGCCGCGCGCGCCGCCTTCCCGGCCTGGGCGGATACGCCGCCAATCCGCCGTGCACGCATCATGAACCGCTTCCTGCAACTGATGAACACCCACCGCGACACGCTGGCGGAGATGATCACGGCCGAACATGGCAAGGTTTTTTCGGACGCCCAGGGCGAAGTGGCGCGCGGCATCGATATCATCGAATTCGCCTGCGGCATCCCGCAGCTCTTGAAGGGCGACTACACGGAGCAGGTCAGTACCGGCATCGATAACTGGACCATGCGCCAGCCGATCGGCGTCGCTGCCGGCATCACGCCCTTCAATTTCCCCTGCATGGTGCCGTGCTGGATGTTTCCGGTGGCGCTGGCGGCCGGCAACTGCTTCATCCTCAAGCCCAGCGAGCGCGATCCGAGCGCTTCACTGTTCATGGCCGAACTGCTGGCGGAAGCCGGCCTGCCGCCGGGCGTGTTCAACGTTGTCCAGGGTGACAAGGTTGCCGTGGACCGTCTGCTGGAGCATCCGGACGTGAACGCAATAAGCTTTGTAGGCTCCACGCCCATCGCGCAGTACATCCAGCAGCGCGCCGCGCAATTCGGCAAGCGCGCGCAGGCGCTCGGCGGCGCCAAGAATCACCTGGTCGTGATGCCGGACGCCGATCCGGAGCAGGCGGTGGATGCGCTGATGGGCGCGGCCTACGGTTCCGCCGGCGAACGCTGCATGGCGATCTCGGTGGCCGTGCTGGTGGGCGATATTGCGGAGCACCATCGTGGAGCGCCTGTCGCAACGTGCCCGCGCGCTGAATGTCGGCCAGGGCATGGACCCGGCCGTGGAAATGGGACCGCTGGTCACCCGTGAAGCCTTGACACGCGTGGAAGGGTATGTGGAAGCCGGCGTGCTGGAAGGGGCGAAGCTGGTGGTGGATGGGCGCAATTGCACCGTGCCCGGGCACGAAGAGGGCTTCTTCACCGGTCCCACGCTGTTCGACCACGTGCAGCCCGGCATGCGCATCTACCAGGAGGAGATCTTCGGCCCGGTGCTTGGCTGCGTGCGCGTGCGCACTTTCGAGGAAGCGGTCGCCCTGATCAACCGCCACGAATACGCCAACGGCGTGGCCCTGTTCACGCGCGACGGCCACACGGCGCGCGAATTCGCGCGCCGCATCGAGGTCGGCATGGTCGGAATCAACGTGCCGATACCGGTGCCGATGGCGTGGCAGGGCTTCGGCGGCTGGAAGCGCAGCCTGTTCGGGGACATGCATGCCTACGGCGAGGAAGGCGTTCGTTTCTATACGCGCCAGAAGTCGGTGATGCAGCGCTGGCCGGTGGGTCCGGCGCACGGTGCGGACTTCGCGATGCCCGTCGCCCGCTAGCCCGGAGCGCACGGCAGGACGGAGTATTCGCGCTCCGTCTTTAACTTGTTTACAATCTGATGCTCCAGCAACAAGAAATCAGATTGATGTACTCCGCCCGGCTCCTGCTCAGCACCATCCTCCTCGCCGCACCGCTGGCGGTCCAGGCGGCGGCACGGCCGCTCAGCCCCATCAACCTGCATCACACCAGCTGGACGGCGAAGGATGGCGCGCCGCCTTCGATTATCGCGATCGCGCAAACGCCGGACCGCTGGCTATGGCTCGCGTCCTTCAATGGACTGTACCGTTTCGACGGCGTGCGTTTCGAGCGCTTCCAGCCGCCGGGCGAGCAGAAGCCGGGTAACGACATCTGGGGCATGCGCGTGCTGGAGAACGGCGCACTGTGGATCGGCTATCGCTTCGGCGGCGCGAGCGTGTGGCACCAGGGCAGGCTGCGCAACTTCGGCACGGCCGATGGCTTCCCAGTGGGGTCCGTGGTCGATTTCGAACAGGACTGGCGCGGCACGGTATGGGCGTCGACTTCGCTGGGCTTGCGCGCGTTCGACGGCAGCCGCTGGACTGCGCCGGAAATGAGCCATACCGGCCAGTGCATGCTTCTCTCCGACCCCGACAAAACCTTGTGGGCCCGATGCGAGTCCGGGACGTTCGCGCTGCCTAAAGGCGGTAAGGCGTTCGTACCTTCCCACGATGGCCTGGGTTTCGGCCGCATGGCCATGGCGGGCGACGGCACCGTCTGGGCCATGGGTGGCCAGCGCGGCGAACTTGCCGCGCTGAGCGGACCGGGAAAAGCCGGCCCCGTGCCCGTGTGGCCGCGTGCGCGCGAGGCCGGCGGCACCATGCTCTTCGAGCGCGACGGCCGGCACGCCTGGGTAACCCGTGCCGATGGCGTGCTGCGCTTCGGTCCCGGCGAAGGGGCGAGCATATTTGGCGCCGTGCATGGGCTAAGCGGCAGCATGCCGAATACGGTGTTCCAGGACGCCGAAGGCAATGTATGGGTCGGCACGGAAAACGGAATTGACCGCTTCCGGCCGGCCGCGTTGCAGGGCGTGGCGCTGCCGCAGATCCGCTGGGATGCGCCGGCCATCGCCGCCGGCGAAAACGGGGCGCTGTGGGTGGGCGGCACCGAGGTCAGGAATCCCGGGCATGAGGCGTTTGCGGCGCTGCCGCCGGAAGACAGCGCGTCCGCCGTGAGTGTGGTCTATCGCCAGGGAGGGGATGTCTGGACCGGCGGCCTGAATGGCCTGTGGCATTACCATGAGGGCAAGCGGAAGCCATTCCCCTGCCGGATTACGTTATCACGCGGCAGATCAACGCTATCGCGCGCGACGGCGAAGGCGCGCTCTGGATCGCCGCGCGCGGCGCAAGCCTGGCGCGGCTGAAGGATGGCGCCTGGCAGCGCGGCGGCGGCTTCAGGGAACTCGAGCGACGCCCGAACTCCATCCTGCCCGATAGCCGCGGGCGCATCTGGTTCGGCTATCCGGACAGCACGCTGCGCTTGCTTGAAGGTGGCAAAGTGAGTGCATATGGGCCGGAGCAGGGCCTGCGCATTGGCTCTGTGCTGCATATTGTGGAAAGCGCGCAAGGCGTCTGGCTGTCCGGATCAAACGGTTTATATCATTTTGACGGCAAGCGGTTCGTCCAGGTCCTGGGGCAGGGCGATGAGCCCATGCTTGGCCTGAGCGGCATGATCGATTACGGCGACGCGCTGTGGCTGAATGGTGCCGCGGGCATCACTGTCGTGGCCAGGCAGGAGCTGGCGCGCGCGCTTGCCGAATCGGGCTATCGCGTCAGCTTCCGCAGGCTCGATCACAAGGACGGCTTGCTCGGCGCGGCCACCAATTCCTTCCCAGCGCCGTCGGCGGTCGCCGGAACGGACGGGAAGCTCTGGTTCACAACCACCGCGGGCCTGTTCTGGCTGGACCCCAAAGCCGGTGCGGAAAACAGGCTGCCGCCGCCGGTCTACATCCGCAGCGCGAACGTGGATGGCGCGAGCTTTGCGCTGGCCGCGAAAGGCGTGAGCCAGCTGCCTTCCAACCCGGGGCGCGTGCAGATCGACTTCACGTCGCTCGAGTTTCACGATGCCCGAGCGTATGCAGTTCCAGTACCAGCTGGAAGGCGTGGACCGTGGCTGGCAGCAGGGCGGCGCCTTGCGTACCGCAACCTACACCGACCTGGGCCCGGGCAACTATACCTTCAGGGTGCGCGCCGCCAACAATGATGGCGTGTGGAGCGAGCACGATGCGGTCGCCGCCTTCCATGTGGAGCCGGCGTTCTATCAGACAGCATGGTTCCGCGAGCTGTGCGCGGTGGCCGTGGCGCTGGGATTGTGGGGCCTGTACAAGCTGCGCGTTGCGCAGATCGCGCGCGAAGTCGAGGGGCGTGTCGAGGCGCGCATGCAGGAGCGCGAGCGCATCGCCCGCGACCTGCACGACACGCTCCTGCAAACGGTGCAGGCCTTGCTGCTGCAGATGCAGTGCGCCTGGCACAAGCTGCCGCCCGGCGAGCCGGTGCGGCGCGATATCGAGCGCTCGCTGGAACTGGCCCAGGCCGCGCTGGAAGAGGGACGCGACAAGGTGCAGGGTTTGCGCACGCCGCCCACGACCGACCTGCTGACGGAAGTCAGCCGCTTGCTCAAGGCAGAGCATCCTGATGTCGAACTGGACACGCGCGCCAGCGGCGAGCTGCGCCCCGTCGCGCCGGCCGTGTATGACGAATTGCGCTCGATCGCCCTGGAGGCATTGCGCAATGCCGTGCGCCACGCGGGCGCTTCGCACATAATTTTCGAGGTCGGCTACGCCGCGGAAGCGCTCTCGCTCACCGTGCGTGACGATGGTTGCGGCCTGCCTGCCGATGTGCAGCAGGCTGGGCGCGCGGAAGGCCGCTGGGGACTGGTCGGCATGCGCGAGCGCGCCCAGCGTCTCGGCGCACAGCTGATCCTGACCAGCGCAGCGGGTGAAGGCACCATACTGACGGTGCAAGTCCCTGGCCAGCGCGCCTACCTGGCATCGTGATCGGAGAGAGTCATATGGAACCCGGCACGCAATTGACGGAACGCCAGCGGCGCACGCGCGACAGCCTGCTCGACGCGGCCCAGGCGGAATTCCTGGAGCGCGGCTATGCCGGCGCCACGCTGGCCGGAGTGGCCGCGCGCGGCGGCGTTTCCACGGCCACGCTGCATAAATACTATGCGACCAAGCGCGCCATGTTTGCGGGCATGCTGGAGCGCTTCTGGGCGTCCAATATCGAGCCGCCGCTGCTGGGCGGCGACCCGGCAGCCTGCCTGCGCTGCATCGGCAGCGCGTATGCCGAGCGGCTGCTGCCGCCGGAATCGCCGGCTGTGGTGCGCGTGGTGATCGCGGAGGCAATCCAGAGCCCGGAACTCGGGCAGGAACTCTACCAGCGCGGCAAGGGCCCTTATATGGCGCGGCTGGCGTCGCTGCTGGCCGATGCCGTCGCGGACGGCAAGATGACGGTGCCGGACATTCCGCTGGCCGTCGGCCAGTTCTTCGGCATGATCAACGATGTGCTGTTCTGGCCACGCCTGTTGTGCGCGGAGGCGACCGTGTCGCAGGAAGATGCCGAGCGCGTGGTCAGCGAGGCCGTCGCCACCTTCCTGGCGCGCTATGCCGTCGCCGAGAAGTGAGCCACGTGGTCGGCCAGCGCTTTCCGGAACGCCGGGCGGGCCATGCAGCGCTGCCTGTAGGCCGCCAGTGTCGGGAAACGCTCCACCATGCCAGTTCCGTCCAGCTGGCGCAGCACGGTGGTCATCAGGATGTCGGCCACGCTGAACGTACCCGCCAGGTACTCGCGGCCGGATAACCAGGCGTCAATGGACGCCAGCCGTTTCAGCGATCGGTCTTCCAGCCCCGGTCGCGCCCCGGCTGCCCACGCCTCGCCTGCCGCGAAATAGATCAGTTCCGCGAGCGCCCCGGTGTGCGGCTCGACGGAGTTCAGCGCGGCAAACATCCACATCACGGCCTGCTCGCGCGCGGCCGGGTCGGTGGGCAACAGGCCGGGCTCCTTGCTGCCGAGGTGCAGCAGGATGGCGCCGGATTCGAAGATGGGAAAGTCGCCGTCGTGCAGCACGGGGACTTGTCCGAACGGTTGCTGCGCGCGGTAGCGGGACGTGTTCTGGTCCTCGCCGCCGATCGTGCGCACCTGGTAGGAAAGGCCAGCTTCTTCCAGCGCCCAGCGCACGCGCAGCTCGCGCACGTGGCCAATGGCAAACGACGGTACTGCACGGAAGGTAGTCAGTGTGTACATGCCCGGTCTCCTGGTTGGTGGGGTATGTGGCGAGAATACTTTGATCCATAATATGTTCAAGAACATTTTATGAGGCGGACGGCCATGCCTTACACCAGTGAACACAAGGCCCGCACGCGGGAACGGATCGTGGAGTCGGCGCGCAAACTGTTCAATCGCCACGGCTTCGAGCAGGTGTCGATCGACACGGTCATGTCAGAAGCGGGGCTCACGCGGGGCGGGTTTTACAACCATTTCCAGAGCAAGGATGAACTGTACGCGGCGGCGGTGGCGAGCTTCAGCACTTGTAACCCCTTCGCGGCCGATATCGCGGCCAATCCCGCTACCGATGCGCGGGAGCTGGCGCACCGGCTGGTCGACCTGTACCTGAGCGATGCGGTGCTGGCCGATATCGATTCGCACTGTCCCTTGTATGCGCTGCCGGAGGACGTGGCGCGCGCCGGCCTGTCGCCGCAGAAGGCTTATACAACCTTGATACGCAACCTGACGCAGGTTTTCTCGGGCGCCCTGGCCGCATATCCTGATGGCGACAGCCGCGCCCAGGCGATCGTTTCCCTGTGCGTGGGCGGCATGGTGCTGGCCCGTACTACCGACGACGCCTCGCTTCGCGCCACATTGCGCTCCTCGGCCCGGCAGCAGGCGCTGGCTTTGCTGGGAGCGAACTAGACATGGGCAACCTGTATTCCGACGCTGTGCCGCCGGCGGCCGGCGAACGTTTCGACACCTTGCTGTCCCATCGCGGACTTACGATCGAGCGCATTGTCAGTACATCGAAGATCGAGTCGCAGCTTTATGTGCAGGAGCAGGATGAGTGGGTGGTGCTGCTGCGGGGGGAGGCGCTGCTGGATGTCGATGGCGTGCCGACGCCTCTGCAGGCCGGCGACTACGTTTTCTCCCCTCGCGCACGCCGCACCGGGTGGTGAGCGTATCCGACGGGGCGATGTGGCTCGCGGTGCATTTGTCGGCGGCGCATCGAGCGGCGGATCAATCGATCCGCCTGCAGCCCTTCGGGCCAAAGCCGTCCGTGGTGCGTAGGGCGGATCATTGATCCGCCGTGTGTGCGGCGACGCGGCGTTTGAAACGGCCAGATGTTAGACTATAGGGATATCCCGCAACACCCACAGGAGCAGCAGAACAATGAGCAGCGAACAAAAATCCCAACTGGCGCACCAGCCGCACCCCAATCCTGTCAGCGCCGAGCAGCGCGCGACCTTCCTGGAGAATCCGGGTTTTGGCCGTATTTTTTCGGATCACATGGCGACCATCCGCTATACCGAGGGCAAGGGTTGGCATGACGCCAAGATTGAAGCGCGCACTCCATTCAGCCTGGACCCGGCAACCCTGGTCCTGCACTACGCCCAGGAAATCTTCGAAGGCATGAAGGCCTACCGTCTGCCGGACGGCGGCGCCACCCTGTTCCGCCCGGACGCGAACGCGCGCCGCTTCCGCAACTCCGCCAAGCGCCTGGCCATGGCCGACCTGCCGGAAGAACTGTTCATCGATTCCGTGCGCGAGCTGGTGAAGATCGACCGCGACTGGATTCCGGAGGCCGACAAGGGCTCGCTGTACCTGCGTCCCTTCATGATCGCCAATGAGGCGGTGCTGGGCGTGAAGCCGTCCGCGGAATACCTGTACTGCGTGGTGGCTTCGCCGGTGGGCGGCTACTTCAAGGCCGGCGCGGCAAGCGTGAGCCTGTGGGTGTCCGACCTGTACACCCGCGCAGCGCCGGGCGGCACGGGCGACGCCAAGTGCGGCGGCAACTACGCCGCCAGCCTGCCGGCACTGGCCGAAGCGCAGCAGCACGGCTGCGACCAGGCTGTGTTCCTGGACGCGGTGGAGCGCAAGTGGATCGAAGAACTGGGCGGCATGAACATCTTCTTCGTCTTCAGCGACGGTTCGCTGCAAACGCCTCCGCTGGGCGGCACCATCCTGCCGGGCATCACGCGCGACTCGCTGATCACGCTGGCGCGCGACCTGGGCATGACCGTGCGCGAGGAACCGTATTCGATCGACCAGTGGGAAGCGGACGCCAAGAGCGGCAAGCTGGTTGAGTCCTTCGCCTGCGGCACGGCCGCCGTGGTGGCGCCGATCGGCCGCGTGCGCGGCCGCAACCGCGACTTCACCATCGGCGATGGCGGCGCCGGCGCCGTTACCCAGCGCCTGCGCGGCGCATTGGTTGACATCCAGCAGGGCCGCGCGCCGGACCAGCATAAGTGGCTGGATCGGCTGTTCTGATTGAAACCCAACGGCAAATGCTAGTGTCTGCCACATCGTGGCAGACACTTGGTTTGCGTTGGGTTTTTTGTTGAATTTTCTGGCACTTTGGCTGAGATCCCATGAAAACATTTGTTCTCCTGCTGGCGCTGGCGTCGGGCAGCGCCTGGGCCGCTGCGCCATTTACCGGCACCGATTACAGCGGCACTTATGAATGCAAGGCGGACGACAACGCTGAGGGCAATTACGAGTCCATCGTCACGCTGAAGCTGGATAAGGTCCAGAGCAACGGCAAATACGGCGCCTATCACTTCAAGATGGAAATACCCGGCTACGGCGACTATCCGGGCCACGCGGCTGCTTACGGCACGAATATGGCGATCCATTTCGCCAGCACTGATGCCGCGAGCAAAGATTACGGCACCGGCATTGCCGCCTTCACCAAGAAGGCCGGCAAGTGGTCGTTCAAGAAGTACTACTTCGAGCCTGAATTCAAGGGCGGCAATTTCGGCTTCGAGAACTGCCGGCAGAAATAAGGCCTGCTATGCGCGCCGCCTGGGTCATCGCCGGCTTCATCTCGCTCGCGCTGGGCATCATCGGCATCTTTCTGCCGCTGCTGCCCACCACACCTTTCCTGCTGCTGGCGTCGGCCTGTTTCGCGCGCGGCTCGAAGCGCATGCACAACTGGCTGCGCACGCACGGCACGTTCGGACGCTACCTGCGCGACTTCGAGGATGGGCGGGGCATTCCATTGCGCGGCAAGGTGCTGGCGATGGCGATGATGTGGCCTTCGATGATTTACGCGATGTGGCGCGTCGGCCACCTGGCGCTGCAACTGATGCTGCTGGCGATTGCCTGCGGCGTTACCATCTATATCCTCCGGCTGCCGACTTCACGCTAAGGCCTGGCCCAGGCGCTTGCCGAGGCAGAGCAGGGTGAGCGTGGGCGGCAAGCCCCACGGCGCGGGCAGCACGGAGGCGTCGCACACATAGAGTCCCGGCGTAGACGTTTGCAGATTGCTGTCCGCGCCCGCGCCGATGGGAATGGTGCCGCCGGGATGAGCGGCGAAATGCCAGCTCTTGAACACATGTTTTGCGCCGGCTGCGGACAGCACGCGGCGCGCCAGTGCAACGCCCTCGGCGAACTTGCGTCGGTCGGAGTCCTGCAGCGTCTTGTCGGCCCAGCGCGGGCCAGTGCCTCCGCCAGCCTCATCGCGGATCTTGACCATGATGCTCAGCGTGCGGCGGTGTGCGAACAGCCGGTCGACGCGGCCGACCTGCAGCGCAAAAGCCTGATACATGGGCCTGGGCAGCGTAAGGTCGGAGAAGGACAAGCCCTGTTCCGGCAGCGCCATGCCGGCCGCCATCGGCACTTCGGCCCCGCCGTCCACATCGTCCACGCTGCCCATCACGGCCACCACGGGATCGCTAAAGAAGGGCACATCGCGCGGACCGAGGCCGGAGCTATGCAACAGGCGCGGGCTGCCAATGCCGCCGCCCGCCAGCACCACGATGCCGGCGCGGGCTTCGTGCAAGGCGCCGCCGCGTTCGTATTCGACGCCCACGGCGCGGCCATTTTCCACCAGCACGCGCGTGGCGCGCGCTTCGTCCACCAGTTGCGCGCTGTGGCGGACCGCTTCGTCCAGCAGGTCGCGCGCCGTCCACTTGGCGCCATAGGGGCAGCCATACACGCAACGCCAGCAGCCGGTGCGGCAGATCTGCGGGCGGATCATCTTGTCCAGCTTTTGCCAGGGCAGGCCGGCCGACTGCGCGGCCTGCATGATGCGCTTGGCCAGGGGGCCAATCAATTCATCCGGCAGCGGGGACATGGGCAGTTCGGTGCGGCATTCGGCCAGTGCGGGCGCGAGGTCGATGCCGAGGGCGGCGAAGCGCTGCAGGGGCGGCGCGGCGGCTGTGGCGAAATTCAGTGTCGAGCTGCCGCCGGCCGTGAGTCCGCGCACCAGCAGCGAGGCATCGCGGTGGAAGAAGGCGCCCTTGCCGGGTACTGCGGCCATGGACGCCATCTGGCCCAGCGTGCCTGTCACCGGCGCCGCGCTGCCGCGCTCCAGAACCAGCACGCGCATTCCCGGCGCGCCGCTTCGCGCGCCACGCTGGCGCCGCCCGGGCCGCTGCCGATGATGATCAGGTCGTAGCGCATATCAGTTGGATTTTTCATTATCAGAGTGCCGCTAATGCTAATTAAAACCCAAGGCGTGAAGCTGGTGTCTGCCACGATGTGGCAGACACCAGGGTTACGCCGTGGGTTTTAAAGAGCGCAAGCGGCCACAAAACTCTGCGGTAGCCTCGTCCATCGGGTAGCACGATTCTACGTGCAGTTCATCCAGCGTCACATCGCGCGGCGTGCCGAAGGTGGTGATGGTGGAGAAGAAGCGTATCTCCTGTCCATCGCGATGGAAGACAGTTGTCAGCAGCGGTGTAGGCGCGGTGGACAGGTCGCGTTGGCGCCAGCGCACCGGCACGCCGGGATAGGACAGCACTTCCTCCAGCAGCTCGCGCGCGACCGTGTCGCCGGGCGAGGAGGCCACGAGGTTGTGCAGGTGTGCCAGCAGGTCGTTCGCCACCTCCTCCCAGTTGGCCAGCGCGCCGCGCAGGTCGTTCGGATCGAATACGTGGCGCAGCATATTGCGGTGCGGGCTGTCGCGTCCACCAAGCAGGAAGCGATTCATGCGCACGGCGGCTTCGTTGGCCATCAGGATGTCCCAGTGGCGGTTCATCAGGAAGGCCGGGTAGGGCTCCTGCTGCTTCAGCATCAACTCAATCGCGTGCCGCACCTGAGCCATTGCCGGCGTGGCCAGTTGCGATTCCGGATAACGCGGCGCGTAGCCGGCGGCGACCAGCAGCGCGTTGCGCTCACGGAGCGACATTTCCAGCGTGTCCGCCAGGCGCGCCAGCATTTCCGGACTCGGTTTCGATTTTCCGGTTTCGATGTAGCTCAGGTGGCGAGTCGAGATGCCCGCGTCCAGCGCCAGATCGAGCTGGCTCAGACGGCGCGCGCTGCGCCATTCGCGCAGCAGCAGGCCTACATGGGCGACTTGGACGGCTGGCGTTGCCGCGGACGGTGGGCGGAGGTTGGCGTTCATGCAAGGGATATTAGCCTGCTTTGTGCGCGGAATCCATGACCTGGGAGGTTATGGATGCATGACCTGGAGCGTAATTGCCGCTTTGCGCGGCGGGCGGGATGATGGCGTCAACTTTTCTTGACCAGGAGTCTGACATGCAAAGAAGGACGTTTATCAGGATTGCGGCGGGCAGTGTTGCGGCCATCGCCGCCGGGGCCGCAGCCGGCGGTGCGGCGCGCGCGGCGGACGCGGAGGTGCGGGCTTGGGCGGCGGGGCGGCGGTTTGTGGCGACGAGCGCGGGGGAGATCGCAGTGGTGGAGCGCGGACGCGGTCCGATGGCCGCGCTGTTCCTGCACGGTTTCCCGCTGAACAGCTACCAATGGCGCGGCGCGGTGGAGCGGCTCGCGCAATATCGCCGCTGCATAGCGCCCGACTTCCTCGGCCTGGGCCACACGCGTGTCGCGCCGGGACAAAGCCTGGCGCCGCAAGCGCAGGCCGACATGCTGGCCGAACTGCTGGACAAGCTGCAGATCCGGAAAGTGGACCTGGTCGCCAACGACAGTGGCGGCGCCGTCGCGCAAATCTTCCTTGCGCGCTATCCGCGGCGCGTCCGTTCCCTGCTGCTGACCAACTGCGACACGGAAATCGACTGTCCACCGCCCGCGTTGCAGCCGGTGATCGACATGTCCAGATCAGGCACCTTCGCCGACCAATGGTTCGAGCCCTGGCTGGCCGACAAGAACCTGGCAAGATCCGCCAGCGGCATTGGCGGCATGTGCTTCGAGCGTCCCGCGCAACTGAGCGACGCAACGATAGAAGCCTACCTGCGCCCCCTGGTCAGCACGCCCCAACGCAAGCAACGCATGCACGACTACGCCGTCGCGCTGGAAGCCAACTCCCTGTCCGGCATCGGACCCGCGCTGAAGGCCAGCCAGGCGCCGGTGCGCGTCCTGTGGGGCATGGCGGACGACATCTTCCTGCCCCACGGCGCCGATCACCTGTCCAGGGCATTCGGCAACTTCAGAGGCGTGCGCCGGCTGGAGGGCGCCAAACTGTTCTGGCCCGAAGAGCGCCCGGACCTGATCGCACAGGAAGCCCGGGCACTGTGGCAAGCCTGATCAGCGCTTGCGGTAGATGCAGACGATGATATCGCTGGGGAAAAGCTTCAGCACCGGCAGCGCGCACAGGATGGCCAGGTACTGCAGGCGATTCTTCAGCGCGCTGCCGCCGGCGTAGGCGATGCGCTCATACAGGCCGTCCGCCTTGATGGCCTCCAGTTCGCTGGAGAAGCGTAGATCGAAGCCCATGCCCTCCACCAGTTTCGTCAGGTTGGCCGGGTTGAAGTAGTGGACGTGGGGCGAAGGCATGTCCTTCTGCCACATGCGTTCAAAGGGGCCGCGCAGGCCGAGCGCTGCGAACACCTTGGACAGCCGGTAGAACAGGCCGCGCGAATTCGGCAGATTCAGGATCAGGATGCCACCCGGATTCAGGCGCTCATGGCAAGCCTGCAGCGCCGCGCGGATTGGCGGAATATGCTCGATCACATCGTTGAAGACGATCACGTCGAAACGCTCGTCCGCCGCCAGCGCATCCGGGAAGAAGCCGAGGCGCACGGGCAGGCCGCGCGCGATGGACTTGCCGCCCACTTCCGCGTCCGGCTCCACGCCCGCCACCTTGAAATAAGGCGCGGCCGCTTCCAGGAACCAGCCATGGGCGCTGCCCACGTCGAGCAGGGTGCGCGCGGCGGGCGCCTGTTCACGCGCCCAGCCGACGATGGTGGAGAAATTCTCCATGCGCAGGGCTTTCAGCGACGCCTCGCGCTGCGCCTCATCGATGGTGGCATGCGCCTGCGAATCGTTGATGGCCACGGTGAGTGCCGCGGCTTCATATCCACAGCTGCTGCAGCAACTGTGCCATTCAGACAAACCGCGCCGGGCTTCGGCGCTGCAAACCAGACAAACCATGCCCACTCCATCCGTTAATCCGCCGACGACAATAGCATAAACTCATTATGAAAAAGTCACTAATTGTCGCGAAGCAGCTCAGCAGTACAGACTGCGTTAAAATGATCGGTTTGGATCTGATTGAGGTGTAGCGCGATGAAATGGGCTGTTATCGGTTTTTATATCTTGTCCGTTTTGCACATTCACTTCCGCGGCAAGGTGCGCCTGCCGATCGGACGCCAGCTGTTCGACCACTCGTCGTTCATGGCGCCCATTAACATCTTCATGCACTGGTTCTCGCGCGTGCCGTCCACGCCCTACCTGAAGGTGGAAGACTTCAAGGAACTGGAGCCCCTGCAGAAAAACTGGCAAGTTATCCGTGCCGAAGCAGAGAACCTGCTGCGCCTGCAAAAGATCAAGGCCGCCGAAAAGAACGACGACGCCGGCTTCAATTCCTTCTTCAAGAATGGCTGGAAGCGCTTCTACCTGAAGTGGTACGACGCGAGTCACCCGTCCGCCGAACAACTGTGCCCGCAGACCTATGCGCTGCTGAAGTCCATTCCGACCGTGAAGGCCGCGATGTTTGCCGAGCTGCCGCCGGGCGGCAAGCTGAATCCGCACCGCGACCCGTTCGCCGGCTCGCTGCGCTATCACCTGGGCCTGGCCACGCCGAACGACGACCGCTGCTTCATCGACGTGGACGGCATCCGTCACAGCTGGCGCGACGGCCAGGGCGTGATGTTCGATGAAACCTATATCCACTGGGCGATCAACGGCAGCGAGAGCGACCGCATTATTCTGTTCTGCGACGTGGAGCGCCCGATGCGCTTCCGCTGGGCGCAGGCGATCAACCGCTTCCTCGGCAAGACCATGATGACGGCGGCTGCGTCGCCGAACGAATCGGGCGACCAGGTGGGCCTGGTGTCCAAGCTGTTCCGCGTTTCCTTCTACGCCGGTAAATACCGCCGCGCCTTCAAGGCCTGGAACAAGACCGTGTACAAGATCACCAAGGTTGGCCTGATCGTGGGCGTGGCCGCGGCGATCTACTACCTTTAATTGAGCTTCTGGCGCGCTTCCTCGCGCGTCAGCATCCATACGCGGTCGATATTGCCGTCGCGGTCTTCGGTGTAATTGACGACGATGTCCTTGCCACGCAAGGTGGCGGACATCTCGATCAGGTTGTCCTGATTGAAGATGCGGCTGGACGGCGCCATGTGCCGCAATTTCCCATCGATGTAAATCTCCGGGTGATAGCCCGGCGTCATCTTGCCGCGCTTGGCGTTGGGCGGGAATTCGCGCGGCGCCAGGTCGGGCGAATCGGCGAGGGCAGGCAGGGACAGGACTGCGGCCGTCAGTCCTGCAAGAGCTAAAAGCGTGCGGCGTTTATGCATGGTGGGTTCGGCCAGGGTTGCGTGTTGAAGCGCTAGCTTACCCCAGTCACGGCCATCGTGGCGAACATCGCGATGGCCGCTGTCGCCATCACGGCGGTGCAGGCCCACCCGAGCAGGCGCACGCGCCTTGTCATTTTCACGCCGCCCATCACGCCCTTGTGGGTAGTCAGCAGCATCATGACCACCATGATGGGGACGGCAATCACACCATTCACCACCGCGCTCCAGTACAGGGCCTTGATCGGGTCCAGCGGCAGGAAGCCAATCAGCGCGCCGCCCAGCGTGGCGGCAACAATGATGCCGTAGAACTTGCGCGCGGCCGACGGTTCCAGTTCCAGGCTGCTGCGCCAGTTGAAGGCGCCTGCCATTGCGTAGGCGGCGGAGCCGGCCAGCACGGGAATGGCCAGCAGGCCGGTGCCGATGATGCCCATGCTGAAGAGGAAAAAGGCGAGGTCGCCGGCGATGGGCCGCAGGGCCGATGCCGCCTGGGCGGACGACTGGATGTCCAGAATGCCATGGGCGTTCAGGGTCACGGCCGTGGTCAGCATGATGGCCCAGGCCACGAGGTTGGAGAAGCCCATGCCGATGGCGGTGTCCACCTTGATGCGGCGCAGCTGGGGGCGGACCTGCTCCGGCGCCTTTTTCAGGGGCTGGGCCTCAGGGTCCGCGTTCAGTTCCTCCACTTCCTGCGCCGCCTGCCAGAAGAACAGATAGGGACTGATGGTGGTGCCGAACAGGGCGACCATGGTGGTCAGGTACTCCGTCTTCCACTGCATGTGCGGCACGAAAGTGCTCTTCACGACCTGCAGCCACGGCACCTTGACCGCCATCGCCGTGGCGAAGTAGGCCAGCAAGGCCAGGGTGAGCCACTTCAGGATGCTCACGTAGCGCGTGTAGGGAATGAACACCTGCAGCAGCATGGACAGCACGCCGAAGCCGAGCGCATACAGCTGCGGCTTGCCGCCCGCGATCAGGCGCAGGGCGTCGCCCATGGCGGCCATGTCGGCGGCGATGTTGATGGTGTTGGCGATGAGGAGCAGGCCGACCATCGTGTACAGCAGCCAGGGCGGATAGTGGCGGCGGATATTGCTGGCCAGGCCGCGGCCGCTGATACGTCCGATGCGTGCGCTGACTTCCTGGATGCCGACCATGAGCGGATAGGTCAGGAAGGCCATCCACAGCAGGCCGAAGCCGAACTGGGCGCCGGCCTGGGAGTAGGTGGCGATGCCGCTCGGGTCATCGTCGGCAGCGCCCGTGATCAGGCCAGGGCCGAGTTTGGACAGCCACGATTCCTCTTTATCGGTGGCTTTGCCGGCGTCGTCCGGTGCGGCTTTGGGCAGTGTGGTTTGCTGATCCATTCGCCGATGCTAGGCGGCGGGCGGGTGGGCGTCCGTTCGCTGACGAACTTAGCGTTGCCGGGTTTTCTGGCGCGCCTCCCACTGCTTCAGCGCCTCCCGGTATTTTTCCAGCTCCTCCTGGTAAAGATCCAGCACGCACCAGGTGCAGCCGCTGTGGCAGCAATCATCCGGCCCCGGCGGCGTTGGCGCCACCGGCTTCGGGTCCAACCCTGGGGTCAGATCCGACATTCGGACACGAGCTCGGCGCTTGTCTGGGGCAGAGGTGAAATGCGCCAGAGGGACGGCCAGGTCCGGGGTCAGATCCGACATTCGGACACGAGCTTTGCCGTAGGCGGTGTTGCGGCTGAGTTCGTGTCCGAATGTCGGATCTGACCCCACAGAGGGACGCGCCCCGCCCTCGCCCTTGCTACGGCTGTGCTCGTGTCTGAATGTCGGATCTGACCCCATGGTTATATTATTGCTCGGGGACGGCGAGGAGGGCCTGGTTGCGGCCGCGCTGTTTGGCGCGGTAGAGGGCCTGGTCGGCGAGTTCGATCAGTTTTTGTGGGCTGCTGGCATCGGTGGGCACCAGCACGGCCACGCCGATGCTGATGGTGACGTGGCCAAACGGCGAGTCGGCATGCGGCAGCGCCAGGCGCTCGAGCTCGGAACAGATGGCCTGGGCCACGCCGAAGGCGTCGGAAACGTCGGTGGCGGCGGACAGCAGCGCGAATTCTTCGCCGCCGTAGCGCGCGACGAGGTCGGTGCTGCGCCGGCCGTGCGAGGTGATCAGTTGCGCCACGGTGCGCAGGGTGGCGTCGCCGGCGATATGCCCGTAGCGGTCGTTGTATTTCTTGAAGTAATCCACGTCCAGCATCGACAGCGCAATCGACTGACCGGTGCGCGCGGCGCGCCGCCATTCTTCGTCCAGCGCCAGGTCGAAGCCGCGGCGGTTCGAAACTCCGGTCAGCCCGTCGGTGGTGCTCAGCGCAGCCAGTTTGCGGTTCGACTCTTCCAGTTCCGCCGTGCGCGCGGCCACCAGCTTTTCCAGCTCGGCCTGCTGACGCGTCAGGCGGCGGATGCGCCAGTGGTAGAGGCCCCACAGACCGCCCAGCACGCCCGCCGTGGCCGCCAGGCGGAACCACCAGGTTTGCCAGAACGGCGGCGTGATCGTGATGCGCAAGGAGGCGGCCTCGTCATTCCAGGTGCCCCGGTGGTTGGACGCTTTCACGCGGAACACGTAATGGCCGGGATTCAGGTTGGTATAGGTCGCCACGCGGTGCTCGGCGTCGGCCTCCACCCATTCGCGGTCGAAGCCTTCCAGCTGGTAGGCGTAGCGGTTGTGCATGGGCTCGGTGTAGTGCAGGGCCGAGAATTCCAGCGAGAACGTGGGCACCTGCGCCGACAGCGTCAGCGACGTGGGCGCAGTCGGCGCACCGGCCAGCTGCACGCCTTCCGGCAACTGGCCTTCATTGATCGAGTGGTTGAACAGCTTGATGTCCGTGATGGCGATCTGCGGCGCCACCGACACCCGCTTCACCGCCTTGGGATCGACCGCCGTCATGCCGTGCACGCCGCCGAAGTAGAGCAGGCCGTCCGCCCGCGCGGAGGAGTTGGCGGCGAAGCCATCCGTCAGCCCGTCGGACGGCGTGAACAGCTGGGCCGAGCTCTCGGCCGGATCGATGCGGAACAGGCCGGCAATCGTGCTCACCCACAGCCGGCCTTCCTGGTCGCTCTGGATGGCCAGCGTTTTCAGGTTGTTGGTGGCCGCGGCCAGCGAGCGGAAGCTGTACTTGCCGTCCGGACCTTCCACCAGCTGGGCCAGGCCGCGCGCGGTGCCCACCCAGATGCGGCCGGTGGCGTCTTCATGCAGGCTGGTGACGTTGTCGTCCGGCAGCCCCTCCGGCTTGGCGCGCAGGTGGCGGAACTTGCCGGTGGACGGATCGAGCAGGTCCAGCCCGCCGCCATTCCATTCCGAGCCCATCCACACGCGGCCCTTGCGGTCTTCCAACACGGTGGTGGTGCCGTTCACGCCGCGGCTTTCCGGATTCTTCGGATCGTTCAGGTAGGTCTGGTACTTGTCCGCCGCGATGTCGTAGCGGATCAGGCTGTTGCCCGTGCCCAGCCACAGCACGCCGCCCTTGCCGGGCGCGATGGCGTTGATGAAGTCGCTGGCCGTGTTGCCGAAGTGGGTGACGCTGAACTCGCCGTCGGGCCGGTCCAGCCGGTTCAGTCCGCTCGACGTCCCCACCCACAGCGGCCCGCTGGCGCCCTGGTAGAGGCTGTAGATGATGCTGTGGCTTAGCGAGCCGGACTTGCCGTCGCCCATGTAGCGGCGCAGCACTTTGCCGCTGGCCGGATCGTACAGCCCCAGCCCGGAATTGCCGCCCAGCCAGAGCTTGCCGTCCGGCGAAGTGGACAGGCTGAGCAGGGCGTTGCTGGCAGGCGCGATCTTGCCGTCGATGCGGTAGGGCACGGTGCGCTCGAAGCCGCTGCTGTTCAGGTTGACGAGTGCGATGCCCTCCGTGAAGGACGCCAGCCATAGCATGCCGCCGCGGTCCTGCATCATGGCGCGCAGGTTGTCGCCGGGCAGGGAGTAGGGATCGTCCGCCTGGTGCAGGAACTGGTCGAAACGGCCGGACGATTCATCCCAGCGCAGCAGGCCGGCAGTCAGAGTAGTGGCCCACAGTGTGCCGGACTGGTCGATGAAGAAACTGGTTACGCGGCTGTTGGGCGAAGGGATGATGTCGCGCGCCGGCCACGGCTGGCGGCGATCCCAGCGCATGACGCCCGCCTCGGTGCCGATCCACAGCCGGCCCTGGCGGTCGAAGGCCAGCGCGCGCACGATATTGCTGCGGGCCCGCGGGTCGTTTTCCGGCCCCGTGCGGTAGTGGACGAATTCCTTGGCGCCCGGCGCCAGGTAATCGATGCCGCCCGGCCAGGTACCGGTCCAGACGCCGCCCTCGTCGTCGCGCGCCAGTGCGTTCAGGTCATTGCTGGCCAGGCTGCCCGGCTTGGCCGGGTCGTGGGCGTAGATGGTGAAGTGGCCTGTGGCGGGATCGAAGTGCTGCAGGCCGCCCCAGGTGGCCAACCACATGCCGTCGCGGCCGTCGCTGATGATGTTCTTGATGACGCGGGCATTGTTCGGGCCGCCCGTTGGTGCGAACGCGGTGAAATCGCCGCCCACCGGATTGAAGCGGGCCAGGCCATCCTGGGTGCCGGCCCAGATATTGCCCTGGCGGTCCTCAAAGAGTGCCGAAACGCGGTCATGCGGCAGCGAGCCGGGCTTGTTCGCTTTGTAGCGAATGGCGCGGTAGCCATCGTAGCGGTACAGACCGTTGGTATGCGTGCCGATCCACACGAAGCCCTGCCGGTCTTGCAATAAGGACAGCATGGACGGTTCATCGCCGCCCAGCGGCCCCAGCTTTTTGAAGCGCAGGGAGGGCGGCGCGGCCAGGCAAGCGCCGGCCACTGCCATCAAAATGAGCAGCGTAAACAGGCGGATCAGGGAGCGGATAGGCTGGCGGGAACAATACATATCGTTACATTATACATTCCATTTCTGCAATAGTTTCTCTCCAAAACTCGCTGTTTCCGTGCGCAGTGGTGCTGAAACAGGTATCATCCATGGTTGGCCGGAATTCTGGCCGCTCTGCATTTTGAAAAAGATTTTATGTCTGACACTGAGATCATCCCCGCTACCCCAGCTGCCGCCCCAAGCGAAGTCCGCTTCAGCGACTTCGGCCTGTCGCAGGACATTCTGCGCGCGCTGACCGAGCAGGGCTATACCCATCCCACTCCGATCCAGGCCCAGGCCATCCCGATTGTGTTGCAGGGACGCGACGTAATGGGCGCCGCCCAGACCGGTACCGGCAAGACTGCCAGCTTCTCGCTGCCCATTATCCAGAACCTGCTGCCGCAGGCGAGCTCGAGCATGAGTCCGGCGCGCCATCCGGTGCGCGCCCTGGTACTGACGCCGACCCGCGAGCTGGCGGTGCAGGTGGCCGAAAACGTGGCCGCCTATTCCAAGCACACCCCGCTGCGTTCCACCGTCGTGTTCGGCGGCATGGACATGAAGCCGCAAACGGAAATCCTGCGCCGCGGCGTGGAAATCGTGATTGCCACGCCGGGCCGCCTGCTGGACCACGTCGAGCAAAAGAATATTTCCCTGGGCCAGGTGCAAATGCTGGTCATGGACGAAGCCGACCGCATGCTGGACATGGGCTTCCTGCCGGACCTGCAGCGCATCATCAATATGCTGCCGAAGGTACGCCAGAACCTGATGTTCTCGGCCACCTTCTCGCCCGAGATCAAGAAACTGGCCGGCAGCTTCCTGAACAAGCCGGTCACCATCGAAGTGGCGCGCAGCAATGCCACCGCCGACAAGGTGACCCAGGTCGTCTACAAGGTCGCCGAAGAACACAAGCGCGACGCTGTCGCCCACATCCTGCGCCAGCGCGAGCTGAAGCAGGTGATCGTGTTCTCCAACACCAAGATCGGCGCCTCCCGCCTGGCGCGCGGCCTGGAGCAGGAAGGCATGAAGGCCACTGCCATCCACGGCGACAAGACCCAGCAGGAGCGCATGGCCGCTCTGGACGCGTTCAAGAAGGGCGATATCGATGTCCTCGTGGCGACCGACGTGGCCGCCCGCGGCCTCGATATTTCGGATCTGCCCTGCGTGGTCAACTACGACCTGCCGTACAACGCGGAAGACTATGTGCACCGCATTGGCCGTACCGGCCGCGCCGGCGCATCCGGCGACGCGATCTCGATCTATTCGGATAAGGACGAGCGCCTGCTGATCGATATCGAGAAGTTGATCAAGCAGAACATCACCCGCGGCCAGCTGGATGGCTTCGCGCCGGCGACTTTCCATGGCGACGAGCGCCACGGCGACCGCCGCCGCAACCGCACCGAGTCCGATGCGCGCAACGCCCGTGGCGGCGACCGCGAGCGCCGCGCTCCGTCCGGTTCCGGCCGTGGCGACGGACCGCCGCTGCCGCGCCGCGACAAGGTCGATCCGTGGTTCCTGAAGCCATATGAGCCTTCGCGTAGCGCGAACGCAGCGGTCCAGGCCGCCCCGGCGCCGGTCAGCAAGCCGAAGCCGAAGGTGGCGGCCCTGTTGGGCGGATTGCCAAAATCCTGATCAGAAGAAATGCCCGCTGCCAGCGGGCATTTTTTTCTTGTGACAAAGGGAGACAATGGGTGACAATTACGATAATTGTTAATTGGTAAAATATTTGCCCGCCCGGCAGCATACCGCTGCCCTGACCTTTGCAAGTGAATTCCGCCGTGACCATCCTAGCCAACAAGCGCATCGCCATCATCGTTCCCTGCTACAACGAGGAACTGACCGTAGCGGACATCGTCCGCGACTTTAATGCCTGCCTGCCGCAGGCGCCGGTCTACATCTTCGACAACAATTCCTCCGACCGCACCGTGGAGGTGGCGCAGCAGGCCGGCGCCATCGTGCGCCGCGTGCCGCTGCAGGGCAAGGGCAATGTGATCCGCCGCATGTTCGCGGACGTGGATGCCGATATCTACATCATGGTCGACGGCGACAATACCTACGACGCCAGCGTGGCGCCGCAGCTGGCTGAAAAGCTGGTGCGCGAGGGGCTGGACATGGTCGTCGGCACGCGCGTGACCGAGGAGCAGGAGGCTTACCGCTTCGGCCACCGTTTCGGCAACCGCATGCTCACGGGCTGCGTGGCCATGGTGTTTGGCGATACCTTTACCGATATGCTGTCCGGCTACCGCGTGTTCTCGCGCCGCTATGCGAAGTCCTTCGCCGCGCACTCGGCGGGCTTCGAGACCGAAACCGAGCTGACGGTGCACGCGCTGGAGCTGCGCATGCCGGTGGCCGAGGTGGCGACCGTGTACAAGTCGCGTCCCGAAGGTTCGTTCAGCAAGCTGAATACCTACCGCGACGGCATGCGCATCATGTGGATGATCCTGAAGCTGTTCAAGAACGAGAAGCCGCTGCACTTCTTCTCGATCGGCGCTGTGCTGTGCGGACTGGCCGCGCTCGGCCTGGCCGTGCCGCTGGTGAGCACCTGGCTGGAAACCGGCCTGGTGCCGCGCATGCCGACCGCCGTGCTGTGCACCGGCCTGACCCTGTTCGGCGCGGTGCTGCTGTCCTGTGGCCTGATCCTCGACACGGTCACGCGCGGCCGCATCGAGCAGAAACGTTTCGCTTACCTGTCCCTGCCCGCACCGGGCCATGACTAAACCGTCGGCCTCGCGCCGGGCGCGCTTCTGGGCCGCACTCGATACGGCGCGCGGCTGGCGCATTGCCCTGTTTGCCGGCCCGCTGTTCTTTGCCCTGCTGTCCTTGTCCTACGGGCAGGACAGCAACTGGGACCTGCAGAACTACCACCTCTATAACCCCTTCGCCCTCTTGCACGGCAAGATCGGCTTCGATCTCGCGCCCGGCGTGTGGCAAAGCTACTTCAATCCCACGCTGGATTTGCTCTACTACGGGCTGGCTACCACGCTGCCCGCGCGCCTGGTGGGCGCCATCATGGGCGCGCTGCACGGCCTCAATTTCGTCTTGATCGCCTATATCGCGCTGCACCTGCTGCCGCGCCGCGCCGTTGCCAGCCTCGCGCCCGCACGCGCATCGCTGCCGGGTGCCGTCACCGCGCCCGTAGTGGCTGCCCCCGCTGCGCGCCACTGCGAGCGCATCCGCCACGGCCGCGCCGGCGCTGGCTGGCCTGGGGGCATCTGCGTCGCATATGCCGTCGCGGCGCACCGCAGCGGCCAGCTCCACGCCCGACGCGGCCCATGCCTTCGGACGCGAGCTGGGCGCCGCACCGTCCCACGCGGTGGGCGCGCGGCCGCGGTATCGCGTTGCGCTCTTGCTCGCGGCCGCCGGCTCGCTTGGTCCTGCCTTCCTGTCGGAAGTCGGCAACACGATGGGCGACAATATGACCGCCCTGTGCGTGCTGGTCAGCCTGCTGCTGATCGTGCGCGCCACGCTGCTGCCCGGCGGCGCCTTGCGTGAAAAAGCCGCAGCTGCCGGCCCACTTCTGCTGGCCGGCCTGGTAATGGGCATCGGCACAGGCCTGAAGTTGACCAACGCTACCTACGCGCTGGCCCTTTGCCTCGCCCTGTTCGCACTGGGACGCGGGCTGCTTGCCTTCGTGCGCGCCGGCTGGCTGTTCGGCATCGGCGTCCTGGCCGGCATCGCTGTGAGCGCGGGACACTGGTACTGGCGCATGTGGACCGTCTTCGCCAACCCGCTCTTCCCGCAATTTAACGACCGCTTCCAGAGTCCGATGGCCGCGCCGATCGGCATCGGTGACACTGGCTGGTTGCCAAAGTCCGCTCTCGAAAGTTGGCTCTGGCCCTTCCTGTTCACCCTCGATCCGAAGCGCGTCTGCGAGATTCCGCTACGCCACCTTCTGTGGCCTTTGCTGTACGTGGCCGTGATCGCGGCGGCTGTGGCCGCGCTGCTGGCGCTGGCACGCCGGCGCCCCATGCCGCAAACGCTGCTTCTCGCGCCGGGGGCGCGGCTGGTGCTGGCGTTCGGCGTGCTGTCTTATCTGCTGTGGCTGAAACTGTTCAGCATCTACCGCTACCTGGTGCCGCTGGAGCTGATTGGGCCGCTGATGTTCTTCCTGCTGCTGCAGGGATGGAACGCGCGGCTCGTCGGCCGCGTGCTGGCCTTCACCGCGCTGGCTGGCGTGCTCCTGTTCAAGGCGGGCCACGGCAACTGGGGTCATGGACGCTGGACCACAAAGGCCTTCGACGTGGAAGTGCCAACGCTCGCCGCGCCGGAGCGCAGCATGCTGGTGATGGTGCAGCCGCCGTCCGGCTGGCTGGCGTCCTTCTTCCCGGATTCGATGGCCGTGGTTTCGCTTGGCGCCGGATTCCCGGAGTCGGATGGCTACCGCAATCGCGTGCAGGCGATGCTGGAGGAGCGCAAGGCTGGCTGGTATGTGCTGCTGCAACCCGGTCCCCGACGCGCTGGCGCGCGGGCAGGAGACCCTGGGGCGTTATGGCCTGCAAGCCGACGTGTCCACATGCCGCCAGTATCGCGCGGCGATTGGCACGGACAAGGCGCCGTACCAGCTTTGCACATTGCGCCGGCCGCAATAAAGCCGCAGGCGGCATTCACACGGCGGATCAATGATCCGCCCTACAGCCCCTGCGGGGCCAGAACCGTCGACGCCGCGTAGGGCGGATCATTGATCCGCCGTGCATGCGCCGTCCGCGGCGCCTCCGAAATTCAAAATTCCCAGCGCAGCGTAGGGCGGATCATTGATCCGCCGTGCATGCGCCGCCCGCGGCCCTAACTGGTCATCTTCAAATGCTCCATCGCATTCAACGACGACCTCAAATGCCTGCTCTCCACCTCCGACTCCGCCGTCACATACCCTCGTGCATAAACAGCATCGTGTGACGTCCCGCCATCCTCCAACTCCGCCAGCAGCCGTTCCGCAACTGCCAGATCATTCAAGTGCCCGAGCTTATCCTGCAGCCCCGAAAGCGACCGGATATAGCGCCGCACCGGCTTTGCCGGCAGCAGGTCGCGGAAGAACTCAGCGGCGTAGCGCGCCTTCTTGGCAGCGATGCGCACCCGGTGGCGCCCCGGCGCATCGCTCACGTCGAGGGCATCGATGCGTTTCTGCAGGCGGCGCTGCGCCTTGCGCAACAAGGGGCCCATGGTGGCGTCGGCACGCCGCGCCAGTTGCGAATCTTTCGGCAGTTTGGCCGTATCGCGCCAATGCCGGCCGTGGAACCAGCCGTTCAGCTGCAGGATCGTCTGCGTGTAGCGTGGCTGGTGCAAGGTCTGCAGCATATGAACGTGCAACACATGCGCCCGATTCTCGGCTTCGCTGCGCAGCGCAGTCAGGTCCGGCCCTTTGATTTCGGGGATCGTTGAACCAGCCAGCACGTCCCAGTCGCGTGTGGAACCCAGCTCGCCGGCCAGCCATTCGACATTGTCGCTGAGCGGCGCGGGCAGGGGAGCGAGCTCCTCGAACATGTCGAGCAGCGCCCGCAGGCGCCGCAGGCCGACGCGCATCTGGTGCAGGCTTTCCACATTCTGTTTCAGCACACCGGGCACGTTCGCCTCCAATTGCTGCAGGCAGTTAAGCCCCATGCACTGGAACGCATCTTCCAGCCGCATTTTTTTCCTCAGCTCGACCGGGCTGGCCTTCACCGGTTGCGGCGGTTCGCCGGTAAGCAGCGCATAACCGCGCGCGGCCTTGCTGTCGTTGGCAATCTCCAGCGGGATTTCTTCATGCAGCGCAAGGGCCAGTTCGAACAGTTGCGTCGGATCGCCTTGTTTCAATTCGAATTCCAGCTCGCCGATTGCAGTGTTGCGGCTGCCGGCGTGGATTTCACCGGCGTCCAGCGCGCATTCGACCATCTGGCCGTCGGGCATCTGGATGTTCCAGCTTGTGCGCCGTGTCTTGTTATTGAAGATGGGACCCAGCCCATCGACAACCTCGGGTGAGCGCAGTAGCTTCGCGTAGTGCTCAGGCTTGATCTGGCGCGCCAGTGATGCGGGATCGGGTTTGGAACTGCTCAGTTCCGACTCCCATTCACAGCGTTCGTGCAGGGCTGCCGATCCTTCCGCAGCCGATTTCACGGTCTGGACCCACTTGCCGCCTTCCGCTCGTACTCGCAGCGTCAGGCCATTGTTCCAGAGATCCAGCTTGGGTGTGTCGTAATAAACATCGAACTGCTGGTTGTCCTGGGGGATGGCGATTGCCAGGTCCTTCAGCAGTGGATGCTGGCGCAGCCGAACCAGATCGCTCTGCGCAACCTTCAGTTTCAGTTCTGTTTCCATCGATTGCTCCTTGGTCAGGTGCCGATGTCGCCGGACTTGTTGTCGCGGCGTTCTGATTGCTTAACTATACAGGCAATCGCTATCGCGGTGCGCCCGAAGGCTTTTCACATGCAAGACGCCGCCGTGACAAAGTGCGTGTTTCCGCGCAATTTACTGCTGTAGAGTGCTGGACAACAATTGATGGAAAGGACGAAATTGAGCACTATTCCAGTCGTGAGAGCATGGTCTGCGGGTTGGGCCCTTACCAGAAACAAAGCATCCCCCGTCTGTCAACCCTACGGTTGCACGATTGACCTGGGATTTCCCGAGCATCTGGTACGTCATGTGGTGTTCGACTATGACGCGGAAATCCTGCGCGAGCTGACCGATAGCCTACAGGCTCGGGGAACGTGGCTCAAAGTGTGCGCGCACCCGGAACAGGTCGCCCCGCTCTTGCATGAGCGTTGGCAGGTCCAGGCGCCGGAATATCTGATGGCGGCGCCCGTGAATGAAACCGCAGCAGTCACACCGGACGGCTACCGGCTGTTTCTGTCCACAACTGGCAAAGTCGCCGACGCGGAACTCAGGGACCTGGAGGGGAACGTGGCAGCGAGGGGCGAGTGGCGCACGCCGATGGCATCGCCACTTTTGACCAGATTGTGACGGAACCCGCACATCAGAGAAAGGGGCTGGGACGGGTCGTTATGTCGGCTCTTGGCAACCTCGCAGTCGCTGAGGACGCAAGAGTTGGCGTGCTGGTCGCCACGGAGCAGGGGCGCGCGCTTTACGAGGCGATTGGGTGGACGCTGGTTTCGCCCGTTACTGCGGCGGTTATCGTATGAAGCATTTTCTGAACAGGACCGTGATGGTCCTGGGCCTGCTCGTTTCCGGCCTCGCTGCGGCGGCGGACGGGCACGCGCCCATTGCTGCACCGGTTGTGGCGGTAGGTGACAGCTGGACCTATCAGTACACGGACGTCTGGAAAAACCAGCCCGGAAACCTGAATCGGCTGGAAGTCACGGCCATCAACGAGCGTGGCATCGAGGTTGACGTCAAGCGCGCCGCCAGCGGGGCGCTGGTCTTGCATCAGCTTTTCAGCCGGGACATGAATCCCATCGAGCGCGGCAAAATGCACTTCGCGCCTTCGTTCACGCGGTACGCTTTTCCGCTTGAGGCAGGCAAGGAATGGCGCAGTGATGCGACCGGCGAAAATGCCGCGGCGGGCAAGCGCTGGCGTTATCAGATCAAAGGCAAGGCGCTTGGCTGGGAAAAGATCAGAGTGCAGGCCGGCGAGTTCGAGACGATGAAGATTGTGGTGACGGCGTTTTACCAGGGGCGGGAAGTCGGAACCAATGGCGGTAGCGGAAACCTGATCGAGACACTTTGGTATTCGCCGGCCGTGCACAATTTCGTCAAGCTGGAATACCAGGATACCGATTGGACGGGCAAGATTTTTAATCGCGATGCCTGGGAGTTGACTGCGTATGCCAATAAGGCCGACTGACGGACACGCCCCTGGCGGCGGATAGACGGCGGATCAATGATCCGCCCTACGCTGCGTCGACGGATCTCGCCCAAGGGGGCTGTGGAGGGCATTGATCCGCCATGTGGGTGCCGTCCGCGGCGTCACCCGAACCAAGGACCACCAACGCCGCGTAGGGCGGATCATTGATCCGCCGTGCGTGCGGTGCCCGCGGCGCGCGGATCTGGCCCCGGAGGCGCTGTGGGATGGGGCATTGCTCCGCCGTGCGTCCATGCTTACGGCGCGCGGTCTGGCCCCAAAGGGGCTGTAGGGCGGATCATTGATCCGCCGTGCGTACGGTGCCCCCCGGCGCGCGAAAACGGCCGCGGTTCGATCTGCATGCGGTATAGAGCAATTCCCAGCTGGCGGCCATCGTCGCCGGCGCCGACTTCGCGCGGGGAAATCGGCTGCGGAACTTCGATGGTCATCACCTGTT
Organism: Pseudoduganella sp. UC29_106; assembly: GCF_044055365.1. NCBI lineage: Bacteria > Pseudomonadati > Pseudomonadota > Betaproteobacteria > Burkholderiales > Oxalobacteraceae > Pseudoduganella > Pseudoduganella sp. UC29_106. The sequence goes on along the minus strand of NZ_CP171977.1, from coordinate 5,889,141 downwards.
CGGCATCGCCGTCGAACTCCACCGCCACCTCGCCATGCTTCTCAGGCAGCACCACGGTGCGCTGCTGCTTGCCCAGGCGGATCACGAAAGGCTTGCCGACGTTGGGGCCGAAGGCGGCTGCGTCCATGCGCAGCGTGAAGGCTGGCGGCAGCGGGGCCGCGAACTCGATCACGACTTCGCGCTTGTCCGACCAGCGTCCCCAGGGCTCGGGACCGGACAGACCCTGCACATACGTGGTTCCCCACTCGTGTTCTGGACGATCAAAGCGCACGACATTGCGGTCCTCCTCCGCGCGCAGGCGCAGCAGGGAGAATTCGCGGCGGTGCACGAGCGGGTCCGAGCCTTCGGGCGCCCGGTAGTTGCCGATCGTGAGCACATAACTGCGCGGACCGCCCAGCGAATCCGGATCGATAGCCGTTTCGTGCGGCAGCACGATCAGCTTGACCTTCGGGTTATCGATCAGCATGCGCGTCTTGAACAGATCGCCAGCGTCGCGACCGACCAGGGTCAGGTTGTTGATTTCGTCGGGGCTCAGGTACTCGCGCGCGAACAGGCCGGCGCGGACATAAGGGTCGCTCTGCTGCGCCCAGCGCACGCGCTGATTCAGTTGCGCACCGGCCAGCGCGGCAAACAGCGGCGCATAGACGAACAGGAACAGCAGCGCGCCCCAGCGGCGGGACACGGTCCACAGCAGCAGGCAGGCCAGGCTGGCGGTGGCCAGCAAATCGAGGATTTGCGGATCGCGCGTCATGCCGAACAGTTCCGGGCTGTCGATATAGCTTGGCACGAAGGCGGGCAGCAGGTAGGTGGCGCCGTACAAAGCCACTGCGACAGCCGGTGCAGCGGCCAGCAGGCGCGCAACGAAGCTCGGCTCCTGCGCGGGGCGTGAGGACCATGCCTCGGGGCCGGGCGTCGTGTGGCCGGCGGCGATCAGCAGCAGCAGGGGCAGCACGAAGTCGTAGTAGCGCATATGCAGGCGGGCGTTGCTTTCGGCGCCGTGGCCCGCCACGCTGGCGGTGAACAGGGTGGTGATGGCGAGCAGGGCGCCGAACATCAGCACCGTGTACACGCCCATGGCCGCCAGCGTGCGCTGTTGCGGCGTGCGGCGCAGGGCGGGGCTCACGCCGAGCAACAGCGCAGCGAAGGGCAGGCCGAGCATCAGGACGATGCCCAGCATATGGCCTTCCAGGTTCTGCAGTGCGGCGGGGATCACGGACATCAGCGCGGGCTTGCCCTGCGACTGGCCGGAGTACATTACGCCGAGTAAATGCAGGCCTGATTTACCAGCGAACAGGTAGCCAACGCCAAATCGCACGACAGCGGCGGCGAGCAACGCGGCGGCTAGCCAGCCGAAACTGCGCAGCAGCAGGCCGGAAGCGTGAGGCGCGGAGCGCGACGCGGCGGGCGCCAACTCGGGCGAAGCGCCCAAGGTGGCGGCGCGGCTGGCGGACCAGGAGGCGTAGACCATGAACACCACCCACGGCGGCAGCAGGAACAGCGCGTGCACCTTCACCATCGTCAGCAGCCCAAGCACCAGCGCGCTGCCGAACATGGCGAATGCAGATGGGCGGCGCAGGTAGTTGAAGCAGGTCCACGTCAGCAGCCAGAAGCCGGCGTAATACATCGCCTCCGGCATGAAGTAGGCGGTATAGCTGTTGGCCGGACGCACCACGGCCAGCAGCGCCACGATCGCGGCGACCGGACGCGATGCCAGCTGGCGCGCGATCAGATAGATGAAAGGAGCGGCAGCGATATAGAACAGCGCATTCAGGCTGCGCGCGCATTCCAGCGATGCGGTGCCGCACTGGCCGGTGACGGCGTAGGCGCTGTAATACAGGTAGTTCGGAATGATGGCCGCGCTGAATGGCTCAAGGCGTGCGGCGCTGCTATAGGTCCACTCGTCGCCGAAGATGCTGGGATAAATACCCATGTTCCGCAGCGTCATGTAGAGGAAGGCCAGGGCCAGCACGGACAGTGCGGCCAGCCCGAACGAGGGGCGGGGGAGTCGCGACAAATAGTCTTTCATGGATTTAGCGGAAGATCCAGCGCTTGCCGAGCAGGTAGCCGTTGGCGGCCACCAGCACGAGGGCAAGCAGCTTGCCCGGCAGCGGAGAGCCGCTCAGGGACACGGAAGCGCTGACGCACAGCAGCGTGAGCACATAGTTGGCAGCCACCACGCACAGATAGCGCACGAAGACGGCGGTGCCGGCGCCGCGCTGGAAGGTCAGGTGGGCGTGGAACAGGAAATTGAAAGCGAGGCCGCCGAGGAAGCCGGCCGACACGGCGACCACCAGCGGCGCGCCCAGCCAGACCAGCCCTTGCAGCAGGCCGACATCGATCACGGCGCTCAGGCCGCCGCCAATCAGGTACTTCAGCAGCTGGTGCTGGCGCATCAGCAGCTTAACCATTGCGCACCACCGCAGCCTGGCGGCGCTTTTTGGTCTTGTGGATCGGGCGGCGCGGCACGGAAGCGATGTCCTGCGCCAGGAAGGCCAGCAGAAGCTGTACGCCCATCAGCACCGGCAACGCGGATAGCATGACCGTGCCGGCCGGCGTGGCCTGATTCAGGCGGGCGTGATGAATCCAGTTCCACAGCCCGTAGCCGCCGCCGGACAGCAGCAACAGAAGGCCCAGCGGCGCCTCGATCGACGCCAGCGACATATTGCGCAGGTAGTAGTTGTAGAACACGCGCTTGAAGAAATTGCGCATGTGCTTGAAGGCGAACTCGGTGACGATCTTCGAGATCTTCAGGTTGCTCACTTCATCGCCGTAGCTCGCGTCCATCGGCACATCGATCACCACGGCGTGCAGGGTATTCAGGCGGAACAGCATGTCCGTCTCGAAGAAGTAGCGCTTGCTGATCTTGTTGAAGGGCAGGTGGCGCGCCACGTCCGCGTGGATGGCGGTGTAGCCGTTGGTCGGATCGAACAGGTTCCAGTAGCCGGACGACAGTTTCGTCAGCAGCGACAGCATGGCGTTGCCGAACAGGCGCATCGGCGGCATCTGGCCGATCTGCTCCAGGTCGAAGAAGCGGTTGCCCTTGGTGTAATCGGCTTCGCCGGACAGGATTGGTTCGATGAAGTCGGGGATCAGCGAAGGGTCCATCTGGCCGTCGCCATCGACCTTCACGATCACATCGCAACCTGCTTCGATGGCGGCGCGGTAGCCGTTCATCACGGCGCCGCCCACACCCTGGTTCTGCTCATTGAACACCACGCGCACGCGCGGATCGCGGCACTTTTCCTGTACCAGCTTGCCGGAACCGTCCGGGCAGCAGTCGTCCACCGCGAAGATGTGGGTCACTTCAGGGCCGATCGCCGCGATCACATCCAGGATGTGGCGGGTCACCTTGTAGCAGGGCAGGACCACTGCTACTGATGGGCTAACGGGGATGGACAGGTCGTTCATGGTGCAAAGATTATAAGATGAGTCGTCAGAACTGGAAGTAAATGAAGGGATTGAACCCATGTTCAACCACCGACACGCACGCCAGCAGATACAGGCCTGCGGTCATGCCGCCCAGCCACAGGGGACGGCGCAGCACCTTGCCGCGCAGGCGTCCAAACAGTCGGTCGCCCAGCAGGCAGATGGCGCCGGCGAGCAGGAGCAGGAATAGCACCTTGGGATCGGCCAGGGCGCGGTTGTCGTCCTGCCACAGGGGCGCGTTGCCGAACATGGCGCGCCAGAAGTGAGTAGTTTGCGTCAGGTCCGTGGCGCGGAAGGGCACCCACAGCAGGGTGGCGCACAGGAACAGCGGCAGGCTGCCCAGGCGCCAGCGCTGCATGGACAGCCAGCCCGCGCGTTCGGCCACCAGCAGCAGGCCGTGACCAATGCCCCAGATCAGGAAAGTGTAGGCGGCGCCATGCCACAGGGCGCACAGCACGAACACGATCACCAGGTTGCGGTAGGTGGCGAGGTTCGATGCGCGGTTGCCGCCCAGCGGGATATAGAGGTAGTCGCGGAAGAAGCGCGACAGCGTCATGTGCCAGCGCTGCCAGAATTCGGTAATGGTGCTTGCGGCGTAAGGGCGGTTGAAGTTGCGCGGGAAGCGGAAGCCCATCATGCGCGCCATGCCGATCGCCATGTCCGTGTAGCCGGAAAAGTCGAAGTAGATCTGGAAGGAGTAGCAGATGGCGCCCAGCCAGGCGGCATAAGTGCTCAGCGTGACGCCCGGCTGGTGCAACTGGTCGGACACGCTGCCCAGCGGGTCGGCGATCAGCACTTTCTTGGCCAGGCCGAGAACGAAGATCACGCAGCCCCAGAAGATATCGCTGCGCACCAGGCGGCGGTGGCGCAGAGCGAGCTGCTCGCGCACTTCGGCGTAGCGCACCACGGGCCCAGCGATCAGGTGTGGGAAGAGGAAGATGTAGATCGCGAACTTGTGCAGGCGCGGTTCCGGGCGGATGCTGCCCGAGTGGACGTCGAACAGATAGGACAGGAAGTGGAACACGTAGAACGAGATCCCCAGCGGCAGGATCAGGCCCAGTTGCGCCACCTTGTCTGTCAGCTGCAGGTGCAGCAGGTCGCCGGCGATCTGTGCCAGGAAGCCGAGGTATTTGTAGAACACCAGCGGCAGCAGGTTGGCGATGACGGCCATGATCAGCAGCAGCTTCGCGCGGTCCGGCGCGCGTTCGCGCAGCTTCGCCAGCACGAAGCCAAGGCTCCAGTTCGCGACCAGCATGAAGGCGGCGACGGCCGTCATCACGCCTGCGCCGAGCACGTAGAAGGCGGTGCTGGCGGCCAGCACGAAGGCGTTACGCCAGCCGCGCGGCATCAGGAAGTAGATGGCGAAGAAGGCCGGGAAGAACAGGAACAGGAATGCGGGGGACGAAAAGACCATGCTTGAAAATCCTTAGCGCAGCAGCCAGACGCCGGTCTGGGTGTCCAGCACCTGCACGATCAGGTATTTGCAATGGTTGCCCTGCGCCAGCGCGGGCAGGGCGGGCAGCGTGACATTGCGGCTGATTTTGGTGAATTGCTGGAAGTGTTCGGGCAGGCCGGCGCGCAGCATGCCGTCGCTGAAGCTGTTGCCGTACAGGCAGGTGGACGGCAGCAGGCTGGCGTCGTTGCTTGGCGCGATGTCGAATTCCAGGCTGGTGGTGGCCGGATCCTTCTGGTGGCGTTCGCGCTCTTCCCAGGTTTTCACCAGTTGTGGTTCGATCGTGCCCTCGCGCTCCTGCAAGCGGCTGGCGAAGCGGGACTCGACGCCGATGAAGGGCTTGAACTCGAACTTGCGCTCGTGCTTCCAGCGCAGCGGCGAGCCTTCGAGTTGCGCGATCCGTTCCACGGCGGCGGCAGCCACGGTCATCGCGGTCACGTCGGTCCAGTGGAAGTCTTCGCGGAAGTAGATCGGGAATTCCTTTTCGTGGGCGCGCTGGATGGCGTTCACGTCGATCATATTCAGTTCTTGTGTCTTTACCAGTTCACCGTAGAACTGCATGAAGCTCGATGGCTGCGGCAGGCGCGGCGCGAACCAGGGCAGGCGCTCGCCGGTGAAGTAGTGCTTGGACGGCGGCGGCACGAGCACCATCGTCACGCCTTGCTCCTTGAGCTTGCGCGCGTAGTTGGCGAGGCCTTGCACGACTCCCTTACGCTGTTCGGGCGTGGCCAGCACGAATTCGGTGGCCGGCAGTTCGACGTCTGTCTGGCGGCGGCTATAGAGTTCGCCATTGGCGCCAAAGTAGACGCGGCTGGATCAGCCGAACAGCTGGTAATCCAGCTCGTTCTTGGTGCGGATCATCAGGCTGCGCATGCCCAGGTTGTCGGCGAACCAGTGCTCGAAGCGGGCGTAGTTCTTGTCTACCGCGTGCCATTTGCCTTCCCAGGCGGTCGGCAGTTCAGCCATCTTGCGCAGTTCTTCGACTGGGGTGTTGGCGTGCTTGTAGGCTTCTGCCGCTTCGTCGTAGCCGGGGATTGCGCTCAGTTGCTGCTGCAGCTTGGTTTGCAGCTCCGGATTGGCGTTCAGCCAGGTCATTGCTGCGGGGGCGGCGCTTAGCGTGAAGATGGCCGCCAGCATGGCCAGCTGGCCGGCGCGGCGGCGTTTGCCACGCGCGCGGCTTCCCGCGGCTCGTGGGGACGGACTCGCTGCTGCCGGCGTCCGCGCTGGCTGTGTGGCTGGCGCGGACGCTGTCGGGCGGTCATCCCTCACGCTGCGGCCTCAGTCGTCCCTGCAGCGCCGGCAGACATCGGGCTAGCAGATGTCGGGCTGGTGGCGGCCGAAGCTGCAGCCGTTGGGCCAGCGGACGTCGAGCCCGCAGCGCCAGCCGACGCGTGCGCCGCGGCGTCCGCATCAAAGGCGCGCGGCTGCGCTGGGACGGCGGTGGACTCCTGCGCGGTGGAGGACGCGGTGGCGGACGCGGGAGCGGCGGTGCCGGCGAGGGACAGGGCCGTTGGGGAGGCTGGTGGCTGGACGAGCGTGAGCAGATCGAGCACGTTGTGCTGCCAGGTACGCCATGGCATGCCGACCGACTGCGGATGCGTGCCCTCGGCGCGGGCGGCGAGCCACTCGCGGATCGCGCGCGCGAGATCGTCGCCGGACATGCCGCCGAAGTAGGCGGCGCGTTCGCCCGCGACCTCGCGGAACACGGGGATGTCGCGCACCAGCAGCGGCAGGCCGTAGCGGGCGGCTTCGATCAGCGGCAGGCCGAAGCCTTCGCCTTCGCTTGGCGACAGCAGGCAGGCGCTGGCCAGGTAAATCTGCTGCAGCGTGGCGTCGTCGATGCCGGTCAGCCACAACAGGCGCTTGCCGCGCTCGGCGTGATTGGACAGGCGCTGCACGATGCGCGGAATGGTGCGTCGCTCGTTCTCGGGCAGCGGCTTCCAGCCCTCGTTGCCGACGATGACCAGTTGCGCATCCACGCCGTCCGCCCACAGCTTCTCGAACGCGTCCAGCGTCTGCAGGTGGCCTTTGCGCGGTTCGATGGTGCCGACCATCAGGAAGCTGGGGCGGGATGCGATCTGCTTCAGCAGGTCGGTATCCTGCTCCGCATCCGGCACCGGCCCGCTGATGTCAGCGCCGTGGTGCAGGACTTCGAGGCGAAGGCCGGGGCGGCGGACGACTTCATGCTCGCTCAGCCAGCCATCCAGTTCATCGGCAACCGCCTGCGAAATGCAGATCATGCTGTCCGCTTCGGCGGCCATGCAGCGCAGCCAGGCGCCATGGACGATGTCCGTATTGGATGGGAAGAATTCGGGACGCAGCACCGGCAGCAGGTCATGCACCAGGAAGTTGACCGACAGGCCGCGCGCGCGCCATGCCGCGTACACGCCCGCCTTGGCGGCCGACATGACCTTATTCGGCACATGATCCGCGCTGTAGAAGGCATCGCCCGCCTGCAGGTCCAGCGGCGGATCTTCGCCCTGCAGCACATTGCTGATTCCCAGCAGTTCGGTCACGTAGCGGCGCGCATAGCGGTAGTGCGGCACGCCGCCTTCGTCGCTGAAGTACACCGCTTCCACGCGCCAGCCGCTGGTGTGCGGCAGCTGCAGCAGTTCCAGCAACTGATGGCGTACCACGCGCTCGATGCCGGTCTTCAAGTCGTGACGGGCTATATCTGGTCACGTCCACCAGCAATTGGCGCTGCTGCAGCGGATCCGGCGAGCGCGCAACGCAGCGCGCCAGATTCTCCAGCGTCGGCTCGTCCTGCGGCAGACCCGGCACGTCCAGCAGTGCTTGCAGCAGCGCGCGACGGCCCGCCGGACGGGCAGCCAGGTCGCGGTCCAGCGCCTGCTTGTACAGCCAGCCGCAGCGTTCAGGACTATTGCGGGTGCCCATCAGCGCAAAGCCCGCGGCGGCCAGCGCCTCGCGGCGCGCCGTGTTGTGGCGCAGGGTGTCCAGCGCTTCCACCAGTTGCTCCTGGCTGAAGCTGTCCGGCAGCATCCACACCGCATCGTGCGGGAATTCGCCCATGGAGCCGTTGGCGTTGATCACGGTCGGCAGGCGGTAGATCATGCAGTCCAGCACCGTGCCCGAGGTTTCGCCGCGCGAATCGGTGCGCAACTGCACGCCCACGTCGGCCGCCTGCAGGTAGCGCAGGTAGTCTTCGTCCGAGGTCCAGCCGGTGATCTTGATGCGGCCACTGCCCGCGGCCTTGATGATGGACGTCAGTTCGGCGCCATAGTCGCCGCCGTGGTTTTCGCCCACAAATACCAGGTGGCACTGGCGGTCGTCGTGCAACGAGGAGGCCAGCCAGGCTTTCAACAGTTCCAGGCAGCGCTTGGTCGGCGCTACGAAGCCGAAATTGGCGACGACGAAATCGGCCTTGCCGATGCCGAGGGCTGCGCGCGCTGCGGCGCGGTCATGCTCGGCCGGCACGGCGCGCGGCAGCTGGGCGTAGCTCCAGTCACGCGCGGCTTCCGGGCCATAGCAGCGCTTGGCCAGCGTACGCGCGAAGTCCGAATGCACGATCACGTGCGAGGCGTCGCGCAGCACATCCAGGTTGGACGGATAGAGACGGCGGCCGATATCGTAGCCGTCCTGTCCCACGCTGTCGCGCACGGCCGCGTAGCCGTGCGAATGCAGCAGGGCGCGCGTCCATACATCCGGCGAGCGGCCGGTCATCTGCTCGTAGGAGAGCATGCCGCTCAGGTAAAAGTCGTGCAGCACCACCGCGCCCGGATGGTCACGCAGCAGGTCCACCATATAGCTGTGGAATGGGCTGTTGCCGATCTGGTAGACGATGTGATCGACTTCGTCTGCATGGGCGCGCAGCCAGGCGATATCGCGCACCGGCAGGTGCTTCAGCTCCGGCGGCAGGCTCACTTCCGGTTGGTCCACCACTATATCGATGTCGAACCATGGCAGCAGGGTTGGCAGCAGGCGGGTCGAGTAGTCGGCCACGCCGGTGCGCTCCGGCAGCATCGGCGAGACGAAGGCCACACGGCGCTTCGGCGTGCCGGCCGGGATGCCGCCGGCCGAGCGCAGTGCTGCGTCCTGGGCCTGCTGCTGCGCCACGGAGCGTGCATGGTGCACCTCCAGCGCGGCGATAGCCTTGCGTGCGGAATGGTCCCAGCTGAATTTTTCGCGCTGCACGCGGCCATGCGCGCGCAGGCGCTGCTGCAGGTCCGGGCTTTCCAGAACCTGCTCAATCTTGGCCGCAATGGCGGCCGGCTGCAGCGGATCGAACAGGGCGTCCGGCGTGCCAATCACTTCCGGCACGCTGGTCGCATCCGAACCGATCACCACGGCGCCGCAGGCCATGGCTTCCAGCGCCGGCAGGCCGAAGCCCTCGTGCTTGGACGGGAACACGAAGAGGGCGGCGCTGCGGTACAGCGTGACCAGGTCCTCGTCGCTGACATAGCCGGTGAAGATCACTTCGTTGGCTTTCACGCCGCAGGAGCGCGCGTGGTCTTCCAGCTTGATGCGTTCGCTGTCCGAAATCTTGCTGGCCACCAGCAGCTGGTGGCGTGCGCGCAGCGGCGCAGGCAGCATGCTGAAGGCGGTGATCAGGCCATCGATATTCTTGCGGTGGTCGAAGCCGCCCGGCGCGTACATCACCAGTTCGCGTTCGATGCCGAAGCGCTGGCGCAGCGCGGCCAGTTGCGCGGCATCCGGCTCGCCCGGCTGGAAGGTGTCGTCCACGGCGGTGGAAATTGCCACTACGTTGTCCGGTTCCAGGCCCAGGGCGTCGATGGCTTCCTGGCGCGAGTAGTCGGAAATGGCCAGCAGCAGGCCGGCGCGGCGCAGCGAAGCGATCTTGCGCTCGTAGTAGCTGCGCTGGGGTAGGGTGGCCGAGGTAGGCCGCCGGATTCAGGAAGGGGATCAGGTCGTACAGCACCACGGCGGTGTGGTCGGCGCCGGCCAGCGTGCCCACAGACACCACGGAATCGTCCACATAGCCTTCGAACAGGCTGGTGACCAGCACTGCGTCCGGCTGCAACTGTTCGATGAAGTGCTCGCGCAGCAGCTCGCCGGCGCGCGCGCGCGGGCTGTTGGATTCACTGCGTTCGGCGCAAGGCTGCGGGATGTCGAACACGCGCATGCGCTCCGGCGGCACCAGGCCGGCAAACTGGGCGCGCAAGTCCTCAATGGCGGCAGGCAGGCCGCCGTTCATCACCAGCCAGATTTCATGCTCGCCGGCGTTGCGGGCCACGCCCAGCGCCAGTGCCAGCGAATAGCGGCCGATGCCGCGGAAGCGGCTTTCCGATTGGGTTCCTTGCAGATCAATGACGATGCGCATCTTGTTTCCTTGCTTGTAACGCTTGCAGTTCGCGCAGCACACGGGAGGCGCGCGGTGACAGGCCGGAGCCGCCTTCGACCAGCAGCGGCTGCGCCGGCGCGGCGTCATGGGACAGCATGAGATTGAACAGGCGGGTGCGCAGGCCCGGCATGAAGCGCAGCACGTACAGCGCGATGGCCTTCAGGCGGCGGTTGCCCAGCACGTAGCCGCCGGTGCGGTGCAGCGTGCGGCGTGCGCGGTTCTTCACGGCGCGCAGGATGCGGCGCTCGCGGCGCGCGGCGTTCAGGCGGTGCACAACACCGCCCACATAGCGCCAGGGCGCGGTGATGCGCCAGGAGCTGCTGCTCATCAGCGCGATCACTTGCTGCGCGTAGACGTCGGCACGCTGTTCGGCGGCCGCGATGCGCTGCTCCAGGGCGTGGGCGCGCTGTTCCTGTTCATTGGCGCGCTGCTCGATCACGCCGGAGCGGTGGTCGTGCGCATCCAGGCGCTGGCGCAGCTCGCCGAGGGCCTTGCCGGCCTGGCCGCTTTCATTGGACAGGCGGCCCAGCACGTGGTGGATCTCCGCATGGCGCGCGGCACCCTGTTCTTCATAGCGCTGGGCCAGCGTGCCGAGGCCGATGCCGAAGTCGCGGTCAAAGGCGGCAGAGGAGGCGGCCAGCGCTGCCGGCTCGGAGGCCTTTTGCGCGACGACGGCATAGTCCGGGCTCACGCCTTCCAGCACATTGATCAGGCCAAGCTGCGCATCCGTGTGCAGACGCGGGTCTTCTTGCAGGCGCACCACCTTCACGCGCTCGAAGCCCGCATGCTCGGCCGCGAAGGACAGCAGGCTTGGCGGCAGCGGGTGCAGGTGGGTCGGGTCCATGTAGAAACTGGTCGCGCCCACGGTCAGGTTTTCCGGATTGGGCGTTTCCATGATCAGCAGGCCGCCCGGCTGCAGGGCGCGCAGGGCTTCGGCGATCAGTTCGCGCACCAGGTCGAAGGGCAGGTGCTCGACCAGGTGGAAGGAAGAGACCAGCGACAGGCTCGCGGTCGGCGCTTCGCGCAGGGCGGCCAGCGCATCCTTCAGTTCAACGTCCAGGCCGCGTTCGTGGCAGGCGGCCAGCATGCCTTCATCGAGGTCGATGCCGCGCGCCGCGAAGCCTTCCTCGCCCAGCAGCTCAAGCCATTCGCCGCGGCCGCAGCCCAGGTCCAGTGCGCGCGGTGCAGCGGCATCGCCGCGCAGGGCGGCCAGGAAAGGCGCATAGGCGCGCAGGCGCTGCTTGATGGTGTCGCGCGAGCCGCGGTAGCGGTCCTCGAAAGCGCGATAGAAGGGTTGATTCATCTTGCAATCTCCACTTGCGGTTCCAGCCAGCTGCTGCCAACGAACTCGCGCCGGTTCATGTTCATGACGATGAACAGCGCGGCCAGGTCGCGCCATTCGTAATTATCGGCCAGATGGGTTTCGCTGCTGGTGAGCGCGGTCGTGATCGAATAGCTGCCGGCGCCCAGGTTCAGCGGGAAGCGGAAACGGTATTCGAGTTCTTCGCCGGCGCGCAGGTCGTTCAGCGGCTGGTCCATGTGATGGGTGTTGGTGCCGTAGATCTGCTGGCCCAGGCGGTCCTTGATCATGTAGCCGAGCACGAGGCGCGGCACGGCCTTGTTCATGCGCACTTTGACGCGCAGGGTGACGGGCACGCCCACGTTCAGAACTTCCTGCGGTTCGCCGGCCTCGTTCTCAATCGCGATCTCGGTGACGGTGGCCTCGCCGGTGCCGGAGCTGGTCTGCACGCGGCCTTCTTCCGTCACGGTCTGCTGCACGGTGGAGCCTTCGCGTTCAGCGATCAGGGCGTTGTAGTAGTCCATCACTTCTTCCGGCGTGCCTTGCTTGGCCAAGCGTCCGCGATCGAGCAGGATGGCGCGGTCGCAGATCGATTGCATGGCCGCGCGGTCGTGGCTCACGATCAGCAGCGTGGTGCCTTGCTGGCGGTATTCGCGGATGCGCTGAAAGCTCTTGTGCTGGAAGTAGGCGTCGCCGACCGACAGCGCTTCGTCCACGATCAGCACGTCCGGCCGCACCACGGTCGCCACGCTGAAGGCGAGGCGCATCTGCATGCCGGACGAATACACTCGCACCGGCTGGTCGATGTAGTCGCCGATTTCGGCGAAGGATTCGATCTGCGGCATCAGCCTGGTGATCTCGTCCACGTTCAGGCCAATCAGCTGGCCGGCCATGTAGGCGTTCTGGCGTCCCGTGAAATCGGGGTGGAAGCCCATGCCCAGTTCCAGCAGGGCGGCCACGCGGCCTGTGATGGTCACGCTGCCGGTGGTCGGCTGCGCGGTGCCGGTGATCATTTTCAGCAGCGTGCTCTTGCCCGCGCCGTTGATGCCGATGATGCCGACGGCTTCGCCGGGCGCCAGCTGGAAATTGATGTCCTGCAGGACCCACTTCAGGTTGTGGCGCGGATGCTTGCCGGGCAGGACCCACTCGGCGAGCCGGCCCCACTGATTGTGATACTGCTTGTATGCCTTGCCCAGGCCTCTGACGATAATGCTGCCCATTACAGTTCATCCACCATTTCACCCGCACGCTTGCGGAACAGTTGCAGGCCCACGGCGCAGAAGAACAGCGCCAGTACGGTAACGGGAATCAGTGTGCCCCACTGCGGCATCTGCGCGCGCACCAGGATGTTCTGGTAGGCCGCGACCACGGACGCCATCGGGTTCCACACCAGCAGTTCGCGCACGGTGTCCGGCAGCGTGGTGACGGGGTAGACGATGGGCGTGAACCAGAACCAGAATTGCAGCAGGATGGAGAAGAACTGTCCCACGTCGCGGAAGAAGACGTTCAGCACGCCGAGGATCATGCCCAGGCCGATGGCGAACAGGATCTGGATCGCCAGCACGGGGAACAGCGCGAGGAAGCTCACGCCAGGGAAGGTGCCGGAAACGATCAGGAAGACGGTGAACAGGCCGAAGATGATGGCGAAGTTGACCAGCGCGTTGAGCACCACGATGATGGGCAGGCAGATGCGCGGGAACTGCAGCTTCTTCAGCAGGTTGGCGTTTTCGAGGAAGACGGACTGGCTGCGCGAGGTGATCTCGGCGAACAGGCCCCAGGTGAGCACGCCGGCGCACAGGTAGATGCTGTAGGCGAAGGTTGAGTCCATGCCCTGCAGGCGGTTGTGCATCACCTGGCTGAAGACGACCGTGTACACCACGATCATGGCCAGCGGGTTCAGGATGGTCCAGGCGGCGCCCAGCAGCGAGTTGCGGTATTTGGCCTGGAACTCGCGTTTCACACTGCCACTGATAAAGCCCCGGTAACGCCAGATCCCACCCAGCATATTGCGGGAGATCATGCGGTCTCCCTGGCGGAGGACGTAGGCGGCTTGCTCATAGTTTCGCGTGCTGACAAAAGGCGAAATTATAGCATCTGCAACTATTTAGACCTTCTCCAAAGGTCTCGAAATTGTGTCCAATGGTAAGGCAGGTTGTGAGTTATTTATCATTATTGACCAAATATCTCAGCCAGTGAATTTGCCTTTAGAACGGCTGCGCTTATCTGGTCCAGTTCAGCAATGCTAGCTTCATTAAGCCGCTGCTGTACGGCGTTTGGTATCCGGCCGAATCGAGCCTTCAGCATTTGCGTCATGGCTTGCCGGCGGCCTGCCTGAAAGCCTTCTTCTCGGCCTTCGCGGTAGCCCTGTTTCTGGGCATTGCGCTTTAGTGATTCGACGAATGACATGGACATGGCATTGCTCCCTTCCAGTTGTTCGATTTGGACGATGAAACGGGCTTGAAGTTCCCGCGGCAGCCGCATTAACCAATTCAAGACGTCCAGCATTTCCAGAATCCTCTGTTCGGACCACTTGCGTTCATACATCAGGGCAACGAGCTTAATTTTGCTGGCAAGGCGCTGTTCAGGAGCCTTGCAGGTTTGCATAGTTAACAGATTTGCGGCGGTAAACAGGGCAAACGGATTGTCGCTGGCCAGGAGTGTCTGGATGTGAGGCGCGAAGTCGATGACCTTGGCAATTGGGAACTGAAGGCTTGCGCAGCAGCCTAGCGACTCATAGCGGAAGCAGTCCGGCCGCCAGCTGAAGTGCCTGTCGGCAAGGACGGCCATGCTGGCGATCGGGCAGCGGAAGCGGTCATAGAGGCGGAAATGGTAGGTGAATATCCGCTCACAAAAATCTCGTTCGCGAGTGCGCTGGACTTCGATATGCACATAGATCAGATGCGTTCTGCCGCATATTCCCGTGACCTGGACTAGCTTATCAACGCGGCGATTCCCCACCACGGACGCGGGACACGCCTCGGCTAACTCCTGGTCCAGGAAAGAGGGCTCGCGTGACCAGTCAATCGCATTGCTCGCCGATGGAAAGTAGAGCGACATGAAATCCTGGAAGTAGCACATCAAAGCGCTTTTCCAGGAATTGTCGTAATCGCAGGTTCGATGAGCCATGCCAGTTTGATGAGATGGCGCTGGCTGGGTTCCGCGCGTCGGGTTGAGCCAGGTCAGCGTCGGAGCTGGACAGGTTTGCAGGTGCGGGGCGGAAATTGTGAAAACCGGGAAAGGCTAGTGTCTGCCACGATGTGGCAGACACTTAAGTTGGCGCTAACTAGAGTGTCAGCCACATCGTGGCTGACACTAGGGGTTGGGGTGGGTTTTCAGCCTTGGACCAGCTTCTGAAGAGCATCCGGCTTAATGATAATCAACTTATGCGTCCCCTTCTGGATAATCCCCTGCTGCACCAGCGTGAGCAGCGTACGGGTGACGGTTTCGCGGCTGGTATTAATCATATTGGCAATATCCTGGTGCGTAGGCAGGTTTTCGACCACATGCACATCGCCGCCATCATCCTTCTTCTTCATCAGATCCAGGAAGGTATAGATCCGGCGCGAAGTATTATGAATCGACAGCAGCGCCCGGAACTCCGAATCCCGCTGCACCTTCTCAGCCAAAAACTTCAGCATCTGATTAGCCACGGACGGCGAATGCGCGAACAGGTGCAGCGCCGTCGCGCGCGGCAGCAGCGCCACCAGCACCGGCGTCAGCGCAACCACGGATGCCGAGCGCAGCGAGCCATTGATCACGGCGATCTCGCCGAAGAAGTCGCCCGGCTGCAGCATGCGCAGGCCGATCGCGCGTCCGTCCTCGGTAATGTCGATCACCTGCAGCGAGCCGGTCAGCAGGAACAGCAGGGAATCGCCCGGCGCGCCTTTTTGCAGGACGATGTCGCGCTTGGCATATTGGCGGATGCGCAGGTCGGTCTTCACGCGCTGCATTTCCTCGTCGCTCAGTTGCGAGAGGAGGGGAATCTTGCGCAGGTGGATTTGCAGGTTGACCTGCTGCGGCTCCGGCGCAGCCGCGACCTCCGCCACGGCGGCAACCTGGGCTGCCTCCGCCGGCGGGATCAAGTCCTTCTCCGATGCTTCCTGAAGTTTTTTCTTGCTCGTCGTCATTGTTCAAATAGCTTGTATAAGCAGGATGACTACTGCCGCCACTGCAATTCCGGCAACATTGGCCCCCAGGTCACGCCAGCTGAAATTGCGGCCGGGCACCAGCTTTTGCAAGAGCTCGATGAGCCAGCCGCCAATCACCAGTCCCGCCAGCCAGTACAGCAATTCGCCCCAGCCGGACGCCACGCGCCAGGCCAGCAGCGTCAGTCCGCCGAAGGCCAGGAAGTGCAGCAGTTTATCGTTCGGCAGCGGCGGCAACCAGGCCGCTGGCAGCAGGCATCCAACCGAGACAGCGCCCAGCGCTAACAAAAAGACAAGCAGTTCCCAAGCCATAAAGCCAAAATCCGAGTTTGATGCAGAACGGCCGATCAGAAGTTGTCCCAGCGTACGCTGAGCTGGAGGGCGTGGCTGCTGTATTGGAACAGCGAAATGTTCTCGCGGTTGCGGACCACGCGCCCTTCCAGGTGCAAACTCACGTTCGGACGGAAATACCACTGCACTGCGGCGCGTCCGCTGGAGAGGTTCTGGCGGCGCGCCACCTCGATCAGGCCCGGCGAGTAAATGCTATCGCTTTGCCAATGCTGGTGCGTCAGTCCGGCTTCTGCATACCAGCCGGAACCGAGCAGAGTATACCATTGCAGACTTCCGAACCAGCCACTGCGATCGCCCCCCGGTCGCGCATCGACGCCGTGATCACGCAACTTGCTCACGGTAAATTGCACCTGATCACGCTTGGCGCGATAGGTGAAAAGGCTGCTCAGTTCGAGCGTTGTGGCGTCGTAGGCGGTGCGTGTCGGATATGCGACATGACTGATATTTCCTGCAACAGCGAAGTCCATGCCGGCCGGCAAACCGATCGGCGGCGAGGCGCGCAGCTGAAGTTGCTGCTGGCGCTGGTAGAGTTGCTTGTCCAGCATCGCCGCGCCGAAGGCAGCTGTCGCACGCGTGCGCCAGCGGCCGATGTTCAGCGAGTGCTCGACGCCGACCAGCACGGTGGCCGTGTCCTGCTCGTGGATATTGTCGTTACGGCGCACGTAGCCCTGGATGATGCCCAGCGTGCCGTAAGTGTTCATCGGACGCACATAGGAGCCGGTGAGCACGTTGTAATTGTCCGCCTTCGGCAGGAATTCGGGCGACAGTTCCAGATCGGTCTGGTTACTGCCCGTGCCGATGGTGAAGGTTGAATCGCTGGCGCCCTGGTTCACGTTCGAATCGCGTCCACGGCCGGCGCTGAGCAGCCAGGAGGCCGGACGGACCGTTGGACGGTCGCATCCCGCCGCGCGGTGCGAGGCGATCACTTCCCTGATGCCCGGCGGCGGGTCGAAACGCTCTTCCACTGTTTTGAACAGCTTTTCCGCTTCGGCGGCGTTGCCCAGTTCGCATTGGGTGATCGCCAACTCCAGGAAAGCGCCGGCGTGACGCGGCTCCTGCGCGATGAAGCGCTCCAGCAGCTCGGCCGCGTCCTGCAGGCGGCCCTCGGCCACGGCGCGCAGGGCGGCGCGGTACAGCTCTTCCTGCTTCACCGGCTCGTAGTGCGTCGCTGGCCCTTCGGCTGCCCCTGTCCCTGCGTCCGCCCCGGTCCCAGCATCCGTCCCTGGCGCCGCAGTTGGCGCCTCCGCTGCGACCGCCGCCGGCACCGCGGCAGCTTCAGCCGCGACCACCGCCCGCGCCGCGCCAGCCTCGGCCGGCGCGCCAGCGGTTCCGGGCGCCGAAGCGGCGGCCAACAGGCCGTCCGGCGTCTTTGCCCGCATACGTTTTTTGCCGCCACGCTTATGCACACCGACGCCAGCGTCCGCCCCCTGCGTGTCCGGCTTCGTCACAGTCAGTGTCATTACATCTTGCTGGGCAGCGGTTTGCGCCGGCGCAGCAGCGATGCTGGCGTCAGACGCGCCGTGAGCAAGGGCAGCAGGCATCACCGCCACCGCGAGCAAGGCCACTAAAAGCGAAGGCAATCGGCGCACAACGGTCATGCCTGCAACTCCAGCGTATAAACGCGAATCGGCTTCTCCTTGCCGCGTAACTGGCGCTCGCCCAAAGGAATAAACCGATGCCGGCGCGAATTCGCCACCGTGCCTTCGCCGACGATTACGTCATGTGAATAATCGCGCGCCGCCTGCTCCAGGCGGGAAGCGGTATTCACGCTGTCGCCAACGGCGGTATAGATGCTGCGGAAGCTGGTGCCATAGTCGCCCGCCATCGCCGCGCCGCTCTCGATGCCGATGCGCACGCGCAGCGGAGGCAAGCCCTTCTCGGCACGGCGTTCGCTGAACTGCGAGACTTCCCTCAGGATTTGATAGGCCGCGTCCAGCGCAAGGTCGGCGTGTTCTTCGTTGGGCAACGGGGCGCCCCAGAAGGCCACCAGGCCGTCGCCCGTGTACTTGTCCAGCGTGCCCTGCTTATCCAGCACGGGGCGGGTGAGGCAGTCGAGGAAATCGGTGGTCAGGCGCGCAGCTTCTTCCAGCGACAGCGATTCCACCTGCGAGGTATAGCCCTCCATATCCGCAATCAGCGTGGTCACCTGCAGCAGGCGTGGCGCCAGCGGATCTTTCATATCGCTGCGCAGCAGCTCGTCCACCACCGCCTTCGCAACGTACTGGCGCAGCGTGCCCAGCAGTTGCCGCGAGCGCACCTGCGCCTGCTGCCAGTGGAACGGCACAGCCACCGCCAGCAGGAATAGGTTCGACAGCAGCGGCGCCGCCGGCGCCAGCAGCGGATCGTGCGGCGCAATCGCATAAGCCAGCGTGATCCAGGCCAGCGACGTGCCCGCCAGCAGGGCAGTATTCAAGGCCGCCGAGAACCGCGGCAGCGTATAGCTCGCCAGCAGCACTACGCTCAGGGTGAACAAAATGGCCATCACGCGGCCCGGCCACAGGTGCGGCGCCGTGCCGGCCTGTGCGTCCAGTTGCGAACTGAGCATGGCCGCGTGCACCAGCAAGCCCGCCGTGGATTCGCCCAACGGCGTGGCGATGCGGTCGCCGATGCTCAGCGAGGAAGAGCCGATCAGAACCAGTCGGCCGTTCACATCCTTCTGGCCGACCGCGCCCGAGAGTACCTCGCGTGCGCTGGCAACGTCATAAGATTCCCAAGTGCGCGAATAGGGTACGCGAACATGGCCGCCTGTGAGCGGCTGGGGCGGTTGGCCGCTGCAGCAATCCAGCAAAGCGCGCGACAGGGTGGGGTAAAGTTGCCCGTTGTAAAAAGTGGACATCGGCACGCGGCGCAGCACGCCGTCCGGGTCCGGCACGATGCCGATATTGCCAAAATAGCGCGATTGCGCCAGGCCGGGGTGATTGGCGATGTAGCCCGTGGCGGGCACGGCGCCGTCCGGGGTTGCGGTTGGCGTGCCGCCGCCCAGCTTGCCGGTCGCCAGCGCGGGCGTGCGCGCTGCATAGTCGAACATTTGCGCCAGCACTACGGGGCCGTGCATGGCGAGCATGGCCATGCGGGCATCGCCGCCCGCGTCCGCAGGCTTCTCCTGCAGGATGTCCAGCGCTACGCCCTTGGCCCCGTTTGCCAGTAAGCGCTCGATCATTTCAGCGATGCGGTCGCGCGACCACGGCCATGGCTGATCTGCCAAGCTTGCTTCGTCGATATCGACGACGAGGATCCTATCTTCGAAGTTGTTGTTTGCCTGCAACCTGACGAACTGGTCACGCAGCCACTCATCCCCCACATGCATCCACGCAGGCGAGCCTTGCCACTGCGGCAATACGCATAGCGCCACGGCAGCGGTGGCGATCAGACTTCGCAAGAGTGAAGCGAGGGAAAAGGGGGCGCTGAGAGGAACCGGTTTCGTCATTGAGATTTAAGCCGGCGCGCCGGAGCAGTGTTGCGGCAAGGATTCAAAAGTGAATAATTTGCTAGTATAACGGGTCGTTCGGGTGTTGCGTTAAATGTCGACAGAGGGTGTAAGCGTCTGTAACAATTGTAAGATGTGACGCAAGTCACAGACTTTTAACCGTCAGGACGGACAATACGGCATAAGGAGAAATTTATGCTACGCAACTATATCATCGGCACTGGCCTGCTTATTTCGACGTCCCTCGCATGGGCCGGCGATGCTGGCCGCGTGGTCTTTGTGACCGGCCAGGCTCAGCTGGCCAACCGCGCAGCCGTGCTCGATGCGACGGTCAACGAAGGAGACGAGATTGTCACCGGTGCTGACGGCTATGTCTACGTTAAAACCGTCGATAACGGCTTTCTGATACTTCGCCCCAACAGTAAGGCGCGCGTGACCGCGTATCAGATCGACAAGAAGAATCCCGCGAACACCCGCGTCAAGCTGGAACTGGAGAAGGGCGTGGCCCGTGCGATCTCCGGCGAGGGCGTGAAGCAGGCCCGCCAGAATTTCCGTTTTAATACTCCCGTGGCCGCCATCGGCGTGCGCGGTACCGACTTCATCGTCTATACAGATAACCTGACTTCCCGCGTTTCGGTGGTGTCCGGCGGCGTGGTGATGAGCCCATTCACAGCCGCCTGCTCGGCAGACGGCGCAGGTCCCTGCGAAGGCAACGCCAGCCGCGAACTGTTCGCCGGCCAGGCAGGCATGCTGCTGCAGGTGCAGCGCGGCCAGACTGCACCGCAGCTGCTGAATAATCCGACGCTGGCGCCGGATCAGACGGAAAAGCCACGGGCGGATGAGCCAGTGGGCAAGGTAAGCCAGGGCAGTTCGGTAGCTCCAACGCAGGTGAACCTGGATCCGCAACGCTCCGAGCTGTCGCTGGCTGCCGTTCGTCCAGCCGCGCCGTCGAATCCAACTACTCCTTCGACGACGCCAGAGACCACACCAACGCCGCCGCCCGTTATCACGCCGCCACCGGTAGTTGGTGTCGATCCGACGCCGGCTGTACCTAAACCGCAGGAAATCTTCTGGGGCCGTTGGCAGACTGTCGCTAACGCTGCCGTGATGCCGGACTCGATGAAGGGAAAAGATCTCGAAACGAGCTTTGTCGGCAACTATGCCATCGGCCGACTCAAGGATTCAAAACTGGTAATGCCAACTGAAGGTACGGTGGCATTTACTCTGCAAAATAGCGAGGCGTATGTTCAAAAGAATGGCGGTGCGGAAAAACTGGCGACTGTCGATTCAGGCAAACTGGACATTAACTTCGTTGACCGCACCTTTAATACTGCCTTGGTAGTATCGTCGGATAGCGATCACTTCAACGTTAATGGCAAGGGCGTCGTGGACAACAAAGGCCTGATGAGTAGCAGCTCCAGTTCTTCCTCCGCTATCCGTGGCTATCTCAGCGGAACAAGCGCGGAAGAGGCGGCTTACATCTTCAAAAACATGTCGTACCCAAGCACTACGATTACTGGTGCGACGACCTGGAAAAAATAATCTAAATTAATTCGAATTAATAATAAGGGGCGCAGACTGACGAGTTTGCGCCCGTTTTTTTTTCGCATGCAGTACAACACTCGAGCGGCACGATTCTCACCAAATCACACAGCGATTTGCTTAAATAATTGGCAGTTAGCCGCATTCGCATGAAACATTCTGTAAAAAACAGCGGTTTTTACCACAAAAAGTGTTGGTTTGTGACGCCCGTCACAACATTTGCCTAGGGGTATGGCAATATACTCGCACTTCTGCAAAAAAAGCGTCCATTTGCAGACAGCGCTGTTTGCTCATGGATTGCAGAATACTTGGTTTAAACCACCATCATTACATAAGGAATACATCATGGCAGCACAAGACTACGTCGCAGTAGTACAGCAACTGTACATTTCGTACTTCGGCCGTCCGGCCGACACCTTCGGCCTGAAGAACTTCACCGAACAACTGGATGCACTGAAAGCTCCTACCGATTTCGTGGCGCTGAACGCTGCAGTGCAGGCTGACAAAGCCGGCACCGGCGCGCTGTCCAAGCTGGTCAACAGCTTCAACGCTTCCGACGAAGCAAAAGCCCTGTACGGCACCGACAACTCCGCTCTGGGTATCACCAAGTTCCTGATCTCCGTATTCCAGAACGTTCTGGGCCGTGAGCCAGAAGCTGGCCCAGGCTTCGATTTCTGGTTCGACGCCCTGGCCTCCGGCCACCTGCGTCGCGCTGACGCTGCAATGGCAATCACCGAAGGTGCTCTGTCGAACACCACCCCACAAGGCCTGCTGGACGCACAGACCGTGCTGAACAAGCGCGCTGTGGCTACCGACTTCACCGATTCCCTGGATACCCCAACCAAACAAGCTGCTTACTCTACGGCTGCTGCTGTGGCAACCGCTTCTGGTTTGCTGAAGGGAGTAACTGCTGACACCGACGTGACCGCTTACCACGCTGATGTGGTTACTGCCGTTGACGCAGTTGTTACCAGCTCTATCCCAACCCAAAACCTCACGCTGACTGCTGGTGTTGACACCATCAACGGCGGCAACGGCAATGACATCATCAACGGTGTTATCGACCTGACCAGCGCAACCGGCAACACCTTCACCTCGCTGGATACCATCGATGGTAAGGCTGGCAACGACACCCTGAACCTGAACATCCTGAATGGTGGTACGACCGCTGGCGATCCGTTGACCGAACTGCCAGGTGTTACCGTAACCAACGTTGAAACCGCAAACATCCGTGCTGCTGTTGACATCACTGCAGACGTGTCTGACTGGTCTGTCTCCACTGTGAATGTGACCCAAGGCAAGGCTGTTACCCTGACCGCTTCCAGCACCGCAGCTGTGAACGTGTCCGGGACCACTGGCGTCGTGGACATCAATGGCGGTAAGTCCCAGAATATCTCCGTTACTGGTGCCGATGTGACCTCCGGAACTGTTGGTGCCGCTGGTGACGACACCGCTGGCGATGTAACCATCTCCGTTGCTCAAGTTGCTGGCCATGACGTGATTGTCACCGGCGGCGCAAACGTTAATGTGACCACCACCGGTGCCACCACGGGTAACACCATTAACATCGGCCAAGGCACCCAGCAGGCAACTGGCGCTGTAAAAGTGTCCGTGACCGGCGGTAACTACAGCGCTTCTGCTGCTTCCGCAGCCATGGGCGGTATCACCGTGAAGGGCGGTACTTCCATCGAAGTGGACCAAGTTGCTTACGCTTCTACTGCTAATGCTGCTACCGACACCACCACCGTGTCGACCCGCACCCAGGGCGCAGTTTCCATCGATGGTGCTGGCACTGCTACCACCGTGACCGTCAACCAATCCAAGGCTGTTACCGCCAAGGATGGCGTTGCCGCTGTTGCAGGCGTAAAGCAGGCTGCAACCTACACCTTCGGCGTGCTGCTGCAAGGCCAGACCATGACTGTTGCTGGCCTGACTTTCACCGCCGCTAAAGACCTGACCGCTGCTGAAGTAGCTACCGCCTTCGCAAATCTGGCTGCTAGCGCCGCACAAGGCGAGGGCAAGGTCGCTAACGGTTCCTACACCGGCGCCTTCGCTGCCGACTGGACTTCCGCAGCTGCGAACGGTGCAACCGTGACCTTCACTGCTAAGACCGCTGCTACCGCAGCCGCTTCGGCACTGGCTCCGACCACCGCACAAGGTACTGGTTCTGCTACCCTGGTGCAGCCGACCGCCGGCGCAACCGTTGCTGGCTTGACCAACGTTGATGCTGTGACCGGCGTCGCTGGCATCGCTAACGGTCAAGTGACCATCATCGACTCCGGTACTGTCGACAAGATCGCTACCGTGAACCTGAATGGCTATGCTACGGGCTCGACCATCGCTTCCGACGCGCTGACCACCCTGAACATCGCCAACAGCGCGGGTACCCTGGCTGTGACCAACACCGTTCAGAAGACTCTGGACCTGACCGTCAACGGTCTGGCTACCGGCGCATCCGTGACCACTCCGACCTACGAAACCATCAACATGCACGTTGCTGGCGCTTCGACCTTCGGCGTGACTGCAACTGGTGCAAAGGCTCTGGTTGTTGATGGCTCTGCAACCGCCAACATCTCCGGCGCTACCGGTGTAGCTACCACCTTCGGCAATCTGGAATCCGTGAAAGTGAACGGCACCGCTGGCCTGAACATGGGTGCTACCGCTTCGGGTTCCCTGAAGTCGGTTGACACCACTGGCACCACTGGCACCGTGACTGTGTCCATCGACGGCACCAAGGCTACCTACACCGGCGGCGCTGGCGTAGATAATGTGACCCTGGTTGCTTCGGCTGCTATCACCAAGGCAGTCAACCTGGGCGCTGGCGACGACTCCCTGACCTTCACTGGTACCAATGTTCCTACCGTTGACGGCAAGATCGACGGCGGCGCAGGCACCAACACCCTGGTTCTGGCGGCTGCTGACGCTGCAACCCTGTCTCTGAACGCAAACTTCGAAGCTGCTATCAGCAACTTCCAGAAGCTGAGCCTGGGTGCGGTTGTTGCTGGCGCAACCAACGCTGTTGATCTGGCAAATCTGGACGACATTAGCTACGTGATTTCGGCTAATGCCCAGCAACTGCTGCAGTGGCACAAGTTAGCACCGCAGTAATCACCTCCACCGGCACTTCTGATGCTGGCGATACCGCATCCATCACTGTTGGCGGCACTGTGTTCACGACCGCCGCAGGCATCATGACCGAAGATGGAATTGGTGCCGCGCTCGCAGCACTGATTGATGCTGATCCGGCGTATGTTGCTGCGTACAATGCAACCAACAACACGATCACGGTTACGGCAGCGGTGGCTGGTACTGCATTTGCGGCGCCAAGTGCTATCACGATTACCAATGCCGGTGGTGGTACTGTAGATACTATTTCTGCTGTCTACGCAACGCCAACCGCTAACGGTGCTGCTGCGGCAGCAGGTAGCCTGGCTCTGACCCACATGGCTAACGATGGCACCCTTGAGCTGACCGGTGCTGGTGCTGGTGTTACCGTGACCATGACCGATGCTACCGGCGCCGCTGATAGCCTGAACGTCAAGATCACCAACGCAGCCAGCATCAACGTGGGCACTGTCGCTGCAGCTGGCGTCGAGACCCTGAAGGTTCAACTGGACGATACCGATACTACTGCTTCGGCGATCACTGCTGTTCATACCCTGAACATCTCTGACGCCGCTCTGAAGTCGCTGGTTCTGACCGGTGATGCAGGTGGCATCGTAACCCACAACTCCAACGTTGTGACCTCGATCGACGGTTCCGCGCTGACCCTGTCGCTGACCGCAGGCAGCCTGACCACCGCAACCGCTGCTGCAACCATCACTGGCGGCGCTGGCAACGACATCCTCACCGCGAACCACACGGGTGACGTGCTGATCGGTGGCGCAGGTAGCGACACCCTGAAGCTGGGTGGTGCAAGCAATGCTGGCACTCCGGTGTATGCTAACGGCGTGACCCTGACCGGTGGTGCTGGTAACGACATCTTCGACATCTCCGGCGCAGGCAGCGTTGTTGCTACCGTCAACGACTACGCAACCATCACCGACTTCTCGAAGGGCGACGTTCTGAAGTTGGAAGCTGGTAACCTGAAGTTTGTTGCTGCAGGCGTTGCTACCGGTTCCACCGCTGTGTTCCAGGATTTGGTGAACAAGTTCATCAAGGAGTCGGCATTCCACGACGCTGGCTGGTTCCAGTACCAAGGCGACACCTACGTTGTTGAGCACCTGAGCGGCGCCGTAACCGCTTTCGTGAACGGTACCGACAACATCGTGAAGATCACCGGTCTGGTCGATCTGAGCAATGTAGGTTCGTACAGCGATACCGGCAACACTCTGCTGATCTTCGCTTAATGTTGAAACAACGCAGAGCTTCGGTTCTGCATAGCTGAAAGTAAGCGCAAAACCCGCCTCCTCGGAGGCGGGTTTTTTTTGAGGCACGGAAGTGTTCAGGGCAGCCGCTCCTTTGCTTTGGATCGTCTGCGTACCCTATAGTAAAATTGTCCGAATTAAACCGAAGTCATTTTCGCAAATGCCGTCCTCATCGTCGATCCGGGACACCAACAAATTGGTGGGCCTAGAAGTCATCCGTTTCATCTCGGCCTTGGCCGTATTGTTTTGGCACTATCAGCACTTCTGGTTCGTGGGTGACCATCCGGTTGACTTTGTAAGGGAAAGCCAGCCGCTGTATAGCCACTTCAGCGTGTTCTATGACTATGGGTTCTACGGTGTTCAGGTGTTTTGGTGCCTGAGTGGCTTTATCTTCTTCTGGAAATATCGCCAGTCGATTGATGCCGGTAGCATTGGCGCCAGCCGGTTCTTCTTATTGCGTTTTTCGCGACTTTATCCATTGCATGTTATAACTCTCCTGTTAGTCGCGGCATTGCAAATTGGATATTACAACCAGCAAGGCTATTATTTTGTCTATCAGGCCAACGACCTGAAGCATTTCCTTCTTCAATTCTTATTAGCCAGCCACTGGGGCTTCCAGGCGGGCTACAGCTTCAACGGTCCTATCTGGTCGATTTCCGTGGAAGTTGCTGCTTATGTCGTATTCTTCCTTCTGCTACGCCATGTCGGGCGCTCTGTGCTGGTCAATTTGGCGGTATTGGTTGCCTATGCTGTCGCCAAATGGGCGCATGTGCCGTCACAAATTGTTGACTGCATCGCGTTCTTTTATGCGGGTGGACTCAGCGCCATTGCGTTTGGCAATTGGAGGAACTCTGAGCACCAAGCGAAGCTGAACTCTTTGCTCTTGGCGTTTCTTGTTCTGACGCCGTTGGCCGTGTATGGCCGCGTGCCGAACACGGAACCAGTGGTTCACCTGTTCCTATTACTCTGGCTTCCGCCAATGCTGCTCCTTTGTGCACGCAAGCTGTCGGTTCCGGCGCGATTGCAGTCGATGATGGAAGCCGCAGGGAATATGACTTATTCCAGCTACTTGATCCACTTCCCGATCCAGCTCGCCCTTGCTTGGTATTTTGCGGCTGTGGGCAAGCCAATCCCCTACCACAGCACGAAGTTGTTCCTGTTGTTCATGGGCCTAACCATGCTGTCGGCTTATTTCATCTACCGCCTTTTCGAGCTACCTGTGCAGAATTTAATTCGCGGGCAATTTGATGGCGCCTCGGCAGAGCGCACAGTGCTGGGGGCGGCTGCAGCACGGCAATAAAGCATGCTGTCGCTTCGATCGTAAGGGCTTTTCGGCTTAGGATTTGCGCCTTGCGGTCGCTGGACATACAATCACGCCGCCCAGATCGGCTTCCTCGCCGCTGAAGCAGCGCGGCGATGCGAACAAATTTACAAGGAAAAAAATGACTTTACCTCAATACATCACGATTAACGGAACGAACTATGCATCCGAAAACCTGAATGAGACCGCAAAAATGCAGGCGGTTAATATCCAAGTCGTCGATGCTGAGCTGGCTCGCTTGCAGCAACAGATCGCAATCGTGCAGACCGCTAGGAATACATACGTAAATGCGCTGATTGATGCAATAAAGGGCAAGAATGTCGGTGCTGCGGCCGAGAAGCCCAAAAAGCCGCGCGCCCCGCGCAAGCCGAAGGCGAAGGCGGAATAACACAAGGCATTGCCGAAGATGGCGATCTGGACTTTGGCTGATTGATGCAGAAAGCGCGATAAATGACGCAGGTATTGGAACGGGTGACTACGGAATTTTGTCCACCGGAAGATCGTATGCGCATGGCTGGCATGACGAATGGCGGTAAGCAAGTGGTCATCTGGCTAACCAGGCGCATGTTGTCTTTGTTGTTGCCAGTGGTATTACGCAGGTTTGACGAGTTGTCCGCATCGGTTTCACCTGAGCATCGGCAGATCCTACAAGAGTTTGCTCAGCAGGCCGCGCGCGACTCTATGGAAGCCCCAACGCCAGTACAGGCTGGACCAGAATGTGAGGCTATTTTGCCAACTTCTGTCGATGTGGCTCACGATGAGCGTCATGTGGCATTAACATTTCGTGATGAGGGCGTGCGTTCGTTCAGACTTACTTTGGATAATCAGGCGTTGCGGCAGTGGCTTCAAATGCTGCACCAAGCTGACTGCGCAGCTGACTGGCAGTTATCTCAATGGCCTGATTGGATTGCCGGCCCAGCAGGGCATCAAGACTCGGTCAGCGCTTTAGCGTTGCACTAAGAAAAATCCCTCAAGAGTGATGATCGTCACATATTTTGTGCTTCCTGAAGCATAATGTCACTGCGTTCCCCCTTTAGGCCATCCGCAGCCTGTTTAGGGATTCTTCATCAGCCGCGTTTGTGGCGTCTGCACAAGAAACAGGCAATTTTCAAAATATATGTGATGCGCATCACATTTTTTGCTCACTTTGAGGGATAATGTCTCGTCTTTCCTGAGAAGAAGAGTCTTTGCGTTGCTGTCCGGGCGCCCAATCCTTCAAGTTTATGAAAAAACTCCTAACCAACAAGAACGAGATCGAACTGGTCTTGTCGACCTTCAAGCGCACCTTCTACACCGTAGGAGCGTTTAGCGCGATTATCAATCTGCTGGCACTTGTGCCGTCGCTGTATATGTTGCAGGTCTATGACCGCGTGTTAGGTAGTCGCAACGAGATCACGCTGCTGATGCTGACCCTCATGATGCTCGGCGGCTACGCGCTGATGTCTGTCTTGGAAATGGTACGTAGCTTCGTGCTCGTGCGTGTTGGCGCCAAGTTTGACATGGAACTGAACAAGCGCGTCTACACTGCAGCGTTTGAACAGAATCTGAAGGCGGCGGGCGGCAATGCGGGCCAATCCCTCTCCGACCTGACCAATCTGCGCCAATTCTTGACCGGCAATGCACTGTTTGCCTTCTTCGACGCGCCATGGTTCCCGATCTACCTGATCGTGATCTTCATTTTTGAACCAACGCTGGGCTTGTTCTCCGTGTGCGGTACGCTTGTTCTGATTGCATTGGCCATTATCAATGAGCGCGTAACGAAGAAGCCGCTGGCCGAGGCCAATTCGATGGCGATAGTGTCCGGCAACTTGGCGACAAATAATCTGCGCAATGCGGAAGTGATCGAGTCGATGGGCATGCTTCCGAACCTGATGAGCCGTTGGTTCAAGTTGCACAGCAAATTCTTGCACTTGCAGGCTCAGGCGAGCGAGAAGGCCGGCATCATCAATGGCGTGACGAAGTTTGTTCAGGCCTCGCTCCAATCCCTGGTGCTCGGCTTTGGTGCACTGTTGGTACTGGAGAACAAGATTTCCGCCGGCATGATGATTGCTGCGTCTATCCTGGTAGGCCGGGCATTGGCGCCCGTGCAGCAGGTGATCGCTGTTTGGAAGAGTTGGGCTACAACTCGCAGCGCTTATGAGCGACTGACCGGACTGCTCGAGAAGAATCCGGCGCGTCAAGCGGGCATGGAACTGCCAAAGCCGCAGGGAAATATGTCGGTGGAGGGCGTGACTGCAGGGCCGCCAGGTGTTCCTGCGCCTGTGCTGCGTGGTGTTAGCTTTGGTATTCAGGCCGGCGATGTGTTGGGTGTGATTGGACCGAGCGGCTCCGGAAAATCTACTTTGGCTCGTCTGATGGTTGGGGTGTGGCCGGCGGTGATGGGCAAGGTGCGCCTCGATGGCGCCGATATGTATCAATGGAATAAAGCAGAACTGGGGCCGAGTATTGGTTATCTGCCGCAAGATATTGAACTGTTCAGCGGTACCATTGCTGACAATATTGCACGTTTCGGGGAGGTAGATGCGGAAAAGGTAGTCGAAGCCGCTAAGCGAGCGGGCGTTCACGAGATGATTCTGCACTTCCCTAAAGGCTATGACACGCTGCTAGGCGATGGCGGCGCAGGCCTCTCTGGCGGCCAGAAGCAGCGACTGGGCTTGGCCCGAGCAATGTATGGCGACCCGGCGTTGCTCGTGCTGGATGAGCCGAACTCAAACTTGGATGATGTGGGCGAGGCGGCTCTGGTGCAGGCAGTGCAGGATTTGCGTCAACGCGGCAAGACCATTGTTCTGATTACGCACCGTACTTCCGCGATCGCGGCAACCAACAAGCTCCTGTTGCTGCGCGACGGCATGGTTGCGGCGTTTGGCCCAACTAATCAGGTTCTGCAAGCATTGCAAGAATCCAACCAGAAGCAGGTTGAGGCGCAGCGTGCGGCCCAACAGCAGGCGGCCACGCAACAGGCTGCAGCACAAAAAGCAGCTGCACACCAAGCCGCCGCACAGCAGGCAGCTGCACAAAGGGCCGCGGCAGAACAGCCGGCTCATCAAGCTGAGGAAATCGCAGCGCAGCAGCAAATGGCAGCTGAGCAAAGCGGCAAGGAGTAATCAATGGCGAACATCATCAAGAAACAAACGGAATCTGTTGCGGAAGTCATTTCGCATGACGT
Source organism: Pseudoduganella sp. UC29_106 (assembly GCF_044055365.1). Taxonomy (NCBI): domain Bacteria; kingdom Pseudomonadati; phylum Pseudomonadota; class Betaproteobacteria; order Burkholderiales; family Oxalobacteraceae; genus Pseudoduganella; species Pseudoduganella sp. UC29_106. Next base: position 5,859,323 of record NZ_CP171977.1, on the reverse strand, counting down.
GACGCCACTTAACGTAAATACTGATGCAGGTGCATATGCCAAGGTGGGATGGTTCATCGTGCTCTTTGGCGTGATCGGCTTCCTGCTGTGGGCCTCATTCGCTCCCCTGGACAAGGGTGTTCCCCTCCCAGGCTTCGTGGCAAAGGAAGGCAACCGCAAGGCCGTGCAATATCTGTCCGGCGGTGTCGTGCAGGACATTTTGGTGCATGATGGCGACGTGGTGAAGGCCGGTCAGGTATTGGTACGCATGAACGATGTTCAGGCAAACTCGATCCTGCAATCCACGCTCGCCCAATACATCGTTTCTCGCTCGGCTGAAGCGCGCCTGACGGCAGAGCTGCAGGGTGCGAAATCCTTGGTTTTCCCCGAGGATTTGAGCGAATACAAAGATGATCCGCGCGTGAAAGAGAACGTAGCTTTGCAGCGTGATCTGTTGATCTCGCGTCAGATGTCGTTGAGCAGCGAGCTGGGTGCGCTGGACGAGAGCATCGCTGGCTTGGTTGCGCAGGCACAGGGTCTTGAAGAATCCCGTGATAGCAAAAAGGCCCAGCTCGGCTTCCTGAAGGAGCAGCTGGACAACAGCCGTGACTTGGCGAAGGAAGGCTTTATTCCCCGTGCCCGCCTACTGGAGCTTGAACGAACCTTCGCTCAGATTAATGGGTCTATTTCCGAGGATGTGGGCAACATCGGCCGGTCACGCCGTCAAATTGCCGAACTGAAGCTACGCCGCGCACAACGTACACAGGACTATCAGAAAGAAGTACGTTCCCAGCTGGCCGAAGTGCACAAAGAAGCTGAAGCGTTGGCCGCTCGTCTGAAAGGTCAGAAATTTGACGTGGCCGCTGTTGATGTGAAGGCTCCCGTTGACGGCGTTGTAGTCGGTTCCAACGTGTTCACTAAGGGCGGCGTAGTATCTCCAGGTTCCAAACTGATGGAAGTTGTTCCTTCGGACGATGCGTTGGTAGTTGAGGGGCAATTGGCGGTCAACTTGGTGGACCGCGTACATCATGGGCTGCCTGTTGAGTTGATTTTCGCCGCGTTCAATACTAATAAAACCCCTCACATCCCGGGCCAGGTAATTCAAGTGGCCGCTGACCGCACCGTTGACGAGCGCACTGGAAACTCTTACTACAAAGTTCGTGCGAAAGTTACGCCGGAAGGGGCGAAGCTCATCGCAGCAAAGAAGCTTGATATTGTTCCCGGCATGCCGGTTGAGCTATTCGTAAAGACCGGCGAACGCACGATGATGAGCTATCTGCTGAAGCCGATTTTTGACCGCGCCAAAACTTCGATGACGGAGGAGTAAGCGTGACGACCGTGAAGATTGCCAGGCGGCTGCTGCCTGTGGCTATTGGCGCAGCCCTGCTGTGTCAGGGACACCAGGCTTCCGCCATGAGCTTGATGCAAGCCTATGAAGCCGCGCTGAAGAACGATCCAACGTATCGTGCCGCCTACTATAGCGGGGAAGCTGGTAAACAGAGCCTTGCGCTTGGACGATCCGCTTTGCTGCCTTCGGTCAACGGCAGCTATAGCGGTAGCCAGAACCGCAATACGATTACGTATTTGGGTCGCGAGATACCGCAGGATTACCTATCTCGCACCGCGACAGTGCAGGTGCGCCAGGGCGTAATTAATCTGGAAGGTATTGCTCGCTACAAGCAGGGGAAGGCCCAAAGCGCCTACGCCGAATATCAGTTTGCGAGCCAGTCGCAGGAAGTCATTCTGCGCATGGCAGGAGCTTATTTCGAAGTGCTGTTCAAGCAGGAGCAGCTGGCGCTGGCCAAAATCGAGCGCGAAGTCTATGTGGAGCAGAAGAAGGTTAATGAATTGCTCTACAAGAAGGGCGAGGGCACGGTAACTGACGTGTTGGAAACGCAGTCGCGTCTGGATCTCGCGGAGGCAAGCCTGCTCGAAGCGGAGGATAACCTGACTTCGTCCAGGGATACGCTGGCTGCTATTGTCGGCGCCGAGCCGGGTGAACTCGACCACCTTCGCCCTGGCTTCCGTATCGATGCACGCGATTACAAGAGTTTCGATGCGTGGAAGAACATCGCGATGGAGCAGAACCCGGACATCAAAGCCCAGACTCAAGGCGTGGAAGTTGCCAATCAAGAAGTCAATAAGCAACGCTCTGCACACTTCCCTCGCTTGGACGTCGTTGCCACGTATGGCAAGACCGCCTCGGAAACAGTGTCTACCGTGGGGCAGGATCAGGTGGTGCGAAGCATCGGGTTCCAGATGAATATCCCGATCTATGCTGGCGGCGCGGTCAGTGCTTCGACTCGTCAGGCCGCAGCAAACAAAGAGAAGGCGCGCGAGGACCTGGAAGCACAGACCGACAAAGTGCTCGTTGAGCTGCGCCGCAACTATAACCAGGTAATCAGCAGCGCGCCAAAGATCGATGCGCTCATCAAGGCGGTCGATTCGGCTAAGCTTTTGATCACCGCGACGGAGCAAAGTATCAAAGGCGGTGTACGCATTAATCTGGACCTGCTGAATGCACAGCGCCAGCTGTACACAGCGCAACGTGATCTGGCGCAAGCGCGTTACGGCTACATGCTGGCATCGTTACGCTTGCGTGCCTTCGCCGGCACGTTGTCGGCCGACGACGTGAAAATGTTGGCGGCATACTTCGAGTAATTCGACATAGCAGGACCACGAGCCCGTGCGCTAATTGGTGCACGGGCTTTTCTATTTGTTTAAGCAGTTTATGAGCGCGCGGCGAGTGTAGGTTTCGCAGCTCAATCCCATACAAATTCCCGACACTAAACAGACATCCACGTGCAGATCTCCAGCGGCGGCGTCCATAGAATACCGCCCAAATGGATTGTTAGCTGGCCGCCAACTCCTGACGCCAGCGCCTTTTTCTGGAGATTTTCATGATTCGATTGACTTCGTTGACCGTGCTGACTGCGGTCGCGCTGGCAGGTTGCGGCGGTGGCGATAACCCGACTGCAGGTCAGCCCGCGCCGCAGCCACCAGTAGCAGTGACGCCGCCGCCAACCGTCACGCCGCCCACTGTGTCGCCACAGCCACCGGTTGTGCCGCCGACTGCGCCGCCAGCATCGCCAGTGACGAAGGTGACGGAGTTAATGAGCTCACCACGAGCCATGCAAAGCATCGCATTCCATAAGGGCTCCGCGTTCGTTTCCTACTTTAATTCTGAGACGGAAGGTACGGCCGTGGTCAAGGCAAGCGAGTCGCTGACATCGGCGGCCAAATGGACGCCCGTCAATCTGGGCAAGTGCGCCATTGGCAAGATCAGTGAGAGCAGCCCGGGCGCGCGCTGGCCTACGCTGAAACAGGTGAATGGCAGCCTGTGGATGATGCAGCACTACGATGGCAACGACGAGCATTCGTTGTGCGAAATCGATGAACAGGGCGCGAGCTTTGTGCCGAAGGACGAAGGTCTGCACGAATGCAATTCCATCCATTGCATCACGATGTCGCCAACTGATTTGAAGGGGCTGCGTAACCGCTTGATCGGCAACGCTGGCGGCGGCTGGAATGTGCAGCTCTCAGAGACAGCTGGCTCGACCTGGCGTGTGCTGATGGGAGAGTTGAAGGCGCAGGCCTGCTACGAGGCGAAGTTCGAGATTATCGGCGACCGTTTGCTGATTGGCGGCGAATGCCCACTCGATTCGGCTTATCTCCGCGCTTTTCCTATCGAGCCATACACTCTGTACATGAAGTCGCAAACGGCACTGCCAATCGAATTGCCTGATCTGCAGAACCGCAATATCCAGTTCATCGAACGCATTGCAGGTACCGATCGCGTGTTCGTCGGCGTGGAAGGTGGCCTGATGCGCAGTGAGGACGGCGGCAAGTCGTTCAAGTATGTGATCCATCACGCGCTGAGCCAGCCAGAGATTATTCCGGTGCGCGTGGGTTCCGAGGCCTCGGCTACCTATCCGTATATCTGGAAAATTGTTTCGCCTTCGAACCAGCCGAACGTGATCGTGGTGGCGGGCTTCGACAAGCCGAATACGCGGCCTTATCTGGCTTGGTCGTCCAATGGCGGCGATACCTGGACGGATATCTCGGATCAGCTGCCTGGTTTCGCTGCCCGCACTGGTGGGCAGGTGACGGAGCTGGTGGAAGGTCCGCAAGGCCAACTGGTGCTGACTGTGAACGAGGAGTACAACGGCAAGGGGCACCTGATGCAGTTGACGCTGGCGAAGTAAGAGCCCAAAGTCCAGGCAGCTGCCGCAGTGTGGTGAAGAACCTACCATCCTGCCGCAGTTGATCGCTACGGTCATGTCCGGAGCTGGATGAAAATCGGTAGCTCGCGGCAAAATGCCGCCGTTCTGATCCGCAGCATCCGCGAGTATGCGGAGCTCATCATTGGTGACGAAATCAGCTTGTGTGCCGTATTCCAAGCCCCGTTGGCCAGGCAAATTCCTTCACTTCTGGCCGGGTCAAATTCCCCCACCCATGAACACCTGAAACGGCCGTAAGGCCGGGGTGCTACAGAGGAGCAATCCCGCTGGCAGGACGTAACCTAACCCCTTCGACATCGAAGGGGGACTTGACTACCGACAAACCTGAGGAAGAGGAGGGCGATGATGCCTAAGACAAGGGCCAGCAGGACAATTACGACATGCTGAAAGTGGCGCCGGTGGAAGTGCTGGTAGGCGTCAACCTTGTGCCGCTGGTAAGCGGTGAGACGACGATCTTCATGGAGCGCATCGCAGCAATCCGCAAGCAGTTCGCGCTGGAGTCGCTGCCGCGCGTGCGCTTCCGTGAAGGTTCGCAAATTGGGGCGAACGCTTACGAGCTGCAGATCTTTGGCGTTGTTACAGGTCGCGGTGAAATCATGTCCGACCGCACGCTAGCCATTCGCGCGAGTAACGACGCCAAGCCGATTCAAGGTATTGAGACTCGCGAGCCGACTTAGGGTCTTCCAGCCGTCTGGGTTGAGGAAACTGATAAAGAGTTGGCGCGCGCGGCACGATCTGGCAGCCATCACTCCTACTGCAGCAAAAGTCGCGTATTAGGCCGACGCAAACTGACTCACTTCCAAATATCGGTCTTACTTGCCGGTGTCTTTGGCCGTCACCCGAGCAGAGAGCCGGCGAGATCCGATTTCAGCGACATGTCTTTACGGACAAAGCCCGCCATCCCAAACGCGTGCGAAAAGCCTTCTGCAATTCTTTCCGCCCAACCGTAACCGAAATCACGCGCGGAAATACTATCAAATTATAACATTCCAAAAAGAAATTATTTTAATTGACACGTTTTGACAAAAATAACTATGATGCTCTTCTGCACTTTTTCTTGCATATCGTGAACGCCTATCCCAAGTAGGATGTTTAAACCTGCAGTTTCCGATTATCAACACTGTCTGACAGTGCCGCACCCTGGCACGTGCTTCACCACTCCAAGCTTTGAATCCCCTTTCACTTGTATACATGATCACAAGATATTTAAGAAGAATCTTCCTTTTTGCGGGTATTTTATGGGCGTTGACTGCGCAGGCCACCAACAGCGCCAGGTTCATTTCACAGAGCGTGCCACATACGATGACTGCAGGCATGCCTTACCCAGTCTCCGTGGTAATGAAAAATACTGGAACTGAACCGTGGACTGCCGACCAGTATTTCTTAGCGTCGAGATCCCCCGAAAACAATACGAATTGGGGGCTTGGCCGGGTGGCATTGGCTCCCGGCGAAACTATCGCCCCCGGTCAAGTCAAGAAATTCACTTTCACAGTCACAGCACCCCAACATCAGGGCACTCCTGGTGACTTGCAATCATATCCATTCAATTGGCTGATGGTGAAGGAAGGTGTCGAGTGGTTTGGTGATTTCGCGCCGAGCGTTAACGTCGATGTTTTCTATGCGCCGCCCTACCTCTTGGCGGACGGCGTGACAGTTGATCCAGCGTTTGCGGTCCCAGGCCTGATTCCAGCCCCGATATCGGCGAGCGCCGGGCTTTTCGGCAGCAATTTCCGTGGCGCGAACATCCTGAATCAGGTTTACGAGGATGGAAAAATGTGCGCGCACACAAATATGTTGCCAGATGCAACCCAAGCCGCAGTGATTCTCGATCAGGCCGTGAGGTTGGGGCTGAAGTATGTCCGACTCCCGGTGATTATTCCGCCTGTTATTCCATTTCCCAGCGTGAATGATCCGAAAATCTGTACGCAGCCTCAGCATTCGGAATGGTGGTCAATGACCGACAATAACTTGAACGTGAATAACGTTATTGCGCAGGCCCAGGCGGTGATGGATGCGGCGCAAGCTCGCGATATCAAGGTGGTATTTCTGCTCGACGGCTACACCAAGCTTACGCAGCGTTGCTATTGGAAAGCGAGCTACAACGAAGTTGCGCAAAATGCGACCACCATCATCAATACTTTCAAGACTCATCCCGCGCTGCTGGCGTGGGATGTGATGAACGAACCACTTTGGAATGCGGGTCACTTTGGTTGTTTGCAAAACACGCAAGATACGAAAACGGACATTGGCGAAGTGGTAAAAGGCGTGCACGCAATGTACCAACTTGTGCGTAGCCTGGACAGCACTCATATGACTACTGTCGGCGAAGCACAGACTCCGTACATGCAATATTGGAAAGATATTTCCTCTTTCGCGACTCCACACCTGTACTTGTCTGTAAAGCAGAATTACGAGAACCGTACTCCAACGCTTAACCTCGACCAGATTAGTTATGTTCAAGGGGCTACCATCACTGAGCTGAAAAAGGCCTTCGGCGCACGTCCTGTCATCATTGGCGAATGGGGTATCGATACAACTTTATCTAATGTGCCAAACGTCACTGATGATGACAAAGGACATTACTTCGAAAAATTCCTCGCGGGACTTGGCGCAAAAAACACCGGCAGCTTGCTCTGGTCAATGTCCTTGTCGGCCGATGAAAACCAACAAAGCCATTCCATTCTCAGGCCGGACGCCTCGTTCAAGCCTGCAGCGGATGCGGTGGCGCGGGCGGCGCACCACACGCTTGCGCAGCAATTGTACCTGGCCTATTTGGGGCGCCCTATGGATCCAGGGGCGTTGGCAAATGTCACTAACACGCTCCTTCAGATTGACCCGCTAGGAAACCCGGCACCAGTTCTGACCGCCCAAGGGCTCGATAACACCTATAACATCAGCCTGGACACACGCACCATGCTGGACGTGTTGGCAACGAGTGCCGAATCGCACGTGCTGTACAACTACAACGATACTAACGTGCTGGTGAGCAAAATTCACCAGGTCGCGTTCAACCGTACGGCCACACCGACAGAGATCAATTCTTGGGCCAACAAGATCAATAGCGGCAACCTCGAGCGTAACCGCGCACCACTGAGTATCATTGCTGCCATTTTGGCCGGGAACAGCGCGCAAGACCTGCTGGACGCGGAAACGTTCCGAGCAAAATCCAACGCGGCGAAGACCTTCACTGGCAGCTTGAATACGGCCGCTTGGGTGAATTGTTATTCGGGCAGTGCCGCACAGAAAATTGGCTACAATCTAATCGCACCGGTCACGCGGTCCACCAGCCCAACGACATTCCAGGCAACAGTCGATGCCAAGCTAATGGAAATGGCGGCAGGATTGAATTCAGCTACCCAACTAACTGCACCAAACGCTTGTCAACTTTGATAGCTTTGCCGTTAAAGAAAACGCCAGTCATTGGCTGGCGTCTTTCATCGTTCTAGCAATTGTACGCCTGCAGTACGCCTGCAGAAATGTTTCGCTGGATGTTCCGTCCGTAGCGTTGATGTGAACCTTTATTCAGCCGTGCGTCGGTAGTTCAGGAGGCCAGTAATGTTCGCCGGAAAACCAACATTCGGCTATGCCAATTGACCGCAGCCTGTCGTACTCTGCTAGAATTTGGCTGACCTTTAAGGTCCGCGCCTCCGCCCCCGGCGCACCCCTCCCAACAGTACCGGCCTCATATCCGCCGGAAAAGCTGGCCAGCACCTGGCCACAATTCCGGAGACATCATGATTGCGCTGGCACTGCGTGTACTTATCCTCGATTCCAATATTGCTGCCGCTGACGCTCTTGCGGGCAGTTTGCGCGCTGCCGGCCATGCCGTGGTGCGCCTCGATCCGCACCTGGATGACCTGCAGGTGGCCTGCCACTTCAGCCCGGACATCGTCCTCTATGCCTATGAACCCGGCGATACGGATGCGTTGGCCGCGCTGAAGGCGCTGCGCCGGCTGCGCGGCTTCAGCGAAGTGCTGATCCTGCTGCTGGCGGACCCGGCGCACGCCGCCGAAGCGGGCAAGCATGGCCACGCGGTCGTGTGCAATCCGGTTGGTGCGGCGTCGGTGATGCAGGTGATCGCCGGCGCCATCCTTGCGCATTCGGGCATGCATCCGGCCGACGTGATTCCGCTGCATGAGGTGCATCCGTGATGCCATCCACCTTCCGCCTGCGCATGGCGGTGCTGGTGGCGGGACTGGTGCTGCTGGCTTCCGGCCTGGTTGCGCTGACCTTGTCCTGGCAGGCCGAGCGCCGCTTGCGGGAAGACCTCGCCACGCAGCAGACGGCTTTGCTGTCCAGCGCCGCGGCCTTTATCGACCAGGACCTTGCCTCGAAGCGTGAACTGCTGCAGGCACAGGCCGAGCGTTTCGGACCGAACGTCACGCCGCAGCAGCTGCAAACGATGATGGAGCGCAGCGCGAGCCTGCGCAGCGCCTTCTTCAATGTTGTGGCCATCGACCCGTCCGGCCTGTTGTTTGCGAGCCTGCGCGACCGGCGCGATGTGAGCCATCTGAATGTGGCCGATCGCGGGTATTTTAGGCAGACCGTGGCGCAGCACGAGGGACTGATTTCGGAACCGTTCCGCAGTGCGCTGTCCGGAAAGCCGGTGGTGCTGGTGACGGAGCCCGTGTTCGATGCGCGCGGCGAGCTGCGCTACATCCTCGCGGGCGCCATCGACCTGGACCGTCCGAGTTTTTCGGGACAGATCGCGGCCCTGCATCCGGGCAAAGGCAGTTTTCTCTTCATCCTGAGCGAGCATGGAATGATCGCGCATCATCCCGATGCCAGCCTGATCCTGCAGCCTGCGCAAAACGCCCCCGCGACAGCGCTCGCTGCCGCACAGGGCGGTACGGAGGGACGGGCCGTGGGCACGAAGCCGTCCGGCGAACGCATGCTGGTGGCTTACAAGCGCCTGAACAAATCGAACTGGATCGTGGGCGCCGTCTATTCGGAACAGGAAGCGCTGGCACCGGTGCTGGGCTTGCGCCGGCAGGCCATGCTGTCCTCCGTGATCGTGGCGGTGGCTTGCGGTGCGCTGGGGCTGCTGGCGACGCGCGTGCTGATGCGTCCCTTGCTGCGCCTGCGCCGGCGCGCTTCGCGGGTGACGGCGGGGCTGGACGATATCCACGTCTTCGACACCGACCGCCGCGATGAGTTCGGCGACCTGAGCCGCGCGTTTTATGCGCTCACCAGCCAGCGTGCCGCGGCGCAGAACAAGCTGGCTGCGCTGGCGCTCAGCGATCCGCTGACGGGCGCCGCCAACCGCCGCAAGTTCGAAGAATCGCTGCCGCAGGCCATCGCACGCGCCTCGCGCTCAGGACAGCGGCTGGCGCTGGCCTATCTCGATGTGGATTACTTCAAGTCGATCAACGACACGCTGGGCCACGGCGGGGGCGACGAGGTGCTGGTTGAATTCGCCAAGCGCCTGCACCGCGCGGTGCGCAGCACGGACCTGGTGGCGCGCCTGGGCGGGGATGAGTTCGTGATCGTCTTCGAGCAACTGGCCGAGGAGGCGCAGGTGGCACAGTTGGGCGAACACATCATGGCGGCCATGCGCACGCCTTTCGAGTGTTCGGAACGCAGTATCCGCGTGACGACAAGCGTTGGCATCGCGGTGGCTGCAGGGGATAACACGACGCCGGAGTCGCTGCTGGCGATGGCGGATGAGGCGCTGTACGCTGCCAAGGCGGCGGGACGGGATGGCTGGGTGGTGTGCGGGGAGAGTGGGGCGGGAAGGTTCGGCGGATTTCGGCTGCGGCCGGTAAAACCTGAACCTGAAGGGCTGGTGTCAGGCACGATGTGCCAGACACCTGTTCCGCGGCGGTGGCTGGGTGTCAGGCACATCGTGCCTGACACCTGGGTCCGCCGTGGGTTTTCTTACTGCTTACCGGCGCAGCTCGGGCAAGACGTGCCCGGCACATACTCCGGCGCCAGCTGCTGGCGCGGCGTCACCACCGCGCGGCAGGCGAAGCATTGCTTGGTCTCGGTCGGCTCCAGCTGCGGATTCAGCGCGGTGCGGTAGTCGAACACGAAGCAGTCGCCCGTGTAGTGCGCGCCGCCGACTTCCTCGAAGTACTTCAGGATGCCGCCTTCCAGCTGGTAGACATTGTCATAGCCGATGTTCTGCATGTGGATCGCGGCTTTCTCGCAGCGGATGCCACCGGTGCAGAAGGTCACCACGGTCTTGCCGTCGAAATCGGCCTTATGCTTCTCGATCAATTCCGGGAATTCGGTGAACTTGGTCAGGCGGTAGTCGACCGTGTCGACGAAGGTGCCCACGTCCACTTCATAATCGTTGCGGGTGTCGACCATGACCACCGGCTTGCCGTTGTCGTCATGACCCTGGTCGAGCCAGCGCTTCAGCGTTTGCGCATCCACGTGCGGCGCGCGGCCTTCTTCCGGCTTGATCAGCGGCATGCGCATCGTGATGATCTCTTTCTTGATCTTCACCAGCATGCGGCGGTGCGATTGATCTACCGACAAGCTTTCCTTCCACTCCAGATCCGCCAGGCGGGCATCGCTGCGCACCCATTGCAGGTACTCGTCGATGTTCTCGCGGGTGCCGGACAGGAACATATTGATGCCTTCCGGGGTTAGCAGGATGGTGCCGCGCAGGCTCAGGCGCTCGCAGATGTCCTGGTATTGCGGACGCAGCTCGTCCAGCTTGTCCATCGTGATGAACTTGTAGGCGGCGATGTTGACGTATACGGGCAGTGCCGCGCCGGCGCTTGCGGGCGCGCTCAGGGTCGATGCTTCTTGCATGTTGCGTTGGGAAATAGAAACCGGAACAGCCAACATTATAAGCTGTTTCGGCCATTGCTCAAAAACTGGGCAGGGAACTTGTTGCTTGGAGCGCGGTCTGACCGGGTTCGATGGACAGATGAATGTTGGCGCGATGTCAAGCCGGCCATACGCCAGAAGGCGAACAATAAGGCATAACCGCAGGGAGGCTTATATGGAGCAGCCGCCGGAAGACATCGTTGCGCGACAGGATGAGCAGGCAAAAGCGATCCCGGAATTGTCCTGCCAGGTGCGGCTGCTCACGCAACGTACCGAGACAGGCTTTCGCGAGACCAATGAGGCCATCCAGCGCCAGGACGCGCGAATCTCCGAAGTGAAGACTGATCTATCCAAGCGCGTTGACGATGTCTCGAAGCGGATTGATTTGCTTATCAAGAAAGTGGATTTTTATGCTCGCGTATTTCTCGGGTTCGGCGGCGCCCTGGTTGCTGCTGTGGTAGGCAAGATCGTGAATTTTTGGTGAGCCGGCGCGGCGGCCGAACGGCGGGACTATTTCAGGGCCGGGAAGCGGATGGCGGTCAGCTTCCAGCTGGCGAAGCCTTCGCGCTGGAGGAGGAAGCCGGTGTTTTCCGAAGCGTCCTCGCCATCCTTGGCGGCGTAGACGAGGAGCTTGTCGACGCTCTTGCGTTCGGTGTGCCAGGTGGGACGTTCGCGGGGCGCGTCGACTGGCGCTGGCTGGTCGGAGCGGTGGCGCTTCTCGTGATCGAAGGCGCCGCGTTCCATGGCGCGCATTACCATTTCGGGACGCATCAGCGCGTCGACCATGTGATCCATCACGGCCATGCCGAGCATGCTGCCCAGGGCGGCGCCGGCTTGCTCGAAGCTGTTTCCTGAGCGGGCTTTTTCCGTCACATCCGCCAGGCGCACGGACATTTCGCCTTTCAGGCTTTCGCGTAATTTCGGATAGTCGACGTAATCATTGAACGCGTCCGCATCCCGTTCTTTGATGGCGGTGCGCATGTGATTAAGCGTGAGGTAAGGCGAGAGATACCAGTAAGATCCGATCGCCGCCACGACAAAAGCGGCACCAAAAGCTAGCGCTTTCTGTTTCAATTTTTCCCCGCAATATGTTGATATAGCCACTATATAGCATCCGTTCGGGAACCTTTGGCAAGTAGTGCGGTCAAATAGAATGTGTCGATCCACGGAGTCTTGGCGCCATGTCAAACCGGTCCCACGCCAGAAGGCGAACAATAAGGCATAACCGCAGGGAGGCTGGTATGACGCAACCATTGGAGGAGGTTGTAGAAACAACTAAAGAAAATGCCGACTTGTCGTGCCAATTGAAATTGCTGGCGCAGCGCGTAGATAGCGGCTTCAATTATCAGACCGAGAGAATTACGGAAGCCAAGAAAGATCTGACAGGGAGACTGGACTCTGTCGAGCGACGACTCGAATTCTATGGACGTGTGTTTGTAGGCGCGATAATCGGGTTGGGGGGAGTCCTATCAGCGCTATCGACAGCCGTGGTGGGTAGATTCATGCAATGGTGGTGAGCGGCCGCTGGCGGGGTGCCAGCGGCGCGGGGGATTATTTCTGGGACAGGACCCACTTGACCAGGGTGTGCGCTTCGGCGTCGGTCACCTGGTTCGGAGGCATAGGCACTGCGCCCCAGACGCCGGAGCCGCCTTTCATCACTTTTTGCACCAGCTTGTCTTCGGCGTCTTTCTGGCCTTTGTACTTGGCGGCGACGTCCTTGTAGGCCGGGCCGACTACCTTGCTGGCGATGGCATGGCAGGCCATGCAGTTCTTGGCCTTGGCCAGATCTTCCGGCGTGGCTGCCTGGGCGGATACGGCCAGCATCATCAGTGCTGCTGCTGCGTAATATTTCATCACGTTCTCCTCCTTGGGTTGCAAAACACTCATTCTAGTAGATCTGACCAGACTCCATGTCAGATTGCATGCGAAACTTTGGTGGCCAAAAACGGTCCAACGGTGCGCAGGTGAAGAGGGGGCTGCGCCGGGAGACTAACATGGATTCGAACGAATATCAGGCACTTATGCAACACATTGATTTTGCGCTCTCAAGGCAAAGTCGGCATATCGAGGCAATCACGGAAATTCTGAGGCTGCAGATCAGTACCATGCTTTACGAGCGACTGGGGACAGGCAGCGAATCATTGAGATCGATAATCGACGATCTCCGTCGGGAATTGGACCGGAAATTGGACGAGCTTCGCTGGAAACAAAAATAGCATTCGGCTGCGCCGCGTCAAGGCGGCTTTAGCCTGGTGGTTAAGAATTTGGCCATACGTACTTTCCGGAGATGGCCATGGAACCTTCACGCGCTGACGGCGATCAAATCAACGCAGACCATGAGGCCCGGATCGTACAACTTGAGAAGACTGCAGTGGAACATACGCAAGAATTTCGATTGGTCATCCAGCACATTGACAAAAGCATGGAGGCCCAAAGGCAAGAGTTCAGCGCCATGCTTGAGAAGCAACTGGCAGCTGCTTTCGATCGCCTGCGAGTGGAGCTCGAAGCTAAGATTGATGCCTCTCATCGAGACCTGGAAGCGAAAATCGCGAAGTTGGAGAAACAGTTGTGGGGAGCTGTTGTCATCGTGGTAACGATGTTCGGTACTGCGGTGACGATATTCGGCAGCCTTGCGCGATGAAACTGGGGACGCCGGGGGCGCTGGGACTGGTAGAATAGCGGCTCTTTTGCACAGGGAATGAGCAACCGCGAATGAGCATTGACACCATCGAACAGGCAGGCGGCGTAGAGGCCGCGGCGGCGCCGGCTGGGCCGGGATTCGTGCATCTGCGCGTGCACACGGAATATTCGATTGTCGATGGCCTGGTCAGGATCGATGACCTGGTCAAGCAGGCCGTGAAGGACAAGCAGGGCGCGCTGGCGGTGACCGACCTGGCGAACCTGTTCTGCATGGTGCGCTTCTACAAGGCCGCGCGCGGCAAGGGCATCAAGCCCGTGGTCGGCGTGGACGCCTGGATCACCAATGACGAAAATCGCGACAAGCCCTCCCGCATCATGCTGTATGCGAAGAACCGCATGGGTTATCTGCAGCTGTGCGAGTTGCTGTCGCAAGCCTGGCTGACCAACCAGTACAAGGGACGCGCGGAAATCCGCACCGAGTGGCTGGAAGCGCTGCCGACCGAGACCTACGCATTGCTGCCCGGAGAATCCGGCGCCAATGGCCTGATCGCGCTGTCCGGCGCCCATCACGGCGACATTGGCCAGGCCATCGAGAACGGCAACCTGGAACTGGCGCAGCAGAACGCCGAGAAGTGGGCGAAGATCTTCCCTGGACATTTCTACATCGAGATCCAGCGTTCGGGCCAGCCGAACCAGGAGCAGCAGGTGCGCCACTCGGTGGCGCTGGCGTCCAAACTGGGCCTGCCGGTCGTGGCCACGCACCCGGTGCAGTTCATGAGCGAAGAGGAATTCATTGCTCACGAAGCGCGTGTGTGTATCGCGGAAGGCGAAATGCTGGCGAACGCCAAGCGCGTGAAGCGCTTCAATCAGCAGATGCGTTTCCTGACGCAGGCCGAGATGGCGGAGCTGTTCCACGACCTGCCGGCCGCGCTGCAGAACTCCGTCGAAATCGCCAAGCGCTGCAACCTCACGCTCACGCTGGGCAAGCCGCAGCTGCCGAACTTCCCGACGCCGGGCATGACCATTGACGAATTCCTCGTTGCGGAAACGAAGAAGGGCCTGGAAGAGCGCCTGGAGCAGTTGTTCCCGGACCCGGTCAAGCGCGAAGCGGAACGTCCGCGCTACGAAGAACGCCTGAAGTTCGAGAACGACACCATCATCAAGATGAAGTTCCCGGGCTACTTCCTGATCGTTGCGGAGTTTATCCAGTGGGGCAAGAACAATGGCGTGCCGATTGGCCCGGGCCGGGGTTCGGGTGCAGGCTCGCTGGTGGCGTATGCGCTGAAGATCACCGACCTCGATCCGCTGAAGTACAACCTGCTGTTCGAGCGTTTCCTGAACCCTGAACGCGTTTCGATGCCCGACTTCGACATCGACTTTTGCCAGGAAAAGCGCGAACTGGTGATCCAGCACGTGAAGGACCTGTACGGCCGCGACGCGGTGTCGCAGATCGCGACCT
This sequence comes from Pseudoduganella sp. UC29_106, assembly GCF_044055365.1. Taxonomy (NCBI): domain Bacteria; kingdom Pseudomonadati; phylum Pseudomonadota; class Betaproteobacteria; order Burkholderiales; family Oxalobacteraceae; genus Pseudoduganella; species Pseudoduganella sp. UC29_106. The sequence goes on along the minus strand of NZ_CP171977.1, from coordinate 5,844,224 downwards.
TCGGTACGATGGCGGCCAAGGGCGCGATCCGCGACGTGGGCCGCGTGATGGACTTCGGCTACAACTTCTGCGATGGCGTGTCCAAGCTGATTCCGTTCAAGCCGGGCAAGCCGGTGTCGATTGCCGAGGCGATCGAGGAAGAACCGCTGCTTAAGGAACGCCAGGAAAACGAAGAGGAAGTACGCCAGCTGCTCGATCTCGCGCAGCAGGTGGAAGGCATCACCCGTAACATCGGCATGCACGCCGGCGGCGTTCTGATCGCGCCGGGCAAGCTGACCGACTTCTGCCCGCTGTACACGCAGTCCGGCGATTCGGGCGTGGTGTCGCAGTACGACAAGGACGACGTGGAAGCCGTCGGCCTGGTGAAGTTCGACTTCCTGGGCCTGACCACGCTGACCATCCTGGACCGCGCCGTCAACTACATCAAGGATCTCGATCCGGCGATGGCGGACTTCGACCTTTCCCGGGTGCCGCTGACCGACCGTCCATCCTACGAGCTGCTGACCAAGGCGAAAACCGTCGCCGTCTTCCAGCTTGAATCGCGCGGCATGCAGGGCATGCTGAAGGACGCGCGTCCCGACCGCTTCGAAGACATTATCGCGCTGGTGGCGCTGTACCGTCCGGGCCCAATGGACCTGATCCCGGACTTCTGCAAACGTAAGCACGGCGAGAAGTTCGACTATCCTGACCCGCGTACCGAGGGCATCCTGTCCGAAACCTACGGCATCATGGTTTATCAGGAACAGGTTATGCAGATGGCGCAGATCATCGGCGGCTACTCGCTGGGGCGGCGCGGACATGCTGCGCCGTGCGATGGGTAAGAAGAAGGCCGAAGAGATGGCCGAGCACCGCGCGATCTTCCGCAAGGGTGCCGGCGAGCGTGGCCTGACTGAAGAAAAAGCCGACGAGATCTTCGACTTGATGGAGAAGTTCGCGGGCTACGGCTTCAACAAGTCGCACGCGGCTGCGTACGCGCTGCTGTCGTATCATACGGCTTACCTGAAGCACCACCACACCGCCGCGTTCATGGCAGCCAATATGTCGCTGGCCATGGACGATACGGACAAGGTGAAGATCCTGGTCGAAGACTCGATCGAGGTCTGCGGCCTGACGGTGCTGCCGCCGGACATCAACAAGTCCGACTACCGTTTCCGTCCGGATGGCGAAGCGCCTTCCGTCACGGGCAAGCCGGTCAAGAACATCCGTTATGGCCTGGGCGGCGTGAAGGGCGCGGGCGAGAACGCGATCCTGGCGATCATCGCGGCGCGCCAGAACGGCGGCCCGTTCACCAGCCTGTTCGACTTCTGCAAGCGCGTGGACAAGAAGCAGATCAACCGCCGCACCATCGAAGCCCTGATCCGCTCGGGCGCTTTCGACAGCTTCGGCGTGGACCGCGCGGTGCTGTTCGCGTCCGTTGGCTTTGCGATGGAATATGCGGACCAGGAAGCCAAGTCGGCCAACCAGGTCAGCCTGTTCGGCGGCGACGATTCCGACCTCGTGGCGCCCCCCGGACTACGTGGCCGCCACGGCGTGGACCGACCGCGAAAAGCTGGCGGAAGAGAAGATCGCGCTGGGCTTCTACTTGTCCGGCCATATGTTCGATTCCTACCAGGCGGAGGCGCGCCGCTTTGCGCGCACCAAGCTGTCCGAACTCGAACCGTCGCGCGAGCCGCGCATGATGGCGGGCGTGATCACCGGCGTGCGCACGCAGATGACCCAGCGCGGCAAGCTGCTGATTATCACGCTGGACGACAAGACCGCCGTGGTGGAAGTCACCGTGTACAACGAGCTGTTCGAGCCGAACAAGCATATGTTCAAGGAAGACGAATTCCTGTGCGTGACCGGCAAGGTGTCTGAAGACCGCTTCTCCGGCGGCCTGCGCATCACGGCGGAAAAGGTCTACGACATCACCGCCGCGCGCGTGCAGTTCGGCCGCCAGATGGGCTGGGCGCTGCCGGGCGCGGTGCCATCGGCCAAGCTGAAGGAAGTGCTGGCTGCGCACCGCGACGAATACGGCCTGCCCATCGCCATGCGCATCAAGCCGCAGGGCATCGATTGCGTGCTGCAACTGGGCGATGAGTGGCGCGTGGCGCCGTCGGATGCGTTGAAAATTGCTCTTGAGCAAGCGGTTGGTGCTCAGGAGGTAGCAGTTGAATACTAATTAAGTTTATGATGGCTCATCGCTCCTGATGAGGCGTCCATGCTGTTCAACTCCTTCAGCTTTTTGCTGGCGTTTTTGCCGATCACCTTGATCGTCTACTTCGCTGCCGCCCGCCGTGCGCCGGACCTGGCTATCGGCTGGCTGGCGCTGGCGTCCATCTTCTTCTACGGATGGTGGGATGTGCGTTATGTGCCGCTGCTGCTGGCCTCCGTCACGCTGAACTACGGCTGCGCATTGCGCATTCGCGTGGCCCAGGGCGAAGCGCGCTTCCGCTGGCTTTCGGTGGCCGTCGCGGCCAACCTGGTGTTGCTTGCTTACTACAAGTATGCAGGTTTTTTGCGCATCACCGATACGCCGCCGATTTTGCCGATCGGCATCTCTTTCTTCACTTTTACGCAGATCGCCTTCCTCGTCGATACGGCGCGCGGCCACGTGAACGAAAGCCGCTTTCTGCACTATCTGTTGTTCGTCACGTATTTCCCGCACCTGATCGCAGGTCCCGTGCTGCATCACAAGGAAATGATGCCGCAGTTTGCGGACGCCAGTAATGGCATCCCCCGCGCGTCCAATTTCGCGGTAGGCGCGTCGATCTTTGCAATCGGGCTGGCGAAGAAGGTGCTGCTGGCGGATAACCTGGCGCCGTATGCGAACGAGCTGTTCGCGCAGCCGGAGCAGGCCACGCTGCTGGTGGCCTGGGGCGGCGTGCTGGCCTATGCCTTCCAGCTGTACTTCGATTTTTCCGGTTATTCGGACATGGCGATCGGCCTGTCCCGCCTGTTCGGCGTGCGTCTGCCGCTGAACTTCGACTCACCCTACAAGGCCACCAGCATCATCGATTTCTGGCGGCGCTGGCATATGACCTTGTCGCGCTTCCTGCGCGATTACCTCTACTTTGCCCTGGGCGGCAACCGCAAGGGGCCGGTGCGCCGTCACCTGAACCTGATGGTCACGATGGTGCTGGGCGGCTTGTGGCACGGCGCCGGCTGGACCTTCGTGGCGTGGGGCGCGCTGCATGGCGCTTACCTGGTGATCAATCATGGCTGGCAGGCGCTGGCTGCGCGCATCGGCTGGCCGACGGAAAGCCGCTGGTGGCGCTGGTGTGCTGGCACGCTGACTTTCGCCGCCGTGTGCTTTGCCTGGGGTATTCTTCCGCGCTGCCGATTTCTCCGGCGCGCTGACGATTGCAGGGGGCATGGCGGGCCTGCATGGCGTCACGCTGCCTGACGCTATCGGCGCGCGCATCGGCGGCCTGAAGCAGGCTGTTGAAGCGTTGGGCGTGCAGTGGACGCTGGGTGGCGCCACGCGCTTCATTGAGACCTGGGCGTGGGTGATCTTTGCCGGCTTCATCGCTTTCCGGATGCCGAATACGCAGGAGATCCTGCGCGGGCATGATCCTGCGCTGGATGCGCACCCCGAACGTGGCGCGGCGCCTGAACGTAGCCGCCTTGTGTGGCGGCCGTCGCCGCGCTGGGCGGTGGCGATGGGTGTGCTGGCGGTGCTGGGTGTGCTGTCCCTGAACCGTCCCAGCGATTTCCTTTATTTCCAGTTCTAGATCATGGCTTATCAACGCTTCCTGCTCTGGATGGTCATGACGCTGATCGTGGGCTGCGCGATTGCGGTGGGCACGGTGCTGCTGGTCGATCCGTACGGCTTGTACGGGCTGGTGCTGAAGGATGGCGTGAACGCCGTGAAGCCGATGACCACGCGCTACCGCAACGAGATCAAGCTCGCTAACGCGCAGCGGATGGAAGCATCGACGCTGCTGCTGGGGAATTCACGGGTGGAGGTCGGCTTTGATCCGATGAACCCTGCGCTTGGCGGCCAGGCTTTCAATCTCGGACTGGCGGGCACCGGCACCGATACCGCCGTCGGCCAGCTGCAGGCGCTGGTCGCGTCTGGCAAGAAGCCGCAGCGCATCATCGCCGGGCTTGAGTTCATGGACGCGATGTCGGCGCCGGGCGCTGCGCAGGCGGCCGCGCCGGTGAAGCGTCCCGCGCAATGGGCGGGGATTTGGCGCTTCGATGCGCTGTTTTCGCTGTCCTCGCTGAAGGATGCCATGCTCACGCTGATGATCCAGCGCGATCCGGAAGCGGAGAGCCAGACCCTGCGCGGCTTCACGCCCTTGCGCCAGTACGAACGCTTCGTGCGCGTGGATGGCTACTACAAGATTTTCCAGCAGCGCGCGAGCGAGAACGTGCGCGGCGCCTTGCGCAGGGCGGGCGGTGAGCTCGATGCCGCTACCGTACATCAGGAGCTCGCGTCCCTGCTGGATACGGCGGCGCAGGCCAATCCGGCTGTGGACGTGCACCTGATGATCTATCCGTATCACGCGCAGATGATGGCGATCATCGAGCAGTCGGGCTTGTGGAACCGCTTCGAGACCTGGAAGGGCGTGCTGGTGGAGGAAGTGGCGGCGGCACGCGCGCGGCATCCGCAGGCGCGCATCACGCTGCACGATTTCAGCGGCTATGGCGAATTCAATTGCGAGGCGATTCCAGGCGCAGGCAGCACGCAGCATACGCGCTGGTATTGGGAGGCGGGGCATTTCAAGGCAACGCTGGGCGAGGTGCTGGTGGGCAGGATGCTCGGCTCCGCGCCGCAGGATTTCGGGATGGAGCTGACCACGGCCACGGTGGAGCGCAATCGCGCGCGCATTGCGCAGGAGCGCAGCGCCTGCGCGGCGAGCCAGCCGGCGCTCTTTACGGATGTCGACAGGATGGTGCGGCAGGCACGCGGGTTGAGTATGACCGCGGCAAGTGCCTGGCCAAAGGCGGCGCTGACGGCGGGTCAATGACCCGCCCTACGCCGCGCGGCAGGTCGCCCGTCGCCGAGCGAGCCGCCGTGGGCGAATCATCGATCCGCCGTGATGCGCCGCCGGGACGCGCGGGCAAATCGTCGATGCGTCATCGGGGACGCATGGGCGATTTGTGCTTCATCGGGGACGCGTAGGGCGGATCATTGATCCGCCGTGCATGCGCGCCCGCGGCGCAAAACTACATATCCTTTAATCCGGTAATGGCATAGCCCTTGGCGCCCATCTGTTGCCTCAGGCCTTCGATATGGAAATCAGGCAGTGTCTGCGTGTCGTCATCCACTTCCACTGCCTTGGCGGCGGGAATCCAGTCGGTACTGATGGCTTCCTGGGGGATAGGCTTGCCTTCGGGGACGGCAAGGTAGGAGAAGATGCCGTCGTGTTCGGGTCGTCGGTAGATATCCAGGCGCATTTCGCTTCCTCCACAAAGTGTGATTCGCTCAAAGTCGCCAGCCTGGCGGTACCGGACTAGGTCATCAGTTCGCTACCGCACACGCCGCCGCAACAAGCTCGATTCTACTCCGCTCACGCGGCAGCGGGGCATTGAGGCCCGGCTTTGGCGCCAGCTGCGCCAGCACGGCGGTGTTGACCGATTCCATCAGCTCGTGGCGCTTGCGCACCTCGGAACGCTTCTTGGACGGTACCTCATCCATGCAGGGCGGCTGCAGCGGTTCGCAGTCCAGCTCGTAATCTCCATCGTGGCGACGACGGGCGCCCATTTCAAGCCACAAACTGTCGTAATCCGCTTTTACTTTGCCCTGACGCAGGGATTTCCTGGCCACCGTGCGGTTGTCGTTGCCGACCAGCACCAGCTGCGGGCAGCCGCTGGCGTGCCCGATCTGGCGCACCAGGCGCACCAGCAGGTTCTTGGGACGCAGGCCGTGCAGGTCGCGCGTGGCGGTGCGGGCCAGTTCCAGTCCCGCGCCGTGCTGCGGTCCCTGGATGCAACCGATGCCGACTTGCACCTTGCGTCCCTCCGGCAGGAAGGAAAAGGCCACCGAGTAGACCAGGGCCTCGCCGCAGCGCAGCTGCAGTACCAGCTCTCCCTCGCGCTCCATCGGCACCACGGCGCACAGCTCGATGCTGTAGCGGGCGCCGGACTTGCCTTCGAAGCCGGCCAGTTCCATCGGACGGCGCGCCGCTTCGGCCACCATTTCGCCCCAGCCGCATTGCAGCACGAAGCGGTAATGGGCAATCAGTGCGTCCAGCCGCTGGCGGCGGCACATGCGCTGGCTCAGCCAGGGACGGTAGACCTTGTGGATCAGGCGCGGCTGGGCCGTGGCCATATCGCGCAGCAGGCTGTGGGAATTGAGCAGGTCCAGCCAGGTGTTGGTCACCTGGGGATAGGCGAGGGCACGCAACTGCAGTTTGAACGCCGCGAAAGTTCGCGACAGGTGAGATTTCCGTTCCAGGCCGGAGCGGAGGGTGATAGCCTGCATGTTGCTGTGTCTCCTCTTTTGTTTCCAACAACTAGGTTATGGAAACAATACGTTACAATCGTGGGGATAGTATCGATGGGAAATTCGGCTAGCAATTCGTGAATTGGCGTAGGGTTTCCCCTTAGTGAGTGCTTACAGGAAACTCTCATTGCCTGAGCGTAGATTGTTAATTGTCACAATACGATACGTAAAACCCTTAGTTGCGCTTTTTTCCTTATGCGTTTTTCGTTTTTGGTCCCCGCATCGGCTTATGTCGTCCTTTACCTGCTGTTCGACTGGCTCAGCTACGTCGAGCCGCTGTTCGGCCTCAACATTACGCCCTGGAATCCCGACCCGGCCCTGGGCCTGCTGTTCTGGATGCGCTACGGCAAGCGTGCGGCACTGCCCTGGTTCGTTGCGCTGGTGGCGGGCGAAGTGCTGGTGCGCGGCATGCCTGCCGGCGTGGTGGGAACGCTGCTGACGGCGGCGTGGCTGATGGTTGGCTATGGCCTGATCGGCGAGGCGCTGCGGCGCCAGTTCGGCAGCACGGAGCTGTTCGGCAGCCGCGAGAACCTGTTCCGCTGGCTGGCTACGATCGCCGGCGGTTCCCTGGTGAATGGCGCCATCTACACCGGCCTGCTGAAGGGCGCGGGGCTGATTCCGGCACATGAATGGACAATGGCGGCCTGGCGCTTTGCTGTTGGCGACATGGTGGGCGTGGTCGTCACCATGCCCCTGCTGTGGATGCTGGCCAGCACCGGCCCGCGCGAGCGCCTGCGCGCGGCCGTGTGGCGGCTGGAGACCCTGGGCTACCTGGCCCTGGCGATCTTCGTGCTGTGGGCGGTGTTCGGCTACATCCTCACGTCTCAGTTCAAGCACTTCTACTTCCTCTTCCTGCCCGTGATCTGGGCGGCCGCCCGCCAGGGCGTGTACGGCGCGGCGCTGATCGTGTTCGTGGTGCAGCTGGCCGTGGTCACCATGGTCAAGGGCAACCGCGGGCCGGATATTTCCGTCTACGAGTTGCAAATGCTGGACGCCGTGCTGGCGCTGGTCGCCTTCTTCATCGGCATCGTGGTCGACGAACGGCGCAAGACGGAAGATGAACTGAAACAGACGCTGCGCCTGGCCGCGGCAGGCGAGATGGCGGCCGCGCTGGCGCATGAACTGAACCAGCCGATGACCGCGCTGGGCGCCTACGGCAAGGCCTGCGAGCACCTGCTGGAGCGGGGCGAGACGGGGGACATGCTGAAGCACGCCATCGGCCAGATGATCGCCGAATCGGCGCGCGCGGCCGAAGTGGTGCGGCGCCTGCGCGATTTCTTCCGCACCGGCGCCATGCACCTGGAATCGGTCAGCGTGGCGATGCTGCTGGGGGGAATCGTGCAGCAGTTCCGCGTGCCTTTCCACGAACATGGCGTGGTGCTGGAACTGGCCGAGGCGCCGCCTGTGGCCGTGCAGGTGGACCGCCTGCAGATGGAGCTGGTGCTGCGCAACCTGCTGGCCAATGCGCTGGACGCGGTGCGCGCCCAGCCGGCCGGCGCGCGCCGCATCAAGCTCCACGCCGAGGCCGTGGGCGGCAAGCTGCGCCTGACGGTGGAGGACAGCGGCAAGGGCGTGTCGGAAGAAGTGGCGGGGCGCCTGTTCGAGCCTTTCGTGTCGTCCAAGGCCAGCGGCATGGGCCTGGGACTGGTATTAAGCCGCGCGATCGTGGAGGCGCACGGCGGAAGTTTGTGGGCGGAAGTTGGCGATCACGGCATATTCCGATTTATACTGCCGGCGCTGGAAACTGGAGATCAAATTGGCAAATAACCTGACCGTCTTCCTGGTCGACGATGACCCCTCGGTGCGCGATGCGCTGGGATTGCTGCTGGGCGTGCGCGGCTACCGTACCGCCGTCTTTGCGAGCGCTGAAGCTTTTCTCAAGGCTTACCAGCCCGATTGGGCGGGCTGCCTGATTGCGGATATCCGCATGTCCGGCATGGACGGGCTGGCGCTGCAGCGCAAACTGAATGAGATGGGCTGCCCGCTGCCCGTGATCATCGTGACCGGCCACGGCGACGTGAGCCTGGCGCGCGAAGCGTTCAAGGCGCGCGCCGTCGACTTCCTGGAAAAGCCCTTCGACGATGCGAAGCTGATCGCGGCGATCGAGGAAGCGTTCTCGATGGAGCGCAGCTCACGCCAGGCGCTGGACCGCCAGTCGCAGTCGCGCCAGTTGCTCGACGAGCTGACGCCGCGCGAGCGCGAAGTGATGGAGCTGGTGGTGATGGGGCGGCACAACCGGGAGATTGCGCCGCAACTGGGCATCAGCGTGCGCACCGTGGAAGTCCACAAGGCGCGCCTGATGTCTAAACTTGGGGTTGATAATGTGGCTGACCTGGTGCGGATCGCAATGGCACGCTGAGCTTCTCGCGGCGCCATTGCAGCACCACTTCAAATAGCCATTGCGGCTGCAGCGCATTCATGCAGTTGCAGCTTTTCGCGTCGTTGCAGCCTTCGCAGGGCTTGGGCTGCACCAGGCTCATGGCGCGTTCGCCGAGCGCGCCCCAGCGTGCCGGATCGATCGGCTTCACGGGCGGGAACAGACCCGCCGTCGGGCGGCCCAGGGCGGCCGCCATATGCAGCGGACCGGTGCCGCTGGCAATCAGCCCGTCGCAGCCGCCGATCAGGGCGGTGAAGCCTTGCAGGTCGAGCTGGCCGCAAACATTCTTCACGTTCCGCAATGCCAGCAGTTCTGGTGCATGCTCCTGCAGGAACTTGCCTTCGGCCGGGCTGCCGGTGACGAGGATTTGCACGTCCGGCACGGTGCGCAGCAGCGCGGCCAGTTGCGTGTAGTGCTGCAGTGGCCATTCGCGGCCGTTGCCGTTCGATTTCGGGTGCAGGATCAGGTTGAATTTGTCCTTCGCCAGCAGCGCGTCGGCCTGCGGGTGGCGCGGCACGCTCATGCCGTACAGGCGCCAGCACTGTTCCAGCGTGGGCGCGAAGTTCATGCCGAGGGGCTTGAGCAGCTTGAAATTCAGCTGGGCTTCGTGCAGGTCGGACTTCACGCGGCTGAAGTGGGCCAGCAGGTTGCAGGTGAACCAGTGGTAGAAGCGGTGGCTGCTGCCCACGCGGCGCAGCACGTCGGCGCGCCAGGCGGCATTGGCCAGCTTGCGCTGGGCGAAGCCGAAGATGACGGTGTCGTAGCCCGCTGCGCGCATATGCGCTTTCACATCGCCGATGGATTCGACGGTGAGCACCTTGTCCACGTGCTTGCATTGGGCGACGATGGCGGCGGCGTAGGAGCGGCACAGGAAGCTGATTTCGGCCTGCGGGTGCTGCTGCTTCAGGTAGCCGACCATGGGCAGGGTGAGCACCACGTCGCCGATATTGTCGGTGCGGGTGACGAGCACGCGGCGCAGCGGCGGCTCGGCTTCCTGGGCGCGCAGGCAGAGCGCGGCGAGGGCGCCGATCATCGTGATGTAGAAGATCTTCGGCGCCATCAGCCAGAACATCACGTCCGTCAGGCCGAAGCCGATGAAGCTCAAAACCACGATCAGGCCGGCCAGTGCCAGCGGGCGCTGGCCCTTTTCCGGTGCGCGCAGCAGGCGGGCGAACATGATCAGCGGCGCGGCGTACATGGCGATCAGCAGGGTGAAGTCGACCAGACCGCCGGTGGCCAGGGTATGCAGCATATCGTTGTGGGCGCTGCTGTAGTCGAGGGCGGGCGACTTCTGCAGGCGGCCGGCGTCGGCCAGGGCGTGCAGCACCACGTCGAATTCGTCGCGGCCTACACCGAAGAAGGGGTGCTCGCTGAACATCATCCACGCCGCTTTCCACAGTTCGAGGCGGATGCCCACTGAGGTGGTGGCGTCGTTCAGCGTGTAGTAGCGCTGCACCTCGTCGGCCGCGATGGCGATGCGGTGGGCAACGCCGGTATGCGGCACGGCCAGGGCGATGGCAAACAGCGCCACAGCCACGCCACAGGCGACCAGCAGGCGCTTGCCGTAGATGCCATAGCCGAAGCGCACCAGCGGCGCCAGCACCAGCAGCAGGGCGAGCCAGCCGCCGCGCGAGGCGGACAGGATGGAGGCGATGATCCCGCACAGGAAGGCCAGCACGGGCAGGAAGGAGAGGCGACTGCGGCGGAATTCGGACAGGCCGCACAGCGCCATCAGGCCCATGGCCATGGCCAGGTCGCCGAAGGTGATGGCGTGGTGCGTCATGCCAACGGCGCGGTCGAGGTTTTCGACGGAGGTCTGGTAGATGGCGATGCCGGCGGCGATCGCGGTGCCCACGCATAGTCCCAGCCAGAACCAGCGCGCCTTGGGGCGCAGGAAGTAGACGGCGCCGATGGCGCTCAGGCCCAGCATCATGCGCGAAGGACCGTCCAGGGTGTACAGGCCCTGGTGGTTGATGACCATGCGCGCCAGCGAGACCACGAAATAGCCGACGAAGGCTGCCACCACGGGGCCGACGACGGGCCAGTAATTTTTATAGGGCTGCAGCGTGCCGCGTTTGGCGAAGCAGAAGAACAGCACGAGCATCAGTCCCATACACGCACCGAGGCCGTAGCGCGTGGACAGGGCCAGCGCGGGCAGGGCGAAGATCAACAGGGAGGCAATCAGGCCGCCGCTGGTTTTCGGGAGCGGCGTGGTGCTGGTCATATCCATCGGGGGCGCAGTGGCGGCGTGAAGACGCATGCTGAAAATTGCCCATTATAGCAGCGCTGCCAGGAGCCCTGGCGCGGGGTCCGCGGGCGTATATAATTCGGCAACCCGCCCGGGCCGGGCCGCGCTATAAGGAGCACCGTGCAACGCATTCTTGTCATTTCTCCCAATTGGATCGGCGATGCCGTGATGGCGCAGCCTTTGCTGCAGCTGTTGCGCGCGCAGTATCCGTCGGCGCCGATCGACGTGCTGGCGCCGCCGGCCGTGTCGCCCGTGTGGCGCCAGATGGCGGAGGTGGACGAGGTGCTCGAAACGCCGTTCCGGCACGGCGCGCTGCAATTGCGCGAGCGCTGGCGCTATGCCCGGGTGCTGCGGGCGCGCGGCTACTTTGCTGCCTATGTGCTGCCCAACACGCTTAAAATATGCGCTGATTCCCTGGCTGGCGGGGATTCCGCGCCGCGTCGGCTACAAGGGCGAGAGCCGTTATGGCTTGATCAATGTGATGCACCACGATTCGGCGCCGCCGCGGCCGATGGTGCCGTTTTATGCGGCTTTGGCCCTGGCGCCTGCGGCTGCAGCGCCGGCCGGCGTGCCCCGTCCGCGCCTGGTCGCTTCGGACGCGCAGATTGCCGCCGCCTGCGCCAAGGTTGGCCTGGACGTTGGCCGTCCGCTGGTGGTCTTCGCGCCTGGCGCGGAGTTCGGCAACGCCAAGCGCTGGCCGGCCTCGCATTTTGGCGACCTGGCGCAGGAGATCTTTGCCCGCGTGCCTGGCGCGCAGGTCGCTTTGCTGGGCGGTCCGAAGGACGCTGCCGTTTGCGAGTCCGTTTGCGCCGTGGCGCCTTCCTGCGTGAATCTGGCGGGCAGGACGTCTTTGGGCCAGGCTGTGGCGCTGATTGCGCGCGCCGATGCAGTGGTCAGCAACGATTCGGGGCTGCTGCATGTGGCTTCTTCCCTGAACCGTCCCGTGATCGCGATCTATGGGCCGACGGATCCGGATCATGCGCCGCCGTTCTCCGACCTGGCTGCGTCGATTTCGCTGCGGCTCGATTGCTCGCCTTGCCGGCAGCGCGAATGTCCCCTCGGCCACCATAACTGCATGCGCGGCATCAGCGGCGAGCAGGTCTGGCAGACCTTGCAGCCCATGCTGCGCCCCGCATGACCGATCCCGCCACCCCGCCCGGCCCAGCCGCGCAAGCCGGCGCCGCTCGGCCTCCAGCACCGGGCGAAGTGGCTGGTACTGCGCGGCTGATGCCGGAGGGGATGGCCGACGCCCGGTGGCTGGCGCCATCTGCGGCGAGCGGCGAGGAGCATGCGACGGCGAATGCGGCGAGCGCTGCGGCTGGGGGCGCTGCGGACACAGGGCGCGCGCCTGGCCGAGCGGTGCCGCTGATGCTGGTGCCAGGCTACATGCTGGACGACACGCTGTGGGACGCGCTGCGGCCTGCGCTGGCGGCCGGGCCGACCGGCGCTGCGCGGGAGCTGGTGCACGTGGCGCTAGCCGGCGGCGAGACGATCGAGGAAATGGCGCGGGCCGCGCTGCAGGCGTCGCCGGAAGGCCGCTTTGACTTGCTGGGCTTTTCGATGGGCGGTTATGTGGCTCGGAAATGGTACGGCAAGCGCCCGAGCGCGTCCGCAAACTGGTGCTGGTAGCGACATCCAGCCGCGCCGACACACCGCTGCAAATCGCCCAGCGCCAAACCGCAGCGCGCGCCAAGCCGATCGGCCCCTTCCGCGGCCTGGGGCGCGCGGCAATCATCCAGTCGCTTCACCCGGCAAACGCCGCGAACGAAGCGCTGATCGCGCAGGTGCGCGAAATGGGTTCGCGCCTGGGCCGCGAAGCATTCGTAGAGCAATCTATGGTCGTGCGTGACAGTGACGCCGCGCGGCTGGCGGAAATCCAGTGCCCAACCCTGATCATCGCCGCCGCACAGGACCAGATGCGCAGCCCGGACGAAGCGCGCGAACTCGCGCAAGGCCTCCCCGGTGCGCGGCTGGAGGTCATTGAAGACTCAGGTCACATGATCCCGCTCGAGCAGCCGGACCGTCTGGCTGCAGTGATTCGCGGATGGCTCCATGACTGAGCGCCGCATGAACCTGTATCTCGTGCTGGCCACGATTGCGATACACGGCACCATGATGGCCGTGAACGAAGTGTTTTTTAAAGAAACCGAATTCCTGGCCGGGATCGGCTGGGTCTATCTGCCTGCCGGGACGCGCCTGCTTTGCACGCTGCTGTTTGGCGGCGCCGGTGCGATCGGCTTGCTGATCAGCGGCTGGCTCGCGTGTTACTGGTACTACTTCCCCGGCGATATCGTGCGCGGGGCCATGGGATCGTTAGCCGGCGCCGTCGGCCCCTATCTCGCATACCTGGTAGCGCAGCGCTGGCTGGGACTGCGCTCGTCGCTGACCAATCTCACGCCGCAGCGGCTGCTGCTTTGCGCCGTCGGGTGCTCCGCCGCGAGCCCGCTGCTGCATCATCTCTGGTTCGCGGTGCACGGCGACGAGCATCTGGCCAGCGGACTGATAGTGATGTTCATCGGCGACCTGGCCGGTACGCTTCTGGTCGTCTATACCGCGAAGTGGGCGCTGTCCTTCCTGCCCGCGCCGAAGCGTGCGTGTTAGAATTTATAACGTATTCACACCGGCTCCAGCATTATGACCACGCCCAAGCGTCCTGCTGACATCTACCTGCGCTTCCTGCAACTGGCGGAAGCGCTGCGCGGCTTGCCCGCCTTGCCGGCACTTGACCCGCTGGAGGAGCGCATCCTGGCTATCGTCGCCCGGGCAGGCAAGGAGGATCAGCGCCTGTCGGTTCGCGACATGATGGCCAAAAAGGAGCTGGGTTCACCGGCCACTCTTCACAACCGGCTTACTTCGATGCGCGAAAAGGGCTGGATCATGCTGTCCGATACCGAGGACACGCGCCGCAAACAAATCGAACTTACCCAGGCAGCGCTGCTGCATTTCGACAAGCTCTCGAAGTGCATGCTGCAGGCTGCAGGCAAGACTTAGCGGTCGATCGAAGTCGTTGCCGGTTGGTTTTTTCTTGTGTAGACTGATCTAAAATTTATATCAATAATATGACGCCTACACTTTGCTTGAGGACAGTGGCACTTGGGGCCATGCTGGCAGCGGTCGCTGTGGCGCTGGCCTTGATGCCGGAGAGCTGCCAGCGGCTGGATATTTTCGTGTCTCTCGTTTACTGGGCGCCGCGGCAGGATTTGTGCTGTACCTGCCGCTTGGCGTGGCCGCTGGCGTTGAGAATGTTGATGTGCTGATGCTGGGGCCGTTGGCCGTGCTGGGTTGCGCGGCGGCGGTTGCTTCTGGAGCTGCGCTGCTGGCGGCTTTCAGTGGCCATTCGGCGGCGAGTTGGGTGTTGGATGGGATTGCGGTTGGCGGGTTTGTGGTGGGGGGGCGGGTGGTGGGGTGTCGTTGAAGGTATCGGTGCGCATGCACGGCGGATCAATGATCCGCCCTACGCCTCACGACGGATTATCTGCCCCCGCGGGGGCCGTGGGGCGATCATTGATCCGGCGTGTTCGTTGTGGGGCCAAACCCGATGGTCCGTCGTGCGGCGTAGGGCGGATCATTGATCCGCCGTGTTCGCGTTGCCTGCGGCTTAATACGAAATATGCAGCTGCGCGTAAGCGGTGCGCGGGGCGCCGGCCATGCGGCCGGCGTTGCCGTCCACGTTGCGGGTGTAGTAGCGCTTGTCGGAGAGGTTGTTCACACCGACCGTGACTTCATAGCCGCGCAGGCCGGCGACTTTCCAGTTCAGCTGAGCGTTCCACAGGCGGAAGCCGGGGATCTGGCCGACACCGCCGTTGGCTGCTTCGGCCACGGTGTTGCTCGCGTCCGAATACTGCTTGCTCTGGTGGGTGGACGACAGGTTCACGGTCCACGCGCCGATGCGGTAGCGGGCGCCGACGGTGTCGGTGTTGCGCGAGTAGAAGGGCACGTCCAGGCCCGCGGTCGTGCCGGATTCCTGCAGCGCCTTGGTGTAGCTGTAGTTCGCGAACAGGTTCAGGCCCGCCAGCGCGCTCGCTTCGTCGAAAGTGTAATCGACGGCGGTTTCGACGCCGTCATGCTTGGTGGCGCCGATGTTCTGGAAGACCGGCGGCACGGAGCCCGGTACCTGCAGGATCTGGTTGTCGAACTTCAGGCGGAAGAAAGTCAGCTCCGCGCTTACCGCGCCATTCTTCCAGCGCGCGCCCAGTTCGGAAGTCTTCGCCAGTTCCGGCTTCAGCGGATTGGCCGCGGTCTGCGAATTCAGCTGCACGTTCTGCACAGGGCCGAAGGACGTGCTGTAGTTGGCGAACACGGTCAGCGCAGGATTCACCAGGTAAGCCACGTTCAGCGACGGCAGGTATTTGTCGTTGTCCGTGCTGAAGGTCGACTTGGCTGTCGCGTCCACGCGGTCGGAGCGGATGCGCTCGAAGCGGATGCCCGGCGTGATGCGCCATGCACCGACGGCGATGCGGTCGTCGATATAGACGGAGTGCGCGTCGGTGGAATTGTCGAAGGTGGTCACGGCGCCGTTCACGCTGGTGGCGACATTGCGCGTGAAGTTGTTGTCATCACCGTGTTCGCGCAGGTAGCGGTAGCCGACGGTCACATCATGCGTCAGGCCGGCGGCGGCAAAGCGCTGCGTGTAGCGCGGTTCGATGCCCAGCACCTGGTAGTTGCGCGGCTGGACGGTGATCTGCGTTTTCGCCGCGTTGATCAGGGAGCTCTGACGGAAGCTCTCGTTGTAGTAAGCCTTGATCTCGAATTCCTGGGTGGCCGAGATCGTGTTCAGGTAGCCGATATCGCCGCCCTTGCGGTCGCCGTTCCAGAAGTCGGTGGGACGCGTGTTCTGGAAGGGATTGGCGTTGTACTGCGCCACGGTCAGGCCGCCCGGCGTTTGCGACTTCACATCGAAGTAGGTTAGCTTGCCGTAGAACTCACTGCTAGGGCTGATCTTGTAGCGGTACTTGAGCGCGAAGTCGTTCACCTTCTCGTCGCTGCCTTCGCGCCACTCGCTGCCGTCCATGCCGGAGTAGAGAATCGCCAGGCCCGCACCGTTATCGAACTGGGTGCCGAGGAAGGCGCTGTACTGCGTATTGTGGCCGCCTTCACCGAAGTGGTTGTAGCGCACGCTGGCGTCGCCAACAAAGCCCGGCGCTTCGGGAATCGAACGGCTGCGGAAGTTGATGATGCCGCCCACGTTCTGCGGACCATAGCGCACCGCGCCGCCGCCGCGCACCACGTCGACGGATTCGATGTTATTCAGGCTGACCGGCGCGAAGGACAGTTGCGGCTGGCCGTATGGCGCCACGGCCAGCGGGATGCCGTCCAGCAGGATCGTCGAGCGAGGGGAGTAGCGCCCGGTCAGGCCGCGCACGCCGATATTCAGCGAGATCGCGCTGCCGGCGGTGCCGGAATTATCGGTCGCCTGTACGCCCGGGATGCGGCGCAGCACGTCGCCGATGGACGACGCGCCGGTGTTGTCGATATCGTCCTTCTGCAGCACGGTGCGCGCGCCCGCAAAATTCTTCACACTGTTCTGCAGGCCGGAGCCCAGCCAGTTGCCCGTGATCCGGACGGATTCGATCGGCTGCGCGCTTTCAACCTCCTGCGCATGCAGCGCGTTGGCCGCCAGCAGGGCGACGGCGGCGGCAATGATCGAGCGTTTGGCGGGAATGGCGTGCAGACGTTGTTTCGACATGGCAACAATTGTGGACAAAGAAAATGAGAATGATAACACTTCTCATTTGCATGCGCGAGAGGGCACATGCGTTTGCCGGAAGGCGCGCCATAGCGCCAGGTCATAGGCGATCTTTAGCAGCCCGCAGGCGACCAGTGGCGCCGCCAGCCAGCCGGCGGCGAACAGCGCGCCGCCTATCGTCGGGCTGATGGCCGATGCCAGGCTGCGGGGAACGGCAGTGAAACTGGCGGCGGCGGCCCGCTCGGCGGGCGTGACCACTTCCATCACGAAGGCGCTGCGCACCGGGACGTCCATTTGCGACAGCAGTGCCCGGAGGAAGAGCAGTGCAAATACCCATTTGACGTCCGGCACGAAGGCGGCGGCGATCAGGCAGATGCTGGCCGGGATGTGCGTGAACACCATCGTGTTGACCAGTCCAATGCGCTCGGCGACCCTGGGCGCGATCAGCTGCGATGCGGCGGACAACAGCCCGGTCCAGAAGAAAAAGCTGCCGGCGGCGGCCAGCGAAAGGCCGAAACGCTGGAAGAACCATAGCGCCATCAGGGCGTTGATGGCCAGCCCGCCGGCGAAGGAATCGACGCAAAACAGCATGGCCAGGCGCAGCACGATGGCTTTCGATTCGCGCAAGGGCTGCGGGGCGGCGGCGCTGGTTTCCTCGCGCGGTGCGGGCATGCGGCGATAGAGCAGCCAGACGGCGGCGCCGACCAGGCCATACAGGATGAACATGCACCGGAATGCCGTTAATTGCCCGATGCCGGCGGCGGCCAGCCATTGCGGGGCGGCGGAAGCCAGCGCGCCGAGCGCCGCGAACAGGGCCCCCAGCAGCGAATAGCGGGCAAACAGGGCGGTTCTTGACGCGCCCTGGCCGGACTGGGCGAGCCGGGCGTGTTCCAGCGGCAGGAACACGCTGACGTCGCCGGAACTGGGATTCAGCGTGCCGGCAAAGGCAATCAGCAGCAGCGGCCAGAAGGTCGAGAACGAGGCGAAGAGCAGGCCGGTGACCAGCATCAGCAGGGCGGCGCCGGGCAGAAGGCGGCGCGGCTGGAGCTGGTGGCCCCAGGCGCCTACCGCCAGCGTGGCCAGGGCCGATCCGAGCAGGGTGGCCGTGCTGAGGATGCCGACTTCCAGCGTGCCGAAGCCGAGGCCGAGCAGGTAGGCGGGTAATAGCACGGCCATGTAGCCGTCAGCAAATGCGCGCAGAGCCTTGGCCGCCAGAAGCCGAATCACGGCGCCGTCGACACCGGCGGGCAGCAGCAAGCGTTCGAGTGGGGCCGGGCGCATGCTGAATCCGGGGGAAGGATCCTCGTTCCTCACTTGGCTGGCTGAGCACGTGCAGCGATAATCGCGTACAGATATTCCGGATCCGCGACCCAGGCTGCGTACTCGTCCAGATTCATCCCTAAATAGTCGCCTAATTGCTGCTGCGCTCCCGCTTGACCCTTATGCCATCGTTCAACGTACTCGTCGATTTCTGCAGGTGAGGCAAGTCCCGCGATGCACAGGGAAACAAAATCTTGCTTAGTCATGGAGTGATCGTCCTTTACTCGCTTGCTTAATGAGCTCGCCGGTTGCGGCATTCAGCGCTCCCAAATGGTTGCCGCGTCGGCCAGTCTAGCGCAATTGATGCATCGGTGCGATCCGACAAACTTTGCGTCACATCAGTGAAGTGCGGGACCGCCCAAAAAACTGCCGAAGGCGGCCAGCGGGCAAGTTCTAGGGGAAATCCGCGCCGACCGTGATCGCGCCCCAGGCTTGCGCGCCGGGCGGCTTGGCGGAACGGTATTCGGAGCTGCGCTGCGTGATCTGGAACATGATGAAGGGCGTGCCGAAGCGTCCCAGCTTGTGGCGGGGCAGGGCGAGCCGCAGGCCCAGCGAGGTGTCGGCAACGAGCACCTTGCTGTCCACATGCGGATCGTCGTGCCACCAGCGTCCGTCCAGGAAGACGTTGTAGGCGACTGCGCGCAGCTCGATGTTCGCGGTGAGGCTGCAATCGAGCCAGGCCAGGCCAAGGCATGCGCTTCCAGGAGCGACGGGGCGGGCGGCGCGGTTTTCTATCATGGGGCCGGACTTGGTGGATATACCGGAATTGTCGCCCAGGACCAGCGCCGGCTGACGATAGCCGTAGCGGAACGAGAGGCCAATCGCGGCGGACGTGGTCACATTGCCGGCGGCGGCGCGCCAGTACCAGGCGCTGTTCAGGCTCCAGCGCTCAGGGTCGCCCAGCAGGTAGCCGATGCTCTTGCGCTGCTCCAGCGTCGCCATCAGGCCCAGGGCGTTGCCGATCTGGTTGTGCCACCCCTGCGGGTCCGGCGAATTGGTGATATGGCGGTGGATGAATTTCTGCGCCTGCTTTGCCAGCGCATGCGGGCCGATGATGCCCGCCAGGCCGCTGATGGTGATGCTTTCCTTCTCGCTGACCGCCAGATCGTAATTGCGCTGGTAGTAAAGCATGCCGGCCCAGGGATGGTCTTCCGGCTGCGGCGCGGGATTGGAGATGTCGGTCGGCGTGTACATCAATTGGCCGATCTTGTGCGTGATGGTCGCTTCCTGCCTGGCGTCGCATCCGAACTGACGGCAGATGGACGCCAGCAGCCGCTTTTCCAGCGGGCCGTCAGCCAGTTTGCGCCGGGCCCACGCGATCTGCACGCCGTCGGTGTAGTTGTCGTCCGAGTTGACGAAAACATCGTTCTCGAAAGTCACGGCAAACGGCGTGAATTCCTCCGCTGGCGCCGCGAGCGCCAGCAGGGGAGGTAGTGACATCAACAGCGGCGCCAATCGTTTCATACCAGCGCTCCTTTTGGGCGGCACTACATGAGGATGACGTCGTACTGTTCCTGATGATAGGAGTTTTCAACCTGCAGCGAAATCTTCTTGCCGATGAAATCGCCCAGCATGGCCAGGTGCTGCGATTCTTCTTCGAGGAACATGTCGACCACTTCCTGCGAGGCGAGGATGCGGAATTCGCGCGGGTTGAACTGCTTGGCTTCGCGCAGCAGCTCGCGCAGGATTTCGTAGCAGATGGTGCGCGAGGTCTTGACCTGGCCCTTGCCGCCGCAGGCGGGGCAGGGTTCGCACAGGATGTGGGCCAGCGACTCGCGGGTGCGCTTGCGCGTCATCTCGACCAGGCCGAGGGCGGAGAAGCCGGAAACGCTGACCTTGGTGCGGTCGCGCGACAGGGCCTTCTTCAACTCGGCCAGCACCGCGTTACGGTGCTCGGTGTTTTCCATGTCGATGAAGTCGAGGATGATGATGCCGCCCAGGTTGCGCAGGCGCAGCTGGCGCGCGATGGCGTGCGCCGCTTCCAGATTGGTCTTAAAGATCGTGTCCGCGAAATTCCGGCCGCCGACGAAGCCGCCGGTGTTGACGTCGATCGTGGTCATCGCCTCGGTCTGGTCGACGATCAGGTAGCCGCCGGACTTCAGGTCGACGCGGCGGCCCAGCGCGCGCTGGATTTCTTCTTCAACGCCATACAGGTCGAACAAGGGGCGCTCGCCGGTGTAGTGCTGCAGCCGTGGCAGCACGGAAGGCGTGTAGATGCGGCCGAACTCCGTCAGCGACAGGAAGTTTTCGCGTGAGTCCACCTGGATGGTTGCGGTTTCGTCGTGCACGAAATCGCGCAGCACGCGCTGGGCCAGGCTCAAGTCCTGGTGCAGCAGCGAAGTCGGTGGACGGGTGCGCGCGCCGTGGCAGATGGCGCCCCAGGTCTTGCGCAGGTATTCGATATCGGCCTGCAGGTCGGCGTCGGACGCATCTTCGGCCTGGGTGCGGACGATGTAGCCGCCTTTTTCCTCGGGCGGCAGCAGGCTTTGCATGCGCGCGCGCAGGGCTTCGCGGTCCGACTCCTTTTCGATCTTCTGCGAGATGCCGATGTGGGCGTCCTGCGGCAGATAGACCAGCATGCGGCCGGCGATCGATATTTGCGTGGACAGGCGCGCGCCCTTGGTGCCGATCGGGTCCTTGATGACCTGCACGGTCAGCACCTGGCCGTCGAACAGCAGTTTTTCGATGGGCGTAGGGGTGGCGTTCTGGCCGTCGTGGGGACGCGCTTCCCAGATATCGGCCACGTGCAGGAAGGCGGCGCGTTCCAGGCCAATGTCGATGAAGGCGGACTGCATGCCGGGCAGTACGCGCACCACTTTGCCGGAGTAGACGTTGCCTGCCAGTCCGCGGGTCAGCGTGCGTTCGATATGCAGTTCCTGCACGGCGCCTTGCAGGACCAGGGCGACGCGCGTTTCCTGGGGCGTGATGTTGATGAGGATATCTTCGTTCATTAGGGCAGCTTCAGTCCGGCCTGGCGCAGCAGCTGCGCGGTTTCAAACAGGGGCAGGCCCATGATGCCGGAGTGGCTGCCTTGGATGTGCTCGACGAACAGCGCGGCCAGGCCCTGGATGCCGTAACCGCCGGCTTTGTCGTAGGGTTCGGTGGTGGCGCAGTAGGCCTTGATGTCGTGGTCGGTCAGTTTGCCGAAGCGGACGTCCGAGACCTGGGTGATGTGGCCGGAGAAGTCCTGCGAATGCACTGCCACGGAAGTCAGCACCTGGTGTGTGCGGCCGGAGAGCTTGCGCAACATGGCCGCGGCTTCGTTGGCATTGGCCGGCTTGCCCAGGATTTCGCCGTCAATGGTCACCGTGGTATCGGCGGCCAGGACGGGGCGCAGGATCAGGCGGCGCTTCTGGATGATGTCCCAGGCGAAGTCCGCTTTTTCCTGGGCGACGCGGCCGACGTAGGCCAGCGGCTCTTCGTTCTGGTGCACGTCCTCGGAGACGTCCGGGCCGCGCGGGCCGTCGCTGCGCAGCATCAGCAGCTCGAAGTCAACGCCGATCTGGCGCAGCAGCTCACGCCGCCGCGGGCTTTTTGAAGCTAGGAAGATCTTCTTTTCGACCGGTTTCATTGTCTCGTTTATTTAATGTTTTCGCGGCAGATCACACATTCGGCGGATCAATGATCCGCCCTACAGCCCTTCGGGCCATTGTCCCGACGTTTGGCGGATCAAATCCGTCACGCCTCGGGCATTGTCCCGATGTTTGGCGGATCGAATCCGTCGCGCACCGGGCCATGTTCCGACGGCGGCGGATCGAATCCATCGCGCATCGGGGCATTGTCCCGACGTTTGGCGGATCAAATCCGTCGCGCATCGGGCCATCATGCCGTGGTTTGTCCGAAGGATGTAGGGCGGATCATTGATCCGCCGTGCGTCCGCCGCCTGCGGCATGTGCCCTTGCCATATTAATTAAACACGATGATAAGGGTGGTTCTGTGTAATTGTCCACGCCCGGTAGAGTTGTTCGGCGAGCATCACGCGCACCATGCCGTGGGGGAGGGTGAGGCTGGACAGGCGAATCATGCCTTCGGCCCTGGCTTTCAGGCCGGGATCGAGGCCGTCGGCGCCGCCGATCAGGAAGGCCGTATCGCGGCCGTCCTGCTGCCAGGCTTCCAATTGCTGGGATAAACCGACGCTGGTGAGATCCTTGCCCCGCTCGTCGAGGGCGATAATGCGGACGGATTTGGGCAGTACCGCCTCGATCCGTTCGCGCTCCAGCGCCATGGCGGTGGCGGCGGTCTTGCTGCCGGAGCGCTCGACCGGCTTCACTTCCTTTAGAACGATGCGCAGCTCGGGCGGCATGCGCTTGACGTATTCGGCGAAGCCGTTTTCGATCCAGGCCGGCATCTTGTGGCCGACCGCAACGATGAGCAGTTGCACTTACTCGGCCGCTGGCTTCTTGATGCGCTTGATGACGGTCTTGACAGGCGCCTCGGCCGCTTTCTTTTCCTTGGCTGCCTTGGCGGAGGCCGCGGCGGTCTTGGTTTCAGCCACTTTCACTTTCTTGCCTTCCGGTGCGACGACCTTCGGAGCGGCTTTCTTCGCGGCGGCTTTCTTCGCCACGGCGCCCGCGGCGGCGGCAGCCTTCACAGTGCCCGGCTTGCGCGCGGTGGTTTTCTTCTCGATCACGGCTTCCGCGTCCTTGGCCTTCTTGGTCGCGGCCAGGTGGCCGGCCTTCTTCGGCTTCGCTTCGGCGTCGGCGGCGGCCTTGCCTTCAGTGGTGGACTTGCGCTTGGCTGCGCCCAGCTTCACCGGCTTCTCGCCCCAGATCTCTTCCAGGCGGTAGTATGCGCGGATCGGCGCCTGCATGATGTGGACGATCATGTCGCCCAGGTCCACCAGCACCCATTCACCGGTGTCTTCACCTTCGATGCCGATCACGTCGCCGCCCGCTTCCTTGACCTTGTCGCGCACGGACGAAGCCAGTGCCTTGGTCTGGCGGTTGGAAGTACCGGAAGCGATGCAGATGCGGTCAAAGAGGCTGGTCAGGCCGGTGGTGTCGAACAGGACGATTTCCTGGCCCTTCACGTCTTCCAGGGCGTCCACGACGAGAGTTTGCAGTTTTTTGATATCCATTTAGTTCTTATAAAGATTGTGTTGTTCAATATAGTCTAGCACTACGCCGGGGACAAGCGAGTCAGCCTCCAGTCCACGTTGTAATGCAGCACGAATGCCTGTAGCCGATACATCGACGGCCATATCGGCTGCGACGTAGGTCAGGCCGGACGGCTGCGCATGCAGCTCGGCCGGGCCGGCCAGGCGGCGCTGGAATTCCAGCGCCACGGCCGGCGGAATATGGGCGGCGTCCAGTTCGAAACCGGGCCTGGCCGCCACGCAGAAGTGGGCCAGGCCGAACAGGGACTGCCAGTCATGCCAGGTATTCAGCCGCTGCAGCTGGTCCGCGCCCATCAGGAAGGCCAGCGACACATCGGGCCCCACTTCGGCGCGGATCGCGCGCAGCGTTTCGATCGTATAGGTGCTTTTTCCGCGCTCCAGCTCCTGGCGGTCGACCGTCACCTTGCACGGCAGGCCGGCAAACGCCAGCTGCAGCATGGCCACGCGCTCATCGGGCGTGGCCACCAGGGAGGATTTCTGCCACGGCAGGGCAGGGATCACACGCAGCTCGTCGGCCTGCAGCAGTGCTGCGAAATGCGCGCCGAGCGCGACGTGGCCGTTATGCACCGGATCGAAACTGCCTCCCAGCAGTGCGATGCAGCGGGTCACGTGGCCAGCCAGTCGCGATGCGGTAGGAAGTCGGTGTACAGCGCCGCTTCGGGGCTGCCCGGCTCCGGATGCCAGTCGTAGCGCCATTTCACGATCGGCGGCATCGACATCAGGATCGCCTCCGTGCGGCCGCCGGACTGCAGGCCGAACAGGGTGCCGCGGTCGAACACAAGATTGAATTCGACGTAACGTCCGCGGCGATAGGCCTGGAAGTCGCGCTCGCGCTCACCATAGGGCGCGTCCTTGCGGGCTTCCAGGATGGGCAGGTAGGCGTTCAGGAATGCGTCGCCCACGTTGCGGGTCATGGCGTAGCTTTGATCGAAACCAAGGGCGTTGAAGTCGTCGAAGAAGATGCCGCCCACGCCGCGCGCTTCCTTGCGGTGCTTCAGGTAGAAGTAGTCGTCGCACCAGGCCTTGAATTTGCCGTGCAGCTCGGAGCCGTAAGGCGCCAGCGCATCGTGGCAGGTCTGGTGGAAGTGTTTCGCGTCCTGTTTGTTGCCGTAGTAGGGCGTCAGGTCCATGCCGCCGCCGAACCACCACACCGGCGTGCCGTCCGCCGCGCTGGTGCTGAAGAAGCGCACGTTCATGTGCACCGTGGGGGCGTAGGGATTGCGCGGGTGGATCACCAGCGAGACGCCCATCGCTTCCCAGGGCTGGCCGCCCAGCTCCGGACGGTGCGCCGATGCCGATGGCGGCAGCTTGGCGCCCATCACGTGGCTGAAGTTGCAGCCGCCACGCTCGATCACATTGCCTTCTTCGATCAACCGCGAAATGCCGCCGCCGCCTTCGGGACGCTCCCAGCCATCGCGCAGGAAGCCCTTGCCGTCCACGCTTTCCAGCGCGGTGACAATGCGGTCCTGCAGGCTTATCAGCCAGGCTTTGACGTCTTGTGGGTTGGGGGCGGACATTTCGTTTTTTCTCTTCTTTGAACCAACGGCGTAATGCTGGTGTCTGCCACGACGTGGCAGACACCTGTTCAAGTGCCGCGGACATAATCGCAGCCGGCGGCTTTCAACCGGTGTCTGCCACATCGTGGCAGACACCAGGGGTTATCGGTTTAGTGCTTCAGGCCTCGCCAGCCGATATCGCGGCGGAACTGCATGCCTTCGAAGGCGATCTTGTCGACCGCGTCGTAAGCCTGTTTCTGCGCCATCTTCACGTTGTCGCCCAGGCCGACCACGCACAGCACGCGGCCGCCGGAGGCGACCAGTTTGCCGTCCGCATCGGCGGTGCCGGCGTGGAAGGTCACGGATTCCGGCGTTTCGGCCGGGATGCCGTGGATGGACGCGCCCTTGACCGGATTATCCGGATAGCCGGCAGCGGCCATCACCACGCCCACGGCGGTGCGGCGGTCCCATTCCAGTTCCACTTGGTCCAGCGTGCCGGAAACGGCATGTTCCATCACGCCCAGCAGGTCGGTCTTCAGGCGCGACATGATGGGCTGGGTTTCCGGGTCGCCCATGCGGCAGTTGAATTCCAGCGTCTTTGGCGTGCCGGCGGCGTCGATCATCAGGCCCGCGTACAGGAAGCCGGTGAACTGGATGCCGTCCTTCGCCATGCCGTGGATGGTCGGCATGATGATCTCGCGCATCACGCGCGCATGCATGGCCGGGGTCACGATCGGGGCCGGGGAGTAGGCGCCCATGCCACCCGTGTTCGGGCCCTGGTCGTTGTCCTGCAGGCGCTTGTGGTCCTGGCTGGTGGCCAGCGGCAGCACGTTCTTGCCGTCGCACATGACGATGAAGGACGCTTCTTCGCCGGCCAGGAATTCCTCGATCACAATGCGCGCGCCGGCATCGCCGAAGGCGTTATCGGACAGCATATGGTCCACGGCCGCATGCGCTTCTTCCAGCGTCATGGCGACGACCACGCCCTTGCCGGCGGCCAGGCCGTCGGCCTTGATGACGATCGGCGCACCCTTGGCGTCCACATAGGCGTGGGCCGCTGCGGCGTCGGCGAAGGTTTCGTAGTCGGCGGTCGGGATGCCGTGGCGCTTCATGAAGGCCTTAGCGAAATCCTTGGAGGACTCGAGTTGCGCCGCCTCTTTGGTCGGGCCAAAGATCTTCAGGCCGCGCGCGCGGAACAGGTTGACGATGCCCGCCGCCAGCGGCACTTCAGGGCCGACCACGGTCAGGCCGATGTGGTTCTGTTCCACGAAATCGGCCAGTGCGTTGAGGTCCGTAATGGGCACGTTCTGCAGGCGCGCATCGCGCGCCGTGCCGCCATTGCCGGGGGCTACATAGACCATCTGCACGCGCTCGGATTGCGCGAGTTTCCATGCCAAAGCGTGTTCACGGCCGCCCGAGCCGACTACCAGGATTTTCATTGGGGATTATTCCTCGATGACTGCGTTGGTATAGACTTCCTGGGTATCGTCCAGGTTTTCCAGCGCGTCCAGCAGCTTCTGCATCTTTGCTGCTTCCTCGCCGGTGAAGACGGTCTCGGTGGCCGGCTTCATGATCACTTCCGCCACTTCGGCCTTGAAGCCCGCCGCTTCCAGCGCATCCTTCACGGCCGAGAAATCGTTCGGGCCGCACAGCACTTCGAAGCCGCCTTCTTCATCGGCGATCACGTCTTCGGCGCCGGCTTCCAGCGCGGCGTCCATCAGTTTGGCTTCATCGGCGCCGGGAGCGAACAGGAACTGGCCGCAATGCTTGAACAGGAAGGCCACCGAGCCTTCGGTGCCCATATTGCCGCCGAATTTGCTGAAGGCGTGGCGCACTTCGGCCACGGTACGGACGCGGTTGTCGGTCATGCAGTCGACGATGATCGCCGCGCCGCCGATGCCGTAGCCTTCGTAACGTACTTCTTCATAGTTGGCGCCGTCGCCGCCGCCGGTACCGCGGGTGATTGCACGCTGGACGTTATCCTTCGGCATATTGGCGTCGGCCGCTTTGTCGATGGCCAGGCGCAGGCGCGGATTGGAGGCGATTTCGCCGCCGCCCATGCGGGCAGCCACGGTGATTTCCTTAATCAGGCGCGTCCAGATCTTGCCGCGTTTCGCGTCCGTTGCAGCCTTTTTATGCTTGATGTTGGCCCATTTGCTGTGTCCAGCCATGTTCAATCTTCCTTAGACGGTGTGCAATCGAGGGCAATATTCTAGCATATCGCCCTTCATGGAACCGCCGAAGGTAGGGGCGTCAAGCCCAGGGAACGTAGTTGATCCCGTGCTCGATGCTGCCGATGACCTGGGCCTGGTTTTCCGGGCTTTCGGCAAAGTCGATCAGCACGGATTCGCGGGACACGCCGCGGTTCAGCGCATCGATCCAGAACTTGTAGCCGTCCGCATCGGGCGTGCGGTGCAGGGCATTGGCGTAGAGGGCCGTGAGGAAGGTATCGTTGTTGGCGTTGGCGCCGTACAGGCGGTCGAATTCGGCGCTGTGGGTGAAGCCATGGGCCATGCCCATCCAGGGCTCGCCGCGGTCGGCAGCGTCGATCCAGAAGCCGAGGCCCACCTGGTCGGGGGCGCGGTTGAAGGCGGCCTGGTAGAGGCGGAACATCTTGCCGGCGTTGCCGTTGATATCCAGCGCCACGCCGCCGTCGTTGAACTCGATACGCTCGACGTTCGGCAGGACGGTATCGCTGATGCCGTTGCCGGTGACATGGGCCACGTGGTCCCCGCCAACGGCCACGCCGAAGGAGCTGCGCGCACCGTTGTAGACCACGGTATCGATGCCGTCGCCGCCGTCGTAGGCGTTGAATCCGGCGCCGCCGTTCATGATGTCGGCCCCGGCGCCGCCGTGGAAGGCATCGTTGCCGTTGCCGCCGTTCATGATGTCGTTGCCGAAGCTGCCCCAGAATTCATCGTTGCCGTTGCCGCCATCAAAGGTGTCGCCGATGAGGTCGTTTTTATAAGTGTTGGTGGCCGCGTCGTAGATCTGGCCCGCGTCCAGGCGGTCGTCGCCATCGCCGCCGATCAGGATATCGGCGCCCCCGTTGCCATACAGAAAATCGTTGCCGGCGGTGCCTTGAATGGTTTCGTTGCCACTCGTGCCGCCTTTGATAATGCCATCTGCCATGATGAGCTCCCTTCGTACACGCAAGAATGTCTTTTTTGTAACGGAAGAGTAGTCCCAATTTGTTGAGTTGTCGCGCGGCTGGTTTGCAATTATGCGTGGCAATTTTTAGAACCCACGGCAGAGGCTGGTGTCTGCCACGGCGTGGCAGACACCCGGTCCGCGTCCCCGGACTGTGGTCGAAGTGCCGCGTCGCATGAAAACAGCCGAGGCGCAAAAACAGGTGGCTGCCACATCGTGGCAGCCACCAGGGTCTGCCGTGGGTTTTAGAGTGTTTCGAGGCGGGCCTGAATATTACGCAGGCGACAGTCGCCGTGCTGGCTTACGGCCAGGCGGACAATGCCGCGGCAGCCGGCGCCACGGCGCAGGCTATGGCTGCGGCCCAGGCCATCGCCATCGGATATATCAAGCCGGATGTGCAGGCGAACAAGGCGTCGTCGGCCTTCGTAGTGGCATCGGGCAAGCAGGCCGCGCTGGCGCCTTACTTCCGCCGCTTCCTGATCAACTGCGACCAGTGGGACGGCTACAACGCCGAGCGCAAGGCGCTCATGTCGCACCTGAAGTCCAACAATATCGGCAATGTGGTGGCGCTGACGGGCGACATCCACTCCTTCTTCGCCGGCACCGTCAGCGACGATTTCGACGCGGCCAATGGCGGCACGCCGGTGGCGGTGGACCTGGTGACGGCGGGCGTGTCGTCCGATTCATTCTTTACTTACCTGCGCGATGCGGCGGCGGCGCTGGGCGACCTGGGCACGCTGGTGTCGTACCCACTGTCCGTGCCGGTGCCGGGCCTGGGCACGCTGGCGCTGAACTTTAATCTTCTGGATTACACGCTGGGCAGGGCGGCGCCTACCGTTGATACGCTGGCGGCGCAGGTGTCCGTGCAGTTGCGTGGCGCGCTGGCGGCGAAGGGGCTGCCGGAGGCTGCGCTGGATGCGACGGTGGAACAGGTGCTGGCGGGACTGAAGGCCAACGGCGATTTCAATACGGCCTTGCTGGGATTGGCGCAGCAGCTGGCGGGGTTGAGCAGCAATCCCTGGCTGAAGCATTTGAATACGGATGCGCAGGGGTTTACTGTCGTGACGGTGACGCCGGGCAGGGGGGGCGGGGGTTACCACCGCCACGGTTACTTCGGGCGTTGCGGCTGTGGCTATCAGCTAAACCCAAGGCCGGAGCTGGTGTCTGCCACGATGTGGCAGACACCCGTTTATGGCCGCGGACTCCGAACAGGTGTCTGCCACGTCGTGGCTGACACCAGGGGTTGCCGTGGGTTTAAAGGGGTGCTCAGCAGCCATTGCCGTTTCGTCATACAATGACAGGCATGACTACCAGCACCACCACCCCGTCCCAATCCGGCGCACGTGCCGCTTACCTGGGCGGACTGGCGATTGCAGTGGGTGGCGCGGTGCTGTTTTCCACCAAGGCGGTGGTGGCCAAGCTCCTCTACCGCTATCACATCGACGCTGTTACGCTGATCGCCTTCCGCATGCTGTTCTCGCTGCCCATCTTCGCGGCAGTGGCCATCTGGAAGATGCGCACCGAAGCACCGCTAAGCAAGGCGGACGCCTGGCGTCTCGTCGGCCTGGGCCTGATCGGCTACTACCTCTCCAGCTTTCTCGACTTCCTCGGCCTGCAATACATCAGCGTGGGCCTGGAGCGCCTGATCCTCTTCCTCACGCCGACCTTCGTGCTGCTGATTTCGTCCACCTGGTTGAAGCAGCACATCAGCCGCAAGCAATGGCTGGCGCTGATGCTGTCTTACGGCGGGATCGTGCTGGTGTTCGTGCACGACCTGCAGGGCGGCGGCAACGTGGCGCTGGGCTCCAGCCTTGTCCTCGGCTCGGCGCTCGCCTACGGCATCTACCTGCTGGCTTCCGGCGAAATGGTCAAACGATTGGGGTCCTTGCGGCTGGTCGCGTATGCGATGTGCGTGTCCAGCGTGGCCTGCATCGGACAATTCTTCCTGCTGCGGCCTGCCTCGCTGCTGATCCAGCCGATGCCGGTGTACTGGCTGTCCCTGGTCAACGGCATATTCTGCACGGTGATGCCGGTGTTTATGACGATGACCGCCGTGCAACGCGTCGGCGCGGGTGTGGCTTCGCAGGCGGGTATGATCGGTCCTGTGTCCACGCTCTTCCTCGGCGCCGTGATTCTTTCCGAGCCGGTGACGAGCTGGCAATTGGCGGGCACCGCGCTGGTGCTGGCCGGGATTTATACGCTGTCCAAAGTGAAAGGTGATAAGAAATGAAGCCCCGCATTGCCCTGATTGCCCACGACAAGAAGAAGGACGACATGATCGCGCTGGCGCGCGAGTACTCAGACTTCCTGAAACAATGCCAGCTGTGCGCCACCGGCACCACGGGCGGGCGCCTGATCGGCGAGGTGGGCCTGGAAGTGGATCGCAAGCAAAGCGGCCCGCTGGGCGGCGACCTGCAGATCGGCGCCCTGCTGGTCGATGGCCTGATCGACGCCATCATCTTCCTGCGCGACCCGATGACGCCGCAGCCGCACGAACCGGACATCAACGCGCTGGTGCGCGCCTGCGACGTGCACAACATCGCCTGCGCCACCAACCTGGCGTCGGCGCACCTGGTGCTGTCGCAGCTGCAAACCCAGATGGGAGAGTCCAAATGACCAAGGCAATCCGCTTTTCCCGCACCGGCGGGCCGGAAGTGCTGGAGTATGTGGACGTTAATGTCGGTGCGCCCGGTCCCGGCGAGGCGACCGTGCGCCATGAGGCGATCGGCCTGAATTTCATTGACGTCTACTTCCGCACCGGCCTGTATCCGCAGCCGCTGCCGTCCGGCCTGGGCCAGGAAGGCGCGGGCGTGGTGGAAGCGGTGGGCGAGGGCGTTACGCATGTGAAGCCGGGCGACCGTGTGGCCTATGCGGGCCGTCCCAACGGGGCGTATTCGGAAAAGCGCAATATGCCGGCCGCCATCCTGCTCAAGCTGCCGGACAATATCGGCTTCGACACGGCGGCGGCCATGATGCTGCAGGGGATGACGGTACAGTACCTGTTCCACCGCACCGCGCAACTGAAGGCGGGCGACACCATCCTGTTCCACGCGGCGGCCGGCGGCGTTGGCCTGATCGCCTGCCAGTGGGCCAAGGCGCTGGGCGTGAACCTGATCGGCACCGCCGGTTCGGACGAGAAGGCGGCGCTGGCCAAGGCGCATGGCGCGGCGCACGTGATCAACTACAACACGGAAAACTTCACGCAGCGCGTGAAAGAGATCACGAACGGGCAGGGCGTGTCCGTGGTCTATGACTCGATCGGCAAGGATACGTTCATTGGCTCGCTGGACAGCCTGGCGCCATTGGGACTGATGGTCAGCTTCGGCAATGCGTCCGGGCCGGTCGATCCGTTCTCGCTGGGCGAACTGCAGTCGCGCGGTTCGCTGTTCGTGACTCGTCCCACGCTGTTCACCTATGTGGCCAAGCGTCCCGACCTGGAAGCCTGCGCGGCTTCGCTGTTCGATGTGGTGGGCAGCGGCAAGGTGAAGATCGATATCAACCAGCGCTATAATCTCGCCGACGTGGCGCAGGCGCATATCGACCTCGAAGCGCGCAAGACCACAGGGTCCACCATTATTCTTCCTTGAGCATCATGACCGATCAGAACCGACCAGCCGAAGACGACGATCCAGGCCAATCCCCGAAATTTGGCCGCCTGCTGGTGATCCTGCTGCTGGTTGTCGCGCTGATCGGTGTGATTACCTTTGCCAGCGAAGCTTATTACAGCTGAAGCAAAACCCACGGCGTGAACCTAGTGTCAGCCACATCGTGGCTGACACTTGCTTTACGCCTCTGGTTTCAGCATGCGTTCCAGGCGCGCACGAATTCCTGAGCCGACGGATATTTGCGGATTCGAGTAGCCGTCGGTTTTCCCTGCCTCCTGTTCGCGCTGCAGAATGATCTTGCGCGCGGCGGCGTGCGCTTCCTCAAACGAGCGTGTGCGGGAGCGCAGCTGCTCGTCATACATGGCGCGGCCGAAGAAGGTCAGCTCCGATTTGCTGCCGCAGCCATAGGACGTGTGATCGGCATCAGCGGCCGTCATCACAAGGGTGTTCTCGTTGGCCAGCGGCGCGATCCAGCTGCCCGAATAGCAGGCCGAGATCGAAATCACGCGGTTGCGGATGCCCGCTTCGTCCAGCCATTTCTTCAGCTCCTGCGGCGTGAGGTCCTGCATCGACAGCGGCGGGAACTGAGAGGCCAGGTGCCCATTCGCGCCGCCATGTGAGGTGAGGTGAAGGAAGAGAATGTCCTCATCCCGGTCCATGGTTTGCGCAATCCGGGCGATGGCGCGGTGCAGGTTGAGCGGCGTGGCCCAGACCTGCGTGCCGGCCGTGTGGAAGTGATTCACCATCTGCAGCACGCGTCCCTCAGCATCGAAGCGCTTGGCCATCACCTCCGCGACAACGCCGCTTTCGCGCCAGAACACGTCCGCATAGTAGGGCGCGAAGGTGAGGGCGTACATATCCACCTTGCCGGGACGCTGAGGCTTCAGCGCGGCCAGCTGCTTCGCCAATAGCGCGGGCTGCGCCTCGGCCAGTTCCTGCGTCAGCTTGAAGGGATACGGCTCGGCGCTTTCCTGCTGCTTCGGATACCAGAAATCGGCGGGGCGGGCGAAGATGTTCAGCGCGAAGCAGCCGATCAGCACCAGGATGGCGGTGGCGGACGGCAGCGGCTCCCCGCTGCCGCCGCGCCAGAGCAGCACCAGTTGCGAAATCAGTGCCAGCGCGGGCGGGACCATCCAGACAGCCGCGTTGCCGAAGCGGCCGAGTCTTGTTGTGTCCAGATGGCCGTAGATCATGGCCACGTAGACGGCGCCGACCAGCAGCGTGAGCGCGATGGACTGGGCTTGCAGCATCGTGAACAGGCGCGGCGTGTCCCCGCGTACCAGCCAGGCGCACCAGGGCAGCAGGGCCAGGGACAACCAGCCGGCGTTGAAGGCTTGCCAGTAGAAGATGGCCGGGCCGTCCACATACAGGCGCTGGATCAGCACTGCCAGGGCGAGATTCAACACGAACAGCGCGGCGATCATCGCCGGGCCGGTTGGTAGGCCAGTCCAGCGGGGGCGAAGCATCACGGCGGTGCGGGCGCCTTCGCGCAGCCAGGCGAGCATGGGGTAGCGCGGGTCAGGCGAGAGGGACATCGGCAGTCCTTGTCAAAACCCAGGGCGTGAACCTGGTGTCAGGCACAACGTGCCTGACACCTGCTTCTGCCCCGGGTTTAAAAAAATGCCGTCCAGATAGAACTGGACGGCATTGGGAGGCAAACGGCTTACTGGATTTCGAGGTCAACGCGCTTGGCCTTGCCGCTCTCGCCCGGGAAACCGGTAAAGGCGCTTTGCACCAGGGCGGGCATCACGGCGGGGGTGGACTGTTTGCGGCTGGTGTTATTCACCGTCACCTCGAACAGCTTGTTACCGGCCAGGTTATTGATCGTCACGTACAGCTTGCGCTCGTAATTGTGCTGGATGACTTCGCGGTACTCCATCGGGCCCCAATACCAGGGGTCATAGAAGCCGCGGTAGCCATAAAAGCCCCCGTAGTAGCGGCGATACGGACCGTAGCCGAAGCGCCCATAGCCCCAGGGGCCGTAGTAGGGCGACATCAGGAAGGGATCGGACGCCTGCAGCACGCGGGTCGGATGATCGACGGTGGAAAAGCGCATGCCCACTCTCAGCTTGGCGTCGGCCGGGTTGGCAGCCTGCTGGAAGCCCAGTTTCGCCAGTTCATTGCTGACCAGGGCCAGATAGCTGCGGTGCTCCAGCGTATCCTCGGCCGGAGGCGGGGTTTCGAAGACATATGACTTGTCCTGCAGGTCCGCGGGCCACTGGTGGAACACGGTGACGTCACTGCGCAAGGTCGTGGCGCACCCGCTCAGCAGCAGGCTGGCGGCCGCTATGAGTATGCTGGCTAGCGCTTTCATGGTCTGACTCCCAATTTTCAAAGGAATTCTACTCATTTGACAGTTTATTACTGCAACAATCGTTTCGCCTAATTATTACAGAATGTTACCGCCCGGGGGAGAACAGAAAAGAACCGGAAAAGAATCGGGCGTCGCCCCTGCGCGCTGTTGGTAAAATAACCTTTCTTTGTCTTTGCCCAGAACGAAACCCATGCGCACCGATAGCCCCCAGACGATCTACCGTAAAGACTACACCCCGCCCAGCTACCTCGTTGACACCGTAGAACTGGGCTTCGACCTGGATCCTGCCAAAACCGTGGTCGCCAACCGCATCACGCTGCGCCAGAACCCGGACAGCAAGAGTCGCGACCTGGTACTGAATGGCGAGGACATTGAACTGGTGGCCATCCGCATGAATGGCCAGGCGCTGAAGCCGAACCAGTACATCGTCGCCAACAATACGCTGACCATCCGCAAGGCGCCGGCCGAAGTCACGCTGGAAATCGAAACCACTTGCGCGCCGGAGCGGAATACCACCCTGTCTGGCCTGTACACCTCGAACGGCAGCTTCTATACCCAGTGCGAGGCGGAAGGCTTCCGCCGTATCACGTATTTCCCGGACCGTCCGGACGTCATGGCGAAGTACACGGTCATGCTGCGCGCGGACAAGGAAAAATATCCGGTGCTGCTCTCCAACGGCAACCTGATCGAAGAGGGCGACCTGGATGACGGCCGTCATTACGCCAAGTGGGAAGACCCGTTCAAGAAACCGAGCTACCTGTTCGCCCTGGTGGCGGCCCAGCTGGTCAGCCAGGAGGAGACGTACACCCTGGCGTCCGGCCGCGACGTGCTGCTGCAGGTGTGGGTGGAAGAGGGCAATCTGGACAAGACCGACTACGCCATGCAGTCGCTGAAGAATTCCATCCGCTGGGACGAGGAGCGCTGGGACCTGGAGCTGGACCTGGACCGCTTCATGATCGTGGCGGTGGGCGACTTCAATATGGGCGCCATGGAGAACAAGGGCCTCAACATCTTCAACACGAAGTTCGTGCTGGCTAATCCGCGCGTTGCCACGGACATCGACTACGCGGGCATCGAAGCCGTGGTCGGCCACGAATACTTCCACAACTGGACCGGCAACCGCGTGACTTGCCGCGACTGGTTCCAGCTGTCGCTGAAGGAAGGCCTGACTGTATTCCGCGACCAGGAATTTTCGGCGGACATGATCGGTACCGAATCCGGCCGCGCCGTTACCCGCATCGACCAGGTGCGCACCTTGCGCCAGGCGCAGTTCCCGGAAGATGCCGGCCCGATGGCGCATCCCGTGCGTCCGGACTCCTTCGTCGAGATCAATAACTTCTACACGGTCACCGTGTATGAAAAGGCGCCGAAGTAGTGCGCATGTACCAGACCCTGCTCGGCCGCGAGGGCTTCCGCAAGGGCATGGACTTGTACTTCGAGCGCCACGACGGCCAGGCCGTGCAGTGCGACGATTTCCGCGCCGCGATGGCGGACGCCAATGGACGCGACCTGACGCAGTTCGAGCGCTGGTATTCGCAGGCCGGTACGCCGGTGGTGTCGGCGAAGTCGCGCTACGATGCGGATGCGCAGACCTATGAGCTTACCCTGTCCCAGAGCTGCCCGCCTACGCCGGGCCAGGAGAAAAAGCTGCCCTTCCACCTCCCCGTGGCTGTGGGCCTGCTGGACAAGGACGGCAAAGACCTGCCGCTTACCGTCGATGGCGAAGGCCGCGGTACGACCGCCGTACTGGAGCTGACCGAGGCGGAGCAGACCTTCACGTTCAGCGGCGTGGCCGAACAGCCGGTGCCGTCCATCCTGCGCGACTTTTCGGCGCCGGTGGTGCTGGAATACGACTACAGCGACGACGAGCTGCTGCACCTGTTCCGCTACGACAGCGACCCCGTGAACCGCTGGGAAGCGGGCCAGCGCCTGGCGATGGAGCGCCTGCTGGCGCTGTGCGGCGCGGTGACCACGGACCGTACCCTTTCGCTGGACGATACCTATATCGAAGCGCTGCGTGCCCTGCTGACGGACGACTCGCTGGGCGCGGCCTTCCGCGAACAGGCGCTGATCCTGCCGTCGGAAACCATCATTGCGGAGGCGATGGAAGTGGTGCATCCACAGGCCATCCACACCGCGCGCCAGTTCATGCGCCATGCGATCGGCTCCGCGCTGGCGGACGAGCTGCACGAAGTCTATGAGGCCAACGCCACGCCGGGACCTTACAGCCCGGATGCGGCGTCCGCCGGCAAGCGCGGCTTGCGCAACCTGGCGCTGGCTTATCTGCTGGTGCAGCCGAATGCCGAGGCCATGAAGCTGGCCGAGAACGCAGTTCGACAATGCGACCAATATGACGGACCGCGCGGCGGCGATGGTGTCCATGATTCACAGCGGCGCCGATGTGAGCCAGCGTCTGGAGACCTTCTACCAGGAGTTCAAGGGCGAGGCGCTGGTGGTGGACAAATGGTTCACCATGCAGGCCACCGCGCCGCATACCGACGTGGCACGCGTGCGCGAGTTGATGCGGCATCCGGCGTTCACGCTGAAGAACCCGAACCGCGCGCGCAGCCTGCTGTTCGCTTTCTGCAACGCAAATCCGCCGCAGTTCCATGCCGCGGACGGCAGCGCTTACGAGTTCTGGGCGGAGCATGTGATCAAGCTTGATGCGCTTAACCCGCAAGTTGCAGCGCGCCTTGCACGTTCGATGGACCGCTGGCGCAGGTATTCGCCGGAGTTGCAGGTTCATATGCGCCATGCGCTTGAACGCGTGGCTGCCGCGACGCCGCTGTCCAATGATGTGATGGAGGTGGTGTCGAAGGCGCTGGCCAATTAAACACGGCGGATCGATGATCCGCCCTACGCTGTGCGGCGGAACGGGCGTAAAAAAATCGAATCGCCGTGCGACGGATCGGATGTCGCGGGGCGCAAAAAAATCGGAACGGCGTGTGACGGATCGGACGTCGCGGGGCGTAAAAAAATCGGAACGCCGTGCGACGGAACGGACGTCGCGGGGCGTAAAAAATCGGAACGCCGTGCGACGGATCGGACGTCGCGGGGCGTAAAAAATCGGAACGCCGTGCGACGGATCGGACGTCGCGGGGCGTAAAAAAATCGGAACGCCGTGCGACGGATCGGACGTCGCGGGGCGTAAAAATCGGAACGCCGTGCGACGGATCGGACGTCGCGGGGCGTAAAAAATCGGAACGCCGTGCGACGGATCGGATGTCGCGGGGCGTAAAAAATCGGAACGCCGTGCGACGGATCGGATGTCGCGGGGCGTAAAAAATCGGAACGCCGTGCGACGGATCGGACGTCGCGGGGCGTAAAAATCGGAACGCCGTGCGACGGATCGGACGTCGCGGGGCGTAAAAAATCGGAACGCCGTGCGACGGATCGGACGTCGCGGGGCGTAAAAAATCGGACCGCCGTGCGACGGATCGGATGTCGCGGGGCGTAAAAAATCGGAACGCCGTGCGACGGATCGGATGTCGCGGGGCGTAAAAAATCGGAACGCCGTGCGACGGATCGGACGTCGCGGGCGCAAAAAAACGAAACGCGTAGGGCGGATCATTGATCCGCCGTGCGTGAACGACAACGAACTTCAAACCAAGACCAGGGAACCCGAATGAAACGCATCAGCCTCACCCAACACCTCGTTGAAGAACAACGCCAGCACCACAACATCCCCGCCGAGCTGCGTCTGCTGATCGAAGTGGTCGCGCGCGCGTGCAAGACCATCAGCCACAGCGTGGGCAAGGGCGCCCTGGGCGACGTGCTCGGCGCGCTGGAAACGGAAAACGTGCAGGGCGAAGTCCAGAAGAAGCTGGACGTGATCTCCAACGAAATCCTGCTGGAAGCGAACGAATGGGGCGGCCACCTGGCGGCGATGGCGTCGGAAGAAATGGAAGAAATCCACCTGATCCCGAACCGCTACCCGAAAGGCGAATACATGCTGGTGTTCGACCCGCTGGACGGCTCCTCGAACATCGACGTGAACGTCTCCATCGGCACCATCTTCTCCGTGCTGAAAGCGCCGGAAGGCATGGGCGAACCGACCGAGAAGGACTTCCTGCAGCCGGGCACAAAGCAGGTCGCCGCCGGCTACGCCGTCTACGGCCCGCAAACCATGCTGGTGCTCACGACCGGCAACGGCGTGAACTGCTTCACGCTGGACCGCGAAATGGGCTCCTGGGTGCTCACCCAGCGCAATATGCAAATCCCGACCAAGACCAAGGAATTTGCGATCAATATGTCCAACCAGCGCCACTGGCATCCGCCGGTGCAGCGCTATATTTCCGAGCTGCTGGCCGGCTCCACGGGCCCGCGCGGCGCGGACTTCAATATGCGCTGGATCGCCTCCATGGTGGCGGACGTGCACCGCATCCTGAACCGCGGCGGCATCTTCATGTACCCGGCGGACGTACGCGACCCGTCCAAGCCCGGCAAGCTGCGCCTGATGTATGAAGCCAACCCGATGGCCTTCATCGTCGAACAGGCCGGCGGCATGGCCACCGACGGCAAGCACCGCATCCTCGACATCCAGCCCGAGAAGCTGCACCAGCGCGTGCCCGTCATCCTCGGCTCGCGCGACGAAGTGGCGGTTGTTACCGGTTATCACCACGAATAAGCGCACCGGGCTGTAACATATTCGGCGGGACGTACCCGGTCCCGGGACGCGTAGGGCGGATCATTGATCCGCCGTGTTTGCGCTGCCCGCGGCCCGGCAATAATTGTTGTTCATTAAACACTAGCAAACTGTCAATTAGTTTGCTATAATCCGGGCTCTTTGCCGGTGTAGCTCAGTTGGTAGAGCAGCGCATTCGTAATGCGAAGGTCGTAGGTTCGACTCCTATCTCCGGCACCAGAATTTAGCAGTAATAACAAAGGGTTACATACTTTCGTGTGTAACCCTTTTTTATTTCTCCATTTGCGCTTTTTTCGTTGTACCCCTTTTGTACCCCACACCGATCAATGCCGCGTACGTCTTTAGAGGTAATGCTTCTGTCCTAATGGAATCATTTTGAGGCAGGTTTTGATGCAAGGCGTGATGTGATTGAATTTGATCCCTCAGATTTAAGGGCCGCGAGTCTTTCGTGATCGTGGAGGGATGTCGGAGAGGCTGCGTGCCTGTACGATCAGTTCATGTCGATCAACCGACTTCGATCCTGAGTAGAGCAAGATCAGCTCCGCAAGATCGTCATCGGCACAGTAAAAATATGCAGCAGGTACGTGCAGTACTTCGGCAAGTGCCTGAGCGAACACGCTTGTGGGTTCATGGATGCCGCTTTCATATCTGCTGATTCTAGCGCTGCTCGACGATTCTTCTAGCCCGGCAAGAACCCCTAGTCTGTCCTGCGGTAGCCCGGAGAGCTGCCTCGCCTGCCGAAGGCGGCGGCCAAAGATGGAGGCGGAGAACTTGCTGGAAGGCATCCTACGATAGTCGTAGATTTGGCTATTCTTTTTCTCTACGAAAAACGTAGAATCGACCCTTTGTTTTGCTCGGTTGTGGCGATAAAAACTGAGTACGTTAATTCTGTACTGGCGCACCGAAAGGTCAGAAATTACGTTCTAAAGAGGAGCCGCGAAATGAAGGAATGGAGCTGTAAGTGACGCCGACCCTTGTACACGACATTATTGAAAAACTAGCTCTCGGCATTGACCCAGTTACCGGTGCGCCTCTGCGACACGAAAGCGTGTTCCATCACCCTACTGTCATCCGCGCGCTCTTTTTCGCGCGTGATGCCGTGAAACGGCAGTATGTAGCTGCAAAGCGGGCTGAGGCAGAACAGGCTGCCGCGCAAGTACAAGGGCAAGTGGCCACATCGACGCCTAACTCCATCCCAGTGGCCGCAACCCTTCAGCATGTATCTCGTGCCGCGACTTCCGCCAAGGCGCCTGCAACCCATTGGACCGCCAAGCTCGCCGCTCAGCGCAATCAGCCTGTTGACGCCACAATCACAATGCCGCCGGAGTCCAGTGCGGGGAAAAAATGGGACCCGACAGACAGAAACAAGTTGTTGGCCTTGTTTAAACGGGGAGCCTCGATCAGAGACATCGCATTTCAGCTTGGCAGGTCGGAGGGCGGCATCATCTCGAAGTTGGTGCGTGAAGGAGTGCTAAAGGATCGAGAAGAAGGCCGCGCTCTAGTTGATAAGCCAGATGGCGAAGGGGCGGTGAAAAGTTGATGTAGTGCGTTCGGGGCTCGCTTAAGCCTCCCTTTTTAACTAGGATGAAAAGTAATATGAAATTTGCTGTTCTTGCGGTTGCATTACTTATGGCTGGCTGCGCAGCCAATTCCGGGGTGGTATCAATTGGTCAGGACGCATACATGGTCACGCGGCAGGCGGCTACTGGATTCTCGGGGGCCAGCACGTTGAAAGCGGAAGCGATCACGGAAGGCAACCAGTTCTGCACGCGCCTGAACAAGCAGTTCCAGCTCACCAGCGCCGTGGAGGCGCAACCCCCATATGTTTTCGGGAACTACCCAAAGGCTGACGTGATGTTCAAATGCGTGCAAGCTGACACGCCTGCGGCTGCGATCTCGAAGTCCTAATCTTGTGTGCCCCCCTACGTGCTGAGCAAGGCGCGTAGAGGGGCGGGCACAGCCTACAACCTACCCGCTTTCCGATAGGCCTGTTTCCTCGACCCACACTGCACTTCACTTATGTTCGAGAATGATTGAAATTCTGACTCCTGAAATTACGGAAGCTGCGCTAGCGCGTGATCGCGAACTCGAACTGCAGCGAGCATTGGCTGAAAGTGCACGCGACCTGTCGGTTGATGAACGCTACATCCTAAGGCGCATGGCTGCGATCGTTGCACAAGATCCTGCCTCCGCCACCAGCTTCCCAGGATTACTTTTGGGCGTAACGGTAGCGGAGTTTGCACTTCATGCAGGTCTGACTCCCAAGGTCGCATATCGCCGCCTCGATGTCGCCGCCCATGCGATATTTGATCGGAGTGTGACGCTGGTGTCCGAGGAGGGTGACACTACTGTGTTTAGGTGGGTTACCGGCCTAGGAATCGGCAATGACTTGATAGACTTGACTTTCACGGGGACGTTTATCAATTTCCTGTACTCGCGTCTTGGCGGTGGCGGTGCACGCGCCTTTCCTAAGCTGAGTGCCATCACGGGTGCGGTGCAGGCTCAGGCTTCAGTTTGTCAAGAAGATGAGGGGCTGTTCGCATTCCCCATCGAAATCAAAAGCCGTCGCGATGCACGTCAAAAACGCCCGAATGGAATGCCATTTACCAGGTTGTTCACTCGGGTGACAAAGAGGTTGAAGAGCTTGCTAAACAAGGAGCAACTCTGGGACATAGAGGATGCTGTGTATCGAGATTCACCTTGGACTAGTAGGACTAACCCGAGGTACTACAAGTACACGCATAAGGATTTGCGTAAGCTGCACGACTGGGTCGTGGCATATTTGATGCAGCACGGCTTTCCGGGTTAATGCTCAAGGCATCAGGGCTGGCGATACAATTGCGCCATGACCCGTTTCGCCGCCCCCGACGTGTATGCGTGCCCTGACTGTGGCTCCTTCTTTCTTCGCCGGGAGCTGAAGTCTCTTTTTGTTGTTGGCGCTCGCGCCTGGACAGACGGCGCGCCAACTGGTTGGTGGGACTCTGCTCTCGCACCGCTTGTTCGTTGTTCCGCATGTGCTGCGCTGTTCTGGATTCAAGATCTTGAACGATTGGGGGTGCTGGACTATCCACCTCGCCAGTTTGGCGGCTTGGAGCGGCTTATAGCGCGTTGGCGAGGCGATCCTGATGGAAGGCTACGCGAGGAGGCGGAGTGGCTCCAGATCCCGCTGGGCTGGAAAACGGCCCGTGAGGCGGGCATCTCCTCCATCGAGGATATATCCTTCGTCCTCGCGCATTCCGAGGGACAGAGCCGGGGCCGGGTACTTTGGCTCCGACGACATGTTTGGTGGGCTCTTAATGACCGCTTCCGCACCCGTGTGGATGGCACGCCCATTCCCAACGTGCCGCGTTGGCCGGAAGCGGAAGAGCGCGCGAATATGGAGGCCCTGCTTGGCCTGCTGGAGGTGGGCGAGATGAAGCCAGGAGACCAAGTGCAGAAGGGCGAGCTACTGCGCCTCCTTGGCCGCTTTGACGAAGCTATTGCCGTGCTCAAGGCGGTGCCGCCAGGTGGGCACAACGAAATCCGAGCGGTGAAGATCGAGAGGCTGGCCGGGAAGGGCGACCTGGAGGTCAGGCCGCTGAGCGAAGAGGTGCGATGAGGATGTACTACTTGCCCAGTTGGGACTTAGTAAGTCACAGGCCCGAAGTGTCCTTGGTAGCCGACCTGGGTAATAATTAAACGGTTTATGCATTCCACACTTACCAGGCCACTTTCCAACGGGCGCCCGAATAGCGCGAAATTCTGGATAGTATATGCATTAGCGTATTGATTCGCCTGTGGGTGAAACCGGCGAACTGACATACCCATGACAGTCTCGAATGGATGGCCACCTGTGCGGATCAGGCTGAAATACGAAGGATAGATGATGCCGTCAAAACCCGCCTGGCACGCGTATTGTGCGATTGCGCGACAAATCTCGTAGGAATGAGATCTGGCAAGGAACAGCATATGCAGTGCCAGATCCAGACTCTCAAACTCTGTTACGTCCTCTTGGAGAACGTGGGTGAGATCTAGGAGGCGTAAGTCCCGTTGAGTCTTAAAAGTAGCAACGAAAATATCGTCATCTGCAGAAGCATGGCATTCATGTATGCAGACATCGATGTCTTGGGATCCGTACATTACCGGAAAGCCGGCCGAGTCCAAGCGGCCATTGCCTGCTAGAGCAACTGGCGGGCTATCATATTCCAGAGGGTCAGCAGGCTCTGTGGGACCAACTCGAAGCCGGTAGAACTTGGTGTCTTTGGCAAGTGCTACTACGGGGTATTCATTCAGAATTCGCTCAAGAATCGGCTGCCTAGTCGCCGGATCCTGCAACGCTTTTAGAGGCTCTATTTCGCCAAACATCCAAAAGCGCGGACCATAGTGAAAAAATCCAATCTTCGCTGATTCTTCAATCAATTTGATGTCGTTCTTGAGCCATGCCGATGGAGAAATGGAGGTCTCTCCGTAATGGTGTTCGTTGAACTGAATCCTTGGATATCCACCATACTCACTGCGGACTGTAGTGCCGCTTACGAAAAAATACCATGCAAGGGCCTCGATGTGCGATTTTGTGAGCTTCCGCCCCTCAGTGCTCTTGCATTGCGGGCATTCGTCGGGCTGCTCAAGGCCGTGCCTTGTAGCGTCTACTCTTAATCCTTCGTCTGCGAAGCAGTGGGAACAGAGGAGAATCTGATTTTCGTTCGCTGCGTCGTCGTTCATTTTGAATGCAAGGACTGTCAATCGATGGAAAACTAAGGCTACTATACTTGCGTTAACGCAGCAAAGAAGAATATTTCCTTCACCCCCGCATACTCCGCTCAAAGCAGGACCGCGCTCCGCCGGTTCTAGCTCTCTCGGCCACCAGAAGATGCAGAGCCAACCGCTGTCGTACATTACCTCAGGCTTGTCGTGATAAACGGCGGTTCGCTGGATCCGCTTCAGCGTGAAGGGTGTCAGGTTCCACTCACTCGATGCCGGCACCCAATACACCGCGACGTTCCTGGCCGCCTGTCGGCGGCTAGACGATCCCAGCGACCAGTGTACTTAGTCGTCTTGATGAGTACGTAAGCCGGAGCGCATCAAGAGGATGACCTATGCCGATTTTGAACGGCGGCATTATTAAATGCTCAATAGTATCTAAGGGACTGAGCGCGGTTCATCGAGTACCTCCGTGTCTATTGGTTAAATTTCGCAAGACCGCTCTATGTGGTAATGCTCAGATTACTTTTCAGGGCCGTCCGGTCGCGCCTATAGATCCTGATACATTAGAACTTCTGCACGTCAC
Organism: Pseudoduganella sp. UC29_106; assembly: GCF_044055365.1. Lineage (NCBI taxonomy): Bacteria > Pseudomonadati > Pseudomonadota > Betaproteobacteria > Burkholderiales > Oxalobacteraceae > Pseudoduganella > Pseudoduganella sp. UC29_106. Next base: position 5,800,568 of record NZ_CP171977.1, on the reverse strand, counting down.
TGTCGGAAATTTTGACAGCCAATTTTCTATGCGCACTTGTACATTTATGGTAGTCGACTCAAGAGAGTAGATTTGGTTTACCGCTTCCCCAGTGAATGAGGCAGCGCTAACTGTTGATATTTATGTCGAAAAATTTTACAGACCAGGAGAAAAATTTGTTCATTAGTTGAGTCGACAACATCAGGAACGCTAATTGCTTGTCACCCACCACTAAATTCTAGAAGGAGGAAGACATGAAATTCATCCTGGGTTTGATTGCAATGGTTGCTGTTATCGACGCTCAAGCTGGAACTTACGATCCGTCGAATGATCCTTGGTACACTCAGCCTACCACGCACTTAACTTCTGGTGCGTTTGCTACTGCTCGGAGTGTTCTCCCTACCTTCAATAGTTCAACTGGACTTTATGACATCGCCTACGACGGCTTGTTTGGAACCGACCAGGTTACCCTTACTGCGCCCGGCGCTTATCTATCTGCCCAATCACAGATGGGAAAAAGCACGGGTTATGCATCGGCCGATCCGGTAAGACTTAGTGCAAATCAAACTTGGGATGGGAACGGGACCTTCTTTACAGGTTGGCGCGACGTTTGGACTGTGTCTGGGTTGTCTGGCTCTACTTTGTTGAAAATATCCGGCCATACGGACGGCCATATGAATGGATGGGCATACTTATCAAGCGGAATCTCTGTAATAACAACCACGCCGAATGGCAGCAGTTACAGCGCCCTTGTTGGCTACACTCTGTCGGCCAACGGAGGGCATACTCAGTCAACGTGCTTCAATTGTGTCGTTGGCTATGATTTCGTGGATGGTATGGATATTGCAAATTTCACGCTGTCTGTGTTGGTGAGCAACGGAGACAAGGTTCGTATCGATGGGAATTTTCAAGGAAGCGTTTCGAGTGTTTATGGCCCAGGAGCCGTAATTGATGGATTGCACACCTCGGCTATTGACTTTATTTCCGGTGACCAACCCTTAGTCTTGACTTCAGACTCTGGAAAGCTTATCTCGACTGAGAACGGATTTCAATATAGCCTCGATGTCAATTCCGTGCCAGAGCCGAATGCATTGCTACTTTTGACGATTGGCTGTTTTGCTTTGGTTGCGGTTCGTAAGGCGAGGCAATAGCAACGTCTGACGGAATACCACTGCATTGTTGTCCACAGCCGTGTTTGCCATACGCCGCCGTTTAATACGGGCATTGTAGCGAGTTGCTCGGGCTGCTCGAAAGTGCAGGCAGTAGCACTCACAACAGGCTGCGCGTGATTGCCCAGACTGCGTGGCCCCAGAATTCACTCGTACTTTCATCTGACTATACCCTGCGAAATGATGAGGGCGAGGTCCAGAGGCGAGGACGCAGCCACGGCTGCAACTATGTGGCCAAAGTTGCAGCCCACTCAGTCGCCCGTGGAAAACAGTAGATCCACCTTCGCTTCGATGCGGTCAAGTTTCACCATCACCTTAGCAAAACTCTGCTGCAGGGCTTCAATGGCGACCTCATACGACTCTCTTGCGCACGGCGGCTCGGCCTGGACATTGTGCGGATGGGGCGGCGCTTTGACATCCGTTACACGCCGTTTGAATCGGTGGCCGCAACAGAGGCCGTAACTAGCGGCGAATGGAGTGAGGAGGTATGTGAAGTCCATGATGCCTTCTTTTGTGGTGGTTGCACCATTGTCAGGATTTGCCGCGAATTCGAGCCGCAAACGCAATTGCTGCGTGTATTACGCGGCGGGGCAGATGGTTCGACCCAGGAAGCGCGAACGTATCGCTGGCATGGTACGAACACAGTGCCAGCAACGCGGCCGAAAGGTGGTCGATGGATTTTGTGTCGGACGGCTGTCGAAAAAAAGCGGCTGCGATGTCTGAACATCGTTGACGATTTTACGATGGAATGTCTGGCTATCGAAGTCGACATCTCGCTGCCTGTTAAGCGAGTGGTTGCTGTGCTGGAGTGGCTGGTGGAGTCGCGCGGTGTGTCAAGCTCGGTGACTTTCGATAACGGCCCAGAATTTGCCTGCAAGACGCCTGATAAATGGGCTTATGAGATGCGCTTGAAGCTGAAATGCAGCACGTCCGGAAAACCACAGGAGAATGCATGTATCGAAGCTTCATTGGCAAGTTTCGCGATGAATGTTTAAGCCCACATTGGTTTGTATCGCGGCGGCTAGCCAAGCAAGTGATTTAGGAATGGCCCCAAAAATACATCAATGAGCGGCCAACCAGTTCGGTCTAGTACAAATTGGGTGGCAGGTCAGAGCTGCAACAATATCACTTTGGACGATAGGGAAGTTAAATACTTCCATAAAGGCCTTGATGCGTCTCGAAAAGAAACGGAAGTGAAATTTCTTTCAATAGAAATGGGGAGAAAAGCGGGCTTGCTCGGCAAGAAAATAAAAGAACTAATTTTGCAAAATTGCCTTGTGCACCATGTTGAGTGCAAAAAAACTAGAATGCTTAAGGAAAATATGTAAAATCAACGACTTATTCTGAAATTGGGTTCACGAAGAATTTATTCGCATATCATTGCCGCTGCGGATGTTGGGGCCAGCCGCTGCATGGGTATTAATGCCGGAATTTTTGTTGGCCGCATGCGGCGCAAATACAACAACTGTAGCGTTCGACTTGAAATATCGCTCCGTGCAAGTAACCTAATACTATCTTGGCAATCCATATTCATTGGAAACCTCGCTGTCTGTTTTTTTCGGGGGGACGCACTTCGGCGAATGCCGTAGTTACGCAACTCGATGCCTGCATGAAATTCGAATGGTTTTTGGCAAAGCTTACTGCATCATATCTTCTGTATTTTTTTGTGCAACTTCGTTGACGCTCACTGTGCGAAAGGTAAAATTATGACTTCGGCAAACAAGATAATCCGTTGGTTGCTTATATCATATTCGTTTCTATTTTTTTCACATGCACAAGCAGAGAAAATAGATTTCGAGAATTTTTTCGACAATCAGGCAGTTACAAATCAGATCGGAGGGCTTTCGTTTTTAAATGCGCTTGCTCTACAAGCAGGTGCTTCTTTGAACGAGTTCGAATTCCCGCCAAATTCTGGCACTGTTGTTCTTTCGGACGACGGTGGGCCTATGCAGATTCTATTTGCCGCGCCGATTTCGAGCTTCGGCGCATATTTTACTTATCTTGACCCGTTAAAGATGACAGCGTTCGATGCAGACGGGAACGTGGTTGGCTCTCAGCTGTCGCAGTTTTCCAGTAATTTGCGTCTGTCCGGCGACGCTGGCAGTGTACCTAATGAACTTCTTAGTTTGATATATTTCGGTGGGATATCAAAAATCGAGATAATAGGTAGTTCGTCAGGATATTCTTTTACGATGGATGATCTGTCGGTGTCGTCGCTTTCATCAACACCTATACCTGAGCCTTCCAGTTTCGCTTTATTTGTTATTGCTTTTTTTGCGATTGGAGCTGTTAAGTATCACTCCGCATCCAGGTGGCTGCCATGAAAATTCAAATGAAAAATTGCATTGTGGCTAATGGCACGGCGGCCTTACTGTTCTGCGCATCAGGTGAAATATTGGCGGCTCCTGCGATTGGGTTGACTAAACCGAATATAGATTCTTTCGTTGCGGGCACTACTGCACAGATTACTGTAACCTCTCAGATACCCGACTCAACCGTTATTGCCGGTAGCGTTTTTCTGCAACGAGAAAATGATGACGGAAGCCTAGCGACGATCGGAATTTTGCACGATGACGGTTTGAATGGTGATGCTGCACTTGGGGATCGCATCTTTACTTTAAAGTTTACGATAAGCCAGCCTAATCCGACCGAGCTGCGCTATCGGGTCTCTGCTGGCTTTCGTGGAATTCTCCGGCGAGCAATATCTGAGCCATTTAGTATTCATGTGAAATCGGCAGCTACGGCGGAACAAACGCTTGCGCAGCTCGCGGCGGAGCTGCGGGACGGTAATATTGAGGGCGCACTCAAGCATTTTTCACCCGCACCGCAAAATCGCCAAACTTTCGAGAATTTATCTATCCAACAGCGAGATGCCTTGGCTACGGCTTTTGGTAGCGCTCGATTAAGCAAAACAACAGCAACATCACGTATCTACTCAGTGGACTGGAAAGATGACAACGGAAACCCTGTTTCCTTGAAAGTAGGAATGGCACAGGCCCCCACAGGAGAATGGTTGATTATGTTCTGGTAATGTACTTTAAAATAGCGCAAATATATGGAGAGTTACCATGAGGCTGACGTTATCTATTCTTCTGCTGATTGTAGTACCACATCTCATGGCGCATGAGGTACCGACACACGCAAACATTACACGGGCCGCTGTTAACTATCTTTCACAAATAGACAACCGGGCCCTTTGTTCGTCGAAAATTAATGATTTGCTCCAAATTGGGACCGCAGCGGAAGACGACAGAAAACGCCCAATTTTCCATTTCACGCCGGCGCTCTCGATTGCGTCGGCAAGTTGCTCTTCCATTCAATGGGGTTTCGGAGCTGGATCCTGTCAGTATAGTATTCCCATTTTTGGGACAACCGTAGCCAATAACCAGCATAAGTGGAGTGACGCTATTTCTCATGCAAAAGACAGTGCAGGGAATCCATCCGAGGAAGGGTTGCGCGATCTGGGATATGTCTTGCATCTGCTCGAAGATTTGACCTCTCCCGCGCACACGCGTAATGATCCGCATCTGAATTATGAAGGTCATGGTGACGCGGATCCAGTCGAATCCGAAATCCGTATTCCGACAGCTCCGCCCGTATCCGACGGGTTTGTCAGCGCCGGCTCTGCAGAAGCCCTATTCTCGGAGCTACAACAATTTACAAGTCGAAATTTTTACAGTAAAGACACTGTCTTCCAAGGAGACGGGCCCATCGCCACGCGAAGCGATACCAATTATTTTTACGACAATAGAAGTAGACGAATTGCCTATAAGGGCCTGCGCTACACGCTAAGTGGTTTGACCGATGCCACTCGAAACCAGCAGTACGCAACCATAGATGATACAATTGCAACAGACCAGTTTCGAGAACTAGGGCCGATCGCCGTTAGATACGCAGCCTCCTTAATTAAGATCTATATCGATCTAACATCGCCCAAATTGGATGGATGCTTCGTGGACTTTGAAAAATTCAATGGTGGGAGCGTCTTCTCGGGTGTTCAACCCCCTCTCAAAGTAGAGGGCGCGACCATCTCGGGAGGCCAGATATTGAGTGGTACTACGAATCTCCCGAGGAATCAAACCACGGTATACGGAACAGCCTATTTTTGTCCCGGATGTTCGCCAACACTCACGATAGATTTCGAAAATTCTGTCGATGGAGTCAGCATGCTGCTGATGAACGGACAGACTTTTACCGTGCAATACACTGTGATCGATAATGTTGGCGGATCGAAGACGCTTTCTCTGGTATCGAATAGTCAGTCGGGAGCGGCTGTGGTCGAACTACCATCAAAGCAAATTAAACAGGTTAAGGTAAATTCGAACACCAGTTCATGGGACTTCTTCATAGACAACATCTTTATCGGTAAGGTCAGCACCACACCCTGAGAGCGGCCTAAAATACAAAACTGAGAAGTCGCACATAGTGGACGTCGGAGCTTCTAGAATTTTACTTTTTCGCGGCCACCAATTCGCACTGTGCTTGGTGGTCGTCTGAAAAATAAATTTCATCCGCTGTGCGCAAGAAATTTTTTGAGGGTCGGGACGATGCAATGCACGTGACCTGGGGGGGCGTCTTTTGGCCTCCCGCCGGGGGAGCAGCATTTTGAGTATGCGAATAACTGAGAGCTCTACAGCTTGAAAAGTCAAAGGGGTGCAAGTGGCGGCGGTTGCGGTGGTGAGGAAATTTAAACCTTGCCCCAAGCACCGCTCGATGCGCCAGTTTATCCCAGCCCTTGCTTTCGCCAGCGATCAAAGTGACTGCCCGGATATTTGAGGTACGACGGCTTGAGTTCAATCCCCAACTCGTTCGCTGCCATGACAATCGCGTTTAACTGGGTTTGCCCTCGGCCGCGGAGCTCCACCGCCCGATGTTTGAATTGCTCGGAGTCGGTGCTTATCGCTGGCATAACGTATGCCTCTTGCGTGTCCGGGGCGTCGTGTTGCTTCGCGGCCAGCCTTTTCGCCTGTTTTCCCACGGCCCACAGTCCCGAGTCAATTTCTTTCAACTGGTTTAGTTGCGCCGACATTGGGCCAATACCAGCCTCAGCCAGTACATCCAGCCACCATGCATGATAGGCAGCGTACCTCGTCATGCTTCTGTGAATGTCGCGGGCAGAGTGCCGTCTGGATCGCCGGTTAACAAGTCGTGGGCATACAGCACCATGATGTCGCAAATGGGAAATACGCGCGGCCGCAAGCAATGCAGAATGAAGACGGGCATGACGACGGTCGTCCATAGCCCCATTTCATGCAGCTGTTGGATATAAATGGTGTCAAAACGTTCCAGGGAGCGGATGGCCTTTGCCCACTGGAAAAACTGCTCCGACATCAGAGTGGCAATATGGGCATCGGTCAACGTGTTGCTGTATCTTATCGAACCAACCATGTAGCGCGTGCCTGACGGAGCTGCCACATATTTTCCGGCGGGGTCGCGCCGGACATGTCCGGCCTTCCAATGGATCAGCTGAATTAGCGCCGACCCCATTTCCTGGCATGTGCTTGCCTGGCTGATAAGGTCCGTCAAGTGGTAATACACTTCTGAGGGATATTTGTCCTCGTTAAATTTATGCGCGCTGCGCTTAATCAAGTTGATTAGTAAAGTCATGACAATTGCTCCTAAGGATTGTTGACTTGTTCACTCGGTGCGATGAATGAGTGAGTGAACTATGCCGTGCACATGGAAATTTGTCAAGCCGTTGACATGGCCTGAAGTTAGGGCGTTAAGACTGCGGGCAAGTATGACTGGGGCCGCACTGGGCAATACAATGGCAGGGCCAATCAATCAAAACCTAAGTGTGCTCTTAGCAAGATTGTTATGACCTTTGCAGGATGTTATGCTTCAGTACGATATGGCAACTTGATTAAGGGTAGATATGGCACTGGGCTGGCTCGCAATTCTAAAGACTGTTCCGTGGACCGATGTTATCAGCGCCGCACCTCAGTTGGCTGGTAGCGCACGGAGTTTGTGGGACGCGGTAGCTAACAAGCCCCCCTCCAAATTGGCCCACACAACCGACGTCGATTCGACCCAGGCGCGTATTGCCGTGAGAATTGATCAGACTGAAGCAGGCTTAGCCGCTATGCAAGCTCAGATGCTTTCGGCCTCCGACATTATTAAATCTCTCGCCGACCAGAACACCCTCATGGTGGCCAAAATCGAGCTGCTCCGAATGCGCCTTCTATGGCTGTGTGCAGCCACTGTGACTGCGTTAATCATCGCAATCGGAAGTCTTGTGGTCGTCATCAAGTAAAGGATCGAAGATGAAAATTGTCATTTTGGTTGTAATCATTTTGGGGCTGTTCACCGTCGTCAGTATGGCGACTAGAAAGTCGGGGAAGCTAAATGAAAAGACGAATAGCGCCATTGCGGCCACCGCGACCTGCGTACGATATTTCATTCATGGGGTATTAGCATTCCTTGGATTTTCGTTTGCTATGTTCATCGCGCATAATTTTTTTAATTGGTGATTCTCGCCTTGCAGAGAGTGTCGAATCTTTGGTAGTCGGCGCATGTGGCGGTCTGCAAGGGCCTAGCAAGGCAGCGTCGCTACTTCGGTGATGTTTGGTGGCGGCTTTCAAGTGGTAGCGATTTTTCGTGTTCAATTACTTTCCATCCCTGTCTGCGGCCTAAATTCGACCGCTCGCTTCTGCGGGCGCCGGCGGCTTCGCTGCTTGTTGCCGCGACTGGACGATGGTCAGGACGGTAGCCCGAGACACGCCGTAGAGCTTTGCCAAGGCGCTGACGCTCGTCCTGGCCTCATATCCAGCGATCATTGCCTTGATCGCGCTCCATTTCCGCAACTGCTGCCAGCATCGCCAGCATTAGCTTGCCGGCGGGCGATGTCAGATCGAGTTTGCCGAGTTGCAGGACCACGACCTCCACACCCAACCCAGCCAACGACTTGATGGTCGCCAGCACGTCAGGCGCGTCCCGGCCGAGGCGGTCGAGCTTGGAAACCACCAAAGTTGGTATGCAGATACAGAACTATTAAGTTGCGGTGAACTATGGCGCATTCTTAAAAGAAAGACGGTCACTAGTGCAGCGTTCTATCCATGAGTTCCCTTGGAGTCCCGAAGAACTGGACGAAGCGTTAGTAACAGCTCTGGCGTTGTGTGAGGCTTTCGTATGTTTCGCTGGCTGCTTACCCTTGGTGCTGCCTATCCGGCCGCGTGCAGCGAAGCGGATGACCGTACAATGCACCGGAAAAATTCGCGGCCATAACGATGGTTGGTGCAACAGTTTATGTTGCAAGAGACACGGCTGACTGCTTGCCACGCCAGTTGCCCGTGCTTACACTTGGACTATAACCAACGATCAGGTGACGCACTATGGACGGCGACGCCAAAGCAGCTTCTGGGTACCAGGAACGCCAGATCACGCGACATCGCGGTGATGCACTGTTCGTCTCGAGCGATTGCGTAGCCGAGGAACTGCCCGTAGCGCTGGTCTTTAATGGCATTTCGCATGTCGTGATGATGGCGACTCCGCTGCATCTGGAGGAACTGGCGACCGGTTTTGCGCTGACGGAAGGCATAGTGGACAGGCCATCGCAAATCTACGACGTCGAAGTGCAGCAACTGCCGGCTGCGACGCAGGTACTGCTCACCATTGCAGAGGAGTGCTTTGTGCGCCTCAAAGAGCGGCGCCGCACCCTGACAGGCCGCACGGGTTGCGGGATATGCGGCATAGAGAGCCTGGCGCTGCTCGACCTTACAGCGGCGCCGATACCGGCGGTACCACTACCCGATCCACTGGGCCCCGCCATTGCGCGGGCCGCCAGGGAACTGGGGCAGCACCAGGACTTGATGCGCATGACCGGCTGCGTCCACGCCGCCGCCTGGTGTGGCATGGATGGGGGCGTGCAATATGTGTTTGAAGACGTGGGCCGCCACAATGCGCTGGACAAGCTGGTTGGCCACCTGGCGCAGCAGAAAGCGAAGCAAGGCAGCGGTTTTGTCTTCCTTTCCAGCCGGGCCAGCTCTGAGCTGACCATCAAGGCGGCGCGCGCCGGCATCCCCCTGTTGGCCACCATTTCGGCGCCGACATCGCTGGCCATCGATATTGCCCGCCACTCGGGACTGAAGCTGGTTTGCTTTTGCAGGGCGGATGGCTTTGTCGACTATTCGGCGTAACGCAGTTGCTGGCAGGCGCGTATGCTAAGTTGAACTCTGTATGGCAGGGGAGGGCGCACGATGTGGAAACGGTTTGGCTGGATGGTGCTGCTTTGGACTGCGAGCGTTGCGGCACTTGGCGTGGTGGCGCTTCTCATCAGGCTGCTGATGCATGCCGCAGGGATGAGGAGTTAGGATCAGGTTAGCTGGTACGGCCCGGTGGGCCGGACTTCTTCAGGCACCTGGCGGCCGCATAGTTCAAGTACCGAGCGTTCGATCGTGCGCGCCATGGCGTCCAGGGCCAGCGCGTTGGGCGCCATGCCAAAAGGTTCGGCGACTTCGTTGGCGATGGCTTCCAGCGCAATCAGGGTGTAGGAGATGAAGACGCATAGCAGCGGCGTGAAGAATTCCGTGGAATCGACCAGCCCGAACGGTAGCAGTACACAGTATGCATAAACCGAGCGATGCAGCAGAACGCTGTACGCAAAGGGAATGGGAGTCGAAGCGATGCGTTCGCATCCACCGACGCAACGCTCTAGGTCGTTGAGTTGTGCATCGAGCATCCAACGCGTTGTTTCCGACGTCGCCTCCAGGTGCGCCCTGATCTCGTTCAGCAGCACTACGGGGCGATAGAGCTTGTGATGCAGGTCCTTTGCACGCTCCGCCCCAAGCAGGCGGACCAGATCGGGATTGGGGTCGGTGCGGCGGAGCTGGTGCTTTAGGGCGTAGGCGGTTGCAATGATGCTGTCGGCCAGGCGCGCCTGCGCCGGAAGATAGCTCAGTAGCTGTGATGTCAGCGTGCGCGACGCGATCAGCAAATTCCCCCACAAAAGACGGGCTTCCACGAAGCGGGCGTAACTCGCATTATTTCGAAAAACGAGGAAGATTGCCAAGGTCAGCCCGAACAGCGTGAAGGGTACCGGGCTCAAGGGAATTTTTTCTCCGAAGACGCGGCCATGCGTAAGCACGGCCAGCGTGCTCAGGATCCCCATCACGAGCAACTGGGGAATGATAGTTTGCAGTACCGAGCCGTTCCATATGAAGAGCATACGGAACCAGCTTTGCATCGGCCGGACGATCATCTTGGTTCGCCTCTTTTAATGGTGATAGCCCGCATCGCCCTCCCGCACCTTACCTTTGAACACACGGTACTGCATGAAGTGGTACACGAAAATGATCGGCAAGATGATCAATGTTCCGACGAGCGCGAACAGCTGGCTTTCGCGGCTCGAGGAAGCGTCCCAGATGGTCAGTGAAGGGGGCACGATGTTCGGCCAGATACTGATTACCAGTCCGCTGAAACCCAGGAAGCATAGTGCCAGCGTCAAGTAGAATGGCATCGTGTCGTGCTGTTCGCGTACGGTCTTGAAGACGCCCCAGACGCAGGCCACAACCAGGATTGGCACGGGCAGGAAGTAGCCCAGATACCCGCTGCCAAACCAGCGGTGCGCAACAGCCGGAAGCCCCAGGACCGTCCACAGGCTGATAATGGCGATGATCAGCAATAGCACGCCAACCAACGGTCGCATCACCATGCGCATTTTGCTTTGCAGTTCGCCGTCGGTCTTCATGATCAGCCAACCGCAGCCCAGCGCCGTGTAGGTGACCAGCACGCCAATGCCGCAGAAGACGCTGAATGGCGAAAGCCAGTCGAAGGCGCCGCCGACAAATTTGCCGTCGGCGATCTTGATGCCTTGCAGCAGCGCTCCCAGCGTGATGCCCTGGCAGAATGATGCCACGCCGGAGCCGCAGATGAAGGCGAGGTCCCAAAGCGCCTGGGTACGGTGCGCCTTGGCGCGCAGCTCGAAGGCCGCGCCGCGGAAGATCAGTCCGACCACCATGACGATGAGCGGCAGGTAGCAGGCCGGCAGCAGTGTCGCGTACACGATGGGGAAAGCGCCGAATAGTCCCGCGCCCCCCAGCACCAGGAAGGTTTCGTTACCGTCCCATACCGGCGCCACCGTGTTCAACATGACCTGACGTTCCTCCTTGCTTTCGACAAAGGGAAAAAGAAGGCCGATGCCCAGGTCGAAACCATCCAGCATCACATAAATCAGTACGCCCAGTGCGATGATGATGGCCCAAATGACTGCGAGGTCGAGTTGCATGGCATCATCCCCTCTTCAGCACGTCCAGCGCACGATTGCGCAGAACCGGGTTCGGGCGCGAGAACTCGTCCGGTGTCTGTTCCACAGGCCCTTTTTTCATCAGCTTCAGCATGTAGTAGACGCCGGCGCCAAACACCAGGAAGTACACCACCACAAAGATCAGTAGCGACACGCCGGCCTGCTGTGCGCTGATCGGGGAGACCGAATCGACCGTGCGTAGGACCCCATACACTGTCCATGGTTGCCGCCCGACTTCGGTGGTGACCCATCCTGCGAGCAGCGCAATGACCCCGGATGGCGCCATGCACAGCACGAACCACTGGAACCAGCGCGCCTCGTACAAGCGGTCACCCTTGCGCAGCAGTGCTGCGAGCACAGAGACAAGCAGCATCAGCATGCCCAATCCAACCATGATCCTGAACGACCAGAATACGATATAGGAGGGCGGTCGGTCCTCCTTCGGGAACTCCTTCATGCCGCGGATTTCGCCGTCCCAGCTATGCGTCAGGATCAGGCTGCCAAGATGCGGAATCTTGAAGGCATAGCGCGTTTCCTCCGCTTCCATGTCCGGCCAGCCGAACGCGTTCAGGGCCGTGCCGCCTTTCTCTGTTTCCCATAGACCTTCGATGGCCGCAATCTTGACCGGTTGGTGTTCCAGCGTGTTCAGGCCATGAGCGTCACCGATCAGGATCTGGATGGGAGTGAGCAACAGCATGAGCCACAGCGCCATCGAGAAGCTGCGCTTGACCGGCTTGTCGCGACGACCATTGAGCAGGTGGTAGGCGCCGCACCCAGCGATGAGGAAGCCGGCGACAATAAAGGCGGCAATCGTCATGTGCGCCAGGCGGTACGGGAAGGAGGGATTGAAAATGACCTTCAGCCAGTCCACCGGCACGATGCGGCCATCGACAATGGCATGGCCTTGCGGCGTTTGCATGAAGCTGTTCGACGACAGTATCCAGAACGTCGAAATGAGGGTTCCCAGGGCCACCATCACGGTGGCAAAGAAATGCCCCTTTGGGCCCACCCGTTCCCAGCCAAAGATCATGACGCCGAGGAAACCCGCTTCCAGGAAGAAGGCGGTCAGCACCTCGTAGGTGAGCAAGGGGCCGGTGATATTGCCTGCCACGCGCGAGAATTCGCTCCAGTTCGTGCCGAACTCGTACGCCATGACCACGCCGGAGACCACGCCCATGCCAAACGAAACGGCGAAGATCTTCGACCAGAACAGGAACATATCCTTGTAAGTAGGGTCGCCTGTAAGCAAATGCCGCCACTCGAGCACCGCCAAAAAGCTGGCCATGCCGATACTGATGGCCGGGAATATGATGTGCACGGCCACGGTGAATGCGAACTGCATTCTCGCTAGCGTTAGAGCGTCAATTTGTTCCATGGCGCACCACTCGCACCGGCACCGATTTGTAGGAAGGGGTGCCGCTTTCTTTATCGATATAGTCCAGCGGGATCAGCACATTCGCTTCAGGGTAGTACGCCCCACCGAACCGCGTGCGATCTTGTAGGCGATCGCTGTGATGTTTTCGAGGCGCAGCGTGCGGCCAGGAAGCGCTGTTTCAATGTCGACCAGGTCGCCGTGCTCCAGGCCGTTGGCTGCGAGATCGTCTTCATTCATGAACAACACGTCGCGTCGGCCGAAGACGCCGCGATAGCGGTCATCCATGGCATAGATCGTCGTGTTGTATTGGTCATGACTGCGCAGCGTAATGAGGCGCAGGATATTTTCGCCACCCAGTACATCGGCATCTTCCTTGACGCCGCCGTAGACCGAGAAGACAGCCTTGCCCGTGGGCGTGGAGAATTTGCGTTGCATGGGTGGCACCGGCAGCTGGAAGCCGCCGGGCACACGAATGCGGGCATTGAAATTCTCAAAGCCCGGTACGGTCAGTTCGATCAGGTTGCGGATCTTGTCGTAGTCTTCGATCAGGTCCAGCCATGGGACTTTGCTGTTGGGGAGCGTTGCGTGCGCCATGCCGGCAATGATGGCCGGTTCCGACCGCAGCTGATCCGAGGCGGGAGGCAGTCTGCCAGCCGAGGCGTGCACCATCGACATGGAGTCCTCCACCGTTACCGATTGCGCGCCGCCGGCCTGCACATCCAGTTCGGTCCGGCCCAGGCAGGGGAAGAGGTAGGTTTCCTTGCCCACCAGGAGGTGCGAGCGGTTCAACTTGGTGCCGATGTGGACACTCAGGTCCAGATTGCCCATCGCCGTAAAGCTTTGCTCGGGGTCGGGCAGGGCGACGGCAAAATTGCCGCCCAGGCAGAACAATGCCTTGCACGAACCATTGACCATGGCCTGCATGGTGCGTACGGCGTCGCGACCATGATGCCGCGGCAGGTGCATGAAGCCAAACACCTTTTCCATCGCCTGCAGAAATTCCTCGGACGGTTTCTCGGTAATGCCGACGGTACGATTGCCCTGCACATTGGAGTGGCCGCGCAAAGGGCAGATGCCGGCGCCCGGCTTCCCGTAATTCCCTCGCAACATCAGCAAGTCGGCAATCAGACGGACATTGGCCGTGCCCCGGCTGTGCTGCGTAACGCCCATGCCGTAGGTGACGATGGTGGCATTGGATTTTGCGTAAGCTTCCGCGACTTCCTTCAGGTCGGCCTGCGTCAGGCCGCTGGCCTTTTCGATATCTTCCCAGGCAGTGGCTTTCACACTGGCCGAGAAGTCGTCGAAGCCTTCCGTGTAGTTCTTGATGAAGTCGTGGTCGAGCACATTGCCCTGTATGTCCTCCATGTCGAGCAGGATCTTGATGATGCCCAGCAGCGCTGCCGCATCGCCGCCACCATCGACCATGAAGTAAGTCGAGGCGATCTTGGTCGACCCGTAAGTGGCCATTTCCAGCCAGTTCTGCGGGTCGGCAAAGCGCTCCAGGGCCCGCTCGCGCAATGGGTTGAAGACAATGATCTGCACGCCGCGCCGTGCCGCCTCGTGCAGGGTCCCCATCATGCGGGGATGGTTGGTGCCCGGGTTGTGGCCGATGGCGATGATCAGTTCGCAGTGCTCGAAATCGTCCAGCGTCACCGTGCCTTTGCCGATGCCGATCGACAGCGGCAGGCCTACGCTGGTCGCTTCATGGCACATATTCGAGCAATCCGGGAAATTGTTCGTCCCGTACTCGCGGGCGAATAGCTGGAACAGGTAGGCGGCCTCGTTGGATGCGCGTCCGGAAGTATAGAAATCCACTTGTTCGGGCGACAGGCCGCGCAGGATTTCACCAATACGGGCAAACGCCTGGTCCCATTCGACCGGCACATACTTGTCCGAGGCGGCGTCGTAGACCATAGGATGCGTGAGGCGTCCGTTATCTTCCAGTTCATAATCCGACTTCATCAGTAACTGGGTGACCGTGTGTTGCTGGAAGAAGTCCGGCGTCACGCGCTTGTTGGTGGCCTCCCAGGTCACAGCCTTGGCACCGTTCTCGCAGAATTGGAAGGTCGAGCGATGCTCCTTGTCCGGCCAGGCGCAGCCTGGGCAGTCGAATCCGGTAGGCTGGTTGGTTCGGAGCAGTGTGATGGGCGCCTTGAAGGTATCCATCTGCTCGTGCACCGCTTGCGCCGTGGCGCGCAAGGCTCCCCAGCCGCCACCAGGGGCGTCATATTCCCTGATGCCGGGCACTTCGCGTCGTGTTGCCATGGTGGTCTCCTCGTTTGCTATTGGACTGTCGCGCTCTTCTTGGATTGTGTGCGCTTCGCTTTGGGCGCTGCCTTGTTGAATTTCACCTGGCTGTTGTCGTTATCGTAGTCAACTTCCACGATATCGCCAGACTTCAATGTATCGCCCAGGATCTCTTTTGCGAGCCGGGTCTCCACTTCCTGGCGGATCTGGCGCTTCAATTCCCGCGCGCCGAACTCAGGCTGGTAACCCACTTCGATCAGGTGATCGAGCAGTGGCTTGCTGAACTTGAGATGGATATCCTGTGCCGCTGCCGTTCGCATGACGCGGTCAAGCTGGATCTGCACGATGGCGCCGATATTGTCCTTGGAGAGGGCATTAAAGACGATCACCTCATCAATACGGTTGAGGAATTCCGGGCGGAAGTGGCCCTTCAGCGCTTGCATCAGCTGTTCGCGCACGGCCTTGTCGCTCTTGCGCTCCTTCTCGGGCAGTGCGAGGTTGTCCATGATCAGTGAGGCGCCCAAGTTGCTGGTCGCGATCAGGATGGTGTTGGTGAAGTCGACCACGCGGCCTTTTCCGTCAGTCAGGCGGCCATCGTCAAAGACCTGAAGCAGAACATTGTAGACATCCGGGTGGGCTTTTTCGATCTCGTCGAGAAGAATCACGGAGTAAGGCCGCCGGCGCACGCGCTCCGTCAGCTGGCCGCCTTCGTCGTAGCCGACATAACCGGGGGGCGCCCCAATGAGACGTGCCACCGCATGGCGCTCCATATACTCGGACATGTCGATTCTGATGATGGCCTGTTCATCACCGAATACGGTTTCCGCGAGAGCTTTAGCCAGTTCGGTCTTGCCGACACCGGTCGGGCCCAGGAACAGGATGGTGGCAATAGGGCGATTGGCCTGGCCCAAGCCCGCACGCGACAGGCGGACGGCATCGCTCACCGCCGTCACTGCATCGTCCTGGCCGACCACGCGCACGCGCAAATTCTCTTCCAGCTTGAGCAGCTTCTCGCGCTCTTCCTGCGTGAGGTCGGCCACCGGAATGCCGGTGATGCGTGACACTACCTCCGCAACAGCGGCAATGGTGACCTCTAGCGTTTCGGAACCGGTCTTGCGCTGCCAGGCTTCCATTAATTCGTCGACCTGTTTTTGCTTGCCTGTGATCCGTTCCTCAAAGCCTTTGGCTTCGTCGAAGCGCTTGCGCGAAGAGGTGTAGTCCTGTTCCCGCTTGAGCTGTGCGATTTCCGCCTCCAGCTCCTGGATGTCGGCCGGCCGCGACGTGGCGCCGATGCGCACGCGGGCTGCGGCCTGATCGATCAGGTCGATGGCTTTGTCGGGCAGGAAGCGGGAGGTGATATAGCGATCGGCAAATTCGGCCGCGGCGATGAATGCATCGTCGGCAAAGGTCACCTGGTGGTGGGCTTCGAGCTTGTCGCGCAGGCCACGCAGGATCACGATGGTTTGTTCCACCGAAGGTTCAGGCACCAGCACCGGCTGGAAGCGCCGCTCCAGTGCTGCATCTTTTTCAATGTGCTTCTGGTATTCGTTCAGCGTGGTGGCGCCGATGAGGCTCAGTTCACCGCGCGCCAGCGCCGGCTTGAGGACGTTTGCAATATCGAGACCGCCTTCTCCCCCGCCCTGGCCGGCGCCAACGATGGTGTGCAGTTCGTCAATAAAGAGGATGAGCTCGTCCTTTTTCGCCGTCACCTCATCGATCAGCTGCTTGGCGCGCTCCTCGAATTCGCCGCGATATTTGGCGCCGGCAACCATTGAGTTGATGTTGACTTCGACCAGGCGCTTGTCGCGCAGCACCTCCGGGCACGTCGCCATTGACGATACGCTGCGCCAGGCCTTCGACGATGGCGGTCTTGCCCACACCAGGCTCGCCGATGAGCACAGGGTTGTTCTTGCGGCGCCGTGCCAGCACTTCAATCGTGTTCTCGATTTCCTGCGCGCGCCCAAGCACTGGATCGAGTTTTCCTTGCCGTGCCAGCGTTGTAAGATCGCGGCCAAATTTATCGAGGTTGGGTGTGCCACTGGGAGCATCGAGCCGGCCATCTTCCGCTCCTTTTTCCGACTACCTTGACTACCTTTTGGCGCAATGCCTCGGGTGTCACACCATATTTCTTCAGCAGCGTTCCGGCTACGCTTTCAGGGACGGCCGCCAGCCCAATTAGAATGTGCTCGGGCCCCACGTATGAATGGCCAAGATCTCGCGACGCCTGGAACGCAAACTGGAATACTTTCTTCAGGCGAGGCGATACGGTCATTTTTTCAATCGACGCGCTGGGCATGGCTGTGCCTACCTGCGCATGCTGGTCGATATAACTCTTGATGTCCTGCGACGAGAGCTTCAGTTCCTTCAGCAGGGTAGTGCACACATCCGAATCGGCCAGCACATACAGGACATGTTCGGTGTCGAGTTCACTGCGTTTCAGTTCATGGGCTTTTTCCGCCGCGCGTTGCAAGAGCTCCAGGGTCTGCTCGCTAAAGGCATCGGTAGCATCGACGGATTCGCGTGGCACTTCCGCCGTGAACCCATCCTCCTCGTCCTCGCGGTCATTGAAGAAGCTGGACAGCGAACCCGACCCTCCACCCAGCAAGGCATCAAAAGGGTTCAACATGCTCTGATGCCGGGTCAGTTCGCGATAGTGGTAGTCGCAAATCGAAATGGTTTTGCGCTGACCATTCTGCACGATGGCAACGCGGGCCATCGCCGGACGTGCATGACAAATGTCACAAAGCGCGGACATGGTGCCCCCTAGATGTGAAGTCGCTTAGTACCTATGCCCAAAGTAGTCCAAGGAAATTTTGAGGTCAAGAATCATGCCGAAGTGCACATTGAGCGCCCGTTTGGTACAAAATTCAGCTGTCAATGCAGGAGGGAGAACTTAAATTCGGTTTTTATTTCATTAATTCTTAGCTGTACCTGTCTGGGTTCAGCCGCGGCGGCCCGAGGTCTCAACTGTGCTCCATCATCCCGTTCGAAAATATTTTTTTAGACGGTTGAATAAACAGGGCCATACGCCGCCCCGAAATGGCTGACCATTGCGCGCAACCAGGACATGCTGAACTACGGCGCCCAACAGGCTTCCACCGCCAACCCAGAGCTATTCAATAGCGAATGCTCGCTGATGCCGGTCATCGCCTACCTGGCCGACCACAAGGCAGAATCCCTGGAGCGCGTGGTGCAGGGCGCAGACGGATTCTCCCGCAATCACGGCACCGAAGGCCGTCAGTTCCTGCTGGCCGCAGGCGGCGCCGGCATCGAAGCCGCCACCAACATCGTGGTGAAGGAGGCCAATTCCCGCATGCTGCTGTATGTCTTCTATGGCGCGGTGATTGCGTTGTGTTTCATCACGTTCCGCAGCTGGCGTGCTGTCCTGGTGGCGGTGTTGCCCCTGGTGCTGACTTCCGTCCTATGTGAAGCGCTGATGGTGGCATTAGGCATGGGGGTGAAAGTGGCGACTCTGCAGTGATCGCGCTGGGCGTGGGCATTGGTGTCGATTACGCGCTCTATCTGCTGTCAGTGCAGTTGGCGCAGCAACGCGCCGGCGCCTCGCTGGCCGAGGCATACCGCTATGCGCTGCAGTTCACCAGCAAGGTGGTGGCGTTGGTTGGCGTGACCCTGGCTGCTGGCGTGGTGTGTTGGGCGTGGTCCCCAATCAAATTCCTGGCCGACATGGGCATCCTGCTGACCTTCATGTTCATACTGAACATGGTAGGCGCACTTGTGCTGATTTCGGCCCTGTCCCATTTCCTGTTGAAGAAGATCTAAATCAATGCGAATTCTTCTGCTGGGGACAGCGAAAGACTTAGCGCTTAAGGGCATGTGATGTCGAACCGGATAGTCGTACTAAGCCGAGCGCGGACCTACTTGGGAAGGTGTTTTCGCTATTTATTCTTGGTCGCGCCTCAAACGATCGATACATCACGATCATCGTTTGGCGGTCCGTTTTCGAAAACTGATGGGAAGACAAATCAACTTCCATCAGGAAGGCCCGTGGGATTATTTTGGGATTTTGGCGGGATTTTTGGGGAGTGCGGAGGGAGGGCTTCATAGGGAGCCGGACCCCGCTGTAGCCCCAAAAACCCCCACTGTTGAGGTTCGACTCCTATCTCCGGCACCAGAACATCCTGAAGCCCCGCCCGGTCTCGATCTGGCGGGGCTTTTTGTTTGCCGATGCGGCGGTGAACCAAAAAAAAACCCGCTCAGGGAGCGGGCTGAATCTATTTCCTTGGAGGAGAATAGAGGAGACAGGTGTAATTATGCTGCGACGCGGCATCCATAGCCAATTTATTGTTCGAATACTGGTTATAGGCTACGGCTATATCTCTTAGGAAATTATAGTTGCTCGCCTGGCTGGGTCCCGCCAGTCAGTAGCGCCCTCACGAAAATGTGTGCTTGTTTGATTGCCGTCATCAAGGCGCAGCAACGTTGGCGATATCATCGCCAGACACAGTTCAGGGGGGAGCACGCAATTGAAGCCGACGCTTGTACACGACATCATTGAAAAATTGGCGCTCGGCGTCGATCCGGTAACGGACTCGCCGCTGCACAACGAGAGCATTTTTCACCATCCTACCGTCATTCGCGCCTTGTTCCTGGCGAAGGACGCCGTCAAGCTGCAGAATCACGCGCAGTCCAGCGCCTGGAAAAAATGGGAGGAGGATGACCGGCTCAAACTGCTGGCCTTATTCAGGCAGGAGGTCCCGATCAGGGATATCGCACATCAACTCGGCCGATCCACAGGCGGGGTCATCGCGAAACTGGTGCGGGAAGGCGCGCTGAAGGACCGCGATGAAGGACGCGCTTTGATGGTAACGCAGGACGCGCAACAGACTGCGAAGGTCTAGCGCAGCACAGATAAAAAAAAGCCCGCTCAGGGAGCGGGCTGAATCTATTTTTCCTTGGAGGAGAATAGAGGAGACAGGTGCAATTATGCTGCGATGCGATATATAGATCCAATTTATTGTTGGAATAGTCGTTATGCGGTTAGCGCATATCTCTGGCGCGGCCTGATCAAGATCGCGATTGAAGTGCCATGAGGGGCTATCGGGAATTGAGCATTTCCGTGACAATTGCCAAAATCACTATTTGCTCATTGCCTCCCAATGCGACGTCGACCTTTGATAAGTTCTGCCAGCGCACTTGGCGCCTTGGGCGGATTTGCGCTGGCCTTCACCGGCCTGGCCCATGCAGCCCCCAGCGCCGGACAGGCCTACTTCGAGAACAATTGCTCGATGTGCCATACGGTCAAGCCGAATATGGAGGCGCTGCTTGGCCCTGGCCTGTTCAACGTCGTGGGGCGCAAGGTGGGCAGCGCGCCGGGCTTCAATTATTCCAGCGCGCTGGCGGACCTCGGCGCGAGGGGCAAGGCCTGGACCGCCGCCGACCTGGACCTGTTCCTCAAAGACCCGTCCTCCTTCGCTCCCGGTACTGCGATGCAGGCCGCCGTGCCCGCGCAGAAGGATCGAGAGGCATTGATCGCCTGGCTGTCCACACAGAAGGGCAAGGCGACGGCTGCGCCGGTGGCCGTTGGGGCGGCACCGTCCGATACCCTGCACTGGAGCGCGGACAAGCCGGGGCGCATTCACGAAACCCGTGCCAGTGAACTGCCGGCGCCTTATGCCAGCCCAAGCGTGAACAACGGTCCGGCCACCGTGCCGCGCCCGGCCGGCGTGCTGCCATCGGTTCCTGACAACTTCAAGGTCAGCCTGTGGGCGACGGACCCGGACAAGGGCCGCCTGTTGATCAGGGCGCCGAACGGCGACCTGTTCATGTCCTCCATGAGCAAGCGCCTGATCAAGGTATTCCGTTCCTCCACCGGTGAAAAGGCGGACAAGGTCAGCGTCTACGCTTCCGACCTGAATCGCCCCTTCGGCTTCGCCTTCTGGCCTGCCGGTCCCAATCCGCAATACCTGTACGTGGCGTATGTGAACTCCATCGTGCGCTTCCCGTACAAGAACGGTGACCTTGTCGCAAGCGGCGAGCCGGAAGTGATAGTGCCAAAACTGACCGAAGCCCCGGGCGGCCATACCACGCGCACGCTGGTATTCTCGGCCGACAGCAAGACGATGTACCTGTCCATTGGTTCGGCCACGAACTACGCCGAGCGTATCGGCGCCGCACCGCCCGAACCGCTGGCGCAGTTCGAGGCAAAGCAGGGCATGGGCGCGGCGTGGGGCGAAGAGCTGAACCGCGCGCTGGTGCTGGCCTTCGATCCGGACGGCAAGAACAAGCGTACTTACGCGACGGGCCTGCGCAACTGCGTCGGCATGTACCTGTACCCGATCACCAATGAGCTGTTCTGCAGCGTGAACGAGCGCGATCTGCTGGGCGACAACCTGCCGCCGGATTACCTCACGCGCGTGAAGAACGGCGCGTACTATGGCTGGCCGTGGTATTACATCGGCTCCAACGAGGAACCGCGCCTGAAGGGCCAGCGTCCGGACCTGAAGGACAAGGTCACGACGCCGGATTTGCTGCTCACGTCCCATTCCGCACCACTCGGCATGGTCGCCTACCAGGCTTCGGCGGGCGCCAGGTCAGCGTTCCCCGCTGAGTACAACGGAGATATCTTGCTGGCCCTGCACGGTTCCTGGAACCGCGCCACCCGCACCGGTTCCAAAGTGGTGCGCGTGTTCATGAAGGACGGTGTCCCCACCGGGAAGTACCAGGACTTCATGACCGGCTTCGTGGTCAGCGACAAGCAAGTATGGGGACGCCCGTCGTCGGTAGCCGTGCAAAACGATGGTTCGCTGCTGGTGGTGGATGACGTCACCGGCGAGATCTGGCGCGTGGCGCCTAAATAAAGGGAGCGCCTGTGTTCCGACGAATGATCGCGCTCGGCGCGATGCTGATGGCGCACGCCTGCGCGGATGCCGCCGCCGTTTATCCCGCCAGCGATGCCTCGTTTGCGCAGTCCCTGAACGGCACGTGGTCCTTCAAATACATTCCATCGCTGGCGCCGGGCGCGGACGCTGGCTTCACTGCGCCGCCTTTCGATGTCTCGGCCTGGAAGACCATCCAGGTTCCCGCCAATTGGGAACTGCAGGGATTTGCCGAACCGTCCTATGGCGATGACCTGAAGGATGGATTGGGACTCTATCGCCGTACCTTCAAGGCGCCGGCGGCGTGGAAGGACCGGCGCACATTCCTGCGTTTTGAGGGCGTGGGCTTCGGCTACGAGGTGTGGGTGAATGGACGCGAGGCGGGCGAGTCGTCCGCCAGCGCCTTCAATCGCCATACCTTCGACGTGACCGAACTTTTGCTGCCGGACGCCGGTGCCGACAATGTGCTCGCCGTGCGCGTCACCACCAAGCCGCATGGCTATGAGTTCGACCTGAACGACGACTGGGCCCTGTCAGGCATTTATCGCGATGTGACGCTGTTCTCTGTTCCCGCCACGCACATGCAGGACCTGACGACCAAGACCACGCTGGCGGACGGCAGCGCGGCCGAACTGGCAGTCGATGTGCTGCTAAGCCGAAGCGATGGCGAAGTGCGCGCCCGATTGCTTGATCCCGCCGGGCGCGTGGCCGGTGAACGAGTGCTGGCGCGCACGGATGGATTGCGGAGGGCGGTGTCGTTCCGCGTTGCGAAGCCGCGCCTGTGGACTGCCGAGACGCCATCGCTCTACCGACTGCAGTTGACCGTGTCCGTCGATGGCAAGGCGGTGCAAACGGTGGAGCAGCGAGTCGGTTTGCGCGAAGTGCGCATTGATGGCAGCGTGCTGCTGCTGAACGGGAGGCCGATCAAGATGCGCGGCGTGAACCACCACGATCTTGATCCCAGGCTGGGGCGCGCAGTGGACGAGGCGCAAATCCGGCGCGACCTGGAGCTGCTGAAGAAGGCCAACGTCAACTACCTGCGCACCTCGCACTATCCGCCGCACCAGCGCCTGCTGGACCTGTGCGACGAGATGGGCATTTACGTGATGGACGAGGTTGCGATCGGCCACGGCGAGAAAAATCTCGAAAAGCCGGAGTACCTCGATAACATCCTGGCGCGCGTGGAGCCCACCATCGCGCGCGACAAGAATCACGCATCGGTGCTGGTCTGGAGCATCGGCAATGAGAATCCGATCACGGAAGCGGAGCTGGAAGCTGGCCGCCTGGCAAAGAAGCTCGATCCTACGCGTCCGATCACTTACCCGAAGATCGGCAGCTACTTCGCCAAAAACTATGAGCGCATTCCGGCGTTCGTGGATATCTACGCGCCGCATTATCCCAGCAACTCCACACTGAAAAACTACGCGCAAACGCTGAAGCGGCCAACCATCCTGACCGAGTATGCCCACGCGCTGGGCCTGGCGACCGACCGCATGCAGGAGCAGTGGGAGATCCTGCAGAACAACCCGGTGTTCGCGGGTGGCTCGATCTGGCACTTCCACGACCAGGGCCTGCTGCGCATGAGCAGCCAGCCGGTTGACGTGTCCAGGCCCACGCAGCTGGTCTGGCTGGACCCGACCCATTACTACGACACGCACGGCCTGGATGGAACGGATGGCCTGACTTATTCGGACCGCACGCCGCAGGTCGATTACTGGCAGATGCGCAAGGTGTATGCGCCGGTGCAGTTCCCGCAACGGAGCGCGACGGTCAGACCGGGCAGGCAATCGGTCGCTGTCACGGTCGAAAACCGGTTCGATTTCCGGTCGCTGGAAGGCGTGAAGCTGCATTGGAGCTTGCAGCGCAACGGCAAGGACATGAAGCAGGGGCAGCTTGCGCTGCACGCGAGGCCGCATATGCGCGAAACGGTAGGCGTGCAGGTGGATATACCCGGCGGCGGCGATGGCGATGTGTTGGCGCTGAATCTGCGCGCCGTCGACGAGCGAGGCTTGCAGATCAATGAACGGTCGCTGGTGCTGGAGCAACCGGGCGTGCAGCGGACGGCCTGGACATCGTCGCTGAAAGAACCTGGCGCGCCGGTGCTGGCCCAGAATGCCGGCGAGGTGACGGTCACGTCGCCGCAGTGGGTGTTGTCGGTGCAGCGCGCTACGGGCAAGCTGAGCATCCGTGACCATGCGGGCAAGCTGCTGGTGGACGGCATTTATCCGCACACGGGGCGTAAGCCGACCATGGCGGAAGCGCTGAGCGCGCAAAAGTCCGGCTTGTGGCTGTCGTCGATCATCACGTCGCTGGATGCGCCGGTGGTCGAAGCGGCGACGCGCGACGGCGGCGGCGTGATGCTTTCGATCTCCGGCCGTTATGTGCTGGCTGCCGCGCAGGATGGCGCGCCCATGGCGGCGGCGCCGGCTGGCGCAGATGACTTGATGCCGGGTGCAGCCAAGGCGGACAAGCGGGCCGCGCACGAACGTGGCGTCGCGGGGACAATCCAGCTCGAAATTGGGCGCAACGGCGCTATCCAGGTCAGCTACGATTTCACGCCGCTTGCGGCGGAAGGCGTGTTGTCCGAGGCCGGCCTGTCTGTCATGGCGCCAGCCGGTTTCGGCGAATTCCGCTGGATAGGGCAGGGGCCTTACGCCGGCTATCCGGGCAAGGACAAGCTCAATGAATTCGGCCTGTACCACCTGAACCGCGAGGATCTGCGGTTCCAGGGGAACCGGCGCGAAACGGAGCTCGCGTTGCTGACCGACGCCGTTGGCGCCGGCTTCGCGCTGGCTGCGCAGCCGTCAGACATAGCGGTCGAGCGGTTCGGCGACGGCACGCTGCTAAGCCACAATGCGCTGATTGGCGGACTGGGTAACAAGGGCACTTCGCCCGAGGCCATCGTTGCGGTAAATGATGCGACGCGTATCGCCGGCAAATTCATGCTGGTGCCTGTGGGAGAGTCCTGGCCGGCTACGCTCACCCGCTGGTTCGGCCAGCCCGCGGCTGCGAGTGACGTCTTCAAGCCGTTCTATCACAGCTACGACCAGTAAGGCTTGTAGCGCCGCAAAGTGTGGAAACGTTGCCACGGCTTGGCTTTCCAATTTGCCAAGATGCGGTTGTGAGCGCTACCATAGGTGACTAAATTCATGTTACCAATAATGGAGACCCTCATGCACATGAACACCACCGAGATCTTCCTTCTCGCGATGCTCATGATTTTCACCGTGCCTTTCCTGATCTGGCGCATCTTCCGGACCGATTATTATGCGCCGCTGGTCATCGTCCAGATCATCACGGGCATCCTGCTCGGACCGGGTGTGCTGGGAGCAGCCTTTCCGGAATATCACAAGTTCGTGTTCAATCCGTCCGTGGTTGGTGCGCTGAATGGCATCGCCTGGTGGGGCGTGATGATGTTCGTGATGATCGCGGGGATTGAACTGGACCTGAAAAAGGCGTGGCAATACCGTCGCGAGAGCCTGACCACGGCCAGCCTGGCGCTGGGCGTGCCATTGCTGCTTGGCTGCGCAGCGGCCGTGGTGCTGCTGTTCTATCCGGGCTGGCTTGGCGAGAAGGCGCACACCTGGCAGTTCATGCTGGGCATCGGCATGGGCTGCGCCGTGACCGCGCTGCCAATCCTCGTGCTGCTGATGGAAAAGCTGGACATCCTGCGTCAGCCCATGGGCCAGCGCATCCTGCGTTATGCGAGCCTGGATGATGTGATGATCTGGGGCGTGCTGGCGCTGATTCTGCTGGACTGGGAGCGCGTCGGCCGCCAGGTTGGCTTCCTGATCGCCTTCGGCGTGTTGACCGTGCCTTATCGCCGGCTGATGGCGTGGCTGTCGCCGGGCGACCGCTGGTATGTCGCGCTGATCTGGCTCGTGCTGTGCAGCTTCGGCTCCGACTGGGCGGGCCTGCACTTCATGGTCGGCGCCTTCCTCGCAGGCGTGGTGATGGACGCGCACTGGTTCGACCAGAAAAAGATGGATATGCTGTACAGCCATGTGCTGCTGGTTGTGATGCCGGTGTTCTTCCTCAGCACGGGCTTGCGCACGCAATGGGATCTGGGCGGCTATTCGGTGTTCTTTGTCGCCGCGCTGCTCATGGTGGCATCCGTCGGCGGCAAGCTGGCTGGCGTGCATCTTGCGGGACGTGTGTTGAAGTGGAAGGACGGCGAGGCTTCCATCATCGGCTGGCTGCTGCAGACCAAGGGCCTGATCGAAATCATCTTCGCCAATATCCTGCTGGATAAGCAGATCATCACCAACGGCACGTTCACCGCGCTGCTGTTGATGGCGGTCGGCAGCACCATGCTCAGCGTGCCCATTGTCGCTCCCCGCCTGAACCGCGCGCAGCATCGCGACCTGATCCAGCAAGCGAGCTCTTAAGCCGTTAGTTTGAGCAGGATGGTCGTGGTGGTGATCAGCGTGGCGAGAATTGCCACGCCGGCGCCAACTACGACCAGCACCCAGCGCATGATGTCCTGCTTGGCTTCGCTGATCCTTGATTCAATTCTCGCTTCGAGCCGCGCATGCTCAAGCGAGTTTTCTGCCCACTTCGTTTCCATTACCGTGTCCCGCGCCGAGATGATTTTGACGACCTCGCCTGCAAAGTCTGCGTGCGCATCCACCTGTTCTGGCGGAGCGCCTGCTTCGGACAGGCGCTTCGCATATTTGTGTGCGCTTAATGCGGAGAAGTCCATGATGTCCTCCGATTGTTTTCAATTATGCACCACCTAAGATTCCAGCATCGCACGGAATCGGGTAAGCGTTTTGATATAGCGCAGATCCAGAAGGTCAGCACGAAGCGGGCGCCGCCGGTGAGGAGCGGGCGTGGCGGACTGTGCCGCCGTTGCGATGCGCGCGGCCAGCTCGTCGGACACGCCAGGCCCGTTGTCCGCGATCTCGATGCATGGATGCCCGCTGCGTGCGACGGGCCGTCACCAGCACTTCGCGCGCGTGCACGCCGTGCGTGGCTTCCGCTAGCCGAGGATCGCGATGGGCATGGCGCCGGCTGGCGTGCTGCGCTGGACCTCGCAGGGCTGCGGCTCGCTGCCATGTAGGATCTTAGGAAATAGCAGCCTGCTTTGGCGGCCGGGTCCTTTCCTTCGGCCGCCGCAATCCAGGCATGGTGGGCTTTGCCCACTATGTCGGCAATAGGAGTGTCGATGCCCTGGCTGTCTCAGCTTGGACAAAAAAATGGAGAAAAATGGACGTTTGAGGAGAAATGAGGACGAATAAGGTGGTTTGTGGAGTTTGTCGAAATCGGGATACACACCCCATGCAGGTGGTCCGCGGACGCTGGGAGGCTGGCGTCCGCGGGCGCGGGGAGGGGCGGGGATCAGCCGGCGACGGCGGCGGCGGGTGGCGTGGAACCGGCGATGCGGCGCTGGGCGGCTTCGGCGACGAACAGGGCGGTGCCGATGAAGACGGCGCTGACCAGGCCGAGCGAGTGAGCGTTGACCAGCTTGATCACGGCGCCGCCGAGAAGGCCGGACATCGATACGCCGATGTACAGCGCCATCGCATTCAGTCCGAGCAGCAGCGGCGCGGCGGAAGGCGCGGTGCCGATCAGGCGGTGCTGCTGCGGCACGATCATGCCCCAGCCGGCAACGCCCCAAACAACCAGCGCCACGGCCGCAGTCGGCAACGAAGCCGACGTCCATGGCAGCAGCACGAAGTCCACCACAAGCACGATGATCGCGATATTGATGATGGGACGGTTGCCAAAGCGGTCAGTCAGGCGTCCGCCGAGCAGGTTGCCGGCCAGTGAAGCGACGCCAAACGTCAGCAGCAGGGCCGACAGCACACTGCCATTGCCGCCGGTGGCGCGGTCGAAAACCAGGCTGATGTAGGTGTAGACCAGGAACACGCCGGAATAAACCAGCCCGGTGGTCAGCAGCGTGAGGAGCACGCGGGCATCGCCCAGCGGCTCGAGACGGCGCTTCAGGCTCACGGCCGGCGGCGTCGGAATGGCGGGCAGCAGCGTGGCCAGGCCGATGAAAGCCAGTGCACCGATGGCTGACACGAACCACATCGTCGCACGCCAGTCGAACAGGCCGCCGATATAGGTGCCGAGCGGCGCGCCCAGGGCCGTGGCGCTGGAGAGGCCGGCCACTACGATGGCGAGTGCGCGTCCGCGCTGCTCCGCTGGCACCAGGGCGGCGCCGGCTGCGGTGGCGGTAGGGCTGAACATGGCCGCTCCCAGTCCCGCCAGGAAGCGGCTCGCCAGCACCAGTTCAATATTCGGCGCGATCGCCGTGATCACATTCCCGAGAACGAAAACTGCCAGTCCGGCCAGCAGCAGCTGTTTGCGCGGCCAGTTGGCGGCCGCTGCGGCGATTACCGGCGACAGCAGGGCATAACTCAGGGCGTAGATGGTCACCATCTGTCCGGCCAGCGATACCGAAATGTGCAGCGAGGCGGCGACCGGCGCCAGGATGCCGGCAACGACAAAGCTGTCGGTGCCCAGCGCGAACATGCCGGAGGCAAGGAAAAGTAGTCTTTTGTCCATGGAATAAATCCGAAAAAGTTTCGTGATGAAACTGAATATAGCACAAAAGTTGTTTGACGCAACTAATGTGCTAAGATGAAGCCCATGTACCGTAAAACTTTCGATGGGATGAATTGCTCCATTGCCCGCTCGCTCGACCAGGTCGGCGAGTGGTGGAGCCTGCTGATCGTGCGCGAAGCGATGCTCGGCACGACGCGTTTCGACGATTTCCAGAGCCGCCTGGGCATTGCGCGCAATGTGCTGACTTCAAGGCTGAACAGCCTGATCGAGAATGGAGTGCTGGAACGGGTAGTGGCCGAAGGGAGCGAGAAGCGCTGCGCTTATGTGCTGACGCCGAAAGGGAAGGCTTTGTATCCGGTGCTGGTGGCGCTGATGCAGTGGGGCGACCAGTGGCTGGGACACGAGGCGCCGATCAAATTGGTGGAGCACAGCACGGGGTTGCCGATTGAGCCGGTGGGGCCGCGGGTGGGCGAGCGGGTTTTAGCTTTGCATGAGGTGCGCGCGGTACCGGGGCCGGGGGCGACCGAGAAGACGTTGGAGTCGATTGAGAAGCGCAATCGGGCGATTCTCGGCGAGGGTTGATGTTCGTGGCTGTGCACGGCGGGGCTGGGCGCCCCCATATGATCCGCCCTACAGCCCCTTCGGGGCCAGCCCCATCATTGGACAGTGAAACTCAATAACTGGCGATCGGCGCCGGCTGGCCGTTCTTGAATGCGAACACGGTCACGGGCGAGGACTTCATATCGCCCTTGGCGTCGAACGCATAGGTCCCGGAAACGCCCTTGTAGCTGCCCGAAGAAATCTCGGCCGCCACCTTGGCAGGATCAACGGAATTGGTCTTGGCCATGGCCGCTGCGTACATCTGCACCGCATCGTAATAGGCGGACGCATACACATCCGGATCCGTATTGAAGCGCTTCTTGAACTTGGCCTTGAAGGCCGGGCCGCTGGAAGCCTTGTCCAGCAAGGCGCCGCCCTGCGCGCACAGCACGTTGTCGCCGACGGCATCGCCGCCCAGCTTGCCCATCTCCGCCGTGCAGATCGTATCGCCACCCAGCAGTTTGGCGTTGATGCCCAGCTGCTTCATCTGGCGTGTCATCGGCGCGCCCTGCGGCGCATAGCCGCCGAAGAAAATGGCTTGCACATTCTTCGACTTCAGCTTGGTCAGGATGGACGTGAAATCCACCGCCTTGTCCGTCGTGTATTCATGGCCCGCGACAGTCATGCCCGAAGCGCGCGCCTTTTTCTTGAATTCCTCGGCCAGGCCCTGGCCGAAGGCCGTGCGGTCGTCGATCACGGCCACGGTTTTCAGCTTCAGTTCACCGGCCGCGTATTCGGCCATTTTGGAACCCAGCTGGGTATCGCTGGCGTTAATGCGGAAGATGCCCTTGTAGCCTTGCTGCGTCAGCTTGGGATTGGTGGCCACTGGCGCGATCAGCATGCCGGCGTCGTTATAGACGCGTGAAGCGGGAATCGCCACGCCGGAGTTGTAGGGGCCGACCACGTATTTCACGCCGCTGTCCGCCAGCTTCTGCGCCACGGACACGCCGGCCTTCGGGTCGCCCTGGTCGTCTTCCGAAACCAGTTCAAACTTGACCTTCTTGCCCCCGACGGTGAGCGGTTTCGCGTTCAGCTCCTCGATGGCGAGGCGGGCGCCGTTTTCATTGTCCTTGCCGGAAAACGCCTGTGCGCCGGACAGAGGACCGCTGTGGCCGATCTTGACCACCAGGTCCTGGGCGGAGGCCGACGCGGCGAGCGCCATCAGGGCCAGCATGCCGGCGGAGTGTTTCAGTTTCATCAGGAGTCTCCCGTATTTTGTTAATTGCGTGATTATCCACAATCCTGAATCCGGGGCAAGCGGCGCGCCTGCGTCGATGTGTGCCAGGACAGCCGGCTAGCTGCGCCGGTTGCGCAGTGAGGCTTGTTTCTGCTGCTTGAGCAAAGCCTGATTGATACGGTCGATCAACGCGTCGTCCCGCCCGCGCGCGATCGCGAAGTAGAGCGGCGTCTCCATTTGCACGGCCCGGGGCAGGACGCTCAGGGTGATGTCCGGCGGCAGCCGCAGGTCGTTCGCCAGCGGCGCCGCCTGCGCGCGCAGTTCGGCTTCGAATTCGGCCGCGGTCTGCCAGTTCGGCTGGTAGAGCAGCACGGCATCCACGCGCTTGAGCAGCAGACGTTGCAGGCGCATCGCGCGCGAAGGTAAGTCGTCCTCCACGCGGAACAGGCCGGCCGACCGCGCGCGTTCGAATTCATCGCCATAGCCGTAGCCGCGCACGGCGCCGATCTTTTTGCCGCGCAGGTCGGCCATGGAATTGAAGGCGAAAGTCTGGTCGCTGCGCGTCACCAGCCAGAGTGTGTTGCTGACGGTGGGCTCGGAAAAGCGCAGCGTCCGTTCACGTTCCGCGCTCTTCGGCAGGCCGAAAATCAGGCCGTCGCCATTGATGGCATGGCGTTCGGCGCGCGGCCAGGGATAGCGTTTCAAGTCGAAGCTGACGTTCAGCTCTCCCTCCAGGTAATCGAACAGCTTGCGCTGCCAGGCGCGCAGCGGCTTGCTGCGGCCCGCTTCGTCCAGCGCCTCGCCCATGATCAGGCTTACCGTCTGCGATTGCGGCTGCGCGCCCGCCTGGGGTAGGCCAATCAGTGACGCGAGTAGCAGGGGGAATTGCAGCAGGAAGGCGCGCTTACCGGGATTCATGCCTCCGATTATTACAGAGTTTCCCTTGGGAATGCCCGACTGTTACAAGAATTGCGTTGTGTGTGCCCGGCGCACAACGGGGCCGCCGGTCAGCGCCGGGGCGGGGTGCCGGATTGGCCGGTGCTGGCAGCGTTGGCGGGCGCGGCCGGTGCGGTGGTCGTGGCGGGCGGTGCAGCCGATGTTGGCGGGGGTACAAGTGGGCGGTTCGTTTGCTCGCCCGTTTGCACTGGCAAGGCGCCGTGAACGCGGGTGACTGCCTGCACGGCCGGCACAACTTCGCCCGCCGGCGCGGGTCCGGGAGAACGTCCTGAGGCTGCGGCGATGTCGCCTGTGCGGTAGGCCGCCACCGCGGCGGAAATATTGGGGTTGGCAGCCAGATTGCGCGCCGCCTCCTGCGGGCCGGGCGGCTGGCTTCGCCTGCGGCGCTGCCGTAGTGCCGGCCGTGCCGGTAGCGCCTGGGGCTGGGGCGCCTCCCGCCGCGGCAGGGTTGGGAGCCGCTGTCTGCGCGGCTTGCTCGCGCGCTGCAATCTGCGCGTCAACGCGCGCCTGCTCGGCCGCAGCCGATTCCGACGCCGTCGCGGCCCGCTGCGCCGCTTGCGCACTGTCGGACGCTTGCGTTGCCGCTGTACGCCGCGCCGTATTGTCGGCGGCCGTGCGTGTGCCCTGGTCGGCCGCAATTGCAGCGGCCTGCGCGCGCCGCAAGGTCTCGCGCTGGCCGGCCAGGCGCAGCTCATCCTGCTCGGCGGAAGCCTGCCGGGATGCGAGGTCGGGCTGCCCCAGACGATCCGCGTTCGCGCGTGTGCCGGCCTCGGCCTGCTGCAGACGCTCCTGCGCCGTGCGCGTATCGCGCAGCCGGTTTGCCTGCGCGGCGGTGTCGCCCACGGCTTGCTGCGCTGCGTTGAATTCATCAATAGCCGCCTGCCGTGCCTGGGCGAGGCGTGCCGCCGCCGCCGCGGCATCCTCGGCCCGCGCCGACTGTTCGACCACTGCCAGCCGCGCTGCATTCGAGACGCTCTGCGGCGGCACGTTCCGTCCGCGTCTGGCCGAGCTGCGTGGCCTCGGTTTGCAGGGCCGCCTGCTGCGCCGCGCCGGCCTGTTGGGTCGTTTGCTGTGCCGCGGTGCGTTGCGCGGCCTCGCGCGGGGAGACTTGCTGCGCCGCGGGCTGTTGCACGCCGGTGCGGCGCTCGGCGGCGAGACGGTCGGCCAGCGCCTGCGCCGCGGCGTCCTCTTCGCGGGTGCTGGTCAGCTGGCGTGCAGTGGCCGCCTGCGCTTCGGCCACGCGCTGCTGCTGCGTGTCCCCGGTTTCGCGAGTGGACAGCTGGGCGTTCGCCACTTCGCGCGTCGTCTGCAAACGCTCCGCCGCCTGGCGCGCGATGCGGCTCTGCTCGGCGAGATTGGCTTCCTCCTGCGTGGTCGCCAGGCGCTGCGCTTCGAGGCGCGCCTGTTCGGCGCGTGCTGGGTCCAGCCGTTGCTGTTCCTGCTGCTGGACAGTTGCCTGCGCCTGCAAGGTGGCGGTGCGCTGGGCTTCCGTCTGCCCCTGCGGTGCGGCAGTGGCAATGGCGTCCAGCAGGGCGAGATCATTGGCTGCACCTGGAACCTCCGCCGTATCGGGCGGCAGCTGTGCCGCAGTAACGACTGCCGGCGCCGCGCTGGCCGCTGCCTGAGCGAGGGCGGCCGCCGCGCCGCTGAGCGTGACCAGGGTCGATTGCGGATTGGACTCGAATACCCGCCGCAGCACGCCGCGGTCCACGCCCAGGACCGTGGCGCCCGGATCGAGCTGGGATGGCGTCAGCTCTACGCCGAGCTGGGCCAGGCCGGCCTGCTGGGTTTGCAGCGCTTGCGAGAGCTGCAGCGAGGCTGGCGTGGCGGCGCCGGTGTTGAAGGCTTCAGCCAGCGATTGCACGACCGCGTCCAGCTCGGCCGCCAGATCAGGCGGCGCCGTTGCGCCGCTCGCGGCCGCGAGATCGCGCAGCCGCCGCTGCGACAGGGCCAGTGCGGACAGCACCTGGCCGAAGGTGGAGACGTCGGAGACATCGGTTGCGGTGGGCGTTGGCGCAGTTGGGGCTGCGCTGGGCAGGGCGTTCACTGGCCCGGCCGCCGTGGGCGCCGTGGTGGTGTCGTTGATGGCGGAAACTGGAAACATGGCTGCTCCTCGCTTCTTACGTGCGAGCTAAGGGTGACATATTCCGGGGCGAGTTGCAGTGGGCTGGCGAACATATTGTGCCCGTGTTTGGCGCTGTCGCAGCGCATGCACGGCGGATCAATGATCCGCCCTACGCGCTGGCGGGCGTATTCATAAAAACTGAATGATTTGTTTATTCTTGATGCGTTGATTTCGTTGAATGTAATGACTAAAGTTCTCTTAACAGCAGTGCCGCCGCCGGTGGCGCTAAATCTGAATGGAGAATTAATCATGAGCATCCTGTCCCGCACCCTCGCAGCAGCAGCCCTCGTCAGCGTTTTCGGCGCAGCCAGCGCCGCTGATGCGCCGGGCTTTGTCGACAAGACCGTGCAAGTCAACGGTACGAAAATCCACTACCAGATCGGCGGCAAGGGCAGCCCGGTCGTGCTGATTCACGGCTATGCGCAGACCGGCCATATGTGGAAGCCCATCCTGTCCGACCTGGCGAAAACCCATACCGTGATCGTGCCGGACCTGCGCGGCGCCGGCGGCTCGGATCGTCCAGATGAAGGCTATGACAAGAAGAATATGGCCAGGGACATTCACGAACTGGTCACCGGCGTCACCACAGAAAAGGCCGCGGTTGTCGGCCATGATATTGGCCTGATGGTGGCCTACGCTTATGCCGCGCAATATCCGGCCGACACCAGCAAGGTCGCGCTGATGGATGCTTTCCTGCCCGGCGTCGGTGACTGGAAAAACGTGTGGCTGTTGCGCGACCTGTGGCACTTCCACTTCCACGGCGAAACCGCGATCGCGCTGGTCAAAGGCCGCGAGCGCATCTACTTCGAGCACTTCTGGAACGACTTCGCGGCCGACAAGACGAAATCGGTGAAGGAAGCGGACCGCCAGCTCTACACGAAGTCTTACGCCCAGCCCAACGGCATGCGCGCCGGCTTCCAGTACTTCAAGAACTTCGAGCAGGATGCACAGGACTTCGCTGAATTCTCGAAAACGAAATTGACGCAGCCGATGCTGGTGCTGACCGGCGAGAAGGCGAGCGGTACCTTCCTGATCGATCAGGCGAAACTGGTGGCCAATGACGTGGACGGGAAAGTCATCGCGGGCTCGGGGCATTGGCTGATTGATGAGAAGCCGGAGGTGGTGGTGCCGGCGTTGGTGGAGTTTTTGAAGTAAGGGGTAAGGGCGCAGCGCCACCGCGGTGGCGCGCGCGATTGTTGATTGTTAGGTGGCGCACTGTCTCTGTGAGCTGATCGGCCTATCTTTGTCCATGCACCCGATCCACACTCATCACTGAAGGGACATCGCCATGGATACCAATTTCGGAAAACCTGACTCCAATATCAGCAACATCGGCAAGGACGCAACGCGCACCGACACCCGCTCGGACCTGCACAGCGCGATCGACAAGGCCAATGAGAAAATCCCGGCCGCTGCCGAGCGCCTGGCCAGCCAGGCCCACGCCGGCGTCGACAAGATGGCCGACGGCCTTGAGCGCATGAGCGACACGCTCGACAAGAAGCGCGAAACCCTGGGCGTCGCCTACAAGCGCTTCGCCGAATCCGGCCGCACCTATGTGCGCAAGAGCCCCGCCACATCGGTACTGGTGGCACTGGCCGCCGGTTATGCCGTTTCCAAACTGTTCGGCATGCGCAAGCACTAAGCCGATGGCTACGCGAAAACAGGACCCGTCGTCCACCGACGGGCAGGCTCCGTCCTGAGCACCGTTTCCGCGCCTTCCAACTCAGCACCTCCTGACCGGACCGGGAGCCCCGATCCGGCCACGGAGGTGTTGCGCGAGAAGGTGGCCGGCGGCAGCGATCTGGCCGATCAGATGCCGTACAACGCCAACAAGGCCGGCGAATATGGCGATGCCGCGCGCACGCCCGCGCCCGGCCAATCGGCCAAGCCCGGCGTGCCGGTCGCCACTGCCAGCACGGCCAGCGAAGGCAATGCCTCGCCCAAGGTCGGCGACGGCCTGCCGCCGCAGGGCGAAAACCCCAATAACGGCCCGCTCGACCGCGTGCGCACCGATGCGGGCGGCCGCGGAATGACTACCAACCAGGGCGTGCCCGTTGCGGATAACCAGAATTCGCTGAAGGCCGGCCTGCGCGGCCCCACGCTGATGGAAGACTTCATCCTGCGTGAGAAGATCACCCATTTCGACCATGAGCGTATCCCCGAGCGCGTGGTGCATGCGCGCGGCTCGGCCGCCCACGGCTACTTCGAAAGCTACAAGGACTTGAGCGACATCACGCGCGCCGCGCCATTCTCGGCCGCAGGCAAGCGCACGCCCGTCTTTGTCCGCTTCTCCACCGTGATCGGCGAACGCGGTTCCACCGATACCGCACGCGATGTGCGCGGCTTCGCCGTGAAGTTCTACACGGAAGAAGGCAACTGGGACCTGGTCGGCAACAACATCCCGGTCTTCTTCATCCAGGATGCGATGAAATTCCCGGACCTGGTGCACGCCGCCAAGCCCGAGCCGCACTTCGCCATGCCGCAGGCGGCCACCGCGCACGACACCTTCTGGGATTTCATTTCGCTGACGCCGGAATCGACCCATATGATGATGTGGGCCATGTCCGACCGCGCCATCCCGCGCAGCTACCGCATGATGCAGGGCTTCGGCGTGCACACCTTCCGCATGGTGAATGCGAACGGCGTGTCCGTCTTCGTCAAGTTCCACTGGTCGCCCCTGCAAGGCACACACTCGCTGGCGTGGGACGAGGCGGTGCGCATCAGCGGCGCCGATCCGGACTTCCACCGGCGCGACCTGTGGGAAGCGATCGAGGCAGGCGACTATCCCGAGTGGGAGCTGGCGCTGCAAGTCTTCACCGAAGACCAGGCCGCGCAGTTCCCCTTCGATGTGCTGGACCCGACCAAGATCGTGCCGGAGGAACTGGTGCCGCTGCAGCCGGTTGGCCGCATGGTCCTGAACCGCAATCCGGATAATTTCTTTGCCGAGACCGAACAGGTGGCCTTCTGCACCGCCCACATCATTCCCGGCATCGACTTCAGCAACGATCCGCTGATGCAGGGCCGCATCCACTCTTATGTGGACACGCAGATCAGCCGCCTGGGCGGGCCGAACTTCCATGAAATCCCGATCAACGCGCCGGTGGCCCAGGTCCACAACAACCAGCGCGACGGCATGCACCGCCAGGCCATCCACCGCGGCCGCGTGAACTACGAGCCGAACTCGCTGGGCGGCGGCTGCCCGTTCCAGACCGGGCGCATGGGCTTCATCAGCTTCACCGAACATATCGAGGAAGACAAGGTGCGCGGCAAGCCCGAACTGTTTGCCGACCACTACTCGCAGGCCCGCCTGTTCTGGATCAGCCAGACGCCGGTGGAGCAATCGCATATCGTGGGCGGCTTCCGCTTCGAGCTGACGCGCGTTCAGACCCCGGCCGTGCGCCGCCGCATGGTGGCCAACCTCGCCAATGTCGACCTGATGCTGGCCACCGCCGTGGCGGACGGCCTGGGCATGGAACTGCCGGACCCGTCGCCGCCGGCGATGACGGGCCAGCCGCCCGAATACCAGCCTTCGCCGCCATTGTCGCTGATGGCGCGGCCGGGCGAGCGCGGCATCCGGTCGCGGCGCGTGGCCATCCTGGTCGCAAACGGCACGGACGATGCGTCGGTGCGCAGCATTTACGAGGGCTTGCTGACCGATGGCGCCGTGCCGCGCCTGGTCGGCCCGAACATGGGGCGGGTGAAGGGCATGAATGGCGGAACGCTGGATGTGGAAGTGTCGCTGGAAGCGATGCCTGCGCCGCTGTGGGACGCGGTCGTGATCCCGGATGGCGCCCAGGCCGGCGCCACCCTGGCCGCCGACGCGCAGGCGCTGGAGTTCGTGCGGCTGCAATACCGCCACCTGAAGCCCATGCTGGTGGTGGGCGAGGGCACCCAGCTGCTGGCGGCGGCCGGCATTCCGGCTACGCTGCCCGACGGCAGCCATGATCGCGGCGTGATCGGCACCGAGGCGGCCGACCTGTCCGGCGCGCTGGCGGCCTTCCGCGAGGCGCTGGCCATGCACCGCATCTGGGAGCGCGAGTCCGACCCCCCGAAAGTGTGAAGTCGAAGCCGGTCTGTGGTGGTATCCTGTCGTCAAGACGACGACAGAGCTGAGCGAAACGCATGGATGTTTACGCACCACAGACCTGGCTTCCCCACGAGCGCCCGCTGCTTCCGGGTTCGCCTTCCACGCCGCTGCATTCCACGCCGCGGCGCATCGCCTATCTGCTGGTCGGCTTCATCGTCGCCATCACGGGTGGCCTGGGCAATGCCCTGGTCACCGTCAATCTCCTGTATGCCCAGGGTTCGCTGGGCGTGTTCCAGGCCGAGATCCAGTGGCTGCCCGCGGCCTATGTGATGGCCAACGTGTCCATGAACCTGCTGCTGGTGAAGTTTCGCCAGCAGTTCGGCCTGCGCCTGTTCACGGAGCTGTTCCTGGGTTTGTATGCGCTGGTCACGCTGGCCCACCTGTTCGTGCACGGCCTGGCGTCCGCCATCGCGGTGCGCGCGGCGCACGGCATCAGCGGCGCGGCGCTGACGGTGCTGGGCCTGTATTACGTGCTGCAGGCGTTTCCGGCCCAGCACCGGCTGAAGGGCGTGGTGCTGGGCGTCGGCTTCGCTCAGCTGGCGCTGCCGCTGGCCCGCATTTTTTCGTCCGACCTGCTGCGCATTGCGGAGTGGCGCGGCCTGTATTCCTTCGAGCTGGGCATGGCGCTGCTGTCGCTGGGCTGCGTGCTGATGCTTAAGCTGCCGCCGGGCGACCGGGTGAAGGCTTTCGAGAAGCTGGACTTCCTGACCTTTGCGCTGTTCGCGCCCGGCGTGGCGCTGCTGTGCGCCGTGCTGGCGCTGGGGCGCACCGTGTGGTGGTTCGAGGCGCCATGGATAGGCTGGAGCCTGGTGGGCGCCATCATTCTCGGCACGGCGGCGGTGATCATCGAGCATAACCGCTCGAATCCCTTGTTGAATATCCGCTGGCTGACCACGGCCAATATGACGCGCCTGGCCTTGTCCGTGCTGCTGATCCGCGTGGTGCAGTCGGAGGCCGGCGGCTCGGTGGGCTTCCTGCAGGCCATGGGCCTGAACAACGACCAGATGGATACGCTGTGGCTGATCGTGCTGCTGGGGAGTTTCCTTGGCATCGTCACCAGCGCCCTGTTTATTTCGCCCGCGCGCATCCAGGAAATGCTGATGTTCTCGCTGGCGTTGATGGCTATCGGCGCTTTCATGGATTCGCGCGCCACCAGCCTGACGCGTCCCGAGCAGATGTACCTGAGCCAGTTCCTGCTGGCGTACAGCGGCACTTTCTTCATCGGGCCGATTTTCGTGTCCGGCTTCGGCGCGGTGATCGCGCAGCCGCGCAACCTGATCTCGTTCTCGCTGATGTTTTCGATGACGCAGAACCTGGGCAGCCTGCTTGGCTCGGCACTGATCGGCACCCTGCAGTCGGTGCGCGAGAAATTCCATTCCAGCCAGCTGGTGGAGGAGCTGACCCTGCTCGATCCGCTTGTGGCGGCGCGCATCCAGGGCTCGGGCGCGGCGCTGGGCGGCGCCTTGTCCGACCCCGGCGCTGCGCAATGCCCAGGGTGTGGCATCGCTGGGCGCGGCGGCCACGCGCGAGGCGAATGTGCTGGCTTATAACGACGTGTTCCTGATTATTTTCTATGTCGCCTGTGGCACGCTGGTCTGGATGGCGGTGCACTATTTCTGGCAATGGTGCACGGCTTGCCGTCCCGTGGTGCCGCCGCAGAATGCGCAGACAGGCATGGCCAGTGTCTCACTCTCTAACTCCGGATCGTAATGACGCCAAACGACAATAACCTGCCTCCGCCGCCCGCCCAGCCTGTGCCGCCTGCGCCGGCATCTCCCGCGCCGCCAGTCGTCGCCGCGCCGGCCGCGCCGCCAGCCGCGCCACCTGCATCGCCCCAGCCGGACACGCGCCAGCAGTGGATGGCCGGCGCCGGCTTCGCGCTGATCGCCTTGATCGGTGTGCTGATCGTGCTGTACGCCTGGCGCCTGCCGCCGTTCAGCAGCCCGATCGTCTCCACCGAAAACGCCCTGGTGCGCGGACAGGTGACGGTGATCGGCACCCAGCTCTCCGGCTATGTCACCGACGTCAAGGTGCAGGACTTCCAGCTGGTGAAGCAGGGCGACCTGCTGGTGGAAATCGACCAGCGCACCTACCGCCAGCGCTACGAGCAGGCGCAGGCGCAACTGGCCGGCGCCAAGGCGGCCCTGGCCAACTGGGAGCAGTCGCGCCGCAGCGCCGAAGCCACGATTGCGCTGAACGAGGCGGCGCTGGCCAATGCCCAGGCGCAGGCGACGCGCTCGGCGGCGGACCTGTCTCGCGTGGAGCAGCTGACGTCGGACGGTTCGCTGTCGCTGCGCGAGCAGGACGCCCAGCGTGCGGCCCGCGCGCAGACGGTGGCCGCCGTGTCGCAGGCGCGTGCCAATGTGGAGATTGCGAAGCAGCAGGCGCAGGCGGTGTCCGTGAACCGCGCCGCGCTGGAGGCGGCGGTGGCCAATGCCGAAGCGGCGCTGAAGGCCGCCAAAGTGGACCTTGATAACACGCACATCACCGCGCCGCAGGATGGGCAGCTGGGGCAGGTCACGGTGCGCAAGGGCGCCTTCGTCAATTCCGGCGCCCAGCTCATGGGGCTCGTGCCGTCGCAGATGTGGGTGATTGCGAACATGAAGGAAACCCAGATGGCCAATGTGCAGGTGGGTCAGCCGGCGACCTTCAAGGTGGACGCGCTGAACGGCGCCATGCTGACGGGCGTTGTCGAGCGCATCTCGCCGGCTACTGGCTCCGAGTTTGCCGTGCTGCCGGCCGATAACGCCACCGGCAATTTCGTCAAGATCGCACAGCGCATTCCCGTGCGCATCAGGATTGACCCCGGCCAGAAGCTTGCCGCGCGGCTGCGGCCTGGCATGTCCGTCATCGTCAGCATCGACACCTCCGCGGTCCTCGACGATTCCACTACGGCCGGCAAAGGGCGCAATCCATGATCGCGCCCCGCACCTCCCGCGCTGCGTCCACCGTACCGCCCGCAGGCCCGCAGCGCCCACGCGCCGAGGGGGACGCGCTGCGGACCGGGACGGCGGCGGTGGTGATGGCTTTCCTGCTGGCGGGGTGCGCGGCGAAAGTGGCGGCGCCGCCGCAGGCGACGCTGGCGGTGCCTGCGCAGTGGCGCAATGCGGTAGGCCCGGGCGCGAATGGCGCGGCGGCCGACGGTGCGCAGCAGGTCGAACAGCAATGGTGGCTCGCCTTCAACGATAGCGCGCTCACAGCGCTGGTCACGGCCGCGCTGGAGCACAATGGCGACCTGCGCGTCGCCCGCGCCCGCGTCGCCGACTTCCACGCGCGGGTGGCCGCCGCCCACGCAGGCCAGTTGCCGTCGCTGAGCGTGAACGCCGCCCCGGCGCGGGCCAGGACGCTGGCCTACAACGGCGTTCCCTACATCACCAATCTTTTTGTCGCCGAACTGCAGGCAAGCTACGAAGTCGACCTGTGGGGCCGGCTGGCCAGCGCCACGGAAGCCGCGGCGGCAAGCTACCGCGCCGAGCAGGCCAATGCCGACGCCGCGGCGCTGTCCATCGCCGCCACAGTGGCGAACGCCTACCTCAATCTGCGCGGCCTCGACGCGCAGCTGGAACTGGCCATCGCCACGCTGAAACTGAGGGAAGAATCGCGCAGGCTCGCCAAACAGCAATTCGAAGTCGGCTACACATCGCAGCTCGAATGGCTGCAGGCGCAGGCTGAATACGAAACCGCCGCCGAACAGATCCCGCAGCTGCAACGGCAGATCTTCGAAACAGAGAACGCGCTGAGCTTCCTCACCGGCGGCAATCCCGGCCCGATCGCACGCGGCACGCCGCTGGCCGAACTGGTCCCGCCGCCTGTGCCGGCCGGCCTGCCGTCCGAACTGCTGCGCCGCAGGCCGGACATCGCCAGGGCCGAGCAATCGGTCATCGCCGCCAACGCCAGCCTGCAGGCCACGCGCGACCAGCTGCT
Source organism: Pseudoduganella sp. UC29_106 (assembly GCF_044055365.1). Taxonomy (NCBI): domain Bacteria; kingdom Pseudomonadati; phylum Pseudomonadota; class Betaproteobacteria; order Burkholderiales; family Oxalobacteraceae; genus Pseudoduganella; species Pseudoduganella sp. UC29_106. The sequence continues at coordinate 5,759,339 of NZ_CP171977.1, read as the reverse complement.
GCCTTCATTCCGCCTGACGGCCACGGACGGCATCCAGTCCACCGACTTCAGCAACTTCCTGCATTCGCCCATCAATCTGTGGCGCTTCGGCGCAGGCATCACGGCGCCGCTGTTCGAAGGCGGCCGCGTGCAGGCGCAGACCGACTCCGCCGCGGCCCAGCGCGACCAGGCCATCTTCGCCTACGAAAGCACGGTGCGCAACGCCTTCGCCGAAGCGGAAAACGGCATCGGCGCCATCTACAGGCTGAGGGAACAGGTGGTGACCAACGACGCGCGCCGCGAAACGGCGGCCGAAACGCTGCGCATTGCGCGCAACCGCTACCGCAACGGCTATGCGTCCTACCTGGAAGAACTGGATGCCCAGCGCACGCTGTACAACGCGGACGTGGCGCGGCTGCAGCTCAGGACGCGGCTACTGACCGCGTCCGTGGACCTCTACCGCGCGCTGGGCGGCGGCTGGCAGCAGGCCAATCCTAGTCCCGGTCGATAGGGATGAACAGCTCGCATTCGAAGGCGCCGGTCACCGGGTCCTGTTTGAAGTCCGCTGCATAGCGCTCGAAGCAGGCGCCCGGACGGTCGCGCAGGCCCATTTCGCCCAGCACCTTGCCATAAAATTCGCCCCAGGCCCGGCCGATGCCTGACGCCGGTCCGGAATAGCGTGTGCTGGCATGCCAGCCGCCTGGAATGGTCTCCAGCGCCGCTGGCGCGGTTGCGACATAGTCCTTGTCCACCGCAACGCAGGCATCGTAGCGGCATTGATCGGCCGGCGTGGTGCGGGGGTCGTCCAGCGCCACGCCATACGTGACGCGGCCCTGCAGGCCATTGGCGGCCAGCCACGGCTGCACGACCTTGCGCCAGAAATCATTCAGTGCAGGGCCGTATTCGCCGGTGTGGCGCAGGTAGGCCACGCGCACCGGCTCGAGTTCAACGATGCTGACATCCATTTACATTCTCCTCTCGGGAACAGCCGGCGCAACATGGCGCGAGCGGCGCAGCTTGCGCACCGTGCGATAGATCCATTGCTCCAGGTCGTCGACATAGGTGAACACGGCAGGCACCACCAGCAGGCTAAGCAGCGTGGACGTAATCAGGCCGCCAATCACGGCAATGGCCATCGGCGAGCGGAAGCTGGGGTCGGCGCCCCAGCCCAGGGCCAGCGGCAGCATGCCGGCGCCCATGGCGATGGTCGTCATCAGGATAGGGCGGCTGCGCTTGTGGCAGGCGTCCACCAGCGCATCGAAGCGGCTCATGCCCGTCGCCCGCGCCAGGATGGCGTAATCGACCAGCAGGATGGAGTTCTTGGTCACGATCCCCATCAGCATGATCAGGCCGATCAGCGATGGCATGGAGAGCGCATTGCGCGTGATCAGTAGCGCAACAAAGGCGCCGCCGATGGACAGCGGCAGCGCCGCCAGGATCGTGATCGGCTGCAGGAAGTCGTGGAACAGCAGCACCAGCACACCGTAGATGCACAGCACGCCGATCACCATCGCAATGCCGAAGCTGACGAACAGGCCCTGCATCTCCTGGGTGTCGCCCAGTTCGGTGGTGGTGACGCTGGCCGGCAAACTCTTCATGGCAGGCAGCTGGTACACCTCCTCCGTCAGGTCACCCAGTGTACGGCCGCCCAGTTCCACATCCAGCGTGACGTTGCGAGCGCGGTTCAGGCGATCGATCTGGGCCGGGCCGCTCTGCACCGAGATATCGGCCACGGTGGCCAGCAGCACGGGGCCGTTGCGGCCCGGGACCGTCAGCCGCCCCAGCGCATCGAGGTCGGCGCGCACTGCGTCCGGCAGCTTGACGCGGATCGGCACCTGGCGTTCCGGCAGGTTCATCTTGGTCAGGTCGAAATCATAGTCGCCGGCCGTGGCCACGCGCACGGTTTCGCCGATGGAGTTGGCGGTCACGCCAAGATCCGCCGCCCTGGCGAAGTCCGGCCGCACGATGATCTCGGGCCGCACCAGCGAGGCGCTGGATGTCACGTTGCCGATGCCGCGTAGCGTGCGCAACTCGCGCTCGACGGCGCGCGCATACTGCGTGAGCGCCAGCGGATCTTCCGAGCGCAGCACCAGCTGTAGTTTGACCCCTGAATCCGGCGGGCCGACGGTGAAGCGTGCGCCGGGAATCGGCGCCAGCTTCTCGCGGATCGCGCTGTCGATCCGGCCCATCGACTCGCTGCGTTCGCCGCGATGCTTGGTGGTGATGGTCATCACGGCGCGGCGCGCTTCGGGAGCGGCGCCCAGTACAAATGCGTCGCCGGACGAGCCGCCGCCGATGGAGCTGAATACGTGCCTGACCGCCGGCACCTGCATGATCGCCTGGCGCGCCTGTTCGGCGATGACCTTGGTATTGGCCAGCGTGGAGCCGGGCGGCAGTTCCAGGCTGACCTGGGTTTGCGAGCGGTCGCCCGCCGGCACGAAGCCAGTCGGCAGGAGAGCGGCCAGCAGGATGGAACCGACAAAGAAGGCGGCCGAGGCAATGGCCGTGATGCCGCGATGGTTCAGGCACCACTTCATCGTGGTCATATAGCGCTGCATCAGCCAGCTGTCCGGTTCATGGGTCTTGACGGTGCGGCGCAGGAAGTGGGCCGCCATCATTGGCGTCAACAGGCGCGCCACCACGAGCGAGGCCAGCACGGCCAGCACGGCCGACCACCCGAACTGCTTGAAGAACTTGCCGGGAATGCCGCCCATGAAGGCAGTGGGCAGGAACACGGCGACCAGCGCGAAGGTGGTAGCGATGACCGCCATGCCGATTTCGTCGGCCGCTTCCATCGCCGCCTGCATCGGCGACTTGCCCATGTGGAGGTGGCGTTCGATATTCTCGATTTCCACGATGGCGTCGTCCACCAGCACGCCGACCACCAGGGCCAGCGACAACAGGGTGACCACGTTCAGCGTAAAGCCCATCCAGTACATGCCGAGGAAGGCCGGCAGCACGGAAAGGGGCAGGGCGGCGCTGGCGATAATGGTTGCGCGCCAGTCGCGCAGGAACCACCACACCACCAGCACCGCCAGCACGGCGCCTTCGTACAGCAGCTCCATCGACGCTTTAAAGTTTTCCTCGACCGGCACGGCGTTGTCGATGGACTGGGTGATCTGAATGTTTGGATTCTTCTGGCGCAGCTCGGCGATGGCGGCGCGCGCATCGGCTGCCACCCGGGTTTCGCTGGCGCCCTTAGTGCGGAAGATTTCAAAGCCGACCACCGGCTTGCCGTCCTGCAGCGCGAGCGAACGCGGCTCGGCCACGGTGTCCGTCACGGTAGCCACCTGTTCCAGCCGCACGTGGCGGCCGTTGCTGAGCGGGATATCCATCTTCGCCAGGTCTTCCGCCGTCTGCACGGTGGCGATGGTGCGCACCGATTGCTCGGCGCCGCTGACGTCGCCGCGCCCGCCCGGCGCTTCCTTCTGCACCAGCCGCAGCTGGCGCGAGATATCCAGCGCGGAGACGCGCAGCGCCGCCATGCGCTCGTCGTCCAGCTCCACGCGGATCTCGCGCGAAACGCCGCCCACGCGCTTGACCTGGCCGATGCCCTGCACGGCCAGCAGGCGCTTGGTCACCGTGTTATCGACGAACCAGCTCAGGTCCTGGTTGTCGTGGCCGGCGTCCGGCCTGGCTTCGACCACGAAGGTCAGCACCACGCGGCCGGCGGTGGACACCTTGCTGACCACGGGCTCGCGCAGCTCGGCCGGCAGGTCGGCCTTGATGCGGGTGACGGCGTCGCGCACCTCGTTGACTGCATCGGAGGTGTTTTTCTCGAGGACGAATTCGACCATGATATTGGCCACGCCGTCGAGCACCTTGGTGTAGATATTCTTCACGCCCTGCAGGGAGGCGACGGAGTCCTCGATCTTGCGCGCCACTTCCGTTTCCAGCTGGGCCGGTGCGGCGCCGGGCAGGGAGGCGGAAACGTTCACGATCGGCAGTTCAATGTCCGGAAAATCCTGCACCGGATTGGCCTTGTAGGCCAGCAGCCCTGCCAGCGTGAGCAGGATGAAGAGCATGATCGCAGGAACGGGGTTCCTGATCGAGAGGGCGGAGAAATTCATGGCGCTTCCTTAGCGGGAGGCCTGCTTGCTGTCCGATACGGCGGCGCTGCCCGTGATGGGCGCACCCGCGTTGCGAACCAGGTCGCCGTCGTTGAGGAAGCCGGCGCCGCCGACCACGATCACGGTGTCCGGCTGCAGGCCGCCCAGCACCTCGATGCGCTCGCCGAGGCGGCGGCCGGTCTGCACCTTGACCTGGCTCACGCGCTGGTCGTTATTCAGCTTGAACACATAGCTGAAGCCATCGCGCACGGCTACCGACTGCTGCGGCACCGTCATCGCCTGCGAGGAGCCGAGTTCGAACTGGCCGCTGGCGAACATGCCGGCCTTGAACGGCGCCTGCTTTGCAGTGTTGGGCGGCAGGTCCACATAAACGAGGGCGGAACGCGTCTGCGGATCGATGGTGGGCGCCACCATGCGCACCTTGCCCGTCAGCTCGCTGCCGTTGGCCGCCTTGACGACGGCATTGGCGCCGATGCGCACATTGCGCAGCTCGGGCGCAGTAACTTCGGCGCGCCATTCCAGGCGGCCCTGGCGGATCATGCGGAACAGTTCCGTGCCGGGGCCGGCGACCACGCCCACCGTGGCGCTGCGCGAGGAAATCACGCCGGCATCGGGGGCCACGACCTTGGTGTATTTCAGCCGCAGGTCCTGCGCATTGAGCGCGGCGCGGGCGGAAGCGATGCGCGCGTTGGCGGTCGCCTCGGCGGTCATGTACTGGGAAATCTGCTGGGCGCTCAGGGCGCCCGTGTTTTCGATGGAGCGCGCGCGCTCGGCGTTGGCGCGCGCTTCGGCCGCCGCGGCCTGGGCTTCGATCAGGGCGGCGCGGGCCTGGGCCACGTCCGCGTTCACGGTGTCCGCATTGAACAGGGCCAGCAGCTCGCCTTTTTTCACCACGTCGCCCACGTTCACATAGACCTCGGCCAGGCGCAGGCCGTTCGACTCGCTGCTGATGATCGCTTCCTGCCAGGCCGCCACATTGCCGTTGGCGGTGAGGCGGATTGGCAGCGTGGTCTTTTGCGGGCGGGCCGTGGTCACGGTCAGCGCAGGGCGCGGCGCCTCGGCCTTCTTGTCATCGGCCGCCGCCGGATGCGGGGCGAGCACGATGCCGGCGCTCAGGGCCGCAAGGAATAGGGCGATAACGGGTGGCGCGGCCAGCACGCAGTCGGTGGCGCGGTGCTGTCTCGGGCGTCGGCCCTTGGGGGCGTGGTGGGTATTCATGCGCGATTCCATTGTCATTGTGCGGGCGGGGCGGTCCAGCCGCCTCCTGCCGCGCGGTACAGGGAGATCCAGGCAGCGCTGCGTTCGCGCTGCAGGTTTACCCACCGTGTTTTCTGCCGCCAGCCGCGTGCGGCGGGCGTCCTCAAGTTCGAGCAGGCTGGCCAGGCCATTGCGGTAACGGTCTTCCGTGGCTTGGAAGAAGTTGCGATAGCCCTCCAGCGCGGTCTGCGCGTCGCCCGTACGCTCCTGCGTGCTTTGCAGGTTGATCAGGGCCTGTTCCACTTCGCTGACCGCCTTGCGCACGCTGCCTTTGTAGCTGCTGACGGCTGCGTCGTAACGGGCGCGCGCCGCATCCACATTGGCGCGGCGGGCGCCGGCGTCGAACAGCGGCAGGGACATGGTCACCGGTCCGATCTGCCAGGTATTGGCGGTAACGCTTTCGCCGCCGGCGCGGATATTGCCGCGGCCCACGGACCCGGTCAGGGTGAGGCGCGGGAAGCGCTCGGCGCGCGCTCCGGCCACTTCGAAGCTGGCGGCGGCCACCTCTCGTTCGGCCGTGAACACGTCCGGGCGCTGGGCCAGCAACTGGGCCGGCAGCGTATTGATGGCGAGGCCCGCCGCAGGAGCCAGCGGCGCCGTGGCCGAATCCTCGGCCAGCTTGCCGCGCAACTCGTCCTCGGGCAGGGCGGTGAGCGCCACCAGCACTTTCAGCTCCACCGCGCAGACGGCGCGCTGGGCCGCGGCGCGGTTACTGCCGTCCGCCGCGCTGGCGCGCGCCAGGGCGTTATTGGCTGGGGACTGGAAACCGGCCTTGGTGCTGATATCGGTCAGGCGCGCGGTATGCGAGCGCGATGCGGCATCGAGCCGCGCCACCGTCAGCAGGCGCTCGCAGGCGCGCAAGGCGTAATACTGGTTGGCCGTTTCGGCCGCCACCGCCACGCGCGCCTCATGCCAGCCGGCTTGTGCGCTTTCCAGGCGCGCCTGGGCCGCATTGCGCCGTGCGCGCACGCCGCCGAACACATCGATTTCCCACTGCGTCTGCACCAGGGCCTGGCTGGTGGTGTTGGTGGGGATATTGGCCTGCTGCTGGCTGGAGCGGGTGGACGTGAGCACGGCGGTCAGGTCAGGCACCAGGGCGGCGCCGGCCGCCACGCGTTCCGCACGGGCCTGGGCGATGCGGGAAGCGGCGGCGGCGATGTCCGGACTGGCCGCCTGCGCCGCCTCGATCAGCTGCACCAGCAAAGGGTCGCCCTGGCTGCGCCACCATTCCGCCAGCTCCGCCATGCTGCCGTGATGGGGCAGCGGCGCCTGCCACTGCGGCGGCGCTTCGGACGCGACCCTGGCCGCCGGCCCCTGCACGCCGCAGGCGCACAGCGCCAGGGCTGCCGCGGCGGCCAGTGTGCGCTTGATTCTCTCCATTCTTACTTTCTGCGAAACGTTATCGTTTTATATAGCGTCAAAATTCACCAAAAGTTGAGGCTATCAATCATTTAAGCATACAAATCAAGCAATTAACATCCCGATACAAACCAGTATTTGGCAGCGTGGCGCGGCAAGCGTATAAAGAAAATCTCTCCATCAACTAGGGATAACGTTATGGAACGTTGGATAGTGGCTGCCGCCCTCGCCGCGTCGGCTGTCCTGAGTCCTGCCCACGCCGCGCCGCTGGCCGGAGAGCAGGCAGCGCTGCATGTCCTGAACCGCCTGGCTTACGGGCCGCGCCCCGGGGACATCGAGCGCGTCACGCAAATGGGCGTGCAACGCTATATCGATGAACAACTCGATCCGCCGCCGCTGCCTGCGGCGCTGGCGCAACGCCTGGATGGGCTGCAGACCCAGAAACTGACGGCCGGCCAGGCCCTGGAGGAGTTCCAGCAGGTGCGTGCCATGGCCAAGGAGGATAAAGACGCCGCCCAGGACATGCGCCGTGAAACCGTGGCGAAGCTGGTTGCGGAAACCGCTGAAGCCCGCCTGCTGCGCGCGGTGGAGAGCCCGCGCCAGCTGGAAGAGGTGATGGTGGATTTCTGGTTCAACCACTTCAACGTCTTCCAGGGCAAGGGCCAGGACCGCGTACTGGTTTCCAGCTATGAGCGTGACGCCATCCGTCCCCACGTCTTCGGCAAGTTCCGCGACCTGCTGGCTGCCACGGCAAAGCACCCGGCCATGCTGCATTACCTGGATAACTGGGTGTCGAAGGCCGATGGCCTGAATGAGAACTATGCCCGCGAGCTGATGGAACTGCATACGCTGGGCGTGGACAATGGCTACAAGCAGAAGGATGTGACCGAGCTGGCGCGCATGCTGACCGGCTGGACCTACGCGCCGCGCCGCATGGTGCAGCGGAACGAGACTTTCGTGTTCGATCCCAAGCGCCACGATAACGGGACCAAGCAGTGGCTGGGCATGACTATTGCGCCCCGCGGCCAGGCCGAGGGCGAAATGGCGCTGGACGTGCTGGCCGCCCACCCGTCGACCGCGCGCCGCATCAGCGCCAAGCTGGCGCAGTACTTCGTGGCCGATGAACCGCCGCCGGCGCTGGTCGAGCGCATGGCGCGCACCTGGCGCGATACGGGCGGCGATATCCGCTCCGTGCTGCGCACCATGTTTACCAGCCCGGAATTCATGGACCAGGCGGCGGCCAACGCCAAGTTCAAGACGCCATACCAGTTCGTCGTGTCCGCCGCCCGCGCCAGCGCCGCGCCGGTGACGGACGTGAAACCCATGCTGGGTACCCTGAGCCGCCTCGGCCAGCCTCTGTATGGCTGCCAGACTCCTGACGGCTACAAGAATACCCAGGATGCCTGGCTCAATCCGGATGCCCTGAGCCGCCGCATCGCCTTCGCCACCACGCTTGCGACGAACTCCGATGCCCAGGCGCTGCAAGCCGCCCTCGGCCCGGCCATCACGCCGCGCACTGCCGCCCTGGTGGCGGCCAGCCCGGACAAACTGCGCGCCGCCATGCTGCTGGGCGGCCCCGATTTCATGCAGAGGTAATCATGGACCGTCGATACTTTCTCAATACCCTGGCTGCCGGCGCCGGCCTGATGGTCCCGCTGGGGCGCAGCGCCTGGGCCGCTACCGCTGCCACATCGGCCAGCGGCGCGCCCACGCAGCGCAAGCTGATCGTCGTCATGCTGCGCGGCGCGGTGGATGGCCTGAACGTGGTTGCGCCGGTCGCCGATGCCGACTATGCGGCGCTGCGTCCCACGATTGCGCTGGCAAAGCCGGGTGCGGAGGGCGGGGCGCTGGACCTGGATGGCTATTTCGCGCTGCACCCGGCGCTGGCGCCGCTGATGCCGCTGTGGCAGCAGAAGAAGCTGGCCTTCGTCCACGCCAGCGGCTCGCCGGACGCCAGCCGCTCCCACTTTGATGCCCAGGACTATATGGAGTCCGCCACGCCGGGCGTGAAAAGCACGCAGGATGGGTGGATGAACCGCCTGCTGGCGCAGCTGCCGGGGGGACTCCACGCCCACGCGCGCCCTCAGCATCGGGCCCGTGATGCCGCGCATCCTGAGCGGGCGGGCGGCGGCCATCAATCTCGCCAATGGTCCGGCGGCGCTGAAGAATGCGGTGCTGGAGCGGCCGGCGCTGGCTTCGGCCTTCGACCAGCTGTATATGGGGCATGAGCGCTTCGGGCAGGCTTATATGGAGGGGCGCGAGGCGCATAAGGAAGTGCGGGCGGCGGCCTCCAGTCCGATGATGGCCGAGATGCAGGCGGCCGACGGCGGCGCGCCGCTGCCTTATGGCTTCCCGGACGATGCGGCCCGTCTCGCTACGCTGATGCGCAATGATCCGAATATCCAGCTGGCTTTCTTTGCGCTGGGCGGGTGGGGATACGCATGCGGGGCAGGGGGCAGGCACCGGGCAGCTGGCGAACCGGCTGGCGCCGCTGGGACAGGGCTTGTCCGTGCTGGCGCAGCGGCTGGGGCCTTTGTTTGATGACACGGTGATTGTGGTCATGTCCGAATTCGGGCGCACGGCGCGCGAGAATGGGAATAAGGGTACGGATCATGGGCACGGGAATGTGATGTGGGTGCTCGGCGGGGGTGTTAATGGCGGGAAGGTGCATGGGGAGTGGCGCGGGCTGGCGACGGCGCAGCTGAATGAGGGGCGTGACTTGCCGGTGACTACTGACTTTCGGCGGGTGCTGGCGCAAGTGGGGGAGCGGCATTTGCGGTTGGCGGATGCGGCGCTGGCGAGGGCGTTTCCGGCGCTGCCAGCCGGGGCGTCGCTGAAGCTATTGGCGTAGCATGCACGGCGGATCAATGATCCGCCCTACACGGCGGTGGTGTATACGTCGCAACGTGTGTTCCGTCGAGGTGCGTAGATACCGTCTCCGCCGTGGATGCGCTGATGCGGCGCGAAAAAAGCCCGCGTCGTTGTGCGCGGGCTGAATCCAAATGTTCTGTGAACGCTTGGAGGAGACGTTTCCAATATAGTACCGGGTATGTTGCACTGCAATACCGTAGAATTACGGTATCAGTCCCGCCGAGCAAGAGAAGATTCGATAGCGGAGACCAATTGCTGTGGTTCCAACGGATGGGATAAAAGAATCGGCGCTTTGCTTCGGCCCCGGCCGAGGGGGGAGACGTCATCGTCGTCATCCGGGCGGATCACGATCACCGGCTGGGCCGGCAGCTGGTGCAGGGCATCAGCAAGGAAACGCGTGCGGCCGTCCTCGTAGAGCCCCAGGTCGCACAAAACCAGGTCGAATGGCTGCCGGATCACATCCCGCACCTGCTCCGCCGTGGACGCTACCGTTACGCCATAACCGCAATGCGCCAGGATGCTGGCTGCCAGGCCGGCGTTCTCCGGCGCCGCGTCCAGCAGCAGGATATGGGCGCGCGACGAGCCATTGTGCGAGGAAGCCGGCGATTCGGACGGCGCCGGCGCCGGCGCGGACGGCGCGACCGAAGAACGCATGGCCGCCGGCAGCCACGCTTCCAGCGAAGGAATCAGCACATCCGGCTCCAGCGATTTGGGCAGGGCGCCGCTGAAACCGGAGCGGCGCAGCGAGGCGCCGCCATCGGTCACCGGCACGGCGCTGGCGGCCAGGATAGGGATGTCGTGCGTGGCGGGATCGGCGCGCAAGGCGGCCAGCACGCCATAGCCGTCCAGGCGCGGCAGGTGCAGGTCGCACAGGATCAGGTCCGGACGCTCCTCCTTCGCCATGGCCACGCCGCGCTCGCCGTCATACGCCTGCAGCGGCACGTGGCCGAAGGCGGACAGCAGGTAGACCAGCAAATCCATATTGGCCTGGTTGTCTTCGATGATGAGGATGCGTGCCGCCATCTTGCCTCCGCCGCGCGGGCGTTCAGTGATGCTGTTGTTTGGTCTTCAGGGCCAGCGTGAAGGTGCTGCCCTTGCCGAAGTCGCTGCTGAAGAACAGGGAGCCGCCCAGGAGGTTGGCGAGGTTCTGGCTAAGATAAAGGCCGAGGCCTGCGCCCTCGGCATGGCGGGTGGAGGTGGAATCGAGCTGGGAGAAAGCCTGGAACAGCTTGGCCTGGTCTTCCTCGCGGATGCCCTGGCCGCTGTCCGCCACGCTGAATTCCGTGATGCGCGCGCCGTCGTCCATGCGCTGCTTCAGGCTAAGCTTGACGTGGCCTTTTTCCGTGAACTTGATGGCGTTGTTGGCGAGGTTGATCAGGATCTGGGTCAGGGCGCGGCGGTCGGTGTCCAGCGTGATGGGCTCCGTGGTCAGGTCCACTTCCAGCGCCAGGCCTTTTTGCGCGGCCAGGGGACGAAGCGTGTCCGCCACCTCGTTCATCAGGGCCTGGCACTGCACCTGCTCGAGCGACAGCGTGACCTTGCCTGCTTCGATCTTGGCCACGTCCAGGATGTCGTTGATCAGCGAAAGCAGGTGGCGCGCGCTGGAACGGATGGTGGTCAGCTGGCGGTCCTGCTCGCCGGTGAGCGGGCCGGAAGCTTCATCAGCAGGGCGCCGGTGAAGCCGATGATGGCGTTCAGCGGCGTGCGCAGCTCGTGCGACATATTGGCGATGAAGGCGGACTTCATGCGGCTCGCTTCGGCCAGCTCCAGGTTCTTCATCGCGATTTCGCGGTTGATCGTTTCCAGCTCGCCCGCGTGGTGGGCCAGGCGCATATTCAGTTCGATCACCTGCCGCTCGCGCGCCTGCAGCTCGCTGTTGACCTGCACCGCCTGTTCGTAGGTGGAGATCAGCAGGTCGAGGATCTGCTGGCGTTCCGCGTTGATGAAGTGCTTCTGGTCGCCGAGGTAGAGGGCAATGCCCACTTCCATGTTCTGGTTCTTGCGCAGCTTCTGGTTCACCAGCATCTGGCCGATGCGGTTCAGCAGGTAGTCTTCCGCGTAAGGCTTGCGAATGAAGTTATCGGCGCCGCATTCGATGCCGCGGATGATGTCCTTGGGGTCGGTCAGCGATGTGACGAGGATGACCGGGATATCTCGCATGGCCGGGTCGGCCTTGATGGCGCGGCATAACTCATAGCCGTCCATTTCGGGCATCACGATGTCGGACAGGACCAGGTGCGGCTTGCGTTCTCGGATCTCGGCCAGCGCATACTTGCCATTGCCCGCAACGCGGGCCTTATAGCGCATGGACTGGATCAGGCGGCGCAAACGCTCGGCCTGGGTCGGGCTGTCCTCGACGATGAGGATTTCAATCTCATCGGGTGCAATCTCGTAACTCGAGTCCACTCACCACCTCCATGCTGGTTGGATGGTGGAATATTACCGGATTATTGCGCGCGGCGGAGATTGAGGTTATAGGCGGGTCACGCACGGCGGATCAATGATCCGCCCTACGCCGCAACACAAGGCAGTTTTCCTGGTCGGCGGCGCGTAGGGCGGATCGTTTGATCCGCCGTGCGTGCTCAGTCGCCCTGGAAACTGTTTGCGCGATAGGTGAGGACCAGGGTATCGCGGTGTCCGTGCGCCTCCAGCGGCTGGATCGGCGTGGATTCATGAATTACAGTTGCGTCATCGAGCAGTAGCAAAGTCCACGGTTCCGTCATGGTAAACCGTTTGCCGTTCGGCCCATCGGCTTCAAAGATGCGTGTCTCTCCACCCTTGATACCAGTGCGGCCGATAAGGATCACCGCCACCCAGTCCACCCCATCGCGATGGGCGCCTTCAGGCGTCGGACGCCCGATACCATCAGTCGTATCAATCCGGAACTGATGCGCCTCCACATACCATGGGTGCGTACCGCGCACCTCGGTGCAGGCGCGGCCCAGGGCGGAGACCAGCTTCTGCCAGCCCGGCTGCGACACGATGGCCGGGTCCATCGGCTCGAACATGCGGCGCATGCCGCCGTGCAGGGCGTTGTACTCGACCGGCTGCCAGTGCGCGCGGTGCGCGGTCTGGGTCAGCTCACCGTACTCCTGCACGAAGCAGGAATGGCGGCGGCGGCGATAACGGCCGCCGTCCTTCAGGTAATTATCGGGCGCCAGCAGGTCCCAGCTCGGGACCAGGGCATTCAGTTCGTCCAGCGTGCAAGCAGACAGCGCAGCCACGTCGGCGGGCGCCAGCAGCGCATAACCCTGGCCGCGCAGGGAGGCGGTCAGCTCCGCCAGCGGTGTAAAAATAGGTGTCATCCACCTATTGTACGGCCAGTCTAAAAAGCGTGTGTGAGGGTCAGCCGGAAGGATCGCGACTCGATCGGATGGAAGTGGATATCGTCATGGGCCTCGGACTCGTTCTTCAGGCGCGAGGCGTAGAAATAGTCGATGGCCGAATCGCGCCGGTTGGCCAGGTTGAAGCCTTCCAGTTCGAGCTGGGTGGATTTGCTGAATTTATAGGCAATGCGGCCGTTCAGCGTGGACGTGGCCTGCGAGCGCACGCTATTGTCCTCGACCAGGGGACGTGGGCCGAAGTAGCGCAGGCGCAGGGCGCCGGACCACGGTCCTTGCGGCGTGAGGGTCAACGCCAGCTGGGCCACACCTTCCACGGCGCCGGGGATGCGGTCGCCCTCGGGCGCTGGCTCGCGGTAGCGGCCGCGGGCAAAAGCAAGATCCGCGTCCAAAGAGAGCCATTTGAGGGGCTTCCAGTAATTCGAGAATTCGATGCCGTAGCGGCGGCTTGGGCGGCCTGCTTCGGTGGTGCCGGCGTCGCCGAGGTAGACCAGCTCGGAATCGAAGTCCAGGCGGTAGAGGGATAGCACCGTCTGCAGGCCTTTGACCGCCTCGCTGCGCAGGCCCACTTCGTAGCCGCGCGAACGGGAAAGCGGCGTGGCCGGATCGGTCTTCGCCACGACGCCGCGCGCATCGTTGCTGTGGAAGCCGCTGCCGGCGTTCACGTAGAACTCGGTGCGCGACCAGGGACCGAAAATGAAGTTCAGGCTGGGGCTGAGCTGCGTGTCGCTCGCCGCGCCACTGTTCTCTGCGCGGTTGCCGGTCACGCGGAAGCGGTAGCGGTCCGCGCGCACGCCGCCGACGGCGCGAATAGCGGGCGTCAGGCGGATTTGCTGCTCGACGTAGAGGCCCAGGCTCGACTCCACGATATGGTCCTCGCGCACGACATCGATGGTTTCGCGCGCCTTCGTGTGCAGCAGACCGTTGAAGATATTGTCGTTCTGCGCCTGCAGGCCGATCGTGGTTTCCCAGGCCATATCCTCCTCGTGGCCGTGCCAGGTGTGGCTGGCGGTCACGCCGCTGGTGACGCGGCGATCCGGCTGTGCGAACTGGTCGCCGTTGACCGGGTCTTCGAGGAAGTAGGTGAAATCCGAGAACAACGACAGGCGGTTGTTGATCACATAGGCATTGGCCTGCGAGCTGCTTTCATCGCTGGTGCGGCGCCACGCGGCGGACAGGCTGTAGCGCCGCGCGCCGCCGCCATCCGTCGGATCGACAGCATCGAAACGGCCCAGCGAACCACCCTGCACCGCGCGCAGCGGGATCTGGTCGGTGGCGTTCCAGTTGCCGCGGTAAGCCATGGCGGTGATGCTGTAGCCATTGTTCGCATAGCCCTGGCTGTAGCGCAGCACGGCGTTCAGCTTGCGATAATTGTCGCCGCGCGTGAAGGGGCCGTCGTTGTGCATGGATTCCAGCGCGTACAGCAGGCTGCCGTCGTTGTCCGTTTCCTGCGAGCCGGCGACTAGCGCGCGCGCATAGCCGTTTTTGCCGCCCGTGATGGCCAGCTCGCGCGTGAGCAGGCGGTTCGCGTAAGTCAGCGCCGTCGCGCCGGCGGACGCGAAATCGCCTTCGCTGGCGGAGTAGGGGCCTTTCTTGTAATCGAGGCGCGCCGCCAGTTCGGGGATGATGAAATTGAGGTCGGTCCAGCCCTGGCCGTGGGCGTGGCTGCGCTGGTTGACGGGCATGCCATCCACGGTGGTGCGCAAGTCCGTGCCGTGATCGAGGTTGAAGCCGCGCAGGTAGAACTGGTTGGCCTTGCCTTCGCCGCTATGCTGGCTGACGACCAGGCCAGGTGTCGCTTCCAGCAGCTCGCCGGGGCGATAGACGGTGCGCGCTTCCAGTTGGCTTTGCGTGACGGTGCCGGCGCTGGCCGAGTCGGCGAGGCCGATCTGGCTGGCGCGCGAGCCTTCCACCAGCACGCGCTGCAGGAAGGGATCGTCGGCGCGGGCGGGCGCTGCGGCGCCCAGCGCGAGCACCACGGCAGCCGCCATGGCGTTCAGCTGCCGTGCCTCAGGGCAGCGGCTGCTCATTTTTTCTGCGCGGTGAAAACGAGGGTTTGCGCCGGGCGGCCGAAGCCAGCCACGTTGACGGTGTTGACTTGCGTCGGCATGAAATCGCTGAGGACAGCGTCATGCAGCGTGGCGCTTGCCGGCAGCGGCGTCTTCTCGATTTCCTGGTAGACCACGATGCTGTCGGCTTTCGCCTCCATGCCCACCCACTGGATGGGCAAGCGCTTGCCGTTGGCGGAGATGCTGAACTGCTTCTCGAGATAGCGCCGGAACACGGCCTGATCTTCCTCCAGGCCCAGGTCGAAGTTGCGCTGGTAGAGATTCATCAGCAGCGCTTCCACATCGTGCGCCGTGTAAGTATGGACGATTTCGGTACTGCCTGTGCGGGGATTGAAGCTGATGTCGGTCAAGCCCATGTGGTAATTATGGGCTTGTGCAGCGGCGCCGACCGAGATCAGCGCCGCCAGGAGAACGGCTTTGAAGAAACGCATTACTTCTGATCGAGTTCGGCCTTGGCCTTCTGGTCCTTGCCGTTCTTCAGTGGAGTATTAAAGTCCTTCATCATATCATCCGGACGCTTGGACTTGAACAGCTCCACGCGCGACTGGGCCACACGGCGCGGCCAGGCGTTGTTGCTCTGGTCGATGTCCGCGGTTTCCCACTTCGGATCCTGCACGATGGACGCCACCGGCTCGTCGGTCACGATCAGCTTCGTGATCTTCTTCGGCGAATAGCGCCATACTTCGGCCGGAATGCGCTCGATGTACTTTTTGCCGGACTTCAGTTCGATCTCCAGAATCAGCGGCGTTACCAGGCCGCCCAGGTTGGAGAAGTCCACCAGGTAGAGGTGCTTGCCCTGGGCCAGCAGGTCTTTTTCCCACTGCTCCAGCTCTTCCTGCGACTCGGCGTACTTGTTGCGGTCCTTGTTGGTGACGGTGAAGTCATCGTGCTCGTTGTAGAAGTCCTTCAGCTCAGGATGCGCATCCGCGCGGCGCGGCATGCCCTTGTTGCGTTCATCGGTGATGCTGACAGGTTCCTCATCGTGGCGCTGCTTCTTCCAGGCTTTCTCCGTTTCCGGATTTCTGGTGCTCACGCCGTATTCGGTGATGCCATCGATGCTCACGTCCACCGCATCGGTGGTGTAGAACCAGCCGCGCCAGAACCAGTCAAGGTCGGTACCGGAAGCGTCTTCCATGGTGCGAAAGAAGTCTGCCGGAGTCGGACGCTTGAACTTCCAGCGGCGGGCATATTCGCGGAAGGCGTAGTCGAACAGTTCGCGGCCCAGCACCGTTTCGCGCAGGATGTTCAGCGCGGCGGCCGGCTTGGCGTAGGCGTTATTGCCGAACTGGAGCAGGGACTCCGAATTCGTCATGATCGGCACCTGGTTCTTCGAACGCATGTAATCGACGATGTAGCGCGCGTCGCCGCGGCCGGCCGGGTAGTTCTCTTCCCACGCTTCCTGGGCCAGCGATTGCACGAAGGTGTTCAGGCCCTCGTCCATCCAGGTCCACTGGCGCTCGTCGCTGTTGACGATCATCGGGAAGTAGTTGTGGCCAACCTCGTGGATCACCACGCCGATCAGGCCATACTTGGCGCGCTTGGAATAAGTGATCTCGCCGGTCTTCTTGTCCTTGGTGGGACGCGGACCGTTAAAGGAGATCATCGGATACTCCATGCCGCCCACCGGCCCGTTGACCGAGATCGCGACCGGGTAAGGGTAGTCGAAGCTGAACTTGTTGTACTGGTCGATGGTGTGGATGATGGCCTGGGTGGAGTACTTCTCCCACAGCGGATTGCCTTCCTTCGGATAGTAGGACATGGCCATCACATTCGTGCCATCCTTCCTGAAGCCCTGCGCGTCCCAGATGAACTTGCGCGACGAGGCCCATGCAAAGTCGCGCACGTTCTTCGCCTTGAAGCGCCAGGTCTTGGTGGCCTTGCTGACGGACTTCTCGGCCGCTTCGGCTTCGGACTGGGTGACGATGACCACCGGCTTGTCCGCAGTGCGGGCCTTGGCCAGGCGGTCGCGCTGGGCGGCGCTCAGCACGTCGGCAGGGTTCTGCAGCTCGCCGGTGGACGCCACCACGTGGTCGGCCGGCACGGTCAGCTGCACATCATAGTCGCCGAATTCCAGCGTGAATTCGCCGGAGCCGATGAACTGCTTGTTCTGCCAGCCCATGATGTCGTAGTAGGCCGCCATGCGGGGGAACCACTGGGCCACTTCGAACAGCGCGTTCTTGTCCTCTTCGAAGTATTCGAAGCCGGAGCGGCCGCCGAGCACCTTCTGCTCATTGATCTTGTAGTTCCAGTCGATGCCGAAGGTGAAGCGCTCGCCCGGCTTCAGCGGCGTAGGCAGGTCGATGCGCATCATCGTGCGGTTGATCGTGTATTTCAGCGCGCCGCCGCTGGCGGTCTTCACGCCGGTGATCTTGAAGCCGCCATCGAAGTCGCGCGTCAGGATATTGCGCATGCCCTCGAACTTCATGCCTTCCTCTTCACCGCGCGCCTTGGCCCAGGCCTCGCGCGACGGCGCCGTCATCATCAGGCGGGCATCGGAATCGGGCTTGAAGATATTCTGGTCAAGCTGGACCCACAGGTAGGTGAGGGTGTCCGGCGAGTTGTTGTGATAAGTGATGGTTTCGCTGCCGGTGATGGCGCGGTTGGCTTCATCGAGCGTGGCGCGGATATTGTAATCCGCGCGCTGCTGCCAGTAAGCGTGACCCGGCGCGCCGGATGCGGTGCGGTACTGGGTGGCGGTGGGCAGCAGTTCGTCGAGCTGGCGGAACTTATCGTCGAATGGATCGGCTGCGATGGCCGAGGCGGTGAGGCATAGGGCGGCAATACTGAAAATCGAGCGCTTCATTGAATCCCCTGACATTACATATTGTAAGAAAATTGCCGGGGTATTCTACGTATCTTCCTAATTTGCGCGATCAATTCATTTGTAAAAAACCTGATACACGGCAACTGTCCGCGGACGTCCGCGCGGACACTGGTTTTCGGGGTCAGGCACGAAACGTTACATGGGCTCGCCTGGCAGGCGAGCCCATGTAACGTTTCGTGCCTGACCCCTAAGATTACTTGAGGCGGTAGGCGAGTTCGGCGCCGGCGGCGCGGAGGGCGCCTTGGACGGCGGGGACTTTGGCCAGCGGGTTCAGCAGGCCGTAGTCGTGGATCACGCCGTTGATACGGGTGGTCGTTACGTCAACACCGGCTTCGGCCAGCTTGCGGCCGTAGGCTTCGCCTTCGTCACGCAGCACGTCGAACTCGGCGGTCTGGATCAGGGTGGGCGGCAGGCCTTTCAGCTGTTCGGTCGTGGCCTGCAGCGGCGAGGCGTAGATTTCCTTGCGCGCTGCGGCGTCGGTGGTGTAGCTGTCCCAGAACCATTTCATCATGTTACGGGTGAGGAAGTAGCCGCTCTGGTACTGGTTGTAGGAGCCGGTTTCGAAGTTGGCGTCGGTCACCGGCCACAGCAGGATCTGGGCGCGCAGCTTGGGCTCGCCTTTGTTCTTGGCCATCAGGGACACCACCGCCGCCATATTGCCGCCGACGCTGTTGCCGGCCACCGCCAGTCGCGATCCGTCAACATGGATTTCCTTGCCATGCGCCGCCACCCATTTGGTCGCGCCGTAAGCCTGGTTGATCGCCACACCATAGCCCGCTTCAGGCGAGGGGGTGTAATCGACGAACACCGCGGCTGCGCCGGAGCTCACGACCAGGTCGCGCACCAGGCGTTCGTGGGTCGGGAAGTCGCCCAGCACCCAGCCGCCGCCGTGGAAGAACATGAACACCGGCAGCGTGCCTTTTGCACCGGCGGGGCGCACGATGTGCAGCTTCACATCCTGGCCGTCCACCTTGATGGTCTTTTCCGAGACGTCCGCCTTGGGCAGCGCGGCGCCTTTCTGCGCATCGACCAGGACCTGGCGCGCATCTTTCGGGCTCAGCTTTTCCAGCGGCGGCGCATTTTCGATGGCTTTCAGGAAGTTGGCCGTTTGCGGCTCAACGCCGGTGTAGTCGACGGCGAAAGCGCTCGTGCTGGCGATGGCGAGGGTGGAGGCAGCTACCAGGGTGTTCAGGCTTTTCATGATCTATTTCTCCTAAAAATAACGTGCTATTAAATAGTGTGCTACTTATTTGGGACGCCTTAACGGCGCAAAGTACTTCTTTCAGGCGTTCTTCATCAGGCTGTCGCGCAGTTCACCGAGTTCGTCTTTCAGACGGAATACGGTGTCCAGGCTGCAACCGCTCGCATCGAGCACGCAAGCCGGCAGGGCGGCTGCCTCGTCGCTCATCGCCTTGCCTTGCGGCGTCAGCGAAATGATGACCTGGCGTTCGTCTTCCGGGCTGCGGTTGCGTGCGATCAGTTCAGCCTGCTCCATCCGCTTCAGCAGCGGCGTGAGCGTGGCCGAATCGAGGAACAGCTTCTCGCCCAGCGCGGACACGGTCTGCTCATCCTGTTCCCACAGCACCATCATGACGAGGTATTGCGAGTAGGTCAGCCCCAGCTTGCGCAGGAGCTTGCGGTAGAGCTTGTTCATGGCCAGCGAGGTCGAGTACAGCGCAAAGCACAGCTGTTGATCGAGCCGGGGTACCTGAGTCAGCGGGTTGGTGGTTTTGGTGTCCATGTGAGGCAGTATAGATAGCGTGCGATCTAATTGCAAGCTATTTCTAAGGGGATTTTTTCCTTGCCACCCGCCGCCGATTTGACTAAGGTTTAAGTGCCCGCATGCGCGCAGGGCAAAAGGGGATGAGAATGAATCAGGCGGATCATTTCTACACGCCGGGGAAACCCGTGCCGGAACAACGCGGAGTTGCCCCAAATCTCTTTCTCGTCGAGCTCGACCCCCAAAGTGTTGTAGATGGGGTACGCTACGACGGTAACTATCTTGCCGAGGATGTAACAGCCTGCGGCACGATGCGCGAGACCTGCCCCGTCTGCGAAGAGGGCCATCTGCAACTAGTGTTGCGTCAAAAAAACGTCCGCGTGGCGCACCTCTTCTGTATAGAGTGCACGCGCTGCTTCGGTGCCTTCCTGCCCGACGGGACTCCCGCACTTGCCGACTGACAACTAGGCCTTGTCCTACGGTATCATTCAGCAAAGTGCGGCCGCCGGCCGCAAGGAGATGCTGTCAATGTATGCCAAGACGAAGCCGGTAATTCAGATCGCCGACGGGTCTGCCGAAAACCTGGTTCGCCTGAATGCTCTGCTTCAGGACCATTATCAAACGCGGCTGGCCGATGACGGGCCGGCCGCGTTACGCCTGGCCCAGCAACTGCCGCGCCCGGACCTGATCCTGGCCGATGTGAGCATCGATAGCGTGCGCCTGTGCCAGCACCTGAAAGCCAATCCCGATACCGCCAGCATTCCCGTGATCATTGTGCTCGACCGCGATGATGACGAACAGCGCCTGCGCATGATGTGCGAAGGCGCGGCGGACGTGGTTACGCGCCCCATCGTGCAGGAGGTGCTGCTGGCTCGCGTGTCCACGCTGCTGGAACTGAAGCAGGCGCGCGAACTGCTGGCGCACCAGGGCCGGCACCTGGAACAGCTGGTTGCCGAGCGCACGCGCGAGTTGGCGCAGCTGGCCGATGCCGCCGTGTGGGCGCTGGCCAGCCTGGCCGAAAAGCGCCACGGCAAGACGGACAGCCATCTCTCCCGCGTGCAGCACCATGTGGAAGCCCTGGCGCGCCAGCTGCAGGCCCACCCGCGCTTCGCCCACGAACTGAGCGACGAAAATATCCCACTGATGTGCAAGGCCGCGCCGCTGCACGACATCGGCAAGGTCGCGGTACCGGATGCGATCCTGCTCAAGCCGGCCAAGCTCACGCCCGAAGAATTCGAGATCATGAAGCAGCACACGGTGCACGGCCGCGACGCCATCGACAATGTGGCGCAGCGTTTCGGCGGCAGCACCACGTTCCTGCGTTTCGCGCGCGAGATCACGTATTCGCACCAGGAGCGCTACGACGGTTCCGGCTATCCGCAAGGCCTGGCGGGCGAAGCGATTCCCGTGTCCGCCCGCCTGCTGGCGGTGGCAGATGTGTACGACGCGCTGATTTCGAAGCGCGTCTACAAGCCGGCCTTCACCCACGAGACGGCGATCGAGCTGATAAGGCAGGGCAGCGGCGAGCATTTCGATCCGGACGTGGTCGATGCTATGCTGGCGATCGAGGAGCAGTTCATGGAGATTGCAGCGCGTTTTCCCGATCCCAGTTAGCGGAATTGTCCCATGCGCACCCACGGATACCTGGCCTTTGTTGTCGGCATCTTCATCACAGCGTGGGTGTGCCTGTTCGTGATGAAGGAGCAGGACCGCCAGGCGGCCGAAGCCTTCCAGCGCGACACCGAAAAAATCGCCCGCGATACCCAGCAGCGCCAGAAGGCCTACTTCGACACGCTCCTCAGCATCAAGGGCCTGTTCGCGATCGACCAGGAAGTCACGCGCCTGGAATTCAGCCGCTATGTGCGCGAGCTCGATGTAAAGCGCCGCTATCCCGGCTTCCAGGCCATCCAGTTTGTGCGCCGCGTGCCGTCGTCCGCGCTGGAACGCTATGCCGAACAAATCCGCCACGACGACAGCCTGCAAAGCGGCGGCTATCCCGAGTACAAGATCCATCCAGCCTCGGTGCGCGATGAGCATTACCTGATCGAATACAACGAGCCGATGCGCGGCAACGAGAATGCCTTCGGCCTCGATCTCGCTGCGCTGCCGCCGCACTACCGCGCGCTGCAAATGGGCGTGGAGACGGGGCGCCTGATCGCCACCGAGCGCATCACCCTGGTGCAGGATGCCAGCGGCCAGCCGGGATTCGTGGCGCGCGCGCCGATCTATCGCCGCGGGGCTTCGCTGATCACCCCGGCAGAACGTCACGATGCCATCGTCGGCTTCGTCGCCATCGTGTTCCGCGTGCACGACCTGATGGAAGAGGTGATCGACAGTCCGCTGCTGCAGCATCTGTACGTGCGGATCAACGACGCCGGCTATATGAACGATGAGAAGCCGCAGCCGTCCGGCGTCGATAACCTGATGTTCGACAGCGCCGGCAAGGTCGGTTCGGGTCCGCGCCTGCCTGCGCTGGCTGGCCTTACGCGCACCATTGCGATGGACGTGGGTGAGCGCCGCTGGCTGATGCAGTTCGAAGGCCATGCCGGTGAGCGCTACAGCCGCAACGCCACGCTGATCCTGGCGATCGCCTTGTCGGGTTTCGTGATCAGCACCCTGATTGCGGCCCTGATCACCAACCTGCAGCGCCGCCGCGCACTGGCCCACGCTTTGCGCGGCACGCTCGATGAGCAGCGCGCCTTCCAGGACAGCGCCATTGTCGGCATCGCCCTCATCGCGGACGGCGTGATCGTACGCTGCAACCGCGGCCTGGAAGAGATGATGGGCTATCCGGCCGGCAGCCTGGCCGGAGAACGCACGACATCGCTGGTGAACGAAGGCGTGGCCGATCCCTTCCAGAGCGGTATGGAGGGCAGCCGTGCCCACTTCGAAGCGGAGCTGCGCCGCATCGATGGCTCGCGCCTGTGGTGCATGGTGAACTGCAAAGTCCTCGACAAGAGCGATGCATCCAAAGGCTGCGTGTGGGTGATCAGCGATATCAGCGATCGCAAACGCACGGAGGCGGACCTGATGGACGCCAAGCATGGCCTGGAACGCAGCTTAGGAGAGCTGGCGCTGCAGAAGAATAATGTGGAAACGGCGCACAAGGATTTGTCGGCCGTGCTGCAAACGCTGCAGCAGGCGCAGGCCACGCTGATCACGTCCGAGAAGATGGCGTCGCTGGGCGCACTGGTGGCGGGCATCGCGCATGAACTGAATACGCCGATCGGTAACAGCCTGCTGACGGCGACTGCGCTGAACGATATGGTTGCGGACTTCGAACGTCAGCTGATCGAAGCCGGCGGTGTGCGCCGCTCCACGCTGGACGCCCACCTGCGCGACGCCAAGCTGGCCTGTTCCATCATCGCTGGCTCGCTGCGTCGCGCGGCGGACCTGATCAACTCCTTCAAGCAGGTGGCGGTCGACCAGACCTCCGACCAGCGCCGAAGCTTCAACCTGTGCAGCGTGCTGCACGACACGCTCGCCACCTATGCCGCCCAGTTGCGGCGGGCGAACTGCGAAGTGAAGGTGGATATGCCGGAGAGCGTGACGTGCATTTCCTACCCCGGCAGCGTAGGCCAGGTTCTCAGTAACCTGATCAACAACGCCATGCTGCACGCCTTCGAAGGCCGCGAGCGCGGCTTGATCACCATCAGCATCCGCGAACTGGAAGGCGACATGGCCGAACTCCGTTTCCGCGACGATGGCGTGGGCATGAGCAGCAAGACGCTGCACCAGATCTACGACCCCTTCTTCACCACCAAGATGGGGCAGGGCGGGTCGGGGCTGGGCATGAACATCGTCTACAACATTGTGACCGGCGTGCTGCGCGGGGCCATCAACATCGAGTCCGAGCCCCGGTGCCGGCACCCTGATCATAATCACGTTGCCGCGAGTCGTGGAACCGGAAGAAGTCGTTGTCGCGTAGGGCGGATCATTGATCCGCCGTTGCGTATCGGGCCCGCAGCGTATGCAGCATGGCGACATTCAACTCCCACGCGTCGGATACCGGCTGGCGCGTATACGGCATATTGAACGTATACGGCGCAGGGCCAAACTCCGGCGTAATCGTCATGATCTCGGCGCCGCCCGCGCGCCGCAATTCGATGATGCGATCCCACCACGCCAGATGTGCGGAGAGCTCCGCCTCAAACTCCGGCGCCCTGAAATCCGCAATCTGCGGCCCCTGCGCATGTCCCACGCGCGCGTGGATGTGCCGCACGTGCGGAAACACGCGCTCCAGCATTTCCGGCTGATCCTGCAGCAGCGATTCGCAAGCCACGCACCAATGCGACAGATCCGCGTTCAGCATCAGCGAAGGCACGCGACACAGGTAAGGCAGCAGGAGCATCGGGTGCGCGCTGAAACGGCTGCGGTGGATCTCATGCACGATCGGCACGCCATGTTCCTTCGAGATAGCGTCCGCCAGCGCGATCAATTCCTCGTTCTGCTGCGGCGAATAAAAGTCCTTTCCCGTGTGAGAATTGACCAGCCGCGGCTTGACGGCGCAAGCATTGTTCAACAGCTCGCCCAGCGCCCGCTTATGCGCTTCGAAGTCGGTATGGAAGACTGTCTCCCATTGAGCGACAATCAAATCCAGCCCTGCCGCGCGAATGCGCGAGACCCAGTCATCACGCTGCGCCACATCCAGCGGCAGCGACATTTCAATGCCGTCAAAGCCTGCGTCGAGCACGCGCGCGATGAACACATCCGGAGGCAGCTCATTGCTGCCCCAATGCGGAGCGAAAATCTTTACTTTCACAGGAAACCCCGCACCGGTAAGGAGGCGTCACGCTGGATCCAGTTCTGCGGCGAATACTCGGTACGGCCATCCGTCACGTGCAAGGTGTACGCGTGGCGCGACACCGGCGAGCGGTTCGGCGCCGAGTAGTGCGGCAGCAGCCCGTGGAAGCAGACCAGCGAGCCGGCCTTGCATTCCAGCGGCACGGCGGTGGCGTCGGTTGGCCAGGGCATGTCATCCAGCTTTTCCATGCGCACCGCATCGCCATTGCGCACAAAGCGCTCGCGCAGCGGCGTGCGATGGCCGCCTGGCTCCGCCCACATGCAGCCGTTTTCCAGCGTCGCATCTTCCAGCGCGAACCAGAAGGTGGTCACGCTGATCGGCGTGGTTTCGAAATAGGTCGCGTCCTGGTGCCAGCGCACTTCGCCGCCGATGCCCGGCTGCTTGAAGATGTACATGGACTGCCAGACCTGCGGCTGCTCCAGGCCCAGGTCGCGCGCCACCTGCTCCAGGCGCGCGTCGGAGGTGAAGGCGCGGAAGCCGGGATCCAGGTCGTGCATCGCGTGGCCGATCTTGTTGATCGAGAGTTCCTTCGGCTGCTTCAGCTGTCCATCCGCGCTGAAAGCCTCTTCTTCGAAGAAGCAGCGCACCGTGTTGTCCGAGGCCAGGAAGTATTCGTCCGCGTTCTGGTTCTTCGTGGTGAAGATGCCTTGCGCGGCGCCGGGGTCGAAATCATTGACCACTTGCGCAGCGCGGGCGCGCAGGGCGGCGATTTCCTCGGCGGTCTTGAAATTCGGGATGATGATGAAGCCGTCCTTTTGGTATTGGGCTTTCTGTTCTGCGCTCAGCATGGCGGGACTCCTTGTATTCGATGGAGCCATTGTAGGGATTTGATTCGCGCCCATCTACAGGCAAACGGTTGACACATTGTCTCCAAAATGGAGACAATTGCTGCATGGACCAGCTCAGGGCAATGGAAATCTTCGTCGAGGTGGCGCGCCAGCGCAGCTTCAGCGGCGCCGCGCGCCGTCTCGGCATTACGCGCGCCATGGTCAGCAAGAATGTGCTGGCGCTGGAGGAAAAGCTGAAGGCGCGCCTGCTGCACCGCTCCACGCGCGACGTGAGCCTGACCGACGTGGGGCAGGCTTATCTCGAACCGTGCGCGCTGGCCGTAGCGCAGGCGCAGGAAGCGGCGAGAGTGGTCACTCACGCCGGCATCGAACTGGCCGGTCCCTTGCGCATCCAGGCGCCGTCCAGCTTCGGCAGCGAGTGGCTGGCGGATGCCGTGGCCCGCTTCAGCTTGCCGCATCCCCAGCTCACGCCCTCGCTGCACGTGGACGACGCGCTGCTCGATCCCATCGAGCATGGCTTCGACCTGACGATACGCGTGGGCGGCATCCCCGATTCGCGCGCGCTCGCGATCCGACCGCTGGCGCCTTGCGTGGGCGTGCTGTGTGCGGCTCCCGCGTATCTGGCGCGCTGGGGCAAGCCATCGTCGCCCGAGGACCTGCATCGCCACCAGTGTCTTCACTTCAGCCACCTCACCGGCGGCATCGCCTGGCACTTCAAGCGCGGAGACGACGAAACTACCGTCCGCGTCACGCCCGCTTTCACCGCCAACAACGGGTTGGTGCTGCAGCATGCCGCTCTGCGCGGGCTCGGCATCGTCTACACCACCACCTTCCTCGCCTGGCGCGACATCCTCGAAGGCCGCCTGGTGCCGGTGCTGGGTGAGTGGTCACTTCCCCTGAATCACCTGAGCGCGCTCTATCCCGCCAGCCGCCAGCCCTCGCCGAAAGTCCGCGCGCTGATCGATTTCCTGCTGGTCGAGTATCAGCCGGTTCCGCCCTGGGACAAGGCTTTGTCCGAAGCCGGCTTCTAGCGCGACTCGCAGTTTTGGGCATATGCTGTCGTTCACAGCAATCATGTGGGCGGAGGAAGCCATGGACGACCTTGAAGATGCTGATGTTTGTGCAATCAGGCAGCTGATGCGCCAGGAACTGACTCTTTCCTGGAGCGAAGTCGAGAGCGCAGACTGGGAAACGTTCGCCGGCACATTTCTCCCCGGCGCCGCACTCTTTCCGGCCGCCCGGCCGGCGAAGACGCAATCTCTTAACGAGTTCATCGAGCGCATGAAACGACTGCGGGCTGAGGGGAAACTTGTGGCGTTCAAGGTAAGGCCTCTTGGCTGTGACGTGCGCGTTTTCGGTAACGTCGCCGTCGCTTTCGCGGCGTGCGAGATGCTGGAAGATGCGTCGACCGTTACTCGGGAGATGAACGCTACGGTCCTGGTGCGCGAGAACGGGGGCTGGCGGATCGCCGCGCAGGCTTGGGATGTTGAGAGCGGGCCGAACAAAATTCCCGACGATCTCATGCGGCCCCAGGCCGCTCCCCGCACGCTTAACGATATTGGTCGATGATCTCGAACAGCTGACTGCAGGCTGTGGCGACATACTGTTCGGGCGACGTGGCAATGCCGAGCAACAGGCCTTGTAAAGTCCACGAAGGCGTTCCAAACCAGGAGGAAAACGGCGATGGCGCCATGCCGCAGCTAATTGCTTCGCGAACGATCTGCGTGTCAGGTACCCCATCAGGCAGTTTCAGCAGCACAGCCAGGCCGGCCTTCATCCACTGGGCATCGCGCATCCGCAACTGCTCGCACAAGGTATTACTCTGTGCAGAATACAGACGCTTGAGCCGGTGCACCCGCCGGATGTAATGACCATCACGCATGAATCGCGCAGTAGCGAGCTGAACCACCGGCGAAGGGGCTGGTGCAAGCGTCGCTGCCACTTCGGAGAGTGGAGTCGTCAGTTCCGGCGGCGCCACTACAAATCCGAGGCGTAACCCAGGACTGATCGTTTTGCTGAACGAGCCGATGTGAATAACGCGTTGCCCTTCGTCCAACGATGCCAGGGCGGGCGCGGGCCTGCCTTCAAGCTGTAGCTCGCTCAGATAGTCATCTTCGATAATCCAGGCACCGCTGGTGGCCGCCCAGTCAAGCAGTTGCAGCCGCCGCCGCAAAGGCATCGTGGCGCCCAAGGGCGCTTGTTGACCTGGCGTCACTACCGCCAGTGCGGCATCCGGACAGTGCTCAATTGCATAGTCTACATTGAGACCCTCCGCATCAACCGGTACAGGAACAACGCGCAAACGAGCAAGCTCCAGGCCTTTCCGCGTAAATCGGAAGCCGGGTTCTTCCATCCAGGCCTTTTCCCCCTCCAAACCAAGCACACGCAGGACAAGGCCCAAGCCTGACGCGAATCCCGAAGTAATGAACACCTGCTCCGGGAAGCATTGGAGGTTTCTCGAAATGGAGAGATAGCCTGCAATCTCACGGCGCAGCTCGAACTCGCCTCTGGGATCGGGATAGACCAGTGTCGAGAACGAACCTGCTTTCAACAGATTCGAAGAGCGGGCGCGCGCGAAAAGCTGCTGGGGCAAGCCCTTCTCCAACGCCGGAATGCCGAGCTGGAAAATGCCCGGCTTTGTGGTCATCTCCAGATAGGCTTTCATGAACGATCCGGGCGGCGTTTTTTCCGGTTGAACCGCGGCCACATGGGGCCGCACTGCAACGCGAGTTCCACCAGCACCAAATGATTCGATCAATTGGGCGTCGGATAGCCGTTCGTAAGCAGTTTGAACTGTTCCGCGCGCCACCCCAAGGTGCGCAGCCAGGCTTTGCCACGAGGGCAAACGAGTACCGGGAGCTATCACGCCAGATTCTATTGCCCGGCTAATGCTCAGACGGATTTGCTCCGTCAGAGACAATTTCGCTGACCGGTCGAGCTGAATGTGCAGGTCAGTATCCATGTTCTTGGTACACACGGAACGCGAGGTTCTTGGTTCTTTTTTTCCATACCATCGATGGTACAGAATAACCCTATCAAGATGCTACAAAATTAAAACCGGTTCCCAAGGTCCTATGCGCCAATTTGACTGGCTAAGCCATCTCCTCCAAATGATTACCGTCACTGGCCAACTGGAGGTCCGTTGCACTTATGGCGCTCCATGGCGCGTGGACTGGGGCCAGTCCACGGCCTACGAGATTCCCTACCACATCGTACTCAAGGGCAGGGCGTTTCTGGAGGATCCTGAGACCGGGAAGATGAAAGAGCTTAGCGAGGGAGATATCCTGCTTTTGCCTCACGGCGCGGCGCACGTGCTGCATGATGGCAGCGGACTTGCGCCGGAACCCACTCGTGGTCACCGTGAAGCTGCCGGATGGATGCGCAGTGAGAATGATGGCCAAGGCGAGCAGCTGGATATGTTGTGCGGACGATTTTTCATCGCGCCTCCTTACTATCGGCTGATCCGCGATTACCTCCCGACGACCTTGATGGTGCGTGCCACCGAAGGGCATGAGGAAGAGGGCAGAGGACCGGCTTCGAGCCAGCTCGCCAGCCTCGTAGGGTTAATGCGCAGGGAGTCCTCCGGCGACAAGCCTGGCGGATATGCCATCTTCAACGCGCTGACTTCAGCGCTGTTCACACTGATCTTGCGGGCCGCGAGCGAATCCGGGCAAGCTCCCGCGGGCCTATTGGCACTTGCGGGCCATCCGAGACTGGCTCCCGCCATCTCCGCCATGTTCGCCGACCCGGCGCGCCCCTGGAGTCTGCCGGATCTTGCACACTTGTGCAGCATGTCACGTGCAACGTTTATGCGGCAGTTTCAGGATAAGGTTGGGCGCTCGGCCACAGAACTGCTGACCGATATCCGCATGAGCCTTGCTTCCACTGAGCTCAAAAAACCTGGGATAAGCACTGAGGCCGTGGCCGACTCAGTCGGCTATCGATCCGTGGCGGCATTCCGGCGCGTGTTTACCGACAAGATGGGGATGACGCCGGGAGAATGGCGCCGCCTGGCACACGAGGGCGGGATCTGAGGTTGCCGCCGAACCTTGATCCTTTTCAGCAGTTTGTTGATCCCATCCAGTCTCGAAACGGGGCCATGGAAAGCCTAAAGTGAAGGCTCTTCATTTCCACATCACAGGACTAGACATGACCCGCAAAACCAGCATCAGCAATGCCGTCATTGAATGCATCTTGAGCCGTACTGCAGCCAAATATTACGACCCGTCGGCCGTTCTGAGCGACGAGCAAATCCACGAGCTAGTGCGAATCGGCACAACCGCGCCGACATCTTTCCACATGCAGAACTGGCGCTTCATCGCGGTGCGCACGCCGGAGGCCAAGGCGCGTTTGAGTCCGATCGCGTGGAATCAGCCGCCGATCACCGAAGCGGCAGTTACCTTCATCATCTGCGGCCAATTGGCTGATTCGAGCGTGATACCGGAACGCCTGGCTCCGTTGGTCGAAGCGGGCGTCATGCCTGCTGCAACCGTGCCCGAATGGGAGAAACCTGCGCGCGACCTGTATATGGATTATCCGCAGCGCCAGCGCGATGAGGCTGTACGCACCGGTACCTTCGGCGCCGCGGCCATGATCTACGCTGCGCGTTCCCTCGGCCTGGGATCGACCCCGATGATCGGTTTCGATGCCGACGCGGTTCACGAGGAATTTGGGCTGGCCCGTGACGAAGTACCGGTCATGCTGCTGTCCATCGGTGCCGAGCGAGACGGAAACTGGGCCCAGAAACCGCGCCGCCCGATGAACGAGGTCCTGGACCTGGTTTAAGCGCAGGAAAACCTGATTCACTATCCACAATCAGTAACTCAAGGAGGCTTCAATGCCAAGAACTATCGCTTTAACGCCGGAACAAGTACCAGCCGAATCGAAACCGACCCTCGATGCGTTCACCAGGAACATCGGGTTCACCCCAAATATGATGGCGACGTTCGCACAAAGCCCGATCGCCTTCAACGCGTGGGCGAGTTTGCTCGGCTCGTTGAGCAAGGCACTCGATGTCAAGACGCGCGACAGCATCGGCCTCGCGGTTTCCGAAGTAAACGGCTGCAACTATTGCCTGACCGTCCACAGCTTCACCGCCCAGCACATGGCCAAACTGCCGGCGGAAGAAATCATCCTCGCCCGGAAGGGCCATGCCAGCGACCCAAAACGTGATGCAGCAGTTCAGTTTGCCCGTCTGATCATATCCAACCGTGGGCGGGTCAGCGACGCTGATCTTGAAGCTGTGCGCAATGCGGGATACACGGATGCGAACATCATGGAGATCGCAGCACTTGTGGCCATGTATTCCCTGACGAACTTCATCAACAACGTGTTCGATCCGGAGAAGGACTTCCCAGCCGTTGCAGCGGCGGGCTCAATCTGACCAGCCGTCCGGTCGCCTCAATCCTCTCGCGACGGATCGCGAGAGGATTTTGTGAACGGTGTCATTGAATGAGGTAAGACTATGGTCCCAATCCTGTATTACGGTGCACCCCACAGTTGCAGCTTTGGCGCGATCTTCGCCCTCGAGTGGCTGTGCCGCCCTTATCACTTATTGCGGCTGGAACTGCCTGGGCAACATGGTCCTATGCTGGAAACGCGTCGCCACGTGATGCGCGATTGTCATACCATACTTCGTGATATCGGTTCCCAGCGTCGATATCTACTGGGCTACAGGCCGGGTAGTGCAGACCATCTGCGGTTGGAACGGCTGCTGGATACCCTTCATGAGGAATTCCAGGCTGGCGCTCCTCGACTGTTCGCGTTCTGTGCACAACTGGACGCGCATTTTGATAGCCACGAATGGGTGGCAGGGGATAAGCGTACCGTGGCGGATGCATACCTGGTGGCGGCTGCACGTTGGGCCGAACGCCATGCCCGGTTGGACGTTTCGCGCTACCGGCGCTTACAGCATTACCTAAATGAGCTGCATCAGGACCCTGCGGTGTTATTTGCCGACGCGATCGAATCGAACCGCCCTTCTGTCTCCAGCGGCCGGTTCCAAGGTCATTTGCGTTTAGAAGAAGTGGACCAGCCGCTGGCCGCTTAGTACGTCGACTAATGTGAGACAGCCGCACCCTGCAGGGTGCGCAAGGTGGCCTGGGCCTCGTCGCGCCATGGCCCGCCGAGGCCGATTGCGGTTTGTGCCGCGGCGCGCGCTTCGGCCAGTTGGCCCAGCTCACCCAGCACCACGGCCAGGTTGTTGAAGGCTGCGCCGCTGTCCGGATGGGACGCGGCGGCGCGGCGGAAGGCATCGGCGGCTGCGGTCCGGTCGCCGCCAGCGTAGGCGCTATTGCCCACGCCGAGCTGCAGGGCCAGCGTGTCCGGCCAGCGTTGCAGGGCTGCGCGGTAGGTCAGCTGTACCGACTGCGGCGGCGCCGCCTTTTCGTAAGCTATCAGTGCGGGCAACAGCGTCTTCAATTCGGTGGTGGCCGGAATGTGGCCGGGTGCGAGCGCCACCATGCCCCAGTAGCCGCTGCGCGACCAGGTATGTTCGAAGGTCGAAAGCGGCATCGTCATGCGGCGCGTGGTGCCGGAGCGCAGGATCACTTCACCGCGGTCGAGGTCGTAGCCGATGACGACGGCGTAATGCCACTTCGGCACGATCGGCAGGCTCAGATTTTGCAGCACCAGCACGGGATGTCCGGCGTCGATCTCCGCCAGCAGCGCGTCGAGGCGCGGCGAGATTGGCGCGGCCAGTGCGCCATGGTGGCGCGCGGCAGCCAGCAGCTCAAGCTGCAGGCTGCCTTCCCGGCCGGGAAGGTAGACTTCGGGCACCAGCGCCTCCGGCGACGTGTCGACCGCCGCCGCGCCCAGCAGCATCGCCAGCGCGGCCGGGCCGCACTGGTAGCGCTCCTGGGCGTGGAACGGGGTGGCGCTGAGCTCCTGCTGATGCGGGCCGCTACGCGGCGCCGCGAGCAGTGAGCGGGTCTGGGTCGCGCAGCCGGCCAGCAGCAGGAGCGCGGCCAGCGCGGCCAGTAAACGCTGGGTCATTAGTGACGCACGGAGCGGGTGAAGGGGTACACCTTGGTCAGGCCGAGGATGTCGGTCACCAGCAGTACAACGAAGATCAGGACCAGGGCCCCGATCAAGCCGTCGCCGCCGGCAGGCAGCGCGTCGACCTGCTGCGCCAGGGATGCCGCTTCATCGTCGCTGAGCGCGGCCACGCGGGCCTGCGCCGCCAGCGGGTCGATGCCGTTGCGCTCCAGCGCCGCCTGCACGTCTGCGCGCTGCAGCTCGTTGGCCAGGCGGGCACGCGCTTGTGCGCCCGCGTCGGTCGCGGCTACCTGCGCGGTGCTGATCATGGCCGCCTGGGTGCTCTGCTGGAAGCCTACCGTGACGAAAGCTGCCAGCAGGAAATGTACAAAGGTTTTCTTCATGTTGGTCTCCTAGGAAAAGGTGGCGAAGCTTAGCCGAGAATTAATTTCCGTGACGCACGATTACCCTGCATGTTTCCCAGGTGTTATATCCTGAATGGGACAGGTTGGCAGATTGGGAGAGCGGCATGGGAGCAGCAAGTCGAATGAAGTACCTTCGGGTCTCGCTGGTTGTGTTTGGCATCATCTTCCTCTTCGCGGTGTATCCCCTGACCGTGCTCTGGCCCTCTGGCTGGGCGTGGCATCATGGGCGGTCGGAGTACCTTGAAATGATCATTGCCATCTATGCCACGCTGGGCGTGTTCCTCTTGCTTGCGGCGCGGGACCCTCAGCAACACATCAGCCTCATTGCATTTACCATCTGGTCCAGCATCGTTCATGGAGGCGTCATGGCAATTCAGGCCATGGGCAATCCAGAGCACATGGCTCACTTGGCTGGCGATGTTCCAGCCTTATTTATTGTCGCAGCCGTCCTGGGGTGGCTTTGCCCTCAGGCACTCAAGGCGCCGTTTGGCCGGCGGCTCTCGAAATGGGTCTAGAGATTGAATCAGAGCACGAGAAAATAGATCGTTTTAGATTTTCGTCTTCCAGAATTGGACCTATTTGGACATTCGCCCGTTTTTTGGGGATTGTTTTAGACCACGCCCTGCGATATTCGGATCGAAATAGATGCTATCGGACCGAAATAGACGGAATTAGATCAGCGTATCAATCCTTGCAGCGTTTTCCGCTCAGGGTCTGTTTCGGCATCATCGTGTGCGCGACGCCCATGCGCTCGAGGACGTAGCCGTCGGTAGCGCGCAGGATTTGGTAGTGGGTGGTGGATGTGTTCACGCTGCCTTCGGTGAGCAGCAGTTCGCCGCCCTCCAGGCGCCAGTCGCCGGTCTTGTTTTCGCTGCTGAGCATGCGGCCGTCTTCGTGGAGGGTGAGGGTGAAGTCGCCGAGGCGGCTGCTGATGTCCCAGACTCCGACCAGTTCGCAGGGCTGGCTCATGGCCAGGGCGGCGGCTTGCTCGGCCTTTTCGCGGTAGTGGCTACTTACTGCAAAGCAACCCGCGAAAACGAGCAGCACGGCGATCGAGGCCATGGCGACGCGGGGACGGGTGCCCTCGGGCAGGCCGGCATCGCGTGCCAGAATGGACAAGTCGTCGGAGCTGGCGCCGAGAAGCCCTACGTGGATGCCTTCCTCTTTCAGCGCATTGCCCGACTTGCGGCTCAGGATCACCATGACAATCAGGCCGACCAGCGGGATGAACATCGACAGGATGAGCAAGACGCGCTTGGCGCCCTTGTAATCCAGTCCGCGGCACATGCTGAGCAGGCCGGCGATCATCACGGCGACCACGGCTAATGAGGCGATAAACGCGGGCAGCAGGCCAAGTTGTTTGTTCAGGCCGGCGTAGGCGCCGTTCAGCATGATGGAGGCGATGACCAGTTTTTGTCCTGCGCCCATTTCGTACAAGGCCTTTTTCTTCAGGCGCTCGCGGAATTCTTCGGCGGACGTGGCCGAAGTGGGCGACGCGGAGGCGCCGCCGTCGCGGGCGGCCATCGCGGCGGTGGTGCCAACGGGGCGGGCGCCGTCGTAGAAGTTGCGGCCCTGGCTACCCTGGACGGCAGTTGGCGCGATGGGAGTCGGCGCGGTCGAGCCTGGGGTGGCGGCAGAAGCGGGCGTTGGCGAGGCGACGGCTGATGTGGCGGGGGCGGTGGCGGCCGGCATGTCTTCGCTGAGGACGCAGATGCAGCCGGCGGCTTCGAGCGCGGTCAGGTAGCGGCGTGCGGTGGCTTCGTTCAGTCCCCGCTTCAGCACGCGGCGCTTGCCGTCCAGGATCGCATGCATGCGCTCAGGCGGTTGCTTGAACAGGAGCGCGAGGCGGTGGGCGACATCTTCGGCGGCATGGCCGTCCATCAGGCCGGTCAGGGCGACCTGGAACGAAGCAGTAGACATAAACAAACCAGAGGTTAATAAAATCGAAAATATTCTACCTTGGGTTTGTTTGCTTTGGGTAATTAATTTATCACCAGATTTAATCCGGACGGCATAAGACTATTCTTAGCCGGTGATAATTGGAGAGTATTAATTTGCGATTAATTTTTTATTAATTTCGCTATTCCTTAGGTGTTTTACTTGCCTGGTGGGTCAGGAAGGCAAGAATGAGCAGGCCAGCCAGAGGAATTAAGGTCGACATGATCAGCAGCTTGCGCGTCGGGGCGCTGCTGCCGAGGCCACGGCACAGGCGGAGCAGAGCAGCGATCATGACCGCCACGATCAGCAGCCAGGCGAGCAGGCTGGGAACCAGGCCGAAGTGTTTTTGGACGACGAGGTAGATGCCGTGGAGGATGAAGGAATCGATGGCCAGCCGTTGTCCTGCAGCCAGGTCGGATTGCGCGCGTTGGGCTTGTGCGGAACGGCGTCGTTCGGCGCGGGTGGCGAGGGCGGCGAGGGCGGTTGAGGTGGCTGTGACGATGTCGCGGGAGCCGGGCGCGGGTGAGGCGGGTGAGCCGAGTTCGGCGGCGGACGAGGCGCTGGAGGCGGCGAAGCTGGAGATGGCGCAGGTGCAGCCGGCGCCGTGGAGGGCTGCCTCGTATTTGCGGGCGTCGGCCTCGCTCAAGCCGTTCTTCAGAACGCGGCGCTTGCCGTCCAGGATTGCGAGCATTTTCTCAGGCGGCTGGGTGAACAGGCGCGCCAGGTGGTGGGCGACGTCTTCTGCGGCGTGGCCCTCTTTCAGGCCCGTCAGCGCAACCTGGAAGGAAGCAGCGGTCATCGGACAAACCAATAAGTTAATAAATGTTAAATATTTTTAACTAAGGTTTGTGTGCTGTAAAGCATTATCTTTTTAATCAGCCCAAGATTTTCCACAGGTGTTGGTGTTCTGCACGATCGAGCATCTGGCGAATGCGCGGGGCCAGCGCGGGCTGGGCGGACTCGATGTGCAGCAGCAAGCGATTGATGCGCTGGCCATTCAGTGTGGCGACGGCTTCGCGCAGGTCGGCGCGCAAAGAGGCGTCCAGTAGGGAGAGGTCGTCTGCCGATGGGAGGGCGGCGGCGGATGAGTGGGCAGCGGCGGTGGCGGCAGGCGGGACGGGGGGCGAGGCAGGGGAGCGGGCAGGCGAGGGCATGCTGACCTCGCGCAGGAAGTGCAGGCCAAGCAGATGCTCGATTACGGCGAACAGCTGTTCCTGGTCCAGCGGCTTGCGCAGGAAGTCGTCGGCGCCCGCGGACAGGGCCGCGCCGCGCTCGGACTCGAAAGCGCTGGCGCTCTGGATCACGATGCGCGGCTGGCGTATGCCCTGCTGCGCCCGGATGAAGCGGATCAGCGACAGGCCATCGCGTCCCGCCATGCGCCAGTCGGCCAGCACCAGTTCCGGCTGCAGGCTCAGAACGCGCATCGCGCCGGTTTCGCCTTCGGGCGCTTCGTGGACGGCAAAGCCCAGCGGCTCGAGCAGGCCGCGCAGCAGGGCGCGCGACTCCGCACTGTCGTCGACCACCAGCACGGTCTTGCCGCGTTCGTGCGTCGGCAGGCCCGCCACGCGTTCGATGCTCAGGGTTGGCGCAGGCACGCTGTCTGCCAGCGGCACGGCCAGCGAGAAGGAGAAAGTACTGCCCTTGCCCGGCGTGGACGCAAGCCGGATCTCGCCGCCCATCAGCCGCACGTATTCGCGCACGATGGCGAGACCCAGGCCGGTGCCGCTGTGCGCTTGCGCGTTGGCGCCCTGCACGAAGGGGTGGAAGATGCGTTCGTGATCGTCGGCGGCGATGCCGGGGCCTGTGTCGCGCACGGCGAAATGCAGCAGCACGTGGCGCGCGCCGGCCGGTTCGCCGTGTACGGACAAGGTCACGCTGCCCTGCGCCGTGAACTTCACGGCGTTGGACAGCAGATTCAACAGCACCTGCCGCAGCTTGGGCCCGTCGACCATCACAGCGCGCGGCGCGTCCTCGCAATCGAGCAGCAGCGACACGCTCCCCGCGCGCAGCCGCACCATATCCAGCACAGTGCCAAGCAGCTCGTGCAGGCCAACGGGCGCCGGATGCAGCTCGGTGCGGCCGGCCTCGATCTTGGACAAGTCCAGAATATCGTTGATTAGCGAGAGCAGGTGCTGGCCCGCGCGGTTGATCATGCCCAGCTTGCGGCGCTGGTCTTCGCTGGCATCGCGCTGCGCGCCCAGCAGCTCGGAAAAGCCGATCACCGCATTCAGCGGCGTGCGCAGTTCGTGGCTCATATTGGACAGGAAGGCGCTCTTCGCTTCATTGGCCGCCTCGGCGCGGCGCAGCGCCACCTTCAGCTCGCGCGTGCGGGCCTCCACCTGCTTCTCCAGGCTTTCGGACAGTTCGCGGTAGCGCGTTTCGCTTTGCTCCAGCATCCGCTCGCGCGCCGCCAGCGCCCGCGCCATCGACTGCAGGT
Organism: Pseudoduganella sp. UC29_106; assembly: GCF_044055365.1. Classification (NCBI taxonomy): domain Bacteria; kingdom Pseudomonadati; phylum Pseudomonadota; class Betaproteobacteria; order Burkholderiales; family Oxalobacteraceae; genus Pseudoduganella; species Pseudoduganella sp. UC29_106. The sequence continues at coordinate 5,722,482 of NZ_CP171977.1, read as the reverse complement.
CATTGAAGGACTTTTGCAGCTGGGCCGCCATGTGGTTGAAGGCGCGCGACAGGGCGCCCAGTTCGTGCACCTGGCCGACAGGCACGCGCTGGCCCATGTCGCCTGCAGCAACAGCGTGCGCGGCGAGCGCGATGCCGCGCACTGGCCGGGTCACCAGGGCGGACAGCCAGATCACCGCCAGCAGCGCCGCCAGCAGGGCCCAGGCCAGCACCATCGCCGACTGGCTGTTGCCGTTGCGGACGCCCTCCAGGTAATAGGACTCGGGCATCACCGATACCAGCACCCAGTCCGAGCCGCCATCCGGGCTGCGGTAGGGCGTGGCCTGGCTAAGCCAGGTTTCGCGCGCCAGCGGCTTGCTGGTGATGACGTCAAACGAATACTGGCGCGGCTTCATCAGCGAGGCAAGGGGACCGGACTCGCGCCGCAGTTCCGCGATCGCCATATCGGCCACCTTCGTCGGTCCGGCCGAGGAGGCGAGCAGGCGGCCATCGAGGCCGATGATGAAGGCCTGGCCGTGGCGCGCCACCGGCAAGCCTTGCAGCAGGCGGCTCACGCCTTCCAGCTGCAGCGGCTTGCCCGTCTTGCGTTCGGCGACGAGGAAGTCGTCCAGCTGCTGGCGGATATTGAAGGAGATTTCTTCATGCAGGCGGCTGGCCAGCTTGCCCGAGCCCGATTCCGCGCTGCCCAGGGTGAGCCAGGCCGTCACGCCAATGGTGGCCAGCATCATCACGATCACCGGCGCCGCCAGCAGCATGCGCAGCGGCACGCCGGGCGCTTCATCCCAGCGCAGCAGCTCGCGCTCGTCATGGGCATTGACCCAGTTCCACCGGCTGCTGCCGAGCGCGCGCTCGCGCACGTGGCCCGGGATCTCGGCCCAGAACAGGCGGTAGCGCCGCGCCAGCGGCAGCGCCACCAGCATTGCCAGGGGCGCCAGCAGCCAGGTGAGGGAGGTGGTGAAGACCAGGGCCGGCGTCACGCTGCGGTAGGCCAGGGCGGGCGTGAATTGGGTGGACGTGATATGGCCCCACAGCTGCGGTTCGATCATCATGAACACCAGCACGAACAGGGCGTAGCGTGCCCACACGAGGCCTTTACGGAAATCCGGATCGCGGCCGATCAGCTGGTGCGCCAGCCAGAAGCAGGCCGGGTTGATGAAGTAGCCGGGCAGCCAGTCCAGCAGGAAGGCGGGCGGCACGCCTTCGATCAGGTCCGAGAGGCCGTAGGCAAAGGGCACGATCAGCAGGGCGGGCAGGCCGAACAGCACCACGCACAGGAAGACGCACAAGTCCTTCAGCGACTCGAAGGTTTGCGCGCCGGGCACCAGCACGATGAAGGAGCCGATATAGCCGCTGACGAAAATGGCGACAAAGGTGATGACCGCGCTGCCCAGCGCCTTGCCATTCCAGCTCTGGCGCATGCGGCCCAGGCCCCAGCGGCCCTGGGTGCCCAGCACGAAGCCGCCATAGGCGCACAGCATCAGCGCGAAGCCGACCAGGTAGCCAAAGCGGCCCCACATTTCGAGCAGGCCAAGCGGAATGCCTGCGAATACGGATTCAAGCCAGTTGATGACAGCGTGCATAGTCTCCCTCATGCGGGGGAGGCGCCTTTGTTATACAGGCTGCCAGGCGCCGTCCCGGTAGATCTGGTCTTCGTCCAGCCACACGGCTTCGGTGACTGCGAATACGTCCACATGATAACGCGCATCCTTGCGTTTGAACTGAGGCTTTTGATACTGGCCATGTTTGGCGCCCAGCGACAGGTGGATGCCGCACATGCGTTCATAGGTGCCGATATCGTCCACCATGCGCTCGCGCGAGAAGGCGCGGTTCATGCCGAAGCCCAGCTCGCGCACCCATACTTCGCCTTCGTGGGCGCGGATGATGGCCAGCATATTGTCGAATTCCGGCGTGCTGTTTTCGGCGCCTGCCACGCGGCCTTTTTCGACAATCATCGTGATAGGCGTTTCGGGGCGGTTCACGTGGAAGGAAGTGTCGCCGAAAACAAACACTTTCACGCGGCCATTCACCGCTTCCAGGTCCTGCGCTTCCGTGAACACTTCGCCGATGGGGGAACAGGCCGCCCGCGTTCTTCATCGCGCCGTAGTCGCCGATATTCAGCTTGGCTTCCTCGAAGGGCGAGGCGAAGACGAGGCGCTCGCCGCCGCTGTCCACCACGGCCGACCTGGCGCGGTCGATGCGGGACTTCAGCGCGTGGCCGGTGCCGCGGTAGTAGGCCGGGTCGTAGGCCAGCGCGTCGATATAGGTCAGGCCCTGCTCGCCCGGCATGCGCGACAGGTGCAGGTGCTCGATCACCTTCAGGCCCTGCTTGAACAGCTCCATGCGGATGCGGTATTCGTTGAGGCGGAAGCTGGAGGTCTGGATCAGCACGACCAGGTCCCTGGCCTGCATTGCAGCGAAGGCGTCCAGCACTTCCTGGGGCCCGACGCTGTCGAAGTCGATGAAGCGGCCGTCCGGCAGCGCGCGGCGGTAGGCTTCCGTCAACACTTCGTTGAGCGGGCTGCGGCGGTCATACACGACGAGGGCGGCGTGCGGGGCGCGGTGTTCGATGGCGTGGGTGAGCAGGTCGCGCACATTGCGCGCTGCCGTGTCGAAGGCGGCAGGTGGAAATGACATCTTTTTGTCGTATAACGAAAGTACCGGCATTATACGCGGCTGCACTGCTTGAAGCGGCGGGAGGGGGCGAGGTAGAATCGGGAAAAATAGCCGCGGAGAAACTTTCTCGGGCGGGCCTGACGAGGAGCGGGAGAACGATGGGCGTACAGTTTGGACAGGATTTGCCGCTGCAGCGGCCGGACAAGGACGACAGCCGGGCGGCCCTGTTCGTCCCCAGCGCTGCGATCAAGGAAGACGTGCTGGCCGCCGTGCGCAAGGGCGCGGCCGTTGTCGGCTTCGGTAATCACGACGGCACCATCACCATCTACTACGAGAGCAACCGCTTCAACGAGCCGGCCCTGCAGAAGTGGGAGCAGAAGGCGCGCAAGGCTTACGAGCGCCTGTTCGACAACCTGCCCACCACGTCCAAGATGGTGTGCAAGTCCGACTACTTCGAGCAGGTAGGCTATATCAGCACCAAAGGCATCAGCATCCGCCGCCGCGACAGCCTGGATCGCTGGCTGGAGTTTTCCGACGCGATGGACACCGCGCCCGAAGGCGACACCGTCGCTTTCGCGCCGCCGGCCCCTCCCAAGAAGATCATGCCCGCTGACTAAGCGGCTCCTCCTTCGCGCCAGCTCACCCGATTGCGCCCGGCCTGCTTGGCCTGGTATAGGTGACTGTCTGCCGCTTCCAGTAACTCAGTATCGGTTTCGCTGCCGGGCGAATGGAAGGTCGCGCCACCCACGCTGACCGTCAGCATTGGCGCCGCGGCGGAGGCGGCATGTGGAATGCCTTGCAGCGCGATGGCGTGGCGGATGCTTTCCAGGACGTGGCGGGCCTGGGCGGCGTCCGTGCCGGGCAGCAGCAGGGCCAGTTCTTCGCCGCCGTAGCGCGCCGCCAGGTCGGCGGGCCTGCGCATGGCGCTGGCGGCGGTACGCGCCACGGCGCGCAGCACGCGGTCGCCGGCCGGGTGGCCGTAAAGATCGTTGTATTGCTTGAAGCAGTCGATGTCCAGCAGGGCCAGCGACAGCGGCTCGCCGCTGCGCTGGGCGCGCTGCCATTCGAGGGCGAAGGCGTCGTTGAAGCGGCGCCGGTTGGCCAGTTCGGTCAGCGCATCCATATTGGCCAGGCGCTCCAGCATGCGGCGCTGGCGTACCAGCTGCAGGTGCAGGGCCACGCGCGCCATCACCACCACGGCATTGAAGGGCTTGGCGATGTAGTCGGCGGCGCCCAGTTTCAGGCCGCTTGCCTCGTCCTCGGGGCGGTCCAGGCCGGAGATGAAGATCACGGCAATGTGGGCGGTGTCGGGGTCTTCGCGCAGGCGGCGCAGGACTTCGTAGCCGTCCATGTCCGGCATGACCACGTCCAGCAGGATCAGGTCGGGCACGTGGCGCTGGGCGCGCTCCAGGGTCTGCGTGCCGTTCTTCGCCAGCAGCACCGTGTATTCGGGCTTCAGCAATTCGCCCAGCACTTGCCGGTTAATGGCGTCGTCGTCCGCCACCAGGACTTTCTGCATCTCCGCCAGGTTCATGCGCTTTCCCCCAGTTCGATGTCCAGAGCCTGGGCCAGCTCGGCCAGGGGGGACAAGGCCGCATCATACTCGATCTCGTCGACCGCGCGGCGGACTTGTGCCAATGCTTCCTGCGCCGCCTGGGGGGCGTTTTTCGACAGCGCGGCTTCCAGTGCCAACAGCGCGTCTTCGGCGCGGGCGTCATCGGCGCGCAGGCAGGATTCGAGATTGCGCAGCAGGGATGGCAGGTCGGCAGCCGGGGCAGGGCGCCGCGGCGTGCTTGCCGCTGGCGTCGCGGCCGATGCGGCGGCCGGCTGTCCTGCGAGCTGAGTGAGGCCTGCCAGCACCGCCTGCAGCATGGCGGACATCTGCGGTGCGAGCTGCGCCGCGCGCTCGTGCTGGCCGTCGCGCAGGGCCTGCTCGATCTGGTCGGCCTGTGACGAGAGCCGGGTTGCGCCGACGTAAGCGGCGCTGGCTTTCAGGTTATGGGCGAGGGTCTGCAGCGGCTCGTAGTCGCCGCTGTCCAGGGCCTGCTGCACGGTCTGCGGACCGTTGCGGTAGCCTTGCAGGAAGCTGTTCGCGCGCTTCAGCAGCAGGTGCGCTTGCCCGTCCGCGGTCGCCAGCGCACGCGCCCAGTCGACGCCTGTGATGTCCGGCAGGCTCGCGGTGTTTGCCGCCGCTGCGGCGGCGGGCGTGACGGGGGCGCCGGCGGTGCGGGAGGCCAGGCGGTCGGCGGGGATCCATTTGCGCAGGGTGCGGAACAGCAGGTCAGGATCGATCGGCTTGGTGATGTGATCGTTCATGCCCGCTTCCAGGCTCTTGTCGCGGTCGCCGGCCATGGCGTGGGCGGTCATGGCGACGATGGGCAGGCCGCGCAGGGCAGGGATGGCGCGGATGCGGCGGGTGGCGGTGAGGCCGTCCATCACGGCCATCTGGATATCCATCAGCACCAGGTCGTACTGGCGCTCCTGCACCATGCTCAGCGCGTCGGCGCCGTGGACGGCGACGTGGACTTCGATCTGGCCGGCTGCGAGGAAATCGGCCGCGACTTCGCGGTTGTTGGCGTTGTCGTCGACCAGCAGGACGCGGGCGCCGGCGAGGCCGGAGAGGTCGCGCGGCTGAACGCCGGCGGAGGGCGGGGTGGCCAGGGAGGGGCTGGGGCCGTGGGCGGCGGCGGGGGCGGCCGGCGCGTCGGCGGCGGAACTGTCCGGACCGAGCACCTGCAGCAGGCTGTGATAGAGCAGCGCCGGCCCGACAGGCTTGGTGAGGAAGCCATCGAGCGCCACCTGGCCCTCCTGCTGCAGCACGCGCTCGCGGGTGCGGGCAGTGACCATCAGGATTGCCGGCGGCGCCGGGAAGCGCTCGTCGGAGCGGATGCGGCGGATGGTTTCAACGCCATCCCAGCCCGGCATCAGGTAATCCATCAGCACCACCTGGTAAGGCGTGCCGGCATCGACAGCGCGCGCCAGCATGGCCAGGCACTGCTCGCCCGAGCTGGCCGTATCGGCCGTGATGCCGAAAGAGCCCAACATCTCGGTCAGCGCATCGCGCGCCGTCTCCACATCGTCCACCACCAGCACGCGCAGCTGGTGCAGGGCGGCGACCGGCGAAGCCACGCCCGGCGCGGCCGCGTCGCCGATGCCCAGCTGCACGGTAAAGCTGAAGCGGCTGCCCACACCCGGCGTGCTGGAGACGCGGATCGTGCCCCCCATCATCTCCACCAGCTGGCGCGAGATCGACAGGCCCAGGCCCGTGCCGCCATATTTGCGGGTGATCGACCCGTCGGCCTGGCTGAAGGACTGGAACAGGCGCGCCAGCTGCGCATCGTCCATGCCGATGCCGGTATCGCTGACGGAGAAGCGCAAGGTGACAACGCCAGCTTCGCGCACCGCCACTTCCACCGCCACCACGATTTCGCCGCGTTCGGTGAACTTGACCGCATTGCCGGTCAGGTTGATCAGGATCTGCCCCAGGCGCAGCGGATCGCCCACCAGCCGCGCCGGCACGGCGCGGTCGACGCGGAACACCAGCTCCACGCGCTTGGCATCGGTCTTGGACGCGGTCAGGCTGGAGAGGTGCTCCAGCAGGTCGTTAAGGTCAAAGGGCACCTTCTCCAGCGCCAGCTTGCCGGCCTCGATCTTGGAGAAGTCCAGGATATCGTTGATGATGCCCAGCAGGTGCTCGCCCGCGCCCAGGATCTTGCCCAGGTAATTGGCCAGCTTGGGATCGGGGCCGGACATCAGCGCCAGGCGGCTCATGCCGATGATGGCGTTCATCGGCGTGCGGATCTCGTGGCTCATATTGGCCAGGAAATCGGACTTCATGCGTGTGGCCTCCTCGGCGCGCAGCATGGCCGTGCGCATGGCCTGGGTGCGCAGGCCGAGGATGCGCATGAAGACCAGCATGTCGAAGGCGTTCCCGAACTGCAGGGCGTGCATGGTCCAGAAGTTGGCCGGGATCTTGCCGTTGATGACCTGGCTCAGGATCACGGACGAGGCAAAGCTGACCGCCCAGCCGATCAGGAAGAAGGTGCCGACGCGGTCGCCGCGCCGCGCGCGCATGAAGGCGCCCGGCAGGCCAAGCAGCATGGGCATCACGCCCAGCGTGCTGACGATGCCGACCAACACGTCGACGCCGATCAGGTCCAGACAGTAAGCGACGGCGCTGATCACGGTCAGCGCAGCGCCCAGCTTCATCAGGCGGCTGAACATGCGGTCCATGCCCGGCCGCGCCAGCGCCTGTTCCACGAACAGGTAGGCGCCGCAGGACGCCATCAGCGCAAACAGTCCGCCGGCGTGCAGGGACATCCACAGATTGTCCTTCCAAAGGTACTGCGTGCCCAGGCCGAAGAACTCGACGGAGAACAGCGTGGTGCCGGCGATCAGCAGCGCGAACTTGCCGAACAGCGGTTCGCGCAGGTTGGCCCACTGCGCCAGGCTATACAGCAGCAGGCACAGGCTCAGGCCCATCAGCATGCCCTGGATCATTTGCTCGTTCAGCGCGCCGTCATGGAACACTCCAGGACGGGACAGGCGGATCGGCAGCAGCATGGCGCCGCGATTTTCCACGCGCAGCATCAGCGTATGTTCCTCGCCCGGCTTGAGCTGCAACAGCACGGCCGGCGCGCGGCCACCTGCCAGGTGGGAATGCTGCGGTTGCAGGTTGCCCAGCACGGCGCGCCGCGCCAGCTGGCCGCCGCGTGCGACGTATACGTCCACCCGGTTCAGCACCGCGTAATCGATGTTCAGCACCCACTGGCCGTCGCTGTCCGCCGCCACGGAAGCGGGAATGCGCAGCCACAGCACGCCCTTGTTGACGCCCAGCGTGGCGTAGGCCGAGCGCGGCGCCTCGAAGCCGGCCGACGCCAGCGCCGCCTGCGCATCGAGCTTGCCGCCCGGGTCACTGAGCACGGTCACAGCCGGCCAGGCATCGACTTCGCCGACGCGGTCGTCCAGCAGCAGCGCGCCGGCGGCAAGCGCCAGGCCGGGGCTCAGCATGGCCAGCAGCAGGAGCAGGCGCAGGCATCGGCATAATCGGATCATCAGTCAGCCTTTCGTTCGGTTTGTTGCTTGCGCCCCGTCAGGTAGCGTTCAACGGCATTGACCCAGGCGGGCGCCCTGGGATCGTTATGCCATGCATGGGTGACGGTGTCGACCTCGTTGAGCAAGGATTCGGGCAGTTTCAGGGGGCGCGTCTGGTCCATCAGCATTTTCACGGTGAGCTGGTAGCCGGCCACGCGCGTGAACATGCGCGACAGCGAGAAGTTCGGCAGGATCAGGCGCACGCTGGTATCGATGGCGCGGATCAGGCCCATGATGACCACGAAGGTAGCGCGCGAGAAGATGGACACGCGCCCCGTCAGCTGCAGGTCGTCCTGGCAGGGGCTGCCGCACAGGTAGCGCGTAAGCAGCACCGGGAAAGGCTTCAGCACGCGGAACGGAATATAGGATTGCATGGTCCGCATCAGCGCCCAGCCCAGGTCGGGGCGCGGGTCCGGTGTGCACGCTTCCTTGCGGCCGCGCTCCTGGATGGCTTCGAACATGGCCTTGGCCTGCTCCATCGTATCGGCCATCAGGCGGTGCTCGATGCCCAGCACATGGCCCAGCACATTCCAGGTGTGCAGATAGGCTTCCTCATTTTCCGGGCTCTCGCGCAGGCCCAGCGTGCGCAGGCAGCGCAGGAAGACGTAGTGGAAGGTCAGCAGCGTGTAGGCCAGTTCTTCCTGGTTGCAGGGCAGGCCGGCGCGTTCCACATTCCAGCCCTGCATCCACAGCGACTCGTAGAAGCTGGAAGCATTCATCGCCGCCAGCGGCGCAATCTCGGCTGGCGCGTCGCTGCGCACCGCGTCGCTGGGATCGCCGCGCAGGATCAGGTAGCGGATGGTGGCGTGGATCAGGCGCACCTTCAGGGCCTGCGCCACGCCGCCGCCCTCGGGCGACGTCAGGCCGCCGCGCATCATCACCGGGAAGATCATGGCGGCGGTGGAGCGGATGCGGTATTCGGTATGCGCTTCCAGTTGGCCGGCCGCGTGCAGCACTGTAGCCAGGTCGGGAATCACATAGCACTCGGGCAGGCTGGCGCAGAACAGCAAGGTGCAGGACAGCATGCTGCCGTCGATGAACAAGTCCTCGGCGCGGGCGATCTTTTCGCCGTCGGCCCACGCGGGCAGGTTGCGCCCGAAGCGCAGGTATTCCTGCAGCGCGGCCGCGATATGCGGCGGCACGTCCGGCGCGGCTTGCCAGCCATCGAGCTGGCCATTCAGTTCCCAGCGTGCGATCTCGCGGTTGACGGTGGCGATCGCTTTCCACCTGCCGGCAGTATCAGGATCATCCTGCCAGGGCTTGAGGATGCGGCTGATCGTACTGTCCGCCAGCGGATCGGCGCTGCGGCGCGCGTCGCTGGGCGGTGCATCGCTGCGGCTCATGCGGCCTCCCGCACCGGTGCATCCGCGCCCTGCGGCGCCTGTTCGATGGCGTGATGCCAGCGCTGGAGGCCGCACACGGCGCACAGCAGCGGGATGCCCATGGCGAAGAAGGCGATGGTGCGGGTTTCAACCGGCGTGCCGGCACACATCTGGAACACCATGCTGCCCGCGTACACGGTCAGCGGCACTCCCATGTCGAATTTGCTGAGGGCGCGTTTCGGCGCCGGCACCCAGCGGCGCAGCGTCAGGCGGAACAGGAAGATGATGGTGAAGGAAACCGTGGCCCAGCCGAAGAAGCCCTGCAGCGTTTCGCCGAACCACCAGCCATCCTTCTTCTCCATGATCCAGGCCTGCAGCTTGAAGACCATATAGGGATCGGCGCCGAGGTCGTAGGCGGTGACCAGCAGGGCGGCCAGGAAGGACAGCACGATGCCCCTGCCGGTCGGCGAAACGCCATCGGACGGCGTTTGCCACACGATCAGGTTGGCCAGCACATAGGCCGTATAGCACAGCGCGAACCACATCAGGGGAATCACGAAGGGCGTGGAGCCCAGCGTGGGACCCAATACGTTGGTGTAGTGATAGTCGCCGAAGAACCAGCCGAAGTTGGCGCCCATCTCCTCGGCGAACCAGCCGACGGAAGTTGCGATCGCCACGAAATTGGCCGCGGCGCGCGCCCCCAGCAAGTGCGTGGCGCTGGCCCAGCAGCACGCGAACATCAGGATCGAACTGGCAATCAGGAGGAGGGTCGTGTCCGACGCTCCCCGTGCCGCGGTAACGGCGAGAAAAGCCAACAGCAGGATACAGGTGACGCGGTTCAGCTGGGTCATACGCGAAAGCTCCTTGGTTTAGAGTCGGTAATTGAAGCGCAGGCCGTAAGTGCGTGGATCGCTGGGCACTGTCATGCCAAAGCTGTCGATGGTGAGAGGCTGGACCTTGTTTTCCACGTTTTTCACGTAGGCTTGCAGGGACCAGCTGGCATGGTCCGGACGGTAGCCCATTTGCAGGTCGCTCTGGGTCCGCGCGGGAACTCGGTATTGCAGCAGCGCGGTCGGCACGCCGATGTCGTAGGCGGCGCTGCGGCGGGCCACGCCACCGGCGGTGAGGTCGCCCACCGGCAGGCGGAAGCGGTGCTCGTAGCCCAGCGTGATCGTGTGCGACGGCGCGCGATCGAGTTTGGCGCCGGCCAGCGAGTGCACGCCGTCCGGCGTGTAACGGTCGTAATGTGCGTCCAGCAGGGTGAAGCCGTAAGTGATGTGGTCCGCTGGCGTGGCCTGCACCACACCGTCCGCTTCCAGGCCGCGCACGGTGGCCTCGGCGGCGTTGTTGGTCACGAAGCGCGGCGCGCCCATCACGATCGCCACGCCGGATACCTGCAGGTTAGTGTAGTCGTAATAGAAGGCCGATACATTCAGGCTGGCGCGCTTGTCCCAGAAGCGCGACTTGGCGCCCACCTCCCAGGACTTCAGGCGCTCCGGCTGGTAGACCAGGGTGGACTCCGGCGTCGCCAGCACGGCCGGGCAGTCGATGCCCAGGGCTTTGGTGCCGGCCACGCAGCCGTCGTTGAAGCCGCCCGCCTTGTAGCCGGTGGAGAGCGTGGCGTAGAGCAGGGTGGCAGGAGCCAGGTCGTATTCCACGCCCAGGCGCCAGGTTGTCTGGTCGGTGTTCAGCGACGCTGCGTTCAGCATCTTGAAGTCGGTGGCCGGATTGAAGACCGGGCCTTGCTGGAAGTTGGTCGAGCCGACACGGGACTTTTCATCGTCCGTGTAGCGCAGGCCGGCCGTGGCGCGCAGGCCGTCGAGCAGGCGGTAGCTGGCCTGGCCGAATACCGCCTTGCTGCGCGCGACGGTGGGGCCGTGCGGGAAGATGTAGTAGGGCGGCAGGCCAAGCAGCTGCAGGTCGCGGAAGGTGTACAGCTGGTCCGACGATTCGCGGAAGTAGTACAGGCCCGCCTGTGCCGTCAGCGGGCCGCTGCCATTGGTGGCGATGCGCAGCTCGTGCGAATTCTGGCTGTAGTCGCCGTCGAAGCCCTGGCGCACGCCCAGGGCAACCGTGGGCTGCACGCGGTAGTAGTAATTGGTGAGGAATTCGTGCTCGAAGCTGCGGTGCGAGCCGACGTAGGTCAGCGTGGCGGGGCCGAGGTTCCAGTTCGCTTCGGCGCTGAAGCCATCGGTTTTCTTGTGGCTGAAGCCCTGCTCGGGGCGCACATTGAAGGGCACGAAGCGGTTCGTCAGGCGGTCGTCCGTGCTGCCGCCCTGCCAGACCGGCTTGCCGCTGGCGAAGCTGTAGAAGTTCGTGTCCGGCACGATGTTGTCCGGAATGTCGTCAACCTTGCTGTGGTCATAGCGCAGCAGCAGGGAGGCTTCCTGCGTGATATCCCATTTGGCGGACAGGCGCACGGACAGGTCATCGCGGTCCAGGCCCAGCTTGCGGCCGTCCGCGGTGCCGTTGCTCAGATATGGATCGTGCTTGTTCCAGGCTGCGGCGAGGCGCAGGGCCAGCGTGTCGCCGACCGGCAGGTTGAACATGGCGCTGGCTTTGCGGCTGGCGTAGTTACCCACTTCCAGGCCGAGCGCCGCCTCGCGCTGGCGGCTTGGCGCATTCGAAATCACATTGATCACGCCGGCGGTGGCGTTGCGGCCATACAGTGTGCCTTGCGGGCCGCGCAGCACTTCCACGCGCTGCAGGTCGTAGAAGGCGAGGTTCTGGATTTGCGGACGCGCGATATACACGCCGTCCATCATGAAGGCGGCGGACGGATCGCCTTTTTCGGTGGTGTCCGAGTTCGACACGCCGCGGATGGTGATCTTCAGGCCGTCGTTGGCGTTTTCCAGGTAAGTGTTGGGCAGGCGCGACGCGATATTGGACGGGCTGTCCATGCCGGCGCTGATAAGTTGTTCACCCGATATCACGCTCATGGCCACCGGCGTTTTCGATTCCGGGGCCGCCACGCGTTGCGCGGTGACAACAACTTCTGGTATGAAGCCCTCTTGCGCGAACGCTGCGCCCGACATGATGCTTGAAATCAGTACTGCCAGCTTGCTCGCCATAGGACTACTTTCTCTTCAATTACTACAAAGGCAAAAGTCTAGCAGGTATTATTTCTCGGAAACAGTCCTTCGGACGACGCCCAGGCCGCGCCGATGCTAAGCTTTGAGGGGGAGGTGGGAATGCTGGTAGAGACGCTTGTATTACTTGCGGTATTGCTGCTGATGTTCTTTTATGTCGGCAAAGGCTACGCGCGCCGCCTGCGCAGCCGCGACGTCGCCCCCGGCACGGCAGATACCGCCGGTTGGCTGTTGTTCTTCGGGCTGGCGTTTCTCGCCACGGCCGCCGTGGGCGCGTGGCACATCACCAAATTCCTCAACGTGGCGCTGAGCGGCACCCTGCTGGTGTTCGGCATCGCGTCGCTGATCGGCGCCGTGCTCACGGCGCGGCGCTGACTTCTATAGCGAAAGTTGCCAGTGTTCCCAGTCGCGGTCTTCGCCACCACCGAAAGTGCGGTAGACACGCTTGGCCGCTTCATTGTCCGGCAGGACCAGCCACTGGATGCGCCCGGCGTTGCGCTTTAGCGCTTCCTCGCGCAGCCGGGCCAGCAGGGCGCGCGCTGCGCCCTGGCCGCGGTGCTGGGGCGCGACGTACAGCTCCTTCAGCGTGATCGTCGGGCGCAGGTCGTAGGTAAAGGGCGTCAGCAGCCAAACGGCGTAGCCGCCGACGCCTTCATGCGTCTCGGCGACGAGCACGTGGCATTGCGGCTGCGGGCCGAAGGCGCGTTTGGCGAGGTCGGATTCGGTGACGCGGAAGTCGGCGAGGTAGCCTTCAAACCGGGCAAGCTCGCGCATCATGGCCAGCAATAGTGGCGTGTCGTGTGGACGGGCGGGGCGGATCGTGATCATGCGGCATTGTCGCCGCCCTGCCAGCGCGGGAGCAGGGGCGGGCACGCCAGTTCGCGTCAAGATCGCGCCACCTCGCGCCACGGGCTGCGCCGGCTGTCCGCTCAGGCGGGGCGCAGCGTCACCGGCAGGCCTGACAGCACGGCGTTGCCGGACAGGGGATCGCGCAGCCGCTCGTCAAGCAGGGCGTTGATATTGGCGCCGGGCCTTTCGGACGCGACGGACAGGCGCGTATCCGGCTGGTCGTGCCCCCAGCCATGCGGCAGGCTGACCACACCCGGCATCATCTCGTCGCTCACTTCCACCTGCACCGTGATGCTGCGCCCATCGCGCGCCAGTTCGGCCAGCGCACCATCGCTCACGCCGTAGCGCGCCGCATCCTGCGGGTGGACCAGCGCCGTGCAGCGATAGGCGCCTTTGGCCAGCACGGGCAGGTTGTGCATCCAGCTGTTGTTGGAGCGCAGCTGGCGGCGTCCGATCAGCACCAGTTCTGGCACGGGCGCGGCCAGGTCGGCGGCGGCGCGGTGCAGGTCTTCGATCAGCACGGACGGCGCCAGTTCGATCTTGCCGCTGGCTGTGCGCAGGATTTCGGGGATGCGCGGTTCCATTGGACCGAGGTCGATGCCGGAGGGCGCGGCGCGCACGGCGGACAGCGAGAGCCCCCCGGATTGCGCCCGAACTGGTCGCCATAGGGCCCGCCGCGCAGGCCCAGGTCCAGCAGGCGCTGCACGCCGCGCTGCGGCTTCAGCGCTGCCATCACAGCGGGCGCAAACGGACCGGCGAGGCGTTCCAGGTCTTGCTGCAGCAATTCATCGTCCAGCGCTTCGATGTCCGCATCGGCGCCGCGGCCCTTGAGGATGGCGATCAGGCGCAGCATCGACTGCCACTCGTCCGGCTGGCCCTCGGCGCGCTCCAGCATTGGCGGGCTGTATCGGGCATGGTTGTGGTGGGAGAGCTGCGTGAAGCTGACGTCGTAATGGTCGTCTTCCAGCGGCGACACGCCGGGCAGGATCACGTCCGCATGGCGCGAGGTTTCATTGAGGTAGATATCCATGCTGAGCATGAACTCCAGCTTGTCCAGCGCCGCCGCGAGGCGCGCGCCGTTCGGCGTGGACAGCACCGGATTGCCGGCGATGGCGATCAGCGCCTTCACCTGTTCCTTGCCCGGCGTATCGATTTCCTCGGCGAGGCAGGTCACCGGCAGTTCGCCAGCCACTTCGGGTGCGCCGGACACGCGAGCCTGATAGCGTCCGCTGACGATGCCCTTGCCGGCGCCCGGTTTGCCGCGCGTGTTGGCGGCGAAGGCCGCAGCCTTGGGGAACATCATGCCGCCTTCCTCGTCGAGGTGGCCGGTCAGCACATTGATCACGTCGATCAGCCAGGACGCCAGCGTGCCGTATTCCTGGGTACAGGTGCCGATGCGGCCATAGACCGCCGCGTGGCGCGTGCCGGCGATGGTGCGCGCCAGCGAACGGATTTCTTGCGCCGCGATGCCGCAGCGCGCTGCCACGGCTTCGGGCGCGAATTCGCGTACCGCGAGCTGGACATCCTCCACGCCCGCCGTGTGCTCTTGCAGACGGCCCAGCTGCACCAGGTTTTCGTCGAACAGCGTGTGTATGAGGCCGAGCAGGAAGAACACGTCCGCACCAGGCCGGATGAAGAGGTGCTGGTCGGCCGCTTCGGCCGTTTCGGTGCGGCGTGGATCAACCACCACGATCTTGCCGCCGCGGGCGCGCAGGGCCTTGGCCTTGCCCCGAAAGTCCGGCACCGTCCACATGCTGCCGTTGGAGACCATCGGGTTGGCGCCGATGATGAGCAGGAATTGCGAGCGCTCGATGTCCGGCACGGCGACGGTCAGCCAGCCGCCGAACATCAGCCCGGACGACAGCATCTTCGGCACCTGGTCCACGCTCGACGCCGAGAACATATTGCGCGTGCCCAGCGCCTTCGCCAGGCGCGGGAAGTAGAGCATCAGGCTCATTTTGTGCGCGACCGGATTGCCGAGCAGGGTCGCCACGGCGTGCGGGCCGTCACGCTCGATGATGGGCAGCAGCCGGCGCTCGATCTCGGCATAGGCTTCGTCCCAGCTGGCCTCCTCGAAGTGGCCATTGCGCTTGATGAGGGGAGTGCGCAGGCGGTCGGGGTCTTCGTGCAGGTCCTTCAGCGCCACGGCCTTGGGGCAGAGGAAGCCTTTGCTGAACACATCGTTCTCATCGCCGCGGATGCGGATCACGTTGCGTCCCTCGTGCTCGATTTCCAGGCCGCAGGCGGCTTCGCAGAAGGGGCAGATGCGGCGGGCAATCTCGGTCATGGTCCTGCCTCCAGGTGGGTGAACGATCGTGCTATTTTAATGCGAGCATTGCGCTCGTCAACGAAAATTTTTGTTATGCTGGCAAGAAAGGAGACTGCCATGAACGCAAGCAAGGTCACCATAGCCGCCGCGCTGCTCCTGTGCGCGCTCACCGGCTGCCACAAAGACGAAGACAAGCGCATCGGCCCTGCCGAGCAGGCCGGCCGCGAACTCGACAAAGCCACCGAAAAAGCCGCCGTCAAGCTCGACCGGGCCCAGGACCAGCTCAGCGACGCCGCCAAGGAAACCGGCGACAAGCTGAACAAGGCTGCCGGAGAGGCCGGCCAAAAGCTCAACCGCGCCGCGGAAGTGGTCGGCGAGAAGGTCGAGAAAGCTGGCGAGAAGATCCAGGAAAACGCCCGCGAAGCGCGGCGCGACGAAGGCCGCAAATAAGTCTCGCTCGTGATAGGGCTGGCACAGCCGTCAGATTTGGCGGCTAGCTGATGTCACCACATGCCCGTCGACATTTTCTTGCGCCGGGCCAATTCCTTCTCACTGGGCGTCGGAACTCACGAGCCGCAGCGCGGCAGGTTTCGCGTTGTCTTCAAAAAGACGCTTGCCTTGGCCGAGCACCGCTGGGAAAGTCCAGACGGAGTACTCATCTATCAGCGATGCGTCCAGCTGGGTCTAAATTAGGTGGCCTGCACGATGCCGTCAAGCGAAACGAACGTCGAAGCATTATGGTGTCGGAAAGTGATTATTTGTGAGAATGTAACTCAATCAAATCATTACCATTACGCAATTTCGTAACATTGCCATTTGGAGTTATTTGAGTGAGAAAGCTCTTGGTTTTTGCGTTGTCCCTGCTGTTGGCGGGCTGCGTCGCTACTACCCCATCCCTCCCTTCCGATAACCGCATTTCCCCGAGCTTCCGTCAACCACCCGCCGGGTCGCTGATTGTGCTGCTGCCTGCGGAAGTCGAGGCAGCTGAGCTGGAGTCAGGTATCGCTATATTGATGAACGCGCTCCATCAGAGATTGCTTGCGTCAGGATACAAGGTCGTGAAACTCGACCAAGACAGTCACGATGCGATCTGGTCACAGGAGGTCAAGGACGTGGGCGGAATTTATGATCCGAATACCGGCGCGTTGCGCCGGCACGAACTGATGTTGGTGCTGGGGCATCTGGTGCAGCGAGTCAGCGCGGAAACAAGCGCTGCGATGGTCATTCGCCCGCGTCTGGTATTGCGCAGTGCCGATATTTCCGGCGCGTCCGCCGCCTGGGACGGGCAGCAACGCCGCGTTCCCGTTTATGGCGCAGGAGGGGACACGGTAAGAGGCAATGGTTCGACACTCGGATTGTCGGTTGGCCTGGACATCTTCGCGTCAAGCGGGGAGATGGTCATGCGTACGCATGGAGGGGCCTTGCTCCCGTACCGCGCCAACGTTAAGTCAGGCAAGAATGAAGTGCGCTCCGACTTGTTTGAGAACGAGAGTGAAGTTGCAGATGGCGTTGCCATCGCTTTGGCGCCACTTCTCAAGTTGTGACGCAAGCTGGGCCGCGGCTTCGAGATAGTAGACAAGATTTGTCGAAATCCGGTTCGGTCGTTCGTCGTTAAATTGCAGACATGATGAACGGCCTCTCCGTAGGCCACCAGACAGGAGAAAGAAATGAAGCCCACCATCACATGTTTTGAGCGGTCGCCCGACCGTGGCCGCGGCCTGGCGCGCGACATGCGCGTGCGCTGGGCGCTGGAGGAAGTTGGGCAGCCTTATGACGTCCGGCTGCTGTCGTTCGAGGCGATGAAGGCGCCCGCGCATCTCGCGCTCAGTCCATTCGGGCAGATCCCGACCTACGAGGAGGGCGATCTGGCGCTGTTCGAGTCGGGTTCGATTATTTTCCATATCGCGGAGCGCCATGCGGGCCTGCTACCGGCCGAAGCGAATGCGCGGGCCCGCGCGATCACGTGGATGTTTGCCGCCCTGACCACGGTGGAGCCTCCGGTCGTTGAGCGCAGTTTCTTCGTTCTTTTTGAAGCCAAGGAGCCCTGGTTCAATCAGCGCCTGCCGATACTCGATCAGCGCGTGCGGCAGCGGCTCACCGAACTTTCGGACCATCTTCAGGACAAGGATTCGGCTCGACGGCGAATTCAGCGCCGGCGACCTGCTGATGATCACGGTGCTGCGCCGCTTGGGGAGTTCGGGCCTGGTCGAGGAATTCCCGAATATCGCAGCGTATATCGCCAGGGGCGAGGCGCGGCCTGCGTACAAACGCGCTTTCGAAGATCAGTTGGCTGTTTTCAACGAGGCGTCGGCAAGCTGAGGGGGCTTGTCTTCGAGCCTTGGCAAGAGGGCAGCGTGTATCGTCCCTTTTGCGTCATCCGCGCGGCCTTCTTCGATCAGGTAGGTCTTTACATGCTTGCCGGCTGCGTCGGCGCTCTGCGCATCGATGTAGCATTCGAACACGGCCTTGCCTGCCTTATTTCGCACGGTGACGTTATAACGCTTCGGGAACAGGTCGTGCGCCTGCGCCCCAGTCGTGCAGAGCGTCGTTAATGCGCGTTTGCCAACCGAGTCCTGTGGACCGAAATGCGTTAAGCACGCTGGCATCAAGACGAATTGTCGTGGGGACTTTCGGCGTTTGTGACAGCGGTCGGCCACGTCGTCGTGCAGGCTTGAACTGGGCTAGTTCTTCGTCAGTCAGAGGCAGGGCATCAGGATCGGTCATCGCTGCGGCAGTGATAGCCGCATTTTCTTCCTCAGTTGGCACGATGACCATGAACGGCCTTGCCCCTTTATTCCTTTCCGTGGACATACCTCAGTACCTCTCTAGCGTTTGCCTTGCGCAGACTGATAATTCGACGAACGTTTTTTGCGGTCGACATAGGCAACGTATAACACCCGACCTCCTGATAGACCGAGAGCACAACGGCGCTCTTCGCTGTAGTCGAATCGATGATCTTCCCAGTCGACTGCCGTGCTCCAATCCAGTTGCGCCGCTTCGGCCAGCGACACGCCGTGCTTAGCAATATTTCGCCGCTCCTTCTCTGGATCGAAGGCGATTTGCATGAATTAATGTACGTACATTAAATGGGCATGTCAATGTTGCGCGGCGAACAGGAAATGGTGTTTCAGACTGTAGTCGCAGTCAGCGAAGGTTACATTGAGGACGGTCAAAACGACTGGGTGGAAGGCGGGCTTCGGTCCGGGCCGGGCCGGGCGCGCGGACCTGGTGGACGCTGACCGCGGACGCTGGTTAAGCGGCAGCTTTTGCCAGGGCGGGGACGACGTCGTGGAGGCGGGTCACTTCGAAGGTGGGCAGCGCTTCGGAGTCGTTGGTGGCGCCGCCGGGATTGAACCAGCAGCTTTCGATGCCGAAGCGGTTGGCGCCGAGGATGTCGGCATCGAGGCGGTCGCCGATGATGATGGTTTCGTCCCTGGAGAAGGAACGGGCCATCTTTGTCGTGTACTCGAAGAAGCGGCTGTCCGGCTTGGCGTAGCCGCAGGCTTCAGAGGTCGAGATGAAGGATATGTGCTCGCGCAGGCCGGAGCTGGCGATGCGGCGTGTCTGGATGTGGTCCACGCCGGTGGTGATGATGCCGACTTCGCCGGCGGCAGCAAGCGTTTCGCACAGCGTCTTGGCGCCGTCAATCAGCACTACCGTCTCGGACAGCGACTCCAGGTAGCGGTGGCTGGCCGCATCGGGGTCGAGGTCGAGGCCATTGTCCGCAAAGGTTCTGCGGAAGCGCTCGACCTTCAGGAAGTCCTTCGATACGGCGCCCGCTTCGAACGACTTCCACAGCTCGATATTGATCGCCTGATATTGCTGGAACAAAGCTTCAACGTTGTCGTAAAAGCCAAGATCCTGCAGGGTTCGCGCGAAGGAGAGCTTTTCGGACGCCTTGAAGTCGAGCAGGGTGTCGTCCAGGTCGAAGAGGAATAAGCGGTGTTTCATTGCAGGGATCATAGCACGCCGTCCCTGCCTGCCTCATGGCGTCATGTAGGCTTGACCGGCCAATAACTGATCAAAATCAGCACGCCGTAGGCGAGCAACGGCAGGAGGATGGTCAGGCCGGCCAGCGCGCGCAGGACCAGGGCGAGGCGCGTGCGCGCATCGGGATTGCAGCGGGCGACACGGCGCGACCACAGCGCGCCGCCGCCGGCGACCACGGTGGCGAAGATCCAGGAGGCGCCCAGCAGGAAGATCATCAGGAATGCGTCCGAGCCGCCAGCCTGGCCCGGATTGGCGCGCGCCCAGGCAAGGATGGAGAAGGTCCAGTAGACGCTGAGCGAAAATGGAAGGATGCCGAGGATGATCAGTGCGTTGGCAATGTGCAGTTTGCGTTGGGGCGTCATAGCCGCGCAGTTTAGCGCATGGCGCCGCACGCAAAATGCGTGGAATGTCACCGGCTCACGCGCCGGCCTTGGCCTTGAGAGGAACGACGTTGCTGGGCGGGCTGTCGTCCGGCGGGTTGCCGAGGACGACGGTGAGGTCGACGAAGCCGGCGCGCCAGGCGCGTTCCAGGTCCTGCTCGATGGCTTCGAGCGACGTCTGTTCGAAGTGCGCGAAGCCGCGCACGCCGTAGGCGCGGTTGCGGCCGTGGGCCTTGGCGAGGTAGAGCGCCATGTCCACCAAGTTCACCGCGCGCTCCCACTGCAGCGGCGTGCCGCCCGGGATCTGCGGGAAGGGCGCGAAGCCGATGGACACGTTCACGTGGATCATCGAACCCTGGTACTCGATAGGCTGGCTGGAAATGCTGGTCAGCACGCGCCGTGCAATCTCGTCCACGCCCGCGCGCGGAATCGCCGGCAGGAAGGCGAGGAATTCCTCGCCGCCCCAGCGCACGATCATGTCCGTCTCGCGCAGCGCCACGCGCAGGTTGTCGGCGATCATCTTCAGCACCATGTCGCCGGCCGCATGGCCGAAGGTGTCGTTAATATGCTTGAAGTGGTCCACGTCCAGCAGGAACAGCGCGCCCACGAGGTCTTCGCCCGGCGCGGCGCGCCGCTCGGCGCAGTTATGCGAGCGCATGAATTCCTGGAAGTGCCGGCGGTTGTACAGCGCCGTGAGCGGATCGAGCGCGCTTTGCTGCTTCAGCTCCAGGTTTTTCACTTTCAGCTGCGCGTTCGCATGGCGCACCTTGCGGTACAGCAGGCCGACAATCACGGCAGCGAGCGCGAATACCACAGCCAGCAGCCACCACACGCGCTGCTGCAGGCGGCGGTTCGCAATCTCGGCGCTCTTCGACTGGTTCTCGTGGCTGAGCATCTCGATCTGGCGCTTCTTCTTTTCGGTGTCGTACTTTTCCTGCAGCTCCCACATCGCCTTTTTGCGCTGGCTCTCGAAGATCTCGTTGGACAGCTTGCGCTCGCGGTGATAAGCGGCGATGGCGCCCGCGTAATCGCCCGAGCGTTCCAGCGACATGCCGAATTCGGTGAGCAGGATTTGCAGCTCCGGCTTGTCGCCGGCCTTCTCGAAGTAAGCCATGCCCAGCTCGAAGTTCTTGCGTCCCTCGGCCAGGCGGCCAAGACCCATATGGGCCTGGCCGATGTTCACATAGGCCGTGGCTTCGGTGGACAGGTCATTGATCTCGCGCGCCGCGGCAATCGCTTCGTTCCCGTAGCGCAGGGCGCGCGCGAAGTCGTGCTCCTTCAGCGAAATGTCCGACAGATTGACCAGCGTGGACGCGATCATGCTGCGCGCGCCCAGCTTGCGCGCCAGGTCCAGTCCCTTCAGCAGCGCGGCCATGGCGCGCCTGGGCTGGTTGGAATCGATGGCCAGGCCGTACTCGGTGCTCTTGGCCATGGCCAGGCGGCCCGGCGACTGCAGGCGTTCGGACACGGCGATGTTCTCCGCCAGCACCTCCCAGCCCTTGTCGTACTCCTTCATCTGTGTATAGAGCAGAGTCAGGGAGTTCAGCGCGCTGGCGAGGGGCACCAGGTCGTCCTTCACCTGGTGGGCCAGGTCCACCGCATGCTGCATCTTCTGCAGCGCCACCGGGTAGTTGCCCTGTTCCGCGTAGGACTGGCCGGACGTGATGGTGGACTGCACGCGCAGCGGCAGGTCGTCCGTGCGGGCGGCCACGCGCTCGGCGTCGAAGGCCAGTTGGTGCGAACTTTGCTGCTCGCCCATTGCGGACAGCACATAGGCTTTGGTCAGCAAGCCCTTGGCATGCAGTACCTCATTGTTCTGGGATTTGGCGAAGGCCAGCAATTCCTCGGACAGCGACAGCGCCGTCTTGTGCCGGCCCAGGTAGCGCCAGGTCAGGGCCAGCTGGGACAGGAACTCGCCGCGCGTGAGCGCCGGCGCCGTGCGGGCATTGGATTCGATTTGCTGCAGTTGCGCCAGCGCCTTGTCCGGATTGAAGCGGACGGCTTCCTTGATTTCGCGGATTTCCCCATCCAGCGGGGACTGCGCATACACCAGCACGGGCGCGAGCAGGCAGGCGGCTGCCAGCATGGGCAAGCGCCGCTTGAGCGTCCGGAAATGGGTAGGTGGCAAGCTGGAAGTCCCTCGAAGTTGTCTGGACAATTATATGCCCCTTGCGCACGGGAAAGTCCATTAACCAGCGGAATTGTCACCAAAAATCACAGCAATCTGTGGGGGAAATGTGTCACATTGCCGAGCTGTCTATATTGCCTCAGGCAGCCAGTTGCTGCAGCAGATACAGGCGCTGGTACAGGCCTCCTTCGATCTGCATCAGCGCGTCGTGCGGGCCCTTTTCATCGATGCGGCCGTGGTTCAGCACCACGATCTGGTCGGCTTCGCGGATGGTGGAAAGGCGGTGCGCGATGGCGATGATTGTCACGCGGCCGCGCAATTCGTTCAGCGCCTGCTGCACGATCTGCTCGGTCTGCGAATCGATGCGCGACGTGGCTTCGTCCAGCAGCAGGATGCGCGGCTGGCCGGCCAGCGCGCGGGCGATGGCGATCAGCTGCTTCTGGCCGGAGGACAGGCGCGAGCCGCCTTCGCCCAGCACCGTGTCGTAGCCGTCTTCCATGGCCATGATGAAGTCGTGGGCGTGGGCGGCGCGGGCAGCCGTCTCGATCTGCTGCTGCGTGAGGCCGCGGCCCATATCGATGTTCTCGCGCGCGGATGCCGCCAGCAGGAAGGGGTCCTGCGGCACCAGGCCCACGTCGGCACGGAATTCCTCGTTGCAGATTTCGTCCAGCGGCATGCCGTTCATCAGGATGCTGCCGTGCGGCGCGGGATAGTAGCGCAGCAGCAGCGAGAGCAGGGTGGATTTGCCGCTGCCCGTATGGCCCACGATGCCGAAGAAGGCGCCCTGCGGAATTTGCAGCGAGAGCTTGTGGAGAACGGTCTGATTGTCCACGTAGGCGAAGTCCAGGTTGCGAATATCCACGGCCAGCGCCGCATCGTTGGCGGCGCTGCGCGGGTGCCGCGCCTGCTGGCTGTGTTCCGGCGCCTCGGCTTCGTCCAGCAAGATGGCGACCCGCGCGGTCGCCACCACGGATTGCTGCAGCTGGCTGAATTGCATGGTGATCTGGATCAGCGGCTCGATCACCCGCGCAATGTAGTTGATGAAGGCGTACAGCACGCCCACTTCGGCCGTGCTCATGGCGCCGCGCTGGCCGAACATGAAGATCACGGCGGCCAGCAGCAGCACGTTCAGCATGTCCAGCGCGGGGCGCAGCAGCCAGGCGTTGGCGCGGATTTCGGCCATGCGCTGGGTGTAGTGGTCGGCATTGGTTTGCGCGAAGCGATCGCCGAAGCGCTGTTCGGCGTTATTCGCCTGCAGCACGCTCATGCCGCCGATCGATTCGGCAATCTGCGCATTGATGTCGCTGCGCAGCTGGCGCGCGCGCGTGACGGCCGGTGCGGACAGGCGCTGGTAGGCCCACACGATCACCAGCACGAAGGGCAGCAGGGCGACCACGATGGTCATCAGCCGCCAGTCCAGCCAGGCCATCGCCGCGACGGTGCCGGCCAGCACGATGGTCGAATCGAGGATCACGAACAGCACCTGGATATACAGGCCCTTCACCGCTTCCGTGTCGTTGGTCACGCGCGAGACCAGCTGGCCCGTGATGGCGCGGTCGAAGAAGGCCATCGGCAGGCGCAGCACATGACCGTACACCTGCTCGCGCAGGCGCTGCACCGAGCGCATCGCCACGCCGGACAGGCGCACCAGCTGCAGGTAGCGCAGGCCGGTGGCGATCCAGCCCGTC
Source organism: Pseudoduganella sp. UC29_106 (assembly GCF_044055365.1). Taxonomy (NCBI): domain Bacteria; kingdom Pseudomonadati; phylum Pseudomonadota; class Betaproteobacteria; order Burkholderiales; family Oxalobacteraceae; genus Pseudoduganella; species Pseudoduganella sp. UC29_106. The sequence goes on along the minus strand of NZ_CP171977.1, from coordinate 5,699,061 downwards.
ACCAGCAGGCCGCCCAGCAGCAGGGACATCGAAGTCCAGTCCAGGTGGCGCGGCAGCAGGTGTTCGTCGATCAGGCGCTTGCCCAGCAGGGGGCCGACGACTTCCATGCCGGCCGCGATGGCGAGCCAGAGGATGGCCCAGTACAGGTGGCGCACGTCCGCCGCAGAGGCACGGCGGAGCAGGCCAAGCGCGCGCTTCGTCTGCTCGCGGGCGGATTGCTTGTGTGGAGACGTTTCATGCAGCGTCAAGGCTGGCCTCCAGTTGTTGGTAGCGCCACTGGCTGGCATACCAGCCGTTTTGCGCCAGCAGCTGTTCGTGGCTGCCCGTTTCGGTGATGCGGCCGTGCTGCAGCACCACGATCTGGTCGGCGTTGACGACGGCGCTCAGGCGGTGGCTGGCGATGATGGCGCTGCGGCCCGGGTGGGCGCGGCGCAGTTCTTCCAGGTGTTCGAGGATGCGCGTTTCCGTGCCCGTGTCCACGGCCGACAAAGCATCGTCCAGCAGCAGCATTTCGTTATCGGACAGCAGGGCGCGTGCAATCGCCACGCGCTGCCGCTGGCCGCCGGAGAGCGTGATGCCTTTCTCGCCCACTTCCGTTTCGTATTTGTGCGGGAAGAGCTGGATATCGTCGTGGATGGCGGCCAGGTCGGCGGCGCGCTCCACTTCGGCGCGCGTCGCTTCCGGCCGCGCCAGCGCGATGTTGTCCGCAATCGAGGCCGAGAACAGGAAGGATTCCTGCGGCACCCAGGAGATGGCGGCGCGCAGCGTGTGCAGCGTGTATTCGTCGAGCGCATGGCCGCCCCAGCGCAGCGTGCCGTGCTGCGGCGCGATCTGGCGCAGGATGGCGCGCAGCAGGGTGGACTTGCCGGAACCGGTGGGGCCGACCAGGCCCAGCGTCTGGCCCGGCTGCAGCGTCAGCGTGATATGCGAGAGCGCGGGCTCGGTCTGGCCTGGATAGTTGTAGCCCAGGTCCGCGATGTGCAGCGCGCCGGGGGAGAGCTTATCCAGCGTGCCCTTGTCGTCGATCGAGAGCGGCGCATCGAGCATGGGCTGCAGGCGCGCATAGGCGGCGCGGCCCCGTTCGATCAGGGACAGTACCCAGCCCGCCGCGAACATGGGCCAGATCAGCTGGCCGAGGTACATGCTGAAGGAGGTGAGTGCGCCGATGGTCAGCTCGCCCTGCCATACGAGATAGCCACCCAGGCCCAGCGAAAGCGCGGTGGCGGCGGTCAGCGTGAGGCCGACGGCAGGTTCGTAGGCGGCTTCCCATTTCTGCGCGGTGAGGGCGGCATTGGCGGCGTGGCCTGCCAGTTCCGAGAAGCGCGTGCTGCTGCGCTGCTCCAACCCCAGGGCGCGCAGGGTGCGCACGCCGGACAGCGTTTCCTGCACATGGTCATTTAATGCGCTGAAACGCTTCAGCGAATCGGCGGAGGCGGTATGGATATGCGAGGAGATGCGCCAGAAAGCCCAGGCCATGAAGGGGAAGGGAATCAGCGCGAAAAGCGCCAGGCGCCAGTCCACGCCCAGCAGCATTATGCCCAGCACCATGCACAGGGACAGCGAGCCGTCGAAGCCGGCCAGCATCGCTTCGCCGGCGGCCATTTCGATGGCGTCGATATCGTTGGTGGCCAACGCCATCAGGTCGCCGGTGCGCTGCTTCTGGTAGAAGGTGGGGCCCTGCAGGGATAGTCTGCGGTAAAAGCGCGTGCGCAGTTCGACGCCCAGCTGGTAGGCGGCCGAGAACAGTTTCATGCGCCAGGCCACGCGCAAGCCGTAATTGAGGAGACCGACCAGGAGCAGCAGGCCGATATCAAGCAGCAAGTCGTGGTAGCCGAGCGTGTGCGCGGCCAGCCCGTCGATCATCTTGCCGACCTGGCGCGGTATCCAGATGCCGATCACGGCCACGCCGGCCAGCATGGCGCCCGCCTGCGCGTAAGGACGCCAGTGCGAGCGTACGAAGCCGCCGATTAGCCGCGATAAACTCATTTGAAAATTCCTAGCGCGAAGGTCGCTAGGATACAGCAAGCTCCGTTTTTACGCTTAGGGGTCAGGCACGAAATGGAACATGAGGCCGCTTCGCCGAAGCGGCCTCATGTTCCATTTCGTGCCTGACCCCTAAAAGACTTACTGCTTCTTCGGCTTGGCGCTTGCCGGAATGATTTCGGCGGTTTTCACTGGCACGGAAGTTTTCGGGTCGGGGAAGGTGGCGGCGGCCGGCTTGGCGGCTGGCACGGGCGCTTCCTCGTCCAGCGCTTCGGCGACGGCCTTGGCGGCCTTCTTGGCAGCGGCCTTGGGAGCGGCAACAGTAGCTTCCGCAACTTCTTCGCCGGCGGCAACGACCGCTTCAACAGCCTTGGCCGGAGGCGCGACGATGGCCAGCGGGGCTTCCAGCACCAGCGGCTTCACGTGTTCGCCGGCTTCCTTGAATTGGGCCTTGGTCACCTGGAACAGGTCTGCCTGAGTCTTGCTGGCAATGCTGAACAGTTCGCGGCCGTAAGCCAGCACGTTGTCGAAGGTCGGGGCTTTGGCGGCGTTGAAGAATTCCTGAGGATCCTTGGCTTCCAGCAGCTGCCTGGCTGCGGCGGAGCTCTTCTCGACCGATGCCTTGGTGGCGCTCAGGTTCAGTGCGATGACTTTCTGGGCGCCTTCGAAAGCGGTGGTGGCGTAATTGTTCAGAAACTGCAGTTGCGATTCCAGTTGCGACTTGGTTGCTGCGGACAGTTGTTCGGTGATCGAAAACATATCTTCTCCCAGGAGTTAGGAAATGGTGCGATGCAATAAAGCCATTCTAGCGACGAATTATTGTAATGAAAAGACATTTTTGTCCTGCTCTGTAGCAAAATTAATGCGGCGCAACATTGCGCCACAGTCCAGCCTCTGCCTACAATCGATCCCAACCCTACCAGCGGAGCCATTCGATGGACTTATTGATCCGGAACGCCAACCTGCCCGACGGCAAGAAAGGTATCGATATCGCGATTGAAGGCGGCCGCATTGCCGCCACCGGCCCCGCGCTCTCCGCGCAGGGCGAACGCGAGATCGATGCCAGCGGTTGCCTCGTCACCCCGCCCTTCGTGGACGCCCACTTCCATATGGACGCCACCCTCAGCTACGGCCTGCCGCGCGTGAACCAGTCCGGCACGCTGCTGGAGGGCATCGCGCTGTGGGGCGAGCTGAAACCCCATCTGACCCAGGAAGCGCTGATCGAACGCGCGCTGCAATACTGCGACTGGGCCGTGGCGCGCGGCCTGCTGGCCATCCGCAGCCACGTCGATATCTGCGACGACCGCCTGCTGGCGGTGGAAGCGCTGCTGGAAGTGAAGCGCCGCGTCGCGCCTTACCTGGACCTGCAACTGGTGGCCTTCCCGCAGGACGGACTGCTGCGCAGTCCCACTGCGCTGGCCAACCTGAAACGCGCCATCGCCATGGGCGTGGACGTGGTGGGCGGCATTCCCCACTTCGAGCGCACCATGGCCGACGGCGCGGAATCCGTGCGCATCCTGTGCGAGTTCGCGGCGGAGAAAGGGCTGCGCGTGGACATGCACTGCGACGAATCCGACGATCCCCACTCGCGCCACATCGAAACCCTGGCCGCGCAGACCCACCGCCTCGGCCTGCACGGCCGGGTGGCCGGCTCCCACCTCACGTCCATGCACTCGATGGACAACTATTATGTAAGCAAGCTGCTGCCCCTGATGAAGGAGTCCGGCGTGGCGGCCATCGCCAATCCGCTGATTAATATCACGCTGCAGGGCCGCCACGATACCTACCCGAAGCGCCGCGGCATGACGCGCGTGCCGGAGCTGATGGCCGCGGGCATCGACGTCGCCTTCGGCCACGACTGCGTGATGGACCCGTGGTACAGCCTGGGCTCGGGCGATATGCTGGAAGTAGCCCATATGGGCCTGCACGTAGCGCAAATGACTGGCCAGCAAGCCATGCGCGCCTGCTTTGCCGCCGTCACCGAAACGCCGGCCCGCATCCTCGGCCTGGACGGCTATGGCCTGGCGCCCGGCTGCCATGCCGACCTGGTGGTGCTCGATGCGGGCGACGCGGTGGAAGCGATCCGGCTACGCGCAGCGCGGCGCCATGTGGTGCGGCGCGGCAAGGTGGTGGCCGAAGCGCCGCCCGCCGTGTCGCGCCTGGACCTGCCGGGCCGGCCGTCGCAGGTCGACTTCAGGCTCGCTGGACTTGCAACTCAAAATCGATGACAATTGTTCATCATTTCCGCGCCCTGGAGCAGCCTTGAAAGATATCGACATCCGCCCGGCGACCGAGACCGACTTTGACTCCATGTGGGAAATCTTCCAGGAGCTCATCGCCAGCGGGGATACCTATTACTTTGCCGCCGACACCAGCCGCGAAGATTGCCGCGAGTTCTGGTTCGGACGCGGCGTGAAAACCTGGGTGGCCGTGCTGTCCAGCGCGGACCGCCTGCTCGGCATGTACCGCCTGCTGCCCAACCAGCGCGACCGCGGCGCCCACGTGGCCAATGCTTCGCTGATGGTCAGCCCCGCCGCGCAGGGTGTCGGCATCGGCAAGCTGCTGGGCGCCATTGCCTGGACCAGGCGCGGGACGAAGGCTACCTGGCCATGCAGTTCAATTATGTCGTGAGCACCAACGTCTCCGCCGTGCTGCTGTGGAAGCGGCTCGGCTTTTCCGTGATCGGCACGCTGCCGCGCGCCTATCGTCACCAGCAGCTCGGTTTTGTCGATGTGTACGTGATGTACCGCTTCCTGGCCGACCCCAGCGAATGGCCCGAACAATAATGATTGAAACAGAACGCTTGACGCTGCGTCCCCTGACCGAGGGCGATGCCGCCTTTTACCTTCAATTGGTCAACGAACCTTCCTTCATCGAGAACATCGGCGACAAGGGCGTGCGCACGCTGGATGATGCACGCAACGCGATCGTGACCGGACCCATGGCCATGCACAAGGCCCTCGGTTATTCGCTGATGCTGGTGCAGCAGAAAAGCGATGGCGCGGCCATCGGCATGTGTGGCCTGATTAAGCGCGACACCCTGCCGGACACGGATATCGGCTATGCCTACCTGCCTGCCTACTGGGGCCGCGGCTATGCCTTTGAAGCAGCCGCCGCCGTGGTGGCTTTTGCGCGCGACAAGGTCGGCCTGAAGCGTCTGCTGGGCATCGTGTCGCCGCGCAATACGGCGTCCAACCAGTTGCTGCGCAAGCTGGGCCTCAGTTTTATCGAGCTGCTGGTCCTGAAGGGTGAAACGAAGGACACCAACCTGTACGGACTGGAGTTTCCGCCGCACCACAGTTGATCCCGCCCGTTCTTGGCATTTGCCCGCGATGAGCGCATCATGGCTTGCAAATGACAGGGGCGATCATGAAACTGGCCAACCTCAAGATCGGTGTGCGCCTGGCGCTGCTGGGAGGCTTTTTCCTGCTGGCGGTGCTGATCGTCGGCTTCCAGGGCTGGAGCGCGCTGGGCTTCATCAAGCAGCGCAACACCGAAGGGCTGGAGCGCTCGGTGACGCTCACCGAGGCGGTGGACACGGCCCGCGGCGCGCAGGTCGAATTCAAGATCCAGGTACAGGAGTGGAAGAACATCCTGCTGCGCGGCCATGATCCGGCCCAGCTGGAACGCTACGCCCAGGCCTTCGTCAAGAGCGGCAGCCAGACCAGCGACGCGCTGCAAAAGCTCAGCGCCCAGCTGGATAGCCTCAAGCTGCAAACGCCCCTGGTCGCCGAAGCGATTCGCATGCACGAAGAGCTGGGCAAGAATTATCTCAATGCGCTGAAGCAGTACGACCCGGCCAATCCCGAAAGCCCGAAGATCGTCGATGCGCTGGTGAAGGGCATGGACCGGCCGCCGACCAAGCAGATTGACGATATCGTCGCCTATATCGGCGAGCAGGCACGCGTGTCCGCGGCGGCCGTGTCCGACGACAGCGCCAGGGCGCACCGCAGCGCGGCCATGTCGCTGGGGATCATGATCGTGGCGACCGTGCTGCTGGGCGGGGCGATCGTGTGGTGGATGGTGCTGGGGATCACGCGTCCCCTGACGCAGGCGATCGGCATTGCCAAGACGGTGGCCTCGGGCGACCTGCGCACCGAAGTAGTCGTGCAGAGCAAGGATGAAGTGGGCGAGCTGTTGGAGGCGCTCAAGCACATGAACGAGAACCTGTCCAATATCGTGGGGCGGGTGCGCATCGGCACGGATACCATTGCCACCGCTTCCGCCGAGATCGCTTCCGGAAATATGGATCTTTCCTCACGCACGGAGGAGCAGGCCAGTTCGCTGGAGGAGACGGCATCCTCGATGGTGGAGCTGACCAGCACCGTGCGGCAAAACAATGAGAACGCGCATCAGGCGCGGACGCTGGCTTCGGCCGCTTCCGATGTGGCGGTGAAGGGCGGCGTGACCGTGTCCGAAGTGGTGAAGACGATGGGCGCGATCAACGAGTCCTCACGGCGAATCGTGGACATCATCGGCGTGATCGACGGGATTGCGTTCCAGACCAATATCCTGGCGCTGAATGCGGCGGTAGAGGCGGCGCGCGCCGGGGAGCAGGGGCGCGGTTTTGCCGTGGTCGCGGGCGAGGTGCGCAACCTGGCGCACCGCTCGGCGGCGGCAGCCAGGGAGATCAAGGAGCTGATTGGCGATTCCGTGCTGCGCGTGGAAGCAGGCAGCAAGCTCGTTGGCCAGGCCAGGACGACCATGGAGGAGGTGGTGGCGAGCGTGGAGCGCGTGTCCGCCATCATTGGCGAGATTGCTGTGGCCAGCAATGAGCAGCAGGATGGCATCGAGCAGATCAGCATCGCCATCAACCAGATGGACAGCGTGACGCAGCAGAACGCCGCGCTGGTCGAGGAAGCCGCTGCCGCAGCGGATGCCTTGCAGCAGCAGGCGGCCAGCCTGGCTGAGGCGGTGTCCGTGTTCAAGCTGCGCGAGCAGCCCGATGCCGCATCCCGCACCGTCGTCCCGCGCCGCCGTCCTCTTCGCATCGTCGGCGCATAATTATGCGCCTCGACGAATCAAAGGCCCCGAAGGGGCTGTAGGGCGGATCATTGATCCGCCGTGCGTGCGGACCCGCGGCGTGTCCCGAAAAACCACCCCAACGGCACATGCACCCGGCTCGCCCACGACTGCTCGTTATGAATCCCGCCCTCATCCTTATAAAAATAAAAATCCCTGCCTGACCGATACCCCCGCTTCAGCATCGCCTTGCGGAACGCGTCAGTAGCCTCCAGCCCATCCATCGCCGTCCCCCGCATCGATATAAAACTTCACCGGCAACAGCCGCGGCGCATTGCGCACCATATTCGACTCGTTCCACCAGAACGAGCTCGAAACCCCGCTCGCCATCGAAAACACCTGTGGATAATGCTGCCCGATATACACAGACGCGATGCCGCCCAGCGAGGAGCCCATGACGGCCGTGTGCCTGCGGTCCCTGAGCGTGCGATAGTGCCCGTCCACCCACGGCTTCACGGTCTTCACGATGAACTTCGCATAATCATTCAGCTTGCCACCGCCGTATTTCGGATCGCAGCAGGGCGTGTACTCCGCGATGCGGTCGGCCGTGTTGTCGATGCCGACGATGATCACCTCCTGCATGCTGCCCTCGGCGATCATGCGGTCCGCCACTTCATCGATATTCCACTCGACGCCATAAGCCGCGGTCTTCGCATCGAACAGGTTCTGTCCGTCGTGCATATAGAGCACCGGGTAGCGCTTCTTGCCGTTTTCCTCGTAGCCGGGCGGCAGATAGATGCGCAGCTTGCGCTCGTTGCCGAGCTGGGGTGACTTGAAGCCGTCGATGATCTGCAGCGTGCCGCGCTTGACCGGCGCAGGCGCGGCGGCGGTCGGCTGGATACGGATCGCGTGCACGGTCGGCGCGTTCCATTGTCCGCTCGTGCCGCCGGCGTCGGCATAGCTGCTGTTCGACTGCAGGTAGCTCATATTGAAGAAGCCGTCCAGCTCGTAGCTGTAGGCGCCCGGCTTCAGGTCCGCGTACAACGGCGTCGACCAGGCTTCGCCCAGCGCGTGCGGCAGTTGCACCACACCCTCCGCCGCCACCTTGCCCTCCGCATCGCGCAGACGCAGCCACTTTACGCCGTTCGTAATGCCGAGGTTGATCTTGTGGGCCGCGTTCGTATAACGCAGCTGGATCGCATGCCTTCCCGCGCTCGCAACGCCAGCTAGCGCTGCCAGCTCGACGGCGCCCGCGCCCGTGCACAGCGGCGCGCTGTGGTGGCTGCGGTTGCCCGACGCCACAAACACCGCCTCCACCGCGTAGCACGCCCGCGTGCCGGCGCCATCGCCTGCCGTTGCCGATTTCGCGGATTTCGCCGCTGCCGGGGAGCCGGCATTGCGGTCTGACCACGGCCCGGCCGCGATCTTCGACGCGACTAGCTTCCCGTCGCGGTATACGTTAAACGTCACGCGCTCGCCCTCTGCGCCCGGTGCAATGTGCAGTGTCGGGCTCGTGCCGCGCCCGACGGCCATCGCGCTGCGTCCGTGCGCCGGAGCAGTAAGCCGGCTTGTGCCGCCATCGCGGGCGGCGACCTGGCCTGTCGTGCTGGAGGACGCATTCGCAGCGATCGTGACCACCGGCTCATGCGGCCCAAACGCAGCGGGGCCGAAGTTGAACGAGCCCACGTCCACGCGCGTAATCTGCTGCCGGCCGGGCATCAGGGCGCCGAGGCGCAGTTCGATCGTGTTGTCCTCGCCAAGATCAGCCCAGCGCGGCGCCTCGGTCATCGGCGCGCCATTCAGCGTGCCGGCCCCCATCTCGTAATAGCCGTCGAGTGGCACGGCAGGCGGCAGTATGAGGCGCACATTGATCCGCTTCCCATGCAAAACAAGTCCTGACAGCTCCGCCACATCGCTGCCCGCAAACGCCTCCCGCCGCAGCCGCGACGTTATAAACGGACGAACAGAAAGCCGCTCGGTCGTCGCCGAAATACCGAACACCTGCTGTACGACCATCCCGACATAAGCCCCAACCGACCAAAGCTGGCGCTTCGAATTGATCACCGGCCCGTTGAGCTGCGGCGCGCCCGGATGTTCGAGCATGGGCTGCCCGGTCGTCCACTCCAGGTTCTCCATATTTGAAAGATTGAGCGACGCGCCGCGCATCAAGGTCGCATAGGCCGCATCAGCCACGGCCACATTGCGCGTCATCGCCGCCGCCTTCAGTCCATAGGCCGTGACGAACGGCCAGATCGCGCGGTTGTGATAGACCGGCACATCCTGCTGCTGCGGCCAGATTACCGGCGCGCCTTCCGGTCCGTGGGGATAGTGCGCCATGATGCTGCGCGCCTGCTCGGCGTCGGCGATGCCCGTAATGATGGCCAGCGACTGGCCCAGCCAGTCGAACTTGTGCATCGGCGCGCCATCGAAGTGGCCGGCGGTCAGGCTGCTGTACATGCCCGCATCCTTCAGCCACAGGCGCGCGTTGACGGCAGACTTCAGGTCCGCGGCCCATCCATCGTAGCGCTGCGCACGCGCCGTATCGTCCTGGCGGCGCGCCAGTTCGGCGGCCAGCGTGAGCGCCTTGTAGTGCGCGGCGTTGGTGGACAGCGCCTTGGACGAAGCCATGCTGGCGATATCGTTGACGATCCAGGCTGCATAGGATTGCTCGCGCCAGTCGAGGAAGGATTCTTCGCCGGTGTAGAGGCCTGTGGCGGCGTCGAAAGCGGCCAGGCGGTCGTTCTCGATGGTGTTGCTGAGGGCCTTCAGCGCGATTTCCTCAAAGGACGCGCGCTCCAGTTCGGGCAGGGACTTCAGCGCTTCCTCGGCGCCGAAGGCCCAGCTTACGCGGTCCGTGCTGACGGGCCAGCTGCCGCCGCTGCCGGTGTCCTGCACGATCTGCAGGCCGTCTTCCGTGCCTTGCGCGTTTGCCGGCTTGCCGGCGCGGTAGCCGGAGAGCTTGAACATCAGCGAGTTGCGGGCGCGCTGCGGGTCGAGCATGGACAGGCCGAGCGCCGCGGCATAGGATAGGTCGCGCGTCCACACGTAATGCCATTTTTCGCCGGTTTCGAAACATTCGCAGGGGATGGCGTTGCCGCCGTTGTAGCTGCCGTCCTTGATGGCGGCTACCGAGTCCTGCTTCATTTCGGTGATCGCCAGGGCGAAGAGGGCGTCGAAAGCCAGGTTGCCGCTGCGTACGCGCGGGAGGTTGTCCAGCTCGGAGTATTCGACGGTTTGCGGCGCGTTGTCGCGCAACTGCATCGTGGTCGATTGCGTGTAGCTGCGCAAACGGGCCGACGCGTCCGGCGTTGAGAAACTCGCGCTGTGGGCGCCCAGCGGCACAGTTACACTGTCCGCCAGCGCCGGCGTCGGCAGGCTTGCAGCGACAAGCGTTGGCGCCAGCAGCGCGGCCGCAAGCACCGTGCGGCGTGGACGGGCAGGGCGGGGCGCGGGCATTATTTCACCTCCAGCACGAGCACCGAGCGGGCGGGAAGGGTGATGGTGGCCGCATCGAGGGCGAAGGACTGGCCGGTGATTACGTCCGTGCCAACGCGCGCGCCGGACAGCATTTCGCGGAAGCGCGACGTTGCAAGCGAAACGGGTTGCGCGTTCTTGTTAAAGGCGACCATCACCTTGCCGGAACTATCGTAACGGAAATAGACATAGGTATTCTCCTCCGGCCCGTAATGCATCATCCGGCCATGATGAATCACGCCGGCGGTCTTGCGCCAGTTGAGCAGCTTCTTCAGCCAGGCTTGCGCATCGCGCTGCGCAGAAGTCAGGCCGGCGCCGGTGAACGCGTTCACCGCATCGCCCGCCCATCCGCCCGGCATATCGTGGCGATAGGAAGGATCGTCGCGTCCCTTCACGGTCGAAGGCATCAGGATCTCGGTGCCGTAGTAAAGCTGCGGAATGCGCGGGGCGGTCAGCGTGAAGGCCATGGCCATGCGCCACAGCGCCGGGTCGTCATTGACCACGCTGAAAGTGCGGGACATATCGTGGTTCCCCTCGAACAGCACGAGATTCGAAGCGTTCGGATAGAGATAGTCCTGCGACAGCGTTTCGTAGACATCGGTGAAGCTGTAGGTGCCGTCCGTATCGGCCAAAGCCTTGCGCAGCACATCATTCAGCGGGAAATCCATCATCGATGGCATGTGCGACACATAGCCGTCGAAATTCTGCTTGCCCGTCTGCCAGTGCGCTACCACCGGAATGCGCATGCTCCACTCTTCGCCCACCATGTTCAGGTTCGGGTATTCCTCCATCATGCGGCGTGACCACTCGGTAAGGAAGCGCGAGTCCGAATAGCCGTAAGTATCGACGCGGAGGCCGGACAGGCCCGCGTACTCGATCCACCAGATATTGTTCTGGATAAGGTAATTGGCCACGAAGGGATTGGTCTGGTTCATGTCCGGCATATGCTTGCCGAACCAGCCCTGGGTGAAGTTGCGCGCGTCCTCCTTGCTGCCATAGGGGTCCTGCACCGCGACGCGGTGATGAGCGGTGGGGGACGAACTTGCCGTCGTAGCTGATCCAGTCCGGCATCGGCATATCCTTCATCCACCAGTGTGAGCTGCCGATGTGGCTCAGCACCACGTCCTGGATCACGCCGATGCCTTTCTCGCGCGCCTTCGCCACGAAGCGCACGTAGTCCTCATTGCTGCCGTAGCGCGCATCGACCTTGTAATGATCGGTGGCCGCGTAGCCGTGATAGGAGTATTCGGGCTGGTTGTTTTCGACCAGCGGCGTTGGCCAGATCTGCGTGTAGCCCATGGAGGCCACATAGTCCAGGTGATCGGCCATGCCCTGCAGGTCGCCGCCATGGCGCCCGGAGCCGTTCTTGCGGTTGGCCTTCTCGGCCAGCGCAGCGACGCTGTCGTTGGACGGATCGCCGTTGGCGAAGCGGTCCGGCATCACCTGATAGATCGCATCCGCATTGTTGAATCCCTTGCGCTGCGCTGATCCAGGCGCACGGGCCCGCAGCTCGTACGAATAACGCACGGCGGGCTTGCCGTTCCTGGCGAAGACGACATCGAACTTGCCCGGCGCCGCGCCATCCAGCTGCAGGTCGATGAACATGTAATTGCGGTTGGCCACGCGCGAGACGGACGTGATGCGCGCGCCGGCGTAATCCAGGGAGGGTTCAAGGTCCGCGATCTTCGGCCCGTGCACCATCAGTTGCAGCTGCTTGTGCTGCATGCCGCTCCACCAGAAGGCGGGTTCCATGTGCTGGATGCGGTAGTCCTGGGCGTGGGCAAGAGGGAAGATTAATGTGCTTGCAAGCAAGGATGCAGCGGTGAAACGGACCATATTTGTCTCCGGGTTAGCTTGTGAACGCGACAATACACCGATTTGAGATGTAGTTCTACTACACAAATTTTAAACCGGTCTTGTAGCCGAAATACAACGGCTGGCAAAGTTCTCCTACGGGAGGCCCCAGAAATACGGTTTCGTGATGGCGAACATTCATTGACACTCAATCTAGTTTTAGTACAGAATCCGGCCCAGAGCGTGTGGGAAACCGTGTGCTTACCTTGGATTCCTGTGTAGTTGAATTAAACCGACAGTGCCAGCTCGCAGGAAAATTGTTTACAAGTAAGGGGACATTAATGAATAACTTCGCAAGCAAGCGAGGCAATACCGCTGCTTTCCAACTGAATCCGGTCGCCGCTGGCTGCGCCGTGTTCCTGTCCATTCTGGCGAGTTCCGCATACGCGCAAAGCGCGACGACCGGCCAGACTGCCGAAACCCCGATGCAGACCGTGACCGTGTCCGGTATCCGTCGCGGTATCGAGGACGCAATCTCGATCAAAAAAGACGCCACCTCCATCGTCGAAGCCATCTCCGCTGAAGACATCGGCAAGCTGCCGGATACTTCCATCGCCGAATCCATCGCGCGCCTGCCAGGCCTGGCAGCGCAGCGCGTGGGCGGCCGTGCGCAAGTGATCTCCGTGCGCGGCCTGTCGCCGGACTTCGCCACCACCCTGCTGAACGGCCGCGAGCAAGTCTCCACCGGCGACAACCGCAGCGTGGAATTCGACCAGTATCCATCCGAGCTGCTGAGCGGCGTCACCATTTACAAGACTCCTGACGCCGGCATGATCGGCCAGGGCCTGTCCGGCACGCTGGACCTGCAAACCGTGCGTCCGCTGAACTTCGGCAAGCGCACCGTGGCCATGAACGTGCGCGGCGAGAAGAATTCTCTGGGCACCATCGCCAACACCAACTCCTGGGGCAACCGCTTCAGCGTGAGCTACATCGACCAGTTCATGGACCGCACCGTCGGCGTGGCGCTGGGCTTTGCCCACCTGGACAACCCTGTGCTGGACCGCGAAACCGGCGTGTACGAGCCATGGAAGCGTGAGAACCGTCCAGGCGTGCCGACCGGCACCTACATCACCGACGGTATCAAGTCCCTGGCGCGCAGCGGCTACAACAGGCGCGATGGCCTGATGGGCGTGCTGCAGTACCGTCCGAGCAAGAACTTCACCTCGATGATCGACGTGTACGCGTCGCGCTTTAAGCATGAAGACACCGCCAACCAGTTCGAAGTGCACATCGGCGGCTACAACGGCGGCTACACTCCGGGCCTGAACTTCACCGGCGTCACCACCGACCAGGGCGCCCTGAGCGGCGGCACCGCCACCGGCGTGTACCCGCTGGTGCGCGGCATGTACGGCAAGCGCCGCGACGATATCCGTGCCATCGGCTGGAACAATGAATGGCGCCTGAACGGCGCGACCCTGGTGGCTGACCTGAGCCACTCGACCGCCAAGCGCGATGAAGTGAGCCTGGAAAACAACCTGCAGATCAGCGATGCTGCCGGCAATCCTTACCTGGACTCCGTGAAGCTGAACTTCGCCAGCGGCGGTTTCCCGACCATGGATCCGGGCCGCGACTACAGCAACCCTGCGTCGCTGTATGTGCGCAACACCATCTACGGTTCCGGCTACGGCAAGACCCCGAAAGTGGAAGATGAGCTGAATGCCATCAAGCTGACCGCCAAGTTCGATGCGACCGGCGCACTGGAGAACTGGTTCTCCAGCTTCGACGTGGGTGTTCATTACGCCGACCGCAAGAAGCAGAAGCGCCAGCCTGAAGGCGATATCCTGCTGAAGGGCGCACCGTCCACCATCTCGTCCGACCTGCTGTACAGCCCTGTGGACCTGGGCTTCGCCGGCGTGGGCACCATTCCGGCGTGGAACGTGCCTGCCGTGGTGAGCAAGTACATGATCTTCGCCCCGGTTGACAACCGCAGCTACCTGATCGCCAAGGCATGGGACGTGAACGAGAAGATCACGACCGCCTTCGTCAAGGCGAACATCGAGCACGACTTCGGCAGCGTGATGATGCGCGGTAACGTCGGCGTGCAGGTTCAGCACACTGACCAGTCGTCCGACGCCAAGTACTGGGACGGCACCGCCACCCCGGGCAACGAAGTCAAGCCTATCCACGACGGCAAGAAGTACACCGACTACCTGCCGAGCATGAACCTGGCCTTCGCCCTGGAGAATGACCAGACCGTGCGCCTGGCCCTGGCCAAGCAGATCGCCCGTGCCCGTGTGGACCAGCTGCGTTCCGCACTGGACTTCAACGTGGGCACCAACGACTTCAAGCCGAGCGGCAGCGGCGGCAACGCCCAGCTGGATCCGTGGCGCGCCAAGGCCTTCGACATTTCGTACGAAAAGTACTTCGGCAAGAAGGCGTACGTGGCGCTGGCTGGCTTCTACAAGAAGCTGGACACCTACATCTACACCCAGACCCAGCAGCATGACTTCTCGGCGCAGATTCCAGGCACCAAGGCGATCACCCCGTTCGGTAACTACACCGCGCCGTACAACGGCAACGGCGGTAACCTGAAGGGCGCAGAACTCACGGCTTCGCTGCCGCTGAACATGCTGACCCCAGTGCTGGATGGCTTCGGCGTGACCGGCAGCTACTCGTACAACGACAGCTCCATCGCGATCCAGGACCCAAGCAGCAATATCGGTTCGAACATCACGCTGCCAGGCCTGTCCAAGAACGTGAGCAACGTGACCGTGTACTACGAGAAGGCTGGCTTCGAGTCCCGTATCAGCATGCGCAAGCGCTCCGACTTCGTGGGTGAGATCAGCAACTTTGCCGCGGAACGTACCCTGCGCTATGTGGTGGGTGACCGCGTGATCGACATGCAGGTTGGCTACACCTTCGACTCCGGCATGTTCAAGGGCGTTGGCCTGCTGCTGCAGGTGAACAACCTGACCAACGAAGCTTACGAGACCTACAACGGTACCAAGAACCAGCAGCTCGAGTACCAGAAGTACGGCCGCACCGTGCTGTTTGGCGCGAACTACAAGTTCTAAGTATCGTGCTGTAAAGGAATCGGGGGCCGTGGCCCCCGATTTTTTTTAAACCCAAACCGTGAAGCTGGTGGCAGCCACGATGTGGTAGCCACCCGTTTTGGGCCGCAGGCTTATATGACGGCCGGCGGCTTATGAGCAGGTGTCTGCCACATCGTGGCAGACACCAGGGTTACGCAGTTGGTTTTATTTGGCCTTGGCGGCGAGCTGCTTGTTCTGCTCATCCAGCCACGTTTTCAGGGGCGCAAAGTACTCGATCAGCGCATTGCCGTCGATCCTGTCTTCACCGCTGACGGCCTTCAGCTCTTCCGGCCACGGCTTGGAAGTCCCCATGGACAGCATGGCCTGCAGCTTCTTGCCCGCTTTTTCGCTGCCGTAGATGGAGCACTTATGCAGAGGACCCGTGTAGCCCGCTTCGCGGCACAGTGCGCGATGGAACTGGAACTGCAGCAGGTGGGCCAGGAAGTAGCGCGCGTACGGCACGTCGGCCGCAACGTGGTACTTGGCGCCGGCGTCGAAACCGTCAGCCTGCATCGGCAGCGGGCGCTTCACGCCCATGTACTGCTCGCGCAGCTGCCACCAGCTCTTGTCGTAATCCGCCGGCTTGGTCTTGCCGGAATAGACATCCCAGCGCCATTTGTCCACCGAGTAGCCGAAGGGCAGGAAAGCCACCTTGGCCAGCGCGCGCTGCAGCAGGTTGCCGATGTCCGCGTTGGCATCGGGTTCCTGGTCCATCAGGCCGACCTTCTTCAGGTAGTCCGGGGTGATGGAGAGCGCAATGGTGTCGCCGATCGCTTCGTGGAAGCCGTCGTTGGCGCCGGTGCGGAACAGGTTGGACTGGTTCTTGTACGCCAGGTCGTAATAGATATGGCCCAGCTCATGGTGGATCACGGTGAATTCTTCGGTGGTCGGACGGATGCACATCTTGATGCGCACATCATCCTTGCCGTCCAGCTGCCATGCGGAAGCGTGGCAGACCACGTCGCGGTCCTGCGGCTTGGTCAGCAGGGAGCGCTGCCAGAAAGTATCCGGCAGCTTCTGCATGCCCAGCGAGGTGTAGAAACGCTCGCCGTACTGCACCATGTCCTTGGCCGAGGTCTTGCGGTCTTCCAGCACCTTGGTCAGGTCGAACTTGCTGGCGCCGGACGTTGGCATCAGCAGAGGATAGATATTGTCCCAGGTCTGGCTCCACATATTGCCGAACAGGTGGGCCGGGATCGGGCCGGTCAGCGGCACGACGTCAGGACCGTAGGCTTCGCGCAGCTTGTAGCGCGCGTATTCATGCAGCGAGTCGTACAGCGGCTTCACCTGCTGCCACAGGCGCTCCATTTCGGCCGCGAACTGCTCGGGCGTCATGTCGTACTGCGAGCGCCACAGCGCGCCGGTATCGGCATAGCCCATTTCGCGCGCGCCCTTGTTGGACAGATCAACATAATCGCCATACATCTTCTTGTAGGCCGGCGACTGGCTGTGCCAGCCGTTCCATGCGTCCAGCAGCTGCTTCGGATCGCGGCTGGTGGCCAGCACTTTTTCCAGTTCGCCCAGCGGCATGCAGGGACGGCCGTCCGTCGGGCAGTATTTGGCCTTGCCATAGGCGCCCTGCAGTGCAGCCTTCTTCGACGAGTATTCGGCGCGCTCTTTCGGATCGGACAGCATCAGCGTCAGCTGCAGCAGCTTCAGCTTGCGCGCATCGTCTTCGGAAAGCTTCAGGCCATTGTAGTGGCGCGCTTCCAGCGCGGCCTTGCCTGCGGCATCCAGCGTCAGCTCGCCAAAGTAGGCGGACAGCGCTTCCGTGTCGTCGGTAATGAAATTGGCCGCGACCCATTCGGCGCGGTTGGTGTCCATGCCCAGTTTGTCGAATTTCTCTTCAGTCGCCTGGATGAATTTATGCGCATCCGCCGCGGTGGCCTTGCCCTTCTTGGGGGCTTCGGCAGCGTGGACTGCGCCGGCGGACAAGGCCAGCGCGGTGGCCAGCACCAGCGGTTTCTTGGTCATCGTTTTGAACAATTCAATCTCCTCATGTGTAAAACTGCACGCTAATATAACACTCACGTCTTCTATGAAATACTTCAAGTTCGCCCTTTTGGCACTGGCCAGCCAGGCCGCACTGGCGCAGAATGCGGACCGGCATTTCGTGTCCGCCACGCGCAACCAGAACACGCTGGAAATCACCGTCAGCGACGGCAAATACCTGATCAAGCCATACTCGGCCACCGTGGTGGAAACCACCTTCATTCCGAACGGCGAGCGCTTCGATCCGGCTTCGCATGCCGTGGTGCTGGCACCGGCTGCCGCGACCGCGCTCAACGCCACACTGTCTGACCGCGGCGTCTCGCTTGACTTTGCGACGCCCGGCATCACCGTTCACGTCGAGAAGCAGCCTTTCCGCATCAGCTATATCTACAAGGGCCAGCCCCTGGTCGCTGAAAAGCGCGGCTATATCCGCGGCGCCGGCAACGAGACCATCGAATTCGCGCTGGACGGCGACGAAGCCCTGTACGGCGCCGGCGCCCGTGCGGTCGGCATGAATCGCCGCGGCAACCGCTTCCAGTTGTATAACAAGGCGAACTACGGCTATGGCAACCGCTCCGAGCTGATGAACTTCACGATCCCGATGGCGCTGTCGTCGAAAAAGTACGCGCTGCACTTCGATAATCCGCAGATCGGCTACCTGGACTTCGACAGCAGAAAGGACGGCACGCTGAGCTACGAAACCATCGGCGGCCGCAAGACCTATCAGGTAGTGGCAGGCGACAAATGGGAAGACATCATGGCCGGCTACACCAGCCTGACCGGCCGTCAGCCGCTGCCGCCGCGCTGGGCCTTCGGAAACTTCGCCAGCCGCTTCGGCTATCACACGGAAGCCGAAACCCGCGCCGTGGTGGACAAATTCATCGAAGAGAAGATCCCCGTCGATGCCGTGGTGCTGGACCTCTACTGGTTCGGCAAGGAAGTGAAAGGCACGATGGGCAACCTGGCCTGGGACAAGGATAGCTTCCCCAACCCGCGCGGCATGACCGCCGACCTGGCAAAGAAGGGCGTGAAGACCGTGGTCATCACCGAACCCTTCGTGCTGACGACCTCCAGCCGTTGGCAGGACGCAGTGAATGCGAAGGCGCTGGCCACCACGCGCGACGGCAAACCCTACACCTATGACTTCTTCTTCGGGAACACGGGCCTCATCGACCTGTACCGCCCGGAAGGCCGCGAATGGTTCTGGAATATCTACAAGAGCCTGAAGGCGGATGGCGTGACCGGCTGGTGGGGCGACCTGGGCGAGCCGGAAGTGCATCCGAGTGCGCTGCAGCACGGAACCGGCTCCGCCGACCAGGTCCACAACATCTACGGCCATGACTGGGCGCGCCTGATCGCTGAAGGCTATGCGAAGGAATTCCCGCAGGAGCGTCCCTTCATCCTGATGCGCGCCGGTTATTCGGGCTCGCAGCGTTTCGGCCTGATCCCGTGGTCGGGCGATGTGTCGCGCAGCTGGGGCGGACTGCAGTCGCAAATGGAGATCGCGCTGCAAATGGGCATGCAGGGCCTGGCCTATATGCACTCGGACCTGGGCGGCTTCGCCTCGCCGGTGCTGGACGATGAACTCTATGTGCGCTGGCTGCAGTACGGCGTGTTCCAGCCGGTATTCCGTCCGCACGCGCAGGAAGAAGTGCCGGCCGAAGCGGTGTTCCGCGAACCGCGCACCAAGGCGCTGGCGCGGGATGCGATTCGCCTGCGCTACGCCATGCTGCCGTATAACTATACGGCCGCTTTCGAAAACAGCCAGACCGGCATCCCGCTGATGCGCCCCATCCTGTTCGAGGATGCCGAAGGCGCGGGCCTGTCGTCCACTTACCTGTGGGGCGACAGTTTCCTGGTCGCGCCGATCACCGAGCCGGGCGCCGCGCGCAAGGAAGTCTACTTCCCGAACAAGGGCAGCGTGTGGTTCGACTTCTACACGGACAAGCGCCATCGCGGCGCCATCACCGAAGTGGTGTCCACGGTGCCCGACCACATCCCGGTCTTCGTCCGCGCCGGCGCCTTCGTGCCGATGGCAAAGGTGGTACAGACCACGCGCGACTACAGCACGCAGCAGATCGACCTGCACTATTACTACGATCCGCTGGCCGGCGCGACCAGCGGCAAGCTGTATGACGATGACGGCGCCACGGCCAACGCCTACGAGCAGGGCAAGTATCAGCTGGTGCGCTTCAATGGCGCGGCTGACGCCAAAGGTTTCGAGATCGCCATCGCCACGGAAACCGGCAAGGCGGTCCAGGCGCAAGCGCGCGGCTACAAGCTGGTCGTCCACAATGTGGTGGCCCGCCCACGCACGGTCACCCTGGATGGTAAACCGTTGGCTTTCACCTGGGCGAAAGGGCGAATGGAGGCGTCGCTCCCGGCGCGTAGCGCAATGCAGGCCAAACTGGTGGTTATTCTGTAGCCTGACTACAAAAACCGTCGCAAACCGGCGATTTTCGGGCTAAACCGTGATTGACAGCCCGAAATAGCCATGTTATTTTGCTACAAATTTACTCAAAATACTCGGGACAGCTGATGCAGATGCACGCCGCCATTACCAAACCCAGGCTGTCTTTCTGGCAGCTCTGGAACATGAGCTTCGGCTTTTTCGGGATCCAGTTCGGTTTCGCGCTGCAGAATACGAATACCAGCCGCATTTTCGCGACACTGGGCGCCACGCCGGATGAACTGCCCCTGTTCTGGCTTGCCGCGCCGGTGACCGGCCTGCTGGTGCAGCCCATCATCGGCTACCTGAGCGACAACACCTGGCACCCGAAGTGGGGCCGCCGCCGTCCCTTCTTCTTCATTGGCGCAGTGCTGGCTGCGATCGCGCTGTTCCTGATGCCCAATTCCGCGGCCATCTGGATGGCCGTGTCCGTGCTTTGGATGATGGATGCGTCCATCAATGTGTCCATGGAGCCCTTCCGCGCCTTTGTCGGTGACAAGCTCGATCCTTCGCAGCAGACGGCCGGCTACGCGATGCAGACTTTCTTCATCGGCTGCGGTGCGGTGATCGCCTCGCTGCTGCCAACGCTGTTCACGGACATCCTCCATGTGAGCAATGAAGCCGTCAACGGCGCCATTCCGGACTCCGTGCGCTACTCCTTCTATGCAGGCGGCGCGGCTTTCTTCCTGTCCGTTCTGTGGACCGTGCTGACCGCCGACGAACTGCCGCCGGAAGACATCGAACAATTCCGCATGGAGCGCGCCGTGAAGCGCGGCTTCGCCCACTCGATCAAGGAAGTGTTCGGCGGCTTCGTCCACATGCCGTCCACCATGGTGCAACTGGCCTTCGTGCAGTTCTTCACCTGGATCGCCCTGTTCGCGATGTGGATCTATACCACGCCGGCCGTGGCGGACAATGTCTTCGGTACCACCGATGCGCAGTCCAGCGCCTTCCAGCAGGCCGGCAACTGGGTCGGCATCCTGTTCGCGGTGTACAGCGGCGTTTCCGCGCTGGCGGCCTTCATCCTGCCGGTGTTTGCACGCGCGACCAGCCGCAGGGTCGTTCACATGAGCTGCCTGGTGATCGGTGGCGTGAGCCTGGCCAGCATGTTCATGATCCACGATAAGAATATGCTGATGGTGCCGATGATCGGCGTCGGCATCGCCTGGGCCAGCATCCTCACCATGCCCTACGCGATCCTGGCCGGCGCACTGCCTGCCAAACGCATGGGCTATTTCATGGGCGTGTTCAATTACTTCATCGTGATTCCGCAGATTCTTTCCGGCCTGGTGCTGGGCTTCGTGACCAAGCATTTCCTGGGCGGGCATACGGTGAATACGCTGGCGCTGGGCGGGGCGTGCATGGTGGTGGCGGGTGTGTTGACGCTCTTCGTGAAGGATTCTGCGCAGCCCGCCGGCTGAGCATGAACGGCGGATCAATGATCCGCCCTACGACGCGTCCCAGGCCCCAACGGGGCTGTAGGGCGGATCATTGATCCGCCGTGTATGCGCCACCCATCCGCGCGCCTCTGCGTCGCAGTTCGCGGCAAACTGTTGGTTGATCGAAACCCGTAGGAGCAAGCGAACATGGCCATCCAGACCGTAGCAACGACCCCGATCCCCGGCCAGCGTCCGGGGACCTCCGGACTGCGCAAGAAAGTCGCGGTCTTCCAGCAGCACACCTACCTCGAAAACTTCATCCAGAGCGTGTTCGACACCCTGGGCGACACCAGCGGGAAAACCCTGGTGTTGGGCGGCGACGGCCGTTACCACAACCGCGCCGCCATCCAGACCATCCTGAAAATGGCCGCTGCCAACGGCTTCGCGCGCGTGTTGCTGGGGCAGGGCGGCATCCTGTCCACGCCGGCCGCCAGCTGCGTGATCCGCAAGCACGGCGCTTTCGGCGGCATCATCCTCTCCGCCAGTCACAACCCCGGCGGCCCGGACGGCGACTTCGGCGTGAAATACAACGCCGGCAACGGCGGCCCCGCACCCGAGCAGCTGACGGAAGCCATCTACGAACGCAGCACGGTCATCTCGCGCTACCGCATCAGCGACCTGCCGGACATAGCCATCGACGCCGTCGGCACGACGCGCATCGAGAACATGGCCGTGGAAATCATCGACCCGGTGGCCGACTATGCCGAGCTGATGTCCCGCCTGTTCGACTTCGATGCAATCCGCAAGCTGTTCGCGAGTGGCTTCACGATGCGCTTCGACGGCATGCACGCCGTTTCCGGTCCTTATGCGAAAGCCATCATCGAAGGCATGCTGGGCGCGCCCGCCGGCACGGTGATCAATGGCGTGCCGCGCGAGGATTTCGGCGGCGAGCACCCGGACCCGAACCCCGTCAACGCCGCGCAGCTAATCGACATCATGGCCGCACCGGATGCGCCCGATTTCGGCGCCGCATCGGATGGCGACGGCGACCGCAACATGATCCTCGGCCGCAAATTCGACGTCACGCCGTCCGACAGCCTGGCCGTGCTGGCCGCGAACGCCCAGGTGGCGCCGGGCTACCGCGCGGGCCTGAAAGGCATCGCCCGGTCCATGCCCACCTCGCGCGCCGCGGACCGCGTGGCCGAAGCGCTGGGCATCCAGTGCTACGAAACACCCCACCGGCTGGAAGTATTTCGGCACACTGCTGGACGCCGGCCGCGCGACCCTGTGCGGCGAGGAGAGCTACGGTACCGGCTCGGACCATATCCGCGAAAAGGATGGCGTGTGGGCCGTGCTGTTCTGGCTTAACCTGCTGGCCGCCAGCGGCAAGTCTGTCGAAGAAATCGTGAGCGCGCATTGGGCGCGCTTTGGCCGCAATTACTACTCGCGCCACGACTACGAGGGCATCGAAACGGAAGCGGCCAAGCTGCTGATGCAGGACTTGCGCGTCAAGCTGCCTGCGTTGCCGGGCAATGAACTGAATCACTACACGATCGCCGCCGCCGACGATTTCGAATACACGGACCCGGTGGATGGCTCCCATGCCAGCCAGCAGGGCGTGCGCATCATGATGACGGACGGCTCGCGCATCGTGTACCGACTGTCCGGCACAGGCACGGAGGGCGCTACGCTGCGCGTGTACCTGGAGCGCTATGAACCCGATCCGGAACAGCACAAGATTCCGACGCAACAGGCGCTGGCCGGCCTGATTGCGATTGCAGACAGCATGGCCAATATCGCCATGAACACTGGCCGGAGCAATCCGACCGTCATTACATAATCAACTAAAAAGGAGTCGCATGAAGCTCACATCGATAGCACTGTCCGTCCTGCTGGCCGCGAGCACCGCGCAGGCAGCGCCGCCCAAGCCATTCATGTGGGAGAACGCGACCGTTTACTTCCTGTTGACCGACCGCTTTGCGAACGGCGACAAGGCCAATGACCTGGCCTACGGCCGCAAGGCCGATGCGGCGCCGCTGCGCGGCTTCATGGGCGGCGACCTGAAAAGTCTGACGGCCAAGGTCAAGTCGGGCTACTTCGATGACCTGGGCGTCAACGCCATCTGGCTCACGCCGCCCGTGGAGCAAATCCACGCAGGCACGGACGAAGGCACCGGCAAGTCCTACGGCTTCCACGGCTACTGGGCGCGCGACTGGACGGCGGTGGACGCCAACCTCGGTACCGAACAGGATTTTCGTGATTTCGTTGAAACGGCCCACGCGCGCGGCATCCGCGTGCTGCTGGATGTGGTGATGAACCATACCGGGCCTGTGACCGAAGCCGATCCCGTTTGGCCTGCAGACTGGGTGCGCACCGAGCCGCAGTGCCAGTACAAGGATGTGCCGACCACCGTCAGCTGCACGCTGGTGAAGAACCTGCCGGACGTGCGCACGGACAGCAATGCGCCGGTGGCCCTACCTGAAGCGCTGGCCGCGAAATGGAAGGCCGAAGGCCGCTACGAGCGCGAAATAAAGGAGCTGGACGAATTCTTCGCCCGCACCGGCTATCCGCGCGCGCCGCGCTACTACCTGATGAAGTGGCATGCGGACTGGATACGCAAATACGGCGTCGATGGCTTCCGCGGCGACACCGTCAAGCACACGGAACCCGGCGTATGGAAGGAATTGCGCAAAGTGGCCGTTGCGGCTCACGATGAGTGGAAGCGCGCCAATCCGAAGAAGGTCCTTGGCGACGGCAAGTTCTATATGACGGCCGAAGTGTACAACTACAATATCGCTCACGGACGCCAGTTCGACATGGGCGGCGGTGCGATGGCCGATTTCTACGACAACGGCTTCGATAGCCTGATCAATTTCGGTCTGCCCAGCGATGCGAAGCAGCCGTATGAGGCGCTGTTCAGCAAGTATTCCGCGCAGCTGGCAGGTCCGCTGAAGGGCCACTCGGTGCTGAACTATATGGATTCCCACGACGATGGCAATCCTTTCGATGCCGCCCGCGCCAAGCCCTTCGAGACAGCCAACAAGTTGCTGCTCGCGCCGGGCGCGGCGCAGATTTATTACGGCGACGAGACCGCGCGCCGGCTGGACGTGTCCGAAGCCGTGGGCGACGCGAAGCTGCGCTCGTTCATGAACTGGGATGATCTGGCGTCGAACGCCCAGCGCGATGGCTACCGTGTGGCGGATGTGCGCGCGCACTGGAGCAAACTGGGGCTGTTCCGCCAGGCGCATCTGGCGGTAGGTGCCGGTGTGCACGAGAAGCTGGCCGATGCGCCTTATACCTTCAAGCGCGTGCTCGGAACGGACAAAGTCGTCGTTGCCCTTGACGTGCC
Organism: Pseudoduganella sp. UC29_106; assembly: GCF_044055365.1. Taxonomy (NCBI): domain Bacteria; kingdom Pseudomonadati; phylum Pseudomonadota; class Betaproteobacteria; order Burkholderiales; family Oxalobacteraceae; genus Pseudoduganella; species Pseudoduganella sp. UC29_106. The sequence goes on along the minus strand of NZ_CP171977.1, from coordinate 5,674,587 downwards.
CACTGGCGCGCCGCTGCCAATCACCGTGCGTGGCGTGTTCGCGGATGGGACTAAGCTGCGCGATTTCTATTCCGGCGACCGCTATGTGGTCAAAGGCGGCGCCGTGCAAACTTCCGGCAAAGCCTCCACCATCCTTCTCGCGCCGGCGGCGCATCCCTAAAACCAGAGGCGTGAACCTGGTGTCTGCCACATCGTGGCAGACACCTGTTTTATGCCGTGGGTTTTATTCGACGAAAACGACTGCAGTGCGGGCGGGCACGGTAAAGCGTCCGGTAGCGGCATCATAGCGCGCCTCGGCAGCGCGCTTGTCCGCGCCATTGGCATGCACCGGATGCATTCGATACGCCTTCCCCGCCTCGCCGGCCACAGTCTGCGCCACCTTGTCCACGTTAATCAGGTAAGTCACTGACCGGAACCCCGCGCCATCGTACCCCGCGCCATCAATGGTCGCCGCCACAACCGTCGGCACCTGCGACGGCCCCACATTGAAGAACCGCAGCCGCTGCCGCACATCCTCCGCCGTACGCAGACGGAACAGCGTGGAACTCGCCCGGATACGCAGCAAATCGCGGAACACATCGCGCGCAAACGCGATATCGGCCGGCGACGGCTTCAGCGCCGCGTTGCCCAGCAAAGGCTTGATAAGCGCATAGTCCTTGCCATTATCCGCAGCCGGCGGCAGGCCGACGCCGAAGTAGTTGTCGCGATACGTCCAGTCCAGGCGATTGAACCAGTCGCCCGACTCGAAGCTGTTGCGATCGAGGGACTTCGAGCGCAGGATGTCGAAGCCCGCGTGGTAGTAAGCCACGCCCTGGCTGAACGCATTCAGCGCCGCAGCCAGCATCTGCACGCGCGCGCGGTCGGCGGTGGTCGTCGCCACCGGCAGCTTGAAGGCATTGATATCGTAAAGCGTCTGGTTATCGTGATTCTCCACGTAGTTGACCGCTTCGCCCGGCTGGCTGGCATAACCGGCCGGCTGGTTGCCGCCATAGACGATATCCTGCAGCGCACGCGTTTCGCCCGTGTAGGTCATCATCGGATAGCTGCGGATCGTGCCCGCTAGGCCTACCCGCACCATGTCTGCCGCCGACAGCAAATCCGCGATTGGACGCAGCGGCGCACCCGCGTTCGGATCATAGGATAGTCCGTTGATATAGCCCTGCTGCGCAATCATCTGCTGCCCCGAATCGCCCGCGCCGCCGCCGCGGATCGCATCGCGTCCCCGGTCGCTGAAGGTGCCGATGCCGCTGCCATTCAGGGACAGCTGCGACGCCTGCACGAAGCGCGCGCCGTCCGCAACCTCGCCGAAGTTCCAGCCCTCGCCGATCAGCTGGATGTGGCGCCCTGCGGCCTTGTCCACGCGCGCCTGCAGCGCCTCCATCGCCGCGCGGGGCTGGTGGCCCATCAGGTCGAAGCGGAAAGAGTCGATGTGGTAATGCTTCGTCCACAGTTCGGTCGAGTCGGTCATCAGCTTGGCCATCATGCGGTTCTCGGTGGCCGTATTGAAGCAGCAGGTCGACTGCTCGGTCTCGCCCTTCAGGTTCAGGCGGTGGTAGTAGCCGGGCACGATGCGGTCCAGCACCGAGCGCTCGTCTTGGCCGCCGCGGTAGGTGTGGTTGTAGACCACGTCCATGCCTACGCGCAGGCCGGCCTTGTGCAGGGCCATCACCATTTCTCGGAACTCGATGATGCGGCGGGCGCCGTCTTCCGGATCGGTGCTGTAGCTGCCTTCCGGCGCGCTGTAATGCCAGGGGTCGTAGCCCCAGTTGTAGCAGTCGGTCAGGTGCGTTTGCGCGACGGTGGCCTGCTGCTTGTCGCTGTCCGGCGCGCCGCTGGGATGGGGTACGGCGCAGCCTTTCTCGGGCACGCTGCCGATGTCGTAGACGGGCAGCAGGTGCACGTCGGTCATGCCGGCGCGCGCGAGGGCGGTCAGGTGCTTCATGCCGTTCGAGCCGGTTTCGCCAAAGGCGGTGTATTTGCCGCGATTCACACGGCTTACGCTCAGGTCATTGATCGAGAAGTCGCGCACGTGCAGCTCGTAGATCGACATGTCCGGCAGGGCCTTTACTGTCTGCGGCGTGGCGTCATTCTTCCAGCCGGTTGGGGCGAGGCGCGGGTCTTGCAGGTCGGCGATGTAGCTGCGGGCGGAGTCGGTGTTCAGGCTGACCGAGTAGGGGTCGGTGACCAAGTTGCGCACCAGGCCTGCTTTCGGTGCGATGACGTCCACCACGTATTTGTAGTATCTGCCGGCGCGTGCCGACGTGGACCAGATGCCGGTCTTTGCATCCAGCTTCATTGGCGTGATCTGTCTGGCCTTGCTTTTGCCGGTGTCGAAGGTGCAGACGGCTACGCGCTGCGCCGTTGGCGCCCAGAGTTTGAAGCTGGTGCCTGCGCGGCCCTGGCTTGCCCCAAGATCGGTGGCGCCCTCCGCGCTGGCGTAGAGGTCGTCCAGGATGCCCGTAGCCTGCACGGTCGTGGCGTCGCGCACGGTGCCGTCGCTGTTTTCCTGGACCAGCACGAGCTGGCTGCTCAGAAGGGATGGCAGCGCCTGCGCGTCCGCCGCGCGGACCGACAGCGTGGCGCCGTCGCCCAGATAGCGGAAGCGGTCTGCCGCTGCGGCCATTGCGCCTTGCGCAGGCGCGGTGTCGGGCGAGGGCGCGGCGGGGACGACATCCAGCGTCAGCGCGCCATCGGCGCCGGCAACTTTCGCGCCTTGCTGCGCGTTGATGGCGGCGCTCGAAGAGTAGTACAGCTTGAACTGGCCGTCCGTGGCGACACCGGGCCATTTGATGCGTTTGCGGTCCAGCCATACGCCGCGCGCGTCGAAACTGTTCGGCTGGCCGAGCGGGATCGCGTGCGGACCTTCGCAGCTCGCCAATGTCGGCGCGGCTGCCGGCGTAGCGGCCGATGCTGCCGTCGCGGCCGCCCCCAGCGCGATCAAAGTGAGCGAAATATCGCGAATGCGTGCCATCCAGATCTCCGTAGTTTGAATACATGCCGCACGTTTTATCTGGCGGCGAACGCGTTCATGGTACCCGAACTGGTGTAGCAATACTACGGTTTGGACTTGGGTGTGATCTGGTATTTCTTCAGTTTGTCGTACAGAGTCTTGCGCGGGACGAGCAGGCGGTCGGCGGCCAGGGAGACGTTATTGTCCGCCGCAGCCAGCGCGCGCAGGATCAGGTCGCGCTCGTAGGAGTCGACGAGCTGGGGGAGGGCGCCGGCGGCAGTTGGCGTCGTCGCCGCCCCGGCGCCGCCGGCGGCGGATTCGCGGGCGGCGTGGTGGCGGCGACAAGTCCCAGTGTCAGGCGCTCGGCGAAATTGCGCAGCTCGCGCACATTGCCTGGCCAATCCGCCGCCTGCCAGGACGCCATCTGCTCCGGCGTCCACTCCGGCAGGGGGCGCTGATAGCGCTGCGCCGCCTCGCGCGTGAAGTGTGCCAGCAGCAGTGGAATATCCTCGCGCCGGTCGCGCAGCCGGGGCAAATCGATGGTGACCACGCCTATCCGGTAATAGAGATCCTCGCGAAACTGCCCCTGCGCGCTCAAAGCAAGCAAGTCCGACTTGCTGGCCGCCACAACGCGCACATCCAGCGGTACGCCCTCGTTCCCGCCCAGGCGTTCCAGGCGGCGCTCCTGCAGCACGCGCAGCAGCTTCACCTGCAGCGACATTGGCATACTCTCGATCTCGTCCAGGAACACGGTCCCGCCATTGGCGAATTCCAGCTTGCCGATGCGGCGCTTCTGCGCACCGGTGAACGCGCCCGGTTCATGACCGAAAATCTCGCTCTCGAACACGGACTCCGGCAGCGCGCCGCAATTGATCGCGACGAAGTTGCCCTTGCGTCCGCTGGCCGAGTGCAGCAGGCGCGCCATCACCTCCTTGCCGGTACCCGTTTGGCCATTGATCAATACATCCACGCCCGCCGGCGCCACATTGCGCACCACGACCTTCAGATGCTCGATCGCCTGCGAGCGGCCGATCAGGTCCGGCATGTCCGGATGCAGGGCCCGCGCCGTGCGCAGGGAGCGGTTTTCCAGCACGAGAGAGCGGCGCTCCTGCGCGCGCTTCACCGCGTCCATCAGGCGATCGGACGAGAAAGGCTTCTCGATGAAGTCATAAGCCCCCGCGCGCATTGCAGCCACCGCCATGCTCACGTCGCCGTGGCCGGTGACTACGATGACGGGCAACTCGGCATCCAGCGCCACCACCTGCGCCAGCAGCTCAAGGCCGGACTGCCCGGGCAGGCGCACATCGGTCACGACCACGCCGCCAAAGTCCGCGCGCAGCAGGGACAAAGCCTCCTCCGCGCTCGCGCAAGCCTGCACGGCAAAGCCGCCCAGCTCCAGCGTCTGCGCCGTGGCCAGCCGCAGCGTGGCTTCGTCTTCAACCAGGATCGCCTGCAAAGCGCTCACTCTTGTGCTCCTTCATTCATCAGTGGAAAGCGTACCTCGAATTCCGCGCCGCCGTCGTCGCGGTTGCGCGCCGTGAGCTGGCCGTTCATGGCCTGCACGATGGACGAGGAAATCGCCAGGCCAAGCCCCAGGCCTTTACCGGTCGGCTTGGTCGTGAAAAACGGCTCGAACAGATGCGCCGCCACATCGTCCGGAATGCCGGGACCCGTGTCGCGAATGCGCACGATGCCCTGTCCCTCCGCGCGGTCCAGCGAGACGCATACGCGCCGCGTCTGCGCGCCTTCGACCGCATCCAATGCATTGCGAATCAGGTTGATCAGCACCTGTTCGATGCGGACCGTATCGCCGGCCACCAGCACCTGCTCGTCGCCGGTGTTGATCTCGAGCGAGACATCGCGGTGCCGGAAATCGCTCTCCAGCAGGAAGGCCGAGGCGCGCGCCGCACGCGCCAGATCGACCTGGGTAATGGTTTCGTCCTTGCGCGCGAAGCCTTTCAGCTGGCTGATGATGGCGCCCATGCGCGCGGCCGCGTCGCTGATATGGGACAGGTTGCCCGCAGCCTGTTCGGACTGGCCACGTGCCAGGAAGGTGCGGGCATTATCGGCAAAGGCGCGGATCGCCGCGAGCGGCTGGTTCAGTTCATGCGTCATGCCGGCCGCCATCTGTCCCAGCATGGCCAGCTTGCCCGCCTGGACCAGCTCATTCTGCGTGGAGCGCAGCATTTTTTCCGTCTCCTGCAGCTTCGTATACTTGTATTCGAGATTCTGGTTGGTCTCGCGCAGCTGGTGCGTGCGCTCGGCGATGCGGCTTTCCAGTTCGCGCGCGGACGCCACTTTCTCTTCCATGCGTCGCCGGCGCTGGTGCAGTGCCCAGTAGGACGCGAAGCCGCACACCAGCAGCAGCGCCGTGGCCAGCGCCCAGTAGACGCCGATGCGCACCACGCGCGACTGGTTCGGGAACAGCGCCAGTTCCCAGCCCAGGCGTCCGACGCCACGCGTGGCCACGGGCCCCGGCTGGTGCGGCAGCGGCGTGATGTCCTTGCCCATGTACTGCTGCGTGCTTGCCAGCTCGGCCTGCGTGGCCGGGTCCAGTGGTCGCAGACTGTGATAGCGCCACTCAGGGCGGTTGGCGAGGAAGATGACGCCGGCGCGGTCCGCCAGCAGAATGGGTTCGTCGCTGTTGCGCCAGTTATGTTCGAATTCGGAAAGGCTGATCTTCACCGTGATCACGCCCGCGATCGGGCCGCCCGCGCTGCCATTGCGGTACACCGGCTGCGCGATGAAGTAGCCCGGCTCGCCGGTATTGGTGCCGATGCCGTAGAAGCGTCCCGCGCGGCCCTGGATGGCTTCCTTGAAGTAGGGACGGTAGCGGAAGTTCTTGCCGGCGAAGCCCAGCGGCTCGTCCCAGTTGCTGGCGCCGATGGTCAGGCCGCTGCGGTCCATCAGGTAGAGCGCGCCGACCCTGGCCTGGCGCTGGATGGTTTGCAGCGTCTGATTCAGGCGCGCGATGGCCTGGGGATCGTCCGGATGAGCGAGGGCGTAGGTCAGATCGGACTGCTGGCCGAGGACGAAAGGCAGGGTCTCGAAGCGCTCCAGCACCGACTGCAGCTCCGGCGCCATCAGCTGCAACTGGCGCTGCCCCTGCGCCAGCGAATCATACTGCGCCCTCTGCGCCCCCACAACGTAGGCGGCAGCAACCAATGCCAGGGCGGACAACAGGATGAGGGCTGATTTGATGCGCATACCTAGATTCTATCCCGCACCCTGGGGTCAGATCCGACATTCGGACACGAGCACAGCCGCCGGCGCAGAATGAAGCCACACCGCCGACGCGGTAAATTCGCGAAAAAATGCGGCTGCGGATGATGGGGCAGATTCGCGATTCGGCTTCAGTTCAAGCTCGCCATGGTAGAGCTCGTGTCCGAATGTCGGATCTGACCCCAAGGTTTAGTCGACGGCGGCGAGGCGCATTTCGTCGTTGTGGTGGCGTTGCTGCTCTTCCATCACCAGCATGCCAAGCTCGCGCTTCAGGGCGTTGAACTCGGATGACGACGGGTCGCGCAGGCGCGGCAGCTCGATCATCATGTCGCGCTTGACCGTGCCGGGACGATAGGTCATCACAATGATGCGGTCGGCCATGTAGATCGCTTCCTCGATGCTGTGCGTGACGAAGATGATGGTCTTTTTCAGCTCTGACCAGATGCGCAGCAACTCGTCCTGCAGGTTGCGGCGGGTGAGGGCGTCCAGCGCGCCGAAGGGTTCGTCCATCAGCATAATGGGCGAGTCGAGGGCCAGCACGCGGGCAATCGCCACGCGCTGGCGCATGCCGCCGGAGAGGTCCTTCGGGAAGCGGTGGCGGAAGTCGCTCAGCGACAGCATCGCAAGCAGCTGCGATACGCGCGCATCGATCTCCGCCTTGGCCATGCCCTTGATCTCCAGGCCGAAGGCGATGTTCTTCTCCACGGTCATCCATGGGAACAGCGCGTATTCCTGGAACACCATGCCGCGATCAGGACCGGGACCGGTAATCAGCTGGCCGTCCGCCGTGATCTCGCCGCTGGACGGCAGGGAGAAGCCGGCGATGGCATTCAGCAGCGTCGACTTGCCGCAGCCCGAGGGACCCAGCAGGCAGACGAACTGGCCCTGCGGGATCTGCAGCTTGATGTCCTTCAGCGCGATCACTTCGCGGCTGTCGGTCTTGAACACCTTGTTGACGCCCTTGACGTCGATATGGGTAGCGCTCATGGATCAATTCTCCAGGCCGCGGTGCCAGCGCAGCAAATGGTTATTCAGTTTGTTCATGCCGATGTCGATGGCCAGGCCGAGCAGGCCGATGGAAATCATGCCGGCCACGATCTTGTCCGACCAGAAGTACTCGCGCGCTTCGAGGATGCGGAAACCGAGCCCGTTGTTCACGGCGATCATTTCGGACACGATCACCACGATGAAGGCGGTGCCGATACCGATGCGCACACCGGACAGGATGTAAGGCACGGCCGCCGGCAGCATCACGCGCACGAACATCGTGCGCTGGCTCACGCCGAGATTGCGCGCGGCGCGCACATAGATGCCGTCCACCTGGCGCACGCCGGCGATGGTGTTCATCAGCACGGGGAAGAAGGCGCCCAGCGCGATCAGGAACACGGCCGGCGCGTTGCCGAGGCCGAACCACAGGATGGCCAGCGGAATGTAGGCGATCGGCGGAATCGGGCGCAGCACCTGCAGCAGGGGATTCAGCCAGGCGTACATGCGCTGCGAGGAACCCATCACCAGGCCGAAAGGCAGGGCCAGGCCGGCGCCGACAGCAAAGCCCACCAGCACGCGGTACATGCTGGACAAGGTGTCGCCAATCAGCTCACCGGAAAAAGCCCAGGCCAGCCACGAGGATGCAGCCGGGTCGTACGGCTGCAGCGGCAGCAGGTATTCGATCCACTTCTGCACCACCGCCAGCGGCGACGGCAGCACCTGCGGATTGATGTAGCCCATGCCGGAAGCGGCCTGCCACAGTGCGATCAGGAGTACCGGGACGATGGCGCCCGCGCCGATCTCCCGCCATTTCTGTTTGCTCATGCCGGTCTCCTTACTTGATGTTCAGGCTTTTCTTGGCTTCGTCCAGCAGGTCGGTCTTGACCCACTCCGTTGCCACCGGCGGCTTGCGCATCTTGCCCACGCCGCTCTTGCCCATCACGTCGGTCGTGACCTGGATATGCTTCGGTGTGATGTCGTAGGTGTAGGGCGAATTGCTGATCGCGTCCTGGAAATCGTCGGCCGTGATCTGGTTCTTGAAGATGGACTCGCGCACGTATTTTTCGGCGACGGCCTTGTCGTCGATGAAGGTCTTGGTGGCCTGCACGAAGCACTTCATGAACTTGGCGGCGACGGGGCGCTTCTCGTTATAGAACATCTCGCTCATGACCATGGTGCGTACCGGCTCGCCGATCGGCGTGTCGTAGGGCTTCATCACTTCCACGCCGAAGCCCTTGTTGATGGCCTGCGAGGACTGGGGCTCGGACTGCATGATCGCGTCCAGGTTCTTGCCGAGCAGGGCCTGGTTCAGGTCAGCGAAGGCCAGGAAGACCAGTTGCACATCCTTGCCCGGCTGGTCGGAGTAGGTCAGTCCGGCCTGGGACAGTTCGGCGGCCAGCAGCACTTCATGAATGCCGCCACGGGTGACGCCGACCTTCTTGCCCTTCAGGTCCTTGATCGATTTGATATTGCTGTCGGGGCGCGCGACCAGGCGCGCGCCGCCCTTGGCGAAACCGGCTACCACGAAGATGGGCGCGCCGTTGGCACGGCCCTGGATCGCGGCTTCGGATGCGGTGGCGCCGACGTCCAGCTCACCGGCGAGAATGGCTTGCATCACGTCCGGGCCTTTCGCGAACACGTGCTCCACGACCTTGATGCCGCACTTCGGTGCGATCTCCTTGATGTAGGAAACGGCGCCATAGTGTGCGAATTTCAGGTTGCCGAGGCGGACGACGTCCTGTGCTTGTGCGGAGTTGGCGGCGAAGGCGGCCACGATGGCAGCGGACAGCAGGCGGAATTTGGACATATCAGTGTCTCCAACTGGTTATAGTTGGCAGCCTAATGAGCAGAAACCGTGCCAGTCGCCTGGAATACACTCAAGTGTTTGATTTATTTCGATTGATGCGCTGCCGCAGAGCCTCGGCTCCACTACGCTTTCCGGCGGATTTCCGGAAATCCATCCGCCCATCGTGCGGATTTCCGGAAAAACGAAAGGCGTGAATCTGGTGTCAGGCACATTGTGCCTGACACCTGTTTTTTGGCTGTGGGTTTGAGTGAGCCTCAGGCTTTCTGGGCGACGGGCTGGTTGGGGCTGTAGCAGGCGTTGGGCTCGGACTCGGCGCGGTAGTTGTCGACCATGCGGTAGCGGATGGCGTACCAGGCGAAGACTGCGGCGGCGAGGGCGGCGAAGATGGCGAAGAAATACATCTGGAAGGCCATCACGGAGAAGCCGGTGCTGGCGATGTAGGCCGATACGGCTTCGTTCTTCACGCTGGAGTTCAGGATCAGCACCCACAGGTTGCCGACGGTGACCGCCAGGTACCATAGCGACATGATGGTGCCCTTCATCGATGCCGGCGCTTGCGAGTAGGCGAATTCCAGGCCGGTGGCGGAGACCAGCACTTCACCCAGCGTCAGCAGGGCATAGGGCAGGATCTGCCAGGCCATCGACACGGGCGTGCCGCCGTCCATCACAACCTGGATGGTGCCGATCACCAGCCAGGAAAGCGCGGAGATGAAGATGCCGGCGCCCATGCGGCGCAGCGCCGTCGGTTCGATGCCGATCAGGCGCAGCAGCGGGAACAGGGCGAAGTTATTGAAGGGGATCAGCAGCATCACCAGCAGGGGATTCAGCGCCTGCATTTGCGCCGGCACGAAGCTGAAGGAGTAGCCGAGGATTTCATAGGTCGGGTGGACCATGTCGTTGGCCTGCACGATCCAGGTCGATGCCTTCTGGTCGAACAGGGACCAGAACGGCGTCACCAGCGCGAACACGATGAAGATGCGCAGCACGGCACGCACGCCGTCCACGGCTTCATCGGAATGCTTGCCGCGGGCTCGTTCCAGTTGCATGGACGTGCCCCAGCCGCCGAATGCCAGCAGCAGGACCAGTGCGGTGCAGGCGGAGATGACGAAGCCCCACTTGGGCGTCATGGCCAGCGAGCCAAGCGCGCCGATCACACCGACCAGCGCCATGTTCAGGCCCGGACGGCCCTGGCCTGCAGCATGACTGACCAGCGCAGTCTTCGCAACGCGCGTGAAGGAGTCCGGATTCGGCGCGGCCGGCGGCACGTGCACGTATTTGCGGCGGCCCATCCAGAACACCAGCGTCGCGATGAACATCAGGATGCCTGGAATGCCGAAGGCGACAGCCGGGCCGAGGTCGCGCAGGAAGATCGGCATCAGCAGCGACGCAAAGAAGGAGCCGAAGTTGATCGACCAGTAGAAGGCGTCGAATACCACCTTGGCGCGCTTCTTGTTGGTCTGGTCGAACTGGTCGCCGACAAACGATGCCACCAGCGGCTTGATGCCGCCCGAGCCGAAGGCGATCAGGAACAGGCCAAGATAGAAGCCGTTCAGGTTGTCCTCGAAGATCGCAAGGCAGGCGTGGCCCGCGCAGTAGATCAGCGAGAACCAGAACACGGTGTTGTATTTGCCGAAGTAGCGGTCAGCCAGGAAGCCGCCCAGCAGCGGGAAGAAGTACACGCCGATCACGAAGGTGTGGAAGATGTGTTTCGCTTCGCTCACGCGGTCAGGCTGCGGCAGGAACAGCAGCAGGGTGCTGATCAGGAATGGCGTCAGGATGTTGCGCATCCCGTAAAAGCTGAAGCGCTCGCAGGCTTCGTTGGTGATGATGTATGGGATCTGCCGCGGTAACGGCCCGTTTCCCTGCTGCAAGTCATTTTGTGACATGTAGTCTCCCCGTTCAAATAATGGCCGCGATGCTATGCGATGCCCGCTGGCTTGGCAATACAACTTTGATCGGCGCTGTAGTTTGACTACGACGAAAAACGCTAAGTCTTTGAAAACAAAGGAAATCACAACGTTGCGACCACGCTGAAGTTCATGTATATTATCTACAGAACCTTTTAAGGAAGCGACATGAACAAAGAGTGGTGGAAAGAGGCGATTATCTATCAGGTCTATCCGCGCAGCTACCAGGATAGCAATGGCGACGGCGTTGGCGACCTGCCCGGCATTACCGAGCGCCTGGAGTACATCGCCAGGCTGGGCGTGGACATCGTCTGGATCTCGCCCTTCTTCAAGTCGCCGATGCGCGATTTCGGCTACGACGTTGCGGACTACTGCGATGTCGACCCTCTCTTTGGCACCCTCGCCGATTTCGATGTGATGATCGCCAAGGCGCACAGCCTGGGCCTGAAGATCATGATCGACCAGGTGATGTCCCACACTTCCGAAGACCACCCATGGTTCAAGGAGAGCCGCTCTTCGCGCGACAATCCAAAGGCCGACTGGTATGTATGGGCCGATCCGCTGCCGGACGGGAACCCACCCAACAACTGGCTGTCCGTGTTCGGCGGCTCCAGCTGGCAGTGGGATTCGCGCCGCAAGCAGTACTACATGCACAACTTCCTCGTCAGCCAGCCGGACCTGAACTTCCACCATCCGGAAGTGCAGCAAGCCCACCTGGATGCGCTGCGTTTCTGGCTGGAGCGCGGCGTCGACGGCGTGCGCATGGACGCCTGCAACTTCCACTTCCACGACCGTTCGCTGAAGAGCAATCCGCCGGCGCTGGTGCGCGATACATCCACCGTCAGCGATGTAAACCCTTACGGCATGCAGGCTCACATCCACGACAAGACCCAGCCGGAGAACGTGGCCTTCCTCGTCAAGCTGCGCAAGCTGCTCGATGAATACGGCGCTATCGCCATTGGTGAAGTGGGGGCGGACGATTCGCTGGCAGTGATGGCCGAATACACCGAAGGCGGCGACAAGCTGCACCTGGCCTACAGCTTCAACCTGCTGACCGCCGTGCACACCGCGGCCCATATCCGCAAGCAGGTCGAGGACTTCGGCGCGCGCGTGATCGATGGCTGGGGTTCCTGGTCGGTCGGCAATCACGACGTGGCGCGTGTCGTCACGCGCTGGGAAGGGCAGTCCAATCCGGCGGCCTTCGCCAGGCTGGTGCTGGCCATGCAGCTGTCGCTGCGCGGCACGCCCTGCCTGTACCAGGGCGACGAGCTGGCCTTCAGCGAGGCGGACGTGCCTTATGAACTGATCCAGGACCCGTATGGCAAGACCTTCTGGCCCGAGTTCAAGGGCCGCGATGGCTGCCGCACGCCGATCGCCTGGACGCAGGACGATAACGGCGGTTTCACGAAAGGCACGCCCTGGCTGCCGGTGGCGCCGGAGCATATCGCGATCGCGGCGTCCACGCAGGAAGAGGACCGGGATTCGCCGCTGAACTTTGCCCGCCGCATGATCGCCTGGCGCAAGACCATGCCGCAGCTGACGCGCGGCGATATCGTCTTCTTCGATGTGCCGGAACCGGTGCTGGCGCTGCAGCGCAGCCTGGAGGGTGAGCGCAGCGTGATCGCCGTATTTAATCTCGGCGCCCAGCCGGTGGAAGTATCGCTGCCGCAGGCGGCCGGTGCGGAGAAGCTGGCGCAACCCGGCCTGCCGGGTGAGGTGGTGGACGGGCAGGTCAAGCTGCCGGGTTACGGCGCCTGGTTCGGCTACGCGAAGTAAGAAGAAAACCCCGTCACTGCACGGGGTTTGTTTTTTCGGGTATCCTTGCGGCCGTTGTTGAATAAAACTCAAGAAACACAAGACACCATGAAACAAGTAGAGGCAGACTCCAAAACGACCCGCGGCGCCTTTGCCGACGGTCCTCGCCTGCTGGCGGACATCGGCGCCACGCACGCCCGCCTGGCGCTGCAAACGGCGCCCGGCGAATTCAAGGCTGTCCGCGTGCTCCAGTGCGACGACTTCACGGGCATCGTGCCGTTGCTGCGCAACTATCTTGCCGATCATGGCGACATCAACCTGAATCACGGCGCACTGGCGCTGGCCAATCCGGTCCATGGCGATTACATCCGCATGACCAACCGCGACTGGCAATTCTCCACCGACGAAGTGCGCCGTGAACTGGGCCTGCACACGCTGCTGGTGGTGAACGACTTTACCGCGCTGGCCATGGCCATCCCCGGCTTCAAGGCCGAAGACCTGATGCAGGTCGGCGGCGGCGCACCGGCGCAGCAGTCGGTGATTGGCGTGCTCGGCCCGGGCACGGGCCTGGGCTGCTCCGGCGTGATTCCGACCGTGGACGGCTACGTGACCCTGGGTTCGGAAGGCGGCCACACCAATTTCGCGCCGGCCGACGAGCGCGAATACGCGATCCTGCAGTATGCGTGGCAGACATGGCCGCACGTGTCCAATGAGCGCCTGATTTCCGGTCCCGGCATGGAAATCATTTATCGCGCGCTGGCGCGCCGCAACGGCCTGAATGTGCGCGACCTGACTTCGCAGCAGATCATCGCCGGTGCGCTGAAAGACAACGATCCGTTGTGCACCGAGGTGCTGGAGTGCTTCTGCGCCATGCTGGGCGGGGCGGCGGCCAACCTGGCGGTGACGCTGGGCTCCTTCGGCGGCATCTTCATCGGCGGCGGCATCGTGCCGCGCATGGGTGAGTGGTTCCGGACTTCGCCGTTCCGCACGCGCTTTGAAGCGAAGGGCCGTTTCTCGTCCTATTTGGCGGAAATCCCGACCTATGTGATCACGACGCCGAATCCGGCCTTCTATGGCGTGGCGACGATCCTGTCCGAACACCTGCGGGGCCGCACTGGCGCGAACACGTTGATGGAACGCGTGCAGCAGATGCAGAGCGAGCTGACGCCGGCCGAGCAGCGCGTGGCGCAGCTGGTGATCGAGCAGCCACGCCTCGTGCTGAATGAGCCGATTGCCGATATCGCGCGCCTGGCGGACGTGAGCCAGCCGACCGTGATCCGTTTCTGCCGTTCGCTGGGCTTCCAGGGCCTGGCGGACTTCAAGCTGAAGTTTGCTTCGTCGCTGACGGGCGCGATTCCGGTGCGCCACAGCCAGGTGCGCGTGTCCGACAGCACGCACGACCTGAGCGCGAAAGTGATCGACAATACCGTGTCCGCCATCCTGAAGTTCCGCGACCAGCTGGACGTGCGCTCGCTGGACCGTGCCATCGCCATGCTGGCAAAGGCGAAGAAGGTGGAGTTCTACGCGATGGGCAATTCGCGCGTGGTGGCGCTGGATGGCCAGCACAAGTTCTTCCGCTTCCGCATTCCGACTGCGGTGTATGGGGATTCGCATCTGTTCACGCTGGCGGGGGAGTTGCTGAGCCCGGGCGATGTGGTGATTGCGATTTCCAATTCGGGCAAGTTGCCGGAGCTGCTGTCGGCAGTCGATGCGGCGCGCGCTTCGGGCGCGGATGTGATTGCGATTACCACGTCGCAGTCGCCGCTGGCGAAGAAGGCTACGGTGTGCCTGGCGGTCGATCATACCGAGGACAGCTCGACTTTCCTGTCCATGATCTCGCGCATCCTGCAGCTGCTGCTGATCGATATCCTGTCGGTCGGGATTTCGCTGGATCAGCAGAATGCTTCGCTGGTGCTGGAGCGGAAGCAGAATGGGGTGGTGCAGGAGAGCCGCAAGCTGCTGATTTCGCACCTCGATAATTAAGCCGCAGGCCGGGATGCACGGCGGATCAATGATCCGCCCTACACGCCGTCGGCGTCAGAACCGATGAAACCACGCGTTATGCACGCCGTTGGCGCGGAATCGATAAAACCACGCGTTATCGTGGCGCGTAGGGCGGATCATTGATCCGCCGTCTGTGCGCCGTCACAACATATCCTTCAACTGGAAATACAGCATCCCTAGCACCAGGGCCGGTGTGCGGAACAGCGTGCCGCCCGGGAACTCGGCGTGTCTGACGCGCGAAAAGAGGTCGAAGCACTCGGCCTGCCCGGCGATCGCCTGCGCGACGATCAGGCCCGCCATGCCGGTGAAGGCCAGGCCATGGCCGGAAAAGCCCTGCATATAGTAGATGTTGTTGTCGGCGCGGCCGATATCGGGCGCGCGGTTCATGCTGATGTCCACGAAGCCGCCCCACGCATAATCGATGCCCACATCCTGCAGCTGCGGGAACGCGGCCACCATGCTGCCAAGGCCCAGAATCACGATGCGGCCGGAAAATGCGGCGTGTTTGATGTAGGTGTCCATGGCTTCCATTCTCTGCGGCCGCCGGCGCTGCATCCATGCGCCATTTCACATTGTGCGGAGAGACGGCGGCCCGTCCTTGCTATTTTGCCGAAATAGTTTACGATATATCTTATTGCGATATATCTTAAGGAATTCAGCATGTTCAAATTCTTCCGAGGGCACCACCATCCCCATATGCATGGCCACCATTTCCACCGCGGCGGCGGCGGCGGCGGACGCGGTCCCAGGATGTTCGACGCCGGCGCCATGCGCTACGTCGTGCTGCAGCTGATCGCCGAGAAACCGCGCCACGGCTATGAAATCATCAAGGAACTGGAGCAGCGCGCGGGGGGCGGCTACACGCCCAGCCCCGGCGCCATCTATCCGCTGCTCTCGATGCTGCTGGACATGGGGCATGTGTCGGCAGCGCCGGACGGCAATAAAAAGCTGCATACGATCACGCCTGAAGGCCTGGCCTTCCTAGAAGAGAACCGCCAGATGGTCGATGCCTTCGTGTCGCGCCTGTCCGAAGCGGGCGAGGGCGGCGGCGATATCCGCATGCTGATGCATGCGCTGAAGGAAGTCGTGCACCAGCGTGCAAGGGACGCCGCTGCGCCCCGCCAGCGCATCGCGCAAATTAGCGCTATCCTGAAACGTGCCGCCGACGAGATCAATCAGCTGCCCTAAATGACTATTCCCCTTGCTCCGCAACGTGAGCGTGCCGTCCTGTGGCTGCTGGCGCTCACGCAATTCACCGTCATCATGGACTTCATGGTGATGATGCCGCTGGCCCCGCAGCTGATGCGGGCCTTCGATGCCAGCGCCGCCCAGGTATCGGGCGCCGTGTCGGCTTACGCCTGGTGCGCCGGTCTTTCCGGCCTGCTGGCCGCGACCTATATCGACCGCTTCGACCGCAAGAGCATGCTGCTGACGGTCTTCCTGCTCTTTAATCTTTCCAACCTGGCCTGTGCGCTGGCGCCGAATTTCCACATGCTGGTGTTGTCGCGGGCCTTTGCCGGACTGACGGGCGGCGTGCTGGGCGCGATCGTGATGTCCATCATCGGCGACCTGATTCCGCAGGAGCGGCGCGGCGCCGCGACCGGCGTGGTGATGACGTCCTTCAGCATGGCGGCCATTGCAGGCGTGCCGCTGGGCGTCATGCTGGCCGCGCACTTCGGCTGGCAGATGCCTTTCTATCTGCTGGTGGTGTTCTCGATGCTGATCTGGATCGCCGCGGCGCGCGCGCTGCCTTCGCTGACGGCGCACCTGGGCCATGCGGCGCCCCTGTCGCGCGTGCTGCCCGACCTGGTTGCCATGTTCCGCGTGCCGGCGCACCTGCGCGCCTTCCTGCTGACCTTTGTGACGATGCTGAGCGGGATGCTGGTGATTCCCTTCATTTCGCCCGTGCTGGTGGGGAATCTCGGCATTTCGCCGGCGGACGTGACCTGGGTCTATCTGTGCGGCGGCCTGGCCACGCTGTTCAGCTCAAGGATGATCGGCAACTGGTCTGACAGGGACGGCAAGCACCGCGTGTTCCGCTACGTGGCGCTGTTTTCGGCGCTGCCGATCCTGACGATCACGCACCTGCCGCATTGGCCGCTGCTGGCGCTGATGGCTTTCTTCCCCTTCTTCATGGTGGCGCTGTCCGGCCGCACGGTGCCGCTGCAGGCGCTGCTGACCACGATTCCCGAGCCGCACAAGCGCGGCGCCTTCCTCAGCGCAAACGCTGCCGTGCAGCAGGTCGGCACGGGCCTGGGCGCCCTGCTGGGCGGCCTGCTGCTGCACACGGAAGCGTCGGGACGCATCGAGGGCTACGGCAGCAATGGCTTGCTCGCCACTTGCGGCACGCTGTTCGCCGTCTGGTGGGTGGGGCGGGTGCAGGGCACACCCGCGGAGCAGATTACTGTGCGTTCGACTGCTTGACGATCAGGTCCAGCAGTTGCTGCGCATTTTCCAGCACGGACGCGGCCAGTGGATCGCGCGCCAGGTCGCCAAAGCCCCCTTCGCGCACGCGCAAGCCTTCGGTGGAGAGGTAGCTGAAGCGCACCGTGCCCGCCGGCGGACGCGCACCGCGTTGCGTTGTCGGCGTGGCCCTGGCTGCAGCGGGAATCGCCGCCGCGACCAGCAGCCTGGCCTGCTGCGCCACATCTTCCGGTGCGCCTTCGTAGACAGCAAGGCGGCCCGTGTGGTTGATGTAGCGCACGCGCCCGTCCGTGTAGGCGGCCAGGGTATCGAGGCCGCCTTCCAGCGGCACTTCGACCACCACGCCGAGGATGGTCGACGCGGGCGCGGGATGCCCGTTGGCACGCAGCCAGCGCGCGGCCAGCAGGCGCAGGCGGCTTTCTTCATTGGCGTCCTGCGCGATGGCGGTGACCACGCGCACGTCCGGCTGCTCGCCGAAGAGATCTTTACCGCCCTGCGGCAGATCGTCGCAGAACAGCATTGCGTAGACTATATTCAGTTCTTCCTTGCCATACGCTGCCGCGGGCGCGGACTTCTTCGCGCCGAATAACTTCTTGAACATCTTTACCATCCAGTGAGTGCTTCGACTTCGTTGACATGGCGCCAGCTCGGGCGGGCACGCAGTATGTCGGCATACTGCTTCAGCGCCGGCCATTCGGTGGCGGGGCGCGGCATATTGCGCGACCAGCGCATATACATGGCCAGCATCAGGTCGGCGCCGCTGAACTGCTCGCCCAGCAGGTAAGGGCCACCGGCTTCCAGGCGCGCATTCAGTGCGGCGAATCCCGCCTCGATCTTGCTGCGCAGCGCGTCCATTGTTTCGGTGCGCTCCTTGCTGCAGCCAATGTCGCCCGGGTAGAACCACTGGCGGAAGGGCGCAGCGATATTGCAGGCCATCCACACGATCAGCTCCGTCCACTCGGCGCGGGCCAGCGAACCCGGAGCCGGAGCAAGGCCGGAGTGCGGGTGGCGATCTGCCAGGATCATCATCAGGGCGGCCGCTTCGCGCAGCGGCTTGCCCTCCACGAGCATGGTCGGCACGCGGCCGTCCGGGTTCAGGCGCAGGTATTCCTCGCTGCGCTGCTGTCCCGCTTCCAGGTCCACTTCAAGCAGTTCATAAGGCACGCCGATTTCCTTGAGCGCTGCGTGGATGGCGAGGCTGGCGCCGCCCTTGCCGTAGTAGAGCGTGTACATGGATCTCCTTTACTGCGCGCTGGCGCGCTGGAGCGGCTGCTTGTCCTCGCGCCAGCGGTCGAGCGTGAGCAGCTCGCCGCTGATATCGTCTTCCACGAGGATATCGCCGCGTTGGGTGGACACGAGGAAGCTCTGCCAGGCCTGCACGGATTCCTCGCCGTTTTCGACAAAGGTGAACTGGTAATACGCTGTGCCTTCGACATCGCGCGGCGCCGGATCGTATTCGATCAGCGCGCCGCGTACCTTGCCGCCGCTGCGCTGTTCGATCTTCGCGCCCCAGGCCAGCAGCTCGGGCAGGGCCATCAGCTTTTCGACAGCCTGCTCGCGCGAGACGGCTTCTGCGGCGGCCGGCTTCGCGTTCACCACGGCGGTTGCCGTTTCGGTGCGCTGCTCCTTCAGATACCACGCCCCAAGCGCCACTGCCAGGATGCCGGCAATGGCGCCGGCGATGGCGGGATTCCTGGTCGTACTGCGCTTGCTCATGGTGTGGTCGTCTTCAATAGCGTGTCAAAGGTGCGCACATACTACCAGACGGAGACTTCGCGGCCGTGCCGGCCGGGGCCCGGTAGCGATCGGTAGTTTCCATGCGGCAAAATTGATGAGACAATCAGCACTGTTTTCTCTTCGATCGGCCACCGCTGTACCATGAATTCCGTATCAGAATTGCAAGCCGCACTTGCCACCCAGGTGCATGACGCGAAACGCCAACTGACCGGCACGGTCATCCTCGGCCTGATGGCCGCTTTCCTCGCCTTTGTCGGGCAGAGTGCGCTGACCCAGGCGCGTCCGATTTTTCCAATGGTCGACATGGCCTACAGCTCCTGGCAAAGCGGCTATAACTTCGTGTTGTGGCTGCTGGCGCTGGCATGGCTGGCGGCCCTGGTGAAGCAGAGCGTGCAGTTCCAGGAACTGCGCGAGCGCTACGAGTCGCAGAAGCAGATGGACTTGCTGTACGCGCAGCGCGCGGAGGAGAGGCGCCTGGCCGCCGAGGAGCGCGGCCGCCAGGCTGCGGCAGCGGCGGCGGCCGAAGCGGCGTTGCCAAAGAAAAAATTCGACAAGAACGCCCGCAGCAGGAAGTTCGATTACTGAAGCCTGTCTGCCGCCAGGGTTCTCAGTTGCTGCCATTGCGCGCCAGACAGGCAGCGCAGGGGTATCGGCATGCCGCCCTGGGACTTCATGATCAGGTAGCCTGAGGGGTATTCAAAGATTCGCATTACCTCGGACCACGGCACCGCCATGCGTCCCGCTTTCGAATCGCGGACGATGCCTTCGTGGTCGATCGCGAAGCGGCAATCGCCGATGCGCCATCTCTTGTAAAGGAATACCGGCGGGCCCACGACCCACAGCGCTGCGCGCACCATCAGCAAGTCGAACTGGCGCAAGGGCTTGCGCGCCGCGCGCTTCCGGAGAATCAATTCCGCCTGTGCGTGGTCGGCCACCAGGGCGAGGTACTCGCGCATCCGATAGCTGACGCTGAACTGTATTACCGGATTCGTCACCTTGATTGGGAATTGGCCATGGTGGCGTCAGAATAACACTCAGCCGTAATAAAAAAAGCCTGCAGGGCGCAAACCCTGCAGGCTTTTTATCAGCCTGGAGCGCTGGAGGCAGATTACATCATGCCGTCCATGCCGCCCATGCCGCCCATGCCACCCATACCGCCCATGCCGCCGGCTGGTTTGTCTTCGACAACCTCAGCCACCATGCAGTCGGTGGTCAGCATCAGGCCAGCGATGGAGGCCGCGTTCTGCAGGGCAGAGCGGGTCACCTTGGCTGGGTCCAGCACGCCCATTTCCACCATGTCGCCGTAGGTGCCGTTGGCAGCGTTGTAGCCGTAGTTGCCGGTACCGGCCATCACAGCATTCACAACCACCGAAGCTTCTTCGCCGGCGTTGGTGACGATCATGCGCAGAGGCTCTTCCATCGCGCGCAGCACGATCTTGATGCCTGCGTCCTGGTCGGCGTTGTCGCCTTTCACGTTCAGGGCAGCGCGGGCACGCAGCAGGGCAACGCCACCGCCAGGAACAATGCCTTCTTCCACAGCAGCGCGGGTTGCGTGCAGGGCGTCTTCAACGCGGGCCTTCTTCTCTTTCATTTCGACTTCGGTGGCAGCGCCAACCTTGATCACGGCAACGCCGCCGGCCAGCTTGGCCACGCGTTCCTGCAGTTTTTCACGGTCGTAGTCGGAGGTCGCTTCTTCGATCTGCACGCGGATCTGCTTCACGCGGCCTTCGATGGCGGAGGCTTCACCGGCGCCGTCGATGACGATGGTGTTTTCCTTGCCCACTTCGATGCGCTTGGCCTGGCCCAGTTCTGCCAGGGAGATCTTTTCCAGGGTCAGGCCGACTTCTTCAGCCACCACCTGGCCGCCGGTCAGGATGGCGATGTCTTCCAGCATGGCCTTGCGACGGTCGCCGAAGCCAGGAGCTTTCACTGCGCAGGTCTTCAGGATGCCGCGGATGTTGTTGACCACCAGGGTCGCCAGCGCTTCGCCTTCGATGTCTTCGGCGATGATCAGCAGCGGACGGCCGGCTTTCGCCACTTGCTCCAGTACCGGCAGCAGATCGCGGATGTTGGAGATCTTCTTGTCGCACAGCAGAACGAACGGGTTCTCCAGCACGGCAACTTGCTTCTCTTGATTGTTGATGAAGTACGGGGACAGGTAGCCGCGGTCGAACTGCATGCCTTCCACGATGTCCAGCTCGTCGTGCAGGGACTTGCCGTCTTCCACGGTGATCACGCCTTCCTTGCCCACTTTTTCCATCGCTTCAGCGATGCGCTCGCCGATCGAGGTTTCGGAGTTGGCGGAGATCGCGCCAACCTGGGCGATTTCCTTGGAGGTGGTGGTTGGCTTGGCGATGGCCTTCAGCTGTTCAACGGTGGCTGCAACAGCCTTGTCGATGCCGCGCTTCAGGTCCATCGGGTTCATGCCGGCGGCCACGTACTTCATGCCTTCGCGCACGATGGCTTGTGCCAGCACGGTTGCGGTGGTGGTGCCGTCGCCGGCGTTGTCGGAGGTCTTGGACGCGACTTCCTTCACCATCTGCGCGCCCATGTTCATCAGCTTGTCTTTCAGCTCGATCTCTTTAGCGACCGATACGCCGTCCTTGGTGACGGTCGGGGCGCCGAAGGAGCGTTCCAGAACCACGTTGCGGCCTTTAGGGCCCAGGGTGACTTTAACGGCGTTGGCGAGGATGTTGACGCCTTCTACCATCTTTGCACGTGCGGAATCGCCGAAAATAACTTCTTTAGCTGCCATGTTTGTATTCTCCTGAATTCTGTATTAAAAGGCCGATTACTTGTTTACGATGGCCATGATGTCTTCTTCGCGCATCACCAGCAGTTCTTCGCCGTCGACTTTGACAGCTTGGCCGGAATATTTGCCGAACAGGACGCGGTCGCCGACTTTCACTTCCAGGGCACGCACGGTGCCGTTGTCAGCCACTTTGCCGTTGCCCACAGCCAGCACTTCACCCTGGTCCGGTTTTTCGGCGGCAGCATCAGGGATGATCAGACCGGACGCAGTTTTGGTTTCCTGGTCCAGACGTTTGACGATTACGCGATCGTGCAATGGGCGAAGGTTCATACAAAACTCCTTTATTCAGTTGATTGTTGCTAGTTGTGCAAGTACTGCGGCTGTTAGCACTCTCGGCTAACGAGTGCCAACAATTATATGGACGGCCTATTGGCTTTTCAAGAGAATTTGTTTGCGGAGTCGCAAGATGTGCAGATAGGACGCCGGCCACGCTCCTCAGCGGGCCCTGCGAGTTTGCCGGCGGGACGGCGTCCTTGCCTCGGGGAGGCGGGGAAAACCAGGGGCGTGAAGCAGGTGTCTGCCACTCGTGGCAGACACCAGGTTTATGCCTTGGGTTTACTGTTGCTTGCGGCGGCGCGCTGCTACTGCGCCCACCAGGGCCAGGCCGCCCAGCAGCATGCCGTAGGTGGCAGGCTCAGGAACAGCCGAGATGGCCAGGTTGGTGGTATAGCTGCCGGCAGCCTGCGACAGCACGGTGCCGCTCACCTGCAGGTAGTAGTTGTCGGCCGCCAGGGTGCCCAGGTCCAGCACCCACTGGTCGGTCTTGCCGCTGGACAGCTGGGAACCTGCGCTGATCAGGTTGCCGGCTGCGTTGAACAGCGAGAAGCCGGTGATGTCCAGGCCGTTCTTGGCGTTGCCGCTGAAGGAATACACGTCGGCCAGCACGTTCGATACGCCGGACAGGTTGAATGTGTACTGGTCGGCGAAGGTATTGCCGGAATTGTTGCCGGTGATCAGTCGGCTGGCCAGGCCAACGCCTTCTTCCAGATCGATCGGACCTGGGGCTACACTGATGTCGGCCGCATGGGCCGCCATGGTGGCGCCGGTCAGCGCCAGGACTGCTGCAATATGTTTCAGTTTAGTCATGCCGTACTCCTAAGTAAGATTCTACGGTTGGGACCGCTAAAGGAGCCGACAAGGTATCAAACACAGATTTCTTAATTTCTGTTTATTAACAAGTACTTACAACTCTCCATCAGGAAATTGGGGTTGAATTTATGAAATTTTCAACCCTGACAAACTTGCAAAATCAGTCACTTAACAATAAGTCGTGAAATGGATGAGAAAGCTTGTAGGAGCGGACCTACGGCGAAGCGAGAAAATCTTACCGGACGGGCTCGCGGAGGCTCCGGGCAACGCTTACAAAGCGGTTGACCCCGTTATCGTGCGGCCCTATAGTTGCAAGATGATTTCAGACTTCCAAGATCTTTCCGACAAAATCGACCAGTTGGCGGAATTGACCCAGGCGCTGCGCCGGGAAAATGCCCAGCTGCGTCAGGCGAACTCCGCCCTGGTGGTGGAAAACATGGCTTTCCAGCGCCGCCTCAGTGAAGCGCACGAACGTGTCGCCGCACTGCTCGAAAAAATCCCCGGCGCACCGGCGCCCGTACAAGAGGACGCGCAATGATCCATGTCGATGTGTCCATCATGGGCCAGGCCTACAAGCTGGCGTGCAGGGAAGGCGAGGAAGGTGCATTGCGCGAAGCGGCCAAGCTGCTCGATAAACGTATGAGCGCAATCCGCGACGCAGGCAAGGTGAAGGGCAATGACCGTATCGCGGTGATGGCCGCGCTAGCCATGGCCGGCGAATTCCTCAGCGCGAAAACAGGCCAGGGTCCGCTGTCGCAAATGTCGATGCTCGAAGTGCAGGAGAAGATGCGCGCGATGCAAAAGGTGCTCGACAATGCACTCGCTCCGCAAGAAAATCTGTTTTGATTTATTGTCCGAAAAGCCTTTCGCGAAAAGGCTTGGAGGAGTAAACTTCGTGTCACCCTGCAGTGTTCGCGATTTGCCATATATTCCTTGAACCATTTACATGCATAGGTTGTGGGAATTTGTTCGACGGGCGTGAGCGTCGCTTGTTCGATGAACCCGAAGTTGAGCTAACTGCAACCACCTTGAACCATCAGGTTCGGGATGCCGGCATAGCGGCACAGGCGGGGCCTTATTCCATATGAAGCGGTTGCGTGCGTCGGAAGACGCCCAACCGTTTTTTTACGTCCGGAGGAAGCGCATGCAGTACTGGCTGATGAAGTCCGAACCCGATGAAGTAAGCATCGACGATGTGATGGCTGCCCAGGACAAGACCGTGCCCTGGTTCGGCGTGCGCAACTACCAGGCGCGCAACTTCATGCGCGATGCGATGCAGGTGGGCGACGGCGTGCTGTTCTATCACTCCTCCTGTCCCGAACCGGGCATTGCCGGCATTGCCGAAGTGGTCAGCGGTCCTTATCCGGATGCGACGCAGTTCGACAAGAAGAGCCCTTACTACGACGCGAAGGCGACCGGGGAAACGCCGCGCTGGATTTCCGTCGATGTGAAGGGCGTGCGCAAAACGCGCCTGCTGTCGCTGGCCGAACTGCGCAGCATTCCGGACCTGGAAGACATGGTGGTGCTGCAGAAGGGCAGCCGCCTCTCCATCACGCCCGTCACCGCGGGCCAGTGGAAAAAGCTCATGACGCTGTTGAAGTGATGGACTGGGAGCTGGTCCTGATCCTGCTCGCGATGGGCGCGGGCGGCGGCTTTGCCGCGGGCCTGCTGGGCATCGGCGGCGGCATGGTGCTGGTGCCCTTCATCACGATGATCTTTACCGCCAAGGGATTTGCGCCCGAGCTGGTGGTGCATATGGCGATTGCGACCTCGCTCGCCACCATTCTGTTTACCTCGCTCTCTTCGGTGCGCGCCCACCATCGTCTCGGCGCCGTGCAGTGGCGCATCGTGGCGCTGCTGGCGCCGGGCATCCTGATCGGATCGTGGATCGGACCGTGGATCGGCAAGCAGCTGAATACGACCGTGCTGTCGCTGCTGTTCTCGGCCTTCGTGGCGGTGTCGGCCACGCAGATGCTGGTGGCCATGAAGCCTTCCGCCACGCGCGAGCTGCCCGGCAGCGCGGGCATGTTCGCGGCGGGCGGCGTGATCGGCATCGTGGCAGGACTGGTCGGCGCGGGCGGCGGTTTTATCTCCGTGCCCTTCATGACCTGGTGTAATGTGCGCATCCATCAGGCCGTGGCCACCAGCGCGGCGCTGGGCTTTCCGATTGCGCTGGCCGGTACGCTGTCGAATATCTGGTTCGGCTGGGGCGAACCGAAGCTGCCGCCGCTGTCGCTGGGTTTCATCTACGCGCCGGCGCTGCTGGTCATCGTGGCGGCCAGCGTGATGCTGGCGCCGCTGGGCGCACGCACCGCGCATCGCATGCCGGTGCAATCGCTGCGGCGCGTCTTCGCCTTCGTTCTGTATTGCCTTTCCATCTATATGTTCTGGCACGCCTTGCATTGAGCCATTGCCAGCATGGCCGGGGAAGCGCATCATTGAAAAGTCCCCGGAGAAGGACATGGATGCCGATTTCGATCAAGTCTTCCGCCTGAGCGCACCCTGCGGCGAGCCGCTGCGCCGCCTGTTCAAGGCGCCGCTGCGCCTGATGTCGCTGCTGCGCTATATGCATGTTGAGCTGTGCGCAGGCGGCCCGGTGCTGATCCCCGCGATGGCTTTTCCTTCAATGTGCGTGATCGTGCAGGGCGGCGTGCGGCTTGGCGGTCCGGACGGATTGCTGGTCACCGAAGGCTTCATGCGCGGGCCGAACCAGCGCCCGGTGCGGCTTGAATGGCTGCCGGGAACCAGCCTGATTGTGGCGGTGATGCGCGTTGGCCGCGTGGGCCGCCTGTTCGATGTGCCGGCCAATGAACTGGCCAACCGCATCGTGCCTCTGGAGTTCATCACGGCCCCCGGCAGCGTGCACCAGCTGAGCGATGCCATTCGCGCGGGGCGACGGTCCGCTGGACTGGATTACTGCGTTCGGCGACTGGCTGCTGGAGCGCATGCAGGCCGAGAGCCAGAACCGTGTGGCGCCCTTGTGCCTGCCTGTGCATGCGCTGAATGAGCCGGCCGAAGCGCTGGCCGAATATGCAAACTTGTCCTTGCGGCAGTTCGAACGCCGCTTCCTCTCGTCCTATGGCGTGCCGCTGCGCGATACGCGCCGCCTGATGCGGCATATGCTGGCCATGGCGACAATGTTGCGCAGCACGCCGCGCCGCGGGCAACTGACGGCTGTGGCGCACGAAGCAGGCTATTACGACCAGGCGCAGATGGTGCGCGAGTTCGCCGAACTCTCGAACATGACGCCGACCGCCTGCGTGCGCGCCATGTACGGCGACACGGAGCAGGAAGACGAAGCGCGCCTGCTGCGCTACTCCGGCGCCGATCGCCAGCTCGTAATTACCAGTCCATTGTGAAAATTCGACAAGCGCCAATGTCGGGTTGGTACAAGAAAGCGATGCATCCCCTTCATTAGTATCCCTCTCGCAGCCCGTCAATCCGCACGGGCTGCGAACCGAACGGAGATACGCAATGAAGACCAGCATCGCAGCGGCATTGGCAACCGCAGTCCTCCTGAGCGCTTGCCACCACCGCGAACAGGAGCAGTACGAAGATGTGCGGCCGGTATGGAGCACTGTCGTCACTCACAGCAAGGGCACCGTGGGCGCCGCCTACTCAGGCGAAGTGCGCGCGCGGCATGAGCACAAGGCCGGCTTCCGCGTCGGCGGCAAGATCACCGAGCGCATGGTGGACGTGGGTGACAAGGTGGCGCCGGGCCAGGTGCTGATGCGCCTCGATCCGCAGGACGCATCCCTCAACCTCGCGGCCTACAGCGCACAGGCCGATTCCGCCGAGAGCCGCCTGGCCAAGGACGATGCCGACCTGGCGCGCGCCGAAGAGCTGTTCCGCAAGCAGTTCATCTCGCAGGCCGAACTCGATCAGAACCGCATGCTGGTGCGCCAGTCGAAAGCGCAGATGCGCTCCGCGTCCGCGCAACGCCAGCTGGCCGCAAACCAGCGCGGCTATACGGAACTGCGCGCCGACCGCGCCGGCGTGGTCACCGCCATTTATGCCGAAGCAGGGCAGACCGTGGGTGCCAGCCAGGCCGTGCTGACGATCGCCGTTGCCGGCGAACGGGAAATTGTCGTGAGCGTGCCCGAGTCCCGTGTGGCCGAACTGAAGCCGGGCCGCGCCATGCAGGTCACGACGTGGATGCGGCCGGACTGGGTCTACGCCGCCCGCCTGCGCGAACTGGCGCCCGATACGGACAGCGTGACACGCACCTATATCGCCCGCGCCACCATCCTCGAGCCGGACGACAATCTGCGCCTGGGCATGACGGCCACCCTGAACCTGGCCGATGTGGAAGGCGAGACCGCCATCCGCCTGCCGCTGACGGCGATCACCGACCACGGCAAGCCGACCGTCTGGGTCATCGACCCGAAATCCCAGCGCGTGCGCCAGCGTCCCGTCACGCTGCTGGCGGCGCTGGATAATATCGCCATCATCGGCGGCGGGCTGCAGGACGGCGAGCAGGTCGTCACGGCCGGCGTGCACATGCTGCACGCGGACCAGAAGGTTCGCGTTGCCGCACGGAGCGCGCCATGAAAGACCTGAACCTCTCCGGCTGGGCGCTCAAGCACCCGCAAATGATGATCTTCCTGATTGGCTTGCTGGCGCTGTCCGGCATCTTCGCCTACCAGAAGCTGGGCCAGAAGGAAGATCCCGAGTTCACTTTCCGCGCCATGGTGGTGCAGGCCAAGCTGCCTGGCGCAACGGCGCAGCAAATGGCCGACCAGGTGACGGACAAGCTGGAAAAGAAACTGCAGGAAGTCGCGCAGATCGATTACACGACCAGCTATTCCCGTCCCGGCGTCACGCAGATCACCATCATGCTGCGCGAGGACACCAGCCCGGCCGATGTGGCCGACGCCTGGTACCAGGTGCGCAAGAAGATCGGCGACATCAAGCCCACGCTGCCCTCGGGCATCCGCGGTCCCTTCTTCAACGATGAATTCGGCGATACCTTCGGCAATCTGTATGCGATCACGGGCGATGGCTACAACTATCCGCAGCTGAAGGATTTTGCCGATGCGGCGCGCAATGAAATCCTGCGCCTGCCGGATGTGAACAAGGTCGATTACGTGGGCGCGCAGGATGAAAAGATCTACGTGGAGACTTCCAACGCCAAGCTGGCGTCGCTGGGACTGGACCCGAACGCCATCGTCAATGCGCTGCGCGCGACCAATGTGATCGATCCGGCCGGCGTGGTGGAGACGGGCGACGAGCGGGTGCATGTGCGCGTGTCCGGCGAATTCAAGTCGGTGGAGAGCATCCGCGAGATGGGCATCCGCGCCGGCGACCGCAGCTTCCGCCTCGGCGACATCGCGGAGGTTAAGCGCGGCGTGACCGATCCCGCCACCTTCAAGATGCGCTTCAACGGCCAGGAAGCGATCGGCCTGGCGATCTCGATGCGCAAGGGCGGGGACGTGATCCGCCTCGGCGAGCAGCTGAACGCGCAGATCAAGCGCATCCAGTCCGGCCTGCCGGTTGGCGTGCAGATGCACTCGGTGTCGGACCAGCCGGAAGTGGTGCAGCGCTCCGTGCACGAATTCACGCACAGCCTGATGGAGGCCGTGATCATCGTGCTGGCGGTCAGCTTCTTCTCGCTGGGTGTGCGCAGCGGCATCGTGGTCGCCCTGTCCATCCCGCTGGTACTGGCGATCACCTTCCTGGCCATGTATGCGCTGAATATCGAACTGCAGCGCATCTCGCTGGGAGCGCTGATCATCGCACTTGGCCTGCTGGTGGACGACGCGATCATTGCCGTGGAAATGATGATGCTCAAGCTGGAGCAGGGCTGGGACAAGTTCGCGGCCGCCACCTATGCCTACACGGCGACCGCCTTCCCCATGCTGACTGGCACCCTGATCACGGCGGCGGGCTTCCTGCCGGTGGGCTTTGCCAAGTCCTCGGCCGGCGAGTACACCTTCTCCATCTTCCAGGTGGTCGGGCTGGCGCTGCTGCTGTCCTGGATCGTGGCCGTGCTGTTTACGCCCTGCCTGGGCTATGTGCTGCTGCCCACGCCGAAAGAGGGGCATGCGCATCACGACGAGGATGCCGTCTATCAGCGCGGTTTCTACGTGACCTTCCGCAAGCTAGTGCAGGCTTGCCTGGCGCACCGCCGCATCGTCATCGCCGTCACCTGCGCGCTGTTCCTTGGCTCACTGGCGCTGTTCAAGTTCGTGCCGAAGGAATTCTTCCCGGCGTCCAATCGTCCGGAACTGATGGTGGACCTGTGGCTGCCGGAAGCGGCGACCTATGGCGCCACCGAAAGCCAGGTCAAGGCAATGGAAGCCAAACTGTCCGGCGACAAGGATGTGGTTTCAGTGACCGGCTACGTGGGTGGCGGCAGCCCGCGCTTCTACCTGCCGCTGGATGCGCAGATGCCCAACCTGCACCTGGCCGAAATGATGGTCGTCACGCATGACGAGGCAGCGCGCGAACGCGTGCTGGCGAAGATCCAGAAGCTGTTCGAGACGGATTTCCCGCTGGTGCGCGGCCGCGTAAACCGGCTGGAGAACGGTCCGCCGGTCGGTTATCCGCTGCAGTTCCGCATCTCGGGGCCGGACATGAACCAGCTGGCGGCGGTGTCGGAAAAACTGGCCGCCATCATGCGCGCCAATCCGAACGTGCGCCGCGTGAACAGCGATTACGGCGAGCGCCTGAAGACCATGCGCGTGGAAATCGACCAGGATGCGGCGCGCGCCGTGGGCGTGACTTCGCGCCAGATCGCCAGCGCTCTGCAAACGTCGATGACGGGCCAGGCCATCACCCAGTACATTGAGGATGACAAGGGCATCGACGTGGTGGCGCGGCTGACGGCCGTCGAGCGCGGTGACCTGAACAACCTGAAGGATGTGAAGGTCTACGTTCGCGATGGCAAGTTCGTGCCCCTGTCGCAGGTGGCGCGCCTGGTCGTCGGCAGCGAAGAGAGCGTACTGTGGCGCCGTAACCGGGTGCCCACGATCACCGTGCGCGCCGACGTGGAGGGAGCGATGGCGCCGGACGTGGCGGCCGCGCTGCAGCCGAAGATCGACGAACTGGCGGCCGGCCTGCCGTTCGGCTACCGTATCGAGGTGGGCGGCACGATGGAATCGAGCGCGAAGTCGCAGGGTTCGATCAAGGCCGTAATGCCGATGATGCTGGTGGTCGTGCTGCTCCTGCTGATGATGCAGCTGCAGGACATGAAGAAGATGGTTCTGGTGCTGGTGACCGCGCCGCTGGGCATGATCGGTGTGTCCCTGATCCTGGCGACCTTCCGCATTCCCTTCGGTTTTGTGGCCACGCTGGGCGTAATTGCGCTGTTCGGCATGATCATCCGCAATTCCGTGATCCTTGTCGTGCAGATCGACCAGGACTTGGCGCGCGGTGCTTCGTATTACGACGCCATCGTGGAATCGGCCGTGCGCCGCTTCCGTCCCATCGTGCTGACCGCGCTGGCGGCGGTGCTGGGCATGATCCCGTTGACCCGCTCCACCTTCTGGGGCCCGATGGCCTGGGCCATCATGGGCGGCCTGATCGTGGCGACCCTGCTTACCCTGCTGTTCCTGCCGGCCCTGTACGCCGCAGCATATCGCGTGAAGAAACCGGAGGCCGTATGAAAACGACATTGTTCGCAGGCGCGTGCGTCGCCGCTGCGCTGGCCGGGGCGTTGCCGCTGTCCGTCAATGCCATGGACCTGATGGGGGCCTGGCAGCATGCGCTGGACATGGACCCCAGCCTGATGGCGGCCGGCGCCGCGCGCGAGGCGGGCGCCGAGAAGAAAGTGCAGGGCGATGCGCTGTTCAAGCCGCGCGTCAATCTCACTGCGGCCGTGACGCATCTGGACACGAACAGCGGCGCTTTCGGGCCGCCGCAGCTGTCCAACCTGCTGCCGACGGAAAGCAAGGGCACGCGGCGCGAGGCCAGCTTGACACTGGTGCAGCCGATCTACCGCGCCGACTACCGCGCCGCGCGCAAGCAGATGCACAGCCAGTCGGCCATTGCTGAACTGAGCTACGACAGCGCTCGCCAGGACCAGATCCAGCGCGTGGCCCAGGCATACTTCAATGTGCTGCTGGCCGAGGAACGTGTGCGCCTGCTGGATGCCCAGCTGGCGGCCACGGGCGAACAGGCGGCCGACGCCAAGGCTCGTTTCGACGCGGGCCGCGCCCGCATCATCGACCTGCGCGATGCCGAGGCGCGCCGCGAGTCCGTGCAGTCGCTGCGCATTGCGGCCGGCAGCGAGCTGGAATTGCGCCGCGTGCAGTTCTTCGAGCAGACCGGCATGGAGGCAGGCGGGCTGGCCGTGATGCGCGAGGGCTTTGCGCCGCAGGCCAGCAGCACCCCGCTGGCGGCCTGGGAGCAAAAGGCGCAGGACAATAACCCGCAGCTGCAAACCCGCCTGCGACAGCTGGAATCAGCTCGCGCCGAAACAGAACGTCACAAGCGCATCAGTCGTCCTACGCTGGACCTCGTGGCTTCACACGGGGAGGTACGTACGACCGGCGATGTGTCGCCGCTGGTGTCGCCGGAACGCACGCGCAGCAATACGATCGGACTGCAGCTGAATATTCCCCTGTACCAGGGCGGGGCGTTGGACTCCCAGCAGCGCGAGGCGGCGGCCAGGCTGCGCGAGGCCCAGTTCAATGTGGATGCGGCGCGGCGCGATGTGCGCCTGCAGGTGCGCGACGCCTGGCTGGCCGTCAGCGACGGCGCGGCCCAGGTGCTGGCGCTGGAGCAGTCGGTCAAGGCCGCGCGCACGGCGCAGGAGGCGGCGGAGTTGGGGCGCGAAGTGGGCATGCGCACCACGCTGGATGTGCTCAATGCGCAGCAGAGTGTTTATTCGGCGATGTATGACTTGTCGAAGGCGCGCGTGAGCTGGTTGATGGGCAGCTTGCGTTTATCGGCGGCGGCGGGTGGGCTTGGGGAGGGGGAGGTGAGGGCGGTTAATGCGTATCTGGCGGAGCGGTGAATTATGGCGTCGCTGGCCGGCATGCACGGCGGATCAATGATCCGCCCTACGCTGTGTTGGGCGGTCAATTACCGGACGCAGGCACACCACCGGCGCGTAGGGCGGATCGTTTTGATCCGCCGTGTGTGCTCAGAGCCAGGCTTCGAACCCGTCCAGCAGCAGCTGCAGGCCGGCTTCGAACATATCCTTCGTCTTAAGCGAAGCAAACGGCACGCCGACGGACTTGGCCGAAGGATAGCGTTCCTCATCCAGCTCCTCAAACCGCGCCTTGATCTCATCCTGCGTCGGGCTGCCGGCCAATCCCGGCCGGGCCGGGCTGCAGGACGACACGAACTGCGCCACCAGGCGATAAGCCAGCGCAGCCTGCTGCGGCGTAAAACCGCCCTGCAGGAAAAGGGCCGACACATGGTCGAAATACACCATGCCGTAGTCGGTCTCACCCTCGCCGACCATCTGGAACAGTCGGTACGGCCCGCGTGAAGCGATGTATTGCGCCACGCCGGGATATTTGCTGGTGAGCTTCAGGTTGGAGCGCGCCAGGTCTTCGATGTCCGCGCGCCAGTCGCCGCTCAGTGGCGGCATATGGCGCATCCGGCTCTCGTAGAAATGGTTCATCACGCCGGACACCAGCTTGTCGCGGTTGCCGATGTAGTAGTAGATCAGCCCCGGTACCACGCCGAACTCGCGTGCGATGAGGGTGATGGAAATGTCCTGCAGCGGCTCGGTTTTAGTGAGCTCCAGCACCTTGTCGATGATGGCGCTGCGCGACAGGTCCGCCTCGTTGCCGATAGCGGCAGCGGCTTTGGGCGGGCGCCCGCGGGGGCGCGCAACGGCGGTTTCTTTCGCCGGGCTGGCTTTGCTCATGGTGCTTGTTCTGCGGGATCTGGAAACCCGCCTATTCTGCGGCCTTCCCGCCGCCCGTGCAACCGTTCCACAATTTAATTGATGGGCCATCAAATTTAATTGACTTCCCCAAAACCGCGTCCTACACTAATTGACGACGCATCAATTAATCCAAGCAAGGAGACAGAAATGAGCGAAAACGAAGCGACCGCCGGCCTGCGCGGCGCGGGCTGGGACCCCAGCCTGATGAACCGCCCGCATAAGGTGGTGCCGGCCACGCTGAGCACTGCGGATGGCAGCAAGACGATGGGTTTCCTGTTCACGGTGACCGGCGAGGAAAGCACCGTGGTATCGGTGATGCACCCGCGCGAGTTCCAACTGTCGCACTACCTGGTGCCGGCCATCCTCGATGCCGGCTGCGCATGCTGGGTGCAGGCGCCACGCTCCATCGGCAATGATCTGCGCCTGGAGCATGAGATCGCGCTGTTCGACGTGGCCGCCGGCATGGTCCACCTGCGCAAGCTGGGCTTCAGGAAGATCGCCCTGCTGGGCAATTCCGGCGGCGCGCCGCTGTATGCGCTGTACAACCAGCAGTCCAGGCTGGCGCCGGAGCAGCGCATCGAGCGCACGCCGGGCGGCCGCCCAACCAAGTTGGCGGAGCTGGACATGCCGGTGGCGGACGGCATGATCTTCGTCGCACCGCACGGCGGCCAGGGCAAGCTGCTGATGGCCAGCATCGACGGCTCGGTCACCGATGAAAACGACCCGCTGAACGTGGACCCGTCGCTGGACCCGTTCTCGCCCGCCAATGGCTTCAACCCAATGACGGGCAAGGCCAAGTACACGCCGGAATTCATCGACCGCTATCGCGCCGCCCAGGTGGCCCGCGTCGAACGCCTGGACCAGAAGGCGAAGCAGCTGCTGAAGGTGAAGATCGGCGCGAAAAGAAGCTGGCGGAGGAGAAGAGCCTGGAGCTGAAGAAGCTGGCCTCCTACGCGCCCATCTTCAACGTCTGGCGCACCGATGCCGACCTGCGCACCTGGGACCCCAGCCTCGATCCGAACGACCGCCCGGCCGGCGGCCTGTGGGGGCGCGATCCCTTCGTTTCCAACCTGGGCAGCGTGGGCTTTGCCCGCGTGGTCACGCCGGAATCCTGGCTGTCCACCTGGTCCGGCCTGTCCTCCAACGCCTCGCTGGAAAAGTGCGGCGCCTCGATCACCCAGCCCTTCCTGCTGATTTACTACAGCGGAGACCAGGCAGCCTTCCCCTCGGACATCGAGGAAATCTACAAGCAGGTTCCGAGCGCCGCCAAAGTCATGCACACGGTGCGCGGCAACCATCACGGCGCCGCGCTGGCCGAAGGCGAGGAACCCGGCCGCAACATCACTGCGCAGCACCTCGGCAACTGGCTGCGCGCATTCTGAGAGAGAGCACAATGACCCAAACCGTTCCAACACCGCTGCTGGCCGGCGTCCACCATACCGCCCGCCCCACCTGGAAGCTGGCCGAAACCGTCCACTTCTACCGCGACCTGCTTGGCCTGCCGCTGGTGCATGCCGTTTCCGCCCGCGGCTGGGGCCCGCACGACCACCCGGACTTCCTGCACTTCTTCTTCGATGCGGGCCGCGGCGCCACCATCGCCTTCTTCTACTACATCGGCACCGAGCGCCCCGACTGGCTCCCGGTGCGCAACACGACCTTCGACCTGGCCACGCACACCGCCTGGCAGGTGGAGACCTACGATGAACTGCTGGCCTGGAAGACGCGCGCCGAGAAAATGGGCATTCCGCTGCACATGCAGGTGCGCCATGAAGTGATCGAGTCGCTGTATTTCGAAGACCCGAACGGCTATCCGATCGAGATCACGCTGCAGCTGCGTCCCTTCGGTGCGGAAGACCGCAACGATGCGACCAACACCATCGAAGCGGCCATTGAAATGGAAAAGGCACGCGACCAGGGCGCACCGTTCAAGGCGATCGACGACGTGTGGCTGCGCAAGGCCCGCCGCGTGGATGGCGCCACGCCGTCCGGCGCCGCCAGCGCCTTCGTGCTGGATGTACCGGAGTTCCGTCCCCTGATCGATGCAGCGAAAGCGCGCGGCTGCTATGCCACCACAGCGCTGCCGAACGGCTACACGCGCATCGACGGCAATCCCACGCTGCAGTTCAACCGCAAGGAACTGGGTTTCAAGCCTGCCGTGTGGTATGGCGTGCTGACCGGCGGTTTCGCCGGCCGCATCGAGCGCTTCGACATGAATGAGCTGGTGATCAGCGCGGCGGAGGCGGCATGAAGGTAGCGATTGTCGGCGGCGGTCCATCCGGCCTGTTCCTCGCCATCCTGCTGCGCAAGCGCATGCCGGAAATCGGCATCACCGTGTATGAGCAGAACGCGCGCGACGCCACTTATGGCTTCGGCATGGGCCTGACCGAAGGCGGCCTGGCACGGCTGGAAGCGGCCGATGCGGCGGTCACGGCGGACATCATGCAGGCACTGCACTTCTTCAAGGCGCAGGTGATCAGCAACCGCGAAGCACCGGTCAGCGTGCGCGTGCCCGGTCCCGGCGCCGGGACGCTGCCGCGCATCACCCTCGTCACCATCCTGCGCAAGCACGCGGCCGACCTGGGTATCGACGTGCGCTATGAGGCGCGGCTGGCTGACGTGTCCGCGCTGGATGCGGACCTTATTGTGGGCGCCGATGGCGTGAACTCCATGGTGCGCGAAAGCGCCAGGGAGAGCTTCGGCACCACGCACCGCAGCCTGGAAAACCACTTCGCCTGGTTCGGCACCACGCGCGTGTTCCCGACCGCGGCGCTGGTGTTCCGCAAATACCAGGGCGGCTATTTCGTGGCGCACTACTACCCATACAGCGACACGATGAGCACCTTCGTCGGCGAGTGCGATCACGCCACCTGGCAGAAGCTGGGACTCGAAGCGATGTCTCTGGAAGAGCG
Organism: Pseudoduganella sp. UC29_106; assembly: GCF_044055365.1. Taxonomy (NCBI): domain Bacteria; kingdom Pseudomonadati; phylum Pseudomonadota; class Betaproteobacteria; order Burkholderiales; family Oxalobacteraceae; genus Pseudoduganella; species Pseudoduganella sp. UC29_106. Next base: position 5,639,140 of record NZ_CP171977.1, on the reverse strand, counting down.
CAAGGCGCTGCTGGAAGCCGTATTCGCGCCCGAACTGGACGGCCATCCGCTGGTGTCCAACAACACGACCTGGCGCCAGTTCGACGTGATCCGCAATGCGCGCTGGTCCAGCGGCCGCACGGTGCTGATCGGTGATGCGCTGAGCAGCGCCCACCCGACCATCGGTTCCGGCACCCGCATCGCCATGGAAGACGCGATCGCGCTGGCGGAAGCCATTTGCGCGCATCCGCAGGCGCTGGATGCGGCGCTGGCCGAATATGAAATGAAGCGGCGTCCGGAAAAGGAAAAACTGATCGGCGCCTCCGAGATTTCGGCCATGTGGTACGAGGAATTCCCGCGCTGGATGGATGCCTACGGACCCTACGAATTCGTCTACCGCTACATGACGCGCACCGGCCGCATCAGCCTGGACAGGCTGCGCGCCCAGTTCCCGGACCTGGTGCGGGAAATCGAGGCATCCGGCGAGCTGCCGGAACTGGCAGGCGCCTGATGAACGACGCGCACGAGTATGTGCTGAGCCGCGCACCCTTCGTGGTGCGCCGCAAGGCGCGCTGGTCGGACTGCGATCCCGCCGGCATCGTCTACACCGGGCGCTATACCGAGTACCTGCTCGACTCCGCCCGCTTGTACGCGGACCACGTGGCGGGCGGCAGCATGATGGCCCTCATGCACCGCCACGGCGCCACCACCCCGGCACGCGGCATGTCGCTGGAGTTCAGGCGGTCCATGGCGCCGGGCGATGTGGCGGACATCCGCTACTGGGTCGGCGAAGTGCGTGAGCACAGCTTCGAATTCCACTGCGAAGCCAGCGCCCCGAACGGCGACCTGGTCTTCGCCGGGGTCTGCGCAATCGTCTGCATCAACCGCGAAAGCAAACGCAAAGTGGCCATTCCCGAAGAGCTGCGCGGTTTGCTGATGCGGCATACAAAACAAGGAGACAAGTAATGGAAGTTGGCGTCAAAAATCCCATGCCGGGCGTGGTCTATCCGCCTGCGAAAGAAATGGAAGCCTATATGCGCGCCGGCCTGCTGGGCAGGGAGACCGTGCCCGGGGCGCTGCGTGCAGCCTTCGCGCGCTTTGCCGGCAAGGTCGCGCTGACCGGGCCGGAAGGCGACATCACCTTCGACGAACTGCACCAGCGCACAGAGCGCCTCGGCGCGGCCTTCATCCAGCTGGGATTGAAACCGCTGGATCGGGTGGTGTTCCAGGTCCAGAACTGCAATGAGCTGGTGGTCGCCACTGTGGCGTGCTGGAAGGCGGGCGTGATTCCCATCTGCACGCTGGCGGCCCACCGCGAAAAGGAAATCGGCTACCTCGCCAATCACGCCAAGGCCAAGGCCTGGGTGATCCAAGGTGACAATTCCAAGTTCGACATGGTGGCCTTTGCCGAGAAGCTGAAGCCGCAGATCCCGAGCATGGAGCACATCATCATCGCCCGCGGCAAGCCGAAGGGCTTGATCGGCGCCGTGACTGGGCTGTTCTCGAAGAAGGACAACACGGCGCAGCCGGCGCACCACCATCATATGGATGACATGATCGAGTCCATCGGCTTCAAGGAAGCGCAGCGCATCCTGGCGCCTATCGAGCATGATCCGCAGCAGGTGGCGGTGTTCCAGCTGTCCGGCGGCACGACCGGCGTGCCGAAGATCATCCCGCGCATGCACAGCGAGTACGTGCTGGCAATGCGCCTGGTGGCGCGCGCCCACGGCTGGACGGAAAACGATGTGCTGTTCCTGCCGCTGCCGATGATTCACAACGCGAACATGGTGTGCGGCTGGGGCCCGGCGCTGCTGATGGGCATGCGCAACATCATCACGCCGGACGTGAATCCGGCCGTGTTCTTCAAGGTGATGGCGTTCTACAAGCCCAGCTGGATCGGCCTGGTGCGCCCGATCATGCTGAAGCTGCAGGAAGCGATTGCCGGCAAGCTGCTCAATTTCAAGGGCGTGAAGATCATCAGCACCAATGGCTCGGATGTGGTGCGGCGCGACCTGCAGACCATCGGCATCCACGTCTTCGGCATGACGGAAGGCCTGATCATGTTCACCCGCCAGAGCGATTCGGACGAGGTGCGCGACCGCTCCGTGGGCTATCCGATCTGCGAACTGGATCAGGTCAAGCTGCTCAAGCCGGGCACGGAGGACGAAGTGGCGGTGGGCGAAGTGGGCGAACTGGCGACGAAAGGGCCGAGCACCTTCCACGGCTACTACGATGCCGAGGAACGCAACGCACAGGTGTTCACCAGCGATGGCTTCTACCGCTCCGGGGACTTGCTGTCCTCGCGCTTCATCGATGGCCGCATCTATTACTACTTCGAAGGCCGCATCAAGGACGTGATCGACCGCGGTGGCGAAAAGATCAACTGCGAGGAGGTGGAATCCTGCGTCGCCAGCCATCCCGCCATCGCCGATTGCGCCGTGGTGCCGATGCCGAGCGAGGTCTATGGCGAGCAGGCTTGCGCCTATGTCGTGCTGCGCGCGAAGAGCAGGGCGCCGACCGTCGAAGAGATGGGCAAATACCTGGAATCGCTTGGACTGGCCAAGTTCAAATGGCCCGAGCGCATCGAGGCCATTGACGCCATCCCTGCCACCAAGGTCGGCAAGCCGGACAAGGCTCCGCTGCGCGAGATGATCGCGTCCGCGGTGGCGCAGGAACAGCGGGTGCGAGCATGAACGCCGCGGCCTGGCGCCTGGCGGCAGTGGTCTTCGGCGGCGCCGTGGGACTTGGCGCGGGCGTCGGGCCGCTGTTCGCGGGCACGGTGGGCGTGTTCGTCCATCCCCTGTCGCAGGAATTCGGCTGGGGCAGGGCGGAGACGGCGCTCTCCTTCGGCAGCGCGATGCTGGGCGTGGCGCTGGCCAGCCCCCTGGTCGGCCTGCTGATGGACCGCTATGGCGTGCGCCGCGTGGCCCTGCTGTCGGCGCTGCTGATGGCTGCCTGCGTTGCATCGCTGGCGCTGCAGACGGGCAGCGTGGCGGCATGGGCGGCGCTGGCGCTGGCCATCGGCCTGCTGGGCACCGGCACTTCGCCGCTCAGCTACCTGGCCATCATGCCGCAATGGTTCGACCGCCGGCTGGGACTTTCGCTGGGCCTCGCCATGTCCGGCCTCGGGCTGGGGATGGTGGGCATGCCCTTGCTGGCGCAAAAGCTGATCGGCGCCTATGGCTGGCGCATGGCTTACGTCGGACTGGCTGTGTTTGCGCTGTTCGCCGCGCTTCTGGCCTCTGTGCTGCTGCGCGAGCGGCGCGCGCCGGCCGCAGCACTGGCGCGCCGCAGCGCGGACGCTCGTGCCGATGGCGCAGCCGGCTGGCCGGGTACCGACGGCCTTTCGCTGGCCGAGGGCCTGCGCTCGCCGCGCCTGTGGCTGATCTTCGGCGCCTTCCTGGTCGCGTCCATCGCCACGCTGTCCCTGGGACCGCACCTGCCGGCGCTGTTCATCGACCGGGGCTACACGCCGGAGCAGGCGGCGAAGTCCGTGTCGCTGATGGGCATCGGCCTGTTCATCGGCCGCATCCTCACCGGCGTGCTGCTGGACCGCGTCCACGCGCCGCTGGTCGGCGCTGCCTTCCTGTTCGCCGGCGCCTCCGGCTTGCTGATGCTGGCCGGCGCGAGCGATTACAACACGCTGCTGCTGGGCGGCGCAATGATCGGCATGGCGATCGGCGCGGAAGGAGACCTGATCTCCTACCTTGTGCGCTCCTACTTCGGCATGCGTGCCTTCGGCGCCCTGTATGGCATCTGCTTCTCCGCCTATGCACTGGGCGGCGTGATCGGCCCTGTCGCTATGGGCCGCTACTTCGACCTGAACGGGCACTACCGCATGGTGCTCGAAATCTATCCCTGGATGCTGGGTGCGGCGGGCATGGCCCTGCTGGCGCTCGGGCGATACCGGCAAGCGTCGCCGCTCCGCGCTACGGCGTAAAACAAGCGCAATACATAAATCAATATTGGGAGACTTCATGAAGTACAGGATTTTCAAGGCTGCCGTCGGGCTGGCGTCGTGTGCGCTGGCCAGTGCTCCGGCATGGTCGCAATCGAACGTGACCATCTACGGCAACCTGGATGTGGCGGTTGACCACATCAGCAAGACGCAGGGCAATGTGACCGGCACCGTCTTCGGCATGAACGGCACCACCCCGGTGCCGAACAGTATCGCGTCGCCATCGCAAAGCGTGACGCGCATGACGCCCAGCCTGTCGCAGCAAAGCTTTTTCGGCTTCAAGGGCGTGGAGGACCTGGGCAATGGCATGAAGGCCAACTTCGTGCTCGAAGGCGGCATCCAGCTCGATGGCGGCACGCTGACCAATGATGGCCGCCTGTTCGGCCGCCAGGCCTACGTGGCGCTGACCACGCAGGCCGGCGAAGTGCGCCTGGGACGCCAGGCTTCGCCGATGATGATCGCCTACTACCTGGGCACCACCGACCGCCTGGGCTCCTCGGACCTGATGGCGCGCGGCCTGGTGACCAACAGCCTGCAAATGTTCCAGGATAACCTGCTCACTTATGCCGCGATGAAGGGACCGTGGGTCGTGCTGGCCAGCTTCTCGCCAAATGCCGGGGTGCCGTCGCAAATCAGCCCGGCCCGCTCGGTGCAGACGCCGACCACGCCGCCATCCACGCCGGCTACCGGCCAGATCCTCGGCGGCCTGACGGCGGGTGCCGAATCGAACGACCACCGCGGCCGCACGTTCAGCGCGATGGCCGCTTACTCAACCGAGGAGATCACGCTGGTTGGCTCCTACCAGCGCAGCGAAATGCGCGCACCGATGGGCTTTGTCAGCACCACCGGCTTCGTGCCGCTGGTGAAAGTGGACTCCTATCGCGGCGCCATGGTGGGCGCGAAGTACAAGTTTGCCGCCACCGGCACCGTGGTGGGCGCCAACTTCCACACCGGCACCTTCAACTTCGAAGGCCCGGAAAACCCCAAGGTCAACACTTATGCGATCGGTGTCAACCAGCCCTATGGCAACTGGAACTTCGTTGCCAGCGCAATGGAGACCAAGTTCACCAACTTCACCAAGGGCAAGGACTTCGGCGCCGTGATCGGCTTCGACTACAACCTGTCCAAGCGCAGCGCGCTCTACATGCGCAGCGGCTATGTGAAGGATGAACGCGGCCGCATCGTGCGCGGCGTGATCACGCCGCTGCCGATTTCAGGCGGACCGACCGCGCTGCTGATCCCGCTGGGCGCGAACGAAATCCCGCTGTTCGCCGGCGCCGGCACGAATATGGATGCGCGCACCACCATCGTCAGCTTCGGCATGCGCCATTCGTTCTGAGTCTCGTGGATGTGGGGCGGCGTGGGGCTGCTCCGCATACTCCTCCTTCCAGTGGGAAGGTTTGCCCGCAGCGGCGACGCTGCGGGGTTTTTTTCTTGCAGGTGAATGATGAAGATTGAATCGTGCAGCCACGAGCTGCTGCGCTACAAGCTTGCGAAGCCGGTCGGCGGATCGGGCGTTTCCAGTGTCGATGTGCTGGTGACGCACGTGGTGCTGCAGGGCGGCTGCACGGGCATGGGTTTTTCCTATGTGCTGTCGGGCGCGGGTGCGCCCATGCTGGCCTCGGCCTATGCGCTGTCGGCGAAGCTCGAAGGCGCCACGCTGTTCCATCCCGCCGCCAGCTGGCGCGCGCTGAACGACACGCTGAACCGCAGCCGCCGCGGGCCGAACTACCTGGCGCTGGCGGCAATTGATATGGCCGTGTGGGACGCCTATGCCCGCGCGCGCGGCGAGCCGCTGGGCGTGGCTATGGGCGGCGCGCCGCGCAGTGTGCCCGTGTATGGCAGCGGCGGTTATTTTGCCGGCCAGTCGCCGCGCGAGGCGGCTGAAGTCACGCAAGCGCATGTCGAGGCGGGCTTCCGCGGCGTGAAGCCGCGCGTGGACGGCAGCCGCAAGGCGGGCAGCGTGCTGCAGGCCGTGCGCGGCGCGGCGCCGGCGCATATTGAGCTGATGTGCGACGCCAACGAGAAGTGCAGCGCGGTGCAGGCGCGCCGGCTGCTGGCGGTGGCACAGGAGGCGGAGTATCTGTTTGTGGAGGAGCCGCTGCCGGCGTCCGACCTGCCGGGCTACCGCACGCTGGCGCGCACCTTCCCTTATATGGTGGCCACCGGCGAGCACCTGCAGGGTGCGGACGATGCCTGCCCTTCGTTTCCGGTGGCTTGTGCGGCGTGATCCAGCCCGACCTGGCGCTGATCGGCGGACTGACGCCGGCGCTGGAGGCTGCGCGCCTGGCGGCGGCTTTCGGCGTCAATGTGGCGCCGCATTTCCTGCCGGGCCTTTTCGTCCATCTGGCGGCGGCCAGCCCCAATGTGAGCTGGCTGGAGGACTTCCCCCTGCTGGAACCACTGTTCGAGGGCTGGCCTGTGATGCGCGACGGCTGCCTTGAAGTTGGCGCTGCGGCCGGCCACGGCCTGGTACTGGCGCCGGACGCGCTGCGACGCTATTCGATTTCTGTCTGAGGAGGTTTGCCATGGCTATACCTGAATTGCTGCGCGGGCGCCTGGCGCTGCCCGTCATTGCCGCGCCGATGTTCCTTGTGTCGAGCGCGGAATCCGTGGTTGCGCAGTGCACGGCCGGTGTGGTCGGCTCGCTGCCGGCCCTGAATGCGCGCACTACCGAGATGCTGGAGGACTGGATCATCGGCATCAAGGCGGCGCTGGCCGGCGCGGCCGCCACGCCGGGCGCCGTGGTGGCGCCGTTTGCGGTGAATATCGGCATCCATCCGGCCAACCCGCGCGTGGAGCCGGATATTGCCGTGTGTGTGCGGCAGCAGGTGCCGATCGTGATCACGTCGCTGCGTACCTCGTCGGCGCTGGTGCAGGCGGTGCATGCCTATGGCGGCATCGTGCTGCACGACGTCACCACGGTGCGGCATGCCCGCAAGGCGCTGGAGGCCGGCGTGGACGGGCTGGTACTCGTCGCGGCCGGCGCCGGTGGCCATGATGGCACGCTGAATCCGATGGCGCTGGCGGGGGAAGTGCGCAGCTTCTACAACGGCCTGCTGGTGCTGGCCGGGGCGGTCAGCAGCGGCGCGGATGTGCTGGCGGCGCAGGCCATGGGATGCGACCTGGCCTATATGGGGACGCGCTTCCTGGCGACCGCCGAAACGGCGGCGTCCGCGGCCCATAAGCAGATGGTGGTCGACAGCGGTTCAGCCGATATCGTCCACACGCCGTATTTTTCCGGGCTGCCGGCAAATTACCTGCGCGGCTCGATCGCCGCCAGTGGCCTCGACCCGGATGCGCTGCCGGCGCCGGACGGAGCGGGCATGGGCGCGCGCGGGCGCTGGAAGGATGTCTGGGGCGCGGGGCAGGGCGCCGGCTGCGTGCGCGAGATTCTGCCGACGCGCCAGCTGGTCAGCCGGCTGACAGACGAGTACCGCGCCGCGGCCTGCCAGCTGCTGTCGGAGCTGCGCGATTAGGCGCCGCGCAGGTGCGTCCACAGCGCCTCGCCGGCGCGGCTGAGGGGGACGTGCTTGCGGCGGCACAAGGCCACATCGATGCGCGCGTCGGAGGGCAGGGCGAGGCGGGCAACCTGGCTGGCGTGCGCTTCGGCGGCGTTGTCGAGCAAGGTCGCCACGCCCACGCCGCGCTCGGCCAGGCCCACGATCAGGGGCACCGTCTCCACCTCCATCGCGACCTGGACTTTCGCGTGCAGCCGCGCGGAGGCGTGGTCCACCACTTGCCGCATGTAGTAGTCCTGCGGGAACAATATCAAGGGATGTTCGAACAGCTGCTGCCAGCTCAGCGACTTCACCTGCGCGAGCTTTGAGCGCTTGGCCACGCAGGCGACGATCCTGTGGCTGCTGATGTGCTCCGCATGCAGGTCTTCCGAGTTACGCCAGTCGGAGATCAGGCCGAAATCGATTTGTCCGCTGCGGATCTCTTCCTCGATGGCTTTCGCGCCGGCCTGGCGCACGGAGAGCGAGATGCCGGGGAATTGGCGGCGGAAGCTGCTCAACAGGGGCGGCAGCACGTAGCCGGCCACCATGGCCGGTGCTCCCAGGGTGACATGGCCGGATGCGAGTTTGCTGAAGGCGCCGATGTCCTGCCTCGCGTTTTCCAGTTGCGACAGTACCGCTTCGGCGTGGCGCACCAGTACCTTGCCTTCGTCGGTGAGCGTGGCGCCGGACTTATCGCGGACGAAGAGCTTCGCGTCCAGCGAGTCCTCCAGCTTATGGATCGCGAGGCTGACGGCCGGCTGGGCCATCGGCAGCTTTTCGGCTGCGGCGGTGAAGCTGCCGTGGCGGGCTACGGCGAGGAAGATTTCGAGCTGTCGGAGGTTCATGGCACGCATACCTGATACATATGGATGGTATTTATATTATATATTTTTCATATGTTCGGTGCAGAACTATACTGGGCTTCATGGATGAGGGGAGTCGGCCATGAAGATCAATTGCTGGGCGCTGTTCAAGCTGTTTTCGCAGATGGCGCTATTGGGGTTTGGTGGTGTCCTGCCGTTTGCTTACCGTTATCTCGTTGAACGGTCCCGTTGGCTCAGCGATAGCGAATTTGCGCAGCTGCTCAGTATCGCGCAGCTGCTGCCCGGTCCCACGATCTGCAACCTGGCCGTGATTGTCGGCCAACGCTTTGCCGGCACTGGGGGTGCTCTTGCCGCTTTGTCCGGCCTGCTCGTGGCGCCCTTCTTCATTGTGATTGCGCTTGGCGTGGCCTACCAGGAGTTGGCCACGTCCGCCTTATTTGCCCATGCCTTGCAGGGCATGGCCGCTGCCGCTGCCGGGCTGATTCTCGCCACGGCGGCCAAGCTGGCGCGGGGCATGTGGCGGGATGACGCTCCGCGCTCCTCTGCCACAGCCGGCGAGCGCCCCGTGACCTTGCCGCCTTCTGCGACCCGCACGCTAACGGCGGCTGGCAATGACCGCCGCCACTCCGCCAGCGCGACCGAGCGCGAGCCCGCGCCCGCAGGCGTGGCCATGGCGGAAGGCGTGGGCAGCGCGGTCGGCGCGGGGCAGGCCCCTGCTGGTGTAGTGCGGGACGACGCGCTCGCGGGCGCGGGCCGGGCGGAGCTGGGTGTTGCGGGCGCGGTGGGCGGGGGCGCGGCGGCAGCGATGGGGGAGGAGCGGGAGGCGCGGATTGCGCGGCGGGTGACGCAGGTGGCGCTGCTGGCGATGGCCTTCGTGGGACTGGGGGTGTTGAAGCTCGGGCTGGTGACGGTGGTGTGTGCGCTGGCGCCGTTCGGGTTTGTGATGTTTGCGTTTGTGTGGAGGCTGCCGTGAGCGGGGTGAATTTGAGCGGGCTGTCGTTGCATCTGGCGGTGCTGTCGCTGTCGGCAATTGGCGGCGGGGTGGTGCTGGTGGCGCCGGATATCCATGATTATGTGGCGGTGCAGAACCACTGGCTGACGAGCGAGCAGTTCTCGGCAGTCTACGCGCTGGCGCAGGCCGCGCCGGGGCCGAATGTGCTGTTCATTACGCTGGTGGGCTGGCTGATTGCCGGCATGGCCGGCGCGTTGGCGACGACGGCGGCGGTGATTGTGCCGTCATCGCTGCTCGCGCTGGGCGCGGCGAAGCTTGCAGCGCGGCGCGGGCGGCGGGACGCGAGCAAGGGCGAAGGCGGAGACAAAGGCGAGGGCGAACGAGAAACGGTCGGGCGGAGCAGTCGCTGGACGCAGGCGCTGCGCCACGCCCTGGCGCCCCTGTCGGCCGGCATGCTGGCCGCCGCCGCATGGAGCTTCCTGAGCATGGCCAACGCCAGCGCAATTGCGATAGGATTGGCCATGCTGTCCGCCGCCATCGTCTACGGAACAAAGATCAATCCAGTCTACCTGATCGCTGCCGGCGCGCTGGCCGGCGCAGCGGGCATCTTGTAAGGGACCGAAATCATGAGCACTGCAGAACTCTTTACCAAGCAATCGGACGCATACCGCGCCAGCCGCCCCGGCTACGACCCGCAGCTGTTTGCCAGACTGGCCGAGCTGGCGCCGAGCCGCGCCTTGGCGTGGGACGTTGGTTGCGGCTCCGGCCAGGCCACGATCGACCTGGCGAGCCACTTCGACAGAGTGGTGGGCACGGACATCAGCCAGCCGCAGCTCGACCGCGCGCCGATCACCGACAACATCAGCTACCGCTGCGAGCCCTCACACCAGAGCAGCCTGGAAGCGAACAGCGTTGACCTCACCCTGGTCGCCCAGGCCCTGCACTGGTTCGACATCGACGGCTTTTACAAAGAAGTGCGCCGCGTCAGCAAGCCAGGCGGGTTGCTGGCCGTGATCTCCTACAACCTGCTGGAAGCCACGCCGGACGTCGATATCCTGATCCACCGCCTCTATAACGAAGTGCTGAACGGCTACTGGGCGCCCGAGCGGGCGCACGTGGAGAACGGCTACCGCACGATTCCCTTCCCGTTCCAGCGCATCGAAATGCCGTCCGCCATGCTGACCGCGCGGTGGGACCTGAGGCGCTTCCTGAACTACCTGGAAAGCTGGTCCGCCGTGGCGACCTACAAAGAAAAAAACGGCGCCGATCCACTGGCGCCGTTCCGTGATGAATTCGCGCGCTGCTGGGGCGACCCGCAGCACCGCATGACGATCAACTGGCCGCTTTCGGTGCGAGTTGGTGTGGTTGACGGTAAGCCCACACCAGCATAGCGATGGCGGCCAGGATCATCGGCAGGGACAGCATCTGGCCCGAGGTGACCGGCAGGCCGGCCACGCTGATTTCCCAGTCCGGCGTGCGGAAGTATTCGGTCACGAAACGCGCGCAGCCATACAGCAGCGTGTACATGGCGCCGACCGCCAGGCGGGGGCGCGCCTTGCGCGCATACGGCCACAGGATGCAGAACACCAGGATGCCGTCCACCAGCATCTGGTAGATAGGCGACGGGTGGCGCAGGCCTTCGACGCCCGGCCACACCATCGCCCATGGCAGATCCGGATTGGACACCACGCGCCCCGGCAGTTCGGCGTTAATGAAATTGCCCAGGCGTCCGCAGGCATAGCCCAGCGGGACCAGCGGCGCAATGAAGTCATACACGTCCAGCAGATTGCGTTTCGCCTTGCGCGACCACAGGGCCATGGCGATCAGCACGCCGAGGAAGCCACCGTGATAGGACATGCCGCCATGCCAGACCATGAAGATTTCCAGCGGGTTGGCGGCAAAATAGGCGGGACGATAGAACAGCACTTCGCCCAGGCGTCCCCCGATGATCACGCCCAGCATGCCGTAGAAGAGCATATCGTCCAGGTCCTGGTTTTTCCAGCCCTGCGCCGCGATATGCGGCTGCTTGATGCGCAGGCGGCCGAGCGCGATGAACAGGGCGAAGGCCAGCACATACATCAGGCCATACCAGTGAACCGCTACCGGGCCAATATGAAAGGCGACCGGATCGGGCATCGGGTGAACAAGCGGCATTCAGACTCTCTTTCTCATCAAATCGAGGAAGCCCCGCAGAACCGGCGAGGCATTGTCGCGCCGCCAGGCCAGTCCTGTTTCGACGGTCGGCGAGTTATGCGCGAGCGGCCGGTATTCTACTCCCGGACGCCTAAGATTCGACACGGATTGTGGCACAAGTGCGATGCCCATGCCAGCAGAGACCAGGCTTACGATTGTCTGCATTTGTATCGCTTCCTGGCCGATGACCGGCGTGATGCCCGCGCTGCGGAAAACGGCCAGGATGGAGTCATATAAGGAAGGGGAAATGGCGCGCGGGAAGATGATCAGCGGCAGGTTGGGCAGCTCGCGCAGGGTGGCCATGTGCACGCCCTTCAGCTCCGGCAGTCCGGCGGGGGAGGCGAGAATCAACGGTTCGCTCAGCACGGCCATGTAATCCAGCTCTTGCTTCGCCTTGTCCGGCATGGGCGGGATCAGCAGGCCGGCATCGACGCGACCCTGCAGCAAGTCTTCCAGCTGCACATCGGACGTGGCTTCCTTCAGCGTGATCTGCACATGGGGAAAGGCGGCGCGGTAGGCGCGCAGGGAGGGCGGCAGCACGCTGTAGTCGGCCGAGGACACGAAAGCCAGCGAGAGATGGCCCACCGCGCCAGTTGCCGCCTTCTGCACCAGTTCCGGCAGCTGCTGCGCCTGGACCAGCAGGCGGCGCGCTTCCGGCAGCAGGGCTTCGCCGGCCGGCGTCAGGGCCACGCCGCGGCGGTTACGGTCGAACAGGGCCGCGCCCAGCATGTCCTCCATGGCGAGAATGGTCTGGGACAGGGGCGGTTGCGTCATGTGCAGGCGGCGCGCGGCCCGTCCAAAATGTAATTCCTCGGCAACAGTTACGAAATAGCGTAGCTGGCGCAGCTCGACATTGGTTCCCATGATATGTTTTTCGACTCACTGATACGTGAATCATATATTTGACAACCTGACTTGGGCAAGGCAATCTGAAAGGATCTATCTGAGGAGAACCCCATGCCCCAATACCGCTCAAGAACGACTACCCAAGGCCGCAATATGGCAGGCGCGCGCGCTTTGTGGCGCGCGACTGGCATGAAGGATGGTGACTTCGAAAAACCGATCATTGCTGTCGTCAATTCGTTTACCCAGTTTGTGCCGGGCCACGTGCACCTGAAGGACCTGGGCCAGCTGGTGGCGCGCGAGATCGAAGCGTCCGGCGGCGTCGCCAAGGAATTCAATACGATCGCCGTCGACGACGGCATCGCCATGGGGCACGGCGGCATGCTGTACTCCCTGCCATCGCGCGACCTGATCGCCGATTCGGTGGAATACATGGTCAACGCGCATTGCGCGGACGCCATGGTCTGCATCTCGAACTGCGACAAGATTACCCCGGGCATGCTGATGGCCGCCATGCGCCTGAATATCCCGGCGGTGTTCGTGTCCGGCGGCCCGATGGAAGCGGGCAAGGTGATCAAGGCCGTCAACGGCGGCGAGAAGATCATCAAGCTGGACCTGATCGACGCCATGATCAAGGCGGGCGATTCCTCGGTGTCCGACGCCGATGTGGCGGAGACGGAACGTTCGGCCTGTCCGACCTGCGGTTCCTGCTCCGGCATGTTTACCGCGAACTCGATGAACTGCCTGACCGAGGCGCTGGGCCTGTCCTTGCCGGGCAACGGCACCATCGTGGCGACCCACAGCGACCGCAAGGAACTGTTCCTGCGCGCCGGCCGCCTGATCGTGGACCTGGCCAAGCGCCACTACGAGCAGGACGACTACTCGGTGCTGCCGCGTTCCATCGCCACCAAGGAAGCGTTCGAGAACGCGATGGCGCTGGACGTGTCCATGGGCGGTTCCACCAATACCGTGCTGCACCTGCTGGCGGCCGCGCATGAGGCGCAAGTCCACTTCACCATGGCCGATATCGACCGCATCTCGCGCAAAGTGCCTTGCCTGTGCAAGGTCGCGCCGATGACGGACAAATTCCATATCGAAGACGTGCACCGCGCCGGCGGCATTATCTCCATCCTGGGCGAACTGGCCCGCGCCGGGCTGCTGGATGTCACGCAGCACACGGTCCACAGCAAGAACATCGGCGAAGCGATCGAGAAATACGATATCAAGCGCAGCGACGACCAGGCCGTGCACCAGCTGTTCCGCGCGGCGCCGGGCGGCGTGCCGACCCAGGTGGCGTTCTCGCAATCGGAGCGCTATGCCTCGTCCGACACCGATCGTGCTACCGGCTGTATCCGCGACCTGGAGCACGCTTACTCGAAGGACGGCGGCCTGGCGGTGTTGTACGGCAATATCGCCGAGAAGGGCTGCATCGTGAAGACGGCGGGTGTGGACGAGTCCATTCTCAAGTTCAGCGGCAAGGCGCGCGTGTTCGAGAGCCAGGATGAAGCAGTGGAAAACATCCTGGGCGACAAGGTGCACGCGGGCGATGTCGTGATCATTCGCTATGAAGGTCCGAAGGGCGGCCCGGGCATGCAGGAAATGCTGTACCCGACTTCCTACATCAAGTCGAAGGGCCTCGGCAAAGCCTGTGCGCTGTTCACGGACGGCCGCTTCTCGGGCGGTTCCTCCGGCCTGGTGATCGGCCACGCATCGCCGGAAGCGGCGGAAGGCGGCGCGATCGGCCTGGTGCAGGAAGGCGACATGATCGACATCGATATCCCGGCCCGCACCATCAACCTGCGCGTGACGTCCGAAGAGCTGGCGCATCGCCGTGCGCAGATGGAAGAGCGTGGTTCGGACGCATGGAAGCCAGTGAACCGCCAGCGCGTCGTTTCGCAAGCCCTGCAAGCCTACGCCGCGCTGACCACCTCCGCCGACCGCGGCGCCGTCCGCGACCTCACCCAGCTCCACCGCTAACCCCCTGGGGTCAGATCCGACATTCGGACACGAGCTCATCACTTGCAAGGCCGCAGAGGGAGGCGGTCTTGCAAGCGCAGTTGTTGAGCTCGCGCGTCTTTAGCAGGATCTGCCAAAAGTGACGTAGATTGCGTGTTCACTCACCGCCAGGCGAGGGACGGCCGAGTTCGTGTCCGAATGTCGGATCTGACCCCAAGGTTTGGGGTTATTTCTTTTTCTTATCGCCGAAGCTTTGCTTGACGCGCTCTTTGCGGCGTTGGGCGTCGACGTCGTGGGCCTTGCGCTTGTCGAGGCCGAGCATGGGTTCGATGAATTCGAACCACAGGAAGGCGACGCCCATCAGGCCAACAATCCACCACCAGGACAGGTCGGCGAATTTCCATACTTCGAAGTAACGCAGCAAACATAGTGCTACGATAATAATGATGATTGGCAATTGAATTCTCCTGGTCTGCTATCATCTTACAAAAGATTTGACTTGACGTGGGGCAATATTCGCAAGCTGGTCAACCCCAGTGGCGGCGACCGCGTTGATCTGGCACAAACCTGCATCTTACCTTTTAGAATTTCGCAGGATTTATTTTGGAGAAAATGATGAAACGTTCCCTGATGGTTGGTATGTTGCTCGCTTCCGCCTTCGCCTCGCAAGCTGCACTGGCTAATCCGGACCTGGCCAAGGCCAAGAACTGCATGGCTTGCCACGCTGTTGCCAACAAGCTGGTTGGCCCTGCGTTCAAGGATGTCGCTGCGAAATACGCCGGCCAGAAAGACGCTGAGGACAAGCTGGTTCAGAAGGTGATCAAGGGCGGTTCCGGTTCCCTGGGGCGCCATTCCGATGCCTGCCAATCCGCAGGTGAACGAGACTGAAGCTCGCACGCTGGTGAAATGGGTGCTGGCGCAGAAGTAATCGAAGCGCCATTAACGAAAAAAGCCGGGTCAGCCCGGCTTTTTTAAACCCACGGCATAAAACTGGTGTCTGCCACATCGTGGCAGACACCTGGGTTACGCCGTGGGTTCTTATTTATTTCACGACTTCGAGGCGGGATTTCTTGCCGTTCTTGTAGGTGAACAAGGTCAGCGCGCCATCCTTGATGTCGCCGTACTGGTCGAAGGCGATCAGGCCGCTGTTGCCGGCGTATTTGACCTTGAACAGGAAGGGCAGGTACTTGGCCGGATCGGCGGACTTGGCATCGGCCATGGCCGTGGCCATCGCCATCACCGCATCGTAGCCGTACGGCGCGTAAATCTGCACATCCTTGCCGAAACGCTTCTTGTAGCGCTCGCCGAATTCGACGATTTTCTTTTCCTGCTCCGGCGTGACGCCGCCGGCCTCGGCGCAGGTGACGATATCGTCCGCATTGCCGGCCAGCTTGGGCATGGCTTCCGTGCAGATGCCGTCGCCGCCCATGAATTTGGCCTTGATGCCGAGCGCCTTCATCTGGCGCAGTAGCGGGCCGCCGACGGAGTCCATGCCGCCGAAGAACACTAGGTCCGGATTCTTGGCGCGGATGCTGGTCAGAATGGCATTGAAGTCGGTGGCCTTGTCGTTGGTGAACTCCTTGGCCACGATCGAAACGCCGGCCGTCTTGCGTGCCGACTTCATAAACTCATCCGCCACACCCTGGCCGTAAGCCGTGCGGTCGTCGATCACCGCGATCTTTTTCGCGCCCAGTTTGCCCACCGCGTACTGGCCAAGCGAGGAGCCGAGCTTGTTGTCGTTCGCCACCACGCGGAAGGTGGTGTTGAATTTCTGGTGGGTATAGACGGGGCTGGTGGCCGAGGCCGAGATCTGCGGAATGCCGGCGTCGTAGTAAATCTTGGACGCTGGGATCGAGGTACCGGAAGTCTGATGGCCGATCACGCCGTTGACCTTGCTGTCCACCAGCTTCTGCGCAGCGGCGGTTGCCTGCTTGGGCTCGCCGGCATCGTCTTCGGACAGCAGCACGAACTTGACCGGTTTGCCATTGATCTTGAAGCCTTTGGCATTCAGGTCGTCGACCGCCATGCGGGCGCCGTTGCCGGTGTCCGTGCCCAGGTGGGCGGACTGGCCGGACAGCGGCCCGACATAGCCGATCTTTACGGTTTCCTGCGCATAAGCGCCGCCCGCCAGGGCCAGCGCCGCGCCTGCGGCGATGAGTTTTCTATGCATTACTTCACAACTTCCATTTGGGTTTTCTTGCCGGCCTTGTAGGTGTACAGGGTCAGCGCGCCATCCTTGATGTCGCCGAACTGGTCGAAGGCGATCGGGCCGGTTACGCCCTGATGCTTGATCTTGGCCAGATAGGGCAGGTATTTGGCCGGCTCGGAGGAATTGGCTTCCTGCATCGCCTGCACCATGGTCATGATGGCGTCGTAGACATACGGCGCGTACAGCTGCACTTCCTGGCCGAATTGCTTCTTGTAGCGGGCACGGAATTCGTCGATGTTCTTGGACATTTCCGCTGGCACGCCGCCCGCTTCCGCGCAGGTGACTACGCCGTCGGCCGCAGCGCCGGCGGACAGGCGGTACAGCGCGTCGGTACAGACGCCGTCGCCGCCCATGTATTTGGCGTTGATGCCCAGCGCCTTCATCTGGCGCAGCAGCGGACCGCCCACCGAATCCATGCCGCCGAAGAAGACCAGATCCGGATTCTTGGACTTGATATTGGTCAGGATGGCGTTGAAATCGGTGGCGTTCGCATTGGTGAATTCCTTGCCGACGATTTGCACGCCCGGCATGGCTTTCTTGGCGCCTTTGACGAACTCTTCAGCAACGCCCTGTCCATAAGCGGTGCGGTCGTCGATCACGGCGATTTTCTTGGCGCCCAGTTTTTGCACGGCGTAGGCGCCCAAGGTGCCGCCCAGCTTGTTGTCATTCGCGACCACGCGGAAGGTTGTGTTGAATTTCTGCTTGGTGTAGACGGGGGAGGTGGCTGCCGGGGAAATCTGCGGGATGCCTGCGTCGTAGTAGATCTTGGAGGCGGGGATGGTGGTGCCGGAATTCAGGTGGCCGATCACGCCCTGCACTTTGGCGTCCACCAGCTTTTGCGCGGCATTGGTGCCCTGCTTGGGGTCGCCAGCATCGTCTTCATACTGGATGACGAATTTGACCGGTTTGCCGCCGATCTTGATATTCTTGGCGGTCAGGTCTTCCACGGCCATCTTGGCGCCGTTTTCCATGTCCTTGCCGAGGTGGGCATTCTGGCCGGATACCGGGGCCACGTGGCCGATCTTAATGATTTCCTGGGCATAGGCGCCACCGGTGGCGAAGGCCATGGCGATGGCAACTGGAAGCAACTTGCTGGTCAACTGCATAGGTATTCTCCAAGAAAAATTGCAGACAGCACAAGGTACAACAAAATGAATAATTGGCAAAGCGGGAATTTCCGCTTTGTATTTAACGTTTGTCGTTGGGCTGTGGTGCACTTGCCTGGAGGTGGGCGATTTCCTGTTGCACGGCGCGGGTGACGATCTTGTTCAGCGTGTCGTGCAGGCCAACGCGGATTTCTTCGGTCAGCCGGCGCAGGGCGTGGTTCAGGACTTCTTCCATGCTGTCGTTGATGCGCTGCTCGAGCACGAAGTCGACGCGTGCGGTGAGTTGCTGCAGGACGCTGTGGCTGACCTGGCGTTCGAGGCGCTCCCAGTCGAGCGGTTCGACGGTCGCGGGCGCGGGCGGTTCAGCCTCCGGTTCGGCCGGCAAGGGAGGACGCGCGGCATCCAGCTCGGAGGTGTCGGCGGGCGCGAACGGGTCGGCTGGGGCGGCGGCGGACGCGGACGCAGTTGCATCGGCGGCGTCGGCAGCGCGGTAAGGCCACGCGGCGGACCGGTTAGGCGTGACCAGGGGCGCGCCAGTTGATGCGTGCGCGGTGGGCGCCAGCGCGGGTTCGTCCTGGAAGACTTCGGTGAGGACCGGGATGCTGGCGTCGAACTTGCTCATGGCTTGCCTATGGTGAGGTGGGACGGCTGGAATTCCTGGCGCTTGTAGGCGACGAAGCGCTGGCGGCCAGCCGCGGCATCGGCTTCGTCGGTGGAGATCACTTCGATCAGGCGCGGGAAA
This sequence comes from Pseudoduganella sp. UC29_106, assembly GCF_044055365.1. NCBI lineage: Bacteria > Pseudomonadati > Pseudomonadota > Betaproteobacteria > Burkholderiales > Oxalobacteraceae > Pseudoduganella > Pseudoduganella sp. UC29_106. The sequence continues at coordinate 5,620,878 of NZ_CP171977.1, read as the reverse complement.
TTCTCGAACTGGGCCGGCGCGCGGCGCGCGAGGTTCACGAGCAGATCGGCCTGGGGCAGTTCCACATCATCGCTGTCGGCAAGCACGATGGCCGAATCGGGAGCCTTGGGATCGTTGACGTGGGCGTGCGGCAGGAAGTCCACATCGGAAAAGGTCCACAGCGCCTGATCGAGCGCGGCCAGTTGCTCGGCGTCTTCGGTCATCACGACGATGCGGTTGCGGGCGGTGTAGGCTTTGCGCAGGAGGCGGCAGGCATAGGCGATCTTGTCCGCCACATTGCTGTGGAAATCGATTTGCGTCATCTTAAAACTGGAAATTCGGCGGGGCGTTTTCTGGTTGGCGTGCGCGGCGCGCGGCTTCTTCGGCGGTGCGGGCGCGGGCCGCGTCCAGTTCTGCTGCGCGCGCAGCCTGTTCCGGCGAAGGCTGCTTCGGCGGCGCGGCGGCCACCGGCGGCGGATTCTGGTAGCCCGGCGGCAGGGCGTTGATGGTGGGGTAGCCGGCGCCGGTCAGCAGCTCATCCCAGGTCTGGGACTCGAAGCCGATCTGCTTCGTGCGGCCTACCTGCAGCAGGGGCAACTGGCCGTCGCTGCCGGCCGCCTTCAGGGCGGCATGGTCGTCAGCGGTGGCGATGGTGCGCTCGCGGAAGGGAATGCCGCGCGTGGTGAGCAGGGCGCGGCCCTGCTCGCAGCCGGGGCAGTTGGCCGCCGTGTACAGCACCACGGGACGGGCGCGCGCAACGTCCGCCAGCTCGGGCGGCAGCTCGCCGGCGCCGCCGGCGCTGAAGTTTTTCACCTCGGCCTTCCTGGCGGACGCGGGCGGCGGCGTGTCCGTGTAATGGGTCACGCCTTTGGCGTCCTTCCACTTGTACATCTGCGCCTGCGCCACGCCGGCGGCGCACAGCAGCAGGAACAGGGCGGCGCGGCGCATGGTCATGCCGCCATGCCGCTGTGGCGCAGCAGGGCGTCGATGGTGGGCTCGCGGCCGCGGAAGGCCGTGAACGATTCCAGCGCCGGGCGCGAACCGCCAACGGCCAGGATCTCTTGCTGGAAGCGCTTGCCCGTTTCGGTGGACATCTTGCCGCCATCCAGCGCCGCCGCTTCTTCGAACGCGGCATACGCGTCGGCGGACAGCACTTCGGCCCACTTGTAGCTGTAATAGCCGGCCGCATAGCCGCCGGCGAAAATATGGCCGAAGGAATTCTGGAAGCGGTTGAACGACGGCGGAATGATGACCGAGAACTTGCGGCGCACTTCGTCGATCACATCCTGCACTGACTTGCCGCTCTCCGGCTTGTAGTCGTAGTGCAGGTGCATGTCCAGCAGCGAGAATTCCACCTGGCGCAGCGTCTGCAGGCCGGACTGGAAGTTTTTCGCGGCCAGCATCTTGTCGTACAGCGCGCGCGGCAGCGGCTCGCCGGTGTGGACGTGCTCCGTCATGTGGCTCAGCACATCCCACTCCCAGCAGAAGTTTTCCATGAACTGCGACGGTAGTTCCACCGCATCCCACTCCACGCCGGAAATGCCGGACACCGCCAGCTCTTCCACCTGCGTCAGCATGTGGTGCAGGCCGTGGCCGAATTCGTGGAACAGGGTGATCACTTCATCGTGCGTGAACAGCGATGGCTGCAGCTTGCCGTCGATGACGGCGGGCTCGGTGAAGTTGCAGGTCAGGTAGGCGACCGGCGTTTGCAGCTGGCCTTCCTTCATGCGTCGGCCGCGCGCATCGTCCATCCAGGCGCCGCCGGACTTGCCGGCGCGGGCGTAGAGGTCCAGGTAGAACTGGCCAATCAGCTTGCCATCGCGCTCGATGCGGTAGAAGCGCACATCCTTGTGCCATGCCGGCGCTTCGTCCGGCACGATGGACACATTGAACAGATTCTGCACCAGCTTGAACAGGCCGTCGATCACCTTATTCTCGGGGAAGTACTGCTTCACTTCCTGGGCCGAGAAGGCATAGCGGTGCTGCTGCAGTTTCTCGGAAGTGTAGGGCAGGTCCCAGGCCTGCAGGTCCTTGATGCCCAGTTCCTGCGACGAGAACTGCTGCAGCTCGGCCAGGTCCTTTTCCGCGAAGGGACGGGCACGTTTTGCCAGGTCTTCGAGGAAGCCGATCACCTGCTCGGGGCTCTGCGCCATCTTCGGCACCAGCGACACTTCGGCGAAGTTCTTGTAACCCAGCAGCTGGGCCTCTTCTTCGCGCAGCTTCAGCAGGGTGACGATGTTGGCGGAGTTGTCCCACTTTTCGCGCTCGCTGAACATCTCGCCCAGTTCGGAAGCCTTGCTGGCGTTGGCGCGATACACCTTCTCGCGCAGCGCGCGGCTGTCGGCGAATTGCAAGATCGGGTAGTAGGACGGGAAGTGCAGCGAGAACATGAAGCCCTGCTTGCCTTCCTTCTCGGCCAGCGCTTTCGCGGCGGCCTTCACGTCTTCCGGCAGGCCGGCCAGTTCGGCTTCGTCTTCAATCAGCATCTTCCAGTCATTGGTCGCATCCAGCACGTTCTCGCTGAAGCGGGTGGACGTGGCGGCATGCTGTTCCTGGATGTCGGCGAAGCGTTCCTTCTTGTCCGCCGGGAGCTCGGCGCCGCCCATGCGGAAGTCGCGGATCGCATTGTCCACGATGCGCTTGCGCGCGGGAGACAAGGTGGCGAATTCGGGGCTGGCGCGCAGGGCCTTGTATTTCGCGAACAGGTTTTCGTTCTGGGCCAGGGCGGTCCAGAATTCGGTCACTTTCGGCAGGTTCTCGTTGTAGGTGGCGCGCAGTTCGGGCGTGTCCACTACGTTGTTGAGGTGACTGACAATGCCCCAGGCACGGCCCAGCAGCTCGGTGGCATTCTCCAGCGGGGTCACGAAGTTATCCCAGCTCACCGTGTCGCTTGGCTGCTCCAGCGTGGCCACGGCCTCGCGGTTCTTTGCCAGCAGGTGCTCGACGGCGGGGGTAACGTGTTCCGGCTTGATCGCGTCGAAACGCGGCAGGCCGGAGAAGTCCAGCAGCGGGTTGTCCAGCGTATTGTCAGTCATGTGTACTCCTAAGGCTCGTTAAACGCGCTCGGCCGACTCAATGGTGTTCATCAGCAGCATGGTGATCGTCATCGGTCCCACGCCGCCCGGTACGGGGGTGATATGGGACGCCACTTCCTTGATGCCATTGAAGTCCACGTCGCCGCACAGCTTGCCGTTGTCGTCGCGGTTCATGCCCACGTCGATCACCATGGCGCCAGGCTTCACCATATCAGCAGTCAGGGTATTGCGGCGGCCGACTGCAGCCACGACCACGTCCGCCTGGCGGGTGTGGTAGCCCAGGTCCGGTGTTGCGCTATGGCAGATGGTGACGGTGGCATTGGCTTGCAAGAGCAGCAGGCCCATAGGCTTGCCCACGGTGTTGGAGCGGCCGATTACCACGGCGTGCTTGCCGCGCAGGTCGATGCCGGTCGATTCGATCAGCTTCATGCAGCCATACGGCGTGCAGGGGCGGAAACCTTCCAGGCCGGTCATCAGCTCGCCCGCGCTCAGCACGGAATAGCCGTCCACGTCCTTCGAGGTGGAAATGGCTTCGATCACCTTGTGCGGGTTGATGTGCTTCGGCAGCGGCATCTGCACCAGGATGCCGTGGATGGTCGGGTCTTCGTTGAGCGCCGCAATGCGCTCCAGCAGTGCCTGTTCGGTCAGGTCGGCATCATATTTCTCGAGCAGGGAATGGATGCCCACGTCGCCGCAGGCTTTCACCTTGTTGCGCACGTAAACGTGGCTGGCCGGGTCTTCGCCGACCAGGATCACGGCCAGGCCGGGCTGCTTGCCCTGGGCGGTGAGGGCGGCGGCGCGGGTAGCGATTTCGGCGCGCAGTTTTTGGGAGAGGGCGATTCCGTCGATCAGTTGTGCAGACATGATTTTCGTGGGTGGGATGTAAAACCGCCATTATAAAGCCGTCGCCCTCCCGGCGCGCCTGCGCTAAGATGGTGCACGGACTTTAGCAACTTTTGGTTGCTCTTTTGGCATCGGACCTCAATGCTGCGATCTTTGATGCTTTTGCTTGCGCTGCTGGCATCCAGCCCGGTCTTCGCGCTGGACGTGGTGATTTTCGACCGTCCAACGGCGCCAAGCGACCATCGACTGGACTTTGCCACTGCAGTGCTGCGTGCTGCCATGGAGCGCACGACGCCTGAATTCGGCCCTTATCGAATTGACTTTGCGGTGGCTCCCATGGCGCGGCAGCGCATGTTCCAGGCATTGAAGGACGGTGAGCTGATAAACGTGGCGACCTCCCTGGCGAACGCTCAATGGGCGCGTGAGCTGTTGCCCGTGCCGGTGCCGGTGGACCTGGGGCTGCAATCCTGGCGCGTGGCGCTGATCGATGCGTCCACGCAGCCCCTCATGAACAGCCTGGCCGGGCCGGCGCAGCTGAAGCAGTTGCGGGCCGGCGTAGGGGGAAACGTGGGTCACCCAGCGCGTGATGCGCGAGAATGGCTTCCGTATCGTTTCCGGCGGCAGCTATAGCGGCTTGTTCGATATGCTGATGGCCGGCCGCTTCGACTTTTTCCCGCGCGGCGTCAATGAAATCTTCGGGGAGCTGGACGCGCACCGCAGCCAGTTCCCGACCATGGCAGCGGAAGAACGCTTCCTGTTGCATGAACGCGTTCCAACGATGTTTTATGTCTCGCCCCAGGCGCCGCGATTGCAGCGCCGCCTTGCCGCGGGCATGGAAGCGCTGCTGAAGGATGGCGCGCTGGAGGCGATGGTGCTGAAACACTACCGGCGCGACTTGCAGCGCGCGCGCCTGTGCGAGCGGCTGCAGATCGAGTTGACCAACAGCGAGCTCGATCCGGCGCTGGTCGCGCGCAAGGAGATATGGTTCGATCCCCTGGACAGGCGGCATGGCCTTTGCCCGTCTCGCTAAGCGCCTTGGCGCAGCGCTGCTGCTGGCCGTCCTGGCCGCTCCGTCGTGGGCGCTGGACGTGGCGGTGTTCGACCGTCCCGTTTTCTCCCAACGACTTCCGGCGCGTATATGCCCAGGCCCTGCTGCGCGAGATCCTGAGACGCACCGAGCCCGAATTCGGGCCGTGGAAACTGGAGCTGGCGCCGGTCCATATGGAGCGCAAGCGCCTGTTCGCGGCGCTGAAAGAAGGCCGGCTGGTGAACGTGACGGCCTATCCCGTCAATGCCGAATGGGCGAATAAGTTGAAGTTCGTGCCGGTGCCGATTGACATGGGTGTGCAGTCCTGGCGCGTGGCGTTGATCGACAAGCGCCGCCAGGCGAAATTCCGCTCACTCGATGCGGCGCGCCTGAAGCAGCTGCGGGCAGGCGCGGGATCGGCCTGGGTCACCGTGCATTCGCTGCAGGCGAATGGTTTCAGCGTGGTCACCGGCGGCAATTACGAAGGCCTGTTCGATATGCTGATGGCGGAGCGTTTCGACTACTTCCCGCGCGGCGTGAACGAGATTTTCCGCGAGCTGGAAACGCACCGGCGCGATTATCCCAGCCTGGCGCTGGAAGAGAACTTCCCTGCTGCATGACCAGATTCCGTCCATGTTTTTCGTCTCGCCGGAGGCCACGCGCCTGTACGCACGCATTGCTGCCGGGATGGAGTCGATGGTGAAGGATGGCTCGCTTGAGCGCTTCGTGCTGCGCTACCACAGCGCGGACCTGAAGCGCGCAGCCCTGTGCGGGACGCAGGCGGATCGAGCTGCCCAACAGGGAGCTCGATCCGGCGCTGTTCGCGCGCCGCGAGCTGTGGCTGGATCCTTTCGATCCGCGCCACGGCTTTTGTCCCGCGTCAGGCCGCTGAGTTCTTCAGGCCCAGCACGTCGATGCGTTCGATGCTCGGCGGGCCGGTGAACAGTTCGGGCGCGCTGGCCATCAGGGCGGCGGCGATCTTGCCCGTCAGGTGGGCCTGGCGGCCTTCTTCCGTTTCGAATGCGTCGAACACGCCGAAAACGCGGTCGGACAGTTTCAATGCGAACCAGATTTTCGTTTGCGGCTCTTCCCTGGAGAGAGCGAGGCCCTGCTGCAGGAATTGCTCGACGGCGGCTTCCTTGCCCGGTTTGGCTTCGAAACGGGCGAAGAGTGCGTACTTGATCATGTTGGATCTCCTTGAGTGGTTGGTGTGAGGAGAACTTTACAGAGCGCTCTGCGGGTGCGACACTGGCGCAATTGACATCTTTGGTATCGATCTCGCCATGAATATCACTGTGCTGGCGCTGGAGGGCGTGTTCGACACAGGCCTGTCCACCGTGCTGGATGCATTTAGCACGGCCAACGAGCTTTCGGCGCTGCAGGGCTTGTCCACGCCACCGTTCAGCGTGACGCTGGCGGGCGTGCGGCCGGAGGTGCGCAGCGCGCAGGGCATGGGCGTTCCTGTGCGCCTCGCCGCCGTCGCGCGCGCTGCCGGACGTGGTGGTGATTCCGGCGCTGGGGCAGAAAATGCCCGATCCGCTGGCGGCCGCTCTGGGCCGCGACGATGTGGCCGAGGCGGTAGCGCTGCTGCGCAATTGGGCCGGGGAGGGCGTGCGCATTGCCGCCGCCTGTATCGGTACGTTCGTGCTGGCCGAAAACGGGGCTGCTGGATGGCCACGATGCGACCACGACCTGGTGGCTCACGCCCATGTTCCGCCAGCGCTACCCGGCGGTGCGTCTGGACGCGGGGCGCATGGTCGTCAGCTCGGGGGCAGTTCGTGACTGCCGGCGCGGCGCTCAGCCACCTCGATATGGCGCTGCTGCTGATCCGCCAGTCCAGTCCCGAACTGGCGGCGCTGGTGGCGAACTACCTGATCGTGGATACGCGGCCTTCGCAGTCTTCCTATGTGATCACCGATCATTTGACGCATGCGGACCCGCTGGTTTCGCGCTTCGACCGCTGGGCGCGCGATCATCTCGACCAAGGCTTCAGCCTCGATGCCGCTGCCGGTGCGCTGGCAACCAGTAAACGCACGCTGGCGAGGCGGATGCAGGATGTTCTCGGCAAGTCGCCGGTCGCTTATGTGCAGGATTTGCGCATTGAACGCGCGGTGCATTTGCTGAAGACGAGTGGGCAGAATCTGACCGCATCGCGGAACAGGTTGGCTATAGCGATGGGACCACCCTCCGCACACTCCTGCGGCGCAAACTTGGCAAGGGCCTGCGCGAGATCCGGGCCTGACCCGGCCGTGCGTGTGCCGCCGGGGGCGTGTACCGGTCCGGCGACCTGTACGGTTCCGGTGTGGAGAGAGGAAAGTGTGTAGGGACTGTGCTGGTATATCGCGTTAGAGTAATGATAATGTCCCCTGAGAGTCCCGCCATGTCCCCCGACCAACTGCTTGCCTTCTGCACCTTTGCCCTGATCGCTTCGATCACCCCAGGCCCGAACAATATGATGATCATGGCTTCCGGCCTGAATCACGGCTTCGTGCGCTCCCTGCCGCACCTGGCGGGCATCTGCCTGGGCTTTACCTTCATGGTGGCGGCCACCGGCGTGGGCATGCACGCGGTGTTCGACGCGGTGCCGCAGCTGCAGGTGATCCTGAAATACGTCGGCGCGGCGTGGATGGTGTGGCTGGCCTGGAAGCTGGCGAATGCCGCACCGATGGGCAAGGACGGCAAGAGCAGCACGAAGCCGATGAGCTTTGGCGCGGCGGCGGCCTTCCAGTGGGTGAACCCGAAAGCGTGGGTGATGGCGGTCGGCGCGGTCACGAGCTACCTGCCGCACGGCTTCGCGCTGAAGGACGTGCTGCTGCTGGCCGCGGTCTTCGGCCTTATCGGCGCGCCCTGCGTGGGCATCTGGGCCTCGTTCGGCGTCGGCATGCAGCGCGTGCTGCAGGAGCCGCGCGCCGTGCGCATCTTCAATTTCACGATGGCGGGCTTGCTGCTGGCATCCCTTTACCCCGTGTTGGCCGAATAAAAACCCGAGGCGTAACCCAAGTGTCTGACACGACGTGTCAGACACTAGTCTCTGCCGTGGGTTCGGCAAAAAAAAACCGGCCTGTTCGACCGGTTTAAAACGCACCACTTAAGTGAGATCATTGTGCCAACTGAGGTGATGCCAAACCAATCACTATTTCACGATCTGCTATTCCATTTCGGCATAGCTCAGTTGAGCTTGAGTTGCAGGCCCGTATCGCTGTAGTTTGGGGTGACCGTGTAGCCATCCACCGTGATGGTCGTGAACTTGCCTTTCAGCGAACCGGCGCTGAGCACCTGCAGCGTGTCGCCGCTGGCCGGCTTGTAGCCGCCCTGGAACTTGATGCGCAGCGTGCCGCCGGCAATGGTCACGGTGCCTTTGGCCGACAGGCGGCCTTGCTGGCCGCTGCCGATGTCCAGCTCCAGCGTGCCGCCACTGAGCTGGGTGTACTGGCCGTTCAGGACTAGTGCCGCCGGTGCGTTGGCGATCAGCGTGCCGCCGCTGTTATACACGTCGCCCGTGCCGAAAGCCGCAGTGCTGTCGCCTTCCAGCGCGCCGCCCTCCAGCTGCGTGCCGCCGCTCCAGCTGTTATTGCCGGCCAGGCGCAGGGCGCCCGGTACCTTGCTTTACCAGCTTGCCGCTGCCGCTGATGTCGTTGCGCCAGCGGTCGTTCGCGTTGAAGCCGCCCTTGCCGGCATCCATGACGATGGTCACATTGCCGGTGAAGGATGCATAGCCATCCGCCGCTGCAAACAGATTGAGTCGTCCCCAGCCCTCGGCATCGTCCATGACCGGATAGCCGGAAGGAACGGCGGTCGTTTTCAGCACCACGCGGCGCTGCGCCTCGCTCAGATAGGGCAGGCGCGTTTCGAGCAGCACTTCGGCGCCCTTTGGCACGGAGGCTGCGGTGGAGGTGGCCGCGACTGGCGCAAAGCCAAAGGTCAGGCGGCGCAGGTAGTTGGCCTTATTGGTGGCGTAATCGGCAAAGCGGTCATTGGCCGTGGTGCCCGATTGCGCGTAAGCCGCGAAGGTATCGGCGGTGGTGCCGGTCTGCGCCATCAGGGCCGTGTGGGCCTGGGCATAGGCAGCCGTTTTCTTGCCGGCGTTGGCGCTGTCCACCAGGTTGGCGGCGACGACCGCCTGGGCCAGGATGCGGCCGCTGATCACATCCAGCGGCGAGTGCATGCCGGCCCAGATGCGCGCCTCGCCCAGTTCGAGGCCGCGGGTCAGGATTTCCTGATAGCGCTCGGGCACGACATAGGCCATGGCCAGCGCATCGCGCACCGCTTCGGCCGAGTGGCCGCTGGTGAAGCCGCCGTCGGTGGAAGGCGTGCTGCTCTTGGCCGGCACCAGTGCCGGCAGCAGGGCTACGCTGCTGCTCCAGCGGTAAGGGCGCGCATATTTGTAGAAGCGCTTGGCCGGCTCGGTGGAGCCGTTATTGCCCATGGTGTTGATCAGGTCCACCACGCTGCCGAAACTGGCGTTAGCGCTGCCTGCGACACCGGTATTATTGCCGCCGTCGTTGTACAGCACCGTGGTGGCGTCCGCGGGAACGGACGTGATGGTAGTGGTTTGCTGCGCCGCTGCGCGCCAGGCTGCGGTCAGCGGCCCCATGCCGTCGGTGACGCTATAGCCTTTGCCACGGCGGTCATCCAGGTAGGCGGCAGTCGCCTGTTCGGCGGTGCGGCCGGTGGTGGCCTTCACCACGTAATCGATATTCGCCTGGTGCACGCCGGCGTTGACGACCGTGCCACCGGGGGTGCCGTCATTCGGCAGGCCGGTCCAGGTGGAAGCAACGACGGCCGGGAAGCCGTCCACGGCGGGCGCGGTCACGCCGGCATCGACGATTTCGGTCAGCGGTTTCCAGATCTGCAGGAAGCCGCCCAGCACGCGCACGCCGGCGTTGGTGGACAGCGTGGCATAGCGTGCGTCACCGCGCTGGTTGGTGGCGACGGTGTCCACGAAGGCTGTCACGGTTGGCACCGGCGCCGTTTCGGCTGCGCCCTGGTCGGCGGGTGCTGCGGGAATGGTGAAGTTTTCGTCGTTGCCGTTACCGCCGCAAGCGCTTAATGCGAGAGCGACGGCCAGGGTGGAAGCGCGAAGTACAAGATGCATGAAAGAGTCCGTACGGTTGATGGAAAAACCGATAAGGTAGCGCTCTCATGTGACTACATGATTAAACGAAAAGGCTTGCTCCTGAAGTTTTACTCAGGCGGCGTGCGGCACTTTCGCGGCAACTTCGCGCAGCGTGTCGAGCATCGCTTGCGCGCCCGGCGCCAGGCGGTGCTGGCGGCGCGTGATGATGCCGTAGACATCCATGCGCAGCCCGAGATCGAAAGGAAGCACGGCGAGTTCACCGAATTTGAGATAGGGCTCCACCACCTGCTGCGGCAAGGGCACGATCATGTCGCTGCGCGCCAGCAGGCTGGTAATCACAGGCAGCGAAGCCGTTTCCACCGTTTCCGCCGGCTGGTCCAGGCCTTTCGACAGGAACATGGATGTGAGGCGGTCGCGCAGGATGCTGCCGCTGGGCGGCATGATCCACGACGCGCGCGCAAGATCTTCCATCGACAGGTCGCTGCGCGATGCCAGCGGGTGGCCGCTGCGGGCGATCAGGTGGTGCGGTTCGTCGGTGAGCGGTTCGAAATTGAGCTCGCCGGCCGAATCGCTATCGAGCACGCGGCCGATCATCATATCGAGTTCGCCCGCGCGCAGGCGCTGCAGCAGGATCTTGCTGGTTTCGACAGTGATCGCCACATGCAGGCGCGCATGGCGCGACTTCAAGAGGGTGACGGCTTCCGGCAGCAGGCTGGTGGAAGGCGCCATCACGGCGCCGATCGACACGCGGCCGGAAAGGCCGGCCAGCAGCTCCATGACTTCCTGATGGGCCGCATCCATTTCGGCCAGTGCGGCGCCGGCGCGGCGTATCATTACTTCGCCGTACCAGGTCGGCACGATGCCCCGCGCGCGGCGTTCGAACAGCTGCACGCCCAGCGCGTATTCCAGTTCGGAGAGCAGCTTGGAAGCGGCGGGCTGCGTGAGATTGGCCGCTTCCGCCGCGTGCAGGATGGACCCATGCCGTCCCAGTTCAACCAGCAAGACCATATGGCGGGTCTTTAAGTGCGTGCGCACGAATCGGTCGGAATTGGCAAGCGTCATGGGCGTCTCTATTGTTCTCGTCAGTCGTGATAGATCTGCGAGCGGCCTCCGTCGATCAGGATGTCAGTGGCGTTGATGAAGCGCGCTTCGTCGCTCGCAAGGAAAAGCGCAGTATACGCGACTTCCTCAGGCTCACCGATTCTCTTGCACGGCAGGATCTCCGTCTGGCGCGCACGGTCTTCGTCGCTCATGCCGGCCAGCCAGGCCGCCACCCGCTCGGACATGATCAGCCCCGGCGAAATGGAGTTGACGCGGATGCCACGCGCTGCATATTCGATGCCCAGCGACTTCGTCATGCCGATCAGCGCGTGCTTGGCAACCGGGTAGGGGAAGCAGCCCTTGATGATCTTGTGGCCGTGCACCGAGGCGATGTTGACGATATTGCCGCTGCCCTGGGTCAGCATGCCGGGCAGCACGGCGCGCATGGCGTTCCACGACCCTTCCAGGTCGATGGACATGCAGCGGCGCCACTGCTCCGGCGTCATCTGCAGCGGGTCGCTGAATACATCAACGCCCGCATTGTTGACCAGTACGTCCACCCGGCCGAAGCGGGCGACGGCGCGGTCGGCCAGCGCCTGCATCGATGCCGGATCGGCCACGTCGCCCTGGATGAAGTGGGCATTCTCCTCGCCCAGTTCCGCCATGATGGCCTCGGAAGCTGCATCCGCCGCATGGCTGTTGACGACCACGCGCGCGCCTTCCTTGAGGAAGAGGCGGGCAATGGCTGCGCCGATGCCCTGGGTGGAACCTGTGATGATGGCTACTTTGCCGGAAAGACGTCCGCTCATTTTTTAGTGTCGCGCACCGCGCGTTTTCAGTTGGTCAAACAGTACTGCCGCCAGCAGGATCAGGCCGCGCACCAGGTATTGATAGAACGCGTCCACATTCATCAGGTTCATCACGTTTTCCACGGTGCCCATGATCAGCACGCCCACCAGCACGCCGAAGATGCGCGCCTTGCCGCCCATGAGGGACACGCCGCCCAGCACGCAGGCCGAGATCACGTCCAGCTCGAAGCCCTGGGCCGCATTCGGCTGGCCCGAAGTGATGCGCGACGCCAGGATCAGGCCGGCGGCCGCGGTGACGACGCCCTGGATCAGGAAGATCCACACGCGCAGGCGCTCCACGTTCACGCCGGCCAGGCGGGCAGCTTCGGGATTGCCGCCGATGGCCAGCGTGTTGCGGCCGAAGATGGTGTGGTTCAGCAGCACGCCGAACAGCACGAAGCATAGCGCGGTGACCAGCACCGGCAGCGGCAGGCCGAACCAGCGGGTGTCGCCGAAGCTGATGAAGCTTTCGCTGGCGATGCCGACGGCCTGGCCCTGCGAGGCGATGAAGGCCAGGCCGCGCACCATCAGCATGGTGGCGAGGGTGGCGATCAGCGCGTTGACGCGCAGGTAGGCGATCAGCACGCCGTTGAAGGCGCCGATCACGGCGCCGGCCAGCAGGCCGCCGCCGATGGCCAGCAGCACGCTGCCCGTCGCTTCCAGGATCATGGCGCCCAGCACGCCGGCAAAGGCAATGGTGGAGCCGACGGACAGGTCGAAGTCGCGCGAGGCCAGGCACATCATCATGGTGCAGGCCACCATGCCGATCTGCGCCACCGACAGCATCAGGCCGACGATATTCGCGGCGGAGAAGAAGTTTTCGACCGTGAAGGTCAGGATGACGAACAGCACGGCATAGGCGATCGGCATGCTGTAGTCATTGAGCCACTTGCGGCGCTGGCTGCGGGCCGCGGCCTCGGTGGCGGTTTGGCTTGGTGCGAGGGACATCATGTACAACTCCTGAGAAAGGTTTAGGCCATGTCCGGCAGGGCCAGGCGCAGCACGGCGGTTTCGGTGGCCTGGGCGCGCGGCAGTTCGCCGCTGATCTGGCCATCGCGCATGACGATCACGCGGTCGGCGACGCCCAGCACTTCGGGCAGGTCGCTGGAAATCACGATCACACAGCAGCCCCGTTCCGCCACTTCATAGATGATGCGGTAGATCTCGTTCTTGGCGCCCACATCGATGCCGCGCGTGGGTTCGTCCAGGATCAGCACCTTCAGAGTGGGCTCGGCCAGCCAGCGCGCGAGAATCACCTTCTGCTGGTTGCCGCCGCTGAGCAGGCGGATTTCCTGGTCGCGGTGCGGCGTCTTGATGCGCAGCTTCCTGATGAAGTCATCGGCCAGTTGCGCCTCCTGGCCGTGGCGCAGGAAGATGCCGCCGCGCAGGCCGTGGCGGCGGCAGCTGATGTTGATGTTCTCCGCCACCGAGGCTTCGGCCAGGATGCCCTGTTCCTTGCGGTCTTCCGGACATAGCACGATGCCGGCGGCGATCGCGTCCGAAGGATGCTTGCCGCGCAGCGGCTGCCCATCCAGTTCGATCGATGCGCCATGCTGGCGCTGGTCGGCGCCGTACAAAAGTCGCATCAGTTCCGTCCGGCCCGCGCCGACCAGGCCGAAGAAGCCGAGGATTTCGCCGCGGCCGACCGAAAAGTCGTGGTGGCCGGGCAGGCTGGGTCCACCGAGGCCGCTCACCTTCAGGCGTGGCGCGCCGGTTTCGCGCGGACGGTAGTCGTAAATGTCCTTCAGCTCGCGGCCGACCATATTGGCGATCAGCGTTTCGCGCGGCACGTCCGCCATGACGGGATGGGTGACGATCTTGCGGCCATCGCGGAAGATGGTGCAGGCGTCGCACAGCTCATACAGTTCTTCCAGGCGGTGTGAAATGTAGATGATGGTGCGGCCCGCGGCGCGCAGTTCCTTGATCAGGCGGAACAGCACTTCGCTTTCGCGCGCCGAGAGGGAGCTGGTGGGCTCGTCGAAAGCGATCACCTGGGCATCCTGCAGCAGGGCCTTGCAGATCTCGACCATCTGGCGCTGGGCGATCGACAGGTCCGCCACGCGGGCAGCCGGATCGAGGTCCACGCCCATGGCAGTCAGGCGCTCGCGCACATGGCGCTGCGCTTCCTTGCGGTCCAGCAGGCCGAAGCGGCGCGGCATGCGGCCCAGCAGCACGTTCTCGGTGACCGTCAGCTCCGGAACATAATGCAGTTCCTGGTGGATGATGGCCACGCCGGCCTTGATCGTGTCGCCGGCGGAGTGGAAGTGGCGTTCCTCGCCATCGATCAGCAGACGGCCGCCGTCAGGCTTGTACTGGCCGCCGAGGATTTTCAGCAGGGTGGACTTGCCGGCGCCGTTCTCGCCCAGCAGGCCGTGCACCGCGCCTGCGTGGGCTTCGAAGCTCACGCCATCCAGCGCTTTCACGCCGGGGAAGTGCTTCGACACCTGGTCGAATTGCAATGAGACGGGCATGTCGCGCTCCGTGTTACAGGCCGAATTCGGTGCGCACCTGCTGCTGGTTGGTGCGCGTCATCAGGATGCCGGTGGTCAGGGTCTGCATTGGCGGCTGCTTGTTGGCGACAATCCAGTCATACATATTCAGCGCGGTTTCATAGCCGTGGCGCTTCGGGCTGATCAGCACGGAGCCGAAGAAGCCCGTCTGGCCCGGCTTGGCGAATTCGTTCAGTGCCGACTTGCTGCCGCCGATACCGACAGCGACCATGCTGTCGGCCTTCAGGCCGCGGCCTTCGCCTGCGCGCACGGCGCCCAGTGCAGCCTCGTCGTTCAGGCCGAAGGCGACCCAGTGCTTGAATTTCGCGTTCTTGGTCAGCGCCACGTTGGCGGCGTTGTAGGCGTTTTCGGTGTCGGTCTTGGCTTGCGGGGCATCGACCACATTGGCGGCAGGCAGGCCGGCGGCCTTCAGCGCGTCGGCGGCGCCCATGGTGCGGGCTTTCGCGGTCGGCAGCTGGTCGTAGGCAATGCGCAGGGCCCCCACTTCTTCCATCTTCCAGCCGCGCTTCCTTATTTCTTCTGCCAGCGCCTTGCCGACCTGCTGGCCGATGTCGTAGCCGGAAATGCCCATGTGCGGAATGGTCGGAATCGGCTTGCCGGCGCCGTCCACCAGCTGGTCGTCGACGGACATGATCTTCAGGTTATTGCGCTTGGCGGCGCGCGAGATCGCGGTGCCCAGCTTCACATCGGGCGCGCAGATCACGAAGCCCTGCGCCTTTTGCGCGGCCAGGTTGTCGATCGCCGCCAGCGTCTTCTCGCCGTTCGGCACGCCGATCTTCACCAGGGTGAAGCCCTTTTCCCTGGCCGCCTGTTCGGCGTAGCGCCATTCGTCCTGGAACCAGGGTTCCTCGGCCTGCTTGACGAGGAAGCCGATCTTCACGGGTTCGGCGGCGTGGGCCATGCCCATGCCCACTCCCAGCGTGCAGGCGATGGCTGCTGCTGCCAGCAGGCGGCGGCGTGCGGTCAGTGTCTTCATGATGTCTCGATATGGTTATTTTGCTGGTGATTCAAGGCCGTCATCGTTGAACAGCGCGTCCACGATGCCGAGCGCTTCGCCGACATTGATGGTGAACAGGCTGCCGGACAGCGGCATCTGCTCCAGTTCGGAGCGGGTGTTTTCCACGCGGGCGGTGGTGACCATCAGCTGGTCCAGGTTCGCGCCGCCGAAAGCGGGGCAGGTCGGATTCTTCGCGGGCAGGCTGAAACTGCGCATCAATTGGCCTTGCGGCGAGTACTGCACCACGCGGGCGGCGCCCCATTGCGCATTCCACAGGCAGCCGTTGCGGTCGATGACCGAGCCGTCCGGCCAGGCGTTGGGCAGATCGGTTTCCACGAACAGGCGCACATTGGCGACGCGGCCTGAATCGGCGTCATAGTCGCACTGCATGATGCGGCGTGTGGTGGTGTCGGTGAAGTACATCGTCCTGCCATCGGGGCTGAAGCAGGTGCTGTTGGCGATGGCGACCGAAGGCAGGGCCAGGCGGCGCAGGCCGTGCGCCAGCGAGTACTGGTAGAAGCTGCCGATGGGGCGCTTCTCGGCCGCTTCATTCAGCGTGCCGAAAACGAAGTTGCCGCTGCGGTCCGTGCGGCCATCGTTGACGCGGGTGCGCGGCTCGATGGCGTCCACCGGCACGGCGGCGCGCACCGGCTGCAACGGCGCGCCCTCCGGGTTGCTACCATTGGGCGGGCCGGCAAAGCTGAGCTGCTTGGCGGTGCCGAGCAGGATGCGGCCGGACTTGCACAGGGCCATGGAGCCGGTGCGGTCCGGCACGCGGTAGGTGTAGGGGCCGGGTTCGCCGTCGGTCCAGGAATGGATCGTGGCGGATTCGATATCGGTCCACCACCAGCGGCTGGTGCGGGCGTCCCACAGCAGGCCTTCGCCCAGTTGCGCGCGCTGTTCGACGGCAAGCGTCATCACATCACTCACGGTTGTCTCCCTTCTTTGTTTTGTTCACTTTACACATAAGTGACATATCAGACTTATGTGATTTGTTTGATAATGTATGCCAAATTGGTATATCAGGGGCCGACAGACAGCTTGTAGACGGGGATGACGCTGACTTTGCCGATGGACGCTACTTGCGGCTGACCGGCGAAGTTGGGCAGGGCTTGTTCGGGCAGATAGATGGGCGTATCCGCCCGCAGCGGGAGGACGGTGACGGTCAGCTCTGCGCCGGGGCCGAGGCGGGCGGCGCCAAGATCGTACTGCCAGCGCTGGCCGTTGTAGTACCAGTCGTCCAGCCAGCGGGTGCCGTTGTGGAGACGGGCAATGTCGCCGGTGAAGTCGATGTCCAGCAGCGCTGCATCCAGGCCTGCCGGCGCGGCCCCCCAAAGCTTGACGCGCCAGGCGGCGGCGCGCGACCAGGCTTCGGGGATGGGCTGCATCGCAGCTTTCGCGTTCCCGCCGCGCACCGGCGGCGGCATCGGCTGGGCGGGGCGCAGCGGCGTTACGCTGGCTTCGATCGTCTGCTGGGGCATGGCCGCTTCGTAGACCTGGAACAGGCCATCGTGGCCAGCCGGCGTGACCTTTGCACCTGCTTTGGGCGCTGTGGGCAGGGCAGGGTAGACGGCGAAACGGAAGCGCGGCTGGCCGGCGGCGCGCAGTTCGAGTTTGCCGTCGGCGAAGTAGGGCTGCTGGGCGCTGAGCACGAGGCGGCGCTGGCCGGCGAAGTCGCCGATCGCCAGTTGCGCGGTCTGCTCGGGCGTCAGCACGAGGACCGACACCGGCCGCGCGGATGGCTTGCGCAGGGTGAATGCGGCCGCCGCACCGGGCGCGATGCCGCTCAATACGACGCGCTCGGCGCCCGCCGCGATGCGCGGCCCGCTTGTACTGGTGGCGACGCCGGATACGCCGGAGGCGCCGCCTTGTGCTTCCAGCCAGGCCGCAGCCGCGGGCTCCAGCGACATCTCGACCGGAATGCCGGCGCTGGCGCTGAACACGTAGACGATGCCTTCCTTGCCCGCATCGAGCCGCGCGACCGGCTGTGCGGTCGCATATTCCAGCCGCGTGCCGTCGAGATCGAAATTCACCGGCCAGATAAAGTAAGCGCCATCGGCCACATCGAAAGGCTGCTGCGGGAAGCGCAGGCTGCCGCCGGGTAGTTTGATGTCGAACTGCACGCCGCGCTGCACGGCCATCGGATACTGGCGCACATGATTGCTCATGAAGACGAAGCCACGCTCGCCCTGGCCGCGGAAGGACCAGCGCGGCGTAACCAGGTCCTTGAGCGTGGCCGGCGTGACGTCCGGCTTGCGCACGGTCATCGGCGCGAGGCGCGCGCCGAAGTCCTGCAGGAAGTGGTGGAAGGGACGCAGCCGCGCCAGCACGGGGCGCTGCTGACCATCCGGGCCGAGGGGCGCATTGAAATCGTAGTTGATGGCGGGCGTGTCGTTATAGCCGCCGCTCAGCGTGCTCTCTTCCATCGTGGTGCCGCCGAGGCCGAGCGGATTGCGGCCGCCATGGAACATATAGTAGCCCACCATGTTCAGGCCGGAACCCAGCTGCACCGGCAGCATGGACGCGATATCGTCCGGCGACACCAGCGTGCGGCGGCGGTACATGGCAGGCAGGCCGGCGCCATATTCCGCGCCGAGGAAGGGCGTGCTGTCCATATCCGTTTCGGCTGCGCCCAGCACCGTGCCCTTGGTCTGGGCGCCGAGGTCGCCGCTCACGCGCGTGCCGAAGCGGAAAGCGTAAGTCTCCTTGGGGCCCGACTTCTTCTCGCTGGCGCCCCAGGGGACATCGGGATAGCCGCCGAACACCGGCGTGACGGCGCCGGATGGATAGACCGTGTGGTCCCAGCCCGTCACTGTGTACAGAGGCACGTCCAATCCGGCCTTCAGCGCAAGCTCCTTCAGCTTCGCGATATGGCCTTCGCCCTTGCCCGGGCCAATGAGGTTGTATTCATTCTCGATCTGCACGGCGATCACGGGACCGCCCTGTTTCCACAGCTGGCCTTTCAGCTGCTTGCCGATCTCGTTGTAGAAGCGTTCGACGTAGTGCAGGTATTGCGGATCGTCGCTGCGGGTGGGCATGGCATTGACCACCCAGTCCGGAACGCCGCCATAGCGCACTTCCGCATGCGCCCAGGGGCCGACGCGCGCCACGAAGCCGAGGCCCGCCTTGTGCGCCAGCTGCACGAAGCGGTGCAGGTCGCGGTTGCCGGACCAGTCGAATCTGCCTTCGATTTCCTCGTGGTGGCTCCAGATGATGTAGCTGGTGACGATGTCCACGCCGGCGGACTTCATCTTGCGCAGTTCCGCTTCCCAGCGTTCGGCGGGAACGCGCGAGTAATGGAATTCGCCGGCGACGGGCAGCCAGGGCTGGCCGTTCTTCGTCAGGTATTGGCTGTTGATGCCCAGTTTTTCGCCGCGCGGGGAGACGCTGCTGCCGGTCTGGATGGTGCCCGTCTTCGGCGCGGCGGCGGGCGCGCTGGCGTCGACCTTCAGCACTTCGGCATGGGCGAATGCCGCGCTGAGCGCGGCGGCCAGCAGCGCGGCCCGCATTGTCAGGCGCGGCGCCAGGCTTGCACGAAGCGGCGGGCGCGGGCGCCGGCTTCGGCGGCGTCGATGCCAGGCGCGTAGAGCGCGGAGCCGAGGCCGAAACCGGCGGCGCCGGCTTCGCGGAAGGGTTCCATATTGTCCGGCGTTACCCCGCCCACCGGCAGCAGGCGCGTTTCCTTCGGCAGCACCGCGCGCATGGCCTTCATGATGGCGGGCGTAATCAGTTCAGCGGGGAAGAGCTTGAGCGCATCGGCGCCGGCATGCAGGGCGGCGAAGGCTTCGGTCGGGGTGGCGACGCCGGGTACGCAAGCCATGCCGTTGGCCTTTGCGGCCCTGATCACTTCCACGTCCGCATGCGGCATCACGATAATGCGGCCGCCGGCGGCCTGCACTTCATCGACGGCGTTCACGCTCAGCACCGTGCCGGCGCCGAGAACCGCGTCCGCCGGCAGGCTTCTGCTGAGCAAGCGGATCGAATCCAGGGCGCGCGGGGAATTCAGGGGCACTTCGATGATGCGGAAGCCTTCCTCGTACACGGCCTTGGCGATGGCTTCCACTTCATGCGGCTGCACGCCGCGCAGGATGGCCACCAGCGGCAGCGCTTCAAAGGCGCGATCGAGGTCGGCGCGGATATTGGACATGTTCTTTACTCCTGTGTCGGGCGCAGCAGGCCGGCGCGCTGGGCGAGTGCCCACAGTCCGGCGGGAGCGGTGTTTTCGAAAATGTGGTCCGGCGTTACGCCAAATACTGCCAGCGCCTGCGCATAGCGGTCGCACAGTTTGGGTTCGCCGATCAGGACCAGCGGGGCTTGCTGCAATCCGGCTTGCGCGCGCCATGCGAGGCCGGCGCGCAGTTCGTGGCCGATCAGCAGGCCGGACATGTAATCGGCCAGCGCTTCCGGGTGCAGCCGCTCAGTGAGGCCGAGCGTGCGCACAGCGAACAGATGGTGCCCCAGATTGGCGTGTTCGTCGTCGCGTGCTGTGCGCACGCCTTGTTCGAAGGCTTCCTGCTGCGGTTCAGCGCTCGGCTGCATCAGGCGGTTCAGCACCGAATGCTGGTTGAGCAGGGCGTACAGCTCGCCGGTCATGTGCGTGGCGAAGGAAAGCACGGTGTTGTCGCGCAAGCGGGCCCACTTCGAGTGGGTGCCCGGCATGACGATGCAGGCTTGCTCGGCCAGTTCGGGATGCAGGGCGAGCGCGCCGGCGATCTGGGTTTCTTCACCGCGCATGACGTCCGGCGCGGCAGTTGCCGGCGCGTACAGCAGGCCGGGAACGATGGCCATCTTGCGCGCACCCAGCGGCGGCAGCGGCGCGGTGGAGGCGAGCAGATTATCGGTTTCAACCGGGCAGGTTGCGTAGGGGATTTCATGCCAGCCATGCTTGCTGCCGGCCATGCCGCACACGACCAGCGGCAGGTCCGGCGCGGCGGACAGCCAGTCGCCGGCCAGCGATTCGAGCGCCGCGCGGTAGGCGTCGGCCGAGCCGTTCATGGCCGTGCTGCCTTGCGCGCTGGCGCGCGTGTCCAGCACTGCGCCGCCGGCGCCGATCAGGAACAGGCGCAGGCCGGTGGAGCCCCAGTCCGCGCCGATGAGTTGCGCAGCGCCGGTCACCATTCGGCCACGCTGCCGTCGGCGTGACGCCAGAGCGGGTTGCGCCAGTCGGAGGAATTCTTGCTGGCGGCGATGATGCGTTCCTCATCCACTTCAACGCCCAGGCCCGGCTTCGGCAGCGGCGAGAAGTAGCCATCCTCGATGCGGAAGTCTTCCTTGTTGAAGACGTAGTCCAGCAGCTCGGCGCCCTTGTTGTAGTGGATGCCCATGCTCTGCTCCTGCAGCACGGCGTTGTAGGAGACAAAGTCCACCGCCAGGCAGGCCGCCAGCGCGACAGGGCCGAGCGGGCAGTGCGGGGCAAACGCCACGTCGTAGGCTTCGGCCATGCTGGCCACCTTGAAGCATTCGGTAATGCCGCCCGCGTGGGACAGGTCCGGCTGCAGGATGGCGATGCCACCCTGCTCCAGCACGCGCTTGAATTCGAATCGTGAGAACATGCGTTCACCCGCTGCCAGCGGGATGGCGGTGTGTTCGGCCAGGCGCGGGTAGTACTCCGCCTGCTCGGCCAGCACCGGCTCTTCCACGAACAGCGGGCGGTGAGGCTCCAGCTCCTTGAGCAGGACCTTGGCCATCGGTGCAGCCACGCGGCCGTGGAAGTCGATGCCGAATTCGACCTCGCCGCCGAAGGCTTCGCGGATCTCGGCAATGCGCGCCACGGCGGCATCAATCTTTTTCGAATTGTCGATCATGCCCAATTCATCGCAGCCATTCATCTTGAACGTATTAATGCCGCCTTCGCGCAGCTTGTTCATATCGTTGATGATGTCCGCCGGACGGTCGCCGCCCACCCAGCTGTAGGCGCGCATCTTGTCGCGCACCAGGCCGCCCAGCAGCTGCCACACCGGCACGCCGAGGGCCTTGCCCTTGATATCCCACAGGGCCTGATCGATGCCGGCCATTGCGCTCATCAGGATGGCGCCGCCGCGATAGAAGCTGCCGCGGTACATCACCTGCCACAGGTCGTTGATGCGCATCGGGTCCTGGCCGATGAGCAGTTCTTCGAACTCCTGCACGGCCGTTTCAACGGTGCGGGCGCGGCCCTCGATCACGGGCTCGCCCCAGCCGACGATGCCTTCGTCGGTCTCGATTTTGAGGAACATCCAGCGGGGTGGTACGCGGTAAGTGGTCAGTTTGGTGATGCGCATGATGGCCTAAGCGATGGTTATCAGACAACCTAGAGTTTAGAGGAGTGAGCTACGCCACAAATATGAAACAAACTGAGGTAACTATATGAATCAGGAATATGTAGCCGCAGTGGCATTTATCACATTATGAAAAGCGTTTTTATATTTTGAAAAATGGAGAATTCGCTGATAGAATCACCACACTTAGCCAAAGTCTTAGTAAATAATCACCCAGCATAGTCCGGGCGGAAGCCGTCGGGCACTTTAATCTGATAGGAGACGAGATACATGTCAGCTCAACTAGACCAGGTCACGGCACAAACCGCCAACGATCCTGACGCGCAAGAAACGAAGGAATGGCTGGATGCACTGGAAGCGGTTCTGGAAGCAGAAGGCCCGGATCGTGCCCACTACCTGATGGAACGCCTGGTTGATCTGGCCCGCCGCCGCGGCGCCGATATCCCGTTCTCCGCAAATACCGCCTACGTCAACACCATCCCCGCCCACCTCGAAGCCCACTGCCCGGGCAACCTCGAATACGAAGAACGCCTGCGCTCCTGGATGCGCTGGAACGCCATGGCCATGGTCGTTAAGGCCAACCGTGCCGACGGCGACCTGGGTGGCCACCTGTCTTCCTTCGCCTCGCTGGCGAACATGCTGGGCATCGGCTTCAACCACTTCTGGAAAGCTCCATCCGAAACCCACGGCGGCGACCTGCTGTACATCCAGGGCCACTCCTCGCCCGGTATCTACGCGCGCGCCTTCCTGGAAGGCCGCCTGACCGAAGACCAGTTGCTGAACTTCCGCCGCGAAGTGGACGGCAACGGCCTGTCCTCCTATCCGCACCCGAAACTGATGCCGGACTTCTGGCAGTTCCCGACCGTCTCCATGGGCCTGGGCCCGCTGATGGCGATCTACCAGGCGCGCTTCCTGAAGTACCTGCACGCACGCTCCATCGCCGACACCACCGGCCGCAAGGTCTGGGCCTTCTGCGGCGACGGCGAAATGGACGAGCCGGAATCGATGGGCGCGATCGGCATGGCTTCGCGCGAAAAGCTGGACAACCTGGTCATCGTCGTCAACTGCAACCTGCAGCGCCTGGACGGTCCGGTGCGCGGCAACGGCAAGATCATCCAGGAGCTGGAAGCGGACTTCCGCGGCGCCGGCTGGAACGTCATCAAGGTCATCTGGGGCCCGGGCTGGGACAACCTGCTGGCCAAGGACAAGGAAGGCATCCTGCAGCGCGTGATGATGGAAACCGTCGACGGCGAATACCAGAATTACAAGGCCAAGGATGGCGCCTTTGTGCGCAAGCACTTCTTCGGCAAGCATCCGAAGCTGCTGGAAATGGTGGCCAATATGTCCGACGACGACATCTGGCGCCTGACCCGCGGCGGCCACGATCCGCACAAGATCTACGCTGCGTTCAAACAGGCCAACGAATCCGTGGGCAAGCCGACCGTGCTGCTGGTAAAGACGGTCAAGGGCTACGGCATGGGCAAGTCCGGCGAAGCGCGCAACACCGCGCACCAGACCAAGAAGCTGGACGACGAGGCCATCCGCGAAATGCGCGACCGCTTCAACATCCCTATCCCGGACGACAAGCTGGCCGAGATCCCGTTCTTCAAGCCGTCCGACGACGCGCCTGAAATCAAATACCTGCACGAGCGCCGCGCCGCGCTGGGCGGCTACCTGCCGGCCCGCCGCCAGCAGGCCGACGAGAAGCTGGTCGTGCCGGCGCTGGACGCCTTCAAGGCCGTGCTGGAAGCGACCCCGGAAGGCCGCGAGATCTCCACCACCCAGGCTTACGTGCGTATCATCACCGCGCTGCTGCGCGACCAGTCGCTGGGCCAGCGCATCGTGCCTATCCTGGTTGACGAGTCCCGTACCTTCGGTATGGAAGGCCTGTTCCGCCAGATCGGCATCTTCAACCAGCAGGGCCAGTTGTACGAGCCGGTCGACAAGGACCAGGTGATGTACTACCGCGAAGACAAGGCCGGCCAGATCCTGCAGGAAGGCATTAACGAAGCGGGCGGCATGAGCTCGTGGATCGCTGCGGCGACCTCGTACTCGACCAACAACCGCGTGATGATCCCGTTCTACACCTACTACTCGATGTTCGGCCTGCAGCGCGTGGGCGACCTGGCATGGGCGGCAGGCGATATGCGTGCACGCGGCTTCCTGATGGGCGGTACCGCCGGCCGTACCACGCTGAACGGCGAAGGCCTGCAGCACGAAGATGGCCACAGCCACATCATGGCTGCCACCATCCCGAACTGCGTTCCTTACGACCCGACCTTCGGCCACGAACTGGCTGTGATCATCCATGACGGCCTGCGCCGCATGGTGGGTGAGCAGGAAGACATCTTCTACTACATCACCATCATGAACGAGAACTACTCCCACCCGGGCCTGAAGCCGGGCCAGGAGGAGGGCATCCTGAAGGGTATGTACCTGCTGCAGGAAGGCGACAAGAAGGCCAAGGAGCGTGTGCAGCTGGTCGGCTCCGGCACCATCCTGCGCGAGTCCATCTTCGCTGCCGAACTGCTGAAGAACGACTGGAACGTGGCGGCCGACGTGTGGTCCGCTCCTTCCCTGACCCTGGTGGCGCGCGAAGGCATCGACTGCGAGCGCTGGAACATGGTCAACCCGACCGCCGAACAGCGCGTACCGTACGTGACCTCGCTGCTGCAGAACACGACCGGCCCGATCGTGGCGACCACCGACTACATGCGTTCGTTCGCTGAACAGATTCGCCCGTATATGCCGAAAGGCCGCACCTACAAGGTGCTGGGCACCGATGGCTTCGGCCGTTCCGACAGCCGCGCCAAGCTGCGCGAGTTCTTCGAAGTGAACCGTTACTACATCACGGTTGCTGCGCTGCGCTCGCTGGCTGACGAAGGCAAGATCGCGATGTCCGTGGTTGAAGAAGCAATCAAGAAGTACGGCATCAACCCGAACAAGCCTAATCCGGTGACCCAATAACGAAAATATACGGAGCAAATCCCATGAGCATGGTTGAAGTTAAAGTCCCGGATATCGGCGACTTCAAGGAGGTTGAAGTCATTGAAGTGATGGTCAAGGTGGGCGACACGATCAAGGTCGATCAGTCGCTGGTGACCGTCGAGTCGGACAAGGCGTCGATGGAGATTCCTTCGTCGCAGGCTGGTGTGATCAAGGAAATCAAGGTCAAGGTGGGCGACAAGGTCGCCGAAGGCTCGCTGCTGCTGATCGTTGAAGCCGCCGGCGCTGCCGCTGCTCCGGCAGCTGCTGCCCCGGCCGCGGCGCCGGCCCCTGCGGCTGCCGCTGCGCCGGCTCCGGCCGCCGCTGCGGCGCCTGCTGCCGCTGCGGCCTCCGCCGGCCCGGTCGAGGTGAAGGTGCCGGATATCGGCGACTTCAAGGAAGTGGAAGTGATCGAAGTGATGGTCAAGCCGGGCGACACCATCGCCAAGGACCAGTCCCTGATCACGGTGGAATCCGACAAGGCTTCCATGGAAATTCCGTCTTCCCACGCCGGCGTGGTGAAGGAAGTGAAGGTCAAGGTTGGCGACAAGGTCGCTGAAGGCTCGATCGTGCTGATCGTGGACGCAGTGGGCGGCGCACCCGCCGCAGCTCCTGCTGCCGCCGCTCCGGCGCCTGCAGCCGTAGCCTCCGCGGCTCCCGCTGCGGCGCCGGCTCCGGCCGCCGCACCTGCCGCCGCTCCTGCCGCGCCAGGCGTGACCGGCAAGCTGGCCCACGCATCTCCGTCGGTGCGCAAGTTCGCCCGCGAACTGGGCGTGGAAGTGACCAAGGTGCCAGGCACCGGTCCGAAAGGCCGCGTGACCCAGCAGGACGTGCAGAACTTCGTCAAGGGCGTGATGACCGGTGCGACCGCCGCTCCGGCAGGCGCCGCAGCTCCAGCCGGTGGCGGTGCAGGCATGAACCTGCTGCCATGGCCGTCGCTGGACTTCAGCAAGTTCGGCGAAACCGAGTTGCAGCCGCTGCCGCGCATCAAGAAGATCTCCGGCCCGAACCTGCACCGCAACTGGGTAATGATCCCGCACGTGACGCAGTTCGAAGACGCGGACATCACCGAGCTGGAAGAATTCCGTGTATCGTCCAACGCCGCCAACGCGAAGATCAAGGATGCAGTGAAGCTGACCATGCTGGCCTTCGTGATCAAGGCATCGGTCGCCGCGCTGAAGAAATACCCGGCCTTCAACTCGTCGCTGGACGAGAAGGGCGAGAACCTGATCCTGAAGAAGTTCTACAACGTGGGCTTCGCCGCCGATACGCCGAATGGCCTGGTGGTGCCGGTGGTGAAGAACGCCGACCAGAAGTCTGTGACGCAGATCGCGAAAGAGATGACCGAACTGTCGCTGGCCGCACGCGAAGGCAAACTGAAGCCGACCGACATGCAGGGCGCGACTTTCACCATTTCCTCGCTGGGCGGCATCGGCGGTTCGCACTTCACGCCTATCGTGAATGCGCCTGAAGTGGCGATCCTGGGCCTGTCCAAGTCGCAGATGAAGCCAGTCTGGGACGGCAAGCAGTTCGTGCCGCGCCTGATGATGACGCTGTCGCTGTCCTACGACCACCGTGTGATCGATGGCGCTTCCGGTGCACGCTTCGCCGTGTACCTGGCGGAAGTGCTGGCCGATATGCGCAAGATCCTGCTGTAAGGAGGCCGCCAAATGATCGAGGTAAAAGTACCGAATATTGGCGACTTCAAGGATGTTGAAGTTATCGAGCTGCTGGTCAAGGTTGGCGATACCGTCAAGGTGGACCAGTCGTTGGCGACTGTGGAATCCGACAAGGCTTCCATGGAGATCCCATCGACCCACGCTGGCGTGATCAAGGAACTGAAGATCAAGGTGGGCGACAAGGTGAGCGAAGGCTCGGCGCTGCTGATGCTCGAAGAGAGCGCAGGCGCTGGCGCTGCTGCTGCACCGGCCGCGGCTCCTGCCCCGGCGGCTGCTCCGACGCCTGCCGCTGCACCTGCTCCGGCCGCCGCGCCTGCGGTGGCGCCGGTTGCCGGCGGCTACACCGGCCAGGTTGACGTCACCTGCGACATGATGGTCCTGGGCGGCGGTCCTGGCGGCTACTCGGCAGCCTTCCGCGCCGCGGACCTGGGCATGAACACCGTGATCGTCGAGAAGTACGCGACGCTGGGCGGCGTGTGCCTGAACGTAGGCTGCATCCCGTCCAAAGCCCTGCTGCACGTAGCGTCGGTGATCGACGAGACCAGCCACATGGCCAAGACCGGCGTGACCTTCGCCAAGCCGCAGATCGATATCGACCAGGTACGCAAGTACAAGGAAGGCGTGATCGGCAATATGACCGGCGGCCTGGCCGGCATGGCCAAGGCGCGCAAGGTCAGCATCGTGCAGGGCGTGGGCCAGTTCGTGAGCCCGAACCACATCGAAGTGACGGCTGCCGACGGCACGAAGAAAGTCGTGCAGTTCAAGCAGGCCATCATCGCTGCCGGTTCCTCCGTCGTGAAGCTGCCCTTCGTGCCTGAAGATCCGCGCATCGTGGACTCGACCGGCGCGCTGGAACTGCGCTTCATGCCGAAAAAGATGCTGGTCATCGGCGGCGGCATCATCGGCCTGGAAATGGCCACCGTCTACTCCACCTTCGGCGCGCGCATCGACGTGGTCGAAATGATGGACGGCCTGATGCAGGGCGCGGACCGCGACGCAGTGAAGATCTGGCAGAAGTACAACCAGGAGCGATTCGACAAGGTCATGACCAAGACCAAGACCGTTGGCGTGGAAGCGCTGCCGGAAGGGATCAAGGTTACCTTCGAAGCTGCCGAACCGGGTGTTGCTGCACCTGAACCGCAAATCTACGACATGGTGCTGGTGGCCGTTGGCCGCAGCCCGAACGGCAAGAAGATCGCCGCCGACAAGGCCGGCGTGATCGTCACCGATCGCGGCTTCATCAACGTCGACAGCCAGATGCGCACCAATGTGCCGCATATCTTCGCCATCGGCGACGTGGTCGGCCAGCCCATGCTGGCGCACAAGGCCGTACACGAAGGCCACGTGGCAGCGGAAGCCGCGCATGGCGAGAAGGCACACTTTGACGCTACGGTGATCCCGTCCGTCGCCTACACCGATCCGGAAGTGGCATGGGTTGGCGTGACCGAAGACGAAGCCAAGGCCAAGGGCATCAAGGTCGAGAAGGGCCACTTCCCGTGGGCAGCGAGCGGCCGTGCGGTCGCCAATGGCCGCGCGGAAGGCTTCACCAAGCTGCTGTTCGACGCTGAAACCCACCGCATCATCGGCGGCACCATCGTCGGCACCCACGCCGGCGATATGATCGGCGAGATCGCCCTGGCGATCGAGATGGGCGCAGACGGCGTCGACATCGGCCGCACGATTCACCCGCACCCGACGCTGGGCGAATCGATCGGCATGGCGGCGGAAGTCTACGAAGGCGTTTGCACCGATTTGCCTCCGCCACGCAAGAAGTAAGCTCTAGCGTCACCGAAAACCCGAGGCCAAAAACAGGTGTCTGCCACGATGTGGCAGACACCAGGGTTACGCCTCGGGTTTTTTTATGCTGTAACGCAGGAATGCGTTGATCGTTAAACGTCCGCGTGCGGGGTCGGCATCCAGCAGCTCCGGCGCATCGATCTGGCCGGAATGGAAGACCGTCGCATCGTAGAAAATGGCGCGGTTGAAGGCTGCCGGCACGGTGCAAATTTTCTCGAAGTAGCGTCCATCGCCATTGAAATAGCAAGGCTGGGCGCCGATCACGCGGCTGAAGGCATCGTTATCCATCATGCGCGCCTGGTACAGAAGGAAGTCGATTTCGTCCGGATGGCGCAAGGGGCGATAGAAGCTGGTGCCTCCCATGCGCGCATCCTCAAACAGGTACATCACAGACGCAACAGCGCCTTCGCCCGGCGGACACGAACGTGCGTCGCGATGGCAGATGCGCTGCTGCGGCATCAGCTCCTCCGGCTTCAGCGTGACCAGTGACATGCGCGTGGCCATCCCCAGCAACTGCGCGCCATCGAACGCCGGCAGCAAATGCTCCGTAAAGTGCTCATGCAACCGACGGTCGAAATCCGGCGGCATCGCCTGTTCGATCCCGGGATAGCAATTGACAGGCGCGGCCACGAAGGCCGCCCGCCGGTCCGCAGCCGCCTGCACCATCTGCCACGGATCGCTGAAGAAGTCCTCCACGACAAGGCAAAAGCCGCCGGCGCCGAGCGAGGCTTTGCGTATTACAGGTCGTGGATTGAACATGCAGCTCTCCAGATTGGGGTCAGGCACGAAATGTTACACGTGCTCGGCTGTTATTTCTTACTGGCTCTTATTACGGTCAGGCGGCTTACTTTGAAATAGTCGGCGACTTCCTTCTTGCTGTACGCGCCCGTGGCGATCGCGTCGGCGATAGCCTCATCGCGGTCGGGCTGCGCTGCGTATTGAGCGAGCGATTTCGGCGCGGCTTGTTCTTCGTTGGCTTTGGGGCTGAGTCGCTGGCGCCGTTTGGCAAGGGGATTGGCCGCTCCGATCCCATCCGCAACAAAGCTGCGAAACGCCGTGTGCCGGCAGGGATCGTTGGCGTGGCCAAAGTGGGCGAGCATGAGTTCGGTTTCCATCCATTCGGGCGGCGTAGCGAGACCGGCAGTGAAACGGTAGCTGCTCCAGCGCCATTCGGCGGGGCTTTTCGTCAACCCGGCCCGAACGGGATTCAGTGTGAGGTAGCGGCCCAGTTCTGCGAAATGCGAATCCCTTGCCACCAGCAGCGAGTTGTAGCGGCCCTGCAGCACATGGCCATCTTTTCCATGACGTTTGTTGAAGTGCTGCGAGTAGACGGAATTCAGAAAATGCATGCCATCGGAGAGATTTGCCTCTGGTGTTTCAAGCAGGATGTGGAAATGATTGGGCATCTGGCAGAAGCTGTGGCTGATGAAGCCAAACTTGTCGGCGGTCCTTCCGAATGTGTCGAGCCAGGTCAGATAATCCAGATCATCCACAAAAATATCCGCGTGACGGTTGCCACGCGAGGTGACGTGATAGAAGGCTCCGGGAAACTGTATGCGCGGTTGGCGGCTCATGCGAACAAGTTAGCATGGGCCGCCGGTGCAGATCTGAGGCAGATCAAGCGAGCTTATGAATCATTTCGTGCCTGACCCCAAATGTGACTCCAAATGGAAGGGGGCGAACCAGGTGATGAGGAAGGAGGGGATGGTGGCGGCCATGACGAACCAGAAGTAGGTGACGTAGCCGAGCAGTTGCTGGAGGTGGCCGCTGACCAGGCCGGTGACCATCATGCACAGGCCCATCAGGCCGGTGCCGAAGGCGTAGTGGGTGGTGGTGTATTTGCCGGGGGCGAGCTGCTGCATCAGGTAGATCATGAAGCCAACCGAGCCGAAGCCGAAGAAGAACTTTTCGATCGTCACGCCAAGGCTGATCAGCACGAGGCTGCTGGGCTGGTAGATCGCCATCAGCAGGAAGGTGACGTTGGGGATGTTGACCGCGCAGCACAGCAGGAACAGCGTCGGCTGCAGGCCGCGTTTGGCGACGAAGATGCCGCCCAGCAGGGAACCAAGCAGCACGGCGGCCAGGCCGTAGGTGCCGTAGATGATGCCCAGCAGTTCGTTCGACAGGCCCAGCCCGCCCTTGAGCACGGGATCGACCATGAAGAAGGGCCCGATCTTTTCCAGCAGGCCGATCGACAGGCGGAACAGGAAGGCGAAGCCGATCATCAGCCACACGTCGCGCTTCTGGAAGAAGGTGACGAAGGCGTCTTTCAGGATGAACCAGGCGGCGCCGAGCGAGGCCGGCGCGTCTTCGGCGCGCGAGCCTTCGGGCATGACTTTCCAGTGCCATGCCGTCATCGCCAGAGTGATGCCGGCCACGATGAAGAAGACGATTTGCCAGGCGCCGATCCAGCTGTCGACATAGTTCGTGTGCAGCCAGCCGCTCAGGAAGACCATGCCGCCGGAAGCGACGATAGGCCCGATGTTCCAGCTCAGGCTCTGGATGCCGCAATACAGCGATTGCGCGCGCGAATCCAGCGAAGTGACGTAGACACCGTCCGAAGCGATGTCCTGCGTCGCGCCGACGAAGGAGAGCAGCACGAACAGCACGACCAGCACCGACATATAGCCCGGTAGCGACATGGCCAGCGCCACCGCGCCAAATCCGGCGCCGATCACCAGCTGCGCCACCAGCACGAAGAACTTCTTGGTGCGGTACATCTCGACCACGGGCGCGAACAGCGGCTTGATCGTGTAAGCAAGGATCAGGTAGCTCGCGTATTCGGCCGCCTTGCCATTGTCCATGCCCAGGTTCTTGAACATGATGGCGGTCACGCTGGTCAGCATCACATAGGCCAGCGCCATCGTGAAGTAGCCGGTTGGTACCCACAGCAGTGGGCTGCGGCGCGCGGGCTGGGAGGACGCGGACGCGTCTCCAGCCTGCATGGTGGCTTCGTGCTGCATGGTGTCTCCTGTCTGCTTTTGCTTATTGTATTAGGCGCGCTGGTTCTTGATGAATTCGCGGTACCAGTGCGCGCTGTCCTTCAGTGTCCGCTCTTGCGTTTCATAATCGACGTGGATGATACCGAAGCGCTTCGCATAGCCCGAGTTCCACTCGAAGTTATCCATCAGGCTCCAGAGGAAGTAGCCGGCGACATCCACGCCTTCATCCATCGCCGCCTGCAGCGCGGCCAGGTGGCGCTGCACATAGTCGATGCGCGCCGCATCCGGCACGGAGCCGTTGGTGACCGCATCCGGATTGGCCATGCCGTTTTCCGTGATGTAGATCGGCGGCAGATCGTATTCGCCTTTCAGTTTGACCAGCAATTCGGTCAGGCCTTGCGGATAGATTTCCCAGCCCATGTCGGTGAAGCCCAGCTTGCCCTCCGGCTTGCGCGGCGGTTCTTCGGCGCTGCAGAAAGCGCGGAAGTAGTAGTTCACGCCGAGGAAGTCGAGCGGACCCTGGATGATTTCCAGGTCACCCGCTTCGATCACGGGCGCGTTGGGACCGTGGCCTTGCAGGGCGTATTCCGGATAGCGGCCCTTGAAGATCGGTTCCATGAACCATTGCACCGAGCGGGCGTACTCCCATGCGGCCAGGTCGCGGTCTGCCTGGCTGTCCGTGGCCGCGTCGGCGGTCCACTGGTTCAGCACAATGCCCAGCTCGCAAGATGGAGTCACGGCGCGCATGGCGCGCATCGCCAGGCCGTGGGACAGGAGCAGATGGTGCGATACCTGCACCGACTGCTTCATGTCCGCCACGCCGGGCGCGAACTGGGCGTTGCCATAGCCGAGATTGGCCGTGCACCAGGGCTCGTTATGCGTTGCAATCGTTTTCACGCGATTCCCAAAGCGGCGTGCGACTTCGGCGGCGTATTCGGCGAAGTGATAAGCGGTTTCGCGGTTCAGCCAGCCGCCTTCATCCTGCAGGCCCTGGGGCAGGTCCCAGTGGTAGAGGGTGATGTGGGCGTCGATGTTCTTTGCGGCCAGTTCGTCCAGCAGATTCGAGTAGAAGGTCCAGCCGGCCTCGTTCCAGTCGCCCTTGCCCTGCGGCTGCACGCGCGACCAGGCCATCGAGAAGCGGTAGGCGTCCACCCCCAGGCCTGCCATCAGGCCGACGTCTTCCTTGTAGCGGTAGTAGTGCTCGCAGGCGATATCGCCGTTGCTGCCGTCGATGACGCGGCCGGGCGTGTGGCTGAACGTGTCCCAGATGGATGGTCCCTTGCCATCGGCGCTGGAGGCGCCTTCGATCTGGAAGGCGCTGGTCGCGACTCCCCAGGTAAAGGAAGAGGGGAATGGCTTGTGCTCGGTCATAGGATTCCTGAAAACGATTTCACGACTTTGCGACCATTAGACCTGATGGCTACGGCTGTGTCAATCTTTTAGGCAGGTCCATCTGAAAACCAGAGGCGTGAAACAAGTGTCTGCCACGATGTGGCAGACACTAGAGTTTTGCGTTGGGGGTAATACGGGATCAGCCGCGGTACTTGTCGAAGTTCGACTCGTAGTCGGCGATGTTGTCGTCGAGCATCTTGGTGAACTGGGCGATGAAGTATTCCTTCGCTTCGTCCTTTTTGTCCAGGAAAGCTTCCTTGTTGCCATTGGCGCGGGCGACGAGGTAGGTGTTGTAGCGCGCGGCGGCGAACAACAGGCTGGCGCCCACCATCTGGAAGCGGTCCTGGTTGGACTTTTCCAGTTCGTTAGCCTGGTTGATGAAGGTATCGATCGTTTCCCAGAACTTCTGGTCGTCGTTGTTTTGCGTCTCGCTCATAAATCGCCTGCTTTAGCGTTGAAAACCCGAGATGCTGCCACGAATGGACTATGGCCGCAATAAAAAACCGGGCTCGGGGCCCGGTTGTTGTTTACTTGGCGATAAAGCGCTGGGGAATCTCTATACCGCCGGAGCTGGCTGCTTCCGCATACGATCGCAACTCATTGATGGCGGCGTCCAGGTGTTCCTGATTGGGGTTTTCCTGGAAACCCTTGATTAATTCATTGAGTGAAGCGACCTTGCGGCTCCATTCGAGCCGATCAACCTTGCTCATGATACTGCCCTCCCTACAAACATATTCTTGAGGGATTCAGTATCTATCCGCTAGGGTTAATTGCTCCGTGCGCCAGCGCACATATAGCTGAGCTCAGCCGTCAGCGCAGGACGCCGTTAAGGAAGAGGTCGATGCTTTGCTCGATGTCGTCCGGTTCGCCCACCGCGCAGCAGCGTGTTTCGAACAGGAAACGCTTGAGCTGGTCGCCCATCAGGCAGTTCAGCAGGTGCACCGCCAGGCGGTCCGGGTCGACATCGCTGCGCAGTTGGGCGCGGATATCTTCGCGGGCGAAGAAGCGGCCCAGCATTTCGCGCGTCTGTCGTGGACCGGCATCAAAGAAGGCTTCCGCCAGCTCGGGATTGTTGTGCGCCTCGGCAATCACGATCTGGTGGAAGACAACCACGTCCGGCGAGGTGACCAGCTGGTGGAAGCGCAGGCCGTAATCGAGCAGAATGTCGCGGATCGGCCGCTTACTCTCTTCCAGGCTCTCCATCGTGAAGAAAAACTGTTCGCGCTTGCGCATGATCAGGGCCTTGAACAGGCCGGCCTTGCCGCCGAATTTGACATAAATGGTGCGTACCGCCACCCTGGCTTCGCGCGCGATCAGCTCCAGGCTGACCTTGCTGTAGCCCTTTTCACGGAACAGGTTGCCCGCCGTATTCATCAAATCCTGCAGGCGTGCTTCGGCCTCGCTGGCGCGCGGGCGGCCTGCCTTGGCGACTGGTTCGCCGTCGGTGGGTGCTAGTTGCTCGGAAGACATCATTCTGCTCATCGTTATTTCGTAACAGCCTATCAGATGGGGCCACTTTATTACAATCCAAAATGAAATGCAATCGTTTCATTTCTTGACTTTGGGTAGAACTTGCCCAATAATGCGCAGGACTCATTTCATTATTTGGAGAATCGAAATGTCCCAGCACAACCAGCAAGAACAAAAAGTGCTCGCCGCGGTTCCCGCTGCAGCAACCCCTGCAGCAACCCCGCCGAACCGCAAGGTGCTCGTGGTGGCGGGCCTGATCGCCCTGGCGGCCCTCGGCGCCGGCGGCCGCATGTGGTACCGCAGCACACACTTTGTCGATACCGACAATGCCTACGTCACCGGCCACGTGCACCCGGTATCCACCCGCATCGCCGGCATAGTGACCAAGGTCCTGATCGAAGATAACCAGCTGGTAAAAGAGGGCGATGTGATCGCCGAGCTGGATCCTTTCGACCAGCAGGTGAAAGTGGACCAGATCAAGGCCCAGATCGCGACCACCGAACAGCAGGTGGTGCAGGCCGACGCCCAGATCGCCCAGTCCAACGCCAATGCCAGCGCCGCCGCCGCGCAGATCGCACAGTCCCAGGCCAACCTGCTGCGCGCTACGCAGGACGCCGAGCGTTACAGCCAGCTGTTCACCAGCCAGATGAAGGCCGTCTCCAAGGCTGAACTGGATGCAGCGACTGCAGCGCGCACCAGCGCCACCGCCGACGTGGCCGCTCGCAAGGACAGCGCCGCCGCCGCCAAGGCGCAGATCGGCGCCGCCACCTCCGCACGTGAAGTGCTGAAGGCGCAGATCAATGTGCTGAAAGTGCAGCTGAAGGATGCTGAGCAGCAGCTGGCCTACAACGTAATCAAGGCGCCCGTGACCGGCCGCATCGGCAAGCGCACCCTGGAAGTGGGCCAGCGCATCCAGCCGGGCCAGCAACTGACCGCCATCGTGCAGGACAATGTCTGGGTCGTCGCCAACTTCAAGGAAACCCAGCTGGCCAATATGAAGGTCGGCCAGCCGGTCAGCGTGTCGGTGGACGCCATCCCCGGCAAGGAACTGGAAGGCAAGGTAGACAGCTTCGCTCCGGCTTCCGGTGCGCAGTTCGCCCTGCTGCCGGCCGATAACGCCACCGGCAACTTCACCAAGATCGTTCAGCGCGTCCCTGTGAAGATCGTGCTGAAGCCTGAGGACCTGAAGGCTTACTCCGGCCGCCTGGCGCCCGGCATGTCCGTGCTTGCGGAAGTGGCCATCAATTCCGGCGAGAAGTCCGCTCACTAACTGGGGCGCAGCATGAGCAACCCTACAATGCCGCAAGCGCCCAGCGGCCCCGTCTCGGCGCGCACCTGGATTGCGGTCGCCGCGGGCATGCTTGGCGCCTTCATGGCGGTGCTGGACATTCAGATCACCAACGCCTCGCTGAAGGATATCCTCGGTGCGCTGAACGCCACCCAGGAAGAGGGCTCCTGGATCTCGACCGCCTACCTGGTGGCCGAGATCATCGTGATCCCGCTTACCGGCCTGCTGACGCAGACCTTCGGCATGCGCCGCTACATGATGGGCACCACCGCCTTGTTCCTGTTCTTCTCCACCCTGTGCGGAGCGGCCTGGAACCTGGAGAGCATGATTGCCTTCCGCATGATGCAGGGCTTCACCGGCGGCGCGCTGATTCCGATGGCGCTGACGCTGGTCGTTGCCAAGCTGCCGGCGTCCAAGCGCGCTACAGGCCTGGCCATCTTCGGCCTGACCGCCACGCTGGCGCCTTCGATGGGTCCGACCCTGGGCGGCTACCTGACCGAGCTCTATGGCTGGCCGTCGATCTTCTATATCAACTGGGTGCCTGGTGCGCTGCTGATCGCTGGTATCGCCTATGGCCTGGACAAGGAAAAGCAGGTCCTCGAAACGCTGCGCAACGCCGACTGGATTGGCATTGCATTCATGGCGCTGGGCCTGGGTTCCCTGACCGTGTTCCTGGAAGAGGGCAATACCAAGGACTGGTTCGACTCGAACTTCATCGTCACCTTTGCCGGCCTGGCGATTGTCGGCCTGCTGGGCTGGGTGGTGACGAGCACGATGCGCAAGAACTCCTTCGTGGACCTGAGCCTCTACGGCCGCCGCAACTTCCTGGTCGCGACCGTGCTGTCGGCGGTGTTCGGCATGGCGCTGTATGGTTCGTCCTTCCTGCTGCCGCTGTTCCTGGGCCAGATCGCGGGCTATTCGCCGATGCAGATCGGCGAAGTGATCATGTGGGCGGGCCTGCCGCAGCTGTTCATCATGCCTTTCGTGGCCAGGTTGTCGTCGAAGATCGATAACCGCATCCTGTGCTCCTTTGGCCTGCTGCTGTTCGGGGTTTCCTGCCTGATGAATGCGTACATGGACGCGGGCACGGGCTACGACCAGCTGCTGTGGTCCCAGGTGGTGCGCTCGCTGGGCCAGCCCTTCGTGATGCTGACGCTGTCGAACTTTGCGCTGAACGGCATGCCGCCGCAGGATACGGCGTCCGCGTCGAGCCTGTTCAATATGACCCGTAACCTGGGCGGCTCCATCGGCATCGCCATGCTGGGTACTTCGCTGACGCAGCGCGAACACTTCCACTCGGCCCGCCTGGGCGAGTCGATTTCGAGCTTCTCGGCGGCGACGCAGCTGCGCATCGATCAGATGACGCAGAATTTCGTGGGGCAGGGGTTTGATCCTGTCACCGCAGGCGACAAGGCACTGAAGGCGATTGACGGCATCGTGCGTCGCGAGTCGTATGTGATGGCTTACAACGATGGGTTCTTCATTGTTGGTGGCGTGCTGCTGGCCTGCATTTTGATTCTGTGGATGTCGGATAAGGTGCTGTCGCCGTCTGGTGGCGGGGGCGGGGCGCACTGACTGAGCTGGCACGGCGGATCAATGATCCGCCCTACGCTGCGGCGATGGATCGTCGGGCGGTTGAATATGGATGATGGGCCGGGGCGCGTAGGGCGGATCATTGATCCGCCGCGACCGGCTACGAAAAACGAGGTAAACGATATGAACTTCAAACAGATTGCACTGGTGGCGGCCGTCGGGCTGGCGCTGGCAGGCTGCGGCACGATCGGCCAGGACTTCAAGGCGCCGGCCAATGTGAACGACAGCGCTTTCCGTCACGCGCCAGCTGGTGCGAATGCGGAAACCGCGCAGTTGCCGCAGCAGTGGTGGACCGTGTTCGGCGATGACACGCTGAACCGGCTGGAACAGCAGGCCCTGCGCGACAGCCCCTCCGTGAAGGCGGCTGCGCAACGTCTGCTGCAGGCTGAAGCCCAGCTGGGCGTGGTGCGTGCGCAGCAGGCGCCGCAAGTGGGCGTGAATGCGGGCGTGTCCAATTCGCGCACTTCGGCAAATACTTCGCAGGGTCTGGCCCTGGGTGGACGCTCGATCAGCGGCAACAACTATTCGATCGGCTCGACCTTCTCCTATGAGCTGGACATCATCGGCCGCGTGCGCCGTGCCGTGGAAGCGGCGGACTCGCAGGCTCTGGTGGCGCAGGCGGACCGCGATGGCGTGATGCTGCTGCTGTCGTCCCAGGTCGCACAGACCTACTGGCAGCTGCGCGGCCTGGATGCGGAAATCGGCATCCTGCGCGGCGCGCTGGATACGCGCCGCGAAACCGAGGATCTGGTGAATGCGCGCTTCAACGCAGGCTTATCCAACGAACTCGATACTTCCCGGGCGCGCATCGAGCGTGCCAATGCGGAAGCGGACCTGGAAGAAGTGCAGCGTCAGCGCAATACGCTGGAGCATGGCCTGGCCGTGCTGCTGGGCGCTTCGCCATCATCGACCGTGCTGGCGCCCGTGGCCGGCGAGCTGCCGAAGCCGCCGTCGATCCCGGCGGGCCTGCCGGCCAGCCTGCTGTCGCACCGTCCTGACCTGGCGGGCAGCGTGGCGTCGATCCGCGCGGCGAATGCGAATATCGGCGTGGCCGAGGGCGCGTTTTATCCTTCCGTGAGCCTGACCGGCAACTTCGGTTTCGCTTCCGAGAGCCTGAGCGATATCGCCAAGGGCGGCTCACGCGTGTTCAGCATTGGCCCGCTGGGTTTGTCGCTGCCGCTGTTCGACGGTGGCCGCAACCGGGCGAACCTGTCGCTGGCCAAGGCGCGCTATGAAGAGGCGGTGGCCAACCACGAGGGCAAGCTGCTGACGGCTCTGCGCGAGGTGGAAGATGCACTGTCCGACGTGCAGCAGCGGCAGCAGCAGGGCAAGGTGCAGGCGGTTTCCCGCGACGCTGCGGCCCGTGCTTACCTCGTGGCCCGCACGCGCTATGAGCGCGGCATCTCGACCTACCTTGATGTGACGGATGCGCAGCGGAGCTCCCTGGCTGCGGATCGGGCCGCGGTGCAGATTGATACGCAGCGCTTGCTGGCTGCGGTATCTGTGGCGCGCGCGCTGGGCGCCGGTTGGCACGCTGAGGGGCCGTTGGCCAAGTTGTAAACCAAAGGCGTGAAGCAGGTGTCTGCCACGATGTGGCAGACACCAGGGTTACGCCGTGGGTTCTAAGTCCGGCCACGGCGCTTCGGGGCCGAAGCGTTGCAGCATGAATTCGACGAATGAGGTCAGCTTGGGCGTCGCCCGCCGGTCGCGCGAGTAGACCAGCTGCATGGGGCGCGGCGGCGGCAGGTAATCATCCAGCACCCGCACCAGCCGTCCCGCCGCGAGATCCGGCAGCAAGGTCATCTCCGCCTGCATGATCATCCCGAATCCCGCCAAAGCCGCGCGACGCAACGCGGGGCTGCTGTTGGCGCGGAAGCGGCTGCGCGGCACATGTCGTCCATCGCGCTGGTCCTTCAAACGCCAGCGCATTTGCGGCAACCAGCCGGTGAACTCCAGGCATTCATGCTGCGCCAGATCTTCCGGCGTAAGCGGCGTGCCGCGTTCTGCCAGGTACGCCGGCGACGCGCAAACACACATCGCATAGGGTTTCAAGGGCCGCGCCACCATCGTGGAATCCTCCAGCACGCCGATACGCACGGCGACATCGAATCCTTCCTCCACCAGGTCCGCGAAGCGGTCATTCAGGTTCAGCTCCACGCTGACTTCCGGATACTGGCGCAGATAGTCCGCCACGGCGGGACTAAGCCAGTCCATTCCGAAGGAAATCGGCGACGTCACGCGCAAGTCGCCGCGCGGCGAAGCGCGCATGGTTTCGGCCACTGCCTCCGCCGAGGCAATCGATGCCAGGATGGCGCGGCACTGCTCCGCATACTGGCGCCCGATTTCCGTCAGCGACTGTCGCCGCGTGGTGCGCGTGAGCAGGGCGGCGCCCAGCAACTGCTCCAGCTCGCGCACGTGCTTGCCGACCATGACGGCCGATATGCCGAAGCGGTGGGCGGCGGCGGTGAAGCTGCCGGTGTCCACGGCGGCGACGAAGACTTCCATGCTGCGTAGTTTGTCCATTGCGAACCATGAGTTAGGAATCAATTAAATATTAACGCATTTATTCATGCGGGTTGCTTGCGCATACTTGAACCCAAGGCAAAGACAGGTGTCAGGCACATCGTGCCTGACACCAGGTTTTGGGTCAGGTTTCCTAATCAAACACTGGAGAAAATCAAATGAAAATCATCGTGATCGGCGCAACGGGCACTATCGGCAAGGCAGTGGTGGAGCAGCTGGGTCAGCGCCACGAAATCATCACCGTCGGCAGCAGCAGCGGCCAGCACCAGGTGAAGATCGAGGACCCGGCCTCGGTGCGTGCACTGTTCGAAAAGACCGGCAAAGTGGACGCGGTGGTCGTCACCGCAGGCAACCTGCATTTCGGTCCGCTGGATGACATGAGCTTCGAACAGTTCCGCGTCGGCCTCGAATCGAAGCTGATGGGCCAGGTGCATGTGGCACTGATCGCCCGCGAATACCTGAACGACGGCGGCTCCATCACGCTGACCAGCGGCATCCTGAGCGACCAGCCTATCCGCAACGGCGCCAGCGCAAGCGCGGTCAATCGCGCCGTGGAAGGCTTCGTTCTGGGCGCGGCCATCGAGATGCCGCGCGGCCAGCGCATCAACGTAGTCAACCCCACACTGCTGACGGAATCGCAGGAAGCCTACGGCCCTTACTTCCGTGGCTTTGAAACCGCTTCCGCCGCGCGCGTAGCGCTGGCCTACAGCCGCAGCGTAGAAGGCGCTGAGACCGGCAAGAGCTACCGGGTTTGGTAATACAATGAGGCCTCTCTTTCACACCCAAGAAAGGCCTCATGAAAAACCTGCTGATTCCTTTGCTGCTGGCCGCCGCCGGCAGCGCCGCCATCGCGGCGCCTGCGAGCGTGGACGAACTCCACAAGATGACGAAACGCTTCGCCCCAGTCGAACTGAAAGCCGATACCTCAAAGCTTTCGTCCGGCGACAGGAAAGCCATCGCCAAGCTGATTGAAGCGGCCAGGATCGTGGACACGCTGCAGCTGCGCCAGCGCTGGTCCGGCAATGAAGCGCTGTATGCCGCGCTGCAGAAGGACAAATCCCCGCTGGGCAAGGCGCGCACTGAATACTTCTGGCTGAACAAGGGCCCCTGGTCCATCCTCGACGACCATGAATCCTTCCTGCCGCCGCAACTGGCCGGCATCAGCATCCCGAACAAGAAGCCCGCCGGCGCCAACTTCTATCCGGAAGGTGCGAGCAAGGAGTCGCTGGAATCGTGGATGAATGGCCTGCCCGCGGCGGACAAGCAGGAAGCCCAGTGGTTCTTCACCACCATTCGCAAGGGCGAGGACGGCAAGTACAAGACGGTGAAGTATTCCGATGAATACAAGCCGGAACTGGACAAACTCGCCAGGCTGCTGAAGGAAGCCGCTGCCGCCACCGATAACGCCTCGCTGAAGAAATTCCTGGACCTGCGCGCGGATGCCTTCCTCTCCAACGATTACCTACAGTCTGATTTCGCCTGGATGGACCTCGACTCGCCCGTCGACGTGACCATCGGCCCCTACGAAACCTATAACGACGAGCTGTTTGGCTACAAGGCCGCCTTCGAAGCCTATGTGAACATCCGCGACCAGAAGGAAACCCGGAAGCTGGACTTCTTCGCCAGGCATATGCAGGAGCTGGAAGACAACCTGCCGCTGGACGCGCAATACCGTAATCCGAAGGTGGGCGCCGTGGCGCCGATGGTGGTGGTGAACCAGGTGTACGGCGCAGGCGACGGCAATATGGGCGTGCAGACGGCCGCCTACAACCTGCCGAACGATGAGCGCATCATCAGCCAGCGCGGCTCCAAGCGCGTGATGCTGAAGAATGTGCAGGAAGAGAAGTTCAAGGCCACGCTGACCCCGATCGCGAAGCTGGTGCTGCGCCCCGCCGACCAGAAGGACCTGGACTTCAATTCCTTCTTCACCCACATCCTCGCACACGAAATCACGCACGGCCTGGGCCCGCATGTTACGAAGGCCAACGGCAAGGAGTCCACGCCGCGCCAGGATTTGAAGGAAACCTATTCCACCATCGAAGAAGCGAAGGCTGACGTAACTGGCCTGTACGCGCTGATGTACATGATGGAGAAGGGCCAGTTGAAGGACACGCTGGGCCAGGGTGAAGCGGCGGAACGCAAGCTGCACACGACCTTCCTCGCCTCGGCCTTCCGTACGCTGCACTTCGGCCTCACCGATTCGCACGCACGCGGCATGGCGATCCAGGTCAATTACATCCTGGACAAGGGCGGCTTCGTGGCCCACGGCGATGGCACTTTCTCGGTGGACTTCAAGAAGATCAAACAGGCCGTGATGGACCTGGACCGCGAATTCCTCACCATCGAAGCCACGGGCGATTACGCGCGTGCGAAAGAGATGATGACGAAATACGTGGTGATCCGCCCCGAAGTGCAGAAGGCGCTGGACAAGATGAAGAACGTGCCGAACGACATCCGTCCCGCCTTCCCGACCGCCGCGGAGTTGCTGAAGAAGTAAGGAAAATTCAAGCACCAGCAGCCGTTTTTAACACGTGGTAAATTTCTCCGCATTACTAAATGTGGAGAAATAGAAACATGAAAACGGCTGGCACCAAAATCAGCACCAGGCTGGCGACAGGCTTTGGCCTGGTGTTCCTGCTGCTCATCGTCGTGGTGGCGCTGGCGGTGAGCCGGGTGCAGAGCATCGACACCATCCTGACTAATATCAGCGAGGTCAACAACGTCAAGCAGCGCTACGCGATCAACTTCCGCGGCAGCGTGCATGACCGCTCGATTGCCCTGCGCGACGTGGTCCTGGCGGGCGACGCCGGCGCCGCGAAACCCTTCATCGACCAGATCACCAGCCTGGCCGACAACTACGCAAAATCCGCCGCGCCGCTGGATCAGATCATCTCTGCCGGGACCGGCGTTACCGAAGACGAAAAGCAGGCGCTGGCCGGCATCAAGGCCAGCGAAGCGCGCACCCAGCCGCTGATTGCCAAAGTCATCGCGCTGCGCCTGGCCGACAATGTGCCGGAAGCGACCGCGCTGCTGCAGAAGGAAGCCGCACCGGCCTTCGTGGACTGGCTGGCGTCCGTCAACAGGATGATCGATCTCGAAGAGAAGATGAGCCGCGAGCAAGCCAACAGCGCGACGATGGTGGCGCGCAGCTTCTTCGTTTTCATGGTGGTGCTGGCGCTGGTCGCAATTGCCATCGGCACGATCGCTGCCTGGCGCATCAGCCACAGCCTGTTGCGCCAGCTGGGCGGCGAACCGGATTACGCGGCGGCCATCGTGGCGGACATCGCCGCCGGCAACCTGGCGGTGGAGATCAAGACCCGTCCCGGCGACAACAGCAGCCTGCTGAACGCCATGGTCCATATGCGCGACTCGCTGGTGCACATCGTGCGGCAGGTGCGCGAGGGAACGCAGATCATCGCGACCAGTTCGGGCGAGATCGCGGCCGGCAGCGCCGATCTTTCCGGCCGCACGGAAGACCAGGCGGCCAATATCGAGGAAACCGCGTCGTCGATGGAGGAGCTGACGGCGACCGTGAAGCAGAATGCGGATCACGCGCAGCAGGCGAACCAGCTGGCGCTGTCCGCCTCCGAAGTGGCGACGCGCGGCGGCGCCGTGGTTTCCGAAGTGGTGCATACGATGGCGTCGATCAACGAGTCCTCGCGCAAAATTGTGGACATCATCGGTGTGATCGACAGCATCGCTTTCCAGACCAATATCCTGGCGCTGAATGCCGCCGTGGAAGCGGCGCGCGCCGGTGAGCAGGGTCGGGGCTTTGCGGTAGTCGCCACCGAAGTGCGCAGCCTGGCGCAGCGCTCGGCCAGCGCGGCCAAGGAAATCAAGGCGCTGATCGACGATTCCGTGGAGCGCGTGGACGCCGGCGCCAAGCTGGTCGATCAGGCTGGCGACACGATGATGGAAATCGTGGACAGCGTGAAGCGCGTGACGGACATCATGGCCGAGATCTCCACCGCCAGCGAAGAGCAGACCGCAGGCATCGAACAGGTGAACGAAGCGATCGGCCGCATGGACCAGGTGGTGCAGCAGAATGCCGTGATGGTCGAGCAGGCTGCCGCGGCATCCGGCGCCCTGGAGAGCCAGGCAGGCAAGCTGTCGGAGGTGGTCAGCGTGTTCAAGCTGAA
Source organism: Pseudoduganella sp. UC29_106 (assembly GCF_044055365.1). Classification (NCBI taxonomy): domain Bacteria; kingdom Pseudomonadati; phylum Pseudomonadota; class Betaproteobacteria; order Burkholderiales; family Oxalobacteraceae; genus Pseudoduganella; species Pseudoduganella sp. UC29_106. The sequence goes on along the minus strand of NZ_CP171977.1, from coordinate 5,577,456 downwards.
GGATAAGCCGGCGCCTCGTGTAGTGGCGACGCGTGCAGTGGCGAAACCCGTCGCGCGTCCGGGGCAGCTTGCGGCGACACGCCCGTGCCACGACAAGCCGTGGCCGCCGGCAGTGATGACTGGGAGGAATTCTGATCAGTCAATTGTGAAATATTCGCAATCAAATATTTTGTAACAGCCCCGAAACTTCGGTAACAGCTTGCAGGCAGGCATGTATAGTTGAAGCTCGTTACCGGAGTCCTTCATGAGTAAGCTCAGCCTTTCCATCCTGCTCACAATTGCCGCCTGTACAGCCCATGCTGCCCAACTGACGGAGACGGAAACGCGCTGGCTGAAAGCAGGTGCGCCGGTGCTGGCGTATGCCAAGGAACTCAAGCTGCCCATCGATATCGTGGTGCAGCCGCAGGCCGGTCCCGAACGACGTGCCGCTGGCCATGGGCTTCAAGGATGGCCGCTGCAAACTGGTGCTGACGATGCGCGGCAACCCGGATGCGGAAGCGGTGCTGAACAATGTCCCGGCTGAGCGACAGGCCCTGCTGATCGAGGCGATGACGGCGCATGAAGTCGGCCACTGCTGGCGCTACGCGCAGGGCAGTTGGCATGAATTGCCGGCCGGCTTCGTGGAAGGCGCGCATGAAAAGCTCGACAATCCCGAACTGGAAGCGATCTCGCGCCAGCTGCGCGAGACGCGCCGCGAAGAAGGCTATTCCGACCTCGTTGCGCTGGCCTGGGTACAGCGCACCCATCCGCAAGAATATGCCTATGTCTACAACTGGCTGAGCGATGTGCGACAGCCGGTCAGCCATGGCTCGCACAGCACAGGCGCCTGGTTGCAGCTGGCGGGCAAGGGCGCTGTGTTCGCCAGCGAACAAAACACTTTCGAACAGGCGGCCCGTCTGTGGCAGCAGGGATTGCAGCAGGAACAGTAAAGCTCTTACAGCGTACGGTCGCGCACAGAACGAAGCCCTCTTTAGGAGTGTAATGCTCCATGCTAACCATCCTAAAGGGGACCAATCATGAAGAGAGTTGTTTTCCTGTCGGCCGCAGCACTGATCAGTACTTGTGCGCTGGCACAGAATGTCGACCGCACTGCCTATAAGTCCGCCTGGGACAAGGCAGAGTCCGACTATAAGGTAGCGAAAGATAAATGCAAGAGCCTGAAGGGCAATGCAGAAGATGTCTGCAAGGAAGAGGCCAAGGTGGCCCTCGCCCAGGCTCAGCTGGACATCACCCAGAAGTACAAAAACACGCCGAGCGATGTGTCGCGCTCCGAGCATAAAGTGGCCGAGGCCCAGTATGACCTGGCCAAGGAACGTTGCGACGACCAGAGCGGCAACGCGAAGTCTGCCTGCAAGGCCGAGGCCAAGGCAACTTATGAGCGCACGCTGGCTGCCCGCGGCGACCATACCACCACTGGCGCCATCGCTGACAACGCCCGCGACACCGGCTCCAATGTGGCTGCCGCGACCCGCGAGAAATCCGCTGACGCTTCCGCTGCCATGTCGGACACCATGATCACCACCAAGGTCAAAGCTGAAATGGCTGCCGACCCGCTGGTGAAAGCCATGGATGTGCACGTGGAAACCCAGAATGGCGTGGTGATGCTGAGCGGCTTCGTGCCCAGCAAGGCCGAGGCTGACAAGGCTGTTGAAATCGCCCGCGCAGTGAAAGACGTGAGGGATGTGAAATCTTCCATCCAGGTTAAGAAATAAGAAGCTGTTCGCCAGTTTTCAGGGCCAGCGCATGCTGGCCTTTCTTTTGGTAGAATAAATGACGTTCATAATTTAAATGGAGCTCCCCATGTTCGCGCAACACTTAGCCGGTTGGACAGAGCGCCGCGGCATGCATTACGCCTGGGTCATCGTCATTCTGACTTTCCTTACCGGCCTCACTTCGTCGGCCGCGCTCGGCCTGCCGGGCGCGCTGATCCAGCCACTGAGCAAGGAGTTCGGCTGGAATGTGGACCAGGTGTCGTCCGCTCTGGCCGTGCGCTTTGCCTTGTTCGGCCTGATCGGACCGTTTGCCGCCATCCTGATCGAGCGCTTTGGCATGCGCAATATCGTCGTGACGGCGCTGACGCTGGTGTCCGGCGGCATGCTGCTGGCGACGCAGATGTCCGAGTTCTGGCACCTGGTGGCGCTGTGGGGCGTGATGCTGGGCGTGGGATCGGGCCTGACGGCGCTGGTGCTGACGGCCGTGGTGTCCAACCGCTGGTTCGAGGCGCGGCGCGGGCTGGTGGTCGGCATGCTGACCGCTGCGTCGGCCACCGGTCAGCTGGTGTTTCTGCCTATCGGGGCCTGGATGGTCGAGCACTACGGCTGGCGCATGGCGCTGATGCCGGTGCTGCTGGCTTGCGCGACCGTGGCGGTGCTGGTGCTGCTGCTGATGCGCGACCGTCCGCAGGAACTTGGGCAGCAGCCTTTTGGTGCTCTGGCGCCGGTCCCGGTGCCGCCGAAGATGAAGGTGGGCTTCTCCACGCCGTTTGAAGTGCTGCGGAGCGCTGCGGGCAAGGGCGCTTTCTGGTTACTGTTCGCGACCTTTTTCATTTGCGGCCTGTCGACCAATGGCCTGATCCAGACCCACTTCATTTCGCTGTGCGGCGACCAGGGCATGGGACCGGTACCGGCGGCGTCGGTGCTGGCGATGATGGGCGCCTTCGACCTGGTCGGCACGATCGGCTCCGGCTGGCTGTCCGATCGCTATGACAACCGCAAGCTGCTGTTCTGGTATTACGGCCTGCGCGGGCTGTCGCTGCTCTGGCTGCCGTATTCGGAGTTCACGCTGTATGGTTTGTCGCTGTTCGCCATGTTCTATGGGTTGGACTGGATTGCTACCGTGCCGCCGACCGTGCGCCTGGTGGCCACGCATTTCGGCAAGGAGAGGGCGGGGATGGTGTTTGGCTGGGTTTTCGCGGGACACCAGCTGGGTGCTGCAGTGGCGGCATTTGGCGCGGGGCGCGTGCGCACCTTGATGCTGACGTATAACCCGGCTTTGTTTGCGGCGGGCGCGGCTTGCATTGTGGCGGCGCTGCTGGCGATGGCGATCAGACGCCATCAGGCAGCCGCCTCCGCCGAGCCGGCCTCCGCAAAGGCCGCGTAATCATGCGCGCGCGTCCCGGGCCGCCGGACGCGCGCGTGGCCCGCACGCACGGCGGATCAATGATCCGCCCTACGCACCCCGGTCGGTTTGGTCCCGAAGGATCGACAATGCGCAACCCGGTCGGTTCGTGGCCCGAATGACCGACAATGCGCAACTCGGTCGGTTTGGGCCCGAAGGGCTGTAGGGCGGATCATTGATCCGCCGTGACCGGCATGCGGCGTATGGAAATTACTGGAGATACTTCGCCAGCCACCCCTGCACTTCGCTGTAGAAGTAGCGGCTATTCTCCCCCTTGAGAATCCAGTGATTCTCATCCGGGAACACCACCAGCTTGCTCGGCACATTGAGTCGCTGCTGGGCGGCGAAGTTCATCAGGGCGTTGTTGACCGGCACGCGGTAATCCAGCTCGCCGACGGAGATCAGGATAGGCGTCCTGAAGCCGGTGCCTTTCTCGTGATTCCCGGCCTGCATGATCGGGCTCTGTTCGCGCCACACGGGCAGATTGCTCCACACCGGACCGCCGCTGTTCACTTCGCGTCCATAGACGCTGTCGCTGGTCCCCCACTGCATCACGAGGTCCATCTCGCCGGCGTGCGACACGATGGCCTTGTAGCGCGTGGTGGTGGCCTGCAGCCAGTTGGCCAGATGCCCGCCGTAGGAAGCGCCGCCGGCGGCAAGTTTGGTGCCGTCGATGAAGCTGTACTTCCTGATCGCTTCGTCCACCGCCTGGTTGACTTCGTTCCCCGGTCCTTTCAGCGGATCGAACTGGATCGAGCGCGCGAACTCTTCGCCATAGCCGGTGGAGCCCTTGTAGTCGGTCAGCAGCACGATGTAGCCCGGCTTGGCCAGCAGGTGGTAGTTCCAGCGGATTACGAACTGGTCGCGCCACATACTCGCGGCGCCGCCGTGGATCACGGCGAACAGCGGATACTTCTTGTTCGGATCGAAGTTGGCCGGCTTCACGATCATATTGTGGATGTTGCGGCCATCCGGCGTCTTGAACCAGAAGTGCTCGGGCGCCTGCCAGTCGATGCCGGCTGCGCGCTCCACGTTGAAGGACGTCAGGCGCTTCGGCGTGCTGCCGCTGAAGGCATAGACTTCCGGCGGGTTGATCGAGGATTCCCACACGCCCACCAGCGCCTTGCCGCCCGCATTCAGGGAGTTGATGGAACCGGTGGGAAGCGAAGGCTCTTCGCGCTGGTCGCCGCCGCTGTAGTTCATCGAATAGACTTTCTCCAGGCCAGCGTGTTCGAAGCTGTAGAACACGCGCTTGCCGTCGGACGGCAGGGCAATGCGCGAGATCGAACGGTCCAGCGATGCGGTCAGGATCTTCGGCTGTGGATTGGTGAATGGCCAGGCGAAGCTTGCCACGCGGGTCAGGTCATAGACCTTGTTCGGTTCCTCCGCCTCGGTCAGCGCGAACAGGGTTTTCGCATCCGGCGAGAAGCGCAGCGCCTTGTAGCTATGGGTATCTTTCGTCAGCTGCACCGGTTCGCCGCCGGGCAGGGGCAACTGATAGATCTGGGTGAAGCTCGATGCCCGCGCTGCCTCGTGGCGGTTGGTCGACGCGGCGAACACGATGGACTGGCCGTCCGGCGCCCAGGTCGCGTCTAGCGACTGGCCTTCATCGCCCTGGCTGCCGCCAAAGCCAGGCAGGTCGGACAGCTTGCTGCCGGCCAGCAGGTCGCGCGCCTTCGCGTCGGCCTTTGCGTCCATCACGAAGATGCGCACTTTCTTATCATCCAGCCATTTGTCGAAGTAGCGCGGCGGGAAGGATTCGTAGGCGCGCGCATTGTATTTGCGGTCCTTGCGCTCCTTGGCGGACTTCTTCACCGATTCCTCGTCGGTATTGCCCGGGTAGACATCGCTCAGGAACAGGATCTGTTTGCCGTCCGGGCTGTATTTCGGCGAGCGCACGCCAAGCGTCAGCGTGGTCAGGCGCTGCGCTTCACCGCCGGAGGCCACGTCCATGCGGTAGATCTGGCCCGCTTCGTCGCCTTCACGCTTGGCCACGAAGATCAGGTGCTTGCTATCCGGCGACCAGCTCACGGACGATTCGCCGCCCTTGCTGAAGGTCAGGCGGCGCGGGGCGCTGTCGTCGGTCAGGGATTTGATCCACAGATCGTTCCACTGGTCCTTGTTGTCGTAAGCGGTATCGGTGACGGAAAACACGGCCCATTTGCCGTCCGGGCTTGGAACGGGGGCGCCGATGCGCTTCATCAGCCAGACGTCTTCGTGGGTAATGGCATGCTTTGCAGCGGCCACCGGGTCGGCGGCGTAGGCAAAGTGGGCGCTGACGCTCAGGATCAGCAGGGCGGTGAGCTTGGAGAGTTTTACGACGGGCATTGGCACTAGCTTCGGTGAGTCAAGAGAATCGTTCATAGTGAGGAATTCCTTGCCCACTGTCAATCTGCGCCGCAGCACCGGCTACCGCGGCATCCGCCCGATCCACGGCCGCAAAACCGTATATTTCGGCACCGCCGTCGGCGAATCGCTCTCCACGCTGAGCAGGCGCCGCCGGAGCAGCAGCGCAATGGCCCGCTGCGCCGTAATACGGGAGAGCCCTGTATCCAGCGCAATGGTCGCGTAGCTGGCCTGAACGGCGCGCCTGCCTTCCATGCGCCGCCACAGATAGAGATAGATCACGAAAGCGGCAGGCGAGCGCTCGTGGCCGACCAGGTCGGGCATCAGCACATCGATGAAATAGGGATCCAGTGTAGTCATGATGAGTATAGTCGTCATGACTATAGCACGCGCCGCCGGCGTGCAACAATGCGGGCAATCTTTCAGGAGAAACCATGATCACCCATATCAAATTTGTCAGCATTCCCACGCGTGACCAGGACGCCGCACTGGCTTTCTATACGGAGAAGCTGGGCTTCCGAGTAATAACCGACCAGCCTTTCGACGAGAAGCAGCGCCGGATCGAGCTGCGCGTGGGCTCGTCCGAAACGCGCTTCGTGCTGTTCACGCCGGACGGACAGGAAGACCGCATCGGCAGCTTCTTCAACGGTTCGCTCGCATGCGACGATGTGCAGGCCACCTACCGCCAGCTGTCGGCGCGCGGCGTGGAGTTCCTGTCGCCGCCGCAAAAGCAGCCTTGGGGCGAGTTCGCGATCATGAAGGATCCGGACGGGAACCAGTTCGTGCTGTCGTCGTCCTGACGCGCATGCGCAACGGGGACGGCGCCATCACGAAGGCCATCTGCTCGTGCGCGGCGCCGGTCACCGATTCGATGTCCATGCAGCTTAGCAGGCTGGCCATGGCGACCTTGATCTCCAGCAGGGAGAGGTAGCGGCCGGGGCACAGGCGCGGTCCGGAGCCGAAGGGCATGGTGAGCTGCTTCGCGGCGCCCTGCTCCAGCCAGCGCAGGGGATCGAATTCCTGGGCGCGTTGCAGGAGCTGTTCGGACAAGCTGTCGTGGCGCAGCACGCACCATACGTGGCCGCCGGCCGGCAGGTGCACATCGCCTATGGTCGTGGTGCGCATGGCCTGCAGCGGAATGAACGGCGCGGGTGGCTTCAGGCGCATGGCTTCGTGGGCGCAGGCATCCAGGTAGTCGAGGGCGTCCATCTGCTCGATGCTGAACTGGTCCGCGTCCGGCGCGACACGGCGGATTTCCTCGGTCACGCGCCACAGTGCATCGGGGTTGCGCGACAGGAGCCAGATCAGCCAGGCGAGGGCGCTGGAGGTGGTGTCTTCGCCGGCCAGCAGCATCGTGGTCACGTTGCCGATTACGTCATTGTGCGTGATGCCGCTGCCTTCCTTGTCGGCCGCGACCAGCATGGCTTCCAGCATATTGCGGGGCGGGTGCTCCGGCGCGGCCAGCATGCGCGCGCGGGCCTTGGCGATGAAGCCATTGACGGCCTCTCGCACGGCTTTCACGCTTTTCTCCAGGCGGCGGTCGGCGGGCAGGCGCAGATGGCGCCAGTAAGGGTAGGGCATCAGCGAGCGTCGCGCGGTACCGCGCATGATAGTTTCCACATGCTGCTGGATCACGTCGTCGCCCTGTTCGATGGTGTTGACTTCTTCGCCGAAGGCCAGGCCGGCGATGATGTCCACCGTGTAGCGCTTGAGGTCCGCGTTGAGCGCAATCGGCTCCCTGCGCTGGGCGGCGGCGAGCCAGCGCTTCTGCAGGCGCCGTCCCACCCGGGCCAGCAGGGGGAAGTAGGCGCGGATCGCTGTCGGTGCAAAGGCTTGCATCACCATTGTGCGCTGGCGGCGCCATTCCGCGCCTTCGGCCAGGAACACTCCCGGCACGCCGCCCATTTCCGCCACTACCTTCGCGGTGATTTCCGGGCGCCGGAAGCCATCCGGACGGTCGCGCAGGATGGCTTGCACCAGCGCGGTATCTGAAACCACCAGGATGGGCGCTTTGCGGATCTTTACCCGGTACAGCGGACCGTATTTCTCCGCCCACGCCTCGGCAACGCGATGGACGCGGCCGGGCCGCAACTGCAGCGTGTTGCCCAGCAGCGGCAGGGCAGCAGGGCCGGGCAGGTCGGCGACCTGGCGCGGCGCGGGGGCGATGGTTGGGTCGGTGATGGTGTTCATGCTGATGATTCTGCGCCTGCCGCGCGCCGCCGTCTTGAATATTTGCGACACCGTCAAGCAGGTGGCAGCCGCGCTGTTTGTACAATGAGCTGCATGTCAACGCCAGATCCCGTCGCTCGCCTGACGCCACCGCGGCTGTCGCTGGCATCGTGCGTGCGCGCGCACGTGGTGCGCAGCACGCGGGAATGCGTGCGCCCGCTGCACGATTTGCTGGACGAATCCTGGCAGGCAATGGCTCGCGACGTCTTCGCCGCGACAAGCGACGATGCGCGCATCGCGGCACTTGAATAATTCCTCGAACCGCGCTGGCGCGCGGTGCGCGGCGGCGCCTTCGACGGCGTCCTGGGCGACTGGGGGCGCCGCCTCGGCGCACAGGCCGCCGCAGCAGGCGTTGGCCGCAGCGTCGCGCCAGATCTCTGGTCTCAGCCCCGCCGAAATCCTGCGCGCCGGCCTGGAAGACGAGAGCTACTGGATGTACCGCATCTGGAACTGAGCAGGTACTGTGGTAAATCTCACACATTGTCACTACTAGCGTGCCGCCGCCGCGCTGACGGCCTGTAGTCCAATCCTTCGAATGAGCGCAGTGCCTGAAGTAGGGATCGCCCTACGGAATTGACGCGCGTCCCTACAAAAGCTATGCCCCATCCATATGGGCGCATCAAAAAAATCTATACATCGCGGGAAATTCTTGTGCTTAAATTGTTATCGATAACGAGTGTCGCTGAAGCGATGCCGAAAAAGGAGACGAACATGCCAACCATCAGCAACGCGCGCGTCCGCGTGACGTAGTTCATTTCTGTCGCCGCCAGTATTTTTCAAGCCGACGATTTGCCGGCATGGGCCTGTGCGCGCGTTCACTTCGTTAGATCAGTCTCAAAAACAACAAGGGGATAGGCAGATGAGAAGGCTCAGGTCCATATTGCTGATGGCGGCAGCGAGCTTGCCGCTGTGCGGGCAAGCCATTGCGGCAGACACCATCCAGACGCTGGTGACGAGTTACCAGCCCACGATCACTGAAACCACGGACGCAGCCGGCTTCCGGCATCCAGGTGTCGGCTTGACCAGGGACATGCTGGAAAACGTGCGCACCCAGGTGCTGGCGCAGCAGGAACCGTGGAATACCCACTTCAATGCGATGCTGCTGTCGGCCAATGCGTCAAAGACTGTCCCGTCCAGCAACGCCTCGGGCAGCGATCCCACCAAGCCGGGCACCACGGCCTTCAACAGCCAGGGCGTCGAGTCGAAATTCATCGCGGATGCGCAGCGCTCCTATACCCAGGCCATCCTGTATTACATCACAGGCGACGAGACCTACCGCGCCAACGCGATGCGCCTGATCCGCATCTGGTCGCAGATGGATCCCACCAAGTACGCCTATTACACGGACGCCCATATCCACTCGGGCATTCCCCTGTCGCGCATGGTGGCCGCCGCTGAAATCATGCGCTACACCAGCTGCCAGACGGCGGCGCTGCAATGGACCGACCAGGATACGGCGATGTTCACCACCAACCTGATCACGCCGGTCATCGAGACCCTGCAGCACAAGAATTCCTATTTCATGAACCAGCACCTGTATCCGCTGCTGGGCGCGATGTCGGGCTATATCTTCACGGGCAACCGCGACCGCTACAACGAAGGCGTCGAATGGTTCACGGTCAACAGGACCGCAGTGGACCAGGGCCAGAACGGCGCCATCAAGGCCTTGTTCCGCCTGGTCGATAAAAACGACCTGACCGGCGAAGCCGTGACGCCGATGGTGCAACACGTTGAAATGGGCCGCGACCAGGCGCACGGCGGCGGCGATATCACCAACGCCGGCATCCTGGCGCGCCTGCTCAATGGACAGGGCACCAAGGTGGACCCGGTAACCGGCACCGCATCGACCGCCAACAACGCCGTAGGGCCGTATGAATTCCTGAATGACCGGATCCTCGACGCCGCCGACTACTTCGGCCGCTACATGCTGGGCAACGACACGCCGTGGACCCGACCGCCGCGCACACCGACGCCAACGGCGTGCCTACCATCATCTATCGCGAGCTGGCGCCCGGCTATCGGGGCCGCCTCAGCTCCAGCACCTGGGAGCCGTACTACTACTACAAGTACGTGAAAGGCATCGATGTCGAGCAGCGTGCGCCGTACTTCAGCCGCATGTTCGCGCTGCGCACCAGCTATAACTGGGACGGAGTCGATGGTGGCGGCGATTACTGGCTGTTCATTCCGGCCGCCGCTGCGCAAGCCGAAGGCGGCCAGCTGCTGATGAAGCCCATCGTCGACCCGCTGCGTGAAGTGGAAGACCGCTTTACGGTGCTGGAAGGTGACGCGACTGCGATGAGCGATGAAAGCGCATCATTCGTGCGCTTCAATACCACTTCGGCCGGCACCAAATTCGCCATTGTCGGCTATGGCAATGGTTCGAAGACGATTGCATTCCGCATCCGCACCAACGGCGTTGCGATGCTGGATGCCTTTGACGACACCATTGCGCTGCCGGACACCAGGGGCCAGTGGCGCTACGTGGCCTACAACCTCGATGCCTTCCATGGCTTGTACGACATGAACTTCTACACCGTGCGCGGCGCCGGCACGCAGGTGGACATCGACAATATCAATATCAATGGCGCAGCGCTGAGTGCCCCCGTGTTCACCGATGGCGATGCGGACATCAGCGTCGTCACCTACGCCGGTTCCAGCGCGGCGGTGACGCGCAGCTTTGCCGCCACGGATGCCAACACCAGCGACACACTGGTCTACCAGGCCGACGATCTGCCGGCCGGCGCCACTTTCGATACCGCCACGGGTGCCTTCTCGTGGGCGCCGACTGCGGCACAGGCTGGCGTCTACCTGATCGTGGTGACCTCGACCGACGGCAGCACCGTGACCACCAAGACCGTCAAGATCACGGTGGCGGGCGACCGCCAGACTGCCGTCAACACGGTGATTGCCGGCTACAAGCCGAATACGCTGTATGTGGTATCGACCGTGGATACTTATAACGCGGCCTATGCGGCCATCATGGGCGTGCTGTCCAGCGCTACGGACGCGGAATTCCAGGCCAGACTTGCCGCGCTTGATGCGGCGGTGTCGGGCCTGCAGGAACTGACGCCGCTGCTGGCCGACGGCAGCATGAACTACGCGAAGATGTTCGTCTCTTCCACCTTCGGCACCGGCGTGCCGAACCTGCTGGATAACACGCCGTATTCCTGGTCCACCGCGCCCGGCACCTACGCTCCGAACCTGGCCCACATCATGGACTTCGGCCCGGACTTCAAGGTGTCCGCTTCGCAGTTCCAACTGCAGGTGCGCGCCAGCTTCCCCGAGCGGATCGGCGGCGTGGCGCTGTTCGGCTCCAACGACAGCGAGAACTGGACCCGCCTGACGCCTGGCCTGACCATCGTGACGGAAGACATGCAAACCCTTGCGGTGCAGGACGACCTGAAGAACCAGCGCTACCGCTTCTTCAAGATGCAAATGGTGGAACCGACTTACGCGATCTTCGAAGTGGGCGAGTTCCGCATCTTCGGTACCCGCTATGAGACGGTCAACAAGCTGTCGTCGGTATCGATCAGTTCCGCGCAAAGCCTGAAGAACCGCGTCGTCCCGGGCAATACGGTTTCGCTGACGTTCAAGGCGAAGGAGACAATCAATAACGTGAGCGTGATGGTGCAGGGCCAGGCCGCCACCGTGACCACCACGGACAATATCAACTGGACCGCGACCTGGACCGCCAACGCGACGGCGGTACCCGGCACCATCAAGTTCCTGATCAACTACAAGACCATGGCTGGCCTGGATGCCGAACCGACCATCTTCACCACCGATGGCACGTCGTTGTTCCTGTCCGACCAGACCGGACTGCTCGACCTGAAGACCCTGGCCGCGCTCAGCGATTCGTCCGGCAGGAACCAGACCGATATGCTGGCGGAACTGAACACCCTGAACGACAGCAACATCGGCACGGTAACCGATTTCCGCGTCAATGGTTCTGGATACGGCGCCTGGATCGCCTTCGACTTCAAGGGCGGCGGCACGGCTACCCTGAACCGGGTGGAAGTGATCGGCCGCCAGGACCAGTACGCGTCGCGCACCAATGGCACGGTGGTGCAGGGCTCCAACGACAACAGCAACTGGGACACCATCTCGCCGGCAGCCAATGGCTCGTCGGACTGGCAGACGCTGAAGATCAACAGCACCCAGCCTTATCGCTATATCCGCGTCATCAACGGCAATAACTGGTTCGGCAATCTGTCGGAGCTGCGCATGTATGGCGTGACGGAGTCGGTCAACATGATTGCCACCGCTTCGCTCTCGTCGGCGCAGGCGCTGCGTACCCGCATCGTGCCGGGCAATACCGTCAAGCTGGCGTTCACGGCCAAGGAGGCCATCAACAATGTGGCGGCCACGATTGCCGGTGTGGCTGCCACAGTGGCAACGACTGACAACATCAACTTCACGGCGACGGCGACCCTGCCGCAAGGCACGGCGCCAGGTCCGGTAACGTTCGCCGTCAACTACAAGACGCAGGCCGGCAAGACGGGCTATCCGAACAGCGCCACCACGGACGGCACCGCGCTGGTCCTGGTGGACGAGGCGGACACGATCAAGAACGTGACCAGCATCGCCACGCTGATCGATTCGACCCTGAACCGTCCGGCCGCGACCACCCTGACCAATGTGAACAATCTGTTCGACGCCAACCTGGGCTCGATCTCGGACTTCCGTATCGGCAGCAGCAACTCCGGCATCGGCAGCTACATCACTTTCGACTTCAAGGCCGGCAATTACGCGAGCCTGAGCAGCGTTGAACTGGCGCCGCGCCAGGACAGCAACTTCGCCCGCATCAAGGGTACGGTGATCCAGGGTTCGAACGACAATGCGACGTGGACCACGCTGACGGCAGGCGCCGCGTCCACGCTGGAGTGGCAGACGCTGGCCGTCAATGGCGGCTCCCATCGCTACATCCGCATCTTCAACGGCGGCACCTGGTTCGGCAACCTGTCCGAAGTGCGCTTCCACGGCAGCGTGGCGGCGGATGGCACCGCACCTGTGACCACTGCAACCGTGAGCCCCGCGCTGCCGGCCAGCGGCTGGTACACCTCGGATGTGGCGATCAGTCTTGCCGCCAGCGACACGGCGTCCGGCGTTGCGACCAGCTACTACACGGTCGACGGCGGCGGCCAGCAGAGCGGCAACAGCATTGCACTGAGCGCCAAGGGCACGCACGTGGTGAGCTACTGGAGCGTGGACAAGTCGGCAACACCGAGCAGGCCAAGTCGCTGACCGTGAACATTGGCCCGTTCGATGTCAGCGGCAGCGTGAAGTTGACGCAGCAGGGCGCTACGCTGAACCGCAGCGCCGGCAAGTATGTCGGCAGCCTGACTGTGACCAATACCAGCGGCGTAGCGCTGACTGGCCCACTGCAGCTCAAGCTGAATGGCCTGACCAGCGGCGTGACGCTGGATAACGCCAGCGGAACGGATGGCGGCATGCCGTATATCACGCTCTCCGCGCCGCTGAACGCGGGCGCCACGGTCAACGTGCCGCTGACTTTCACCAATCCGTCCCGTGGCCTGGTGAGCTATACGCCCGCTGTGTATAAGGGCACTTTCTAAGGAAAACGACACATGAAGAATATTTTCAAGCTGATGCGCCGCCTGGCGCTTGCCCTGGTGCTGGCTTCGGCCAGCAGCGTGGCTGCGGCGGGCACGATCCACGTGGCCATCGATACTTCCGGCTTCGGCGCGGCCAGCGGCTACGTCGACATGCAGTTAAGCGCAAGCGCCGGCGTGCCGCTGGCGACTGCCGTCATCACCAACCTGTCCGGGTTCGACAGCTCCGCCTTCATCGATTCATGGGGCGTGACACCGGTGGCCGGCGGCGGCTACGCCTTCCGCAACGACACGTCGAATGACCTGTTCCATGCCGTGAACTTCGGCGGCGTGCTGTCCTTCGACCTGACGTTCGCAGGCGCTTACGATCCGCTGACCACCTACGTATCGCATTTCGTGGTGTCGGCGTTCGACGAGAATTTCGCGTTGCTGGGCAACTACGACCCAGTCAGTGGCGCGTTGGCCGACTTCGCGTGGACGCCGGCACTGAGCGCGAACGGGGAGGGCAGCATCGGCCGCGATATCAACGATCCCGCCGTGACCGCTGTTCCCGAACCGACGGCCCTGCTGCTGCTTGGCGTGGGCCTGCTCGGCATAGCCCTGGTGCAGCGCCGCCGGTCGGCTTAAGCCTCAGCCGCGGCCGGGAATGGTCAGGCCGCGCGCGACGGCAGGACGGGAAAGGAAGGCATCCAGGACGCGCACGACGTTCGGGAAGTTCTGGATCTCGACCAGTTCGCCGGCGCCGTAGAAGCCGATCAGGTTGCGCACCCACGGGAAGGTGGCGATGTCCGCAATGGTGTACTGGTCGCCCATGATCCAGTTGCGGCCTTGCAGGCGCTGCTCAAGGACGGCCAGCAGGCGCTTCGCTTCCGCAATGTAGCGGTCGCGCGGGCGCTTGTCTTCGTAGTCCTTGCCGGCGAACTTGTGGAAGAAGCCAACCTGGCCGAACATGGGGCCGATGCCGCCCATCTGGAACATCAGCCACTGGATCGTTTCGTAGCGGCCCGCGGCATCCTTCGGCATCAGCTGGCCGGTCTTCTCGGCGAGATAAAGCAGGATCGCGCCGGACTCGAACAGGGGCAGCGGCTTGCCGTCCGGCCCATTCGGGTCGACGATCGCGGGGATCTTGTTGTTCGGGTTCAGCGAAAGGAAAGCGCGCGACATCTGGTCGTTGCTGTCGAAGCTGACCAGGTGCGGCTCGTAAGGCAGGCCGGTTTCTTCCAGCATGATCGATACCTTCACGCCATTCGGTGTCGGCAGCGAATACAGTTGCAGCAGTTCCGGGTGCTGCGCGGGCCATTTGGCGGTGACGGGGAAGTCGGAAAGTTTGCTCATCGGGCGGTCTTTATGCGTTGACAATGCCCGTATTGTGCTCGAATCCCGTCCCGCTTGCAGAACAGGTCCCGAAAACAAAAAAGCCAACCGCGAGCGGTTGGCTTTTCTGATCTATTCGTGGTAGGCCGTGCGGGATTCGAACCTGCGACCAACGGATTAAAAGTCCGCTGCTCTACCAGCTGAGCTAACGACCCGAAAGAGGCCGTATTATATACAGGACGATTCAAGTCTGCCAAGAGACTTTTGAAAAAAATCTCAGGCCATGGCGGCCGTGACCTTCAACACTTCTTCCACCGTGGTCACGCCGTCGTGGATCTTGTAGGCGCCCGCGATGCGCAGGGGCTTCATGCCGTCGGCGGCAGCCTGCTTGCGCAGCGCGGAGATATCGGTCTCTTCTTCCACCAGCTGGGTGAAAGGTTCGGTGACAGTCAGCAGCTCGTAGATGCCGGTGCGGCCGCGGTAGCCGGTCTGGCGGCATTCCGGGCAGCCCACGGGACGGTAGACCTTTTCCGGCTTGGGGATGTTCCATTGTCCGCCCAGGCTGGACCAGATGTCGTCCGGAATGCTGCTGTCATCGGGCGCCTTGCAGTCAGGGCACAGCGTACGCACCAGGCGCTGCGCCATGATGCCGATCAGCGTTGCTTCCAGGAGGTAGTAGGGCACGCCCAGCTCCAGCAGCCGCATCACGGCGGACGGCGCATCGTTGGTGTGCAGCGTGGACAGCACCAGGTGACCGGTCAGCGCGGCCTGGATCGCCATTTCGGCGGTAGCGAGGTCGCGGATCTCGCCGACCATGATGATGTCCGGGTCCTGGCGCATCAGGGCGCGCACGCCGTCGGCGAAGGTGAGGTCGATGCCTGGCTGCACCTGCATCTGGTTGAACGACGACTCGACCATCTCGATCGGGTCTTCCACCGTGCAGACATTCACTTCGGAAGTCGCCAGCGCTTTCAAAGTCGTGTAGAGCGTGGTGGTCTTGCCCGAGCCGGTGGGGCCGGTGACGAGGATGATGCCGTGCGGGCGGTTGGTCAGCGAATCCCAGCGCGCCGCATCATCGGCCGGGAAGCCCAGTTCCGGCAGGGTCTTCACGACCACGTCCGGATCGAAGATACGCATCACCAGCTTCTCGCCGAAGGCCGTTGGCAGGGTGGACAGGCGCAGTTCGACTTCCTGGCCGCCGGCGGTGCGAGTCTTGATGCGGCCATCCTGCGGGCGGCGCTTCTCGATCACGTCCATGCGGCCCAGCAGCTTGATACGCGCTGTCATCGCGATCATCACCACGGCGGGCACCTGGTAAACCTGGTGCAGCACGCCATCGATGCGGAAGCGGATGGTGCCGAGGTCGCGTTTCGGCTCGAGGTGGATATCGGAGGCGCGCTGCTCGAAGGCGTACTGCCACAGCCAGTCGACGATATTGATCACGTGCTGGTCGTTGGCGTCCACCTGCTTGTTGGACTTGCCCATTTCGACCAGTTGCTCGAAGTTGTTGCGCAGCGCGACATCCTGGCCGGTGGACTTGTTGGCCTTCTTGATCGACTTGGCCAGCGAGAAGAATTGCGAGGTGTATTGCGCTATATCGAGCGGATTGGCGATCACGCGCCTGATCACGCGGCGCGAGATCTTCGAGATTTCCGCTTCCCAGTCCAGCGCGAAAGGATCGGCGGTGGCCACGACCAGCGTGTCCAGGTTCGATTTCGACCGGCAGGATATTGAAGCGTGCCGCATAGCTGGCGGACATCACGTCCGCCACCTTGGTGAAGTCGATCTTCAGCGGATCGATGCGGTAGAAGGGGAAGCTTGCAGCGGTCGGCCAGCCACTCGGTCAGCGCATCGAGCGTCAGCAGCTTGCCGGTCTTCGCGCTGGTCAGCTTGCAGTGGGCGACGGCACTCAGCGGGTGCATGGACCCGGGCGTGTTGCGCAGGATGCCCTGCGCCTGCGCGTAGTGCGCCTTCACTTCGGCTTTCTCGACCACGCCATCGGCCAGCAGCCAGGTGAAGATTTGTTGAAGATCGAGTGCCTTGGTCATTTGCATCCTTTAACTTTGGCTGGCCTTGATGCCCTTGAGCCAGGACTTGGCCGGCAGCTTCGTTTCGGCGACGATCTGCGCGGCGCGTTCGGCCAGCGCGGCAACGTCGATCTTGCGTTCGGTCTTGAAGGCGATTGCCACCACATTGCCGTCGTGGACCTGGGGCAGGGACACCACCTGGGCGAAGGCGAATTTCATCGCTTTCAGGTTCTTCGCGTAGCTCGGGTGGTCGCCGAACAGGTTGACGGTCATGATGCCCTCGTCGTTCAGGCAGGCCGCACACGCCTGGTAGAACTCAGGCGTGTCCAGTACCGGGCCGCGCGCCGTGGCGTCGTACAGGTCCACCTGCAGCACATCGAGCGTGCCGTAATGGGCCGGGTCGGTCACATAATCCATCGCGTCCATTTCGCGCACCTGCAGGCGTTCGTCGTTCTCCGGCAGCTTGAACATGGAAGCGCAGATCCCGATCACGGACGGATTCAGCTCGATTGCCGTCACCGCGGCTCGCGGGAAGTGCTTGTAGCAGAACTTGGTCAGCGCGCCGGTGCCCAGCCCGAGCTGGACGATCTGGCGCGGCTGTTCGATCCACAGCATCCAGGACATCATCTGCTGAGCGTACTCCAGCTCCGGCCAGTCCGGCTTGCGGATGCGCATGGCGCCCTGCACCCATTCGGTACCGAAATGGAGATAGCGCACGCCATCCTGCTCGGACAGGGTCACCGGCGCGAATTTCGGCTTGCGCACGGCGGGCGCGGAACGCGCGGGGCGGGGAGGATTCTTCTTTTTCGATGGATTTACGTTTAATCAGCATGGTGGGCATTATCCCGCGATGTTTTGCTCTGAGGCAAGCGTACAAATGAAAACGCCGGCCAAACTGGCCGGCGATCTGGTTCGTGGGCGATTGCGTCGCCACACGGTATATGGCGGATCATTGACCCGCCATGTTATTACTGCATCGGCTCAACCGACACGCGCAGGCGCACGCGCTGCCCCGGATCATAGCTCATGACACTGGTGTAATTGCGGCCACGGTAATCATATTCGACCTGATAACCGTTGGTGCGCGATTCCCAATGGTCCACGGTGCGGCACTGCTTGACGGCCTGTTCCTGCACGCCGCCCTGCGCATTCTGGTTCTGGACGCGGTCACCGACCACGGCGCCGGCAATCGCGCCGGCGGCGGTGGCGGCCGTGCGGCCGTTACCCGAGCCGACCTGGGAGCCCAGCAGGGCGCCGGCGATACCGCCGACGATGGAGCCGCCGGCACTGCGCTCGGCCGGCTGCTGCACCTGGACATACTCGGTGCGGCACTCCTGGCGCGGGCGGTTGACTTGTTCGACCTGCGGCGTGACACGGGTCACGCGGCCGTAATCTTCGAAATCGGTGGCTTGAGCCTGGGCCAGAGGCAGGGCGCCAAGGCAGGCGATAGACAGCATCAGTTTAGTTGGCAGCTTCATATTGTTTACCTCGTTTTGGCATATTGTGAGCAGTTCGCAGGGAAATGGGAATTGCACCCAGATATGGTAACGCCGCAAGGTGTGAAGCGGTTGTCAGGGATGGCAACAAATTGTAACGCCAGACTTAGGCTTGAATTAAAGCTCGCGCCTGAGTCCGAGAATACGCCATAAAATTAGCTTAATATGTTCTGTTTTTAACAAATCTTGCGTTTGAACTCACATTCGAGTTGATTCAACGGATACAACACGTTACCCTAATACCCGTATGGAATCAGATTGACAGGGAGAAAGCCCGGCGCATTGACCCGCCTCCGGCACCAAAAGTACCGTACATAGATAGGTCGATTTGAGGAAAAGATGAGTTTGTTGATCACTGTGCCGCCTAATTTAGTGCAGTCCATCCGCGCCTTTCGGGTGGGTGAGCTGCAGGAAGAGGCAGCCCGCCTGGGGCAGCATTTTTTGTATGCGCATTGCCACCATGGCCAAACCAAGCAGCAAGTTTTGGGTATTATCGCGGAATCGTTTTACCTGCCGAAACCGTGCGGCAAAAACTTCGACGCCCTGCGCGAAACCCTGACCGAGACGATGAATAAGGCCGGCCCGCAGCCCGGATTCCTGATTGTGCTGGAGCAGCTGCCGAATACCCAGAAATTTGATCGCGAAGCACGTGAGTGCCTGTTGGATGTCTTCCGTGATGCGGCCGATTACTGGGCCGAGAAAAAAGTTCCCTTCCGCGTGTTCTACTCCTTCGAGTAGCCCAGAAGTCGCCGCTTCGCCTCCCCCCTTGCCAGGATTGCTGCATCGCAGCATAATATCGCGCTGCCCGTCCGTAGCAGGTACAATGGCGGCCATGAAAAATATCGTCATCCTCATTTCGGGCCGCGGAAGCAATATGGAAGCCGTGGTCCGTGCAGCGCAGGCCGAACAGTGGCCGGCCCGCATCGCCGCCGTCATCAGCAATAAAGCCGACGCCAAGGGCCTGGAATTTGCCGCCAAGCACGGTATTGCCACCGCCGTGGTTTCGCACAAGGATTTCCCCAGCCGCGAAGCCTTCGATGATGCGTTGCAGGAGACTATCGACACTTTCCAGCCCGACCTGGTCGTGCTGGCCGGCTTCATGCGCATCCTGACGCCGGGCTTTGTCGAGCACTACGCGGGCCGCATGCTGAACATCCACCCGTCGCTGCTGCCGCTGTTCCCGGGCCTGCACACGCACGAGCAGGCGATTGCCTCCGGCCTGGCCACGCACGGCGCCACCGTGCACTTCGTGACGGCCGACCTGGACCACGGTCCGATGGTGGACCAGGCTACCGTTCCCGTCCTGCCGGGCGATACGCCGGAAGTGCTGGCTGCCCGCGTGCTGGAGCAGGAACATGAGCTGTACCCGCGCGCCATCCGCTGGTTTATTGAAGACCGGCTGCGGATCGAGGATGGCAAGGTCCACGTGGACCACACCTGAACAAGAAAGAATCATTATGCGTTTGCCCCCGTTTATCATTTCCAGCGCTGAAGAAGTGCTGCGCGAGATCCTGCGCTTCGCCGCGCCGGCCGACACCACACTGTCCCGCTATTTCAAGGACCATCCGCGCCTTGGCGGCCGTGAGCGCGGCGCCATTGCCGAGTGCATCTACGCCGTACTGCGCAACAAGGCCTTCTTCACCGACCGCGCGGAAGCGGGCGGCGGCGCCACCATGCGCCGCCTGGTCCTGCTGGGCATGGCCGACGCCGTCGGCTTTGATGCGTTGGGCGGCCTGTCGGAAGACGAGTCGGAGTGGCTGAAGCGCCAGCTGGAAATCGACCGCTCGCTGCTGCACAAGTCGATGCGCGCCAATATGCCGAAGTGGCTGTTCGACAAACTGGTCGAGCAGTACGGCGAAGAGGAAACCCTGGTGCTGGCCGATGCGCTGAATACGCCGGCGCCGCTGGACCTGCGCGTCAACGCGCTGAAGGCGAACCGCGATGAAGTGATCGCCGAACTGGCCCAGGCGCCGATCGCCGCCGATCCGACACCGTTCGCCCCGCTGGGCCTGCGCGTACACAAGAAGCCTGCGCTGCAGAACCTGCCGCTGTTCAAGAATGGCGCTATCGAAGTGCAGGACGAGGGCAGCCAGGTGCTGGCCCAGATCCTCGGCGCCAAGCGCGGTGAAATGGTGGTGGACTTCTGCGCCGGCGCCGGCGGCAAGACGCTGGCGCTGGGCGCTCAGATGCGCAATACCGGCCGCCTTTACGCCTTCGATGTCTCCGAGAAGCGTCTGTCCAAGCTGAAGCCGCGCCTGGCGCGCTCCGGCCTGTCCAATGTGCACCCGGTGGCGATTGCCCACGAGCGCGACGCCAAGATCAAGCGCCTGGCCGGCAAGATCGACCGCGTGCTGGTCGATGCCCCGTGCTCCGGCATGGGTACGCTGCGCCGCAATCCGGACGTGAAATGGCGCCAACCGCCGGAGGCCATCGCCGAGATGCACGCCAAGCAGGTTTCCATCCTGGACGGCGCTTCGCGCCTGGTGAAGAGCGGCGGCCGCCTGGTCTATGCCACCTGCTCGCTGCTGAACGAGGAAAACGACGCCGTCGCCGCCCAGTTCATCGAAACCCATCCGGATTTCCAGCTGGTGCCGATGTCCCAGGTGCTGGCCGAGCAAAAGATCGACCTGGAAATGGGCGACTACCTGAAGCTGCTGCCGCACAAGCACCAGACCGACGGCTTCTTCGCGGCGGTCTTCGAACGCAAGCCCATGGCCAAGAAGGCGGAAGAATAAACGATGGCGCAAACGGTCCCGCTGACGAATCTCATTAATGACCTGATCGGCGACGTCCGCGATCCTGGCCTGATGTGGCAGGTGGCGGCGATCGTGTTGTCGATCTTCCTCGGCTGGACCCTGTCGCTCTACCTGCGCAAGCGGCTGGAGCAGCGCGACTCGCAGGGCGTGGTGCGTTTCGGCGTCGAGAGCTTCGGCCGCGTGGTCGGGCCGCTGGCCATCGTCTGCCTGCTGGCCGTGTGCGAAGCGGTGCTGCGCAAATGGCAGCATGTGAACCTGATCAAGGTGGCGCTGCCGATTTTCGGGTCGCTGGCCGTGATCCGCATTGCCTTCTTCCTGCTGCGGCGCGTGTTTGCCCGCGGCGGCGAAGTGGGCAAGACCCTGCTGACCTTCGAGAAAGTGTTCCAGCTGCTGGTGTGGCTGGGCTTTGCGCTCTATATCACGGGCATCTGGGACGAGATCTTCGTCTTCCTCGACGAGACGGTGATCCCGATCGGCAAGCACCGCGTGTCGATCGCGGCCATCCTGCAGGGCGCCGTGTCGGTGGTGGTGCTGCTGATCCTCGCCATGTGGGCCGGCGCGGCGCTGGAAGAGCGCCTGATGAATATGCAGACGGTCAGCTCCAACCTGCGCGTGGTGTTTGCCCGCCTGGGCCGCGCGGTGCTGATCGTGGTGGCGGTGCTGCTCAGCCTTTCGCTGGTGGGCATCGACCTGACGGTGCTGTCCGTCTTCGGCGGCGCGCTGGGCGTGGGCCTGGGCCTGGGTTTGCAGAAGATTGCCAGCAATTATGTGTCCGGCTTCATCATCCTGCTGGACCGCAGCCTTACCATCGGCGATGTCATCACCGTGGACAAGTTCAGCGGCCAGGTCACGCACATCAATACCCGCTACACCGTGCTGATGAGCGGCGACGGCGTGGAATCCATCGTGCCGAACGAGATGCTGATTTCCAGCGCGGTGCAGAACTCGTCGCTGTCCAACCGCTGGGTGGCGCTGCAGTCCAAGGTGTCGGTGGCTTATGACAGCGATGTGGACCAGGTGCTGCGCCTGATGGAAGAGGCGGCGGCTTCGATCGAGCGCGTGTCAAAAGAGAAAAAGCCGGGCGGGTCGCTGCAGAACTTCGGCGCCGATGGCCTGGACCTGGCGGTGACCTTCTGGATCCAGGACCCGGAGAACGGTAGAGGCAATGTAACCTCGGATGTCAACCGCGCAATCTGGAAGTCCTTGAAACAAAACGGGATTTCTGTACCGTTCCCGCAACGCGAAGTAAGGCTGCTCGGCCCTCTGCCTGAGCCTTTGCCTCAAAAATAGTCAGTTACGACGGGCAATTCGCCCTCAAATCGGAGCGGATTGGACGTACAATTGCGTTTGATGAGAAGCACCTCTCCCTTCACTTTGGAGTAGTAATGGATTTTTCAGCAGTACTTGATTTCTTGACCAACGGCATCACTGGCCTGTCCGGCTGGCAGACGTTCTTCGTAACGCTACTGCTGACGCACATCACCATCGCCGGCGTGACGATCTACCTGCATCGCCATCAGGCGCACCGCGCCCTGGAGCTGCACGCGATCCCGTCGCACTTCTTCCGTTTCTGGCTGTGGATGACCACGGGCCAGGTTACCAAGGAATGGGCTGCGATCCACCGCAAGCACCACGCCAAGTGCGATACCGAGGAAGATCCGCACAGCCCGGTCACCAAAGGCATCAAGAAAGTCTTCTGGGAGGGCGCCGAGCTGTACCGCGCTGAAGCGAAGAACAAGGAAACCATGGAGAAGTATGGCCATGGCACCCCGAACGACTGGATCGAGAAGAATATCTACTCGAAGTTCAGCTGGCAGGGCGTTGCCCTGATGCTGATCCTGGACGTGATCCTGTTCGGCGCCAAGGGCATCACCGTGTGGGCCGTGCAGATGCTGTGGATTCCGGTGACCGCCGCCGGCGTCATCAACGGCATCGGCCACTACTGGGGCTACCGCAACTATGACTGCTCCGACGCTGCCACCAATATCATTCCATGGGGCATCATCATCGGTGGTGAAGAACTGCACAACAACCACCACACGTATGCGACTTCGGCCAAGCTGTCGTCCAAGTGGTATGAGTTCGACATCGGCTGGGGCTATATCCGCGCCATGGAAATGGTGGGCCTGGCCAAGGTGAAGAAGGTGCCGCCAAAGCCGAAATTCGACAAGGAAAAGGTCAAGGCCGACCTGGAAACCCTGCAGTCCGTCATCGCCAACCGCTACGATGTGATGGCCAAGTATGCCAAGTCCATCAAGCATGCATGGAAGGAAGAGGTCGAGCACCTGAAGCACAAGGCCGAGCTGGAAGCGCGCTTCCTTAAGTCCTCGCGCAAGCTGATGCAGCAGGAGCCGACCAAGCTGGCGGCGCCGCAGAAGCAGCAGCTGGTTGAGCTGTTCCAGCACTCGAAGGCCCTGGAAACCATGCACAATATGCGCGTGGAACTGGGCGTGATCTGGGAACGCTCGCACTTCAGCCGCGATGAGCTGGTGCACAAGCTGCAGGACTGGTGCGAACGCGCCGAAGCTTCCGGCATCAAGTCCCTGCAGGATTTCTCGCAGCGTCTGCGCAGCTACGCCTGATTCGGTAAACATCCGACAAAAAAACGGCCCTTCGGGGCCGTTTTTTTTTGTATTGTTTCAGAATGTTAGCGTTATTCATTTCTCATGATGCAAAGATGAAATGCTGTGACGCCTCCACGGGCAGCACCGTTGTAGCTATGTAACTCTCAAATGGTTGCGCATAACATTTCTTGTTAGATTTTGTTGACAATAACAATTGGACGGTCATAAACTGACATGGTCGCGCAACCACTACGACACAATAAAAGGAGACACAGATGTTGAAGCAGAAGAAGCCGGGGCTGGGTGCCCGCCGGCAAGTTGTGCTCAGCCTGACCGTTATGGCCGGCCTGATCTCGCAAGCTTACGCCCAGGAAGCAGCGGAAGTACCAGCAGCAGATGCAGCGATGCAAACCGTGAAAGTGACCGGTTTCCGCAATTCCCTGATTTCCTCGGCCAAAGACAAGAAGGAAGCCATCGGCTTCCAGGATTCCATCAATGCCGAAGATCTCGGCAAATTCCCGGACAAGAACATCGCCGAATCCGTGGCCCGCATTCCGGGCGTGGGTGTGTCGCGTGACGTGACCGGCGAGGGCATGAACATCCAGATCCGTGGCCTCGGTTCCAGCTTCACCAAGATCCTGCTGAACAATGCGCAGATCGCGGTGGCATCCTCCGGCCCTATCGACGGCGCCAACACCAACCGCGAAGTCGACCTTGACCTGCTGCCGACCGACCTGTTCACCAAGCTGACCGTGTCCAAGAGCCCGACGGCCGACATGATCGAAGGCGGCGCGGCTGGCGTGGTCAACCTGCGCAGCGCGCGTCCATTCGACAAGGAAGGCCGCTATGTTGCCGTCAACGTGACCGGCACCAAGCAGCAGCAGGCGAAGGATGCAGGCCACCGCGGCTCCATCCTGGCCAGCCAGACCTTCGGCGACACCTGGGGTATCCTGGGCGGCATCTCGTGGTCGCGCCAGCAGGCCCGCACCACCGGCTTTGAAACCGTGGGCTGGACCAACGCCAACCTGTCCGCAGCGCAGAACCCTGCTTCGAACCGCAACAACACCGGCGGCGGCAACTGGACCATCCCGGCAACCGTGCCAGCCAACGCCGGCAACGGCCTGGTGGCCGGCACCCCGATCGACCAGAGCTTCCTGCTGGCGAAAAACCCTGGCCTGACCATCCAGCAGATCGACAATGCGATCCTGCCGCGCCTGGGCCGCAGCATGGATTACTTCGGTACCAAGGACAAGATCTCCGCCATCTTCAGCGCGGAATACCGTCCGACCAAGGACCTGCACTTCTACGTCGACACGATGTACAGCAAGAAGGACGACGATATGCAGCGCATCGCCTATACCTGGGCCGTGCGTAACAACTTCGAAATCCCGCTGAACATGAAGGTCGACAAGGCCGACTGCGCTAACGGCTGTACCGTTACCGGCGGCACCTTTGCCAACGCCATCAACTTCATCGAGTTCGGCCCGCGCCGCGACAAGGTGGACCTGAAGGGCATCAACCCCGGCATGGAATGGAAGCTCAGCGACAAGCTGAAGCTGGAAGCCCAGGCCAACTACAACAAGTCGACCTTCTCGCACGAAGCGCCGACCGTCATGCCGATCACCGCCGTCAACAGCGGCAACACGGTCACCTACGAGAACAACGGCGGCGTGCCGAGCATCACCTCCAGCCTGGACCTGAACAACCCGGCCAGCTATGTATGGGCCGGCGGCCGTGTCAACATCCAGAACGAACTGCGTGAGACCACCAACAAGGGCTTCCACACCGACCTGAGCTGGGGCGACAAGCAGTTCAGCGTGAAGGGCGGCCTGGCATACGACGATATCAACCGCCGTATCCGCGCACAGGATAACTCCGCTGCATGGCAGGCTGCCGTCTGCGGCAATAATCCTAATGTGTTCCTGCAAGGCCCGAACGGCGCGCCGACCTGCGATGGCGCGAACACCCCAGGCGCCAGCGCTGCCGCACTGTATCCGGGCTACGGCACCGGCTACACCGCGGGCCAGACCACGCCGCTGGTGTACCAGGGCTCCCTGATCCCGGCCAGCACCTTCCAGAGCTACCTGGTGCAGGGTCCTTACAACCGCCTGGTGGTGGACTGGGACCGCTTCCGTACCGATTCGAAGTACGACTTCTACAACAGCACCGCGCCTGATTCCGGCGCTTCCTCGACCGGCGCCAGCGCAGGTTATATCCGCGAGAAGTCGAAAGGCATCTACCTGGAAGCCAACGGCGAATACTCGCTGGCCGGCATGCCGCTGCGCTACAACGGCGGTGTCCGTTATGTCCGCACCAGCCAGTCGGTGGGTTCGCGCAACTCCGTGGGCGATCCGCGCAATGCTACGCTGACCCTGAACGGCAGCAAGTACCCCAACATCGACCAGTGGGTGTACGTGGACCAGGATTACAGCAACACGCTGCCATCCGGTACCGTGGCCCTGAGCCTGCGTGAGAACCTGGTGGCCCGTGCCGCGGCATCGCGCACCATGACCCGCGCCAATCCGAACGACCTGCGTCCGGGTATTAACTTCTCGTCCGTGTCCGCCGACGTAGGCACCATCGGCAACCCGACGCTGAAGCCATACATCTCGGATAACATCGACCTGGGCCTGGACTGGTACACCGGCCGTGAAGGCTACGTAAGCCTGACCGTCTTCCAGAAGAAGGTCGCCGGCTTCACGGTGCAGGAAAACGATCACGATGCCGTTCAACGACCTGGCTCAGTACGGCGTGACCTACAACACCCTGATCCCGAACCAGCAGGTGGCGATCAATTCGCGTGGCGGTCCTGACGCCGCTACCGTGGTGATGACCCGCTCCCGCAACGCTTCCGGCGAACTGCGCATCCGCGGCCTGGAGCTGGGCTGGGTCCAGCCTCTGGACAAGTGGCTGCCATGGAAGGGCTTCGGCATCAGCGAAACCGCGACCTTCATCAACCAGCGTGCATCGGGTGAAGGTTCCAACGGCTTCGTGGCCCTGGGCGTGCCGAAGCGTACCAACAACCTCTCGGTCTACTACGAGAACCACGGCTACCAGGCCCGCCTGTCGCACACCTTCTCGAAGGGCAGCCAGGTGGCGAACGCCAACCAGAACGGCATCACCCAGGCCGCGCTGTTCGGCGACGACTACAAGCAGCTGGACTTCTCGTCCAGCGTGGATCTGGAACACGTGCTGGACAAGGAAGGCTGGCCAACCCTGACCTTCGATATCGTGAACCTGAACGACGGCACCCGCCGCTCGTACTTCCAGTTCCCGAACGCCACCATGTCCGAGTACAAGCCGGGCCGCAGCTATGCGCTGGGCCTGCGCATGAAGTTTTAAGTAAGCCTCTCCCGACCGCCGGTTGGCCCTGGTGGTCCTTTCCCGTCCCGTCGCCGCGCAAGCTGCGGCGGGATTTTTTCTTCAGGGGTAGTAATGAAAGCATCACGCATCTTCCTGCGTTGGTCGGCGCTCGCCCTTTGCCTGGCCAGTGCCGCGGCGCCCGCACTGGCCGACACGCCGCTGCCGCAATTGCGCAAGCAGGGCACCACCACCCAATTGATCGTCGACGGCAAGCCCTTCCTGCTGCTGGGCGGCGAACTGCATAACTCCTCGGCTTCCAACCTCGATTACCTGAACGGCGTGTGGCCGCTGCTCAAATCGGCCGAGCTGAATACCGTCATCGCGCCCGTTGAGTGGGACCAGATCGAGCCGAGGGAAGGCCACTCCGATTTCACGGTGCTGGACGGCATGCTGAAGCAGGCGCGCGAGCACAATATGCGCATCGTGCTGCTGTGGTTTGGCGCGTGGAAGAATTCGATGTCCAGCTATGCACCGGCCTGGGTCAAGCACGATGACCAGCGCTTCCCACGTGCGCGCAACCGCGCCGGCGAGCCGCAGGACATCCTCACGCCATTCAGCGATAAGCTGCTGGCGTCCGACAAGGCCGCGTTCTCGGCCCTGCTGCGCCACCTGAAGGATGTGGACGGCCAGCGCACCGTGCTCATGGTGCAGGTCGAAAACGAGATCGGCATGCTGCCGGACGTGCGGGACTTCGGCCCGCTGGCCAATGCGGCGCTGAAGCAGCAGGTGCCGGCGCAGCTCACGGCCTACCTGAAGGCGCACCGCGAGTCGCTCAATCCTTACGTGAAGTCGCTGTGGGAAGCGCAGGGGGCGCGCAGCAGCGGCACCTG
Organism: Pseudoduganella sp. UC29_106; assembly: GCF_044055365.1. Taxonomy (NCBI): domain Bacteria; kingdom Pseudomonadati; phylum Pseudomonadota; class Betaproteobacteria; order Burkholderiales; family Oxalobacteraceae; genus Pseudoduganella; species Pseudoduganella sp. UC29_106. Next base: position 5,549,841 of record NZ_CP171977.1, on the reverse strand, counting down.
GGCCGAGGTGTTCGGCACGTCGGTGGAAGCGGAGGAAGTGTTCCAGGCCTGGCATTACGCGCAGTTCACCAATGCGCTGACGGCGGCAGGCAAGGCGGCCTATGGCTTGCCCATGTATGTGAACGTGGCGCTGAACCGGCCTGGCAAGAAGCCGGGCGAGTATCCGAGCGCCGGTCCGCTGCCGCACCTGTTCGATATCTGGAAGGCGGGCGCGCCGGTGGTGGACTTCATCGGCATCGATACCTACTTCCCCAACTATGTGGAATGGGCGCGCAAGTTCAAGCGTCCGGATAACCCGCTGTTCGTGCCGGAAGCGAATTATGCGGGCCGTCCGGATATCGGCGCCAACGCCTTCTTCTCGATCGGCGAGCTGGATGCGATCGGTTATTCGCCGTTCGGCATCGATGGCCCGAAAGACTACAGCAAGGACACGCTGCCCGCCGCCTTCCGCGTGCTGAAGCAGCTCTCGCCGCTGATCCTGTCCGCCCAGGGCAAGGGCCAGATGCGCGGCTTCAAGGCGCCGGCGACGTATGAGGGCAAGGTCGACGCGCGGCCTCAGGTCGCCCGTCTGGGCGCTTACTCCATCGAGGTGAGCTTCAATGCGCCGTGGGAGAAGGAGCTGAAAGAATCAGAAGCCGACGTGCGCGGCGGGCTGGTAATCCAGACTGGAGAGAACGAGTTCATCGTCGCCGGTCGCGGCATCGTGACCGTCTTCAAGGATGCTGATGGCAACGCGGCCGTGGGCATCGAGAAGCTGGGCGAAGGAAGCTTCATTGATGGCAAATGGAAGGAGGGCCGCTGGCTGAATGGCGACGAGAGCCACCAGGGCCGCCACGTGCAGATGCCGGCAGACAGCTTCGGCATCCAGAAGGTCACGCTCTACAAGTTCAGGTAAGCCCCTTGAACTGCTTCCGGTAGGCCGATGGCGAAGTGCGCAAGGCCGACCGGAAGTGCTGGCGTAGCGAGAGTGCCGTGCCGAAGCCCGCTTCCTGGGCGATCACTTCGATGGATGCCTCGCTTTGCTCCAGCAGGCGCTGGGCGTGCGCCACGCGCTGGTTCAGCAGCCATTGCTTGAACGACGTGCCCGTCGCCTGGCGGAAGTGACGGGTGAAATTGCGGCGGCTCATGGCGGCGCGCTCGGCCAGCGCGTCCAGGCTGTGTTCGTGTTGAAGGTGGTGGGCGACCCAGTCCAGCACCTGGGCGAAGCGGTTGTCGCTGCCGCTTACTGGGACGGGGCGTTCGATGAATTGCGCCTGGCCGCCTTCGCGGTGCGGCGCCACCAGCATGCGGCGTGCGGCGCTGTTGGCCGCTTCCGCGCCGCTCAGCTGGCGCAGCACATGCAGGCAGCAATCGAGGCCGGCGGCCACGCCGCCTGAGGTCAGCACATCTCCTTCGTCCACATACAGCACTTCGCGGTCCACGGTGACGGCGGGGTGGCGCCTTGCCAGTTCGTCGGCGGATTCCCAGTGCGTGGTGGCGGTCTTGCCGTCCAAGAGGCCCGCTTCGGCCAGGGGGAAGGCGCCCAGGCAGAGGCCGACGACGCGCGCGCCGCGGCTGTGTGCAGCGCGCAGTGCATCCAGCAGGGCGGGCGGGGCAGGGCGGCAGTCGTCGTGCCAGGAGGGCAGGATGACCAGGTGCGCGCCCTCCAGTGCTTCCAGGCCGTGCGCGGTCGTAATGTCGAATCCTGCCGTGGTCCGTAGCGGCGGCGGATCGGCGGCGCACACGGTCACTTCGTACAGTCGGCCAAAAACCAGGCTGGGTACGGAAAGATGGAACGGCGTGATGCCGTCGAAAGCGATGACGGCGACTTTGTAGCCTTGGCAGGTGGGGAAGGTGGCGGTCATGGCCCGATTATATCGAATATAGTCCTGCGGGCCGCTGTCGGGCTTCGGCGCCCGGCGCGAGAATGCATTCACCAATTCATTCTTAAGGAGCCTCACATGCCAAACCGCGCCCTGATCGTCATCGATGTGCAGAACGAATACTTCACCGGCCAGATGAAGATCGCTTATCCGCCGGTCTCCGCTACGCTGCCGAACATCACTACCGCCATGCGCGCCGCGAAGGCGGCCGGGATTCCGATCGTGGTCGTGCGCCACGATGCGCCGCAGGCCTCGCCGATCTTTGCGCAGGGGGCGCAGAGCTGGCAGCTGCATCCGGAGGTCGCAGCTTTGCCGGCGGATCTGCTGCTGCCCAAGTCCAGGGCCAGCGCCTTCGAAGGGACGGCATTGCGTGAATGGCTTGCGGCACGCGGCGTCGATACGATTACGGTGGTGGGCTATATGACGCATAACTGCTGCGCAGCGACGATCTATCAGGCAGGTGATCTGAGGGCGGAGTTTTTGGCGGACGCGGCCGGCTCGCCGTCGTATGAGAATGAGGCGGGGAAGGTGAGCGCGGAGGAGATCCATCGCACCTACTGCACGATCTTCCATTCGAATTTTGCGGCGGTGGCGAGCACGGAGGCGTGGCTGGCGGCGGTGCAGGAGGGGAGGGCGCTGGAGACGGATAATATCTATCTGTCGGTGCGGCGGGCTGCCTGAAAACCCAAGGCAAATGCTGGTGGCTGCCACGGCGTGGCAGCCACCCGGCACGCGGCGTCGACCAGGTGGCTGCCACATCGTGGCTGCCACCAGCTTTTCAGGTTCAAAAAAAAAACCGCCCGGAAGGGCGGTCTTTTCATCGGGAAGCAAAGATCACTTGATCTTGGTTTCCTTGTAGGTCACGTGCTTGCGGGCTTTAGGATCGAACTTCATGATCTCCATCTTGCCAGGCATCGTGCGCTTGTTCTTGGTGGTGGTGTAGAAGTGACCGGTACCTGCGGTCGATTCCAGCTTGATTTTGTCGCGGCCAGTTTTTGCCATGATAGCTCCCTATTAAACTTTTTCGCCGCGGGCACGCATGTCGGCCAGAACGGCGTCGATGCCGACCTTGTCGATTACGCGCAGACCGGCGTTGGACAGACGCAGGGAGACCCAGCGGTTTTCAGATTCAACAAAAATACGGCGATTCTGCAGGTTAGGCAGAAAACGACGTTTGGTTTTGTTGTTTGCGTGGGAAACGTTGTTGCCGACCATCGGCTTCTTCCCGGTAACTTGGCAAACACGTGCCATAGCGCACTCCTTGAGTAAATTCCGAAATTGGAAAAAACAAGAGTATATAGAAAAAACTTAGCTTTTTCAATTACTTGCGAAAAACAATTGTGTCACACAAAAGAGTGAAATTTAACATTTTAGATTCCTCAGATTTGACCATGTTCGGCGAAGGAGTGAACGCGGTGGCCGGCGACGACAAAGTGGTCGAGAATGCGGATATCCACCAGGGCCAGCGCCTGCGCCAAAGCCCGTGTCAGCAGGAGATCCGACTCGCTGGGGTCGGGATTGCCGGAGGGGTGGTTATGAGCCAGCATGACGGCCGCCGCATTGCGGGCCAGCGCCTCGCGCACCACTTCGCGCGGATAAACGCTGGTATGTGTCAGCGTCCCGCGAAACAATTCGCAGGCTTCGATCAGGCGATTCCTGACGTCCAAAAACAACACGTGGAAGGATTCATATGGCCGTCCGGCCATTGAAAGCTGCAGATATTCCTTGACGGCGTCCGGTGAACTGAGGGCTGGCCCGCCTGCAGCTGTTCGCCGATCGCGCGCCGCGCCAGCTCCAGCACGGCCTGCAGCTGTGCGTACTTTGCGGCGCCCAAACCCGGAACGGCGCAGAATTCGGGCAGGCTCGCCCGGAACAGGCCCTGAAGGGAACCGAAATTCCGCACCATTTCGCCCGCCAGCTCCACCGCATTTTTTCCCCGCACGCCTACGCGCAGGAAGATGGCCAGCAGTTCCGCGTCGGACAGGGCGCGGGCGCCTTCCCGGATCAACCGTTCACGCGGACGCTGATCCTGCGGCCAGTCGGAAATACCCATGTCGGACCTCCCAATGCCGGGCAGTCCGGCGTGAAGCTCATATTATTAACTTTTTAATAGCATTGCCCTTTGATTAATGTCAGTCCCGCCGGGAAACGCGCAGTGGAAGGCACTCTGGCTTACAATATCGGTTTGCTTGTACAAAGAATTGCCATGTCCAACGTTGTTACTGCTTCGGCTTACCTTACCTTGCACTACCGTCTCGCCACGCTGGACGGGACGGATATCGTGTCAACTTTCGACGGGAATCCCGCCACGCTGATGCTGGGCCAGGGCCAGCTTGCGCCGCACCTGGAAGCATTGCTGATCGGCCTGCCGGAAGGCACGCATAAAGTCTTCGAACTGGAAGCGGAGCAGGGCTTCGGCCCGCGCAATCCGGACCTGATCCAGGCGGTTTCGCTCGCTACACTGGAAGAGAACTCGGTGCCGGGCAACGAATACAAGGTGGGCGACCTGGTGGACTTCGCGGCGCCGGGCGGCGGCCGCTTTGCCGGCGTGCTGCGCGAACTGCGCGACGATTCGGCCATCTTCGACTTCAATCATCCGCTGGCAGGCCAGCCGGTGAAGTTCGAAGTGAACCTCATTTCTGTGCTGTAAAGGACCATGGAAAAAGAAATTCTCCTCGCTCAGCCCCGCGGCTTCTGCGCCGGCGTGGACCGCGCCATCGAAATCGTCGAGCGCGCGCTGAAGCAGTTTGGCGCACCCATCTACGTGCGTCACGAGATCGTGCATAACGCCTATGTGGTCGCGGACCTGCGCGCCAAGGGCGCCATCTTCATCGAGGAACTCGACGATGTCCCGGCCGGCAATACGCTGGTGTTCTCGGCCCACGGCGTTTCCAGGGCTGTGCGCGCGGAAGCGGAAGCGCGCGGCCTGTCGATCTTCGACGCCACCTGCCCGTTGGTGACCAAGGTGCACGTGGAAGTGGCCAAGATGCGCAAGCAGGGCTGCGAGATCGTGATGATCGGCCACGACGGCCACCCGGAAGTGGAAGGCACGATGGGCCAGACCGAGGAGGGCATGTACCTGGTCGAAACCGTGGACGATGTGCAGAAGCTGCAGGTGAATAATCCGGACCAGCTGGCCTATGTTTCGCAGACCACGCTGTCGATCGACGACACGGCGGAAATCATCGATGCACTGAAACAGCGCTTCCCGAACATTATCGAACCAAAGAAGGGCGACATCTGCTACGCCACCACCAACCGCCAGGAAGCCGTGAAGTTCATGGCGCCGCAGGTGGAAGTGGTGATCGTGGTCGGCAGCCCGAACAGCTCGAACTCGAACCGCCTGCGCGAAGTGGCGGAGAAGAAGGGCACCCGGCCTATATGGTGGATAACGCTACCCAGATCGACCCCAGCTGGCTGGAAGGCAAACAGCGCGTGGGCGTGACCGCCGGCGCCTCGGCCCCGGAAGTGTTGGTGGAAGCGGTGATCGCGCGCCTGAAGGAACTGGGCGCGAAGAGCGTGCGTCCGCTGGACGGCGTGGAAGAAGCGGTGACCTTCCCCCTGCCCAAAGGCCTGGACGGGAACAAAACGGCAACGATGTAAATTAAATTCAGCATTTTCCGCATTTTCCGCGTTTAGTTTTTTCAAACCTTCGCTATTATTGCGAAGCTTGTAAAGTTGGATGCGGACCGGCACGCTTTTTGCGAGCAGGAGATGCGGCGCCAAACGACGGCACTGCGAGGGCCACCTCGGGTGCCGTTTTTATTACTGAATAAGGCAAATCACACCCGATGGATACCTTCATCCAACAAATTCTCAATGGCCTGGTCCTGGGCAGCATGTATGCGCTGGTCGCCCTCGGTTACACGATGGTGTACGGGGTCCTGAACCTGATCAACTTCGCCCACGGCGACGTGCTGATGATCGGCGCGATGATCGGTCTTTCGATCCTCAACCTGCTGGGCGTCTACGCTCCCGACCTGCCGGGCTATCTGAAGCTGGCTATCGCTATCCTCGGCGCCATCCCGGCCTGCATGATCGTCAACATCATCATCGAGCGCGTGGCTTACCGCCGCCTGCGCAATGCGCCCCGCCTGGCACCGCTGATCACGGCGATCGGCGTGTCCTACCTGCTGCAGACCTTCGCCATGATGATCTGGGGCCGCAACCCGCTGCCGTTCCCGCAGCTGCTGCCGACCGAACCGATCATGGTGGGCGGCGCGGTGATCAGCGTGACCCAGGTGCTGTTGCTGGTGCTGGCCGCGCTCTCGATGTTCGGCCTGGTGATGCTGGTCGAGAAGACCCGCATGGGCCGCGCAATGCGCGCCGTGGCCGAGAACCCGCGCGTCGCGGGCCTGATGGGCGTGGACTCCAACAGGATCATCGTCGCCACCTTCGCCATCGGCGCGGCGCTGGCCGGCGTGGCGGGCGTGATGTGGGGTGCGAACTATGCGTCCATCCAGTTCGCCATGGGCTTCGTGCCCGGCCTGAAGGCTTTCTCCGCCGCGGTGCTGGGCGGTATCGGCAATATCTACGGCGCCATGATCGGCGGCATCGTGCTGGGCATTATCGAATCGCTGGGCGCCGGCTATATCGGCGACCTGACCGGCGGCTTCCTCGGTTCCCCACTACCAGGACATCTTCGCCTTCATCGTGCTGATCCTGGTGCTGACGGTGCGTCCGTCCGGCATCATGGGCGAGCGCGTGGCGGACCGTGCGTAAAAGGACAAGAATATGGCACTCCTGACTTTCGACACTCAAAAAGATCCGAAGAAAGCATTTGCCAGCATGGCCGTCGTGCTGGCCGTGCTGCTGGTATTCCCGTTTGCCGCCGCACCGTTCGGCAATTCCTGGGTGCGCATCGCCGACCTGGCGCTGCTCTATATCATGCTGGCCGTGGGCCTGAACATCGTGGTCGGCTTCGCCGGCCTGCTGGACCTGGGCTATATCGCCTTTTATGCGCTGGGCGCCTACATGACGGGCCTGCTGGCGTCGCCGCAGTTTGCCACCGTCATCGAATCGCTGATCAACCTGAATCCGACACTGGGCGATGCGCTGGCGGCCGTGATGGGCGAGGAGATCCGCACCAACGGCATCCACCTGTCGGTGTGGTTCATCGTGCCGATGGCCGCTGCACTGGCGGGCGTGGCCGGTGCGCTGCTCGGTGCGCCGACCCTGAAGCTGCGCGGCGACTACCTGGCCATCGTGACCCTGGGCTTCGGTGAGATCATCCGCATCTTCATGAACAACCTGAACGACCCGATCAACATCACCAACGGTCCGCAGGGCATCAACCTGATCGACCCGATCAAGGTGTTCGGCGTGAACCTGGCCGGCGAAGCGGGTTCGCGCGCCACCGTGGTGGTGGGCGGCTTCTCCATGCCGTCCGTGAACGCCTACTACTTCCTGTTCCTGCTGCTGACGATTGCGACGGTGTTCATCACCACCCGCCTGCAGCATTCCCGCCTGGGCCGCGCCTGGGTGGCGATCCGCGAAGATGAAATCGCTGCGAAGGCGATGGGCATCAATACCCGCAACGTGAAGCTGCTGGCGTTCTCGATGGGCGCCACTTTCGGCGGCGTTGCCGGCTCGATGTTCGCCGCCTTCCAGGGCTTCGTGTCGCCGGAATCGTTCTCGCTGACCGAGTCGATCGCCGTGCTGGCGATGGTGGTGCTGGGCGGTATCGGCCATATCCCTGGCGTCGTGCTGGGCGGCGCGCTGCTGGCGGCGCTGCCGGAAATCCTGCGCCACGTGGTGGAGCCGCTGCAGGAGAAGCTGTTCGGCCACGTGGTCATCGAAGCGGAAGTGCTGCGCCAGTTGCTGTACGGCCTGGCCATGGTGCTGATCATGCTGAATCGCCCTGCGGGCCTGTGGCCTGCGCCCAGACGTGAGGGACCGCCCGGATTCCGATGCGGATACCAAGGGCCAATCGTCGGGCGTGATTGCAGCATGAAAGTGGTGGAGATGAGCGAACAAATCATTCTGAACATCGCCGGCGTGAACAAGCGTTTCGGCGGCCTGCAGGCACTGACCGATGTGGGCATCAAGATCCGCAAGGGCCAGATCTATGGGCTGATCGGTCCCAACGGCGCGGGCAAAACGACCTTCTTCAATGTGATCACCGGCCTGTATCAGCCGGATACCGGCACTTTCGAACTGGCGGGCAAGCCGTATTCGCCGTCCGCGCCGCATGCGGTGGCCAAGGCCGGCATTGCGCGCACCTTCCAGAACATCCGTCTGTTCGGCGAGATGACGGCGCTTGAGAACGTGATGGTGGGCCGCCATGTGCGCTCGCACCAGGGCGTGTTCGGCGCCGTGTTCCGCCACAAGGCGGCGCGCGAGGAAGAGGCTTCGATCCGCCACCGTGCGCAGGAGCTGCTGGACTTCGTGGGCATCGGCCAGTTTGCTTCGCGCACGTCGAAGTACCTGTCCTATGGCGATCAGCGCCGCCTGGAAATCGCGCGCGCACTGGCCACCGATCCGCAGCTGCTGGCGCTGGACGAACCGGCGGCCGGCATGAACGCGACCGAAAAGCTGGCGCTGCGCGAGCTGCTGGTGAAGATCAAGGCGGCCGGCATTACCGTGCTGCTGATCGAACACGATGTGAAGCTGATGATGGGCCTGTGCGACCGCATCTCCGTGCTGGAGTATGGCAAGTTGATCGCCGAAGGCGTGCCGGCTGAAATTCAAAGCAATAAGGCCGTGATCGAGGCCTACCTGGGAGGATCGCACTGATGGGTGCCAATGTTCTGAAGATTTCGGGCCTGAAGGTGGCCTATGGCGGCATCAAGGCAGTCAAGGGCATTGACCTGGAAGTGAATGAAGGCGAACTGGTTACGCTGATCGGCGCCAACGGCGCGGGCAAGACGACGACGCTGAAGGCGATCACGGGCACTCTGCCTTCGTGCAAGGTCGAGGGTACGATTTCCTACATGGGCAATTCGCTGAAGGGCGCACAGTCCTTCCACCTGGTCGAGAAGAAGCTGGCCATGGTGCCCGAGGGACGCGGCGTGTTCACGCGCATGACCATCACCGAGAACCTGATGATGGGCGCTTATACCCGCGACGACAAAGCGGGCATCGCGGCCGATATCGAGAAGTGGTTCTCCGTGTTCCCGCGCCTGAAGGAGCGCGCTGGGCAACTGGCGGGGACGTTGTCCGGCGGCGAGCAGCAGATGCTGGCCATGGCGCGAGCTCTGATGTGCCACCCGCATTTGCTGCTGCTGGATGAACCTTCGATGGGCCTGTCGCCGATCATGGTCGACAAGATCTTCGAGGTGATCCGCGATGTGCACAAGCAGGGGATTACCGTGCTGCTCGTCGAGCAGAATGCGAAGCTGGCGCTGGAGGCGGCGGACCGGGGGTATGTGATGGATTCGGGGGCGATTACCATGACCGGTAACGCCGACGATATGCTGCATGATCCGAGGGTGAAGGCTGCCTACCTGGGTGAGTAAAACCCACGGCGTAACCCTAGTGTCAGCCACATCGTGGCTGACACTTGCTTTGGGCCTCGGATTTTGTTTTAAGACATCAGCGCGGCGAAGCGTTCGATGTCCACATTACCGCCGCTGATCAACACCCCCACGCGCTTGCCGCGCAGCTGCTCCTTCATGGCGCGCGCGGCGGCGAAGCCGAGGCAGCCGGTCGGCTCCACCATGATCTTCATGCGCGAAGCGAAGAAGCGCATCGCTTCTACCAGCTGGGCGTCGGTCGCGGTCAGGATATCGTCCGCATCGCGCCTGATGATGGGGAAGGTGATGTTGCCGAGGTGCTGGGTCTGGGCGCCATCGGCGATGGTCTTCGGCGTGTCGATGTGCACGATCGAACCGCTGCGAAGGATTGCTGGCCGTCGTTGCCCGCTTCCGGTTCCACGCCGTACAGCTTGCACTTCGGCGACAGCGCGCGCGTGGCCAGTGCGCTGCCGGACAGCAGGCCGCCGCCGCCCAGCGGCAAAAAGAAGTAATCCAGCTCGCCCACTTCCTCGAACAACTCTTTCGCCGCCGTGCCCTGGCCGGCCAGCACGTCCGCATGGTCGTAGGGCGGGATCAGCGTGAGGCCGTGCTTCTGCGCCAGTTCGCGGCCGATCTGTTCGCGGTCTTCCTTGTAGCGGTCATAGATCACCACGTTGCCGCCATAGCCCTTGGTGGCGGCCACTTTCGCGGCGGGCGCGTCGTGCGGCATGATGATCGTCGCCGGGATGCCCATCAGCTTTGCCGACAGCGCGATCGCCTGGGCGTGATTGCCGGACGAGAAAGCGACCACGCCTGCCTTCTTCTGCTCCGGCGTGAACTTCGACAGCGCATTGAAGGCGCCGCGGAACTTGAAGGCGCCCATGCGCTGCAGGTTCTCGGCCTTGAAGAAGACTTCCGCGCCCAGTTCCTCGTTGGCGGTGCGCGAAGTCAGCACCGGCGTGCGGTGGGCGTGTCCTTCGATGCGGCCTGCGGCGGCCACCACGTCTGCATAAGTCGGTTCGGTCATTTGCTCTTCCTTTGTTTACCACGGCCAGCCAATGCTGGTGCCCGTGCCGTTTTCCAAGGCGCGCTGCATCAGCATGCGCGCCACCGTGAGGTCTTGCAGGGCAAGCCCCGTCATATCAAAAATCGTGATGTCCGACGCGAGCGCGTGGCTGCGCGCGTGCATGCCGTTGGCCAGCAGCACGCCCAGTTCGGCGGCCTGCGTGTCGGGCGCCCATTGCAGCTCGCCGATGGTGCGCGATTGCGTAAGATCGTCCGCCCAGATGCGGGCCAGCGGCAGCAGGCCTTCGGGCAACTCGCGCTTGCCTTGCGTATCGGCGCCCACTGCGTTGATGTGGGTGCCGGGCTGGATGTCGCGCGTCTCGAACAGCGGGGCGCGGGCCGGCGTGGCGGTGATGACGATGTCCGCCAGCGCGATGGCATCCGGCGCGGCGGGTGCGATATCGCAGCGGCCGGCGAATTGCGTTTCGAGTTCGGCCACGCGGCGGCCATCGGAGGCGGTGTAGCGGACTGACTTCAGCGAGGGCAGAGCGCGCAAGGCGTAGTCGATGTGGGCGGCCGCTTGCACGCCAGTGCCAAAGACGTGCAGGCGGGCGCTGTCGCGGCGGGCGAGGGACAGGAGGCCAAGCGCCCCGGCGGCGGCGGTGCGCGCCGTGGTGATGGCGTTGCCGTCGATGAGGCATTGCGGGCGGCCGGTCGCCTGGTCGAACAGCATGATGGTGGCCTGGTGCGCGTCCGCGCCGTGGCTGCGGTTGGCGGGCCAGAAGCCGGCGGCTTTGAAGCCGAGCAGCTTGTCGCTGGCGGCGCCGCCGGACTTGATGCCGAAGACTGCGCCGTCGGGCAGGAATTCGCGAACGACCGGGAAAACGTGGCCTTCGCGCGACGCATGCAGCAGGAAAGAGTCGCGCACGGCGGCCATCACGGCATCCGGCGTGAGCAGGGCGGCGGCCTGGTCGCGGTCGATCAGCAGGAGCTTGGCGTCATTTGGCATAGTTGTAGACCGTGGCGCGCGAAACGCCGAGATGGGAAGCGATGGTTTCCATGGAGCGGCGCATGTCGAGCAGGCCCGCCTCCTGCAGCTCGCGCATCAGCTGGCGGCGCTCGTCGGCCTTCAGCGCGCGCGGCGTGGTCGCATGGCGGGCGGCGAAGCGTTCGATGTGGTCGCGGATGGCGTCCGATCCGGCCGGCGGCGCCAGGGATTCATGCAGCACAGCGGCCGGATCGACATTGCTGAACTGGCCGAGCATGGCGTGCAGGCTGCGGAACAGAGTGAGGTCCACGTTCAGGCAAAGCGCTGCAATGTATTCCTGGTTGGCGTCCTTGATGCCGATGGACGTGCTCTTGGCGGGGCGGCCGTCCGGGAACTGGTTCGGGTAATTGGCCAGCACCTGGGCGAATTCAGGATCGGCGATGCGCGCCAGGCCCAGTTCCGTGGCCGGATCGCCCACCGCGCGGCCGGACAGGTTGTTGTGGATGGCCAGGATGGCGTGCTCGGGATCGAGCAAGTCGTGCAGCACCACTTCGCAGAAGGGCGCCAGGGTCTGGCCCAGGCCTTCGGCAACGTGGCGCATCTGCTGCAGCAGATGCTGTTGGTCGGTTGTACGCATTTATACAGATTATCTTGTTTTAGATAATATGTAAATTGCTTTCCGTCGCCCTCGGCTAAGACGTAATGACGCCACCTGGCGTGTACGCAGGAATTGATGGGGCGGGGGAGGTATGCCGGAAAAAGCAGCCCGGTCGAAACCGGGGCTGGGGAAGGACATCCGCTGGAGAGGAAACCACGGATGCCGAGGAGACCTAATACAGCGATGCTTCATGTTGCCGGCCCGTGCGGGCCGGCAGAGGAGTCAATTACTTCTTTACGGTTGCAGCCGAAGCGAATTGGTTCACTGCAGCGTTCACGTTGGCTTCCAGGGTTTCAGCAGCAGCCTTGGCGCTTTTGGTGAACTGCTCGTAGCCGGCGTTGGCGTTGTTCAGGGCGGACTTGAACAGGGCAACAGCGTTTTCGGTGCCGGCAGGGGCGTTCTTGCTCACTTCGTCAACCAGCGAGATCACTTTGCGGTTGGTTTCGGCGATTTGTACTTCAGCGGCCTTGCTGAATTCAGCGGTGGTGCCGGAAGCGATCGATGCCAGGTGACGGCCGTAAGCGATAGCTTTTTCGGCGGTCGGTTGAGCCTGGGCAGCGCTCAGGGTGAAGAATTCTTGAGGATCCTTGGCGGCCAGCAGTTGCTTGGCGGCCGCGGAGGACTCTTCCAGCGATGCCTTGGCGGCGGTCAGGTTCAGGTCAACAACCTTTTCCACGCCTTCGAAGGCTTTGTTGGTCAGCGAGGAAAACAGCGCGAACTGGCTCTCCAGGTTGGCTTTGGTCGCATTGGAAAATTGCTCAGGAATCGAAAACATTGGACTCTCCAGTTTAGAAATAGTCGTTGAAAGATGCTGCTCGGGTACTTCACAACATATTGTGCAACGCAACAAAGCCAATTATCCGGGTTAAAAAAACAAAGTCAAGCATTTTTTGTGCGTTGCACAAAGGTATCAACCCCTTGTATATAAAGGATTTCTGAGTGGAAATGGATGTTTAAGTGCTGCTGATTGGCTGCCTGCAAGCTGAGCAGCAAGATGTTAGACTGTTTCACCAATGTAATTATTTCCCGCCACCATGTCGCGCCACGCCACCTTCCTCTCGCCCGTACCTTTGTTTTTCGTGTTCTTGTGGAGCACGGGCTTCATCGTGGCGAAATTCGGGCTGCCGTATGCGCCGCCGCTGACCTTCCTGCTGCTGCGTTTTGCCGGCGTGCTGGCGCTGCTGGTCCCGGCCGTGCTGCTGCTGCGCGCGCCCTGGCCGGACAAGCCGTTGCACGTGGCCGTCGCCGGCGTCCTGCTGCAGGCCGGTTACCTGAGCGGCGTCTGGTGTGCGATCAAGATTGGCATGCCGGCCGGCCTGTCCGCCCTGATTGTAGGCATGCAGCCTATCCTGACCGCGTTTGCGGCGCCGCTGATTGGCGAAAAGGTGCGACCGCGCCAGTGGCTGGGCCTGGCCTTTGGACTGGCGGGAGTCACGCTGGTGGTTTATGCGAAGATCACGCTGGTTGGCCTCAGTTGGCAGGCGATCGCGCTGTGCGTGTTTGCGCTGCTGACGATCACGGTGGGAACCTTGTATCAAAAACATCACTGCCCAAGTTTCGACCTGCGCACCGGCACGGTGATCCAGTTTGGTGCGTCGGTGCTGGTGGTGCTGCCCTTTGCCTTCCTGCTGGAAGATGTGCACTCGGTGCAGTGGACGGCGAACTTCGTCGGCGCGCTGGCCTGGTCTGTGCTTGCGTTATCGATCGGCGCAATCTTCCTGCTGTTCACCCTGATCCGGCGCGGCAATGCGACCCAGGTTACCAGCCTGCTTTACCTGACGCCGCCAACCACGGCGATCATGGCCTGGCTGGCGTTTGGCGAAGCCCTGAACTGGATGGGCGTGGCCGGTATGGTATTGGCCGTTGTTGGGGTAGTATTTGTTGTCAAGAACCCAAAGTGAGCGAACCATGATTTCGACCCCCGACCAGCAAGCCGTCGACACCGCCATCACATCGCGCCGTTCGATCCGCGCCTTCCTGCCGCAGGAAGTGGCGCGCGAGGACATCGAAGCGATCCTGCAGGTAGCGGCGCGGGCGCCGTCCGGCACCAATACGCAGCCCTGGAAAGTCTATGTGCTGACCGGCGAGCGGCGCGAGCACTTGTCTTCGCGCATCCTGGCCGCATATGCCGATCCGGACCAGAACAAGCAGCACACCGAGGAATACGCCTACTACCCGCGCGAGTGGAAGTCGCCCTATATCGACCGCCGCCGCAAGGTGGGTTGGGACCTGTATTCGCTGCTTGGACTCACGCGGGAGAACAAGGTGGGCATGGCGGCGCAGCATGGCCGCAACTACACCTTCTTCGGCGCTCCAGTGGGCCTCATTTTCACGATTGACCGTATCATGGAACAAGGCTCGTGGCTGGACTACGGCATGTTCCTGCAAAACATCATGGTGGCGGCGCGCGGGCGGGGTTTGGACACTTGTCCGCAGGCCGCTTTCACGCAGTTCCACCGCATTATTGCGGACGAGCTGGAACTGCCGGAAAGCGAGACTGTGGTGTGCGGGATGTCGCTGGGTTATGCCGACCGTGGCAAGGTTGAAAATAGTCTTGTAACCGAGCGCGAGCCAGTGTCGAATTTTGTTAAATTTATGGAGTGAACAATCTTCCGTTGCACGACTGCCTCAGAGTGTGAATTGTGTACTATCACTATCTGAAACAAGGGGCTGAATTTGCTTGCACAAGCACGTGGTTTTGCTACACTGCAACAGTAATGGTTCAGATTCGTTTCCGGGGAAATTGCTATGAAGAAACTTGCTGTCAGCGCACTAATGACCGTACTTTGCGCCACAGTGTTGGCTGATACGGCAAGTGCTGCGGTGAAAAAGGCCGGCGTGCGCCGGCCGGCTGCCGAATCGGTGCAGCCCCGGGAACGGATGGTCAAGCGCGTGGTCAATGTCAAAGGCAAGCGCAAGGTCGTTTATCAGAAGGTCACTAATGTCGGCGATGCCGGCGGCCGTCCCACCATGGGCGACCTGGCCGGCCTGAACCTGGTGCGCGATCCGCTGGACCTCAAATCCAATGTGGCGCTGGTGCTGGATCAGGCCAATTCTGAAGTGCTGTTCGAAAAGAATGCCGGTGTGGCCTTGCCGATCGCGTCCATCACCAAGATGATGACTGGTCTCGTGGTGGTCGAAGCGAACCAGGACATGGAAGAAGTGCTCACCGTCACCGACGAAGACGTGGACCGCGAGAAATTCAGCAGCTCACGCCTGCGCGTGGGCGACCGCCTGACCCGCCGCAATATGCTGCATATCGCGCTGATGAGCTCGGAAAACCGCGCCGCGTCGGCGCTGGGACGCAGTTATCCGGGCGGCTTGTCCGCCTTCGTGCAGGCGATGAATGCCAAGGCGCAGGATCTGGGCATGAACGACACCCACTATGTCGATTCGAGCGGCCTGTCCAAGCTGAATGTGGCGAGCGCGCGCGACCTGGCCAAGCTGGTGCAGGCGGCGTATGAGCATCCTATGCTGCGTGAGTTTTCCACTGATCCGAAGGCAATGGTGGAGAAGAATGGACGTCTGGCCATGTTCGGCACGACCAACCGCCTGCTGGCGCCGAATTCGGGGTGGGAAATTGGCTTGCAGAAGACGGGTTTCATCAACGAAGCCGGCCGTTGCATGATCATGCAGGCGGTGGTTGAGGGACGCGCCGTGATTATGGTGCTGCTGGACGCCAAGGGGTCGGCGGCGCGCGCGGCGGATGCGACGCGCATGAAGAAGTGGTTGGCGGCGTTGAAGCCGGATTTCCCGGGCACGATCAGCGGCGCCAGCGGCGCGTCGCCATATTCCGCGGCAGGCATGTAAGCGGCGGCGCATGCGCGCCGCAAATAATCGAAAACGACCAACACAGGCGTAGGGCGGATCATTGATCCGCCGTGCGTGATCACTCCGTGGCGGTCGCCGTATAACCCAACGTCGCCGAAATCTGGTTCGCGGTATTAACCAGATCCTCCAGCCAATCCTCCTGCAACCGGTCCGCCGGCGCCGAAATCGACAGGCCCGCCACCAGCTTTCCAGAATCGTCCCGAATGCCTGCCGCCATGCAGCGCACGCCCAGTTCCAGTTCCTCATTGTCACGCGCATAGCCCCGCGCGCGGACCAGGCTCAGCTCGCGTTCGAGGCGGGCCAGGTCGGTGATGGAATTCTTGTTGTGGCCGGCCAGCCCGGTGCGGGTGGCATAGGCGCGGATGGCTTTCGGTTCATCGACCGACAGGAACAGCTTGCCGGTGGAAGTCAGGTGCAGCGGCCCGCGGCCGCCGATGGCGCGCACGACCTGCATGCCGGAGCGCTCGGAAAACGCGCGATCGATATAAACGATTTCGTCGCCCTGGCGGACGGACAGGTTGATGGTCTGCTGGGTCTTCTTGTGCAGCGAGCGCATGAAGTCCAGCGCCGCTTCGCGCACGGAGAGGCGGCTTTTCACCACGTTGCCCAGCTCCAGCAGGCGCATGCCGAGGCGGTAGGTACCGGGCTCGATGCGGTCGACGAAGCGGGTCAGCACCAGATCGTTGAGGATGCGGTGGGCGGTGGAAGGGTGCAGTCCGGAGACTTTCGACAATTCCTTCAGGCTGACAGGGTCAGGATACTTGGCAAGGGCGTCCAGCAGGGCCACCATGCGTTCGATCACCTGGATGGTTGTCTTTTGCTCCGGGGGAGGGAACAGGTTCGATTTTCATGATGTGGTTGGTGCAGTGCAGTATGTCTGCTCTCTTTATACCATGATGTGAAAAAAATGGGAAATCTACCGTGCGCGTGCGGCTATAATGGCGCGTTGATTTACGAATGAACCGTTATCGCATGGAACAGCCAGTCAGCGAATTCAAGAGCAAAAGCGGCCTGAAGCGCGTCCTCTCCGCGTTTTTCTACTCGGTGGACGGTTTCAAGTCCGCCTGGCGCAATGAGCACGCCTTCCGCCAGGAGCTGACCTTGTTCGTCCCTGCTGGCGTGATTGCCATGCTGCTGCCGATTTCGGCCTTCCAGAAGCTGGCGCTGATCGCGGTGCTTATTTTCGTCCTGATCGTCGAACTTATTAACTCGGCAATCGAGGCTGTGGTTGACCGGGTTTCCCTGGAAAGACATCCTCTGTCCAAAAATGCCAAGGATTTCGGCAGTGCAGCAGTCCTGCTCAGCTGCGTGCTGGCCGGCGCCACTTGGGCGGTAGTGCTGTTCAACCGCTTCTGGTAGCGCATATTACATCGCGGTATATAAAACTGAGAAAGTATTCGTTCGTAATCTAAGCCCGGGCGGTTAATCTGGCGTCTCCAAACACAAGGGGGAATACAGATGCTGTCCAAGAAACTGATTGCTGCCGCTGCACTTTTCGCCAGCACCGCCATTGCCCACGCGGCCGATATTACGCTACTGAACGTCTCCTACGACCCCACCCGCGAGCTCTACGCGGATGTGAACGCTGCCTTCGCCAAGGACTGGAAGGCCAAGACCGGCGACAACGTCAAGATCAAGCAGTCCCACGGTGGTTCCGGCAAGCAGGCGCGCGCCGTGATCGACGGCCTGGAAGCCGATGTGGTGACCCTGGCCCTGGCCTACGACATCGATGCAGTGGCTGAAAAAGGCTTGCTGCACAGGGACTGGCAGAAGCGCCTGGGCCTGAACGCTTCCCCTTACAGTTCGACCATCGTGTTCCTGGTGCGAAAGGGCAACCCCAAGGGCATCAAGGACTGGGGCGACCTCGTCAAGCCAGGCGTGGCCGTGATCACGCCGAATCCGAAGACTTCCGGCGGCGCCCGCTGGAACCACCTGGCAGCCTACGGTTACGCACTGCGCCAGCCGGGCGGCAGCGATGCGACGGCCCGTGAATACCTGAAGAAACTGTACAAGAACGTGCCGGTGCTCGATTCCGGCGCGCGCGGCGCCACCACGACCTTCGTCGAGCGCGGCATTGGCGACGTGCTGATCGCCTGGGAAAACGAGGCGCTGCTGGCGATCAAGGAACTGGGTCCGGACAAGGTTGAAATCGTGGCGCCATCCGTTTCCATCCTGGCTGAGCCGCCCGTGGCGGTAGTCGACAAGGTGGTAGATAAGCGCGGCACCCGCAAAGTGGCCGAGGCTTACCTGAACTTCCTGTACACCGACCAGGCGCAGGAACTGATCGCCAAAAATTACTACCGCCCGGGTGTGGAAAAGGAAGCGAAGAAGTATGCCTCCCAGTTCCCGAACGTGAAGCTGTTCAAGCTGGCTGATGTGGCAGGCGACTGGACCAAGGCCCAGAAGACGCACTTCGCCGACGGCGGCGTGTTCGACCAGATCTACCAGCCGGGCGGCAAGCTCGCCGGCAAGTAATTACGCCAAAGGGGAGGGCGTCATGGCCGCACACTTGCTATCGCAGTTCCGTGTCCTGGTCGCGCCAGGCTTGCACAACAGCGGGCCGGCGCACTGGCAAAGCCGCTGGCAGCGCCTGTACCCGGCCTTCGAGCGGGTCGAGCAGGCGCGCTGGGACCAGCCGGTACTGTCGCGCTGGTCGGCGCGGCTGGATGCGGTGCTGGCGCAGGACACCCGCCCGACCCTGATCGTGGCTCACAGTTTCGGCTGCCTCACCACGGCGCACAGCCTGGCGCATGACCTCTCCCCCTCGACTGTGGCGGGCGTGCTCCTGGTGGGACCGGCCGATCCCGACAAGTTCGGCGTTTCCGAACTGCTGCCGCAAGATGAATTGCCCGTGCCATCGATCATGGTGGCCAGCACCAACGATCCCTGGATGACGGTCGAGAAGGCCGAGCGCTGGGCAAAGCGCTGGGGCAGCGAATTCGTCAACGGGGGCGCGCTGGGACACATCAACGCCGAGTCCGGCCTGGGCGACTGGGTTTTCGGGCAGCGGCTGTTGCACAAACTGGCAGAGCAGGCGCACAATGAGCGTTTGTTGTCTGTTTAACTATTTTGGAGATTTTCTATGACTTTACGCCTTGGCGACACCGCCCCGGATTTCGAGCAGGATTCCACTATCGGCCGCATCAAGTTCCATGACTGGGCGGGCGATTCCTGGGTCGTGCTGTTTTCGCACCCGGCTGACTTCACGCCGGTCTGCACCACGGAACTGGGCCTGACCGCCAAGCTGAAGCCGGAATTCGAGCAGCGCAATGTGAAGGCGATCGCGCTGTCGGTTGACCCGGCCGATGCGCACAAGGAGTGGATCAAGGATATCGAAGAGACCCAGGATACCGTGGTCGGCTTCCCGATCGTTGCAGATTCCGACCGCAAGGTCTCCGAGCTGTACGACATGATCCATCCGAACCAGTCCGCCACCGCGACCGTTCGCTCGCTGTTCGTGATCGACCCGGCCAAGAAGGTGCGCCTGACCATTACTTACCCGATGAGTACCGGCCGCAACTTCAATGAAGTGCTGCGCGTGATCGACGCCCTGCAGCTGACCGATAAGCACACCGTGGCTACGCCGGGCAACTGGACCGATGGCGACGATGTGATCATCCCGCTGACGGTGCAGGATCCGGAAATCCTCAAGGCCAAGTATCCGAAGGGCTTCACTGCGCCGCGCCCTTACCTGCGCATCACGCCGCAGCCTAACAAGTAATCCTGGTTTCTATCTCTTCCAGCCCCCGTTCGGGGGCTTTTTTTTGAACCCACGGCCCAAAGCAGGTGTCAGGCATGATGTGCCTGACACCAGGTTCATGACTCTGGTATTTTTGCTTGTGCGGCGCGCGGACGGGGGTATCATCAAGGCATCATCCCCACCCTTTGACGACCATGATCAAACGCCTCCTCAGCTTTGCCCTGCTCGCAGTTTCCTGCGCCTCCGCATCAGCCCAGACGGCGCAAGTGGCCAAGTCCACGACCATGCAACTCTCCGTCGATTACCTGCTGTTCCAGCCGAAGTCGTACTCCGACAAAGGCAAGCCCGTGCCGCTGATCGTTTTCCTGCACGGTTCGGGGGAGAGCGGCAACGACCTGGAGCGGGTGAAGAAATGGGGGCCGCCGGCGATCGTGGAGTCGAATCCGGACTTCCCGTTCATGGTGGTGTCGCCGCAGGCGCCCGAGCCGAATGGCTGGAATGTGCCGCTGCTGAAGGGCATGATCGATGATGTGCTGTCGAAATATAACGTGGACCGTTCGCGGGTTTATCTGACGGGCTTGAGCATGGGCGGATATGGCGCCTGGGAACTGGCGATGCGCTACCCCGAGTATTTCGCCGCTATCGCGCCGATCTGCGGCGGTGGCAATCCGCGCAATGTGGGCAAGCTGAAGAACATCCCGACCTGGGTCTTCCACGGCGCCAAGGACACAGCCGTCCCCGAAGCCGCCTCCGCCATCCTGGTCGACGCGCTCAAGGCCGCCGGCGGCAATGTGAAGTACACCGTGCTCCCCGAGGGCGGCCACACCGACTCCTGGGTCTACGCCTACGACTCCAAGACTGGCCTCTTCGACTGGTTCCTGCAGCAGCGCAAGCAATAATGTTCGCGGCGTCGATCCTGCTCGTGGCCTTCCTGCTCTGCGGGTTCGTGCAGGCCGAGCCAACGCTGCAGGTGAAGTATCCGAACCTTGACGGGCTGGAAGTGAATGCCTATGGCTATCGGGTGCTGAACCTGGCCTTGCGCAAGTCGGGAGTCGATTTTGAACTGAGCCTGCATCCGCTGAATGTGAACCAGGAGCGGGCACGGATCATGATGGATAGCGGCGAAGTCAATGTGGTGGACTTCGGCACCAGCGCGGAATTCGAGCATCGCTTCCTGCCCGTGTATTTTCCGATCGACCGCGGGCTGAATGGCTATCGCCTGCTCGTGGTGCACAAGGATAATGCGGACGAGTATGAGCGCATGCGCTCGCTTATGCAGCTGCGCGACAAGACGGCGGGGCAGGGCGTGCGCTGGTCGGATATTGCTATCCTGGAGCGCGCGGGCATCAAGGTTGCTACTGCGCCGCTGGACGGCTTATTTCGCTTGCTGGAGCGTAAGCGCATCGACTTCGTGCCGCTCGGCGCCAACGAAGTGCACTTCCTGCTTGATAAGTATCGCGCCGCAGCGCCGCACGCAGTCGTCGACAGCAATCTGCTGATCATCTATCCCTTCGGGCGGCTGTTCTTCGTGCAGAAGGGCAATGAACGCTTGCGCGAGGCGATCCTTCGCGGCCTGGAGGCGGCCTTCGAGGACGGGTCCTTCATGGCGCTTCTCAGCAAATACTATTTCCCCAGCACCGACCTCTCAGCGCTGGCTCACCGCACTATCCTCCGCCTCGACAACCCGTCGCTGACACCTGAGTTTCGCAGGATGCCGCCCAAGTACTTCTTCCATCACCAGGAGCGCTAGTTTGCGCGCGCTGGCCGGCACAGGGCGTCGGGCGATGGGGAGACGTTAGGCGCCGATCGGGGACGCCGCGCGGCGTCTCATGCATGGCGGATCAATGATCCGCCCTACGCCGCACGGTTATTTCGGGCACAGAGGAGCCGCAGCCGCGAATGCGGCGGGAAGTCAGTGGGTGACTGCGGCGGTGACGACGACGCCGGGGGGCGCGAAGGCGGCTTGTTGCTTGAGCAGCTCGCGCAGCGTGGCGATGTCGGTGCGGGCGCAGACGATCAGCTGGGGATTGGTCTTGCCATTTGCCGGGGCGTAGCCGATGGCCGCGCAGATGGTGGCGCAGATCGACGAGACCTTGTGGGCCGCCGCCTCGTCCAGCGTGCGTTCGCAGGTGGAGAATTCGCCCTCGATGGCCTTGGCCGCAGCGAAAACGGCGGCTTTCTCGAGCATGGAGTGGGCCTGGAGCGCCATTTCGGTCAGGTCGCACAGGCGGTCGGTCAGTAACAGTGCATCGTTCATTGCAAGTCTCCTCCAAGAGAATCCAAAACAAGACACTTAGCGCCAATGTAGCACGCCACCCCGTCTTTAGCATCTAAGCAAATGACGAAAGGTTAGTTTGGTTTATAACAGCGCAATGCGATTATTCGACCCTATTAGTCGGAAATGTAATAAGAGGAATAACATGTCAGCAGTAGCGTTGCCGGTTTCCACACCGGCGGAAGCGGTGAAAGCGAGGAAGGCGCCCTACAGGGTGATGCCTGGCTTCAACTTGTCCCTGGGATTCACGATCTTCTACCTGACGCTGATCGTGCTGATCCCGTTGTCTGCCGTCTTCCTGAAGACCTTCACGCTGACCTGGGACGGTTTCTGGAACGCCGTGACCAACGAGCGCGTTATGGCTTCCTATCGCCTGACTTTCGGCGCCTCCCTGATCGGCGCAACGTTTAATGTATTGTTTGGCGGTGTGGTTGCCTGGGTGCTGGTGCGTTACAAGTTCCCTGGCAAGCGCATCGTCGACGCGCTGGTCGACCTGCCTTTCGCGCTGCCGACGGCGGTGGCCGGCATCACGCTGACCGCGCTGTACTCGTCCAATGGCTGGATCGGCCGCTATCTCGAGGGCGTGCTGGGCGTGAAAGTTGCCTTCACACCACTGGGCGTGGTGGTCGCACTGACTTTCATCGGCCTGCCCTTCGTCGTGCGCACCGTGCAGCCCGTGCTGGAAGACGCCGAGCGCGAACTGGAGGAAGCCGCCGCCAGCCTGGGCGCCTCGGCCTTCCAGACGTTCCGCCGCGTGGTATTCCCCACCATCGTGCCCTCGCTGCTGACCGGCTTCGCGCTGGCCTTTGCCCGCGCCACCGGCGAATACGGTTCGGTGATCTTCATCGCCGGCAACATGCCGATGGTTTCCGAAATCACTCCGCTGTTCATCATCACCAAGCTGGAACAGTACGACTACGCGGGCGCCACCGCCATCGCTGTCGTGATGCTGATTGTGTCCTTCATTCTGCTGCTGGCGATTAACCTGCTGCAGGCCTGGGCACGCGGAAGGAACGGCAAATGAGCGCAACCACCCGCCGCGGCGAACTGCCGACCCGTCATGAAGTGCTGGAACCGGCCTGGGTGCGCCGCGTCCTGATTTTTGCCGCGCTGGCCTTCCTCACGCTGTTCCTGTTTGTACCCCTGATCGCCGTCTTTACCGAGGCGCTGAAGAAGGGCTGGGATGCATACGCTGCCGCCATCGTCGATGAAGACGCGATCTCGGCCATCAAGCTGACCCTGATCACCGCTGGCATCGCCGTGCCATTGAACCTGGTGTTCGGCGTGGCTGCATCATGGTGCATCACCAAGTTCGAATTCCGCGGCAAGAGCATCCTGCTTACCCTGATCGACCTGCCGTTCTCGGTGTCGCCTGTGATTTCGGGCCTGATCTACGTGCTGCTGTTCGGCGCCCAGGGCTGGTTCGGCCCGTGGCTGGCCGAGCACGACATCAAGATCCTGTTCGCCGTGCCGGGCATCGTGATCGCCACCGTGTTCATCACCTTCCCGTTCGTGGCGCGCGAACTGATTCCGCTGATGCAGGCGCAGGGCAGCGAGGAAGAGGAAGCGGCCGTGGTGCTGGGAGCGAACGGCTGGCAGACCTTCTTCCGCGTGACGCTGCCAAACATCAAGTGGGGCCTGCTGTATGGCGTGATCCTGTGTAATGCCCGCGCGATGGGCGAGTTCGGCGCCGTATCCGTGGTGTCCGGCCATATTCGGGGCGAGACCAACACCATGCCGCTGCAGGTCGAGATCCTCTACAACGAATACAACTTCGCGGCCGCCTTTGCCGTGGCCTCGCTGCTGGCGCTGCTGGCCCTGGTCACGCTGGCGCTGAAAACCTTTATCGAGTGGCGTCTGCACGAAAACACGGCCGACGACGCACAGGAGCACTGATATGACAATCGCAGTCAAGAACATCAACAAGCGCTTTGGCGATTTCGTCGCCCTGAATAATGTATCGCTGGACTTCCCGTCGGGCGAGCTGACCGCGCTGCTGGGCCCATCGGGCTGCGGCAAGACCACGCTGCTGCGCTGCATCGCCGGCCTGGAACATCCGGACTCGGGCCAGGTGCTGCTCGATGGCCAGGATGCCTCCGACCGCCACGTGCGCGAGCGCCAGGTGGGCTTCGTGTTCCAGCACTACGCGCTGTTCAAGCACATGACCGTGTTCGAGAACGTGGCATTCGGCCTGCGTGTGAAGCCGCGCAGCGAGCGCCCGTCGGAAGACCAGATCCGCCGCAAGGTGAAGGACCTGCTGGAGCTGGTGCAGCTGGACTGGCTGGCCGACCGCTATCCGCCGCAGCTCTCCGGCGGCCAGCGTCAGCGTATCGCCCTGGCCCGTGCCCTGGCCGTGGAGCCGCGCGTGCTGCTGCTGGATGAACCTTTCGGCGCGCTGGACGCCAAAGTGCGCAAGGAACTGCGCCGCTGGCTGCGCCGCCTGCACGACGACCTGCACGTGACCTCGATCTTCGTGACCCATGACCAGGAAGAGGCGCTGGAAGTGGCTGACCAGGTGGTGCTGATGAACAAGGGCCGCGTGGAGCAGCTGGGCGCGCCGGACGAGGTGTACAACCAGCCCGCATCGCCTTTCGTCTATGGCTTCCTGGGCAATGTGAACGTATTCCACGGCCGCGTGCACGAAGGCGTGATGGCCAGCGACGGCATCCAGTTCGATGTGCAGGGCCACGACGCAACCCAGCACGGCAAGGGCACGGCTTATGTGCGTCCGCATGACCTGGAAATCGACCGCTACACGCCGGATGCGGACGGCATCGTCGTCAAGCTGCGCCGCGCCCACGCGATTGGCCCGCTGGCCCAGCTGGACCTGGAGCGCGCCGACAATGCGCAGCTGATCGAAGCGACCATATCCAACGATCGCTATTCGCAGCTGGCGCTGAAGGATGGCGAAACGCTGGTGGTGCGTCCCAAGAAGCTGCACGTATTCGTTGACGAGGGCGCCGCCATATGAATTTCCAGCAGCTGCGATCGATTCGCGAGGCGGCCCGCCGCAATTACAACCTGACCGAAGTGGCCAATGCGCTGTTCACGTCCCAGCCGGGCGTAAGCCGCCAGATCCGCGAGCTGGAGGACGAGCTGGGCGTGGTCATCTTCGAGCGCAACGGCAAGCGCCTGACCGGCCTCACCGAGCCGGGCAAAGGCATCCTGAAGATCATCGACCGCCTTCTGGTCGAAGCGGAAAACCTGCAGCAGGCGAGCCAGGAGTTCACCGGCACCTCGAGCGGCACGCTGACCATCGCCGCAACCCACACGCAGGCGCGCTATGCGCTGCCCAAGGCCGTGCAGCACTTCCGCAACGAGTTCCCGAATGTGCGCATCGCGCTCCAGCAAAGCGCGCCTGACCATATCGCGGAGTGGGTCCTGTCCGGCAAGGCGGATATCGGCATTGCGACCGAGGGCCTGGTTCAGTTCCCGGATCTCGTATCCTTCCCCTGCTATCGCTGGAGCCACCTGATCGTGGTGCCGGACGGTCACCCGCTGCTCACGCGCACGCCGATCCGTCTGCAGGACCTGGCCGAATTCCCCCTGATTACCTACGACGTGGGCTTCACGGGCCGCGGCCACATCGACGCCGCCTTCGGCAAGGCCGATGTGCGCCCGGATATCGTGCTGACCGCGATGGATTCGGACGTGATCAAGCAGTATGTCTCGCTTGGCCTCGGTGTCGGCCTGGTGGCATCGATGGCATTCGACCATGGCCGCGACAAGGGCCTGCGCGCCATCGAAGCCTCGCACCTGTTCGCCGCCAACACCACGCGCCTGGCGCTGCGCCGCGGTGCTTACTTGCGCTCCTATACCTACGAATTCATCCGCCAGTTCGCACCGGAGCTGCAGCGCAGCGATATCGAGCAGGCATTGGCTGGAGACAGCGCCGAGTAAAAACTCGCCTATACTGAATTCCGGTTCGCGTTGTATTCAAAGGGGGAGTCCTATGGGTATTGGCAACTGGAAGATCGGTATCCGGCTGGCGGCCGGACTCGGGCTGGCACTGGCTTTCATGATAGGCATCTCGGCGATCGGCATCGCCAACCTCGGCAAGCTCGATGACGGCACCGGGGACATTGCATCCGACAAGGTACCCAAGGTCATCGCCGCCTACGAAGCCATCGGCGGCGTCAACGACATCGCCCGCGCCATGCGCAATGCCATGCTCAGTACCGATCCCGCCACGGTGAAGAAGGAGCTGCAGCGCGTGGAAGACCGCAAGGCCGACATCGCCGTCCAGCTGGACAAGCTCTCCAAACTGATTGCCGACGATGTGGACGAAGGCAGCCGCACGCGCCTGAAGGCCGTGCTGGAAGCGCGCGAACGCTATCTCGTCGTCCAGCAGAATTTCCTCGATCGGTCGGCCGATGCCGCGCAGCGCGATGCCGTGGTGGCCTACCTCCTGAGCGCCGTGCGCAAGGAGCAGACGGCTTACCTGAACTCACTCACGGAGCTGGCGAAATACCAGGGCGAGGCCGTCAGCACCGCCAGCCAGGAAGCGCACCAGGCTTACACCAGCTCGCGCAATATGATGGTCGCGCTCACGGTAGCCGCGGCCCTGCTGGCTGCCGCCGTGCTATGGCGGATCACGCGCAGCATCACGCGTCCCCTGAACCGCGCCGTGGGCGTGGCCGAGGCGGTGGCTGGCGGCGACCTCACGCAACGCATCGAGTGCGACACGCGCGATGAAACGGGCCAGCTGCTGCGCGCCCTGCAGCACATGAACGAGTCGCTGGCGCGCACCGTCGGCAAGGTGCGTTCAGGCTCGGATACGATCACTACCGCTTCCAACGAAATCGCCAGCGGCAACCTGGATCTGTCCTCGCGCACGGAGCAGCAGGCTTCCAGTCTTGAAGAGACGGCGTCCTCGATGGAGGAACTCACGTCGACGGTGCAGCAGAATGCAGAGAACGCGCGCCAGGCTACGCAGCTGGTGGTTGCCGCGTCGGAGTTCGCCCTGCGCGGCGGACGCGTGGTGGGCGAGGTGGTCAGCACCATGGGCGCCATCAAGGAGAGTTCGGCGCGCATCCAGGACATCATCGGTGTCATCGACGGCATCGCTTTCCAGACCAATATCCTGGCGCTGAACGCCGCTGTCGAAGCGGCGCGCGCCGGCGAGCAGGGGAGGGGTTTTGCCGTGGTGGCGAGCGAAGTACGCAACCTTGCCGCGCGTTCGGCCGCCGCGGCGCGCGAAATCAAGGAGCTGATCGGGCATTCGGTGGCTACGGTCGATGCCGGCGCGCGCCTTGTCGACGAAGCCGGCGTGACCATGCAGGGCATCGTCAAGGCGGTGCAGCAGGTCGAGGACATCATGAACCAGATCAGCTCGGCCAGCCAGGAACAGAGCTCGGGCATCGCGCAGGTGAATCAGGCCATCGTGCAGATCGACGACGTGACGCAGCAGAACGCGGCCCTGGTCGAGGAGGCCGCGGCCGCGGCGCAGTCGATGCGCGACCAGGCCCAGATGCTGGCCGAAGCGGTCAGCGTGTTCCGGCTGGCCGAGCACCGGCTGGCGCCGCGCGCACTTATTGCCCCGGGTTAGTGATGCGGGCGTGGATGGCGTCGACGGCGGCGGCGATGTCCGGCGCCAGGCGCATCGTGTAGGCGTCGATGTTTTCTTTCAGCTGGGCCAGCGTGGTGGCGCCAACGAGGGTGGAGGCGACGAACCAGCGCGAGTAGCACCATGCCAGCGCGAGCTGCGTTGGCGTCATGCCGTTGGCGCGCGCCAGCTTTGCGTACTCGCCGGCTGCTTCCAGCACGGCGGGGCGCAGGTAGCGTGGGCTCCAAGTCGGCGGGAAGATCGTCAGGCGGCCGTGCGCCTTGGGATTGTCGTAGTACTTGGCCGTCAGCTGGCCGAACGCCAGCGGGCTATAGGCCAGCAGGCTGACATTCTCGCGGTAGCAGGTTTCATCCAGCAGGCTGGTTTCGAAGGCGCGCGCCGTCAGGTTGTACAGGTTCTGCACGGACGCGATGCGCGGCAGGCCATGGCGCTCGGCTTGCTTGACGAACTCGCACACGCCCCAGCTGCTTTCATTGGACAGGCCGATGTGGCGGATCTTGCCTTCGTCCACCAGCTTGCCCAGCGCCGCCAGCGTTTCCTCCACCGCCACGGCGGGCCGCTCGCGCACGGGATCGAAGGCATTGGCGCCGAACACCGGCAGGTTGCGGCTGGGCCAGTGCAGCTGGTACAGGTCGATGTAGTCGGTCTGCAGGCGCTTCAGGCTCGCTTCCACGGCGGCGCGCAGATTGGCCGCATCGTGGTTATGGCGGCCGCCGCGGATCCAGTGGATGTTGGGATTCGGCCCGGCGGCCTTGGTGGCGATCACCACGTTCGCACGGCGGCCGGATTTCTTCAGCCAGGTGCCGATGATGCGCTCCGTGTCGCCTTGCGTGGCGGGTGACGGCATCACCGGATACAGTTCGGCGGTGTCGAGGAAGTTGATGCCGCGTTCCAGCGCGAAGTCGATCTGGGCGTGCGCCTCGGCCTCGAAATTCTGCTGGCCGAAGGTCATCGTGCCAAGGCAGATGCGGCTGACCTGCAAATCGCTCTGGCCGAGGGGGACCTTGTCCATGGCTTATTTGCCGCGCAGGGCGT
The DNA here is from genome assembly GCF_044055365.1 of Pseudoduganella sp. UC29_106. Lineage (NCBI taxonomy): Bacteria > Pseudomonadati > Pseudomonadota > Betaproteobacteria > Burkholderiales > Oxalobacteraceae > Pseudoduganella > Pseudoduganella sp. UC29_106. The sequence continues at coordinate 5,521,467 of NZ_CP171977.1, read as the reverse complement.
CCGCGCAGTCGCGTACCAGGGCGGGGCCGGCGTAAATCAGGCCGCTGTACAGCTGCACCAGCTGGGCGCCTGCCGCGATCTTGGCTTTTGCGTCCGCGCCCTGCATAATGCCGCCCACGCCGATGATGGGCAGCCCATCGCCCACTTCCGCCTTCAGCAGGCGGATCACCTTGTTGGACAGTTCGAACACCGGCGCGCCGGACAGGCCGCCCGCTTCGCCGCCGTGCTGCATGCCTTCCACCGCCGTGCGGCTCAGGGTCGTGTTGGTGGCGATCACGCCATCGATCTTGTGGCGGATCAGCGCGTCGGCAATGTTCCTGACCTGGTCGGCATCCATGTCCGGCGCGATCTTCAGCGTCATCGGCACATAGCGCTTGTGCTGGTCGGCCAGGCGCAGCTGGGCATCCTTCAATTGCGACAGCAGGCCGTCCACTTCCGATGCGCCCTGCAGCTGGCGCAGGTTCTTGGTGTTCGGGGAGGAGATATTCACCGTCACATAGCTGGCGTACGGGTAGACCTTCTCCAGGCAATGCAGGTAATCGTCCGCCGCGCGCTCGATCGGCGTATCGGCGTTCTTGCCGATGTTCAGGCCCAGGATGCCTTCCTTGTTCTGGTAGAAGCGCGAGGACTGCACGTTGGCCACGAAAGCGTCCACGCCGCCGTTATTGAAGCCCATGCGGTTGATGATGCCGTGCGCCGCCGGGATGCGGAACATGCGCGGCTTCGGATTGCCCGGCTGGGCGCGCGGCGTGACGGTGCCCACTTCGATGGAGCCGAAACCCAGGTCGGCCAGCGCGTCGATGAAGGCGCCGTCCTTGTCCAGGCCTGCAGCCAGGCCGACGGGGTTCTTGAACGTCAGGCCCATCACGGTGCGCGGATCGGGCAGCGGCTGGCGCACCATGGCGCGGGTCAGGCCGATTTTCGACAGGCGTTTCAGGGCGGGGAGGGTGAAATGGTGGGCTTCTTCGGCGTCCATCGAGAACAGCATGGGACGGGCCAGGGAATACAGGAATTTGTCGGACATGGGGCAACTTAGGATGAAATTGCCGACATTTTACCTTGGCAGCAGGCTCCAAACCCCTTTGATCCGGGCCTGCAGGGGCTGGAACTTGATCTTGTAGTTCATTTTCGGGCTCTCTTCGATCCAGTAGCCCAGGTAGACGTAGGGCAGGGCCAGCTCCTGCGCCTGGCCGATCTGCCACATCACGTTATAGGTGCCGAAGCTGGCGCCCGGCACATCCGGATCGAAGAAAGTGTAGACGGAAGATAGCCCATCCGACAGCACATCGATGATGGACACCATGCGCAGCGTGCCGTCCGGCTCGCGGAATTCCACCAGCCGCGTATTGACCCGGCTTTGCAGCAGGAATTGCGCATACTGGTCGCGCGAATCCTGGTCCATGCCGCCGCCGGCGTGGCGGGTGCTCTGGTAGCGCAGGTAGAGGGCGTAGTGCTCGTCCGAGAAGGACAGCGTGGCCACGCCGGCCTGCAGCTGCTTGTGGCGTTCCCACGTGCGGCGCTGGGCGCGTGTGGGCATGTATTCGCCGGCCACCACGCGCACTGGAATGCAGGCCTGGCAACCGTCGCAATATGGACGATAGGTAAAGATGCCGCTGCGGCGGAAACCGTTCTTGACCAGCTCCGAGTACACGTCCGCATTGATCAGGTGCGAAGGCGTGGCTACCTGCGAGCGCGCCTGCCGTGCGTCCAGGTAGCTGCACGGATACGGCGCAGTCGTGTAGAACTGCAGGGTGGCAAAGGGTAGATCGTTAAGCTGGGTCATGGAACATATCATAGCGCGTTCCGCGCGCGCGTACAGCCTCAGGCGGCAGCAGTGTAGAGCGGTTCCGGCTGCCAGTCGCGGATCTGTGGCTTGACGATGCATTTCTGCAGATGCTCGACAAAAACACTGCGCGGGATGGGCCGCGCGCCCAGGGAATGCAGGTGGCCCGTCTCCTGCTGGCAGTCGATCAGTTCCACGCCATGGCGGCGCAGGAAATGTACCAGATAGGCCAGGGCCACTTTGGAACCGTCGGTCACGCGCGCGAACATGGACTCGCCGTAGAACATTGTGCCGATGGAAACTCCGTAGGCGCCGCCCACCAGTTCACCGTTCAGCCAAAGCTCGGCGGAGTGGGCGTAACCCAGCTTGTGCAGCCCGGTATAGCCGCTGATGATGTCTTCCGAAATCCAGGTGCCGGGACCATCGCGCCGCGGCGCGGCGCAGGCGCGCATCACCTGTTCGAAGGCGGAGTCGAAACGCACCTGCCAGCGGCCGTCGGTGCGGCTGCTTTTCTCGATTTTCTTCAGTGTCTTGCGCAGGCTGTCCGAGATCTTGAAGTCGGCCGTGCACAGCACCATGCGCGGATCGGTGCTCCACCACAGGATGGGCTGGCCTTCGGAAAACCAGGGAAAGATGCCGCGCTGGTAGGCGGCCAGCAGCCGCGTTGGCGACAGGTCGGCGCCCGCGGCCAGCAGGCCGGGGGCATCCGTGGTCAACGCCTCGGACACGTCGGGAAAGGGCGTGTTGGCGTCCAGCCAGGGGATCATGGTGCGTCGGCGGTGGGCAGGCGCATGGGGCGCGTGATGTCCATTTCGTGGAAGCCGTAATTGCCGCCTTCACGCACGCGGTCGCGGTCGGAGAAGAAGAATTCCAGCGTGGTGGTGATGGTGGGAAAGGCCAGGTCGTCCCAGGGGATTTCCTGCTGGGTGAACAGCTTCACATCCAGGCTTTCCTCGCCCGGCGCGAAGTTGAGGTCTTTCAGCTCGGCCAGGTAGAACATATGGACCTGGTGCACCCGCGCCACGTTCAGGAGGGTAAATAATTTACCCAGTTCGATATTGGCGCCCGCTTCCTCGGCCGTCTCGCGGCGCGCCGCGTCGGACGTGGTTTCGTTGTTTTCCATAAAGCCGGCCGGCAGGGTCCAGAAGCCGCGGCGTGGTTCGATGGCGCGTTTGCACAGCAGTATCTTCAGCTCGCCGTCGCGTTCCCAGACGGGAATCGAGCCGATCACCATCTTGGGATTTTGATAATGAATAGTCTCGCAATTGACGCAGACATAGCGCGGGCGGTTGTCGCCGGCCGGGACCATCAGTTCAACGGGGCTGGCGCATTCGGAGCAGAATTTCATGGAAATAAGATCAGGTCTGGTTCAATGCTTACTTTACACCGATTGACGGCGAGCCGCGTAGCTCGTGCGTCAAAGAGACGGGTTTCCTGGTGGATTCGGCAAAATAAATTCGATCTATCGTGCAAACCGGTGGGATTAAGATTGCCTAAAGTGGCCAGGTGCCCTATAATACTCGCATCAGACGCGGGGTGGAGCAGTCTGGCAGCTCGTCGGGCTCATAACCCGAAGGTCACAGGTTCAAATCCTGTCCCCGCAACCAGAATTCTTATGAAAAACCGTCATACGCTCGCGCGATGACGGTTTTTTTTTAAACCAACGGCTTAAAACTGGTGTCTGCCACGATGTGGCAGACACCTGGTTTATGCCTTGGGTTCTTACAGCGCCTGCATCAGGAAATTCAGCAGTTTTTCCGTCATCTGGCGCCCTTCCTGCAATCCCGGCTCGGCTTCATGTGCCGCACGGAAACGCTGACGCGTAGCCGGATCGGGGCCGACCATGTTCACGAACAGTTCCATCCAGCGCTGCGCCAGCTCGCGCGCCTTGGGTGCGCGCGGCGAAGGATCGGCGTCCATCTGAGCTTGCACCTCGGCAATCAGCCCCGGCCATTCCGCCACGCGGCCCTGGAAGTGCCTGCGCAAGATTTCCACTTCAGCCGGCAACATATGTCTGGCGTACAGCGCCAGTTTGGGTTCGTTGGCCGCGGCCATGATGTACTGGCGCATGTCGGCCGTGATGCCCGTATGCTCGCGCACGGCCGGTTCGCGCACCCACATTGCATCCAGCCGGGCGGCCAGGGCCGGGTCGTTGCCCGTGTCGCGCGCCAGGGCGGCCATCCAGCGCCGGGCCAGGTCTTGCGCGGCCGGGGCGGCGGGCGCCGTGCCGGCGGCAATCAGCGCGCGCAGTTCCTCGGCCAGTGCAGCCCATTCGGGACTGCCGTTCAGGATGGGCATTTGCTGCTGTTCCGCTTTCGTGAAATATTTGTCGTGCATGGTCATGTGCTCCAGTGAGGTCAGCCAGGCAGACAATTCCGGTTCCTCGCCGCGCTGCAGCTGGTCCTGCATCTGCGCCAGCTGCGCGCGCAGGGCGGCGGCGTCGGCGATCTGCTGGTCGAGCGCGGCGATCTGGCGGCCGATGATGGCTGCCGGCGAGGCGTCGGGACTGTCCAGGAAGGCAGCGATGTCGGCCAGGGCCATGCCGAAGCGGCGCAACGCCTGGATCCGGTGAAGCCGGGCGATGTCGTTTCGGTTGTAGAGCCGGTAGCCGGCGTCGCTGCGCGCCGAGGGCGTGAGCAGGCCGATGCTGTCGTAATGGTGCAGGGTGCGGACCGTGAGGCCCGAACGGCTGGCGAGTTCTCCTACTTTCAGCATGGGCTGTGCTCCTGTCATCGTGCGTGGCGCCATGCTGGAGCCTGACGTGGCGTGAGGGTCAAGCGCTTTCGTCAGGCCTGTCGGCGAGGCTGGCCCACAAATGGGCTGCCGCCATCGTACGGTGGGGCTGGTATTGCTGCAAGATGCGCTCGGCGCGGGCCATGTCCGGCTTCGTTTCCTCGCCCAGCAGGCGTTGCAGGGCGGCGCGCACGGCCACGTCGCCGTGCAGCGAGCAGTCTGCATAGCCATAGCCGCGCAGCAGGCCGTAGTTGACGGTCCAGGGGCCAATGCCTTTGACGGCCAGCAGCTTTGCGCTGATCTGTTCGATTTCGTTGCCCGGCGCCGGCGTCAGGTCCAGCTCGCCCCCCGCGACCAGCTGGGCGAAGCGCAGCAGGGTTTCGGCCTTGGCGCGGGAGAATTTGCGGGTCAGCAGTTCTTCCACGTCGAGTTTCGCCACGTCGGCCGCTTCGGGATAGCACCACAGGCCGCTGCTGTGCTGGCGCCCGGCTTGCAGGATGAAGGTGCGGCGCAGCGAGATCGCGAACTGCAGGTTGATTTGCTGGCCGATGATGGCCCAGGTCAGCGCCTCGAAGACCGTCGCCGACTGCACAATGCGCAGGCCGGGCTGGCGCTGGACGAGGGCGCCCAGCAGGGCGTCGTCGCGGGCGAAGGCGACGAAGTCGGCCGGGTCGATGTGCAGACCGAGAATGTTGCGGGCGGCCGCTTCGATGTGCGCGGCCAGCAGGGGCGGGACGCTGGCGGCCGGCGCGTCGATGTCCGCCTCGCAGCTCACGCTGCGGCGGCGGGCGGCAGGCAGGTCGACGGTGAGCACCACGGGCGCGCCGTCCAGCAGCATGCCCTTGCGAATGCGCTTGTCGCTGACTTCCTCGGCCACGCTTTCCGCATCGCGGCTGTGGAACTTGAGCACGTCGTCCACCCGGAAATTGGCGGGCAGCGCCAGGGTAAAGCTGTGCTTCATGCGGTTTCCGTCTTGCGCAGCCAGGGCAGCGGCGGCTTGTAGCCGGTGACCAGCATGGTGCCCGAAATGACGATGGCGGCGCCGACGATGGTGTACCAGCCCACCACTTCATGCAGGAAGAGCGTGCCCCACAGGATGCCGAACAGGGGATTGAGGAAGGTTACGGTAAGCGAGACGTTGGCCCCACGTCGCGGATCAGGCCAAAGTAAAGCAGGTAGGCGATGCCGCTGCACAGGATGCCCAGCGCGAGCGCGGCGCCCATGATGCCGACGGTAGGCTCGCCGGGCTGCGGGAACAGCGCAAGCGATGGCAGGGTAAGGAGAGCGGCCGCCCAGCATGCTGCCGTGCGCGTTGGCGAAAGGCTCGACTGCCTTGGCCGACTTGGCGTAGGTGCTGGCGATGCCGTAGTTGAAGGCCGCGAACACGCCGGCCGCAATCGCGATGCCCGCGCCTTCGCGCGAGCTCACATGGTCGAAACCGACCAGCAGCGCCACGCCGACGGTGCCGAGGGCGAGGCCCAGCATCACGCGCGCGCTGACCATCTGGCGCTGCCACACGGCGCCGATCAGCGCGCCCCACATCGGCGCCGTCGCATTCAGCACCGACAGCACGGAGGCGGACAGGGTACGCGCCGCGAAGGCGAACAGCAGGAAGGGCAGGGCGGAATTGAACAGGCCCAGGATCAGGTAATGCTTCCAGTGCTGGCGCAGGTGCAGCGGCTTGCGCAGCAGCAGTGCGATCGCAGCCAGGAACAGCGCCGCGAACGTCACGCGGTATTCGATCAGCACCGCCGGCCCCAGCACCGGGGCGGCAATGCGCATGAAGAGGAAGGAGCCGCCCCAGATGGCGGCCAGGGTGACGAGTCTGATCAGGTTGGCGGTATTCATCGGCCGGATTGTGGCAGCGGAAGCGCGCTGGCGCTAGCTGATTCTTGCGTTTGAATTCATGGCGTCGGCGTGGTTCAGCTGCAGCGACTGCGGCACGCCGTTCTTCACGGCCGTCATCTCGGCCAGGATGGAGATCGCGATCTCGGACGGCGTCTTGCTGCCGATGTAAAGTCCGATCGGGCCGTGCAGCTTCGCCAGCTGCTCTGGCGTGAGATCGAATTCCACCAGCCGCTCGCGGCGCTTGGCGTTGTTCAGTCGTGAGCCGATGGCGCCGACGTAGAAGGCGTCCGACTTCAGCGCTTCCATGATGGCCAGGTCGTCCAGCTTGGGATCGTGGGTCAGGGCTACCACGGCGCAGCGGCTGTCCAGCTTCATTTCGATGACCAGGTCGTCCGGCATGCCGTGCACCAGGCGCACTTCGGGCAGGGTCCAGCCGGAGCGGTATTCCTCGCGCGGGTCGCACACGGTCACGTTGTAGTCCATCGCGGTCGCAATCTGCGCCAGGAAGCGCGACAGCTGGCCGGCGCCGATGATCAGCAGGCGCCAGCGCGGACCGTGCTGGGTCACCAGTTTGTCGCCGTGCAGTTCGAGCACGGAACCGGGGCTGGTGCTTTCCAGCGCCACGGCGCCGGTCTTCAGGTCCACGGTGCGGGCCACCAGCTCGTGCCGCTCCAGGCGGTGCAGCAGCTCGTCGATACGGCTGTCCGGGCCCAGGGGTTCGAGCGCCAGTTCGATGGTGCCGCCGCAGGGCAGGCCGAAACGGTGGGCTTCGTCGGCCGTGATGCCATAGCTGACGATTTCCGGCAATTCGCGCATGATGCCTTCCTTGCGCACGCGCTCGATCAGGTCATCCTCGATGCAGCCGCCGGAAACGGAACCGACCACGCGGCCATCGTCGCAGATGGCGAGCGTGGCGCCGACCGGGCGCGGGCTGGAGCCCCAGGTCTTGATGACGGTGACGAGCTGGCAGCGGTGTCCCGCCGCGATCCAGGCGGAGCTGGTCTTGAGTACTTCGAGGTCGATGCTATCCATGGCCTGTACTATAGCAAGCCTCAGCCGCCTTTGCCGGAGGCCCTTCTTTTCGCCTTGCAGACGACTTTCAGAGCGCTTTCCAGCGCGGCGCCCGGGCCAATCTGCTCAGGGTCATAGGATTCGTATTTGTAGGTGCCGACGGGCTCGCCCCGCCCCAGCACACCGGAGAAATAGTCCTGCGACAGCAGGGTGGCCGTATTTTCCAGGCAGTTGTAGAGATGCTGCGAGCGCACGGACAGGTAAGGCTTGCCATCCGGCGTGCTCTGCGGGCGACGGTAGCTCTGCATGGTGGCCGCCTTGTAGCCGGCGCCCGAGGCGTGCACCGAGGCGCGGTCCAGCAGCAGCACCGCGTCGTCGTCGCCGCCGATTTTGGACCAGGAGCCGGCGGCTGCCAGGGCGGGGGCCAGCAGCAGGGGCAGAAGGAGGCGGCGCATGGCTCAGGGGACCAGCGGGCGCTTGGAAGCCTGCTTGGCCTTGACTTCGTTCACCGAGCGGTCCATCGCCGCCAGGCGGGCCGCAATGGCCGGGTGGTTGGCCGTATAGCCGTTCAGCGTCGATGCCGGGTATTGCGCGGACAGGCGCTGCCAGAAGGATTTCGCGTGGTCGATGTTGTAACCGGCGCGCGCCAGCATGTACAGCGACAGGTTATCGGCTGCGATGTCCATGTCCTGCGGCATCGGCCTGATGCCCGCGCTGCCGACCAGCATGGACAGGTCGGGGCGCACCGATTGCAGGTTATCGATGATGCTGCCGATGGTGGACGTGTTGCGCAGCGTTGCCGGGTGGCCCAGCACATTGTGCGCGATATCCTTGGCCATCACATAGGCCAGCGCCTCATCGCTCTGGGCGAAATTGATCATGCCGCGCGTGAGCATCACGCGGCTGCCGTCGGCATAGGAATTCACATTGTCCGAGTTGCCCAGCTCCAGGCGATAGGCGCAGGCGCGCGTGACGGGCACGTTCAGCGTGTGGCTGCTGCCGTTGCGCGCCACGGTCAGGGGCAGGGTGGCGCGGCTGGAGGCCAGCGGACCAAGCACGCCGGCCGCCTTGCTTTCGGCATCGCGTCCCTTGGGCAGGGTTTTGCCGTCGGCGGCCACCAGGTCGTCGCCCTTGCGCAGGCCGGCGCGCTGGGCGCCGCTGCCGGCCAGCACATTCGATACCTGCAGCATGTCGTCATAACCAAGCACGGCGACCGAGGCGTCGCTGTACTCGCCCGGGTAGGAATAGCGGTTCTTGGCGGTAAAGCCCAGCAGGTTGCGCGCCGCCGACTTGCACAGGTCCGCATTCTGGATCAGCAGCGGACCGCCGACGCGGTACAGGCGGTCCTGCAGATTGGACATGGTCTTCAGCGACTCCCGCGCCGCCAGCTGCTGCGGCGTGACCACCGGCGCCGGTGGCGGCTGGGTGGCTTCGACGGGGGCATGGGAAGGCGAGGGGGGCGGCGCTGTCGTGCCGCAGGCTGTAAGCAGCAGGGCGGCCGCTACGGCGGCCAGTCGGGGGCAGTTTGCCCGGTTTGCGAATTGTTGCCCTGCGGTCATAGTCCTTTCCTCTTAATGCTTGCCGGTGCTGCCGAAGCCTCCTTCACCGCGATCGCTGGCGCCGAATTCCTCGACAACGTTGAATCCTACCTGCAGCACCGGCACGATAATCAGCTGCGCCAGGCGTTCCATCGGATTCAGTGTAAACGTGTTGTGGCCCCGGTTCCAGGTCGACACCATCAGTTGTCCCTGGTAATCCGAGTCAATCAAGCCTACCAGATTCCCCAAAACGATGCCGTTCTTATGGCCCATGCCTGAACGAGGCAGGATCATGGCCGCATAGCCAGGATCGGCGATGTGGATGGCGAGGCCGGTGGGCACCAGCACGGTCTGGCCAGGCTCGATGACCAGGGGCGCGTCGATGCAGGCGCGCAGGTCCAGGCCTGCGCTGCCGGGGGTTGCATAGGCCGGCATCTGGTCTTTCATGCGCGGGTCGAGGATTTTGACGTCGATGGTTTTCATTGGAATAGCGAGTTCTTGTCGATGCGTTTGGCGATTTCGGAAACCAGCTGGCGCGCCAGCGTGAGCTTGTCGGCGCGGGGCAGGATGGTATGTCCGTGTTCGTCGAAGAGGATGATGGTGTTGTCGTCCTGGCCGAAGGTATGGTGGCCGATATTGCCCACCAGGAGAGGGACGCCTTTCTTTTCGCGCTTGCTGGCGCCGTATTCGAGCAGGTTTTCCGATTCGGCGGCGAAGCCCACGCAGTAAGGCCAGCCAGCCAGGGAGGTGCGGGCGGCCGCGCTGGCCAGGATGTCCGGGTTCTGCTCGAACTTCAGCTGCGGCACGCTGCCGTCAGCCGTTTTCTTGACCTTCTGCGTGCTCGGATTGGCCACGCGCCAGTCGGCCACGGCGGCCACGGAAATGAACACGTGCTGGCCGCCCAGGGCGTCCATCACGGCGTCGAACATCTGCTGCGCGCTCTGCACATTGTGGCGGTTCACGCCGAACGGCGTTTCCAGTGCAGTGGGGCCGGAGATCAGCGTCACTTCGGCGCCCATTTCACGGGCGGCGCGCGCCACCGCATAACCCATCTTGCCGGACGAAAGATTGGTGATGCCGCGCACCGGGTCGATCGCTTCGAAAGTGGGGCCTGCCGTGACGAGGATGCGCTTGCCGGCCAGGACTTTGGGCTGGAAGGCGGCGATCATTTCAGCCAGCAGCTGCTCGGGTTCCAGCATGCGGCCCATGCCCACTTCGCCGCAGGCCTGGTCGCCCGGCGCCGGGCCGAGGACACACAGGCCATCGTCGCGCAGCTGCTGCACGTTGCGCTGGGTGGCCGGATTGGTCCACATTTCCACGTTCATCGCCGGCGCCACCAGCAGCGGCACGCGGCTGGGGCGGGCCAGGCACATGGTGGACAGCAGGTCGTCGCATACGCCGTGGGCGAGCTTGTAGATGAAGTCCGCCGAGCAGGGGGCGATGATGATGGCGTCCGCATCGCGGGTGACGTCGATGTGGGCCATATTGTTGTTGACGCGCGGGTCCCACTGGCTGGTGAAGACCGGCTTGCCGGACAGCGCCTGCATCGTCACGGCCGTAATGAAGTGGGTGGCCGCGTCGGTCATCACCACCTGCACGGACGCGCCTTCCTTGCTCAGCGCGCGGCACAGTTCAGCGGCCTTGTAGCAGGCGACGCCGCCGGACAGGCCAAGCACGATTTTTTTGCCAGTCAGTTCCATGATGCTGCTCCTACCTATTCACGCGGCGCAGTTCGTCCAGCACGAACAGCGCGGCGCCGACACAGATCGCCGAATCGGCGACATTGAAAGCGGGGAAGTGGCCGAGGCCCCTCCAGTGGAAGTCCAGGAAGTCCACCACGTGGCCGTACATCAGGCGGTCGATCACATTGCCGATGGCGCCGCCCAGGATCAGCGCCAGCGCCCAGCAGAACAGGCGCTGGCCGGAGTGCTTGCGCAGCAGCCAGAGGATGTAGCCCGCGGCGGCAATGCCGATGCCGGTGAACATATAGCGCTGCCAGCCGCTTTCGTTGGACAGGAAGCTGAAGGCGGCGCCCTTGTTGTAGGCCAGGACCAGGTTGAAGTACGAGGTCACATACATCTCTTCGCCATAGCGGAAAAGCTTGGTGATCGTGATCTTGGACAGCTGGTCCAGCAGGATGACGATGGCGGCGATGCCCAGCCACGGGGTCATGCTGCCGGAGGAGGAGGAGGACTTGCTTGCGGGCTTTTTATTGGTGGCCATTTAGTGTGTTGTTATGCTTTTAGAACCCAAGGCGTGAAGCTGGTGTCTGCCACGATGTGGCAGACACCTGTTTTATGCCCTTGGTTTAGGCGTACTTGCGCGGCTCGCCGGCGCCGAACAGATTGTCGTAGCAGCGGCCGCACAGGCCGGCGTGCTCGGCGTGGCTGCCCACGTCGGCGCGGTAGTGCCAGCAGCGCTCGCACTTGGCGTTGGTCGATGCGGCCACGGCCACGGCTTCCTCGGCTTCGCTCGCAACCTCGATCGCCTTGGCCAGCGAGGTGATGAAGACGAACTTCAGGTCGTCGTCGAAGCTGGCCAGCGCCTTGAACTTGTCGCCGGAGGCCTTGATTTCCAGCTCCGCCTGCAGCGAGGAACCGATGGCGCCCGAAGTGCGCAGGTCTTCCAGCTGCTTGGTCACGTCGGCGCGCACGGCGCGGACGGTGGCGTACTTGGCCATCAGCGCTTGCGCATCGTCCAGCGCCGGCAGCTGCCACCAGGTCTGGGTGTAGATGGTTTCATCGCTGGCCTTGAATGCTTCCTCGCCGGCGAAGAAGCCCCACGCTTCCTCGGCGGTGAAGCAGAGGATCGGCGCCATCAGGCGCAGCAGGCTTTGCGTGATGTGCCACAGCGCGGTCTGCGCCGAGCGGCGGGCCTTCGAATCGACGGCGCTGGTGTACAGGCGGTCCTTCAGGATGTCCAGGTAGAAGCCGCCCAGGTCTTCCGAGCAGAAGTTTTGCAGCTTGGAGACCACCGGGTGGAACTCGTAGCGCTCATAGTGGGCGGTCAGTTCGGCCTGCAGCGCGGCCGTGTTGGCGATCGCGTAGCGGTCGATTTCCAGCAGCTCGGCCACCGGCACGGCGTTCGCCTTCGGATCGAAGTCCGAGGTGTTCGCCAGCAGGAAGCGCAGCGTGTTGCGGATACGGCGGTAGGACTCGGTCACGCGCTTCAGGATCTCGTCCGAGATCGACAGCTCGCTGGTGTAGTCGGTGGCGGCCACCCACAGGCGCAGGATGTCGGCGCCCAGCGTGTCGGACACCTTTTGCGGCGCCACGGTATTGCCGATGGACTTGGACATCTTCTTGCCCTCGCCGTCCACCACGAAGCCGTGCGTCAGCAGCGCCTTGTAGGGCGGCACGCCGTTCAGCATGGAGGACGTCAGCAGGGAGGAGTGGAACCAGCCGCGGTGCTGGTCCGAGCCTTCCAGGTACAGGTCGGCCGGGAAGTGCGACTGCTGCTCGTGCGAGCCGCGCAGCACGGTCTGGTGGGTGCAGCCGGAGTCGAACCACACGTCCAGGGTGTCCTTGTTCTTCAGGTACATGTCCGCTTCATCGCCCAGCAGCTCTTTCGGGTCGAGCGCCTGCCAGGCGTCGATGCCGCCGGCTTCGATGCGCTTGGCCACTGCTTCCAGCAATTCTGCGGTGCGCGGGTGCAGTTCACCCGTTTCCTTGTGCACGAAGACGGCCATCGGCACGCCCCACTGGCGCTGGCGCGACAGGGTCCAGTCCGGACGGTTGGCGATCATGCCGTGCAGGCGCGCCTGGCCCCAGTCGGGGAAGAACTCGGTGGCGTCGATGCCTTCCAGCGCCGTTTCGCGCAGGGTCGGGCCGCCGTCGATCGGCTGGATGTCCATGCCGGCGAACCACTGCGAGGTGGCGCGGTAGACGATCGGTGTCTTGTGGCGCCAGCAGTGCATATAGCTGTGGTCGAACATCTTCAGCTCGAACAGGGCGCCCGCTTCGCGCAGCGCTTCGCAGATCGGCTTGGACGCTTCCCAGATCGTCATGCCGCCGAACAGGGGCAGGGAAGGCACGTACTTGCCGTCGCCCATCACCGGCTTCAGGATGTCGTCGTCCTTCATGCCGTGCGATTTGCAGGAAACGAAGTCGTCCTGGCCGTAGGCGGGCGCGGAGTGGACGATGCCGGTACCGCTGTCGGTGGTCACGTAGTCGGCGATATAGACCGGCGATTCGCGGTCGTAGAACGGATCGCGCTTGTGCAGCGGGTGCTTGAACTTGATGCCGCCCAGCTTGTCGCCGTGGGCAGTGCCGATGACCTTGCCTTCCAGCTTGTAGCGCTGCAGGCAGGATTCGACCAGCTCCTGCGCCAGGATCAGCAGCAGCGGCTGGCCGTCACGCTCGGTCTGCACCAGCGCATACTCGACTTCGTGGTTGGCGTTCAGGGCCTGGTTGGCCGGGATGGTCCACGGGGTGGTGGTCCAGATCACGATGAAACCATTTTCGGTCGGCAGTTTGGCCAGGCCGAAGGCGGCGGCGATCTTGTCGAACTCGTGGAAGGCGAAGCCGACGTCGATGGCCGGGTCGCGCTTGTCCTTGTACTCCACTTCCGCTTCGGCCAGCGCGGACTGGCAATCGAAGCACCAGTTGACCGGCTTCAGGCCGCGGTAGACATAGCCTTTTTCCAGCAGCTTGCCGAGCGAGCGCAGTTCATCCGCTTCATTGCGGAAGTTCATCGTCAGGTAAGGGTTGTCCCACTCGCCCAGTACGCCCAGGCGGATGAAGTCCTTCTTCTGGCGCTCGATCTGCTCGTAGGCGTAGGCGCGCGCCTTGGTCAGCACTTCGGCGGTCGGCAGGTTCTTGCCGAACTGCTTTTCGATCTGGATCTCGATCGGCATGCCGTGGCAGTCCCAGCCCGGCACATAGGGCGCATCGAAGCCTGCCATGGTGCGCGACTTGACCACCACGTCCTTCAGGATCTTGTTGACGGCGTGGCCGATGTGGATGTCGCCGTTGGCATAGGGAGGACCATCGTGCAGCACGAATTTCGGACGGCCGGCGGCAGCCTTGCGCACGCGTTCATAGATCTTCTTGTCCTGCCACTGCTTCACCCAGCCCGGCTCGCGCTTGGAGAGGTCGCCGCGCATGGGGAAGGGCGTTTCGGTCATATTGACCGGGTACTTGGATTCAGGCTTCTTTGCTTTGTTTTCGGACATGATGGGTGCTTTTAGTTCGAGTTTCGGGTGGCGAAGAAGTCGCGCGCCTGCGCGGCGTCGCGCTCGATGGCGGTGACCAGCGTGGGCAGGTCGATGAACTTTTCTTCGTCACGTAATTTCTTCAGGAATTCGACGCGTACCAGCTTGCCGTAGCAGTGCTGGGCAAAGTCGAAGATATGCACTTCCAGCAGCACGCGGCCGGCGTCTTCCACGGTGGGGCGTACGCCCAGGCTGGCCACGGCCGGCAGCGGATCAGGCCCCAGGCCGTGCACCTGGACCACGAAGATGCCGCCCAGGGCAGGGCGGTGCGGCACACGCAGGTTCAGCGTGGGGAAGCCGATGTCGCGCCCCAGTTTCTGGCCATGGATTACGTGGCCGGAAATGGAGTAGGCGTGTCCCAGCAGCTCTTCGGCGTGCGGGAAGTCGCCCTCGGCCAGCGCCGCACGTACGGCGGAGGAGGAAATGCGCTTGTCGCCATTCTCCACGGTCACGGTAGGCAGGGCTTCGACTTCGAAGCCGTATTTCCTGCCCGCTTCCATCAGCAGCTGCACATTGCCGGCGCGTTTGGAGCCGTAGCAGAAGTCTTCGCCCACCATCAGCCATTTCACGTGCAAGCCTTCGACCAGCACTTTCTCCGTGAATTCCTGCGGCGTGAGGGAAGCGAAATGCTCCGAGAAGTGTTCGACGATGACGCGGTCGATGCACTGGTCGCCCAGCGACTTCAGTTTGTCGCGCAGGTTGGCGATGCGCGGCGGGGCTTTGGAAATGTCGCCCATCTTCTGTGCGAAGAATTCGCGCGGATGGGGTTCGAAGGTCATCACGGCCGCTTCCAGGCCGAGGCGGTCGGCCGCGGCGCGCACGCGCGCAAGCAATGCCTGGTGCCCCAGGTGGACACCGTCGAAATTGCCGATCGTCAGGGCGCAGGGCGCGCGCGCCGCTGCATTGGGAAGTCCGCGAAATACCTTCATGCTATTGCCGTGTGGCTCAAATGCTTGATTATACGGTCTGAAAGGCAAAAAGCGCTGCCTGCGGGTGCAGGCAGCGCTTTTCTGGCTCAGCCCGGCTTGTTTTTAGGCCGGGTTGTTAATGTACATGGTCCAGTAACGGGCCAGGTCAGCTTCGCCGCTGTTGCCCTTCACCGACTTCAGGGTGGAGACGGCAGCGGATTTTCTTGCCTGCGTTGTACTGGGCGATGCCATAGTGCAGCTTCATTTCTTCCGGCTTGCGTGCGCTGCCCAGCTTGATCGCTTCGTCGATCAGCTTCAGGCCCTGGTCGCCCTTGCCTTCGGAAACCAGTGCGAAGCCCATATTGGCCAGCGCGTCGGCATCCTTCTCCTTGCGCGCGGTTTCTTCGGCGGTTGCCTGGTTCTTGGCGTTTTCCGCCTGGGTCTTCACTGCCAGGTCCTTCAGGCGCTGGTGGCGGCCGGCGTCTGCACCGGTGCCCAGGGCGCCCTTCTTGTAGCCTGCGTCCACGATCTTCAGGGTTTCAGCCGGATTGGCGGCCTGCAGGGCCAGCTGGCCCATTTCCATGTATTCGCCCGGCTTGGTCAGCTGGCCCAGGGCCAGCTTCAGGCGCAGCACATCCAGGTTCAGGGAAGTGGAGAAGCCTGGCTTGCCGACCACGCGGTTCAGCAGGTCAGCCCAGTAGGAAGCCTTCGGATAGGACGAGGCCAGCTTTTCCAGGGTCTGTACATAGCCGGCCTTGTCGTTCTGCTTCAGCTGGATGTTGGCCAGCATCTGCAGGCTCTGCTCCGAGCGCGCGCCCTGCAGTTCCTTGGCCGCTTCGGCGTACTTGCCGCTGGTGTAGTAAGCCTGGGTCAGCAGGTCCTTCATCTGGGCGTTGCCCGGATTGTCCTTCAGCACGCGCTGGATGGCGGTGATGGCCTTTGGATAGTCCTTGGCGCGGTAGTAGATGGTGGCCAGGGCTTCGGCGATCTTCGGCGCCTGCGCTGCCGGCACTTTGCCGGAGTTCAGCACATATTCGAAGGATTTGGCGGCGGTGTCGTTGTCACCGGCTGCCAGTGCGGCGGAACCGCGGGTGTATTCGATTTGGAACTTCTCCAGGTCGGACTTGTTGCCGATTGCGTCTGCTTCTTTCAGTTTCGCCAGGGCTTCCTTTGCCTTGCCGGAGGAGGCCAGCTTCTGTGCTTCCTGCAGTGGCTTACCCACTTCGGCGCGGACGGTATCGGCTGCATAAGCGACGGAAGTCAGGCCGGCCATCGGAGCGGCGGCGGTGAAACCGATTGCGGCCAGTACCAGGCCGAGATGTGCGAGACGGAACTTGGTCATGGGGGAGTTTTCTTTCTTCAAAATGCGAAATAGGCAGGATAACCTGCCTATTCGGGAAAATAAAGGGCGATTTAACCGATTATTTACTGGAACTG
The DNA here is from genome assembly GCF_044055365.1 of Pseudoduganella sp. UC29_106. Classification (NCBI taxonomy): domain Bacteria; kingdom Pseudomonadati; phylum Pseudomonadota; class Betaproteobacteria; order Burkholderiales; family Oxalobacteraceae; genus Pseudoduganella; species Pseudoduganella sp. UC29_106. Next base: position 5,504,997 of record NZ_CP171977.1, on the reverse strand, counting down.
CTCGTTGCCGACCAGGCCGATCTTGGTCACGCCAAGACGCTGGGCAGCGGCCATCACACCAGCCACCACGCTGTAGTTAACCAGCTTGTTGGGACGCAGGTGCACTTCAGGCTGGTCAGCCTGTGCCGCTACGTTCATCAGCTTGTTTTCCAGGGACGGACGGTCAGGAATGACCTGGTTGTCCCACAGGATGGTGCCGTCGAAGTCAACGTCGATGGTGACTACTACCGGTTCCTTGGTCGGTGGCGGCGGAGTGCCGACCGGCATGTTCAGGTTCACCGAGTGGTTCGCCTTAGGAATCGTAATAATCAGCATGATGATCAGAACCAGCATGACGTCGATCAGCGGCGTCATGTTCATTTCCATCATCGGTTCCGCGTCGCCGCCGGAACTGCCTACGCTCATACTCATGAATGTGTTTCCTTTCAGATGGCCGCCCCGGCGAACCGGGGCGGCTGGTCCTTACATCTTGTCAGGTGGTTCGGTGATGAAACCGACCTTCTGGATGCCAGCACGCTGGGTGGTGTAGATCACTTTGCCGATGGACTCGTACTTGGCGTCTTTGTCGCCGCGTACGTGAACTTCAGGCTGAGGGACCTTGACCGCTTCCTCTTTCAGAAAATCGAACAACTCATTGGTGTCGCGCATTTTCTTCTGATTCCAGTAAATGTCGCCATCTTTGTTAACAACGATGTTGACGTTTTCCGGCTTCGTCTGGATTGCCTGGTTGATCTCTTCCGGCAGATTGATCTTCTGCAGTTTGAGAACGACCGGGCTCGTGATCAGGAAGATAATCAGCAGAACCAGCATGATGTCCACGAGCGGGGTCGTGTTGATCTCTGAGTTAAGCTGCTCTTCTCCCCCGGTATCGGAGCCTACGGACATGGACATGTTTACTTGCCCCTAAATTAGCCGACTTTTTTAGCAGAGCTGGTTGCGGTGGACATTGCACCGGAGATCAGCACGGAGTGCACGTCAGCGGAGAAGGTACGCACGTCTTCCATTGCGGTCTTGTTACGACGCAGCAGCCAGTTGTAACCCAGAACGGCAGGAACTGCCACCAGCAGACCGAAAGCGGTCATGATCAGCGCTTCACCCACAGGACCTGCCACTTTGTCGATCGACGCGTTACCGGTCATACCGATGTTGGTCAGTGCACCGTAAATACCCCACACGGTACCGAACAGACCGATAAACGGAGCGGTCGAACCAACGGTTGCCAGGAAGGACAGGCCATCGGACAGACGGGACTGGATCTTGTCAACAGCGCGCTGAACTTGCATCGAAACCCAGGTAGCCAGGTCGATCTGTTCCAGCAGGGCGCCGTCGTGGTGAGCGGTTGCCTTGGTGCCGGTTTCAGCGATGTAGCGGAATGGGGAACCTTCGGTCAGGGTCGCGGAACCAGCGGCGATCGAGGAAGCTTTCCAGAACTTGGCAGCGGCTTCTTTCTGCTGCTTGAAGATCTTGCTCTGGTCGATGACCTTGGTCACGATGATGTACCAGGAACCGATGGACATGATGGACAGGATGATCAGGGTAGCGCGGGCAACGAAGCCGCCATCCCACACTGCTTGCAGGCCGAATGGGTTTTCCACTTCTTCCTTGGCCTTGCCAGCGGCAGCGCCTTCAGCGGCCGGAGCGGCTGGTGCTGCGGCTGCGTCAGCTGCCGGTGCTGCTGCCGCGTCCGCAGGAGCGGCTGCAGGAGCCGAAGCGGCTGCCGAGGCAGGAGCGTCAGCCATTGCTGGCGCGCTAACCAGGGCGCTAGCTGCGGTCACCGAAAACAGCACAGCGGCCAGAACGGCGGACAAACGGGTATTCTTAAACATGCTTCCTCCAAATTTTAAAATAATCAGTTCGCTGGCTTAAACGACAACGAAACTACTAAGTTGCGAGACGATGTTCTGTCTCAGGTTTATTCCAGCGTCCAGACGTATTGCATCTGTTGCCAGCCTTCTTGCGGCTTGCCGTCCACGGTAGCCGGCTTGAATTTGCAGCGGGAGATACCCGACTGCGCAGCCTTGTCCAGGTCACGGAAACCACTAGATTTCACCACCTTCGATTCAGCCACGCGACCATCGGTCGCGATCAGGAACGACAGCGTCACGGTCCCGGTTTCTTCGTTACGCAGCGACGATTTTGGCCATTCAGGCTTCGCGCAGGTGCTGAAGTCAACCACAGCAGGGGTACGGACACCGGTTGCCGCAGGGGCAGGCGATGCTGGTGCTGCCGGCGGAGCCGGGCGCGCCAGTTCGTTAGTTGCCGGCTTCACGTTGGTCGCCGAGGCGATCACGTTTTGCTGCGGCGGCGGCTGCTGCACGTTCACTTCAACCGGAGGAATGAATGGAGGCGGAGGTGCCTTCATTTCCGGCGGCGGTGGCGGCGGCGGCAGTTCTTTTGGTGGAGGCGGGGCGACCTCCTCAATGATCTTGGTCTCGACCGGTTCAATCATCTTACTGACCAAGCGCTTACCCAGGCCGGATACGATGCCGTACCCTCCCAGGATGTGTAGCACTACAACGAACGCGATGCCCGTATAGTTCTTCTTCCCGGCAATTTTCTCGTTATCACTGAAATTCATGCCTGCTTTCTCCAATACCTACTCTTGTGTTGCTACTTGAACCCCAAATTGGCGGCACAAAGCTACAGCCGCATCCGGGACGTCGGCGAATTATACATACGAATTTTGGATTTTACATAGAATTTTGACCTCTAAAACCGTTTAAATTTCATGCCCTTAGCCCCATCTAGGCGGGCTCAACCGGAGAGTTGTCTGCACCTTCTAGTGGGAAAAGCAAGATAATTCGGCACATTTTTTTGTACGCTAACGACCACTCTGACTGAAATCTTCTTGACTCAGCCGTATACGGAATTTTCCACGCCGACTCCGGTTGGTGGCGTGTGGAAAATTCGGAGGTGGGTGTTGCTATGGCGTAACCGTGCCAAATTGCTCTATACAAGCCAAGTATAGAAAAAAATCAGCAAGATGAGCGCCCAAGTCGCCGGATGGCGTGTTTGCTTGTAAGAACACTACATATATATAGTAATTAAATGTAGGACCTGCGCGGGCCGGGGCAGCCTGCCAAAACCCACGGCCAAAAGCAGGTGCCTGCCACGATGTGGCAGGCACCAGGGTTACGCCTTGGGTTTGGATCAGATAATGCGGTTGCGCTTCTCGCGCTTGCATTCCAGGGTGCTGACCACCTGGCCGTCCGGGGTGACGGTGTCGAGATGCACATCGAAGCCCCACAGGCGGGCCACGTGCTTGAGGACTTCATTGGCCTGCTGGTTCAGCGGGCGGCGGTTGTACTGGGTATGGCGCAGGGTAAGGGCACGGTCGTCGCGGGTGTTGACGGACCACACCTGTATATTAGGCTCGCGGTTGCCCAGGTTGTACTGGTCAGCCAGCTGCTGGCGCACGTAGCGGTAGCCCAGTTCATCGTGGATGGCCGAGACGGTCAGCTTCTCGTTCTTGTCATCGTCCAGCACGGCGAAGAAGTGGAACTCGCGGATCAGGCGCGGCGACAGGAACTGGGCGATGAAGCTCTCGTCCTTGAAATTGCGCATGGCGAAGTCCAGCGTCTTTTGCCAGTCGCTGCCGGCGATATCGGGGAACCATTCGCGATCCTCGTCGGTCGGGTTCTCGCAGATTCGTCTGATGTCAGACATCATCGCGAAACCTAGGGCATAAGGATTGATGCCGTTGTAGTAGGGGCTGTGCACCGGCGGCTGGTAGATCACGTTGGAATGGCTCTTCAGGAATTCCATCATGAAGCCGTCGCCGACAATCCCTTCGTCATACAGCTGGTTAAGGATGGTGTAATGCCAGAAGGTAGCCCAGCCTTCGTTCATCACCTGGGTCTGGCGCTGCGGGTAGAAGTACTGGCTGATCTTGCGCACGATGCGCACCACTTCGCGCTGCCAGGGTTCCAGCAGCGGCGCATATTTCTCGATGAAGTACAGCAGGTTCTCTTCCGGCTCGGGCGGGAAGCGGGCGATCGGCTTGTTGACTTCCTCTTCCTCGCGCCGCGGCACGGTGCGCCACAGTTCATTGATCTGCGATTGCAGGTAGGTTTCGCGCTCCTTCTGCTTCTGCTTTTCCTGGGCCAGCGACAGCTTGGCCGGACGCTTGTAGCGGTCCACACCGTAGTTCTGGATGGCGTGGCAGGAGTCGAGCAGCAGTTCGACCGCCTCGATGCCGTGGCGCTGCTCGCACTCGGTGATGTAGTTCTTGGCGAACACCATATAGTCGATGATGGCGTCCGCATCGGTCCAAGTGCGGAACAGGTAATTCCCCTTGAAGAAGGAATTGTGGCCGTAGGCGGCGTGGGCAATCACCAGCGCCTGCATGGTCAGGCTGTTTTCCTCCATCAGGTAGGCGATGCAGGGATTGGAATTGATCACGATTTCGTAGGCCAGCCCCATCTGGCCGCGCTTGTAGCCCTTCTCGGTGGCAAGGAAGTGCTTACCGAAGGACCAGTGGGCGTAGGACACGGGCATGCCGACCGAGGTGTAGGCGTCCATCATCTGCTCGGCCGTGATGATTTCCAGCTGGTTGGGGTAGGTGTCCAGCCCGAAATTCTTTGCCACCCGCTTGATTTCATCGTGGATCTGCTCGATCAGGTCGAACGTCCATTCCGATTGCTCGGGCAGGGCGTTCGGGTGGCGCGGACGGAGGGTCATCTGATTCATTTTGGCTGCTTCTTGAACAGTTCGCGGAATACCGGATAGATGTCGGCCGGCGTGACGATTTTTTGCATGGCAAAGTGCTGGTGGTATTCAGGCACCTGCGCGTATTGCTCCCACAGGTTTTGCGGTGGGCCGTCGGTGATCTCCACATAAGTGTAGTACTGCACCTTGGGCATGATGGTATTCACCAGCAGCTGGCGGCACAGAACGGAATCGTTGTCCCAGTTGTCGCCGTCCGAGGCCTGGGCCACGTAGGCATTCCAGCTGCCGCCGCCGTAGCGCTCGTCGACGATCTTGTTCAGCAGGTGCAGGGCGGACGACACCACGGTGCCGCCCGATTCGCGCGAATGGAAAAATTCATTCTCATCCACTTCGGAAGCGGCCGTGTGGTGGCGGATGAAGACCACCTCGATCTTGTCGTAGACGCGCTTCAGGAACAGGTAGAGCAGGATGAAGAAGCGCTTGGCGGTATCCTTGCGCTGTTCGTCCATGGAACCGGACACGTCCATGATGCAGAACATCACGGCCTGGGTCATCGGCTTTGGCACCTTGATGCGGTTCGAATAGCGCAGGTCGAAGGGGTCGATGAAGGGAATGGCCAGCAGCCGCGTGTGCAGGTGATGGATCAGCTTTTTCAGCTCGACCACGCGCGGATCGTCCAGCGGAGCCCCGGCCAGCAGCAAATCTTCCAGCTCACGTTCGGCCTCGATCACGCGCTTGCGGTTGGGACCGCCTACCGCCAGGCGCCTGCCCAGCGCGCCGCGCAGGGAGCGCAGCACGTGGATATTGGACGGAGTGCCGGAAACGGTATAGCCGGCGCGCTGCTGCTTGAATTCCGTGGTGGCGGTCAACTGGGTCTTGACCATGTGCGGCAGTTCCAGGTCCTCGAAGAAGTAGTTCATGAATTCTTCGCGCGACAGCTCAAAGATGAAATCATCCTCGGTGGTCTGGTCGCTGTTACCGGCCCTGCCGCGGCCGGAACCGCCGCCGCCCTTGGGCCGGTTGATCTGGTCGCCCTTCTGGTATTCCTGGTTGCCGGGATTCACTACTTCCCACACGCCGCCGTGGGCATGGCCGAACGAGGGCTCGCTCACATCCTTGACGGGAATCGAGACTTTCTCGCCATTCTCGATGTCGGTGATCGAGCGGCCCTTGATGGCGCGCCCGACGGCATCCTTGATCTGGCTCTTGTAACGCCGCAAAAATCGTTCGCGGTTGACCGCAGACTTGTTTTTGCCCTGCAAACGACGGTCGATGAGGTAAGTCATGTGCCTCCTGCTGCATATCCGTTGCCGTGGCGGTGTGCGCCTATTATCGCACCGCCGGCGCAAGCCGGCGTCGCGGGCCCGCCAGGGCTGTAGGGCGGATCATTGATCCGCCGCGTCTGCTCCGCCGCTTACGACGACTTCCTCACGCGCAGATACCATTCGCACAGCAGGCGCACCTGCTTGGCCGTATAACCCTTCTCGACCATGCGTGCGACGAAATCGGCATGCTTGTTGGCGTCTTCGGCGCTGGCCTTCGCATTGAAGGAGATCACCGGCAGCAGTTCCTCCGTATTGGAGAACATCTTCTTCTCGATCACTGTGCGGAACTTCTCATAAGAAGTCCATGCGGGGTTCTTGCCGCCGTTGTTGGCGCGTGCGCGCAGGCCGAAGTTGACGATCTCGTTGCGGAAGTCCTTCGGATTCGAGATGCCGGCCGGCTTCTCGATCTTCTCCAGTTCGTTGTTCAGCGATTCGCGGTCGAAGCTCTCGCCGGTATCCGGATCGCGGTATTCCTGGTCCTGGATCCAGAAGTCGGCAAAGGTGACGTAGCGGTCGAAGATGTTCTGGCCATACTCGGAATAGCTCTCCAGGTAAGCCGTCTGGATTTCCTTGCCGATGAATTCGACATAGCGCTGCGCCAGGTGCTCCTTGATATAGGAGAAGTACTTCTGTTCGGTCTCCGGCGGGAACTGTTCGCGCTCGACCTGCTGTTCCAGCACATACAGCAGGTGCACCGGGTTGGCTGCCACCTCGGTCGAATCGAAGTTGAAGACCTTGGACAGGATCTTGAACGCGAAGCGCGTCGAGAGCCCATTCATGCCTTCGTCCACGCCTGCGTAGTCCACGTACTCGTGGATCGATTTGGCTTTCGGGTCCGTGTCCTTCAGGTTGTCGCCATCGTAGACCAGCATCTTGCTGAACAGGCTGGAGTTTTCCGGCTCCTTCAGGCGCGACAGGATGGCGAACTGGGCCATCATGCGCAGGGTGCCGGGCGCGCAGGGCGCCTTGTCCAGCGAGGAATTGTGCAGCAGCTTCTCGTAGATCTTGATTTCGTCGGTCACGCGCAGGCAGTAAGGCACTTTGACGATGTAGATACGGTCAAGGAATGCCTCGTTGTTGCGGTTGTTCTTGAAGCTCTTCCACTCGGATTCGTTGGAGTGCGCCAGGATGATGCCGTCGAAGGGGATGGCGCCGAAGCCTTCCGTGCCCTTGTAGTTGCCTTCCTGGGTGGCGGTCAGCAGCGGGTGCAGCACCTTGATGGGCGCCTTGAACATCTCGACGAATTCCATCAGGCCCTGGTTGGCCAGGCACAGGCCACCGGAGTAGCTGTAGGCGTCCGGATCGTCCTGGGCATAGTCTTCCAGCTTGCGGATATCGACCTTGCCGACCAGGGAGGAGATGTCCTGGTTGTTCTCGTCGCCCGGCTCGGTTTTCGAGATCGCGACCTGGCGCAGCACGGAAGGGTAGCGCCGCACCACGCGGAACTGGTTGATGTCGCCGTTGAATTCATGCAGGCGCTTGACCGCCCACGGCGAAGGGATGTTGCGCAGGTAGCGGCGCGGGATGCCGAAATCTTCTTCCAGGATGGCCCCGTCTTCCTGCTCGCTGAACAGGCCCAGCGGCGATTCGTTCACTGGCGAACCTTTCAGGCAGTAGAACGGCACCTGTTCCATCAGCGATTTCAGTTTTTCGGCGATCGAGGATTTACCGCCGCCGACCGGTCCCAGCAGGTAGAGGATCTGCTTGCGCTCTTCCAGGCCCTGGGCCGCGTGGCGGAAGTAGGACACCACCTGCTCGATGACTTCTTCCATGCCGTAGAACTCACGGAAGGCCGGATAAATCTTGATGACCTTGTTGGCGAAGATGCGCGACAGGCGCGTATCGTTGCGCGTGTCGACCAGCGTGGGTTCGCCGATGGCGGCCAGCATGCGCTCGGCCGCTGTTGCAGTACGTTAGCCGGTCTTTTTTGCATAGCGCCAGGTACTCGGTCAGAGACATTTCCTCTTCCCGGGTGCGCTCGTACCGTGCTGCGTAGTTGTCAAAAATGGTCATAAGTATGTCCCTTTATGAAGTAACTTGCTAGTCAGTCGGTCGGCAGTCGTCGCTGGTGGCTGCTGGCCTTATCGTGTGAGGAGAACTCCTTCGTTCTGTGTTTTAACGCGCCAGCTGCCTGAGTGTCCGGGAATTGCTCCCGGGCCGGAGCTGGCTTTTTTTTAGCCGTGCGGGGAGGGTGCCGGCGCCTGAGTGTGTTCGGTCGAAACGCATCTTACGTTGATGAAATTTATTATTGCTCCAATGCCTCAGGAAGTAAAACTTAAAACCCACGAAATTTTATGTGACAGTAGCACGGCTACGCACACTCTGCAGGACAGCCGTGTGCAGTGTGTCCGCGCACGCTATTGCGCTAAGATGCTGTATCCCGTTTGAAAGAAATAAAATGAATACTCAAATGCGTTCCCAAATGCGTTCCATTGTGCAAAACATGCCAAAGGCGGAACTGCACATCCATATCGAAGGCTCGCTCGAACCCGAATTGATTTTCGCACTGGCCGAACGCAACGGCGTCCAGCTCGCGTATTCCTCGGTGGAAGCGCTGCGTGCCGCCTACGCCTTCAGCGATCTGCAATCTTTCCTCGACATTTACTACGCCGGCGCCAGCGTGCTGCTGCAGGAGCAGGACTTCTACGACATGACGGCGGCGTACCTGGCGCGCGCCCAGGCCGACCATGTGCGCCACGCGGAAATTTTCTTCGACCCGCAAACGCACACGGCGCGCGGCGTGCCGATCGAATACGTGATCAACGGCATCCATCGCGCCTGCGTTGACAGCCCGGTCAGCGCTTCGCTGATCCTGTGCTTCCTGCGCCACCTGAGCGAGGACGATGCGATTGCGACGCTGGAGCAAGCCTTGCCGCACCGCGACAAATTCATCGGCGTCGGCCTCGACTCTTCCGAAGTGGGCAATCCGCCGGAGAAGTTTGCGCGCGTATTCTCGCGCTGCCGCGATCTCGGCCTGCACCTGGTGGCCCATGCGGGCGAAGAGGGGCCGCCGTCCTATATCGAAACGGCGCTGGACGTGCTGCAGGTCGAGCGCATCGACCATGGCGTGCGTTGCCTGGAAGATCCGGCGCTGACGCGCCGCCTGGCGGCAATGCGCATGCCGCTGACGGTGTGCCCGCTCTCCAACATCAAGCTGCGCGTATTCGACCAGATGCAAGACCACAACCTGCTGCAGCTGCTCGATGCCGGCCTGGTGGCCACCGTCAATTCGGACGACCCGGCCTATTTCGGCGGCTATATGAACGATAACTTCGTAGCGGCCTTCGACTCGCTGCCGCTTGGCTTGCAGCATGCTTACCAGCTCTCGCGCAACAGTTTTGAAGCGGCCTTCCTGCCACAGGAGGAAAAGCAGCGCTACCTGGACGAGGTGGACGCCTACTTCGCCGCCTTCAACGTGGTGTGACATGCTGCGCCAAGCCCTGCGTATGACCGCGCGCGACTGGCGCGCCGGGCAGTTGCGTTTCCTGCTGATCGCACTGACCGTGGCGGTGGCGGCTTTGTCCGCCGCCGGTTTCTTCATCGACCGCCTGCGCAGCGGCCTCGATCGCGATGCGCACCAGTTATTGGGCGCCGACCTGCTGGTCACGGCCGATAACCCGATGCCGTCGGCCTGGCGCGAGGAAGCGCTGAAGCGCGGCCTGCGCGCGGCCGAGACGGTGGCCTTCCCCAGCATGGCCCAGACGGGAGAGGGTGGTGCGGCGCAATCGGTGCTGTCCTCGATCAAGGCCGTCAGCGACGGCTACCCGCTGCGCGGCCGTCTGAAGATCACCACCAGCGCCGACCAGGCGGCGGACAGCATCGGCGTGCCGGCCGAGGGCATCCCGGCGCCCGGCACCGTGTGGATCGATGCCGCGCTGCTGGCCAGCCTGGACGCCCGCGTGGGCGGCGACTTGCGCCTGGGCGAAAAAGTGTTCCGCGTCGCACAACTGATCGCGGCCGAACCGGACCGCGGCTCGGGCTTCATCAATTTCGCGCCGCGCGTGATGCTGGGGATGGGCGACCTGGCGGCCACGGACCTGGTGCAGACTGGCGCACGCGTCGGCTACCGGTTGCTGGTGGCGGAGGCGGGCAGCGGCGCCCCGGGCGCTGCCATCAAGAGCTATGGCGACTGGCTGCGCAAGACCATCAAGGGTGGCAATGTGCGCGGCGTGCGCATCGATTCGCTGCAGGATGGCCGCCCTGAAATGAGCGCCACGCTGGAGCGGGCCGACAGCTTCCTGTCCCTGGTCGGCCTGCTGTCGGCGATGCTGGCGGCGGTGGCCGTGGCGATGGCAGCGCGCCGCTTCATGACGCGCCATCTCGATTCCTGCGCCATGCTGCGTTGCCTGGGCCTGACCCAGAACCAGGTGACGGTGCTGTACCTGACCGAATTCATCCTCGTCGGCCTGGCGGGCAGCCTGCTGGGCGTGCTGGTGGGCTTCGCCAGCCACTACCTGCTGGTAGAGCTGCTGGGCTCCCTGGTCGCCACCGACATCCCGGCGCCCAGCATGCTGCCAGCCGTGCAGGGCCTGGCCGCCGGCATGCTGCTGCTGGCCGGCTTCGCACTGCCGCCCATCCTGCAGCTGCGCAATGTGCCGCACAATCGCGTGATCCGGCGCGAGGCGGCGCCGCCCAAGCCTGCCACGCTGGCGACCTACGGCATGGGCATCGTCGCTTTCGGTGCGCTGCTGCTGTGGCAGGCGGGCGATGTCAGCTGGCCCTGTTCACGGGCGGCGGCTTCCTGGCGGCCTTCGCCGTGTTTGGGCTGGTGGGCTGGCTGGGTTTGCGGGCGCTGTCCTCGCTGCGCCACCTGTCCGGACACCAGAGCTGGCGTTTTGCCGTGACTTCGCTCAGGCGCCGGCCGGGAGCCACCGTGGTGCAGGTCGTGTCGCTGGCCCTGGGCCTGATGGCGCTCCTGCTGCTGACCGTGGTGCGCGGCGACCTGATGACAGCGTGGCGCAACGCGACCCCGCCTGATGCGCCCCAACCGTTTCGTGATCAATATCCAGCCGGAACAGAAGGATGAACTCCGCAGCAAGCTGGCCAAGGGCGGCGTGGCCGAGATTCCGCTCTATCCCATGATCCGCGGCCGCCTGGTGGCCGTGAACGGCAGTACGATCACGCGCGATACCTATGCCGACGAACGGGCGCGCGGGCTGGCCGAACGCGAATTCAACCTCTCCACCATGACGGACATGCCGGCGCAGAACCAGGTCACCGCCGGCAAGTGGTACAGCGACAGGCCCGGAGCCGCCGAAGCCTCGGTGGAAGAGGGCCTGGCAAAGACGCTCAACCTGAAGCTGGGCGACACGCTGCGCTTCGATATCGCCGGTTCGCCCGTGGAAGCGAAAATTACCAGCCTGCGCAAGCTGGAATGGGGCTCGATGCGGGTCAATTTCTTCGTCATCATCAACCCGGCCGCGATGGCCGAAACGCCGCAGACCTGGATTACCGCCTTCCACCTGCCGAAGCAGGCGGCGGCGCTGGGCGCCTCGCTGTCACGCGACTACCCGAACCTGACCATCGTGGATGTGGGCGGCGTACTGCGCCAGGTGCAGGCCGTGCTGGACCAGGTGATCCAGGCCGTCGAATTCCTGTTCGCCTTCACGCTGGCCTCGGGCGTGCTGGTGCTGTACGCGGCCTTGATGGGATCGCAGGACGAACGCAAGCGTGAGGCGGGTCTGCTGCGCGCCCTGGGCGCAACGCGCAAGCAGCTGTCGCAGGCGCAGATGATCGAATTCCTGCTGGTGGGTGGGCTGGCGGGCTTGCTGGCCGCGACCGGCGCGGGCCTGATGGGCTGGGGACTGGCCACTTACCAGTTCAAGTTCGCGTGGACTTTCAGCCCCTGGGTGTGGCTGGCGGGCCTGCTGGCGGGCGCCGTGTGCGCCATCATCGGCGGCTGGCTGGGACTGCGCAATGTGCTGAACCACCCACCGCTGCAGACCCTGCGCGAAGCTTAAGCGGCTTCGGCAGGGCGCTGCGAACGGAGGAATTTGTCGAAGGAAGCGGGCCTGCTGTCCAGGAAGCGGGGCGGCAGGTCGAACAGGGCCCAGTACCAGGTATCCCTGCCCTGGCAAACCTGGGGCGTGCGGCAGTAGCGGTGCCACTGTTCGCCCACTTCGTCCGTGTACATGCCGTCCTTGCCCACATGGGGGAAGAAGGGCAGCACGCGCCTTTCCTCCAGGGCCAGCAGCAGGGACGGGGGGCGCCGCTGTCGCGCGCCACCTCGTACTGCGCGTGCAGGCCGTGGGCCGTTTCGATGATCATCAGCGTGGGGTGGCCGGTGCGGTCGAAGAACAGGATGCCGCTCGGGTTGGGGAACACATAGTGCTCGACGAAGCCGTGCGTGCGGTACAGTTCATCGACCACGCGCGCGATGGCCGTGCAATTGAGGAAGCCGAAGTCGTGCAGGGCCAGCATTTCGCACACGGTTTCCGAATGTTCGAGGAAGTATTGTTTCTGCAGCGTCGCCAGGTCGCGCTCCAGCTGGTCCAGCGCATCTTCCGCGCTCTTGCGGATGTAGCGGTCGATCAGGCCGCGGTTGAAGGCATCGACGGCAATGCGCTCGTCCGCCGCGCCGGTGAACAGGATCTTCTTGCAGGGCAGCCCCTGCAGCGCCTGGCAAAAGCTGACGCCATCCATCTGCGGCATCGAATAGTCGACCACCAGCACCGAAGGTATAGTGAAGCGCTTCGGCTGGGCGCTGATGCGCCAGATGCGCGCCATGTCCACCGTCACGTTGCGGCGTTCGGCCGACTGGTGCGGATCGTCGAAATTGACCAGCAGGGGCAGGTCGGCGCTGCGCACGCTGCGGCCAAACCACTCCAGGGCCGCCACGGTGTCATGGAAGCTGATATTCGGCTGGGCCGGATCGAGCTGGAAGGACAGGCTGCGCAGGAAGCTGTCGCTGTCATCGACCAGCACGGTCGTTGTGGGATGGAAGTGCACGGGCAGTTTCATGATTCACCTGATCGAGGAAATTCAAGAACAAAGATTGCGTATGCGTGTTCTCGGGACACGCAACGCAGCCTGGCTTGCCAGGCGTTGAGAATCTGGCGGCACAGGGCCAGGCCGATACCGGGACCATTGTGCGCCGGGAAGGCAACAAAGCGCTTGAAGATCAGCGGCAACTGTCGGCTGGGGATGCCGCAGGCCGTGTCGATGACGAGCAGGCGGGGCAGGGCGCGCGTGCCATCGACGATGATGCGCACACGGCCCTTGCCGGCGCGCTGGACCGCTTGCAGCGCATTGCGCAGCAGGTTGAGCACCACGACCACCGCCATTTCCCGCTGGCCGCTGAAGCGGAAGTCGCGCCGCACCTGGGTCACCACCAGCTCGCGCTGGGCGGGACTGCTGAAGGGGTAGCGGCGCAGGGCTTCGTCCACCGTGGCATGCATGGACAGCACGGCATCCGGCGCGGACGGTTTGCGCAGCGCGGATGCGCTCAGCAGGAAGAGGTCAATCATGCGGTTCATGTGGCGCACCTCATGCTGGGCGCGCGCCAGGGCGGCCTGGCAGACATCTCCGCAGTCGTCGGAGGCACGTTCCTGCAGGCGCGACAGGCCGCGCAGGTTGGCCTCGATACTGGCCAGCGGCGTGCGCAGTTCGTGGGCCACGGAGCCGAGCCCTTCGCCCAGGCCGTTCAGCTTTTCATGTTCCAGCGTGCGGCGGCTGACGCGGGCGATGGACATCACGCCTATCATCAGCCAGTGAATGGGCAGCAGTTGCAACACCGGCTGGGACAGCACGGCTGCGCCCTTGCCCTGGGCCAGGGCGAGCAGCACGGCGGCCAGGGTGCCCACCACATAGGCGCGCAGGGCCATGCGGAAGGGGAACTGGAACAGGCCGATCAGGGCCGCCAGCAGCGCCTGGGTCCAGGTTTCATTGGCGCCGTTCATCAGGAACATATAGCTGATGAAAAACGGCAAGCCGTAGGCCAGCATGAGGAAGGTGTAGCGCTCGCGATGGCGCAGCGGCCACTGGCGCGCCAGCAGGCCGCCCAGGCAAAGGGCGACGCCAATGGTGCGCAGCGTCAGGTTTTCGTAGGGCTGGGGAAAAACCTCGACGAACAACAGGTGGAAAATCGGAAAGCAGGCGAGACCCATCCAGCTGAGCAGCAACAGCCGCAGCGTGGCGAGGTCGTCGGTGCTGCGACGGCGCAGCAAATTCCTGATTAGCTTGTCTGGCGAAAAATGCATAATGAAAAGGCAATGCGATGCTTGATTTTAAACAAGTTCTAATAATGCAAGCAAATTTTCACAATATGAGTTATATCCACAGCTAGCTTGATCCGCATCAATGATGCGGTGCGCTATGATGTTGGTTATGAGTGAAGAATCCCAAACCCTGTATGAAGTAATCGGCGGCGAGACCAAGCTGCGCGAAATGGTTGACCGTTTTTACGACCTGATGGAGCTGGAACCGGAATTTGCCGGCATCCGGGCGCTGCACCCGCCCAGCACCGAAGGTTCGCGTGACAAGCTGTTCTGGTTCCTGAGCGGCTGGATGGGCGGCCCGGACCTGTTTATCGAACGCTTTGGCCATCCGCGCCTGCGCGCCCGCCACCTGCCGTTTGCCGTCGGCACCAGCGAACGCGACCAGTGGCTGCGCTGCATGGCCTGGGCCATGGAAGACGTGGGCGTTCCCGAAAACCTGCGCCTGCGCCTGATGGAATCCTTCTACCAGACCGCCGACTGGATGCGGAACAAGGCCGACTGATGGAAATGACGATCCTGCTGGCGCTGGCCGTCGTCATCATCGTGCTGCAGGTGGTGGCGCTGCTGCGCAGCCGCGGCGGCGACATGGCCGAGCGCCTGGACCGCGTGGAGCGCGAAGTGCGCATGCAGCTGCAGGCCACGGCGCAGGCGCAGCGCCAGGAAATGGGCCACACGCTGGCCCAGTCCCACGCTGCCACGGTGCAGCAGCTGGACAGCATGCGCCGCCAGATCGAGGTGTTGACCGAGTCGAATGTGCGCCGCCTGGCCGAAGTGCGCGCCACGCTGGAAGTCAAGATGCGCGAGCTGCAGACCGACAACGGTGCGCGGCTGGAAGAGATGCGCAAGACGGTTGACGAGAAGCTGCACGCCACGCTGGAAACGCGCCTGAGCGAATCGTTCCGTCACGTCTCCGAGCGCCTGGAGCGCGTGCACCAGGGCCTGGGTGAAATGCAGCAGCTGGCGCTGGGCGTGGGCGACCTGAAACGCGTGCTGACCAATGTGAAAACGCGCGGCACCTGGGGCGAGGTGCAGCTGGAAATGCTGCTGGAGCAGGTGCTGACGCCGGAGCAGTATGCGAAGAAGCGTCGAAACCATCCCCGGCACCAATGCGCGCGTGGAATTCGCGCTGAAGCTGCCGGGCCAGAAGGACGATGGCGTGCCAGTGTGGATGCCGATCGACGCCAAGTTCCCGAAAGAGCAGTACGAACGCCTGCTGGAAGCGGGCGAGCGGGCGGACGCGGAAGCCGTTGCGCTGGCGGGCCGCGAACTGGAACGCGCCGTGCGCGGGGAGGCGAAAACCATCGCGGAAAAATACCTGGCGCCGCCGCTGACCACCGATTTCGCCATCCTCTTCCTGCCGACCGAAGGCCTGTACGCGGAAGTGATGCGCCGGCCCGGCCTGGCGGACGAGCTGCAACGCGTGAACCGCGTCAGCATTGCCGGCCCGTCCACGCTGACGGCACTGCTCAACAGCCTGCAAATGGGCTTCCGCACGCTGGCGCTGGAAAAGCGTTCATCCGAGGTGTGGCAGGTGCTGGGCGCGGTGAAGACGGAATTCGCCAAGTTCGGCGACGTGCTGGCCGCCACGAAGACCACGCTGGAACGCGCAGCCAAGAATATCGAATCGGCCGAAGTGCGCAGCCGCCAGATGGCACGCAAGCTCAAATCCGTCGAAGCGCTCCCCGCCGAAGCCGCCCAGCTCCTAATCGGCTCCGCCGACGAAGAAGCGTAGGAGCGCAGTGTTAAAGCGTAGGGCGGATCATTGATCCGCCGTGCGTGCTCAGACGAGGCCCTCAAACACGATCACGTCCACCAGATCGCCTTCGGCGACGCTGCCCATTTCATCATGCAGCACCACCATGCAATTCGCCTCCGACATCGAACGCAGGATGCCCGACCCCTGTGACCCCGTGATCGATACCTCCCGTGCCCCGTCCGCGGCCATCGACAGCACCCCGCGCTGATACTCCGTGCGCCCCGGCTTCTTGCGGATGGCGGACTTCGAGCGCACCCGCAGCAGCTGGTCGCCGGCGGCCGCAGCGCCCATCATGTGCAGCAACGCATTGCGGGCAAAGAAGTAGAAGGTCACCATCACGGCCACCGGATTGCCCGGCAAGCCAAACAGATAGGCGCTGTGGCCATTGGAGCTGATGCGGCCGAAGGCCATCGGGCGCCCCGGCCGCATGCCGATCTTCCAGAAATTCACATCGCCCAGCGTGGCCATGATCTGCTTGGTGTAATCGGCCGCGCCGACGGAAACGCCGCCGGACGTGATGATCGCGTCCGCGCATTCGCAAGCCGTGCGCAGGGTTTCTTCCAGCGAGGCCGGATCATCCTTCACGCAACCCATGTCGATGATGTCGCAGCCCAGGCGCGTCAGCATGCCGAACAGGGTGTAGCGGTTGGAATCGTAGACGCAGCCTTCGCCCAGCGGCTCGCCGATTGAGCGCAGCTCGTCGCCGGTGGAGAAAAAGGCCACGCGCAGGCGGCGCTGCACCGGCACCTCGGCGATGCCGAGCGAAGCGATCAGGCCCAGGTCGGATGGGCGCACGATCTTGCCCTCTTCAGGGCCGCGCTGCCGGCGGTCAGGTCCTCGCCCTTGAAACGGAGGTTATCGCCGGTGCGCACGGCGCCGGGCGGAATCGTCACCGACGTCTCGCCAATCTCCGACGCATGCTCCTGCGGCAGTACCGTATCGCAGCCTTCGGGCATCACGCCGCCGGTCATGATGTGCACGCATTCGCCGGCGCCGGGCTTGAGCGGCGATGGCCGGCCCGCAGTAGATAGTGCCGATAATCTTCAGGGTGAGCGGTGTGCTGCCCAGCTGCTCGCCCGCAAAGGCGAAGCCGTCCATCGCCGAATTATCGTGGGAAGGCACATTGATGGGCGAGATCACATCCTGCGCCAGCACGCGATCGAGAGCGCTGCGCAGCGCCACCTTTTCCACGCCGCGCACGGGCTGGATGAATTCGCGGATGATGCGCTGCGCATCGCGCACGGGCAACGCTTCGGGATCGTAGCTGGACAGGCAGCTGGCCACTTCCTTCAGCGAAGGCTTGCCGCTTGCCGCTTCCTCCTTTTGCAGCTCGTCCAGCGTGTTGATGTTGCGGAAGGCGGCGGCATCGTTGAACTGCACTTCGGCCACCTTGATCGACTTGTACCAGCCGTCCATGCGGCGCGCGCCGGTGGCGAGGTAGGCATCCAGCTGGGGCAGGGCGCTCTTGCGCATCAGGCTGAAGACGGGATGCAGCTGCGTGTGCGTGTTGCCCGTTTCATCGGTTTCCAGGGTGGCGGCGACAGCCAGGTCGGCATCCTGCTCCTGCATCGCATCGAGCAGGCGCTGTACCAGGTCGGTGGGCAGGAAGGGCGAGTCGCAGGGCGCGGTGACCAGCAATTCCGTCTCGCAGTGGCGCAGGCCGGTCTGCACGCCGGCCAGGGGACCTTCGAAGCCGGTCAGCTCGTCCGGCAGCACCGGAACGCCCAGCGCACTGTAGGCGGGCAGGTTACGGTTGGCATTGATCATCACACTTTCGACCTGGGGCGAGAGACGCTGCAGGACATGGGAAACCAGTGTGCCGCCGCGGAAGGGTTGCAGGCCTTTGTCCACTCGGCCCATGCGGGTGCCGCGGCCGCCCGCGAGTATCAGTGCGCTTACCTTCAAACTTATCCCCCGATATAGAGACATCTCGACCTTGCGTTCGCCCGCCGTGCGGGAGAGACCGTCGGTGTTAATGGTGCGAAGTTCGGAATAGCGGTCGCTGCGCGCCTGCCAGAGCTGGGCGACGGCGCCGGAAATTTCCGCGTCGCTGCGGCCCTCGCGCAGCAGGGCGCGCAAATCGTGGCCGCGCGTCGCGAACAGGCAGGTGTACAGCTTACCTTCCGTCGACAGGCGGGCACCGGGTACAGTCCTTGCAAAAAGCCTGGGTAACACTTGAAATCATGCCTACTTCGCCGCCGCCGTCCACATAGCGCCAGCGCGCCGCCGTTTCGCCCGTGTAGTTCGGGTTGACCGGCTCCAGCGGCATCTCGGCGCTGATGCGGCGCACGACTTCGGCGGGAGGGGATCACGTCTTGCATATTCCAGCCATTGGACGCGCCCACGTCCATGAATTCGATGAAGCGCAGGATGTGCGGCGTGTCCTTGAAGTGGCGCGCCATCGGCAGGATTTCCTGCTCGTTCATGCCGCGCTTGACCACCATATTCACCTTGATCGGACCCAGGCCCACGCTGTGCGCCACGTCGATGCCATGCAGGACTTCTTCCACGGCGAAATCGACGTCGTTCATGCGCTTGAAGATCTCATCGCTCAGTGCATCGAGCGACACCGTCACGCGCTGCAGTCCCGCATCCTTCAGCGATTGCGCCTTGCGCGCCAGCAGGGAGGCATTGGTGGTCAGCGTGAGGTCGAGCGGCTTGCCGGACACCGTCCGCAGGCCGGCCAGCATCTCGATCAGCTTCTCGACATTCTTGCGCAGCAGGGGCTCGCCGCCGGTCAGCCTGATCTTTTCCACGCCGTGCTCGATGAACAGGCGCGCGATGCGCGTGATTTCCTCGAAAGTCAGCAGGGAGTCATGCGGCAGGTATTGGTAATCCTTGTCGAACACTTCCTTCGGCATGCAGTAGACGCAGCGGAAATTGCAGCGGTCCGTGATGGAGATGCGCAAGTCGTGGAGGGGACGGGCGAGCTTGTCCTGCACGCTGCCGGTGGGTGCCTCCAGCGTGGCGGGAATGGCTGGCGCCTGGCTGCGGCCATCGTTCAGCAGGATGATCTTTTCGGTCATTGAAGGAAGAAATTCGAATAACGAAGATACGATAGCACGACGCCAGCGATTGCACATGCCAGCAATACCTTGATGGCCCCTGTCTTGAAACGGAACAGGGCGACGCAGGCTGCGGCGGCGATGGCGGCGCTGAGCCAGTCCACCCCGGCGGGCGTGATGAACACGTGGCGGCCGAAGAACACGGCCAGGCTGCAGATCACGCCGACTACGGCGGCCGAGATGGCAGTCAGCGGTGCGGTCATGCGGATGTCGCCGCGCGTGGCTTCCACCATCGGGCCGCCGGCCAGGATGAAAATGAACGAGGGCAGGAAGGTGAACCAGGCGGTTACCGTGGCGCCTGCGATGCCCGCGGCCAGCAGGCTGTTGCCGCCGAAAACCTCATGGGTCCAGCCGCCGACGAAGCCGACAAAGGCCACGATCATGATCAGCGGGCCGGGCGTGGTTTCGCCGAGGGCCAGGCCGTCAATCATCTGGGCCGGCGTGAGCCAATGGAAAGTTTTCGACGGCGCCCTGGTAGACGTAGGGCAACACCGCGTAGGCGCCGCCGAAGGTCAGCATGGCGGCCTTGGTGAAGAACCAGCCCATCTGGGCCAGGGGCTGGTCGACGCCCGTGAGCCAGGCGATCAGCAGCCAGGCGCCAAGCATCAGGCCCACTCCGCCGCCGACATTGCGCGCCAGGCGGGACCAGCTGAAGCGGGCGTGTTCGGGCGTCGGCGTGTGGTCGTCGATGATGGCCGGGCCGTAGCGGGCTTCCTTGGCCGCGTGTCCACCGCCGGCCTGGAATTTGTCCGGCGCAGTCCGCGCGCCCAGCCAGCCAATAACCGCCGCGCCCGCAACGATGGCCGGGAAGGGCAGTTGCAGGATGCTGATCGCCACAAAAGCGGCGGCCGCGATGGCCATCAGCGCGCCGTTGCGCAGGGTGCGGCTGCCGATGCGCCAGGCCGCAGCCAGCACGATCGCGACCACGGCCGGTTTCATGCCGTACAGTACGCCCGCCACGGCCGGCAGGCTGCCGAAGGCCATGTAAATATAGGACAAGGCCATCAGGATAATCAGCGAGGGCAGCACGAACAGCGTGCCGGCAATGATGCCGCCGCGCGTCCGGTGCAGCAGCCAGCCGATATAGACCGCCAGCTGGGTCGCCTCCGGGCCGGGCAGCAGCATGCAATAGTTGAGCGCGTGCAGGAAGCGGTGTTCCGAAATCCAGCGCCGCCGCTCGACCAGCTCGGCATGCATCATCGCAATTTGTCCCGCCGGCCCGCCAAAGCTGACAAAACCCAGCTTCAGCCAATACCAGAACGCTTCCCGCAACGACGGCAATTTGGGGTCAGGCACGTTTTGTGACATGAGCTCGCTTTCCTTGGACGAAAAAAGGGAAGCGCGAGGCTTCCCTTTTTAGTTAGCAATCACCATGCCTTAGTGGCGGGTGTTCACCTGGACCAGCGGCTCGTCCGATACCGGCGGCTGCGGCTTGCGCTGGCGTGGCACGCGCACCGGTGCCTGGATGGCGGCCGCGGCTTCCTGGGGCGGCCTTCAGCTTGGCCGGGTCGGTTGCTGCCATGGTCAGGCCGGCGGCGGCGAGGACGGACTGCATATCCTGCTGGGCTGCTGGAGCGGGCGCAATCGGTGCCGGTGCTGGCGCTGCTGGAGCCGGGGCTGGCGCCGGCGCGGCGACTGCGGCTGGGGCAGTTTCGACAGGCTTTTGCTCGAAGGCGTACTCGGCTACCGGGGCTGGCTCGGCTGCGGCCGGGACGGCATTTGCCGCGGCAACAGCGGGCTCCGGTGCAACCGGCTTCGCTTCTTCCGCTGGCGCTGCGACTGGCGCGGCGACTTGCGGTTCAGCTGCGATCTCGATCGCAGCTTCCGCAGCCACGGCCGGGGCAGCGGTGACGACAACCGGTGCAGGCTCGGCTGGCGCCGGCGCCTCGGACGTCACGACCGGGATGGCTTCAGCCAGGATGGCTGGGACCGGGGCTTCATCGGCGGCAGGAGCGGCAACTTCAGCGGCAACCGGGGCGGCTGGGGCGGCCTCGGCGGCGACCAGAGCGGACACTGGCGCAACCGGTGCTTCGATGGCGGCCACTTCAGCGGCCGGTGCAACAGCCGGAGCCGGTGCGGCTGGCTCCGCGGCTGGTGCTGGAGCAGCCTCGGCCGCGACAACAGCAGCTTGCGGAGCAGCGGCCTCAGCAGATGCTTCAATGGCGGCGACAGCAGGGGCAGCAGCAGTCTCGGCACCTTCAGCACCTTCGACGCCTTCTGCGCTCACGCCTTCCACGCCATCCACGCCCTCAGCGGCTTCGCGTTCGCGGCGGTTGCGGTTGCGGCCACCACGGCGGCGGCGACGACGCGGCTCTTCGCCTTCAGCGCCTTCCACTTCCTCGCCCTCAGGGCCGACATTCTGCGGCTTGACCAGGATTGGCGTCTCGGGAGCGCCAGTGCCGGTGCCTACCGGGCCGACGCCCGCTGCGGCCAGTGCCAGTTCCTCGGCCTTGGCGGCTTCGGCTGGAGCCGCTGCCGGTTTCTCGGCGCGCGGCTCGCGTGGCTGACGCGGCTGGCGTGGCTCACGCGGCTCGCGTGGTTCACGTTCGGCCTTCTCGGCACGCTCGGCGCGTGGCTGTGCAACGGCTTCAACCGTCTCACGCGGCTCGCGTGCCTCGCGCGGCTGACGCGGTTCGCGCGGCTTGCGGCCTTCTGCGGCTGGCTTGGCTTCCTCGGCGCCCGGACGGGAACCTGGTTCGCGGTCCTCGCGCTCGGCACGGCCACCCTTGCCGCGGGCGCGGCCGCGTGGGCCACGTGCGCCGCGGTCGCCGCGCTCACCGGCGGCAGGCTTGGTCACGATGGCCGGAGCCGGAGCGACGACCGGTTCTTCTTTCTCACCGGTAAAGAAGGAAATCAGCTTGGCGAAGAAACCCTTCGGCGCCGGAGCGGCAGCCACCGGCGCAGCCGGCTTGGCAGCCTCGGCAGCAGCCTTGTGATCGACCATCGGAGCTGGTTGCTCCGGAGTAATGGTCTTGACCACGGCTTCCTGGCGCGGCTTGGACTCTTCCTTCTGGCGCTTGCTGAACGCCATGTCGGTCTCGGCCTGCTCAGCCATGGTGTAGCTGGCGGCGTGGTCTTCCAGGCGCGGATCGTCGTGCTTGATGCGCTCCAGCTTGTAATGCGGCGTGTCCAGATGCTTGTTCGGGATCAGGATCACGGTGATGCGGTGACGGTTCTCGATCTTCAGCACTTCGCCGCGCTTCTCGTTCAGCAGGAAGGCGGCCACGTCGACCGGCACCTGCACGTGGATGGCGGCGGAATTTTCCTTCATCGCCTCTTCCTGGATGATGCGCAGCACCTGCAGGGCGGACGATTCGGTATCGCGGATGTGGCCGGTGCCCGAGCAGCGCGGGCAGGTCACGTGCGAGCCTTCGGACAGCGAAGGGCGCAGGCGCTGGCGCGACAGTTCCATCAGGCCGAAGCGGGAAATCTTGCCCATCTGGACGCGGGCACGGTCGTGGTGCAGGGCGTCCTTCAGGCGCTGCTCCACTTCGCGCTGGTTCTTCGACACTTCCATGTCGATGAAGTCGATGACGATCAGGCCGCCCAGGTCGCGCAGGCGCAGCTGGCGGGCCACTTCATCGGCCGCTTCGCAGTTGGTGTGGAAGGCGGTGGTTTCGATGTCGGAACCGCGGGTAGCACGGGCCGAGTTCACGTCGACGGACACCAGGGCTTCGGTGTGGTCGATCACGATGGCGCCGCCGGATGGCAGCGGAACCGTGCGCGAGTAGGCGGTTTCGATCTGGTGTTCGATCTGGAAGCGGGAGAACAGCGGCACGTCGTCGCTGTAGCGCTTCACGCGGTGCACCATGTCCGGCATCACGTGGGACATGAACTGGTGCGCTTGTTCGTAGATCTCGTCGGTATCGATCAGGATCTCGCCGATGTCCGGCTGGAAGTAATCGCGGATCGCGCGGATCACCAGGGACGATTCCTGGTAGATCAGGAAGGCGCCGGAGGCTGCCTTGGAGGCGCCTTCAATCGCGCGCCACAGCTGCATCAGGTAGTTCAAGTCCCACTGCAGCTCTTCCACGGTACGGCCGATGCCGGCGGTACGGGCGATGACGGACATGCCCTGCGGCAAGTCCAACTTGTCCATCGTTTCGCGCAGTTCCTGGCGTTCTTCGCCTTCCACGCGGCGCGACACGCCGCCGCCACGCGGGTTGTTCGGCATCAGCACCAGGTAGCGGCCGGCCAGGGAAATGAAAGAGGTCAGCGCAGCGCCTTTGTTACCGCGCTCTTCCTTTTCCACCTGCACCATGATTTCCTGGCCTTCGCGCAGCGCTTCCTTGACGGAAGCATTGCGCACGTCCACGCCTTCGCGGAAATAACTGCGGGCAACTTCTTTGAAGGGAAGGAAGCCGTGACGATCTTCGCCATAGGAGACGAAGCAGGCTTCGAGGGAGGGTTCGATACGGGTGATGACGCCTTTGTAGATATTGGACTTGCGCTGTTCGCGTCCGGCGGTCTCGATGTCGATGTCGATCAATTTCTGACCGTCGACAATCGCTACGCGCAGCTCCTCCTGCTGCGTAGCGTTAAACAACATGCGTTTCATTTTTATTAACTCCGCGACCCTTGGGCCATCTCAAAGCCGCCTCCGGAGAGGCGGCGCAGTACAAGGATATACGCGTGAATTAAGGAGGCTGAGGGGGAAATGCCTCTGCATGCGGCGCAGCTGCGCAAGGCGCTGCCGCCGCATTGGGCGCATGAAAACCGATCGTCAAGCCGAGTTTGCGCACTGCCTGCAGCATACTCCGGCGGCCCGATCGCATCGGGGGGCGGGAGAGCATCAGGGCGTGCGCACATCGTCGAGCCAGGGCATCTTGTGTGGTGCCATGGCGGAAACGGCAAGCGTTATCAGCTTCATCAATCCAGCGAGCAACGACTGTAATACTTGCTCACCGGAACTATCCTAACAATCCAGCCAGTCTAATCCAGCACCCGAGCGCTCTACCCGATGGCAACAGTGGTTGCTACCCTGGCCGGCGCACGAATGTGCGTATACGTTTTTTTCCACCGAATTTGCAATTTTGGCGAGGCCAGTGGATACGCCCCTGTGTAAAATGTGCTTTTATTCTTACACTCGCAGCAGCCATAAAACCGCGGCAAAACGATTATATATTCAAAATGAAGGACTTAGAGAGATTTTCTGGGAAGACCGGAGAAAAGAAAGCCCCGGCAACCCCCGCACAGGTCCTGCCGCAAGCACAATTCGTGACAATTACTGAGGAAGAGGCCGGTCAGCGCATCGATAATTATCTGTTGCGCGTTTGCAAAGGCGTCCCCAAAAGCCATATCTATCGCATTCTTCGCTCCGGTGAAGTGCGGGTGAATAAGGGGCGCATTGACCAGTTGTATCGCCTGAACCAGGGCGACGTCGTGCGCATTCCGCCCGTCCGCGTTGCGGAGAAGCAGGAAGCTATCGTTCCGGCTGCCGAATTCGCCATCATTTTCGAGGATGCGCATCTGCTGGTCATCGACAAGCCGGCCGGCGTGGCCGTACACGGTGGCTCCGGTGTCTCCTTCGGCGTCATCGAGCAGTTGCGCGCCTCGCGTCCGGATGCGAAGTTCCTCGAGCTGGTGCACCGCCTGGACCGGGAAACCTCGGGCCTGCTCTTGTTGGCCAAGAAACGTACGGCGCTGACCAGCCTGCACGAACAGATGCGCGACGGCCTGACCGACAAGCGTTACCTGACTTTGGCAGTCGGCGACTGGAAAAACAAGCGGCAACACGTGAAACTGCCCTTGCATAAATATACGCTGGCGGATGGCGAGCGCCGCGTGCGCGTGCAGGCTGACGGCCAGGCCTCGCACACCGTATTTACCTTGTTAAAGAAATTTGAAGGATTCGCGCTGCTGGAAGCGGAGCTGAAAACCGGCCGTACCCACCAGATTCGCGTTCATCTGGCATCGTCGGGCTTCCCTATCGCTGGTGACGATAAGTACGGCGATTTTGCGTTAAATAAGGCGCTGCAAAAAGCCACCGATGTGCGCGGAGCATTGAAGCGCATGTTCCTGCACGCCCATCAGATCACGTTTACCCATCCGGAATCGGGCAAAGTGATGACACTTAACGCACCTTTGGCCGCCGAATGCGAAAAATTCTTGGTAAGCTTGGGTAAACCGTTGAATTGAGCACAAGATAATGGCACGTAAGCAATTTGACCTGATCGTCTTCGATTGGGACGGCACCCTGATGGACAGCACTGCGACCATCGTGAAGTGCATCCAGGCCTCCGCCAAGGATCTCGGCTTGCCGATTCCGAGCCGGGAGTCCGCCGCGCATGTGATCGGGCTGGGCCTGGGCGAAGCATTGCAGGTGGTACTGCCGGATGTCGATCCGAAGTATTACCCGCGCATGGTCGAACGCTACCGTTATCATTACCTGAGCAAGGACCACGAGCTCACACTGTTTGACGGCGTGCATGAGATGCTGCAGGAGTTGTCCCAGCAGGGCTATTTCCTGGCGGTGGCGACCGGCAAGAGCCGGGTCGGCCTGAACCGCTCGCTGAATGCGGCCCGTTTGCTGTCCACCTTCGACGCCACACGCTGTGCCGATGAAACGTTCTCCAAGCCGCACCCGGCCATGCTGCAGGAACTGACCCGCGAACTGGGCCAGGACTTGCGCCGCACCGTCATGATCGGCGACACCACACACGACCTGATGATGGCGCAAAATGCGGGATCTGCGGGCATCGCCGTCGAATATGGCGCGCATCCACTCGATCAGCTGCAAGCCTGCAAACCGGTTTTCAGTGCGCGCTCGGTGCCCGAACTGCACCAGTGGCTCAACGAGAACGCATGATGGATGAGGAAATCCTGATTTGCGCGTCGGATGCCGTCAGTGATGGCGGCAGGGGCATGCGCTTCCCGGTGTCGGCCGGCGGCGAGAACACCACCGGGTTCGTCGTGCGTTATGGCGGCAAAGCCTATGCCTACCTGAACCGCTGCGCCCACGTCCCGATCGAGCTGGACTGGGCGGAAGGGGAATTTTTTGAATCGAGCAAGCTCTATATCATGTGCTCGACCCATGGCGCGATCTACCTGCCGGACAATGGCCAGTGCGCCGGCGGGCCCTGCCGCGGTGGACGCCTGCGTCCCATCTCGGTGACTGAACGCGACCAGAATATCTACTGGCAACCGGACGATTACGTCCGCCCGGCACTCAGCTGAAGTGCCCAGAAAGCAAACATGAGCGACAATCTTAATAACACCACGCCGCCCCCGAATCCACCATCCCAACCGCAAGGCGCCCCGCCGATCAACTGGGAACGCGAAGTCCTGGAGAAGCTGGTATTCGCCACGATTAAGGAACAGCGCGCCAACCGCCGCTGGAGCATCTTCTTCAAAGTCTTCCTGCTGGTGGTCGTATTTTTCGCGATCGCCAGCTATTTCGATATTCACCTCGGCGGCGACGCCGAGTCGCTCGGCCGCCACACGGCGCTGATTGAAATCGAAGGCAATATTGAAAGCGAGGGCAGTGGCGCCGCTTCGGTGGTCATCCCGGCGCTGAACAAGGCGTTCGCCGACGCGGGATCGGCAGCCATCGTGCTGCACATCAATAGCCCGGGCGGCAGCCCGGTGCAGGCCGGCATGATCGTGGACGAGATCCATCGCCTGCGCCGCGGCTATCCGAACAAGCCCTTGTATGTGGTGGTGGATGAGATCTGTGCGTCCGGCGGCTACTACATTGCTGCCGCGGCCGACCGCATTTATGTGAACAAGGCGAGCATCATCGGTTCCATTGGCGTGCTGATGGATGGCTTCGGCTTTACGGGAACGATGGAAAAACTGGGCGTCGAGCGTCGCTTGCTGACGGCCGGCGAAAACAAGGGTTTCCTTGATCCGTTCAGCCCCCAGTCCGAAAAGCACAAGCAGCACGCCCAGACCATGCTGAAGGAAATCCATCAGCAGTTCATCGAAGTGGTGCGCAGCGGCCGCGGCAAGCGCCTGCATGAAACCCCGGAAATGTTCTCCGGCCTGTTCTGGACCGGCGCGCGTGCTATCGAGATGGGGCTGGCCGATGATCTGGGCAGTGTGGACAGCGTCGCGCGCGACGTGGTCAAGGCGGAAGATGTGATCGACTACACCCAGCATGAAGGCTTGCCGGAGCGCGTCCTGAAGAAATTCGGCGCGGCGGTCGGTACCGGCGCGATCAAGGCGGTGACCCAATCCGTGAAGCCCGAGCTGCGCTAAAGACGGCTGGGCTGCTCAGCAGGAAACATTGGCAAACTGATTCTATTAAGGCTTGTATATTCCCCGACGTGGACTATAGTGACGGTGTAGTTCATTCAAGGGAGGGCTTAACAACTTGAACTTGGGTAAAGACTACTCAGCCGCATCGTGGATGCGGGTTAGAGTGAATTGAAATTCCTCGTCACTGTCTCTTTGGGAGGCAAGAGAACGGCGGCCCTTGGCCGCTGTTTTCGTTTGTGCCTGGCCTGCTTGCATGCGGGCGAAGCCGCCGGCCTGCAACCACTTCGTCAAATTGTCCTGAACATCAAGATGCCAGCGATGCTGCGGCATCAGGTCGGCTCGTCCCTGCCAGCGAGCCACGGCGAGTTTCATTTGCAGTGAAGAGGCATGCAGGCAGGCGATCCTTGCGCGCTTGGCAATATGTTTCATGGCAGATCTTCCTATTCACTTCAGCAAATTCCTAACGTAGTTTAAGTGTAATAAATTGTCGTGAACATCTCTTGATCTGTATCAATGGTCGGGCTTGAGCTTGCTTAAAATCCGGTAAAATCCCGCCCTATGAGTAAACTTTCCCTGGATCGCATCCTGCAGTCGCAAGGCTTCGGGACGCGCAAGTACTGCCGGGCACTGATCGAGGATGGCGATGTCGTCATCGACGGCGTCGTGCAGGACAATTTCAAGACCACTTTCGAGACCGACGGCCTGGTGCTGCACGTGTTTGATGAAGAGTGGCTGTACCGCGAGCATGTTTATATTGCGCTGTACAAGCCTGCCGACTATGAATGCTCGCGCAAGCCGAGCCACCACCCCGGCGTACTGACTCTGCTGCCCGAACAGTTCACCTGGCGCGATGTGCAGCCGGTCGGACGGCTGGACCATGACACGACGGGTATGCTGTTGATGTCCGACGACGGGCCCTTTATCCACGCACAATCGTCGCCGAAGCGGCATGTGCCCAAGGTCTACCAGGCGACGACCCAGGACCCTGTCACAGACGAGCTGGTCCAGCATCTGCTGGCTGGCGTCCAGCTGCACGACGAGCCGGCGCCCCTGGCCGCGCTGGTGTGCGAGAAGAAGGGCGAGTACCAGCTGGAGATCGTGCTGGAGCAGGGCAAATACCACCAGGTCAAGCGCATGCTCGCCGCGGCGGGCAACCACTGCGCGGCGCTGCACCGCTCTGCCATCGGCAAGCTCCAGCTCGATTCGCTCGGCCTGAAAGAGGGCGAGTGGTGCTATCTGACGCCAGAACAACTGGCTCTGCTGGCCCCGGTCTGACACTCGCGCGGTGTCTTTGCGCGCCGCCAATTTCCTCTCTTGCTGCTGCGCTTATCCTGTCCGGATGAGCGCTTCCGCCGACATCAGCTGCAAGCAATTGTTCGCCCATCCGGAGGTTGTGGGCGAGTTGCTGCGGATTGCGCTGCCGCCTGCCTGGCTGCGCGCCGTCAGGCTGCAGCGCTGCAACGGCAGTTATGTCAGCGGTACCGGTCGGCAACGCCACAGCGACATGGTGTGGCGCATCCAGCGGTCGCCTGAACCGCCAATCTACCTGCTTCTTGAATTTCAATCCCACCCCGATTACTGGATGGCCTTGCGCATGCAGGTCTATGTTGGCTTGCTGTGCGAGGATCTCGTCCGCCAGCAAAAACTGCGCAGCAGAAAGCTTCCACTGCTCCTGCCGCTTGTGCTGTATACCGGTCAGGCGCCGTGGACATCAAACACCGACCTCGCCGCGCTTCAGGAAGAGGCGCCGGCGTCTCTTCGCGTTCTGCAGCCGGAACAAAAATATCTGTTGATCGATCAAAGCTACTTGAGGGCTGGGCCGGCTGTCGGACGAAGTGTGATTGCGTCACTTTTGGAGTTCGAGCAGGCATCAGATGACGTGGACCTGCTTTTCGCGCTTCGGCACGTCAACGACTGGCTTGTTCCTCAGCGGAGCAAAGCGTTGAAGCAATACATACGCGACTGGGTTGTCGACCGCTTGCGTAATGAGTTTCGAGACTTGCAGATTCCGCCGGAATTTACATTACTTGAGGTGCATGCCATGTTTAATCAACGATTTGCAACCCCCGAGGAGTTGTGGCAATGGCAGGCAGAGCAGCGCGCCATGAAAAAAGGACTTGCAGAAGGACGTGCCGAAGGGGCGGCGATAGGAATGCTCAGCGAGCGAAAGCGCTTTGTGGTCCAGTTGCTGCTGCGTGCGTCTGTCGAGCCGGGAGCGGGGCAGGTGCGGACGGCCTTGGAGGCGGCGGACGCGCCGCAGCTGGAAGTGTGGATCGACGAGTTGCTGGCCGGCCAAATCCCCGCGGCGCTGAGGTGATCTGGTAAAGTCTTGGCCTGTTAAGAACAAGGCAGACCACGAATGAAACTGGCAACTCTGAAAGACGGCACGCGCGACGGGCAATTGATTGTGGTGTCGCGCGACCTGAAGACGGCGGTAGTGGCGGACGGGATTGCGCGCAGCCTGCAGCGCGCGCTGGACGACTGGTTCTTCATTGCACCCCAGCTGGACGAGCTGTACCGCACGCTGAACGAGGGGAGGGCGCGCCGCAGTTTCGACTTCGATCCCAGGAACTGCATGGCCCCGCTACCGCGCGCCTTCCAGTGGGCCGACGGTTCGGCCTATGTGAACCATGTTGAACTGGTGCGCAAGGCGCGCAATGCCGAGATGCCGGCCTCGTTCTGGCAAGACCCGCTGATGTACCAGGGCGGCAGCGACGACTTTATCGGCCCGACGGACGATATCGAGCTGAAGCACGAAGAGTGGGGCATCGATTTCGAAGCAGAAGTCGCCGTGATCACCGACGATGTGCCCATGGGCGCGACACCGGACCAGGCTTTCCAGCAAATTCGCCTGCTGATGCTGGTTAACGACGTGTCGCTGCGCAACCTGATTCCGGAAGAGCTGGCCAAAGGCTTCGGCTTCTTCCAGTCCAAGCCCGCCTCCAGCTTCTCGCCGGTGGCCGTCACGCCGGACGAGCTGGGTGAGGCGTGGAAGGACGCCAAGGTCCACCTGCCGCTGCGTTCGATCTGGAACGGCAAGCTGGTCGGCCAGCCGAACGCCGGCGTGGACATGGTCTTCAACTTCGCCCAGCTGATCAGCCATCTGACGAAAACACGCAACGCCCGCGCCGGCACCATCGTCGGTTCCGGCACCGTGTCCAACAAGGACAGCAAGAAAGGCTATTCCTGCATCGCCGAAAAGCGCTGCCTGGAAACCATCGCGGATGGCAAACCCACCACCGGCTTCATGTCCTTCGGCGACACCATCAAGATCGAAATGCTGGATGGCGACGGCAAATCCATCTTCGGCGCCATCGACCAGACCGTGCAGCAGCACGGCCGACCCAAGCCGCAGCAGGCAGAGCCTGAGCCGCCCAAGGCGGATGTTTCTGTCGAGCAATGATGAAAAGGGGCGGTTTTCCGCCCCTTTTCCATAGATGGCGCTACCGCTCAGACCCGGATAATGGCAGGGTCGATAACAGGAGCGGTACATGGCTGAAGATAGCGAAGCCGAAAAGACAGAAGCCGCGTCACCGAGGCGCCTCGAGCAGGCGCGAGAAGAAGGCGACGTACCCAGGTCACGCGAAGTTGCCACCTTTACCGTTCTGATGGCGGCGGGCGCCGGCCTGTGGATGACGGGTTCGGGTCTGGTGCGCCAGCTGAGCCACACCCTGGTGTCCGGCCTGTCGCTCACGCGCGACCAGGTCTTCGATCCGGACGTGCTGATCCGCCGCATCCTGGTCGATCTGGTGGAAGTGCTGGTTGCCTGCCTGCCGCTGGGCGTGGCCGTGATGGTCGTGGCCCTGGCCTCGCCGCTGCTGGTGGGCGGCTGGCTGTTCAGCTCCAAGGCTTTCACCCCAAATTTCATGAAGCTGAATCCGATCAACGGCATCAGCAATATGTTCTCGACCAATTCCCTGGTGGAGCTGGTCAAGGCCATCATCAAGACCATCGTGGTCGGCGCCGTGGCCTGGGTGGTCATTTCGCGCCAGAAGGACGCGATGTTCGGCCTGATCAACGAACCCATGTTTGCCAGCTACAGCCACCTGATGAACATGCTGGGCACGAGCTTCCTGTTCATCGTCGGCGCGCTGGGCCTGATTGCCGCCATCGACGCGCCTTACCAGATGTGGCATTACGCGAACAAGCTGAAGATGACGCGCCAGGAGCTGATCCAGGAATCCAAGGAGTCGGACGGCAACCCGCAGATCAAGGGCAAGATCCGCCAGCTGCAGCGCGAAATGGCGAAGAAACGCATGATGGCCGACGTGCCGACCGCCGACGTGGTCGTGACCAACCCGACCCATTACGCGGTGGCGCTGAAATACGCCGACGGCGCGCAAGGCGCACCGAAAGTGGTGGCGAAGGGCACGGACGAAGTGGCGGCCAAGATCCGCGAACTGGCGAAAGAGCACAAGGTCGCGATCCTGGAAGCGCCGCCGCTGGCGCGTGCGCTGCACAAGCACACCGACATCGGCGACGAAATCCCGCCGCGCCTGTACGCTGCCGTGGCCGAAGTGCTGGCCTATGTGTACCAGCTGCGCGCCTATCGTCCGGGCGGCCGCTATCCGGACCGTCCAACCAGACTCGATGTACCGGCGGATATGGACCCGGCAACGAAGAAACCAGATAACAACGGAGTATAAGAATGAACAGCATGAAGCTTCCCGCATGGATGAGCGGACTGGCCGGCGGCAACAGCAAGAGCCTGGCCGCGCCCATCCTGATCATCATGCTGCTGGCCATGATGATCCTGCCGCTGCCGGCCTTCATCCTGGACCTGTTCTTCAGCTTTAATATCGCGCTGTCCATCATCGTGCTGCTGACCAGCCTGTACACGGTCAAGCCGCTCGACTTCATGGCTTTCCCGACCGTGCTGCTGGTTTCCACCATGCTGCGCCTGTCCCTGAACGTGGCGTCCACCCGCGTCGTGCTGACCGAGGGCCATACCGGTCCGGACGCAGCGGGCAAGGTGATTGAAGCGTTCGGCCACTTCCTGATCGGCGGTAACTACACGGTCGGTATCGTGGTGTTCGTGATCCTGACCATCATTAACTTCGTGGTCGTGACCAAGGGCGCGGGCCGTATTGCCGAAGTGGGCGCGCGTTTCGCCCTGGACGCGATGCCGGGTAAGCAGATGGCGATCGACGCCGACCTGAACGCAGGCCTGATCGGCGAGCCCGA
Organism: Pseudoduganella sp. UC29_106; assembly: GCF_044055365.1. NCBI lineage: Bacteria > Pseudomonadati > Pseudomonadota > Betaproteobacteria > Burkholderiales > Oxalobacteraceae > Pseudoduganella > Pseudoduganella sp. UC29_106. The sequence continues at coordinate 5,472,584 of NZ_CP171977.1, read as the reverse complement.
AGCGCGCAAGCGCCGCAGCGAAGTGTCGCAGGAAGCCGAGTTCTACGGCGCGATGGACGGTGCGTCGAAATATGTCCGCGGCGACGCGGTGGCCGGCATCCTGGTCACGGTGATCAACGTGATCGGCGGCTTCCTGGTCGGCATGATCCAGCACGACATGGCCATGGCCGATGCGCTGAAAAACTATGTGCTGCTGGCCATTGGTGACGGCCTGGTGGCGCAGATTCCTTCCCTGGTGATTTCGATCGCGGCCGGTATCGTGGTGTCGCGCGTGGCCAGCGAAACGGACATCGGGACCCAGGTCATCGGCCAGCTGTTCGAGAAGCCGCAGGTGCTGTACATCACCGCCGGTATCATCGGCGGCCTGGGCCTGATCCCGGGCATGCCGAACCTGGTGTTCCTGCTGCTGGGCGGCGCGCTGGGCGGCGCCGGCTATATGCTGTCGAAACGGGCGAAAGAGCGCGCCGAGGCTGCAACGGCGGAGGCGGCCGGCACGGCGGGTGGTCCAGGCGGTGCTGGCGGTGGCGGTGCGACTGCGCCAACCGAACAGGAAGAGGCGAGCTGGCAGGATGTCTTGGCCGTCGATACGCTGGGACTGGAAGTGGGCTACCGCCTGATTCCGCTGGTGGACAAGAACCAGGGCGGCGAACTGCTGAAGCGCATCAAGGGCATTCGCAAGAAGTTCGCGCAGGAAGTGGGTTTCCTGGCGCCGCCCGTGCACATCCGCGACAACCTGGAACTGAAGCCGTCCGCCTACCGCATCACGCTGAAGGGTGTGGAAGTGGGCACGGGCGAGGCCTTCAATGGCCAGTTCCTGGCGATCAATCCGGGCATGGCCAGCGGCACGCTGCCCGGCCTGGCGACTACCGACCCCGCCTTCGGCCTGCCTGCCGTGTGGATCGACGCGGGCATGCGCGACCAGGCAACCGGCATGGGCTATACCGTTGTCGATGCGGGCACGGTGGTGGCGACGCACCTGAATCACCTGATCACCACGCACGCGTCCGAGCTGCTGGGCCGCGCGGAAGTGCAGGCGCTGCTGGATCACTTGGGCAAGGAATCGCCGAAGCTGGTGGAAGACCTGGTGCCGAAGATGATTTCGCTGTCTTCGTTGCAGAAGGTGCTGCAGAACCTGCTGGTGGAAGGCGTGCATATCCGCGACATGCGCACCATCATCGAAACCCTGGCCGAGTTCACGCCGATGACGCAGGATCCGAGCGAGCTGACCGCGCAAGTGCGTGTCGCGCTGGGCCGCGCCATCGTCCAGCAACTGTTCCCGGGCGGCGGCGAGCTTTCCGTGATGACGCTGGATAACCGCCTCGAGCGGCTGCTGATGCAGGCGCTGACCACCGGCGGCGGCGACACGGCCGGCATCGAGCCGGGCCTGGCCGACACCATCGCCCAGCAGGCCGCGCAAGCCGCCGCGCAACAGGAAGCGCTGGGCGTGACGCCGGTGCTGCTGGTGCCGGGCCCGCTGCGCGCGCTGCTCTCGCGCTTCCTGCGCCGCGCGCTGCCCCAGCTGAAAGTGCTGTCGCACGCCGAAATCCCCGAAACGAAAACCATCCGCGTCACCTCCCTCGTCGGTGCCCAATAACCCCCTGGGGTCAGATCCGACATTCGGACACGAGCTCAGCAAAAGGTGCGGCTCATAGGGAGCGCGTTCGCTCCGCATTCTGATGAGCTCGCGGCGGAAGGGCATTTTCTGCCACGGTTTGGTGCTTACTCTGCGTGTATTTGCACAATTCGGTATCAGGGCCGAGTTCGTGTCCGAATGTCGGATCTGACCCCAAGGTTGGGCGGCAAATAAGGGGGGAATTCCCAAGCTGTTCGTTCGATGGTTTCTCCAGTGCATCGTCAATAATTTCACCATCAACGTGAAAGACTGCAGGAGTAGCAATGAACGTCAAAAAATTCACCGCGCCGACTTCGCGCGAGGCGCTGCGCAAGGTGCGCGAGGCCCTCGGGCCGGATGCCGTGATCCTCTCCAATCGCCCGGTCGATGGCGCGGTGGAGATCTTGGCCCTGGCCAATGACGATGCCGCTTCGCTGGCCATGCCGGCTGCAGACTCGCCGATGGCCGCGCCGGAGCCGCAACTGGAGCTGTCGCCCCAGCCCTTCGACCAGCGCGTGGAGCCGCTGCTGCCGCAGGAACCGGAAGCGCCGGTCGAGCGCGCGATGCCGCGTCCAGCCCGCGCGGTTGCCCGTGAAGGCGAAGCGACGCCACGTTCGGCCGCTTCCGTTGCCGCTGCCGCCGCCGCAGCCCGCGCACTGCCACCGCGCCACGTAGCTCGCCCAGCACCGGCCGCGGCGCCAGTCACGCCAGCCTTCGACATGGACCGCATCACCGCCCTGGTCGCGGAAGCCGTCGCCGGCGCGAAAGCCAGCGCTGCGGCGGAAATGAGCACGATGATGAACGAGCTGCGCGCCATGCGCGGCATGATGGAGTCCCAGCTGGCCGAGATCGCCTTCAGCAGCGGTCAGCAGCGCGAGCCGCACAAGAACGCCGTGCTGCGCGACATGCTGGCGGCCGGCTTCTCGGCCCAGCTGTCGCGCTACCTGGTGGACAAGCTCCCCGCCGGCATCGATGCCCAGCGCTGGATGCGTAACGCCCTGGCGCGCAACCTGAACGCCATGAGCAATGAAGAGGCGCTGATCCAGCAGGGCGGCGTGTTCGCCCTTGTCGGCCCGACCGGCGTCGGCAAGACCACCACCACCGCCAAGCTGGCCGCGCGCTGCGTGATGCGCCACGGCCCGGAAAAGCTGGCCCTGATTACCACGGATGCCTATCGTATCGGCGCCCACGAACAGCTGCGCATCTACGGCAAGATCCTCGGCGTGATGGTGCACTCGGTGAAGGATGAAGCCGACCTGCGCATCGCCCTGAAGGAATTGAGCAAGAAGCACACCGTGCTGATCGACACCGTCGGCGTCAGCCAGCGCGATCATATGGTGGAAGAGCAGGTGGCCATGCTGCAAGGCGCCGGCGCCAATGTGAAGCGCCTGCTGTGCCTGAACGCCACCTCGACCCAGGAAACCCTGTCCGAAGTGGTGCGCGCCTACCAGGGCAGCGGCCTGGCTGGTTCCATCATCACCAAGCTGGATGAGGCGGCGTCGATCGGCAGCGCGCTGGATGTGGTGATCCGCCACAAGCTGAACCTGTTCTATGTGTCCAACGGCCAGCGCGTGCCGGAAGACCTGCACCTGGCTGATCCGGCCGCCCTGATTGAGCGCGCCTTCAGCGGCGCCAAGTCGCAACTGGCGGACGCCGACCTGCCCCTGCTGATGGCCAACGCCGGCCACGATGCTTCCCTGCGCGAGGTGCACCTTGGCTAATTTCGATTTCGACCAGGCCGAAGGCCTGCGCCGCATGCTGGCGGGGCCGCGTCCCCGCCTCGTCACCTTCCTCTCCGCCACCCCGCAGGACGACAAGGGCATGATGCTGGTAAACCTGGGCGCCTCGCTGGCCCAGGCCGGCAACGATGTGCTGCTGGTCGATGCCTGCGCCAGCGCCCACGGTGTGGCGTCGCGTCTCGGCGTCGATGGCGGCGCCAGCCTGTTGAACGTGGCGCGCCAGCAGTGCGGCCTGAACCAGGTCATCCACGCCGCCCCGCAAGGTTTCAATGTGGCGCAGATGACGCGCGGCGAAAGCCGCCGCGGTCCGGACGAAGGCCGCCGCCTGGCCAAGGCTTTCGATGTGCTGGTCAAGCAAACTGGCATCACGCTGGTGGACGGCGAATTCGATGGCGAGGCTTTCCCGGTGCCCGTGATGGCTTCCTCGGAAATCGTCGTGCAAGTGTCGAACAGCGCGGCATCCATCAAGAATGCCTACCTGATGATCAAGCGCCTGAACCACGAACTGGGTCGCCGCCCCTTCGGAATTCTCGTGACGGGCGCCTCGGAAGCCGAGGCGAGGGTGGTTTCACGATAATATGGCACAAGCGGCAAGCCGTTACCTGGCTGTGAACCTTGTCTCCATGGGTTCGGTTCCGGCCGACGAGTACCTGCATCGTGCAGCACGCCTGGGGCGCGCGGTGGTCGATGCCTTTCCGCTGGCCGGTGCGTCGGTCGCGTTCCGTCAACTGGCCGGACGCTTTGCGCTGGCTGGCTCGCCATCACACTTTGCAGGGAGCAGCAACCATTTTTGAGCCTCAAAAGAACTAGAACTATATGTACACGGTCAAAGGGAAAGTAGACAAGGACTCTCTGCTGACGGAGCACATGCCGTTGGTTAAGCGTCTTGCCCACCACATGAAGGCCAAGCTGCCGCCGAGCGTGGAAGTCGATGACCTGGTACAGGCCGGCATGATTGGCTTGCTCGATGCAATCAACCGCTATGAAGAAACCCACGGCGCCCAGTTCGAGACTTATGCGGTGATGCGCATCCGCGGCGCCATGCTGGATGAGCTGCGCTCGTCCGACTGGATGCCGCGTTCGATGCGGCAGGATATGCGCAAGATCGAAAATGCGATGGCCGTGCTGCAGCAGCGCCTGGGCCGCCCGCCGAGCGAATCGGAAGTGGCGAAGTCGCTCAAGCTGTCGCTGGCGGATTACCAGGAAATGCTGTCCGAAGGCGGCGGCCACCAGCTGGTCTACTACGAAGACTTCCACGACGAGGATGGCAATGATTCCTTTCTCGACCGCTATGCGCACGACGAGGACGCCGATCCGCTGCGCGCGCTGCTGGACACCGACTTCCGCCAGGCCGTCATCGACGCCATCGATGCGCTGCCGCCGCGCGAGAAGATGCTGATGGGCCTCTACTACGAGGAAGAGCTGAACCTGAAGGAGATCGGGGCCGTGATGGGCGTGTCCGAATCACGGGTCTCGCAACTGCATACCCAGGCTGTGGCCCGCCTGCGTGCAACGCTGAGGGAGCAGGCATGGACTGGTCCAGCGTAGCCGGTGTCCTGCTGGCGATTGCCGGCATCATCATCGGCCAGGGGCTGGAAGGCGGCAAAGTTACTTCATTGCTGCAGCCTGCGGCATTTGCCATCGTCGTCATCGGCACCTTCGGCGCCGTCATGCTGCAAACGCGGCTGCCGACCCTGCGCCGTGGCCTGTCCATGCTGCGCTGGGTCTTCCGTCCGCCGCTCGACAACCGCGCCGTGCTGGCGCGCGACATCAATGCCTGGAGCCTGGCCGCGCGCCGCGACGGCTTGCTGGCGCTGGAGCGCTACATGCTCGCGTCCAAGGACAAGTTCATCGCCAAGGGCCTGCGCATGATCGTCGACGGCATCCAGCCGGACAAGATGCGCCAGATGCTGGACATGGAAATCACCGCCTTCGAAACCGCCGAACGCCAGGCCGTGCGCATCTGGGAATCGGCGGCCGGCTATTCGCCCACCATCGGCATTCTCGGCGCGGTGCTGGGCCTGATCCACGTGATGGAAAACCTGACCGATCCGAGCAAGCTCGGTTCCGGCATCGCCGTGGCCTTCGTCTCCACCATCTACGGCGTGGGCCTGGCCAATCTGTTCTTCTACCCGATCGCCAACAAGTTGAAGACCATCGTCACGCGCCAGGTCTACCAGCAGGAGCTGGCGGCCGCCGTGTTCTACGATATCGCCACCGGCGACTTCACCCGAGTGATCGACGAGCGCATCGCGACCCTGCTGCGGGAGCCGTGACATGCAGTACCGCCGCGCGCGCAGGAAGTTTGACGACGAGCCGGAGAACCACGAGCGCTGGCTGATTTCGTATGCCGATTTCATCACGCTGCTGTTTGCCTTCTTTGTGGTGATGTACGCGATTTCCTCGGTCAATATCGGCAAGTACAAGGTGTTTTCCGATGCCCTTGGCGATGCGTTCGGCGGCCAGGGCGCGGCGCCCTTGGTCAACACGGAAGTGCAGAACATCCCCATCCCCAATCCCGCCCAGCGCCGGCGCGCGGAACAGATCCGCAAGGAGAAGGAGCAGATGACGCGCCTGGCCAACGACCTCGCCGCCACGCTGGCGCCGCTGGTCAAGGAGGGCAAGGTGAAGGTCACGCAGAACAGCCGCGGCGTGAGCGTGGAGATCAACGCGTCCGTGCTGTTCAATCCTGGCGATGCGCGGCTGACGTCCGAGTCGCGCGAGGCGCTGACGGCGGTGGCTTCGCTGCTCAAGGATGATCCGCATGCGGTGCAGGTGGAGGGGCATACGGACAAGATGCCGATCAAGAACGCCAGCTTCCCGTCCAATTGGGAATTGTCTGCCATGCGCGCGGGGACGGTGGTGCGGCTGTTCATCGAATCCGGCGTGGCGCCGGAGCGCATGACGGCCGTGGGACATGCGGACAATCACCCCGTGGCTTCCAACGATGATCCCGAGGGCCGCGCACGCAATCGGCGCGTGGCCGTCACGATCCTGTCTGCGATTCCTGATCCTTCGACCGAGATTCCGCGCGGGGCGCCAGCGCAGCCCGTCCCTGCGCCGCGCTGACAGGGCGCCGCCAGATGGCGCCCGCGCCCGCGGCGCCTATTACGACAACGAGCAGCATCGCAACCGGCAGCGGTACCGGTTGCCCAGCGGCGCGCGAGATGGACACGCCTTCGCGCAATTCGGCAGGGAAGGGACGCGGCTCGGTCGGCACGATCTGCCATTTGCTGCGATCCTGCGGCGTGCGGGCGCGGTACTCGGCGATGCTGTAGACGGGCGCCGAGCCGGAGGCGCGGCTGGACGGCACTTGCGGCACGCGCAGCAGCAGTACCGCTTCCACATCCTCATGCAATTGCCGCTCGAAAGCGCTGAGCGTGCGTCCGCTCTGGCCGCCGAGCACGGCCAGCAGGTCGCGGCCGATGGCGTCGAAGGCCACCGCCGGATACAGGCGCGTTTGCTCTTCGCTGAAATAATCGTAGGCTTTGCGGCCGCTTTGCAGGCTGGCGTCGCTGGCCGCCATATAAGCGTAGGCGCCGATGGCCTGCATGCGTCCCGTCGGGCCTTGCGGCGGGATGTGCCAGCCAAGGCTGCGCAGCATGTCCACGCTGATGCCGGCGCAGTTGGCTGCGGCGTGCTGGTAGGTGAAAGCGTGGCGGTAGAAGTGCTCGAAGGTGCGCTGGATGCCTTGCTGGTAGGCGGCGGCCGTGCGCTCGCTGCGCAGCACGGCGACCAGCAGCCATGACGGGCGGTAGTAGCTTTGGCCGCTGTTCAGGTCCATCAGGTAGGCGTCCATCGGCGTCATCGAAGCGATGATGCCTTTTTCGCTGACGTTGTCCAGGTTGTAGAAATTGTTCACCAGCCAGTCGGACCATTCGCCTTGCGGGCCGAGCTTGCCGGTGGCGATGGCGAAATGTCCGCCGTGGGCTTCGTCATCGTCGCCTTGCGCGCCATTCAGCATGACGGCCAGCACGGGCTTGTTCGACCACGCGGTCTGCACGCAGGGGCGCTTCCAGATCAGGCGCGCGGCGAACTGGCTGCGGGCGCCGCCGTGGTCGGCGCGCACCCAGGCTTGCAGTTCGTCCGGCGAGCGCAGGGGCGAGAATTGGGCGGTGGACGGCGTGATCGTGTAGTCGCGCGGCCAGATGGTGCGGGCGGTGAAGGTGTTGCCGTCCAATGTGCCGCGCAGGCTGACGGCGCGCTGGCGAAAGAAGTCCAGCGTGCTGTCGTTGAACCAGGAGCGGTTGCTGGCGATTTTCGGCGCCAGGCGCATCGCGAAGCTGTCGCCGTTGTCGGCGCGCAGGCTGCGGCCATCGGATGACAGCGTGGCCGATTCAATGCGCTCGGGGGCGCCCAGCCAGACCAGGGCGGGCAGGGACGTACCCGGCGCGCGCGGAACGGCGATTGGTTCGTCGCGGAAGTACCACAGCGCCTGGCGCGGCGTTCGGGCAGTCGCTGCAGTGGCCGTCAGCGAGGCGGAATTCGCTTGCAGCGTAAAGTCCGAGGCGACCGTCCTCCAGCGCGAGCCGCACCGGGCTGGCGTCGGACACTGCGGGGCTGGCTGCCGCGCCGGCGGGCGGCCTCGCCAAGGCGCTTGTGCGCTGCGCGTAAGGCGGACGCGCGAGGGCGGCGGAGGGCGCGGTGGCTATGGCGGACGCGGCGAGGAGCAGCGCGGCGGTGGGGACGTAGTGGCGGTTTGGCATGCAAGCAGTATGCTTGCGCGCCGGGGAGCGGGCGTTGAGCCCGCGCAAGGGATCAGCCGGCGATAAAGCCGCGGCTGCGCGAAACGGAAGTGGTGTGGCCGGTCGGACCGTACACGGCAGCGGCAGCCGCCTGTGGGCGCAGCGCCTGCAAAGCGCCCTGGGTCGTGCTCAGGTGCTTGTTGATCAGCATGCCGTTCAGGCGGTTCAACTCCTTGGCCTCGCGCGTCTGCTCCAGCACTTGCTGCCACAGCGCGCGCGACCCGTCGTCGCCGTGGGCGGCGAGCCAGGCCTCCATGCCCGCTTCCTGCGCAGCGAAGCCGAGCGCGTCCAGCGCCTTGTGGCGCCTGGTGGCCAAGGCGCCCATTTGCGCGACCAGGTCGGACTTATGCGGCGTGAGGGCGGTGAGCTTGTCGATGTCCGCCGCCACCAGATGGTCCTGTTCCTGCTTCAGCACCTCGAGCAGCTGGGTAATCAGCTGTTGTTCGGCGCGCAGGCTGTTCATCGGGGAGTCGGACATGGTTTTACCCTGGCTTAGCGTTTACGTGAGTGCAGCAGGTCGCGTACCGTTTCCAGCAAGCCGTCCGCTACTTTCTCGGAATTGACCTGGAACTGGCCATCGGCGATCGCCAGCTTGATGCGCTCGACTTTCTTGGTGTCGAACACAGCATTGCTGGCGCCGGCGCCACTGGCCGCGAGTGCCTGCCCCTGGGCAGACAGGCGCACGTTATCGGTCGGCGCCTGATTGGTCGCAGCCGCAGCCTTTTCCGCCGTGCGGGCGTTATTGGTAGTAGCAGGCGACGTCGGCAGCCCCGGCGTGCTCTTTAATGAATCATTGATTTTCACAGCATTATCCTCGTCTGGTTGGAGACTTTACTCCGGGATACGAGTCTTATATCGGCAGCGGCTTGCGAAACTTTAGCCGGACCGCGACAAATTCCTCGTTACCGTCCTCAGAATGTCACTTCCACCAGTCCGCCCGCTTTCGCGATGCCGCTAATTTGTTGCCCATTGGCAGTTCTTACCTGTACCACCTGGCCTTCGCCGGCGTTGGCCGCCGCCTTGCCTTCAGCCGAAACCGAGAAGCCGTTGCCGCGCGAAACCAGCTTGACCGGCTGTCCCATCAGCACCACAGGCTTGCTCTTCAGCAAATCCACGCGCACCGGCATACCTGCCGAAATGGAAAGATTGCTGGTACGTCCGACAACTTGCGCCTTGTCTGTCGCCACGCCGGCCGGCAGGGCAGTCAGCTCGCCCTGCATCACGGCCAGCTGGCCCTCCTCGATCGCCTGGCCCGGCGCCAGCGGCGCGGCCGCGGCAATATAGTTTCCGAGCACGGACACATTCGCTTGAATATACACCTGCCACGGCGTCGGCGCCGCGCAGCGTACCCCTACCGTGGTCTTGCCCCAGGCGCGCGCGCCCGGCATCAGGAAGGCTTCCGGCGCAGGGCAGGGGGCCAGCGACAGGCGCGGATCGACCGCGCCCACGTGCACCGTGACCTTGCCCGGCAGGCCGGCCGTCTGCACTTGCAGGAATTGCTCGACGCTCTGGCGCAGCACAGCAACGTCCATACGATTCTGGGCACCGGCGGCCGAGGCCAGCAACAGCAGGGCGGTAGTGATGAGTATGCGTTTCATGGCAGCCATCTTAGCCTCGCGTGCGCGGAGGAAAGCGGGGAATAGCGTGGAAAACCCCAGCCTTCTCTTTCGATCATTTGCGCGTGTTGCTCCGTATCATCGATCCTGTCATCAAAAGAGGGCGACCGCCATGTTAGGGAAACTCGACGATTACCTGCGATTCAATGAAACCGCGCTGAGCCTGCGCTCCCAGCGCCAGACTGTGCTCGCGTCCAATATCGCCAACGCCGATACCCCGAACTACAAGGCGCGCGACATCGACTTCACCGCCGCGCTCACCAGCGCAATGGCGAAGAACGCCGCGCCGGCGCCGCTGAAGGCGACCGCCCCCAAGCATTTCCCCATCCCTCAGCAAGACGCCGGAACGCTGGCCGACGGCACACCGCTGCAATACCGCGGCGTGGTGCAGGGCGCGGTGGACGGCAATACCGTCGATATGGATGTGGAACGCAATGCCTTCGCCGACAACGCCCTGCGCTACGAGGCCGGCGTGCAGTTTGTTAACGCGCAGATCAAGGGCCTGCTGGCCGCGATCCAGGGAGGCCAATAATGTCTTCGCTGTTCAATATTTTTAACGTTGCCGGCTCGGCCATGAGCGCCCAGGCCCAGCGCCTGAACGTGACCGCGTCCAACCTGGCCAATGCGGACAGCGCCACCAGCGCCAGTGGCGAAGCCTACCGCGCCAAGCAGGTGGTGTTCGAAGCAACGCCCGCCGCCGACAACTCGTCCACCGGCGTGAAAGTGCAGCGCGTGATCGAAGATCCCTCGCCGCTGAAGCAGGTCTACGACCCCAAGCATCCGCTGGCCGACGACAAGGGCTACGTCACGATGCCCAATGTGAATGTGGTGGATGAGATGGTGAACATGCTGTCCGCTTCCCGCTCCTACCAGACCAATGTGGAAACCATGAACGCAGCCAAGACCATGCTGCTGAAAACGCTGACCATCGGTCAGTAAGAAGAGGCCCGATTATGACCAGTGCTGTAAGCAATACCACTTCTTCCGGCGGCGTGCCGGCCTCCCTGCTGAACGCAGTGAACCCGAAGGCGACCACGTCCACCGACAGCGTGCAGGCCGACACCGACAAGTTCATGACCCTGCTGATTACCCAGCTGAAGAACCAGGACCCGCTGAACCCGCTGGACAATGCCCAGGTCACCAGCCAGCTGGCCCAGCTGAACACCGTGACCGGCATCAACAAGCTGAACGAATCGATGAAGGCCTTGCAGGGCAATTACCAGCTGTCCTCGCAACTGCAGGCGACCAGCCTGATCGACCACGGCGTGCTGATCGAAGGCAGCGACCTGACGCTGAAGGATGGCAAGTCCATCTTCGGCGTGGAATTCGGCAGCGCGGCCGATGCGGCGCGTATCGATATCGTCAATTCTTCCGGCAAGGTGGTGCACTCGCTGGCGATGAGCAGCGGCGTCGATGCCGGCGTGATCCCGCTGACCTGGGACGGCACGCTGGAAGACGGCACCAAGGCGCCGGATGGCAAATACAGCGTGAAGCTGACCGCCGTGTCCGGCGACCAGACGCTGAAGGACGCCAAGCCGCTGACCTTTACCACGGTGAGCAGCGTATCGACTGGCGCCGGCGGCCTGAAACTGAATCTGCCCATCGGCCAGGTGACGATGGACCAAATCAAACAAGTACTGTAAGCAAGCCCAATCTGAATAGGGGAACACCATGTTTCAACAAGGTCTCAGCGGCCTGAACGCCGCCTCCAAATCGCTCGACGTGATCGGCAACAATATCGCCAACGCCAGTACCGTTGGCTTCAAGGGTTCGCAGGCCCAGTTCGCCGACCTGTATGCCAACTCCCTGAACGGCGTGGCCGGCAACAACCCCGGCATTGGCGTGTCCATCGCGCGCCTGGCGCAGCAGTTCACGCAGGGTAATATCGAGACCACCAACAACCCGCTGGACATCTCCATTAATGGCGGCGGTTTCTTCCGCACGGTGACGCCGGGCGGCGCCATCCAGTACAGCCGCAATGGCCAGTTCCAGCTCGATAACACCGGCACCATCCGCAATGCGCAGGGCCAGGCTATCACCGGCTACCTCGCCAACAAGCAGGGCGTGATCCTGTCCGGCGCACCGGTTCCGATCACCATCGATTACTCCGACCTGACCCCGGTTGCGACGACCAAGGCCAATTTCTCGCTCAACCTGGATTCGCGCAGCACCGTGCCGACCAAGGTGCCGTTCGATGCCGCCGACCCGACCACCTACAACAAGCAGACCGTGCTGGATGTGTACGATAGCCTGGGCAATCCGCACGTGATGTCCATGTACTACGTGAAGACCAATGCGGGCATGTGGGATGTGTATGCGGGCAATGACGGCATCGAGATCGCGTCCAAGGCCGCCGCTGCAGCCATCCTGACCGATCCGACCGTGGCCGCCGCACGCACTGCCTACCAGACTGCCGTGAACACTATTCCGCAGGTGCAGGCTGACATCGACGCCGCCAACCAGGCCTATTCGCAGGCGGCGGGTACGGCCATGTCGACGGCCGCTGCCGCGGCGGGCGCCAGCGCCGGCCAGCTGGCCGCCCTGGCCGCCAAATATGACACGGCAGCCGGCACCGACGTCGGTTCCATCCCCGGCACCAATCCGGACAAGATCAATGAAGCCCTGGCCGCCGCCGTCAGCGTGCCGGCCGTGAAAGTGGGCACGCTGGCCTTCGACAAGACCGGTGAAATCAGCACGGCCATCATGGCCGGCCTGACGCCGCCGCAAACGGTGCCGTTCACCATCAATCTGCCGATCTTCCCGGACACCGGCTCGATCCAGCCGCTGACGATTACCACCTCCTTCGAGGGCACCACGCAGTACGGCTCGACCACGAGCGAGAAGCTTTCCTCACAGGACGGTTATTCCTCGGGTCACCTGGAGCGCTTCAACACCGATGCCAACGGCGTGATCACCGGCCAGTATTCGAACGGCAAGTCGCGTCCTCTGGCGCAGTTCGTGCTGGCCAACTTCGCCAACCCGGACGGCCTGATCCCGCTGGGGAACAATGCCTGGGCCGAGAGCTCGGCCAGCGGTTCGCCCTCCGTGGGCACGCCGAACTCCGGCTCGCTGGGTCAGTTGCGCTCATCCTCGGTGGAATCGTCGAACGTGGACCTGACCAAGGAACTGGTAGACATGATCACCGCGCAGCGCGTCTACCAGGCCAATGCGCAAACCATCAAGACCCAGGACTCCGTGCTGCAAACCCTGGTCAACCTGCGATAGGCTGAATCATGGACCGCCTGATCTACACGGCCATGACTGGCGCCCGGCATTTGCTGGACCAGCAGGCCACCACCGCCAACAACCTGGCCAACGCCACCACCACGGGCTTCCGCGCCCAGCTCGACTCGTTCCGGGCCGTGCCCGTGGTGTCCGAAGGCTTGCCCACGCGCGCTTTCGTGGTCGACAACACGGTCGGCAGCGATTTCCGCCAGGGCGTACTGCAAACCACCGGCCGAGCGCTGGACGTGGCGGTGCGCGGCGATGGCTGGCTGGCCGTGCAGGCGGCGGATGGTTCCGAAGCCTATACCCGCAACGGCAGCCTGAAGGTCAGCGAAAACGGCCTGCTGCAAACGGCCAACGGCCTGACCCTCGTCGGCGAGAATGGCCCGATCGCCATTCCGCCCGATACCGATATTGCCATCGCCAGCGACGGCACCATCAGCGGCATCAATACCCAGCAGACGCAGCCGGGGCCAGCCAACATCCTGGGCCGCATTAAGCTTGTCAATCCGGACACGAAAGGCCTGGTGCGTGGCGAGGACGGCCTGTTCCGCAACCAGTCCGGCCTGACTGCCGACCCGGACGTGAACGTGCGCCTGGCCGATGGCGTGCTGGAAGGCAGTAACGTCAATCCCATCGATTCGATGGTCAATATGATCCAGCTGGCGCGCTCCTTTGACACGCAAATGAGCCTGCTGAAGAATGCGGAAAATAACGCGGCAAAAGCCACCCAGATCCTCGCTTTGAATTGACGGTTCCCAAGCCATAATGCTTGCGTAGGAATACCGTTAAGGAGCAAGCAAAATGATTCGATCGTTGTGGATTGCCAAGACTGGCATGGAGGCGCAGCAGACCCAGATGGACGTGGTGTCCAACAATCTGGCGAACGTCAGCACCAATGGCTTCAAGAAGTCGCGCGCCGTCTTCGAAGACTTGCTCTACCAGAATATCCGCCAGCCGGGCGCCCAGTCCTCGCAGCAGACCCAGCTGCCATCGGGCATGCAGATGGGTACCGGTGTGCGTCCCGTATCCATCGAGCGCATCCACACCCAGGGCAATCCGCAAGCCACCGGCAACGACAAGGACCTGATGGTCAACGGCAACGGCTTCTTCCAAGTCCTGCTGCCGGACGGCACCACGGCCTACACCCGCGACGGTTCCTTCCAGCGCGATTCCAACGGCCAGATGGTCACTTCCAGCGGCTTCGTGCTGCAGCCGGCCATCACCATCCCGATCAATGCCGAAAGCATCACCGTGGGGCGCGACGGCACCGTGTCCGTCAAGCTGCCGGGCCAGACTGCGCCGGCCCAGATCGGCAACATCCAGCTGGCGACCTTCATCAACCCGACCGGCCTGGAGTCGAAGGGCGAGAACCTGTACGTGGAAACCGGCTCGTCCGGCGCCGCCACTGCCAATCAGCCGGGCACTAATGGCACCGGCGTGATCCTGCAGGGCTATGTGGAAACCTCGAACGTCAACGTGGTCGAGGAAATGGTCAATATGATCCAGACCCAGCGCGCCTACGAGATCAACAGCAAGGCCATCACGACTTCGGACCAGATGCTGCAGAAGCTGGGCCAGCTGTAAGGAGTCTTGCCATGAAATCCCTGATCACCATTGCCGCTGCGCTCGCCACCCTGGCTGGCTGCGCCAGCACGCCGACCTCCATCGTGGCCGGCCCGACTTCGGCGCGTCCGCTGCCGCCCGCCTATCCGCCGGTGGCGCAGAACAATGGCGCGATCTACCAGAACAGCAACTTCCGTCCCGCCTTCGAAGACCGCCGTGCGCGCCACGTGGGCGATGTGATCAGCGTGGTTATCACCGAGAACACGGCCGCCAACAAGACGGGCGCCAGCTCCGGCAACAAGACGGGCAGCGTGAACTTCGGCGTGCCGGGCGTGCTGCAAAGCCGCCTGGGCACCAATATCGCCACCAGCGCCGACAACAAGTACGCCGACGCCGACAACCAGTCCGCCAGCAATACCTTCCGCGGCACCATCGGCGCCACCGTGGTGGAGGTGCTGCCGAACGGGAACCTGATCATCGCGGGCGAAAAGCAGATCGCGATGAACAAGGGCACGGAATTCATCCGCATCTCCGGCATGGTGAATCCGGACACGATTTCGTCGGCGAACAGCGTGCCGTCGACCGCGATTGCCGATGCGCGCGTCGAGTACCGCACCAATACCCATCTGGACAAGACGGAGCTGCAATCGATGGCTTCGCGCTTCTTCCTCAGCCTGCTGCCGTTCTGATATGAAAACCAAGTTCAAGATTTTGTGTTTGTGCGCCGCACTGGTGCTGGCGCCCGCCGTGCAGGCCGAGCGGCTGAAGGACCTGGCCAGCATCGCCGGCGTACGCCAGAACCAGCTGATGGGCTATGGCCTGGTGGTCGGCCTCGACGGCTCGGGCGACCAGACTACGCAGACCCCATTTACCGTGCAGAGCGTGGCCTCGATGCTGCAGTCGCTGGGCGTGTCGCTGCCGCCGGGCACCAACCTGCAGTTGAAGAATGTGGCAGCCGTGATGGTGACTGCGTCGCTGCCGGCCTTCGCGCAACCGGGCCAGATGCTGGATGTGACCGTCTCCTCGCTGGGTAATGCAAAAAGCCTGCGCGGCGGCACCCTGCTGATGACGCCGCTGAAAGGCGCGGACGGCCAGGTGTACGGCATGGCCCAGGGCAATCTCGTCGTGGGCGGCGTGGGCGCGCAGGCACCGGGCGGCGGCACTTCGGTAGTGGTCAATCACCTGTCCGTCGGCCGCATCAATGGCGGCGCGACCGTCGAGCGCGCGGTGCCGACCAGCCTGGGCGATGGCGGCCAGATCCGCCTGGAACTGAACAATACCGACTTCGCCACCGCCAGCCGCGTGGTCGAAGCGATCAATGATAAATACGGCGCGGGCGTCGCTTACGCGCTCGATGGCCGCACCATCCGCGTCACCGCGCCGTCGTCTAGCGACCAGCGCGTGGCCTTTATCGGCGCACTGGAAGCGATGGATGTGCGTCCCGCGCGCCAGGCAGCGAAAGTGATCATGAATGCACGCACCGGCTCGGTCGTGATGAACCAGGAAGTGACTCTGGAAACCTGCGCCATCTCGCATGGCAACCTGACCGTATCGATCAGCACCGAACCGCAGGTGAGCCAGCCGAATCCGCTGTCCGGCGGCCAGACGGTGGTTACGCAAAATAGCCAGGTCGATATCAAGGCTACGCCTGGCAAGGTGTTGATGCTGAAGGGCGGCGCCAACCTGGCCGAAGTGGTCAAGGCCCTGAACGCGGTCGGGGCCTCGCCACAGGACCTGCTGGCCATCCTGCAAGCGATGAAGGCGGCCGGTTCGCTGCGCGCGGAACTGGAAATCATTTGAGGCTGCCATGATTCGCCAGACGACCACGCCCGCCGACCTGAGCAAGAACCTCGCCCTCGACACCAAGGGCCTGGGCGACCTGCGCCAGTCGGCCAAGGCCAATTCTCCGGAAGCGCTGAAAACAGCGGCCCAGCAGTTCGAAGCCATGTTCGTCAATATGATGATGAAGAGCATGCGCGACGCCACGCCGCAGGAAGGCATGCTGGACAACCAGCAGACCAAGATGTTCACCACCATGCTCGACCAGCAGACCAGCCAGAATATCGCCAAGCGCGGACTGGGCCTGTCCGATGTGCTGGTGCGCCAGTTGTCGAAAACGCAGGCAGCCGCCGAAGCGGCCGCCGGCGGCGACGATGCGTTCTCGCGCACGCTGCTCGACGCGGCCAAGCTGCAGCGCTCGATCGATGCCGCCGGCGGCAATGCGGCAGCGCGCGGTGCTGGCACGAGCGCATCGGTGAGCGGCGCCGACAGCAGCGCGTCCGCCTCCGGCAAGCCGAGCCACGTGCGCGCTTTCCAGGACAAGCTGGCCAGCCACGCCGAGGAAGCGAGCCGCGCGACCGGCATCCCGGCCAAGTTCATGCTGGGCCAGGCGGCGCTGGAATCCGGCTGGGGCCGCCGCGAAATCAAGGGCCGCGATGGCAGCAACAGCCACAACCTGTTCGGCATCAAGGCCGGTCCGGACTGGAAGGGCAAAGTGGTTGAAACGGCCACCACTGAATACGTGAATGGCAAGGCCCAGACCAGGGTCGAGCGTTTCCGCGCCTATGACAGCTATGCCGACAGCTTCAAGGATTACGCCAAGCTGATCGCCGGCAATCCCCGTTACGAAAAAGCGCTGGCCAGTGCCAGCAGCGGCGACGCCGCTGGTTTCGCCAAGGGCTTGCAGCGCGGCGGCTATGCCACCGATCCCAACTATGCGGTCAAGCTGGCCAGCATTATCAAGAAAACACTGGCCTGATGTTACGTCCTGTAGAAAATGGCGGTTTCAAGTTTCCGGCGAACTGGCCGTAAACTGACTTATCTAGCGAAGGTATTAGCACAATGTCCAGTCTTCTCAGCATCGGTAAAACGGGTTTGATGGCCGCCCAGGCGGGCCTGGCGACGACTGGGCACAACATTACCAATGCAAACGTGCCGGGCTACAACCGCCAGGTCGTGATCCAGGGCACCACGGCGCCCGTCAGCACCGGTGTGGGCTTCATCGGCACCGGCACGGAAGTGGCGCAGATCAAGCGCTACTATGATGATTTCCTGAACAAGCAATTGCTGGGCGCGCAAGCCAACCAGGCTTCGCTGGACAGTTTTTATGGCCAGATCAGCCAGATCGACAACCTGCTGGCCGATACCACGGTCGGCCTGTCGCCGGCGCTGCAGGGCTTCTTTGACGGCGTGCAGCAGGCCAATTCCTCGCCATCCTCCAACGCGGCACGCTCGGCCATGCTGTCGTCGGCGGAAACGCTGGCGGCGCGCTTTACCGGCCTGTCCTCCCGCCTGCAGGAGTTGCAGGATGGCGTGACCAGCAGCGTCACGGCCAGCGTGAACCAGATCAATTCCTATGCCACGCGCATTGCCGACCTGAACCAGCAGATTGCCAGCCTCTCGCTCGACCCGAATATCGCGCCGAACGATTTGCTGGACCAGCGCGACCAACTGATCAATGAGCTGAACAAGCAGGTCAAGGTGAATGTGACCCAGGGCGACAACCATATGCTGAACGTGTCCTTCGGCACCGGCCAGCCGCTGGTCGTCGGCAACCTGGCGCAGAGTCTGGCCACCGGCTTCTCGGACACCGATCCGGGCCGCATCGTGGTCGGCTACCAGACGCCCGGCAGATTCGCCGAGCTGCCGGATAATGTGATCACCGGCGGTCAGCTGGGCGGCACGCTGCAGTTCCGCAACGGTGCGCTGGACCAGGCGCAAAACAAGCTGGGCCAGATTGCAGCCGGCCTCGCCACCAGCTTCAATGCGCAGCACAAGCTGGGCGTGGACCTGAACGGCGCGCCAGGTGGCAACTTCTTCAACGATATCCAGGCCTATGTGGGCTATGACCGCGACAATTCCTCGCTGAGCACGCTCGACATCCAGGCCAAGGTGGTGGACGCGGGCGCGCTGACCACCAGCGACTACGACGTGAATTTCAACGGCACCGACCTGATCGTCACCCGCAAGTCGGACGGCTTCCAGAGCACGATCACCTTGCCCACCTCCACGCCGGCCCCGGTCATCGATGGCGTCGAGTACAACATCACCGGCACGCCGGCCGACGGCGACCATTTCCTGGTGCGCCCGACCTATACCGCGGCATCGCAGATGCAGGTGGCGATCACCGATCCGCAAAAAATTGCCCTGGCCGCACCGATCAGCACTTCCGTGCCCTCGACCAATACCGGCAAGGCCACGATGAGCCCGGGAGCGGTGGACAGTAACTATCTGCTGCCCGGCAATGCGCTGGCCGGCCCCGTCAACCTGACTTACGATGCCGCCACCAATACCCTGAACGGCTTCCCGGCGGGGCAGGACGTGACAGTAACGGTCAACGGCACCAGCACGCTGTACCCGGCCGGTACGCCGGTCACGTTTACCTCGGGCGCCAACATCAGTTTTGGCGGCGTCAACTTCAGCGTGACCGGCCAGCCGGCCGACCAGGACAAGTTCAATATCCTGAACAGCAGCGGCGTGGGCGACAACCGCAACGGCGTGCTGCTGGCAGGCCTGCAGAACAAGAATATCCTGGACGGCGGCAAGACCAACTACCAGGCCGGCTATGCCAGCCTGACCAACTTCGTCGGCAACAAGACGCGCGAAGTGCAGATCGCCAGCACGGCCGCCGATACGGCCGTGGCGCAGGCATCGGCAGCGCAGCAGTCCGTGTCCGGCGTGAATCTGGACGAAGAAGCGGCCAATCTGATCCGCTACCAGCAGGCTTACCAGGCTGCGGGCAAGGTGATGCAGACGGCGACCCAGTTGTTCGATGTGCTGCTCTCCATCGGCGCATAATCAAGGATTCAAGGAATAGCATCATGGCATTGCGGATCTCCAACCAGACCATCTTCAACACCGGCGTATCGCAGCTGAACACGATGCAGTCAGCCTTGCAGAAGGCGCAGCTGCAACTGTCCACGGGCCGCCGCGTGCTGACGCCGTCCGATGATCCGGTCGCTTCCGCCCGCGCGCTGGAAGTGACGCAGTCGCAAACCATGAACGCGCAGTACGCCACCAACCGCAGCAATGCGCGCAGCTCGCTGGCGCTGGTGGACCAGGCGCTGGGCACGTCCGACGACCTGCTGCAGGACATCAAGCAGCTCGCCATCAATGCCGGCAACGGCGGCCTCACGCAGCAGGACCGCCTGGCGCTGGCCAATGAACTGGAAGGGCGCCTGGACGACCTGGTGGGCCAGGCCAATTCGACCGACGGCACCGGCGGTTACCTGTTCTCCGGCTACAAGACCGGCACGCAGCCGTTCGCGCGTTCCGCCACCGGCGCCACCTATGCCGGCGACCAGGGCGTGCGCGACCTGCAGGTTGCGTCCTCGCGCAAGCTGGCCATCAGCGCGTCGGGCAGTTCGGTCTTTGAAGAAGTCATCACCGGCAACGGCACCTTCCTGACGGGCGCCGATGCGAACAATGGCAGCCGCGGCGGCACCGGCATCATCTCGCCGGGTTCCGTGACGAATGCGGCGGCGCTGACCGGCCACAAGTACACCATCGATTTCAGCGTGGTGCCCGCCACGCCGGGCGTGCCGGCCGTGACCACCTACACCGTCAATGACGTGACCGCCGGCACCCAGGTGGCAACGGGCGTGCCCTACAAGTCGGGCGATCCGATCGCCTTCGACGGCATGCAGATGGATATCAAGGGCGATCCGGCCGACCTCGACCAGTTCACCGTCGACCCGAGCCAGAACCAGTCAGTATTCACCACCATCCAGAGCCTGGTCACGGCACTGCGCGCCAACAATACCGGACCGACCGGCGGCGCCCAGCTGACCAACCAGCTGAACCAGGCCAACCAGAACCTGACCAATGCGCTGGACAAGGTGCTGTCGGTGCGTGCCACCGTGGGCGCGGGCATGAAGGAGCTGGACCATCTGGACAGCGCAGGCGACGACCTGAACATCCAGTACGCGTCCACCATCGCCGACCTGGTGGAAGCCGATCCGGTGGAAACCATCTCCCGCTTCAGCCAGCTGCAAATCAACCTGGAAGCGGCGCAGAAATCCTACAAGGCCCTGAGCGGGCTGTCGCTGTTCAACTTCATCTGAGGCGTAGGCTGGGGCACCCGAGCCGCGCCCGGACGGGCCGGCGGACGCGGCGCGCGGCTGTCCCATACCCGGGGCAGCTGGCGCGCCTTTTCAATGCCTTCATTCACCAGCGTCTGCACCGGCATGCTCAGGAAGGGCAGGCTGGTCATCAGCACCAGGAAGCCCACGCCCAGCGTGATCGGGAAGCCGATGCCGAAGAGGTTCAGCTGCGGCGCCGCGCGCGTCAGGATGCCGAGGGCGACGTTGGTGATCAGCAGGGCAGCCACGATGGGCAGCGAGAGTTGCAGGCCGGCCGTGAAAATCTTGGCGCCCCATAGCGCGAGCTGCCAGAAACCGTCGTTGTGGAAGGAGATGGCCGCCACCGGCAAGCTGACGAAGCTTTCCGCCAGCGCTTCCAGGATCACCAGGTGGGCATTCACCGCCAGCACGGCCAGCGTGACGATCCATACCAGGAATTGCGAGATGGCCGACGAGCGGCCCTGCGACATGGGATCGAAGAATTGCGCAAAGCCCAGGCCCATGGTCAGCGAACTGATCTCGCCCGCCATTTCCACCGCAGCGAACACGATGCGGATCGCGAAGCCCATGCCCACGCCAATCACGAGTTCGCGCGCGATGATCAGCAGGCCGGCCCAGGAGAAGGGATCGGCGGCCGGCATGGCCGGCACGGCAGGTGCGATGAGAATGGCCATGATCAGGCCGAAGGGCACTGTCACGGTCGGGGAATGCGGGCGTTGCCGAAAATCGGCGAGGCGGCGAGCAGGGCGAGGATGCGGGTCAGCGGCCACATAAGGGCCGCGATCCAGGTGTTCAGCTCAGCGGAGGTTAACGTCAGCATGCATCAGGTAACCATGCCGGGGATGCCGGTCAGGATCTGGCGCATATAGTCGGTCAGCACCGACAGCATCCAGGGACCGGCCACCACCAGCGCAACGAACACGCCCACCAGCTTGGGGATGAAGGACAGGGTCGTTTCATTGATCTGCGTCGCGGCCTGGAAGATGGAAACGATCAGGCCGATCACCAGCGCCACCAGCAGCAGGGGAGCGGCCACCAGCAGCGTCACTTCCATGGCCTGGCGGCCCATCGTCATTACGGTTTCGGGCGTCATCGCGTGTCCTTTAGTAGAAGCTCTGCGAGAGCGAGCCGATCAGCAATTGCCAGCCATCGACCAGCACGAACAACATCAGCTTGAAGGGCAGGGAAATCACGGCGGGCGACATCATCATCATACCCATCGACATCAGCACCGACGCCACCACCATATCGATGATGAGGAAGGGGATGAAGATGGCGAAGCCGATCTGGAAGGCCGTCTTCAGCTCGCTCGTGATGAAGGCCGGCACCAGCACTTTCAGCGGCACGTCTTCCGGACCCTGCAGGGCCGGGCTGCGCGAAATTTTCACGAACAGCGCGAGGTCGGCCTGGCGCGTCTGCTTCAGCATGAAGGTCTTCAGCGGCGCCGCGCCTTTGTCCAGCGCCTGCAGCATGGTGATCTTGTTTTCCTGCAGCGGCACATAGGCTTCCGTGTAGATGCGCTCGAACACCGGGCTCATCACGAAGAAAGTCAGGAACAGCGCAAGGCCGACGATCACCTGGTTGGGCGGCGCCGACTGCGTGCCCAGCGCCTGACGCAGCAGGGACAGCACGATGATGATGCGCGTGAAGCCCGTCATCATCAGCAGCGCGGCCGGGATGAAGGTCAGCGCCGTCATCAGGATCAGCGTCTGCAGTGTCAGCCCATAGGCGGTGCCGCCGCCCGGTGCAGGCGTGCTGGTGAAAGCAGGGATGGTCGGCTCGGCGGCCGCGATCAGCGGCAGCATCAATGCGGCGGCCAGGCCCAGCCAGCGAGTATTGCGCAGTGCGCCCAACTTATTTGCCATTGCGCTTTTCAATCGTCTGTTTGAACCACTCTGCGAAGTTCGCTCCCGGCAGCGGAGAAGAGGGAGCCAGTTCGGCTTCGCCTGGTTTCCTGGCGCGGCATCGTCGCCAGAGCATTCATGCGGCCGGGCGAGGCGCCCACCACAATCCACTGTTCACCCACTTCGACCACCAGGATTCGCTCGCGCGCGCCCACGCTGAGGGCGCCGACCAGCTTGACGGTGGTGCCGCCGGTGATGGTTTTCGGACCGAAGCGTTTCAGCAGCCAGGCCAGGCCGACCAGCAGGCCGATGACCAGGCCCAGCGACAGGATGGTCTGCACCAGGCTGCCCAGCGCGGAAGGCGCCTGGGGCAGGGCGGCGCCGGGCTGGGCTGGACGGGCGCCTGCCAGCGCAGCCTGCTGTTCAGGCGTGGCCGGGGCTGGCGCGGCGGCAACCGGAGCCGCGCCTGCGTCGGTGGCGGCAGGGGCTGCGGCTGCAGCGTCGGCGGGACCGGCAGCCTGCGCTGGCGCGTCCGCCGCTGCGCGCGGCTTGCTGGTGGAGGTGGTGTCGGTGGCGGGCTTGGCGGCTCGGGCCAGGACCGGCCCCGGAGGCCGCCAGGCAGGCGGCCAGGAGGACAGCATATAAACCGTGCTTCATTTATTCAGTTTTCGGATGCGTTCGGAAGGCGTGATGATGTCCGTCAGGCGGATACCGAACTTGTCGTTCACCACCACCACCTCGCCCTGGGCGATCAGGCAGCCGTTGACCAGCACGTCCATCGGCTCGCCGGCCAGGCCGTCCAGTTCCACCACCGAGCCCTGCGCCAGTTGCAGCAGGTTCTTGATGGCGATCTTGGTGCGGCCCAGTTCCACCGTCAGCTGGACCGGGATATCGAGGATGAAGTCGATATCGTTATGGGTTTCGGTCTTGCTGGCGGTCTTGGAAAAATCCTTGAAGACGGCGGCAGTCGCGGCCTGGTTCTGCAGGGCGGCGGCTTCGGCAGCGGCCTGCTCGGCAATCGCGGCGCCCCAATCGTCGTCCAGGCTCTGATCGTCTTGATTGTCAGACATGTTTCTCTCCTAAATTCCTTACTTGCCGAGGTTATCGGCATTGGACAGCAATTTCTCCACCTTCAGCGCATATTGTCCGTTCAGCACGCCATAGGTGCAATCGAGCACGGGCACGCCGTCCACGGTCGCTTCGATGGTTTCCGGAATCGTGAGCGGAATAATGTCGCCCACCTTCATATTCAGGATTTCATCGAAATTGACCTTGGCCGTGCCGAGGCTGGCTACGAGCTCCACTTCGGCGATCTGGATCTGCTGCGTCATCAGGCGGATCCAGCGCTTGTCCACTTCCAGCGCCTCGCCCTGCAGCGAGGAGGTCAGCGCATCGCGGATCGGCTCGATCATCGAGTACGGCATGCAGAAGTGGATCTGGCCGGACACCGAACCCAGTTCAACGGTAAAGGTGGACGCCACCACCACCTCGTTCGGCGTGGCGATGTTGGCGAACTGCGTATTCATTTCCGAGCGGATGTACTCGAATTCGACCGGGTACACCGGCTCCCAGGATTTCGTATAAGCCTCGAACACGATATCGAGGATGCGCAGGATGATGCGCTGCTCGGTCTGGGTAAAGTCGCGGCCTTCCACGCGAGTGTGGAAGCGGCCGTCGCCGCCGAACAGGTTGTCGACCAGGAGGAACACCAGGCCCGGGTCGAACACCATCAGGGCCGTGCCGCGCAGCGGCTTCATGTGCACCAGGTTCAGGTTGGTCGGCACCACCAGGTTGCGGATGAATTCGGAATACTTCGACACGCGCACCGAACCCACCGACACTTCCGCGCTGCGGCGCAGGAAGTTGAACAGGCCCACGCGCAGCAGGCGCGCAAAGCGTTCATTGATAATTTCCAGGGTCGGCATGCGGCCCCGGACGATACGTTCCTGGGTAGCCAGGTTGTATGTCCGGACGCCCGCGACCTCTTCCGGCGCGGCGACGTCATCCTGATCGCCGTTGACGCCCTTCAAGAGGGCATCAACTTCTTCCTGGGAGAGAAAATTATCGGCCATGTTGCGTCTACAACTTTACTGAATGATAAAGGACGTAAACAGTACCTCGGTCACATCCTGCGGCGAGCCATTGGCGTCGAACGGTTGCTTGATCTGCTCCATGATTTCCTGGCTCAGGGCTTGCTTGCCTTCCGGCGTATTGATTTCGGACGCATGCTTGCTCGACAACAGCAGCAGGATACGGCTGCGCACCTTCGGCATATTCGTCTTGATCAGTTCCACTTCCTCCAGCGAACCGACTTGCAGCGTGAACGCCAGCTGCAGGTACTGCTCGCCGTTTTCCGGCTGCAGGTTCACGGTGAATGGTTCGACAGGCACATACACCGGCGGACCCGCTTCCTTCTTCTTCTTGTTCTTCTTCGGGGCCGCTTCCTCGGCGTGATCCTCACCGCCCTTCATCATGAAGAATGCCGCGGCGCCACCGCCGCCGAGCACCACGAGCAGAACGATCGCCAGAATGATGACCAGCTTCTTCTTCGACCCGCCACCAACCGGCGGCGCTGCTTCAGCTTTCGCGTCAGCCTTCATTTTTGGATTCGCTTTCAAATCTGCCCTTGAATGCTAGTAGTGGATCATGACCGCCATTATGTCATTATCGGCATAGAGCAGGCATGCGGATCGGCCGAAAAGAAGGCATAACCCAGCCTTTCTCCTCGTTTCCGTGTGGAACCAGATACATTTGGGGTCAGGCACGAAATGCAACACGGCCCCAGCCGTGCCGCAAATCAGGCGAAGGTGTCGACGGCGCCGAGGATGCTGCGGCGAGGGGCTTGCTGGACGGGGGCGCTGTCGGCGCTGGTGTCGGTGCCGCGGCCGCTGCCGAGGCCGGAGCCGTGGCCGCGTCCGCCGCGGTTGGCTGCTTCAGCGAAGGCTTGCTGCTGGCCCGGATCGCCGGCCGAGACGCTGGCCTGGCCGAGCTGGATGCCGGCTTCGCTCATCATCTCTTTCAATCTCGGCAAGGCATTTTCCAGCGCCTGGCGTACTTCCGGCTGGGCGGCGGTAAAGCTGGCGCTGGCCTGGTCGTTGGACACGTTCAGCACCACCTGCAGCGGGCCGAGATCCGGCGGGTTCAGCGTCAGCGTGGCGGACTGATCGCCGCCGGCCACCATCCAGACCACTTTCTGGCCCAGTTGCTGGTCCCATGCCTGGGTGCCGACGCGCGCCTGCAGTTGGTTGCTGGCGACAGCATTTGCAGCCTGCGCGTTAGCGGCGGTGGTCTGCGCGACGGCGCTGGACGGCGCCTGAATCGTTGGCGCGGCCTCATGTTGGCGGGCGGCAGCTTCAGTCTTGATTTCGCGCAGCTTCACATCGGCGAGCTGGGCGTCGAATTTGGTGTCGGCCGCGGGCTTGGCATCGGCGCCGGCGGGCTGCTGGGCGGCGTCGCGCGCAGCGCGCGTGGCGTCGGCCGCTTCGCTCAGCGCGGTTTTGAAGTCGGCGGGCAGGGCGTCGCTGGTGACGGCGGCTGCGGCGGCGTTGGCGCCGGCGGTTTGCACGGCGGCGGCGGACTCGGCGGCCTTTGCGGCAGTACCTGCGCCGGTTTCGGCGGTCAGCACGGTTTCGACAGTCTTGCCGGGCTTTGCTTCCGTGGCGCCCGATTCGGCAGCCGATGCGGATGCGGAAGCGGCAGCCGTCGCAGCCGACGCGGTGGCCGAAGCGGCGGCAGCGGCAGCAGCTGCTGCGGCGCTCGCGGCATCGGTTGAGGCAGGCTGGGCGAGGCTGGCCATCAGTGCGAGCATATCGTCGGCAGCGGTGGCGCCGGCGGTCGCGTCTTCGGTCGCGGCGGACCCGGCATCGGCAGGTTCGGCAGATGAGCTGGCATCCGTCGCTGCCGTGGCGGAAGCGTCAGCCGGTGCATCCGAAGCAGCATCGGCGGCCTCGTTGGAGGTCGCGCTGTCGGCGGACTTGCTGCCTTCGGCGCTGGCCGGCTTGGCGGCGCTGGACGATTCCGGCTTGGCGGCAGCCTGCTGCGCGGCCGGTTTGGACTGCTGTGCAGCGGCCGGCTTCGGCTGCTGAGGCGCCTGCGCCTGCTGACGCGCAGCCTGGCGTGCCTGCTCGGCGCCGCGATTCGGTGCCGCGGCCTGCGGTTGCGCGGCGGCCTGTGTTTGCGGCACGGCCTGCCGCTCAAGCTGGCGCGTAAAAGCCTGCTGGAATGCGGTGCCGTCGGAATTTGCGCGTGCGGCGTTCGAGGGAGCCGCGCTGGTCGGGCTGATCAGTGGATTGGTAACTTGTTGGGTCTGCATGGCTAAGCCCGTACTCAGCGTTTGAAAAATGCCTGGCGCGAGGCGTGCTCGTCCATGGCCTTCTGGTCGCGTTTGGCTTCCACTTTCAGCGCCTGGGCTTCAGCCCGTTCGCGCAGCGTGGAGTAGGACATGCGCTTGCGCTCGGCATCCTGCCACTGTTTCTTGTCCATTTCGCCACGCGACTGGGCATGGCGCAGTACTTCCTGCTGGCCCTGGATGGCCGAATCCAGCTTCTCCATGAAAGCCTGGAAATTGCGGTAAGCCATCGGCGTGATGCCAGCCTGCTGGGACGCGTCGAAGCGGCGGCCGTACTCGTCGCGGTAGCCGATCAGCATGTTCAGCTTTTCCTCTGCGTCATTGACGGCTTTCAGCGCCGCGCCGAGCCGCTTTGCGCAGTCATCGGTCTCACGCTGAGCCAGGTCAATCAAGGTTTCCAGTTGCTGTGTCGAGGCCATGATGGTCAATTATAAGCACGGCAAGGTGGATCAATCAGTCGAAAAGCGTGGTTAATTGCCCCAAGCTCTCAGGCATGTCTACGCGCTCAGTGATTTGCTGTTGCAGGAAGTTCTCAATTTTGTCGTGCAAGGCAATCGCCTGGTCCAGCACGGGGTCGGTACCAGGCGTGTAGGCACCGACGGCGATCAGGTCGCGGCTGCGTTCATAGCGTGAAAATAGCTGCTTCAGGCGGCGCGCCGAATTCTGGTGGTTCTGCGACGTGATCGAATGCATCGCGCGGCTGATGGACTGTTCGATATCGATGGCCGGATAGTGACCCGCCTCGGCCAGGCGACGGTTCAGCACAATGTGCCCGTCCAGGATCGCGCGGGCGGAGTCGGCAATCGGGTCCTGCTGGTCGTCGCCCTCGGTCAGCACGGTGTAGAACGCGGTGATCGAACCGCCGCCCAGTTCGCCATTCCCGGCGCGTTCGACCAGCACCGGCAGCTTGGCGAACACGGAAGGCGGATAGCCCTTGGTAGCGGGCGGCTCGCCGATCGCCAGTGCGATTTCGCGCTGCGCCATCGCGTAGCGGGTCAGCGAATCCATGATCAGCAGCACATTCATGCCCTTGTCGCGGAAGTGCTCGGCGATGGCGGTGGAATAGGCCGCGCCCTGCATGCGCATCAGGGGCGGCGTGTCGGCCGGCGCAGCGACGACCACCGAGCGGCGCAAGCCTTCCTCGCCCAGGATCTGTTCGATGAATTCCTTGACCTCGCGGCCCCGTTCGCCGATCAGGCCGACCACGATGATGTCCGCCTCCGTATAGCGCGCCATCATGCCCAGCAGAACGGACTTGCCGACGCCGGAACCGGCGAACAGGCCCATGCGCTGACCGCGGCCTACGGTCAGCATGGCGTTAATGCAGCGCACGCCCACGTCCAGCGTTTCTACGATGGGCGCACGGCCCAGCGGATTGGCGGGGCGCACATTGATCGGCGCCGAATCATTGGTCAGGATCGGTCCCAGCCCATCGAGCGGACGGCCGGCGCCATCCACCACGCGGCCGAGCAATTCCTCGCCGACCGGCAGGTGACGCGCGCGGTCGCTGGGGCGGCGGCGTGGGTGGCTGACGGAACCGGGCTTCGGCACGCTCTGCTCAACGGGGAACACGCGGGTGCCGGGAACGATGCCTTCCACATCGCTCTGCGGCATCAGGAACAGCTTGTCGCCTTCGAAGCCGACGACTTCAGCCTCGACCTTGCCGCCCGAGGGCAGGGGCACGGTGCAGGCGGCGCCGACTGCAAGGCGCAGGCCCACGGCTTCCATCACCAGGCCCGCCACGCGCGTCACGCGGCCCGAGACCTGCATGGGTTCGACGAAATCGGTCAGCGTGGCGCAATCGTTCAGATAGGCGCGCCAGCGGCTTGCGTGAGGGGAGTT
The DNA here is from genome assembly GCF_044055365.1 of Pseudoduganella sp. UC29_106. Classification (NCBI taxonomy): domain Bacteria; kingdom Pseudomonadati; phylum Pseudomonadota; class Betaproteobacteria; order Burkholderiales; family Oxalobacteraceae; genus Pseudoduganella; species Pseudoduganella sp. UC29_106. Next base: position 5,443,967 of record NZ_CP171977.1, on the reverse strand, counting down.
GAAATCGGCGGCGCCCATCTCACAGCATCCAGTCGGAATCCTTGCCCAGGGCGAGCGTCAGCCGCTGCCAGCGCGCCTGCACGGTGGCGTCGATCTGGTTGCTGGCCGTGTCGACCTTGCAGCCGCCGCGCGCGATGGTGGGGTCTTCGATCACGCGCCAGCCGCCCTTGTCCAGCTCTTCGGCAATGCCTTCGCGCACCACGGGCGCATCTTCCGGATTCAGGATCAGCAGCGCAGGCTGTTGTAGCACCGGCAGGTATTCGATCGCTTCACGGACGATAGGCAGGATCAGTTCCGGCTTCACCTGCAACGCATTCTTCAGCATGCCCTTGGCCAGGTACAGGGCCAGGTCCAGCACATCATTGGCGATCAGCTGGTCGGCCTGGCGCAGCGATTCGGCGAAGTTCTCGGCCATCGCGCGCAGGGGATCGAGCATCTGTTCAGTGGCAGCCCGGCCCGCTTCCAGCGCTTCGGCCGCACCTGATTCGTGGCCGGCGGCATAGCCGTCTTCATAGCCTTCCTGGCGGGCCTGTTCGCGGATTGCCGCGAGCTCTTCTTCAGTCGGGTAGTCGGGCGGAGGCGGGACCTCCTCATACGCCGCAAGCTCGGCAGCGTGCGCGGCCGCTTCTTCGGCGGCCGCAGCTTCCGCGGCGGCACGCGCCTCGGCTTCCTCGCGCTCGCGCTGGGCCACGGCACTGGGACGCATGTCCCCGAAGGACTTGAGCTCCCAGCGCTGGAAGGCGGTCTGCTGTTCTTTCGGAATCTGCGCCATCAGATGAAGCTATCCTCGCCTTTACCGCCCAGCACGATCTGGCCTTCGTCCGCCAGGCGGCGCACGATCTGCAGGATCTGCTTCTGCTGGGTTTCCACTTCAGACAGGCGCACAGGGCCCTTCGATTCCAGGTCTTCGCGCATCATCTCGGCGGCACGCGCCGACATGTTCTTGAAGACCTTGTCGCGCAAGTCCTGCGACGCGCCTTTCAGCGCGATGATCAGCATTTCGGACTGCACTTCGCGCAGCAGCAGCTGGATGCCGCGGTCGTCGATATCGATCAGGTTGTCGAACACGAACATCTCGTCCATGATCTTCTGCGCCATATCGTTGTCGTAGTTCTTGATATTGTCCATCACGTTCTGTTCCTGCTCGCCGGACATGAAGTTCAGGATCTCGGCTGCCGCGCGGATGCCGCCCAGCGTGGACTTCTTGATGTTTTCATTGCCGGACAGGAGCTTGGTCAGCACGTCGTTCAGCTCTCGCAGCGCGGCCGGCTGCACGCCGTCCAGCGTGGCGATACGCAGCACCACGTCGTTGCGCAGGCGGTCGGTGAAGTGGCCCAGAATTTCGCAAGCCTGGTCGCGCTCCAGGTGGACCAGGATGGTGGCGATAATCTGCGGGTGTTCGTTGCGGATCAGTTCGGCAACCGATTGCGAATCCATCCACTTCAGCGATTCGATGCCGGACGCGTCCTTGCCGCCCAGGATGCGGGACAGCAGCACGGAAGCCTTGTCGTCGCCCAGCGCCTTGGTCAGCACCTGGCGGATGTATTCGTCGGAATCCAGGCCCACGGTGGAGGCGGCTGCGTACTGGTCGCGGAAATCGTCCAGCGTATTGACCACCACTTCGTGCGGCACGTTCTTCATGGTCGCCATCGCGGCGCCCAGCTCAGCACTTCGCGCGGGCCGAGGAATTTCATCACTTCGGCCGCTTCGCCTTCGCCCATGGCCAGCATCAGAATGGCAGCCTTTTGCAGACCGGTGTTCTCGTTAGTCATTGTTGCCTATCCATTCCTTGATGACGTTGGCGACGATGCGCGGATCTTCCATCGCGAGCTTCTTGGCCAGCGCCAGGTTGTCGCGGTAGGTGCGCGCCGTATTTTCTTCCATTTCGGCGATTTCCTGCGCCAGCATTTCTTCCGGCGTCGGGCCGCTCGGTGCTTCGATGACTTCTTCTTCCGGCTCCGGCTCTGGCTCGTTGATTTCGTCGATCTTCTTGAACACCGGACGCATCATCGGGCGCACGATGCGCAGCAGGATGTAAAGCAAAATCAGCGCGGTGATCAGGAACTTCGCCAGTTCCTTGGCCAGCGGCAGGTTGGCCGGGTCACGCCACCATTCCAGCGGCGGCTCCGGCGCCTTGTCCACGCCATCGAACGGGGCGTTGGCCACGCTGACCGAGTCGCCGCGGTCCTGGTTGTAGCCCATCGCTTCGCGCACCAGGCTGTTGATCTTCGCCATTTCTTCCGCGCTCAGCGGACGCACGGTAACTTTGCCATCCTTGCCGACGATACGCCGGTAGTTTACTACGACGCCCACCGTCATGCGCTTCAGGCCGGCCATGGCTTTCTGCTCGTAGCGGACGGTCTTGTCGACTTCGTAATTGGTAGTCGACTCCTTGTGCGACGGGCCGCCGTTGGCGGTCGCAGCCGTGCCCGGCTGGCCCGGCGCCGGCGCGGTGCCTGGCGGATTGGTGGTCAGCGGCGCGGTCGCGGTGCCCGGCGGCTGGTTGGACAGGGCGCCCGGCACGCCGCTCGGATTGGCGTTCGGATTGCCCGAAGTCTCGCTGCTCTGCTGGCTGCGGATGGCGGACGCGGCGGGCGGGGAGTTCGGCTTGTAGGATTCGGCGGCCTGTTCGACGGCGGAGAAGTCCACGTCCGCCACGGCTTCGGCGCGCACATTGCCTTCGCCCACGATAGGCGTGATGATCGATTCAACCTGCTTGATCACCTGCTTCTGCAGTTCCTGCACATACTTGAGCTGACTGGCGTCGAGGTTCTTGGCGTTGTTGCCGGCGGCGCCATTTTTGTTCAGGTCGGACACCAGGTTGCCGTTCTGGTCCACCACGGTCACATTGGCCGGGGTCAGTTCAGGGACTGAGGACGCCACCAGGTGCACGATGGCACTGGTCTGGGCCGGGTCGATGACGCGGTTCGGGTGCAGGTTCAGCAGCACGGACGCGGTCGGCTTCTGCTGCTCGCGCACGAAGACGGACGGCTTCGGCAGCGCCAGGTGCACGCGTGCCGACTCGACGGCGGCGATCGACTGGATCGAGCGCGCCAGCTCGCCTTCCAGGGCGCGCTGGTAATTGACCTGTTCCAGGAACTGGGACACGCCCAGCTTCTGGTTTTCCATCAGTTCGAAGCCCACGTTGCCGCCCTTGGGCAAGCCTTGGGCGGCCAGCTTCAGGCGTATGTCGTGCACCTGTTCGGATGGCACCGAGGATGGCATTGCCGCCTTCGGAAAACTTGTGCTTGACCTGCATCTGGTCCAGCGCCGCCGTGATGGCGCCGCCGTCGCGGTCGCTATAGTTGGAGAACAGGACCTTGTAGTCCGGCTCCTTGTTCCACAGCCACAGGATCAGCACCACGGCCAGGATGCCGGCGGCCGCCGCGCCCCGCGCCAGGTTCTTGCCCATCGGGGTCTGGAGGAAGGCAAAACGTCCGGCCGGCTGGGCGGTCTGGGCGTCCGGTGCGTCGGTATCGAGTTGTTCGGCGGCTGCTGCCATGGGTTTATCTGTGTGGGGTTATGGGCCTGTTGCACATTATCAGGCGCTGTTGCGCTCTTTAAAGGCTTGAAAAGAAGGCCGTTTCCCGTCCTGCTTGTTGCCAGCTGCTTGCTCTGGCTGCCGTATTCTGGAAGCCTGACAGTAGGCATATATTGTAGCTCGGCAACAGACGCTTGAAGTGTCGTTGTTCCGCTACAGCAACAGATTGGAGTAGATGATGAGAACAGGCGGCATCGACAATAGCCAGATCCAGGCCATGATCGCCCAGCTGAAGGCGGCGGCTACACGCCCGCAAGCCACGCCGCCGGCCATCCAGACCGAGCAGCCGGCCTCGAAGGTTGACTTTTCGCAGGCGCTGAAGGGGGCGCTGGACACGGTCGCGGCTTCGCAGAATACGGCCGAGGGGCTGAGCAAGCGCTTCCAGATGGGCGACGATTCCGTGAATTTATCGGACGTGATGATCGCGCAACAGAAGGCGGCGATTAATTTTCAGGCAACGATGCAGGTGCGTAATAAGCTGGTGCAGGCGTATCACGACATCATGAACATGCAAATTTAAAGTCGGGGTCAGCTCTGTCATTCGGACACGCGAACCTATTCTTTGATCTGGCTCAATACGCCGAAATGCGCGTTTTTGCGTATTGATGTGAGTCAAATGTTAGCGCTCGCTGTCCGAATGACAGAGCTGACCCCGAATTTCGGGTGTCACGGCGGAGCACGCACGGCCGAACGTGGATTTGGCGCCTGGATGGCCGCGGCGCGTAGGGCGGATCGTTTTGATCCGCCGTCTTAGCTCAGTCCGGCTATCCGCGCGTTGCGTTCGCGTTCGAGCTTGGTGATGTAGCGCTGCACGGCATTCAGCGCGGAACGGGGGATGTCGACAAACTGGCACCCCAGCCGCCGGTTCGATTTGTTGTTCAGCAGCGTCAGTTCGATCGAATTACGGATCTGCAATCCGGTAGCGATCGTGCCAGCTTCCGGCAGTTCGATGCGGCAATCGTGGTAGATGCGGCCGATCGTATCCCCCAGGATCAGCCGATTGTCGAGTATGGCAATACCACCGCAGCTGATATCCGCCAGCGGGAAATGCGTGGTGCCGCCGCCCATCTCGGCCGGCAGCGGAATCTCCACGCGCACCGGATTGCTGACCGGCGTCGCCATGCGATAAAACTCGCGGCGCTGCAGGCGGATCAGGCTGGTCGGCACGGCAATCTTCAGGGCCTGGCCGCCTTCAAAGGTCACGGATTGCGCGTTCGCGCTGCCGAAAATGATGCGGATCTTGTCCAGCGAAGTCTCATACGAAATCTGCTTGGCCGACAGGATGCGGCGGTTCTGGTCGGGGTTGATCGAGCAGTCGAGGATGACCGCGTCGTTATCGGGATCGACTTCCAGGATAGAGGTCACACAGACATCCGACTCGCCGTGCACCAGCATGCGGATCAGTTGCTTCTTTTCGCTGATGCCGCGCAGCAGGGCGATTATTTCGCGGCGCGATTCGACCTCAAAATCATGCCAGTTCTCAAGGTCCGCATCCGAAATATAGGTGTGCATCAAAGTCCGTTGTCTGGGGAATCGATCGGTACGCTCAGATCCGGCGCCGGGGGCGGGGGCTGTCCAGACTTTTGCGTTGCTTCAATATGATATAGCCATGCCAACAGTTCCGCAATTGTACGGTAGAGCATGGGCGGGATCTGGGCGTCGAGGTCGACGTCCATCAGCAGCGATACCAGTTCCTTCGATTCGTGGATGTGCACGCCGTGTTCGGCGGCGACGGCAATGATCTGCTCCGCAACCAGTCCACGCCCTTTGGCGACGACTTTCGGCGCCGCCTGGCCGCTCTTGTAGGCGAGTGCCACGGCGCTTTGCAGCGGGCGGCGCGGCAGTTCAGGATTGTCCATCGCCGCCATCCTCCGCGCTGATGGTCAGCGAGGCCAGCGGCGCGCCCGCCGCATCCATCGCGCTTTGCAGCACACTGGCCCAGGCGCGCAGCGTGGCGGCCGTGTCTTCAGAGCCGGATTCGACGGCGATGTGCACCTGGTCGCCCACCATCGTCACGCTGGCGCCGACCTTGCCCAGCAGCGGAAGGCGGAAGCGCACGCCGCTGCGCCACACGGGCGCTTCTTCGCGCTCGCCTTGGCCGCCGTGGCTGCCGCCATCGCGGCGGTCGCGCTCTATCTGCCATTCCATCGGCTGGCCCGGCCAGGCCTGGCCTTGCCAGATCAGCTTGCCCTGTTCCTGGGTGTGCAGCTGCTGGTTGATCATTTGCGCAGCGGAGAGATCCGGTCCGCTTAGCAATTTTGCTGCGGCCTCGGCAGGCGATTGCGAGGCAGCCTGCGCCATGCGCTGCATCTGCGGTTCGCGCTGCAAGTCCTGCAGGCTGCGCTTGCCTTCGGCCCATTCGGCCACGTGCGATTCGTAGAACAGGCCGCTGTCGCCGATGGCGTGTTTCAGGTTTTGCGTCAGCTTGTCTGCGTCGGGCGGGCCGCCCAGCGAGAGGGGGATCTTGCCGTTGATGGTGACCGGTACGCCGGGCGTGGTGTAGGCGTTGGCCAGTGCAGTCGAGATCGCGCGCGCGGCCGGGCTCAGCGTGGATTGCGGCGTGTTCTTGTCCAGGGCCGGCAGCTGGTCGGCAGGTATCAGGGGCGCCTTGCTCAGCAGGGTGGCGGCGGCGCTTTGCGGACGGGCTTGCGCGGCGGCGTTGGCGCCGGGTCCGGTTGCAGCATGCGCGTCGGCGGTGTCCGTGGCGGGCTGGCCGGGCAGAGCGGCCTGCTGCGCGGCCTGCCGGCCCGCCTGGCTGAGGGTGCTCGTGTCCTGCGACGGCAGGCGCGACGCGTCCATCGCCGGCGGCGGATTGTCTTCGGTGTAGATGACGGCGGCCTGGCCGGCGAGCGGATTGCCGGCGCCGATCTGCAGCGTGGGCCGCGGCTCGGCGGCCACCACGGTCAGCGGCAACTGGGTGCCGGCCTGGATGTTCGCCGGCAGCAGCATGCGCGCTGCGGTATCGGCCACGCGCACCAGGTAGCTGCCATCGGCGAATTTGGAGAGAACCTGGCCGGACAAGGTTTGGCCGACCATATTGGAGATCGTGCGCTGGAAAGCTTCCTGGCGCGCCGCGTTGACGGGCGGCGCAGGCAGCCGGGTTTCGACCGGCGTAACGCCGCGCACATTGCCCGTATCCAGGCTCGGGGGCAGCACGGCGCCCCCTTACTCAGACGCCGCCGTAGGCGTTGGCCAGGCGACGTTCGGTACCGGTGCTGGAAATCAGTTTGGACAGCTCGGCCATCCACGGCATGGTCAGGTCGCGGATCTGGTGGTCGTCGTCGAGAATCTGCTTGATCATGGCCAGCTTCTGCGCACGCTCGGCGCTGTCCAGCACAACCGCGTCTTCATTGCCGCGCAGGCGGCTTACCTGGGCGGACACGCCCGCTTCCAGCTCTTCCAGTCGGTCCCATTCTGCAGCCTGTGCCGCGCGCAGCATCGAGGCGCTCAGCCTGGCCATTTCCCCGTACACCGACAATACTTCCTGATTCGTCATCGTTATCCTCAAATTACGCAAAGGCAGGGGTCTTGGCTGGGACCGGAGCGGCGCCCGCATTGCCAATCTGGTTCCAGGTGTCGCGCAGGTCGGCCAGCAGGCCGCGCACTTCTTCCAAGATTTCCGGCTGGTTCTTGAGATTCGCTTCCAGCAGGCGGCGGCTCATGTAGTCGTACAGCGCGTCCAGGTTCTGGGCGATCTCGCCGCCCACTTCCTTGTCCAGGCTGGCGCGCAGGCCGTTGTCGATGATCTGGATGGCCTTGGAAATGGCCTTGCCTTTTTCCTGCACATTGCCAGCGTTCATCTGCGTGATGCCGGTCATGATGGCGGCCAGTGCGCCGTCGTACAGCATGACGATCAGCTTGTGCGGCGAGGCGGCGGTGACACCGGTCTCCAGGCCGACTTTGGCATAGGCGTTAACGCCGCGTTGAGTGGTTCCGAACATAGTCTCTCCTCTGTTCCTGTGATCAGCCGTTGGCGGCCAGCGATGCCAGCTGCTGAGTCAAATACTGTTGCGTGGATTGCATCTTCGACAGGGTCACATCCAGTGCGGTGAACTGGGTGCGATAGCGCTTTTCGATGTCGTCCAGTCTGGCCGAGAAGGCGTCGCGCTGCTTGGCAATATCCTTGATGCTGTTGTTCAGGCCGGCGGTTACATTGCTGATCAAGCCTTTCGCACCCAGGAACGATGTGGCCAGGTTGTTCAGCTGGTAGCCGTAGCCTTGCGAGAAGGACACCGAACCGCGGCTGCCGATGGTGCCGCCAGTGATTTCAATTTTCAGGCCTTCGACATCGGTGCCGCCGGCGCCGGTCAGGGTCTGGCCGCTGCCGACCACGGGATGGCCGCCCAGCGTGCCGGCCACGTCGGTGCCTGCCACCGGCGTGGTGGAGCCGAACACATCAGCCACGGTGCTGCCGCTGACGTCGGTCAGCGCAATATTCGAAGCCGAGCCGTACTTGCTGGACGACAGTACCAGCTTGCCATTGCTGTCGATGGTGGCGCTGACGCTGGCGCCGTTCGATGAAAACGCCGACAGACCGTTGATCGACGATTGCAGTGCCTTTGCCAGTTCCTGCGGCGTGTAGGTGCCGGGAGGAATGGTGACGTTGGCGATGTTTTTCGAGTTGCTCGGCGTGGTGTCGTTCAGCGACACTGCCCACACCGTATTCGCGTTGATGGTCGTGGTGCCGCCGACTGCCGCGGCGCTGGTCATCGCGCCCTGGGTGGCCATGGCCGTGATTTCCAGGTCATACGTGCCGGGCTTGGTGGCGGCGGTCGAACTGACGAAGCCGACCTGGTTGTCGGTCGCGGTACCAATGGCGGCGAACAGGCCGGCGATGTCGGAGAAGTTGCCGTCGATCGCTTTCTGCAGCTTGCTGTTGTCCAGGGCCAGCGAGCCATCCTTGTCGAAAGTAATGCCGACCTGGCCCAGGTTGCGCAGGCCACCGGACAGGCCGGTGATTTCCGAACCCAGCATGCGGCGCAGCTGGGACTGGATGGTCTGGGCGGTCGCATCGCCCTGCAGTATGCCGGCTTTCTTGGTTTCCGGGTCGTAGGCGGTGAGGTCCTTCAGCGCCTTGTTCAGGTCGTTGTAGGCCTTGACGAAGGCGGTCAGGTTGCTCTTGATCGTGCCGGTGTCCTTGGACACGTTGAGCGTGGTGCTGCCGACCTTGGTCACGTTCAGGGTCACACCCTGGATCGCTTCGCTGATCGCATTGGACGAGCTGGTGACCGTGATGCCATTGACGTTGACCTTGGTATCCTGCGCAGCCGAAGTCTGTTGCAGCGCCTGCGTGCCGGCCGGGTCGTAGGACAGCAGGTTGGAAATCGCGCTGTCCGGCGGATTGCTGCCGTCGCCGTTCATCGTGATCTTCATCGATGCATTCGCGCCGCTCTTGGTCGAGGTCAGCACGAGACGGTAGGGCGTGGCGCTGCCGTCATTGATGATGCTGGCCTGCACGCCGATATTGGCCTTGTTGATGGCGTCGCGGATGCCTTCCAGCGTGTTGTTGCTGCTGTCGATCAGCACCGAGGCGGACGGCTGCGAGGCATCCTGGCTGAAGCCGGCGCCCATGAAGCTGCCGCCGCTGCCGGCGGTAAAGCCGGCCAGCGCCGGGTTGGTGCCGCCGATGGTGATCGGACTGCCGTTGGCGGATGCCAGGGTAATGCTGGTGGCGGAAGCATAGGTAGCGCCCGCGTTGGCGGTGCCGGCGGTCGTCTTGGCGCCGCCCGTCACTTCGCCGGCTGCGCCGCCGACCACTTCCTCGACGGCGATGCTGCCGCCGCTGGCGTTCTTGAATTCGAGCGTGCCCGCGGCGGCGCTGCCGGTATAGGTGATGCCTGCCGCGGCCAGTGCGGTTGCGGCGGCGCTTGAGCTGTCAGCCAGGTCGGCATCGATGCTGGCGGCGGTCACACCAGCGCCGGCGGCCACGCCGCCCGCCTGGCTGGCAATTTCCACGCCGCCGACTGTCAACGAGTAGCTGCCGCCCGCGGCGGTTTCCACATCGCCGAAGGTCGAGAAGATATTCGATACGCTGGCGGTCACGCCAGTGTTTGCGCTCTTGGCATTGATCGCGTCAGCCAGCGCCACGGCGCTGTTGGTGCTGGACGAAGTGGCAATGGCGGTGCCGTTGATGGACAGCGCGCCGTTGCTGATACCGTTGTTCAGCATCGCGGCCGTCAAGCCCACGCCTTGGGTGCCGAAAGAGCCGGACGTCGTGCCGAACTGGAAAAACAGCGTGGTGGCGCCGCCCAGTCCGACAGCCGAGGATTTGCTTGCCAACCCGCTCGTGGTCAGGCTCTGCGCCTGCGCCAGCTGGGTGACGTTGATGTTGTAATTGCCCGCCACGGCTTTCGAGCCTGCGCTGGCGCTCAGCACCGTGGTATCGCCGGGCGTCGTGGTCAAGCCGTTAAACGCCGACGCGTTGGTCAGTCCGCCCAGCGCGCTCTGGAACACGCCGATGGCGCCACTGAGCGAACCGATGGCGCTCAGCTTGGACTGGAAAGACGCGGTCTTCTTGTCGTAAGTTTGCAGTGGCACCGATTCGGCAGCCATCAATTTATCGACAATATCATTCACGTTCAGGCCGGAACCCAAACCGGGGGACGACAATGTTGGGGTAGACGAAACAGCCACGGCGCACTCCTGAGAAAACAGAACAAGTCTAAGGTATTTACGGCAGATTCAAAGGGGACTTGAGAGGGGGAAATACCGGTTTGTTTTCAGACGCTGCGATTCGCCAGCATAAAACAAAAAGGCCCGGCCTGCCGCATGCGCGGACAGGCCGGGCCGTATTGCCAGGCAATCAGGCTTCCTGGTCGACCAGCAAACCTTTACTGTTGGCTAAGGACTTAGCGATTTGCAAAGCTTCCGGCGTGGGGATCTGGCGCAGCACTTCCTTCGTGCTTTGGTCGATCACCTTGACGATAGTGCGCTTGCTGTCATCGTCGATCGAGAACTCGAGGCTTTGGGCCTTGCTCTGCAGCGTCTTGTTGATTTCCGCTACAGCTTGTTCGACTTCCTTCAACGATGGTGCTGCGGCCTTGGCCTTGACGGCATCGGCAGTGTCTACTGTTGCGGCCGGCGCGCGGCCGGCTACTGGCAGGGCGACCGTTTCGACACCCACGGCCCGGTCGGGGCGGGGGGCGGCAGTCGCAATCGAATCAATAGTCATTCGGGCCTCCTAGTGACAAACCCCCGCCCGGAAAATCCGGGACGGGGGTGTGCTTTAGCTAGCTTGTTGTGCTCGATTAGCCACGCAGCAGGCTCAGCACGCCGTTCGGCAGGGAGTTCGCCTGGGCCAGCATTGCGGTACCGGCTTGCTGCAGGATCTGGCCGCGGGTCAGGCTTGCGGTTTCAGCTGCGAAGTCGGTGTCCACGATACGGCTGCGGGACGAAGACAGGTTCTCGGTGGTCGCGCTCAGGTTCGAGATCGCCGACGAGAAGCGGGACTGCAGTGCACCGTAGTTAGCGCGCTGGTTGTTCACGGTTGCCAGTGCTGCATCGGCAATCTTGATCGCCAGCTGGGCGCCGTCGAAGGTGGTCACGTCCAGGGAAGCCACGGACTTCAGGCTGGAAGCCTGGGCGGTGGTGGCGGAAGCTGCTGCGCCCAGACCGTAGCCGGTGCCGGCGTCGGTGATGGAGAAGCTGTTCTCGGAGTCGAAGGTCACACGGCCGTGAGCGATCGAAGCGGCGCCGCCAGCGGTGGTCTGGGTGGTTACCGGAGTTGCCACCAGGCCGCCGTTGGTCTTGTACGTGGCCATGTCGAAGTTGGTGTTCGTCACGCCAGTGTTGGTGTTGGCGATGCTGATGTCGGCGCCGGTGGCGCTGGTCAGCTTCAGGCCGCCATTGGTCTGGTCGTACTGGGCCGTGATACCGGTCTTGGCGGACTGTGCGTTGATGGCGTTGATGCCAGCAGCATAGTCGGCCGCCGAAGAGCCCACGCCGGTGCCGGAGCCGCCAACCGAGAAGGAGATCGATACAGCGGTGCTGTTATCGCCCTTCAGGTCGAACTTGAAGGACTCGCCGCTGGTCAGCGACAGGTTGACTTCGGTCTTGGCAGTAGCGGTCACGCCGGTATCGCTGGTCAGCTTGTTGACCTGCGCAGCGATGGATTGTGCGGTGTCGGTCGCGGTCGCGGTGTAGCTCTTCGAACCACGGGAACCGGAAACGGTCACTGCGCCGCCGGTGATGGCGGTGTCGACCTGCACGGCGTCGTTTTCCACACGGTTGTCGCCGTAGGTGTTGGTCAGGAAGTTCGCGCCGTTAGCGGAGATCAGCTGGTTTGCATCAGCGCCGATCTGGAAGTTCGCGGTACCCATGGTGCCATCCAGCAGGGCCTGGCCGTTGAAGGTGGTGGTCTGGGCGATACGGTTCAGTTCGGACGACAGCTGGGTCACCTCAGTCTGCAGAGCCTGACGGTCGGAAGCGCTGTTGGTGGCGTTGGACGACTGCACAGCCAGTTCGCGGATACGCTGCAGGATGTCGCCGGAGGATGACAGTGCGCCTTCAGCGGTCTGAGCCAGGGAAACGCCGTCGTTTGCGTTGCGGGTTGCCTGGTTCATGCCGCGGATCTGCGAAGACATACGGTCGGAGATCGCCAGGCCTGCCGCATCGTCTTTCGCGCTGTTGATGCGCAGACCGGAAGACAGACGCTGCAGGGACGTGGACAGGCTGGCCTGGGATGCGCTCAGGTTACGCTGCGAGTTCAGGGAGGCGATGTTGGTATTGATTACGGAAGCCATGGTAATTCTCCAAAACTTGGTACTGCTAGTTGGGCTATTTGCTCGTTCACTTTGGCCCGCCACGTTGTTCCGTGACGATCAAGCCGCTGTTGTTTTGGGTAACGGTTGCCGTGCGGGAACCTTTAGGGGGATTTGAGAGGGAAAAACCGGCATTTTCCCTCTAAAGTCGGGGCGGGGACGCCCGCTTAAACGGCGGGGTTTTGGGGAACTTTAGGGGTAAAAAAGATTTTTTTGAGGCGAAAAAAAACTGCCCGGAGGCAGCTTTCTTGTTGAAACCCTAACACCTGGATCAGACCCGAGGGGGCTGACCCAGGGACAAGGCTTAATTATTCAGCAACAACCACGCGATTTTTGCCCGTGCGCTTGGCCTGATACATCGCCGCATCCGCGCGCTTGACCAGTTCGGTCTGCCCTTCGTGCGGCCGGCGCAGGGCCACGCCGGCGGAGAACGTAATCAGCACCTTCTCATTCTCATGCATGAAGAAGTGACGGGTCAGCTCGCGCTGCAGCCGGGTCATGGTCGCCACGGCCGCCTCAATCGAGGTCTCCGGCAGCAGGATCAGGAATTCCTCGCCGCCGAAGCGGGCGATCACGTCCATCGAGCGCAGGGTTTCCTTGACCACCTTGACCAGGTGCTTCAGCGCATTGTCGCCGGCGATATGGCCCAGCGAGTCGTTGAGCTTCTTGAAGTCGTCCAGGTCCAGCACCGCGATGCAGAGCGGCGTGCCGCGGCGGTCGGCACGGGCGGTTTCGCGTTCGAAGATATCGTCCAGGCCTCGGCGGTTCAGGGAACCGGTCAGCTGGTCCTCGCGCACCAGTTCGCTCATATGCTGCAGCTTGGCTTCCAGCGCGTGGATGCGCGCTTCCGCGTCCTGCACCTCCTGCTGGGCCGATACCATGCGGTCGCGGGCCATCAACGCCTCGCTCTGGACCAGGCGGGTTTCCTTCAGTACATCGTCCAAAATCTGGTTGAGCTCGGAAATATCCTTGGCCTGGCTGATCTTCTCGGAATAGCCGCCGATCTTTTCGTGGAAGTCGCCGGTGGAGGTGGCCACGGCGCCCAAGCGGTCGATGAAGGTCATCATCATATTCTTGACCGTTACCTTGACGTCGGACAGGCTGTGCTTGAGCTGGCTCTGTTTATAGATGACGTCTTTCAGGCTGCGCGTTGCTTCTTCCAGCGCGCGTTGGTCGAGCGGACCGGCAATCAGGTTCTGCACGGCGTCGATCTGGCCGCGCAGCCAGGAATCGTCATCCAGCAGTTCGGATACGTTCTCCAGCAGCAGGCGGAACAGGCGCAGCAGCAATTCCTGCTGCTCGGCCGTGTCGCCGCTGCGGATCTCGATCTGGTAGCACAGCTGCTTCAGGCGCGTGCCGATCTCGGCCAGCGCCGCTTCAGTGTGGGCCTCCTTGGTGGCGGCGCCCAGCGCTTCGGCTTCGGCCACCAGCGTTGGTGTGCCGCTCAGAAGGGATGCGACGGCAAAGGTCAGGGTGCGGCTCAGCAGTTCACGCAGCTGCCTGGCCTGTTCGCCCTCGGGATTCGGCGCCAGTTCGATGCCGCCATCGGCACGCAGCACGGGGCGATCGGCCAGCGCGGCCAGCGTGCGGGCATAGGCTTCCCAGTCGCGCGCCTTGACGGCCCGGTTGAAGCGGCGGCCGAAGTCGGCCAGCTCGCCGGACTGCTCGGTCAGGCGGGCGGCAAACTGGGTCAGCACGTTTTCCGGGCCTGGGTCCGCAGCCGGCGCTACGGCCGGGGTGACGCCGATGATTTCGTGGTAGATGTCGCGATACGCTTCAGGCGTAGGGGCAATCCGGCGCAAGGCGAGGCGGCGGAAAGCCTCGCGAGCAACATCAGCCGGATTCATGTCCGCCGCGGCTGGATTGGTGGGTTTGCTAGACATCTGACGTACAGCCTTTACAAGGTTTACCGATTGTCAGCATCTTAGGCCAACCTTTGTCCAGTTTATCTTTTGATTAGCGGGGAGAAACTTGCTTTATTTACGGGCAAGGTTTCGGGCCGCGGGGACGGCGGAGGCTGTCCGTCAATCAATCAACTGGTTTTTGATGGCGTAATGTGTGAGCTCGGCGCTGTTCTTCAGTTTCATCTTGACCAGGAGGCGGGCGCGGTACTCGCTGACGGTCTTGACCGAGAGCGACAGCTCCTTGGCAATCGCGCCTACGGTCTTGCCGGAGGCGATCATGGTCAGGGTCTGGTATTCCCGGTCCGACAGGGTTTCGTGCAGGGCCGCCTGATGGTCCTCACCGACATGATTGGCCAATTCCTGGGCCAGTGCCGGACTAATGTATTTTAATCCGCTAGCGACCTGGCGTATCGCATTGACGAGCTCTTTTGGCGCACTTTGTTTGGTCAGATAGCCCGCCGCGCCGGCTTTCAGAGAACGGATCGCGTACTGGTCCTCGCGATGCATGGACAGCATCAGCACGGCCAGCTCCGGCTTTTCCTTCTTGATCTGCTTGAGCACTTCGATGCCGCTGCGGTCGGGCATGGAAATATCCAGCAGCACTACGTGGCAGCCCGATTTGCGGAACAGCTTGACGGCGTCCAGCCCGTTTTCGGCCTCGCCGGCGACCACGATGTCCTTGGTCTCGGCCAGGATCTGCTTCAGGCCTTCGCGGACAATGGCGTGGTCATCGGCAATGAAGACCTTGATAGTGGCTTTTTCGCTCATGAGGATCGTTATTTCGTTACGGCAACTCCTTGGTTCGCTATTTTAACGTCCACAGCGCTTGCCGGGAGCCGTAATTTGATCGCAACCACCGTGCCGCCGCCCGGCGCGTGGCTTAGCGTCAACGTACCGCCCAGCGCATTGGCGCGCTCGGCCATGCCGCGCAGGCCGAAAGAGTCGGGCTTGCTGCGGTCCGTGGCGTGGATACCCTGGCCGTCATCGGTAATTTTGAGGCTCAGGATGCCGCGCGCGCGCTGCAGGCGCACCGTGACTGTCTTGGCGTCCGCATGCTTGGCGATATTGGTCAGCGCTTCCTGGGCGATGCGGAACAGGGCGGCGGCCTGGTCCGGATGGAGGTCCAGGTCCTTCACATTGGACTCGAAACTGCAGGGGATGCCGGCCTGGGTGGCAAATTCCTTGACCTGCCATTCCAGTGCGACGGGCAGGCCGAAGTCCAGCACCGAGGGACGCAGATCGAGCGAGATGCGGTGCACGGCATCGATGGTGCGGTCGACCAGGGAATCGACATAGGCGGCTTTCTGATGCAGCGTGCTGTCGCCTTCCGGCAGGCGCGCCGCCAGCATGGCCAGGGCCATCTTGATGGCGGTCAGGTTGCCGCCCAGGTCGTCATGGATTTCGCGGGCGATGCGCTCGCGTTCCTGTTCCTTTACCTTTTCGATGTGCGCCGTCAGTTCGGCCAGGCGAGCGCGGCTGGCGCGCACTTCCAGCTGTTCCAGTTTGCTCTCCGTGATGTTGCTCATGATGCCTTCCCACTGCACGGTGCCGTCTTCCAGGCGGTGCGGGGTGGAGCGCAAGTTGATCCACTTCACGTCCTTCCAGGCTTCGACCCAGATGCGGCCTTCCCAGTTCCAGCTCCAGAGCGAAGCGGCCGAAGCGTCCATTGCTTCCTGATAGGAGGCGCGGTCTTCCTGCAGGATCAGTTCGAGGAAACGGTGCGGCGCGGCCTGCAGCTCGCTGGCCGTGATACCGAGCAGCGCCAGGCAGCCGTCGCTCAGGTAGGGGAATTCAACGCTGCCGTCGGGCAGGCGGGAGAACTGGTAGACCAGGCCGGGTGTGTGTGCGGCAATGGCATCGAGAACAGTAGGTTGGCACGGGTGCATGGGCGATAGTGTAGCGTCACCGGCGCCGTGCACGCCAGAAAGCGCTAAAGCGGCGCAACACCCTGAGCGCACGCTTGTCGTGACGGCCACCGGGACCGCGCCGCCACAGCCTGCGCAGCCAGACGCGGCAGGCATGCAACGCCTCCCGGCATTCGCGCCAGGCGGCGGTGGCCTTCAGGCGCGCGATCCAGCGGTCTTTCAGATCGATGAACCAGTTGTGCAGGCGGGCAAACCATTGCAGGCGCAGCAGGGCAGGGCGGGTCAGTCCGTACAGCCGGGCTACCGCCGCCGCACCGGCCAGCTTGGCGGTGATGAAAACGGCCAGGCCCAGCATGGCGTGTCCATGGGCAATGGCCATCAGGGCCAGCAGCTTGACGGGGAACAGCATCAATGCTGGTAGCACGAAGACTGCCAGCGCGGCAAAGGGGCCAAGCTTGCTGATGAAGCGTTCCAGCGCGCGCAACGGCGGAAATTGCGCCAGTTTCGCCATGAAGCGTGCGCCCACGTCCCACAGCCATTCCTCCAGCATCAGGAAGAGGGCGGCCAGGTAGACGAGTGGGGCAAACAGGCGGCGTCTGAATGTGTACAATCGCTTCATGTGGGTGCCATTATTGCACCATTAGACTTAAGCAGATATGAACAAGGCATTCGTAAAAGAGAGCGAGCAGGACGACGACGATGATGCCGTCCCTGCCGCGCTGGCGATCCCGCCGGGATCGAAGAACTACATCACCCCCGCGGGCTACCAGCGCATCAAGGATGAGCTGCTCCAGCTGATTGACGTCGATCGGCCCGAAGTGGTGAAAGTGGTGCACTGGGCGGCGTCCAATGGCGACCGTTCCGAAAACGGCGACTACATCTACGGCAAGCGCCGCCTGCGCGAAATCGACCGCCGCATCCGCTTCCTGACCAAGCGGCTGGACCTGGCTGCTGTGGTTGACCCCAGCGTGCACCATGGCAGCGATCAGATCTTCTTTGGCGCAACCGTGACATATGCCAAGCAGTCCGGCGAAGAGCAAACCATTACCATCGTTGGCATCGACGAGTTTGATCCGTTGAAGGGCAAGATCAGCTGGATCTCCCCCGTCGCCCGCACGCTGACCAAGGCCCGTGAAGGCGACACCGTCACGCTTCACACGCCCACTGGCGTGGAAGAAATCGAAGTCCTCGAAGTCAGCTACCCCGCGCCTGGCGAGGTTTGAGGCGGCTCAAACTGGCCTGTTAAAGCGCCGCTAAACTCCTCAGAACCCACACCGTAAAGCTGGTGTCTGCCACATCGTGGCAGACACCTGGTTCACGCCTTTGGTTTTGATTGGAGCAAACGGCATGCCACGTTCATCGCGTGACTTCGATCCGGGCACTTGTTTGCACATTGTCCAGCGCGGCGACAACCGGCAGCAGTGCTTCTTCAGCGATGATGAACGCTCGCGCTTTCTCAATTTGCTCAATCATTATTGCCTCAAGTACGGCTGTGAACTGCACGCTTATGTGCTGATGACCAATCACGTTCACCTATTGCTGACACTCCGCGAACGCGAAGCGCATAGCAGGCTGATGAAGTCGTTGACCCAACGTATCTCGCAGTATTTGCACTGGCGTCACTATCAAACCGGCACGATGTGGGACGGGCGGTATAGGTGCTGCGTCGTACAGCAGGAGGACTATCTGTTGTTGTGTCAACGGTATATCGAACTGAATCCGGTCAGGGCCGGGATGGAGTCGTTTCCGGGGGCTTATTTGTGGTCGAGTTATCGGTGCAACGCGGAAGGGAATGCGAACTCACTGGTTACGCCGCATGAGGTGTATCTGCGGCTTGGTGGTGATACGGTTTCTCGGGCGGCTCGATACCGGCGGCTATTTGATATACCGTTTGCACAGATGGTGTCCCCAGGAGTGGTGTACGAGAAGTGATTCTCAAGGGGCTGGGTCCCCGATCAGTTGATCACGGCAGAGAGCCGTGCGGACTGATTGTCGCTCAAGGACTGCAATCCTTCAAGCTGCATGTATCGGCGTTGCAGTGACCACTCGTCATTTTGCTCCAGCATCAAGGCGCCCACGAGCCGGATGATGGCGCGGTCATTGGGGAAGATGCCAATAACGTTAGTGCGGCGTTTGACCTCGGCGTTCAGGCGTTCCAACGGATTGGTGCTGTGAATCTGGGTTCGGTGCGCCTTGGGAAAGCTCATGAAGGATAGAACCTCATATTCGGCGTCATCCATCATGGCAGCCAGCTTGGAGAATTTGGCCCGCAGCTGGTCGGCCACTGTTCGCCACTGCCCGCTGGCTGCCTCGGCGCTTTCCTGCACAAAGATGGTATTGATCATGGCCAGTACGGCCTGGCGCTGGCCTTTACCAACATGCGCCAGGGCGTTACGGATAAAGTGCACACGGCAACGCTGCCAAGTTGTCTTCAACACCTTGCTGGTGGCCGCCTTCAGCCCTTCATGGGCATCCGAGATAACCAGCTTAACGCCACGCAGCCCTCGCCGCGTCAGGCCGCGCAGAAACTCGGTCCAGAAAGGCTCAGCCTCGGAAGGGCCGGTCGCCACGCCAAGGATTTCGCGCACGCCGTCAGTGTTGACGGCCACCGCGATTATCACGGCCACTGACACGACTCGGCCGGCCTGACGCGATTTAACGTAGGTGGCATCGATCCACAGGTAAGGCCAATCGCCTTCGATAGGCCGACCAAGGAAAGCTTGTACCCGCTCATCGATCTCTTCGCACAGCCGCGAGACCTGACTCTTGGAGACGCCGGTCATGCCCATAGCCTTGACCAGTTCATCGACTGAGCGGGTGGAGATGCCCTGAATATAGGCCTCCTGAATCACCGCTGTTAGCGCCTTTTCGGCTGTGCGCCGTGGCTCTAGGAAGCCGGGGAAATAACTGCCGCTGCGCAGCTTTGGTATTTTGAGATCGACTTTGCCGGCCCGGGTTTCATAAGCACGGTCGCGATAGCCGTTGCGGCTGTTGATGCGTTCCTCACTGCGCTCGCCATAGGCGGCCTGGCAAAGCGCTTCCACGTCCATTTCCATGAGCCGCTGCAGGGCATGTTGCAAGGTCTGACGGATGAAATCTGCATCCGCCCCCTTTTCGGCGAGCTCGGATAGTGCGATAGTGGCGTTGGTCATTGTGTTTCCCTTAGGTTGAGTTAAGGTCTTCGCAAACCCAACATTACCTTAAGAATCACAATGGCCGCCCTCAAGCAGCCTTCCTAAACGCCGACTCCGGCGACCTCTTCATACACCACACCCTGGGGCACCATCTTTGCACAAGCCGACCTGGATCGAATTCGCACCGCAACACGTAGCGAATTCGCAATTGGCGACCAGGCATTTATGCGGGCCGTTGCAGAAAAACGAAAACCCATGGCATAAACCTGGTGTCAGGCACGATGTGCCTGACACCTGCTTTGAGGCCGTTGGTTTTTAGGCGCGTTCGCGGGAAACGCGGTTGACGCCGGCGACCTTGCGCACGTTGCGCAGCAGGGCGGCGAGGTGCACGCGGTCCTTCACCTGGATGGTGAAGCGCAGTTGGTGGAGGATGTGCTCGCGGTCCTCGTCCATGCCGACGAAGGTGATGTTGCCGTCGGATTCGCCGATTTCGGCAGCCACGCGGGCGAGGATGCCCTTCTCATTGTTGATCAGCAGGCGGATACGCGAGTCGAAGCGGCGGTTCAGCTCGGTGCCCCATTTCACGGCGATCCAGCGGTCCGGTTCCTTCTGCTTGAGGCGCTTGGCCACGGTGCAGTCGGCGGTGTGGACTTGCAGGCCCTGGTCGCGGCGCAACTGGCCGACGATGTGGTCGCCTGGGATCGGCAGGCAGCACGGCGCCAGTTGCACAGACACGCCCTCGCTGCCGTAAATCGTGACCGGATCGAGATCTGCCGCGCTGTTGTGGTCGATTGGCGCGGAAGCGGCCGACTCGCCGCCCATCAGCCCGAAGATATGGCGCGCCACGAGCGCAGCCATGCGCTTGCCGATGCCGATGTCGGCATACAGCTCCTCGGGCGACTTGGCCGACGATTCGTTCAGCAGGCGCTCCATCAGCGGACCCGGCAGGTCAGGCGAAATATTGATCGCGTGCAGGGCCTGGTTCAGCAGCTGCTGGCCGAGGCGGATCGATTCCGGCAGGTTGATGGTGCGCAGGTGGTGGCGGATCGCCGAGCGCGCCTTGCCGGTGCGCACGAAGGACAGCCAGCTCGGCGAAGGACGCGAATCAGGGTCGGTCGTGATTTCCACGATATCGCCATTACGCAATTCCGTGCGCAGTTGGGCCGGCTCGGAGTTAATCATTACGGACACCGTATGATCGCCGATGCCGGTGTGGATCGCGTAAGCGAAATCGATCGGCGTGGCGCCGCGCGGGCAGCGCGATGATCTTGGACTTCGGCGTGAACACGTACACCGAGTCCGGGAACAGGTCGACCTTCACGTGTTCCAGGAATTCGGCGGAGTCGCCCGTCTGCTGCTGGATATCGAGCAGGGACTGCAGCCACGCGTGGGTGCGCTGCTGCATGTCCGACATGTTCGCGTCATTGTTCTTGTACAGCCAGTGCGCCGCCACGCCCGATTCGGCTGTGCGGTGCATTTCCTGGGTGCGGATCTGGAATTCGACCGGCGTGCCGTAGGGGCCGATCAGCGTCGTGTGCAGCGACTGGTAGCCGTTCAGCTTGCGGATCGCGATGTAATCCTTGAACTTGCCCGGCATGGGCTTGTACAGCGAGTGCAGGGTGCCCAGCGCCACGTAACAGTTCGAGAAGCTGTCCACCACCACGCGGAAGCCGTACACATCCAGCACCTGCGAGAAGGTCAGGCGCTTGGCGCGCATCTTCTTGTAGATGCCGTACAGGGTCTTCTCGCGGCCATAGACCTCGGCATGGATGCCGGCCATGCCCAGCGTATTCTTGACCGCTTCCATGATCTTGCCCACCACCTCGCGGCGGTTGCCGCGCGCCGCCTTCACGGCCTTGGACAGCACGTGATAGCGCAGCGGGTACAGGTGGGCAAAGGAGAGTTCCTGCAGCTCGCGGTAGATATTGTTCAGGCCCAAGCGGTGCGCGATGGGCACATAGACTTCCATCGTCTCGGCCGCGATGCGGCGCTTCTTGATGGGCGCCATCACGTCCAGCGTGCGCATATTGTGCAGGCGGTCGGCCAGCTTGATCAGAATGACCCGCACGTCCGAGGCCATGGCCAGCAGCATCTTGCGGAAGTTTTCCGCCTGCGCTTCGATCTGGCTCTGGAACTCGATTTTCTCCAGTTTCGACAGGCCGTCCACCAGATGCGCGACCGGCGCGCCGAAACGCTCGATCAGTTCATCCTTCTTGACGTCCTGGTCTTCCATCACATCGTGCAGCAGCGCGGCCATGATGGCCTGCGCATCCAGCTTCCAGTCCGCACAGATTTCCGCCACCGCGATCGGGTGCGAGATATACGGTTCGCCCGACTTACGCACCTGGCCCAGGTGCATCTCGTCCGAGAAGCGATAGGCTTCCTTGACCTTCTTCAGGTCGGATTCGCCCATGTATTCGGCGAGCTTTTCGGTGAGATGGCTGATGGTCGCGACGCTGGCGGCGTAGGACGAGGTGGAATTGGATGCTGCAGAAACGTCAACGCCCGGCGTAGATTTAGCCGGGCGCCTTGCCCGGCGGGCGGGCTGTTCAGTCACACTGGAGTCGGTGCTGGTCAGGTTCATATCTGGTCAGTGATGGAATCCTACTGGGTGAACCTGTGACATGAAGGTCGGGAACCAGGTTCCCAGCTTACATAGGGACCTTTTTCAGCATTTCCAGACCCACTTTACCGGCGGCGATTTCGCGCAGCGCCACCACGGTTGGCTTGTCCTTGGCTTCGACCTTAGGGGTGTGGCCTTGCAGCAGCTGGCGGGCGCGGTAGGTTGCGGCCAGGGTCAGCTGGAAACGGTTAGGTACGTTTTTCAGGCAATCTTCGATCGTGATACGGGCCATTCTTTATACTCCTGGATGCGTGTATTCGGTGATTATTCTGCGTGGCCGGCGTGGATACCCAGCTGGGTAAACAGCGCGGCGCTGCGGGCGGCTTGCTGCGGGAAACGGCAACGGGCCGAACGGACGATCGCGCTCAGCTCGGACAAGGCGACCGGGAACTCTTCGTTGATAATAACATACTCGAACTCCGGCGCGTGGGCGATTTCGCCGCCTGCCGCCAGCAGCCGGCGGGTGATCACGTGGGGTTCGTCCTGGCCGCGTTTATGCAGGCGTTCTTCCAGCGCCGCGATGGACGGTGGCAGGATGAAAATGCCCAGCGCCTGGGCGAACTGCTTCTTCACCTGGCGCGCGCCTTGCCAGTCGATCTCCAGCAGGATATCGGTGCCGGCCTTCATCTGTTCTTCAACGAAGATGCGCGAGGTGCCATAGTAATTGCCGTGCACTTCCGCCCACTCGAGGAATTCGCCTGCTTCAGCGCGCTTGAGGAAGTCCTCCGGCGTGGTGAAGAAGTACTCGCGGCCATTCTGCTCGCCAGGACGCGGCGCGCGGGTAGTGGTCGAAATCGACAGTTTGATCGCCGGTTCCTGCGCCAGCAGGGCATTCACCAGCGTCGATTTGCCGGCGCCCGAAGGGGCTGCAACCATGAACAGGCTGCCGGAAAAGTGTTGGCTCATTTGCAATTCTCAATAGGGGGCGCTCGCCCAAAGATCTATTTTACCAAGAGCAACGGCGGTCGGGCTAGCGTTGCGGAACAAAGCTTGCTCCGGATATATTGCTGTATGACCACCACTCAAGATCCCCGATATATCCAGCTCGTCGAGCACTTGGCGAGCGTCCGTCATAACGCCAATATTACACAGGCTGACCTTGCAGACGCGTTCGATCAGGCGCCGTCCTGGGTTGAAAGCGCCGAATCCAGGGCGCGGCCGCTTGACATCGTCGAACTGTTCGACTGGCTGACCGCCATCGGCTACTGCCACAAGACCTTCTTCACCGAGCTCGGCTGGTTCACGCCGGACGAGGACACGCCCGCGCTGCCCCTGCGCGGCGAGGCCATCGGCGACCCGCGCGGCGTGCGCGTGCCCATGGTGTGGCAGGGCCGCATCAGGGAAGTGCTACTGGAAGGCATCACGCGCGAAGGCTATCTGTGGCTGGAGACGGAAATCTGCGCCCTCTATGCCCAGTTGAACCTGCCGCGTCCCAAGCTGAAGAACCGCGAGGCCGTGGCCCGCGCGCTGGAGTTGGCCATCAACAAGTTCCCGCGCGTGAATGCCAGCGACCTGTTCCACCATATCGTCCACCGGCTCTACTTGCGCGAGTACACGCGCACCCAGGCCGACCGCAGCTGGCAGCGCGCCGGCATCGAGTCGCTGGAGCCCTTCGTCGAAACGCGCTATGCGGCGAAGATGGTCAAGCGCAATGTGGTGGTGCGCTGGCTGGCCCGTCCCGCCGACCGGAACGCCGCCTTTGCCGCGCTTGATTTGCCTGTCAAGGCGGCCCGTCCGCCGGTGGCGCTGTATGGCTCGATCCGCGGCGTGGAACATCTGTTTGGCGCCATTTTCGTGCGGCCTGAGGATGCTGCCACGGCCCGCGCGCTGCAGGAGCAGGGGTATGTTGCGTATCTGCTGACGCTGGATGCCCACTCGGCGCCGCTGCCGCTGGGTGACCTGGTCAACCGGGGTGAGCTGGGAACGCAGGACGCGCCGACCGCGCTGCGCGGCGCGATCGAAGCCGGCTTTACCGCTTGCTACTCGTACAACAGCCGCACCGTGACCGGCGGCCGTATCAACGAAGCCACCTTTGACCCGAAGTGGGATCCGCTCCCGCTGGAGCTCGACCGCGCCTGGGCCGCCTTCCGCGCCAGCAGGTCGCTGTAATTGGCTTAAGACCCACAGCAAAAGCAGGTGTCAGGCACGATGTGCCTGACACCAGGTTTCCGCCGTGGATTTTATTTTTTGCTTGCGACTAGACCGACCGGTCTATAGAATGCATTGCATGGAGACCAAACAACCCACCACCCGCGAGCGCCTGATCAACGCCATGATCACGACCCTGCAGCACCGCGGCCTGCACGGCGCCGGCCTGAGCGAGATCCTGTCCGTGGCGAATGCACCGAAGGGCGTGCTGTACCACCACTTCCCCGGCGGCAAGGATGCGCTGGCCGTGGCCGCCATCGAAGCGACCTTCAGCTACCTCTGCCACAAGCTGGACAGCTACGTCGCGAAAGAGCCGGATTTCACGTCCGCCCTGCAAGCCTGGATCCTGCGCGCCCTGCGCGGGCTGGACGATTCCGAGTTCGAGCTGGGTTGCCCGCTGGCCGCCGTAGCCCTGGAATCGACCGCCGCCGACATCGAAATCCGCCGCACGCTCAGCGAAGGCTTCGCCACGCTGCGCGCGCGCATCGCCGACGTGCTGGTAAACGCCGGCCACCCGCCTCAGCGCGCCGCCGCCATCGCCGCCCTGATCATCGCCGCCTACGAGGGCGGACTGCTGCAGGCGCGCGTGGCCAACGATACAGCGCCCATGGTGCAGGCCATGGACGCCCTGATGCCGATGCTCAAAGTGGAGAAACGACCATGAGCCAGTTGCCGCCAGGCGCGCGCCCGCACCGCCTCACCCTTCCTGCCGCCGACGGCTACGCACTCGCGGCCACCAGCTATCCAGCCATTGGCGCCGAGCGGGCACGTCTCATCGTCGCCGGCGCCACCGGCGTGCCGCAGGGCTTCTACCGCCGCTTTGCCGAATATTCTTCCGCCCGCGGCTACAGCGTGCTCACTTTCGACTACCGCGGCGTGGGCGAATCGGCCCCGCGCTCGCTGCGCGGCTTCGAGGCGGACTTCCTGGACTGGGCCCGCCTGGACCTGAGCGCCGTGGTGGACCAGTTCTCCGCCGGCGGCGATGCGCCGCTCTACCTGGTCGGCCATTCCTACGGCGGCCATGCGCTCGGCCTGCTGCCCAATCACGCGCGCATCGACGGCATGTATATGTTCGGCGTAGGCGCCGGCTGGCACGGCTGGATGCCGCGCCGCGAACGTCCCCGCGTGTGGCTGATGTGGAGCGTGATTGGCCCGCTGATTACTCGCTGGAAGGGCAGGCTGGCCTGGAGCATGCTGGGAATGGGAGAGGACCTGCCGATCGGCGTCTATCGACAGTGGAAGCGCTGGTGCAATTACCCGCGCTACTTCTTCGACGATCCCACGGTGCCCGAAATCGCGGAGGGTTTTGCCCGCGTGCGCACGCCGATCCTGGCCCTGAACGCCACCGACGACCTGTGGGCGCCGCCCCGTTCGCGCGATGCCTTCATGAGCGGCTACCGCCACGCGCCGTGGCACGGCATCGATGTCGAACCGGCATCGCGCGGCTTGGGCAAGCTTGGCCACATGGGCTATTTCCGCCAGCACGCCGAGCCACTATGGGCCGGGGCGCTGGACTGGTTCGAAGGACTGGGCCGCTAGCGGTTCAGCACGCGCAGCAGTTCCTGTGCCGCGGCGGGCGCTCGTTCCTTGGCGCCGTTGATGAAGTAGACGAACACGTCGCGCTTGCCGCCATCGCTCCATTCCTGGGCTTGTGTGGCCCATTTCTTCAGCGCCGGCTTGGTGTAGCCGGTGGTGACCTCGCTCTTTGCACTCATCAGACGCGCGTACACGAAATCGCCCGTGATGTCGCTGAAGTTGGGGAATTTCTCACTGTCGGTGATGACGGTGGCGACCTTGTGCTTGCGCGCCAGCTTCAGGTATTCCTCGCACATGAAGCTCTCGTGGCGCGCGTCCAGCACATGCTGCAGCTTAAGCTTGCCCAGCTTTTTCGGCAGCAGCTTGAAGAAGGCCGCCACATCGTCCGGATCGAACTTCTTGGTGGCGGCCAGCTGCCACAGGATGGGACCGAGCTTCTCGCCCAGTTCTGACAGGCCGCTATTGAGAAAGCGCTCGATCGATTCGCCCGCGTCGCCCAGCACCTTGCGGTTGGTGGCGAAGCGGTTAGCCTTGATGGAAAACCTGAAGTCGTCCGGCGTCTGCTCATACCAGCTGGCGAAAGTCGTCGGCTTGAATGTGCTGTAGAAGGTGCCGTTGACCTCGATGCTGGTGAGCTGGCGGCTCGCGTATTCCAGCTGGCGCTTCTTCGATACATCCGCCGGGTAGAAAGTCTCACGCCATGGTTCGAAATCCCAGCCGCCTATGCCTACCCGAATGCGCTCCGCCGCCATGTGATCTCCTTTATTCGACCGCTTTCACCATCTCCTCAATGACCTTCTTCGCGTCGCCGAACACCATCATCGTATTCGGCTGGTAGAACAGGTCATTGTCCAGGCCCGCGTAGCCGGAGGCCATCGAGCGTTTGTTGACGATGATGCTCTTGGCCTTGTACGCCTCCAGGATCGGCATGCCGGCGATCGGCGATTTCGGATCCCTGGCGGCCGGGTTGACCACATCGTTCGCGCCCAGCACCAATACTACATCGGTCTGGCCGAATTCGCCGTTGATGTCCTCCATCTCGAACACCTGGTCGTAAGGCACTTCCGCCTCGGCCAGCAGCACGTTCATATGGCCCGGCATGCGGCCCGCCACCGGGTGGATCGCATATTTGACGACGACACCCTTGTGCGTGAGCTTCTCCACCAGTTCCTTCAGCGCGTGCTGGGCGCGCGCCACGGCCAGGCCGTAGCCAGGAACGATGATTACGGTTTCCGCATTGGCCATGATGAAGGAGGCGTCATCGGCCGAGCCGGATTTCACCGGCCGCGCCGGCGTCTCGCCGCCGCCACCGCCTCCGCCTCCGCTCGCACCTTCGCCGCCGAAGCCGCCCAGGATAACGTTGAAGAAGGAGCGGTTCATCGCCTTGCACATGATGTAGGAGAGGATGGCGCCGCTGGAGCCGACCAGCGAGCCGGCAATGATCAGCATCGCGTTATTCAGCGAGAAGCCGATGCCTGCCGCCGCCCAGCCGGAATAGGAGTTCAGCATGGACACAACGACCGGCATGTCCGCACCGCCGATCGGGATGATGATCAGCACGCCGAGCAGGAAGGCGATGGCCGTCATAAGCAGGAAGGGGGGCCACGCGGGCTGGGTGCCGGGCGCTAACACGAACACCAGGCCCAGGCCGACCATGAGCACGGCCAGCGCCAGGTTGAGCATGTGCTGTCCGCTGAACACCACTGGCGCGCCCTGGAACAGGCGGAACCTGTACTTGCCGGCCAGTTTGCCGAAAGCGATCACCGATCCGGAGAAGGTGATGGCGCCGACAAAGGTGCCGATGAACAGCTCGATGCGGTTCCCCAGCGGCAGCGCCTGGCCCACCGCGGCGATGCCGAAGGCTTGCGGCTCCGACACCGCGGCCACGGCGATGCAGACCGCCGCAAGGCCGATCAGCGAGTGCATGGCCGCCACCAGTTCCGGCATCTTGGTCATTTCGACGCGTCTGGCCAGCGTGGCGCCGATGCCGCCGCCCGCCACCACGCCCAGTGCAACCAACGCGAGTCCCGCGCCGCCCTGGCCGGCCGCGCCGGCCGCCATCGCGTCCGCCCGCAGCTTGAGGATGAGGGCGATCGTCGTCACGGCGGCAATCGCCATGCCGCTCATGCCGAAGGCATTGCCTATGCGCGCGCTGGCGGGGGAGGACAGGCCCTTCAGCGCCTGGATGAAGCATACCGAGGCAACGAGGTACATCATCGTCACAAGATTAAGGGTCAGCCAGCTCATTGCGTGACCTCCTTCTGTGGCGTAGCGGCCGCCGGCGCTGCCTTCGGCTTTTCCTTCTTTTTGAACATTTCCAGCATGCGCTGCGTGACGAGGAAGCCGCCAAACACGTTGACGGCCGCCAGCGCCACGCCGATCGTCCCCGCCACCCGCCCCGTGAGGCCTTCGGTGAGTCCCGCCGCCAGCATGGCGCCCACGATAACGATGGCCGAGATGGCGTTGGTGACCGCCATCAGCGGCGTATGCAGCGCCGGCGTCACGTTCCACACCACGTGGTAGCCGACATAGATGGCCAGCACGAAGATGATCAGGTTGATGATGGTATGACTGATTTCCATTTGCCTATCTCCTTATTTGCGCAGCACCACGCCATCGGCGCACACCAGGGTGGCCTTCAGGATTTCATCCTCGAGGTCGATTGACAAGGCGTCGTCCTTGTCGATGATCAGCTTGAGGAAGTCCAGCACATTGCGCGCGTATAGTGCCGAAGCATCCGCCGCCACGTGGCAGGCCAGGTCCGGTTCGCCGACGATATGTACGCCGTGCCGGATCACTGTCTTACCGGATTCGGACAGCGGGCAGTTGCCGCCTTGAGCCACCGCCAGGTCCACGATCACGGAGCCGGGCTTCATCGCCTTCACCGTTTCCTCGCCGATCAGTACCGGCGCGGGACGGCCGGGGATCAGCGCAGTCGTGATGACGATGTCCGCCAGCTTGGCGCGTTCGTGTACCAGTTGCGCCTGGCGCTTCATCCATTCAGCCGGCATGGGGCGCGCATAGCCGCCCACGCCTTGCGCGATTTCGCGTTCTTCATCAGTCAGGTAGGGCACGTCAATGAACTTTGCGCCCAGCGACTCCACCTGTTCTTTCACCGGCGGCCGCACGTCGGATGCTTCAATCACGGCGCCCAGGCGCTTGGCTGTTGCGATGGCCTGCAGGCCCGCCACGCCTACCCCCATGATCAGCACGCGCGCCGCTTTCACAGTGCCGGCCGCCGTCATCAGCATGGGCATGAAGCGCTGGTAAGTATTCGCGCCTACCATCACGGCCTTGTAGCCGGCGATATTTGCCTGCGAGGACAGCACGTCCATCGACTGCGCCCGCGTGATGCGCGGCACGGCTTCCAGCGCGAAGGCTTGCAGCCGCGCTTCCGCCATGGCGGTGATATTCTCGCCGTCGAAAGGATTGAGCATGCCGATCAGCACAGCGCCCGGCTTCATCAGCCTGCGCTCTTCCGCGTTCGGCGCGCGCACCTTCAAAACGACCTCGGTGCCGAAGGCGTTCGCCGCGGTGCCGATGGCCGCACCGGCTGCGACATAAGCTTCGTCCGTGACCGAGGCGGCGATGCCGGCGCCGCTCTGCACGATCACCTGGTGCTTCGCCGCCAGCTTTTTCACCGTCTCCGGCGTTGCGGCGACGCGAGTTTCCCCCCGCCCGCGTTTCCGCGGGAATGCCTATTCTCATTTTGTGGCTCCGTTTTAGCCTGGCGTGAACACGGCCGCGTGGCGGGCAATGAAGTCGCGCACGCTGGTCGCCTGCTGGCCGGTCAGTTCCAGCACGTCGCTGCTCTGGCGGTCATAGCGGCCGGCGCGATGCAGGTCCGCCATCACGGAGAGGTGATCGACCAGATGAATAGGAAGGCCCATCTGGATCAGGGTTTCGCGCCACGGTGCGAGCGGAATGTCCTGGTAGGTAATGTCGCGGCCCAGTGCTTCCGAATACTCTTTCGCGTATTCGTGCATGTTCACCGAGCGCGGGCCGGTGAGGTGATAGGTGCGGCCGATATGGCCCTGCGGTGCGGAGAGGATGGCCGCCACGGCGCGCGCCACGTCGTCGGCGGCGATGGGCGAAGTCTTGCCTTCGCCGAAAGGCAACATGATCTTGTTCGCTTCGCGTACCGACTTTTGCGAGAAGCGCAGGAAGAAGCCTTCGAGGAACACGGTCGGGCGTACCGTCACCACCGGCAGGCCGGACCACTCCAGCGCCTGCTCGGCCAGCCAGTGCAGCTTGTGCTGGGGGCTGTCCGTGGTTTCGGTAATGCTCATCTGGGACAGCGTCATCTGCGACATATTGACGAAGGTCTTGACACCGTAATGTTTCGCTACCGCCGCCACGTTGACCGTCGCCGCCAGGTAGGCGTCCGAAACGGACATGGCGAAGTAGATCGACTCGCAGCCCTTGATGATGCGGTGCATGTCCTCGAGGCTGAGCAGGTTGCCGACCACGACTTCGGCGCCCATATCGCGCAGGGCTTGCGAGCGCTCGTCTTCCTTGCGCACCATGGCGCGCACCTTGTGGCCGCGGTCGATCAGCAGCTGGGTCAGGGTGCGGCCGATGGCGCCGACACGGCCGGCCGCGCCGGTAACGAGGATGGGGGAATTGCTGGTCATGTTCAGTCCTTTCAGGCCGCGAGTTTCAGGATATCGATCACGTCGGCAGGGGAACGCACGGGACGTGGATTAGTGTAGATGAAGAACTCTTCCTTCATCGTGGTTTCGCCGATGAGCTGGAACTGGTCCGGGCCGACGCCGACCTGGGACAGGCTGGTAGGCAGGCCGAGCGAAACGCAGAATTCCCGGAAGGCCTGCGAGGCCGGCATCCCGGGGTGGCCCAGCGCGGCGGACAATTCCGCCTGCGCCTCTTCCGCTGCCGGGCGATTGTAGTCCAGGATGGCCGGCATCATCACCGGCGTGCACAGGAAGTGCGGCACGTGGCAGGTGCCCCCCAGCACGTGGCCGATGGCGTGGCTGGCGCCCATCGGCACGCGCGACTGCAGGCCGAAGGAGCACAGCCAGGACGCTGTCTGGCACTGGCGCGCAGCTTCCAGGTCGTTGCGGTCGGCGCGGGCGCGCGGCAGCCATTTTGCCATCAGCGCCAGGCCGCGCAGCACCACGGAATCGGTCAGTGGCGTGCCGCGCGGGGAGCACAGGGCTTCGATCGCATGGTCCATGGCGCGCGTGCCGGAACCCAGCAGCAGGTCGTCCGGCGCGTATTTCAGCAGTTCCGGGTCAAGGATGATCGTGATCGGCATCATCTGGCGGCTGAAGAAAGTTTGCTTCAGGTTGCGGCGCGGGTCGGTGACCAGGCAGCCAGCGTTGTATTCGCCGCCGGATAGGGTGCTCGGAATGGCGATCATGCGCACCGTCGGGCCGCGGAAATTCTTCAGGCTCACGCGGCCGGCGCTGTCGAATTTCACTTCGAAGCCATCCAGCCCATCCGGATCGACAATGCCGTGCTCCATGCACAAGGTTGTAATCTTTGCAGCGTCAACTACCGAACCGCCGCCGACTGCCACCAGCAGGTCAGCCTTCACTTCCAGCGCGGCGCGCGTGATCTCGGCAACGCTTTCGCGCGTGGTGTGCTGCGGCACCCCGTCATACGCGCCGGCGCAGCGCTCGCCCAATGCGTCGCGCAGTTTCGTTATCTCATCAGTATTCGTGTTCAGGCTGCGGCTCACGATAAGGAAAACACGCTTGCTGCCCCAGGCGGTCGGCTTCCGCGGCCAGCGCCTGTGCGGCTGGGCGGCCAAAGTCGACCCGCTCCATGGCGGGGAAGAGGTGCGTGCCTTTGTCATGCATGGTGATATCTCCTGTCGTTTGAATTTCGATTTCGAGCTTGCGTGATGCAGTATGTTCGCTTAACATGACAGTGTCAAGTTTAAATTCTCAGCCATAGGAGACGCCCTCATGCCTTCATACGCAGCACCTTTGCGCGACATGCGCTATCTGCTGGAACAAGTATTTGACTACGAATCCACGCTAGCCGGGCTGGAAGGCTATGAGGATGTGAGCCTGGATGTGGTGCTGGCGGTGCTGGACAGCGCCGCCACCTTTGCTCGCGATGTGGTCCTGCCAATCAACCTGCCCGGCGATGATGTCGGCTGCACCCATGATGCAGGCGTCGTGACCACGCCGCCCGGCTATAAGGAAGCCTATCGCCAGTACTGCGAAGGTGGTTGGACCGCATTGGCGGCGGAGGAACAATACGGCGGCCAGGGCCTGCCAGCCTCGCTTGGCCTGCTGGTGCGCGAGTTCATGGCTTCCGGTTCGATGTCCTTCGGCATGTACGCGGGCCTGTCGATGGGCGCCTACCGCGCCATCTCGGCACACGGCAGCGAGGAACTGAAGGAGCGCTATCTCTCGCGCCTGGCATCCGGCAAATGGACCGGCACCATGTGCATGACCGAACCGCAGGCCGGCTCCGACCTGTCGCTGGTGCGCACGCGCGCCACACCGGCAGGTGACGGCAGCTTCCGCGTCACCGGCACCAAGATCTTCATTTCGGCCGGCGAGCATGACCTGTCTGAAAACATTATCCATCTGGTACTGGCGCGCCTGCCCGACGCGCCGCCCGGCACGCGCGGCATCAGCCTGTTCCTGGTGCCCAAGCTGCTGCCCGACACCGGCGCAGCGAATGGCGTGAACTGCGGCTCCATCGAGCACAAAATGGGCATCCGCGCCTCCGCCACGGCCGTGCTGAATTTCGACGAAGCGCAAGGCTGGCTGCTGGGGCAAGGAGCACGGCGGCATGCAGGCCATGTTCACGATGATGAATTCTTCCCGCGTTGGCGTTGCGGTGCAAAGCCTGGGCGCGGCGGAAGTGAGCTTCCAGAACGCGCTGGCTTACGCAAAGGACCGCCGCCAGGGCCGCGCACCCGGCGTCGAAGGGAAGGGACCGGACCCCATCATCCACCATCCGGATGTGCGCAAGAACCTGCTGACCATGAAGGCCCTGGTGGAAGGCGCGCGCGCCCTCTATATCGACTCCGCCATGGCGCTGGACGTGCGCGCCCGCCACCCCGATGCGGCAGTCCGCAACGAGGCGGAAGAAGAACTGGCGCTGCTGACGCCCGTGCTGAAAGCCTTCATCAGCGAATGCGCGATGGAAGTTACGGAACTTGGCATCGGCATCTTCGGCGGCCACGGCTATGTGCACGAACACGGCATGGAACACCTGTACCGCGACGCGCGGATTGTGCCGCTGTACGAAGGCACGAATGCGATCCAGGCGCTGGACCTGGTGCACCGCAAGATCAACCAGAGCGAGGGACGCGCGCTGCAGCGCTACCTGGGCCGCATCGAAGCCGAGATGCATTCCGCTTGCGGCGAGCCGCAGCTGGCGGAGCTGACCGGCGCGCTGTCCGCCGGCATGGCCCGCCTGCGCGTCGCCAGCAGCCAGTTGCGCTCCTGGAGTGAGGCCGGGGAGCACGCACGCCTGGCCGCCGCCGCGTCGGACTACCTGCGCCTGTTCGGCCTGGTCGCCACCGGCGGCATGTGGCTGCGCATGGCGCGCGTGGCGCTGAGCGCGAAAGAGGACGCGGCCTACCTGCAGGGCAAGATCAAGACGGCAACCTATTTTGGCAGCTGCCTGCTGCCGGAAACCGCCCAATTGGCGCTGCGCATCGGCCAGGGCGGCGAAGCGCTGGGCATCACCGCGGAGGAATTCTGATGAGCGCCGAGCAGAACAAGGGCAATGGCCCGCTGGCCGGCGTACGCATCCTCGATTTGTCGTCCATCGTGCTTGGCCCGCTGGCCACGCTGACCTTGGCGGGCCTGGGCGCGGACGTAATCAAGATTGAAGCGCCGGACGGCGACAATGTGCGCGAAGCGGGTGTGATGCGCACGGAAGGCGAGGGCATGGGCCATGTCTTCATGCACAACAACCGCGGCAAGCGCAGCATGGTGCTGGACCTGAAGCAGCCGGCTGCGCGTGAAGTGCTGCTGCGCCTTGCGCAGGATGCGGACGTGCTGCTGTCGAATATCCGCCCCGCGGCGATGAAGCGCCTGGGCCTCGATTATGCGGCCATGCAGGCGATCAATCCGCGCCTGGTGTATGTGAACGCCTGCGGTTTCAGCGCCAAGGGACCATATGCCGACCGTCCTGCCTACGATGACCTGATCCAGGGCGCGACCGCGCTGCCATGGCTGATGCAGCAGTACGGCAGCACGCGTCCGGCCTTTGCGCCGGTTTCGCTGGCGGACCGCGTCACGGGCCTGCACGTGGTGTATGCGATTACCGCCGCCCTGTTTGCACGCGAACGCAGCGGGCAAGGCCAAGAGGTGGAAGTGGCCATGTTCGAAAGTGTGGCGCATTTCGTACTGGCCGACCATATGGCGGGCCGCAGCTTCGTGCCGGACGAGGGCGAATCGGGCTACGACCGACTGCTGTCGCATGACCGCGCGCCGTACCGCACCAAGGATGGCTATCTCTGTGTGCTGATCTATAACGACAAGCACTGGCGCAATTTCTTCGAGGCGATCGGCAAGCGCGAAATGTTTAACGATCCACGCTTCTCGACCCAGCGCAACCGCTCACGCAATATCCGCGCTGTTTACGCCTGGGTGGCTTCCGTCATGCCCGAGCGTACGACCGCCGAGTGGCAATGGCTGCTGGATGAAGCGGATATTCCGCACCAGGTGATCAACTCCATCGACGACCTGCTTGACGATCCGCACCTGCGCGCCATCGGTTTCATTGGCGAGGACGAGCAGCCCGGCCAGGGCCGCGTGCGCACACTGGGCAATCCGACCACGTGGTCCGGCACGCCGCTGGGCTCAATGGGGCCTGCGCCTGCACTGGGACAGCACAGCGCTGAAGTCCTGCGCGAGGCGGGCTACACCGATTCCGATATTTCACAACTGGCCGGCAGCGGTGCCGTTGTCTTAGGCCGCACTTTGAACTCTTCCAACTAAAAGGAAACACCATGTTTACGAAAGATCTTCTGAAGGGCAAGCGCATCCTGGTTACCGGCGGCGGCTCGGGCCTTGGCAAGGAAATCGCAGCGAAATACCTGGAACTGGGCGCAGACATCTATATCTGCGGCCGCCGCGAGAGCGTGCTGGAGGAAACTGCTCGCGAGTTGATGGACCGTTTCGGCGGCCGCGTGAAAGGCGTGGCGGTCGATATCCGCAATGCGGAGGCTGTGGATGCGATGGTGGCCGAGATCTGGAAAGAAGGTCCGCTGACTGGCCTGGTCAACAATGCCGCAGGCAATTTCGTCAGCCGTACGGAAGACTTGTCCAGCCGTGGTTTCGACGCGATCGCCAACATCGTCCTTCATGGCACTTTCTATGTGACGCAGGCGGTGGGCAAGCGCTGGATCGAGAATGGATTGAAGGGCAGCGTGGTGTCGATCCTGGTCACCTGGGTCAATAACGGCGGGCCTTTCGTTGTGCCTTCCGCCATGTCCAAGGCGGGCGTGAATGTGATGACCAAGTCGCTGGCGGTGGAGTGGGGGCGTTATGGTATCCGTCTGAACGCGATTGCGCCTGGCGCCTTCCCGACCGATGGCATGAGCAAGCGGCTGTATCCGGGGCGTGAAGACTCCGGCCGCGATGAGGGCAGCCCGATGGGGCGCGTGGGCGAGATGCCGGAGCTGCAGAATCTGGCGACCTTCCTGATGGCGGATGGCGTGGAGTGGATGACCGGCCAGACCTTGACCATTGATGGCGCGAATTCGCTGGCGACCGGCGGTAACTTCTACCACTTCAAGGATTGGTCGGATCAGGATTGGGCGGATGCCAAGTCGTCGATCAAGGCCTTGAATGATAAGGATCGGGCGCAGCGCACGGCCGCGTGACGTGCAGGCACGGCGGATCAATGATCCGCCCTACGCCCTGCGACGCAACAGACCGAAGTGGCGTTGCGTCGCCGAGCGGAGCAAGCGGCGTTGCATCGCGGCGTGACGCGGAACAGACGGCGCCGTGACGCGGCGCGGGGTGGATCGGGACGGCGCAAGGGGGCGGCGTCCCCGGACAGGCGGCGTCAGGCGGATTTGGCGGCCTTGCGGCGGGGGGCGGGCTTCTCGGCGGGCGCTTCGGTGCTGGTGCGCGCCTGGGCGGCTTTGAGGCCGTCGAGCAGAACATTGGTCACGCTTTCGCAAACCTGGTCGACCATGGGATCCGGCACCTGGAACAAGCCGCTGTCGCGGTCGGACAGCAGCGTCGCCAGCCCATGCATGCCCGACCATACGGCCAGCGCGGGAGAAGCGCGGCGGGCGCTCGCTGTTGTCGGCGGCCATGAACTCGGCAATTGAGTTGCTGAGGAACTGGAAGGAGGCGGCGCTCGCCTCCATCAGCTCCGCGTGCTTGCGCTTGTCCGGAATGCGCGTGCCGAACATCAGGTGGAACAGTTCCGGATGGCGCAGCGCGAAGGATACATAGACGCGCATCACCACGCGCAGCCGCTGTTCCTTGGTCATGCCATCCTTCAGCGCCGCCAGGCGCTCGCCCATCAGTACGCGGAAACCCTCGGACGCGATGGCGGCCAGCAGGCCTTCCTTGTCGCCGAAGTGGTGGGTAGGTGCGGTCTGCGACACGCCCACCAGGCGCGCCACTTCGCGCAGCGACAGCTCTGCCGCGCCGCGCAATTCAATCAGTTCCACGCCGCGCTTGACCATGTCCTCGCGCAGGTTCCCGTGGTGCCATGCGCCTTTTTGCCCCGCTTGCCAGCGGCTGCCGGAGCGGCGTTCTCGTCTTTTTCGTTCTGCATAAAGTTAGCGTTGAAAGGTTCCTTGACTGCTTCAGTAGGCACAATAGCACAAGCTGAAGTGCCCTTCGCATATTTGCGTTGTATTTGCTACTGTTAACTTGACAGTGTCACATTATAGGCCAATACTGGATTTGTCGAGTATCGACTATTAAAACAACCGGAGACTTCAGCATGTGTAAAACCCTCATTGCGTCCGCAGCTCTGGGCGCATGCGCGGGCCTTGCCTCGGCCCAGAGCAACGTCACTGTGTACGGCACCATCGACGGCGGCGTGCGCTACCAGACCAACACCAATGCGGCAGGCGACGGCCTGTACACCCAGACCTCGGGCCACTACCTGGCCAACCGCCTGGGCTTCCGCGGCGAGGAGGATCTTGGTGGCGGCATGAAGGCCCTGTTCACCCTCGAAAGCGGCTTCTTCACCGACACCGGCGCGCAGGACGTGGCAGGCAATATCTTCAACCGTACAGCGGCCGTGGGCCTGGGCTACAAGAACCACACGCTCAATCTGGGCCGGCAGTACACCATCGCTTACCGCATCATCGGCTCCTACGATCCCTTCAGCTTCCGCTTTCCCACGCTGGCGCCCTTGATCAGCGGCCAGGGCACATCGCTGCCGGCAGCCGCCGTCGCAGCGGGCCTGGGCGCTTCAGCAACGTCCGGCACGCGCTTCAATAACGACATCCAGTACACCGGCACCTTTGGCGGCCTCACGGCGCGCGCCGAATATGCCGCCGGCGAGCAGGCAGGAAGCGAGCGTCCCGGCTCTGCGCGCGCGATCGGCGCGACCTATACGCAGAATGGATTTACGGTGGGCGGCGCCATCACCCAGAAGTACACGGTTGGAGGCTTCCGCAATACGGCGCGAACCTTCGGCGGCGCCTGGGCGGGCGAGCAGCTGCGCCTGACTGCGGGCTATGTGCGGGAAACGCAGGATGCCGCGAAGACCGGCTACGGCAATCGCATCGTGTGGGGCGGCATTGGCTGGAAGTTCACGCCACTGTTCTCGGCAACTGCGGCCTACTACAAGAGCGAGTCGCTGAGCCCTGGCCTGGATGGCAATCGTGAGCTTGCGATCATCGGCGCCAGCTATACCTTCAGCAAGCGCACCCTGATCTATGGCGGCATCGACAAGAACCGCTATGAGGGCGCCTACATTCCTGCCAGCCGGCAGACGAGCCAGTTCGGCGTCGCTACCGGCATCCAGCACACCTTCTGATATCAGAAGATCTCGAACAGGCCGGCGGCTCCCATGCCGCCGGCAATGCACATCGTCACCACTGCATACTTCGCGCCGCGGCGGCGGCCCTCGATCAGCACGTGGCCTGCCAGTCGGGCGCCGGTCATGCCGAAGGGATGGCCGATGGAGATGGCGCCGCCGTTCACGTTCAGGCGGTCGGTCGGCAGCCCCAGGCGCTTGATCACATACAGCGATTGCGAGGCGAAAGCTTCATTCAGCTCCCACAGGTCGATGTCCTCGATCTTCAGGCCGTGGCGTTGCAGCAGCTTGGGCACCGCGAACACGGGCGCGATACCCATTTCATCCGGCTCGTTGCCCGCTACGGCCAGGCCGCGGAAAGCGCCCAGCGGCTTCAGGTTGGCGCGCTCGGCATCCTTGGCTTCCATCAGCACACAGGCCGAGGCGCCGTCGGACAATTGGGACGAGTTGCCGGCAGTGACAAATTGATCCGGGCCGCGCACCGGCTCCAGCTTTGCCAGGGCCTCATAGGTGGTGCCGGGGCGATTGCAGGTATCAGCATCCACCGTTACTTCGCGCTGGCTAACCTCACCGGTTTCCTTGTTCTTGACGGCCATCGTGGTAGTGCAGGCAATGATCTCGTCGCGATAGCGGCCAGCTTTCTGGGCTTTCTCGGTGCGGCGCTGGCTCTCCACGGAGAAGGCATCCTGTTCCTCGCGACTGATGCCGTAGCGGGCCGCGACGGTGTCGCCGGTATCGATCATGGGCAGGTAGATATCGGGCTTGTGCTCCACCAGCCAGGGGTCGGTGCCGGCGCCTTTCTCGCGCGTCACGATGTGGGAAATGCTCTCCACGCCGCCCGCAATCATGGCCGGCACGCCGTCAACGACAATACGGCCTGCCGCCATGGCGATGGCCTGCAGGCCGGAGGCGCAGAAGCGGTTCACGGTGGTGCCGGCAATGCTCAGCGGCAGGCCGGCGCGCACCACGGCCTGGCGCGCCACATTGCGGCCCGTGGTCCCTTCCGGGTAGCCGCAGCCGATGATGGCGTCTTCGATCTGCTCCGGATCGATGCCGGCCCGTTCAACGGCGGCGCGCACGGCGAAGGAAGCCAGGGTAGGGCCGGCCGTGATATTGAACTCGCCCCGGTGGGCCTTGGTCAGGGGCGTACGGGGCGGTGGAGACGATGACTGCTTCGCGCATGATGATTCCTCGTGTCGGTCTGATATGGGAATTCTATCTTAACGCTGTAAAGTTTAAAGTCAAATATTTTTCGCAAAAATGCCGCGTCCGCGCTGGAAGCGAGCAATTCCGCTTGCAATCGGAAAATTCCGGGTTTAATCTTGACGATGTAAATATTCTGCAAGGACCAAACCATGCAAGACAAAACAAGCCCGCTGACCGCGCCGCTGCGCGCAATCCTGGCCCAGCGCGAGACCGGAGACGCCCCTTTCAACATCAACGCCCACCTGAACGCCGTGCTGGAAGGCATAGGTATCCGCCCGGACAGCACCGGCGGTTCCATCACCTTCACCGGCGCCGATCCGATCGTGCCCAGCGTATTCCGCCTGGGCGCCGCGGCCGGCACGGCCATCATGGTCAAGTCGGCCGCGATGGCGTCGCTGTGGGCGATGCGCACCGGCGAGGGGCAGGACATCTCGCTCGACATCCGCAAGGCGCCGCGCCGCCTGTGCCCCTTCTTCGAACGCCGCTGGGAAAAGCTGAACGGTTACCCGATCCGCAATAATGCCGATCCGGACAATCCCTTCATGCGCGCCTTCTTCGAAGCGAAGGATGGCCGCTGGGTCATGCCATTCAACCTGTATCCGCGCATGCGTTCCCAGACCATCCGCATGCTGGGCTGTTCGGACGATCCGGCCGCCATCGCTGCCGCCATTGCCAAATGGGATGCCTATGAGCTGGAACTGGCCGGCGCCGAACAGAAGGTGGTGATGCCCGTGGTGCGCTCGCTGGAAGAGTTCATGGAAGAGTCCCAGTACCGTGACCACCTTTCCCATCTGCCGCTGATCCAGATCGAAAAGATTGGCGAATCCGAACCCGAACCTTTCTCCGCCAATGCCACGCAGCCGCTGGACGGCATCAAAGCGCTGGGTCTGGCCCGCGTGATTGCCGGTTCCGCCATCGGCCGCGCCATGGCGCTGCACGGCGCCGATGTGCTGAACATCTGGCGTCCCACCGATCACGAGATCGACACCATGTACGCCACGGCCAATGTGGGTGTGCGCTCGGCCCTGCTGGATATCGGCGAGGCGGAAGGCCATGCGCGCATGACTTCCCTGCTGAGGGATGCGGATGTGTTCTACGCCAACCGCCGCCTCGGCTTCCTTGACCGCCACGGCTTCTCGGCGGAGGAGGCGGCGGCGATCCGCCCTGGTATCGTCCACGTTTCCATCAGCCTGCACGGCGAAACGGGTCCCTGGGCCAACCGCGCGGGCTTCGACCAGACGGCGGGCGCCGTGACCGGCGTGATGTCGCTGGAAGGCCGCCCGGATGCGCCGCAGCTGCCGCCGGTCATGGTCGTCAATGACAATATTGTCGGCTGGCTGTGTAC
The DNA here is from genome assembly GCF_044055365.1 of Pseudoduganella sp. UC29_106. NCBI lineage: Bacteria > Pseudomonadati > Pseudomonadota > Betaproteobacteria > Burkholderiales > Oxalobacteraceae > Pseudoduganella > Pseudoduganella sp. UC29_106. Next base: position 5,403,954 of record NZ_CP171977.1, on the reverse strand, counting down.
GGCCGGCGCCGTGGCGGCCCTGATGCGCCGGGCGAAAGAGGGCGGCAGCTACCGCGTCCACGTGTCACTGACCCGCGTTTCGCTCTGGCTTTATTCGATGGGCATTTTCGACAAGGAGTATGCGCACGGCATCGCCGGCAGCGGCGGTGACCACTTGCAGCTGGAGCCGGAACTGTTCAGCGCCGACACGCCGGCCGGCCATTACCAGGGTGTGACCGACCAGGTCGTCATGTCGCGCACGCCGGGCGCCTACCGCACCGTGTTCGTACCGCGCGGCTCTTGCCGTCCAGAATGGCTGCATAGCACTTAAGCACCTCTTGCAAAGTGGGCGGTTTAGGACTAATCTTTTCAATGTCAAGTTAATGACGACTACAATAACCGGAGACAGTAATGCTCAAGCTACGCCAACTCGCACTTCCCCTGACCATCCTCCCTGCCGCCCTGTCCTGCGCGCTGCCCGCGCAGGCGCAGCCCCAGCCGACCTTCAAGGTGATGCTGATCGATCCCCTGTCCGGACCCCAGTCGGCAACGCTGGAACGCACGCTGCAGAATTTCAAATGGGCCGTGAAGCGCGATAACGACGCAGGCGGCGTCGCCGGCGCCAAGGTGGAGTTTGTGACCTGCGACAGCAAGTTCAATCCGAAGGACGGCAAGAACTGCCTGGACCGCGCCATCGGCGAAGATATCCACTTCATCATCCAGGGGATCGGGTCCAACATCACCCTGACCCTGGTGGACGCGATCGAGAAATACAATTCCCGCAATCCGGGCAAGGAAATCATCCTGATGAACTGGGCCGGCCTCGATGAAGAGATGACCAACAAGTACTGCTCCTTCTGGCACTTCCGTACCGACGGCCATATCGGCATGAAGGCCAAGGGCATGATCAGCTACCTGGCCGAGGACCCGAACATCAAGAAGGTCTACCTGATGAATATGGATTACCAGATGGGCCAGAATGCGGAAGCCGCCATGCGCCGTTTCCTGAAGCAGCAGCGTCCGGACATCCAGATCGTCGGCACCCAGCTGCATCCGCCCAGCCGTGTGCAGGACTTTACCCCTTACGTCGCCAAGATCAAGGCCGCCAATCCTGACGTTGTCATTACCGCCAATATTGGCACGGACCTGAATCGCTTGATCCGCGCCGGCAACGATATCGGCCTGAACGCGAAATGGATGACCACATTCGCCTCCCAGCACGGTCAGGTGACCGCGATCGGCGAGAAGGGCGTCAACAAAGTCCTGCAGTCTTCGGATGCCGTCATGAGCATGGACGATCCGGCCATGGACAAGCTGCAGGACGATTCGCGCGCGGAAGGCGGCGGCGATATGGAAAGCTACCGCGCCTACCGCAGCTGGCAGTTCCTGGCCGGCGCCATCCGCAAGGCCAATTCCCTGCAACCGCTGAAAGTGGCGAAGGCAATGGAAGGTTTGACTGTCGGGGTGGGCGGCTATCAGGCGACGATGCGTGCGAGCGATCACCAGGCGCAGCTGCCGATCGTTATCTCTGCACTGACCGCTGATGCCAAGTACAAGCAGGAGGGCACGCCCTGGGGTTTCAAGCTGCTGAAGACCTATAAGACTGAAGCCATGAGCGAGCCGACCACCTGCAAGATGAAGCGTCCTGCAGGCGCCTGATTTTCACTTCCCCCTGCCGCCGTTCAGCGTGGCCACCACGTTGACGGCGGCAAATACCGTCATTCCCAATCCCACCGAAGCAAACATCCACGGCAAGCCCGCGCCCAGGCGCTGCGCCGCCCAGCAGCCGCCCAGTGCGACAACGGTGCGCAGCGCGGCGCCGCAGGCGGGCAGGGCGACTTTTCCCGTGCCCTGTGCGGCGAAGTAAAGCGCCAGTCCCAGCCCGAACATGCCGAAGCAGGGGGCTGCGATGCGGAGGTAGGCCACGCCGGATGCCAGCATTTGCGCATCGCCGCCGAAAGCATTGATCCATTCCTGCGACCAGCAGGCCGCCGCCAGTCCTATGGTTTCAGCGATACCGAAGGCCAGCGCGGCGCCGGTCCAGGCGACCCGCTGGGCGCGCGCGGCGTTGCCCGCACCAAGGCAGGTTGCGCACAGCACGCTGATCGGAATGCCAAGGCCGAACATCAATGGCACCAGCAGGTATTCGAGTCGGCTGCCCGCGCCATAGCCTGCCACGGCTGCGGTACCATGCAAGGCCACAAAGCCCGTCACGCCGACGATGGTCAGGTTGGCGCTCACACTCACTACGGACGACAGCGCGCCCACGCGCAGTATTTCGCGCAGCAGCGCCCAGCGCAGGCGCGGCGGACGCCGGGCAGGTTTCAGCAATCCCTTGCCGCGCCATAAATGCCAGGCGAACACCGCGCAGCCGCCAACGTAGTACAGCAGCACGGCCGCCGCGCCGCCGGCAACGCCCAGCCGCGGTAGCGGACCGATGCCGAAGATGAGTGCGGGCGACAGCGGCAGCAGCGTGACCGCACCGCCGACGATGACAAAAGTCGGCAGCGCCATGTCGCCGGTGCCGCGGATGACGGCCGCCATCAGGTTGAAGGCCCAGATCAGCAGCGCGCCGCCAAAGACGATGTGGGAGTAGCTGAGCGCCGCGCGCAGCACTTCGCCATGGCCGCCCAGCAGCTGGTAAAGCGCTGCGCCCCCGCCAAGGGCCAGCGCGCTGGTGAGGGTGCCGAAGGCGGCGGCAATCGCCAGCGCATACCAGGGTAGTTCATTGGCCTGCTCGCGCCGGCCCTGGCCCAGGTTGCGCGCCACGGCGCCGATGATCGCGCCGCCCATCGCGCCACCGGAAACCATCTGCACCAGCATCAGCACCGGGAATACCAGCGACAGTCCTGCCAGTGCGTCGATGCCCAGGCGGGACACGAACCAGGTCTCGATCAGGCCGACCGAAGCCTGGGCCAGCATCACCAGCATATTGGGTGCTGCCATGCGCAGCAGGGTAGGGAGGACCGGCGCCGTGAGCAGGCGCCGGGTGCGCTCGTCGAGCGCGGGTTGCGTATCACGCATTATGTGGCGGGGCGGAAGCGGCGGCGGACCAGCGCCGTGCCGGCCGCCCCAAGCAGCAGCGCAGCCGCAGCGGCAATCCAGTGCGCGGGCTGGCGCGGCGACACCTCGAATGCCAGCGCACCAGAGAGCAGTGTCACGGGCTCGCCATTATTGGCTGACCAGGATTGCGTCATCTCCACGATGCCGACAAAGCCCGCCACGATCAGCGCGGTGCACAGTACGGCCAGCACGCAGCTGATGGCCACATACGCCACGCCGCGCTGCGCACCCAGGCGGACCAGCAGGCTGCGGCCCGAGGTGACTGCGCCGACCAGGCCATGCTGCGAGTAGATGATGACCACCAGCAGGAACGCGCCCTGGTACAGCGGCCACGCCTCCGTGAGCGCGGACAGGTGGGCCGAAGTGACCGTCATCAGCAGCGCGCCCAGCGCGGGTCCGACGAAGGTCGTGAAGCCGCCGATATAGGTGTGCAGCATGACGGACGCCGTCTGCGGCAGGCCGAAGGTATCGGTGGTCACCACCTGCATCGCCAGCGCGTACAGCGAGCCGGCAATGCCGGCAAAGCCGCCGGACAGCGTCAGCGCCAGGCCGCGCACGCCCACCGGGCTGAATCCGACAAACGACACGCGGTGGGAGTTGTCGCGCGTTGCATTCATCAGGCGTCCCAGCGGCGTACGGGTGACGAGGAACATGCCCAGCGCCGCCAGCCACGTCCAGCCGGCCACGAGGAAGTACATCGCGCGCGGGTCGCCGAAGTCCACGCCCCAGCCATTGGCGGCCGCGGGATCGATGCGGATGCCCGTGTCGCCGCCTGACCACGAAGTCATGATGATGGAGCTTGCATACACCAGCTGGCCAATGGCGAGCGAGATCATGGCGTAAGTGGTGCGGTCGTGGCGCACCGTGAACAGGGCCAGCACGCCGCCCACGGCCAGCGCCGCTAAGCCGCCCGCCAGCGGCACCAGTACTACCGGCACGGAGGCTCCATAATTGTTCAGCAAATGGCCGCTGACATAGGCGCCGACGCCGAAGTACAGCGCATGCCCGAAGGACAGCAGGCCCGTACCGCCCAGCAGCATGTTATAGGCCAGCGCGAAGGTGATCGCGATGCAGGACTGGGTCAGCACGGAGATGCCGAGCAGGCCGGAAAACACGAAGGGCAGCACGGCCAGCAGCAGCAGGGTGGCGGCCCAGGGCGCAGCGCGGCTGGCCAGCGTGCGGCGCTTCGGCAGGTAGGCCGCATAACGCGCGGCCGGCATTGGTGTCGTCATGTCCATCATTATTCTCTCTGTCCCATCAGGCCGCGCGGACGGAACAGCAGCACTGCCAGCACCATTGCGAAAGGAATCAGCGGCGCGAAGCGGCTGACCGGTTCTGCCAGCGCATCCACGCCGGCGGCCCATTGCTGCAGGGGGCCAAGCAGTTCGGCCCAGCTCAGGCCCGTGGAAATCGCCAGCGTCTGCAACACCCCCAGCAGGATGGAGGCGACAAAGGCGCCGGCCAGCGAACCGAGGCCGCCCACCACGATGATGATGAACAACTGGGTGCCCAGCTGGTTGGCCATGCCGGGCTCCGTGCCCAGCAGGTTGCCTGCCAGCGCGCCCGCCAGGCCCGCCAGTGCGGCGCCCAGCACGAACACGCCGGCGCGCAGGGCGGGCAGGTTGTGGCCAAGGGAATTGACGACATCCGGATGCGACAGCGAAGCGCGCACCGTCACGCCGATGCGCGTGGTCTTCAGCATGATGAACAGGCTGGCCAGCACCACCAGCGACATGCTTAGCGCAAAGAAGCGGTAGGCCGAATATTCGATGCCGTGGAAAGTGAACAAGGCGAAGTCGAGCGATGCAGGAACCTGGTAGGCGACCGGCTGCTTGCCCCACACCAGGGTGACCACTTCCACCAGTACGAAATCCAGCGCGAAGGTGAACAGCAGGGGACCGAGCAGGCCGTAGCGCATCACATGGCGCAATCCATAACGTTCGACGGCGGCGCCCAGCAGCGCACAGCAGAGCGGCGCGGCCACCAGGCCGGCCCAGAAGCCCAGGCCCAGCAGCTGGGCGAAGGTATAGCTGAAGTAAGCGCCCAGCATATAGAAGGCGGTGTGGGCGAAATTCAGCACGCCGAGCATGCTGAAGACGAGGGTGAGGCCCGCCGCCATCAGGAACATCAGCATTCCGTACGTGACGCCATTGAAGAGGCCCAGTGCCAGTGTATCCATCGGTTCAGACCTCCAGCCAGTGAGCGCGCACGCCCGGATCGGATTCAAATTCGTTGACCGTGCCGTCGAACACGATGCGGCCGTGGCCCATCACATTCAGCCTGTCGCAGCACTGCAGGGCAATTGTGAGCTTCTGCTCGACCAGCACGATGGCCACACCGCGCTTCGCGATCTCGCGCAGCAGGTTTGCCACCTGTTCCACCATGGACAGGCTCAGGCCCTCGGTCGGTTCGTCGACCAGGATCAGACGCGGCCTGCCCATCAGCGCACGGCAGATGGTCAGCATCTGCTGCTCGCCGCCGGACAGCACGCCGCCCGGTGTATTGGCGCGCCGCTTCAGGTTGGGGAACATGTCGAAGAATTCCTCTTCGCTCCAGCTGGCGCCAGCCGTCTTTTCATGGCCGGCGAAATTCCGTCCGCGCATGCCCACGGCGAGGTTTTCGCGCACCGTGAGGTCGGGGAAGATGCCGCGGTCTTCCGGCACGTAAGCGATGCCAGACCGGGTGACTTCATGGGTTGGCGCCTTGCCGATTTCCTTGCCGTCCATCGTCACGCTGCCGGCGCCGCGCACCAGGCGCATGATGGTTTTCAGCAGCGTGGAACGGCCGGCGCCGTTGCGGCCCAGCAGGCCGACCGTTTCGCCGGCATTGACCGTGAGATCGACGCCGTGCAGCACCTGGCCCTGGCCATAGCCGGCCGTGACATCGCTGGTGCGCAGCAGTGGAGTGGGATGCAGCTGGCTCATGACACCTCCATGGCGGCGGCCTGCTGCAGCGTGGCCGGAACGCCCAGATAGGCTTCCTGGACCTTGCGGTTGGCGCGGATCTGCGAAGGGATGTCGGTGGCGATCAATTCGCCGTACACCAGCACGGAAATCCTGTCGGCCAGCTCGAACACCACATTCATATCGTGTTCGATGATGACGATGGTGCGGCGCGCATCGCCGGCGCGCAGCTTCTGCAGCAGGCCGATCACACGTGCCGTTTCCTCGCGGTTCATGCCGGCCGTGGGCTCGTCGAACAGCAGCACCTGCTGGCCGCCGGCAATCGCCATCGCGATTTCCAGCGCGCGCTGGTCGGCATAGGACAGCAGGCCGGCTGCAACGTGGGCCTTTTCCAACAGGCCCACTTCATCCAGCACTTCCAGCGCCCGCAGGTCGGCGGGACCGCCATGCGGCAGGCCGCGCCAGAAGGCGGGGCCATAGCCGACGGCGCGCAGGGCGCCGATGCGCACATTCTCGAAGGCGCTCATGCGGGCAAAGAGGTTATTGGTCTGGAAACTGCGTCCCAGACCGCTGCGGCTGATTTTGCTGGGACTGAGTCCCGAAATCTGCGTGCCGCACAGGGAAATATTGCCGCTGCTGGGGCGCAGGTGGCCGCTGATCAGGCCAAAGAGGGTGGATTTTCCGGCGCCGTTGGGACCGATCAGCACATGGCATTCGCCCTGCGCGACCTCCCAGTTTACGCCCCGGATGATTTCGGTGGCGCCGAAGGCTTTCTTTACTGCTGCAAGGTGCAGTGCAGGTACTGCGCCTTGTGTCTCCGTTCTTGATTCGTTCATTTGTATGATCCAAACATTACAATGTAAAGATGCGAATTCATAATAGCAGCAGATTTCGCCACTGCCAAACACTATTTAAGTGGTTCAGTTATATTGACTTCCAAACTTTACACTGTCAAAATCAAATCACCAGAACCTCAGCGGAGACGACGATGCATGCAGCAAGCGATTACCCAACAGTGGACGGTGTAGCCATCCTTTCTCTCGACAATCCCCCGGTGAACAGCCTCTCGGGCGCGCAGCGCGGCCGGCTGGGCGCCATGCTGCAGCACGCGGCGGCGCGCAGCGATGTGCAGGCCATTGTGATCACGGGGAAGGGCGGGATTTTCTGCGGAGGCGCCGATGTGCGCGAATTCAATACGCCGGCCCAGCGTATCAGTCCCATCATGCCGGAGCTGATCGAAGGCTGTGACAAGATCGACAAGGTTGTAGTCGCCGCAATCGAGGGCTTTGCCTACGGCGCCGGGCTGGAACTGGCGCTGGCCCTGCACTACCGCGTGGCCGGCGCGGAGGGCAAACTGGGCTTGCCGGAAGTGAAATTCGGCTTCCTGCCCGGCGCGGGCGGCACGCAGCGCCTGCCACGCCTGGTGCCGATGGACAAGGCTGCCGACATGATGCTGACCGGCGCCGCCGTCACAGCTGAGGAAGCCCATCAACTGGGACTGGTGGACGCCATTTTCGAAGGTGATGTGCTGTCCGCCGCCGTGGATTTCGCCCGCAGCAAGATCGGGCCAGTTGCGCCGCACGCGCGACCTGCCGGCCCGGGTGGACGCGCTGGCGCCCGGCTACCTGGCCAAGCTGCGCGACAAGGTCGAAGCCGGCGCCCAGGGCAATATCGCCAAGCTTCATATCGTCGATTGCTGCGTCGCCGCAGTCGAGCAGCCTTTCGACCAGGGCCTGGCTTATGAGCGCGAGCGCTTCCTCGCCATGCTCGGCACGCCGGAATCGAAGGCGTTGCGCCATGTATTCGTCGCCGAGCGCCAGGCCGCCAAGATCGCCCGCCTCGGCGCGGACGTGAAACCGCGCCCCGTGCAGAGCGCCGCTGTGATCGGCGCAGGCACCATGGGCTCCGGCATCGCCATCTGCTTTGCCGACGCCGGCATTCCCGTCACCCTGATCGACGCCAAGCCGGAGTCGCTGGAACGCGGCCGCGCCCACATTGCCAAAGTCTATGACGCCAAGGTGGCCAAAGGCCGCATGAGCGCCGCCGAGCGCGAGGCCGTGCTGGCCCTGATCACGCCGGGCGCCGCGCTGACCGATGCCGCCGGTGCGGACATCGTGGTCGAAGCCGTATTCGAAGACTTCGACCTCAAATGCCGCATCTTCAAGGAACTGTCCGAAATCACGAAGCCCGGCTCTATCCTCGCCACCAACACGTCGATGCTGGATGTGAACGCGATTGCCGCCGCCACCAACCGGTCGCAGGACGTGATCGGCATGCACTTCTTCTCGCCGGCCAATGTCATGCGCCTGCTGGAAGTGGTCGATTGCGAACAGACGGCGGACGATGTGCTGCTGACCGTGATGCAGCTCTCGCGCACCCTGGGCAAGGTGCCGGTATCGTCCGGCGTGTGCGATGGCTTCATCGGCAACCGCATGTTGCAGAAGTACCTGCAGCAGGCGCTGTTCCTGCTGGATGAAGGCTGCTCGCCGCAGCAGATCGATGGCGCGATGCAGAAGTGGGGCATGGCCATGGGCCCGCTGGCCGTGGGCGACCTGAGTGGCCTGGATATCGGCTGGTCGATCCGCAAGCGCCGCTACATCGAGCGGCCGGAGATGGTCTATTCGCGCATCGCCGACCGCATCTGCGAAGCGGGTCGCCTGGGCCAGAAGACCGGCAAGGGCTGGTACCGTTATGAGCCGGGCCAGCGTACGCCGCTGCCGGACCCGGAAGCGGAAGCCATCCTGGCCGCCTACCGCGCCGAGCACAACATCCCGCAGCGCCAGGTGAGCGACGAGGAAATCGTGCAGCGCCTGCTGTTCGCGCTGGCCAACGAGGGGGCGGCCATCCTGAGCGAAGGCATCGCCCAGCGCGCTTCCGATATCGACGTGGTCTACATCACCGGCTACGGCTTCCCCGCCACGCGCGGCGGCCCGATGTTCTTCGCCAGCGAATTCGGCCTGGACAAGGTGCTCGCGAAAATGCGCGAATGGCAGCAGGGCTACCAGGGCAGCCAGTGGCAGCCGGACCCGCTGCTGGTGTCGTTGGCCGAACAGGGCAAGACCTTTGGGGGCTAAACCATGGTCAAACGATACCTGGAAGACCTGGAGGTCGGCGAGCGGTGGACCAGCGCCCCGATCGCGATCACTCAGGAAGACATCATCAACTTTGGCCTGAGTTTCGATCCCCAGCCCTTCCACACCGACCCGGAAGCCGCGGCGGCCGGCCCCTTCGGCGGTCTGGTGGCCAGCGGCTGGCACCTGGCCTCGATGGCTATGCGTGTCAGTGTGGAAGCGCGTATCTTCGGCGACCTGCCGGTGGTGGGCGTAGGCGTGGATGAGCTGCGCTGGCTGCAGCCGGTAAGAGTGGACGACGTGCTGACCGTGGAGCGCGAGCTGGTGGAAATCATCACCTTGCCGGACAAGCCGAAGCGCGGCATCGCCAAGGCCCGCCTTGAGCTGAAGAACCAGCGCGGCGAAGTGGTCATGCGCATGTATGGCCTGTCCAGCGTGCCAAAGCGGCCGGCCGCATAATACAGCGATGGAGACAGCAAGATGACGACAAATACTACCGCTCAGGTTCCGTTCCGCAACGTAGGCTTCCGCAAGCCGACAGCCACTGTCGAGCGCAAGCCCGGCGGCGTGCTGCTGCTGGGCTCTGGCCATGACCTGGGCCAGCCCGCCGCCTGCACCACCGACTGGCTGGCGCACTGGATCAAGCTGCGGCCCGATAATCCCATGCTGGTGCAGCGCAATGCGCAGGGCGAATGGGTGAGCTGGTCCATCCGCCAGGTGTGGAACGCGATCCGCTCCGTGGCTTCCTCGCTGCTGGCGGCCGGTGCTTCGCAGGAAAAGCCGCTGGCCATCCTGTCCGAGAATTCGGCTGAGCAGGCCCTGATGACGTGGGGTGCGCTGTATGCAGGCGTGCCCGTGGCGCCTGTATCGCCGGCCTATGCGGCACTGGGCGGCGAGTTCACGCGCATGCGTTCCACGCTGGCCGTGGTGAAGCCCCATCTGATCTTCGTGCAGGATGCGTCCAAATACGCGGGCGCCGTCGCTGCAACGGGCCTGCCGTCCGAGCGCATTATCACCGTTGACGGCGCCCAGCCGGGCATGCAGCGCTTTGCCGCCTGGTCGGAAGCACCGCTGGCGCCCGGCCTGGAAGAGCATCACGCCGCGCTGAAGCCGGAGCAGCACGCAAAGTATATGTTCACCTCGGGCTCCACCGGTGTGCCCAAGGCCGTGGTGCAGACGCGCTCGATGCTGGCCGCCGCGCAGGAGATGGCGGCGCGCGTATTCGAGAAGGACCCGGAAGAGCAGCCGGTCTACCTGGAATGGCTGCCCTGGCACCATGTGATGGGCGGGAACATCGTGATGAACCGCATCCTGCGTTTCGGCGCCACGCTGTACATCGACGATGGCCGCCCGATGCCGGGCCGTTTCGACATCACGCTGAAGAACCTGCGCGAAGTCGCGCCTTCGCTGTACTTCAACGTGCCGATCGGCCTGACGATGCTGATTGCCGCGCTGGAGAAGGAGCCGGAATTCGCGCGCCACTTCTTCTCGCGCCTGAAGTACGTCTATTACGGCGGCGCCGTGCTGTCGCGCGACCTGTACGACCGCTTCCAGCGCCTGGCCGTGTCCATCACGGGTGAGCGCATCGTGCTCACTTCCGTGTTCGGCGCCACCGAGTCGTCCGGCCCGGCCGTCACGCAGTACTGGGCGGTGGACGATGTGGGCTGCATCGGCCTGCCCGTGTCGGGCGTGGAACTAAAACTGCTTGAAGATCCGAATCTTCCGGGTCGCTACGAGATGCGCCTCCGCGGCCCGAATATCTTCAGCGAATATCTCGGTGCGCCGGAGCTGAGCGCCAATGCCTTTGACGAGGATGGCTATTACATGCTGGGTGACGCGGTGCGCTTCGTCGACCCGGAGCAGCCGCTGGCGGGTCTGCGCTTCGCGGGCCGCTTCGCCGAGGACTTCAAGCTGGCGAACGGCACCTGGGTGCGCACCGCCGCACTGCGTACCCGCCTGCTGGAGGCTTGCAGCCCGCTGCTGCGCGAAGCCGTGCTGACCAGCGACGGCGCGGATACCGTCGGCGCCCTGGCCTGGCCCGATCCTTCCGCCTGCGCGAAGCTGCTGCCGGAGCTGGAGGGCGTGCAGGTGCAACAGCTGCGCCAGCATCCGGCCCTGCTGGCGGAGCTGGAGCAGCGGCTGTCTAAGGTCAACGCCGATGTGCGTGCCGCTTCGATGCGCATCGAATGCCTTGGCCTGCTGGCCGAGCCGCCGTCGATGCAGGCCTACGAGGTGACGGACAAGGGCAGCATCAACCAGCGCGCCGTGATCGAGCGCCGTGCGGATGATGTGAAAGCGCTGTTCGCCGATCCCCGTCCAGCCACCACCGTGCGGTCCGCACCGTGCTCGAAGTGAGACGCTACCGGGGCGGCTTCCGCCGCCTCGCCACCACCGAGCTGGGGGACGAGCAGCAGTGCCGCAACTGCGGCGAGCTCTGGCCCGCGGACGAAGATTTTATGTCGTCCGCGGCCGCTGCCTGGGATATGAGTGCAAGGCTTGTATCAGCGAGCGGCGGCTGAAAACCTGGAATGCTCGTGGCAGGCACGATGTGCCAGCCACCTGGTTTATGTCTTTAGTTTGATTTTCAGGTTGGCGGCCTGCGTAGTAACATCCTCACCATGCAATTGGACCCCATAGTTATTACCGTTTCCATGGCGGCTGTCATGGCCATTGGCTTCATGAAGGGGGCGTTCGGCGGCGGCTTTGCCATCATCGGCATTCCGCTGCTCGCCCTCGTGATGGACCCGATCAAGGCCGGCAGCATGCTGGCGCCGCTGTTCGTGGCCATGGACCTCTTCGCCCTGCGCTTCTGGCGCCCCAATACCTGGTCGAAGCCCGACCTGGCCTTGCTGGTGCCGGGCCTGGTAGCCGGCATCATCGCAGGCTACGTCCTGCTGGAGCATGTTGACCGCCATATCGTCGAAATCCTGATGGCGCTGACGACGCTGTATTTCGCCTGGCTGTGGCTGCGGGGGAAGGGCGCCGGCGTCACGCGCGAGCGCTCGCAGGGCAAGGCGGTGCTGGCCGGCACGGCGTCCGGCGTGACCACGATGGTCGCGCACTCCGGCGGGCCGCCGCTGGCCATGTACCTGCTGCCGCTTGGGCTGTCGAAGGAAGTTTATGCCGGCACCACCAGCATGTTTTTCACGATCGGGAATTTGCTCAAGGCGGGGCCCTGGATCGCCGTGGGACGTTTTGCGGACGGTTTATGGGTGCTGATGCTGATTTGCCTGCCGGCGGCGTTTTTCGGCGTCTGGGCAGGGTGGAAATTACATGGACGGCTGAATCAGGAGCAGCTTTACAGGATTTGTTATGGGCTGCTGGTGATTACGGCGTTTAAATTGCTGTGGGATGGGGTGGCGGGGTATTTGCACTAAACCAGAGGCGTAAAGCAAGTGTCAGGCACGATGTGCCTGACACTAGATTTTGCCCTGGGTTTTATTCCAGGTTCTGAACCTGCTCGCGCATCTGCTCGATCAGCAGCTTCAATTCCATCGACGCATCGGCCAGCTCCTTCACGGAAGCCTTGGCGCCGAGCGTATTTGCTTCGCGGTTCAATTCCTGCATCATGAAGTCCAGGCGTTTGCCGACCTGGCCGCCTTTTTTCAGGATATGGCGGGTTTCGGTCAGGTGAGCGGAGAGGCGGCCCAGTTCCTCGGCCACGTCGATGCGGATGCCGTACAGGATGACTTCCTGGCGGATGCGCTCCATCGCGTCCTGGCGCGACAGGGAAGTGTTAGAGCCCTGGCAAGCCAGGCCCAGTGCTTCCTGCATGCGCTCGACGGCCTTTTGTTGGAATTGTGCAACTACCTGCGGAATCAGCGGCGTGATGCGTTTTACGATCGCTTCCATCGCTTCGATGCGGGAAACCAGCATCGCTTCCAGCGCCGCGCCTTCGCGCTGGCGGCTGTTGACGAAGGATTCCAGGGTGCGCTTCATCAGCTCGGAGACGTCCTGCTGCAGCGATTCCTGGCCGATCTGGGCCTCTTCCACCACGCCCGGCCAGCGCAACAGTTCGGCGACGGACATCTGCGTCGCGCCGGCAAAGTGCTGGCCGACTTCGCCTTGCAGGCGGGCCAGTTCATTCAGGAGGGTGACGTTCAGAGCCTGGGTGCCCGCGGCAGCCGCCTTGCGGCCAAAACTCAGTCGCAGCTCGACTTTGCCTCGCGTGATCGCGCCCATGATGGCCGAGCGTAAATCGGGTTCGAGGGCGCGCAGATCGTCGTTGATTCGGAACTGTAGATCAAGGAAGCGCGAGTTGACGCTCTTGATCTCAATTGTCAGTGTTCCCGCCGCGCTCTCGCTGGTGGCAACCGCGTAGCCTGTCATGCTGGAAATGCTCAAAGGATATCCCCGATTTTGTCTTTGTCTTTACAATACACTGTTTTGTCCACACAATCCGGTTAGTTGAAGCGAGGAAACTTATGGCAGCTCAGAACAACGCTCCCCTACCGGATGGCCTGGAAATTGCTGGATACCGCATTGTAAAGAAAATTGCGTCAGGTGGGTTCAGTATTGTGTACCTCGCCTATGACGCAGAAGGCAATGCGGTTGCAATAAAAGAATATTTACCAAGCACGCTTGCATTACGTCAAGAGGGAGAATTCATCCCGGCGGTGTCCAAAGCGAACCTTGCGGTCTTTCGTATAGGGCTGAAATGCTTTTTTGAAGAGGGTAGAGCCCTCGCAAGAATTTCACATCCAAATGTTGTAAGAGTGTTGAATTTCTTTCGCGCGAATGAAACTGTTTATATGGTCATGCATTATGAATCGGGCCATTCGCTGCAGGAACACATCCAGCGTCAGCGCGCAAAAGGGCGCAATTCGGGTGAAGCTTTTATCCGCCAGATTTTTACGCAGGTACTAAAAGGCTTGCGCGAGGTGCATACCAATAAACTTCTGCACCTGGACCTGAAGCCGGCGAATATTTACCTGCGCACCGACGGCACGCCGATGCTGCTGGATTTCGGCGCCGCGCGCCAGACCGTGAATACGGACAGCCCGAAGCTGATGCCCATGTACACGCCCGGTTTCGCCGGTCCCGAGCTTTATTCCAAGACCGAGACCCTGGGCCCCTGGACCGATGTGTACAGTATCGGCGCCTCGATGTTCGCCTGCATGGTGGGCCAGCCGCCGCAGCCGGCCGACCAGCGCCGCAAGGAAGACAGGATGGAAGCCCACTTCGCCAAGCTTGACGGCCAGTATTCGCCGGAACTGGTGAAGCTGGTACGCTGGGCGCTGCAGCTTGATCCGCTGGCCCGTCCGCAAAGCCTGTTTGAACTCCAGAAGCTGCTGCAGGCGCCCGCCGCGCCGCCCAAGCCCGCGCCCGAACCGGGCACGCTGGAAAAGCTGGGCGACCAGATGCGCGACTTTGCGGGACGCCTCGGCTTCGGCCGCAAGAAAGCCGGTTCGCCGCGCACGCAACACTAAGGGAGGCTGGCCATGCAATTCTCCGTCTATCAGCAAACGCATATCGGCGGCCGCAAGGTCAACCAGGACCGCATGGGCTACAGCTTCACACGCGACGCGCTGCTGCTGGTGCTGGCCGATGGCATGGGCGGCCACGCCCGAGGCGAAATCGCCGCCACCATCGCCACCCAGGTGCTGTCCACCATGTTCCAGCAGCAGGCCACGCCCTATGTGAAGGGGCCGGAGCGCTTCCTGGAGGATGCCTTCCACGCCGTACATCGCGAAATCCACCGCTACACGGCGGCCAACAATATGCCGGAGTCGCCGCGCACGACCATCGTGGCCTGCCTGGTGCAGCACAACACGGCCACCTGGGCGCACTGCGGCGATTCGCGCCTGTACTGGATACGCAATGGCCAGGTGCACGGACGCACGCGCGACCACTCGCATGTGGAGAACATGATCGAGAAGGGCCAGATTCCGGCGTCCGCCCGCGCCACGCATCCGGACCGCAACAAGCTGTATAACTGCGTCGGCGCGAACACGGTTCCGCGCGTGGACATCTCGGGCCGCGCCAGCCTGCTGCCCGGCGATACCCTGTTATTATGCTCGGACGGGCTGTGGTCCATGCTGCCGGACGAGGAACTGGTGCAGGCCATGTCCAGCCAGACGGTGGTGCGCGCCGTGCCGGAAATGCTGTCCACCGCGCTGCGCCGGGCCGGCGATACCAGCGACAACGTGACCGCCCTGGCCATCATGTGGCAGGGCAGCCTGGTCACGGATAGTGCGCCCACTTCCACCCAGGTCTCGTCCACTGTGATCTCGACCGAGGCGCTGCCCGATGACCTGGTCAGCACCACCATCCACGGCAAGTCCGGGGTGGACGTGTTCGACGACGACGAAATTGAAAAGGCGATTGCGGAAATCCGCGGCGCCATCGAAAAATCATCCCAAATACTCAAATAGGATTTTCATGACTTCTGTTACCCGCCCAAGCGGCCGCCCGGTCGATGCGCTGCGCGAGATCCGCATCACGCGCAACTACACCAAGCATGCCGAAGGCTCCGTGCTGATCGAGTGCGGCGACACGAAAGTGATCTGCACCGCCAGCATCGAAGAGAAGGTGCCCGGTTTCCTGAAAGGGAAGGGCCAGGGCTGGATGACGGCCGAATACGGCATGCTGCCGCGCTCCACCCACTCGCGCATGGACCGCGAAGCGGCCAAGGGCAAGCAGAGTGGCCGCACCCAGGAAATCCAGCGCCTGATCGGCCGCTCCCTGCGCGCAGCTTTCGACCTGCAGGCATTCGGCGAGCGCACGCTGCACCTGGATTGCGACGTGATCCAGGCCGATGGCGGCACCCGCACCGCGTCCATCACGGGCGCCATGGTGGCGGCTTACGACGCGTTTTCGAAGCTGGTGGCGTCCGGCGCGATTCCGGCCATGCCCATCAAGCACTTTGTGGCCGCGATCTCGGTCGGTGTCTATCAGGGCGTGCCGGTGCTGGATCTCGACTACCTGGAGGATTCGGACTGTGACACCGATATGAATGTGATCATGACCGACGCCGGCTCCTTCGTAGAAGTGCAGGGCACCGCCGAAGGGGCTGCCTTCGATCGCGTGGCCATGAACCGCCTGCTGGACCTGGCGCAGGCCGGCATCGAGAACCTGATCGGTCGGCAAAAGCAGGCCCTGGGGCTGGCCGCCGGCTAAGCGGACGCGCGCCGCAGCGGGAGTAAAATGGGCAACCATGAAAAAGTGGATCCCGCTCCTGCTGGTGTGCATCGCGTTTGCGGTGTGTCCCGCCTTTGCCCGGGACCTGAACATTGTCTTCGTACCGAAGGCGCGCGACCAGGACTTCTGGACTTTCATGCGACAGGGCGTGGAACGGGCGGTGCAGGAAGACGGGCATGTGAACCTGACCTGGCGCGGTGCTGCCTACAACGACGATATCGATTCACAGATCGATATCGTGCGCATCTATTCGAAACCCGACATTGACGCCATCATCATCGCCGCGACCGACCATGCGCGCCTCGCGGAGCCCGTGCGGCAGGCCGCGGCGCTGGGGATCAAGATCGTGGCGGTGGATTCCGCGCTGGACGGCAATGCCCACGTCAACTTCATCACGACCAACAATTACGCGGCCGGCAGGATGGCGGCCGAGCGCCTCTCCACCCTGATGAAGGGGCAAGGCACGGTGGCCGTGCTGCGCACCAATGTCGGCAGTGGCTCGACCAATGAGCGCGCCAACGGATTCGTCGATTACCTGAAGAAGAAAGCGCCGGACATGGTCATCGTGGCCGACGAATATGGTGGCGGCACGCGCGGCAAGTCGGCGCGCAGCGCGGCGGGCTTGCTGGAAAAATATCCGAACGTCGATGCCATATTCGCCGTCAATGAATCGTCCAGTGACGGCGTGCTGCGGACATTGCGGCATATGGGCCTTGCCGGCAAAAAGAAATTTATCGGCTTCGACACCTCCGATTTCCTGCTGGAAGGCCTCGCGAAACAGGAAATCAATGCGCTGGTGGTGCAGAATCCGCGCCAGATGGGCTATCTGTCCATGAAAGCCGCTGTTGCCGCCGTCCGCGGCGCCGCGATCAGGGAGCCGACCATCCTGACAGACGCGGTCATGGTCACCCTGGAGAATTACCAGAAGCCCGAGATTCAAGCGCTGCTGGTGCCGTAGGATTACAATGGCGGGCTGTCACCAACGAATTGCCGGATTATCCATGACTCAACGCATCGTTCTCGCATCGAACAACCAGGGCAAGCTCAAGGAATTCAATGAGCTGCTCTCGACCATTGGCTTCACGGTCCATCCGCAGGGCGAATTCAACGTCTCGGAGTCGCCGGAGCCGTTCCATACTTTTGTCGAAAATGCACTGACCAAGGCGCGCCATGCATCGCGCCAGACCGGCCTACCGGCGCTGGCCGACGATTCGGGCGTTTGCGTGACTGCGCTGAACGGGGCGCCGGGCGTGTATTCGGCGCGCTACGCGGGCGAACCGAAGTCGGACGCCCGCAACAGCGAAAAGCTGATCGATGACCTGCAAGCGTTTGAAGACAAGTCCGCCTATTATTACTGCGTGCTGGTCTACGTGCGCCATGCGGACGACCCGGCAGCCCATCATTGCGGACGGCCGCTGGGATGGCGAGATCCGCGCCGAGGCGCGCGGCGAAAACGGCTTTGGCTATGATCCGTTCTTCCTGATTCCCTCGCTGGGCAAGCATGTGGCCGAGCTGCCGTCCGAAGAGAAGAACCGCCTGTCCCACCGCGGTCAGGCCTTGCGCGCACTGGTAGAGAAGCTGAAAAAATGATTCCGATTAAACCGGTGGGCAGCAAGAGCGCTACCCGGACCATAGACACTGCCGCCGGCGTGGCGGCGCAATACCTGCAGCCGGGCGCGCTGAATTTGTCGGCGCTGCCGCCGCTGTCGCTGTACATCCACTGGCCCTGGTGCGTGCGCAAATGTCCCTATTGCGATTTCAATTCGCACGAGGCCAAGGGCGAAGTGCCGGAACAGGAATACCTGGCCGCCCTGCGCGCCGACCTGGAAATGTCGCTGCCGCTGATCTGGGGCCGCAAGATCTACACGGTGTTCATCGGCGGCGGCACGCCTTCGCTGATGTCTGCCGCGGGCATGGACCAGCTGATGTCCGACCTGCGCTCCTTGCTGCCGCTGGATGGCGCAGCCGAGATCACGATGGAAGCCAATCCCGGCACCTTCGAGGCTGAGAAGTTCAAGTCCTACCGCGCCAGCGGCGTCAATCGCCTGTCGATCGGCATCCAGAGCTTCAACAGTGAGCACCTGGAAGCGCTGGGCCGCATCCACGATTCGAACGAGGCGCGCCGCGCGGTGGAAATCGCCCAGGCCAACTTCGACAACTTCAACCTGGACCTGATGTACGCGCTGCCGAAGCAGTCGCTGGCCGAAGCGCGCCAGGATATCGAAACCGCGATTTCGTTTGCGCCGCCGCATCTGTCTTTGTATCACCTGACGATGGAGCCTAACACTCTGTTCGCCAAGTATCCGCCCGCGCTGCCGGACGATGATACCTCGGCCGATATGCAGGACATGATCGCCGACCTGACCGGCGCGGCTGGGTACGGGCATTACGAGGTGTCCGCGTACGCCCAGCCGGGACATCGGGCGCGCCATAACCTGAATTACTGGCAGTTCGGCGATTATCTCGGTATCGGCGCCGGTGCGCACTCCAAGCTGTCCTTCCCGCACCGCGTGCTGCGCCAGGCACGCCACAAGCATCCGCGTTCCTATATGGATGCGGTGAAGGCGGGCAGCCAGGTGCAGGAGGAACGCGAGATTGGACGCGACGAGATGGGCTTTGAGTTCATGCTCAACGCACTGCGCCTGGTTGATGGTTTCGAACCGAATCTGTTCTCCGAGCGCACCGGCCTGGCGATGAATGCCATAGAAAAGGCCCTTAACGCCGCTGAGGCGAAGGGCCTGTTGTACCGCGATTATCAGCTGATCAAGCCGACTGAGTTGGGGCAGAGGTTCCTGAACGATTTGCAGGAGATGTTCCTGGCATAACGGCTCGCGTTTGGGGCCGCGTGGGCGGCGGATCAGATCATCCGCCCTACGCGAATCGGTAGAGCGTAGGGCGGGTCATTGACCCGCCGTGTGTGCGGATCGAAGCGCGTAGGGCGGGTCATTGACCCGCCTTGTATGCGTCGCCCGCGTCAGAATTCTTCCCACTCATCATTGACGGTCGCCGGCTTGCGGCGCTCGACGCCAGGCGCACGCGGCTCGGCTGCCGGCGCTGGCCGCGGCGCTGCAGTGATTGCGCGGCGCGCCGGCGTTGCCGGACGCTTGACGCGCGGGGCGATCGGCGCGGGCGGCAGGCGCGAAGCCCGCGTCGCCCAGCTTGAAACTCGCCGCCACCTCCGCCAGCCTTGCCGCCTGCTCCTGCATGCTGGCCGCCGCCGCAGCAGCTTCCTCGACCAGCGCCGCGTTCTGCTGCGTCACCGTATCCATCTGCCCGATCGCTTCATTGACCTGATCGATGCCCACGCTCTGCTCGCGGGATGCGGAGGTGATCTCGCCCATGATATCCGTCACGCGCCGCACGGAGGACACCACCTCGTCCATCGTCGTTCCCGCGCGCTGCACGAGCGCCGTGCCATTATTCACCTGCTCGACCGAATTGCCGATCAGTTCCTTGATTTCCTTGGCCGCCGCGGCCGAGCGCTGCGCCAGGTTGCGCACTTCGGAGGCCACGACGGCAAAGCCGCGACCCTGTTCTCCGGCGCGCGCCGCTTCAACCGCCGCATTCAGCGCCAGGATATTGGTCTGGAAAGCGATGCCGTCGATGGTGCCGATGATGTCCACGATCTTGCGTGAAGACGCGTCGATGGAACCCATGGTGTCCACAACCTGGCTTACGATATCGCCGCCGCGTGCTGCAACGTCCGAAGCCGCCTGTGCCAGCTGGTTCGCCTGCATCGCATTGTCCGCATTCTGGCGCACGGTGGAAGTCAGTTCCTCCATCGAGGATGCCGTTTCCTCCAGCGAGCTGGCCTGCTCCTCGGTGCGTGCCGACAGATCCAGGTTGCCGGCTGCGATTTCCTGCGACGCATTGGCAATCGAGCCGGTGCCCGTCTGCACTTCGCTGACCACGCGGCGCAGCGCATCGTTCATTGCGCGCAGGGACTTCATCAGGTCGCCGATTTCATCGCGCGTCGTCTCTTCATCGAAGCGCGTTGTCAGGTCGCCCCTGGCTACCGTGTCGGCAATGCCCAGCGCGGAATTCAGCGGCACGGTGATGCTACGCGAGATCATCCACGCCGCCCATGCACCGAAGGCCAGCAGCAGGGCGCCCGGAGTCAGCAGAAGCTTGGTATTGCGGTCGCTCGCCTTGTCGATGGCGGCCGCGGTATCGTCGATCGATTTGCGCTGCAGGACCAGCAACTCTTTCACCTTGTCCTGGTAAGCCTGCGCGGAGGGCGCGAATTCATCCTTGTACAGGCGCTCGGCCAGTTCCGCATCGCCTTTCTTGCGCGCGTCCATCACATGGTTCTTTGCTTCCTGGTACTTGCCGCGCAGGTCCACCACGGCCTTGTAGATCGTGCGTTCCTGGTCCGTTTCGATCAGCTCATCGATGCTCTTCATCAGCGCCGAACCGCGCTTGGTGCTGTCGGCAATTACATCGGCAAAAGTGGTAGGCAAGTCCGCGTCGCTGCTGCGCGCGATCATGGCTGTGCGGGCGATGGCCGAATAGATCAGCACATACCAGTCGGCCACGATGCGCTCCTTGGCGAGCGGCTTATCCATCATGGCCCGCGTGGCCTCGGCGGTGCCGCGCGAATGGATCAGCGCATAACCGGTAGCGAAGGCCGATATCAGAAGAACAATGCCGAAGCCGGCGGCCAGCCGGGTTCCGATACGCATTTGCGACAAACTTTTCATCTCTCTAATCCCCAGCGAAGGCGTTTTGTAATGGTCACGCTAGTATGCGCCAGCGAGGCGCATAGCCGGGTAGTAGAGTTGCGCGAGCGCAACAGTTAAATCGGCGATGCCTGCCGCAGGTCAGGTTTCTCGGCCCAGCGCGCCAGCGCCTCGGCCATGCGCTCGCTTTCACCGATGGCAACAGTCCAGTCGCGGATGCGCGCGCCGTGATCCTGGCCGTAATGCTTGAAGTCCGCCCGGTCGGGCAGCTTGCCATTCGGCAGGCGGGTGAGGAAGGAAGGGGAGGGCGATATCAGGATGACATTTTCCACCGCAGCATCCCTGGCCCGGCGCCATGGCATGGACTTGTCCAGCCAGCCGGGCACGATGTGGTCGGTGAAGTGCGGATACATCACCAGGCCTGCGTCGCGCTGGTAGGGCAGGTGCAGGTGGTAGTCGATCAGGCCACCGTCCCAGTAAGCGCCTTCCGGTGCGCCGGCGATGCCGGTTACCGCTTCCAGCACCAGCGGGATCGAGCCGGATGCCAGCAGCGCATCGCGCACATTGTTCCCGGCGAGGCCGACGAAGTGCGTGGCGAAGGCGTCGAAGCGCTCGCGCAGCCATGCGGCATCGTCGCGCTGGTCGTGGAAGATCACGCGCTCCATCGAACCGGCCAGGCGGCTGCGCGACAGGGCATTGCCGGCCGCAGCGCGCAGGAAGCCCGCCATTTCGCGCCAGCGGCTGCCCTGGGTGCGGCCCAGGGCGCCAATGCCGCGTACCGTGATGATGGACAGCAGATAGTCCGGATTGGACAGCGGCTCTGCGCCACGTCCCTCCAGCACTTCATCGAGCAGGCCGCGGCAGGTGCGGCTGACGTAGGCCGCGTCCACTTTCTCCGGATAGGTCTGGTGCGCATAGTGGTGGGCCAGGCGGCGCAGGCCCGCGATCGGGTCATGCAGCGAGGCCGCCGCCATGCGCCATGCGCCGATGGAAGCGCCGACCAGCCTGCGCTTGCGCGGCGCGCTCCTGAACCATTCACCGAACATCCACTGGTCGATGCCGCTCAGGATCAGCCCTTTCGGGCCGCCTGCGGCAGCGGGGACGATGGCGATGTCCGCCGCCTGCAAGCCTTCGCGCTCGATGCGCTGGCGCGCCCTTGCGCCCAGGCGGATGCTGATCGGCGAATCCACTTACTTCATGCCTCCGCCGAGGGCGCGGTACAGGTCGATGGCGCTGGTCGTGCGCAGCAGGCGGGCCTGTACCAGCGCCTGTTCGGCGCTGAACAGCTCGCGCTGCGCATCCAGCACGTCCAGCGAACTGGCCACGCCGTTCTCGAAGCGCAGTTGCAGCAGCTTCAGGCGCTCGGCCTGGGCATCCTGCACGGCGCGCTGCGCCGCCACCTGGTCGCCCAGGTAGCTGCGCGCGGCCAGTGCATCGGCCACTTCGCGGAACGCCACCTGGATGGTCTTCTCGTAGTCGGACACGGCGATGTTCTTGCGCACGTTCGCCACGTCCAGGTTGGCGCTGTTGCGGCCTGTATCGAAGATCGGCAGCGTCAGTTGCGGCACGAAGGACCAGGTGCTGTTGCCGCCGTCGAAGAGCTGCGAGAAGGACGGGCTGGCGCTGCCGATGGCCGTCGTCAGCGAAATGCGCGGGAAGAAGGCGGCGCGGGCGGCGCCGATATTCGCGTTGGACGCCTTCAGGCGCTGCTCGGCGGCGCGGATATCGGGACGGCGCGCCAGCAGGTCGGAGGGCAGGCCTTCCGGCACGGCGCTCATCGCATCGATCTGCTCATCGCTGGCCATGTTGCCGGCGGCAGCGCTCTTCGGCGGCGCGCCGACCAGCAGGGTCAATGCATTCTCGGCCTGGGCGCGCTGGCGCGCCAGGGCGAGGGCCGAAGCGCGCGCCGTTTCCATCAGCTGCTCGTTGGAGCGCAGGTCCAGCAGCGACGAAGCGCCTACGTCCATGCGCTGCTTTGTCAGGTCGTAGGTGCGCTTGCGGGCTTCATAGGTGCGCTGTGCCAGATCGTATTGCTCGGCGAAGGCGCGTTCCGTGAAGTAGGCCTTCGCCACTTCGGCCACCAGGCTGATTTGCGCCGTCTGGCGCGCTTCGTCGGTGGCCAGGTAGTTCGCCAGCGCGGCATCGCTCAGGCTTTTCACGCGGCCCAGGTAATCCAGCTCGAAGGCGGAAATGCCGACGCCGGCATCGAAGCGCTCGCCGACCATGGACTGGCCGGTGCCGTTGGCGAAGCCCGGCGTGCGGCCGCGCGTTTCGCTCAGCGTGGCGTTCAGCGTGGGCAGGCGGTCGGCGCGCTGGATGCGGTAGGCGCCGCGCGCTTCCTCGATGCGCAGGGCGGCCGTACGCAGGTCGCGGTTGTTTTCCAGCGCGGTGGCGATCAGCTGCTGCAGGCGCTCGTCGGTGAAGAATTCGCGCCAGCCGATGTCCACGGCAGCGCGGCCGGCCGTGACCGGGCCGGGAGGTGTGGCGCCACCGGCCGGCAGCGCTGCCGGGAACTGTTCGGCCACCGGCGCTGCCGGGCGCTGGTAGGTCGGGGCCAGCGAGCAGGCGGACAGCAGGGCTGCCGCCAGCACGGTGAGGGAAGTTTTCGTCATGCTTTGGCCTCCGGCAGATCGAGTTCATGTGCTGCAAGGCGGCGCTGGCGTTCGCTGCCCTTGAAGATGCGGCGTACCACCACGAAGAATACCGGCACCAGGAACACGGCCAGCACCGTCGCGGTGATCATGCCGCCCATCACGCCGGTACCGATGGCGCGCTGGCTGGCGGAACCGGCGCCGCTGGCGACAACCAGCGGCAGCACGCCGAGGATGAAGGCGAGCGAGGTCATGATGATGGGGCGGAAGCGCAGGTGCACCGCTTCCAGCGTCGCCTCGATCAGGCCCTTGCCCTGCGCCTGCAGGTCCTTGGCAAACTCGATGATCAGGATCGCGTTCTTCGCCGACAGACCGATGATCGCAATCAGGCCCACCTTGAAGTACACATCGTTCGGCAGGCTGCGGATATGGGCGCCCAGCAGCGCGCCCAGCACGCCCAGCGGCACCACCAGCAGCACGGCTACCGGAATCGATTCGCTCTCGTACAGCGCGGCCAGCACCAGGAAGGCGGCCAGCATGGACAGGGCGAACAGCATCGGCGCCTGGGCGCCGGACAGGCGTTCCTCCAGCGACTGGCCGGTCCATTCGATGGCGAAGCCCGGCGGCAGCTGCTCGGAAAGGCGCAGCAGTTCATCCATCGCCTCGCCGGTGGAGCGGCCCGGCGCCGCGCCGCCCGTGATGCGGATGGCTGGATAGCCGTTGTAGCGCACCAGTTGCAGCGGGCCCTGGACCCAGTGCGAAGTGGCGAAGGCGGAGAACGGCACCATATTGCCGCTGGTGCTGCTGCGCACATACAGGTGCATGATGTCGGTCGGCTGCATGCGGCGGTTCTGGTCGGCCTGCACGATCACGCGCTGCTGGCGATTGCTGCTGGAGAAATCGTTCACATAGGACGAACCCAGGGCAGTGGACAGCGTGGCATTGATGTCGGCAAAGGAAACGCCCAGGGCGTTGGCCTTCTCGCGGTCGATGTCCAGCGACAGCTGCGGGGCGTCTTCCAGGCCTTCCGGACGGGTACCGGCCAGGATTTCGCTCTTGGCGGCAAGGCCCAGCAACTGGTTACGGGCGTTGACCAGGGCTTCGTGGCCGCCGGCGCTGCGGTCCTGCAGGCGCGCCGTGAAGCCGGTGGCGTTACCCAGTTCGCGGATCGGCGGAGGGCTGAGAGGGAAGATGATCGCATCCTTGATGCCCGACAGTTCTTTCAGACCACGTGCAGCGATCTTCTCGGCGGTGTCTTCGGGGCCGCGCTCATTCCAGTCCTTCAGCGGAATGAACACCAGGCCCGCGTTCTGGCCATTGCCGGAGAAGCTGAAGCCGGCGACGGCAATGGTGCGCGCCACGCCCGGCTGCTTGCGGAAATAGGCTTCCACCTGGGCCAGCACGTCTTCCGCGCGGCTGCGCGAAGCGCCCGGCGGCAGCTGCACGTTGGTGATGATGTAGCCCTGGTCTTCGTTCGGCAGGAAGGAAGACGGCAGGCGCACGTACAGGAAGGCCACGATGCCCAGCAGGGCCGCGTAGATCAGCAGGTAGCGGCCGGTGCGCTTCAGGATCTTCGCCACCCAGCCCTGGTAACCCGTGGCCGTGGTGTGGAAGCTGCGGTTGAACCAGCCGAAGAAGCCGCGCTTCTCGTGGTGGTGTCCCGCCTCGACCGGCTTCAGCATGGTCGCGCACAGGGCCGGCGTCAGCGACAGCGCCATCAGCGCCGAGAACACCATGGCCGACACCATGGACAGCGAGAACTGGCGGTAGATCGCGCCCACGGCGCCGCCGAAGAAGGCCATCGGAATGAACACGGCGATCAGCACCAGCGTGATGCCGATGATGGCGCCCGTGATCTGGCTCATCGCCTTGCGCGTTGCCTCGCGCGGCGACAGGCCTTCCTCACTCATGATGCGCTCCACGTTTTCCACCACCACGATGGCGTCGTCGACGAGGATACCGATGGCCAGCACCATGCCGAACATGGTCAGCACGTTGATGGAGAAGCCGAACACCTGCATCGCGGCAAAGGTACCCATCAGGGCAATCGGCACCACGATGGTCGGGATCAGGGTGTAGCGGATGTTCTGCAGGAACAGGTACATCACGAGGAACACCAGGGCCACCGCTTCAAACAGCGTCTTGACCACTTCCTCGATCGAGATCTTCACGAACAGGGAGGTATCGTAGGGAATGGTGTACTTCAGTCCGGGCGGGAAATACTTTGCCAGCTCGTCCATCTTGTTGCGCACCAGGGTGGCGGTGGCCAGCGCATTACCCGTCAGCGACTGCTGCACGGCGATGGCCACGAAGGGCTTGCCATTCAGGCGGGCGCTGAGATTGTAGTTGGCGCCGCCCAGTTCCATGCGGGCCACGTCCTTCAGGCGCACGGTGGAGCCATTAGGATTGGCGCGCAGGATCACATTGCCGAATTCCTCGATGGAGGTCAGCTGGCCCGTGACCACGACGGGTGCGTTATAGGTCTGCTCGCGCGGGTTCGGCAGGTCGCCGACGGTGCCCGATGCCACCTGGGCGTTCTGGGCCCGGATCGCGGCCGTCACATCACCCATATTCAGCTTGTAGCCCACCAGCTTGGCCGGGTCGACCCAGATGCGCATCGCGCGCTCGGTACCGAACAACTGGGCCTGGCCCACGCCCGGCAGGCGTTTCACCTCGTTCAGCACATTGCGTGCGAGGTAGTCGCCGATGGCGTTCGGGTCCATGCGGCCGTCTTCGGAATAGGCGCCGACGAACATCAGGATGTTGGAGCGCGCCTTGTTCACCTGCACGCCCTGCTGGATCACGGCCTGCGGCAGGCGCGATTCCACGCGCTTGATGCGGTTCTGCACGTCCACGGCAGCCAGGTCCGGATTGGTGCCCGGCTGGAAGGTCACGGTGATCGTCACGCCGCCGCTGGCGGTGCTTTCCGATTCAACATATTGCAGCCCGTCCGCACCGTTCATCTCCTGCTCGATCACGGAGGTGACCGAGTCGTCCAGCACCTGGGCGGTGGCGCCCGGGTAGTTGGCGGTGACGACGATGGAAGGCGGGGCGATGGTCGGGTATTGCGCCACCGGCAGGAATTTGATCGCCAGCGCTCCACCCAGCAGGATGAAGAGGGCGATCACCCAGGCGAAGACTGGGCGGTCGATAAAGAACTTTGCCATTAGGGCTCCCCGTTATTTGGCGGCTGCGCCGTTGGCGGGAGCGGGGGCTGCGCCGGCCGTGGCGGCGGCTACCGGAGCCGGGGCTCCGGCAATGGCGGCCTTGGGCGGGCCGTTCCAGGCCACAGGGGTGACGGTGCCGCCCGGCTTGGTCTTCTGGAAGCCTTCGACCATGATGCGCTCGCCGCCCTTCAGGCCGGAAGTGATCACCCAGTTCTTGCCTTGCGATTCTTCCGCCGTCACCGGCTGGGAAGTAACCTTGTTGTCCGGACCGATCACGAACACGGCCGAGCCTTCGGCGCTGCGCACCACGGCCTGCTGCGGCACGGTGATGGCTTTCTCGTCCACGCCCTGCTCCAGGCGGGCGCGTACATACATGCCGGGCAGCAAGGTGCGTTTCGGATTCGGGAATTCGGCGCGCATGGAGACGGAGCCCGTGCTTTCATCCACGCTCACGTCCGAGAACAGCAGCTTGCCGCTGGTGCCATATTCGGTGCCGTCTTCCAGTTGCAGCGTAACGCGCGCCGTATCCTTGCCCACGCTCTTCAGCTTTCCGCTGGACAGCGCCTGCTTCAGGCGCAGCAGTTCGGAGGAAGACTGGGTGATGGTCACGTAGATCGGGTCGAGCTGCTGCACCAGCGCCATCGGCGTGGCTTCGATTCTGGCCCACCAGCGCGCCTTCGGTGACGAGGGCGCGGCCCACGCGGCCGGAAATCGGCGCGGTCACGGTGGCGTAGCCCAGCGTCAGGCCGGCCGTCTTGCGGTTGGCGCGCGCCGTTGCCAGGTCGGCATTGGCCTGCTTCTGGGCGGTGATAGCGTCATCGTATTCCTGCTGGCTGACGGCCTGCGCGGCCAGCAGCGGCTTGTAGCGCTTGACCTTCAGGTCGGCCTGGGCCAGGTTGGCTTCGGCGCGCGCCACGGCGGCTTCCGCGCTGTCGTAGGTGGCCTGGAACTGGGCCGGGTCGATCCGGAACAGGACCTGGCCCGCCTTCACGTCGCCGCCTTCCTCGAACACGCGCTTCAGCACGATGCCCGGGGTACGGGCGCGCACCTGGGCGATGCGGTAGGCTTCCACGCGGCCGGGCAGCTCATCGGTGATGGCGAGGGAGCCGGTGGAGACGGTGATGACGGAAACTTGGGGAGGAGGAGGGGCGGTTTTGGCGGCGTCTTCTTTTTTACCGCAGGCTGCGAGCGTCAGGGTAAGGGCGGCGGCAGCAAGGGGCAGGTACCGGGATACGGGTATCATGGATGTCTCGTGTTTCGGTTATGGGCAGGGGACAAGGGGAGCATTGTATAACAGTGTCAAATGTATCGTTTTGTAAATGGTTTCCCGACACTTGGTCACAAAATTTCCGTAGGAGAACAAAGATGATCCTGGCTATCGTGGGTGGTTTGCTGCTGGCGCTCGGCCTGTTCGCCGGCATTGTGCTGGTGCTGGTGCCGCTCGGACTGGCGGCCATGAATAGCGGGGCGATGCTGTGGGTGCTGTTCCCGCTGCTGAGCATCATCGGTTACACGCTGTTTGCAACCGGGGCGAGGGTGGGGAATTTCCGGGCGCTGTCGTTTGCCGTGTCCTGCCTGCTGTTGGTGCTGGCGGTGGCGTCGGCGGCGGGATTGGTGCTGGAGGCGACGGCGCTGATCAGCCCTGTCGGTGGGACGTTGTCGTTATGGTATGTGCTGGCGGTGGCCGGCTTGCTGGGGACGGTGGGCGCGGCCGCGTCATCAAAGACCGCCGCGTGAGCGCACGCACGGCGGATCAATGATCCGCCCTACGCACATCGGGTACGCGCGCACCACGTCGGATTGGCCCACGCGGACGCATCACGTCGCATCGGGCCACCGTCGCATGACGTCCAACACAGCGTAGGGCGGATCGTTTTGATCCGCCGTGCTTGCGTGTCGGCGGCTTAACGCAGCGCCGCGATCATCTGCTTCAGCTTGCCCGCGTCGGCCACGAATGCGCGGATGCCTTCAGCCAGCTTCTCGGTGCCCATGGCATCTTCGTTCAACATGAAGCGGAAGGTCTTCTCGTCGATGGCGATTTTGGCCGGCGCATCAGCGGCGGCGGTTTCCACGCTCAGCTTGCGCTCCACGCCGCCGGTGGTGTCGGCCAGCTTTTGCAGCAGGTCCGGGCTGATGGTCAGCAGGTCGCAGCCGGCCAGTTCCAGGATCTGGCTGGTGTTGCGGAAGGAAGCGCCCATCACCTCGGTCTTGTAGCCGTGGGTGCGGTAGTAGTTGTAAATGCGCTTCACGGACTGCACGCCCGGATCTTCGGCGCCCTGGTAGTCGGTGCCGGTGGACTTCTTGTACCAGTCGTAGATGCGGCCCACGAACGGGGAAATCAGCTGGGAACCCGCTTCGCCGCAGGCCACGGCCTGGCACAGCGAGAACAGCAGGGTCATATTGGTGCGGATGCCTTCCTTCTCCAGGATCTCGGAAGCGCGGATGCCTTCCCAGGTGGAGGCGATCTTGATCAGCACGCGCTCGCGCGGGATGCCGGCCTTTTCGTACAGGGCGATCAGCTCGCGGCCTTTAGCAACATTGCCTTCGGTATCAAAGGACAGGGCAGCGTCGATCTCGGTGGACACGCGGCCTGGAACGTATTTCAGGATTTCGGTGCCGAAGGCGATCAGCAGGTGGTCGACGATGGTGCCGATGGAGGCGCCTGGGTTGTCGCGCACGGCTTTTTCCAGCAGCGGCTTGTATTCATCCTTCTGCACGGCTTTCAGGATCAGCGACGGGTTGGTGGTCGCATCCTGCGGGGCGTAGGCCTTGATCGACTGGAAATCGCCGGTGTCGGCGACCACGGTGGTGTATTGCTTAAGCTGCTCGAGCTGGTTCATGAAGCACCAATTCCAAAGTGGGGACAAAGCCGCTATTGTACTAAATCTGCGGCCTGCGCCGCGATTTTCCCGGCCCGCGGGGCGCGGTTTGATGGTATTGTCGGAGTGTTCAGATTGCATCCGGGAGATTCATGAAGACGTTGCCCCTGCTCCTGCTGCTGGCCGCCGGCAGCGCCGTTGCCGACGACGCGGCGCTGTTGCGCTGCCGCGCGCTTTCCGATGTCGCCGCCCGCGTGGCCTGCTATGACGCGATTCCGGTTGCCGCGCCGCGTGCCGTTGCCGCCAGCGCGCCTGCGCCAGTCGCCGCCGTTGCTCCGGCTGTGACGCCGGCTGCCGCTCCAGCCGAACCCGCGTGGACGGCGCTGCCCGCCAAGGCCGCCGCAAAGGCGGAACCCGCCAGGCAGCCGGACGCGGTCGAAACCATCATCGAAGGCAATTTCCTGGGTTGGGTGCCGAACCAGCGCATCCGCCTTGCCAACGGCCAGATCTGGCGCGTGGAAGACGGCAGCACCGAGGACACCAATCTGCACAATCCCAAAGCCGTCCTGCGCAAAGGTTTGCTGGGCGCCGTTTATCTGGATATCGAAGGCGCCTACCGCGCGCCGAAGGTGAGGCGGGTGCAGTAGTGAAGATTGCAGTTATTGGCGGTGGCATCACCGGCGTTACCACCGCATACGCGCTGTCGCAGCGCGGCCTGGAAGTCACTTTGTTCGAGCGTCACCGTTATCCGGCAATGGAAACCTCCTTCGCCAACGGCGGACAGCTCTCGGCCTCGCATGCCGAGGCCTGGAACAGCTGGTCCAATGTGCGCAAGGGCCTGGGCTGGATGCTGCGCGCGGATGCGCCGCTGCTGATTCGTCCCGCGCCCAGCTGGCACAAGCTCTCCTGGTTTGGCGAATTCCTGCGCGCGATTCCACGCTATCGCGACACGACCGTCGCCATCGCCCGCCTGGCGGTCGATGCCCGCGCCTGTCTGTTCGACTGGGCTCACGCGGAAAGCATCGACTTCGACTCGCGGCGCGAGGGCATACTGCACGTCTGCCGCGACAAGGCGGGCTTCGAGCATGCTGCGGGCGTTTCCTCTCTTCTCGCGCAGGGCGGCCTGCAGCGTCGCGCTGTCACGCCGCTGGAGATGCGCGCGATCGAACCGGCTTTGCAGGGAGCTTATTACGGCGGTTTCTTTACCGAGAGCGACAGCTCGGGCGATATTCACAAGTTCACCTCCGGCCTCGCGGCGGCCAGTGAGCGCCGCGGCGTGCGCATCCTGTGCGAACGGGAAGTCATCGCGCTCGCAGCTGGCGGTGCGCAAGGCGGGAGCGGCGGAGTGGCGGTGACGGTGCGGCATGCGGACACGGTGGACGCACTCGGTTTCGACGCGGTCGTAATCTGCGCCGGCACGGCCAGCCGCGCGCTGGCGGCAATGCTGGGCGACCGGGTCAATGTATATCCGGTGAAGGGCTATTCGATCACGGTCAAGCTGAACGACCCCTCCAGCCGCGCCGCAGCGCCGACCGTGAGCCTGGTGGACGATGCGCACAAGCTGGTGGCGAGCCGGTTCGGCGAAGACCGCTATCGCGTCGCCGGCACGGCGGAATTCGCGGGACTGGACCGCGACATCCGCGCCGACCGCGTGCGGCCGCTCACAGAGTGGGTGCAGAACACCTTCCCCGGTGTGAGCACCAAGGAAGTCATCCCCTGGGCCGGGCTAAGGCCCATGATGCCGGACATGCTCCCGCGCGTGGGCAAAGGCCGGCGGGAGGGCGTCTTCTACAACACGGGCCACGGCCACCTCGGCTGGACCTTGTCCGCAGCAACAGCGGAAATCGTCGCGGATATGGTCGCGCAATCGGCCGCCATGGGCTATGGTGAAAGGATGCGGCCATCGAGCCGCGCCGCCTGAAAAAGGAGACCGACCATGCCACGCTATATCGTCGAACGCACGTTCCCAGAGGGCCTGCACATCCCCGTGAACGCGGAGGGCGCGCAAGCCTGCAATGCCGTCGTAGGCACCAACGCCCGCAGCGGCGTCACCTGGATCCATTCCTACGTTAGCGACGACCTGAAAAAGACTTATTGCCTGTATGAAGCACCGTCACCGGAAGCGATCCGCGAGACGGCAGCGGCCAACAATCTCCCGGTGGACAAGATCACGCTGGTGAACGTGCTCGATCCGTATTTCTACAAGGGCTAGGACGCGGCCTGCTGTTCGCCCGTTTCGAAAACCACCTGGTTTCGCCCGCCGTGCTTGGCCGCGTACAAAGCGCGGTCGGCTGCTTCGAGCAGGGATTTGGCGTCCGCCAGCCTTGCTTTGTCGAAGCTGGCGACGCCGATGCTCAGGGTGACGTGCGGGTGCACGGCCGTGGGCGCGTGCGCCAGTTTCAGCGATTCGACATGGGCGCGGATTACTTCCGCGTGCTGGGCCGCCTGTTCGGCGCTGGTATCGGGCAGTACGGCGGCGAATTCCTCGCCACCGTAGCGGGCGGCCAGGTCGGCGGGACGCTGCAGGCGTGATGCAAAAGCTTCGGCGACCATGGTCAGGCAGGCGTCGCCCTGCTGGTGGCCGAAGTGGTCGTTATAGGCCTTGAAGGAATCGATGTCCATCAGCAGCAGCGACAGCTGACCGCCGTTGCGAAGGGCCCGGCGCAGTTCGCGGTCCAGTGCCACGTCGAAGTGGCGGCGGTTGGCGATGCCGGTCAGGCCGTCCACATAGGATTGCTGGCGCAGCGCTTCGGCCTGGCCGCGCAGCTGGCGCTCGCGGCCGAGGGTGCCGGTGATATCGGCTACCTCAATGAGGCAGTAGCGCTCCTTGCCTTCGCTGAACGGCGTGACGGTCACAGCCTGGTCGATGCGGTCGCCACCCCAGGTGCCGGCGGCATACAGCGGGAAGGGGGCGGCGTTTTGCGTGGGCGGCAGGATGGAGGGCAGGTTGCTGGACAGGGCCGTGAGCACGGCTTGCTCGACGCGCTGGCCTGAGAGTTCGGGAAAGAGTTCCAGTAGTTGTGCGCCCTGCACGCGGCTGGCGGACATGCCGGAACGGCTGGACAGCCACTGGTTCCAGTAGATCACGCGCTGGCCGGCGTCCAGCACCATCATGCCGAGATTGGCGAGGCCGAGGATGCGGCCGAACAGGGTAGATTCGATCATGGCTGGGATTATACGCAAGAACCCACGGCGAAAGGCTGGTGCCTGCCACGATGTGGCAGGCACCTGTTCCATGCCGGCGGCTTGCGATGACACCAGCGGCGCATACCAGGTGTCTGCCACATTGTCTCAGCCACCCCGTGGCTGAGACCTGACACCAGCATTTGCTTTGGGTTTTCAGCCGATGAACGAATCGAACTGCATATCGAATTCCTGCAGCGCCTTCTGCGCGTTCAGCATCTTCTTGCGGAACTCAGGTCCGCGCTGCAGCGCCAGGCCGACGGCCAGCACGTCGATGACCACCAGATAAGCCAGGCGCGCCGAGATCGGCGTATACGGGTCGGTAGCGAAAATCAGGTCGATCGGAATCAGCACAGATGCTGCTTCCGCCAGCTGCGTGCCGGACGGCGCCAGCACGATCACTTCCGCGCCGCCTTCGCGCGCCAGCTTGGCCGAGCGCACGAGCGATGGATTATTGCCGCGCTGGGAAATCGCCACCACCGCATCGCCTTGGCGCAGCAGGGCTGCCGAGATGCTGTGGATGGCCGGATCGGAATAGGCGACGGTCGGCACGCCGGAGCGGAAGAACTTGTGCTGCGCGTCCGCCGCCACGATGCCGGACGTGCCCTGGCCGTAGAACTCGATCTTCTTGGCGCGCGACAGGATGTCCAGCGCCTTCTGCACCGGTTCCGCGTGCAGGTTATTGCGCAGGTCCAGCAGGGTGTTGATGGAGCGGCTGCAGATCTTCGAGATCAGGTCCGCCGCCAGGTCGTCCTGGGCCGGCTGCTCGTTCAGGCCGGGCAGGGCGAGGGCCAGGCCCTGCGCCAGCTTCAGCTTGAACTCGTGCCAGCCGTCGTAGCCTAGCGTACGGCAAAAACGGACTACCGTGGGTTCGGACACCTGCGCCGTCTTTGCCAGCGATGTGATGTTCGCGCCCACGGTCCGCGAGGGATTGTCTAGCACCGCCAGCGCGACTTTGCGCTCGGACTTCGAGAGCGAGTCGAGCTGGGTGCGGATGGAATCGAGCAGCATTAGTCTTCAGGCAGTGGTGAAGCAGGGGTTTCGCGGAGCATGCTCCGCGCCTGCGTAACGGCCTGGCCATGCATGGCCAGGCTCCTTGCGCTTCTCATTCTTAGTCTTCCGGAAGCGCTTCTTCGCGCCACTGCAGCCCGTCGCGGCCGATCAGGGCGCTGGCGGCGGCCGGGCCCCAGGTGCCGGAGGTGTAAGGCAGTGGTGCGCTGTCGTCCTGCTCCCAGTTGTTCAGGATCGGTTCGACCCAATCCCAGGCGGCTTCCAGCTCGTCGCCGCGCATGAACAGGGTCAGCTGGCCACGCAGCACGTCGAGCAGCAGGCGCTCGTAGGCGTCCATGCGCGGCATCTTGAAGGTTTCGCGGAAGTCCAGTTCCAGCTCCGCCGGTTTTAGCCGCATGCCTTCGCCCGGAGTCTTGGCCATCAGGTTCATGCGCAGGCCTTCATCCGGCTGCAGGCGAATTACCAGGGAATTCGGCTGGAAGCTCGACGTCGGCTGGTTGAAGATCGAATGCGGGATCTGCTTGAAGCGCACCACGATTTCCGCCAGCGAGTCGGCCATGCGCTTGCCGGTGCGCAGGTAGAAAGGCACGCCGGCCCAGCGCCAGGTATCGATTTCCGCCTTCATGGCGACGAAGGTCTCGGTGCGCGAATTCTGCGGCGCTTCCGGTTCGTCGCGGTAGCTGGGCACCGGCTGGCCGTCCACATGGCCGGCGCGGTACTGGCCGCGCACGATGTTCTGCGCCAGCGTGGTTGGCGTGAAGCGCTTCAGGGAGCGCAGCACCTGCAGCTTGGCGTCACGCACGGCATCCGGTGCGATCGAAGTTGGCGGTTCCATGGCGACGATACAAAGCAGCTGCAGCAGGTGGTTCTGCAGCATGTCGCGCAGCGCGCCCGACGTGTCGTAGTAGCCGATGCGGTTGCCCACGCCGAGCTTTTCGGCGATGGTGATCTGCACGTCTGAAATCCATTCGCGGCGCCACAGCGGTTCGAACAGGATGTTACCGAAGCGCAGCGCCAGCAGGTTCTGCACCGTTTCCTTGCCCAGGTAGTGGTCGATACGGTAGATCTGCTGCTCGTCGAAGACCTTGCCCACTTCGGCGTTGATCTGCTTGGCCGAGGCCAGGTCGCGGCCCAGCGGCTTTTCCAGCACCACGCGCGAATTCGGCGCCACCAGCTTGTTGATCTTCAGGTTGTCGCAGATCTTTGAGAACAGGGCGGGCGGCGTGGCCAGGTAGTAGACGCGGGTCAGCGAGAAGTCGTTGCGCAGGGCGTCGGCCAGGGGCTTGTAGGTATCCGGGTCGGTCGCATTCAGCGACACGTAGGTGATACGGCTGGTAAAGCGTGCCCAGTTCTCATCCGTCGCCTTGGAGGACTTCACATGCGGACGGCTGGTAGTGTTCACGACATTGATGAACTCTTCCTGGGTGCTGTCGGCGCGGCCAACGCAAATGATGCGCGCGGTCGGCGGCAGGTCGCCGCATACGTCGCGGCTGAACATCGCAGGGAGCAATTTGCGCATCGCCAGGTCGCCGCTGCCGCCAAACAGAACCAGGTCAAAATCGGTAAGGGCCATAATGTTTTCGTGGTGAGTTCAGTTTATAAGAATTTATAACGCTACGTAGGCCGGTTCGATGCGGCCGGCTACTGGTACGCGGACTGAAAGCAGCTTGCCGCTCAACGGCATCGCCGCCAATTCTTCCGCCGGACGCTTGCTGGCGCTGGTGATATACAGCGTGCACAGGTCGGCGCCGCCGAAGGCCACCATGGTGGGGCAGCGCACGGGCAGCCTGATCTCATCCAGCTGTTCACCGGACGGGGACAGTTTCACAACGCGGCCGCCTTCGAACATGGCGACCCAGTAATTGCCTTCGCTGTCCACGGCAGCGCCGTCGGGGCGGCCGCCGTAGGAGGGCGAGGACTTGTTGTCATCGAAGCGGCGCACTTCGCGCTCATTCGACACCGCGCCGGTCTTCACATCGAAATCGAAGCTGCGCACACGGTGGGTGGCGGTATCGGCGTGATACATGGTCTTGCCGTCCGGGCTGAAACCGAGGCCGTTCGAATTGGTCATGCCGCCCGCCCAGGCCTTGCGCAGCTTGCCGCGCTCCAGCACGTACATCTCGGCGGCCGGCTTGTCGCGCGGTTCGTAGATGGTGCCGACCCAGAAGCGGCCTGCCGCATCGACCTTGCCGTCGTTGAAGCGGGTGATTGCCTGGTCGTAGGGCGCGCCGGCAATGTGAGTCAGCTCGCCGTTGTCCGTATTCAGGTGGGCAAGGCCGCTGCGCATGGCAACCACCAGACCGCCCTGGGCATCGCGCGCCAATGCGGACGGTTCGGCCGGCATCGCCCACTGTTCATGCTTGCCGCTGATGGCGCACAGGCGGTGCACTGCCTTGCCCTCGATATCGACCCAGTACAGGGCTTTTTCTTCCGGCGCCCACAGCGGACCTTCGCCGACGGTCATCACGGCGTCGCAGGCGACCTGGATGTCGTAGGCGCTCATTGGATTTTCGCTGCCTTGGCCATCACGATCAGGCCATTAGTGGAACTGTCGTGCGCTTCCGGGTCGACATTGCCGGTCAGCTCGGACTGGATCTTCTTGGCCAGCACCTTGCCCAGCTCCACGCCCCACTGGTCGAAGCTGGCGATATTCCAGATCACGCCCTGCACGAAGGTCTTGTGCTCGTACAGCGCGATCAGGGCGCCCAGCGTGGCGGGGGTCAGCTGGTCCATCAGGATGGTATTGGACGGGCGGTTGCCGGGGAAGGTCTTGTGCGGCACCATTTCCTCGACGTCGGCGGCGGACATATTCATGCCTTTCAGCTCGGCGCGCACTTCCGCATCCGTCTTGCCCTTCATGAAAGCTTCGGACTGGGCGAAGCAGTTCGCCAGCAGCGCATCATGGTGGCCTTCCAGATCATGCGTGGCGCGCAGGGCGGCGATGAAATCGATCGGCGTCGGGTCCGTGCCCTGGTGCAGCAACTGGAAGTAGGCGTGCTGCGCGTTGGTGCCGCACTCGCCCCAGACGACAGGGCAGGTTGGCGTATCGACCGGCTGGCCGTTTTTGGTCACGCGCTTGCCGTTGCTTTCCATGTCCAGCTGCTGCAGGTAGGCAGGGAAGCGGTTCAGGTCCTGGTGGTAAGGCGCGATGGACAGCGAAGCCGCACCGAGGAACTGGCGGTTCCAGAAGCCGATCATGGCCAGCAGCACCGGCATGTTCTGCTCCAGCGGCGCGGTGCGGAAGTGTTCGTCCATGTCGTGCGCACCCTGCAGGAAGGTCTGGAAGTAGCCGAAGCCCACGGCCAGCGCCACAGAGAGGCCGATCGCCGACCACACGGAGTAGCGGCCGCCGACCCAGTCCCAGAACGGGAACATATTCTCGGGATCGATGCCGAAGGCGCGTACCGCATCCGTATTGGTGGACACGGCGACGAAGTGGCGCGGCAGGTCCGCTTCCTTGGCCGACTGCAGGAACCAGTTGCGCGCCGTTTGGGCGTTCAGCATGGTTTCGGCCGTGGTGAAGGTCTTGGAGGCGACGATGAACAGCGTGGTTTCCGGATTTACCTGGGCCAGGACCGCATCCATGTCATGGCCGTCCACATTGGAGACGAAATGCATCTTCATGCGCGGGTGGCAGTAGGAGCGCAGGGCCAGCACGGCCATTTTCGGACCGAGGTCCGAGCCGCCGATGCCGATATTGACCACGTCGGTGATCGGCTTGCCGGTGTGGCCCAGCCAGTTGCCGTTGCGGACTTTGTCCGTGAACGCCTTCATGTGGTCCAGCACGGCGTGCACGTCCGCGCCCACATTCTGGTTATCGACGACCAGCTGTTTGCCGCGCGGCATACGCAGTGCCGTATGCAGCACCGCGCGCCGTTCGGTTATATTGATCTTTTCACCAGCGAACATCGCGTCACGCTGCTCAGCAACGCCACGGGTGCGGGCCAGGTGGATCAGCAGATCGATGGTTTCATCGTTGGCGCGGTTCTTCGAATAGTCGAGGAACAGGCCGGCGGCATCCACCGTCATGCGCGGGAAGCGCTGCGGGTCCTTGGCAAACAGCTGGCGCATTTCCCATTCGCGGGCGTCATGCGCGTGGATTTCGAGAGCCTGGTAAGCGGGCGTGGAGGTCAGGGCGGGCTGGCGCATGTTGGGGTCGCTAGTCGGTTGGTTTCGGAATATTATTCAACTATACAGGAAAAACAGGTAAATTCACTACAAAAAGTTTTAGCCAGGTCCTGCCCCAGGCAGCTTCAGGGCAAGATTGCCTGTCAGTTTGATAATGCAGATTCCCTCTTGCGTGCGAAAAATACGGGCGCGGGGGAATTTTGTAGTAAAATTTCTGACAATTCATTGATGAGGAACGATCATGCCGTTGCATCCAGTCCTGGAAAAAGTTACCGCGCGGATTATCCAGCGCAGCCGTGCCTCGCGCGGCGCCTACCTGGCCCATCTCGAGGCCGCCCGCGTCAAAGGGCGTCCGCAGCGCGGCACCCTGGCCTGCACCAATCTCGCCCACGGCTTCGCCGCCTTCCCGCCGAACGACAAGCTGGTCCTGAAGGAAGTGAAAAAGCCATCCGTGGCCATCGTTTCCGCCTACAACGACATGCTGTCGGCCCACCAGCCCTTTGAGCACTTCCCGGCCATCATCAAGGATGCCGTGCGCAAGACGGGCGCCGTGGCCCAGTTCGCGGGCGCCACGCCGGCCATGTGCGACGGCGTGACCCAGGGCCAGCCGGGCATGGAACTGTCGCTGT
The DNA here is from genome assembly GCF_044055365.1 of Pseudoduganella sp. UC29_106. Classification (NCBI taxonomy): domain Bacteria; kingdom Pseudomonadati; phylum Pseudomonadota; class Betaproteobacteria; order Burkholderiales; family Oxalobacteraceae; genus Pseudoduganella; species Pseudoduganella sp. UC29_106. The sequence goes on along the minus strand of NZ_CP171977.1, from coordinate 5,365,591 downwards.
TCTCGCGCGACACGATTGCGATGTCCGTTGGCGTGGCGCTGTCCCACAATATGTTCGACTCCGTGCTCTACCTGGGCGTGTGCGACAAGATCGTTCCGGGCCTGCTGATCGGCGCGCTGCACTTCGGCCACCTGCCGGCCGTCTTCGTGCCGGCCGGCCCGATGACGTCCGGCCTGTCCAACAAGGACAAGGCAGCGATCCGCCAGCGCTATGCGCAGGGCAAGGCGACGCGTGAAGAGCTGCTGGAAGGCGAATCCCAGTCCTATCACGGCCCGGGTACCTGTACTTTCTACGGCACCGCCAACAGCAACCAGCTGCTGATGGAAATCATGGGCCTGCACCTGCCGGGCGCCGCCTTCATCAACCCGTACACCCCGCTACGCGACAAGCTGACCGCTGCCGCTGCCGTGCGCGCCGCCCAGCTGACCGAGATGGGCGCCGAATACACGCCGGTCGGCCATATCGTCGACGAGAAAGCGATCATTAACGCCATCGTGGGCCTGCTGGCGACCGGCGGCTCCACCAATCACACGCTGCACCTGGTTGCCATTGCCAAGGCGGCCGGCATCGTGATCGACTGGGACGATTTCAACGAGCTGTCTTCGGTGGTGCCGCTGCTATGCCGCATCTACCCGAACGGCGACGCGGACGTGAACCACTTCCACGCTGCCGGGGGCACGGGCTTCGTGATCCGCGAACTGCTGGACGCCGGCCTGCTGCATGACGATGTGACCACCATCCTGGGCAAGGGCCTGCGCCGTCACTGCGCCGAACCTTTCCTGTCCGACGATGGCGAGGGCGTGGTCTTCAAGGATGCCCCGGCCAAGAGCGCGGACGAGAAAGTGCTGCGCGGCGCGGCGGAGCCATTCTCCAAGGACGGCGGCATGGTGCTGGTGCAGGGTAACCTGGGCCGCGCGGTGATGAAGGTGTCCGCCGTGAAGCCGGAACACCAGTCGGTGGAAGCGCCTGCGCTGACCTTCGATTCGCAGGAAGATTTCATGGCCGCCTACAAGGCCGGCAAGCTGGATCGCGACTTCGTGGCCGTGATCCGCTTCCAGGGCCCGCGCGCCAACGGCATGCCGGAACTGCACGCGCTGACCCCGGCGCTGGCCAACCTGCAGGATGCCGGCCGCAAGGTGGCGCTGGTGACCGATGGCCGCATGTCCGGCGCTTCGGGCAAGGTGCCGGCGGCGATCCACGTGTCGCCCGAAGTCCTGGCCGGCGGTCCGCTGGGACTGGTGCGCGATGGCGACATCATCCGCCTGGATGCGGCATCCGGCACGCTGGAAGCGCTGGTGTCCTCGGATGTATGGCATGCGCGCTCGCTGGCGCAGGCCGACCTGTCGCCGAACCAGATCGGCATGGGCCGTGAACTGTTCACCATGTTCCGCAACAGCGTCTGCGAGGCGGAAAAGGGTGCAACCACCTTCCCGCTGCCTTCGCCCATCCCGACCACCGTCGAACTGCATGGCGGCATTAACATCGGCAACACCGTGCCCGGTTCCGATGAAGATTTCCTGATCAAGAAAGCTTAAGATGACCTTACTTGAAATTATGCGTACTTCGGCCGTGATTCCCGTGATCGCGATCGACAATCCCGACCACGCCGTGCCGCTGGCGAAAGCGCTGGTGGCTGGCGGCATCCGCGTGCTGGAAGTCACGCTGCGCACCGAGCATGGCCTGGGTGCGATCCGCGCCATGAGCCAGGTGGAAGGCGCCATCGTCGGCGTAGGCACGCTGACGCAGCCGGAAGAATTTGCAGCCGCGCGCGATGCGGGTGCGGTGTTCGGCGTGTCGCCGGGCCTGACCGATGCGCTGATCGGCGCGGCCAAGTCCAGCGGCCTGCCGCTGCTGCCGGGCGTGATGACCCCATCCGAAGTGATGAAGGCGCGCGAGCAGGGCTTCCGTCAGCTCAAGCTGTTCCCGGCGGTGCCGGCCGGCGGCGTGGGCATGCTGAATGCAATTGCCGGTCCGCTGTCCGACATCACTTTCTGCCCGACCGGCGGCATTTCGCAGGAAACCGCGCCGGCCTTCCTGGCGCTGAAGAATGTGGCCTGCGTGGGTGGCTCCTGGCTGACGCCGAAGGATGCCATGGTCGCCGGCGACTGGGACCGCATCACCCAACTGGCCCGCGCGGCATCGGGCCTGCGCCCCTGATATGTCCCGCATCGCCCGCCCGCTGACGGCGGGCGAGATTTCGATGGCCCGCCTGGTCTTTGGCGACGCCATCGACTACACGCGGGTGCGTGTCCACAACACCCGCTACCTTCCTCTGGTGCAGCCGAAAAACGTCTGCATCACGCCCAACGGCTCCCTCTATTTCCACGCTTCGCGCTATCTGGAAGACTTTTCCCTCGCTTCCGAAGAGGAGCAGCACTGGTTCATGCACGAGATGGCGCATGTGTGGCAGCACCAGCTGGGCTATCCGGTGCGCCTGCGCGGCGCGATCCGGCTGGGGCTTTCGTATGACTATGAGCTGTCCGCCGAGCTGTCGCTGGGTGACTACAATATGGAAGCCCAGGCCGAGCTGCTGGCCGATTACTTCCTGCTGCGCTTCCGCCAGGGCGCCGATATCGGCGTCTACCAGACTGCGCTGAACGGCTTCCTCGCCGATCCCTCCGACCCCTGCCATCTGCCCGGCGCCCGCTCAAAAGGGCTTGCCGGCGCCTGATTCCCGTTCTTCTCCGTGGATGGGTGGTCAGCGCCTGGTGGTAGTATCTCTGCTACGGACACAATAACGAGATCACTGATCGATGAGCACTGTCGCAATCTACAGCTTCCAGGGCCGCTTCAGCGGCCAGGCTGAATACGAGTTCAATCTTCCGGAGCCGGACGCGGTTCACAACTGCATGCTGCTGCTGGTGCAGGATGCGGAAGGGGAGGCCTGGGATGCCGCCATCGCCGAAGCGGCGCACTATGGCTTTGCCGATATCCAGCGCCTGGACTTCGGCATCATGAACCCGGCCGTACTGGAAGAAGAGGCTTTCCAGAGCTATCGCGTCAACTACGACGAAGCCTGCGCCCTGGGCAGCTCACTGGTCTACTACCCGAACTGAGTGAGACCGCCGTGGGCTGGATGATCACCAAATACCTGCTCACAGCCGCCGTTGTAGTCGTGGTTTCCGAGTTCGCCAAGCGCAGCGACCGCCTCGGCGGCCTGATTGCCGCACTGCCGCTGGTAACCGTGCTGGCCCTGATCTGGCTTTACGTCGAAAACCAGCCGCAGGAAAAGATCGCCAACCATGCCTGGTACACCTTCTGGTACGTGATCCCCACGCTGCCAATGTTCCTCGTTTTCCCCTGGCTGCTGCCGCGCCTGGGCTTTTGGCCCACGCTGGGCCTGTGCGTGCTGCTGACCGTGGCCTGTTTCGCCCTGTTCGCAGTCGTCGCGCGCTGGTTTGGCGTGGAGCTGCTGCCCTAGCGCTCCAGCAGCACCTTGAGCATGCGTTCAGGATGCGCCATGAAGTCGTGCATTACACGGTAATGCTCTGTATCTTCATATTCGATCAGGCGTATGCCCCGTTCGCCGCACTCGTAGATGTAGGCATTCGGATAGGCCATCAGAATCGGCGAGTGGGTGGCGACGATAAATTGGCAACGTTCCCTGACCAGATCGTGCAAGCGGCTCAGCATCGCCAACTGGCGTTGCGGCGACAGCGCCGCTTCGGGTTCGTCCAGAATAAGCAGGCTGTCGTGGCGGAAGCGTTCCATGAACAGGGTTAGGAAGGCTTCGCCGTGTGATTTCTCGTGCAGGGATCGTCCGCCAAACGAATCGATGATCTTCGGCCCGCCCGGCGGTTCGTCGAGACGCTCGATCTCCGTGCTGACGTTATAGAAGCTTTCCGCTCGCAGGAAGAAACCATCGCGCGGCGGTCTTACGCCACGCACCAGCCGCAGATGTTCATGCAGCGCTGAATGCGATGCACGCGTGGCGAAGTTGAAATTCCGGCTGCCGCCCTCCGGATTGAATCCCATGCCCGCAGCGATTGCTTCCAGCAAGGTCGATTTGCCGGAGCCGTTTTCGCCGACGAGGAAAGTGACGGCGGGATGAAGCAGAAGATGATCCAACGAAGCTATCGCTGGCAAATTGAATGGAAATTCACTGGCCATCGCGATGGCCGACGGTTTTAATCCGATCTCCGACAGATAGGGCCGCGTTTTCATTTACTTATCATTGTGGCAAAAACGCTCGCAGGAAACAAGCGGGCCGACGCGCGGGCTGAAACGTCAGTTCTCCCTGGTTTGACTATACTTCGGTCTTCGCCAGAGGAAGTATGTTGAAATCTAAATTATCGAAATTGGACGCTGCGCGTATTCGCCAGCATGCCGCGGCCGCCGATGCGGCAGGTTTTCTGGAGCCCGTGCAGCGGGCGCTGATTCATCGGCGCGGGTGGTTGCGTATGCTGGCGCCGCAGGCTGCAGGCGGGATGGAGCTGCCGCTGCCGGAGGTGGTGCGGCTGGAGGAGGAGGTCGCCGCTGCTGACGGCAGCATGGGCTGGGTGGTCACGCTGTGCGCGGGTGCCGGCTGGTTTGCGGGCTTCCTGCCGCCGGAACTGGCGCGCGAGGTGATAGGCACGCGCCGCGTGTGCCTGGCTGGCAGCGGAGCGCCGACCGGTTACGCTGAGCGTGAGGGCGAGGGCTTTCGCATCACGGGGCGCTGGGACTATGCGTCCGGCGCGCCGATGGCCACGCACTTCACGCTGAACGCCGTACTGCGCGAGAACGGGCGACCGCTGCACGATGAGAACGGCATGCCGCGCATCCGCGCCTTCGTGGTGCCGGCTGCCCAGGTGTCGGTCGTTCCGACCTGGCACAGCATCGGCATGCGCGCCTCGGCTTCGCACAGCTATAGCATCCAGGGTCAGTGGGTGCCAGCCACACATGCCTTCACGATTGACGCAGCCCACGCCACGGCGCCGGGGCCGCTTTACCGTTTTCCGTTCTATCCGCTGGCCTACATCACGCTGGCGGCCAACCTGGCGGGCATGGCGCGCCACTTCATCGCGCTGGCGCAGGATGCGATTTCGCGCCGCAAGCATGCGATGAGCGGACAGCCGCTGGTCGAGCGGCCTGAAGTCGAGCGCCTGCTGCGCGAGGCGGGCGAGGGGCTGGTTGCGGCGCGCGCGGAGGCTTATGCGCGGCTGGATGCGGTTTGGGCGCAGGTAGTTGCCGGCCGTGAGGCGCCGGCGGATGAAATCACGGCGCTGCAGGATGCTTCGCTGGCCATGGTCGCTGCTGCGCGTGGGGCGGTGGATGGGCTTTATCCTTACTGCGGGCTGTACGCGGCCAATGTCCACAGTACCATCAACCGCGTGTGGCGGGACTTCCACACTGCGACCCAGCATTCGTTGCTGCTTCCCTGAAAACCCAAGGCGTGAACTGGTGTCTGCCACGATGTGGCAGACACCTGGTTTGCGCTGTTGGTTTTTATTCAGCTATGATGGCGATTTTGCAATCATAAGCAGCGGGGTGGACATGGGCGGAGAACTGGAGGCAGCGGGCGACCTGGTAACGGCCGGCCTGATAGCACACGAGATCGACGGCAAGGCGGGCGGCGGCGCGGCACATGCGCACAGCGTGAACTGCGCCAACTGCGGCGCGCACGTCACGGCTAACTACTGCGGCAACTGCGGGCAGAAGGGCCACTTGCACAGCTCCGTGCTGCACCTGGTCGAGGAACTGATCCACGGCCTGTTCCACTTCGAGACCAAGGGCTGGCGTACGCTGCCCCTGCTGGTATTTCGTCCCGGCGAACTGACGAAGCGCTATATCGACGGGCAGCGTACACGCTTCGTGTCGCCGCTGGCGCTGTTCCTGTTCATGATGTTCCTGATGTTCTTCGTGTTCTCGCTCACGATGGGCAAGCTGAATCAAGGGTCGCCTTCCACGCCCGAGAGCAGCGACCAGGCGCGCGCCAGGTTGGAAAAGAAGATCGCCGAGCGCAAGGAAGCCTTCGAGGAGGCGGAATTGGCGCTGAAGGTCCTCGAACCCGGTTCGAAGGATGCGATTGCCGCCCAGGCGGCGGTGGACAAGGCGAAGAAAAAGCTGGAGGCCACCGAAATGTCGATGAAGGCGCTCGCTGCCGGCGGCGCCATCGATTCGGACAGCAAATGGGACTGGAAGAAGGAGCTGAAGGGCGCCGAGTCCAATACCTACAGCGACATCCCGTGGATCAATGAAGCGGTGCGTCACGCCGTAGAGAATCCCGAACTGGCGCTGTACAAGCTGAAGAACGCGGCCTACAAATACTCCTTCCTGCTGATCCCGATTTCGATGCCCTTCCTGTGGCTGATGTTCTTCTGGAAGCGCGGCGTGACGATGTTCCACCACGCCGTGTTTTCGCTGTATTCGCTGTCCTTCATGTCGCTGCTGTTCGTGCTGATCGCGATCGCGGGCTACTTCGACTTCAGCGGCACGGCGGCCAGCCTGTTCGCCTTCGTGCCGCCGATCCACATGTTCCTGCAACTGCGCGGCGCCTATGGCCTGAGCCGCGGCGAAGCGTTGTGGCGCACTTGCGCGCTGATGCTGATGTCCTTCATCGCGCTGACCGTGTACTCGCTGGCCGTGCTGGCCCTGACGATCAGCTGACCGCATTGTCCACAAGCGCCTGTACCACGGCGCTTACGGGCACATGGCCCTTGCAAACCACGGGGCCTTCGAACTCTATCCAGCCCTGATTGAAGCCGTCCAGCATGCGCATGCGCGGCTCCGGGTGCTTCATGCCCTGGCTGCGAAACAGGCTGTCCCAGCTATTGCGCGGCACCGCTTCCATTGCCACAGGGCGGTTGAACACGGCGGACATGACGGCGGCAATCTCGTTCGGCGTGATGCGCACCGGGCCCTCCAACTCCACCACGCGCACGCCGTTCCATTCCTGCTGCAGCAGTTCGGCAGCCATGCGGCCGACATCGACGGTGGCGACCATGGGCACCGGTTTGTCCAGCGGTTGCAGGAAGCTGGGCACGATCCCGGTTGCCCTGGCCAGCGCGATATCCCACATCAGGTTCTCCATGAACCAGCCGGCGCGCAGGAAGGCAACCGGCATCGGCAGTGTGCCAAGCCGGCGCTCCATGATGCGAAGGGCATTGAGCAGGTTCGACTGCTGCGCCTGGGCGCCGATGGTGGACAGGCAAACCACGCGCCGCGGCTGCGCTGCCAGCAGCGCAGCGTGCAGGGCGGCGACGCGTGCCTCGGTATCGGGGAAGCCGGGCGCTGGATCGAAGTTCGGCGGCAGCAGCACGAAGACCGCTTCCGCGCCCGTGAAAGCGGCCGTCAGCGCGGCGGCATCGTTCATTTCGGCGTAAGCGATTTCGCAGCCTTGAGCTGCCCAGGCGGCAGCCTTTGCTTCGTCGCGGGCGACGGCGCGAACAGGCAGGCCGGCGGCCAGCAGGGTGCGGCCGACAGTGCCGCCGACTTGTCCGGTGATTCCAGTGATGACGTACATAATTGCTCCTATGCGTTGGTAAGTGCAGCCATTCTGGCGGCCGCGCTGCCGTTTGGCGATGGCATGGATGGCACTTCTTTCATGACTGCGACGCATGAATTAGAATAGGCTGATGGAAGAAGGAATGCTGCGTGGGATTGAGGTACTGTCCGCCATCGTCGACACGGGCAGCTTTGCGGCTGCCAGTGAGGTGCTGGGCATGTCGCCGTCGGGCGTGAGCCGGGCCGTATCGCGCTTCGAGGCGCGGCTGGGCATACGCCTGTTCGAGCGCACCACCCGCGCGCTGAAGCTGACCGATGAGGGCCACCGTTTCTACAGCCAGGTGCTGCCACTGATGGCAGAACTGGAGGAGTGCATCAGCGATGCATCGCAAGGTGCGGCAAGGGTGCGCGGGCGCTTGCGCGTGAATGTCGATCTTTTCTTCTCCAAGCTGATGTTGGGCCCCCGCCTCGGCGCTTTCCTCGAAAGCCACCCCGAGCTGCAGCTGGAACTGATCACGCGCGACGATCTTGGCGACCTGGTTGGCGACGGCGTTGATCTCGCCCTGCGTTTCGGCCATCCGCAGCCCTCAACGCTGGTGGCGCGCAAGATGATGGAGGCGCGCATCATCACCGTTGCAGCGCCGGCTTACATCGCCCGCCGCGGCGCGCCCGCGAAGCCGGAAGACCTGGCGCATCATCAGTGCATTCACTTCCGCGACCCGGTCACAGGGCGGCCTTTCGCGTGGGAATTCCACAGGGGGCGCAAACGCAAGGTGGTGGACGCCAGCGGCACGCTGACGGTCAATGATGGCGACACGCTTTATTCGGCCTGCCTCGCGGGCTTCGGTATCGCGCAGGTGATGGACTTCACCGTGGAATCCATGCTGGCGTCCGGCGAACTGGTAAACCTGTTCCCGGAGTGGAGCGACGAGCGCTTTCCGCTCTATTGCTACTATCCCTCGCGCCGCCAGCTGCCGGCAAAAAGCCGCGCCTTCATCGATTACGTGGCAGGCTTCCTGCAAGAGTAGGTGGATTGCACCAGGCTGTCCGCGATCACGCGGGTGCGCTGGTGCTGCAGCGGCAGGTCGTAGGGCAGGGCGCCGAACAGCGGCGTGCCCGCGCCAAGGAGGATGGGGATGTGGGTCAGTGTGAGCTCGTCCACCAGGCCCTCGCGCAGGAAGCTTTGCACGGTCTGGCCGCCGTCGATGTACAGGCCCTTGCAGCCGACGGTTATCAGGTCGGCATGCAGTTGCAGCACGGGCCCGCGGTGCAGTTCAGCCTTGCCGGCCAGGCGCTCGGGTATCGCCGCGAGAGTGCGGCTCAAAACGATCACCCGTTTGCCTTCATACGGCCAGCCGTCGAATGCCAGCACCGTTTCGAAGGTCTTACGGCCCATGACGATGGTGTCGATATCCGCGATGAATTCGTTGTAGCCATGTTCGTCGCCCGGCGGCGTGGCGGCAATCAGCCAGTCGATGCGGCCGTCGCTGCGGGCAATGTAGCCATCCAGGCTGGCGGCGATGAAGATGGAGGTTTTCATATGGAGAGTGTCTCGACGCGGTCGCGGCCGCAGGCTTTGGCGTGATACAGGGCTCGGTCGGCGGCGTTGATCAATTCATAGACTTCGCCGGTAGGGCCGTTGTCCGTGCTGGCGACGCCGATGCTGATGGTGACCAGCTTGTGCGGCGCCTGCGATGCTTCGTGCGGGATATGCAGGCCGCGCACCTTGCGACACATCAGGCGCGCCATCTGCATCGCCGTCTCGCCCGGCGTGTCGGGCAGGACCACGGCAAACTCTTCGCCGCCATAGCGCGCGAACAGGTCGGCAGGACGCTGCTGCATCGTCGCCAGCGCGGCCGACACGGCTTCCAGGCAGGCGTCCCCCTGCTGATGGCCGTAATGGTCGTTGTAGGCCTTGAAGTAATCGATATCGAGCATCATCAGCGACAGCGGCGAACCGGTGCGGCGCGCGCGGCGCGCTTCGCGGTCGATGGCGATATCGAAATGGCGGCGGTTGGCCACGCCGGTCAAGTCATCGAGCAGGGTTTGCGAACGCAGGGCCATGGCCTGCTCGCGCAGCAGGTTCTCGCGCAGCACGGCCGCGCTCACGTCCGAAATCTGGATCAGGCAGTGGCGTTCTTCGTCCGGAATATTCAGCGGCGTGACGGTGAGCGCCTGGTGCATGCGCTCGCCCTGTTCGGCGCGGGCCTTGTCCGCATACAGGGGCAGGGGCCAGCGGTTCAGCGTCTGCGACAGCAGGGACGGCATATTGTGGCGCAGCGCCTGGGTGATCGCGCCATCGAGGCGCTTGCCGCGCTGGTCCGGGAACAGGTCGAAGAAGTTGCGGCTGATGGCTTCGGCGCACAGCACACCGGAGTGCTGGCTCATCCAGCGGTTCCACAGCACGACCAGGTGCTCGCTGTCCAATACCACCGCGCCCACTTCAATATTATCGAGCACGCTCTGCAACAGGGGCAGGGACTCGGTCTGGCAGTGCATGATTCAGGCCCCACCCATGGCGCGCGCCAGGTAGGAATCCACATGCGCCTTCAAATCCTCCAGCGCGGTCAGGTCCATGATGAAGGCCACGTCTCCGGTGATCTGCTGGCGCTCGATGGTGAATTCAATGTGCAGCATCAGCACCATCGCCTCCGGCGCGCCGGCGGACGCCATCAGGTCGTCGCTGTAGCCCACGCGGTAATCCGGCAGCGAGCCATTCAGTTCCCGTTCGAAGATATTGGCCAGTGCGCCCACGCAGCTGTTCAGCAGGATGTTGCCGATCTCGCTCATCGCTTCCTGCTCCATCTGCGACAACTCTTCCAACGGCATGGACTGGCCCACCATCAGGCGCACGATCTGCTGGCTCTTCTCCTCGGGGAACATGAGGATGGCGTCGGTCTGGAAGGCGCCCGTGTAGCGCTGGCTGATGCCGCAGATGCGGCCGCTGCCGGAGCTCTTGGTGGTCAGCAGCTTGGCCGCCGCCGAACGCGTGAGGAAGCTGATGGATGGTACCGACATTGTCACCGTTTCGTTGACAATCTCGCTCATGGCGCTTGCCGCCTGCCCCACGCCGATATTGAACAGCTCGACGAGGGCGTCCAGCTCCAGTTCGGAGAGGCGGATCATGTTCACGCTTCCAGCGGGGCGATCAGCTGCGCGATGCGTTCGGCGGTAATGGGTTTCTCCATGAAACCGACACCGATCTGTTCCGCCCGCTGGCGCGTTGCAGCCTGCACATTGGCCGTCAGCAGGGAGATGTGGCATTGGGGCAGCATGGTGCGCAGGGCGGCGGCCGCTTCCACGCCGCCCATGCCGGGAATGTTTACATCCAACAACACCAAATCGGGTTGCAATTCGGTTGCCTTGGCGATGGCTTCCTCGCCGTTGGCCGCTTCCTCCACGATCCAGTCGGCATGGCGAACCTGGATATGCTGCCGGGTGAGCATGCGTGAGACACGGCTGTCATCGACGATCAGTACGGTGCTTGTTTTCATGCTGATTTCCTGGTGAGGGTGGTGACATCAGCTAAAATACGCCCATTTCTGTATCCGCATCTTCCAATTCATTCTAACCATGACGCAAGACAAATTGAAACAGGCTGTTGCTATTTCGGCTATCGAATACGTTATCGACGGCGAAATCATCGGCGTAGGCACCGGTTCCACCGCGAATTTCTTCATTGATGAACTGGGCAAGATCAAGCACCGCATCAAAGGCGCCGTTGCTTCCTCCGAAGCGACCGCGGCCCGCCTTGCCGGCCACGGCATTCCGGTGTTCGATCTTAACGAAGTTTCGGACATTGCGGTGTACATTGACGGCGCCGACGAGATCAACGCGGCCGGCCACATGATCAAGGGCGGCGGCGCGGCACTGACCCGCGAGAAGATCGTGGCGTCCGTGTCGCGTCAGTTCGTCTGCATCGCCGACGGCTCCAAGCTGGTGGAAACGCTGGGCAAGTTCCCGCTGCCGGTGGAAGTGCTGCCGATGGCGCGCAACGCCGTGATGCGCAAGCTGGCGGCCCTGGGCGGCCAGCCGAAGGTGCGCACCAAAGCCGGTTCGGACGAAATCTTCGTGACCGACAACGGCGGCAACATCATCGACGTGGCCGGCCTGTCCATCACCGATCCGGTGGCGCTGGAAACCGAAATCAACCAGATCGTTGGCGTGGTGGCTGTGGGCCTGTTCGCGGCCCGCGGCGCGAATGTGTGCCTGCTGGGCACGGCCGACGGCGTCAAGACCCTCAAGTACTGATCCCTATGAAACGACTCTCGCTGCTGTTGCTGTCCGCTGGTTTGCTGAGTGCCTGTTCCTATATTCCCTTCCTGCAGAAGGAAGAAGTTGCCCAAGCCCCTGTGAAGCGCAAGTCCGCCCAGCAGGAGCTGGGGGCGGACGGCACGCCGCGCGTGGTCGTTGATGGGGTGGAAGTGCAGAAGGTGGAATTCCGGCCCGGGATTTCATCGGCCACGGTGGAGCGCCTGGCGCATGCCCAGTCCTGCAAGGGCGGGCTGGGCGCCAGCCTGATGACCGAGCCGGGCCCGGTGGAGGTCTACCGCATGGCTTGTGATAATGGCAAGGTGTTCCTGGCGCGCTGCGAGCTGCGCCAGTGCACGCCGATGGTGCCGGGGCAGGGCGCCCCGGGCATAGCCAAGTAAGCGGTCTTACTTCGCCTTCCCGGCCACAAACTCCTCCATCACCGCCTTGCGCAGCACGGCAGGCGGCACCAGCCCCTGCGCCAGCACGAAGTCATTGAAGGCCTGGCGGTCGAACTTCCTGCGCAGGGCAACCTCGGCCGCCTGGCGCGTTTCCATCAGCCGCTGGTAGCCGTAGAAGTACGACGTCGCCTGCCCCGGCGCGGTGAAGGTGTAGCGCTGCATCTCCTGCGTCGCCATGCCTTCGGACAAGCCCACCTCATCCATCAGGAAAGACTTCACGCCCTCGGGCGTGATCTGGCCCAGATTGACCATCGGGTCGAGGAAGGCACGTGCGGCGCGCATGGCGCGGGCCTGCAGGGCGAACAGCTGGCCGTCCAGCGGCTCGTAGGGCTGGGTCTCGGCTTCAGCGTACAGGGCCCAGCCTTCCACGTTCACGCTGTTGAAGGCAAACACGGCGCGGGCCGTCGAGACACCCGTTTCCAGCATCTTGGCGAATTGCAGTTCGTGGCCGGGACGGGCCTCGTGCGCGGTAATCGACCAGGTACCGGCCTGGTGGGTGAAGTCGTCGAAGGCCAGGGACTTGCCGTCCGGTGACTTGGTGCCCGTGGTCAGCACAAATTCGCCATACTCGCCCGTGTTGCCGATCAGGCGCGGCGGACTCATATGCGGCGCCGGGCTCTGTGCATTCTCCGCTTCGGTGGCGAGACGGATCTTCGCCTCCCGTGCCGGCAGCGTGACGATATGCTGCTCGCGCACGGCCGTTTCGATCTGGCCCAGGCGCTCCTTGTACAGCGCCATCACTTCCGCTTCGGGGATCTGGTTCTTCTTCAGTTCCTTCATCACGGCGCGGTAATCCGAATCTGGCAGCTTGCGCTCGGCCGCGATCAGGCGCGCCGTGATATTCATCTGGTTGCGGATCTCGGCGAAGGAGGTCATCGCCTTGGACATCAGCTCCTGCGGCGAGATGTCCACGCCGAACTGCTTCAGGTTGTCAGCATAGACTTCGGGCGGCAGGCGGTGGTCGGCGCGCGCCAGCGGCAGCATGTCCTTCTTCAGGTATTCGGTATAGGCGTTGAGCTGGCTCTCCAGCGCCGCCATCGGCTTTTCCCAGCCCTTGATGTCGCTCTTGGCCAGCAAGTCCTTCATGCCCTTGATCAGGGCCGGCGCGTCGGCGATGGCTTTTTCCACTTCGCCCTTGTAGGGGCCGATCAGCTTCCGGTCGGCCTTCACGCGTTCGGCCGTGCGCTCCTTCGCCAGCTCCGTCAGCGGACGGTAGCCCTTGGCCAGGCCGGCATATTTCTCCAGGCGCACCAGCAGCGTCGCCTGGCGTTCCTTGGGAATACGCGGATCGAGGGTCTGGCGCACCACGCCGAAGATCAGGCGGGTGACATCGGTGTAAGGGATGAAGTATTTGTGGTTGAGGGCCGAGGTATGCAGGTTGTTGCTGGCGCTGGCGATCAGGATGTCCAGATCCTGCCTGATGCGTTTGTCGGTTTCAGCCTTTTCGCGCTTCTGCAGTTCCGCGACCACGACGCGCGTATCCTTGCTGGCCGGCTCGAACTGGTCGCGCGACAGGTCGACGATCTTTTCGTCGAAGCCGTCCACGCCCAGGCTGCTCGCATCCTCGGGCGCATACTTGGCCATCACGGCCAGCAGCAGCTTGGAATTTTCGTTGGACTTGGCGACCCAGGCTTGCTCGGCGCCGAAGGAGGGGAGGGACAGGGCCAGGGCGATCGCCCCGCTTATTACTTTGACTTTCAATCGGGGCATCGCTTTTCCTGGTGGTTTTATTCTGCTGGTGGCACGTAGCCGGCAGCCTGGTCGGCGCCTTCTCCAAAGAAATGTTTTTCCATCTGGGCGGCCAGGTACTTGCGTGCGCGCACGTCCGCCAGGTTCAGGCGGTTTTCGTTGACCAGCATGGTCTGGTGCTTGAGCCAGGCAGCCCAGGCTTCCTTGGACACGGATTCATAGATGCGCTTGCCCAGTTCGCCCGGGTAAGGCGGGAAGTCGAGGCCTTCGGCTTCCTTGTTCAGTTTGACGCAATGGACGGTACGAGCCATATTCGGTACTCCTAAAAATTGCAATTATAGTGTCTTGATCAGAACCTGGGATTTGCGCTGCCAGTTGTAGAGGCGCTGGCGGTCTTTTGGCAGGGCTTCCACGCTGGACGGCACGAAGCCGCGTTTCATGAACCAGTGCGCGGTGCGCGTGGTCAGCACGAACAGCTTGGTGATGCCCTGGGCGCGGGCGCGGTTTTCCATGTGCTTGAGGATGCGTTCGCCGTCGCCTTGCGTTTGTACGTCGGGGTTGACGGTCAGGCATGCCATTTCGGCCATTTTTTCTTCCGGGAAGGCATACAGGGCGGCGCAACCGAAGATCACGCCGTCGTGCTCGATCACGGAAAACATTTCGATTTCGCGCTCGATCAGCTCGCGGCCGCGCTTGACCAGGGTGCCGTCAGCTTCCAGCGGCTCGATCAGCTTGATAATCCCGCCAACGTCCTCAATTGTGGCAGGACGCAGGCTTTCCAGGTTCTCGTGCGAGATCATGGTGCCCACGCCGTCGTGGGTGAACAGTTCCAGCAGGGCGGAGCCGTCCAGCGCGAAAGGCACGATGTGGGCGCGCTCGACGCCGTTGTGGCAAGCCTTGATACAGTGCTTCAGGTAGAAGGCGGTGGCGTCCGGCAGGAAGCCGGCCTGCAGCACGGCTTCGGCCTGGTGCGAGGACAGTTCGGTGATTTCGACACCGGCGACATCCTTCATCATTTCCGTTTCGGTGATGAAGATCAGCTTGTCCGCGTGCAGGGAGATGGCGGCGGAAACGGCCACGTCTTCCATCGTCAGGTTGAAAGTTTCGCCGGTGGGCGAGAAGCCCAGCGGGGAGAGCAGAACCACGCCGTCCGAGCCCATGATGGAGTGGATGGTTTCCGCATCCACCTTGCGGGTGACGCCGGTCAGTTCGAAGTCGACGCCGTCGATCACGCCGACGGGGCGGGCGGTGATGAAGTTGCCGGAAATGATACGGATCGCCGCGTTCGACATCGGCGTATTCGGCAAGCCCTGGCTGAAGGCGGCTTCGATGTCCAGGCGCAGTTCGCCGGCGGCTTCCTTGGCGCATTCCATGGCGGCGCTGTCCGTAATGCGCACGCCATTGTGGAAGCGGCCTTCCACGTTACGCAGCGCGAGCTGTTCGGCGACCTGCGGACGCGAGCCGTAGACGACGGTGACGTTGATGTCCAGCGCGTGCAATAAAGACAAGTCGTGGGCCAGCACCGGCAGGGCGCCGGCGGAAACCAGTTCACCAGGGAAGGCAACCACGAAGGTCTTGCCACGGAAGGCGTGGATGTAGGGCGCGACGGAGCGCAGCCAGTGGACGAATTGGGTAGGATTTTCCATTCCGCGCATTATAATTCGCTGCGCGATTTTCGCACCAAATACTGTTAAAAAAATGCCAGAAGCAAGCAATAAGACACCTCCTCCGGGCAAATCGCCTGCCGCCTCCACCGACGACCGACGGACGCCCGCCGGCACCGCGCCTGCCGGCCAGTCCGCCGGCACGCCTGCCAGCCCTGCGGCCCAGGCCCCGGGCGACGCCCCGCGCGGCCAAGGCGGCCAGCCAGGACGCGGCCAACGCGGCGACGCGGCGCGCCCAGCGAGCGGCGAGCCAGGACGCGGCCAGCGCGGCGACTCCGCACGCCCGCAGCGCGAGGGCGCCGGCGCTGGCGCATCGAGCGCCGATCAGCCCCGCGGCAACGACGTACGCAGCTCCGGCCAGCGCGGCGACGCGGCGCACCAGCAAGGCAGCGCGCGGCAAGCCGGCGACGCGGCGCGTCCAGCAGGCGAAGTTGCTCGCGGCGACGCGTCGCGCCCCGCACGCGGCGCTGGCGCTGGCGCGGATGCGTCGGCAGGCGGCCAAGGACGCGGCGGCGAAAGGCGTGGCTCTGGCCAGCGCGGCGGCGACGCGTCGCGTCCGGCGCGCGGAGGCGGAGGCGCGGACGCGTTGGCTGGCGGCCAAAAGCGCGGCGCAGAGGCGCGGCGTGACGAGGGACGCGGCGGGGAGGGGGACGCGAAGGGGACCGCGGCGGCGAGCGCCGCCGCGAGACGGAGGAGGAGCGCAAGGCGCGTGAGGAAGCCGCAAGCTTCCGCAACCCGCTCCCGCCGATCACCTTCCCGGAAGACCTGCCGGTCTCCGGCCGCAGGAAAGAAATCGCGGAAGCCTTAAAGAACAACCAGGTGGTGATCGTGTCCGGCGAAACCGGCTCCGGCAAAACCACGCAGCTGCCGAAAATCTGCCTCGAACTGGGCAGGGACAGAAAGGCCTGATTGGCCACACGCAGCCGCGCAGGATCGCGGCATCGTCCACGGCGAAACGCATCGCGGTGGAACTGGGCAGCCCGCTGGGCGAGCACGTGGGTTTCAAGGTGCGTTTCAACGACACCCTGAGCAAGGGCGCGTCGGTGAAGCTGATGACCGACGGTATCCTGCTGGCCGAAACGCAAACCGATCCGCTGCTGAAGGGCTACGACACGATCATCATCGACGAAGCCCACGAGCGCAGCCTGAACATCGACTTCCTGCTTGGCTACCTGAAGCAGATCCTGCCGCGCCGTCCGGACCTGAAGGTGATCATCACCTCCGCAACCATCGACGCCGAGCGCTTCGCCAGACACTTCACGCAGGAAGGCAAGCCGCCGGTGCCGGTGATTGAAGTCTCCGGCCGCCTGTATGCAGTGGAAGTGCGCTACCGCCCCGTCGAACGCGAGCAAATCAACCTGGGCGCACCAACGCCGGACGCCAAAGGCGCGCGCACCGCCGCCGCCCGCGAAAAGCGCGACCTGATGGACGCCATCGTGGACGGCGTGGATGAAGTCTGCCGCATCGGCAGCGGCGACGTGCTGGTCTTCCTGCCTGGCGAGCGCGAAATCCGCGACGCAGCGGAAGCCCTGCGCAAGCACCATCCGCCGCACGTGGAAATCCTGCCCCTGTTCGCCCGCCTGTCGGTGGAAGAACAGGACCGCGTCTTCCGCACCACGAACGCGCGCCGCATCGTTCTGGCGACCAACGTGGCCGAAACCTCGCTGACCGTGCCCGGCATCCGCTATGTAGTTGACGCCGGCCTGGCGCGCGTGAAGCGCTACAGCTACCGCAACAAGGTCGAACAGCTGCAGATCGAGCCGGTCGCGCAATCGGCCGCCAACCAGCGCGCCGGCCGCTGCGGCCGTGTGGCCGATGGCGTATGTATCCGCCTCTACGAAGAACAGGATTTCCTGCAGCGTCCGAAATTCACGGACCCGGAAATCCTGCGCTCCTCGCTGGCCTCCGTCATCCTGCGCATGAAGTCCCTGCACCTGGCCGATGTGGAGAGCTTCCCCTTCATCGAACCGCCGCTGGGCCGTGCGATTGCGGACGGCTACCAGCTGCTGCAGGAACTGGGCGCCGTCGATGAAGACAACAAGCTCACGCAACTGGGACGCAAGCTGGCCAAGCTGCCGCTCGACCCGCGCGTGGGCCGCATGATCCTGGCCGCGCAGGAATACCACTGCCTGACCGAAGTGCTGATCGTGGCGTCCGCGCTGTCCGTGCAGGACCCGCGCGACCGTCCGATGGAACACCAGCAGGCGGCGGACGAACAGCACAAGAAATTCGCCGACGAGAAGTCCGAGTTCCTCAGCTACCTGAAAATCTGGAAGTGGTTCGAGAGCGCGATCGAGCACAAGAAGTCCAACCGCCAGCTGATGGACACGTGCCGCGCCACCTTCCTGAACCAGCTGCGCCTGCGCGAATGGCGCGACGTGCACTCGCAGCTGCTGACCATCGTGAAAGAGCAGGGCTGGCGCACCAACGAGTCGCCGGCAACCTACGAGCAGTTCCACATGGCCCTGCTCACCGGCCTGCTGGGCAATATCGGCTTCAAGTCCGAGGACGAACCGGGCGCCGGCTACCTTGGCGCGCGCGGCATCCGCTTCCATATCTGGCCGGGTTCCGCGCTGTCCAAGAAACCGGGCAAGTGGATCGTGGCGGCCGAACTGGTCGAGACCACGCGACTGTATGCGCGCTGCGTGGCGCGCATCGAGCCGGAATGGATCGAAAAGATCGGCGGACACCTGCTGAAGAAATCCTGGGGGGAGCCGCGCTGGGAAAAGCGGCCCGCGCAAGTCACCGCTTCCGAGCGCGCGACCTTGTACGGCCTGGTGGTCTACAGCCAGCGCCGCATCAACTACGGCCAGAAGAACCCCGCCGAAGCGCGCGAGATCTTCATTCGCGACGCGCTGGTCGGCGGCGACTACGACACGCGCGCGCCGTTCTTCGCCCATAACCACAAGCTGGTGCGCGAGATCGAGAACCTCGAACACAAGTCGCGCCGGCAGGACGTGCTGGTGGACGATCAGCTGATCGAAGCCTTCTACGACCAGGCGGTTCCTGCCGACGTGGTGAACGGCGCCGGTTTCGAGAAGTGGTACAAGGATGCGTCCTATGACGATCCCAAGCTGTTGTTCCTGAACCGCGAAGACCTGATGCGCCACGAGGCGGCCGGCATCACGACCGACCTGTTCCCGAAGAAGACGATGGCGGCCGGGCTGGAAATGCAACTGAGCTACCACTTTGAGCCTGGCAGCGTGCGCGATGGCGTAACGTTGACGGTGCCGCTGTATGCGCTAAACCAGCTGTCGCGCGAGCGCTGCGAATGGCTGGTGCCGGGCATGCTGAAGGAGAAGGTGCACCTGCTGCTCAAGACCCTGCCGCAGAAGCAGCGCCGCCATATGGTGCCGCTGCCGGATTACGCGGCCAGGTTTGTCGAGCGCACGGAGTTTGGCCGCGGCGACCTGGTTGACGCCATCATTGCCGATATCCGCAAGCAGATCACCATCACCGTGCTGACCACGGACTTCAAGGCTGAACAGCTGCCGGCGCACCACTTCATGAATTTCAAGGTGGTCGATGAGCACGGCCGCCAGCTGGACATGGGCCGCAACCTGGCCACGCTGCAGGCGGAGTACGGCGTGCTGGCGCGCCAGAGCTTCCAACGTATGGCGGAAGGCGGCGGCAATGCGGCGACGCCGGCGCAGCTGGCCCAGCTCACAGGCCAGCCGGCCGCTGCGGCCAAGCCGTCGCACGGCGGCATCGCGGCCGAAGCCGCGCGCGGCGCGGGCAAGTCCGCTCCGGCGCCCGCCACGCCGGCCGTACCGGCGGCTCCGTCGGCGCATACGAATATCACCACCTGGAGCTTTGGCGAGCTGCCGGAACTGCTGGAAATCCAGCAGGGCAAGCTAAGCCTGATCGGCTTCCCGGCACTGGTGGACAAGGGCGCGCACTGCGACCTGGAAGTGTTCGACGATCCGAACGTGGCCGCGCGCACGCACCGCATCGGCTTGCGCCACCTGTTCGCGCTGCAGATGAAGGATCAGATCAAGTTCGTGGAAAAGTCGATCCCGAACCTGCAGCAGATGGGCATGCAGTTCATGTCCATGGGCACGCAGGAAGAGCTGCGCGACCAGATCATCGCCAAGGCGCTGGAGATTGCCTGCCTGCAGGACCCGCTGCCCACCGATGAGGCGAGCTTCATCAAGCGCAAGGACGAAGGCAAGTCGCGCCTGGTGCTGCTGGTGAACGAGATCGCGCGCCTGGTGTCGCAGGTGCTGACCGAGTACCACGGCCTGCCCAAGCGCCTGCAGGGCATCAATCCGCAGGCTGCGCAGGACATGCAGCAGCAGCTGCAAGGCCTGGTGCACAAGCGCTTCCTGATCGAGAACGAGTTCACGCAGCTGTCGCACTTCCCGCGCTACCTGAAGGCGATGAATGTGCGCATCGAGAAGCTGCGCGCGGATTCGGCGCGCGACCAGAAGGCGATGGCGGAGTGGCATGTCGCGGCGCAGCCTTACTTGCGCGTCTCGCGCGACAAGTCGGCGGGCAAGAATACGGATCCGAAGCTGGTCGAGTACCGCTGGATGCTGGAGGAGTTGCGTGTTTCCTTGTTCGCGCAGGAGTTGCGGACGCCGATGCCGGTGTCCGTCAAGCGCTTGATGAAGGTGTGGGAATCGATGCAGCGGTGATGCACGCACGGCGGATCAATGATCCGCCCTACAGCCCGGCTAAGCCGGGCCAAAACCGTCCGTAGCGCGTAGGGCGGATCATTGATCCGCCGTTCTACGCTCAGTAGTTACCCTTGTTCCCACCCACGGTGCCGCCGCTGCTGGTGCCGCTATAGCTGCCCGACGAACCGGACTGCATGGTGCTGGTGCCAGACCCCATCACGCTGCCGGTGGCAGTCCTATGTCCCGGCATATTCTGCTGGGTGCCGTAGAAGTTATGGATCTCGGTGCCGAACTCGGCGCTGGCCATATCCGGCCAACGGTCCTTGTCGAAGCCTGGCGCGTTTTCCAGGCGCTCCTTGGTGCAGTCCAGGATGAAGCGCTTGTTCACGGTGTCAAGCTGCAGCGCCTGCCACGGCACGGCGAACAGCTTGTCGCCCATGCCCAGCCAGCCGCCGAAGGACAGCACGGCATAGGCAACCTGGCCGGTCTGCATGTCCAGCATGAATTCCTTGATGTCGCCGAGGTCTTCGTCCTGACGGTTGTAAACATCTTCGCCCATCAGCGTATCGGCGCCCATCAGGCGCGGGCCTGGGCCGTCGTTGTCGCTGCGGTCACGATAGATACCAAATGGATCGCGGTCTAGATAGCTCATTCTGATCTCCTGATGTCTTTGGAAGCTCCGCTCCGGTGCGGAACGGGATGAGATTCAGAATAGCCCAACGAGATTTTTCGCGTCCTTGCAGGGATTCAATAGTGTGCGGCTTCAATGGCTCGCGCCACTGGGAGCGTGTTACGGTTCCGTGTTATTCGGATTGATGTTATGTGTGAGATGCCTAACGCAGCGCGCAGAAAAGTGGATACGCTTTCTGTCTGCGCAGCCGCGCGTTGAGACGTCCTGCGAATCGCTGCTCGGCACTAAAGAAAGAAGGCGAGAGCGGCGACTGCGGTCGGCGGGAGCGCGCCCAGCAGCAAGCCGATGGCGCTGATGGATGCGTCGCGGAAGCCGGCGCGAAGCAGGGAGGCGCCGGCGGGGTTGGGCGCGTTGGCGATCACCGTCAGGCCACCGCCGGCCACGGCGCCGGCAACGAGCATGTATTGCGCCTGCGGCGTGATGCCGTCGATCAGCGAACCGAGATAGGTGAGTGCGGCGTTGTCGGTGACGGCGGTCAGGGCCAGCGCGCCAAAGAACAGTGCGACCGGCTCGAAGGCGCGACACGATCGGTTGCAGCCACCATTGCTGCATGCCGCCCAGCACAACCAGTCCCGCCAGGAAGAAGCCCACCAGCAAAGCCTCCTTCAGGATCAGCGGCGACTGGAAGCGCGAGTAGGCAGTGGCGTAGCCGAGGAAGAACAGGAACACGCCGAGGAACAGCACGGGATGGTGGGCCAGCAGCACGACGGCCGCCAGGAAGGCCACGTGGATGGCGCTGACGAAGAGGGGCACGGGACTCGCATCGCGCGCCGGGGCGGCGTCCGCACGGGCCGACAGGTGGGGACGCAACAGCGCGCTCACCACGCTGGCATTGATGGCAACGGCCAGCGCCGCCTTCCAGCCAAAGGTCGCGGCCATGAAGGCGCTGTCCCACTGCCAGGTACCGGCCACCATCAGGACCGGCGGCGCGGCATACGAAGTCAGTGTGCCGCCGATCGACACATTCACGAACAGCACGCCCAGCGCGCCGTACTTGAGCCATTCCGGCACGGGGTCGCGGAACACCAGCGGGGCCAGCATCAGCGCGGCAATCGTCATCGCGGCGGGCTCGGTGATCAGGGAGCCGGTCAGCGGCACCACGGACAGGCCCAGCCAGGCCAGCGCCACCTCGGCGCGCCCCGGCGCGAGACGCGCGATTGCTTCCAGCAGGCGCCGCACGAACTCCAGTACGGGACGCGAAGCCGCCACCACCATCACCACGAACACGAACAGCGGTTCCGTGTATTGCTGGGTTTCTGCATAAGCGATCGCATTCTGCGGACCCGCCACGAAGGCCATCACCACCACCAGCACGAATGCCCAGAAGCCGAACACCACTTCCACTTCGCCCAGCAGGTGGAACAGGCCGTGATGGCGCGGATAGCGTTGGGCCAGCATGCCAAAGGATTTGGCGCTGAAAGTGTGGAGCAGGGCGATGGCAAACAGGACGGCGCCGATGGTCTGCATAGTGTTCAGGAAATGATTTGCAATGTTGGCGATTTTATCAGCCCCTTGCCAAAATCCCGTGCGCAGAGTACTGTATATGCATACAGCTATTTTGCTCTCTGATTCCATGGCCCGCTCTGACCCGATCACAGCGCCGGAAGCCTTGCACCCCTCACTCTGGTTTGCATCGCAACTGGCGCGCAGCACCACCCGTTGCATCGACACCGGGTATGCGGCCCTGTCCGCCCAGTTGCCCGGTGGGGGCTGGCCGACCGGCAGCCTGGTCGAGCTGCTGCTGCAGCAAAGCGGCATCGGCGAGATGCGCCTGCTGCATCCGGCGCTTGCGGAGCTGAAACGTCCTATTGTCCTGCTGCAGCCGCCCCAGGTGCCGCAGGCGCTGGGCCTGTCCGCGCTGGGCGTGCAACCCGCCCAGCTGATCTGGGTGCGCAACACAGGCCGCACGGCCGATGGCCAGTGGGCGGCCGAGCAGGCCTTGCGCAGCGGCTGCTGCGGCGCCGTGCTGCTGTGGGACCGCCATGTGCGCGGCGAATCCCTGCGCCGCCTGCATCTGGCAGCCCAGAGCAGCGACACGCTGTTCTGCATGATGCGTCCCATCCAGGAAGCGCAGGATGCCTCGCCCGCGCCGCTGCGGCTGGCGGTGCGCGGCGCGGTCGGCGGCGTGCGGATTGAATTTATCAAGCGGCGGGGACCGCAGCGCGACGAGCCGCTGTTCCTGCCATTAACCCCTTCTACATTGTTGCGACATGCGTCTGTGGATCGCCCTGCACCTGCCCCGGCTCCCGCTCGAGGTATTCTGCCCGCGGTGGTCGGATGACCAGTGCAGCGTGGTGCTGGAGCAGGATGGCGTCATAGCCTTATCCGATCTGGCCCACGCCTGCGGGGTGCGGCCGGGCATGCGGCGCGGCGGCGTGATGATGATGGCGCCGCAAGCGATGCAGCACGAGCGCGCGCCGCTGAAGGAAGCGGAAGCCCTGCATGCGGTGGCCATGGCCATGCTGCAGTTCACGCCGCAGGTGGCGGAAGGAGAGGAAGCATCCCTGCTGCTCGATATCGGCGCCAGCCTGCGCCTGTTCGGTGGCATCCGCAAGCTGTGCCGGCGCGTGCTGGACAGCCTGCACGCCCTCGGCTTCAGCGCCCACCTTGGCGTGGCGCCGACGGCGCGCGGCGCCTGGCTGCTGGCGCACAGCGGCGGCGGACGATCTTTAAAAATCGGATCATTGCTGCGCCGGCTGGAGCGCCTGCCGGCCGGGCTGTTGCCGCCCGTGCGTCCCTTCCTGCCCTGGCTGCAGGGCATAGGCTGCCACACGGTGGGCGACCTGTGCCGGCTGCCGCGTCCCGGCCTGAAGCGGCGCTGCGGCGCGGCCGTGCTGGAAATGCTGGACACGGCGCGCGGCCAGATGCCGGAAATGTTCGAATGGATCGAAGCGCCGCCCACCTTCAGCGCGAAACTGGAACTGTTCGGCCGCATCGAGAATGCGGACCTGTTGCTGGCCGGCGCCTGCCGCCTGCTGCAGCAGCTGACCGGCTGGCTGTGCGCGCGCCAGTTCGCCGTGGAAGGCGTGCGCCTGCTGCTGGAGCATGAACGGGGGCGGCAAGCCTGCTCCGCCCACGCCCATCGAAGTCATGCTGGCCGAGCCGACCTGGCGCGACGAACACCTGGTGCGCCTGCTGAAGGAGCGCCTGGGCAAGGTGGAACTGGTGGCGCCCGTGATCGGCCTGCGGCTGGAAGCGCTGAAGGTGGAACCGATGGCGCCGCTCAGCGATTCGCTGTTCCCCGAGCCGGGCGGCAGCAAGGAAGACCAGCAGCGCCTGTTCGAGTTGCTGGTGGCGCGCCTGGGTGCGGACAATGTGCTGCAGCCTTGTCCGCGCGCCGATTACCGGCCCGAATATGCCAACCAGTGGGTGCCGGTGCAACAGAAATTGCGCGCGGCGGATGTGAAGGGACAGATGCCGCCGCATCCCCTGCCGCGTCCCGTGTGGATCTTCCCCAAGCCGGTCGCGCTGCTGATGCGCGACCACCGGCCTTTCTACAACTCGCCGCTGCGCATGGTCACGTCCGGCGAGCGCATCGAGGGCGGCTGGTGGAACGATACGCAGACGCGCGATTATTTCATCGCCGAAGGGGAAGACCATGCCCACTACTGGGTGTACCGCGAGCGTCTCGGCACCGAGGAAGACCAGCGCTGGTACCTGCATGGTTTGTTCGGTTGAGGGCAGGTTAAAATACCGCAAAAACCGAAGGGAGCATGTATGCGTGCTGAACGACTGGATTTCCCGGGCGCCAACGGCCAGAAGCTGGCTGCCCGCCTCGATTCACCCGAAACCGCCATCAAGGCCTATGCCCTGTTCGCCCACTGTTTCACCTGCGGCAAGGACGTGTTTGCCGCCAGCCGCATCGCCCAGGCGCTGACCGACCACGGCATCGCCGTGCTGCGCTTCGATTTCACGGGCCTCGGCGCCAGCGAAGGCGAGTTCGCCAACACCAATTTCTCGTCCAATATTGCCGACCTGCTGGCCGCCGCCGACTTCCTGCGCCAGGAGCACCAGGCGCCGCGCATCCTGATCGGCCACAGCCTGGGCGGCGCCGCCACGCTGGCCGTGGCGGGCAATGTGCCGGAAGCGCAAGCCGTGGTGACGATCGCCGCGCCCAGCGATCCGGGCCACGTCACCCACCTGTTCGGCGAACAGATCGATTCCATCACGGCCGAGGGCGAAGCCGTGGTGCAGCTGGCGGGCCGTCCCTTCCGCATCAAGCGCCAGTTCCTGGAAGACGTGGCCGAGCACAGCCTGCGCAGCAAGATCGGTGCGCTGCGCAAGGCGCTGCTGGTGATGCACGCGCCGGGCGATGCCACGGTCGGCATCAATAACGCGCTGGACATCTTCAGCGCAGCCAAGCACCCGAAAAGCTATATCTCGCTGGACACGGCCGACCACCTCCTCAGCAAGCGCGAGGATGCGGTCTATGTGGCCAACCTGATTGCCGCCTGGAGTTCGCGCTACCTGGTTTAGGCCGGCGGTTTCCAGGCCATGCCGCGCTGCACGGCGGGACGGTTGCCCACGCGCTTCAGCCATTCGTGCAGCGCAGGTTTCTGCGCCACCAGCTCGGCCACGGCCTGCGGCTGGTGTTCGACCATGGCCAGCGTCCAGGTATAGGTCGCGATGTCGGCAATGGTGTATTCATCGCCCGCCAGGTAGGGATTGCTGCCGAGGCCGCTGTCCAGCACCTTGAACAGGCGCTGCACTTCGGCGGTGAAGTGCTCCTTCGGCATGGCATCATCCTTCTTCGCAAAATAGCCGAGCTGTCCGGCCATCGGGCCGAGGCCGCCGATCTGCCAGTACAGCCATTGCAGGGCGCGATAGCGCACATGTCCGCTGGGCGGCAGCAGCTTGCCGTAGCGCTCGGCAAGATAGGTGAGGATGGCGCCGCTTTCGAACAGGGACAGGGAGCCGCCTTCGACGCCGTCATCGACCATGGCGGGAATCTTGTTATTCGGCGATATGCCCAGGAATTCGGGACGGAATTGCTCGCCCTCCTTGATGTTGACTGGCACCACCTGATAGGGGACTTCCAGCTCTTCCAGCATGATGATGGGCTTGCGGCCGTTGGGTGTTGACCAGGTGAGCAGGGTGATCATATGCGCCTCCATGCAGTCATTTGCGGCCACTGTAGCCGGAGGCGGTGAAGGCGGGCGCACCGCAGCGCGCCCGGCCAGGGGAAGGGATTATTTCAGCGGCGACAGCAGGATTTCCAGGCGGTCTTTCGTGCCTTCGATGCGTTCCAGGCGCGGATAGCGCAGGCCATCGAAGTAGGCCAGCGAGATCGTGCGGTATTGCTGGCCGCGCTTGACCAGCAGTTCGAGCGGCTTCTTGCTGGACTTCGCTTCCGTCACGGCATTGCGCAGCACATCCGCCTTGTAGGCGCGGCCATTCACAGCCAGCAGCGTTGTGCCCAGCGACAGGCCATTCTTGAAGCCGAGGCCATCCCAGACGATGTTTTCGATGCGGCCCTCGCTGCCCACGTTGAAGCCCAGCGAGTACTGGAAGTCGGCCGACTTGCTGCGGTCTTCCACGCCTTTCAGGTAATCGGTCGGCTTGTCGGTGAACACCAGCTTCCATCCGGAACGGTTCAGACCGTCCAGCGGCGCCGGGGCGAGTTCTTCCACGCGGGTGCGCAGGAAGCCGGCCCAGTCGTAAGCCTGGATGCTGTTCAGGGTCTTCACCACATCGTCGAAGCTGTAATGCTTGGCGGTGATCATGCCGTCGTTGACGCCGTAGAACTTGCGGGCAAAGTCATCCAGCGAAAGCTTGTCGCCGGACATTTCGCGCAGCTTGCTGTCCACGTCCAGCCAGATCAGCGAGCCTTCGTTGTAGTAGTCCTCGCTGCGCTGGTAGCTGTTCCAGCCTTGCGGACGGCGCGCGTTGATGATCGGGTCATAGGTCGTGTCCTGCACGGTACGCCAGGCGCGGCCCGGCTGCAGGCTGTAGCGCGCGGCGCTGGCGGCGAAGATGTCGCGCACGCTGGAAAGCTTCATCAGGCCCGAACGGGATGCCAGCACATGGCCCCAGAAGGTGGTCTGGCCTTCGTACACCCACAGCAGGTCGTTCTGCAGCGGGGTGTTAAAGTCCGGCACGTCCTGGCCGGCGGGACGGCGGAACTTGCCGTTCCAGGAGTGGGTGAATTCATGCGGCAGCAGGCCGCGTGCAGACTCGGCCTTGTTCCAGTCGGTGAAGTAATCGAGCTTCACGCCATTCTCGCTGGACTGGTGGTGTTCGCGGCCCACGCCGCCGAATTCGTCGCTCAGCGCGAACAGGAAATCGTAGTGCTTGTAGTGCTGGGACTGGAACAGCTTGTAGGCCTGCTGGATCAGCTTGCGGTGAGGCTCCAGCTGCTCCGGCTTGGCTTCCACGGCTTCCTGGGTATCGGCCACCACATTCATGTGCACCGGCAGCTTGCCGCCCGGATCGAGGTCGTAGCGCTTGAAGTAGCGGCCGGCGAACAGCGGCGAGTCGACGAAGGTTTCGAGGTCGGTGGTCTTGAAGACCAGGTCGTCACCCTTGCGCTCGGCCAGTTCCAGCGCGCTGCCGTATTGCCAGTCGTGCGGCACCGTCACCGTGGTCTGGATCGGGATGCGGCGGGTGTAGTAGCCGGCCGGGTACATGGTCATCGAGTGCCACTGGATGCCGAGGATGTCCGGCGTGATCGTGGTGCGGCCCTGGCTGGCTTCGGTCGGCGACAGGTACTGGTACTCGAGGTCGATGGTTTTCACGCCGGCCGGTACATCCAGGTGGAAGGCGAACACATTGACGTTGTCGCGGTGCCAGGCGATCGGCTTGCCGTTGCCCGAAATCTTCAGGCCGGCGAACTGGTTGATCGGGCTGCTGGGGCCGTGATTGGCCGGCACCCATTGCGGGTAGAGCAGGGTCATCTTGCCCGGCTTGACCGGGATGCTTTGCGTCACGCGGAAAATGTTTTGCGCCGTGTTCGATGCGTCCAGCTTCATCACGATGGTACCGGGATAGTTCTGGTCGGCAGGCGTTGGCAGGGGAGATCCGGCGGAGGCGCTGAAGGCGGCGCCCATCAGCAGTGACAGCAAAGCAAGTTTCATTATCGTTCCGAGGGGAAAGTTCAAGCGCGCGAGTTTAGCATGCACCTCCTGGCAATTTGTTTCAGAACGTAACACCAACATTTTGCAAAAAGACCTCTTGAAAACCTTTTTGGGCATGCCTATATCCGACTCAGCGGTCGCCCAGATGGGGGCCGTTGGACATATCGCTTAACTTTAAAAGGATATTTATCATGCGTACTTTTGACCTGACTCCGCTGTACCGTTCTGCTATCGGTTTCGACCGCCTGGCCCAGCTGCTGAATGACTCCGCCCGTGGCGATGCCACTCCCAGCTATCCTCCGTACAACATCGAACTGGTTTCCGAAGACCAGTACCGTATCGTGATGGCCCTGGCCGGCTTCGATCGTTCTGAAATCGACATCACCTCCGAGCGCGACTCGCTCATCGTGGTGGGCCGCAAGCAGCGCGACGGCGTTGAGCGCACCTACCTGCACCGCGGCATTGCCGCCCGTGACTTCGAACAGCGCTTCCAGCTGGCGAACCACGTGAAGGTGACCGGCGCTTCCTTCGACAACGGCATGCTCACCATCGAACTGGTGCGCGAAGTGCCCGAAGCCCTGAAGGCGCGCAAGATCGCGATTGACGGCGTGGCCTCCAATGTGAGCGCGCTGGAACAGCAAGCTGCTTAATCGCTTCTGGCTTCACCTGTGAAGGCCGGCATTTGCCGGCCTTTTTGCGTTTACGGCAACGCAGGCACGGCGGATCAATGATCCGCCCTACGCCTCGTGACGGATCGAACACCATATACCTCTGCGTCGTGGCGGCGCGTAGGGCGGATCATTGATCCGCCGTGTCTCTGCCGCCTGCAAAATATTTATTAAGACGAGCCTAAGACTGCAGGCGCATATTGATGCCATCAACAGTTCTTACTTGGGAGTCCAGAACATGAGCAAAACCGTCACCGCTTCGATGACCGTTAAACGGGTGGTAACGGCACTGGCCGCCGTTGGCGTGCTGGGTGCCGGCGCCGCCTTCGCAATCCAGCAGAATCAGACCCCGGCCGCGCCTGCGGCCGTGGCGCAAGCAACGCCTGCGGTGCCTTCCAATGCCGCCGCAGGCGCCCCTGCTCCAACCCCGGCGCCGATGATCGCGCTGCCGGATTTCAGTGTGATCGCCCAGCGCAATGGCCCTGGCGTGGTCAATATCAGCACCACCGGCACCACCAAGGCCTCGTACCAGAGCCAGGGCCAGGGCCAGCGCGGCGAGCCGTTGGGGGATGATCCCTTCCTCGAATTCTTCCGCCGCTTCCAGGGCCCGCAAGGCGGCCGCGGTGGACGCGGTGGCGGCGAAGTGCCGACCCATGGCGTCGGTTCCGGCTTCATCGTCAGCGCCGATGGCCTGATCCTGACCAATGCCCACGTGGTGCGCGATGCACAGGAAGTGACGGTCAAGCTGACCGACCGCCGCGAATTCCGCGCCAAGGTGCTGGGTTCCGACCCGAAAACCGACGTGGCTGTGCTGAAGATCGACGCCAAGAACCTGCCTGTAGTCCCTCTCGGGCCGCTCGACCGACGTGAAGGTCGGCGAATGGGTGCTGGCGATCGGCTCGCCCTTCGGCCTGGAGAACACGGTGACCGCCGGCGTGGTGAGCGCGAAAGGCCGCTCCATCGATGAGGGCAATGTGCCCTTCATCCAGACTGACGTGGCGATCAACCCCGGTAACTCGGGCGGTCCGCTGTTCAACACCCGCGGCGAAGTGGTCGGCATCAACTCGCAGATCTACAGCCAGAGCGGCGGCTACCAGGGCCTGTCGTTCGCGATCCCGATCGACGTGGCGACCAGGATCCGCGACCAGATCGTGAAGACCGGCAAGGTGGTGCATGCACGCCTCGGCGTGACGGTGCAGGAAATCAACCAGGGCTTTGCCGATTCCTTCAACCTGGCGAGCCCGGAAGGCGCGCTGGTGTCGAATGTGGAGCGCGGCGGCCCGGCCGAGCAGATCGGCCTGAAGGCTGGCGACGTGATCCGCGCGATGAATGGCCAGAAGATCGTCGCTTCGGCTGACTTGCCGGCCATGGTGTCGCTGGCTTCGCCTGGCGACAAGGTGACGCTGGAAGTGTGGCGCCAGGGTAAGAGCATCACGCTGGACGGCAAGCTGGGCAACGCCCGCGACCGCAATGTGGCGTCGGCCCAGGATGACGAGGGCCCGACGGCCAAGATGCGCCTGGGCCTGGCCCTGCGTCCGCTCGATCCGCTGGAAAAGCGCCAGGCTGGGTTGCCGTCCGGCTTGCTGATTGAGGATGCCGGCGGCGCCGCTGCCAGCGCCGGCGTGCAGCCGGGCGACGTGCTGCTGTCCGTCAACGGCCGCGCTGTCAATTCGATTGGCGATGTGAAGGATGTGGTGGGCAAGTCCTCGAAGTCGGTAGCCCTGCTCATCCAGCGCGGTGACGAACGCATCTTCATTCCGGTGCGCCTCGGATAAAATGGCGGTGCGCGGGCCGGCGGCGGACGCCAGAGCCGACGGCGGCGCAATCACGGCGGATCAATGATCCGCCCTACGCACCCGACGGCACTGCCGCCAGTGTGACATTGCGGGATCGCTGGCGCCGTCGCACAATGTAGGGCGGATCATTGATCCGCCGTGCCGACTGGCCTGCGACGCGATCAAGGGCCGTCGGCCGATGAAACCCTAAGGAAAAAATTCAATGCGCCTCCTGCTAGTAGAAGATGACACCATGATCGGCGAAGTCGTGCTCGACCTGCTGAGGGCCGAACATTACGCCGTGGACTGGGGTCAAGGACGGCGCCATGGCGGATACCGCCCTGCAAACCCAGACCTACGACCTGGTCCTGCTCGACCTCGGCCTGCCGCGCAAGGATGGCCTGGAAGTCCTGCGGTCGATGCGCGCAAGAAAAGAGCTGACCCCCGTGCTGGTCGCCACCGCGCGCGACGCCGTCGAGCAGCGCATTGCCGGCCTCGACGCCGGCGCCGACGACTACGTGCTCAAGCCCTACGACCTGGACGAGCTGCTGGCCCGCATCCGCGCCCTGTTGCGCCGCGCCGCCGGCCGCGCCGAGCCCGTGTTCGAGCACAAGGGCGTCACCATCAATCCCCAGACCCGCGAAGTGATGGCCAACGGCCAGCCGGTCAATCTGTCCGCCCGCGAATGGGCCGTGCTGGAAGCGCTGATCGCGCGGCCTGGCATCGTGCTGTCGCGCGCCCAGTTGGAGGAAAAGCTGTACAGCTGGAAGGATGAAGTCAACAGCAATGCCGTGGAAGTCTATATCCACGGCTTGCGCAAGAAGCTGGGCGCCGACCTGATCCAAAACGTGCGCGGCCTCGGCTACATGGTACCGAAAGCATGAGGGTAGTTCCGAAGGTCAACGTCTCGCACTCCCTGCGCGGCCGCCTGCTGTGGTTCCTGCTGGCGGCGATCACGATGGCGGCCGTGGCCCAGGCCATGATTGCCTACTCCAGCGCGCTGAAAGACGCCGACCTGATCTTCGATGAACACATGCAGCAGATGGCGATGTCGCTGCGCTCGCGCGCGCCGATCGCCAGCGCCGCCAGCCCCGGCGGCACGGATGACGTGAACGACGATATGGTGGTGCAGGTGTGGACGCCGGACGGTATCCAGGTGTTCCGTTCCATGTCCCGCACCGAGCTGCCGCAGCGCGCCGTGCTGGGCTTTTCCAATGTGCGCGTGAACGGCACGGTCTACCGCGTATTCTCCGTGCAGACCGCCGCCCAGACCGTGCAAATCGCGCAGGACATGCGCGTGCGCCAGCGCATGGCCGGCACATTGGCGCTGCGTACCGTCGGCCCGATCGCGCTGATGGCGCCGGTGCTGATGTTGGTGGTGTGGTGGGTGGTCAGCGGCTCGCTGGCGCCGGTGCAGCGCGTGCGGCGCCAGGTGGCCTCGCGCCAGGCGGACGATCTCTCGCCCGTGTCCGAAGGCGACTTGCCCGATGAAGTGCTGCCGCTGGTGCAGGAGCTGAACCTGCTGTTTGGCCGCGTGCGCACCGCTTTCGAGGCGCAGCAGCACTTCGTGGCCGACGCGGCGCATGAACTGCGTACGCCGCTGGCCGCGCTCAAGCTGCAGGTGCTGAGCCTGGAACGCGCGACCGACCAGCACGCCCGCTCCATCGCCATCGGCCGCCTGACCGCCGGCATCGAACGCGCCTCGCGCCTGATCGAGCAATTGCTGGTGCTGGCGCGGCAGGAAGCGGCGGAGTCGAAGATGGAACCGGTCAACCTGACCGAACTGGCCAAGCGCACGCTGGGCGACCTGGCCGGCGCGGCGGGCACACGCGAGATCGACCTAGGCCTGCAGCACGCGGACGAAGCCAGCGTGAAAGGGCAGGGCGATGCGCTGCTGATCCTGCTGCGCAACCTGGTCGACAACGCCATCAAGTACACGCCGGTCGGCGGCACGGTCGATTTGTCGGTCCTGAGGACGGACAAAGGCCCGGCCCTGGTGGTGGAAGACAGCGGCCCCGGCATCTCGCCGGAGGAGCGCGAGCGCGTGTTCAGCCGCTTCTATCGCGTGCCGGGCACGGAAGCGAGCGGCAGCGGCCTGGGCCTGGCCATCATCAAGGCCATCACGGAACGCCACGGCGCGACCCTGGCGCTGGACCAGTCAGAACGGCTTGGCGGCCTCAAGGTGACGGTAACCTTTCCCGCAAGCTAGAATGTCATTTTCGACATTCTGGAGCGGCGCATGAAGAAAATCGGATTTTCGGGAACGCTGGACCCTATCACCAACGGCCATATGTGGGTGATAGGCGAAGCGCGTTCAATTGCGGAAGAAGTGGTGGTCTTCCTGTCCGAGAATTCGAGCAAGGCGCCCAAGTTCTCGGCGGAGGAGCGCAAGTCCATCGTACTGCAAAGCTGCGCCGAGCTGGGCTGGTCGAATGTTCAGGTGCAGATCGTCAAGAGCGAGTACACGGCGCGCGTGGCCAAGCGCAATGGCGTGGACTACCTGATTCGCGGCATCCGCAGCACGGCCGATTTCGATTACGAAAACCTGATCCAGCAGACCAATGTGGAAGTGATCGGCGGCGCCAAGACGCTGTTCGTGATGCCGCCGCGCGACCTGGGTTCCGTGAGTTCGAGCTTCGTGAAGGCGCTGGAAGGCCCCGTCGGCTGGAACTGGACGATGAAGAAATTCGTCCCCGGCCCGGCCTACACGGCCTGGATCGTAGCCTGGCTGCGCAAGGAATGGGACGCGCTCTGGCGCAACGCGGCGCAGGATGCGGCCGCGATCGCCAATATCAATCACTGGTTCGAACATCTGACCGGCCCCTCGGCTTACGGCGGTGCGGACCGCAGCTATCACAACCTGGATCACCTGGTGCACGGCATGGCGGAAATCCGCGCCTGGGCGGCCAATACCCGTCCGGCCAAGCGTGATGCGGATATCGTGAAGGCGGCGTTCTGGTTCCACGACGCAGTGTATGCCCACGACAAGGCGGGCCTGTCGAACGAGGAAGCCAGCGCGCGCATGTGGCTGTGCAGCGGGCTGGAAACGGATGCGGGACGGGCGGAGGAGGTGGCTGCCCTGATCCGCGCCACCGATCACTTCCAGGGCGCTTCGATTGCCCATCCGCTCAAGGATACGATGCTGAGCGTGGATCTGGCGATTCTCGGGCAGGAAGAGGAGGTGTACCGGGCCTACTCACGCGGGATTCGCGCCGAGTATGCGCATGTGCCGGATGCGGTTTATAACGCGGAACGCAGCAAGATTTTGACGCATTTGCGGAATAAGGCGGAGGCGGGGGTCTTGTTTGCCGATCCGTATTTCACGGCCAATTACACCGGGCTCGCCATTTCGAATATGTCGGAAGAATTGGCGTCGTTGTAGGGCGGATCATTGATCCGCCGTGCCCGGCACGCGGCTTAAAAACGGTTCCAATTATTGCGCCGGTGCTCCGTCGCTTCCTTCATCAAATGGCTCGAGCGCAGGGCATCCTCGCCCTGCACGGCCATGGCGAGCTCCTGCAACGCCGGCGGATACTCATGTTCTGCCGACTCTTCGAGCAGCACGCGTGCCCGTTCAGCGTTGCGCGTCACGCCCACGCCCTCGCGGTAGGCATTGGACAGCAAGAACATCGCATGCGGATTGCCCAGCTCACTGGCCAGCTCCAGCCAATGCGCCGCTGCAGCCGCATCGCGCGGCACGCCGTCGCCATTGGCCGTCATCTGCCCCAGAACCAGCGCTGCACGCGCATGTTTTTTATCCGCAGCCATCTTGTACCACGGCCAGGCCGCGGAGGGCGCGGCAGCCACTCCCGGCGTGCCGGCGCGCAGCATCTCGCCCAGCGCATAAGCCGCCTCCGCATCGCCGCTGCGTGCGGAATGCTCCAGCAGGCGCAGCGCTTCGGCGCGGAAGGAAGAACGCGAGCGATACAGCAAGCCCAGTTCGCGCTGCGCCACCGGCATGCCGTAGGCCGCCCACTGCTGCAGGCTGCGCAAGGCGCCCGGGTCGCCCTGCTGCGCCGCGCGCATGGCCGTGCTTTCGATTTCCGCCGCGGCCGGCGTCGCCTGGTGCTGCTGGCAGGCCGCCACGATGGCCGCCAGGGCCACCGCGACTGCCGCCATGCGGGCGGCAGCGGACTTGTTGCGTTTCGCTGCCATGTGCTTACTTGCTCAGGTCGATCGCGTACTTGGCGAAGCCGCTGGCGTCCAGGCCGCCTTCAGCCGTCACCACATTGATGCCGGTGCTCTTGGCCAGGGCCAGGTGGCCCGGAGCGGAGCGCAGGATCACCGGACCGGCGGTCGTGGTCTTCACGAAGCTCCAGCTGCGCGCGCTGCCGTTGGTCGCCAGCGTGACCTTGCCGCCGGTGGTGCCCAGCCTGGTCAGGTAGTTGCTGACGACGGCCTGGTTGGCATCCGGCGACTTGATAATGGTCTTGCTGCCGTCGATGCCCGGCACGCTGCCGCCGCCACCGGCGCGGTAGTCGTTGGTGGCCACGATGAAGTCGTCGCTGTCCGCAATCGCCTTGCCGTTGTAGGTCAGGTTGACGATGCGGCTGCCGGCGGGTTTGGTCACGTCGATCTGGTAGGTCAGGCCATTGTTCTCGGCGTAGAACACGTCGTAGTTGTAGATCGTGCCGTAGGACGGGACCAGGTCCTGCTCGGTGGTCTTGGCCGGGTCGATCTGGCCGAATTGCTTGGCTGCGGCTTCCAGCCAGTTCTTCAGGTCCGAGCCCTTGATCTTCACCGCCTGCAGGTTGTTGTTGCTGTACAGGTAGAGATCGCCCGGGTTACGCACTTGCAGGCCCACCGGTGCGGCGGCGGTAGCGCCCGGCGCCACGTCGGTGAAGTCGGAGGCGCCGTTGCGGCCGGCCTTGAATGGCGCGCTGCAGGAAATCACGGGGATGTTCTTGTAGCTGGAGATAGTCGCATCGGTGCTGGTGTTGATGAAGTTCTTCACGTAGTCGATCTGCGCCTGGTTCACCAGCTGGATCGCGGCCACGTCGCCCACCAGCGAGAAATAGGACGACATTTCGAAGTCCGTGCTCACGCCCAGCGGCTGCCTGGCATAAGCGATGGCGGCTTCGTGCTCGGTCTTGATCAGCGTGCCGATAGCGGCGTCGGCGGCCACACTGGTGGTGCCGTCCTTGTACTTGAAGCCGCGCGATTCGACGGTGGTCTTGGCAGGCTGCACCACCCACTTGCCGCCCTGGTAGGCCAGGGTCATCTTGATGATGCCGAGGCGGGCGGCCCCAGCTCTGGGCCATCACGGTCGGGATGCCGTTGACGAAGCCGTTGATGGCGTCCACATTGGCGCCGGCCGGGATGGCGGCGAAGGAAGCGTCCAGCGCCGGGCGCCCGTTTCCTTACCCTTCGGGAAGATCAGGTGGGAGTGGCCGACCATCAGCGCGTCGATGCCGGTGCTGGTCAGGTGGTAGCTGCCGTTTTCCATCTTCGGGCTGTAGGGGCTCACGTCCAGGCCGCCGTGCGACAGGGCCACGACCACGTCGGCGCCCTTGCTGCGCAGTTCAGGCACGTACTGCTTGGCCGCTTCCTGCACGCCGGTCACGGCAACCTTGCCGGCCAGGTTTTTCTGGTCCCATTCCAGGATTTGCGGCGGCACGAAGCTCATGATGCCGATGTTCAGCTTGACGGTGACCGACTTGCCGTCCGGCGCGGTGGCGGTAAAGTCGCGAGGCAGCAGGGCGTAAGGCTGGTAGATCGGCTTGCCGCTGGCGACGCCGGTGACGTTGGTCAGCACCAGCGGGAAGGTCGGCGCGCCGCAGTTGCCGGCCGGCTTGCTCACGCCCGGGATGCCCAGGTCCGTGTTGGTGACCTGGCTCAGGAAGGGCAGGCCATAGTTGAATTCGTGGTTGCCGAAGCCGCCGCCGTCATACTTCATGGCGTTCATGGCCTTGTGGATGGCCAGGGTTTCGGAGCAGCCGATCGGCTTGGTCGATGCCTGCAGGTCGCCCAGCAGGGTTCCCTGGATCACGTCACCGTCGTCCAGCAGCACATTGTTCGGGTTTTCGGCGCGGGCGGCTTGCACCAGGGTGGAGGTGCGGTCCATGCCCAGGGTGGTGTCTTCGGCCAGGGCGTAGTAGTTATAGCCCAGCACGTTCTGGTGCAGGTCGGTGGTTTCCATCAGCGCCAGGGTCAGCGTGGTGCCTTCGGCGATAGACGGTCCTTGTGGGGCCGTTACCGCGCCGGTATTGTCGTTGTTCGACGAACCGCAGCCAAGCAGGCCTGCCGACGCCATCGCCGCGACCAGTACCCAATTCTTTTTCATTGCCACTCCCGGAGCAAAATTTTAAAGCCGGGACTTTAAGTGGTTTAGATGACGGCGCGATGACAAACCGGAAAGACAAATGGCTGCCACGATGTGGCAGCCATTTGTTTTGAGCCGCAGGCTTCAACCAGGTGGCTGGCACATCGTGCCAGCCACCAGATCTTGCTCTGGGTTTTAGAAGCGTACGTGCAAACGTCCGAAGTAGGACGCGCCGTTCAGGCCGAACTGCACGGACTCGTACTTGAAGCCGTTGTCGGTTTCGTTCGGGTCCTGCGGGGTCGGGTGCACGTTGAAGATGTTCGTGCCGCCGAAGGTGAACTTGATGTTCTTGTTGATGGTGTAGGTGAAGCTCAGGTCAGCCGAGGTCTTCGCTTCGTAGTGCTGGTTCGGCACGCCGGCGGCGGTGCCGCTGAAGGTGCCCAGGGTTTGCGGACCGAAGTGGATGATCTTGAAGTCCGTTTCCCAGGCGCCGGTCACGTAGTCGAAGCCCAGCGTGGCCTTGCGGCGCGGGCCGCCCTGTTCGATGAACAGGCGCTCGCGCTCGGACAGCAGCACATCCTCGAAGCCGGCCAGCGAAGCCGGAGCGTGGATCGCGTCCACATCGGTCTTGCTGAAGTTGGCGGCCAGGAAGGTGGTCAGCTTGTTGCCCATCAGCTCGCCGCGGTGGGAGGCGGTCAGGTCCAGGCCCTTGGTGGTGGTGTCGACCGAGTTGACGAAGAACTGCGCCTGGCCCACGCCCAGGGTGGCCAGCTTGGCGGCCAGGGCAGGGTAGTTGGAATCGTCGAAGCGGCCGGACAGCACGATGCGGTCCTTGATCTTGATGTGGTACAGGTCGGCCGTGACCGACACTGCCTGGCTTGGCGTCCAGGTCGTGCCCAGCGTGAAGCTGCGCGACTTTTCTTCCTTCAGCTTCGGAATGCCGGCCAGGGTGGCGACCGGGCCGCCATTCGGCGCCAGCACCACATCCACCGGCGCGCCGGAGATGAAGTCGGTGAAGGTGGAGGAGAAGTAAGCCTGTTGCAGCGACGGGGCGCGGAAGCCGGTCGAAGCCGAGCCGCGCAGCAGCACGTCTTCTTTCAGGCGGAAGCTGGCGCCCAGCTTGCCGGTCGTGGTGGAGCCGAAGTCGCTGTAGTCCTCATAGCGCACGGCGGCCTGCACCTTGGTGCGGGCGTTCAGGTCCGCTTCCAGGTCGATGTAGGCGGCCTTGCTGTGACGCTTGGCATCGACTACATCGCCCGGCTGGAAGCCAGGGAAGCCTTGCGAGCCGGCTGCGCCGCCAAAGCCCACGCCGTCGGCATCGATGTAGGAGCCCGGCTCGCCGGCGAAGATCTTGTACTCTTCCGAGCGGTACTCGGCGCCGAACGCCACGTTCAGGCCGTCGCCTACCAGGCCTTCGAAGTAGCGGCTCACGTCAAAGTTGGTGGTGTTCTGCTGGAACGAGAAGCCGCCCCGCATTGAAGCGGTCCGGGCTCAGGCCGGTGCCGCCTTTCAGCAGATCGGCGTTGGCGATGGACGCATTGATGGTGTTGCTGATGTCATAGCGCAGGCGGTTATAGCCGTAGGTCTGCGACAGGTCGGCATTCCACTCGCCGAACTTCATCTTGTAGCCAACGATGCCGTAGCGGTCCACCAGGTCGCCGTTGATGAAGGGCACGAAGCCGTTCGGGTAACGCGGGCCGATGTTGCGGTCCGGATCGTCTTCCGGCGTGCCGCGCGCAAAGGCGCCGCTGGACGCGTCGCGCGACTGGTCGCCGGCGGTGAAGTAGAACTTGCCTGGGCCGACCGGGATTTCACCGTTAATGTAGAGGGTGGCGTTCTTGGTCTTGGTGTCGCCGATGGTGCGTGGGTTGCCCGGTTCGGAGCGGTTGGAGCGGCCGCGGTCCAAGTATTCGCCGGTTACGGCGATCACGCCGCCGGCCACGCTGAAGCCGCAGTAGGCCGAGGTCAGCCAGTTTTTGCCGTCGCCCACGTGGTACTGGCCATAGCCGGCCACGGCTTCGCAGCCGACGTTCTTCTTCAGGCCGATGTCCATCACGCCGGCAATCGCGTCCGAGCCGTACTGGGCGGCGGCGCCGTCGCGCAGGATTTGGACATCCTTGATCGCCAGCACGGGGATGGTGTTCATGTCCGTGCCGGTGTTGCCGCGGTTGCGCGCGCCGAACAGGTTGACGAGCGCGGTGGTGTGCTTGCGCTTGCCGTTCACCAGCACCAGGGTCTGGTCGGAACCCAGGCCGCGCAGGGCGGCGGAGTCGATCAGGTCGGCGCCGTCCGCGCCAGTTTGGCGGGTCGAGTTGAACGATGGGGAAATATAGGTCAGGGTCTGGGACAGGTCGAACTGGCCACTCTGCTCCGCAACCTTGGTCAGCGGAATGATGTCGACCGGGGCGACAGTGTCGGTAGCGGAACTGGTTGCGCGGCGCGAGCCGACCACGTTCACGACCTGCATGTCTTCTTTTTTTACTTCGGGGGAAGTGGTTTGCGCGAAGGCCGCCGGGGCCAGGGAAACTGCCGCGCCGCCATAGAGAGCGACCAGCACGGCTTTGCGTATGGTTTTTTGATGAAGCACTGCGTGACTCCCAGGAAAAGTTTCCCTGATTCTAATCAAACTCTCCCGGGCAAACCATTGTTCTCTCTATATGTGTGACTATTTTGCACCAAAATGGGCTATACAATTTCCGCAGCGCCACCTACAAGGATGTCTTCACCGTTGATAGTCGTGCGCAACAGGCAGGGCTGGCGCATATTGGCGCCTTGATAGAGCGTGACCGGCTTGTCCAGCAATACGGTCAGCGCGCCTGCCGCGACGCCGGTGGCGGCATCCTCCAGTTTCGGGTCCAGGTGGTTGAAATTGCGGCCTTCCAGCGCCCCATCCTCGCGGCGGCACCAGGCATAGACGCCGCTGACGCCGTTGGCCTTGCCCCATTCTGCAATTGCCGCCAGGTCGGGCTGTAGCGCCTGCAGCGTGGCGCTGTCGGCGACCTCGAGCAGCAGTTTCGGACTGCCCACCGATGCGATAGCAGGTTCCGAGGCGAGGCTGATGCTTTGGTCACCCAGCAGCCTTCCCGGCAGTTCCGTGGAGATCGCCACAGTTGGCGTCTGTTGCCGGCGCAGGCTGACGAAGATGGTGCCGTTCCGCTGCGACAGCGCCAGTTCCTGTCCCTTCAGCCCCGTGCGCACCTTGAGCGGTCCCGCCTGGTCGCCCAGCAGCACCTTGCCGGCCGCCAACGTCGCGTGCAGGCACAGAGGGCTGCGCATATGCGGATAGTAGTAATCCAGCACATCGCCGTCGACAAACACGCAGGCCGGTTTATTGCTCGCCTTCGCAAATGCCAGCCGCACCGCCTCGTCCTGCGCGCCACCGATCACCACCAGCGCCGCGTTGCCTTCCCCCGCCCGCGCCCCAAAACATCTCAGCTCAACCACTTCCATCGCCCGCCATCCCCACTTTTGCTATCTGGACCGTGAAGTATGCAACTTTTGCCGAGACTTGTCCTTGGGGCGCTCTGAGCGTGATCTGGCGCAAAGGTGGGAATGTCCTAGAATACTGTATGCGCATACAGTAAAATAGCTGTCCCATGCCAGTGATTAATCTACCGTTCCTCCTGGGCCTGCCGGCGTTTGCCGAGCTGTTTTGCCTGACGAACTTTTCATTTTTGCAAGGCGCGTCGCACGCTGAAGAGCTGGTGGCGCGCGCGGTGCAGCTCGACTATGCGGCGCTGGCGATCACTGACGAGTGCTCGCTGGCAGGCGTAGTGCGTGCTCACGCCGAAGCCAAGGAGGCGGGGCTGAAGCTGTTAATCGGCGCGCATTTCCACCTGAAGAACAAGGATGGTTCGCCGGCGCTTTCGCTGCTGGCGCTGGCAACCAACCGCAACGGTTATGGCAACCTGTCCGAAATCATCACGCTGGGACGGGGCCGGGCGGAGAAGGGCAGTTATCTGCTGCATCCGGAAGACTTCGCCGCGCCGTCGCCCGAGCGCGAGCACTTGCGCGGGCTGCCGGACTGCGTGCTGATCCTGCTGCCCACCTACCCAGTACAGGAGCCGGATGATGTCGACAAACTGCATGAACAGGCGGCGTGGATGGCGTCCACCTTCCCGGAGCGCAGCTGGATCGGCCTGACCCAGCTGGCGCGCGCGTTCGACGATGCCCACCGCATCAGCATCGACGAGGTGGCCCTGCAACATGGCCTGCCTGTCGTGGCCGCCAGCCACGTGTGCATGCACGTGCGCTCGCGCAAGCCCCTGCACGACACGCTGACCGCCGTGCGTCTCGGCAAGTCCGTGGCCGAGTGCGGCTACGAGTTGACCCAGAACGCCGAGCAGCATCTGCGCTCGCGCCTGCGCCTGACCAACGTCTATCCGGCCAAGGCCCTGGCCGAGACCATGCGCATCGCGGACCTGTGCGATTTCTCCCTGGAAGAGTTGCGCTACGAATACCCGCACGAGCTGATTCCGCCCGGCTATACCCCGTCCAGCTACCTGCGCCAGGAAACCTATGCCGGCGCCGACCGGCGCTATCCGCACGGCATTCCCGCCAATGTGCAAAAGCAGCTGCTGCACGAACTGGAGCTGATTGCCGACCTGAAGTACGAGTTCTTCTTCCTCACGGTCTACGACATCGTCCGTTTCGCCCGCTCGCAAGGCATTCTGTGCCAGGGACGCGGTTCAGCGGCCAATTCCGCCGTCTGCTATTGCCTGGGCGTGACGGAAGTCGATCCCGCGCGCGGCAACAGCGTGGTCGAGCGTTTCATTTCGCGCGAGCGCAACGAACCGCCCGATATCGACGTGGACTTCGAGCACCAGCGGCGCGAGGAAGTGATCCAGTACATCTACGGGAAATACGGCCGTCACCGCGCAGCGCTGGCGGCCACCGTGATCTGCTACCGCACCAAGAGCGCGCTGCGCGACAGCGGCAAGGCGCTGGGCGTCGATCTCGCCATCGTGGAGAAGGTGGCGCGCTCGCACCACTGGTTCGACAGCAAGCACCAGCTGATGGAGCGCTTCGTGGAAGCGGGCCTGGAAGACGGCTCGAAGATCGCGGAGCAGTGGGCTTCGCTGGCGATGCAGATCACGGGCTTCCCGCGCCACCTGTCGCAGCACGTGGGCGGCTTCGTCATCGCGCAGGACAAGCTGTCGCGCCTGGTGCCCATCGAGAACGCGGCCATGGAAGGCCGCAGCGTGATCCAGTGGGACAAGGACGATCTCGAGGAACTGGGCCTGCTGAAAGTGGACGTGCTGGCGCTAGGCATGCTGTCCGCACTGCGCCGCGCCTTCGACCTGATCAGCGAGCGCCACGGCCGTCCAATGACGATGCAGGATGTGCCCGCCGAGGATTCCGCCACCTACGACATGATGGAGCTGGCAGATACCATCGGCGTGTTCCAGATCGAGTCGCGTGCGCAGATGAGCATGCTGCCGCGCATGAAACCGCGCGTGTTCTACGACCTGGTGATCGAGGTGGCCATCGTGCGGCCGGGGCCGATCCAGGGCGGCATGGTCCATCCCTATCTGCAGCGGCGCACGGGTGCGCAAGAGCCTGAGTATCCGCCGGGCCTGGAGCAGGCGTTGGGACGCACGCTGGGCGTACCCATTTTCCAGGAGCAGGTGATGCAGGTGGCCATGATCGCCGCCGGGTTCAGTGCCGGCGAGGCGGACGAGCTGCGGCGCGCAATGGCAGCCTGGAAGCGCAAGGGCGGCGTGGACAAGTACCGCGACCGCATCATCAGCGGCATGCTGAAAACGCGAGTACACGCTGGAATTCGCGGAGCAGATTTGCAGGCAGATCCAGGGCTTCGGCGAATATGGTTTTCCTGAATCGCACGCGGCGAGTTTTGCCTTGCTAACCTATGTCAGCTCGTGGATCAAATGCCATGAGCCGGCGGCGTTCCTGTGTGCGCTGCTGAACAGCCAGCCGATGGGCTTTTACGGCCCGTCGCAATTGGTGCAGGACGCGAAGCGGCATGGCGTTGAAGTGCGCGAGGTGGATGTGAATATCAGCAACTGGGATTCGGCGCTGGAGGAGGTGGAGGTTGCGGCGGCTGGGGTGGCGGAGTTGCGCGCGGCCGAGGCGGCGGCGGAGTACGTAGCGATGGATTATTTTGCGGCGGCGTATGCCTCCGGCGCCGGCCATGCGCGGCGCCGGCAGCCGGCGGTGCGGCTGGGGATGTCGGTGTTGCGCGGCATGCGTCCCGACGCGGCGGAGCGGATCGAAATGGCGCGCGGTGAGCGGCCCTTCACCAGCGTGGCCGACCTGGCGCGGCGCGCGGACCTGAACCGCCACGACCTGCAGGTGCTGGCCGGCGCCAATGCGCTGCACGGCCTGGCGGGCAACCGTCGCCAGGCGCTGTGGGAAGCCGTCGGCGCGGTGCCGGACAAGGACTTGCTGCGTCCTGCCAAGCCGGAAGAAGAACTGCCGCAGCTGAAGCCGCCCAGCGAGGGCGACGAAATCATCGGCGACTACCGCGCGCAGGGACTGACCTTGCGCCGCCATCCGCTGGCGCTGCTGCGTCCGCAATTGCTGCGCCAGCGCTTCATGCCGGCCGAGGTGCTGAACACTTTCCAGAATGGACAGCTGGCACGCGGCGCAGGCATCGTCACCGTGCGCCAGCGCCCCGGCACGGCGAAGGGCGTGCTGTTCATCACCATCGAAGACGAGACGGGCAATGTGAACGTGATTATCTGGCCCAGCCTGGTCGAAAAATTCCGCCGCGAAGTGCTCGGCGCATCGCTGCTGGGCGTGTACGGCGTGTGGCAGGAAGAAGCCAACGTCCGCCACCTCGTCGCCAAGCGCCTGGTCGACCTCTCGCATTTAATCCAGCGCCTCCCCACCACCTCGCGCGACTTCTGCTAGCGCACGCCGCCGGCTCTTCATGCACGGCGGATCAATGATCCGCCCTACGCGGGGATTGGGCACGCTGGCATAATGGGCGGATGACGACCATACGCTTTGCTACCCCCGACGATGCGCGCGCCATCAGTGCGCTGATCATCACGCTGCAGCCATTCCTGACGATAGAGCCTGATGGCGCGGGGGCGGAGCAGTTCATGGCGACGATACAGCCGGAGGTGATCGCGGCGAACCTGCGCGCGGAAAATTATCGGTATCAGCTGGCCCTGCTTGCGGATACGCTGGCCGGTGTGGTAGCCGTGAGGGATAACACGCACCTGTTCAACCTCTACGTGGCCGAAGAATTCCACGGACAGGGGCTGGGGAAGCGGCTATGGGAAG
Source organism: Pseudoduganella sp. UC29_106 (assembly GCF_044055365.1). Classification (NCBI taxonomy): domain Bacteria; kingdom Pseudomonadati; phylum Pseudomonadota; class Betaproteobacteria; order Burkholderiales; family Oxalobacteraceae; genus Pseudoduganella; species Pseudoduganella sp. UC29_106. The sequence goes on along the minus strand of NZ_CP171977.1, from coordinate 5,321,762 downwards.
CGGCGCGGGAGGACGCGCTAAGCCGCGGGCAACGAAGGCAGCTTTACGGTGAACGCGTCGGTATATGCGGAAAAGATGTACCGGCGCTGGGGCTTCGCGCCCACGGCGCCGGTGCAGGAGCAGCACGGGCTGCGCTTCATTCCGATGCGGCTGGGGGCCGCACCGGCGGAGGATTAGCGCGAGCTCTGGTCCAGGTGGCTGGTGCCGGACGTCACGCCGGACGTGCCATAGTAGGTGTGGACTTCGGCAGCCCAGCTCTGGTTGGCCATATCCGGCCAGTGGTCCTTGTCGAAGCCGGGCGCCGCTTCGATGCGGTCCTTGTCGATGTTCAGCAGCATGCGGTGGTGGGACGTATCCAGCGTCAGCGCCTCCCAGGGCACGGCAAACAGCTTCTCGCCGATCGACAGCACGCCGCCGGACGCCATCACCACATAGGCCACATGGCCGGTCTGCATGTCCAGCATGATTTCCTTGACCGTGCCCAGGTGCTCGTTCTGCAGGTTGTGGACGTGGTCGCCGATCAGGGTGTCGGCGCCCATCAGACGCGGGCCGGGGCCCTGATGGCCTGCGTCCACGTAGTTGCCATATGCGTCGCGTTCGTAAGTCATGATGGCCTCCCGTTGAGAAATGATGTTATTTTGGCCAGAAGCCCCGCGACGGTCTGTTCGCCAACGCACATTTTCGGGGAGGCATGATGAAGGCGCCCTGAAATTAAGCTATAATTTCAATTTCCCGCACCGCGCCTACCCGGCGCCCGTCTCGCAATGACCAAATTTGTCTTCGTCACTGGTGGCGTTGTGTCGTCCCTTGGTAAAGGGATTGCCGCCGCCTCCCTCGCTGCGATCCTCGAATCGCGCGGCCTCAAAGTCACCATGCTCAAGCTGGACCCCTACATCAACGTGGACCCAGGCACCATGAGCCCCATGCAGCACGGTGAAGTCTTCGTTACCGACGATGGCGCTGAGACCGACCTCGACCTCGGCCACTATGAGCGCTTCATCAGCACCCGCATGCGCAAGGTGAACAACTTCACCACCGGCCAGATCTACGAATCCGTGATCCGCAAGGAGCGCCGTGGCGAATACCTCGGCAAGACCGTACAGGTGATCCCGCACATCACCAATGAAATCCAGGACTACATCCGCCGCGGCGCGGAAGGCTACGATGTGGCGCTGTGCGAAATCGGCGGCACCGTGGGCGATATCGAATCGCTGCCATTCCTGGAAGCCGCCCGCCAGCTGAGCCTGCGCGCCGGTCGCAAGAATTCCGCCTTCGTCCACCTGACCCTGGTGCCGTACATCGCATCGGCCGGTGAACTGAAGACCAAGCCTACCCAGCACTCGGTGCAGAAACTGCGCGAAATCGGCATCTCGCCAAATGCGCTGCTGTGCCGCGCCGACCGCCGCATTCCGGAAGACGAAGTGGCGAAGATCTCGCTGTTCTCGAACATCGAAGAACGCGCCGTGATTTCCGTGTGGGACGTGGACACCATCTACAAAGTGCCGCAAATGCTGCACGACCAGGGTCTGGACACCATCATCTGCGAAGCGCTGGACATCAACCCGGCGCCGGCCGACCTGTCCATGTGGAGCAAGCTGATCCACACGCTGGAAAACCCGAAGGCCGAAGTCTCGATCGGCATGGTCGGCAAGTATGTGGAACTGACCGAGTCCTACAAGTCGCTGACCGAAGCGCTGCGCCACGCCGGCATCCACACCGAGAGCCGCGTCAACATCGAATACATCGACTCGGAAGAAATCGAATCGAAGGGCACCGCTGAACTGAGCAAGTACGACGCCATCCTGGTGCCGGGCGGCTTCGGCAAGCGCGGCGTGGAAGGCAAGATCAAGGCCGCCCAGTTCGCCCGTGAGAACAAGGTGCCTTACCTGGGCATCTGCCTGGGCATGCAGGTGGCGCTGATCGAATACGCGCGCCACCAGGCCGGCCTCTCCAACGCCAACTCCACCGAGTTCGAGCCGGAAACCGACCAGCCGGTAGTGGCCCTGATCGACGAATGGCAGAACGCCGACGGCAAGGTCGAAAAGCGCGACGCCAATTCCGACCTGGGCGGCACCATGCGCCTGGGCGCGCAAGCCTGCGCCGTCAAGCCGGGCACGCTGGCCCATGAAATCTACGGTTCCGTGGTGACCGAGCGCCATCGTCACCGCTACGAAGCGAACAACCATTACCTGAGCCGCGTGGAAGCCGCCGGCCTGGTGGTGGCGGCGCGCACCCCGACCGAAGACCTGTGCGAAATCATGGAACTGCCGCGCAGTGGCGACAATTCCCACCCATGGTATATGGGCGTGCAGTACCACCCTGAATTCAAGTCGACCCCGCGTGACGGCCACCCGCTGTTCACGTCCTTCGTCAAGGCGGCGTTGGCCCACAAGGCTGCCAGCGGCAAGCCGGCGCTGAAGGCGGTCGAGAAAGAGGAGAACGCAGCATGAAACTCTGTGGCTTTGATGTCGGCCTCGACAAACCATTCTTCCTGATCGCCGGTACTTGCGTGATCGAATCGCGCCAGATGGCCTTCGATACCGCGGGCGCGCTGAAGGAAATGACCGCTGAACTGGGCATCCCCTTCATCTACAAGTCGTCCTTCGACAAGGCGAACCGCACCTCCGGTACTTCCTACCGCGGTCCGGGCATGGAAAAGGGCCTGGAAATCCTGGGCGACGTGAAGCGCGAACTGGGCGTGCCGGTGCTGACCGACGTGCACACCGTGGAAGAAGTGGCCGCCGTGTCGTCCGTGGTGGACGTGATCCAGACCCCGGCCTTCCTGTGCCGCCAGACCGACTTCATCACCGCCTGCGCCGAGTCCGGCCTGCCGGTCAACATCAAGAAGGGCCAGTTCCTGGCGCCGCACGAGATGAAGAACGTGATCGACAAGGCACGCGCAGCAGCCAAGGCCAAGGGCCTGAATGAAGACAACTTCATGGCCTGCGAGCGCGGCGCCTCCTTCGGCTACAACAACCTGGTGTCGGACATGCGTTCGCTGGCCATCATGCGCGAAACCGGCGCACCGGTGGTGTTCGACGCCACCCACTCGGTGCAGCTGCCGGGCGGCCAGGGCACTTCCTCGGGCGGCATGCGCGAGATGGTGCCGGTGCTGTCGCGCGCGGCCGTTGCCGTGGGCGTGTCCGGCCTGTTCATGGAAACCCACCCGGTGCCGGCCCAGGCGCTGTCGGATGGCCCGAATGCTGTTCCTCTGGGCCGCATGAAAGACCTGCTGTCCGTTCTGATCGAACTGGACCGCATCACCAGAAGGCTGGTTTCCTCGAAACCAACTTCAACTAATCCCGAAGAGGGGGCGGCACTTACAAGGTGCCGCCCCCTTTTTACAACCCACGGCATAAAACAGGTGTCTGGCACGATGTGCCAGACACCCGGGCCACGCCTTGGGTTTGGGTTTAAGGCCTCCGTCTGTTATCCTTGCATCAATTTTGCGCACGTCTGCTGCGCCGCATAAGAATCGCTTTAACTTTGGAGAAAACACATGAGTGCAATCGTTGACATCATTGGCCGCGAAATCATCGACTCGCGCGGCAATCCGACCGTGGAGTGCGACGTGCTGCTGGAATCCGGCGTAATGGGCCGTGCCGCAGTGCCGTCCGGCGCCTCCACCGGCTCGCGCGAAGCCATCGAACTGCGCGACGGCGACCCGAAGCGCTACTTCGGCAAGGGCGTGCTGCAAGCCTGCGAAAACATCAACACCGAGATCTCGGAAGCCATCATGGGCCTGGACGCCAATGAGCAAGCCTTCCTGGACCGCACTCTGATCGAGCTGGACGGCACCGAGAACAAGTCGCGCCTGGGCGCGAACGCGATGCTGGCCGTGTCCATGGCCGTGGCCAAGGCTGCCGCTGAAGAAGCCGGCCTGCCGCTGTACCGCTACTTCGGCGGTTCGGGCTCGATGCAGATGCCGGTGCCGATGATGAACGTCATCAACGGCGGCGCACACGCCGACAACAACCTGGACATCCAGGAATTCATGATCATCCCGGTGGGCGCACCGACCTTCAAGGAAGCCATGCGCTTTGGCGCCGAGGTGTTCCACACCCTGAAGAAGATCCTGCACAAGAAGGGCATGAACACCGCGGTGGGCGACGAAGGCGGCTTCGCACCGTCGCTGGCTTCGCACGAAGATGCGATCAAGCTGATCATGCAGGCCATCGAGGAAGCCGGCTACGAGCCGGGCACCCAGATCGCCATCGGCTTGGACTGCGCCGCTTCCGAGTTCTACAAGGACGGCAAGTACCACCTGGAAGGCGAGGGCATGGTGCTGTCCGCTGAAGAGTTCACCAACCTGCTGGGCACCTGGTGCGACAAGTACCCGATCATCTCGATCGAGGACGCGATGCACGAAGGCGACTGGGAAGGCTGGGCGCACCTGACCAACGCCCTGGGCAAGAAAGTGCAGCTGGTGGGCGACGACCTGTTCGTCACCAACACCAAGATCCTTAAGGAAGGCATCTCGAAGAGCATCGCCAACTCCATCCTGATCAAGATCAACCAGATCGGCACCCTGACCGAAACCTTCGCCGCCATCGAGATGGCCAAGCGCGCCGGCTACACCGCCGTGATCTCGCACCGCTCGGGCGAAACCGAAGATTCGACCATTGCCGACATCGCCGTGGGCCTGAACGCGCTGCAGATCAAGACCGGTTCCATGTCCCGCTCCGACCGCATGGCCAAGTACAACCAGCTGCTGCGCATTGAAGAAGACCTGGGCGACATCGCTTCCTATCCTGGCCGCGACGCGTTCTACAACCTGAAGTAAACCCAAGGCCAGAAGCAGGTGGCAACCACTCGTTTCAGGCCGCCGGCTTCGGCAAGGTGGCTGCCACATCGTGGCTGCCACCAGTTTTATGCATCTGGTTTTTAACACGACATGCGTCTCATCACCCTCGCTCTGGCAACCCTGCTGATCCTGATCCAGTTCCCTTTGTGGCTGGGAAAGGGCGGCTGGTTTCGCGTGTCCGAACTGGAGCAGCAGGTCGCTGTCGCCCAGCAGAAAAACGAAACGCTGCGCCAGCGTAACGCCAAGCTCGATTCCGAAGTGCGCGACCTGAAGGACGGCACCGGCGCCGTGGAAGAACGCGCCCGCTTCGAGCTGAGCATGATCAAGCAGAACGAGATCTATGTGCAGATCCTCGGCAAGGGCCAGGCCAAGCCCGACGCAGGCGACACGCCGGCGGAAGCTCCGGCCGCACGTCCCTGATTTTCCCCTTTCCCGCGCATGGCCCCGCAACGACTGCTGTCCGTCATCCTGATCGCCTGGCTCATGGCGGCTGCGCAGCTGGCGCATGCGGCTTGCACGCCGCTGCGCTTCGGCTATCCGGACCAGGCCCGTCCGCCCTACTACCTGGGCGATGGGCCCAATATCCCGGCGTCCGCCGGAGTACTTATTGACCAGGTGCGCGAGGCTGTCATCGCAGCCGGTTTCGGCTGTGCGCCGCAACTGGTGCGCCTGCCGCCCGCGCGCCTGCGCCATGCGCTGGCCAGCGGCGACATCGACCTGACGCCGCTGGTGGAAGTTGCCGAATATCCGCCGAAATCGTCATCCCTCTCGACAAGAACGGCGCGCCCGATATCCGGCGCGCCATGGGCTATGAACTGGTCGTACTGGTGCGGGCGCAGGACCATATTCCCGCCGGCGCCAATCCGGTCGCCTGGTTCAAGGGCAGGACGCTGGGCGTGCCGCAGGGCAGCCTCACCGCACAGCGCGTGCGCAAGCTGGGTATTGCCGTCGATGAGGGCGCACGCGACGTCGCGCGCAATATCGAAAAACTCCGGCTGGGGCGCATCGATGGCGTCGTGGTCCCGGTCGCCAGGCCCGGCCATGTGGAAGCCCTGCTGAAACCGTATCACGGCGAGATCGTGCGCCTGCCGCAGTCGCTGCTCAGCTCGCGGGCCTGGTTCGCCTTCAACCAACGCTACTACACGCAGCACAAAGAGCAGGCCGAGGCGCTGTGGAACTGGTTTGACGCCAACCGCGACCGGCTCGACTCCCTGCTGCAAAAGCACGGCAAGGAATAAGCCGGGGCCAGGCGGGCTCATGTAACATTTCGTGCCTGACCCCGGATTGTGACCCCGGATTGCTTAGGCGCGCTTGCGGCGGCGGGCGGTGAAGCCGAGCAGGCCGAGGCCGGCGACCATCATTGAGTACTGCTCGGGCTCGGGCACGGCGCTGAGCGCGATGTTATCGATGGCGACATCGTAATACTGCTCCGCGCCATAGATAAAGCCTGGCACCGCCGTCGTGATCGCCACTTCATCCACGTCCATCAGGATGCGGCGGAAGGTCTGGCCGTAGGGCAGGGTGGGACCGCCGTACTGGTCCGCATCGCCATTGCCGTGCCAGCCCGCCGGCAGCAGGTTGGACGAGGTGTCGGCAATCGTCACCGAGAAGTGCTGGCTGGCCGGCGCATAGCCGCCGATCACGCCCATGAAGACCCACACGCTCGAATATGGCAACTGCGGGCCGCGCTTGTCATAGTCGCGCAATTCCAATACCAGGTCCTGGCCCAGGGGGAAGCCGCCGGGGCCACCGATGGCCAGTTCTTTCACCGTCATGTCGAAGCTGAAGGTCAGCGACTTCATGTCGGTGTAGTTGCCGAGGAAGTCCTTGCTCGTATTGGTGACCATGCCGAAGTGGCTGGCCGGCCCGACGGCGTGGAAGGCCTGGCTGCCGTTGCCCAGGCCGGAGTCGATGCCGGAGAAGGTATTGCCGGCGGCGCCCGTGCCGAACCAGCCCTGCATGCCGTTGGAGAAATCGACCACGCTGGAGCTGGCGGCCAGGGCGGCCGTGCTGCCCAGGGCGGCCACTGCCGCGACAACGAATGTACGTAATTTCATCATCATTCCTTTCATCGTTTATTGCGCGCGCCGTGCCGGCGCAGGCTTGCTCAGGTAAGCCACCGGCAATGGGTCGGCGGTGTCGATGGAAACGGAGGACGTGCCGGCGACCTTGCCGCTGCCGTCGGTGAACTGGAGGGCGCCGAAGTAGCGCTGCTGCGGCGCCAGCGCCGACCAGCTCAGGCCCACCGTGGCGTACTGGCCCGCATACACGCGGGTGGGCAGCATGGCTTTCAGCGAACCATTGCTGTCCGCTGCCGTCACGATGGCCGAGGACAACTCGAAGGTGGTCGACACATTGTTGGCGATCCAGTTGCCCACCACGCAGACCCGGTACTCGCCGGCCGGCGGGCTTTCCAGCGTGATGCGCTCGTTCGAGCCCTGCAGGCGGCTCAGGCCCCAGCTCGCGCCCTTGGTGTCGAGCAGGGCCAGATCCAGGTCGTGGTTGCCGCCGTCGCCCGTGTCGCGGTTGAACAGCTCGAAGCGCGCCGCCAGCGTTTTCTCGGCAGGGTGACGGGGATGATGCGCACGCCCGGCTTGCCCGCCTGGCAGGCGGCAATGATCTGGTCCTGGGTATCGACCGAATTGAAGGGCGCCTGCGCTACCTCGTAGCTGGCACGCGTGACCGGCTTCATGCCGCCGACCACCGCACCCAGCTTGCCGTTGTAGCCGGTGTAGATGCTGAGCGCCTTCATGCCGCTGGCCTTTTCCGAGGTGACGGGCGAGGGCGAATCGACCATCTTGCCGGCCGCCGCGATCAGCTGGCTGGTGACCGTGTGGCTGCCGTCGCTCCAGACCAGTTTGCCGAACTGCCATTCATAGTCCCTGGCGTTGACCCGCTTCATGATCAGGTTGAAGCTGGCGCTGGCGCCCGGCGCCAGGATCAGCGTGGCGGGCGACACCGTGACTTCATAACCTGTCAGGCTGGCGGTGGCCGTGTAGGTGGCCGCGTTGCTGCCCACATTGGTCACGCGGCGCGTGACCACTTGCTCGTCGGCTGCGCCGGCCACCGTGATGGTCGGCAGGTTCAGGTTGAAGCTGGGCGCAGCGCCGCCGGAGCACTGTGCGGACATGCCGGCATTGCACAGGTAGCGTGCATAGTCGGCCGCGCCCAGGTCGTACACCAAGCCGGGATCGAGCGCGCGGTTCGGCTGGATCTGGCCGGCGCCCTGGGCCCAGGGCATGGGACCCGAGAAGGTGTGGCCGGTGAATGCATCGGGCAGGGTGGCGCTGGCGCTGGTCATCATGGCCGACTTGATGGCGGCCGGCGTCCAGGCCGGATGCAGCTGGTGCAGCAGGGCAGCGATGCCGGAGATATGCGGCGTGGCCATCGAGGTGCCGCTGTAGTAATCCCATGCCGGGCCGAGCTTGAGCGTGCCGGCCGCCACCTGGTCGTGCTGCGCCTGGTTCATGGCCGGCACCACGCCGGCCAGGATGTCGACGCCTGGCGCCGCCAGGTCGGGCTTGAGAACGCTCATGTCCGCCGTATCGGGGCCGCGCGAAGAGAAGCGCGCCACGACCGGCGCCGGCACATTGCCCGTAACGTGGGCGAAGGCCGACAGCGCGGCTTTCGGGCTGGCGCCCTGGGCGTATGCGGTGACATCGACCCGGTCTTCCTGGAACAGGTGCACGGTCGGCACGGAATGCACTTCGGCCAGCGGGCCGTTGCCGTCGTCGAGCAGCACCATGCCGACGCCGCCGGCTTCCTTCACGGCCACGCTCTTGTCCAGGCGCGGGCTGGCGCCGCGCAGGCAAACCACGATCTTGCCCTTTACCTTGGCCGGATCGAGCTGGGGCGTGCCGCCGTTGTAGCCGGTGCTGTAGCACAGTTGGGCGGTACTGGTGTCGGCGCCGGGCAGCACCGCATCCTGGGCCATGATCATGGCGGTCTGCGGCAGGGCAGTCTGGTTCAGCGACAGGCCGCGGTACTGCTTGCCGCTGCCCAGCGTGAGCGTGGACAGCAGCTGCGCGTCATGCGTGGTGGCGGCCACCGTGGTCAGCCACGGCGCCTGGTGCGACAGCGTGTAGTGCTTCGGGCCTTCATTGCCGGCCGCGGCGGAAACGAAGATGCCGGCGTTGGCCGCGTGCAGGAAGGCCTGGTCGACCGGATCGTCCAGCTGCCAGCCGCCGCTGATCGAGTAGCTCAGCACATTCACGCCGTCGCGGATCGCCTGCTCGACGGCGGCCACGCTGTCCGAACCATAGCAGCCGTCCACCTGCTCGCCGTTGTCGTCGCCGGACCAGCACACTTTGTAAGCGGCGATCCGCGCACGCGGCGCCATGCCGGAAGTCTTGCCCATCACGATGCCCTGCACGCTGGCTTCCACGCCGCTGTTGCCGCCGGAGGTGGTGGCCGTGTGCGTGCCGTGGCCGTTGGAATCGCGCCGGCGATTTGAATTCGCCCGCATGCAGGCCGGGCACGGCGTCCTGGAAGCCCTTGACGAAGTATTGCGCGCCGATCAGCTTGTTGTTGCAAAAGCTGGCTTCCCAGCCTTCGCCGCTGGCGCAGCTGCCTTTCCAGCTGGCGGGCGGAGCGTTGTAGGCGAGGGCGGCGCTGCTGTCCCAGCTGGGATTGCCGTTCGCATCGACGCGGTCGCTGAAGGATGGATTCTCCGGCCAGACGCCGGTATCGAGCACGCCGATCACCACGTCTTCGCCGGCGCGCGATTTGCCGCCCACCTGGCTCCACAGGCCGCCCGGCTTGTCCAGGCCGAGGAAGGTGGGCGTGTAATCGGTGAGCAGGTGGTGGCGGCCGTCGGCGGAGACGGAGGCGACATCGCCGCGCGCCTTCAGGGCGCGCACTTCGGCATCGGTCAGCATGGCGGAGAAGCCGTTCAGTGCCAGCTGGTACTGGTACTGCACGGGCGCGCTGGCCACCACGGCCATCACGGACGCCTGGCGCTCCGCCAGGTACTGCGTGTACAGCTGGACATTGGGCGCGCTCAGGTCGAGGCGCTGGCCGGCGGCCGGCCGGGTGGCGGGGTAGCCGGTGATGCCGCCGTTGTAGGTGGCCACGGGCTTGTCGCCCAGCTGCACGATGTAGGGCCTGCGCGTTTCGTCCGCGTGGACGGAAGCGCCAAGGCAGCACAGGGCCACCGCGATAACTATCGGGTTCAGTTTCATGATCTGGTTTTCTTGGATGTGTTTTTAGGCGGTGCGGCGGCGGCGGAAGGCGGCAATCGTGCCGAAGCCGCCCAGGAGCATCATCCAGCTGCCCGGCTCGGGCACAGCGGAAATCTGCATATTCACGTTATCGAGCGCGAACTGGCCGGCATTGGTTTCGAATGCCGCGCACTTGCCCGAGAAATCGCAGCTGTAGCCGAAGATGGCGAATTCCGCGAAGCCCTGGCTGGCGAAGCCGGCGCTGGTCTCGAAATGCGACATGTGGAAGTCGCTGCCCACGTAGCCCAGGCCCGGCAGGCGGAATTGCTCGGCGAGGAAACTGCCGTCGGCGCGGTAGCCCCGTACTTCCAGCAGGCCGGCCACCTCCGGGTAAGTGTGGTACTGGCCGTCGCGCTCGAAGGCGCCGATGAAGCTGGCGTCGAAGGATTTCATGTGCAGGCTGTGCGCGTTGCCGGAATCGATGACGAGCACGCCGTCGTTGAGGCCGGCGTAATAGCCGGGGCTGTTGTTGTCGACCGGGCAGAGCAGGGCCATGCACATCGCCGGATCCCGCCCGTCAAACAGGCCACCGACCAGGTCGCCGGTTTGCGCTTCGTCAAGGTTGCTGTAGGCGGTCAGTTGCAGGCCTTTGTGCTGGAAGCTGTCGCCGGCGCCCAGGAAGGTGTGGTCGAGGTCGTCAAAATCGAGAGTGAGATCGCCAGCGAACGCCGGCGAGGAGAGGGATAGTGCGAGTGCTGCTGCCGCAGCGCCTGTGCGCAGGCGCCTGCGGGTACGAGCTGTTAGCTGAGTCATGTTTCATCCCTTATTTTCCAATTTGTAAGAAAGGTAAAACAGGTAAAACTTGACGCGTAACCAAGCGTCGCCAGGCACTCTAGCGTTAACTTTTGGTCAAATGTGTATTATTTATAATTGTATCGCCGACAATTTTGCGACAATGATCATAAAGGTGTGAGACATGTCGGGCGAGCACCGGCGCCGATGGCGCGCACACACGGCGGATCAATGATCCGCCCTACGCGTTTCGATGGAACAAGGGTTTTTGACCGCGCCGGGATGGACACAAACGCGGCGGGCCGAAGGCGTGTAGGGCGGATCATTGATCCGCCGTGCCTGCGCAGAGAGAAAAATTAATGCTTCGCTTCAGTAGCGTGCAGCAGCGCCTCCGCCGGCGCCGTGGTGGTAAAGAGCTGAGCGCAATCCACCGCATCATACTCATAATGCTTGCCGCAGAAATCGCAATTGATGCCCAGCTTGCCCTGTTCGGACAGCGCGCTCTCAACCTCTTCCTGCCCCAGCATCTTCAGCATATTGCCCACCTTCTCGCGCGTGCAGCTGCAGTGGAAGGACGGGTGCAGCGGCTCGAACACGCGGATGGTCTCTTCCCAGAACAGGCGCTGCTGCAGCACATCGATGGTGGTGTTCAGCATTTCCTCTTCCTTCAGCGTGGAGCCGAGCACCACGGCGCGGTTCCAGGTTTCCTGCGCCTCGTCGGCCGTCAGAGCGCCCGGCTCGATCTTGCCGCCGTGCAGGGGCAGCTTTTGCAGCAGCACGCCGCGCGACACCTGGTCGTTGGCCGCCAGCCACAGCCTGGTGTCCAGCTGTTCGGAGCGCAGCATATAGTTTTCGATCACGGTGGCGATATCGTCGCCGTCCAGCGGAACGACGCCCTGGTAGGGCTGCTGGCCCGGCACTTTTTCGGCCGGATCGAGGGTGATGACGAAGCGGCCTTGGCCGTGCGCATTGACCAGGGCAGAGAGGCCCGCATCCTGGGCAATCGCATAATCCGGATTCAGCTTGGCGGTAGCGCGCAGCTTCAGGTCCGAATCGCATTCGACCACCAGCAGGCGCACGGGACCGTCGCCATGGATCTGCATGATGATGGAGCCATTGAATTTGAGGTTGGCCGACAGCAGGGCGGCCGCCGACACCATCTGCCCCAGCAGGTGCTTGACCGCGGTCGGGTAGTGATGGCGGGCCAGCACTTCACGCCAGGTGGCGGACATATCGACCAGCTCGCCGCGCACGGCAGCGTTTTCGAAAATAAATTTTTGCAGGGTGTCGGTCATTCTTTATCCAATCTTCTTGAGTTGCGACTTGAACAGCAGGCCGCGCTTCACATAGCTGTCGGCGGCGCCTTTCATGCGCGCCACGTCTTCCACCGTCAGTTCGCGCACAGCCTTGGCCGGCGAACCGATGATCAGCATATTGTCCGGAAACTCCTTGCCCTCCGTGACGAGGGCGCCGGCGCCCACCAGGCAGCCTTTGCCGATCTTTGCACCGTTCAGCACTACGGCCTGGATGCCGATCAGCGTGCCGTCACCGATGGTGCAGCCGTGCAGCATGGCCTGGTGGCCAACAGTCACGTCGCGCCCGAGGGTCATCGGGTAGCCCATGTCGGTGTGCATGACGGCGCCTTCCTGGACGTTGCTGCCCTCGCCAATGGTGATGCGCTCATTGTCGCCACGGATGGTGACGCCGAACCACACCGAACTGCTGGCCTTCAGCGTGACCTTGCCGATGACGGTGGCGTTGTCGGCGACGTAAGCGGATGCATCGATCTCTGGCGAATCTTCGCCCAGCTGGTAAATTGTCATTGGTTAGCCCTCAGGAAATTGGCGTTATTTTACGCCTTGCCTGGGGCAAGCCGGGGAATACGGTTTGCGAACGGTCGTGCTAATATGTGAGCTCGCGGCCACGAAGCCATCTATATTGCGACAAGCGCACCCAATTCAAGGCAAACATCATGAAACCCTCCCGTACAGAATTTATTACCGTGCGCGGCCTGCGCACCCACGTTCATCACTGGGGCCGGGAGGGGGGCGCCTAAGATTTTCATGATGCACGGCTGGATGGACGTGGGCGCTTCCTTCCAGTTCGTGGTGGATAATCTGGAGGGAGACTGGCACGTGATCGCGGCGGACTGGCGCGGTTTCGGCCTGACGGACAGTATCAGCACCGATACCTATTGGTTCCCGGACTATCTGGCCGATCTGGACGCCATCCTGCGTCATTACCAGCCGGAAGGCGCCATCAACCTGGTGGGCCACAGCATGGGCGGCAATATTGTCAGCCTGTATGCGGGCGTGCGCCCTGAACGCATCCGCCGCCTGGTCAACCTGGAAGGCTTCGGCCTGAAGGCGACCACGCCGGAAAACGCGCCGGACCGTTATGCGAAATGGCTCGATGAGCTGCAAACGCCGCCGGAAATGCGCAGCTACGACAGCCAGGCCGCCGTGGCTGCCCGCCTTCAAAAAACCAATCCACGCCTGACCGATGAGCGCGCGGCTTTCCTGTCGCAGCACTGGTCGGAACAGAACGATGAGGGACGCTGGGAAATCCTGGGCGACCCGCTGCACAAGCGTTCCAGCCCCATTCTCTACCGCGTGGATGAAGTGTTGGCCTGCTGGAAGCGCATCGCGGCGCCCGTGCTGTGGGTGGAGGCGGACGACACCAATATGTGGCTGTGGATGGGCCCGAAGGACCAGGCGCGCATCGAAGTGGACCGCCGCCTGAGCCACTTGAAGAACGTTACGGCAAAGATGATGCCGGATGCCGGCCATATGCTTCACCATGACCAGCCTGAACTGCTGGCGCGCATGCTCGAGGAGTTCCTGCCATAAATTCCGTGTTCGGCGCCGACAGCGTACAATGAAGTCTTCGTTTTTATGCAAGTGTCCGTATGCTGAACGTAGATCTCCACTGCCATTCCAATGTTTCCGACGGCGTGCTGGCGCCGGCCGCCGTGGCGGCCTATGCGCGCAAGGCTGGCGTTGATGTCTGGGCGCTGACTGACCACGATGAGGTGGCCGGCGTGGGCGCTGCCCCGCGTGGCGGCAGGGCAGGAGGGGATGCGCTTCGTGTCCGGCGTGGAGATTTCGATCACCTGGGGCGGCGAGACGGTGCACATTGTCGGCCTGCAGATCGATGAGAATGATGCGGTGCTGGTGAAGGGCCTGGAAGATACGCGCTCGGGCCGCGACAACCGCGGCCGCGAAATCGGCCGCCAGCTGGCAGCGGTCGGCATCCCATATGCCTATGAAGGCGCGCTGAAGTATGTGGAAAATCCCGCCCTGATGTCGCGCACGCACTTCGCGCGCTACCTGGTGGACCAGGGCGTGTGCCGCGATATTCCGGAAGTGTTCCGCAAATTCCTGTGCCCGGGCAAGCCGGGCTTCGTCGAGCACCGCTGGGCCACGCTGGCCCAGGCCGTGGGCTGGATCAAGGGCGCCGGCGGCATCGCTGTGATTGCCCATCCGGGACGCTACAAGTTCACCGACTTGCAGGAAGGCGTGCTGTTCGATGAGTTCAAGCAGCTGGGCGGGACGGCGATCGAGGTCGTGACCGGCAGCCATACGCCGGATCAGTATCCGGAGTACGCTACCCTCGCCAACCGCTACGGTTTCCTCGCCTCGCGCGGAACGGATTTCCATGCGCCGGGCGAAACCCGGGTCGATTTCGCGCTGCTGCCGCAATTGCCGGGGAATGTGAAGCCGGTCTGGCACGACTGGTTTTAAAACCCACGGCCCAAAACAAGTGTCTGCCACATCGTGGCAGACACTAGCTTCACGCCTTGGGTTCTAAAAAATTGCGTGGCTCGCAAGCAAGGGAGACATCAACCCCTTGTATTTCCCTCCCGCCAACCATACATTATCATTCGGCAAATCTGTCCGGAGACCCAACCATATGAAACGCATCATTCTCTTCCTCGCCACCAACCTCGCCGTGATGTTGGTGCTGTCCGTCGTGCTGAGCATTTTCGGCATTGGCCGTCCTGGTCCGGGCCAGATGCAGATGGGGAACCTGCTGGCTTTCTCGGCCGTGGTGGGCTTCACCGGCTCCTTCATTTCCCTGCTGATGTCCAAGCCCATGGCCAAGTGGTCCACGGGCGCGCGCGTGATCGATGCGCCGCAGAACTCCACCGAGCAGTGGCTGGTCAGCACCGTGCACGGGCTGGCTGACCGCGCCGGCATCGGCCGTCCGGAAGTGGCGGTGTACGAGGGCGAGCCGAACGCGTTCGCCACCGGCGCCTTCAAGAACGATGCGCTGGTGGCTGTGTCCACCGGCCTGCTGCAATCGATGAACCGCGAAGAAGTGGAAGCGGTGCTGGGCCACGAGGTGGCGCACATTGCCAACGGCGACATGGTCACGCTGACCCTGATCCAGGGCGTGGTCAACACCTTTGTCGTCTTCCTGGCGCGCATCGTGGGCAGCATCGTGGATTCCGCCATCAACAAGGGTGAGGAGCGCCGCGGCCCTGGCATTGGCTATACGATCACGGTATTCGTCTGCGAACTCGTGTTCGGCCTGGTGGCCTCGATGATCGTGGCCTGGTTCTCGCGCCAGCGCGAATTCCGCGCCGACGCCGGCTCCGCCAAGCTGCTGGGCAGCACCGTGCCGATGCAGCACGCTCTGGCCCGCCTGGGCGGCGTGCATCCGGGCGAACTGCCGCAGAACATGGCTGCGTCCGGCATTACCGCGCCGAGCGGCTGGGCTGCCCTGTTCTCCAGCCACCCACCGATCGAGGAGCGTATCGCAGCGCTGCAGCAGCTGCGCTAATTTATGAGCCAATTCTTCCAGGTCCACCCGCAAAATCCCCAGCTCCGCCTGATCAAGCAGGCGGTGCAGATCATCAACGAAGGCGGCATTGTCGCGCTGCCGACGGATTCCTGCTATGCGCTGGTGTGCCAGCTGGACGACAAGGCCGCCGTCGACAAACTGCGGCGTATCCGCGGTATCGACGAGAAGCATCACCTGACCCTGCTGTGCCGCGACCTGAGCGAAATCGGCGTCTACGCCCGCGTGGACAACCGCCAGTTCCGCCTGCTGAAGGCGGCCACGCCAGGCCCCTTCACCTTCATCCTGGAGGCGACGCGCTGCGTGCCGCGGCGCCTGTCCCACCCGTCGCGCAAGACCATCGGCCTGCGTGTGCCGGAGAACGCCATTGTCGAAGCGCTGCTGGCCGAGCTGCAGCAGCCGCTGCTGGGCACGACGCTGATCCTGCCGGGCGAGGACCAGCCGCTGACCGATGCCGATACCGTGAGCGAGCGCATCGGCAAGCAGGTCGACCTGATCGTTGACGGTGGCGCCTGCAGTTTTGAGCCGACGACGGTGGTGGATCTGACTGGTGCGGAGCCGGAGCTTGTTCGGGCCGGGCGGGGCGATCCGGCTTTGCTGGGACTTTGACACGGCGGATCAATGATCCGCCCAACGCGGCGTTGGCGGATCGCCGGTCCGCAAAGCCGCAATTTGGCGTCTGGTAAAATCTTTCCCATGAGTGATATCGATCAAATCATCCGGACCGTAGCTGTCTACGCGATCCCTGTTCTGTTTGCCATTTCCCTGCACGAAGCTGCCCACGGATATGTAGCCCGCTATTTTGGCGATAACACGGCTGAACGCCTGGGCCGCTTGAGCCCTAATCCCGTGCGTCATATCGACCCCATCGGGACCATCCTGCTGCCGCTGCTGCTGCACCTGGCCAGTCTGCCGCCATTCGGCTACGCCAAGCCGGTGCCTGTCGATTACAGCCGCCTGCGCAATCCGAAAAAGCAGATGGGCTTTGTGGCCGCGGCAGGTCCGCTGGCGAACTTCGCCATGGGCGTGTTCTGGATGCTGGCCTTCATCCTGCTGGGCGCCATGGGCGTGCAGGAGCCTTTCCTGATCGAGATGGCGCGCGCTGGCGTGCTGGTCAACGCCGCCATGTGCGCCTTCAACCTGATTCCCATTCCGCCGCTGGACGGTGGACGCATCGTCACAGCCCTGCTGCCGAACGACCTGGCGAACCGCTTTGCCAGCATCGAGCGTCTGGGCCCCATCATTTTCATCGCGCTGATCGTGCTGCTGAACACGGGACCGTTCCGCAGCTTCCTGAGCGGCCTTATTTATCTGGTCATGAGCCTGTTCGGGCTGGTGCTGTACCCGATTACCTATCTCCTGAGCTGACACTATGTACCCAGACCGCGTAGTCTCCGGCATGCGCCCGACCGGCACGATGCATCTTGGCCATTACCACGGCGCGCTGAAGAACTGGATCCGCATGCAGTCCGAACAGCCTTGCCTGTTCTTTGTCGCCGACTGGCATGCGCTGACCACGCATTACGACGATCCCTCGATCATCGAGAAATCCACCTGGGACATGCTGGTCGACTGGCTGGCCGCCGGCATCGATCCGACCCAGGCCACGCTGTTCATCCAGTCCAAGATTCCCGAGCACGCCGAGCTGCACCTGCTGCTGTCCATGGCTACGCCGCTGGGCTGGCTGGAGCGCGTGCCGACCTACAAGGACCAGATCGAGAACCTGGCCAACAAGGACCTGGCCACCTATGGCTTCCTCGGCTACCCGCTGCTGCAGGCGGCCGACGTGCTGATCTACCGCGCCAGCGAAGTGCCGGTGGGTGACGACCAGGTGCCGCACGTGGAAATGATGCGCGAGATCGCGCGCCGCTTTAACTACCTGTACGGCAAGGAAAAGGGCTTCGAAGAGAAGGCCGAGGCCGCCGTCAAGAAGCTGGGCAGCAAGCGCGCCAAGCTATACAACGAATTGCGCACCGGCTACCAGCAGAATGGCGACGAAGCGGCACTGGAGCAGGCCAAGGCCATGCTGGACGATGCGCAGAGCCTCTCCATGATCGACCGCGAGCGCCTGTTTGGCTACCTGGAAGGCTCGCGCAAGCTGATCCTGGTCGAACCGCAGGCGAAGCTGACAGAAGCGTCGCGCCTGCCGGGCCTGGACGGCCGCAAGATGTCCAAGAGCTATGGCAATGCGATTGCGCTGCGCGAAGATAAGGAAGTGGTCACCAAGAAAGTGCGCACCATGCCCACCGACCCGGCGCGCGTGCGTCGCACCGATGCGGGCGAGCCGCAGCGCTGCCCGGTGTGGCAATTCCACCAGGTGTATTCGGATGGCCCCACCCAGGAATGGGTGCAGAAGGGCTGCCGCTCGGCCGGCATCGGCTGCATCGAGTGCAAACAGCCGGTAATCGACGCCATCATCAAGGAACAGGAACCGATGCACGAGCGCGCCCAGCCTTATCTGGACGATCCTTCGCTGGTGCGCGCCATCGTGGCGGACGGCAATGAAGCGGCGCGCAAGCTGGCGCAGGAAACGATGCGCGATGTGCGCGAAGCAATGGGATTGAATTATGGATGACCCATCGGTCTGGGTGCAGCGTTACGCGCCCCTGGTGCCCGGCGGCGAAGTGCTCGACCTGGCGTGCGGCAGCGGCCGCCATTCGCGTTATATGCAGGCGCTGGGACATCTTGTGGTGGCCGTCGACCGCGATCCGCAAGCGCTGGCCGCTGCGGCGGGCGATGGCATCGTCACCAGCGAAATCGACCTGGAAGGCGAGGGTGCGGCCTGGCCTTTCGGTCCGTTGCGCTTTGCCGGCATCGTGGTCACCAACTACCTGCATCGTCCGCTGATCGCCGGCATGCTGGGCAGCCTTGCCCCCAATGGGGTGCTGATTTACGAAACCTTCGCGGATGGCAATGCCGCCTTCGGCAAGCCGTCCAACCCCGATTTCCTGCTGAAGTCCGGCGAATTGCTGGACATTGCACGCCAAAACGGCCTGCGTGTCATCGCTTTCGAGGATGGGGTCGTTAACACGCCGAAACCTGCCATGGTGCAACGAATTTGCGCCGTGAAGGAAGAGTTTCCGAGGGAGGCGGCGCTCTTGCCGCCTATTTGACGACGGGAAATGCACTACATCTGCAGACTATCGTCTACAATCGTCGTTTTAATTCTTTTTGCAATTGGTTACCTATGATTAAGGGCAGCATTGTAGCAATCGTCACCCCGATGCACGCTGACGGCAGCCTGGACTACCCAGGCCTGAACGCGCTGATCGACTGGCACATCGCCGAAGGCACGGACGCTATCGTGATCGTCGGCACCACTGGTGAATCCGCCACCGTGAACGTGGCCGAGCACTGCGCGCTGATCAAGGCCACGGTGGACCGCGTGGCAGGCCGCATCCCTGTGATCGCCGGCTCCGGCGGCAACTCCACCCTGGAAGCCATCGAGCTGACCCGCTTTGCCAAGAGCGCGGGCGCCCAGGCGTCGCTGCAGGTTGTCCCTTACTACAACCGCCCGACCCAGGAAGGCATGTACCAGCACTTCAAGGCCATCGCCGAAGCGGTGGACCTGCCGGTGATCCTGTACAACGTGCCGGGCCGTACCGTGGCGGACATGTCCAATGAAACCATTCTGCGCCTGGCCGAGGTCGACAACATCATCGGCGTGAAGGATGCGACCGGCAATATCGCCCGCGGCCTGGACCTGCTGCGCCTGGCGCCAGCCGACTTCGCCGTCTACTCGGGCGACGATCCAACCGCCGTTGCCCTGATGCTGGCCGGCGGCAAGGGCAATATCTCGGTGACCGCCAACGTGGCGCCGCGCGCCATGTCCGAACTGTGCAAGGCTGCGATGGAAGGCAATATCGCCCGCGCCATCGAGCTGAAACAACAAGCTCTTCCCCCTGCATCAAAAGCTGTTCGTGGAACCGAATCCAGTGCCGGTGAAGTGGGCCCTGGCTGAGATGGGCAAGATGCCGGCCGGCATCCGCCTGCCGCTGGTACCGCTGGCAGAGCAATTCCACGAGACCGTTCGCGCCGCACTGCGCGAATCCGGTGTGCTGAACTAATCACTCTGAACACATGACTATTCGCAAGATCGCTTCCCTTTCCCCGTCGTCGCGTGGGCTGGTCGCCAGCGCCCTGGTGCTGAGCCTGTCCGGCTGCGGCATGATCCAGTCGGTTGTTGGCGACAGCAAGGTGGATTACAAGTCCGCCAAGAAGGCCAGCACGCTGGACGTGCCGCCGGACCTGACCCAGCTGCAGAAAGACAACCGCTATTCGCTGCCGAACACGGACCGCGGCGTGGCGACCGCTTCGGGCTACGCAGCCCAGCGCGGCACGCTGGCCGGTTCCACCGCAGCCGTCAACGACGTGGCATCGACCGGCACGGCAGCCGTGAAAGTGGAACGCGCCGGCAACCAGCGCTGGCTGGTGGTCAAGCAGACGCCGGAACAGCTGTGGCCGCAGCTGAAGTCCTTCTGGGAAGAATCGGGCTTCACGCTGGCGCTGGATAACTCCACTGCCGGCATCATGGAAACCGAGTGGAACGAGAACCGCGCCAAGATCCCGCAAGACTTCATCCGCAGCACGATCGGCAAGGTGTTCGATGGCATGTATTCGAGCGGCGAGCGCGACAAGTACCGCACCCGCCTGGAGCGCAATGCCGACGGCTCGACCGAGATCTACATCAGCCACCGCGGCGCCGAAGAAGTCGTGACCGGTGCGCAGAAGGAAACCACGCAGTGGCAGCCGCGCGCGACCGATCCGAACCTGGAAGCGCTGTTCCTGGCCAAGCTGATGACCAAGCTGGGCGGCTCGAAGGATGAAGCGACCGCCCGTACCTCGGTCGACAATGCAGCCGTCCAGCCGCAACACGCCTTCATCAAGGGCGAAGGCGCCGGCAAGTTCGTGCAAACCGACGAAGGCTTTGACCGCTCGTGGCGTCGTGTGGGCCTGGCGCTGGACCGTGCCGGCTTCACCGTGGAAGACCGCGACCGCGTACAGGGCGTCTACTTCGTCCGCTACGTGGCCGACGCGGCCGAAACCAAGGGCTTCTTCAGCCGCCTGTTCAGCTGGGGCTCGTCCGACAAGGACAAGGACGCGCAGCGCTACCGCATTTCCGTGCGCGCGGACTCGACCAGCACCAGCCAGGTTTCCGTCTGGACCAACGAGAACAAGCCGGATACGTCGCCAACGGCGGACAAGATCCTCAATCTGCTGTACGAGCAGCTCAAGTAATGCTCAAAAAACCGGCCCTCGCGGCCGGTTTTTTTTCGCCACCCTGGGGTCAGATCCGACATTCGGACATTCATCTTGAAAGCTATTGCAACCGCGGGCGCGGTTCAGTAATTTTATGACGAGCTGCGCCGCGAAAAGTTGCAGCGTCCCGTCATAGGAGAAAAGCTGGGGTAGCGCTGGGCTCGTGTCCGAATGTCGGATCTGACCCCAGGGCGGGGGCGAAAAAAAACCGGCCGCGAGGGCCGGTTTTTTCTCCCTGCGAGGGAATTACTTGGCAGCGGAAGCGGCAGCCGATGCAGCGGAAGCAGCAGCGGAAGCGGCTTCAGCAGCTGCGGAAGCAGCGGTAGCGGCAGCAGCAGCAGCGTCAGCGGCTGGAGCGGCAGCAGGAGCAGCAGCGTCAGCTGCAGGAGCGGCTGCAGGAGCAGCTGCTTCTGGGGTTGCTACTGGAGCTGCAGGAGCGGCTTCTTCTTTCTTGGAGCAAGCAGCCAGAGCCACAGCCAGCAGGGAAGCGATCAGCAGGGATTTTTTCATTTAATTTTCCTTTATTTCTTCAACAAAAATTGAACACTATTGCGATGAATAATTACCGGTAATTATCGCTCGTTAGGGCGTTTCGTGCCCTAGACACGGAAACTTCCTAACCCAATATTATAGCCTTTTTTGGTGCGTCGCAATAGTGAAACCAGTCGAAAACGCAAGTATTTTGCGAAAACGCAATATTTCCTTACTTCTTCGATTTGCGCGCATCTACCGGCTATCCGGTCTACCTTTCAACCAAACGCATTTTACATTCTTCCGGCCTACAACCCCGTCACGTCTGCCTGCAGACCCGGCATGGTTTCGGCCCAGATCCCCTCAAAACGTTCCAGACTCGTTTGGGTTGACGAAGGCGCATTAAAATCTGCTTCACCGCGGAAATGATCGGCATGAAAACGGCGCACGATGTGAATGCCGTCGGCGACGACGAAGGAGTCTGTCAGCTGTTTGAGGGATTTGCTGGTGGCGCGGCATTCAATCAAATGCCCATAATCTTGCAATAATTTCAGGAATCGCGGCGCATCGCGCTGCAAGGCCAGATTGCTGTGGGCGACCAGGCGCAGCCGGCCGCCGCCATGCAGGAACTGGCGAAGCACGATGTCCGTCTGGGAATGGCCCAGGCGCCACCAGGCATAGTCGGGGTCGAACATCCACAGCGTGAACCGGGCACGGGAGAAGCAATCCAGCAGCAGGGCCTCGAACTGGGTTCGGCTGTCAAAAGGCTGCTTCTCCATGCTTGATCCCCTTATTTGCCCAATTCGAGCCAGCCGTCCGTGTACCAGGCGAACAGCGCTTCGGCCACATCCTCGGACGCCGCCGCCACCGCCTCACCATCCAGTTTGCGCTCATTCGCCAGCAATTCCAGCGCAACCTTGTCCGCCTTGCCGACAGCGAAGGATTCGCCGTTGATGAACACGTTCTTGCCGCGATACAGCATCTGCGTCTTGCGCGACAGGGCCACGCCTTTCTTCGCCGCCGCCTGGGTGAACTTGCCGGCCGTGAGCGGTTTTTCCGGCGGCGTGAAGAAGACATTGTGCTTCGGCTCGGACAGGTACTCGCCCAGGAAGATCGTGAAATCATCTTCCGTGAAAGACACCTTGTTCAGCTCGTCCGCCAGCTGCGACAGCATGGCCTTCGGAATCTCCGCCGGCTTGCTGGTCGGCTCCAGTTCCGGATCGGCATAGCGCCCCGGCAGCTCGATCGAGTCGCACATGAATTGCAGGAAGGCTTCGCCCAGCTCCTGGTAGGACGGCGAACGGAAGCCGATCGAATAAGTCTGGCAATCGCCGATGGCGACGCCGTCGTGCGCATAGTGCGGCGGCAGGTAGAGCATGTCGCCCGGTTCGAGAATGAATTCCTCGGTCGGCTTGAACTTGCTCAGGATCTTCAGAGGCAAGCCTTCGACCAGGCTCAGGTCTTTCTGCGCGCTGATGCGCCATTTGCGTTGTCCCTCCGCTTGCAGCAGGAACACGTCGTAGGAATCGAAGTGCGGGCCCACGCCGCCGCCATCGGTGGCGAAGCTGACCATCAGATCGTCCAGGCGCGCATCGGGAACAAAGCGGAACTGGCGCAGCAATTCGTCCGCGCGCTCATCCTGCAGGTTGACGCCCTGCACCAGCATCGTCCATTCGCGCTGGCTGCGTCGCGGCAGTTTGTGCAGCGGTCCGTGCTGCATATCCCACTGGCCCGCTTCGAGCGTGACGAGGCGCGATTCGACATAGTCCTTGGTGGCCAGTTCGGCCAGCTTGTCGAAGGGCAGCAGGGGCTTGAAGCCGGGGACAGCCTGCCGGATCAGCAGTGGTTTCTTGTGCCAGTAATCGCGCAGGAATTGCGCCGGCGTGATGTTGCCGAGGAGAGGTAGTTTTTTCATGGCGAGATTATAGCCCGGCGTCGGCCCGCGGCTGCACGGGGTATAATCTGCCCGAGCTAAACTGAAAGGAAGCCAAATGAAGATCGACAAGAATACCGTTGTGACGGTGGAATACAAACTGTCCGACGCGCAGAATAATCTGATCGAGGATGGCCGCCAACCCATGGTCTACCTGCACGGTGGCTATGAGAACACCCTGCCGAAAATTGAAGAAGAACTGGACGGCAAGGATGTGGGCTACCACAACACGATCCAGATTGAACCTGAAGACGCCTTCGGCGATTACGACCCCAACCTGATCAAGGTGGAAGAGCGCAGCCGTCTGCCGGAGCCGCTGGAAGTGGGCATGCAATTCGAAGGCATGCCGGATGGCGAAGACGGCGAGGAAGAAGCCATGATTTTCACCGTGACTGAAATCGCCGACGACAAGGTAGTCCTGGACGGCAACCATCCGCTGGCGGGTATGGCGTTGCGCTTTGACCTGAAGGTTGTTGACGTTCGCGCGGCCACCGAAGATGAGATCGCGCATGAGCACGTGCACGGTGCACATGGGCATCATCATGGCGATGATGAAGATGAGGGTGAAGAGGGCGATCAGTTCCGTAGCCACCCGATTCACTGAGCATACACGGCGGATCAATGATCCGCCCTACGCGGCCCCGATGACCGGCGTGTGTGCGGTTATGGTGCGGCTAGCGTGAACAACGTGGCGCTGCCTGGCGCCACGCGTATCTCGGCCCATTCAGCGGCCGATCCCACATGTCCGATATTGCCGCTCCATTCGATGGAGGCAGGCTTGCCGTTTTCCGCTTTCTGGCTGTCGATCAGCAGCACCTTGCCGGGAAATTTCTCGGCCAAGCCGCGCACGATGCGGGCGCGTTTCCGTGAAGCCGTCCTTCCTGGTCGCCAGGCGCGAGAAGAAGCCCTGCTCGATATGGGCGCCGATGCGGCCGTCCGACACCAGCACGATTGCATCCAGCTTGCGCCGCTTGGCCCAGGTGAACAGGCGCTGCAGCCAGGCGCGGTTGGCGACCATGCGGTCCTCGTACTCGCTGTTGCGGCCGGCCTCCATGCGGAAGTGGTTATTCTTGGCCGGCAGGTTGATGGTCGCGAACAGCACCTTGTCGCGTTCCCAGTGCATGTTCTCGGCATAGCTGCGGAACTTGGGGATGGACGATTGCCGGCTCACGGACAGGTGCTTGATGCCCAGCGACTCGTTATCGGTGTAATACAGCTCGCGGATGCGGTTCAGGCGCTCGATGGCGCTGGAGCGGCCGTCGCTGCTGCGGCAGTCGGTCCAGTCGCTGCCGGCCGTGAGCAGGATCAGCGGACGCTCGGATGCGTCCATCATCATGCGCCGTTCCTCGTACAGGCGGTCGCTGCACGCTTCCGCATAGGACTTGATGCCCGTCGCCAGCACAAAGGCGGGATCGGACTGGTTGGCTTCCGCGATGGCGCGCTTCAGGTCCGCGTCGCCCGTGTCGTTGCCGAGCGTGTGGCCGATCACACCGAAGCTGAAGTCGCGCGATTTCTGCTCCTTGCCGGAGCGCGCCTGCGCGGGCAGGGCAGCCAGCAGGGACGCGCCGATCAGCAGCAGCGTGGCGGCGCGGCGCATCATGGCTGGGCGAGGCGCTTCAGCTGATACAGGCGGTCCAGGGCTTCACGCGGCGTCATCGCATCGGGATCGATGTCGTCCAGCGCCGCCAGCAGTTCTTCGGCGCGCGGATCGGCGGCCGCTGCTGCCGGCGCAGAGTGCGCTTCATCATCGTTGGCGTCCGCGATCGGCGCCGCGAACAGGTCCAGCTGCGGCGTGGCGTCCAGCGCCTGCGCCTCCAGGCGCGCCAGGTGCTTGCGCGCGGCCTTGATGACCGGCTGCGGCACGCCGGCCAGCTGCGCCACCTGCAGGCCGTAGCTTTGCGACGCAGGGCCGTTCTGCACCGCGTGCAGGAAGACGATCGAATCCTTGTGCTCGACGGCAGAAAGGTGCACGTTGGCGGCGGTCGGATGCGCTTCCGGCAACTGGGTCAGTTCAAAATAGTGGGTGGCGAACAGGGTGAAGCTGCGGCTCGATTCGATCAGGTGGCGCGCGATAGCCCAGGCCAGCGCCAGGCCGTCGAAGGTCGAGGTGCCGCGGCCGATTTCATCCATCAGCACCAGCGAGTGCTCGGTGGCGCCGTTCAGGATGGTGGCCGCTTCCGTCATCTCCACCATGAAGGTCGAACGGCCACCGGCCAGGTCGTCGGTGGCGCCGATACGGGTGAAGACGCGGTCGATCGGGCCGATCGTGGCGCTGGCCGCCGGCACATAGCTGCCCACATAGGCCAGCAGCGTAATCAGTGCAACCTGGCGCATGAAGGTCGATTTACCGCCCATGTTCGGACCGGTAATCAGCAGCAGGCGGCGTTCGGACAGCAACTTGCAGTCGTTGGCGATGAAACGCTCGATCTGGTTCTCCACCACCGGATGGCGGCCTTCCACGATATTGATGCAGGGTTCGGCCACCAGCTGCGGCGCGCACCAGTTGTTGCGCAGCGCATGCTCGGCCAGGGCGGTCAGCGTGTCCACCTGGGACAGGGCCTGGGCGATCGATTGCAGCGTGCCGATATGCGGCGCCAGTGCGGCCAGCAGTTCGTCGTACAGCAGCTTCTCGCGGGCCAGGGCGCGGTCCTGTGCAGACAGGGCCTTGTCCTCGAACGCCTTCAGCTCCGGCGTGATATAGCGCTCGCAGTTCTTCAGCGTCTGGCGGCGGCGGTAATCGTCCGGCACCTTGTCGGCCTGGCCGTTGGTGACTTCGATATAGAAGCCGTGCACCTTGTTGTATTCGACGCGCAGGTTGGCGATGCCGGTGCGCGCACGCTCGCGCGTTTCCAGGTCCATCAGGTACTGGCCCGCGTTTTCGGACAGGCCGCGCAGCTCGTCCAGCTCCGCATCGTAGCCGCCGGCGATCACGCCGCCGTCGCGCACCATCGTCGCCGGTTCTTCCATGATGGCGCGCACCAGCAGGTCCACGCACTCCTGCGGCGTGGCCAGTTGCTGGTGCAGCTGCGACAGCAGGCTGGCCGCGCTGTCGGCGTCCACCGCGCGTTGCAGCGCATGCTGCAGTTTCGGCAGTTGCTGCAGGCCGTCGCGCAGGGCGGACAGGTCGCGCGGGCGGGCCGACAGCAGGGCCACGCGCGTGGTGATGCGCTCGATATCCGGCACATGGGACAGGTGATAGCCCAGCGAACCCGTGGTGTCGTTCTGCATCAGCGCCGCGATCGCATCATGGCGCGCGCGGGCCACGGACTGGTCGCGCTTCGCATGGTGCAGCCAGTGGCGCAGCATGCGCGAACCCATGGCCGTGCGGCAGTGGTCCAGCAGCGAGAACAGGGTAGGGGACTCCTGCCCGCGAATGGTTTCGGTCAGCTCCAGGTTGCGGCGTGTTGCCGCATCGAGGCCGATGTATTCGTTTTCCGTTTCGCAGGTCAGCGACTTCACGTGCTGCAGGCCGCGTCCTTGCGTGGCCTGGGCATAGCGCAGCAGCGCGCCCGCCGCGCCGAAGGCCGCGCCCAGGCCTTCCGCACCGAAGCCGGTCAGCGTGACTACGGCCAGCTGGTCAAGCAGGGCCTTGTGACCGTGCACCACGTCGAAGTGCCACTCGGGCACATTGTTGACGTGGCAGATGGTGATGTCGTCGAACAGGTCGCCGCCATCGGCGCGCAGGATTTCGGCCGGCGCAATGCGCTCCAGTTCCTGCTGCAGGCGGATGTTCACGTGGCGCTGGTCGCCCGAGAATTCCATCAGGCGCAGCGCGCCGGAAGCCAGTGACAGCCAGGCCAGGCCCATCGTGTGGTTCTTGCGGTTGTTGATCTGGAAAAGCGCCAGCAGGGGACGCTCGGATTTTTCCGGCAGCAGGTCCGAGTCCGTCAGCGTGCCTGGCGTAACCACGCGCACCACCTTGCGCTCCACCGGCCCCTTGGCCAGCGCCGGATCGCCAATCTGTTCCGCGATCGCGCAGGATTCGCCTTGCTTCACGAGCTTGGCCAGGTAGCCGTCCAGCGAATGGAAAGGCACGCCCGCCATCTTGATCGGCACGCCGTTCTGCGTGCCGCGCGCGGTCAGCGTAATACCCAGCACGCGCGACGCCTTTTCGGCATCGTCAAAGAACAGCTCATAGAAGTCGCCCATGCGGTAGAAGACGAGCATGGTCGGATAGTCGGCCTTGATGCGCAGGTACTGCTGCATCATGGGAGTCACTTTTTCTGCGGGGCTGTTCTTGACGGCGGCGGCGTTGATTTCGGATGGCAGGGTGGTCATTTCGGTGTTATTGGTAATGCAATGCCGCGGCGCGGCCGAAGCCTGCCATTTTACCTTAGCGCGTCCACCGGCAGGCGGCGGGAACATTGCAAAGTTTTCACGGTGTTGCGTTGTGTAACGGCAAGTTGGTAGGGTGTAAAGTTGCGTAAAGGCGTCCCATGGCGTGCGCCAGGCTTTCTACACTGGGGTTCTTACCAGTAAAAGGAGTCAGCCTTGAATCGCCATACGCCCGCGCTTGCGCTGGCGGCGGTCCTCGTTTGCTCGACGCTGACCGCCTGTGGTGGCGGCGGTTCGAGCACGACGTCCACCGCTACCACCGCACCGACCATTTCCGTCCAGCCTTCCGCCGTGTCCGTGGCGCTGGGGGCGGCCGCCACCTTGTCCGTCACGGCAACGGGGACGGACCTGACCTACCAGTGGTACAAGGCCGGCACGGCCATCACGGGCGCAACCTCGTCCAGCTACACGATCAGCGCCACGGTGGCGACCGACCAGAGCACCTATTACGTCACCGTCACCAATTCGGCAGGCAACGTGACCAGCAATACGGTGACCTTGAACGTCACCAGCCTGAATCCGAACGTGGCGAGCTATCCGGCTGTGTCGCTGGCCAATGCCTTCACGTCCACGTTGTCCGATGCGCAGAAGACGGTGGCGACCAGCACGACCTCCAACGACACGGTGCTCTTTCCCTACACCCGTACCGACAACCTGGCCTGGTCCGGCCAGGCCGGCTTGCGCCATGGCCTGCGCCTCGATGGCAGTGTGCTGACGGCCGACCAGTTGACGGCAGCGAATAACCTGGTCACCGGCGCCCTGAGCGCGAGCGGCGCGAAGCTGCTGTCCGAAGTGCGCGCGGCAGACGATATCCTGAATGCGGCTTACCCGAATGCAGGCTGGGGCTCGGGCCTGTACTGGGTGTCCATCATGGGCACGCCGGTCACCGATTCGCCGTGGATGCTGCAGATCAGCGGCCACAATATCAGCTACAACATCACCTACAACGGCCTGTATGACAGCGCCACGCCGATGTTCGCCGGCGCCGAGCCGACCGACTGGACCACCGGCGGCGTGCAGCACGCGCCGCTGGAAACCCAGCGCCAGGCCGTCTACAACCTGGCCAATGCGCTGCAGTACGACGCGACCACCGGCACCGCGGCGCGCCTGGGCGGCACTTTCACCGACATCCTGATGGGCGCCAGCGCGACCGGCGATACCAACTTCGGTTCGCTGAACTATCCGACCAGCGGTCGCGGTGCCCTATACAGCAGCCTGAATGACGCGCAGAAGGCTTATGTGAAGGCGATGATCGAAGCCTGGGTGCGCACGCAGCGCGACTACCTCGCCAACTCGCTGATCCCGGTGTACGAGGATGAAACGGCGCTGTCGCAGACCTATGTGGGTTTCGCGCCGGGCGCCAATGGCACGGCTGATTTCGCGCCGAATCCGAACTCGCGCGCGGTGCCGCTGTCTTCGCAGAATTCCTACCTGCGAATCGACGGACCGCGCGTGTGGATCGAATTCATCGTCACGCCGGGCAGCGCCAACCCGAACCAGGTGGCCTACCGCAGCGTGTGGCGCGACAAGCTGGCCGACTACGGCGGCAGCTTTGGCGCCGGCTCAGCGCGATAAGCCCACGGCGCGGCCTTTCACCGCCTTCGCGGCAAACGCTTCGCCCAGCCAGTAGAGCAGGGCGAGCGCCGGGAAGGCCATGCCCGTCAACAGGGCGGCGCGCCAGCCGTGCGTCGCCAGCATCCAGGCGCCGGCCGCCGAACCGGCCGCGCCGCCTGCGAAGAACAGCGCGAAGTAAATGCCGTTCAGGCGGCTGCGCACTTCCGCGCCGAGCGTGAAGATGGCGCGCTGGCCCAGCACCAGGTTGGCGGCCACGCCCATGTCCAGCACGATGGACGCCACTACCAGCATGCCCAGCGCCACATGGCGCGATTCGGGCGCCCACAGCGGCAGGGCGAATCCTGCAATCCCCAGCAGCAGCGCGGCCGCAGTGGCGGGCAGGGTGTAGCCTTTGTCCGCCAGCTTGCCGGCGACCGGCGAGGCGACAGCGCCTGCCATGCCTACCAGCGCGAACAACGCGATGCCGCTTTGCGACAGGTGGAAGTGCTCGCCGGCCAGCACCAGCGGCACCACGGTCCAGAACAGGCTGAAGGCGCCGAACAGGCCAGCGTGGTAGGCGGCGCGGCGGCGCAGCACCGGCGTGTCGCGGAACAGATGCCACAGCGATCCGATCAGGCGGCCGTAGGACAGCGGCGCGGACGGCAGGCGCTCCGGCAGCTTGGCGCGCAATACGAAGGCGAGAGCGGCCACCAGCACGGCCGCGGCGCCGAATACCACGCGCCAGCTGGCGTAGTCCGCAATCAGGCTGGCCGCGGGACGCGCCAGCATGATCCCCATCAGCAGCCCGCTCACCACCTTGCCCACCGTCTGGCCGCGCGTGGCTTCCTGCGACAGGTGGGCGGCAAACGGCACCAGCACCTGGGCGGCCACCGAACCGAGTCCGATTGCCAGCGAGGCAGCCAGGAATTGCCAGGCATTGTGGCTGGACGCGGCGGCCGCCAGCGCCGCCGCGGCAAACAGCAGGGCGCCGAACACCAGCCGGCGGTTTTCCAGCAAATCGCCCAGCGGCACCACGAACAGCAGGCCCAGCGCGTAGCCGGCCTGGGTCAGCGTGACGATCAGCCCTGCCGCTTCGGGCGACAGGCCGGTGGCGGCGCTGATGGGACCGACCAGGGTTTGCGCGTAATACAGGCTGGCCACGATCAGGCCACAGGCGCCCGCCAGCAGGGCCACCATGCCACGAGAAATATCGTTTTTCATCGTTTTTGCTCCAGAAAGAAAGGATGGCGTTCATTCTGGGCGACGGCAGCAAAAAGATAATTATCCAACAAGTGCCCTATACTTTTCATTTTATATGAACAATGGTGCAAAGATGGATCGCTTGAAAGCCATGCAAACCTTCGTCCGCATCGTGGAAGCGAACAGCTACACCAAGGCCGCCGAAACGCTGGACCTGCCGCGCGCCGCGCTCACGGCCACGATCCAGAAGCTGGAAGCCTACCTGGGCACCCAACTCCTGCAGCGCACCACGCGCACGCTCTCGCTGACCAGTGACGGCGCCGAATACTTCCGTCATTGCCTGGCCATCCTGGCGGCGGTAGAGGAGGCGGAGGCGCCATTCCGGGCCAGCGATATCGAGCGCCCGCAGGGCCGACTGCGGGTGGAGATGCCGGGCGCCGTGGGGCGCTTCGTGGTGCTGCCGCGCCTGGACGGATTCCGCCACGCCTATCCGGACGTGGAACTGGTGCTCAGCCTGGGCGAGCGCGTGGTCGATGTGGTGCGCGAAGGGATTGATTGCGCCGTGCGCGTGGGCGAGCTGCAGGATTCGTCCCTGATCGGCCGCCAGATCGGCACCATGCGCAGCGTGACCTGCGCCGCACCATCCTACCTGGCGGCGCGCGGCACGCCGCACACGCTGGAGGACTTGGCCGGGCACGAGGCGATCCTGCATTTTGCCGGCAGCACCGGGCGTCCCTTCGACTGGGATTTCGTGGTGGACGGTGTGGTGCGCAGGGCCGAGGTGCGCAGCACGCTGGCCACCAACGACGCCGATGGTTATGCCACGCTGGCGCTGCAGGGCCTGGGGCTGGTGCAGATCGCCACCTATCTGGTGCGACCGCATCTGGCCAGCGGCGCCCTGGTCGAGGTGCTGGCCGATACGCCGCCCACGCCGATGCCGGTGTCGCTGGTGTATCCGCAGGGCCGCATGGCCGCGCCCAAGCTGCAGGTTTTCGCGCGCTGGCTGGAAGCGCTGTTCGCGGCCGAGCCGGACCTTTCCCGAGCATAATTGATCTGGATCATGGGAAACGGGTGCCTCGCCTGCCTAGAATCGTCCCATGAATGCACAGAACTCCACCATCGGCGTCTGGCAGCTGGACGCCGCGTGGCGTACCGTGAGCGCCAATCCCGCCGCCGCCGCGCTGGCCGGACCGAAGGCCGAACACTGCTTTGCCGCCGAGGACTGGGCCGCGCTGACGGCCGACCTTTCCGCCGGCCATCCCTTCCTCGCCGAACTGCGCCTGCGCAGCCCTGATTCCTCCGAACGCATCTGCCAGGTCTGCGCCTTGCCGGACGGTGTGCTGCTGGCGCGCGCCGGCAGCCAGGCCCGTGAAGCGCGCGGCGTGCGTCAGCTGGCCAGCCTGCACGCGATGAACGAGATTTCTGCCATCGCCTTCCAGGGTTTTGGCGACCAGATGCACGGGGCACTGGCCATTGGCGCCCGCCTGCTTGGGCTGCCCGTCGGCGTGCTGGCGCGGGTGGACGGCGAGCGCGCGCGTGCCGGTGGCGCACCTGCCGCCAGGCGTCACCGCCTCCGGTATCCCGCGTCCCCTGGGGGACAGTTGCTGCGCGGCCGCAATGCGCAACGGGGCGCCGCTGGCCGCGCGGGCAGCGGCGCCCGGCCTTCTGCACAGCTGCGTGGAGGGCGGCCTGTGCGCCTATATCGGCGTACGCATCGATGTGGCGGGCGCGCCGTGGGGTGTGCTGAGCTTTGGTTCGGCCGAGCCTTTCGCGCGGTCCTTCGATGAGGGCGACGAGGAATTCATGTCCCTGCTGGGCCGCTGGATCGGCGGCGCCATCGAGCGCGCAGCCGCCAGCGAAAAGCTGCTGCTGGCCGCCAGCGTGTTCGATAACGTACGCGAGGGGATCATCATCACCGACCCGCAGGCACCATCGTCAATACCAATGAAGCCTTCACGCGCATCACGGGCTACAGCGCGGCAGAAGTGCGCGGGCAGAATCCGCGCATGCTGCAATCGGGGCGCCAGCCGCCGGAACTGTACGCCGCCATGTGGCAGCGACTGCGCGAGGAGGGCCATTGGCAGGGCGAGATCTGGAACCGGCGCAAGTCCGGCGAAGTCTATGCAGAGCTGCTGACCATCACGGCCATCCGCAACCAGCGCGGCGAAGCCGAGAACTACGTCGGCCTGTTCTCGGACATCACGCGCCAGAAGGAGCATGAGCGCGAGCTGGAACGCATCGCCAATTACGATGCGCTCACCGGCCTGCCCAACCGCCGCCTGCTGGCCGACCGCCTGCACCAGGCGCTGGCCTTGTCGCAGCGGCGCGGCAGCACGCTGGCGGTGGTTTACCTCGACCTGGACGGCTTCAAGGCCGTCAACGACCAGCATGGCCACGAGTGCGGCGATGAGCTGCTGATCGCCATTGCCCAGCGCATGAAGCATTCGGTGCGCGACAGCGATACCATCTGCCGCCTCGGCGGCGACGAGTTCGTGGCCGTGCTGCAGGACCTGCCCGATGGCAGCGCCTGCATGCCCTTCATTTCGCGCCTGCTGGATGCCTGTGCGCGCAGCTTCAATATCGGCGGCCGCCTGCTGCAGGTGTCGGCCAGCATCGGCGTGGCCCTGTACCCGCAGCGCAGCGAGGTCGATGCGGACCAGCTGATGCGCCAGGCCGACCAGGCCATGTACGAAGCCAAGCTGGCGGGCAAGAACCGCTTCCATATCTTCGACCCCGAGCAGCAGCGCAGCACCATCAGCCGCCACGCGCAGCTGGATGCGATCCGCGGCGCGCTGGCGCGCGATGAATTCGTGCTGTACTACCAACCCATTGTCGATCTGCGCCAGGGCAGGGTGGTGGCGGCCGAGGCGCTGATCCGCTGGCAGCACCCGCGCCGTGGCCTGCTCAGCCCCGCCGAGTTCCTGCCACTGATCGAGGATGATCCGCTGGCCGTGCAGCTGGGCGAGTGGGTGATCGAGGCGGCACTCCGCCAGCAGGAAGCCTGGCAGGACGCGGGCCTGCACATCGTGAGCAGCGTGAACATCGGCAGCCGCCAGTTGCAGCAGCCCGATTTTGTCGAGCGGCTGAAGGCGCTCCTGGAGGCCCATCCCGGCGTGGCGCCGTCGCGCCTGAAGCTGGAAGTGCTGGAGACCAGCGCGCTGGAGGACATCACGCATGTGTCGCGCATCATCGCCGAGTGCGCGGCGCTGGGCGTGTCCTTCGCGCTGGACGATTTCGGCACCGGTTATTCCTCGTTGCTCTACCTGAAGCGCCTGCCCGCGGCCCAGATCAAGATCGACCAGGGCTTCGTGCGCAATATGCTGGAGGACCCGGACGACCTGGCCATCCTGGAAGGCATACTGGGTCTTGCTGCGGCGTTTCGCCGCGAGGCCATTGCGGAAGGCGTGGAAAGCGACGCGCATGCGCGCATGCTGCTGCAGCTGGGCTGCCGCCTGGCGCAGGGCTACGGCATCGCGCGGCCGATGCCGGCGCAGGACTTGCCGCGCTGGGTGGCGGCCTGGCGTCCCGCGCCGGAGCTGATGTCGGTTGCGGTGCTGAACCGCGAAGCGCTGCCGCTGCTGGCGGCGCAGGTGGAGTACCGTGCCTGGGCGCGGCGCATGACGGAGTTTCTCGACGGCGCAACGGACCATGCGCCGGACGCGCCGTCGGCCCAGGCCACGCTGCTGTCGTTATCCGTCACGAAGGCGCTGTGCCAGGCGGTGCAGATGGAGGCGGCCGAGCTGGTGGTGCACCGGCGCGGACGGCGCATGACAGCCTTGCGCGCGGGCCGGGTGGTGCTCACCGCGCTGCTGGCGCAACTCGGCGCGGAGCTGGCGGCATTATTGGAATCGTGCTGACGGAATTCGCGTGACCTTGAGTAGCTGTCAACAGTATAATTTTTGCATGGAGAAGCTCAAGGACTTTGCCACTATCATTTCCGAAGCCCAGCGCGGGGAACTGGTCTTTCCGACCAGCGTCAACGCGGCACTGGCTTTGCAGATGGCCGTTTCCGATCCCGATGTGCATGACGAGGAAGTCATCCGCAAGGTACTGGCCGAGCCGGTGCTGGCTTCGCGCGCCGTGGCGCTTTCCAATTCGGCCGTGTTCCGCGCGCGCGGCCCCGAGGTGACCAGTGCACGCACAGCCGTGATGCGGCTGGGCTACCGCAACCTCTATACGCTGGCCGCCGCCATGGTGGTGCGCCAGTTCGGCAGCCGCATCCGCGATCCCCTGCTGCGCGCGCGTGCCGACCAGTTGTGGAAGTATTCGGCCCACGTCGCGGCGCTGGCTTACCTGATCGCCCAGCGCATCACGCGCAGCGATCCCGATACGGCGCTGTTCGCGGGCATCATGCACGAGGCGGGCGGCTTCTATCTGCTGGCGCAGGCGGACGCGATTCCGGGCCTGCTGGAGGATCCGGAAGAGTGGATGGGCGCGGCGCAGGAGATTGTCGCGCGCGAAATCCTGCGCAAGCTGAAGGTGCCAGGGCCGGTGATGGCTGCCATCGTGTCCCTGCGCGGCGGCGCGGTCAGCTTCCCGCCCGTTGGCCTGCGCGACACGCTGCTGCTGGCCAAGCACCTGTGCCCCGTGCTGTCGCCGATGCCGCATT
Source organism: Pseudoduganella sp. UC29_106 (assembly GCF_044055365.1). Classification (NCBI taxonomy): domain Bacteria; kingdom Pseudomonadati; phylum Pseudomonadota; class Betaproteobacteria; order Burkholderiales; family Oxalobacteraceae; genus Pseudoduganella; species Pseudoduganella sp. UC29_106. Next base: position 5,286,843 of record NZ_CP171977.1, on the reverse strand, counting down.
CCGACGACCATTACCTGTCCCGCACCGCTGCCGTGGCCAGGTATCTGCAGGATTACCCGGCCATCTCCGCCCTTATCGACGAGGCGGCCGACGAGGCGCGCTCGATGAGCAGCGCGTTGCTGGTGTAAGCACACGCCGCGTGGGCGGCGGATCAATGATCCGCCCTACGCGTCACCATACATTCGGCCGGGCGGAACGGTGAAATCCGTCGCGGTGCGTAGGTGCGTAGGGCGGATCATTGATCCGCCGTGCCTCCCGGCCCGCGGCGCGGGAAATGTCAGGCCAGCGTCTGCTCCAGGATGCGCACCAGCGACTGAATCCCCTCTGCATCCACCGCATCAAAGCGATTCGGCTGTGGGCTATCCAGATCAAACACCCCGATTACCTCGCCGTTCCTGCCGAAGATCGGCACCACCAGTTCCGAGCGCGAGTTTGCGTCGCAGGCGATGTGGCCGGGGAAAGCATGCACGTCCGGCACCAGGATGGTTTCACGCTTCTCGACCGTGGTGCCGCATACGCCGCGGCCCTTCTTGATGCGGATGCAGGCCGGCTTGCCCTGGAAGGGGCCGAGCACCAGCTCGTCCGCGCCCTGCATGAAGTAGAAGCCCGCCCAGTTCAGGCCCGGCATCGTATTGAACACCAGCGAGCTGGCGTTGGCCGTGTTGGCGATCCAGTCGCGTTCACCGTGCACCAGGCCAGTCAGCTGCGAGCGCAGATCGTCGTACATGGCCTGCTTCGCTTCCGGCGTGTCGGTGGAGTAAACAGTTTCGTTGAGAGTGAAAGTCATGATGTATTGCTGAGTGAAAGTCTGAATCCGGCAGTTTACCGTGAATCGCCCGTCGTTGCTGGGCTCCTGAGCAATAATATTTTTCAAACATGCGCTGTCAAAGTGGCAAAAGCTGCTAGCATGTTTCACCTCATGAGTACGCCTTTACATATCCTTGTCGTCGACGACAACCCGCAGCAGCTGCTTGCCATGGAAGCCGCGCTGGCCCATCCTGGCGCAGCCATGCTGACGGCCGCCTGCGGCCGCGACGCGTTGGACTTGCTGGCGCAGCAGGAGGTCGCGCTGGTCCTGATCGGCGCGCAACTACCGGACATGAGCGCCACGGAATTGGCCGAACGGATTCGCCGCAGCGCACAGCAATCACGCGTCCCGCAGATTTATTTTGCCGGAGTGGGCGAGCAGATTGCCCGCCAGCTGCAAGAGCTCAAGCATGCCCTCGACCTCAATGAGAAATTCACCACGGTGCTGGGACACGACCTGCGCACGCCGCTGTCCGTCGTGATGAACGGCGCCATGCTGTTGCCGATGATGACCGACAATCCAAAGGTCGCTGTAACCTCCCGGCGCATCCAGAGCAGCGCGAAGCGCATGGGCCAGATGGTCGACCAGTTGCTGGACCTGGCGCGCATCCGCAATGGCGGCGTGAAGCTGGCGCTGGCCGGGCATGATCTGTGCGCGCTGTGCCGCCTGCTGTGCGCCGAGCTGGAGCCGGCGGACAAGGCGCGCCGCATCACCCTCGACAGTCAGGGCGACATGCAAGCCCAGGTTGACCAGGCCGTGTTCACGCAGGCGCTGAGTCACCTGCTGGGCAACGCCCTGCAGCACGGCGAACCGGAACACCTGGTGCGCCTGCAGCTGGACGGCAGCACCCCTGCTGCCATCGTGCTCCGCGTGAGCAATCGCGGCGCCATTGCCCCGGAGCTGCTGCCGCACATTTTTCGAGCCCTTCCAGCACGGGGCCGAGGCGCGCAAGGCGGGGCAGGGCCTGGGACTGGGCCTGTACACGGCCAGCATGTTCATCAAGGCCCACGGCGGCCAGATCGCCGTTGCCGCGGACAGCGTGCATGGCAACACCGAATTCATCGTCACCCTGCCGCGCCAGGCGGCGGCAGCAGCATGAGCGCCTGGCAGCCCCGCGGCGGTGGCGCCACCGGTGCGCTGGTGCGCGACCTCGATTGGGGCGGCACCGGCATCGGCCCCATCACGCACTGGAGCTCCGCCTTGCGCACGACGGTCGACATTGTCCTGAACTCGCCGATCGCCATGGTGCTGATGTCGGGGTCCTTCTCACACGATGATCTACAACGACGGCTATGTGCCCATTGCCGGCGCGCGCCATCCCGCGGCGCTCGGCGGCACGGTGCCGCTGATCTGGCCCGAGATCTGGGACTGGAACCGCGAGATGCTGGCTGCCGGCCTGGCCGGAGAAATGCGCCAGCATTTGAACGTGGCCATGACCCTGCTGCGCAATGGCCTGCCGGAAGAAGTATGGTTCGATCTGTTCTACACGCCGGTGCATGAAGTCGGCGGCAGCATCGGCGGCGTGCTGTGCACGGTGATCGAAGCCACGTCGCGCGTGCTGGAAGAGCGCCGCCTGCGCGCCGACAGCGCGCTGCTGAACGAGCGGCGCGCCTTCGAACAGGCGCTGCTGAACGGCCAGGACCGCTTTGCCGACATCTTCGGCCAGGCGTCCGTGGGCCTGTCGGAACTGAGCCTGGACGGCCGCTTCGCGCGCGTCAACGACGCCCTGTGCCAGATGCTGGGCCGCAGCGAGGAAGACTTGCTGGGCCTGCACATGGATGACCTGATCCATCCGGAAGACATGGCGGAGAACCGCGCCCGCGTCCAGCAGCTGCTGAAGACGGGCGAACCCTTCACGCTGGAGAAGCGCTACTACCGGCCGGACGGGCGCTGGGTGTGGGTCTCTTCCAGCATGAGCCGCCTGGACGACGTCGGCGGCCGTCCGCTGGCCCTGATCGCGGTGAAGACGGACATCACGGAGCGGCGCCGCATCGAAGCCGCGCTGCGCGACCTGAACGACACGCTGGAGCAGCGCGTGGCGCGCGAAGTCGAGGAGCGCGACAAGGCCGAGGAAGCGCTGCGCCAGTCGCAGAAAATGGAAGCGGTGGGCCAGCTGACGGGCGGCGTGGCGCATGACTTCAACAATGTGTTGCAGATCATTTCGGGCGATCTGCAGCTGCTGCAGCAGCAAACGCGCAGCAACGACGTGGCGCGCCGCCGCGTGGAAATCGCGCAGGCGGCCGTGGACCGCGGCGCGCGCCTGTCCGCGCAGCTGCTGGCGTTTGCGCGGCGCCAGCCGCTGCGCCCCGTGGTGTCGGACCTGGGCCGCCTCGTCATCAATATGGACAGCCTGCTGCGGCGCGCGCTGGGCGAGGCGATCGAGCTGGTGACCGTGGTCGGCAGCGGTTTGTGGAATACGCTGGTGGACCCGACCCAGATCGAGAACGTGGTCCTGAACCTGGCCATCAATGCGCGCGATGCCATGGGGGGCGCGGGCCGCATGACGATTGAGCTGGGCAATGCGGTGCTGGACGAATACTACGTCAACAAGCTGATTGACGTGCCGTCGGGCCAGTACGTGATGCTGGCTGTGAGCGACACGGGCTGCGGCATGAGCCAGGAAGTGCTGGAGCGCGCCTTCGAACCCTTCTTCACCACCAAGCCGGAAGGACAGGGCACCGGGCTGGGATTGTCGATGGCCTACGGCTTCGTGAAGCAGAGCCGCGGCCACATCAAGATTTATAGTGAACCGGGGCAGGGCACCAGCGTCAAAATCTATTTGCCCCGTTCCATGATGGATGAAGAGCAAACGGCGCTGCGCGGCCAATCCGCCCCTGTCACAGGCGGCAGCGAAACCGTGCTGGTGGTGGAGGATGATCCGGATGTGCGCGCTGTCGTGCACGACATGCTGTCCACGCTGGGCTACCGCGTGCTGCAGGCGGAGAATGGCGACGAGGCGCTGCTCGTGCTGCAGGCCGGCGTGCCCGTCGACGTGCTGTTTACGGACGTGGTCATGCCGGGCAAGATCAGCAGCCCCGAGCTGGCAAAGCTGGCGCGCGAGCTGCGGCCTGGATTGTCCGTGCTGTTCACCTCCGGCTACCCGCGCAACGCCATCGTGCACGGCGGCCGCCTGGATGAGGGCCTGGAGCTGCTCAGCAAGCCCTACCAGCGCGACGAGCTGGCGCGCAAGCTGCGCGAGGTGTTGGAGCAGCGGCAGGCCGCGCCTTGTGCACCGGCCGGCGACAGCGCGCCGCTGGCGCAGCCGGCTCCGGCCCAGGGCTCGGCTTCGTCGCTGCGCATCCTGGTGGTGGAAGACAATCCGGATTCGCTGCAGATGGTGTGCGAGCTGGTGGGCATGCTCGGGCATACGGTATCCGGCGTGGGCAATGGCGAGGCGGCGCTGGAACTGATGGCGCAGCAGGATTTTGACCTCCTGTTCACCGACGTCAGCCTGCCGGGGATGTCCGGCATCGAACTGGCGCGGCGGGCGCTGGCGCGCGGCCCGCTGCGCATCGTCTTCTCCACCGGCTATGGCAAGGATGCGCTGGAACGGGTCGGTTTCCCTGCCCGCGTGCTGCGCAAGCCCTACGACCTGGCCGAATTGCAGGCCGCGCTGGACCTCCCTGCTGAGCATTAATCCTACGGCGCGGCCGGATTCTGTCCGATAACGCCGCCGCCGGGCGTGTCCTACAGTGACAGCATGGGCAAACCAGATATCGGAAAAACGCGCACGCAGCTGATACGCAGCCTGCTGCGCAATGTCTTCGGCATGGACCAGTTGCGGGCCGGCCAGCAGCGCGTGATCGACAGCGTGCTGGCCGGGCAGGATACGCTGGCCATCATGCCGACCGGCAGCGGCAAATCGCTGTGCTACCAGATTCCGGCCTCGCTGCTGGAAGGGACCACCGTTGTCGTGTCGCCCCTGATCTCGCTGATGAAGGACCAGCTGGAAAAGCTGGAGGAAATCGGCATCGCCGCGTCCCAGTTGAACAGCAGCCTGACGGCGGACGAGGAACTGGAAGCGCTGGACAGCGTCCGCCGCAGCCATAGCGAGATCGTGTTCTGCACACCGGAGCGGCTGGCGACGCCCGATTTCCTGTCCCTGCTGAAGGAAACGAAGATTGCGCTGCTGGTGGTGGACGAGGCGCACTGCATCTCGCACTGGGGCCACGACTTCCGTCCCGCTTTCCTCGAGATCGGCGCCGCCATCAATGCGCTGGGCCGCCCGCGCGTGCTGGCCCTGACCGCCACCGCCACCGGCGACGTGGCCGCCGATATCATCCGGCAGCTCGGCACACCGGGCATGCAGGTGGTGAACACGGGCATCTACCGTCCCAACCTGCATTACGCAGTGAAGCAGGTGACCAACCCGGATGAACGCACGATGGAGGTGCTGCGCCTGCTGCGCGAGACGCCCGGCACCGGCATCATCTATGCCGCCACCGTCAAGGCGGCCGAGGAATTGCTGCCGGTGCTGGAAGAGGCCGGCGAGAGCGTCGTGCTGTACCACGGCAAGCTGCGTGCTACGGAACGCAAGCAGAATCAGGAGTTGTTCATGGGCGGCGAGCGGCGCGTGATGATTGCCACCAATGCCTTTGGCATGGGCATCGACAAGGCCGATGTCCGTTTCGTCATCCACCTGCAGGTACCGGCCAGCCTGGAAGCCTATTACCAGGAATCGGGCCGCGCCGGCCGTGATGGCGAAGCGGCGGACTGCACGCTGCTCTATTTCCACGACGACAAGCGCGTGCAGCAATTCTTCCTCGCCAGGCACTATCCCGACGCAGCCGACCTGCGCTCCGCCCATGACGCAGTGGGCAGCGAATCAGCTGCCGCCGCGGCGCGACAAGCGGCTGCAGGTGGCGCTCAAGCTGCTCAAGGACGGCGGCCTGATAAGGCAGAACCGTCGCATGGAGTTCGGCGCCACGGCGCGCGCGCCACGCGCGCTGGACTTCGAGCGCCTGGCCGCCCAATATCAGCAAAAGCAGGAGCGCGACCGCGATGCGCTGGAGCAGATGGTGGCTTATGCGCAGAGCGGCTACTGCCGCTGGAAACTGCTGCTCGATTACTTCGGCGACGACACGGCCGGCGTCGACCGTTGCGGCACTTGCGATAACTGCAAGTCACCTCCGACCATAGACTCTGTGCGCTAACGGACAGAAAGCGCGGCTGCGCCGTGGCTACAATGGCCCAACATTTTTGGGAGCCGCCATGTCCGAAATGGTTGTCGTGCGCAAAGAAGGACTGTATTGCGTGCCCGGCGATTTTTACATCGATCCGTGGCGGCCGGTGGAGCGCGCCGTGATCACGCACGGCCACAGCGACCATGCGCGCGTGGGCAATGGCCACTACCTGACGGCGCAGCCGGGCGTGAATATCCTCAAGTCGCGCCTGGGCGAGATCACGGTGCAGGGCCTCGAATACGGTGTGCGGGTCGTGCACAACGGCGTGCATATTTCGCTGCATCCTGCCGGCCATGTACTCGGTTCGGCCCAGGTGCGCATGGAATACCAGGGCGAGGTGTGGGTGGCCTCCGGCGACTACAAGGTGGAGCCGGATGCGACCTGCACGCCTTTCGAGCCGGTGCGCTGCGACTGCTTCATCACCGAGTCCACTTTTGGCCTGCCCATCTATCGCTGGCAACCGCAGCAGCAGGTCTTCGACGATATGAACGCCTGGTGGCGGCGCAATGCGGAGGAAGGCCGCGCCAGCGTGATGCTGTGCTACACCTTCGGCAAGGCGCAGCGCATCCTGAGCGGGCTCGATCCCTCGATCGGCCCCATCGTCTGCCACGGCGCGGTGGAGCCGATGAACCGGGTCTACCGCGAGGCGGGCGTGCCGCTGCCGCCGACCGTGATGGTGGGCGATGTGGACAAGGCCGCGCTGCGGCGCGCGATGGTCATTGCGCCGCCCTCGGCCGGCGGCTCACCCTGGATACGCCGCTTCGGCGATTTCAGCGATGCCTTTGCCAGCGGCTGGATGCAGCTGCGCGGCGCGCGCCGGCGGCGCGGCGTGGACCGCGGCTTCGTGCTGTCCGACCACGCGGACTGGCCGGGCCTGATGCAGGCCATCCGCGCCACGGGCGCCGAACGCGTGGTGGTCACCCATGGCTCGATCCCCGTCATGGTGCGCTGGCTGTGCCAGAACGGCTTTGACGCAAAAGCCTTCGACACGGAATACGGCGACGACGAGGCGGAGGAAGCAGCAGCGGCCGCGGCGCCGCAGGAGGGCGCCAATGCGTGAATTCGCCCGGCTCTACGCCGAGCTGGATGAGACCACGGCCACCAGGCGCAAGCTGGAAGCGCTGCAGGCTTATTTCGCCAGCGCCGCGCCGGAAAATGCGGCGTGGGCCGTATACTTCCTGGCCGGCGGCAAGCCGCGCCAGGCCGTGCCGGTCAAGCTGCTGCGCCAGTACGCGACGGAGTATGCGGGGCTGGACGAGTGGCTGTTCGACGAGTGCTATCGCGCCGTGGGCGACCTGGCGGAGACCATCGCCCACATCCTGCCGGCGCCGAAACACGAGAGCAGTGTGGGGCTGGCGGAATGGATAGAACAGCGCATTGCGCCGCTGCGCGGGCAGCCGCCGGAGGCCGTACGCCTGGCCCTGTTCCGCTACTGGGACGAGCTGGAGACGCGCGAGCGCTTCCTGCTGATCAAGCTGATCGGCGGCGGCTTCCGTGTCGGCGTATCGCGCCTGCTGGTGACGCGGGCCTTGAGCGCCATCGCGGCGGTGGACAGCAAGCTGATTGCGCAGCGCCTGATGGGGTGGACGGATGGCCGCGTCAGCCCCACCGCGAAAGGCTTCCTGCAATTGCTGGCGCCGCCCTCGGCCAGCGAGCATGCGGAGCGGGGCGGCCAGCCATATCCTTTCTTCCTGGCGCACCAGCTGCAGGCGCCGGTGGAGTCGCTGGGCGAGCTGGCCGACTGGCAGGTGGAGTGGAAGTATGACGGCATGCGCGCGCAGCTGGTGTCGCGCGGCGGCGCGAACTGGCTGTGGTCGCGCGGCGAAGATCTGATCACCGAGCGCTTTCCGGAGCTGGTGTCGTTGCGCCTGCCGGAGGGCATGGTCATCGATGGCGAAATCCTGGTCTGGGCCGAAGGCGATGCGCCGGCGCCGTTTGCGGCGCTGCAGAAACGCATTGGCCGCAAGCTGCTCAGCGCGAAGCTGCTGGCGGAGTTCCCGGCCGTACTGGTCGCTTACGACTTGCTGGAGCAGGATGGCGTCGATCTGCGCCAGCTGCCGCAGCGCGAGCGGCGTGTGCTGCTGGAGAAATTGGTCGCGCAGGTGAATATGCCGCAGCTGCGCATTTCTCCCCTGGTGCACGCGGATAGCTGGATGCAGCTGGCTGCCATCCGCGAGGAGTCGCGCCTGCGCGGCGTCGAGGGCATGATGCTCAAGGCTTGCGGCGCGCAGTATGGCGTGGGACGGACCAAGGATGTGGGCACGTGGTGGAAGTGGAAGATCGATCCTTACAGCGTGGATGCCGTGCTGGTGTATGCACAGGCAGGTCACGGACGGCGCGCCTCCCTGTACACGGACTATACCTTTGCGGTGTGGGACGACGATGGCGGCGAGCGCCGTCTGGTGCCCTTTGCCAAGGCTTATTCCGGGCTGACCGATGCGGAGATAGCGCAAGTCGATAATGCGATCCGCCGCACGACGGTCGAACGTTTCGGGCCGGTGCGCAGCGTGAAGCCGACCATGGTGTTCGAGATCGGCTTCGAGGGTATTGCCCTGTCGCCGCGGCACAAATCCGGCATCGCCGTGCGCTTCCCGCGCATCCTGCGCCGCCGCGATGACAAGACCGTCGAGGATGCCGATACGCTCGACACCCTGCGCGGCTTGCTGTCCCGCGAACCGCTGCCCTGACCATGCCGTCCTTTCCCCGTCCGCGCCCACTGCCGCCGCGCAAGCCCCTTTCGCCCGTCGTCCCCGCCACCGCCGCCGCGACGTCCGTCACCGACGCGGGACCGGCGCCGTCGCGTGACGAGGTTGAGGCCTGGTTCGCCGCGCGCGGCTGGCAAGTCTTCCCCTTCCAGCGCGCAGTGTGGGACGCCGCGGCCAAGGGCGAATCCGGCCTGCTGCACGCGACCACCGGCTCGGGCAAGACACTGGCCGTCTGGCTGGCCGCCTTGCAGCGCGCGCAGCCGAGCCGCAAGCAAGGCCTGCGCGTTCTGTGGGTCACGCCGATGCGCGCGCTGGCCGCGGACACCCTGCGCGCCCTGCAGGACGCAGCACAAGCCCTGCTCCCCGGCTGGCAAATCGAATCGCGCACCGGCGACACGGATGCGGCCACGCGCGCCCGCCAAGCGAAGCATCTGCCGCAAGCGCTGGTCACCACGCCCGAAAGCCTGACCGTCCTGCTCAGCCGCCCCGACGCGAAAGAACTGTTCGCGCAACTGGACATGGCCATCGTCGACGAATGGCATGAGCTGTTGGGCAACAAGCGCGGCGTGCAGACCCAGCTCGCCCTGACCCGGCTTCGGGCGTGGCGGCAGGGCATCGCGGTCTGGGGCCTCTCGGCCACCCTGGGCAACCTGCAGCAGGCCCGCGACGCGCTGGCGCCCGGCGGCGCCATTGTCGAAGGCCACCTGCGCAAGGACATCATCGTGGATACGCTGATCCCCGACCACCCCTCGCGCTTTCCCTGGGCCGGCCACCTCGGCATCCAGATGCTGCAGCCGGTGGCAGACGAGATCGAAAAGCACGCGACCACCCTGGTCTTCTGCAACACCCGGTCGCAGGCCGAACTGTGGTACCAGAACCTGCTGGACGCGAAACCCGAATGGGCCGGCCTGATCGCCCTGCATCACGGTTCGCTGGACAAGCAAGTGCGGGACTGGGTCGAGCAGGGCCTGAAGCAGGGCACGTTGAAAGCGGTGGTCTGCACATCGAGCCTGGACCTGGGTGTGGACTTCCTGCCGGTCGAGCGTGTGCTGCAAATCGGCAGCGCCAAAGGCATCGCACGGCTGCTGCAGCGGGCCGGCCGTTCCGGCCACGCACCGGGGCGCAAATCGCGCGTGACCCTCGTGCCCACGCACAGCCTGGAATTGCTGGAAGCGGCGGGCGCCATTGAGGCCGTGCGCGAACGCCACGTCGAGCCGCGGCCCGTGCCGGAAAAGCCGCTGGACGTGCTGGTGCAGCATCTCGTCACCGTGGCGCTGGGCGGCGGCTTTCGCAGTGAGGAACTGTACGAGGAAGTGCGCAGCGCCTGGTCCTACCGCGAGCTCACGGCGGAAGAATGGCAATGGGCGCTGGACTTCGTCGCGCGCGGCGGACAAAGCCTGATCGCCTATCCGGAGTACCGCCGCGTGCTGCCGGACGAGGAGGGCGTCTACCGTGTGCCGGACGCGGCCATCGGGCGCCGCCACCGCATGGGCATCGGGACCATCGTGTCCGAAGCGACGATACAGGTGAAGTATATGAACGGTTCCACGCTGGGCACGGTGGAGGAGGGCTTCATCTCGCGCCTGAGCAAGGGCGACCACTTCCTGTTCGGGGGCCGCATCCTCGAATTCGTGCGCGTGCACGAGATGACGGCCTGGGTACGTCGCGCCACCGGCGCCAAGGGCGCTGTGCCGCGCTGGCAGGGCGGGAAGATGCCGCTGTCGTCGGAACTGGCGCACGCTGCGCTGGAACAGATGCGCCGCGCCACGGAGGGGCGCTACGAAGGGCCGGAAATGCAGGCCATCCGTCCGTTGCTGGAGATCCAGCAGCGCTGGTCAGCCTTGCCCACGCCCGGCACCACGGTGATTGAAGCGCTGGACAGCCGCGAAGGCCACCACCTTTTCCTCTATCCCTTTGCCGGGCGCTCCGTGCACATCGGCCTCGCCTCGCTGCTGGCCTACCGTATCGGCCGCATGCAGCCGGCTACTTTCTCGATTGCCGTCAACGATTACGGCCTTGAGCTGTTGGCGCCGGAAGCGCTGCCGTGGCGCGAACTGTTCGGCGACGGCGCGCTATTTCATACCGGGCAATTGCTTGAGGACGTGCTGCACAGCCTGAACGCCGGCGAACTTTCGCAGCGGCGCTTCCGCGAGATCGCGCGCATCGCCGGCCTGATCTTCCAGGGCTATCCAGGCCAGCCGAAGAGCAACCGGCAGCTGCAGGCTTCGTCCTCGCTGTTCTTCGAAGTCTTCCGCAAGCACGACGCGGGCAATCTGCTGCTGAGCCAGGCGCAGCGCGAAGTGCTGGAGCAGGAACTGGAGCTGAAGCGCTTGCGCGCCACGCTGGAAGTGCTGCAGCAACGCACCATCCGTTTCCATGAGGTGAGACGCGCCACGCCCTTCGGCTTCGCGCTGATGGTCGAGCGCTTCCGCGAAAAGCTGACCACGGAAAAGCTTTCCGACCGCGTGGCGCGCATGCTGCGCGAACTGGAAAAGGCCGCCGGACCATGAATGCCTGCGAAACGGAAGTTGCCGGAGAACGCGTGCTGCTGTTGCCGCAGAAAGCCCTGTACTGGCCGCGCGAGCGCATGTTGATGGTGGCCGACATTCACTTCGGCAAGGCCGCCAGTTTCCGTGCGCTGGGCGTGCCGGTGCCGCGCGGCACAACAAACGAGAATCTTTCGGTGCTGGATGGCTTGCTCGCACGTCTCGACATTGCGCGCATCGTCTTCCTCGGCGACTTTTTACACGCGAAGACTGCGCAGGCACAGGCCACAGTGCAGGCCATGCTGCGCTGGCGCGAACGTCATGCTGAGCTGGAATTGCTGCTGGTTCGCGGCAACCATGACTGGCATGCCGGTGATCCATCCGAGTTGCTGCACGTGACCCTGCTCGATGAGCCGTACGAGCAAGGTCCGTATGCCCTCTGCCATCATCCCCATCTGGAGTCGAAAAAATTTGTGATCGCGGGTCACGTGCATCCGGTCTATCACTTGCGTACCGCACGGGAGTCGCTGCGCCTTCCCTGCTTTGTCATCGGTGCGCGCCGCGCGATATTGCCTTCGTTTGGCGCCTTTACTGGCGGGCACGCTTTAATTCCGCACGCTACCGATCAGGTGTACGTCGTGGCCGATGAATTGATTTTCCCAATCGAAATTCGGTAGGCGATATCCTACATTTGTGACCATGAACGTCCTATATTACCTGTACAGTGCTTGCACTAACATGAGCGCTCCTTCTTGCCCGATCGCGATCTGAAAAATTGATCGTCGCTGGTCGGTTAAGCGGTCGGGTGAGGGGTCTTTTCAACGGAATCATGTTCAGGGAGAAGAATCATGGCTTCATCAAACCAAGGCGGTAACCGTAGCGGCAAAGAAGGCAACGCAGGCAATAAACAAAGCGCCCGCGGCTTTGCATCGATGGACCCGCAGCGTCAGCGTGAGATCGCTTCCGAAGGCGGCCGCGCAGCACACGAAAAAGGTACGGCACACGAGTTTACCTCCGAGGAAGCACGCCGTGCAGGCAGCATGAGCCACAAGAACGATGGCAATCGCCAGAGTGGTTCACGCGGCAATGCAAACAAAGCCGAACAGGCTAACCAGGCCAGCAATGCCAATGCAGGCAACCAGGCCGGTCCGCAAGACGACGAGAATCGTTAAGCTTCATCGCAAGGGGAGGCCACATGACTCGGCCTGACAAAGCTAGCAAGGATACCGACAGCCAGCAAACGTTTGTGCTGGTGGATACTGGGCATCCGGAGATCAGCAACACTGCTATTCCGGAAGGCCAGGTACGCAGGGCTGACCGTCCACTCCCGGGCAATAGACAAAGCACCACCACGGGTCAGGGTTCGCGCCAAGGGGGAAGCGAACTCGGCAGCGAAGGCGGCGCACCAGGCCCGGAAGCCAGCTCTGGCGTGTAAAAGAGGACCCAGCAATTCCAGGCGGACCGTCCGGCCCGCCTCCCTCCGGGGATCAGAACATCAGGCGAACGCTCAGCTGCGCCGAACGCGGCGCACCGAGCGATGCACGCGCGCCGCTATTGTTGAGTGTGTTGATGTAGACCTTGTCGAACAGGTTGTAGACGTTCAACTGCATATCCGCATTCTTTGCCAGCTGATAGCTCACCATCGCATCGGCCACCGCATAGGACGGAATCGCGGGCAGGTTCTGCAGCGAAATATCGAGGCTCGGATCGATCACGCGCTTCTGCCTGGACAGATAGCGTGCGCCACCGGCGATGGTCAGCCTGTCGCTGGCCGCGTAGCTGGTCCAGAGTGTGGCGCTCAGCTTGGGCGACCAGCGCGTGGCGGCCCCGGCAGCGTTATTGCCCGTCGTCCCTTGCTTGATTTCCGTATCCATCGTGGCCAGGCCGGCAGTGACTTGCCAGGCGCTCGTGATCTGGCCGACCGCGCCCAGCTCCAGGCCCTGCACGCGTCGCTTGCCCAGCTGCGACCAGGTGTTGGTGGCGGCATCCAGCTGCGAGATTTCATTCTTGTTCTCGGTGCGGTAGAGCGCGGCAGTCAGGGCCAGTTTCTTCGCCAGCACATCCCACTTCGTGCCCAGTTCCACATTGCTCGTCTTTTGCGGGTCCATGCCGGGACCATTGATATTGCCTGCTGCTGAGCTCAGCGAGAAGTTGGCGCTGCCCGGCGGCGTCTTCGAGTTGGCCCAGGCCAGGTAGACGCTGCTGTTCTCGGCAGGCTTGTACAGAACGCCTGCCTTGAAGCTGAACAGATTGTCTGAATCCTCCAGGTGACTGCTGATCAGGTTGGTGCCGGTCAGCGTAGCGGCATTCGATTCGGTGCTGTAGTGTTCGGCGCGCACGCCGCCGTTTAGCTGCCACTGCTCGCTGAGCTTCCAGGTATCAAACAGGTAGGCGGCAACGGTGTCGGTCTTGCCCTGGGTAAAGGCGCCGTTCAGCTGCGGGTTGTAGGCGCTGAGCGGATCGTTCGGGTTTGGGTGGTAGAGGTTGGCGACCAGCGTGGTCGCGGGAGCGACGGGACTGCCCAGGCCCGTGCGCGACGGCGACAGCTGCTCTTCGCTCAGCAGTTCCAGGCCGCCGGACAGGGTGTGCGCGCTGATCTCGCTGACAATATTGGTGGTGTTGGCGCGGATGCGGTTTTCCTGCAACACGCTCTGGCGCGAGCGGCTCGCGGTCCAGGTCTCCGGCGCACCCACGGCCGTCAGGGTATTGATGCCCGTCAGGATGCGGTCCATTTTCGACTTGCCCCAGCGCGTGGTGTTGGTCAGCGTGGTGTTGGGCGCCAGTTCGTGCTCGATTTTCGCGGTCACCATATCCGCATCGGCCTTTTCGTAATCGCTGTTCAGGCCGTACCAGGTGCCGCGGTCCACGCGCGCTGCGCTGCGTAGGGCGGAGTTGGCGTTATAAAAGCCTTCCAGGCCCACGCTCGGGATGCCGCCATCCGGCGTATTGTCCTGCCGCACATGCTGCGAGAACAGGTAGAGGCGGGTAGGCGTGCCCAGGCCCCAGGCGATGGACGGAGCGATGGCGTGGCTCTGGTTGTCGATGACCTTGCGGCCCGGCTGGCCGCCATCCTGCACCATGGCGTTCAGGCGGAAGGCGCCGCTGCTGCCGAAGTTGCGGTCCAGGTCAGCGGTGGCGCGCCTGGTGCCGCCGCTGTTGTAGCTGGCTGTGGCCCACAGCGCTTCATCGCGCGTCGGCAGTTTGCTGACGAGGTTGATATAGCCGCCAGCCGCGCCGCGGCCGATGTCGGCGCCGGCCGGCCCCTTGGAAATTTCGATCTGCTCGATATTGAAAGTGTCGCGCGTGATGGCGCCGAGGTCGCGGATGCCGTCGACGAACAGCGCACTCTGGGCGCTGAAACCGCGCAGCTGGAAAGTGTCGCCGGCGCTGGTATTGCCGTTCTCGCCCAGTTGCAGCGTGATGCCCGGCGTGTTGCGCAGCGCTTCCATGATGGTGGAGGCGCCTTGTTCCAGCATCACTTCCTTCCTGATCACGCTCACGGTCTGCGGCGTGTCGACCAGCGGCTGGGTTAGCTTGGGCGACGACACCTTCTCCGCCTTGTAGGGCGCCTCGGCGCCGGCCTGCACCTGCACTTCGGCCATGGTTTTTTCCTGCGCCTGCGCCTGTGCCTGTGCCTGTGCCTGGACGGCGGCCGGCAGGCCGATGGCGGCCATGGCGATCAGGGATTGCGTGAGCAGGGGTTGGGTGGCCGCGCTGTGCTTGCGGCTGCGAATATCTGTTCAAGTCTTCTCTCCGGATTGACGTGGGTGGGCTGGCGCCCCCGGTCGAACGGGGAGAAGGCTGGCTGATGGATTGGAAACTCAAATGATAATAGTTCTCAATTGCATTTGCAAGTGATATGATGTCTGCCACACCATTTTTGAAAGCGAAAAGCATTGAGCGGTCAAGACATCACGCAAGCCCAGGCAGCGTCGCGCGCCGTGTGGTTGAAGAACCTGCACCAGTGGCACTGGATCAGCTCCGCGCTGTGCCTGCTGGGCATGTTTCTCTTCGCCGTCACGGGCATCACGCTGAACCACGCCAGCCAGATCGAAGCCAGACCCTCCGTCATCCGCAAGCAGGCCACGGCCCCGGCGCCGCTGCTCGATACGCTGAAGGCCTTCGCCGCCAGCCATGACGGCGACAAGGCGCCCCTGCCGGAAGCGGCGGAACGCTGGCTGCTCGAAACCTGGTCGCTGAAGGCGGGGGGGCGCATTGCCGAATGGGCCGCCGACGAAGTCTATCTGCCGCTGCCAAAAGCGGGCGGCGATGCCTGGGTGCGCATCGGCCTGGAAGATGGCGCGGCGGAATTCGAGAACACGGACCGCGGCTGGATCTCCTGGCTGAACGACGTCCACAAGGGCCGCAACACGGGCGCCGCGTGGAACTGGTTCATCGATATCTTCGCGGCCTCCTGCCTGGTGTTCTGCCTTACCGGCCTGCTGATCCTCAAATTCCATGCGGCCAAGCGCCCATTCACCTGGCCGATGGTCGGGCTGGGCATGCTGATCCCCTTTGTTATCGCTCTGCTGTTCATTCATTAAGGACAACCATGAAACTACGTTATTCCATCGCTCTTGCCCTGCCGCTGGCCAGCGCCAATGCGATGGCCGCCGACCTGGCCCTGAAGCTCGACATCCCGCAACTGAACGTGGCCGAGTACCACCGCCCCTACATCGCCGCCTGGCTGGAAAACGCCGACCAGAAAGTGGTGAGCAACCTGGCGGTGCTGTACGACGTCAAAAAGAAGGACAACGCGGGCACCAAGTGGCTGAAGGATATGCGCCAGTGGTGGCGCAAGTCGGGGCGCGACGTGGCGATGCCGATGGACGGCGTGAGCGGTGCAACCCGCGGTCCGGGCGAGCACACGCTGACCTTCCCGGTGGCGAAGGAAGCACTGAACAAGCTGCCGGCCGGCCAGTACAACGTGGTGGTGGAAGTGGCGCGCGAAGCGGGCGGGCGTGAAGCCGTGAAGGTGCCGCTGACGCTGCCCGTGAAAGCCGCGCAGAATGTGGCCGCCAAGGGCAAGGAAGAAGTGGGCGATGTCGTCGTGCAAGTGAAGCCATAAGGAGAAGCCATGAAACCGAGCAAAACCCTGATTGCCCTGGTCCTGGCCGGCGCCGCCTTCAGCGCCCACGCGCACAAGCCCTGGCTGCTGCCGTCCTCCACCTATGTGGAAGCGAAGGAACCATGGATCACCGTGGACGCCGCTGTCTCGGAAGGCCTGTTCGAGATCGATCACCTGCCGGTCAAGCTGGATGGCATCACCGTCACCGGGCCCGATGGCGCCAGCGTGCCGCTGGAGAATGCCAGCACCGGCAAGATGCGCTCGACCTTCGACGTGAAGCTGACGAAGCCGGGCACCTACAAGGTGGCGCTGGTGTCGCAAACCGTGATGGCGAGCTGGAAGGTCAATGGCGAGACCAAGCGCTGGCGCGGCAGCGAGGAGGCGATGGCGAAGGAAGTGCCGGCCAATGCGGAAGAGCTGAAAGTGTCGCGCACCGCCAGCCGCCTGGAGACCTTCGCCAGCGCCAACCAGACCGACGATGCCGTGTTCAAGCCGACCGGCGTCGGCCTGGAACTGGTGCCAGTGACCCACCCGAACGATATGCGCGCGGGCGAGAAGGCCACCTGGCGCTTTCTGTTGGATGGCAAGCCGGCCGCCAACCAGGCCTTCAGCCTGATCCCGGGCGGCGTGCGCTATCGCGGCACGCTGGGCGAGATCCGCCAGACCACGGACGCCAAAGGCGAAGTCACCTTCACCGCTCCTGCAGCGGGAATGTACCTGGTAAGCAGCAGCTGGCCGGCGATGGCGCCTGCCCAGCCGGGCCAGCCGCCGCAAATGCCGCCGCGCCGCGTGACTTACGCGGCCACCGTGGAAGTGCTGCCGCAATAAGCATGGCTCGCCGCGTTTTGCTCCCACCCGTCATCTCGGCCGAAGCGCCGCTGGCGGAGGGCGCATCTTCGATTTCCGCGGCGAGAGCATGGGCACGACCTGGTCGGCGCGCGTGGTACAGCTCGCCGAAGCGCGCCAGCTGCAAGGTGGTTTGCAGCGGCAGCTCGATGCCATCGTGGCGGAGATCAGCCATTGGGAAGCGGAGTCGGACCTGGGCCGTTTCAACCGCACCGGCGCCTGCACCTGGCATACGCTGCCCGAAGCTTTTTTCCATGTGCTGAATTACGCGCTGGCCGTGGCGCGCGCCACCGGCGGCGCCTGCGATCCCTGTGCGGGAGAGCTGGTGAACCTGTGGGGTTTCGGCCCCACGGCGCGCTACGACGAGGCGGGCTTCACGCCGCCATCACGAAGTGAAGTGGCGCTGGCGCGCGAGCGCATTGCCGCGCGCCGCGTGGAACTCGACCCGGCGCGCCGGCGCGCCTTCCAGCCGGGCGGCATACAGCTCGACCTTTCTGCTGTCGCGAAAGGCTATGGCGTGGACGCGCTGGCCTTGTGGCTGGAAGGGCAGGGCGTGCGCGACTACCTCGTGGAAGTAGGCGGGGAGCTGCGCGGCGCAGGCGTGAAGCCGGACGGCCAGCCGTGGTGGGTGTCGCTGGAAACGCCGGCCGCGGGCATCGATGAAATCGCCGTGGCGCTGCATGGGCTGTCTGTCGCGACCTCGGGCGACTACCGCCGCTTCTTCCTGCGTGGCGAACAGCGCTTCCCGCATACCATCGATCCGCGCAGCGGCGCGCCGATCACGAATGATGTGGCTTCCGTTACCGTTGTCCATGAACAGGCGATGGCGGCAGATGCCTGGTCCACCGCGCTCACCGTGCTGGGCGAGGAGGCCGGCCTGCGGCTGGCCGAACAACACGGGCTGGCTGCCCGCTTCCTGCTGCGCGAGGGCGCTGCCTTGCGCGAAGCGATGAGCAGCCGCTTCCTTGCCATGCTTGACGACGAATGATCCTGACCAACGACCCCACACGCCTCGTCCTGACCGCCGCCTGTCTCGCCAGCTATGGGCTGGTCTGCCTTGTGCCCTGGCTGCGCCATCGCCGCGCGCGCGCCGTTGCCCGTGCCGCCCGTGCCGGCGGTGGGGCGAATGCCTGGATCGTGGCCTACGCCAGCCAGACCGGCAATGCAGAACAGCTGGCGCGCCAGACCAGCGAAACGCTGCGCGTGGCGGGCGTCGCCAACCGCATCTGCGAATTTGACGAGCTGGAACATGCGGACCTGCGCAGCACCGAGCGTATCCTGTTCCTGACCTCCACTTATGGCGAGGGCGATGCGCCCGATGCCGCTGCCAGTTTCGCCCAGCGCCTGATGACGCGCACCGGCCTCGAACTGCAGCACCTGCATTACGCCGTGCTGGCGCTGGGCGACAGCGCCTACGCGTCCTTCTGTGGCTTCGGCCGCGCGCTGGATGCCTGGCTGCACGGCCAGGGCGCGCGGGCACTGTTCGCGCGCGTGGAAGTGGACCGCAGCAATGCCGACTCCATCGCGCACTGGCGCCGCCAGCTGAGCCACCTGGTGGGCACCAGCGATGCGCCCGACTGGGGCGCGCCCGAGTTTGCCGACTGGCGCCTGGCCGAGCGCAGGCTGCTCAATCCGGGCAGCGCCGGCGCACCGCTGTACCACCTGGAGCTGGAGCCGGCGCAAGGCGCGCTGCCGGTCTGGCAGTCCGGCGACCTGGTGCAGGTGGCCGCGCCGGGCGAGCCCGAACGCCCCCGCGAATACTCGATCGCTTCCGTGCCGCAGGATGGCCGCGTGCACCTGCTGGTGCGCCTGCACCGCCATGCGGACGGCAGCAGCGGGCTGGCCTCGGGCTGGCTGACGCAGGCTGCGCCCCTTGGCGGCAAAGTGCAACTGCGCCTGCGCGAACACCGCCGCTTCCGGCTGGAGGACAACGCCCAGCGTCCGCTGATCCTGATCGGCAATGGCAGCGGCATAGCGGGCCTGCGCGGCCATCTGCGTGCCCGCGTCCAGACCGGGCAGGCGCGCAACTGGCTGCTGTTCGGCGAGCGCAATGCCGCGCACGACAGCCATTACGCCGATGAGCTGGCCGCACTGGAAGCAGCCGGCATGCTCAGGCTGGACCGCGCCTTCTCGCGCGACACGGCCGGCCGCGTCTATGTGCAGGATCTGCTGCTGCGCGAGGCGGCCACGCTGCGCGCCTGGGTGGAAGAGGGGGCCGCTATCTATGTGTGCGGCAGCCTGGAGGGCATGGCGGCAGGTGTGGATCAAGCTCTGCAACAAATTTTTACAAGCACATTCATGGTTGAGATGGCAAGAACTGGCCGCTATCGCCGCGATGTTTATTGAGTATTTGTTGTTCATATACAACGGCTGCTCAAGGAATACTCAAATAAAAGTCGGAATCTCACACAATGTAACGAACAATATATGAATATTTCAGCTTTGTAATATTTGCGCTTCAAAACGGTGCATGACGGATTGCATAATGCTTGCTCGATGAGCAATAGAGTCTCGTCGCCCCAGCTTTTAGTCTCCGTTTGTTTAGGCGTATGGCGTTGTTGTCATCTCCCAAAGCAGTCCCGGGTTGGTAACAAAGCATTGTGCGCGGCCGCAGGAATTCCCATTGCTCATTGATGTTTATTAACTCAGGAGTAATGAATGGTTTTCCAAGAAAAGATCGGTGTGACCTCCGTTCGCCTGGCGCTGACCGCGCTGGCCGGTTCGATGCTGTTTGCTGGCCAGGCATTCGCCCAGGAACAGCAGGCAATGCAGCGCGTGGAGATCACCGGTTCTGCAATCAAGCGTATCGCCGTGGAAGGCGCACTGCCAGTGCAGCGCCTGTCCGCCGAGCAGATCGCCAAGACCGGCGCCACCACCGTCGCTGACCTGGTCCAGAACCTGCCGGCAATGCAGGGCTTCACCATCGACGCAATCGCTTCGGGCACCAACTCCGGTGGCCGCGTTTCCGCATCCATCCACGACATCGGCGAAGAATACACCCTGGTGCTGCTGAACGGCCGCCGCGTGGCGCCGCAGGGCTCCGGTTCCGCCGTCAACCTGAACGCCATTCCGCTGAGCGCCGTTGAGCGCGTGGAAATCCTGACCGACGGCGCTTCCGCCCTGTACGGTTCGGACGCCATCGCCGGCGTGATCAACTTCATCCTGAAGAGCAACGTCAAGGCCCCGTCGATCGAAGCCGGCTACGAGCAGCCAGGCGCCAGCGACTCCGCTCGCAAGACCTACGCCAACCTGACCCTGGGCTTCGGCAACCTGGAAGAAGACCGCTACTCCATCGTGGCTGCCTACCGCCACGACGAGCGTACCCGCCTGGTCGCATCGGAGCGCGACTTCGCTGCCACCTCCTACCTGCCGTTCTCCTGGAATGGCACCAAGTACGTGATGGACCGCACCAGCACTTCGGCGATTCCAGCCAACGTGCAGGTGGCGTTCAAGGACTCCGTGACCGACAAGTCGGTGGCCTTCAACCCGTACGCCAATACCCACGGCGGCAACTGCGCGCCGATGAACTACCTGCAGGCTGCCAACACCGCGCTGGCCAAGAACTGCGGCTTCAACACCGCACCATATGTCGACATCGTGCCTGAAAACAAGCGCGACAGCTTCTTCGGCAAGGCCACCTACAAGCTGACCGACAACGTCAACCTGTTCGCTGAAACCGCGCTGTCCCGCCTGGACCTGACCGCCCGCATCGCGCCGAACACCGCGCCGATCGCGATCGCGACCTCGTCCCAGTACTATAAGGACTACGTGCAGCCTTACCTGACTCCGGCCCAGCAGGCGGACGTGAAGACCATCACGGCCAACTTCCGCGCCCTGGACTTCGGCACCCGCGACAGCAACACCATCACCGACTCGCAGCACTTCGTCATGGGCGCGGAAGGCGATATCGGCGCCTGGTCGTTCAACACCGGCCTGACCTGGTCCCGCAACAAGATCAATGAGCGCTACGAGAACGGCTACACGCTGAACAAGGAATTCCGCGACCTGATCAACAGCAACGTGATCAACCCGTTCAACGCCTACGGCTCGCTGACCGACGCATCCAAGCAGCAGGTGCAGAACGCGATCTTCCACGGTTCCATCCGTACCGCTTCGACCACCCTGAAGGGCATCGACGCGCACGGTTCCCGCGAACTGTTCGATCTGCCGGGCGGCAAGGCCAGCATCGCAGTGGGCGGCGACTTCCGCCAGTACCACTACGAGCAGACCCCGTCCGTCGCAGCGTCGACCGGCGTGATCTACAACCTGAGCTCGCCGGCTACCTACGACATGAAGCGTGACACTTACGGCGTGTTCACCGAACTGGCCGCTCCGGTCATCAAGAAGGTGGAACTGTCCGCCGCTGTGCGTTACGACGGCTTCTCCGCCATCGACAACGGCGTGACCGGCACCAAGATGGGCAACCGCGAGTCCGCAACCACCTACAAGGTGTCCGCGCGCTGGCAGCCGACTTCGACTACCCTGATCCGCGGTTCCTACGGCACCGGCTTCAAGGCGCCGTCGATGCTGGACATCGGCCAGCCGCTGGTGGCTGCCGGCTTCACCGCTTCCAGCTACAACTGCCCGACCGTGCTGGGCAACGACTCGCTGTGCCAGTCCGGCAAGCAGCAGTACAACGTGTACCAGGGCGGCAACTCGGAACTGAAGCCTGAGAAGTCCAAGCAGTTCACCATCGGCTTCCGTGTCGAGCCAAGCAATGCCTTCTCCTTCGGCGCCGACCTGTGGGACGTGAAGATCCGTGACGCCGTGTCGTCCGTGTCCGAGCAGCAGATCTTTGCTGACCCGGCGCGCTTCCGCGACCTGTTCACCACCTTCACCCAGCCTGCCACCGGCACCACCTACTGGGCAATCAAGCAGCTGGCCATCAACATCGGCCAGACCCACAACCAGGGTATCGACTGGGACCTGACCGGCCGCCAGAAGTTCGGCTTCGGCAACCTGACCTCGAACCTGCAGGGCACTTACCTGCTGAAGTCCGACTACACCAAGCCGGGCACCAGCGACCAGTGGACCAACAGCCTGAACTTCTTCGGCACCAACAATGCCGTGTCGTTCCGCCACGTTGTGCGTTGGACCAACACCCTCGACACTGGCGCCTTCAGCAACTCGCTGATCGCCAACTACCGCAACGGCTACACCGATGCGGAAGCGAGCGTGCTGAACCTGACTACCAACAAGCTGGAATCGATCCGCTTGCGCGTGCCGTCGCACCTGACCTGGGACTGGCAGGGCAAGTGGAATGTGTCCAAGGCCGTTGCCCTGCGCGCCGGCATCAAGAACCTGCTGGACCGCGATCCGCCGCTGTCGCTGCGTAACTCCTCGGGCCACCAGGTTGGCTTCGACCCGCGTTATGCAGATCCGCTGGGCCGCACGTTCTACATGAGCGGTTCGTACACGTTCTGATAAAACCCACGGCGTGAACCTGGTGTCTGCCACATCGTGGCAGACACCTGCTCTTGCCTTTGGTTCTAAAAACGCCCTCGGCGCGCAAGCGTCGGGGGCGTTTTGCTTTATTGCGCCAGCTCTTCGAGCTTGTTCTGCAGGGTTGAGAGACTGGGCTTGTCGACAAACACGCAGCGCTTGCCGTGCCGCTTGCAGTAATCCTTCACGCGCCAGTAGGCGGCGTGGCTGATGCAGCCGGTCTGGCAGATCACGAGATCGGCCGAGGCCAGGCTCGATTCGAGCTGGTTGGCATTGTGTTCGAGGCCGCCGTCGTGATGGCTGAAGCGCGCGCCAGCCTGCTCCAGCAAGGCGCGGTAGCCGGCCACATTGCCGCTGCGGCCACCGACGCACAGTACGTGGCGCTCGGCCAGGCGGCCGTGCAGGACGACCTGCTGCGGCGCGCCGGCGTCGCCCGCCGCCGCGTGTCCGCCAGCGCCACCTAGCGTGCTGTCCACCAGCGCAGCCTCGGCATCGCCCAGCACCCGTCGCAAATCCGCAATCTGCTGACGCTGTGAACGTTCGCGTTCCTCGACCATCTCCAGCTGCCGTGCCATGCGCTCGCGCGACGCCAGCCCCGGAATGGACGCGCGCAATTCCTCCAGCTCCTGCCGCAGCGCGGCGCAAACACTATCGCGTCCGATCACCTGAGCGCGCATCTGCATCAGGGCCGCGTTATGCCGCTCCTGCTCGGCGGCTCGTTCCTGCTGCGCAGCGGCGCTGCGCGCCTGCAGCCGCGCCACCTCGCGCGCCAGCGCCGCGTTTTCCCCGGCGAGCGTGTTCAGTCGATGGATTTCCGCGCGCGCCACTGCGCCAGCCTGGTGCTGGATCATGTGCAGGTCGCGGCACATCTGCTCTTCCAGCGCCTGCGTGCAATGGGGATGGGTGAGTCCCGCGAAGAAAGCGCCGGATACGTCGCCGCCCGAAACGGCCGCGCGCCACAGCGACTCCAGCTGCGCCGCATCCTTGGCGGCGCGGAAGCGCTGCAGCACGGCCGCGTAGCGCCGCTCCAGTTCCTTCTGCACCGCTTCCGAGAGCCGGTTGCGCGTGCCGCATTCGCTGACCGTGCCGACGTGGACTTCATAATCGTCCGCCAGCAGCGTGCCGCCTGGCCGCCCGGCGCTGGCCACCTTGGTCACCAGCTTGCGCAGCACAGGCAAGGGCAAGCCCACACCAACCAGCGGACACAGGCAGCCGTGCCCCAGTTCCCAGATGCGGCGCCGGCGCGGCGCAGGCGCAACGGACAGTTGCGCCGCATGTTGATCGCACATGGCGGCCTCCCGTCAGGCCGGTTGCGGGGCAGGGCGGCTGCGCCCCATGATGCGGCTCGAAAAAGCCCGGCTGGACCGGCGGCAGCGAGCGCTCGACTACGGCTGCCCATTGTTCGGAAAGCTGTTGGCAGGTCGCGCTCAGAACCGGCGCCAGGCCGGGCAGGGCGGCCAGCGCCTTCAGGTGACGTTCGATCACGGACGCCAGCTTGACGCAGCCGCCATTGTCGGCCGCGTTGGCCGTGTAGTGCGACATCAGGTGCAGCACGGCGGACAGCATCAGTTCCGGGTGCTGGCCCGGTACATCGGGGGTGTGGAAGATCGGGTCGTTTGCGTCGATAGCCATGGTCGCTCCATCAAAGGCTGGGTGGGGCTGGCTACCGCGTTGGGGGCGGCTGGCTGGCGGGGGAAATCAGGCGGTCAGGATCAGCTTGTTCAGCTGGGTGATGCGCAGGCGGTAAATGCGGCCCGCATGTTCGATTTCGATTTCTCGCTGGTCCTGCATCAGGCCGGCAGTCGTATAGCGCGGCACGGCCGGCGTGACAGTGGCGCGGGGCGTGGCGGCGGGTTTCAGGAGGGGCAGGGCGGAAGAGTCGGTGCTGTGCATTGTTGTTATCCTTAAATAAGAATCATTCGCATTTGCATTATGCGCAGCACAAAACCGATTGTCAATAAAAAAAGACCCGCCGAAGCGGGCCCAAGCTGGGTTCGGATATTCAGAGGGCGGCGAGCAGCGGGGCGGGCGCTTCGGCCGCCACGGCAGCGGCCTTGCCACGGCCAGGCACTTTGCCGCGGGCGCGCGAGGGCGGCAGGCGGCGCAGGCATTTCAGCGCTTCCGGGTCCTTGATGCCGATGGTGCGCTGGTCCACGCTGATCAGGCCGATTTCATTGAAGGCCGACAGCGTGCGGCTGACCGTCTCCAGGGTCAGGCCAAGGTAGGAGCCGATTTCGTGGCGCGTCATGCGCAGGTTGAACAGCTTGCTGGAATAGCCCATCTGGGCAAAGCGTTCGGACAGCGACACGAGGAAGCGCGCCACGCGGGCTTCGGCGCTCAGTGCGCCCAGCATGCCGATCATGGCTTGCTCGCGCACCAGCTCGCGGCTCATCACGCCATACAGCATGTTTTCCAGCTCCAGGTGGATGCGGCCCAGGGCGGTCAGTTTCTTGAAGGGGAGCAGGATGAGGTCGCAGTCCGACAGCGCGACGGCTTCCGATGAATAGTGGCGGGTGTGGATGCCATCCACGCCCAGCAGGTCGCCCTTCATCGGGAAGGCCAATACCTGCTCATTGCCGAATTCATCGATCAGCACGGTTTTCAGGAATCCGGAATTCACGACATACAGCATGTCGAAGGGCTGGCCGATGGTGTGGATGCGCTGGCCCGTCTTGAACTGGACATGCTGGAACAGCAGTTCGTCGACATTGATGGAGCAGACCGGGATGTGGAGCAGTTCGCAGACCTCTTTCAAATTGGACCACAGCCGGCCCTGGCGCTGGCGACCCGCCTCCGTTGAAGTGGGGGCCGCGCTGGCACGAATGTCAGACGATTGCGTCGAAAGCATACTCATCTCCTGGTCAGGACGTCGCTTGCGTGTTTTATTATATTGCCAGAAAGCTCATATATTTCCGGCAACTCAAGCGTGATGGTTTCAGTATGCCAACACAGGTGTTGTCTTCATATCAGCAAAGCGCTGAATATGGGCGTAGGAGCCGGCGCGCTGATGTAGGAATTTTCCTAATCAGCGAAGGTCAGGTCTTGAAAGGGGAGAGCAGCTTGTGCGCGACAGCGTACTGAACCAGTTCCGACAAGGAAGCCATGCCCATCTTCTGCATGATGCGCGTCTTGTGCGTGCTGACGGTCTTTACGCTCAGGTGCAGGCCGTTGGCAATCTCGGTGATGGACTTGCCGCCCACCAGCAAGGAAAAAACTTCGAACTCGCGGTCGGACAGCTGCTTGTGCAGCAGCGTCTCGTTCGGCTGCATGATATTCAGGGCCAGCTGCTCGGCCACCTCGGTACTGATATAAGGACGGCCGGAGGCCACCTTGCGGATCGCCCCCACCAGCTGGGTGCCCGCGCTTTCCTTGGTCAGATAGCCCTGGGCGCCGGCACGGATGGCGCGCACCGCATACTGTTCCTCTTCATGCATGGTGAGGATGAGAATGGCCAGCTTGGGCGCCTCGCTCTTGATCTGGCGGATCAGGTCCACGCCGCTGCGGCCGGGCATGGAGAGGTCCAGCAGCAGCAGGTCGAAGCCGCCCTGGCGCACATGGCCCAGCACTTCGAAGCCGTCGACGGCTTCCCCAACTATGTCGATATCCGGCGCCCCGTCGAGAATGCGCTTCAGGCCCTCGCGCATGATGGTGTGGTCGTCGGCGATGACAATTCGAATCATGGGATTTTTGATAACTTTGTGAAATAATTAACAATTGGGGCGCGCCGTTCCGGCGCCAGGCCGGCCGGACGCTTTATTCGACGGGCGTCGGGTCCTTGATCAAGCGGTGCACCAGCACCGGGATCTTCGAGTGGGACAGCACTTTATTCGTTACGCTCCCAAGAAGCAACTGGCCCCAGCCGCTGCGGCCGTGCGAACCCATGAAAATGAGGTCGCAGCCATTCTTCTCAGCCACGTCGACGATCTTCAGCGCCGCGCTTTCCGCGAACGCCGTCATCCCTTCCGCCCGCACCCCTTTCCTGGCGCAGGATTCCAGGATGGGCTGGACGTGCTCGTTCCCTGCCCGCTGCATCGCCGCCCGGTACTCTTCCTCGCTGGGATAGCTGGGCGGGATGATTTCCACATAGATCGGATACTGGTATTCCGGGGCCACAAACAGAGCCAGCACTTCGGCGCCCATCTGCTGTGCGAAATTGGTTCCCGCACAGGCGGTCTTGCTGGAGATAGCCGAACCGTCGGTGGTGATCAGGATTTTCCGGTACATACAGCCTCCTCTTATGGGGGTCCTATCCCTCATTGTAGCCCCGTTTTCACCTATTGTTCTGTTGTAAAGACTTGATATTTGTCAATAAATGCTGCGCTCTGCCGCAAAAGAGATGTAAATAGTGCATTTTTCGGGCATTCCCAAATACAACAGTCGGCGCGCAGTGAATGGGAATGCAAAGGGAGAGATTGAACTAAGGGGCGCGCCCCTGATACACTCGCGTAAGTGCTGATATTGCCGAGGATCAACGGCAGCAATTTTTTAGACATGGAGAAGCAGGGATTATGACTGACGCCGCTGATGATTTCGACGCATTATTCGAGGAAGTGTCCGCTCAGCGGAACGCTGCGGCTGCCTACCCCGGCGCCAGCCCTGGCTCCGGCCCCAGCCGCTTCCGCGGAAGATGAGCTGGAGAATCTGTTCGACGAAATCGCCTCTGCCCGCAGCGCCGATGCGCCGGCCCCCGCCGCCGCGCCCGCTGTAGCCGCATCCAACGATGTCCAGGGCGCCGAAGGCGACGCGCATGATGGCTCGATGTTCGAGCGCCTGGGCGGCATCGTGCGCCTGCTGCACGATTCGCTGCGCGAACTGGGCTACGACAAGGCGCTGACGGAAGCCTCGACCCAGATCATGGACGCGCAGGACCGCCTGGAATATGTCGCTTCGCTGACCGAGCAGGCCGCCAACAAGGTGCTGAATACCCTGGACGATGGCATGCCGGCCCAGGATGTGCTGTCGAAGAAATCCAAGGAAATGGAAGACCGCTGGGCCGACCTGTTCGCCGGCAAGCTCAGCATCGATGAATTCAAGACCCTGGCCGGCGATTCGCGCGCCTTTGCCCAGGCCGTCTCCGAAGCCACCGAAGCGGAGAAGGCGCGCCTGCTGGAAATCATGATGGCCCAGGACTTCCAGGACATCACTGGCCAGCTGATCAAGAAAGTGGTCAACATCACCAAGACGGTCGAAAACGAACTGGCCCAGCTGCTGAAGGATAACGCCCCGGCCGAAGTGCGCGAGAAGATTGCGCAGAAAGAGGTGTCGCTGATGTCCGGTCCATCCGCTCCGTCGGTGGCCCTGAGTCAGGACAGTGTGGACGACCTGCTTGCCGATCTGGGATTCTAATGGACGATATGCTCAAGGAGTTCGTTGTCGAGGCGATGGACTTGGCCGTTAAACGTGGAAGAGCACCTGCTGCGCCTCGAACGTGACCCCGACAACAAAGAAACGCTGAACGCCGTTTTCCGCTCCTTCCATACCATCAAGGGTGGTGCGGGCTTCATGAACCTGGGCGCGCTGGTTTCCGCCTGCCACCTGACCGAAAACCTGTTCGACGCGCTGCGCACCGGCGCCGCACCCGTGACCCCGCTGTCGATCGAAGCGGCGCTGCAGGCGTCCGGCTTCGTGGCCGACCAGCTGGCCGAACTGAATAACGGCGCCGCTCCCGACAGCCTGCCCGACATGCCGGGCGACCTGGAAGCGATCCTGAAGGATGCGATCGAGGGCAAGGCAACGTCCGCCAAGCCGGCCGCCAAGGCTGCTGCTCCCGCCGCCGCTCCGGCTCCCGCCGTTGCAACACCCGCCGCCGCTTCGTCCGCCCCTGCCGCAGCATCCGCCGCGTCGTCCGCCGATGGCCTGGACTGGGAAGGCATGTACGAAGCCGTGATGCCGCCTGGTTCCTATCAGCGTCCGGCCGCCGGCGAGTCCGCAGCGCCTGCCGCAGTCCCGGCCGCCGCCGCTGAAGTGCGCACCCCTGCGCCGAGCGCCGAGCGCCCGACCAGCGCCCCGGCCAAGGAAGAATCCATCCGTATCGACGCCGTCAAGCTGGACGCGCTGCTGGAAGTGGCCGGCGAATCCGTGCAGGCCGCCAACCAGGCTGCCGTGCTGCTGGAGCGCCTGCAACAGTTCAAGTTCGAAGGCCAGGCCGCCACGCTGATGTCGGCCCTGACCGAAACGCTGGAACGCGCCTCGCGCTACTCCACCGAACTGCAGCGCGCCACGCTGGCGACCCGCATGCAGCCGGTGGGACGCCTGTTCCAGAAATTCCCGCGCCTGGTGCGCGAGCTGGCGAAAGACCTCGGCAAGGAAGTCGAGCTGACCATCGAGGGCGCGGAAACGGAAGTGGACCGCGTGGTGGTGGACAGCCTGTACGACCCGCTGGTGCACATGCTGCGCAACGCGCTGGACCATGGCGTGGAAGCGCCCGATGCGCGCCAGGCTGTGGGCAAGCCGGCGAAAGCCTATATTTCGCTGAAGGCCTGGCAGGAAGCGAACTCCGTCATGATCGTGCTGCAGGACGACGGCAAGGGCATGGACCCGGTCGCGCTGCGCAAGAAGGCGGCGGAGAAGGGCCTGATTTCGCCGAGCGCCAGCCTGACCGACGACGAGTCCTACCAGCTGGTATTCCTGCCCGGCTTCTCGACCAAGGAAGTGGCTTCCTCCGTGTCCGGCCGCGGCGTCGGCATGGACGTGGTGAAGACCGCCGTGGAGAAAAACCGCGGCGCGATCCATATCGAATCGGCGCTGGGCAAGGGCACCAAATTTGCCATTCGCCTCCCGATCGAGCTGTCCATCGTCCCGACCATGCTAGTATCTACCTCTGGCGCGCTGCTGGCGCTGCCAATGGCCGTGGTACAGCGCGTGGTGGAACTGCCGGAAACCTTCATGGAAGTGGGCGGCGCGCCGGTGCTGAAAGACCAGGGCCGTCCGCTGCCGGTGCGTTCGCTGGCTGGTGCGCTGGGCTACGAGCTGTGCTCGGAGCGCGTGGGCATCGTCATCAATGCGCCGCAGCCTTATATTCTGTCGGTGGAAGCCGTTGACGGCACCGCCGACCTGGTCATCAAACCGATGACCGCACTGTCCGTGGAGGGCATTACCGGTACCGCACGTTCGGCCGAAGGCGAACTAGTGCTAGTGATCGGCCTATCCTTCCTGATGGATGGTTGCAGGAGCAGTGTACGCATGGCGGCATAAAACACCGCGCAAGGAACACATCGAAGCCTGCAGCCCTCACAAAAAGGGTCGCAGGCTTTTTACATTTTTAGCCGTTCAGGCACGCGCCCACAAGGCGGAAACCGGGCTTGGTTTTGCAATGCACAAAATATGGCATAATCAAATAGGATCACCTAATCAGGCAGCAGCATGAAAACGCTTTACGACAAACTCTGGGAATCCCACGTCGTGCGGACCGAGGAAGACGGCACCGCGCTTCTCTATATTGACCGCCACCTGGTGCACGAAGTAACCAGCCCGCAAGCCTTCGACGGCCTGCGCGACGCCGGCCGCCAGCCATGGCGCATTTCCGCCAACCTGGCCGTGGCCGACCACAATGTGCCGACCACCGACCGCTCGCACGGCATCGAAGACCCGGTCTCGCGCCTGCAGGTCGAGACCCTGGACAAGAACACCAAGTCCTACGGTCTGACCTACTTCAGCATGAACGACAAGCGCCAGGGCATCGTGCACGTGATCGGCCCGGAGCAGGGCGCCACCCTGCCGGGCATGACCGTCGTCTGCGGCGACTCGCACACCTCGACCCACGGCGCCTTCGGCGCGCTGGCGCACGGCATCGGCACCTCCGAAGTGGAGCACGTGCTGGCCACGCAAACCCTGCTGGCCAAGAAGTCCAAGTCCATGCTGGTGCAGGTGGACGGCGCCCTGCCGGCCGGCGTGACCGCCAAGGACATCGTGCTGGCCGTGATCGGCAAGATCGGCACCGCCGGCGGCACCGGCTACGCCATCGAATTCGGCGGCTCCACCATCCGCTCGCTGTCGATGGAAGGCCGCATGACCGTCTGTAATATGGCCATCGAAGCGGGCGCGCGCGCCGGCATGGTGGCGGTGGACGATACGACCATCAACTACGTCAAGGGCCGTCCGTTCTCGCCCGTTGGACCGCAATGGGAGCAGGCCGTGGGCTACTGGCGCACCCTGCATTCCGATCCGGGCGCCCGGTTCGACCTGGTGGTGACGCTGAATGCCGCCGACATCCGTCCGCAAGTGACCTGGGGCACTTCGCCCGAGCAGGTGACTTCGATCGACGGCCGCGTGCCCGATCCGGAAAACGAAAAGGACCCGGTCAAGCGTGACGCGATGGAGAAAGCGCTGGTCTACATGGGCCTGAACCCTAACACGCCAATGGAAGACATCCGCATCGACAAGGTCTTCATCGGTTCCTGCACCAACTCGCGCATCGAAGACCTGCGCGCAGCGGCCGCCGTGGTACGCGGCAAGCAGCGCGCCTCGAACGTGAAGCTGGCGCTGGTGGTGCCGGGCTCCGGCCTGGTGAAAGAGCAGGCCGAGCGCGAAGGGCTGGACGCGGTCTTCAAGGCCGCCGGCTTTGAATGGCGCGAGCCTGGCTGCTCCATGTGCCTGGCCATGAATGCCGACCGCCTGGACCCTGGCGAGCGCTGCGCCTCCACCTCCAACCGTAACTTCGAAGGCCGTCAGGGCCAGGGCGGCCGCACCCATCTGGTGTCCCCGCCATGGCAGCGGCAGCCGGTATCGCCGGCCATTTCGTCGATGTGCGCTCCATGCGCTAATAAAAAAATAGGGAATGTCCAAAATGAAAACCATCACCGCTCTGATCCTTGTCACCCTGGCCCTGACTGGCTGCAACACCATTTCCGGCATCGGACGCGACGTCCAGAAGGCCGGGCAAGTTGTCACGAGCGCGGGTGGGCATTAAGAACGCCCGGTCTGCGCGCTCCGCGGCGCGCACCGGGCACTGAGAAAAGATCATGGAAAAATTTACCGTCTATGAAGGTTTGGTAGCACCGCTGGATCGTGCCAACGTCGATACCGACGCCATCATTCCGAAGCAGTTCCTGAAGTCCATCCACCGCACCGGCTTCGGCCCCAATCTGTTCGACGAGTGGCGCTACCTGGACCACGGCGAGCCGGGCAAGGACAACAGCAAGCGTCCCCTGAATCCGGACTTCGTGCTGAACCAGCCGCGCTACCAGGGCGCCTCGATTCTCCTGACCCGCAAGAATTTCGGCTGCGGCTCCTCGCGCGAACATGCGCCGTGGGCGCTCGACCAGTACGGCTTCCGCGCCATCCTGGCCCCCAGCTTTGCTGATATCTTTTACAATAACTGCTTCAAGAACGGCATTCTCCCTGTCGTGCTGACCGAAGCACAGATCGATCATCTGTTCAATGAAGTCAAGGCTTTCCCCGGTTACCGCCTGGTGGTCGACCTTGAGAACCAGCGGGTTACCACCAGCAACGGCAGCGTCTCCTACCCCTTCGAGGTCGATGCCTTCCGCAAGTATTGCCTGATGAATGGACTCGACGATATCGGCCTGACCCTGCGTCACGCCGACGCTATCCGCGCCTACGAAGAGCGTCATCTGGCAACCCAGCCCTGGCTGGCAAACGTCATTTAACCTCGATAGAAGAACATGAAAATCGCAATCCTGCCGGGCGATGGCATCGGCCCGGAAATCGTCAGCCAGGCCGTCAAGGTCCTGAATGCGCTGGACGAGAAATTTGAAATGGAAACCGCCCCGGTGGGCGGCGCCGGCTATGAAGCCAGCGGCCACCCGCTGCCGGAAGCCACGCTGAAGCTGGCCAAGGAAGCCGACGCCGTGCTGTTCGGCGCGGTTGGCGACTGGAAGTACGACTCGCTGGACCGTCCGCTGCGCCCTGAGCAGGCCATTCTCGGCCTGCGCAAGAACCTGGGCCTGTTCGGCAACCTGCGCCCGGCCATCCTGTACCCCGGAACTGGCGGGCGCCTCGACGCTGAAGCCGGAAGTGGTATCGGGCCTGGACATCCTGATCGTGCGCGAACTGACCGGCGACATCTACTTCGGCCAGCCGCGCGGCGTGCGCGAATGCCCGGACGGTCCCTTCAAGGGCCAGCGCGAAGGCTTCGACACCATGCGCTATGCGGAAGGCGAAATCCGCCGCATCGCCCACGTGGCTTTCCAGGCGGCGCAAAAGCGCGGCAAGCGCCTGACTTCGGTGGACAAGGCCAATGTGCTGGAAACCTTCCAGTTCTGGAAGGACATCGTGACCGATGTGCACAAGGAATATCCCGATGTGGCGCTGGACCATATGTACGTGGACAACGCCGCCATGCAGCTGGTGCGCGCGCCGAAGAAATTCGACGTGATCGTGACCGGCAATATGTTCGGCGACATCCTGTCCGACGCGGCGGCGATGCTGACCGGCTCGATCGGCATGCTGCCATCGGCCTCGCTGGACGCGAACAACAAGGGCCTGTACGAACCTTCGCACGGCTCGGCTCCCGATATCGCGGGCAAAGGCGTTGCCAACCCGCTGGCCACGATCCTGTCGGCCGCCATGATGCTGCGCTATTCGCTGGACCGCGCGCAACAGGCCGACCGCATCGAGAACGCCGTCAAGAAGGTGCTGGCGCAGGGCCTGCGCACGCCGGATATTTATGAGGACGGCACGACCAAGGTCGGTACGGAGCAGATGGGCGACGCCGTCGTGGCGGCGCTCTCGAGAAAACCCGGGGCAGAAGCTGGTGGCAGCCACGGCGTGGCAGCCACCCGGCACGCGGCCCGGAACAGGTGGCTGCCACAGCGTGGCCGCCACCAGGGTCTGCCTGGGTTTTAAATGAATTCACATCCTAAGGAAAGCAAAATGAAACTCGTAGGTCTGGTTGGTTGGCGCGGCATGGTCGGTTCGGTCCTGATGCAGCGCATGCAGGAAGAGGGCGATTTCGCCCATATCGAGCCGGTTTTCTTCACCACTTCGAACACCGGCGGCGCCGCTCCGGCGATGGCGAAGAATGAAACCACGCTGAAGGACGCCACCAACATCGACGAACTGAAACGCTGCGAGATCATCATCTCCTGCCAGGGCGGCGACTACACCTCGGCCGTGTTCCCGAAGCTGCGCGCAGCGGGCTGGAACGGCTACTGGATCGATGCCGCATCGACCCTGCGCATGGAAAAGGATGCCGTGATCGTGCTCGATCCGATCAACCTGAACGTGATCAAGGATGCGATGACCAAGGGCGTGAAGAACTTCGTCGGCGGTAACTGCACCGTGTCCTGCATGCTGATGGGCCTGGGCGGCCTGTTCAAGCAGGATCTGGTGGAGTGGATGACGTCCATGACTTACCAGGCGGCATCGGGCGGCGGCGCGCAGCACATGCGCGAGCTGCTGACCCAGTTCGGCACCATCAACAGCTCCGTCAAGGCGCTGCTGGACAACCCGGCCTCCGCCATCCTGGAAATCGACCGCCAGGTGCTGGCAACCCAGCACGGCCTGTCCGCCGAAGAAACCAAGCAGTTCGGCGTGCCGCTGGCCGGCAACCTGATCCCGTGGATCGACAAGGACCTGGGCAACGGCCAGTCGAAGGAAGAGTGGAAGGGCGGCGCCGAGACCAACAAGATCCTGGGCCGCGGCGAAGGTTTCGGTTCGGCCGCGATCCCGGTCGACGGCCTGTGCGTGCGTATCGGTGCGATGCGCTGCCACAGCCAGGCGCTGACCATCAAGCTGAAGAAAGACGTGCCGCTGGACGAGATCAACGACATCATCGCCAAGGACAACCAGTGGGTGAAGTTCGTGCCGAATACGCGCGAAGCGTCGATGAAGGACCTGACCCCGGCCGCCGTTACCGGCAGCCTGACCATTCCGGTCGGCCGCGTGCGCAAAATGTCGATGGGCGGCGAATATCTGTCGGCATTTACCGTCGGCGACCAACTGCTGTGGGGCGCTGCGGAACCACTGCGCCGCATGCTGCGTATCGTCCTCGATAAATAATAAGGCGATAACAGCTGGTGATTAATAAATAAGATAAGTAATATTTTCTAAAGGCCGGATTTCAAAGGGAAATCTGGCCTTTTTCTTTGAATCAAAGATTATTTTCGGCATAGAGGAAACAGAATAAGCTTTCATAGAGGGAGAACGCTTGCATGCCCCGAGGCATGATGTTATGTTGGGCACCTCTGGGAAAGTGACTATTTTCCACTGTTAACCATTTTCGTCGCCCAACTATGCCAGTTCAAAAGACTTCCAAGGTCGCTTCATTCGCGTTGAAAACCCTGACCAGCGCTGTTCTCAGCAGCGTGGTTCTAATGACACCCACGGCATATGCTGCCGGACTTGGCAAGCTTACTGTGCTGTCCTCACTGGGCCAGCCGCTGCGGGCGGAAATTGAACTGACCTCCGTCACGGCGGAAGAGGCGTCGGAGCTGGTGGCCAAGCTGGCCTCGCCGGACGCCTTCCGCGCCGCCAATATCGATTTCAATCCCACCCCTGATGGGCCTGCGCTTCGAAGTGGAAGCGCGCGGCGCCCGCCAGTTCATCCGCGTCTCCTCGTCGCAGCCGATCAACGAGCCCTTCGTGGACATGCTGCTGGAGCTGACCTGGACCAACGGCCGCCTGGTGCGCGAATACACCTTCCTGCTCGACCCGGCCGATATGCGCTCGGCCAATGCGCCGCAAGTGGCGGCGCCGGTCGAGAACCGCGCCGCCCAGGGCGCCGCGCCGCGCGCCGCTGCGCCTGCGCCGGCAGCGCCTGCGCCCGCAGCGCGCGCCGCCGCTGCGCCGGTCGAATCCGCCGCACGCCCGTCACGTCCGGCCAGCCCTTCGGGCAATGCAGGCACGACGACCGAATACGAAGTGAAGCGCGGCGACACGCTGGGCAAGATCGCCGGCCGCATGAAGCCGGGCGATATCTCGCTGGACATGATGCTGGTCGCGCTGTACCGCGCCAATCCGGAAGCTTTCAGCGGCAACAATATGAACCGCCTGAAGTCGGGCACCATCCTCTCCGTGCCGGATGCGGACGCGGTGCGTTCCTCCGCCGGCTCGCAGGGCGACGCCCACGGCGTGGTGGTGGCCCATGCGGCCGACTTCAACGCCTACCGCGCCAAGCTGGCCGGCCAGGTGGCGTCCAGCACGGCCGCCAAGGCGCCGGAACAGCAGCAGAGCGCTGCGGGCAAGATCACGGCCCGCGTGGAAGAGCACCCGACCGCCGTCACCGAATCGAAGGACCAGCTGAAACTGTCCAAGGCGGGCGAAGCTGCGGGCAAGGCCGGCCAGACGGCCGCCGTGGAAGACAAGATCGCCAAGCAGCGCGCGGCCGACGATGCCGCCGCCCGCGTGAAGGAACTGGAAAAGAACGTCGGCGACCTGGAAAAGCTGATGGCCGTGAAGAACAAGGCCGCCGCTGAAGCCCAGAACAAGGCCTCCGTGCCCGAGCTGGATGTAACCGGCAAGACGGTGACGCCGCCGGCCGGTGCGACGGCCGCCAACGCGCCGGCCGTCGCCAAGCCGGAGACCCCGGCGCCGGCCAAGCCGAAGAAGCCGGTCGTCACCCCGCCGCCGGCGCCGGTGCAGGAGCCGGGCATCGTCGACTTCATCATGGACAACCTGCAGATCGTCGGCGTGGCCGTGGCCGCGCTGCTGGGCGGCGCCGCCCTGGTGCTGGCGCGCCGCCGCAAGCAGCAGGAACTGGCGATACCGAAGACCGAAAGCAGCCTGCTGGGCGACCCTGGCACCACCGCTGCGCCGATGTTCGCCGAAACCGGCGGCCAGAGCGTCGATACCAGCAACAGTGTGTTCAATTCCAACTTCGCCCCGTCGGCCAGCCAGCTCGACACGAACGAAGTCGACCCGGTCGCTGAAGCGGATGTCTACATCGCCTATGGCCGCGACGCCCAGGCGGAAGAGATCCTGAAGGAAGCCCTGCGCAACAATCCGGAACGCCACGTAGTGCGCCTGAAGCTGATGGAAATCTACGCCAGCCGCAAGGACACGCGCGCCTTCGAAACCCAGGCCAGCGAAATGTATGCGATGACCAAGGGCCAGGGCGACGAGTGGGCGCAAGCCACCGCGCTGGGCCAGAGCATCGATGCCGATAATCCGCTGTACGCAAGCGCTGCGCAGCCGGCCGCTTCCGGCTTCGGCATGGCCGCCGCCGGCGCTGCCGTCGGCGCGGGTGCGGTAGCGGGAACCAGCGAAGACGTGAACGATTTCGCTTCGCTGTTCGCCGACGCCACCCAGCGCAATCCGGCCACCGCCGAAGAGCCGAGCCTGGACCTGGACCTGAGCCAGGAAGCCGTGGCGCCGACCGCGGCTGCCGACAGCAATGTGATGGACTTCGACCTGGACCGCGACGCCACCGCGCTGCCGTCCCTGGGCGACATGGCCCGCGAGGAAGAAGCGAAGCAGGCCGCCAAGGCCGATACCAACACCCTCGACTTCGACCTCGGCGGCCTGAGCTTCGAGCCGAGCACCCCGGCCGCGGAAGCCGCACCGGCCGCCGAACCGGTGCAGGCGTCCAACGACGTGCCTGACCTGGCCTTCGACCTGGACTTCGACGCCGCTCCGGCCAAGGCCGCTGCTGCCGACACCGACCTGACCGCCGTGCCTGAACTGGCGCCGCTGCCGGAGGCCGAGCCGGTGGCTGCCGCCGCCGCACCGTCGCTGGCGGACGACCTGGGCATGGACTTCAACCTCGACCTGCCGGGCGAAGTGAAGCCCGCCGCCGAAGCCGAAGCCAAGGCGGTTGACGCCGACCCGCTGGCCGGCCTGGACCTGATGGACTTCACGCTGCCGGGCAGCCCGGCGCCTGCCGTGCCGGCCGATGAAACCCCGCTGAGCGCGTCCGACTTTGCACCGGCCGATTTCGATCTGCCGGACACGGAACCGGCGCTGGCCCCTGCCGCACCGGCACTTGCCGAAGCCGCTCCGGAATTCGACCTGTCCGGCATCGACCTGGACCTGGGCACCGAACTGGTGAAGCCGCAAGCCGAGGTGGAAATGTCGGCCCTGCACATGGAGATGGACACCAAGCTGGACCTGGCCATCGCCTACCAGGAGATCGGCGACAAGGAAGGCGCCCGCGAACTGCTGGATGAAGTGATCCGCGGCGGCAGCGACGAGCAGATCGCCCGTGCCTCGACGATGCGCGCCCAGCTGGGCTAAACGTTATAATCCCCGCTCGCAGAACGGGGATATCAATTGAAACGCATCGCATTAGGGGTCCAGTACAACGGAGCCGACTGGCTCGGCTACCAGATCCAGCCGCACGGCCAGACCGTGCAGAACAAGCTGGAAGAGGCCATCGAGAAGTTCGCCTGCGTCCGCGTCGGCACCATCTGTGCCGGCCGCACCGACGCCGGCGTGCACGCCATGGGCCAGGTGGTCCACTTCGACACGGACCTGACGCGCGAACCGCATGCCTGGGTGCGCGGTATCAACGCCTTCCTGCCGGACTCCATCGGCGTGCGCTGGGCGAAATACCTGCCGGACGCGCCGACGCAGGAAGATGAATTCCACGCCCGCTTCAGCGCCCGTTCCCGCACTTACCACTACCTGCTGTTCAATCACCAGGTGCGATCGCCCCTGCTGGCGGGCCGCGCCGGCTTCACTCACCGTCCGCTGGACGTGGAGCGCATGCGCGAAGCGGTCAAGCCGCTGATCGGCACCCACGACTTCACCGCCTTCCGCGCCTCCATGTGCCAGGCGAAGACGCCGGTGAAGGAAATGTACGAGATCGACATCGAGCGTCACGGCGACATGATCCTGTTCACCTTGCGCGCCAACGCCTTCCTGCACCATATGGTGCGCAACCTGGTCGGCTCGCTGATCTATGTCGGCCAGGGCCGCGAGGAGACGGACTGGCTCGGCCGCCTGCTGGAAGGCCGCGATCGCACCGTTGCCGCGCCGACCTTCATGCCGGATGGCCTGTATCTGGCGAAGATCGAGTACGATCCCAAATGGGGCCTGCCGTACGAAGAGCCCCGCATCCTGCCTGCCTTCTGAGGAATCTATGCGCACCCGCATCAAAATCTGCGGCCTGACCCGTGAAGAAGACGTTCAAGCGGCGGTAGCCGCCGGCACCGACGCGGTCGGCTTCGTGTTCTACCCCAAGAGCCCGCGCTATGTGACCCCGCAGCGCGCCGCCGAGCTGATTGCGCTGCTGCCGCCCTTCGTCACCGCGACTGGCCTCTTTGTCAACGCCAGCGCCGAGGAGGTGGCCGCAACGGTGGCCGTGGCGCCCGTGTCGCTCCTGCAATTCCACGGTGACGAAACGGCCGAACAATGCGCGCAGGCGGCGCAAGCGGCCAACCGCGCCTTCATGCGCGCCTTCCGCGTGAAACCGGACACCACGCCAGCCGAGCTGTTAGAATACGAGGCATTATGCCGCGCATCCAGCAGGCTGTTCTCGGGCCTCTTGCTCGACACTTATGTGGATGCCTATGGCGGCGCAGGAAAGGTATTCGATTGGTCTCTCATTCCAAAAGATCTCGCGCATCGGGCCGTTTTGAGTGGTGGCTTGAGCGTTGCAAACGTGACTGGCGCGGTTGCCAGCGTTCGCCCTTACGCGGTTGACGTCAGTAGTGGCGTCGAGCGCGCCAAGGGCATCAAGGACGCCCGCCTGATCGCGGACTTCATCCGCGGTGTGCGGGCAGCCGATGCCACTATTGAAAGATCGCACAATGAAAACCCCTGTTGACACGCCACCGGCGCACCTGTTCCACGCCACCAGCTATCACCTGCCGGATGCCACCGGCCACTTCGGCCCCTACGGCGGCTCCTTCGTCGCCGAAACCCTGAGCTACGCGCTGTCCGAGCTGCGCGAAGCCTACGCCAAATACAGCAAGGACGAGATCTTCCTCGAAGAGTTCCGCTACGAGCTGAAACACTTCGTCGGCCGTCCCTCGCCGATCTACCACGCCAAGCGCTGGTCCGAAATTGCGGGCGGCGCCCAGATTTTCCTGAAGCGCGAAGACCTGAACCACACGGGCGCGCACAAGATCAATAACGTGATCGGCCAGGCCCTGCTGGCCAAGCGCATGGGCAAGAAGCGCATCATCGCTGAAACGGGCGCGGGCCAGCACGGCGTGGCTACCGCCACCATCTGCGCGCGCTTCGGTCTCGAATGCGTGGTGTATATGGGCAGCGAAGACGTGAAGCGCCAGGCGCAGAACGTGTACCGCATGAAACTGCTCGGCGCCACCGTGGTGCCGGTGGAATCCGGTTCGAAGACCCTGAAGGACGCGCTGAACGAAGCGATGCGCGACTGGGTCACCAATATCGAAAACACTTTCTACATCATCGGCACCGTGGCCGGGCCGCACCCGTACCCGATGCTGGTGCGCGATTTCCAGTCCGTGATCGGCGAGGAATGCCTGGTGCAGATGCCGGAAATGACCGGCCGCCAGCCGGACTATGTGGTCGCCTGCATCGGCGGCGGCTCCAATGCCATGGGCATCTTCTATCCCTATATCGACCAGGCCAATACGCGCCTGATCGGCGTGGAAGCAGCAGGGGAGGGGCTGGATACCGGCCATCATGCCGCCTCGCTGACCAAGGGCTATCCGGGTGTCCTGCACGGCAACCGCACCTACCTGCTGCAGGACGATAACGGCCAGATCATCGAAACGCACTCTGTGTCCGCGGGCCTGGATTATCCGGGCGTAGGGCCCGAGCACTCCTACCTGAAGGATTCCGGCCGCGCCGAGTATGTGTCCATCACCGATGAGGAGGCGCTGCAGGCCTTCCACGACTGCTGCCATATCGAAGGCATCATTCCGGCGCTGGAATCCTCGCACGCCATCGCTTATGCGGTGAAGCTGGCGGCCACCCTGCCCAAGGATAAGATCATCCTGGCCAACCTGTCGGGTCGCGGCGACAAGGATATGCACACCGTCGCCCAGCGCGCCGGCCTGCAGTTCTGAAGGGAGGCTGAGAACATGTCCCGTATTCCAGCCACTTTCGCCCAGCTGAAAGAACAGAACCGCAAAGCCCTCGTCACCTTCATCACCGCCGGCGACCCCGGTCCCGAGCAGACCGTGCCCCTGATGCACGCCCTGGTCGAGGGCGGCGCCGACATCATCGAACTGGGCGTGCCCTTCTCGGACCCGATGGCCGAAGGCCCCGTGATCCAGCGCGCTTGTGAGCGTGCGTTGGCCAAGGGCGTGGGCATCCGCGACTGCTTCGAATTCGTGCGCGAATTCCGCAAGACCAACAGCCACACGCCCGTCGTCCTGATGGGCTATGCCAACCCGATCGAGCGCATCGGCGCGGAAGGCTTCATCGACGCCAGCCGCAGCGCGGGTGCGGACGGCGCCATCGTGGTCGACTATCCGCCGGAAGAGTGCGAAGAGTTCGCCGGCAAGATGCGCGCGGCCGGGCTGGACCTGATCTTCCTGCTGGCGCCCACCTCGACCGAGCAGCGCGTGCAGCAAGTGGCGCGCGTGGGCGGCGGTTTCAGCTACTATGTCTCGCTGAAAGGCGTAACGGGCGCAGGCCATATCGATACCGCCGAGGTAGCCCAGCGTATCGCCGCCATCCGCAAGCATGTGCAGTTGCCGATCGGCGTCGGCTTCGGCATCCGCGACGGCGCCACCGCCAGGGCGGTGGCCGAAGTGGCGGACGCGGTGGTGATCGGCAGCCGCATCATCCAGGAAATCGAGGCCAATGCCGCGGCGGAAGCGTCAAACGCCGTACGATCGTTCGTTTCGGGCATCCGTGCGGCGCTTGACGGAAAAGCTTGATTTTAAAGCAATATTCTGCCCGTTTTGTTCGACAGGGCGGGCAGAAACGGCTACACTGCCGGCCTGAGTTAGTGCATGAGGAGAAATTATGAGCTGGTTGGAAAAATTGCTGCCCCCGCGCATCCAGCGCTCGGACGCTGCCGCTCGCAAGACCATGCCCGAAGGCCTGTGGGTCAAGTGCCCATCCTGCGAGGCGGTTCTGTACCGTACCGATCTGGAGTCGAATCTCCACGTCTGCCCGAAGTGCGACCACCATATGCGTATCCGCGCCCGCGAGCGCCTGGACGCACTGCTGGACGCCGGCGGCCGTTATGAAATCGGCCAGGACACCCTGCCGGTCGATACCCTGAAGTTCAAGGACAGCAAGAAGTACCCCGATCGCCTGAAGCAGGCGATGGAAGCCACCGGCGAAACCGATGCGCTGATCGCCATGGGCGGCTCGATCATGAGCCTGCCGGTTGTCGTGGCCTGCTTCGAATTCGAATTCATGGGCGGCTCCATGGGTTCCGTCGTCGGCGAGCGTTTCGCCCGCGCGGCCCAGGTGGCGCTGGAACAGAAAGTGCCGTTCATTTGCATTACCGCCACCGGCGGTGCGCGCATGCAGGAAGGCCTGCTGTCGCTGATGCAGATGGCGAAAACCACCGCGATGCTGACCAAGCTGGCGGAGAAGAAGCTGCCCTTCATTTCCGTACTGACCGACCCGACCATGGGCGGCGTGTCCGCATCGTTCGCCTTCATGGGCGACGTGGTGATGGCCGAGCCGAAAGCCCTGATCGGCTTTGCCGGCCCGCGCGTGATCGAGAATACCGTGCGCGAGAAGCTGCCGGAAGGCTTCCAGCGCGCCGAGTTCCTGGTGCAGAAGGGCGCCGTCGACATGATCGTTGACCGTCGCAAGATGCGCGAAGAAATCGCGCGCCTGCTGGCTTTGCTGCAGAATCAGGCTGTCGAAGTGCTGGCCTGATACACTGGTGTGCATGCACGGCGGATCAATGATCCGCCCTACGCTTTGCGGCGTATCCTGGGCGCGGGCCATTGGTCCGCGCTGAGTCGTTTCCCTCCCGATGTCTATGTCCGCTCTCCCGAATACCCTTCCTGAATGGCTTGCGTTGCTGGAATCGCGCCATGCCGAAACCGTCATCAATATGGGCCTGGACCGCGTGCGCGCGGTGAAGGAACGCATGCAGCTGGCGTTCAAATGCCCGGTCATCATGGTGGCGGGCACCAACGGCAAGGGTTCCACCTGCGCCATGCTGGAATCCATCCTGCTGCGCGCGGGCTACAAGGTGGGCCTGTACATCAAGCCGCACTTCCTGGACTTCAACGAGCGCGCGCGCATTAACGGCGACATGGCCAGCAACGAAGCGCTGGTGGACGCGTTCAATGCGGTGGAAGCGGCGCGCGGCGATATTTCGCTGACCTATTTTGAATTCACCACACTGGCCATCATGCACCTGATGGCTCATGCGGGGCTGGATGTGGCCATCCTGGAAGTGGGCCTGGGCGGCCGCCTGGATGCGGTCAACGTCATCGATGCCGACGTGTCGATCGTGACCAGCGTGGATATCGACCACGTCGACTACCTGGGCGGCACGCGCGAGCTGATCGGCTTCGAGAAGGCCGGCATTTTCCGCACCGGCAAGGCTGCCATCTGCAGCGACCCGATGCCGCCGCAGTCGCTGATCGACCACGCGCGCGAGATCGACGCCGACCTGTGGCTGATGGGCCGCGACTTCAATTATTCGGGTGACAAGCAGCAGTGGAACTATGGCGGCCGCTCCCAGCGCCGCAATGCGCTGGCTTATCCGAGCCTGCGCGGCGCCAACCAGCTGCTGAACGCGTCCGCCGCGCTGGCTGCGCTGGAAGCGCTCAAGCTCGAATTGCCGGTGGGCGCGCAGGACGTGCGTCACGGCCTGGTGACGGTGGAACTGCCGGGCCGCTTCCAGGTGCTGCCGGGCCGTCCGACCGTGATCTACGATGTCGCGCACAACCCGCACGCCGCATCCGCACTGGGCCAGAACCTCGGCAATATGGGCTTCCA
Source organism: Pseudoduganella sp. UC29_106 (assembly GCF_044055365.1). Lineage (NCBI taxonomy): Bacteria > Pseudomonadati > Pseudomonadota > Betaproteobacteria > Burkholderiales > Oxalobacteraceae > Pseudoduganella > Pseudoduganella sp. UC29_106. The sequence continues at coordinate 5,243,557 of NZ_CP171977.1, read as the reverse complement.
CCCCTATACCTTCGCCGTTTTCGGCTCCATGCACGACAAGGATATCGATGGCGTGATCAAGGCCATGGCCGGCCAGGTCGACCACTGGTGCCTGACCGACCTGCCGTCGCCGCGCGCCGCCTCCGCATCGGAGCTAGCGGCCAAAGTGCAGGCGATCGAGCCCGAAATGCATGAAAAAACCGTCAATATTTTCGCCGACCCGGGCGCGGCATTCGCAAATGCGATGAGCCGGGCAGGGGAGAATGATAGAATTGTGGTCTTTGGATCATTCCTTACCGTTGCCGGTATCATGGCAGCGAAAAAATCCTCACTCCACTGATTAATTCACGCATGGGCTTGTTCTCTTCTTTCAGTAAAAACAAGCAGGAAGCCTCTGGCGAAGACAGCGGCTACTACCGCGCACAGGACGACAAGGCCGCGACCGAGCGGGCCAAATCCAAGCGCGCATCCAATGCCGGCGGCGGCGCCACGCGCAGCCGCGCCAAGGAAGATCCCGTGCTGCCGGAGAAAAAGCGCGCACGCCGCCGCCTCGTCGGCGCCATCGCGCTGGCCCTGGCCGTTGCCGTGGGCTTGCCCATGGTGCTCGATTCCGAGCCCAAGCCGCTTGCTTCGGACATCGCTATCCAGATCCCCTCGAAAGACAAGCCGCAAGAGCCGCTGAGCGCTGCACCGGCGCCGTCCGCCGTCGCCAGCGCGCCAGCACCGGCAGCCGTGGCCGAAGCGCCCGCGCCGAAGCAGCCCGCTCCCACGCCGGTTACTGCGCCGGCCGTCGCGGCCGTCAAGGCGCCTGCTGCTCACACCCCGTCGTCCACGCTGGACAAGGGCGAAGAATTCGTTGAAGTGCCGAAGACGCCAAAAGCGGCCGATACGCACATCGCCAAGGCTGCCGAGCACAAGCCGGAGCCGAAGAAGCCGGACGCAAAGGAAACGAAGCCCGAGCCGAAGCAGGAACACAAGCCTGAACCCAAGGCGGAACCGAAGAAGCCGGAACCCGCCAAGGCCGCGCCGCAGAACGACGAGGCGCGCGCCCTGGCTCTGCTGGAAGGCAAACCTGCCGAATCGGCAAGCAAATTTGTGATCCAGGTCGGCGCATTCGCGACCCAGGACAAGGTGGATGAAGTGCAGGGCAAGCTGAAATCGGCCGGCATCAAGTCCTATGTGCAGAAAGTCTCCACCGCATCGGGAGAGCGCACCCGCGTCAGGCTGGGTCCATTCTCCAGCAAGGAAGAAGCGGACAAGGCCCGCGCCAAACTGGGCAAGATTGGCCTGGACGGCAGCGTCATTCCCGCCTGATTTGACTGAACGGACCGGCAAGACGTGACGATTTTCGACTACATCGTGATCTTCGTGCTGGCCGCATCCATCATCATCGGGCTGATACGCGGGCTGGTGAAAGAACTGCTGGCGCTGGCCAGCTGGATTGTCGCCTTCATCACCGCCAACGCCTATGCGGCCGACCTGGCGCAGATGCTGCCCTCGGCGGTGCCGGGCGAGCCGCTGCGCCTGATCCTTGCCTTTATCGCATTGTTTATCGGCGTGCGCCTGCTGATGGGATTACTGGGCATGGCGATCGACGCCGTGATCGAAGCCGGCGGACTGACGCTGGCCGACCGCGGCCTCGGTGCGCTGTTCGGCATTGGCCGGGGCATTGTGTTTGTGCTGGCCGGCGTCATATTGTGCGGTATGACCTCGATTCCGAAGCAGGACTTCTGGACGCAATCGCTGTTGAGTCCTTGGGCGGAATCCGGCGTGCGCACCGTCAAACCATTCCTGCCCGCTGCGCTGGCGCAGCACGTGCATTTTTAGAATTCTTTAAATCCGCAATACCAAGTTTAGGAGCACACCATGTGTGGCATCGTCGGCGTCGTTTCCCACCAACCTGTCAACCAATTGCTGTATGACGCGCTGCTGCTTCTGCAGCACCGCGGACAGGATGCGGCAGGCATTGCGACCAACCAGAGCAACACCTTCTCCATGCACAAGGCGAATGGCCTGGTGCGCGACGTTTTCCGTACCCGCAATATGCGTTCGCTGATGGGTAACTCGGGCATCGGCCATTGCCGCTACCCGACCGCCGGCTCGTCCAGCGAAGAGGAAGCGCAGCCGTTCTACGTCAACGCGCCGTTCGGCATCACGCTGGCCCACAACGGCAACCTGACCAACTGGGAACAGCTCAAGGAAGAGATGTTCAAGAACGACCGCCGCCACATCAACACGGACTCGGATTCCGAAGTGCTGCTGAACGTGCTGGCCCACGAGATTACGCGCTTCTCCACCGGCTTCACGCTGGAACCGGCGACCCTGTTCAAGGCCGTGCGCGAAGTGAACCGCCGCGTGCGCGGCGGCTACGCGGCTGTGGCCCAGATCGCAGGCGTGGGCATGCTGGCCTTCCGCGATCCGAACGGCATCCGTCCCCTGTGCCTGGGCGAGAATGAAACCCCGCAGGGCAAGGAATACCTGATCGCCTCCGAATCCGTGGCGCTGGAGGGCATGGGCTTCCGCTTCGTGCGCGACGTGCAGCCGGGCGAAGCGATCTTCATCGACATGGACAACAAGCTGCATGCCGAGATCTGCGCCGATTCGCCGGCCCTGAACCCTTGCGTGTTCGAATACGTGTACCTGGCCCGTCCGGACTCCGTGATCGACGGTGCTTCCGTGTACAACACGCGCCTGAAGATGGGCGAATACCTGGCCGACAAGATCAAGCGCGAAGGCCTGGCCGACGACGTGGATGTGGTGATGCCGATTCCGGATTCGTCCCGTCCTGCCGCCATCCAGCTGGCCATGCGCCTGGGCGTGGATTACCGCGAAGGCTTCATCAAGAACCGCTACATCGGCCGCACTTTCATCATGCCGGGCCAGGGCCTGCGCAGGAAATCGGTGCGCCAGAAGCTGAACGCGATCGGCGACGAGTTCAAGGACAAGGTCGTGCTGCTGGTGGACGACTCCATCGTGCGCGGCACCACCTCGCGCGAAATCGTGCAGATGGCGCGCGAAGCGGGCGCCAAGAAAGTGATCTTCGCTTCGGCTGCGCCGCCGGTGCTGTACCCGAACGTGTACGGCATCGACATGCCGACCCGCGACGAACTGATCGCCCATGGCCGCACGCTGCAGGAAATCTGCGAAGAGATCACCGCCGACGCGCTGGTCTACCAGGACCTGGAAGACCTGAAGCGTTCGATCTCGGACGTGAATCCGGCGCTGACTCAGTTCGAAGCATCCTGCTTCGACGGCAAGTACATCACCGGCGACGTGTCGCCCGAGTACCTGGACCGCCTGGAACAGTCGCGCAACAGCCCCAAGGCAGCCAAGGCCGAAGATGCCGCGCGTACCCAGCTGAACCTGAACACCGCGAACACGGAATCGTAATGAAAAACTACGGCTTCACCACCACCATCCTGCACAACGACCGCCAGAAAGGCATCGAGCACGGCTCGCTGCACAAGCCTATCCACACCTCGGTCACCTTCGGCTATGCGGACGCGCGCCAGCTGGCGTCCGTCTTCCAGGGCAAGGAGCCGGGCTTCCGCTACGGCCGCCAGGGCAATCCGACCGTGTCCGCACTGGAGGACAAGGTCAACAAGATGGAAGGCGGCGTGGGCACGATCTGCTTCGCGACCGGCATGGGCGCCATCGGCGCCGTGTTCCAGGCGCTGCTGCGTGCCGGCGACCATGTGGTGTCGTCGTCTTTCCTGTTCGGGAATACCAACTCGCTGTGGCAGACCGTGGCGGGGCAGGGCGTGGGCGTGGACTTCGTGGACGCGACCGACGTGGCCAATGTGGCCGCGGTGCTGAAGCCGGAAACGCGCGTGGTCTTCGTTGAAACGATCGCCAACCCGCGCACCCAGGTGGCGGACCTGAAACGCATCGGCGAGCTGTGCGCCGAGCGCGGCATCCTCTACATCGTGGACAATACGATGACTTCGCCCTACCTGTTCCAGCCGAAATCGGTGGGCGCGGGCCTGGTGGTGAATGCGCTGACCAAGTCCATCGGCGGCCACGGCAACGCGCTGGGCGGCGCGCTGACCGATACCGGCGCCTACGACTGGACCAGGTTCGCCAACATCTTCGACAACTACAAGAAGAACCCGTCCCATATGTGGGGCCTGGTGCAGATCCGCGCCAAGGGCTTGCGCGATTTCGGCGCATCGCTCGGTCCGGAAGCGGCCCACCATATCGCCGTCGGCGCCGAAACGCTGGCGCTGCGCATGGAGCGCACCTGCGCCAATGCGCGCGCGCTGGCCGGGATGCTGGCTGCCGACGAGCGCGTGGCCGCCGTCTACTATCCGGGGCTGAAGTCGCACCCGCAGCACGGCATCTCCACGGAGCTGTTCAAGGATTACGGTTCGCTGCTGTCGTTTGAGCTGAAGGAGGGCATCGACTGCTTCGATTACCTGAACCGCCTGAAGCTGGCTATCGCGACCTCGAATCTGGGCGACACGCGCACGCTGGTGATTCCCGTGTCGCACACCATCTTCTTCGAGATGGGCCCCGAGCGCCGCGCATCGATGGGCATTGCCGACTCGCTGATCCGCGTATCGGTCGGCATCGAAGACACCGCCGACCTCCTCGACGACTTCCGCTCCGCCCTAGACGCCTGACCCCGGTTTATTACCAGGGATCGGCGCCGGGCATGTGGTAGGGGTGGCGCCAGCCGGGGAGGGCGGCGATGCGGTCCAGCCAGGCCTGGACGCGCGGCGGGTATTCGACGCTGGCCTGCTCGGGCCAGTACAGGTAGCCGCAGATCGAGCAGTCGGCGATGCTGGGCGTATCGTCCAGCAGGAATTGGCGGCCGTCGGATAGTTCTTCGTCCAGGCGCACGATGTCGGCATCGAAGCGCTTGCGGAACCAGGGCAGCACGGTGCCGGCGTAGGCGCCTTCGTCGTCGAACTTCTGGCCGTAGCGCAGGTGCGCCATCGAAAAGCCGATGCGGTTCGCTTCCCAGAACAGCCATTCGCGGCAGCGCTCAAGACGTTCCTTCGTTTCCCCGCCCCAGTCTTGCAGGTGCTCGGCCAAATGCAAAAGGATGGCGTTCGACTGTACATAGGGCTTGCCGTCGTGGACCAGCAGCGGCACTTCGCAGTAGCGCGCCAGGCTGCGGAAGGGCTCCGGGCGATCGGCGCGCGCCAGGCGCAGGTCGATTTCCTCGTACCCGTGCGGCACGCCGGCCAGTTCCAGCAGCAGCTTGACCTTGTAGCTGTGGCCCGACTCGCAATTCCCGAACAGCTGGATCATCAGTGCCAGGTCCTCATCAGCCCGACGGCCAGGCCTTCCAGGGCGAAGTCGTCTTCCGGCGTGACGGTGATGACCTTGAAGTCCGGATTCTCAGGCAGCAGTTCGACGGTGGAGCCGGTCTTGCGGTAGCGCTTCACGGTGACTTCGCTGCCGATGCGCGCGACCACGATCTGGCCGTTGCGGGCGCTGTCCGCCTTTTTCACGGCCAGCAGGTCGCCGTCCATGATGCCGATGTCGCGCATCGATTCGCCGCGCACTTTCAGCAGGAAGTCCGGCTTGGCGGAAAACAGGTTGGGGTCCACGTTGTAGGTCGTCTCCAGGTTTTCCTGGGCCAGGATAGGCGAACCCGCAGCCACGCGGCCTATCAGCGGCAATTGCATCAGCATGCCGGCGGTGATCTGCGGCAGTTCGTCGTCGCCCGTTGCGGCTGCGCGACGGGAGCTGCCCTGGCTGGACATGCTGCCTGCGCCCGACGCCGGCGCGCCGAAGTTGCCGGTCAGGCGGATACCGCGCGAGGTGCCGGCGGTGATTTCGATGGCGCCCTTGCGCTGCAGGGCTTTCAGATGTTCTTCGGCCGCATTGGCGGACTTGAAGCCCAGCTCGGCGGCGATTTCAGCGCGGGTCGGCGGGAAGCCGGTGTTGTCGATTGCGTCCCTGATCAGATTGAGAATTTGTTCCTGGCGTGCTGTGAGCTTGATCATGGTACGTGTGCTGTGGATATAGACAGTCTGTATTTTTGTACAGTGTGGAACGAATTGCAAGCAAAATTGTTGCAACTCGAGAAAAATTTGGGTGAAATGTTGAAATGACAATTTACGGAGGCCGGGATGGGACGCTACGCTTTCTTGCTTGCTGCAGGTATCGCTTTGTTCGGCGCGCTGATTCATCTGCTCGCGCCGCTGCTTGGGGCGGAGTGGTATGCCTTCCTGCAGGCGCCGGCATCCGTTGTCGCTTCTGCCCGCCGCGGCACCGCGCTCGCGCCGGCGGGCACGGTCGGGATTGGCGTAGCGATGCTCGTGTGCGGCCTGTATGCGCTCGCCGGCGCCGGCTGGCTGCGCTGGCTGCCGTTCGCGCCGCAGGCGCAGGGGACCATCGCCGCCGTCTGCCTGCTGCGCGGCCTGCTGATCGTGCCCTACTGGCTAAAGTTTCCCGTGACTGCCTTTGACGTCACGGCTTCGGCGGTGTGGGTGGCTTGCGGCCTTGGTTTCCTGGCCGGCATCCTGTGGCGCCGGCCTGCCGAACAGCTCGCCGAGGCTTCCAGCCTCCAGCAGGGCGAGGCTCCAGGCGTCTAGCTGCTGCTGGCTCGCGGCGGCGACTCGCTCATACGTTTCGGTCGGCAGGTGGCCAAAACGGTGTGCCAGCATCCCCAGCAACATCCGCCGCTGGCCCTCGACGCGTCCCTCGAATGTGCCTTCGACCCAACCTTCGGCGCGGCCTTCGACGCGCCCTTCAACGCGCCCTTCAACGATGCCGATGGCCAGCCCTTCGGCGTGGCCCTCGCGGCGGGCCTCGCTTTTCCAGTAATTGATTAAAGAGTTTTCGAATGGCATTTGACGCCTCCTGATGTGATCAGTGCATTGCTGGAAAATAGTCGCCTGCAGCGGTGGCGGCAGGCGCATGAGCCAGTCGATCAGCCGGTACAGCTCCAGCGTGCGGTCCAGCGGCCAGTTGCGGGCAAACAGCTTTTCCACCAATTCCGATTTGAGTGCGAAACGGCGCTCGGAGTTCCGTCGGGTTTGTTGCGTGTACAGGTGAGCTGCGGCGATGAGGGCGACGGGATTGGCGCTGGCGGTCAGGGCCGGGATGTCGTTGCGGTAGTCGAGCAGCTTGACTGCCGGGAAGCTTGTAGCGACGTGGTATCCGAGTTGGTCGTAACTGAAGCTGGAGGGGCGCCAGGTGGGGCTGGGGTCTGTCAGCAAGGCGAGGCTCGATACCGGCGCATGTAGGGCATCGCGCAGGCGGGAGTTGTAAGTGAACATGCGTTCGGCAAAGGCTGCGTCGCGGCGGCACTGGATTTCGATGTGGAAATGGAGTGACGCCGGCGCGGGCACTGGCTTGGCCGTCTCCGGCCGCGGTCGCGGCAGGGGTGGGCTGGCGTCGCGTCGCGCGGACGAGCTTGTCTGCCCGCCAGGCACGGTGCGCGGCATCCAGGGCGGCGGACTGGAGTTCCTGGTCAAGAAAGCAATATTCGGCAGACCAGTCCACGGCCGCGTGGATGGCGGGGAAGAACAGTGCCAGGAAGTCGGGCAGCCAGCCGGTGACGGTTTGCTTCCATGGAGAGTCGTAGTCGTCCATGCGGCAAGCATGGCAGCCTTGCGGCCGAGGCAGCTTGAGCTGAAGCAGGGAGGTGCTTGAGCTCGCGCCGGAAAAGTGCTATATTTGCGGGCTTACCTCTTCCCACACCTGTCTTGACGCCAGGGTGGGCTATTTTCACAGTCCTTAAGGGAGTTTACATGCGTCACTACGAAATCGTATTTATCGTCCATCCGGACCAAAGCGAGCAAGTGCCCGCGATGATCGAACGTTACAAGACCAGCGTGACCTCGCGCGGCGGTAACGTGCACCGCGTGGAAGATTGGGGCCGCCGTCAAATGGCGTACTCGATCCAGAAACTGGCCAAGGCACACTACATCTGCATGAACATCGAGTGCGACAACGAGACCCTGGTCGAACTGGAAACCGCATTCAAATTCAATGATGCCGTGCTGCGTCACCTGACCGTCAAGATGAAGAAAGCGGAAACCGCTCCTTCGCCGATGATGAAGTCGGTACAGCGTGAAGACGCGGCCAAGAGCCATCGCGCCGAAGCACCAGCAGCGCCTGCAGCGGCCTAAGTACTGATCAGGAAGAAGGTCTGAACCAGCTCCGGGTTATTGCCCTCATTACCGAACGGGACAGCGTCCGCTACACCCCGGCCGGTCTGCCGATTGTGAATGCAGTACTGCAGCACAGTTCGCAGCAAATGGAGGCAGGCATTGCCAGGCTGGCCGAATTCGAGATTCCCGCGATTGCCGCGGGCGATATTTCGAAGCGGTTCAGTGAGGCGACCCTCGGCGGCATCTATGAGTTCACTGGATTCCTGGCCAAGAAAAACCGCAATAGCAGAACCCTGGTATTTCACATCATTGATTTTCGTACCGTCTAGCGCGGTGCAATTTTTAGATACAGGAGCCTAAAATGGCATTCGGTAAAAAGTTCGACAAAAACAAGCTCAAGCTGAAAGAAAAGCGCAAGCAGCAAAACCCTCTGTTCAAGCGCAAGAAGTTCTGCCGCTTCACCGCCGCTGGCGTTGAGCAAGTGGACTACAAGGACGTGGACACCCTGAAGGATTTCGTCCAGGAAAACGGCAAGATCATGCCAGCACGCCTGACCGGCACCAAGGCGCACTACCAGCGCCAAGTTGACACCGCCATCAAGCGCGCCCGCTACCTGGCCCTGCTGCCGTACACCGATCTGCACCACGCTTAATTCGCGTCAGATCAGAGATCCTGGAGAAAAATATGCAAATCATTCTGTTGGAAAAAGTTGTTAACGTCGGCAACCTGGGCGACGTGGTGAAGGTCAAGGACGGTTACGCACGTAACTTCCTGATCCCGCAAAAGCTGGCTCGCCGTGCGACCCAGGCTGCTGTGGCTGAATTCGAAGCCAAGCGCGCTGAACTGGAAAAAGCTGCTGCCGCCAAGCTGGCTGCTGCTCAAGGCCAGGGCGAAAAGCTGAACGGCATGACCGTGACCGTGTCCCAGAAAGCTGGCGTGGATGGCCGTCTGTTCGGTTCCGTGACCAACTTCGACATCGCTGAAGCCCTGACCAAGGCTGGCTTCGCTGTGGAAAAAGCTGCCGTGCGCATGCCGACCGGCCCGCTGAAGACCGTTGGCGAGTTCCCGGTTGCCGTTTCCCTGCACACCGACGTGCTGGTGGAAGTGACCGTTGCTGTAGTGGGCGAAGCTGCTTAAGCTGTTGTCACCTGCATAAGAGAAGCCGGGCGCAAGCCCGGCTTTTTTGTTGCTCGTCGTTTCCCCGTACCTTTAAGCAGGTATAATGCGCGCCATGAATTCAGCACCCGCCGACCCGCAAGTCGATTCCATCCGCATCCCGCCGCACTCCATCGAGGCAGAGCAATCTGTCATCGGCGGCCTGCTGCGCGACAACGCGGCATGGGACCGTATTGCGGACTTCATGCGCGCGGAAGATTTCTACCGCTACGACCACCGCATCATCTTCGAGCAGATGGTCCGCCTGATCAACTCGGGCAAGCCGGCCGACGTGATCACCGTGTTCGAATCGCTGACCACGCTGGGCAAGGCGGAAGAGGTGGGCGGCATGGCCTACCTGAACGCGATGGCGCAGAACACGCCGTCCGCTGCCAATATCCGCCGCTACGCCGAGATCGTGCGCGACCGCGGCGTGCTGCGCAAGCTGATCACCGTGGCCGACGAAGTGTCCGGCAAGGCCTTCAATCCGCAGGGCGCGGAAGTCAAGCAGATCCTGGACGAAGCCGAGGCGAAGATCTTCGCCATCGCCGAACAGGGCGCGCGCGGCGCCGCCGGCTGGCTGCCGGTGCAGCCGCTGCTGACCCAGGTGGTCGAGCGTATCGACGAACTGTACTCGCGCGATTCCGGCTCTGAAATTACCGGCGTGCCGACTGGCTGGACTGACCTCGACAAGATGACCTCCGGCCTGCAACCGGGCGACATGGTCGTGGTGGCCGGCCGTCCTTCCATGGGCAAGACCGCCTTCTCGATGAATATCGCCGAGAACGTGGCCGTGGAAGCGGGCCTGCCGGTGGCCGTGTTCTCGATGGAGATGGGCGGCGTGCAGCTGGCCATGCGTATGCTGGGTTCCGTGGGCCTGCTGGATCAGCACCGCCTGCGTACCGGCAAGCTGATCGACGAGGACTGGCCGCGCCTGACGCACGCCATCCAAAAGATGAACGACGCCCAGGTGTTCATCGATGAAACCCCGGCGCTGAACCCGATCGAGATGCGCGCACGTGCGCGCCGCCTGGCCCGCCAATGTGGCAAGCTGGGCCTGATCGTGGTCGACTACCTGCAGCTGATGCAGGGCAGCCAGCCGGGCGACAACCGTTCCGCCGAAATTTCGGAAATTTCGCGATCCCTGAAGGGCCTGGCTAAAGAGCTGCATTGCCCCGTCATTGCCCTGTCCCAGCTGAACCGATCGCTGGAACAACGCCCCAATAAACGTCCCGTGATGTCCGACCTGCGCGAATCCGGCGCTATCGAGCAGGACGCGGACGTCATCATTTTCCTGTATCGCGACGAAGTCTATAACCCGGACTCGCCGGATAAAGGCACCGCCGAAATCATTATCGGCAAACAGCGTAACGGTCCGATCGGCGCGGTGCGCCTGACCTGGATCGGCGCGTACACCAAGTTTGGCAATTACACCGGTAACCTGTCGATCTACCAGGGCGACTGAGTTACCACGGGGCTGCTGCTGTTGGTTGTTGCTGCGGCGGCGGCCCGAATGAATCACTAACGGAGAAAAATAATGTTTGGACGTTTGATGCCCTCGGAGGGCAAGTTCTTTGACTTGTTCAACCAGCACGCGGAACTGTGCGTGAAGGGCGCCAAAGAAATGGTCGGCCTGATGACCAACTTCGACGATCTGGAAAATCGCGTGCATGCGATCGAAAGCATCGAAAAGCAGGCAGACAAGATCACCTACACCACGGTGGACCTGCTGCACAAGACCTTCATCACGCCCCTGGACCGTGACGACATCCATAAGCTGATCACCCGCATGGACGACATCCTGGACCTGATGGAAGATGCTGGTCAGACCGTGTCGCTGTACGACCTGCATTCGGTGACCCCGGAAGCCAAGCGCCTGGCCGAACTGGTGCTGGCCTGCACCGAGAAGGTCAAGGATGCCGTGGCCCTGCTGTCGAATATGGACAATGCGCGCCAGATCGTGACCATCTGCGAAGAGATCGACCGCCTGGAGTCGGACGCCGACCACGTGATGCGCGCCGCGATGTCCAAGCTGTTCCGCGATGAACCGGACGTGCGCAACCTGATCAAGATGAAAGCCATTTACGAAATCCTGGAGACCGTGACCGACCGTTGCGAAGATGTAGCCAACATCATCGAAGGCATCATCGTCGAAAACGCATAAGAAAAAGAAATCCATGCACACTCTACAAATCAGCATCTACGCCCTGGGTCTGTTGATTTTCCTGGCGTTGGTGTTTGACTTCATGAATGGCTTCCATGATGCAGCGAATGCAATTGCGACGGTGGTGTCCACCGGCGTGCTGAAAACCGCAGACTGCCGTCGCCATGGCCGCCTTCTTCAACTTCGTTGCGATTTTCGTGGTCGGCCTCAAGGTGGCGACCACGATCGGCAAGGGCACCATCGACCCGGCCGTGGTCGACCATTATGTGATCTTCGGCGCCCTGTGCGGCGCCATCGTGTGGAACGTGATCACCTGGTATTACGGCATTCCATCGTCGTCCTCGCATGCGCTGATCGGCGGCCTGGTGGGTTCGGCCGTCGCCAAGTCCGGCACCGGCGCGCTGATCTCCGGAGGCCTGATCAAGACCGTGACCTTCATCGTCGTGGCGCCGCTGCTGGGCTTTGTGCTGGGCTCCTTCATCATGCTGATCGTGTCCTGGGTGTTCGTGAAGACGCCGCCGCGCAAGGTCGACGGCTGGTTCCGCCGCCTGCAGCTGGCTTCCGCGGCCGGTTACTCGCTGGGCCACGGCGGCAACGATGCGCAGAAAACCATGGGCATCATCTGGATGCTGCTGATTGCTTCCGGCCACGTGGCGGCGGGCGACGCGGCGCCTCCGGTGTGGGTCATCGTGTCCTGCTACGGCGCGATCTCCTTCGGCACGCTGTTCGGCGGCTGGCGCATCGTCAAGACCATGGGCCAGCGCATCACCAAGCTGAAGCCCGTCGGCGGCTTCTGCGCGGAGACCGGCGGCGCGATCACGCTGCTGATGGCGTCCTTCTGGGGCGTGCCTGTCTCCACTACCCCACACCATCACCGGCGCCATCGTCGGCGTGGGCTCGGCGCAGAAGATGTCGGCCGTGCGCTGGGGCGTGGCGGGCAATATCGTCTGGGCCTGGATCTTCACCATTCCGGCGTCGGCCTTCGTGGCGGCGATCGCGTGGTGGATCGGCACGCACATCATGTGATTTGCGCTGCGGCGCGATGAAAGGGGGCCTGCGGCCCCCTTTTTTCGTCCTTGCGAATTTCTCAGATGTGAGATAAATTCTCTCATATGGGAAATTCATTTGAAGACAGATTGATCCAGCGCCTGGCGGCGCTGCGCGAAGAGCGCGGCATGTCGCTGGAAGAATTCGGCGGCGGCCAGCGGCATCAGCCGCGCCACCTTGTCGCGCCTGGAGCGCGGCGAATCGAGTCCGACGGCGGCGCTGCTGGGCAAGCTGTGCGCGGTGTACGGCATGCCGATGTCGCGCCTGATTGCGGAAGTGGAAGTGCAGCCGGCGCAGCTGATCCGCCATGAGGAGCAGCCGACCTGGCACGATCCGGAAACCGGCTTCCTGCGCCGCATGGTGTCGCCGCCGGCGCGCGGCTACGCAGTGGAGCTGATCGAGGGACGGCTGCCGGCGCATGCGGTGATCGATTATCCGCAGCCGCCGGTGCGCGGGCTGGAGCAGCATTTGTGGATGCTGTCCGGCGAGCTCGATTACACGCTGGACGGTGTCGTCTACCGCCTGCGCAAGGGCGATATGCTGCGCTTCAATTTGTACGGCGCCACGCGCTTTTCCTGTCCCGGCCCGCATGGGGCCCATTACCTGATAGCGATATGCGAACCATAAGTGAACTGGATGCGGCGGGCCTGCGCTCGCACGCCGATGAACTGGCCGATGTGCTGCGTGACTGCGTGCTGCATGGCGCGAGCGTGGGCTTCGAGCTGCCTTGTCCTCGCGAAGAAGTCCGGGCCTTCTGGCTTGGCCTGGTTGGCTCGGTTGAGCGTGGCGAACGGCGGCTTCTTGTCGTGCGCGATGACGCCGGCGTTGTTTGCGGCACGGTGCAGCTGGTGCTGGGCGGCATGCCGAATGGACGGCACCGCGCGGAGATCTCGAAGATGCTGGTGCATTCGCGCGTGCGCAGGCAGGGGATTGCGCAGTCGCTGATGCTGCATGCCGAAGCCATTGCGCGCGCGGAGGGGCGGACGCTGATCGTGCTGGATACCTGTACCGGGTATGGCGCGTAGGTGATGTACCGCAAGCTGGGCTACCAGGAATGTGGCGTGATTCCCGAGTACGCGACCATGCCGGATGGGACGCTGGGTTCGACCACGTTCATGTACAAGCTGCTGCGGCCCGCATAAACGGCGGATCAATGATCCGCCCTACGCCGCCCGACGGATCACAGTTTGGCCCCTCGCGGCGGCACGACGGATTCCGGTTTGGACCACGGCGGCACGACGGATCGCGATTTGGTCCCGCGGCGACACGACGGATCCCGGTTTGGCCCCGCGGCGGCACGATGGGTCATGGTTCGGCCCGTGCGGCGCGACGGGATATGAAGTGCCCCCCCGGCGGCACGACGGACCATGGTTTGGCCCGCGGCGGCGCGACGGGTCATGGTTTGGCCCGCGGCGGCGCGACGGGTCATGGTTTGGCCCGCGGCCGTCGACGGATGACGGTCAGGCCCCGAAGGGGCTGTAGGGCGGATCATTGATCCGCCGGGGCGTCGTGGTGGCAGACGCAGAGTTTGTTGCCGTCTGGGTCGCGGAAGTAGGCGCCGTAGTAGTTGGCGTGATATTCGGGCCGCAAGCCGGGCGGCCCTTCGCACGAGCCTCCATGCGCCAGCGCCGCTGCATAGGCGGCGTCGACCGCCGCGCGCGATGGCGCCAGCAGCGCCACCATCTGCCCATTGCCGCAGCCGGCAGGACCGCCGTCGAACGGCCGCCCGATGAGGAAGAGGGGACGTCCGCCGCCAACAGGCTGCCACCCTGCCCACGGACGCGCATCGTCGCGGAAGCGCGGCACATTGCCCAGCGCCGCCATCACGGCCGCGTGAAAGCGGAAAGCGCGCTCGAAATCGTCCACCCCAAGAAAGACGTGCGAAATCATAAGCTAGCCCGCCGCGTTGACGATGCGCGCCGCCGTGCGCGTGCGCCAGCTGCGGCGCAGGAAGAAGAGACCTGCGGCCACGCCCACCGCGCCGAACAGCATGACCGGCACCGCTTCATGTCCACCCGCCGCGGTGAGCATGAAGTTGGCGCCCACGCCGCACATGAACAGGGACACCGCCGCGCTGAACCACCAGTTCTCGGCATGGCTCGCGCCCGTCGTGTAATTCCTGTGCGCCAGCGCCTTGAACACGCCGTTGCGCGATGCGCCAACCACCAGCAACTGGTCGCCCTCATTGATGCCGATTGCTTTGGAAGTCTGCATCTCCACGGCTTGCCCGTTAATGCGGAACAGCGCGATATGGACGGTACTTGTTGGTTGTTCGTTGCCGGGCGAGACGACACTGGCGGTGTGGCGCACCCCGGTGGCCACTCCCTGAAGCTGTTCCATGATGACTAAGAATTAAATACTATTAGCCTTATGGTAACTCATCGCGCGGTTTTCGTGGGCGGCAGATTCCCCGCCAGGTAAGCGGTGACGGGACGGATATCAAAGCTCGCGCCTTCGAAATGCAGGGCGCGCGCGATGCTGGCCGCCTCATCGTCGTTGCCGCAATCGACCACGTAAAGCCCCAGCAGATCATCATCCGCCTTGCCGGCTTCGAAACGCATCACAGGCCCGAGCCGGCCTTCGCGCGCAAGGCGCTCGCGCAGCGCGGCATGGCGATCCAGCACTGCCGCCTGCTGTTCCTCCGTCCACCCGGCGACGGAGCCATAGATCAGGAGTGAATAGAGCATGACACCTCCTTGGTTGACGCTTTAATATTAACTTATTTGAAACCATAAGGAGATTCAATGGTGCGCTGGCAGGCGGTGGCCGTAATCGGCATGTTGTGGACGGGCGCAGTTCGCGCCGATGCGCTGGACCAGCTGGTAAAAGCGGAAATGGCGCGGCAGCACATTCCGGGCTTGAGCATCGCCGTGGTGCGCGAAGGTCGCATCGTCAAGGAGGCCGGCTATGGCCTCGCCAATGTCGAACACCAGGTCGCCGCCACGCCGCAGACCATTTTCCAGTCTGGCTCCGTCGGCAAGCAGTTCACCGCTGCGCTGGTGATGCTGCTGGTGCAGGATGGCAAACTGGCGCTGGACGCGCCCGTGGCGAGCTACCTGCCCGATGCACCGCCGGCATGGTCCGGCATCACCGTGCGCCATTTGCTGACGCACACGGCCGGACTGGCGGAAGAGGACCCATCGCAAGACATGCGCAAGGATTTCACGGAAGACGAGTTGTGGCGCGCCATTGCAAAAGTGCCGCTGCAATCGCAGCCCGGCGAGAAATGGGCCTACAGTAACCTGGGCTATCAGGTGCTGGGCGTCTTATGCTCGCGCGTGGCAGGCAAGTTCTATGGCGACCAGCTGCGTGAACGGATCTTCGTCCCGGCCGGCATGCAGGCGCGCATCATCAGCGAGCGCGATATCGTGCCGCACCGCGCGGCCGGTTATGACAGGGTGAATGGCGTGCTGCGCAACCAGGAGTGGGTGTCGCCGTCCGCGAACACGACGGCGGACGGCAGCCTGTATCTGACTGCCCGCGACCTGGCGCGCTGGTCGATCGCGCTGGAAGGGGACAAGCCGCTGAGCGCTGCCATCAAGCAGGCCAGCTGGACGCCGGTGCGCCTGAGCGGCGGCGGCGCAGCGCCCTATGGCTTCGGCTGGATGGTGGGCGACTACAAGGGGCACCGCTTCGTGCAGCACAGCGGCGCGTGGCAGGGCTTCACGTCGCATATCTCGCGCTATGTGGACGATCGCCT
Source organism: Pseudoduganella sp. UC29_106 (assembly GCF_044055365.1). NCBI lineage: Bacteria > Pseudomonadati > Pseudomonadota > Betaproteobacteria > Burkholderiales > Oxalobacteraceae > Pseudoduganella > Pseudoduganella sp. UC29_106. The sequence continues at coordinate 5,227,440 of NZ_CP171977.1, read as the reverse complement.
GGCCGTCATCGTGCTGGCAAACCGCTCGCAAGCCGACCCGGCGCATATCGCCGACCTCATTGCAGGCCGCTACATCCCGGCGCTGGCGCCTGTCCAGCACCGGCTTCCGCCCGCCGCGGCCTTTGCCAGCGTGCCGTTCTACCTGCGCGGCAGCATGAATGGCTGGGGCCTGGAGCATCGCCTGCAGGCGCGCGGCCCCGGCGTGTTCGAAGCGCGAGTGGAGCTGGACGCGGGCCAGCACAGTTTCAAGATCGGCTCCGAAGACTGGAATGACATCGATCTCGGCGCGCGTTTCGATGAAGCCGCTACGCACGCTGAGGAGGCCAAGCCGCTGGAAGCGAAAGGCGGCAACCTCACGCTGGAGGTGCCGCACCGCGCGACTTATGTGTTCCGGCTGAACGTAAGTGGGGCGCCGCGGCTGGTGGTGAGCCCGGCTATTTGATGCAGACCGCGCGCACCGCCTTCACGTCCGTGATGCCGAGCAGGACTTTCTCGATGCCGTCCATCTTCAGCGTCAGCATGCCGTCTTCCAGTGCGGCAGCCAGCAATTGGGCGACGCGCGCGTGCTCCTGCAGCAGCTTCTTCACGCGGTCGGTGCCGACCATCAGCTCGTGCAGGCCCACACGGCCCTTGTAGCCCTTGTTGCACTCGTCGCAGCCGACGGGGCGGTACAGCGTGAACTCTCCCTGCGCATCGGCGTAGCGCTCGCGCCAGCCGGCCGCGATGCGGGCGCGGGCGGCGGGAGAGTCCTTCATGAAAGCCTCCGTCTGGTGCAGTTCCTCGCTGTATTCGGACAGCAGCAGCTCCAGTTCCGCGTCGCCCGGATGGTAGGGCGCCTTGCAGCTGTTGCACAGCCGCTTGGCCAGGCGCTGCGCCAGGATGCCCAGCAGGGCGTCGGCGAAATTGAACGGGTCCATGCCCATGTCCAGCAGGCGCACGATGGACTCGGGCGCGCTGTTGGTGTGCAGGGTGGCGAACACCAGGTGGCCCGTCAGCGAAGCCTCGATGCCCATCGACACGGTTTCCTTGTCGCGCATTTCGCCAACCATGATCACATCCGGATCGGCGCGCAGGAAGGCCCGCATCACGGTCGCGAAATCCAGGCCGGCCTTGCGGTTGACCTGTACCTGGCGCAAGCCTTTCTGCGTGATCTCGACCGGATCTTCGGCAGTCCAGATCTTGGTCTCCGGCGTGTTCAGGTAGTTCAGCACCGAATGCAGCGTGGTGGTCTTGCCGGAACCGGTGGGGCCGCAGACGAAGAACAGGCCGTAGGGCTTCTCGACGGTGGCGCGCAGGCGGTCCAGGTTCATGGGCAGCACGCCCAGCTTGTCCAGCGGGATCGGTTCGCCGGCCGCCAGGATGCGCATCACCACGTCTTCCACGCCGCCGGTGGACGGAATGGTGGCGACACGCAGTTCGATATCCAGCGGGCCATACTTCCTGAACTTGATCTTGCCGTCCTGCGGCTTGCGGCGCTCGGAGATATCGAGGTCGCACATGATCTTGATGCGCGCCACCATGGCCGCGCGGTAGGCGGCCGGGATCTCGATATACGGCACCAGCGTGCCATCCTTGCGGAAGCGGATGCCGGTCTTGCCCTTGCCGGGCAGGGGCTCGATGTGGATATCGGACACGCCCTGGCGGTAGGCTTCAACGATGATCTTGTTGACCAGCTTGACCAGCTCATTCTCGACCGCTTCCGACACTTCGGCGTCGTGTTCCTCGTCCGCATCCTCCATGCCGGACAGCAGTTCGCCCACGCTGGCCGTATCGCCCGGCGTGCCGTAGAACTGCTCCACCGTCTGCGCAAACTCGCGCCCCGTGCTCACGCAATACACGACTTTCGAACGGGGGAAGATCTGGTTGACGATGCGCGTCTGCATCACGCGCTCGGGATCGACCGTCATCACGGTCAGGCCTTCCTTGTTCTCTTCCAGCGGCAGCCAGCCCGACTCCTCCACATACTGGCGCTTCAGGTTCTTCAGCAGATCCATCGGCTTCACGCGGTCGGCCCTGAATGGCTCGTAAGCGACGTGGTAGTAGCGGGCCAGCGAAGCACCTATGGCGGGCAGGCGCACCTGGAACTCGTCCACCAGCACATCCTCCACGCGCAAATCCTTCTTGCGCGCCGAGCGCACCGCCAGCTCCAGTTCCGGACCGGCCAGCACGGCATCGGCCACCAGGCCATCGTAGCGCGTGCGCACTTGAGGCGCGGGTTTCATGCGCTGGCACAGTGCGACCGACAGCGTCTTGCACAGTTCGCGCACGCCATCCAGCGCCATGGGCGGGAAAGGACCGCCGTCGCGATGGTTGATGAACTGGACCACGCCCAGCAGCTCGTTCTTCCCTTCATCCATCAGCGGCGCCACCAGCATTTCGCGCGTGCGGTAGCCGGTGCGCTGGTCCACGCCTTTCTGGAAGTGCAGGTCGGGCGAGATGCGCTTCAGTTCCGTCGAGTCATAGACGTCGGCGATGTTCAGCGTCTGGTGGGTGAGGGCGACATAGCCCGCGATGCTGCTGGGCGCCACCGCCAGCTTCAGGTCGCGGAATGTGGTCAGCCCGGTCTTTACTTTGGAGACGATGTAATCCTTCTCGAAATCCATCGCATACAGCGTGAAGCGGTCGCAGTGCAGCAGGTCGCAGAATTCCATGCCCAGGTCGAGCATGATTTCATCGATATTGCTGGTGGCGTGAATCTTCGTTGTAACAGCCTGCAGCTTGCGGAAGAAAGCCAGGCGCTGGCTGGTGTCGTTGCGTTGCGGGGTTTCTAAGTCGGTATCGCTCATGGTCGCTTTTACAGTGCTACTTCCAGTCCTTCATAGGCCAGGAAAACCTGGAGTCCGTTGAGCTGGGATTCGTAGCGCGCCATCACTTCCGCGAACACGGCTTCCAGCTCGTCGTCGCTGCGGGTTGGTTCGTGATGGGTGCAGTAAAGCTTTTTAGCGCCGGCGCGCAGGGCCATGTCGAGCGCACTATCGAAAGTGCCGTGGCCCCAGCCGACTTTGGAAGGATACTCCTCCCGCGTGTAAGAGCAATCGATGACCAGGACATCGGTGCCGCGGATCAGGTCATCGATGGCGGCCGTGCGCTGCTCCACATGCTCCTGGAAAGCTACGTGCTCGGGATGGTTCGCCGGGTAGATATTGAACAGCGGTTCATGGTCGCCCGTGAAGAACATGGACTTGCCGTTGCAATCGATGCGGTAACCGAGGTCCGTGACCGGGTGGCTCATCACCACATTGGACACGGTCGCGTCGCCGACCTGCACCGGCACGCCGACGGTCAGCGTCTGGTATTCGATGGTCGCATCCATCTGCGTTTCGCTGACGGGGAAATAACTGTTCTGCAGCTGCACGCCCATCACGTGCTCCACACCCTTGCCGGTATCGGGATCGATGGCGCCATGCAGGCGCACGCGGCTGCCCTTGATGAACAGCGGCGAGAAGAAGGGCAGGCCGTGGATATGGTCCCAGTGGCTGTGCGTGATGAAGATATTGGCGTGGATCGGACGTTTGCCGGAGGCGACCAGGGATTGCGCCAGGCAGAAAATACCGGTGCCGCCATCGATGATGATCAGGGTGTCATCATCGGTGCGCACTTCGATGCACGTGGTGTTGCCGCCGTAACGCACAGTGCGCGGGCCGGGCGAGGGGATGGAGCCACGCACCCCCCAGAATTTGAATTTCATTGATCAAAGTCCCTAGTTTGCTCTTTTATTGCCTTGCCGATAATTGTGGTGAGTGATGTAGCAAGTGCAACACCCAGCGATGATAGCGTTTTTTCACACCTTCCGGACCGATTTCACACAATTCCCGGCGTTGCAATATACAAGCGTTTGCTCAGGAGATACACTTTCGGGCTATGGACGACCTGACCCCCACCCAAATTGCGCAGCGCCTTGAGCAGCTGACCGAATTAAGCGTTGCCCTTGGCGATGTCCGCGACATCGATCTGCTGCTGGAACGCATACTGCTGGTGGCGAAAGGCATGACCCACGCCGATGGCGCAACCTTGTACCGTCCGAGCGAAGACCGCCGGGCCCTGTGCTTCCACATCAGCGTGAACGACAGCCTGGGCATCCGCCTGGGCGGCAGCAAGGGCAAGGCGGTCGATATCCCACCCGTTCCCCTGTACCGGGACGGCGATGAAAAGAATATGGAATCGGTGGCGGCGTGGTCGGCGCACGCGATCAAGTCCGTCAATATCGAGGACGTGTATGCCTCCACGGAGTTCAACTTCTCCGGCATGCGCAAGTTTGACGATCAGTTCGGCTACCACTCGCAATCCTTCCTCACCGTGCCGATGCACGACCATGAGGGCGAGTTGCTGGGTGTCCTGCAACTGATCAACGCGAAGAATCCTGTCAGCGGCGATATCGTCGCCTTCTCCGCCACTGACCAGCGCTTCATCGAAGCCCTGGCGGCGCAGGCGGACGTGGCCCTGACCAACCAGCGCCTGATCGCCCAGCTGGAAGAACTGCTGGAAGCCCTGGTCAACCTGATCAACATCGGCATCGACGAAAAGTCGCCGTACACGGGCCGTCATTGCCAGTTCGTGCCCATCCTGACGATGATGCTGGCCGAAGCCGTGCACGACACGCAGGACGGGCCGATGTCGTCCTTCCGCATGTCCGACGCCGACCGCAAGGAATTGTGGCTGGCCGGCCTGCTGCACGACTGCGGCAAGATCACCACGCCGGTGCACGTGGTGGACAAGGCGACCAAGCTGCAAACCATTTATGACCGCATCGGCCTGATCGACACGCGCTATGAAGTGCTGATGCGCGATGCGGAGATCCGCGCGCTGCGCAACGAGCTGGCCGGAGGCGACGCGGCCGCCATCCGCGACCGCCTGCAAAGGAACTGGCCACGCTGCGCGACGAGCGCGACTTCCTGCGCCACGCGAATATCGGCGGCGAAGGCATGAAGCCGGAAGACCAGCAGCGCGTGCACCAGATCGCGGCGCGCCGCTGGGTCGGTCCGGACGGCGTGGAGCAGGCCTTCCTCAGCGCGGATGAAGTGCTGAACCTGACCATCCGCTTCGGCACCCTGACCGACGAAGAGCGCAAGATCATCAACAACCATATCGTGATGACGGTGCGCATGCTGGATTCGCTGCCCTGGCCGAAGCACCTGCAGAACGTGCCGGAATACGCGGGCGGCCACCACGAGCGCATGGACGGCAAGGGTTATCCGAAGGGCCTGCGCAAGGAAGACATGTCCGTGCCGGCGCGCGTGATGGCGATTGCCGATATCTTCGAGGCGCTGACGGCGCGCGACCGCCCATACAAGAAAGGTAAGGCGCTGTCCGAATCGCTGGACATCCTCGGCAAATTCAGCCTGAACGGCCATATCGATCCGGACCTGTTCGATATCTTTATCCGCAAAAAGGTCTATCTGGAATTCGCCCGCAAGCACATGGACCCGCGCCAGATCGACACCATCGATGAGTCGCGCATTCCTGGCTACACGCCCTGATGCGCAAGCTGCTCGCCCGCCACGGCGCGCGCTGGCTGCTCGGCTTCGTGCTGACGGCGGCCGCCGCCTTGCAGCTGGCGGGCTACCTGCATGCCGAGTCCATCGAAAGGATGGACACTTTCTTCGCCGGCCTGCGCATGCGCATGGAAAAGCCGGAGCTGGATCCGCGCGTGGTGATCGTCGATATCGATGAGCGCAGCCTGGCCGAAGTAGGGCGCTTCCCCTGGAGCCGCGACAAGCTCGCGCAACTGGTGCAGCAGCTTACCGAACACTATCAGGTCGCTGCGATAGGCTTCGACATTTCCTTTCCCGAGCCGGACACCAGTTCCGGCTTCGATGTGCTGCAACGCCTGTCCCGGCGTGAGCTGAAGGATGTGCCGGGGCTGGGCCGCCAGCTGCAGCAGCTGCAGCCGCAGATGGATTACGACGGCCTGTTCGCGCGGGCGATGGAAGGCCAGCCGGTGGTGCTGGGTTATAGCGTGTCCGGCAGCCAGCGCAAGGGCGAGCTGCCCAAACCCGCCTTCACCGTGGACGCGCTCAACGGCCGCACGCTGGACGCCTACAGCATCAGCGGCTATGAAGCGAATATCGGCCGCCTGCAGGATGCGGCCCACGGCGCCGGCATCTTCACCGCGCTGCCGGACCGCGATGGCGTGGTGCGCTCTTCCGCGCTGCTGCAGCGCATTGGCGACGGCTATTACCCGACCTTGTCCCTGGCTACCGTGGCAACCGCGCTGCGCGCCCGCGCCATCGCGCCGCTGTGGGAAGGCACGGTCGATACGCTGGACGAGGCCCAGCGCAAGAGCGGCGGCCTGGATGCGGATCGCGCTGTTCCATCCGGAGGGCCGCATCCGCATTCCGGTTGGCGAAGGGCTGACGACCACGGTGCAGTTCCGTGGACGCGGCGGCCCGCAGGGCGGCGCCTTCCGTTACATCCCGGCGGTGGACGTGCTGAAGGGCAGCGCCCGGAGCGAGCTGCTGGAGGGCGCGATCGTGCTGGTCGGCACCACGGCGCCGGGCCTCAACGATTTGCGGGCCACGCCGGTCAGCGCCGAATATCCCGGGGTGGAAATCCACCGCCAACCTGATCAAGTCCATCCTGGACGACAGTTTCAAGTCGCGGCCGGACGTGGCCACGGCGCTGGAAGTAATCCAGGCCCTGCTGCTGGGCGTGGCGCTCACGCTGGCGCTGCCGGTACTGGCGCCGGCCTGGTCCATCCTGCTGTCGATCGCTGCGGCAGCGGGAGCCGCTGCGCTCAACCTGCATTTCTACAGCAAATATGACGCTGTGCTGATCTGGCCACCATCCTGCTGCTGGTGCTGGGCCTGTTCATCCTGAACCTGGCCTGGGGTTATTTCTTCGAGGTACGGCGGGGCAGGGCGCTGGTGTCGCGCTTCGGCGAGTATGTGGCGCCCGAGCTGGTGGCCGAGATGGCCGAAGACCCGGAAAAGTACAATATGGATGGCGAAAGCCGCGATCTGACCGTGATGTTCGTCGATGTGCGCGGCTTCACCACGATTTCGGAAGGGCTCACGCCAAAGCAGCTGCGCGAGTACATCAATCTTTATTTGACGGCGATGTCCGAAGACATCCGCGACAGCCACCGCGGCACGCTGGATAAATATATCGGCGACGCCGTGATGGCCTTCTGGGGCGCGCCGGTTGCGTTCCCGGACCACGCCAGCCGCGGCGTAGCCACGGCGCTGAAGATGCAGGAAAGCGCGGCCCGCCTGAACGCCGATTTCCAGCAGCGCGGCTGGCCGGAGCTGAAGATCGGCATCGGCCTGAATTCCGGCCTCATGCATGTGGGCGATATGGGCTCCAGCATCCGCCGCGCCTATACCGTGATGGGCGACGCCGTGAACCTGGCCTCGCGCCTGGAAGGGATCACCAAAGTCTATGGCGTGGGCATCACCGTCGGCGCCGCCACACGCGCCGCCGCGCCCGAATTTGCCTACCGCGAGCTGGACCTGGTGCGTGTGAAGGGCAAGAACGAGCCGGTGGCGATTTTCGAGCCGGTCGGCCTCGACCGCGACATCGATGCCGCCACCCGCGCCGAGCTGCGCGCCTGGGATGAAGCGCTGGCCCATGTGCGGGCACAGCGCTGGGATGAGGCGGAAACGGCCCTGAACGCCTTGCGCGCCGGACACGACCGGCCGCTTTACGCCCTGTATGTAACAAGGATGATATGGTATCGCGCCAACCCGCCCGGCGACCGTTGGGACGGCGTCACAAGCTTCGAAACGAAGTAAAAACACCTCAACTTTGCGCCCGCGACGAGCGTACAATAAAGCTATCAGCGAATCTGCACACGCTGGAGAGTCAGAAGAAGATTGCTCTGAATCTAGGCAAGAAGAACATTGCCGGGAGAGCCGAGATGAAGTCGCTTCGCATGTGCCATATAGCCGGGATGGCCCTAGCCTCGGCATGCAGTACCGTCGCGGCCAGTCCGCCCGTGACGGACGGGGCAGCCGCACAGGCATATCCCGCCGCCGATCCCCAACTCAGTTTCGATATGTCCGCCTTGCAGCGCGGGCTCGTCGACCTGCCCGGCCCCCCCAGCAACAACGTCACGCTGCGCATGGCTGCCACGATGACAAAATCCTTGCCGCGCGACTGGGCGGTGAGCGCCAGCCTCAGCACCCAGTACGGCAACGGCGACGTGACCCAGCAGGAACTGTTTGCCCCCGCCACCAGCACCTCGCTGGCCCTGATGACCAAACGCGACTACCTGAAAGATGGCGGCTTCGCCCGCAGCGTGGAGCTGCGCTCTCCCAACCTGTGCGCCGCCTGGCTGCATACCTGCCGCGCCCTGATGTTCTATGACCGCAATTACATCCGCTACAACCGCGACTATGGCGGGCAGCTGCGCAGCGGCACCGTCGGCAGCATCGGCGTGGGCGTGCGCATGCAGGTGCGGCAGGGCATGAACCTGCAGCTCGATGCCGGACGCGTTACGCGTAATAACCAGATGCCGGACGATGCCCGCGCCCGCGTCAGCCTGCGCCTCGGCTATTCCTTCTAGATTTTTCCTGCCTTTTCCACCGTTTGCGAACGGTCGGCCGTTAAATTATTGCTCACAAAGTGTGTCATTTCGGCTTAAAATGCGCGACTTGCATTGGTTAATTAGTTATTTCCTCAGATAAATAACGGATAATTCTCCCTGCTGTTTCCTCATCCCAATAAAAACACTCCATTTATGAAATACCGCCTGGCCGTTTTGCTTGCCGCGTCTACGTTTGCGTCCGCTGCTTTGGGACAGGACGTGATCCGTTTCGAAATCAGCCGCTTCGATGTGCAGGGCAATACCCTGCTGCCTCTGGCCGAAGTCGAGCGCATCGTTAGCCCATTTGCCGGTAAAAACCGCGATTTCGGCGATGTCCAGCGCGCCCTGGAAGCGCTGGAAGAGGCTTACCGCACGGCAGGGTACGGCGTGGTGACGGTGGAATTGCCCGAACAGGAACTCGACCGCGGCGTGGTGCGCCTGAATGTGGTGCAGACCAAGATCGGTCGCGTGACGGTCCAAAACAACCGGTATTTTGATGAAGCCAACATTCGCCGCAGCCTGCCGCATCTGGAAGAGGGCAAGTCGCCCAACCTGACCCGCGTATCGAACGACCTCAAGCTGGCGAATGAAAACCCGTCCAAAAAAGTGACGATGAAGCTGCAAAGCGGCGAGCAGGACGGCGAAGTGGACGCCAGGCTGGACGTGAGCGACGAGAGCCCTTGGAAGGCCATGCTCAATGCGGACAATACCGGCACCGAGCAGACCGGCCGCACGCACCTGGGCGTGATCCTGCAGCATGCCAACCTGTTTGGCCGCGATCACGTGGCCAGCCTGCAGTACACCACCTCGGCCGAGGAGCCGAGCCGCGTCAAGGTGTATGGCGCCGGCTACCACATTCCCCTGTACGCACTGGGCGATGCGCTGGACTTTTACGCCAGCTATTCGAACATCGATTCCGGCACCGTGACCGCCGGCGTGTTCAACCTGGCAGTGAGCGGCAAGGGCGCCGTATATGGCGCGCGCTATACGCACAACCTGGCCAAGGTCGGGAACTACGAATCGAAGCTGCAGTTCGGCGTCGATTACAAGGCCTTCAAGAACAGCGTGCTGCTGCTGGGCCAGGAGCTGGGCAACGATGTGAGCGTGCACCCGCTCAGCGTGTCCTATGCCGGCAACTGGACGCTGCCGCAGGCTGAAGCGGCTTTCTCGGCCACGCTGCTGCGCAATATTCCGGGCGGCTCGCGCGGCAAGCAGGAAGACTTCACGCGCGCCCGCGTCGGCGCCAAGGACGATTACAGCATCCTGCGCCTCGGCGCCAGCTACACCCGCGTGCTGCCGGCCGACTGGCAGCTGCGCGCGCTGCTGAACGGCCAGCTGACCAGCGATGCGCTGGTGCCGGGTGAGCAATTCGGCATCGGCGGTTCGTCCTCGGTGCGCGGCTTCATTGAACGCGAAGTGTCCAATGACGTGGGCGCCGGCGCCAACCTCGAGGTCTACACGCCGAACCTGTGCGGCGATAACTGGCAGTGCCGCGCGCTGGCCTTCTACGACACGGCCTGGGTCAAGCGCCGCCACGCGCTGCCGGGCGAACTGGAAAGCACCACCATCGGCAGCGCGGGCCTGGGTCTGCGCGTGCTGCTGTCCACCTATGTGAACCTGCAACTGGACTACGGCCATGTGACCAGGGCCGGCGTTACGGGGCGTAATGGCGACAGACCGCCTGCACGTGCGCCTCGGCCTTTCCTATTGAGGCAACACCATGAAACAACACCAACAATTCAATCTGCAGCGCAAACTGCTCGTGGCGACTATCGCGGCCTGCTTCGGCAGCGCCCATGCGAACCCGGTGGCGCCACAGGTGGTCGCGGGCCAGGCGGCCTTCAGCCAGCAGGGGAATGTGTTCTCGATTACGAACACGCCCAATACCATCATCAACTGGCAAAGCTTCTCGATCGCGCCGAATGAGATCACGCGCTTCATCCAGCAGAATGCGGACAGCAAGGTCCTGAATCGCATCACAGGCCAGGACCCGACGAAGATCCTCGGCTCGCTGCAGTCGAATGGCCAGGTGTTCCTGATCAACCCGAACGGCGTCCTGTTCGGCAAGGATGCGCGGATTGACGTGAACGGGCTGGTGGCCTCCAGCCTGTCCCTGTCCAACGCCGACTTCCTGGCCGGGAAGCACAACTTCAAGGCGGACGGCGCGGCCGGCAAGGTGGAAAACCAGGGCCGCATCACCACGCCGCAAGGCGGACAGGTATTCCTGATCGCGCCGAATGTCGAGAACAGCGGCATCATCACCTCGCCCAAGGGCGAGATCATCCTGGCCGCGGGCCAGAGCGTGCAGCTGGTCGATTCGGCCAATCCCTCCGTGCAGGTGGTGGTGTCCGCACCGTCCGACCAGGCGCTGAACCTGGGCCAGGTCGTGGCGCAGGGCGGCCGCATCGGCATCTTCGGCGCACTGGTGAACCAGCGCGGCAGCGTGAACGCCGACAGCGCCGTGATGGGCGAGAACGGCACGATCGTGCTCAAGGCCAGCGGCCGCACCTCGCTCGAAGCGGGCAGCGTGACCAGCGCGCGCGGCGCCGGCAAGGGCGGCGATATCCAGATCCTCGGCAAGCAGGTTGCCCTGACCGGCGACGCCCGCGTGGACGCCAGCGGCGCCCAGGGCGGCGGCTCGGTGCTGGTGGGCGGCGACTACCAGGGCGCCAACCCGTCCGTGCCGAATGCGAAGCAGACCTATGTCGGCAAGGATGCCGTGATTTCCGTGGACGCCGTCGACAATGGCGACGGCGGCAAGGTCGTGGTCTGGGGCGATGACGCGGCCAGCGTGCACGGCACGATCACCGCGCGCGGCGGCGCGGCCGGCGGCAACGGCGGCTTCACCGAAACCTCGGCGCACACGCTGGATGTGGCCGGCCTGTACGTTGATGCCGGTGCTGCGCATGGCAAGCATGGCACCTGGCTGCTCGATCCGTGGGATATCGAAGTGAACGCCACCGGCGGCGGTGTAGTGAATGACGTTCTGGCCTTCCTTAATGGCGCTACCAGTGGCCTGACCCAGATTGCAGTCTCCGCGCTGAACCTCAATGCTGACATTGTGCTGCAGGCGCGCAATGACCTCACCATTTCCGATGCGCTGAATCTGGGCACCCAGGGCGCAAGCGTAACTGCGCTGGCTGGCAATCACCTGAACATCAACGCCCCCATCACGACCAATGCCGGCCGCATCGTCCTTTCCGCGAACGACGCCGGAGCACCGGCCACCGGCAGTGGCGTGCTGACCGTCGGCGCTGCGCTGACCAGCGGCGGCGGGGCCGTGTCGCTGAGCGGCGCCAACGTCAACCTGAACGCCGCGCTGAACGCCGGCGCCGGCAATGTGACTGTCGCCTCGAACAAATCCGGCGGCAAGATCATGATCGGCTCCACTGGCAGCATCGCGTCCAGCACGTCCACAAACGTGCCGCTGGTGCAGCTGACGGCCGACCAGATGGACCTTACGGGCGGCATCACCGGCGGCGCGGACGTCTGGCTCGCGCCGCTGACAGCCGGCACCTCCATCGGCGTGCGCACCACCAAGACCGGAACCGGCCTGGAATTCACGCCGACCGAACTGGCCGGCATCACCGCGCGCAATCTGGACATCGGCAATATGAACGCGGGCGGCCTTGAAGTGGCCGGCGCCGTCACACTGGCCAACGTCGATGCGCTGGCGCTGGCCAGCCGCGGCAATCTCGATGTGTCGGCCGGCGTGACCTTGTCGCGCACCGGTGGCGCGATCAGCGCGGTGGCGTATGACCCCACGGGAGCGGTGAACCTGAACAGCGGAGCGGCGCTGGCGGCCGACCATGTGGCCATCCAGGGCGACCATGTCAGCATCAACAGCGGCGCTTCAATTAGTACCGGCGCCGCCAGCGATGCCAGCGTCAGCATCGATCCTTACACCAGCGCCTCCGCGATCCGCATCGGCGCGAGCAAGACCGGCGCCACCGGTACACTGGAGCTGACCGGCGCAGAACTGGGCCGAGTCACCACGCAGCGACTGACCGTCGGCACCGGCACCGTGCATACGGGCTCCGTGACCGTAGACGGCGACCTGAATCTGAACAACGGCGCCACCGGCACCGGCCTGTTCGCGCTGGGCGGAAGCAGTATTGCCCTCAACGGCAAGGTAACGGCTGCCGGCGACCTCGCGCTGCAAGGCACGGGCGCGATCACGCAGACTGGCGAGATCACGGCCGGCTCGCTGTATGTTACAGGCACTTCGATCACGCTGAACGCCAATAATGTGGTGGGCGGCGTTGCAGCCCAGTCCAGCAGCGGCGACATCACCCTGGGCGCGGCAAACGGCGTGGGCCTGACCCACACCAGCACTCAGGCAGGCCTTAATGGCATGAATTTCGGCGGCATCTCGACCAGCGGTGATGTGACCCTGAATGTCGGTGGTCTTATCCAGGACACGAATGCACCGATCAGCGCGCCCAAGCTGACCATCAACGCGACAGGCGATGTAAGCCTTTATGCTCGCGAGTCCAACCGGGTGGCTTCGCTCACGGCGGAGAATGTGGGCAGTCTGCAATACTTAGGCAGCGGCAGCACGACGGTGGAGTCGGTCTCGATCACGTCCAATTCTCATAGCGAAGCCAGCATCAGTATCCGCGCCGATGACCTGGCCGTGAAGAATGTCGATGCCCGCGGCCAGTATCTGCATTTGAACGGCGGCACCGTGTCGCTGGCCTCGAACGCCAGCGTCAAGGGTGGCAACGTGTATGTGACTGCCGAAGGCGGATCGCTGACTACGGCCAGCGGCTCGAAAATGGAGGGCAACTGGATTAGCCTGCGCGGCGACTCGATGAACCTTGGGGGCGATATCAAGGCTAACACCTACACCGGCACGAACGTCGCCGGCCAGGTGACTCTCGGCACGTATTCCGGCGGCACGATCACGCTTGGCGACCCACAGGCAAGCCCGAGTGGCCTGGCGTTGAGTAATGCCGAACTGCGCAAGATCAGCGCCTACACCATTTTCGTCGATGGCAATGGCAGCTACGGCAATGGCTATGGCAACTACGGCGGCGCCATCTTCCTCGACAACCTGGCGCTGACCAACGAACTGCTGACCGGCCGCCTGAGGGTCAATGGCAGCAGCATCGACCTGTCTCGTTCGATCGCACTAGGCAGCGCGATCCTGAACCTGGAAACCTCTGGCACGGTGACAATTAACGGCCCGGTATCCGCCCAAGCAGTGGAAATCGACGCCAATACGCTGACCAATGCCGGCATGATCACTGCCAAATCGGTGGACATGAAAGCCTACCGCTTTGCGCTGAGCGGCGCCACGGGTGCCGGCATCAATGCGGACAATGGCGCGGGCACGGTATCGATCTACAGCAGCGGCAGCATCGGCCTGGGCGGCGCGAACGCCGTTACCGGCGCAGGCGCGCCGAACAGCTTCATCGGGGACGCAGCGCTAGCGTCGATTTCGGCGGCGAAGCTGAAGATCGAATCGAACGATGCGATGGCCGTGACGGGCGCCATGAGCAGCCCGGCGCAGAATCTTGAATTGCTGGCACACGGCAGCGATGGACTGACCATTGGCGCCAATGTGACTGGTAAGGATTCGGTGTATCTGAAAGCCTGGTACACACTGACCAATAATGGCCTGGTATCCGCCAAGGCAGTGGAGGTTGACGCCAACCGCCTCGCGCTGAGCGGAGCAACCGGTACCGGCATCAATGCGAACAATGGCGCGGGCACGGTGTCCATTTACAGCAATGGCACGATCGGCCTGGGTGGTGCTAACGCCGCCACGGGCGCCGGCGCGCCGGACAGCTTCCTCGGCGACGCCGCGCTGACTTCGATTTCGGCCGGCAAGCTGACGATCGGATCGGCCGGCGCGCTGGCCGTTACCGGTGCGATCAATCGTCCAGGCCAAGTACTTGAGCTGGAATCGAACGGCGTGGCCGGCCTGAGCATCGGCGCCAACGTGACAGCCAAGGTCGTGAACCTGATCGGCAACACGATCGATATCACGGGCACGGTGAACGCCGACATCGCGTCGCTGCAACCATCCAGTTCCGGCTACGAAATCGCGGTAGGCGGCGCATGCAGCGCCGCCGGCAGCTGCCTGTCGCTGACACAGTTGAACAAAGTACAGGCGCAGACAGTCGGTATCGGTTCCTCGGAAGACTATAGCGGCGCGATCAGGGTGGTGGATACCACTGGCCTGAGCGCTACGACCACGCGTCTTGGCCTGTTGACCACGGGCGGCATCACGCAGACCGGCGTGATCACAGTGCAGGAACTGGGCATTGAGGCCGGTCAGCCGGTATTGCTCACCATGGCCAACAATGTTGGCAAGCTGGCGGCCAACGTGAGCAACGACCTGACGTTCAAGAGCGCTGGCGACCTGTCCGTCGCACGCCTGACCGGGACAGGTTACAACGGTGAGACGGTGTATGACTTGAATGGCATTGCCAGCGCCACCAACATCAGCCTGGACGTCGGCGGCTCCCTGAGCCGCAGCGATGGCGTGATCAAGGCCAATAATCTGGACATCTCGGCTGCAGGCAGCATTGGGTCGACTGGCGCGCCGCTGTTGACTGCTGTGAGCACCTTGAGCGCTGAAAGCAGGGCGACCACCGGCACGATGCCGATCGTAATCACTAATAACAAGGCCGGCTATTCCAATGCGCTGAGCATCAGGAAGCTGAGGATTGCGGGCGGTAACGGTGGCGCGATCACTGTCGACAATTACGGCGCGACCACGATCGAGGCCACGACCGATCATAGCCCGACGGTTTGGACCAGCACTGGTGACATCACCATTACTGCCCACAGCCCGCTGACGGTGCGCGGCAAGGTCTTGTCGACGGCGGGGTCGATTACACTGGAAGCGGGCAGCACCGGTTCGGCCAGCGATGACCTGACCATCGAAAGCACCGGTGAAGTGATGACGACCACGGGCAATATCAGGCTCGTGGCCGGCGACCAGATCGTCCGCCAGAGCGGAGCGACCGTGACTGCCACGGGCGGCACGGTAACGAGCGTCTCGGACACGAACACGCCGCCGCCGGTAGAGCCGCCGCCGGTCACGCCGCCGCCAGTGACGCCGCCACCGGTGACGCCGCCGCCGGTCACGCCACCACCGGTCACGCCGCCGCCAGTTACGCCGCCGCCAGTTACGCCGCCGCCAGTCACCCCGCCGGTCGAACCGCCGCCTGTGACGCCGCCAGTGGTAACGCCGCCGGTTGAACCGCCAGTGGTTACGCCGCCAGTGGTTACGCCGCCTACGCCGCCGGTTGAACCGCCGGTGGTCACGCCGCCAGTGACGCCGCCGGTCACGATCCCGTCGTCGCCCGACGTCTGCGCGATCGCGCCGTCGCAGCCGCTCTGCCAGGTACTCTCGCCGCCGACGGCGAGTGAGCCGGTCAAGCCGGTGCAGGTGGCGCAGAGTCAGGTGATCCGCACCATTAACAACACGGAGATGCACTCGCCCACGTCGTCATCGTCGTCGTCCTCGGGCGGCGGCACGGGCGGCAACAGTTCGACGTCCAGCACTCCGGACGACAAGAAGATCGAGGCGAAGGCCGCGGCCGACGCAAGCAAGGACAAGGAAGGCACCAAAAATGATCCAGTCAAGAAAACTTACTGCAACTGAGTTTGCCCTGCGCTGCCTGCTCCTGCTGGCCCTTTGGGCCGCGGGCGCGATGGCGCTGGCCGCACCGGTAGCCGGCACGGTGGTGCAGTTGAGCGGTCCGCTGATGGCGAAGAAGGCCAATGGCACGATCAAGGTGCTGGTGCTGAAGTCCGAGGTGGAGAACGGCGACACGCTGGTCACCGAGAAGAACACCTACGCCATGGTGAAGTTCATCGACAACAGCGAGATCACGCTGCGTCCCGATTCCGCGCTGACGATCGAGAACTTCAGCTTCGACAACGGCAAGCAGGATGAGGACCGTGCCCACTTCAATCTCGTCAAGGGAGGCCTGCGCTCTGTGACGGGCCTGCTGGGCAAGCGCAGCAAGGAAAAGTTCGAGCTCAAAACGCCAACGGGCACGATCGGCATCCGCGGCACCACCTTTATCGCACAGTATGTGCCGCCGCCGCCGACGGCGACGACGGGTCTGCCCGGGCAGTTACCGTCCGCGAAGGCTCCCGCTTCGCCAGGTCCTGCCATGCCGGCCCCATCGCAGTCGGGGGCGGGCCTCGCAACGCCGCCGTCATTGGCGCCTGGCTTGCACCTGCAGGTGACCGACGGCGCGATCATTGTGACCAATAGTGGCGGCTCGCTCGGCTTCCAGGCAGGGCAGTTTGGCTACGTGCCGAGCGTGAATATGCCGCCAGTCATCGTGCCGCATAACCCGAACATCCAGTTCACACCGCCGCCTTCGTTCAACCCATCTGCGGGACCGGTATCCCCGGGGGCGGATCCGTCGAAGAGCAACGGCGTGGACTGCATAGTGAGGTAAAAAACGCTTGACCTTCCCATCATGGGATACTTGAAGCTGTAGCCAGTAACATAGGCTTGAAGGGTATCCATGATGAGCAATTATCAACAAACGGTCCGCATCGGCGGCATGAGCTGTGCTTCGTGCGTGGCGCGGGTTGAGAAGGCGTTGTCCGCCGTGCCGGGCGTGGGACGCGCGACCGTCAATCTCGCCACCGAGACCGCGCGCGTTGAATCCGAGGGGCCGCTGGAGTTCGACCGGCTGCAGCTGGCGATCGAGAAGGCGGGCTATGAGGCAGCGCCCGACGCTGTGCCCTCCGCACCTGCCGTCACGGCGTCCGCCGTCGCCGCATCTCCGGCCGCGGCCTCGGCGAGCGCCAGCCCCTTCGCCCGCCCGAGCATCCCTGAAGGCGTGGCCGTCCTCCTGTCCGCCGCATTGTCATTGCCCCTGCTGGCGCCGATGGTGCTCGACTGGCTGGGGATTCACTTCATGCTGGACGCGCGCTTGCAATGGCTGCTGGCCACGCCCGTCCAATTCGTCTTTGGCGCGCGCTTCTACCGCGCCGGCTGGAAGGCCGCGAAGAACCTGGCCGGGAACATGGACCTGCTGGTCGCCCTCGGCACCAGCGCCGCCTACGGCCTGAGCGTCTACCTGTTGCTGGCGCAAGCGAACGCCATGCCTCACCTCTATTTCGAAGCCTCGGCGGTCGTGATCACCCTGGTCTTGCTGGGCAAATGGCTGGAAGCGCGCGCCAAGCAACAGACCACGTCGGCCATCCGCGCGCTGCAGGACCTGCGTCCCGCCACGGCGCGCGTGCGCCGTCCCGGCGAATCGGACCGCGACGTGGCGATCAAGGAAGTGCGCCTTGGCGACATGGTGGTCGTACGCCCCGGCGAGCGCGTGGCGGTGGACGGCGAAGTCACGGACGGCAGCAGCCACGTGGATGAATCGCTGATCACGGGTGAAAGCCTCCCGGTGGCGCGCCATCCGGGCAGCCATGTCACTGGCGGATCCATCAACGGCGAAGGACTGCTGCTGGTGCGTACCACGGCGATCGGCGCCGAAACGACGCTGTCGCGCATCATCCGGCTAGTGGAGGACGCGCAGGCTGCGAAAGCGCCTGTGCAGCGCCTGGTCGACCGCGTCGCCGAAATCTTCGTGCCGGTGGTGCTGGTGCTGGCTGCGATCACACTGGCAGGCTGGTGGTTCGCCGGCGGCGATTTCGAGCAGGCCACGATCAACGCCGTGGCCGTGCTGGTGATTGCCTGTCCCTGCGCACTGGGACTGGCAACACCGACTGCGATCATGGCCGGCACCGGCGTCGCCGCCCGCCACGGCATCCTGATCAAGGACGCGGAAGCCCTCGAACTGGCGCGCCAGGTCGACACCGTGGTCTTCGACAAGACCGGCACGCTCACCCGGGGCAAGCCCGTGCTCGCCACGCTGCTGCCGCACGGCGTCACTAGGGAGCGCCTGCTGTCGCTCGCCGCCGCGCTTCAGCACAACAGCGAACACACGCTCGCCCGCGCCGTCCTCGACGCCGCCGCATCGGGTCCGGCGGAAGCACCCTTGTCGGCATCGGCCGTCAGCGCGTTGCCGGGGAGGGGAATGACTGGCATCGTCGAGGGCGGCGAGCTGATTCTGGGCAGCTCGCGGCTGATGCAGGAACGCGGCGTCGATACAGCGCCGCTGGCGCAGCAGGCGCGCGAACTGGAAGCCACCGGCCACACCATTTCCTGGCTGGCGGACGCCGGCAAGAGGCAGCTCACTGGCCTGCTGGCCTTCGCCGACCAGCCCAAGCCTACCGCGCAAGCAGCCATCGTGCGCCTGCACGCACGCGGCATCGACACCGTCATGCTCACCGGCGACAACCAGGGCAGCGCGGACGCCATCGCCAGGCAGCTGGGCATCCGCCGCGTGGAAGCCAACCTGCTGCCGGACGGGAAAACGAATGCCATTGCCAGGCTGCGCGCGGAAGGGAAGAACGTGGCAATGGTCGGCGACGGTATCAACGACGCCCCTGCGCTGGCCGCGGCAAACGTGGGCATTGCCATGTCCACCGGCACCGACGTGGCCATGCACGCCGCCGGCATCACCCTGATGCGCGGCGACCCGCAACTGGTCGCTGACGCCATCGACATCTCGCAGAAAACCTTCAGCAAGATCCGCCAGAACCTGTTCTGGGCCTTCATCTACAACCTGGCGGGCATTCCGCTGGCAGCCTTCGGCCTGCTGAATCCCGTATTCGCCGGCGCCGCGATGGCGCTCAGCTCCGTCAGCGTGATCAGCAACGCACTGCTGCTGCGCCGCTGGAAACCAGCAAAGGAATGACCATGAATATCGGACAAGCCGCCACCGCATCCGGCGTCAGCGCCAAGATGATCCGCTACTACGAGAGCATCAGCCTGATGCCCGAAACGGCGCGTACTGAAGCCGGCTACCGCATCTACAACGAAAAGGACCTGCATACGCTGCGCTTCATCAAGCGCGCCCGCAACCTGGGCTTCTCGCTGGAGCAGATCCGCGACCTGCTGTCGTTGTGGCAGAACAGCGGGCGTGCCAGCGCGGATGTGAAAGCTATTGCGCTAAACCATGTGGATGAACTGAACCAGCGGATTCTCGAACTGACGGAAATGCGCGACACCCTGAGCACGCTGGCCGAAAGCTGCCACGGCGACGACCGCCCCGACTGCCCGATCCTGCAAACCCTGGGGACTTCAGCGCATGAACATGTAGATGGTGAGCACTGTGCCCACGCACACCACGAAGATGCGCATGAACTGGGGCGGAAGGCGGTAGATCAGCCACGAGCCAATCAGCCCGCCCGCAATACCGCCAACACAAAGCGCTAGGGCGGCTGGCCAGCTGATCATGCCGGAAAAGGCGAAGATCAGCGTAGCGGACGCATTCATCGCCATCGCCAGCATATTCTTGGTCGCCGTGGCGGCGCGGATCTGCTGGCCGGCGATGGTCAGCGTGGCCAGCATCAGGAAGCCGATGCCGCCGCCGAAATAGCCGCCGTAGATGGCGATGCAGCTCTGGATCAACATCAGCACCCAGGCCGGCATGCCGGCCGTGGCGTGGATGGGCTGCTTGCGGAAGGCGCCCCAGGCGAACATGGAGGTCGCGAACAGCACCAGCCACGGCACCAGCTTCGCGAAGAAGGTCGGCGGCGTGAGATACAGCAGGATCGCGCCGACGATGCCGCCGATAATGCTGATGATGAACATCCGCTTGAACGTCAGCGGCCCCACATCCTGAACCAGCTTGCGCCCCGCAACGGCGGATGTGGTCTGGCTGGGAAAGAGTGCGATGGTCGACGTCATATTGGCCGAGACGGGATTCAGGCCGGCCAGCAGCAAGGTGGGGAAGGTAATGAACGAACCGCCGCCCGCCAGGGCATTCTGAACGCCTGCGAACAGGCCGGCCGCTGCAACCAGCAAAATGGTGTGAAGTTCGAGCGGCGGGACGTCGGGCATGGTGAAGGGGGGCGTGATGAGGTGCAATAATTGTACACGCGACCGCCACGGGGCGCTTGCGGCCCGCTGTTTCCATTATCATGTGCGGCGGGAGGATATCCAATGAAGCCCTACGAACTGTATTACTGGCCCACCATACAGGGACGCGGCGAATTCGTGCGCTTGGCGCTGGAGGAGGCCGGCGTGCCGTATGTGGACGTGGCGCGCCAGAAGAAAGGCATGCCGGCGCTGATGTGCTCTATCGACCCCTCGCAGGAGGATCATCCTTCGTTCGCGCCGCCCGTGCTGCGCGCCGGCGAGCTGCTGATCGGCCAGACGGCGAATATCCTGATATTCATCGGCGCCCGCCACGGCCTGGCGCCGCGCGCGGAAGCAGGGCGCCTGTGGTGCAATGAGCTGCAGCTGACGATCGCGGACATCGTCAACGAGGCGCACGATACGCACCACCCGATTTCCACCAACCACTACTACGAAGACCAGAAAAAGGAAGCGAAAGCGCGCGCGAAGGACTTCTGCGCCGAGCGCATTCCCAAATACCTGGGCTACTTCGAGCAGGTCCTGCAGAACAATCCGGGGCGCGGCAAATACATGGCCGGCTCGCGCATCAGCTATGTGGACCTGTCGATGTTCCAGCTGATTTCAGGCCTGCGCTACGCCTTCCCGAAAACGATGGCGAAGCTGGAGCTGGAATGGCCCGGACTGGTCGCGCTGCATGCGATGGTGGCCGCGCGCCCGAATATCGCGGCCTACCTGAAATCGAATCGGCGGATTGCCTTCAACGAGGACGGCATTTTCCGCCACTATCCGGAGCTCGAGAAGTGAGCTTAATGCGCGCTGGTGACCGGGTAGCCTGCTTCCACGATGGCCGATTTGACGGCGTCCAGTGCGGCGCCGCTGTCCACCCTGACCTTCTTGCCGGCCAGATCGATATCGACCGTGGCGCCCGCATCGACGGCCTTCACGGCCCTGGTGACGGTCGCGACGCAATGGCCGCAGCTCATATTTTCAACTTGCAGTTCGTACATCAGAGACTCCTTTCACAATGATGATTCATCTTAAGCCTTGCTACCATGGGAAGGTCAAGCTTGTCGTTTCGGTACTGGCAGCGGCATGCGGCGCTGCGCAGGCTGCGCCGCTCGACCCGGCCGTCGCGAAACAGATCGATGACGTGGTTGCCCGCGTCGGCAAGGACCGCTTGCCCGGCGCCGTGGTGCTGGTGGCGCGCAATGGCGAAACGGTCTTCCGCAAGGCCTATGGCTGGGCCGATATCGACAAGCGGCAGCCGATGGACCCGGCCGTGCAGATGCCTATAGGCTCGGTCACCAAGCAGTTTACTGCCGCCGCGGTCATGCTGCTGGTGGACGAGGGCAAGCTGTCCCTCAATGATCCGGTAACGAAGCATCTGCCCGATTTTGTCCAGCTGCGCGATGTCACGATCGAGCAGCTGCTGACGCATACCTCCGGCGTGCCGGACTACACCCAGCAATGGCGCTTCTGGCTGCTCGATACCGCCGGCGAGATCGCGCTGCCCGACCTGCTGGGCCGCATCCGCGGCAAGGCGCCGGACTTTGCGCCCGGCTCGCGCTTCGACTACAGCAATTCGAATTATGTGCTGCTGGGCGCCATCATCGAGAAGGCCAGCGGCCAGCCTTACGGCAAGTTCGTCGAGGAGCGCATCTTCATCCCGCTGGGCATGGCCCATACGGCTTTCGGAGGCTACGAGCGCGCCGCGGCCATGCGCGCCAAAGGCTATGAGGCGGACGGCGGCAAATTCAGCAAGCCGAAGGCGATCAGCATGTCGATGGCGTATGCGGCGGGCGGGGTGGTTTCCAGCGCGGACGACCTGGCGCGCTGGGATGCGGCCATCAGCAGCGGCCAGTTGCTGAAAGCCCCCAGCTGGCAGCGCGTGTTCACGGCCGCGCCGCCGGGTCATTACGGCTTTGGCTGGGGCATCGGCAAACTGCAGGGCACGCCGGAGTACGCGCACGGCGGCATCATCTCCGGCTACACCAGCTTCGTGGCACGGCTGCCGCAGCAGGGGCTGTATGTGGCGGTGATGACCAATGCCAGCGGCGACGTGCCGATTGAACCGCTGGCGCGGCGCATCGAAGCCGTCGCCATGGGCAAGCCGCTGCCGGACTACCGCAAGATCGCGCTGGGTAAATCAACCCTGGAGGAATTCGCCGGTATCTATCGCGCCGACGATGGCATGACGCGCACCGTGAAGCGCGATGGCGACCACCTGGTGATCGAGCGCAGCGGCGCTCCCAAGGTCGAAGTCTATCCTTACGCGGAAAATGCCTTCTTTACCGATTCGCAGGCGCTGGCTGAATTCGTGCGCGATCCGCAGGGGAGGGTGGTCGAGCTTCTCCTGACCCGCAACGGCAACGTCACGCGCCACGCGCGCGTGGCGACGAAAAAGTGGTGGCCGCTGTAAGACAGAACCCACGGCAGGAGCTGGTGGCTGCCACATCGTGGCAGCCACCTGGGTTACGCCTCTGGTTTCGGTGGAGTCTGCGGCATGCGTGAAAAATAAAAGCCCCGCACGGGGCGGGGCTTTGGGGAGACGGGAGCGAAGGGCTTAGAGCACGTCGCTCGCGTGGTCGGCGAGGCGGGAGCGTTCGCCGCGGGCCAGGGTGACGTGGCCGCTGTGCGACCAGCCCTTGAAGCGGTCCACTACGTAGGTCAGGCCGCTCGAACCCTCGGTCAGGTAAGGCGTATCGATCTGCGCAATATTACCCAGGCAGAGGATCTTGGTGCCGGGACCGGCGCGCGTCACCAGGGTCTTCATCTGCTTCGGCGTCAGGTTCTGCGCCTCGTCGATGATGAGGAACTTGTTGACGAAGGTGCGGCCGCGCATGAAGTTCAGGGACTTGATCTTGATGCGCGAGCGGATCAGGTCCTGCGTCGCCGCTCGGCCCCACTCGCCGCCTTCACCGTCGGACTTGTTCAGCACTTCGAGGTTGTCGTCGAAAGCGCCCATCCACGGGCCCATCTTCTCTTCCTCGGTACCCGGCAGGAAGCCGATATCCTCGCCCACCGGCACGGTGACGCGGGTGACGATGATCTCGTTATACAGCTTGGTCTCCAGCACCTGCGCCAGGCCGGCGGCCAGGGCCAGCAGGGTCTTGCCGGTACCGGCCTGGCCCAGCAGGGTGATGAAGTCGCATTCCGGGTTCATCAACAGGTTCAGCGCGAAGTTCTGCTCGCGGTTGCGGGCAGTCACACCCCATACGCTGTTCTTGTTGTGCGAATAGTCGCGCAACGTCTGGATCACGGCGGTCTTGCCGTTGATCTGCTTGACCTGGCCATAGAACGAGGCCTCGCCGTTCTGCGGTTCCAGGAACACGAACTGGTTGACCAGCAGCGACGGGATGAACGGGCGGGTCACGCGGTAGAACGTGGCGCTCTGGCCGTTGCGGTTCTCCTGCCACGACTCCATGTCCTTGCCATGCTTGTTCCAGAAATCGTCCGGCAGCTGGACGATGCCCGAGTACAGCAGGTCGGTGTCTTCGAGTACGTGGTCGTTGAAGTAGTCTTCCGCCGGCAGGCCCAGGGCGCGCGCCTTGATGCGCATATTGATGTCTTTCGACACCAGCACCACCGCGCGGCCCGGTTGTTCGGCTTCCAGCGAACGCACCACCGCGAGGATCTGGTTGTCGGCCTTACCTTGCGGCAGGCCTTCCGGCAGGTCGGCTACCTGCACCTTGGTCTGGAAATACAGGTGGCCCTTGGCATCCTTGTTGCCCAGCTTGTTCAGCGGGATGCCGGTTTCCATGTCGTCGTCGTCGGTGTTGCTGACCAGGGCATCCAGCGTACGCGATACCTGGCGCGCATTACGGGCGACTTCGGACATGCCCTTCTTGTGATTGTCCAGTTCTTCCAGCGTCATCATCGGCAGGAAGACATCGTGCTCCTCGAAGCGGAACAGCGAGGAGGGATCGTGCATCAGCACGTTGGTGTCAAGCACGAACAGCTTGGTAGTGCCCACCTGGTCGGCGTGGCGGCTGGTGGCGGACTTCAGCACCACCTCGTGCGCCTTGTGCTTGGCCGGATGCGGGGCATCGGCCTTGATTGGCGTCACCTTGGCGCGTGCAGCCGGCGCGGCCTTGGTGCGTGGCGGGGCCGGCACATCGTCCGGCAGCTTGGCGACCTTGAGGGTCGGAGTTTTCTTTGCAGCTGCGGTCTTCTTCGCCGCAGTCTTAGCAGGTGCCTTGGTTGCCGCTTTCTTCGGCGCGGGCGCTGCTTCTTCTTCGACAGGGAAGGGAACGGGGTTCGATCCGCTCGCCTTCGGATAGTCTTTGGCCAGCAGGAGTGTGGCTGGCTTGCTAGGCAGTTTTGGCAGTGGCATCAGGATCTCAATCTAAAAAAGTTCCGCCCACGCCAAAGCCGCCGCAACGGTTTGGGCATGGGATGGATGCGGGGGAAATTCGGAAAATGAAAGGCTGCCTAAGGCCGCTGCTGCGGCCAGTGTTACAGCCCGGTTGGCACCGGGGAAAGTGGGTTGAAGAAGCTGAACTCAAAATCTGGCTATATGCTCTGCTTTGCGGTTGAGCGGAACATCCGCGGGCAAGAAGGGCCTTGCCATTAGCCCTGGCTTGCCACGAATTCCAGTACTTCGTCTACGTGACCGGGAACCTTCACGCCTCTCCATTCTTTCACCAATCGCCCTTGAGCGTCAATGACAAACGTGCTGCGCTCGATTCCACGTACATCTTTACCGTACATTTTTTTCATCTTCATGACACCGAAGGCCAGGCACATCGCTTCGTCCGGATCGGAAATCAGTTCGAAGGGCAGGCCCAGCTTGGACTTGAAGTTTTCGTGCGAGCGCAGCGAATCGCGGCTGATGCCGTAGATTTCGGCGCCGGCCGCCTGGAACTGCTCGTGCAGGTCGCGGAAGGCCATGTTCTCGGTCGTGCAGCCGGGGGTGTTGTCCTTCGGGTAAAAGAACAGCACCGTCGCTTTGGCCGGCCGGCCGGACAGCTGGAAGGTCTGGCCGCTGGTCATCGCGGCGCTGAAGTCGGCGAGGGGGGCGGGGCTTGTTGCCACTGTTTTTCTCCTGAGCGTGTGGGGGCGGGCATTTATATCGGGGCAATGTTTCCTTTTTCAACCCCAGGGCAAACCCGAGTGTCAGGCACATGGTGCCTGACACTCGTTTTACGGTTTCTCGATGATCAGCGCCAGCAGCGCCTTGCGTCCCTCGCCCATGAGAATATTGTAGGTGCGGCAGGCGGCATTGGTATCCATGCATTCCACGCCCACCTGCTTCGCGGTCAGCGGCGTGGTCAGGCGCGGGTGGACGAAGCGCTGGCGCTCGCCGGTGCCGAGAATGACCACGTCCGGCTGTTCGGCCGCCAGTTGCTCGAAATGCTCCAGGGAAAGATCTTCGAAGCGGCTCACCGGCCAGGGGCGGGGCGCGCTCTCCGGCAGCACCAGCAGGCTGTAATCGAAGGGCTGGCCATTAATCTCGACGCCGCCGGGAAAATAGCCGGACACGGTCTGGTACTGCTGGTTGCTGGACTGGTGAAGCTTCATGGGAAATGCCTGTATTTAATCGCAATAGAAGGCCTATTGTATCGTTTTCCCTTGCAAGAAGCTTTCCATGGTTGCCTAAATGAAGAGCTTTCGGCAGAATGGGTATTTTCGCAATGCAGCATGGACATGTAAGGGATTGATTTTGCGACCGGTTCAGAAATCGAACAAGCTCAACGAAGTTTGCTATGAAATCCGCGGCCCGGTGCCTGAGAAGGCCCGCCAGATGGAGGAAGAGGGCCACAGGATCACCAAGCTGAACATCGGCAATATGGCGCCGTTTGGCTTTGATCCGCCGGATGAGATCGTGCACGACATGATGATGAACCTGCCCAACGCGGCGGGTTACACCGATTCCAAGGGCCTGTTCGCCCCGCGCAAGGCGGTCATGCACTACACCCAGGCGAAGAACATCGCCGGGGTGGCGATCGACGACATCTACCTGGGCAATGGCGCCTCCGAGCTGATCGTGATGTCCATGAACGCGCTGCTGAACAACGGCGACGAGGTGCTGGTGCCGGCGCCCGACTATCCGCTGTGGACGGCGGCGGTGTCCCTGTCCGGCGGCCGCCCGGTGCACTATATCTGCGACGAGCAGCAGGACTGGTACCCCGACATCGAGGACATGCGCAAGAAGATCACGCCCAATACCAAGGCGATCGTGGTCATCAACCCCAACAACCCGACCGGCGCCCTGTATCCGGACGAGGTACTGCTGCAGATTATCGAACTGGCGCGCCAGCACCAGCTGATCATCTACGCCGACGAAATTTACGACAAGGTGCTGTACGACGGCCACACCCACACCTCCATCGCCGCCCTGTGCGAAGATGTGCTGTGCGTGACCTTCAACGGCCTGTCCAAGAGCTACCGTTCCTGCGGCTACCGCGCCGGCTGGATGGTGCTCTCGGGCGAAAAGAAACACGCGAAGGACTATATCGAAGGCCTGAACATGCTGGCCTCGATGCGCCTTTGCGCCAATGCACCGGGGCAGTTTGCGATCCAGACTGCACTCGGCGGCTACCAGAGCATCAACGATCTGGTGGGCCCCGGCGGGCGTCTGCTGCGGCAGCGCGACCTGGCATACCAGCTGCTGACCGAGATTCCGGGCGTTAGCGTGGTCAAGCCAAAAGCGGCGCTGTACATGTTCCCCCGCCTCGATCCGAAGATCTACCCGATCGCGGACGACCAGCAATTCGCATATGACCTGCTGGCTGAAACCAAGGTCCTGATCGTGCAAGGCACGGGCTTCAACTGGCATACGCCAGACCACTTCCGCGTCGTGTTCCTCCCGAACACGGACGACATGACGGACGCATTCGGCAAGATTGCGCGCTTCATGGAAGGCTACCGCAAGCGCCACGGGCAGGGCTGAAACCGATCACAATAGATAACGAGATTTATGAAACCCATCAAAGTTGGCCTGTTAGGCATAGGCACCGTAGGTGCGGGCACCTTCAACGTTCTGTCGCGCAACCAGGAAGAGATTATGCGCCGCGCCGGCCGCGGCATCGAAATCGTGGCCGTGGCGGACCTGAACACCGCACGCGCCCAGGAAATCACCGGCGGCAACGTCAAAGTGGTTGCGGACGGCAATGAGATCGTCAACGACCCTGAAATCGACATCGTCATCGAGCTGATTGGCGGCTACGGCGTAGCCAAGGAGCTGGTGCTGAAAGCCATCGCCAACGGCAAGCACGTGGTTACCGCCAACAAGGCGCTGCTGGCCACGCACGGCAATGAAATCTTCGCCTCCGCCCAGTCGAAGGGTGTGATGGTGGCCTTCGAGGCTGCCGTTGCAGGCGGCATCCCTATCATCAAGGCGCTGCGCGAAGGCCTGACCGCCAACCGCATCGAATGGATCGCCGGCATCATCAACGGCACCACGAACTTCATCCTGTCCGAGATGCGCGACAAGGGCCTGGACTTCGACACCGTGCTGAAGGAAGCGCAGCGCCTGGGCTATGCAGAAGCCGATCCGACCTTCGATATCGAGGGCGTGGATGCGGCGCACAAGGCGACCATCATGTCCGCCATCGCCTTCGGCATCCCGGTGCAGTTCGACAAGGCCTATGTGGAAGGCATCACCAAGCTGGAAGCGGCGGACATCAAGTACGCCGAGCAGCTGGGCTACCGCATCAAGCTGCTGGGCATCGCCAAGCGCGCCCGCGTCAACGGCTCGGAAGGTATCGAGTTGCGCGTGCACCCGACGCTGATCCCGGCCAAGCGCCTGATCGCCAATGTGGAAGGTGCAATGAACGCGGTGCTGGTGCAGGGCGACGCCATCGGCGCCACCATGTACTACGGCAAGGGCGCCGGCTCCGAGCCGACCGCTTCGGCCGTGATCGCGGATCTGGTCGATATCACCCGCCTGGCCACCGCCGATCCGGAACACCGCGTGCCGCACCTGGCCTTCCAGCCGAACGCGCTGACCGACATCCAGATCCTGCCGATGTCCGAGATCACCACCAGCTACTACCTGCGCATGCACGTGGCCGATCAGCCGGGCGTGCTGGCCGAGCTGACCCGCATCCTGGCCGACGGCTCGATCTCGATCGATGCCATGATGCAGAAGGAGCCGGCCGAGGGCGAAACCCACACCGATATCATCATGCTGACGCACCAGACGCAGGAGAAGAATGTGGCGGCGGCGATTGCGAAGATGGAGGCGCTGGCTACGGTCGTGGGCAAGGTGACCAAGATTCGCCTGGAGAACCTTTCTTAAACCCACCCCAGACCCTGGTGGCAGGCACGATGTGCCAGCCACCTGATTGGGGCCGCGGACTTCGAACAGGTGTCTGGCACTTTAGTGCCTGACACCAGCCTCTCCCGGTTTTGAAGAAAAAAAAACGGGCGGCACCCGAAGGTGTCACCCGCTCGAAGGGGAGGTACTTCTACTACTCTCTCACGTACTGCTTGCTGCGTTACTGCGGGTACTACGGGGGAACTTTACTTGGCCGCGACGGTCAGTTCGCTCTTGACCTCTTTCACGCCGGCCACTGCGGAAGCTGCCTGGATTGCCTTGGTGCCCTCGTCAGTCGAGGCCACGCTGCCGCTCAAAACCACCACGCCCTGGTTGGACGTCACGTTGATCTGCTTCTGGTCAGCCAGCGCAGCCTTTACCTTGGAAGCCAGCGCGCTATCGCTGGTAGCCGCCACAGCGCCGGCCATCGCGCCATCCTGCTGGGCGAAAGCCGTCATCGAAGCTGCGGACAGGGTGGCAGCGGTAATCAGGGAAGCGATCAGTTTGGTGCTCGTCATGGGTCTATCTCCAATAAGGTTCACAAGAAAACGCCTTAGGACGTTGACCAAGGTATCGCAATTGCCGTGCCAGCTCTTGCAAAGTCAATAAAATCAAAGAGTTAATTGATAATAATTCCAGCCAGCAATGCTCCAGGGACAGAATCTGTCGCCGAATAGCGACAGGTCTGCGAACATTTGTTACAAGTGGCTGATTTATAAAGGACTATTCCTGTCGCTCGTCGGCGACAGCTGGTCCGTCAGAGCGGAACTGGGCGGGGTCGAGGTCGTTCTTCTGCAGCAGGCGGTAGAACTCGGTGCGGTTGCGTTCGGCCAGGCGGGCGGCGTCGGCCACATTGCCGTCTGTCAGCTTCAACAGCTGGATCAGATAATTGCGCTCGAAGCGCTGCTTCGGCCTCCGTATAGCTGAGCACTTCCAGCGAGGGCACGCGCAGCGCCCGCTGCACCAGCGTCAGCGGCACCAGCGGCGCCGTGGCCAGGGCGCATACATGCTCCACCACGTTGTACAGCTGGCGCACGTTGCCGGGCCAGGCGGCGCGCGTCAATGCTTCCAACGCATCCGGCGCGAATCCGTTGACCGTCTTCTGGTATTTGGCGGACAGCATCTGCAGGAACTGGGTGGCCAGCAGGCCGATGTCCTCGCGCCGCTGCGACAGGGGCGGCAGCGTCAGTGTGATCACATTCAGGCGGTAATAAAGGTCTTCGCGGAACTGGCCCTCCAGCATGGCCTGTTCCAGGTCGCGGTGGGTGGCGGACAGCACGCGCACATCGACCGGGCGGCCCGCGTCCGAGCCCACCTGGCGCACCACGCGCTCCTGCAGCACGCGCAGCAGCTTGACCTGCAGGTGCAGGGCCATGTCGCCGATCTCGTCGAGGAAAAGAGTGCCGCCGTCCGCCGCCTGGATCAGGCCTTCGCGGCTGCTCACGGCGCCCGTGAAGGAACCCTTCACGTGGCCGAACAGTTCGGACTCCAGCAACTGCTCCGGAATTGCGCCGCAATTGACGGCAATGAAGGGCGCCTTGGCGCGGCGTGAAGCGCGGTGGATGGCGCGCGCCAGCAGCTCCTTGCCGGTGCCGCTCTCGCCCGAATCAGCACGCTGGCGTCGGACACCGCCACCAGCTTCGCCTCCGCCAGCAGTTCGGCCATGGCCTGGCTGCGGCTGATGATTTCCTCGCGCCAGTGCTCGTCGCTGCGCGACTGCACCACGCTGGGCGCGCTCAGGCTCAAGGCCTGGCCGATGCGGTCCAGCAGCACCTTGGCGTCGAAAGGCTTGGTCAGGTAGGCATAGGCTCCCAGTGACGTGGCCTCCACCGCGTCCGGGATGGTGCCGTGGGCGGTCAGCAAGATCACGGGCAGGGCAGGGTACTGCTTGCGGATTTGCTGGAACAGGGCCATGCCGTCGCGGCCGGGCAGGCGGATATCGCTGATCACCATGGCCGGCAGCTCCATCGAGATGCGCGCCAGCGCCGCTTCCGCGCTGTCCACGCCCGTCACCTTGTAGCCATTGGCCTCCAGCCGCATCGACAGGAGCCGCAGCAGGTCGGGATCATCGTCCACCAGCAGAAGATGTGCACCTGCCGCCATCATTTCACCCCCGCCGACGGGCCACTGGATGGGCGCACGGGCAGCCCGCGTTCGATGGCCTTCAGTGCTTCCAGCATATCGTTCAACTGCTCGTTCTTGCGCTGGCCTTCCTTCAGCTGCGCGTTCAGCTTGTCCGCGTGGTCGGCCAGGCGGCGCTGCTCGGTGCAGTAGCTGGAAAGCAGCTGGGCCAGTGGCTTCAGCGGCGCCGCTTCGGCTTCGCTGGCGCCGGCCACCGCATCGAACTGGGCCTGGGCGCGCGCCAGGTCGCCGGGGCTGCGCGTCAGCATCAGCGCCATGCCCGACTGCAGCAGGTTCTTCGGCGATTTCTGCTGCAGCGAAAGGCCGCTGATCTCCTTGATCAGCTCACCCTGCGTCATCTTGCGCAGGGATTGGTGGTAGGCCAGCAGCGGGCTGACCTCGTCGGTCTGCGCCGGCATGACGGTGATCGGCGCGTGCACCACCGGCGCCGCCATGGTCGGCAAGG
The DNA here is from genome assembly GCF_044055365.1 of Pseudoduganella sp. UC29_106. Classification (NCBI taxonomy): domain Bacteria; kingdom Pseudomonadati; phylum Pseudomonadota; class Betaproteobacteria; order Burkholderiales; family Oxalobacteraceae; genus Pseudoduganella; species Pseudoduganella sp. UC29_106. Next base: position 5,196,161 of record NZ_CP171977.1, on the reverse strand, counting down.
GCGCCGGTTCGGGCGGCCGGTGCAGCGCGCAGGCTGAGCACAGCAGCAGCGGCGGCAATAAGTTCTTAGCGTTCATAAGGCAATTCAATCCTGAAGTGGGCCCCTTCTATCGAGGGCAATAGTTGCAGCGTGCCGCCATGAGCGCTAACGTATTCGCGTACGATGGACAGTCCAATGCCGTTGCCGCGGCGTGCGCCGGGCGGCTGGCGTTCGCCCTGGTAAAAGGGCTCGAAGATATGTTCGGCGTCGGTCGCGGCGACACCCGGACCCTGGTCGGCACAGTCGATCAGCAGCGTGCCGGCATGTTCGCCAACCTTGAAGCGCACATTGCCGCCTTCGGGGCTGAAGCGCACGGCGTTCGACAGCAGGTTGCCGGTGACGACGGCCAGCTTGTCGGCATCGGCCATGATCAGCGGGGAGTGTCCTTCGACGCTGACATCCAGGTTGCGCGATTGCCATTGCAGGCGTTGCGAGTCGATCACCTTGCGCAGCATCTCGGTGGCGTCGAGGGGCTTGCGATTCAGATGCTGGGCTTCGAAATTGGCCGTGTTGTAGCGCAGCAGGTCCTCTATCTGGGTTTGCAGCGAGGCAGTATTCTGGCGCAGGATGCCGGCGATCTCGCGCTGGTTGGGCGCCAGCGGGCCGGCCACCTCGTCCTCCAGCAGGGACACGCCTTCCACCAGCGCGGCCAGCGGCGTTTTCAGTTCGTGCGAGATATGGCGCAGGAAGCGGGACTTGTCCGCCTCCAGGTCGGCCAGGCGCTGGCGCAGCCAGTTCAACTGCTGGCCGAGCCGGCGCAGGTCGTCCGGACCCTGGACTTCGATGGCGCGGTCATAGCGGCTGCCGCCCAGCTGCCCGATGGCGTCCTCAATTTGCGCCAGGGGGCGCGACAGCCACATGCCGAAGCCCAGCGCCAATGCGGCGGCGACGGCGATCGACGCCACCACCTGGCCGGTCAGCACGCTGCGCTGCTTCTCCAGTTCCAGCGTGATCTGGTTATTGCGGTAATCGACCTCGCGCTTGACCTCGTCGGCCAGGGTTTCATTAATCGCGGGCAGGCCGACGAGAGCCATATTCAGCATCTGCTGACGCGCGGCGCGGCGCGAACGCGGCACCTGCATGGCGCTCCACGCCGCCTCCCCATGTTCGCGCCAGGCCTCGAAGGACGCCCTCTCGGCGCGCGGCAAGCCTGTGGCCAGCGCATCGAGCGCGGCCTGTCCATCGCGCCAGGCATCCTGATAGCGCTCGCGGAAGGCCGGATCATCCAGCACCAGGAACTGGCGCGCGCTGCGCTCCATCGCCACGCTGCGCTCGGCCAGCCGCTGCGCGTTCGCCGTCAGGATCACCGCATCGCGCCCGATTTCCCGGCTATGCGCCGCCAGGCGGTCGAGCGTGAGCAGGGCATGAACCGACGTTGCGCTGAGCAGCAGGGCAATCAGCAAGAAAACGCCGAGCAGCAATTGGCGGAAAGAAAGCTTCGTAAACATCGTCGCAGTCGGGTTTTGATGGGCAAGTTATCCAATTCATCATAGGTGAAATTGCCCCCTCGCCGCGTTCTGTTGCTTGCCTCCCGTCCACACCCCCATTCGGGGTCAGCTCTGTCTTTCGGACAGCCAGCGCTACCATTTGAGGCAGATCAATACGCCAAAACATCCGTTTTCGCGTATTGAGCCAGATCAAACAGTTGGTTCGTGTGTCCGAATGACAGAGCTGACCCCGAATTGTGGCAGGATGGGTAGGTAGGCTATCTATTTATTTTATATGCAAGAACAATCCATTCCTCCGCAGGCGCTGGAGCTGGCGAACGAGTTGCGCACGGCGCTGAAGATGCTGATGCGCGAGATGCGTCGCGATGCAGGCATCATCGAACATGAAATTCCAATGGCGCAGTTCATCCTGATGGCGACGTTGGCCGAGCATCCCGGCATCGGCGTGGCGGAGCTGGCGCGCATGGAGAAGGTGAGCGGGCCGACCATCAGCGCGCACGTAAAGGCGATGGAAACGGCGGGACTGGTGGAGCGCTGCGGCGTGGATCCGGCCGACCGCCGCCGCTCTGGCCTGCGCCTCTCCCGCGCAAGGGGAGCGCAAGATACAGGAGCTGCGCGAGCAGCGCCGTGACTGGATGGCGCGCCGCATCGCGCGCCTGTCCCCGGAAGCGATGGCGGCGCTGGCCGCGGCCATCGGCCCCTTGAAGGAGATTGCAGAATGACCCAGGACGCAAGCGCCACCACCACGGCAGCGGAAATCCGCGCCATCTATTTCGCCATGATGACCGTGCTCGGACTGAGCGCGCTGGATCAGAGCATTGTCTCGACCGCGCTGCCCCGCATCGTCAGCGATCTTGGCGGCATGGCGCACCTGTCGTGGGTGGTGACGGCCTATGTGCTGGCCTCCACGGTCACGATGCCCTTGTACGGCAAGATGGCGGACCAGTACGGGGCGCCGACCCCTGATCTTCGCGGCGCTGGGCATCTTCCTGCTCGGTTCCGCCCTGTGCGGCCTGTCGCAGAACATGCTGCAGCTGATCGTGTTCCGCGCGATCCAGGGCATAGGTGCGGGCGGCTTCATGCCGCTGGCGCAGATCATCATCGGCGACGTGGTGCCGCCTTCCGAACGGGGCAAGCGCATGGGCATGATCCCGATCGTGTTCGCGGTGACCAGCGTGCTCGGTCCCGTCGTGGGCGGCCTGATTACGGACTGGCTGTCCTGGCACTGGATCTTCTACGTCAACCTGCCGATCGGCGCGCTGGCCTTCTGGGCCATCGCACGCTCGCTGCACAAGCCGGTGGTCAAGCACGCGCACCGCATCGACTACCTGGGCTCCGTGCTGTTGACAGGCTCGTTGACCGCGCTGCTGCTGGTGCTGGCGATGGGCGGCACCGAGTGGGCCTGGGATTCCACGCAAGTCTACGTTTGCCTGGCGCTGGCCGCCGGCATGGGCATTGCCCTCGCCATCCATGTGCGCAGCGCCGCCGAACCCGTTCTGCCACCGGACCTGTTCCACAGCCGCGTGTTCAATATCGCCAGCATCGTGATGGCGCTGACCTTCACCGGCCTGATGGGCGCGACCATCTTCTTCCCCCTGTTCTTCCAGGTGGTGATGGGCAGCAGCCCAGCGCAGTCGGGCATCCTGACGGTGCTGATGATGGTGGGGCTGGTGCTGTCGTCCTTCCTCAACGGCGCCTGATGGCGAAGTCGGGCAAGTACAAGATGGTGCAGGTGGCGGGCCTGCTCGCCGCGGCCATCGCCTTTGCCGTGCTGGCGTGGGCGATGGAGAAGGGGCTGGGTTACTTCGTCATCGAGCCGGCCATCTTCCTGATGGGGCTGGGCCTTGGCCTGGTGATGCCGAACATGACGATCGCCGTGCAGAACGCGCTGCCGCTGGCGCGCCGCGGCGTGGGCACGGCCATGCTGACCTTCTTCCGCTCACTGGGCGGCCTGCTGGGCGTCACCGGCTCGGGCGCCATTCTCGCGCGCCAGCTGCATGCGCACGGCATCCAGGCCGTGGCGGCGGTCGGCGCGCATGGCAGCACGGCGGCCACCGTGGCCGGCGCGGCGCAGGTTGCGGTCTATCGCCACGCCATCGCCAGCGTATTCGCGGCGGGCGGCGTAATGGTGGGACTTGGCTTGCTGGCGCTGCTGATGCTGCCCGAGCTGCCGCTCAGCGGCCACCCGGCCGCCGTCAAGCCGCAGCCGCAGGAAAGCTGACGCGCACCAGCAGCCCGCGTCCGCCAGCGCCGCTGTGGAGCGTGACGGTGGCGTGGTGCAGTGCAGCGATATCGCGCACGATGGCCAGGCCAAGGCCGGAGCCGCCCGGGTTGGCCTGCATCGACGTGGCGGCGCGATAGAAGGGCGAGAATACGCGATCGCGGTCGGCTTCAGGGATGCCCGGCCCGCTGTCTTCCACTTCCAGCACAATATGCTCGGCATAGCGCACCACACGCAGCACCACGCTGCCGCCTTGCGGCGTGTAGTGCAGGGCGTTGTCCACCAGGTTGGACACCAGCTCATGCAGCAGCAGTGCCTGTCCCGCGACTTCGGCCTCGGTTTCCCCTTCCAGCGACAGGTCGATATTGCGGTTGACGGCGGATAAGGCCATTTCAAGCGCCACCTGCTGCACCATCGCGCGCAGCGCCACGGGCTCCGGCGTGTGGTTGCCGCTATGTTCGATACGGGCCAGCATCAGCAGGCGGTTGGCCAGGTGCACCGTGGCGTCCGTGGTGTTGGCGATGCTCATGACGATTTCACGCAGGTTGGCGCCGCGATCGAGCTCGCGCTGCGCCAGTTCGGCCTGGGTCTTCAGCACCGTGAGCGGCGTACGCAGCTGGTGCGACGCGTCCGCAATGAAGCGGCGCTGGCTGGCAATCAGCTCCTGAATGCGCGACATCGATGCATTCATCGCCTGCACCAGCGGCCGCACTTCCTTGTGCACCAGCGTGGGGTCCAGGTCGGACAGGTCGGAGACGCTACGCGTTTCCACCTCATGCCGCAGCCGCATCAATGGGCTGAGCACCAGCCGCACGGCAAACCACACCAGCAAGGCCGCCACCAGCACCAGGCTGGCCTGCCAGGCGATGGTATCAAACAGGATCTTGTTGGTCAGCCCGCGCCGCGCGTCCAGCGTTTCGCCGACCTGGATCAGCGCAATGCCGCGCATCGAATCGTCATACACCGGCTGCAGCAACGCGGCGATGCGGATCGGCTGGCCGTTGTAGTTGGCATGGTAAAAGCGCACCAGGGCAGGGTAGTTCTCCGAGCGCGGTACATTGGCCGGCACGGCCGGCAGGTCGTCGTATCCAGACACCGTCTCGCCCTTGATGCCCGTAACCTTGTAGTAGATGCGCCCCAGCGTATCGGTCTCGAAGCTGTCCAGCGCCACATAGGGCACATCGGCCACCACATGGCCGTCCACCACCGACACCCGCTCGGCCAGCGCCCGCGTCGATGCCAGCAGCGAGCGGTCATACGCCTGGTCCGCCGCGTCGACCGCATTGCGGTAGACGGACACGGTATTCAGAATCTCCAGCAGGATCAGCGGCAGCAGCAGCCAGCGCAGCAGCTCCCCGCGCAGGCTGCCCAGCGGGCCTGCCTGCCAGCGCGTGCGCAGACGGTCGATCAACGCTGCCATCAGGCTTTCGGTTCGCGCGGCTGCAGCAGGTAGCCGATGCCGCGCAGCGTGGTGATGGCCGCCGCGCCGGGCTCGGTGCTTTCCAGCTTCTTGCGCACGCGGTGGATGTAGAGCTCAATCGCATCAAGGTTGGCGTCGTCCGCCAGGGCGAAGACTTCGTCGAACAGCTTTTCCTTGGCCACGGGCTTGCCGCCGCGCGTAATCAGGGCTTCCAGGACGGCATGTTCGCGCGGCGTGAGCGCCAGGCTCTGGCCGTAGTAGCTGAACATGCGGGTAATGGTGTCAAATTTCAGTTCCCCGCATTCGTAGACCAGGGCTTCATTGCCCGTGCTGCGGCGCAGCAAGGCTTTCACGCGCGCTTCCAGCTCCACCAGTTCGAAAGGCTTGGCGAGGTAGTCGTCCGCGCCCAGGTTCAGGCCCTGGACGCGGTCTTCCAGGCCGCCGCGCGCGGTCAGGATCAGCACCGGCGTCTTGCCGCCGCGGGCGCGCAGGCGTTTCAGCACTTCCAGCCCGTCCATCTTCGGCAGGGTCAGGTCGAGGATGATCAGGCCATACTCCTGGGTCAGCAGCAGGGCATCCGCGTCCGCGCCGTTGTCCGCACATTCGACCGTCAGGTGGGCATCGCGCAACGCTTTCGACAGCCAGTGTTGTAATTCTGTGTGGTCTTCCACTAAAAGTATGCGCATCGGGGGTAGGCTGAAAGGCGATTGAAAGGTTGACGATTTTATAGTTGAAGCGTGCCAGAGCAAGATCCAGCACAACTAACTATAAACCCAGGAGACAGCTTGTGAAAGAACTTCCATGACGCTCGCCGTCGCGGCGACGCTCGTCGCTGCCGGCGCAGCCCACGCACAATCCAACGTTCAAGTCTACGGCCTGCTCGACGTTGGCGTCGATATCGCGTCGGACGCCAAACCGGGCGGGGCACCCTGAGCCGCGTCAGCTCGGCGGCATGAACACTTCCCCGCTGGGGCCTGCGCGGCTCCGAAGACCTGGGCGGCGGACTCAAAGCCGTGTTCCAGCTGGAAGGCGGCATCCTGATGGATACGGGCGCTTCCGACGGCGCGCTGTTCCGCCGCCAGGCCAATGTGGGCCTGGAAGGCAACTGGGGCCGTATCGTGGCCGGCCGTTCCTTCACCAGTGTCTATGACACGGTGATCCGCTTCGACCCGATGGGCTTCGCGCCGTTCTACTCCTGGGCCACCAGCGGCAATGCCACCGGTCCAAGCAAGTACGGCATGACCACCGGCTTCGACAACCTGGTCAAGTACTCCGGCAGCACCGGCGCCTTCAAGTACGGCGCCACCTATGCCTTCGGCGAGCAAAGCCCCGGCAGCGCTGCGGACAGCGCCAAAGTATGCCGTGGCCACCAGCTATGAAACCGAGGGCCTGGGCCTGATGCTGACCTATGAGCGCATCAACGGCAACACTGTCGCCGCCACCGGCAACCGCGACGAAACCACGGCCATCCACGCCGGCGGTTACTACGAAACGGGTCCCTTCAAATTCTGGCTGGCGGGCCGCGACTACAAGCTGCAGGCCGGGAAGGCCGCCACGGCGGACGTGAAAGCCACCACCTACTGGACCGGCGTCGCCTACAAGCTGCCGCAGGCCACCGTGACCGGCGCGATCTATTATGTCGATGTCAAGAACGTTGCCGCGGGCAAGGATGCTGACCCCATCATGTACGTACTGCGCTATCGCCACCTGGCTCCAAGCGTACCGACTTGTACGCGACTCTCGGTTACACCAAGGCCAAGCACGGCCTGCTGACCGGCCTGTCGCGCGACGATGCGGGCTTTGGCGACAGCCGGCGCGGCCTGATGGTCGGCATCCAGCACCGCTTCTAAGCCATGAAAACCCTTGCTCGCCTGCTGCTTGCCGCCACCCTGGAGCGGCGCGGCGCTGGCTTCCGGCGCCGAGTCGCATGGTGCCGTCCAAACCGGGCGGCGCCGTGGACCTGACCTGCAAGCTGGTACAGCAAGGGCTGAAGGCCTCGGACGATCCGCAGCGGCTGCGCATCAGCTACCTGCCCGGCGGCATCGGTGCCGTGGCCTGGCACTCGCTGGTATCGCAGCGCCGCGCCAACCACAACACGATGGTCGCCTTTTCCGGCGGGTCCCTGCTCGATCTGGCGCAGGCAAGTTCGGCAAGGTGAAACCGTGCGGACGTGCGCTGGGTGGCGGCGCTGGGCGCCGACTACGGCATGATCGCCGTGCGCGCCGATTCGCCCTACAGAACGCTGGGCGAACTGGTGGCGGCGCTGAAGCGCGACCCGTCCAAGGTGCTGATCGGCGTCAGCGGCACCATCGGCAGCCAGGACTGGCTGAAGGTGGCGCTGCTGGTGCGCCAGGCCGGCATCGATCCGAAAGTGCTGCGCTTCGTGGCGCTGGAGGGCGGCGGCGAGGCCTTCACCGCGCTGCAGGCGAACTGTGCACGTGGTCTCCGGCGACGCCTCCGAAGCGCACCTGATGGCGCCGGGCGGCAATGTGCGGCGTGCTGGCGGTGCTGTCCGAACAGCGTTTGCCGGGCCTGCTGGCGAATGTTCCGACTGCGCGCGAGCAGGGCTACGACGTGGTCTGGCCCGTCATCCCGCGGCGTGTGGATGGGACCCCAGGTGGAAGATGCCGATTACGCCCAGTGGGTCAAGCGCTCGAACGCATGATGGCCGACCCTGATTTTCCGCGCTTGCGCGAAGCGGCGGGCTTCCCCTTCAGCATGACGGGGCGGGCGCTGACCGATTATGTGAAAAAGGCCGTGGACGACTCGGCCGCCGCGCCAGCCAGCTTGGCCTGGTGCGCTGACGAAAAACCTCTCAGGAGACACCAATGAAGATGAAGATGACCGTGGCGGCTGCTGCCGCAGGCCTGTTTGCAGACTCCCGCTTTTTGCGCAACTGCCGGCGGGCTACCCTGCCGACTACCAGAAGGTCGTTGACGCGGCGAAGAAGGAAGGCAAGCTGGTACTCTATCGGCGCCACCGACAGCAAGGCCACCCAGCCGCTGATCAAGGATTTTCAGCGCCCTCTTATCCGGGCATCACGGTCGAGTACAACGACATGAACTCGACCGAGGTCTATAACCGCTTCATTTTCCGAAGTTGCTTCCGGCGGCGCCACGGCCGACGTGGTGTGGTCTTCCGCCATGGACCTGCAGATGCGCCTCGCCTCCGATGGCTATGCGCTGAAGTACAAGTCCGTTGAAGCGTCGAAGATCCCGGGTTGGGCAGTGTGGGACGATCAGGCTTACGGCACCACCTTAGAGCCGGCCGCCATCGTCTACAACAAGCGCCTGGTCGAATGCCAAGGAAGTGCCGCAGACCCACGCCGACTTCGTCAACCTGATCAAGCAGCCCAAGTTCAAGGACAAGGTCACTACCTGCGATATCGAGAAATCCGGCGTCGGCTTCATGTTCATGACGCAGGATGCGCGCGAATATCCGAAATTCCAGGAACTGGAAAACGCCTTCGGCGAAGCGAAAGTGCGCGTGCAATCCTCCACCGGCACCATGATGGAGCGTATCTTCCTCCGGCGAGAACCTGATCGGCTACAACGTGCTGGTTCCTACGCGCTGGTGCGGGCCGAGCGATCCTTCGATTGGCGTGCAGCTGCCGAAGGATTACACGCTGGTGATGTCGCGCGTGGTGTTCATCAACAGAAGGCGCCAGAACGTCAACGCCGCCAAGCTGTGGCTGGAGTTACATGCTGTCCCACCGCGGCCAGACCGTCATTGCCAACAACTCCAAGCTGTACGCGATCCGCGCCGACGTGACGGGCGAAACCACTTCCGCCGACCTGGTCAAGCAGATCGGCCAGGACGAGATCAAGCCCGTGCCCGTGCACCCGATCCTGCTGCAGTTCCTCGGCCCGGCCAAGCGCATGGCCTTCCTGAAGCAGTGGAAAGGAACGGCCGGCAAGAAGTGATGGAGTAGTCCATGCATACCGCAACCCTGGGCCGGCCAGCCCTGAACTGGCCGCGCGGCGTGGTCGTCGTACTGACCTCGATCAGCGATTTTCCTGCAGCTGTTCCTGATCTTCTATCAGAGCTTCCTCTCGGCGCCTTTCTTCATGCCGGGCAAGGAGTTGGGCTGGAAGCTTACGGTTCATCTTTGACGATCCGGATTTCGCGATGGCCTTCAAGAACGGCCTGATCCTGGCGGCCGGCCTGGCGGCAATTGCCGTCCCGCTGGGCGGTATGCTGGCTTTCCTGATGATCCGCACCGACCTGCCCGGACGCGGCTGGATCGCGCCGCTGCTGCTGGTGCCGATCTTCGTGTCGCCGATGGTGATGGGCTTCGGTTATGTGGTGTCGATGGGCCCAGTGGGCTTCTATTCGACCTGGGCCAAGGACCTGATCGGCTTCGTGCCCTGGAATATCTACTCCTTCACCAGCATCGTGGTGATCGCGGGCCTGACCCACGTGCCGCACGTGTACCTGTACGCCTCGTCCGCGCTGAAGTCGCTGGGTTCGGACGTGGAAGAGGCGGCCCGCGTGGCCGGCGCCTCGCCGCTGCAGGTGATGTTCAATGTGTCGCTGCCGATGATCATGCCGGCGCTGGCTTATGCCGGCGTGCTGGTGTTCTTCCTCGGCTTCGAGGTGTTCGGCCTAGTGCTGGTGCTGGGCGACCCTGAGGGCCACCTGGTGCTGCCGACCTATCTTTACAAGCTGACCAACAAGCTTGGCACGCCGTCCTACCACCTGATGGCCGCCGTGGCGGTTTGCCTGGTGGCGGTGACGATGCCGCTGGTGATGATGCAGCGCTGGCTGCTGAAGATCCGCCAACAATATGTGTCCATCAAGGGCAAGGGCGCCCGCACCAAGGCCATGCCGCTGGGACAGTGGAAATGGCTGGCTTTCGCACTGCTGGCCGCATGGCTGATCTTCACCATCGTGCTGCCGCTGACCGGCATTGCGCTGCGCTCTTTCGTGCAGTACTGGGGCGAGGGCGTGAAACTGGCCGACGTGCTGACCCTGCAGCACTTCCGTGAAGTGTTCGAGCAGCCTTCGCTGATCCGCGGGATTGTCAATACGGTGCTGATCGGCGTGATCGGCGGCGGCCTGGCGATCTTCTGCTACTGCTTCATCGCTCTGGCAATGCACCGCAAGCCGGACACGATCACCCGCCTGCTGGACTACAGCGTGTTGGTGCCGCGCGCCATTCCTGGCCTGCTGGCCGGCCTGGCTTTCCTGTGGGTCTTCCTGTTCGTGCCTTCCTGGCTGGATGGACTGGTGAAAGGTTCGGAGAATGCGGTGGCGATGTGGATTTCCGGCTCGCTGGTGCCTGCGCTGCGTGCGCTGAAGTCCACCATCTTCGCCGTGTGGCTGGCGTACTCAGTGGTGTGGATGGCATACGGCATGCGCCTGATTTCGACCGCGCTGCTGCAGGTCGGCCCTGAGCTGGAAGAGGCGGCGCGCGCTGTGGGCGCACGGCGCGGCCAGGTCACCCGCGACGTGACCGTGCCCCTGATCAAATACGGCCTGCTCGGTGCATGGCTGATGATCTTCCTGATTTTCGAGCGTGAGTACTCGACCGGTGTCTATCTGCTGTCGCCCGGTACCGAGGTGATTGGCGCGATGCTGGTGTCGCTGTGGGCGGGCGGTTCGACCGACCTGGTGGCGGCGCTGTCCTTCATTAACATTACCCTGGTGGCGATCGGCCTGGGTATCGCGCTGCGCTTTGGCGTCAAGCTGCATAACTGAGTGATTATCATGAAACGAGACCTGACCATGAATGAACTGAGCGTCAATGACCTGCACCTGGAATATGGCAGCGGCGCGACGGCCAACCCGATCCTGAAGGGCGTTTCGATGCACTTGCACAAGGGCGAGGTGGTTGCACTGCTGGGTCCCTCCGGCTCCGGCAAGACCACGCTGCTGCGCGCGGTGGCCGGCCTGGAAAGCCCGAACAAGGGCACGATCGAGATCGGCGAGCGCCGCGTGTTCGACGGTTCGAAGAATTTCGAGATGCCGGCGGAGCAGCGCAACCTGGGACTGGTGTTCCAGTCCTATGCGCTGTGGCCGCACAAGACGGTCAATGAAAACGTCGCTTATGGCCTGAAGCTGCGCAAGATGGGCAAGGACGATATCGCTGCGCGCGTTGCCGAGGTGCTGAAGCAGCTTGGCCTAGGGCACCTGGGCGAGCGCTACCCGCACCAGCTGTCCGGGGGCCAGCAGCAGCGCGTGGCGATCGCGCGGGCGCTGGTCTACAACCCGCCTGTGATTTTGCTGGACGAGCCTTTGTCCAACCTCGATGCGAAGCTGCGCGAGGAGGCGCGGGCCTTCCTGCGCGAGCTGATCGTGCGGCTTGGCTTGTCGGCGCTGATGGTCACGCACGACCAGGACGAGGCGATGGCCATTTCCGACCGTATTTTGCTGCTCAATAATGGCAAGATCGAGCAGCAGGGGGACGCCGCAGTCGATGTACGAAACGCCGGATACGCTGTTCACGGCGGAGTTCATGGGCAGCAATAACCGCTTCCCTGGCAAGCTGCTGAGCCGCGACGGTTCCAATTTGCGCATCGAGGTGGCGGGTACGCAGCTGAATGCGACGGCGCGCGGCAATGTCGGTTCCGAGATTGCTCCGTTGATTCGCCTGGAAGAAGTGAAGGTCAGCAGCACTCAGGTCGACAATGCGCTGCAGCTGGATCTGTTCACCTGCATGTACCTCGGCGACCGCTCGAGTGCCTGTTCAAGCGCGGCGATTTGAGCGTCCGCGCTTATTCGAAGTATCGCCTGGACGAAGGCAGCTACTGGCTGCAGCTGCCGGCCGACAAGCTCTGGGTCTTCTGACCGATGATCGATCCCGCGGGCGGTTCGCCGCCCGAAGGCGAGCAGCCAGGAAGTGGTTCGTCCGCGCCGGAGCCGCCAGGCGACTCGCAGGAGCGCGGGTCGGGTTGGCTGAGGGCGATGGGGGCGGCGGGATTCTGGCGGCACCCGCTGCGCTGGCCGTTCGCCGGCGCGCTGGTGGTGGGCGTGGCGGCGGCGCTGTTGTGCGTCTGGCTGAACACGCCGCTGCCGTGGATTATCGGTCCGCTGTTTGGCACGGCTGCGCTGCGGCTCGCTGGCGTGCATCTGCATAGCCCTGTGCGCGTACGCGAAGCGGGGCAGTGGGCGATCGGCACAGCCCTGGGACTTACTTCACGGCGCCGGTGCTGGCCGTGCTGGCGTCACGCGCCGGGTATATCGCGCTGGCGGTAGCTTTCGCGCTGGGCCTCGGCTGGCTGTGCGGACTACTGCTGCAAAAGCTGACCGGCACCGACCGCGCGACGGCATTCTTTTCGATGGCAATGGGCGGCGCGTCCGAAATGGCGGTGCAGGGCGAGCGCCATGGCGGCGACGTGCAGCGCGTAGCCGCCGCGCACAGCCTGCGCGTGATGATGGTCGTGGCGACGATCCCGTTCGCGGTGCGCTACTGGAGCGCGCACGGCATGGCGGCGCTTCCTGAGCCAGGCGGCGCAAGCGCTGCCGCCATCGCCGCCGGGACCGCTGCAGGCGCGAAGGCCGCATCGATGGCGGCGGTATCGGGCGTCCACCTCGGCGGCCTGCTTGCCCTGATCGCGCTGACGAGCATCGTTGCGGTGCTGTTCAAGAAGAGGGGCGTGCCAAACGCCTGGGTCATCGGCCCGCTGCTGGCGACGGCGACACTCACCGCCTGCGGCATCCACCTGAGCAGCGTGCCGGAGTGGATGGTGCGGGCAGGGCAGCTGTCGATCGGCATTTCACTGGGCACCAGGTTCTCGCCCGAATTCCTGCGCGCCGCGCCCGTTTTCATGGCCAGCGTTGCGGTTTGCAACGTCGTGGCCATGTCGCTGGCGGCGGGATTCGCGGGGCTACTCGCCTGGGCAGCGGGTATCCACGGCGGCACCGCCGTGCTGGCCACCTCGCCGGGCGGCATCGCGGAGATGGCGCTTACCGCGCGCACCTTGCACCTCGGCGTGCCGATCGTGACGGCATTCCACGTCTGCCGCATGGCGGTACTGGTGCTGACCATCGGCCCGATTTTCCGCAAGACGCAACAGCAGATTTAAGCTGGCTCATGGCCGCGGGCCGGGATATTGTCGCGAGGCACAATGTCCTGTATGTTGTCGGTAATTCCATAAGCCGCAGCACCTATCATGAGCCACGCCAGCCAGTTCACCCTGCTGAAACAGCGCCGCTTCGCGCCTTCTTCTGGACGCAATTCCTGGGCGCCTTCAACGATAACCTGTTCAAGACCGCGCTGATCGTCATCCTGACCTTCGACGCCGCCAGTTGGACCAGCATGTCGCCGTCCACGGTCACCAATATGATCCCCGGCCTGTTCATCCTGCCGTATGTGCTGTTCTCGGCCACTTCCGGCCAGATTGCTGAAAAGGTCGAAAAGTCCCAGCTGTCGCGCTTCATCAAGTGGCTGGAGATCGGCATCATGACCGTGGCCGGCATCGGCTGGCTGACGCACACCCTGTGGTTGCTGATCCTGGCCATCGTCGGCATGGGCACGCACTCCACGCTGTTCGGCCCGTTAAAATACCCTACATGCCGCAGCAGCTGAAGCCTGAAGAACTCACGGGTGGCAACGGCATGGTACGAAATGGGTACCTTCGTCGGCATCCTGCTCGGGCAGGTGATGGGCGACTTGATCGTGATGCAGAAGCCTTATGGCATTCCCTTCGTGGCCGCAGCCACCGTGGGCTTCGCGGTGCTTGGCCTGATTGCCGCCTACCGCATTCCGGTTACACCCGCGCCGGGGCCCGGACCTGAAGATCAAACTGGAAGTTCCGGATACATCCACGCAATATCAAATACTCGTCGCAAGAACCGCACGGTCTTCCTGTCCATGCTGGGCAACTCCTGGTTCTGGTTCTATGGCGCCATGGTGCTGGCCCAGTTCCCGGTCTACGCGATGACCTACCTGCAGGCGACCACAGCGTGTTCGTGCTGCTGCTGACGGTCTTCTCGCTCGGTATCGGCGCCGGTTCGCTGTTGTGGAAAAACTCTCCGGCCGCAAGGTGGAAATTGAGCCTCGTGCCCTTCGGCTCATCGGCCTCACCGTGTTTGGCGTGGATCTCTACTTCGCCAGCGTCGCCTTCACCGGCACCGCCGCCGTTGACGCCTTCGGCCTGCTGGCGCAGCAGGGCGCCCTGCGCATTGTGTTCGACGTAATCATGCTGGCATCTTCGGCGGCTTCTTGATCGTGCCGCTGTTCGCGCTGATCCAGCTGCGCTGCGACCCGAAGCACCTGTCGCGCACCATCGCCGGCATGAATATCCTGAACGCGCTGTTCATGGTGGCGGCCGCCGGCGTGGCGATTGCTGCTGCTGGGGCAGGGCCTCTCGATCCCGCAACTGTCCCTGGCCACGGCCATCATGAACGCCGTGGTCGCGGTCTATCTTCTCGCTGGTGCCGGAATTCCTGATGCGCTTCCTGGCCTGGCTGCTGATCCACACGTGCACAAGGTGAAGACCGTCGATGCCGACCGCATCCCGGACGAGGGCGCCGCGGTCCTGGTCTGCAACCACGTGAGCTATGTGGACGCGATCGTGATCGGCGCCGCCAGCCCGCGTCCCATCCGCTTCGTGATCGACCACAAGATCTTCAACATGCCGTTCTTCGGCTGGATCTTCCGCACGGCCAAAGCCATCCCGATCGCGCCCTCCAGCGAGGACCCGTGGCTGATGGAGAAGCTCGTCGATATTGCCCACGCCCTGCACGACGGTGAACTGGTCTGCATTTTCCGGAAGGGAAGCTGACCAAGACGGCGAGATGAATGAGTTCAGAAGGCGGCATTTCCAAGGTCATCGAGCGCTCGCAGGTGCCGGTGATTCCGATGGCCCTGCGCGGGCTTTGGGGACATTTGCTCAGCCGGAGCCAGGACAATCTGCTCGAGCGGGCGTTCCGCAAGGGGTTCCGGTCGCGGCTGGCTCTTGCCGTGGGGCAACCTGTTGAGCCGGTTGATGTGACTCCCGAACTGCTGTTCCAGCGCGTAAGTGCCCTGCGCGGCGACTGGAAGTAAGCCAAAACCCACGGCCTAAAGCTAGTGTCAGGCACAACGTGCCTGACACTTGATTCTGCCCTTGGTTCTAAATAACCCGCCGATGAGGCGGGTTTTTTATGACCCGAAAGTCAGAAACCGCTTGACTAAGTTAGAATGATCGTTCATTCTATGTTCTGAAAGGAACTTATTGCGATGAAAAACACTTACAAAAGTCTCATCCTGCTGGGCGTTGCGGCGCTGGTAGCAGGTTGCGATCACGCTCAATCCGAGGCCGGCGCGCAGGGCAAGATGCCGCCGCCGCAGGTTGGCGTGTTCACCGTGAACCCCGAGCCGCTGGCCATCGTCACCGAGCTGCCGGGTCGCACCGCCGCCTACCAGGTGGCCGAAGTTCGTCCGCAAGTGGGTGGCCTGATCCAGAAGCGCCTGTTTACCGAAGGCGCGGACGTGAAGAGGGCGTGCCGCTGTACCAGATCGATGCGGCGACCTACCAGGCGGCTTACAACTCCGCCAAGGCGACGCTGTCGAAGGCCAAGGCCAACCTGGCCGCCAGCCAGCCGAAAGTGGTGCGCTACAAGGAACTGGTGGCGATCGAAGGCGTGAGCAAACAGGATTACGACGACGCCGTGGCCGCCAACGAGCAGGCCAAGGCGGAAGTGGAAGCCGCCCAGGCCGCGCTGGACACGGCGCGCATCAACCTCGAATACACCAAGGTCGCGTCGCCGATTTCGGGCCGCATCAGCCGTTCGACCGTGACCCCGGGCGCGCTGGTCACCGCCGGCCAGGCCAATGCCCTGACCACCGTGCAGCAGCTGGATCCGATCTATGTGGACGTGACCCAGTCCAGCGAAGAGCTGCTGCGCCTGAAGCGCGAAATGGATAGCGGCAGCCTGAAAAAGAATGGCGGCCAGCCGCGCGTAACGCTGAAACTGGCCGATGGCAGCACCTATGCCCAGGAAGGCCGCCTGCAATTCGCCGACGCCAGCGTGGACCCGGGTACCGGCAACGTGACCCTGCGTGCGCTGTTCCCGAACCCGAAGCATGAACTGCTGCCGGGCATGTTCGTGCGCGCCGTGCTGGAAAACGGCACCGACCAGAATGCGATCGCTGTGCCGCAGCAGGGAGTAACCCGCAATCCGAAAGGCGAAGCGACCGCGCTGGTGCTGAACAAGCAGGGCGTAGTTGAAGAGCGCGTGCTGCGCACTGGCGGCACGCTGGGCGACAAGTGGCTGGTCAAGTCCGGCCTGGCGGCGGGCGACCAGGTGATCGTGGAAGGCGTACAGAAAGTGCGTCCAGGCGCACCTGCGGTCGCGTCCAAGGCAGCAGCGACGGCAGGCACGGCACCGGCCGGCGGCAAGTCCGCACCGGCCGGCGGCGCGGCGAACGACGCGGCCGCGGCCAAGTAATCGGGAGCTGAACGACCATGTCCCGATTTTTCATTGAGCGCCCCATCTTTGCATGGGTGATCGCGATTGTCGTCATGCTGGCGGGCGTGCTGGCCATCACCCAGCTGCCCATCTCCCAGTATCCGAGCATTGCGCCGCCGTCGATCTCGATCAACGGCATGTATCCGGGCGCGTCCGCCAAGACGGTGGAAGACGCCGTAACTCAGGTCATCGAGCAGAAGATGAAGGGTATCGACGGCCTGCGCTACATGACCTCCACCAGCGATTCCACCGGCGGCATCAGCATCAAGCTGACCTTCACCAACGGCACCAATCCGGACATCGCCCAGGTGCAGGTGCAGAACAAGCTGCAGCTGGCAACGCCGCTGCTGCCTGCCGCAGTGACCCAGCAAGGCCTGGTGGTGTCGAAAGCGACCGACAACTTCATGATGGTGCTGGGCTTCGTGTCCGACAACGGCAGCATGAACCAGGTCGACATTGCCGACTACGTGGCCGCCAACATCGTCGATTCACTCAGCCGCGTGGAAGGCGTGGGCGACGTGCAGATGTTCGGTTCCCAGTACGCCATGCGCATCTGGCTGGACCCGTCCAAATTGCAAAGCTACCAGCTGACGCCGGACGACGTGTCCAATGCCATCCAGGCGCAGAACACGGAAGTCTCCGCCGGTGAACTGGGCGGCGCGCCCGCCGTGCCGGGCCAGCAGTTGAATGCAACCGTAACGGCGCAGAGCCGCCTGCAGACCGCCGAGCAGTTCGGCGCCATCCTGCTGAAGACCACGACCAGCGGCGCCACCGTGCACCTGCGCGATGTGGCGAAAATTGAACTGGGCAGCGAGAGTTACAGTACAGTGGCCCGCTACAATGGCCAGCCTGCAACCGGCCTGGCGATCAAGCTCGCTTCCGGCGCCAATGCTCTGGACACCGCTACTGCCGTCAATGCCAAGGTTGCGCAATTGCAGAAGCAGTTCCCGGCTGGCCTGAAAACCGTAACGCCGTACGACACCACGCCTTTCGTGAAGCTCTCTATCCACGAAGTGGTGAAGACGCTGGTGGAGGCCGTGGTCCTGGTCTTCCTCGTGATGTACCTGTTCCTGCAGAATTTCCGCGCCACGCTGATCCCGACCATGGCCGTGCCGGTTGTGCTGCTGGGCACCTTCGGCATCCTGTCCGCGCTGGGCTACTCGATCAACACGCTGACCATGTTCGCCATGGTGCTGGCCATCGGCCTGCTGGTGGACGACGCCATCGTGGTGGTGGAAAACGTGGAGCGCGTGATGACGGAAGAGGGCTTGTCGCCCAAGGAAGCGACGCGCAAGTCGATGGGCCAGATCTCGGGCGCCCTGGTGGGTATTGCGATGGTGCTGTCCGCCGTGTTCGTGCCGATGGCCTTCTTCGGCGGTTCGACCGGTGTGATTTATCGACAGTTCTCGATCACGATCGTATCGGCGATGGTGCTGTCCGTGCTGGTGGCGATGGTGTTTACCCCGGCGCTGTGCGCCACCTTCCTGCAGCCGGGCCACCCGGCCACGGGCAAGGGCTTCTTCGGCTGGTTCAATCGCAGCTTCGACCGCAGCGCCACGAAGTACCAGGGCTGGGTGGGTGCGATGCTGCGCCGCCGCGGCCGTTCGATGATCGTGTACGCCGCCATCCTCGGCGTGCTGGCGCTGGTGTTCATGCGCCTGCCGACTTCCTTCCTGCCGGAAGAAGACCAGGGCGTGCTGTTTGCGCAGGTCCAGCTGCCGACCGGCGCCACCCAGCAGCGCACGCTGAAGACCATCGAAAAGGTGGAACAGCATTTCCTGCAGGACGAGAAGGCGAACGTGGAATCCGTGTTCTCGGTGGCTGGTTTCAGCTTTGCGGGTGGCGGCCAGAATTCCGGCATCGCATTCGTCAAGCTGAAAGACTGGTCGCTGCGCCATGGCGTTGAGAACCGTGCCGACTCCATCGCCGGCCGTGCAATGGGCGCGTTCTCGCAACTGCGCGACGCCATGGCCTTCGCCTTTACGCCGCCGGCCGTGATCGAGCTTGGTAACGCTTCCGGGTTCGACCTGCAGCTGCAGGATATCGGTGGCGTGGGCCACGAGAAGCTGATGGAAGCGCGCAACCAGATGCTGGGCATGGCCGCACAGAATCCGCTGCTGGTGGGCGTGCGTCCCAACGGCCAGGAAGATACGCCGCAGTACAAGCTGAATATCGACCAGCAGAAAGCAACTGCGCTGGGCCTTTCCATCGCCGACGTGAACAAGGTGCTGAGCACGGGCTGGGGCAGCTCCTACGTCAACGACTTCATTGACCGTGGCCGCGTAAAGAAAGTGTATGTGCAAGGCCAGGCTGAATCGCGCATGGCGCCGGAAGACCTGAACAAATGGTTCGTGCGCAATGCCCAGGGCGAGATGGTGCCGTTCTCCGCCTTCGCCACCGGCGAGTGGACTTACGCCTCGCCGCGCCTGGAACGCTATAACGGCGTGTCTTCGCTGAACATCCAGGGCATGGCGGCGCCGGGCGTGAGCTCGGGCGTGGCAATGGCCGAGATGGAAAAGATCGCGGCCAAGCTGCCGGCCGGCGTGGGCATCGAGTGGACCGGCCTGTCGCTGGAAGAGCGCGACTCCGGTGCGCAGACGCCGATGTTGTACACGATCTCCGTGCTGATCGTGTTCCTGTGCCTGGCCGCGCTGTATGAAAGCTGGTCGGTGCCGTTCTCCGTGCTGCTGGTCGTGCCGCTGGGCGTGCTGGGCACCGTGCTCGCCACCTGGGGCTTCCACCTGTCGAACGACGTGTATTTCCAGGTGGGCCTGCTGACGGTCGTTGGCCTCTCCGCGAAGAACGCGATCCTGATCGTGGAATTCGCCAAGGAGCTGCAGGAGCAGGGTGTAGAGCTGGTGGAAGCCACGCTGCAGGCAGTGAAGCTGCGCCTGCGTCCGATCCTGATGACGTCCATCGCCTTCGGCCTCGGCGTGCTGCCGCTGGCCATCTCGAACGGCGCGGGTTCCGGCAGCCAGAACGCGATCGGCGTGGGCGTGCTGGGCGGGATGCTGAGCGCGACCTTCCTCGGCATCTTCTTCGTGCCCGTGTTCTTCGTGCTGGTGCGCGCATGGGTAGGCCGCAAGGCCGCCCCGTCGCACGGCGCAAACGTTGTGGAAGCAAACTGATATGAACAAGACTTTGATTACCCTTGCTGTAGCGGCCTTCCTGAGCGGCTGCAGCCTGGCGCCCGTCTACCAGCGGCCGGATGCGCCCGTGACTGCGGCGTGGCCGCAGGGCGAGGCCTACCAGCCGGGCAAGACGGCGCCTGATGCGAAGGCTGCTGCCGACATCCAGTGGCGCGACTTCATCGCCGATGAAAAGCTGCGCCAGGTGGTGAGCATGGCGCTGGCCAATAACCGCGACTTGCGCGTGTCCACGCTGAACATCGAGAAGGCGCGCGCCCAGTACGGCATCCAGCGCGCCGACCTGCTGCCGAAAGTCTCGGCCGGCGTGGACCAGACAGCGACCCGCGCGCCGGGCGGCGGCATCACGCGCCAGTACACCGGCGGCCTGTTGTTCCCGTCCTATGAGCTGGACTTCTTCGGCAAGGTGCGTAACCTGTCCGAAGCGGGCCTGCAGACATACCTGGGCACACAGGAAGCGCGCAATGCGCAGCAAATCAGCCTGGTGTCCGAAGTGGCCACCGCCTGGCTGACGCTGGCGGCCGATAAGGAGCGCCTGCGCCTGGCGCAGGACACGCTGAAAAGCCAGCAGATTTCCTATGAATTGAGCAAGCGCCGTTTTGAGTCCGGTGCCACATCGGGACTCGACATGTACGAAGCGCAGAGCAGCGTGGAAGCTGCCCGCAACGACATGGCAATCTACACCGCCCAGGTAGCGGCCGACGAAAACGCGTTGGCCCTGCTGGTCGGTGTACCGGTGCGAAGGAATTGCTGCCGCAAGGGGCGATCGACAACGTGGCCCAGCTGGCGGATCTGCCGGAAGGCGTGCCCTCCACCGTGCTGCAGCGCCGTCCGGACGTGCTGGAAGCGGAACGCAGCCTGCAGGCGGCCAATGCGAATATCGGCGTGGCGCGCGCGGCCTTCTTCCCCCAGTATCACCCTGACCGGCAGCGCCGGCAGTGCCAGCGGCGACCTCTCCGGCCTGTTCAAGGGCGGCAGCGGTTCGTGGACCTTCATGCCGCAGGTGCGCCTGCCAATCTTCGATGGCGGCGTAAACAGCGCCAACCTGTCGATTGCCAGGACCGATCGCGAGATCGCCGTGGCCCGCTACGAGAAGTCCATCCAGTCCGCTTTCCGCGAAGTGGCCGATGCGCTGGCCCAGCGCGGTACGATGGACGAGCGCCTGGCGTCGCAGGTTGCGCTGACCACCGCGTCGGAAAAGAGCTTCCAGCTGCATGAGGCCCGCTACAAGCAGGGCGCCGAGTCTTACCTGAATGCGCTGGTATCCCAGCGTGCGATGTATGCGGCGCAGCAGGGCCTGATCACGGCCCGGCTGGCGAAGGCCAGCAACCAGATCACCCTGTACAAGGTGCTGGGCGGCGGCTGGGGCTAAGGGAAGTTCAGCGTGGCGGCTGCCACTCCATGCTGTTGTGGAGGCCGTCCACGCCCAGGTTCACGAAGCCGCAGCGCTGGTAGAGGCGCTGGGCGGGGCTGCCGAGCAGCACGCTGAGGCGCACCGGCACGCGCATGCGGGCGCCCTGGGCTTGCAGGCTGCGCAGCAGGCCGAGGCCGATGCCACGGTTGCGGTATTCGGGATCAGGCAAATATCCAGGATGCGAATTTCCTCGACGCCGTAGTCGACGTAGAGGCGGCCGACGGGCCGGTCGCGGTCCATGATCACGGCCAGGTCGGCGTGGGGATAGTGATTCTGGAACCAGGTCTGGCGGGCCTTGAATTGCAGGCCGATCAGCAGGACTTCGGTATTGGCGTCGCAGCCGCCCATGCGCAGTTCGCCGTTCTGGGTGCTGGCGTACAGCTGCTGCATGAAACGCTGGTCGCCCGCTTCGGCAGGGCGCATTTCAATCGTGCGTGTGGTGCGGGAGGCCATTTCGTTACACTTTCAAGGGAAGGAGAACGGATAGCTGCTTACCCATCATATCATCTGCACGAGCGACCCCCGCGCTAAATTCAGGGTCGTTGTAAATTTGCAATCGAGTCCTGCCGTTTGACAAATGTGCTGTGCATGTGCACAGTGGTGCCTTACTGAATAATACCCGTCACCATGACCGTTCCAGAAAAACGCCGTATCGACCCAGAGCGCGCCGCCCACCGCCGCCGCCAGGTACTGGAAGCGGCTGCAGCGTGCTTCAAGCGCAGCGGCTTCCACGGCGCCAGCATGTCCGAAATTTCCAAGGCCGCCGGCATGAGCGCCGGCCATATCTACAACTACTTCGACAGCAAGGACGAAATCATCATCGCCTTCGTGGAAGAGGATATGGAGCGCGTGTCCACCATGATCCGCGGCCTGGGAGCCAGCGACGATCCGCTGCAGGCGCTGCTGGATGAAGTGCCCCAGCATATACGCCAGAATCTCGATCCCGAATACTGGATGCTGCCGCTGGAGATTTTTGCCGAGTCCTCGCGTAACCCGCGCATTGCGACGGTGGCGCAGGATGCGGACCTGCGCGCACGCACGGAATTCCGCGGTATCCTGCGCAAGGGACGCGAATTGCACGGCCTGCCCGCCGATGACAAGACCATCGACGCCATCATGGAAACCCTGATCTCGATGTTCCAGGGCCTGCAACTGCGCGCTTTGCATAATCCCGGCCTGGATGCGGACGGCCTGCTGCCGCGCTTCCAGGCGGTCTGCCGGACCTTGCTATTCACCTGAAGGAGCATGATGAGCACTCAATACGTCTTCCCCCCGCATCACATCGCGGGCCTGCCGGTCGCCGGCACCGATGCACGCTTCCCGGTGCGCCGCGTCTACTGCGTCGGTCGCAACTACGCGGGCCACGCGCGCGAAATGGGTTCCGATCCGGACCGCGAACCGCCATTCTTCTTCTGCAAACCGGGCGACGCCGTGGTGCCCGTGGCGCCCGGCGCGACCGTCGAACTGCCATTCCCTTCGCTGACCAATAACTTCCACTACGAGTGCGAGCTGGTGGTCGCCATCGGCAAGGGCGGGGCGGACATCGCCGTTGACGATGCGCTGTCCCACGTCTTCGGCTATGCCGTGGGCCTGGACATGACGCGCCGCGACCTGCAAGGGAAGATGAAAGATGCCGGACGTCCGTGGGAGATCGGCAAGGCCTTCGATTATTCGGCGCCCGTCGGCGAGATCCGCCGCGCCGCGGAAGCCGGCGACGTCGCGCGCGCCGCGATTTCGCTTTCCGTGGACGGCGCGGTAAAGCAGTCCAGCCACGTAACGCACCTGATCTGGTCGATCAGCGAAACCATCGCCAATCTGTCCACGCTCTTCAAGCTCGAACCCGGCGACCTGATTTTCACCGGCACCCCCGAAGGCGTCGGCGCCGTCCAGCGCGGCCAACTGATGATCGGCCAAGTCGAAGGCCTGTCCAGCATCTCGGTCAAATACGCCTAAGCCCGCGCCGTGAACCAGGTGTCTGCCACATCGTGGCAGACACCAGCTCTTGCCCTTGGTTCTAATCCAAAGCCCCCGCAATCGCCCTCAACCCGTCGAGCGCCCCCGCCGCCATCCCCACATCCCGCACGCTCGACACCTGCGGCTCGCGGGGGTTAATCCGAATCAGCCGTCCCCCCCTCGCCACAACCTGCTGGCTGAAATAGCGCACCGACGGAATCGCCGTCCCCGCCCCCAACTCAATCACCAGCGGACGCTGCACCTTATCCAGCCAATTCCCCAGCCGCTCCGCCTGCTCCGCGCTGCGCTGCTCCACCCACTCACCATCCCCAAACATCAAAATATTCGGCCTCGCCAGCCCTCCACAATGCGGACAATGCGGCGGCGAGTTCAGAAGCTGGCACGCGTCGTTATCGACATCCGGCATAAAGCCATCCGCACTCCAGATATCGGCGCTGCACGGCTGCAGGCACTGCAGGTGATGGATCGAACCGTGGCACTCGTACACGTTCTCGAAGCCCGCGCGCTGGAAGTGTCCATCCACATTGCTGGTGAAGACAGCCGCGCCCTGCGGCATCGCTTCCGCCCAGCGCCGCAGGATCGCAAAGCCCTCGTGCGGCACGGTGTGGCGATAGAGCGCCAGGCGGTGTCCATAAAACCCCCAGGCCAGCGCCGGATCGCGCCGGAACGTCGCCGGCGACGCCACCCGCGTGAACTCCATCTTCGCCTTGCCGAGGGCAGGGTAAGCCTGCCAGAAGCCCGCGTTGCCCCGGAAATCAGGCAAGCCCGAGTCCACGCCCATGCCCGCGCCAGCCGCCACAACGAGGCCGTCAGCCTGCCGGATGAGTTCAGATGCGTGCAGAATAAGGGCAGTGTCGATCATCATGCGCCTAGTATGAGGCAAAGTTGGCAAAAATTGAATTTGCTCTGCTATAATGCGTGGCTCGAGTCGGGGCGTAGCGCAGCCTGGTAGCGTACCTGCATGGGGTGCAGGGGGTCGGAAGTTCGAATCTTCTCGCCCCGACCATTAGAATCAAGGACTTAGGCCAATCGTCAGATTGGCCTTTTTCGTTTCTGGGAAATTTCCCCCCCATTTCCCCCCCAATTTCGTGGCATCGGAATTGACGCGATGGCATCGCATGAAACCATCAGGCACTTTTACGACTGATGTCGATGCATTGCTGCTGCCACTGGGCGATCTCCGCCGCATCCCATGCGATGGTGTTGGGGCCGATAGGGATGGGCGCCGGAAGCACACCTGCCTTCACCTTTCTCCAGATGGTCGTGCGGGACCATCCCGTCGCCCTCGATGACCGCCGGCAGCCGCAGGAATTTTTTGACGGTAGTCATATCGGCTCCTCATGGGTCTCGTGGATAAAGGTTTGTGCACCAGTATTGGTCCCACTGGGTGATGCGGCGATAGCATCGGTTAGTCTATTGGTTATGAATGTCTCAAGGCACGAGGGCATAGCGGCAAATGACTCTTCGCATGGAGGGGGGACAAGCGACGACACCGCGTTTAAAGTGCAAATGAAGAACACGTAATTACACATTTCGGTCTCCTTCAGTCTTCGAATGTGGGCGGATGTGCCGACTGATTTTTCAGTCCTTGGCGGTTCGATTTACGTGGACATGTTCGCTCGCATATCGTCAAACGCAACGGAGCAATCGAGGGCAATCGAACTGAAGATGTGAAACAGACGTCTTGGCTTGCAACGCGTGTGCGAGAAGATTAGTCGCGAAGCCAGGAGATTTGGAGAAGGCTCGCCCACTTCAGCAGGGCCAGCTACTGCTGGTGCACTCTAAGACAGTTGGCTGATGTAGTCAATTTGCGTGTACCGGAAAACGCATGCAAGCAGCGCCGTTGGAACTTGGATAGGCTACGGATGTCTAGTGCTGGAAGAGGAGCTCGAAGGCGGCACCCGATCCGGCCACCGTCTCCTTTTCAACGATGGGAAGAGGTCCGCGAGGGATCGGGCGTTAGCTGTTAAGGCTTGCTCTACGGCTACTAAGGCACAATTCATTGCTCTGTTTAGGAACAAATGCATTGCCATGCCGTTTGCGCAGATGTTACTTGATGGGCTCCTCATGTGCCCTGTTCAGATTGAGCCGAGGGAACTCATTGAAGGATGTCCTCGACCGGAACAAGATGTCTAAATTGGATCGCACTCCAATATTGTACTTTTGTGCGACGAAGGTAGTGAACAACTTCTGGGAGCGTGTTTAGCGTAATGCCTTGGCTCTTCGCACGTTTGAGTACTGCAATAGCAGTCTCACGGGGAACATTGTTATTGATTTGTTCAATTGTTCCTGGTTGGTACGCTCCGCGCTCCATTGCGGAGAGCATGATCGAATTGGGAGCATACATCGCATAGATCGGTGATAACAGTGCGGGCAATCCGAACGAAACGGTGTTCTGCAGAGTCTCGATGACTTTTTCTGTATTGAGACTACTTTGGCTGGCATATTCCCTTGCAAGGAGTTCCTTTAGAGGCACCTCTTTAGCCCAATCAACAGCTGAAATTGCTAACATCATCGGAATATTATTACCTGTCTCGGCGGTCTTAAGATAGTGTTTAGCTTGGTCTGGAAGGATCGTGAACAGGCGGGTGATAAGATGTTTTAATGTGTAGTAGTCGCGATCTGATCTGACAGTGCCCCGGTTTGACGTCGGTTCTGTCAGGTCAAATTCCGTCGTTCAATGCGCTGATTTTATCGCGCCAAGCCTCCTTTCCGTCAATTAGGGTTTGAATCGGTGTGCGCCCACAGCACATCTTGCCCTGGTGTGTCCGCTCGTGGTTGTAGCGATAGACCCAGTCATCCAGGTCTACCTGAAGTTCTGCAATGCTGCGGTAGATCTTCTTGCGGAAATTCACCTGGTAAAACTCGTTCAGCACCGTCTTGTGGAAGCGCTCGCAGATGCCATTGGTTTGCGGGTGCCGTACCTTCGTCTTGGTGTGCTCGATCTCATTCAAGGCTAGGTAGAGCTGATAGTCATGGTGCTCTGCCTTGCCGCAGTATTCGGTGCCCCGGTCGGTCAGAATCCGGATGACACCCATTCCGTGTTCTTCCATGAATGGAAGGACACGGTCGTTGAGCAAGTCTGCAGCGGTGATCGGCGTTTTTGTCGTATAGAGCTTGGCGGCTGCCCACTTGGAATAGGTGTCGACAAAGGTCTGCTGGTATATCCTGCCCACGCCCTTGATCGTTCCTACATAGAAGGTGTCCTGGCTTCCGAGATAGCCTGGGTGCGCAGTCTCGATTTCACCGCATGCCAGGTCGTCATCTTGTTTTCGCTCCAATGCTGTTACCTGTGCTTCGGTAAGAACGTCGCCGGTCTTGGCTACGTGACGCTCAAGGGCTAGCAGCCGCTTCTTGAATGACTCAAGGTCGTGGCGCATCCAGATCGAGCGCACGCCGGAAGGTGAAACGAACACACCACGCCCGCGCAGCTCGTTAGAGGCCCGCAGTTGGCCATACGCAGGTTGCTCCAGGGTGAGGGCTAGGACCGCAGCTTCGGTTGCCTCGTCCACCCGATTCTTGATGTTGGGCTTTCTGCGATTGGCATCGATCAGGGCATCCACACCGCCCGACTCGACTGCCGACTGATACCGGTAGAAGGTATCACGGGAAAATCCCATCACCTTGCAGGCACGGGACACGTTGCCAAGCTCGGTCGCCAAATTTAGCAGGCCGACCTTGTGTTTAATGACGTTCTGAGGAAAACTACGCATGGGGTTACTCCTTGCGTTTTCACGCTGGTTTAATAAAGATTCGCACCTCTATCAAACCGGGTAACCCCACCCTTGGCAAGGCCCTACTGTACGATCAGATCTGAACTACTACAAGTAATGGCTTGCGCAGCCGTTCGCGTGAGCCCTACATCTAAAGCCTGCTTGCTGAATGAATTTCCTTACATTCGGCTACTTCTCTGAAATTGCATCTCTCACACCTATGATTGCTTGCTCGGCGGATGAAAGTTCTCCGGAACGTTGACTCAGGACGGCGTCTGATGCTGCGATACGCTTTTCGAGCGCCATCCTAAGCATGCGCGTTGCGCTTGCTGCGCCGCGCACATTCTTTTTCGTCCGTGATTTTTCGACGTTCAACTGGCCTGTAGAGATTGCCTCATCGATACAAAGTGTCTCGAGCATTGGCATGAGCTGATCGATTTTTCCGATCATCTCGAGCAGCAACCGGCCGAGTGTTGAATATACCTTAGCCTCGATGAGCATGGGTTCAACGTCGTAGGTCGCCAGACTTATGATGCCGTTGGCTTGGCACTTCGCCTCCATGTCCACGAGCGATTGGTTAAGCCGTGCGAGGCGGGAGTCGAAAAGCTGGCGTAGCTCCGCTTCAACTTTATCAACGTCTTCCCCAGGCAGTTTCATGCGCGCGAACACCGCGATGAAATGCAGGTTCATCTGCGTAATGTCGAAGCAGCGGAGATAGAGACGCTTGCCTTCCGGGCTCGATAGATGGATGCTGATCTTGCGGCTGGCAGATTCAATTCGTGTCAGGTCGGCCGCGGCTTGACGGGCCAGCAACTTGCGGTTGGTTGCGCCGTGGTCAGCCTTGATCGTCAGTTTCGCTTCGGTTGGTGAGTTCACGGTGCCCTCCGCACGTGTCGTGTAGTTCCGATCCTGACTGGATAGAGAAGGGCACGCAACCAGAAAAGTGCGTACGGAATTGCCCTTTTTCGCCGTGCCATTGGTATCGCATGCGCGTATGTCTGTGAACGGGGGCAGCCTATTCCTTTTCGTTGAACGAGGATTGACGCTGCTAATTCCATTTCCTAGATTGAACGTTAGGCGCAGCGATTTCTCATGGCCTGGTTCCATTGGCGGGTGGCTGCGGTAGCGAACTCTATCTTCCCGGATTCCCCGACGGTAGCTGGCAGCCCGTCCCGAACGGCATCGCGCCGTAGCAGTCAAGCCAGTCCTTTCTTTTGCCGGTAAGTGCCGGCGTCTTTTCGATCCTCATGGGACAACCATCCCATCGGGATGATTGTCTCGCTCTTCATTTCTCAGGGAGACAATCATGAACCAGTCCGCCCATATGGCAGATGGTGTTCGCGTGCCCTCAAGCCGTGATCCCGCTGCCGATCCATGGCATCAGTTGCTGAACGACGATACTCCAATAGAATTTTCGGAAGAAGATGTCGTGCGCCTGCATTGGTGGCTGCTGCAGAAGGTCAGGCTGCTTAGTAGTCCAGGCACGCCATTGGCCGAGAAGTTCGAAATCATCCGATGGGTGTTTACTGACCCCGATCGCGATACCAAGCCGTTCTCCTTCGTGAACTGCCTTCGTGTTGTGTCATGCAGTCCGCTCTCGGAACTGCCCTTCATTGGGTCTTTGGACCCGGAGGAGCTGCGCGACTGGCTGCGGGTGCGTTTGCGTCGCTGGCTGGAGGCCACGATCAGTACCTATCCGAAATGGGTTCAAGAAGCGGTCATGGCAAACCCTAACTGGGTGGCCGACTGCCTCGCGAAGAATCCCCCAGTGGCTCAACGAAGAGGTCAAGCGCCACAGTGAACGCAATGACCTGTTTTCTTAGTTCGCTTGTTTACCGGACGACCAGGCCTATTCGGTCGACGTAAGGTCGGCCGCGCATGTGAAAGGAGATCATCATGTCTGAAGAAATTTCGATTGCTCTACGCTCGGACCAGCATTACGTACAAGTGCACGCCCTGAGCGAACTGGAGTATCTGGTGAAAGAAAGCGAGATCGTTACGGGCTGCCAGGGCCGGCTGTTCCATATCCGCAGCCAGGACAGGCCAGTCAGGATCTCGCTTGAATTCGGTGGCTTCGTCATTCGCAACATGGGACGAGACACTGGAAGCCGAGCGATGTACCTGCCACGCCGTCTGATGATGGACGCGCTGATTGGCCATGCCCTCAGGAGCGGCATGCTGTTCACGCGGCGACTGGCCGGCTGACCGTTCCTGGAGGCGTCATGACCAAGGAACAGTTCGAAGCACGCTTCCAGCTGGCGCGCACCAACGCATTCGGGCGCTGGACGAACCTGCTGCTTGCGTTGGGAGTGAATGAGAAAGTGCTGAACCGGAAGAACCAGCCGTGTCCCCTGGCGGGATGCGGCGGTACCGACCGGTTTCAATACACGGACAAGTTCGGCGACGGGAACTATGTGTGCCGGGCCTGTGGCGCAGGGGGCGGGTTCAAGCTGCTCATGGGCTACTTCGGATGGAGTGCAGCGACTGCGCTCTGTCGCGTTGAACGGAGTCTGTGCATGCAGCCTGCGCTGGCTACCGCCGCGGCGATGCCCAAGGACATTCCCGCGCTCATTCAGCGAATTCTGTCCGAGACCACGCCCATCGAGCGTGGTGACGAGGTGGACCGCTACCTGCATAACCGGGGTTTGGGAATGTCTGAATACCCCGACGCCTTGCGAACGCATGCTTCGCTGGGATATTACGAGCTGGACGCCCAGACTGGGAAGTCAGCGCTGGTGTCTCGCTACCCCGCCATGGTCGCATGTATTCATGACCGGCATGGCGAGGTCGTGTCGCTGCACCGCACGTACCTGCAGAACGGACAGAAGGTCCCGGGCAGGAACGCTAAGAAGCTGCTTTGCGGCGGCGTCGATGGCGGCGCGATTAGGTTGGCGCCTTCTGGCCCCGATCTCGCGGTCTGTGAAGGTATCGAGACTGGCCTGGCCATCTTGAAGCGGACAGGCCAACCCATTTGGTCGGGGATCTGCGCTGGAAACCTGGAGCGCATGTGGATTCCGGACGAGGTTCGCCGACTGCGTGTTTATGGCGACAACGACGCCGATGCCATGTTTGATGGTCAGGCTTCTGCGTTCGGGCTGGCGCGGCAGTTCCTCAAAAAGCGGGTAGTTGGTGAGCGGCGCACGGCGGAAGTTTCATCCCCCGAGCTGCCGGCGCTGATTGGGCAAATGTACTTGCGCAGCAGACGGTCATTGAACGGGCCGCCTGATCGCTGTGAACGCGCTTCTTGTTACTGCGTTTTGAGGCTTCGACGAAGCCTTGAGTGTGTGCCCTCTGGCACGTCTTAGCACCGGCATTTTTGTCGGATCGATTTCAACCCCGCGGGGGCCGTCCCCCGGTAGGGGCCGGTCGTCCGCATCTTTCTCTGGAGTTCCATCATGAAGACTGGACGTGAAACTGATTGACCTGGCGACCGAACTCGAACGTCAGGTTGCCGCGAAAAGGGACTTGATCGTTCCCGCAAAGATGATGCACAGCGCGACGCTCGAGTCCCGTCATTGTGGTCTGGTTGTCGACGAGGCAGAGGGCGCAGTGCGGTACCCACTCAGCGAATTGGCCTGCTCCCAGCTAGCGAAGAAGCTGAACATACCGTTCACCTACTTCAAGCTGATGCGGGAACAGTCCCCGGAGCTGTTGGATCAAAATATCAACGGCTGGCTGCGTATTAACGCACCGGATAGCTCATGGTGCGTACGCTCGACGGCAGGGCGCGGGCGTTCCTGTCCACGCGTTACCGTCGCCTGGACAACTTCGATCTCGCCATGAGCGTGATGCCGATCCTGAAGGAACTGCCTGGTGCGCGGTTCGAATCAGTCGAACTGACTGAATCGAAGCTGTACCTCAAGGTAGTCAGCTCGAAGCTCGAATGCGAGGTGGCGCCGGGCGACATACTGCAGGCCGGCGTCATTGTCAGCAATTCGGAAGTCGGTTGCGGAACGCTGCGCGTGGAGCCGCTGCTATACCGCTTGGTGTGCAGCAATGGCTTGATCATGGCCGACCGTAGCATGCGCAAGAACCACGCCGGCCGGGCGCTCGTCTCCGATGACGAATCGGTGCTGGTGTATCAGGATGACACGCTGGAAGCAGAAGACGAGGCGATCTTCCTGAAGGTGCGGGATCTGGTGCAGACCGCTGTGTCTGAAACCACGTTCCAGCTGATTTCGGAGAAGATGCGCAAGACCATGGGCATCCAGATCACTGGCAATCCGGTCAAGGTCGTCGAGGTGTTGGCCAACCGGTATGCCTTGAATGAGGTCGAGTGCGCGGGTATTTTGCGACATCTGATCTCCGAACATCACCTGAATGGCTATGGCCTCGTCAACGCCGTTACAGGCTACTCGCAGGAAGTCGAGGACTATGATCGTGCGACGGAATTCGAGGAGCTCGGTGGCAAGTTGCTGGAATTGAGCCAGAGTGACTGGACGCAATTGGTGGAAGCTGCTTAAGTCTCACTGCTGTTGATCGCTGAAGTTTGCCGGGCTTCACCGTTGAACTGTTCAACGGAAGAAGCCCGGCACCTGCGGCGTCGACAGGATGACAGTGGTTACAGCCGGCAGGCATTGAGGGCCAGCGTCACGCGGCCGAGTATGCGCAGGTCGGGGCTCGTGTCCAGATCACACACCTTGGTCGGCTCGTTTTGGGCGTTTTCGCATCGGAGAAGGAAGCCTTCTCCGATGCGGATTTCTATATGGCGAACCAGGGGCTGCCCACGGTATTGGAGGTAATAGATGCCGTTGGAATCGACTTTGGTGACGGTGCCGTCGAAGAAGAAGGGAGAGCCGTCCTGGATGACGGGCGCCATATCGTTGCCATGCATGGTCGCGATCGAGTGCGCCGCGAACCCCAAGGTTTTGCCTAACAGGGGACCTAGCCAGTCCGACGACTCTGGGCGCTCGGGCGCCAATTGCGCCACCAATAACGCGGGCAGGAGATCAACCCTGAACGGCATGCGGTGGGCGCACAGGCCGAGGAGCCAGTTTGCGTCAACACCAAACTGCAGGGAGAGGAGGGCGAGCGACCGCAGGTCCGGCATGCCGGGCTTGTCGGGATCAATCCAGCGCGAGACGGTTTGCAAGGCACGGCCAGTGATCTCACTGAGATAGTGCACTTGCTGGTGTTGCGAGACGTCGCGTAACGCCATCTCCGCGATCAGTCGGTTGCAAACGCCGGGAACGAGGTGAAGATCAATCTGCTGCGCCTGGGGCCGGGTGAGCGGAACGTTGCGCTGGTGTGTCTCCATATTGTGCTCGGTAGAAGGGCAAGGCGAACGGAGAGAGCAGGAATTTAGCAATTGCTACAAATAGCAGTCGAAGATTTCAAGATGCTATAAGACGTAAGGATCTACCTTAGTGTGTATCAAAGTCAAGATCAGTTTCGTTTTGCTGTGCACACAAGCAGCAGTTGCTATTGACCGGCGGCGAGCCGCGGTATAGCCTCACCGTTGACATAGCGCCGGTTGCTGCATCGCACAGAGTTCTTGGGCGCGGTGTTGGTAGCGAGCCATAACGGCGCGATATCGGTACCGGAGTGATGACCACGCCTCGGGCTGACGGGGCAGAATGGAGGTGCAATGATGGAAAATTCCATTCAAGTGACGGATGTGCAGTTCCTTAACCTGAACTACCTCACGACGATTCAAGCCTGCCTGCGCAGCGAGCGCCTGGCAACCATCTACAAATTCCACCTTGATCCTGAGACAGCGACCAAGCTGACCGAGATGACCACGGTCGAACTGCAGCTGCTGGCGGCCAACATGCCGCACGAAAGCCTGTTCAAACCAGTCGACAACCTGGCGGACCTCCTTGATGCGCCACCCGCCTTGGCAATGCTGCTCTGTGCGGCTGGAACCTGCCAACCTGTGAATGCTGATCAGCTGCTGGCCACGTCGGCAGGCTAGCGCAGCGGGCCGCCGATCATGAGTGCCGTTTTCGCGGAAACGCATATCCGGGCGCTGCAGCTGGCGAAGGATTGCGTGGAAATGGGGGCGCGGATGCGAACTGTGTCTCGCATCACAGGGCTGAGCATAAAAACTTTACGATCGATCTTCTATCTGGACTCGGCCTCAGCCAGTGGCCGGTGGCCGGAGTCGAGCGACTGGTATCACCGCAACACCTTGGTCGTAAAGGCCGAAGCGTCGGTGTTCGCGGTGATTCTCGCGACACTGCTGGTGGAACACCGCTGCAAGCCCGCAGAAGCCTTCGTGTGCGCATACCGGCTGTATCTGGAGCGCTTCCCCTTGAAGCCATGCCTGCCATTTGAACGTGCATTTACCCTGGCGTGCGAGTTGCACGGCATCTGGGAGGGCGGGCCACCAAAGCTAACCCTGCACACTTGCCGAGTTTGCCGGTCAAGATACGTCGTCGCGGTGGGGGGATCAGTCTGCGGACTACTCCGGCTGCGTCTTTTGCAAGCTACTAAAACGATATCCACGAGAACCTCATCTCCGGGCCCATTTCGTTGCACAGGGAGTCCTGACTGGTAGCAAACGCAGCGCGAATTAGCATCGCTACGACGAAACCGGCTCGGAAACGTGCTGGTTTCGTCTGGATCATCGGCCGTAGACCCCACATACTGCTTTTATGTTGAGCACAGCGGAGGGCGGGGGCGATGTGGTTCGGACGCATGCTGGCGCCGCTTGGGCGCATGAATGGGCAGGGACGTGCCGCGGAACCTGCGGCGCCAGTACCGGGTAGTGCCGCGGCAGTCCCCGTGGTGCCGCAGTCCGGGCTGCAATTACAGTCCGTCGATGAGATGCTGACGGTCAATCGGGAACTGATCGGGCGCATCAAACTGTGCTACGGCTGCGATGCCGCGACATTCTCTGCCGATCTGCTGGCCCCCATTCGGAGGTATCTTGAGTATGTCAATCAGCTGCCGGCCACCATGGACAGCTATTTCAGCGATGCCGGCGGGCTGGCGCGCATCGGCCTGGAGACCGCATTCTACGCCCTGCAGGCTACCGATTCACAGATCTTTGCCGGGCGCGCCACCATCTCCAACCGCCGGGTACTGGAACCGCGCTGGCGACGCGCTACCTTCATCGCGGGATTGTGCAACGAAATCCACCGTACATTAAGCCACGTGCGCGTCAGCGATGCGCATGGTCGGGAATGGCATCCGTACCTCACCTCGCTGACGCGATGGTCGAAGGAGCACGGCGTCAGCAGGCCCCAGTTGCATTGGGTCACGGCGCAGGAGACGCGTGCGCTCGGCTTGTTCGCCCTGCCGATGATCATCACGCCGGAGACCATGTGTGACCTGGCAAAAGACAATGCCACGATTGTGCCGCACATGCTGGCCACGATTGCCGGGGCAACGATGTATCACGAGCATAATGTCATGTACCGGCTGGTGGGGCATGCGGCCGCATTGGTCATCCAGCGCAATCTCCGCGCGGCAGGGGCGAGTGGCAGTGGCAAGCCGTGGCTGCACATGGCCCGGTATCTGGTCGAAGCGATGCGCGAGCTAGTGCTGTCGCAGCACGGCTGGCAACCGAATATTGGCCGATCCCGCTTGTGGTACGGGCAGGATGGGTTGTTCCTGATCTGGCCCAACGGGATTAATGACGTCGTGAAGTTGCTGGAGGACGAGCGGCTGCCCGGCATACCTGACAGCGCATCTGGTGTCCTGGAC
The DNA here is from genome assembly GCF_044055365.1 of Pseudoduganella sp. UC29_106. NCBI lineage: Bacteria > Pseudomonadati > Pseudomonadota > Betaproteobacteria > Burkholderiales > Oxalobacteraceae > Pseudoduganella > Pseudoduganella sp. UC29_106. The sequence goes on along the minus strand of NZ_CP171977.1, from coordinate 5,161,739 downwards.
ATTCTTGAAGGCGCCGATCTGGTCACGGCGCAAAGTTCCGAATGCAGGGTATGGACTATTTACCCGCCTGAGTCGCGCGAGCCAGTCGAGGCCATCAGGTTCGCGGCCCCGGCTACTGTGCTGGCTGTCCTGACGCCGCGGCCGACGCCGCTTGAAGTGCAGCTGACGGTCATGCCGGCAGATCCTCGTCCTGCTGCGGAATCGCCCGACTCCGATGCGACCGACACGACAGCGCCTGAGCAAACGAGGCCAGGTGGTCGGCCACCTTTCAAGGCACCTGCCACGATAGAGGGCTGGAGCTCGCGGCGTCAGCCTGCCCAACTACGGTTACCCGAAATGGACGACGTGCCCGCCGGCTGCGAGCCACAAGGACGAGAGGACGACACCAGCCCCGCCACGGCTGCACCAGTGCGAACGGAGCTAGCGCGCGAGCGTAAAGGCAAGGCAAGGCAAGTTGGCGTCGCCTTGTCCGCGCCGATGCGCCTGAATCCTGACGTGGCACGGGTGCTTGCCGACATCGTCGGCACGCTGGCGGGCACGGCGCCTCCGGCATGCCACGTTGATGCCGGCATTTTGTTTGTACCGTTGGGCGAATTGGCCAAGCGTGGCGTCGATGCGCGGCATGCACAGCGCGCGTTGGGTGATGCAGGCATGCTGTCGCCTCAGCCCAATGGCGAACGAATCCATACCCGTGAGGTCTCGGGCGCAAAAGTGCCGGGGTTGCTGCTTGACGGACGTTGCATAACCGGCTCGCCGCCGGCGGCGGCGCAGAACGTCCCACCAGTGCCGGAGGGCTAAATGCTACTACGTCGTTACGAAATGCCCTGGCGCAGCCCGATCGAGCTTATAGCCGCCTTGGCCTGGTGTGGTGCGTTGCTCACATATGTCGCATTGACGCCAGAGCGTGTTCCACTACGCCTCGGTTGCGTCATGCTCCTGCTCTGCGCCGTGATCGCCGCGCGCCGTGCATGGCAGGGCTTGCATATCATTGGCATCCGGGCGGCATTGTCCGGCAGGGCGATGCAAGTGATGACGACTCGGAAGCTGGCGCGGATCACGAAGCAGGCGGACCAGGTGGTGTTCGGTTTTGGGTTTGAATGGCAGCCGCTGCACTCCCAGCGCTTATATGAGCTGGCGAAGATCGACTACCGTGAGCTACGGATTCCACCGCCCGTCCTGCGCATGTTGGGATACGTCACCCCTGTGCAGCCTGAAGGCGAGATCGGACTGCCATACATTCACGGGGTCGAGCAGCGGGAGATTTTGCTATCGCGCCCGCTGCAGAATTTCGAAGGCGGAACGCTGGTCGTTGGCACGACACAATCGGGTAAGGGCGTATGCCTTGGCTGGTTGATTACTCAGGCCATCCGGCGCGGCGACGTCGTGATCATTCTCGATCCAAAGAACTCGAAGCGCCTGAAGAACCTGGTGATGCGCGCCTGCGCTGATTACCGCGACCCGGACACGTTCCTTTGGTTCCACCCAGCTTTTCCCGAGACTGGCGCTCGTCTGGATTTCACGTTCAACTGGCAGAAGCCGACCGAGATTGCTTCGCGTATCCAGTCGATCCTACCGCCGGACACCGCAGGTGCTTTTTCGGCTTTCGGATGGGATGCGGTCAATGTGGTGACGCAAGGGATGGTGCGGCTGGAGATGCGGCCGAACCTGATGAAACTGACCAAGTATATCGAGGGTGGCATTGAACCGATCCTCGAACAGTCCCTGGAGCGATTCTACGAGGAGCAACTTGGCATCGGCTGGCGTGCTGAGCCAGAACTGGTCCGGCTGATTGACCGCGCGCGCCGTGGAACGATCAAATCGCCTTCGCCGATCGCGAGCAGTGAATTGCTGGCATTCGTTGAATACTACGAAAGATATGTGCACGAATCGCGACGGGATAAGGCGATCGATTCCCAGGTGCGGGTGTTTCGGCATAACCGCGAACACTACCAGAAAATTACTGCCAACCTGCTGCCAATACTTTCCATGCTCACGTCCGGCGATCTTGGCCGAAGCCTGTCGCCCGATCCATTCGACGCGGACGACGAGCGGCCAATCATGAACCTGGAAAAGATAGAGCGGGCCGGGCACGTCCTGCTGATGTGCCTCGACTCACTCCCGGATCCGTCTGTGGCGTCGGCCATTGGCGCCATGTGCCTGGCCGACTTGGCCGCACGGTCCGGGATACGCTACAACCTCGGAGGCTACAGGCGGATTTCTCTGTTCGTCGACGAAGTCTCGAATGTCATCAACCAGCCGCTGATCGAGATCATGAACAAGGGCGCGGAAGGCGGCATCTATACAACCGCGGCGATGCAGACGATCGCCGACCTGGCCAAACGCCTCGGCAACCAGGAGGCCGCGCGCATGGCCCTGGGTAACCTCAATAACCTGATCGCGTTCCGGACCAAGGATCAGCCGACGCAGGAATTCGTCAATGAGACGTTTGGCGAAACTGCCATCCACAGCATGAAGGTCGGTCGCAACACGGCGCGCGATGGCCACCTGGGCGACTTTACGATGGTCGAGTCCACTCAGGTCACCGAAGAAATGAGCGAGCTGATACCGACATCGCTCCTGGGTAAGCTCCCCAACTTGCAATTCTTCGCCTCCGTATCCGGTGGCCGTCTGTGCAAAGGGCGATTCACCTTGCTGGACCCGGAAATGGACGTCGAGAATACGGCGGCAACAACCGCTGGGGGCCAGGCATGATTCGAATCGTTGCCATCACCTCCTTGGCTTTCTTGCTCGTGTTGGTCTTGTACCTGCCATCTGCACGACCGGCGTCGGCCTTCATAGCGCAGGTGCGCATCGAACATGCGGCGCTGTCCAGTTTTTGGGGAAGCGAACATGCCATAGCGGTCCTTGAGAACATGCTGGAGTTCCAGCATGCATCGACGCCGCATCCACCGCTGATGCCGGCCCAGAGTGCGGATGCCAAGGCCAGCAACAAGGTACACAACGAAGTAGCAGCGGTCGGACATCGGCTCTTGAATAACGAGTACTTCCGCTCGCTGAACGCGCTTCTTGTCTTGGCCACGTATCGGGTCGCGGTTCTTCTTTTCTTTCTGGCCGGCGTCGCGCCTTTCCTCACGGCTGCTTTTGTCGATGGACTGGTGCGACGCGCTGTGAAAGGCAAGGATTTTTCTGGACATCATCCCGAGGTCTTTTCTGGCTGCAGCTGTGGTGTCATCGTCATCGCTTGCGCGATCGTGATCGCTTGCGTCATACCGGAGCAGCTGCCGGCGATCCTGTTTCCCATGCTGCTTGTGGCATGTGGCGCGCTGGCGAGCATTGGCATTGCGAACTATCCCAGGCGACTTTGAGTGCCCGCGGCCAGCGACTTGTGGCTGTGTGCGCGGGAATTGCATGCGTGCTGGACGAGCCCTCAACGAAAGGCACCGTTTTTGACCTCCTCTTTCGAGGTGAAATACCAGCCGGACGACGGTAAGCTGGCTTTACTTCGACATCAACCTACTGGACGCGAGATGGATACCATGCGCTCAACAATCGATCTTCCACATCATCGGCCGATCATCGCGAGCGGCCAACAGGGCGAGGCGCAACGTCGCGGTGATACGGTGACCACGCGAATATGGATAGACGAATTCGTGGCATTGGAGGCCTTATACAGCGATGCGGCCAACTGTTCGCCGAAGCTGCGCTATCCCGACCTGATTAGTGGATGTGTGTCGCTGGTGTTTGATGGACTCGATCCCGTCAATCGCATCTTTTCCTTCCTGTATACGACGCTGGTGCTGCGCGACCAGGAAACGGCCAGGCGCCAGGAAGACATGTGGCGGCCCCAGTATTTGCTTCTCCTAGCGTTGCAGAAGTCGGAACAGAATCGCCATCCGCATCCCCAGTTCAAGCTTGATCACTTCACAACGGCATGCGTAGCCTTGGCCTTGCAGGAACCGCGCGCCGCGCAGAAGGTGTTTGAGTATGCCCGGAGAAATATCGCGCAGCGTGCCGCGGCCGGCGTGCTGTAAATGACGTAATTTGGCGCGCGGACGCGCCGCCTTAGCCGCAACCTCGCTTGGCATTCAGGCCAGGCTTACCCGAATTGCACCAGTGGACCCTTGTGAACCAAGGGACTTGACTGACCTTTTACCGGGTACGCCCTTTCTCTGCCATGAATGCGAATCTCACCAGTATTGCTGTCGCGGCGTCTCTTTTTCCCGGCTTTTCCCATGCGTGCTGGGAGCAGGCCGCGCAGAAGCATACCATTCCCGTTCCCCTGCTAGTTGCCGTCGCGCGCGCCGAATCCGCGCTCAATCCACGCGCGGTCAATCGATCCCACTCGGACAAGACGGGTACTGTCGACATTGGGATCATGCAAATCAATTCCGATCGCGGGACGCTCAAGAATCTGGGCGTAACCGCAGAACAGCTACTGGACCCTTGTACCAATATCGACGCTGGAGCGCGCATCCTTGCGGAAAAGATGGCGCGCCATGGCCGCACGTGGGAAGCCGTTGGCGCGTATAACGCGTCTTGCATCTCCTTAACGACGCAACAATGCCTGCGGGTGCGCATGCGCTACGCGTGGCGCGTCTATCGTTTTCTGATCGCATGGCCGGCGACGAAGCCTCCTGTCATCAGAGAGTTTCTCCCTTCACCCATCGTCCGTGTGAGGCTCGGATGAACATGATCTCGCGTTCTCTGCGTGCAGGACTGACCCTGCTGGCAAGCGGCACTTTCCTGGTCGTGATTCCGGGATGCGGAATGACCAGCGCCTTGCCTGCCGGGCGCGCAGGACTGTATGTGAGCAGACCGGCTGTCGCTCAGACCTATCAAGTCCGGCAACTGGGGACGCGCGATAACGCGCACTTTGCCCTATGCCTGCAACCGGCGTGTCCGGGAGTCTCGCCGAAAACCCTGGCCTTGCTTTCGCCCGAAGCCATGCAGGCTTCCCAGGTCGCCACGACTGCCACGGTTCAGGAGCAGCAGGGCGGAGCTCATGAGGAGCAAACGGAAACCGCCATTGTTCATTTTGACATTGGTTCCGCGCGGCTGGATCTGCATGCGCGGGACACGCTGGCGCAGTTCGCGGATATTGCCCGGCGAGCTGACCGCATCGTCGTCAGTGGGCGTACCGACAGCACGGGGGGCAGTGCTGTGAAACGACGCGCTGGCGCACGCGCGAGCGCTGGCTGTCGTGGGCTATTTGCGCGAAGCGCGTGTGGCAGAAATGGATCGTGTCGAGATCGATGCGCGCGGGCGCTGCTGCTATGCCGCCCACAACGATGGGGAAGCCGGACGCCAGTTCAACCGCCGGGCTGAAGTCTCTTTCTACCAACCCGCTAAGGACATGCAATGAGTGCCGGACCGGCGCTGCGGTCTGCGGCGTTCGTACTCGTTCTCGGCATAGCGCGGGGACCACCTCGCTAGCCAAGGCGCCCGGTTTTGGCGGCCTGGCCGGGGAACATGACAGGTGCGCATGTCTGGTTACATTGTGGAGGAGTGTATGAATGCTTTGAAAATGTATGCAGTTTCGAAAGTGGCAGCGGCGCTGCCGTCGCGTGCTCTTAACGTCATGGTGCTGTTCGCTGTCATCGTATTCGGTCTGTGCGCCGCATTTCCGACGCACGCGATCGACCTGGTCGCCTTCGGCGGCATTACGGGCCCGCTGGTGTCGGCTCTTACTCAACTAGCGGCCCTGGCGCCGGGCGTCAAGGCGCTGGTCGGTTTCATCGGTTTCGTGGTGGCGCTGATCTCGCTGGCGGCACTGCGCAACTTCGGGCCGGTCCTGTTTTACGTTGGCCTCGCCATTTTCGCTGCCGTTGGCCTGGTGATCGCCGGCGCGATCATGGGTGCCGTCATCTGATGTCGGCAAGAGGAGAGCGGGATGCTTGCCGACACTTACATACCTCGCAGGCTGGACGACCAATGGAAAGTCGGGTTGTGGGATGTCGATGTCGCGGCACCCGTTCTGTTCATGATGTTCGTCGGCTATCTGGGCGGCTCCAAGTTGGCCTTCTGTTTGGCCATTTCAGTGGGTTTCTTTGCGAGTCGCTGGTTGGCGCGGATCAAGAGTGACAAACATCCGGCGTTCGCGATGCACTGGATGTACTGGCATTTACCGACCAACCCGATGAGTGCGATGCGGGCGACACCGCCCTCGCACATCCGGCGCATGGTGGGATGAGGAGGCTTGCGTGGATAACGACAAGTTCCAGGAAGATTTACGCACCCTGAGGCGTCTGGTGCGTGGCCAGCGCCTGGCGATGGGCGGGCTGATCGGCTCGGTCCTGCTCGCGTTGATGATCATTTACCAGATCCTGGGCGCCGAGCGCGTCGTGGTGACGCCGCCGCAGGTGTCGCAACCCTTCTGGGTTTCGGGCGCGCGCGTGAGCAATTCGTACCTCGAGCAAATGGGCGGCTATGTCGCATGGCTGGTGCTCGATGTAACGCCAGGAACGATTCAGTGGAAGAAGGATGCCCTGCTGAGTTTTGTGGAGCCAGCCGATTTCGGGGCGCTCAAGATTCAACAGGAACTCGAGGCCGAGCGGCTGAAAAAGCTTAATGCCAGCACCTACTTCCTGCTGCAGCAACTGGAGCCCGACGAAGAAAAACAGCACGTCGTGCTGACTGGCCGGCTGCGTACCTATATCAATGGCCAGGAGACGTCGGTGGTGCCGAAGCGCTACCTGGCCCAGTTCTCCTACCGCGGCGGGCGCACCCATCTCAAGACATTCAAGGAGGTTCCGAATGATCCGCAAAACGTTGCCATGGCTAATGGCGTTGTGCGCTAGCGGCACATGTTACGCCGCCCAGGTCCGGCCTGCTAAGGATGGCGCAACGATTGAGGTAGCCATCGCCAGGGATGCGCCGACGCGCATCCGCATCGAAGGTGACCGGATCGTTGATGTCGTGGGCAATGTGCAAAGCAGCAGCGGCTGTGAAGCGCGCACGCCGGAAGGCGGGCAGCCAGCCGTCGCGCCGCAATTACCCGTCGCTGCGACGAACGCACGGGGCGACGTGACGCTCAGTTGCGACATGGACAAGGGCGAAGTGTATGTCAGTCCAGTAGGTAGTGGCGACAAGCCGATCAGCCTGTTCATTTCTTCGCCACGGGCGACCTACACGCTGCGGTTGCGCAGGGCGGATATCGAGGCCGACACGATTGTCATCGATGACCGGTCCGCGCGCATGGCCGGCGCACTGAATGTGGAACGGCCTCTGCGGTCGGCAAGTCACGTGCGCGCGATCAAGAGCATGCTGATCGCCATGGCCTCGGCCCAGCCGTCGAAGGTGTTCCGCGCTGAATACCTTGAACGGCCATTGGCGCTGTGGAAGGAGGCGGAATTCAAGCTGATTAAGCAGGTGGAAGGGCAAGGACTACTTGGGGAGATGTACGCGCTGACGAATGTCAGTTCCGCGCCGATGGTCCTGGCCGAGCAGGAATTTGACCGCGAGGAGGGCGGCGTTGTCGCTGTCGCCATCGAGCACCACAACCTGCAACCCGGCGACACAACGACGGTGTATGTGATCCGCACGAACGGGGAGCTGCCATGAAACTACCTCCGAAATGGCATACGTTCTTCGACCGGATCAGTCCACGCCAGCGACAATACGTGCTTGCCACAGGCGTTATCGGCGCCGGGGTAGGCGTGTTCTGGGCCTTCCTGGCATTGTCGTCACAGCCGGCGCCTCAGCCGGCCGCAGCCGTCTCACGCGATAAAGTCGTCACCAATCCCGAGCTTTCGGGTGGCGTGGCACCGCTGCAGGTAGCTGCGGTGGACCAGTGGCTTGGCACGGCCGGTAAGGAACTGGCTCAATACAAGATCGAGCGCGAGGGGCAGGAGAAGTTCAACGCCGACCGCAAGGCGAATGAAACCTCCATCCTCCAACGCCTGGCCGAATTGGAAAAGCGCGAAGGCACCCCCGGCGCCCAGTCCTGCACCAGTGCAAAGCGAGGTACCGACGCTAGCGGCGGTGCCTGCGCATGTGCCTGCTGTCCCGACTTCCCCAACGAGCTATCCGCCCGGTGTGCCTACCGTGGTCAGTCCGCCACAGCCGGCGTCAGGCACGCCGATCGCCGCGCGCGCAGACGAACAAGTGCCGGCAATGGTCCGGGTCGTTCTGGGCAATACCAATCGCGGCCAAGTTCAGCAAACCAGTGCCAATTCCGCCAGTGGCGGTGCCGATACAGCGGCGAATAAAGGAGAGCGTCTGGAGTCGTATCTGCCCGTCAGTTTCATCCGCGGGCAACTGCTGGGCGGGATGGACGCGCCAACGGGCGGTCAGGCACAGAGCAATCCATTACCGGTCCTGATCCGGCTGCTCGATAACGCGGTGCTGCCGAACCATTACCGGGCCGGCGTGCGCGAATGTTTCGTGATCGCGTCTGGATATGGGGACATCAGCTCGGAGCGCGCCTATATGCGCACCAGTAATTTGTCCTGCGTTCGCGAGGACCAGAGCGTGCTGGAGCTCAAGATCGAGGGTAATGTCTACGGCGAAGACGGCAAGCTTGGGATGCGTGGGCGGCTCGTCACCAAGCAGGGCCAACTGCTGGCCAATGCTTTGCGTGCCGGGATCGTGGGCGGTATTGGTCAGGGATTCTCGCAGGGCGGATCGACTTTTACCGATTCCGCCATCGGCAGGCTTGTTACGTCGCCAGAGGGTACTGGCGAGCAGATCCGGCGCGGCATCGGGGCAGGCGTGGGCCGCGCCCTCGATAACCTGGCGAACTACTACATCCGGCTGGCCGAACAGACCTTCCCTGTGATCGAGATCGATGCGACGCGCGAAGTTGACATTGTATTGACCCGCGGTGTGCGCATGCCGGCAGCGTTGTCGTCGTCACAGAGCTACAGCGCGGCGGGCGAGGGTGCGCCCAGGGAGAGCGGCAATGATCTGTCCGACTAGAATCCTCGCGTTTGCAGCGCTTGCCTGCGCGCTGCAGTGTGCGTGCGCAGCGCCGGGACGAGGACCGCGTGCTGGCCGCCGTGCGGAAGGCTTATCCCGGCACGGCTGTCGATCGCGCTGTGCGCACGCCGATGCCTGGCGTGTACGAAATCTGGATGGGCGCCAATGTCGCCTTCGTCTCAAGCAAGAATCCGCGCTACATGGTGTTTGGCCGGCTGGTCGACCTGAAAACGATGCGCGACCTGACGGATGCGAAGCTGCGCGCCGCGCGAGTGATCGAGGCCGAACCGTCAGAACGTGCTGCGGACGGCCCAGCCTACATCGGGCCGATGCCGGTGGCCGATGCGATTACGGTCAAGCGGGGTACCGGCCGGCGGGTGCTGAGTGTGTTCACAGACCCGTCCTGCGGCTATTGCCGGCAGCTGGAGCACGAACTGCAAAAGCTCACGGACGTGACCATTCATTACTACCTGCTCCCGTTCCAGGGGCGCGAAGCGCCGCTGGCGATCTGGTGTGCCAAGGATCGCCCAGCGGCATACGCAGCGGCGATGGGCGATGCACCGATGTCGGTGGTCAGGGAAGCCATTTGCGAGCACCCGATCGACCGCAACCAGGCGCTGGCCGCGAAGCTGCGCGTGCAGGCAACACCAACGCTGCTGTTCGGCGACGGTGCACTGGTGCCAGGCGTCATGTCTGCCGACGAACTGGATGCCCGGCTCAGCGCAATGCTGGACAAATCGAAAATCAAGGAAGGGGTGAGCGATGCAACGTTGTCATTCGAATGAGATCCGGATGCCCATTAGCAGCGTGCTGCTCGCGGTGGCGCTGTGCGGCTGCGGAAACATGTCCGGGTTGGGCGGCTCCGAGCAGTATGGCTGCAAGGCGCCTGCCGGAGTGCAGTGCCAGTCCGTTTCGGGGACCTACTTTAATGGCATACGCGGGACGGGACGCCTGCCGTCCGCCGGCGCCAGCGGTGGATCGGAAAGACCCGCGGCGCTGACTGCAACGGCGTTCGATACGCGCAAAGCACTGGTGAAGAATGGGGGCGGCACGTTGCCCTCCGGTTACGAGCCGCTACCGCTTCGGTCTCCATCGCGCATCCTGCGCTTGTGGATCAAGCCCTGGGAGGACGCCGACCATGACCTGGTGGACCAGTCCTACGTCTACGTCCGTGTCGATCAGGGCAAATGGATGCTCGATCACGTCCAGCGCCAGGTGCGCGAGGCCTATGCGCCGCTGCGTCCGCCGTCGAAAGACCAGGTGGCAACCGCCCCGGCGCCGGCTGCCGCCACACTAGCGCCAATGGGAGCCTCGTCGGGCAGCGGATTACCGTTGCAGGGACTTGACGCGACTGCGAACGGCGGTGCAATGGGTGGGCGATAACGGATGGGAGGGGCGCATCATGCATACACAGATTGAAGGAAAAGGCGAACAAGGCGGGCTGCGGCACATCATGGACTGGCTCGGTTTGCAGCGCGAATCCGAATCACCGTCCGAGCAATTTGCTTCATGGTTGCCATACCGGGCATATTCGCGGGAGGACAAACTGTTCATCAACCGCCATGGAAGCCTGGGCTTCCTGCTGGAAGTGATGCCGCAGAGCGGCGCCGATGAACGGATGGTCGAAGTGCTGCTCAGCCTCTACACGAACTGTCCGAAGGAGACGGGCATCCAGTTCCACCTTTTCGGCTCGCCACAAGTGCGTTCCGTTCTCACGTCGTACGCCAATCAGCGCGTGGAGGACGAGGACCAGTACGAGCGTAGCCGGGAGCATGGCCGGCCGGCGCGTAATGAGAATCTGTTTCGCAAACTGGCGCGCCAGCGCGTCCAGCACCTGCTCGATGGTACGCAAAAGTCGCTGACCAATGGCTACCATTTCACGATACGTGATCTGCGGCTGATGGTGAGCGTAACGCTGCCCGGTGGCGGTGACGATGTCGGCAGGCGCGAAGAGCTATGCGCCTTGCGCGACACCATGTCCGTGACGCTGAATGCGGCCTCATTCCCCAACTTCGTCTGTGGCGTCGACGAGCTGATTAATTGGTGCGCGCAGTTCGTCAACGCGGACCGCATGACGCAGCATGAGCAATTCAGGCTGCATTACGACGATGGGCGGGAAATCTGCGATCAGATTGTTGACTTCGATACCGTGCAGGACGCGCATGCCGAAGGCCTGCTGCTGTCCCGCCTTGGCACTGAATCGAAGATGGAGGCACGCTTCCTGTCGATCAAGTCGTTCCCGGAGCGGTTCGCGCTGTGGCAGATGGGCGGGCTGATCGGCGACCTGATGCAGCCGGCATTGCAATACAACGCGCCGTTCCTGCTGACGATGGGAGTCCACATTCTTGACCCGATTGAAACGAAGTCCGTTGTGACGGGGAACCACATCCGCGCCACGCAGAATGCGGGCAGCAAGATGGCCGCCATCATGCCAGACGTGGAGAAGAAGCAGCGCGACTGGAAGGCGGCGGCCGATGCCTACGACCTCGGTGGCGCATTGGTATCGATGTATCACCAGTTGGCCCTGTTCACGACTCCTGAGCGGGCGGTAGGCGCGAGCGAAACGGCGCGCGCCATCTGGCGGGCGCGTGGCTTTGAGCTCAACGCCGACATTTACATGCACCGGCAAGCGCTACTGGCCAGTCTGCCGATGACGCTCACGCCAGCCTTCCATCGCGACCTGAAGAAGATGCGGCGCGTAACCCGTAAATCGATGTCGAACGCGATCCACCTGGCGCCACTGATTGGCGAATGGCGCGGTACGCGCACGCCGACGCTGGTCCTGGCGGGGCGGCGCGGACAGGTGACGACACTTGACCTGTTTGACAACGACCTGGGGAACGCCAACGCAGCCGTGATTGGGGCGCCGGGATCGGGCAAGTCTGTTTTTCTCAACGAATTGGCCTGGTCGTACCGATCGATCGGCGCCAAGGTGTGGATGAAGGACCTTGGCCGCTCTTTCGAAAAGCTGTGCAAAAAGGCGAAGGGCACCTACATTGAGTTCACACCCAACAGCGCGATCAATCTGAATCCGTTCTCGATGATCAACGATATCCGTGAGGATATGGACATGCTTGTCCCGGCCATCGCGAAAATGTGCTCGATGCAGCACAGGCTCGAAGAGGTCCAGTACAAGGCGATTTCCACCGTGCTGCTGCAGCAATGGGAACAGTACGGACACGAAATGACCATGACTGCCATGCGCGACGCCTTCAAGACCGGCTCGATTGCCGATCTGGGCATTCACGGGGACCAGCGCATCCGCGACCTGGCCATCATGCTGAACCCGTACGCGAAGGGCGGCCAGTACGAGCGCTTTTTCGAAGGCGTCAACAACGTCGATTTCAGCAATGAGTTCATCGTGATCGAGAACGAGGAACTCAAGCGCCGTCCTGATCTTCACGCGGTCGTCAACATCTTGCTTCTGTATCAGATCACGGGTGAGATGTACCTCACTCGGAACAAGCGCAAGGTTCTGATCATCGATGAACTGAAGCAGCAGCTGGGCGAGATCGGCAGCGACGATCCGGTCAAGGCTGCAGTGGTCGAGGAGGCCGCGCGGCGTGCCCGCAAGTATGGCGGCTCCTTGGTCACGGCGACCCAGGGCGGTGATGACTATTATGGCTCAGTGCAGATGGAAGCGGCCTTTAACTGCTCTGACTGGGTGTTCTTGCTGCGCCAGAAACCTGAATCGATTGAGCTGTTGGGACGCAAGGGCCGCCTGCTGATGGACGAACCGAAGAAACGACTTCTGAACTCGTTGCGCACCGAGGCCGGCGCGTTCGCCGAAATCTACGTGTCCTCACCGGTCGGCGAGGGCGTTGCGCGGCTGGTGCTCGACCCCGCGACGCACTTGCTGTTCTCGAACAAGATCGAGGACAACAAACCGATCGACGAATTGCGGGCGCAAGGCTACAGCATCGACGAAGCGATCAGCATGGTGCTGGCGGCCAGGGGGCAGTCATGCCGCCACTGATCGCCACCATCGCCGTGTGTCTGGCCTCCACGATTGTCGGCATCGCAGCGTACGACCGCGTCGTGGTGCGGCCGGCAACGGCCATCGGCATCGTGGATGCGGTCCAGGTGTATCGCGAGAAAGAGGCGCAGCTGGTGAAAGCGCTGTCGGCCAGTGCAGGCGAGGGCGAGCGCGCACGCGCGGCGTCGGAAATCCAGCGCTTTGCCGAGCGTCTCCCCAGCGAGATGGCGCGACTGGCGCAAGACTGCGCGTGTCTCGTTGTCGATCGGTCAGTGGTGGTCGGCATGCGGCCAGGTGTGCGCGATCTGACGCCAATGTTGCGCGAGCGGGTGCTGCGATGATCGGCGACTTCCTGGTCCATGTAAGGCAGCGCTGGTATCTGTATGTGCCGCTGACAGTGATTTGGGCCCTGGCTTGCCTGCGGATGTTTGTCGATCCTGTCCCGCAACTGCCATTGCTATTCAATGTGACGCCCAGCTTGCCCTACACCGTCGCGATCGTTCAGCGCCGCGGGGAACGGATCGAGCGCGGCGACTACGTGATTTATGCCTTTCGCGGGGCGGCGACGGCGCACTTCCCGGCCTCTCCCGGCAACCCTTTTTTAAGCAGGTTGGCGGTATTGCCGGCGATGAGGTGCGGGTGGACGGGCGCCGAGTCCTGGTGAATGGGAAGGAAGTCGGCCAGGCCAAGCGCTTCGCGGCCGTCACGATGCTGCCGCTGGAGCCGATCGAGCCACTGGTGATACCGGCGCACTACCTGTACATGCAGGGTACCAGTCCTGACAGCTTCGATTCGCGCTACCGGATCAGTGGCCTGGTGCATGACCGCGATGTGATTGCGGTAGTGCGTCCGCTCTTTTGAGGAGATGGCAATGCGTATTGTCCCGATCTTCCTGCTGGCGGCCCTCGCAACCTTCCACGCGGTGAGTGCCGCGCGCGCCGAGTCGCTGGGCGTGATCGGGCCGACCTATGGCATCGGTGAAGAACACCTGCTGAAGATGATCGAGCAGCGGCTGCGCAGCAAGGAGCAGAGCGGCGAGCTGGCGCGCATTCAAGCGCAGATCGTTGAGCGCGGTCGTCAGGCGGTATTGGCCCCGGCCCCGCTTTCGCTGGCGACGACGAAGGTGCCTCGCACCTATTACTACGATCCCACATATGTCCTGGACAGGAATATCGTCGATGGTGGTGGTCGCCTGTTGTTCGCCACGGGAACCCGCGCAAATCCGCTGGACATTGTGACGATGAGCCGCCGCCTGCTGTTCTTCGACGCCAGGGACGGTCAGCAAGTGGCATTGGCTGCACGCCTGATGAGTAGTAACGACGGCGCAAAGGTCAAACCGGTGCTGGTGGGCGGGTCTTACCTCGAGTTGATGCGGCTTTGGCGTACGCCTGTCTATTACGACCAAAAGGGCTTATTGGTCAGGCGCCTGCGCATTGAGCGCGTACCGGCATTGGTTTATCAGGAAGGGCGCAAGCTGCGCATCGACGAGCTCGTATCGGCGCCGTGAAGCCCGAAAGGAGGCGTGGAAATGGATCAGCATGATTTTCTTCGCGCGCAGTATCGCGAGCGACGGGCCGCGCGGGCATTCGCCCTCGGTCGTATGCAGGCACTTCGCGCATTGGTTACGCTGCTGCTTGGTCTGGCTGCCATGACCGCCAACGCGGCGGGTGTAACCACGTGTCCGGGGCGCTTTCCCAACCCGATCACGGACATCTGCTGGAGCTGCATCATGCCGATCTCGCTGGGCGGTGGTACGTTGGCGAGCATCGGCGGGCAAGAGGATATCGGTAACCCAGGTTCGCCAATCTGCAGCTGCGGCGTGAACCCTACCATTGGCCTGTCGATCGGCTTCTGGGAGCCGGCACGCCAGGTGGAAGTGGTGCGGCGCTCCTTCTGCCTGGTCTCGCTGGGCGGCGTGGACCTCAATCCCGGCATCGCGGCGCCGGATGCCGGGCGCCACACGGACGCCAGCGGCGACCAGAATAGCTTCTACCAGGCGCATTTCTATGTGAACCCGGTGCTGTACTGGCTGCAGGTCGTGGCCGATTTCCCTTGCCTGGAGCGCGCCTCGTTCGATCTCGCTTACCTGACTGAAGTGGATCCGCTCTGGAACGACGACGAGCTGACGCTCATTTTGAATCCGGAAGCGACGCTGTTTGCCAACCCCGTTGCCCTGGCTGCCTGCGCGGCCGACTGCGTCGCGGCGACAGCCGGCTTTGGCCGCTCCGAACTGTTCTGGTGTGCGGGCTGCCAGGGCAGCCTGTACCCACTCGATGGCCACAGCATTTACCACATGGGCGGCGTGCGGACGGCGGAACTCTTAATGCAGCGGCTGACCGCCAAGATGCACCGCGAACTGCTCGCCTGGGGCAGCCACGGCTCCGCCGGGCTTTGCGGCCCGTACTTCCTGCCGGTGATGGACAAAGCGGCCTACAAGACGCAGCTTACCTATCCCATACCCAATACCGGAAAAATTGCGGGGCGTTGCTGCCAGCCGTTCGGCCGCACGACAGTGTTATGGGGCGCCGGCAAGGAATACCCGGTGAAGGGTGAGGATTTCGCCTTCATGCTCTTTAGAAAAAGGAACTGCTGTGTCGGCTTTTAGCTATTCAACCAGCCGCATCCGGGGCTTGAGCGTTAAGGCGCTGTTCATGGCGCTCGGCGTCGTGGGCGGGCATGCACTCAGCGCATTCGCCGGGCCGGTATTGCGAGACGGATGCCAGTAGCCGAACGGCGCCGGCAGTAGCGCCGTCAACCGCCACGACACGATCAGCACCTGATCTGGACCGGTTGCCGAGGCCCTTGCAGAGCCGGTCCGTGGATCTGGGAGCTGTGGCGCGTGGGTTTGATGCCGCCGGTGCGACAGATGCCGCCCAGGCACTGGCGAAAGGGCCACAGCTGATGGTCTTTGTCAGCCTCACCATGCCTGAAGGCTCTTTGCGCCGGCTCGTCGACCACGCCGAACGGGCGCGGGCAACCCTGGTCCTGCGCGGCTTGAAGGAGGGTTCGATGGTCAAGACCGCCGCCGCCGTGCGTCAGCTGTTGGGAAATCGGAAGTTGGCAATACAGATCGATCCTGAGGCTTTCGATCGCTTTAGCGTCAGCCAGGTGCCGACGTTTGTCCTGCTCAGGGACGGCACGCAGGCACAGCGCTGTGCCGATACCAGTTGTGTGCCGCCGGCATCGTTTGCCGAAGTAGCGGGCGATGCAACGATCGAATACGCACTCGAGTGGATCGCCGAGCGTTCGCTGTCCTTCAATCGGGAAGCCAAAGTGCTTCTCCAACGTTTCCGGGAATAGCTATGCGCCGCGCTATCTTCCTGCTCACTGCCTGCTGCTTCCTGTCCGCCCAGAACCGGCTGGCCTTTGCACAGGCGGACGACCTGGCTGCCGCCCGTGCTGCCAACGCGACGGTGCGCACAGGTGTGAATGCCACGGCCGCGGCGGCCGTGGTGCCCGACTACACCGCCACTCCGCCGGAACGAGCGCTCTATGGGCGCACCGACCTGGCGTCTGAAGCCAAGGCTCGCCTGGCGCTGTGTGCTGCGTTGCCAGCCGACCCGATCTGCGAGGGGCAGCGCAACGCTGCCGCATCCGCGGCATTACCGCATCCGCCGGTGCCGTCTGGGGATCCACAGGTGGCTGGCGCCAGCGCGGTTGGGCGCGACCCGGTAGGGGCGGAAGCGGGACTGTCTGCGTTGTATTCTGGATGTCCCAGCGGCGGTGCTTGTCCGCCGAGCGCATTCTGCCTTGGGACACAGTGCTTCGATGTTGCGCACGTCCAGGATCCTGATTTTGCCAAAGCGATGACCTATCTCGAAGCGACCCGGGAGGCGGGGGTATATATCGACCCGGCGACAGTACGGGTGTTCAGCGGTGAAGAAAATTATTGCCGGGACCGGCTGCTGACCAATTGCTGCGGCAGCGACAACGCCGGCGCCGGATTTCATAACCAGTCCTTGTTCGGCACCGGTTCGCGGCTGGTGTTCGACATCCTGATGAACTCGAACAACCGCAACTTCCTCCTGCAGGGATTCAAATCTCTCTTGCTGGGAAGTGGCTTTTCCGGCTCTTTCGCGAGCTATGGCGTAACGGTTGCCGTCAACGGAACACCGCTACCGGCTGGCACTGTCAGCCTGATGACGGGAGACAGCATCACTATCGGCATCACGCCCTGGAGTCTAGCGATTACGGTCGTTTTCTATATGGCCATGTCCATGATGTCCTGCAGCGAATCCGAAGGCAAACTTGCGATGAAAGAAGGCGCCAGGCTGTGTCGAACCATCGGGACGTGGTGCTCGCAATGCATTCGCGTCCTTGGCAAATGTGTCAGCTGCATCGAGCACACGACGTCGAAATGCTGCTTTAACTCCAACTTGGCGCGCATCCTGAACGAGCAGGGGCGAGCCCAGCTTGGCATAGGGTGGGGCGGACCCCGGAAGCCATCTTGTTCCGGATTCACGGTCGCGCAGCTGCAAGCACTGGACTTTTCCCGGATGGACCTGTCTGAGTTCTACGCCTCCATCGTGCCAACCGTGCCATCGGCGAATACCATCCAGGCGGCTGCCGCGGCGCGGGCGCCAAACTGCTATTTCGGGAGAGGGAAATGCTGAAGCCGATAGCAATTATGTGCAGCATTGCCTGTGCCACGGCGACACAGGCGCAGACGCCCATCACAGATCGCAGATCCGTGGCAGAGGTCCGTCCACTCCTCGTCGACGCCATCAATGCTGCAGATGGTGCGGCCCATGGCACGCTCACTGGTGCGCTGGCCGAGGCGATCGGACGCCAGTTCAAGACGACAGCTCCTATCAACGTGGATGTGAAAACCGTCGAGCGCTACGCACAAGACGGTTGCCGACGCCTGTCTGTCCTAATATGGCAGGAGGGTGTTTATTTGCGCGAAGGCGCCGGGGGCGTCCGCCAGTCGGTGGAGTTTGGGATCAATTACTGCCGGGATGGGCTGCCCCCGCGCAGCCTGGTTAAGGCGGGGCGGTCATGAAGTCGCTGACGAACATTGCCGTGAGTTTTCTATTGGTCGCCAGCCCAGCGTTTGCGCAGCAGATCGACAACGAGAAGGCCGGGCTGGCTTCGCCTTCCTCGGTTCTGGCCGCCAGCCGCCGTGGATGGCACTTCTATGACGATCCACTTCTGGAGCGCGAATCCAAACCGCAGCGGCCAGCAAGGGCGATCGCGCCGGAAAAGACTGAATTAGCCGCGCGCCCAGAGCTCGAACGCTTCCGGCAGCTGCAGCGGGAAGTCGAGGAAGTGCGCGCAATCGCGATCATCAGGCCGACTGAGGCAAACGTGCGTCGCTACATGGAACTGGAATCGCGCGTCGTGGGCAATGCCTCACGCTTTGCTGACCTGGCGCAACGAATCGCTTGGGCCAGCCCGGAACTCGATCCCGCAACGCAGGGCAGGCCCGTCAACGCCAGCGCCCTGGAAGCGTACGAACAGCAGCAGGGCAGGCTGCGCGCCGGTACGCTGGCGGCCCTCGCGCGTGACCATGTGCTGATCTTCTTTTTCCGGGGTGATTGCGGATACTGCCACAAGATGGCGCCGGTGTTGACGACGTTCCGGCAGCGGCACGGCATACCGATGGTCGCAGTCAGCGTCGATGGCGGTTCGATCGCTGAAATTTCCGGCGCCCGTGTGGATAACGGGATCGTGCGCGCTCTGAAAGTATCACAAGTACCTGCTGTTTTTCTCGCGCAACCATTCACAGGTCGGATCGTTCCTGTTGGCTATGGCGTCCTGTCGGAGGCGCAGCTGGTGGAGCGGATCATGGCTTTGGCCGACCAGTCGCGCAGCCCCGTTTCCGAGGCCAGCGCGTTCTGGCCAAATTGATGAAGTGGAGGGCGGTATGTGCACTTTCAAAAAAGCGCTTGCGGCTGGCCTTGTCGGCGCCGCGTTGTTACCTTGTGCGGGCAGGGCAGGCGATCTCAACGCGGAGGTCAACAAGATGTTCAACGACCTAGGCGCAATCGGCAACTACACCGCGCCTGGCGCATTCAGGGGCCAGGTCTTCAATACGTTTAGCGGCGGCAGCATGATGCTGCGTACCCAGAATAAGACCTACCAGCTGCTCGCCATTGATTTCCCAGAGGCGAGAGCGGGCTGTGGCGGTATCGACGCATTCGGTGGATCTTTCTCCCACATATCCGCCACCGAGTTCAAGAACATGCTGAAGAACATCACGGCCGCGCTTCCTGGCGTTGCCTTCCAACTGGCACTTGAATCTGTGTCGCCGCTCCTGGGCGGCGTGACGAAATGGACAAAGAACCTGGAGAGCATGCTGACGAACGCCAACATCAGCACGTGCAACACCGCGAAGTCCTTGGTCAGTTCGGCCATGGAGGCCACGGGCGTGAGCACCGACAAGGTATGCGAAGACTTGGCTGTCGCACTGGGCCTGGAATCAGACTACGCGGCGGCAAGGGTTCGCTGCCAGTCGAATAAAAATTCGGTCATGAGCGCGGCGCGCAACTCGTCCGATCCATTGGTTCGCAACAAAGCTCCCTTTGTCGGAAATCTGACTTGGAAAGCGCTGAAACTCGCCGGCACGAATCTGGACGACCAGGAGCGAGAGATGATCATGAGCATGGTAGGCACGGTGATCTATTACGAAGGACCGCGTGATCCCAACCCGATCGCGCCAACTCTAACCTCGATCAATCGGCTGCTGTATGGAAGTGCAGATGCGCCTGGCGGCAGCGTACGGCAGGAGATCTTGAGGTGCAACAACTACGTCGAATGCGACGAGGTCACGGTAGACAGCAGCTACAACCATGTGCCATTTACATTGAAGGTCGAGCGCTTGATGCGTTCCATCGCAGAAAAGATATTGACACGCACACCGATACCAAACGATTCGCCTGAAGTGGGATTCGTAAATCAAACCACTGAACCGGTGTATCGGATGCTATCCGTCGGCGCAACAGTTCCGGCAGCGAGCGTGACCGATGATCTGATCTTGCGGTTCCGCGATGTGATTGCCGCCGACTACGCTTCAGTATTTTTAGAGCGGAACTTACGCATCGGATTGAACGCCCTTGAAAAGGACTTTACATTGAACTCGCTGCAGGCGGCGCGCTCCCGTGAGCTCAGGCGCCGTGTTCAAGAAATGATGGCTCAGCTCACTCGAGAGAAGTCCGCCCTGTACCAAAAAGTCGGTTCGATTAACGCCGTGGCGACGAGCATCGAGCAAATCGAGCGGCAGTTACGAACCAGCATGCCGCAGCACATTCAAGATCTGCTTGGACGCCGAGCCGCCTACCTCAGGTAATCATTAAGTTTCCAGGACCACGGGGAGTATTCATATGTGGGAGATCTACGCGTACCAAAACAGCGATAGCCTGTTCGGGATACTGAACGCTGTAGCGGCAATTGCAGGCGCGAATGACTTTAAGGGGGCTCTTGCCGTGGTGGGGTTCTGTGGCTTCGTAGCCGCAGTGGTCGCTTATGCCGTGGCCCCCCAAAAACTTCAGGGCTGGCAATGGTTAGCATCAGTTACGTTGGTTCTGTCTGTTCTCTTCGTTCCACGTGTCACAGTCGGAGTGGTAGACAAGACAGGTTCGAGCGCTGTAGCAATTGTCGACAATGTTCCGTTTGGGCTTGCGGTATTCGGATCGCTATCAAGTACTGTTGGAAACACGCTTACAGGGCTTTTCGAAACGGCCATGCAGTTGCTGCCAGGTCGCGCCAATTTACCAGAAGAACTCGCTTATCAAAAGAATGGATTACTCTTTGGGAACCGCTTGATACGTGAAACAAATCGGGTTGTATTCCAAGAGCCGACGTTTCGCTCCGACCTGATCAATTTTATCAACAACTGTACGATGTATGATCTTGCATCTGGAGATATTTCGCCAGAAGCTTTTGCCACATCTGGGGATGTCTGGCCAATGATGGCGAATCCTAACCCAGCGCGGTTTACACCGATCACAGATTCTGCCGGAACTCCAACGGTTACACCGTGTCCACAAGCATACCAAGCGCTGAACTCGCGCTTGCCCGCCCAGCTGGATCGAATTCAAGGGATACTCGCGACTCGGATGAATCCAACATTGTCTGGGACCGTCGCCGCGACACTGATTGCTGGGCAGGTTCAGCAAGCATACATACGAAACGGGATCGCATCTGCCGCCTCCAGCGCCGCCGACATTATCCGTCAGAACGCCCTGATCAACGCGGTAAATGACACAAGTCTTTTGGCGGGGCAGAAAATTAACGATCCGGCCTCAATGTTGCTGGCTGTAGGTAGGGCTCAGTCCGTCGCGCAAACCAACGCAGCTTGGCTCAATAACGGAAAAGTCGCCGAGCAGGCGCTGCCCGTGATACGGAATACGATTGAAGCGATCGTGTACGCTATCTTCCCTATCGTAATTCTGCTATTGCTCATGACTAGCGGGCGAGAGACCATGATCGGACTGAAAAACTATCTTTCGGTCCTGATCTGGATTCAGCTTTGGCCACCGCTTTACGCGATCCTTAATTATATGGCCATGGTTCATGCCGCGCGTGAGTTGGCGGCGGCCGCGTCGGTGGGCAATGGGATTAGTGCGCTGTCGCTAATGACCTCCTCATCGATTTACTCTGGCGCGATCTCAGGTGAGGCGGTGGTCGGTTACATGACGATGAGTATTCCAGTTATTGCATGGGCGGGCTTGAAGCGGATGGAGACCTTTGGTAGCGCGCTTATCGGCGGTGTGCTCACGTTACAAAGCGTGGTGAGTTCAACTACGGGATCCGCTGCCACTGGCAGCGTAAGCCTTGGCAACACCAGCATGGATCAGATGGCGATTGCACCCACCAGGTCATCGGCGTTTTTCCACGGCAGGCAAGACGACACGTCTGGGAACATCTACACCAGTAACGCCTTGAGTGGCCTAACCTCGGTGAAAGCACTGGCGAATGAAGGCCCGGTGTCGCGCGTGGTTGATACCAAGGTCTCTCAGCAACATGTGATCGCTGCCAATAGTGCGGTCACCGCTGCTCGGTCTGAGTCTATTGCGGCATCCCGTGAGAAAGCCGCGGCGTTGAGTGAAGTCGTGATGAACGCTGCAACCCGATCAATGAGCCACGGTAGTTCGGAAGGTTCTGGATTTGGGAGCAGCGAGACGGAGGGGGAGCGAGTTGGCGCCCTGCAGCAGATAGCGAGAAATGTGTCCAAGACGACCGGCGCAAGCGAGCAGCAAGTAGCAGCAGTCGCCTTTGGTGGGAGCGCCTATCTCAGTGCCGGGATTCCGAGTGCGGCAGGGAAGTTTCTTCCATTTGATGGCGGTGGCCAGATCTCCGCGACAGGGCGCAAGAGTTATTCAGCATCAATACAACAGCAGGATCAATTGATAAGTACTGCGCTAAGTAGCGAGGACAAAGCGAAGTTCAAGGCCTTTGCGGACACTGTCACCAAGAACACTGGTGTAATCGATTCCTTAGTCTCGGATGCCAAGAAAGGCCATGAGCTCTCAGCGAAGCTTGGGCAAACAGTCACGAGATCAGAACGAGCTGACGCAAATCTGAGAAGGCAGACCGAGTTCTCGGAAAGCATTTCAGGAGCCTATCAACGTGGGGAATCGGTAAGTAAAGATATTGCTAAGGATCCTCGAAACTTGAGAATGTTTGAAGAGCTCTTGCGCTATGAGCGTGCTGGTAGCGCCGCCGAATTAGTCAAGATGGAGTCCTTCATCGGAAATATTTCTTCAGTCCCGCACCAGCTAACAAAGAGCAGCAGCCTTCCAGCCTCATTCAGCGATCTTGAAGGGGAACACGAGCGAAACGTGCGGTCTATTTCGGATGACACCATCGGCGCTCAGTTTAAAGAATTCGGCACTAAGGTCCAACGTGCATCCGTTGGAGGCCCGGCTCGAGTAGAGGCTAACTTACTTCGAGAGGAACAGTTGCGCTCGGATGTGTCTAAGGCCGGACAGGAAACTGTTATGGCAGTGGAGAAGGCGGAGGCGGAGTTCCGTAAAAAGGCTGACATCGACGTCGACAGGAACGGCCATATCTCGACGAACCGATCACTTTTCGGCGACGCAAACGGACAGGTTAGAGGCGATCCGGACGTGGTCGCTGAAAAAGCGAAGGATCTAGCGAAGCGACTTGCAAACTCTATCGAAAAGCGCCGATGAATTTGAAGGATCAGAACCGTGGCGTTCACTTTCCACCGTTACGTAGCCAGGAGTGAATCATGAGATTACCCTCTGCATCGAAGCCTGTGAGCCGGTGGCGCTTGCCATCTTGGTCGGGGTGTTCACATGAAGTCGAATTTGTCAGATGCGTCAACTTGACTGCAACAAGCACGAGAAGGAAGATGAATGATACCGCCGTGGCGCCAAGCGCCCCGGCGGCAATAACGACTACCCAATCGTTTTGCAAAGCTAGCATTGCCGATAGGGAGAATGCTACGACAGCACACGCTAGCAATTTCTTGTGAGGGGCCATAGCGGGAAGACCTTGACCATTGCGTTTTACTAGTTGGAGGTAGACATCATGAAGGTACTACTCAGTATTTTAGTCTTAATCGTTGCAATTCCCAGTGCGTATGCTGTTTCTCTCTCTGGACGTCCGAGTGACGAATTGGTCTGCGATCTGTCGCCTTCCACATCCTATAACTTGAGCAAAAGTGTGCTGTTTGTCGAAGCTGGTACCCGCGATGAGGCAGCAATCTATACACGGATCGCGCTACGGTTTATCACCTCGAAGTGCCGAGACGGACAGGTGCTATTGATGCATTCCGACTTTGGTGATCCACTCGACGACAGGTTCTTCCGGGATGTATCTGTTCAAGTATGTAACGCAACCAATGTCCAACGTGAATCGACGGCTACGACTGAGGCACCGCATTCCTTTCAGCTCAGATGTCATATCAGCAGGATTCAGCAGGCGTCAGCCTATTTGAACAACATCGAGAAAAGCAGGTCCACTGAAGCGATGATCGCCGAAGGCGCACCGATTCATCGACAAGATACTTCTGATGAGAGCGTGGTGAAAAAAGACTGCAAGGGAAAACTGTCCTTTGGCCAGGTCGTTCTAGGTATGGGCGGTCGCTGCACGCAATAATCGAAAATCGACGGAGCGAGCTATGGAGAAAGAAGGCCACAATCGGCATTTGGGGAGCGATTCGCTTATCGTTCAGCTATTGGCCGAAATGCGCGAACAGCGAAAGGCATTCCGGGAAGAGCAGCTTCTCGCTGCGGCGGAGAGGCGCTCAGTGCAGCGTTGGAACGTTGGATTGAAAGTCGTGTTGATCATCGCTCCCCTGGCTGGCGCGGCTGCTTATTTTGCCTCGGCCACCGGTTTTTCGTTTGGTCCGTTCGGCGATGTCATTGGGGTTGTCGAGATCAAGGGCGAGATAAAGGACGGTGCGCTCGCATCAGCTGAGAAGGTGGTGCCGGCGCTGGAAGCTGCCTTCAGGAGCGCACGAGTAAAGCAGGTCGTTCTAAAGATCGATAGTCCTGGCGGTTCGCCAGTCGAAGCGGAGCGCATTGTCAGCGCTCTGGTCCTGTATAAGCAGAAATATCCGAAGCCGGTGACCGCGATCATTGGAAACCTGGGAGCATCCGCGGCGTACATGGCGGCGATGCACGCCGATCGGATCGTCGCGGGTAAGTACAGCCTGGTCGGTTCGATTGGCGCCATCCTGGCTCCGTGGCAGCTGGATAAGGCGATAGCGCAAGTCAAGGTTTCGCAGCGTGTCTACAGCTCCGGAAGGTTGAAGGCATTCTTGAATCCGTTCACGCCGTTTACCAGTGAATCGGATGCCAAAGCCACAGAACTTGTGAACAAGGTCGGAGGGGCATTCGTGCAGGACCTTCAAGCGCAACGTGGCGCGCGCCTAAATGCGAAGGTCGACTATGGCACCGGCGAGGTCTGGAGCGGGATGGAGGCGAAGGCGCTTGGACTAATCGACGAAATCGGAACGATGGAGGGTTTCATGGGTGCTCAAACCAAGCTCAAGGAATTCAATTTTGGCCCAAGGGATGAAGGTTTTGGAGGCTTGAGCAGTCAATTGGCAAAGTCGATACTTTCCTTATTGGGCGAGGCCAACGCGCCATCGGCAGTTCAGCTCCGGTAGAAAGTTCGATCGACTGCACACTCCGCTATGGGCTTAGGCCGGGTTGACCTTTTTCGGTCTTTGCGAGTAGAACCCAAGGGATTGCAACTGGGCCGAGCAGGGACACTAACATCGCCCTGATGGCTGTTTGTTTGATATGACGGTGTTTAGCAATGCCAAGGCAAACGACGGCTGAAATCGCCCAAACCAAAGATGGTATATATGCGGCCATATCGAACTCCGGATACACCTATCGTGGAAGCCCTACCCATGTTGAAATAGGAAAAGCATTTTACTCAACTTCAGATTCGCTACCAGGTCGGCAAGCAGCGTCCGACCGGTAGTTTGACAGGAACTCACCAATCCAGCGCGCGGGGTCCCACCACGGCGCCGATAGCGCTTGGAATCAGCATCCCTATCACATACCAGAAGCCGACAAAGACTGGGCTCATCTCCGGGCAATGCAAGCAATACACCATAGCGGCTGATGCGCCCGCAGCAAAGCCGGCAACAGCGCCTGCCAGGCGCAACCTGGTCGGCGCCAGATCGCGCAACATCCGAAGTGCGCTGACAAGTAGCGGCAATGCCAGCAGCGTGATGAGCAAAGGGCAATTGCGCCAGGTGCTGCCCCAGAATAGTGTCATGCGCACCTCAGGAGACGCTTGCCATAGCACCGTACCGGCTACGACCCAAAGTACCAGCACAGGAACGGCCAGAAGTACAGGCAGAATGGAAGTGCGAGCACCTGGCACTGCCAGCCGCTTGGCGGCCAGCCATCCAGTCCAGGCCAGCGTCGCCGAAAAAACGACTTTCAGCCAAAAGGCCTGCGTCGCCAGAGCTTGTACGAAGTCCGGACGTACGCCCAACAAAGCCAACGTTAGCAAAACGCAGACAATCAATCCGGCAAGGGACGGGAATACTATGGCGCTGAACGGCCGCGCGGCAACGCGAATATCCGGTCCGCTCGACAACATCACTATCCAGTCTTCTGTCTTCATGTTGTGCCTCTCAGAATGGCCGCCAATGCCTTCAAACCGCGGTGCACCGAAACCTTGACATCGGCGTCCGATATTTGAAGGATGCCAGACGCCTCGTGTATCGACAAGCCGTCAAGCTTGGTTAGGATGATGGCATCGCGCTGCTTTTCGGGGAGCATGGCAAGCAAGTTGGCTAGGTCGTGGCGGGCCTCGCCGGCTGCCTCGTCCGCGTTGGAAAATAGCGCGCTCTCGCCCTCGTGCGCATCATCCAGGGGATCATGCAGACTGTCGTGCCGAGCATGTCGCCGCAGCCAGTCGAACAGCTTGTACCTCGCAATCGCGTACAACCAGGCCGTTAACGGCACGCTGGTGTCGTAGCTTTGGCGCTGAATGTGGATCGCCAACAGCGACTCTTGCACCAAATCTTCCACTTCATCTGGCCATCGGCTTAGGCGCCGTCGAAGAAAGGCGCGTAAATAGGGGGCCGTGGCTTGCAGAAAGCGGCGATAGGCGAGGGCGTCGCCGTCCAGGCCTCGCAGGAGCAGGGTGCGCAGTCGCAGTTCGGTCGCGCGCAAAGGATCCAGCTCATGTATTCGTTGCATTGTGGCCTCAGGGCAGCCGCTTTTGGCAAAAAAAATGCGAAATATCTGGCAGAACCTGTAACCGATGCCTCATTGTCTGCGAACTTACTGTTACGGTCATCCAACTTAGTGCAAAGTACATTATGCAACTAACTGTCTTCGCGAGCTTCGGCGCTGCGTACGGAGTCTGAAATGCCTGTTGATGAATGCACGATCCACCCAGCCTGGCTACGCATTACGCACTGGCTCAACGCCATCGCAGTGGTGCTTCTTGTGACGAGCGGCTGGCGCATCTACAACGCTACGGAGTTCTTAGGTTTCGGCATCCCTCGCAGCGTCACACTGGGCGGCTGGCTGGCCGGCGCGTTGCAGTGGCACTTCGCCGCAATGTGGCTCTTGTTCGCGAACGGCATCCTGTACTTGCTGATTAATGCGTTCAGTGGCCGACTGCGACGGCAGTTCTTCCCGATTATGCCACGCGAGGTGTTGCACGACCTGAGTGCTGCTCTGCGGGGAAGTCTGGTGCATGAGGATTTGCGCCACTACAATAGTGTGCAGCGGCTGGCCTATGTGTTCGTGATGGTCGACAGTATAGTGCTCGTTCTGTCTGGGCTTGTGCTCTGGAAATCTGTGCAATTCCCAATATTGCGCGAGCTTTTGGGGGGATATGAAGTGGCGCGCCGGATTCACTTCTTCGCCATGGCCGGCCTTTGCGCATTCATTGTGGTGCATGTGGTGATGGTGGTGTTGGTACCGCGCACACTGATTGCCATGCTGCGTGGTCGCTAGCGCCGAGATAGGACTGACTATGATGAAGCGCTTCAAAGAACGCGAAATCGTAATGCCAGGCGAGGGCGTCGCTATGCTGGCGGACGCCATCGGCCACATCGCACAGCCATCGCGTCGCGCTTTCCTGAAGCGCAGCCTGACGCTGGGCGGGCTCACTCTGCTCACCGGTTGCGCCACCGACGACCAGGAAAGCATCGAGGTGGCCCTTATGCACATCTCACGTTTTAACGACCTCGTCCAGGGCTGGCTGTTCGATCCCACGCGGTTGGCGCCGACCTATCCGGAATCCATGATTACTGATCCGTTCCCATTCAACGCTTACTATAGCGAGGATGAGGTACGTACCATCGACGGCGATGCATGGCGGCTCGAACTGAGTGGCATGATAGCCGATCGCAGGCAGTGGACGCTGGCACAACTGCGCGCATTGCCGCAGCAGTCACAGGTCACACGGCATATCTGCGTTGAAGGTTGGAGTGCCATTGGCAAGTGGGGCGGGGTGCCGTTCTCGCACTTTCTGAAACTGGTGGGCGCGGACTTGAGTGCGAAATATGTCGGCTTCAAATGCGGCGACGATTATTTCACCAGCATTGACATGGCCACTGCCCTGCATCCACAGACGATCATGGCGCTCACATACAACGGCCAGCCTCTGCCTCCGCGCTATGGCTTTCCCATGAAGCTGCGCATGCCAACTAAGTTAGGCTACAAGAATCCGAAACACATACAGGCCATTTTTGTGACCAATCACTACCCTGGCGGGTACTGGGAGGACCAAGGGTATAACTGGTTTGGCGGCAGTTGACCGTAAATCGCACCGGAGTACCATGTAGCACGTTGCCACAGTAGTATTCGCGTTGTTTAACTTAACGTTGCCGAGGATAGACATGAAAAAGATTTCCGCTATCACCTTTATCGTTGCGTGCCTGTCGATATCTGGCGCCAGCTATGCTCAGGATGCAATGAAGAAGGACGAGATGTCCAAGGACGCCATGGCCAAGGACGGGATGAAGAAAGACGGGATGAAGAAAGACGGGATGAAGAAAGACGGAATGGCCAAAGACGGCATGGCTAAGGAAGGCATGGCTAAGGAAGGCATGGCTAAGGAGGGCATGGCTAAGGACGGGAAGAAAAAGGCCATGCATAAGGACTCGATGGCGAAGGACGGTATGAAGAAAGATCCAATGGCCAAAGACGAAATGAAAAAGGATGACATGGGCAAGGACGCGATGAAAAAATAGGCACGGTGCCGTGCGATTGACTTGGGCCTTCTGAGAAGGCCCGATCCCGCCAGTTACCGAATTGGGCTTTCTCGACGGGGTGTTTGTGCGCGCCTTGGCTACCGAGCGCCGCCGCCAGCAATATGCTCGGTTGCAGTCCTATCAGAAAGAGCTGTCGGAGCTTTGCACTCTCTTGCACGCCGAGGAGCAAATAGGTGACGCGGCACCCGCAAGCGGCAGGGAATCGGCATGTTTGTCATCCCGAATGCGTTTCATTTCCCGACGAGAGTTGGCATCGCATTGTCCGGAAGGCGCGCGCCAACGATCGGGCGCGCAACCGGAGTAGCCGTCCGCAGACCGCCCTCAGAAAGTCAAATATTGCGCCCGCGTTTTTCCGTGGTGCCTGAAATAGCACTGCACTCAGCCTGGTATTCACAACGCCTGCAGCGTGCTGGGTCCAACGGACTGTTTGGCGCAAGGGTCCCTTGCAGTACAAGTTGGCGACGACGGGCAATGGCAATGACATGCTCCTCAGGATACAACAACACCTTATGTGTAGTAGTCGCGATCTGATCTGACAGTGCCCCGGTTTGACGTCGGTTCTGTCAGGTCAAATTCCGTCGTTCAATGCGCTGATTTTATCGCGCCAAGCCTCCTTTCCGTCAATTAGGGTTTGAATCGGTGTGCGCCCACAGCACATCTTGCCCTGGTGTGTCCGCTCGTGGTTGTAGCGATAGACCCAGTCATCCAGGTCTACCTGAAGTTCTGCAATGCTGCGGTAGATCTTCTTGCGGAAATTCACCTGGTAAAACTCGTTCAGCACCGTCTTGTGGAAGCGCTCGCAGATGCCATTGGTTTGCGGGTGCCGTACCTTCGTCTTGGTGTGCTCGATCTCATTCAAGGCTAGGTAGAGCTGATAGTCATGGTGCTCTGCCTTGCCGCAGTATTCGGTGCCCCGGTCGGTCAGAATCCGGATGACACCCATTCCGTGTTCTTCCATGAATGGAAGGACACGGTCGTTGAGCAAGTCTGCAGCGGTGATCGGCGTTTTTGTCGTATAGAGCTTGGCGGCTGCCCACTTGGAATAGGTGTCGACAAAGGTCTGCTGGTATATCCTGCCCACGCCCTTGATCGTTCCTACATAGAAGGTGTCCTGGCTTCCGAGATAGCCTGGGTGCGCAGTCTCGATTTCACCGCATGCCAGGTCGTCATCTTGTTTTCGCTCCAATGCTGTTACCTGTGCTTCGGTAAGAACGTCGCCGGTCTTGGCTACGTGACGCTCAAGGGCTAGCAGCCGCTTCTTGAATGACTCAAGGTCGTGGCGCATCCAGATCGAGCGCACGCCGGAAGGTGAAACGAACACACCACGCCCGCGCAGCTCGTTAGAGGCCCGCAGTTGGCCATACGCAGGTTGCTCCAGGGTGAGGGCTAGGACCGCAGCTTCGGTTGCCTCGTCCACCCGATTCTTGATGTTGGGCTTTCTGCGATTGGCATCGATCAGGGCATCCACACCGCCCGACTCGACTGCCGACTGATACCGGTAGAAGGTATCACGGGAAAATCCCATCACCTTGCAGGCACGGGACACGTTGCCAAGCTCGGTCGCCAAATTTAGCAGGCCGACCTTGTGTTTAATGACGTTCTGAGGAAAACTACGCATGGGGTTACTCCTTGCGTTTTCACGCTGGTTTAATAAAGATTCGCACCTCTATCAAACCGGGTAACCCCACCCTTGGCAAGGCCCTACTGTACGATCAGATCTGAACTACTACACCTTATGTGCGATAGTGCGGCGAGTGACAAGATTCTGCAGCAAAATGTATCCCTGTTGGCGCACTCGAAATTGCGTGCCGAATTGTATGGCCACGCGCTGTGCCGATAGCTCGATAACGTCCGACTCGAAGATCTGGTTCACGCGCCTTGTTTTTAACTCAACGAGAGCCAACGCGTTGCCGTCGCCGTAAGCGCGGTCAATACGCGCTACCAGGTCGATCGGGTGACGGATCGAGAACGTCTTCTCGGCAAAGATGAGCCGGCTATCCGCCATTTCAAACAGAAGCCAGTGAGGCTTGCGGCACCAATTGTAAATCCGTCGGAGGAACGATCGAAATGCGTTGCCGATGGCGACAGTGCAACCGGCGCTGGAAGGAAACCGCATCTATCTCCCTCAGCGTCCAGTGAGGCGAAGAAATACGGCAAGATGCTTCAGAGCGCTCCGAATAGCATCTGCCACCGACGCCACCGTCTCCGTCTCCGTCGTGCACGGTCGACAGTCGCTGTTAACTCGCGGTTCTTGCCTTTGTGCCGCTGCCAGAAAGCGTTCGTGCTCCGCTGTCCCATGTTGCTGCATCACATAGCGTGAGGGAGCCACTCTGGTTCCATACCTATGTTTCAGAAGAACCTTGCGTTCGCAATAGCCCATTTCTGCCAACTGCGATGCGGTTTGGTGTTCCAGATCGCGCGGGTGGTTATGAAGTTGTCGCATGCCTCCTCCTTTTACAAATCGAACGCCGGTCCAAAGAGCTCCAGCGATGCCGCCTTCATTGTGGAATCCTGGTCGGGTTTCGGCGGAATTGTTCTTACTGTGAGCGGACCTTGCGGTACTAGTTGGGCGATGAGGCCCGCATATGCGAGCGTCCGCAGCCGGTTCACGCGGCGTGGTCCTTTCGGGAACTTGGCCAGGTCCTGATACAGAGGCGGATTGTCTGCTATGTCCAGCTCCAGTGTGATCCGCAGCGTGTCAGCCACTGGTCGTACCTCCATGGCTGTCTGGAACTGCTTCAGCAACTGGCAGTTTATTGCCGGTGAAGGATTTGACCAATTCAGAACCCGCATACTGAAAACCCTTTGACGTTGGCGTAAACCGGTTCTTTTAACTCCTGAATGGCGTGGTTGGGAAAGGCGGCTTTCAGCGCTGGCTTATAAAAGAAGGCGCCGCCTCCGACGAGGACAATATTCTTGATGTCGCCTGCGTCGCCGACGTAGTGCATCATCTCTGCTATCGCCTGCTCTGGAACTTTCCTCGCCAATGGAAGATGTTGGGCCAGGTCGTACTCCTTCTGAAACACGATCAGTTTTTTTCCGGTGCGCAGGGCAGTGTCGACCAGCTCGTACTCTCGGTAATGCGCGCCGGTATTCCGGCTGATACCTTCCACAACCGCATGCAGTACATCGTACATGCCACGCGGGACCGAGTGGCTCCGCTTTTCAATTTGCTGCATTCCCTGGGTCACGATCCAGTCGAACGTACGTCGGCCGGGATCGACGATGAGGCTGCGCTCCTTTCGAAGTTCTGCCACCCGGTTTTGTATGAGGCCGTAATACATGAGGGCGCCGGCAGGCTGTGCGATCGCTTTGACACGCTTGACCTGTACTCGGCGGCCCTTGCCCAGTTCGTGCTGACCGGTAAGCCGACGTTCAAGTGCGGCTACGTGGCGCTTCAGTTTGAAGGTCGCCACCGGCAGACCGACGATCAAGAGGTCGATGGCATCGAGCTGCATGTAATGCAGCGCGCCGAGCACCAGGGCAAGGTATTCGGGCGCCTCGGCGTATCGATCATGCTGCAGTACGTTCGCGTTGAATACGTCGGCAGCCAGATGCACGTCAGGGCCGACCTCGTAGACCAGGCCATCGACGGGGATGCTGCCAGTCTTGCGCCCAGATCCCCAACCCTCATGTTCGTATGCCGTTTCCGCTGGATGCGCCTGTGAAGGAAACATAGCGCATTGCGGCTCGCCGTTCCTGATATCGGCGATGAACTTCGTATTTCCACGTCCCACATCGACAGCCCTGACAACGAGTTCCATGCGTTCCTCCCTTCGGATTTGCTGATCACGATAGCCGTGTTCGACGGACATGGAAACTCGAAAGTGCACGCTTATCACGATGCTTTCGTGGGAAGTTGTACCGGAGCCGTTGCACGCTTCAAGCGGGATGTGGTTCGGAGCGAGTTTTTACGGCGGCGCGAGCGTTTCACCTATCTAATTGAAGCGGGGCTGATCTGCGTTCGTGTGGACCAGGTGCTCCGAGTCGAAGATTAGGCCGGCTTGCAGGTTCGTCAAGCCGACTCCCTACAATCAGAGGTATCCTACTTTCGCGCGTTTCATAGGGGCGAACTTCGCACACGCGCGATTACAAAATAAATCGGGCATCAATCTACAATTTTTCGCGACCATTTTCAGCCTTGACATCGGCAAATTCGTTTCCTAAGCTGGCATCACTGTCTGGACCCGCTTCCATGAACATCGCGTTCTAAATGCGGCGGTGGCTTCGATAGCGCCCGTTGCAGTCGTGACCTGCCTGTCCCCAATCGTCGTATCGACATGGCCAGTACTTCTGGCCTGAGCGTGCCTGATGCTTTTACCTGTACTGGGTAGGGCGAGGGCGCACGTTCCTTTTCCGATCTTCTCAACGATGTATTCACTCGAATGCGCCGGCCTGCACCCGTGCAGTTCGCGTGCCCTGACGCATCGTGCGTCGTGATTCGCCCTCGGGCCCGACCTGTGGCGATGGAACTGAAATGCGGTTCCGTGAATCTCTCGCAATCCTTCCGTCGTCCAAACACCAGGTTTCGGTGCTTTGCTGGTACAGGGGCCATAGAAGCCTCGGCCAGTTCAGTATGGGCGTCATCACGCAGCGGCCTGGTGGCAGGGCTGGGGACAACCGTGAGGAAGGAGGCTACTCGCTTGGTCCAAGGTGGATTGGCCAGGCACCCATGTCTTTACCGCGCTCTCGCGGTAGGGCCCGCTCAAGTAGCGGGGAATGGCGAAGCGGAAGAAATTCGTTCGCTGCTCGCATAAGCATTTTTAAGACGCCACGCCTTCGGGCAAACCTTTGTCCACAACGCCATCTTGTGTCCGGGAAGCCTAGATGGCCGCATCGCTTTCCTGCGTCTCGGGGCTATGGCCGGCTCCGGGTACGACAGATCTGGCCAACATCAGGTGTGTGCTGGCAGTGGCGACACCTTGGAAGACGCATGCGCTGGTCTGCCCGGTGGTGGGATTGTCGATCGCGTATGCACGTCGTATCGCCAACGAAGAAGGAGAAATGAGGAATGGCCAACAACAGCCAGTGGAAAGCGCAGCTGAGCGCGATTATTCGTGAGCACAATGAGGGGCATGCTGTGCGCGACAAGGACATCTCGTTCAACACGCGGGACGCGCGCCGGCAAGCCCTGTTCCGGATGTTTGCGCTGCTGCGAAGCTTAGGGTTTCATGTGGCTCCGCGTAACTTGAGTGCGCGGCATGTCGCGGTGCTGATGTCGTACTGGACGGCGCAGCCGGTTGCAGGGATTGAATCCGGCACAGGTGGGACCAGGCCAGGGTGGCCGAAAATGCCTTATAGCGCTGCCTACATTCAACAGCAAATGAGCTTCCTGCGCGCATTTGCCCGCTGGATCGACAAGGATGGCATGGTCAAGGCTGCGGAGAGGTATGTTGGCGATCCAGGCATGGTTCGGCGCAGCTATTGCGCGACGGAGGACAAGGGCTGGGCGAGCCATGGAGTGGATGTGAGTGACAAGATTGTGCAGGTGAGGCTGATCGACCGGCATGTAGCGGTCCAGTTGCGGATGATGATTGCCTATGGCCTGCGTCGGAAGGAAGCAGTCATGTTCAGTCCGCGCGCGGCCGAAGTGCCGGCATACGCCTTACCGGCGGCACATCCTCCAGGTGGGCGATACATCAGCTTCCTGAGAATCAAGCGTGGCACCAAAGGCGGCCGATTGCGATTTGCAGCAGTGCGCAGCGACGATCAACGCGAGGCATTGCAGGAAGCGTTTGCGATCGCCCGCGGCCCGCGCGGTCACATCGGTCGTCCAGGCCTCACGTTGAAGCAGTCGCTCGATCTCTTTTCCAACGTCGTGCGCCAGGTCGGGCTGACGAAGAAGGAGTTGGGGGTAACGCCGCACGGATTGCGCCACCAGTTTGCCAGCGATCTTTACTTCGACATCGCGCACGTCAAGGCGTCGGTTCTGGACGGACAAACCTCAGTTGATGCCGCTGCGATGAGGGATGCCTATCGGCAGGTGGCGCGGCAACTTGGTCACAACCGGCCGCAGATCAGCAACGCCTACCTGGGTTCGCCTCGCGTGCGGCGTGATCACGCGTCGCAGCCGACTGAGGAAGGGAGGGAATGATGACCATCCTACTTCGCGGTTGCATTCCTCTGCTGTCGAAGTTTCTCAACGTCGTGCGTTTGATAGGCTTGCCGAACCACCAGCGGAATGTACGGAAGTCGCGTCGGGTGCTGCGTACGGTGCGACGTTTTCGAGAGCCGGGACTGGCTGGTCGTTGCCTGTGCTATCTGCGCCAGGTTGATCCTTTGGTGTTCGAGGAAGTTGTCATGTCGGCACTGGAAGATGCCGGACTGTTGGTTCTTCGCAACCGGAGCTACACGGGTGACGGTGGTATCGATGGTGCGGTGTGGAGTCCCCGATGCGGGTGGTTGGCAGTGCAGATGAAACGCTATCGCGCTCATATTTGCCGGGGCCATCTGCGGGATTTTGGCGATGCAATTCAGTACATGAACTTCGACGGTGGGCTGTTTATCCACACAGGGCGCAGCGGTGCGGGTGCCTATGAATTTCTGCGGGATAGTGGAATAATTCTTCTCAGTGGTGATCGTTTGATCACACTGTTGTCGAAGCGAAAATTAATGCGTTGGAGGATGCGATGACGATCTCGTCGATGCATGTGGGACAAGATAGCCGTGGTGGCGGGATAGCGTATACCGTGGTCTGTAAGAGTGGCCAGCGCGGTACGGAATATAGCGATCCTGGCCTTGCGGCGCAGGCCTTCTTTCGCGCGCAGGAGCAGGATCGGCCATTCGTGTTGGGTCATCGAGGCAATGCGACCTTCGTCATCGCCTCGTCGAAATCAGGTGCCAAGCAGATCGCAGCAAGTTGGGCTAGCGATGATCAGTTCCGAACTGCCTATGAATCGTTGCTGCGCCGGGATTGAACGCACTTAACGTGAACCCAATCTGCGTTCGCCGGAAAGCCAAATAAACGGAGCAATCCTGTTCTCTGTTTTGAAGTGCCCTGCTTGCGGGCACGCGAAACTGGAACCCATGCGCGTGGTGCTTGCCAGTGGCGCGATGAATGCTTGGGCTGCCATCCCCACCCTGCGACCGAAGCAGGGCGGTCGTTGCGTTTTTTGCTCTTAAGATTCGGTGGCTTGTCCACCCATTCGGTGTTCGCGCGGTGGCTGCCGCTGAAGGTTGAAGGTAGGTGGCTGGTTGCAGGGCGACGAGTTTGGATATTGGGACCTGCCTTATTGTTCTGCAGCGCGTTTGACCAGACGTCGATCGGGAAGCACGTGGGCCCCTCGGACGTCTTTCCGGAGCTGATCCCGGTCTCTGCCAAAAACGGCAGACAGCAAACCGTCGTCCAGGCCATAGAAGTGCGCATACCGCAAACCTGCATCTTTTCCGAAAGCAGCTCGGGTCAGGAGCGCAATGGAGATCTTTTCTGCGGTGGCGTAGTTTAATCTGCGGGTCATACCTAAGGCTACGCTCGGATCCATGCGGACTTGGTTCGTTGCAGCACCGATCAGGCGAGTTTTCGCACAAATCCTTGAATAGGCTGAGTTATTTCTGCCGGAGTGATTTGCCGCGCCAGGGACTGTATGGTGATGTGGATTCAGAGTTTGAAACGCGAAGCCTTCTGCAGCGAAGCTGACCGCGCGGCAGCGGCGCCGACACGGTTTTCGGAGATGACATACACTGGCAACAACAATCATGTTAGAGGCAGTCAGATGTCCAGTTGCTGCGAAGAGAAGAGCTGCGAGATCACAGCGATGCAACAGAACCACGGAAAAGTGCTGTGGATAGTGCTGTCGATAAATGCCGTCATGTGTAGTAGTTCAGATCTGATCGTACAGTAGGGCCTTGCCAAGGGTGGGGTTACCCGGTTTGATAGAGGTGCGAATCTTTATTAAACCAGCGTGAAAACGCAAGGAGTAACCCCATGCGTAGTTTTCCTCAGAACGTCATTAAACACAAGGTCGGCCTGCTAAATTTGGCGACCGAGCTTGGCAACGTGTCCCGTGCCTGCAAGGTGATGGGATTTTCCCGTGATACCTTCTACCGGTATCAGTCGGCAGTCGAGTCGGCGGTGTGGATGCCCTGATCGATGCCAATCGCAGAAAGCCCAACATCAAGAATCGGGTGGACGAGGCAACCGAAGCTGCGGTCCTAGCCCTCACCCTGGAGCAACCTGCGTATGGCCAACTGCGGGCCTCTAACGAGCTGCGCGGGCGTGGTGTGTTCGTTTCACCTTCCGGCGTGCGCTCGATCTGGATGCGCCACGACCTTGAGTCATTCAAGAAGCGGCTGCTAGCCCTTGAGCGTCACGTAGCCAAGACCGGCGACGTTCTTACCGAAGCACAGGTAACAGCATTGGAGCGAAAACAAGATGACGACCTGGCATGCGGTGAAATCGAGACTGCGCACCCAGGCTATCTCGGAAGCCAGGACACCTTCTATGTAGGAACGATCAAGGGCGTGGGCAGGATATACCAGCAGACCTTTGTCGACACCTATTCCAAGTGGGCAGCCGCCAAGCTCTATACGACAAAAACGCCGATCACCGCTGCAGACTTGCTCAACGACCGTGTCCTTCCATTCATGGAAGAACACGGAATGGGTGTCATCCGGATTCTGACCGACCGGGGCACCGAATACTGCGGCAAGGCAGAGCACCATGACTATCAGCTCTACCTAGCCTTGAATGAGATCGAGCACACCAAGACGAAGGTACGGCACCCGCAAACCAATGGCATCTGCGAGCGCTTCCACAAGACGGTGCTGAACGAGTTTTACCAGGTGAATTTCCGCAAGAAGATCTACCGCAGCATTGCAGAACTT
Source organism: Pseudoduganella sp. UC29_106 (assembly GCF_044055365.1). Lineage (NCBI taxonomy): Bacteria > Pseudomonadati > Pseudomonadota > Betaproteobacteria > Burkholderiales > Oxalobacteraceae > Pseudoduganella > Pseudoduganella sp. UC29_106. The sequence continues at coordinate 5,124,393 of NZ_CP171977.1, read as the reverse complement.
CAGGTAGACCTGGATGACTGGGTCTATCGCTACAACCACGAGCGGACACACCAGGGCAAGATGTGCTGTGGGCGCACACCGATTCAAACCCTAATTGACGGAAAGGAGGCTTGGCGCGATAAAATCAGCGCATTGAACGACGGAATTTGACCTGACAGAACCGACGTCAAACCGGGGCACTGTCAGATCAGATCGCGACTACTACACGTCATGTTTGTCGTTGAAGGCATTGGGGGCATTCTGGCCCAGTCAACGTCGCTGCTGGCTGATGCTTTGGATATGTTTGGCGATGCACTCGTCTATGGCTTTAGCTTGATCGTTTTGGCGCGTTCTGAACGCTGGCATGCACGAGCTGCCCTCCTCAAAGGATTCTTCATGCTGGCGTTCGGTCTGGCTGTGTTAGCAGAGGCTGGCTACAAACTGTGGCATCCTCCCACGCTGGAAGTCGTGACAATGGGAACCATTGGCTTCTTGGCTTTGTTCGCCAACTTGATCTGCTTCTATCTGCTGTATCGGCATCGCAGCGACAATCTGAACATGAGCTCGACCTGGCTGTGTTCCAGAAACGATTTGATAGCCAACGTCGGTGTGCTTCTCGCTGCTGCGGGTAGCCATTTGCTGGCTTCATACTGGCCAGACGTCGTTGTTGGCGTAGTGATTGCGGCGCTATTCGTGAGTTCTGCGTCGGGGGTTATTCGGCAGGCCATCAGAGCACTGAATGCGCCACCGCCCGCCCCCTCACCGGTAACCACCAAGCCTGTGACAATACAGATGCCAATTAAAGCCCCCAGGAAGTCTTAGGCTGTCGGGCTTTCGATTGTTCGACTCAGGCTGAGGTCGTGTTAAGACGCAGGTGGGGCATGGCAGGCGGCCACGCCCCACCTTTCCCTGACTACGTTACGTCAGCGATGACATAGTCCGGCCCTTCTTTGCGAAATTCGACGACTGCGAAAAATGTGAATCGAAATCGCGCTCCAGTTCTCACTGCTCATTGTTTGGCGTCGCGCTGCAAATCCGCGGCACTTGTGCTTGCGCGCTGTGCTGCATGCAGCTTTTGCTGCTGATTTTACCAGGGCGTCGCTTGCGCGCGGGGGCCATGGTCGAGAGGTAGTACTACGCGTTTAGGTTCGGCCGTGCTGGCACAGGCCGTCAGCACCAGGGCTGTGCCCATGGTGGTTAATGTGGTGAAGAGCTTGTTCATGATGGATTCCTGGTAATTGATTAGTGTCCGGCGATGCGCGAGAGCGCGACAACGCACTTGGATAAAAGGCGAAATGGGGAAAGTTCGTGCACCAACGTGCGCGTCTAAAGGTGATGGCATAGCACCTCCAGAATGCGATGGCGAACGTGGCAGTCTGGAGAACTAAAAGCGGAAGCAACAGTTGCGGATGGCAATCGGAGGCGCCGTCGGCCGCATTAGTGTATTTGGTGTGAGCTGCGCTGAAAGGGGCAGACTGACGACATTGACACACTGCAGGACGGCGACAAGTGAGAGTGGAACGAAGGGCTGGACGTCGGGGAGGGGCGACTTATCCGGGGACTGCTTGGAAGGCTCTCCGTGACCGTAAGCGTGGCACAAAAACAGGCTGCGCCGGCTCCTCGCCGTCGCAGTTTGGAATGCTGCCTGCCATACTGCTCATCGAAGAATTATCCGCCTGGCTTGGCATTGCCATCGCTGGGCATGTGTACGATGCGACAGCCAGCTGCATGAACAGCATGCTGAAGATCGCCGCGATGGCGGTCAGGATACGTGAGCAGCGAGTGGTCTTCATGAAAAATCAGAACTGGTAATACACTTTTAGCCTATGCCGGATCAATCTGGCTGTCAAAGCACGTGGGCGCAGCTGGCGGAAACGCATTTAAAAGTAAGCGTAAAGGCTTCCCCCATGGGAAGGTCAAGGGGGGATCGCGGGCTTCAAGCGGGACATGTATGCCTGGCGTTAGTGTCCCCTTTAGTATCACCCTTATAATCCTTAGAGAAGGCCCCTGACAGAAGGCAGATGCAATGAAATTCAACCGCTTCACTGACGCTGGCATACACACAGGCGTTGCATACGCATTGTTCGCCGCTGTGCTGTTTGGGGCCAGCACACCTTTCGCCAAGTCTCTCGTCGGGCGGATTGAGCCGGTCGTGCTGGCCGGTATTCTTTATCTTGGCAGTGGCTTGGGACTGGCTGTCGTGTATGCCGTGCGCGCCATCGCAGGGCGCCATCGGCAGCGTGATGTCGCAGGACTCACCGTTGGCGATTTGCCCTGGCTGGCGGGTGCAATCGCTGCTGGGGGCGTAGCTGGGCCGGTGTTGTTGATGCTGGGCCTGACCAAAACCGCAGCGGCTTCGGCGTCACTATTGCTGAACATGGAAGGTGTTCTTACTTCCATGCTGGCGTGGTTTGTGTTCAGGGAAAACTTCGACCGCCGCATTTTCATTGGCATGGTCTTGATCGTTGTTGGGGGCGCGTTGTTGTCCCTGGATGGCTCTGGTGCGCTCGGCGTGTCCTGGGGCGCGCTGGCGATTATCGGCGCCAGTCTGTGCTGGGCCATCGACAACAATCTGACGCGCAAGGTGTCTGCCAGCGACGCAGTGCAGATTGCCGGCCTGAAGGGTTTGATCGCAGGTACGGTCAACCTGAGCATCGGGCTGGCGTTCGGCATGTCTTTGCCTGCGCCGTTGACAACGCTGGGGGCGGGATTGATCGGCTTCTGCGGTTACGGGTTGAGCCTGGTCATGTTTGTGCTGGCGTTACGCCACCTCGGAACGGCGCGCACCGGTGCATACTTTTCCGCTGCACCATTTGTCGGCGCATCGATATCGATGGTCTTTCTGGCGGAAAGGCCGGGTCCCTTGTTCTGGTTCGCCGTGGCACTGATGGGGACGGGGATCTGGTTGCACCTGACAGAGTCCCATGAACATGAGCATACGCATGACCTCATGGAGCATACTCATGAGCATAGTCACGACGAACATCACCAGCACGAGCACGATGTCGAGTGGGACGGACGTGAGCCACACGTGCATCCACATATGCATGTGCCGCTGACTCACTCTCACAAGCATTACCCGGATATCCATCACCGTCATGATCACTAATTTGCATTGGGACGACCTCTGCGGTCTATGCTAAGTGCCGTGCACTAGACATGGGATGACTTCCGTGACGTCATTTTCCATACAGTCGATCAGGACTGCTTGGAGTTCGGCGGGAGGAAGCGTGGCTATGTATCTACGGCTTGGTGCGACTGCGTAGCCACTGTAGCTGCCGCTTTGGTTGATACTGTGTAGGAGAATGGGGCAACCATCGAAATACCGGCCGTCGGCGGCAAGTGCTTGTTACATGCATGCAAAACACTTGATCATACCAGGCCCTCCATCAAGACCTTTGGTCGATCTATATTGGGAACTCCTTGAACAACTTTAAATGGACAATCCAATGACCTCTTCGCCAAAAGTCGCCATTATCACCGGTGCATCCCAAGGGCTGGGCGCTGCAATTGTGCAAGCGTATCTGGACAAAGGCTATCGCGTAGTCGCAAATTCGCGCAGCATTAAGCCTTCCGACAATCCGAACGTGATCACGGTTGCTGGTGATGTAGTTGATCGTGAAACTGCTCGCCAAGTAGTTAGCGCAGCTGTGACTGAATTTGGCCGAGTCGATACGTTGATCAACAATGCCGGCATCTTCATTATGAAACCATTCACCGCCCACACTGATGAAGACTATGCTGCCATTACCGGTACCAATCTAACCGGCTTCTTCCACATGACCCAACTAGCGGTTGCCGAGATGGAGAAAAACAAGAGTGGCCACGTCGTGAACATCACTACCTCTCTGGTCGAACACCCATTGGAGTCCGTGCCATCGGTGCTCGCTTCGTTAACTAAGGGCGGCATAGCCGCAGCGACAAAGTCGCTGGCCATTGAGTACGCAAAGCGAGGCATTCGTGTGAACGCGGTCTCTCCCGGCATCATCAACACCCCAATGCATACCCCGGAAAAGCATGAATATTTGGCCAAACTGCATCCTATGGGGCAAATGGGTAAAGCGAGCGACATTGTGGACGCCGTGATGTACCTCGAATTTGCTCCGTACGTGACGGGCGAAATACTAAACGTTGACGGTGGACGTAGCGCTGGCCATTAAGCAGTAGACGGCGCGTGTTGAGAGGTCTTCTGGTGCTCGCGCATACATGTGTACTTCACCAGTACGCTTCGGCAAAGGACGTTGCGGCATGAAGCGACGAGCGCCCTGGCTGCTCGTTTTCTCGCAACTTGACCCGGTCGGATTGCCCCATCGGGGGAACCAATCTGTCGTCATTGAGGCACGAGGTGTGGCCAGAAAGTTTTGATTTACGAGAACGCTGGTGAAGAAATTTTCAGCACTTCTTTTCGTGCGTTGCTCGCCCACGAAAGCCGAGACGTTGCTGCGAATTCTTATGGGGCTGCGTCGACTGGAGCCAGTTTAATGGCCGTAATCGAGTGTTCAACACCTCCGGATTGAGCGGTTGGAACTGCGAGCAACTGGCTGCTGCGCTGTTCGGACTGCGTGCGCTTGGCCTTGACATAGTCTTCAAGGAACGCGTCCGCAAAGGCGCGCCCATGCATTGCCGCTAATTGGTCGGCCACTACCTGCATCTTCCAGCTGATATTGATGTCCATGCCCGACCGTAACATAGTGGCGTGTGCGCTATTTGATAAAAGTCAATATTTACCATACACTGTATAAATATACAGTAAAAAGGGATTCTGAAGTGAAGATGTGGGTGATCCGGCGTCGCAGGTTTGGCACGATCTTGCCCGTGGAGAGTTCGTCCGCGAGTTCGGTGGCACGAGAGCCAGTGGAATTGATCGTTAGAACTGGGACGGATCAGGGCATGCGGCAATTGGGAAAAGTCGCGCGGATCTACGAAGTCGGCACCAGGCGGCTCATGGCAGAACTGGAGAACCCTAGGTTAGTCTGGCTGCGGCGCTCGGGATTGGTCCTGACTGGCATCGAAAGGCACCAGAACGAACATAAGCAGCTGGTCGGATGCAGCCAGACTTGGGCTTGCAAATTTGCGCCGCCATATGACGTCTGCGAGATGCGAATTGCAGAGCGGCTGGTAAAAGGCATAAAGGTAGCCAGCCGCTACGTTCGCGAGAAAGGATGGGAGGGACACGTCGTGCTCAACCAGGAGTATGTTCCGGAACTTGGGCGCCATGCCGCGGTGGCCTCATACATCTCTGGATCGACCGCTTACCGGCGGTGCCTGCTTGATGCCGATCTGCAGTGGATGAGCGAGGATAGATTTTCACTTGGAGGGCTGCACCGGGTGCTCGCACACGGGAGGGAACCCGAAGTGGCTTATGACGGTTCTTGGCTTTGCTTCTTCAACCCGCCCCGGCATCAAGGTGATCGATAGTGCGTTTTAGCAGCCCGGCCTACGCTCGAACGATTGGTTTAAATGGAGGCGCCGCGGGGCAGTGCCGCCTGAACGTTTTCGCCGGAAGAATTGAAGTAGAATCTGCATCGAGTTGAAGCTGGAAATTCATGAGTAAGGGCGTTGATAGTGATGAATTGCCTTTTGTGTGGGGCGTCAGATTTGGTGAATGAGAGTGTGGAAAATGGTGCCAGGCAGGTGGTATGCCGGTCGCCAAGCTGCGGACATTATTTGATATCCGCCGAGGCCATTCGTCGACTCGCGGAGGGCGGCCCCAACACGCAAGTACTGGTCGAGATGGTTCGGCGGGCAAATGATAGGTCACGAGTATTGAATATCTTCGTTGCGGATGACGGACTTGTGCAAGCGGACGAGTTTCCCCAGCTAATCAGAGTTCCAGATTAAAGCGCGGTCGGAAACTGAAAGCGCTTTTGCTCACCACTCGTCGTGTTCGGATTTGTCCGCGCCGGCGTCCGAACACATCGACGAATGATCGGCCGATCAGTCCGCGTCAGCAAAGGGAGCGCTTGGGCGCGACGCTGGACGAGAGTTGTCCTTTGTGCGTGGCTTAACCTTGCTTCGCGCTCGCAACGCGGCGAACTGACGCTCCATCTCTGCCATATTGCGACCTCTCCAACCATAGCTCCGGTCAGGAAAAGCCACGCTGGTATTGAGCGCCGTTTTTCTTGCTCGGGCGTCACCCGACAAGAGTCGCTGAATGACCTGCGACGGAACGCGCTCGCTAATGAGGTACGCCAGCGCGTATCTCCATCCGCACTCGTCAGCCAAGTTAAGGGCATTGTCTACCGTTTCGGCTAGAGCTTCTAGAGACCGTCGATCCTCAACGATTAGTCCTAAAGGCATACTTGTCTCCTTGTCGTTATTAGCTGGGCTCGAATGAAATTGGCCCGCCTGTGTGGAGGAGCAAATTTACCATGTTGACGCTCGCGGTGGGTGTAGGAACTTTCCTATTCACAGCTTGTTCTCAATGCCTTAAAAGGGTGTTATTGCCGGAGGGCTACAATGGTGGTCGGCCGGTAACTGACACCGAGCGACAGGGGACTAATGCTGACCTGTAGTCTGTACGTTTGGCCAACAAGAGATACGCTCAGTGCAGCCTTCGCTCGTTCGCCGCTCACGAAAAAGGACCATAGCAGTGCGATGCGCAGAACCTGATGGGGATCTTTGGCGCCAATCCAATACCGGCATACATGCCGGTCGGAGTTACTATTGTTGATCGCGACCTGACTATCAGGTTTTGGAATCCGACTTTTTGCCAGGTGTAGATTCGCTATTGGCTGGTAATCGTGGGGTAGTCACGGCAATTTACAAGCGCAGAGCTTAAGCCTGACTGGCAGAGGACTCGACTTAGAGCTCAATGTCGCCGTCATCATTGTCACAGCGAATTTCGCTTGGCTGATATCGCCTTACGTGCACCCTCTTGAACGAATGCGAAGACGCACAATGCCCAAGGTTGCTATCGGTTACGCAGTCGAAAAAGGCGTCAGCCTGCGTTTGGCGGTCAAAGATGTAGACGAAGTCGCCTATCTCCACCGCCTTTGCTGAGATCCTTAATGGAATGGACATGATGCCTCCTGGATCTTGTAAAGCAAATATAACACCAGCCTACGTTGGTGTGTCCATTGCTGGCGTAACTTGCCTGCCCAGAAGCGAAATTCAATGGATGACGTCGAATGGTTTGCTCGACACCGGGCCGCCTAAGGTCGCCTTCTCGTCACGCAGTAGGGAACTGTCGGGTTAGTAAGTCGACGGTCAGCTGGGGCCTTGGTGGGCAACTCGCCGCTTTGCTCTCTGGTGGCCCTTGCCAACTACCGCTGCTCAGGACGGACATGCGTGAACAGTTTGCAGACAATGCGCCAATTATCTTCGACGAATTGTAGCGACAGAAAGTCACGATAATGGAAGCCCAGCATGCGGCATTGGACCTTGGCGAACGCAATAGGACCCTGAACTTCGATGGAAATAATCTCCATGCCCCTTGCTTCTCCGTTCTCGCTGGGCGATTTCCGGCTGCGCACAACCTCCAGGTATTCGGCCCACGGCCTCACTGCTACGACACCGTTGACCTCTGAAAACAGCGTGGCTGCAGGATGAAAAACGGTCTGAAGCTTCTCAACGTCACCGTAAAAAATTCCGTCGAAATAGCGTTCAAGGGCTGCTGCGATCTGCGCGTGGGAGTTCATTTTTTGATCTCATAGTTGCGTTGTGCGGCCGGCCGTTTCGGGCTGGCCGCGAATGGCTGTTTATACAGCTACCGTTGTCTCGATCGCGACATTGCCATGCAGGGCCTTGGAATATGGGCAGGTCTGGTGCGCAGCGCTGACCAGATTTTCCGCGGCAGAACGCTCCATGCCAGGCAGGGTGACGCGCAAACGCGCTTGCAGGAAGTAGCCTTTTGCTTCGGTTTTGCAGAGGTCAATCTCGGCATCTACCGACACGTCGGCAGGAACGGCAATCTTGTTCGCTGTTGCGGCGATGCCGATGGCGCCGATGAAGCAGGCCGACCAGCCTGCGCCCAGCAACTGTTCCGGATTGGTGCCTGGGTCATTGCTGCCGGGACGAGACAATTTGATGTCAAGCTGTCCGTCGTCACTGCGCGCAACGCCGTTACGGCCGCCGGTAATATGGGTTTTGCCGGTGTACAGCACATCGTTGTTTGTAGACATATTGAATTTCTCCGAGTGAGGATGTTGGGCTGATTACCACTTGCCGTTATGGGCGCCGCCATCGACGCGCAGGATTTCGCCGGTCACGTTCTTGGCCTCAGTGACGTACACGACTGCGTCGGCAATTTCTTCCGAAGTGGAGATTGTGTTCAGTGGTGCCTGGGACTTCATGAAATCCTTTGGCGTGTTCTGGTGCAGAGGCGTATCCACCGCGCCAGGGGCAACCACGTTGACGCGAATGCCCGCGTGTGCATATTCGGCTGCCAGATTCAGGCTAGCAGCATCGATGCCACCCTTAGTGAACATGGGCACCGCACAAGTCAGCTGGGCGTGCGGGGTGCGGGTCAGAACGCTGCTGATGCTGGTAATGCTGCCACCGCGCTTCTGTTCCAGCATCTGCTTGATGACCAGTTGGGTGATGTACAAATAGCCTTCCAGGTTGGTGTGCACCAGTGCCTGGAAATCTTCTGCGGTGTAGTCAATGAATGGCTTGACGATAAAGATCCCGGCGTTGTTGACCAGGCCATCGATGCCTCCGAACTTTTGCAGCGCCACTTCGACGATCTTGGCGGCAGTCTTGGCGTCACCAATGTCGCCATCAACCAGCGCCAGATGCTGGGAAGCCTGGAATGTTCCGGACTTGGTGATGTTGCGTGAATTGGCGACGACGTTGTATCCACGTGCCAGGAAGGCGCTAACGACGCTGGCGCCAATGCCTTGCGAGGCACCTGTAACGATGATGGTTTTTTGCTGGGTAGTCATACGAAACTCCTAAAGTTGATTGCGTTGAATTCCGGCACCATTAATGTCCGGAGTGAGCACACTTTAGGCGGGAGACGGGATCGGATCAACGCAACGTAGAGCGTTATTGTTATTACCTGGTGTAACGAGTGAGATCGTAAAAACGGCGCGGGTGGCATTGGTGAAGCTGCGCGAAGCATGAGCTCATAATGTGGCGGCAGCAGTGCTGCGCCAATCTGCCATCAAACATGGCCCAGATGGGCCGGTCAGGAGAAGTGTTCATGCTTTTGCAAGACGATGAAGAAGAAACCGTGCCGCACCTCTCTCGTCAGCGGGGTGGGGAGGGCGTGGAGCCTATTTCTGGCGGTGGAGAGTGCAGAGTTGGTACGGCGCGTGGTCGGTGCCCATACTGGCACGGTATTGGCGGCAGCTGGAGCGGTCGGCTTGCAACGCATAGCGCGACAGGGTTTCTTGCACGCGGGCCTTGAGGTCCTTGTCGGCCGCAGCGTCGGCTTGATCGACGGGGAGTAGTGCGTACCAGCCGGCGTTGCGCTCTTCCAGCAGGGACTGAACCCGGTTGCGGTAGCCGTCCGACTCGGGGAAGCCGGCGCCGAGCGACACGACGGCCATCGAATCCGGGAAGAAGGAGGCTAGCCAGCCGGACGGGGCTTGCACCATCACCAATAGGCTGCGCTCGGGCGAGGCCAGCGTTGGGACTTCGACGTCGAAGGCTTTTTCGGGTCCAGTGGCCATGCCCCCAGTTGCCGTCGCCGGCCCTGAGCAGGATAACGCCGGAGAGTGCAGTGAAGACCAACACGCGACCGACGATGCGGGCGTTCCAGCCTCGCAGCAGCAGGAAGAACATTAGAGGCGCCACTAGTTCCAGCGGCACCAAGTAGCGGTAGATGCTGAACAGTTTGAGCCATAGCAGGTAGGAGAGCACGCCAAACACCAGCAGCAGCCGCGCACCGGGGGCGAGACGCAACGGCTGCTCGCGGCGGAGGACCAGCGCTCGCAGCGCGACCAGGGCGGCGCCGATCACAGCGATGTACAGCAGCGGCCACATTAGGTGGCGCAGCGTGATTTCGCAGATACGCTTTGGATCGAGCGTGAACAGGAAGGGCCACAGGCAGCTTTCTAGCGTGGTCTTGGGCAGCCAGCCTGTGTCGCCGATGCCGATTGGCGCGGCCATCGGACTTTGGAAGCGATCATTGAACTGGGGGAAGAGCGGATTGCCGAATACAGTCCACATGCGCCAGTACCAGTGCCCGGCGCTAATTGTGATGCCAGCCAGCACACCAAGGCCGAACAGCCATGCAACGCGCACGCTTGCCACAATCCCACCGCCCAGCGCAAACAGTGCGAGGCAGAGAGCCAGCGCGTAAGTGGCGTTGGTCAGCTTCAGGCCTGTGCCGATGCCCATCACGAGGCCGGCCAGCAGCAGCGAGCCTGCAGTGACCGTCTGCGCACGCAATGCGCCGCCTGGCTGCAGCGTAGCGCGCGCGATCAGCAGCAGGCTGCCTAGTACGCACAGCGCGGTCATATTGTCGCCCATTGTGTTGCCGACCTCGGATAGGAAGGCCGGGCCAAGGCAGCCCGCAACTGACAGGAGCAGCGCTGCACGATAGGGCGGCCGCGCGCCCTGTGAGTCTGAGATGCTGCGCGGAAGCAGGTGCAAGGCAATGGTAGTCATCAGCACGAAGTTCAGTCCATGCAGCGCACCCATGATGGCGCCGGCCAGCCGTGCTGAAAGCGTTGTGGCCAGACCGTAGTACAGCAAGTCCAGCGTGGGATCGAAGTAGCTTTGCCAGACGCCTGGTGCGAGGTCGGAGCCGATCTTCCCGTGCAGCAGGGCAAAGGGGTTGTAGAGGTGGTAGTTGCGCAGGTCCCAGTTGCTGTCCTGCCCGTAAGACAGGGACAGCAGGGCGAAGCACAGCGGACCGGCGACGAGAGCGATGCTCCAGCCACGCTCAGTGTTCAACGCCGCCCAGACTCGGGCCAGGCGCGATGCCGCCGGCTTAGTCATGGCCCGGTGCGGGCAGGGACAAGTAGGCGAAACGTTTTTGTTCGATGCGTCCGCGCGTGACCGTATCCAGAATCAGTCCGCAGGACAGCAGCACCGCGCCGAACAGCGTCAGGCCGGTGCACAGGACGGCGGTCGGCATGCGCGGCACCAGGCCCGTGTCCAGCCAGGTACTCACCAGCGGCACGGCCAGGCCCAGCGCCGCCAGTGCGCACAGCACAGCGCCGATCGAGAAGAAATGCAGCGGCTTCTCGTTCTTGAACAGCTTCAGGATCATCCACATGATGCGCATGCCGTCGCGATAGGTATTCAGCTTGCTGAACGAACCTTCAGGACGCGATTTGTACACGGTCGCCACCTCGGCCACCGGCATGCGCAGCTCCAGCGCGTGCACCGTCAGCTCGGTTTCGGTTTCGAAGCCTGCAGCGTGCGCAGCGAAGGACTTCGCATAACGGCGCGAGAACACACGGTAGCCGGACAGCATATCGGTAAACGTATCGCCGAACACCATGGCCACGCAGCCGGTCAGCAAGCGGTTGCCGAAACGGTGGCCGAAGCGGTAAGCCTCCTGCTCCTCGGTCACGCGGGTGCCAACGACCATGTCCAGGCCCTCGCGCACCAGCTTTTCGGCCAGTTGCGGCGCCACGCTGGCATCGTAGGTGTTGTCGCCGTCGACCATGATGTAGATATCGGCATCCACGTCCGCGAACATGCGGCGGATCACATTGCCCTTTCCCTGCAGCGGCACACGGCGCACGATGGCGCCTGCCTGCTGGGCCACCTCCACGGTGTGGTCGGAGGAGTTGTTGTCGAAGATGTAGACCGGCGCCTGCGGCAGGCAGGCGTTGAAGTCGCGAACGATGTCCGCGACGGTCAGTTCTTCGTTGTAGCAGGGGACAATGATGGCAATGCGCTGGTTCGCTAGGATCGTCACGGCAGGTTCAAGTACAGTTAATTCCGTTGGCTTCCGGCATTCATGAATGTCCGGTGGTCGGCACTCTATGCTTGGAGCAGATCCTAATCAACACAGTGGCGAGTGAAACAGTCATTACCCGATGTAATGAGTCGGCTTGAACCTACCACGGCCTTGTGAATACTGCCGAGTCACAGCTCTATGAGTAATGGAGGGGCTATAAACGGCATGCGTTGCGCGTTGAATGAAAGTGCGCGCGCCCTAGCACACTGGAGAAGATTGAAGACCGCCGATTTGCAATTTCTTCCTGCGGTCTTCAATTCTCAAGCCGCAAGGGCGGCTGCGGGCGCTGCAGCACGGATCTGGCGGTTCGCCAACTGGGGCGGCGTTTTCGCAACCGGCACGCTTAGGCAGTGACGACGTTCAGGTCCACGTCGATGTTGCCTCGCGTCGCTTTAGAGTACGGGCAGATTTCGTGCGCGGTGTGTGCAAGCGCCGCAGCGACGTCGTGCGCCAAGCCAGGGGCGCTGACGTTCAGTCGCGCCTGCAGGAAGTAGGCGTCACCAGTTTGGCCCAGATCCACCTCGATCTCAACAGCCAGGTCCGGCGGAAGCACCACCTTCATCTGCTTGGCTACAACCCCGAGCGCAGCGCTGTAACAGGCGGACCATGCTCCGGCGAAGAGCTGCTCCGCGGTTGGATGCGGCAGCGAGGCTGCGAATTCGTACTCCGGATGGGAGCCGCCTGGCGACGAAAGCTTGATATCGAGGCGGCCATGATGCTTGTTAGAGGTTCCGTCGCTGCTGCTCGCTGTCGTGCGGGTCTTGCCGGTGCAAAGGACTTTTTCGATCTTGGTCATTTAGGACTCCATTTCGGTTCGATTGAAGAGTTGGCGGTTCGGGCAAGAATGCTGCCCGTCGGGCCCGGTGACGCTAAGCCCCACTATTGGTGCTCGTCGTTGGAAATCAGTGTAGGGCTGCACCAATCAATGAACTAGACTGGGAAATGTGGACGCGTCGTCTCCCGGAGGAGACAATCACGCTGCTCTTCGTAAGCGGGGCAAATCATGCATGACTTGAATGACCTGTATTTTTTCCACACGGTGGTCTCTTGTAATGGGTTCGCCGCCGGCGCACGCCATATCGGGGTACCGAAATCAACCTTGAGCAAGCGCGTGGCCCAGCTGGAAAATCGGCTGCAAGTTCGTCTGCTCGAACGCACTACGCGCAGCATGCGCACGACCGATATCGGCCGCGCGTTCTATGAACATTGCCAGGCCATGCTGGCGGGCGCGGAAGCGGCAGAGGCCGTGGCCGCGCAGTCGCGCGCCGAACCACAAGGATTGGTGCGGATGAGCTGTCCACCGGGGCTGGTCCAGTACATGATGGTGACTCTGCTGCCCGGTTTCCTGGCCCGCTATCCCAAGGTGCGGATACAGTTGAAACTTTTCCACCGGCCGGCTGACCTCATTGAGGACCGCGTCGATATTGCGCTGCGCAGCAGGATGCGGCTCGAGACTGATCCTTCACTGATTGTGCGCCAATTCGGCCGCAGCCGACCCGTGCTGGTGATGAGTCCGGGGCTGCTTGCTGCCGGCGAAGCTCCTCTTACCGTGGAACGGCTGACTGACTTCCCCACCTTGTCGACGGGAGAAGATGTGGAGGGCGATTGCTGGGAACTGGAGGGGACGGATGGTCAGGTGCATCTCGTTCGACATCATCCCCGCCTGTTTTGCAGCAACTTGGATGTGGCGCGTGCGTCCGCGATCGCCGGCTTGGGCGTGGCACTGCTGCCGAAGCGATTCTGCTGGCCAGACTTCAAATCGGGTGAACTCCTGCATGTCCTGCCGGACTGGTCTAGCCGGGAATTCATCATCCATGCGGTGTTCATGAGCCGCAGGGGGGATGTTGCCATCGGTACGTGCTCTCATCGACTATTTAGCCTGTGAGGTGCCAAAGATTACGGAAGACCCAGTCGAGGGCAGCAGTACTGACCATGGCGAAAACGACACCTCTTCCGTGATGCCACCACAGTAATGGGGGGATCGAATGAGTAAACCAATCATCAACATCGCAGACGTGGAGTTTCAACCTGGATCCGCGGCTTTTACTGCTACGGGGGCTGCTGCAGAACGATTTGAAGCGCGCACGCAGGCGATCGGGGCCAGAATCGGCGCTCAGCATCTCGGATACAACATCACCGAGGTCCCGCCTGGCAAAAGGGCTTTTCCGATTCATAACCATCGGGTGAATGAAGAAATGTTCTTCATCCTGGAGGGGCGCGGTGAGGTTCGCGTCGGTGAGCAAACGTATGCAATACGAGCAGGCGATATTATTGCGTGTCCTCCCGGCGGCAGGGACACAGCCCATCAGATCGTCAACAGTGGAACCGTGCCCTTGCGTTACCTGGCTGTCAGTACAAAGCTCAGGCCGGATATCGTGGAGTATCCTGATTCGGATAAGTTTGCGGTCCTCGGGCAGCCGCCTGACGCGGATGGGCAGCCCCAGGATTTTGTTTTCATTGGCCGTGCAGGTAACTCAATTGGCTACTGGGACGGTGAGTAGCAAGGGTGCCTTTATGACGCCACAGCGACCGCTCTTCCTCTTCTGCTTGGCCGAGGAAGAGCGGTCACAACCCGAAAAAGGCGTCGATGTTACAGCGCTAGACCATTTGATTCCGACTGGCGAAGCGACTTGAAGGCCGTGCGGACTTCAGAAATGATATAGGCTGGCTGCTCCCAGGCTGCGAAATGTCCGCCTTTAGGAAGTTTGTTGTAGTGGATAAGATTCGGGGTACGCTTTCTCTGCCCAGCTTTTCGGTGCTACGTACATCTCATCCGGAAAAACGCTAAGCGCAACCGGGAGTTTGACGCCTTTGACAGCAAAGAAGGACAGTCCGGCAACGGTGTGCTCCCAGTAGAGGCGAGCCGCTGACACCGCGGTGCCCGTGAACCAGAAGAGCGAGATGTTGTCGAGAATATCTTCGCGGGACAGACCTTCCTGGATGCCGGCGAAGGAGCGCGCGATCATGGCGTGGCTCTTCCAGTCGTGATCAATCATAAAGGCTGCCAATCCAACTGGCGAATCTACCAGACCAGCCAGCATTTGTGGACGCGTTCCCATCAAGGCGGCGTAAGCGAACTTATTCTCGCGCACTTGCTCGCACGCTTTAGTCTCTTCGTCCGAGAGGCCTGGCGGCAGTGGGTTTCCAGACCAGATCGCCGCATCGACCTCGGCGGAATTACCTCAGGCATGTTGGTGTGGATGGCGATCAATCCTTCAGGTTCCTGGACACCCATGTGGTTGACCACGATCGAACCCCAGTCGCCGCCCTGCGCTACATACTTCTCATATCCGAGTCGCGTCATCAGCTCACCATATGCTCGCGCAATGCGTTTCGGGTTCCAGCCGGTCGTCGTCGGCTTGCCGGAAAATCCGTAACCAGGCATCGACGGAATGACGAGGTGGAAAGCATCCGATTCATGGCCGCCATGCGCCACAGGGTCGATAAGCGGTCCGATCAGCTTCATTTGCTCGATGATGGAGCCGGGCCAGCCGTGCGCGATGAGCATCGGCATCGCGTTCTCGTGCTTCGAACGGACGTGGATGAAGTGGAAGTCCAGACCGTCGATCTCGGTAATGTAATGGGGGAAGGCGTTAAGTTTTGACTCGATCTTACGCCAGTCGTATTCATCAACCCAGTAACGGGCAAGTTCCTGAAGCGTCGCCAATTGCGGGCCTTGTGATTGATCAGAGACAGTTTCTTTACCGGGCCAGCGCGTGGCTGTGATGCGCCTTTTCAGTTCGATAATTTCTGCTTCCGGGACATGCACATGAAACGGACGAATTGCGGTGGTCTGGTCGGTGTACAGGGCGGTTTCGATCGTGGTCATAGCGGGCTCCATTGCTTCGGTTATAAAGTTACGCTGAGGCCTCATTTCGGCGCTCATCGTTGGAAATCAGTGTAGGGTTGCACCGAGCAATGAACTAGACTGGAAAATGTGGACACGTCGTTTCCCGGAAGGGACAATCAATGACGCACTTTGCCGATGCTCCGTCAGCTGACCTCGCTGGTTCCGCATTAATTGCCGACCAGACGCGGAAACTGATGCGCGTTCAGCGGGCGCTCAGAACCCTGGGTGACGGCAACCACACGCTGTTGCATGCTGCCGACGAACAGCAGTTACTGCGAGATATGTGCCGGGTCATCGTTGAAACCGGCGGCTACAGGGTGGCATGCATTGGATATGCGGAACATGATGAATACCAGACGGTTCAGTGGATGGAGAGTGTCGGTATTGAAAAAGAACGGCTCGACGCGCTTCATTACAGCTGGACGGATAGGGGGGTAGGTCGTGCGGCCCCTGGCACCGCGATCCGCACCGGTAAGCCCATCGTCGGGGCGGATCTTCTTACCGATCCAACCTACGCCTTTTGGCGCGAGGATGCGATCAGGCTGGGTTGCTCTTCCGGCGCTGCGTTTCCCCTACTGGTTGAAGGAGAAGTGCTCGGTGTCCTGGCCATGGCCGCGGCCGAACCGGATGCCTTCGATGAGGAAGAAGTCCAATTGCTCGGGAAGCTGGCCGCGGATTTAGCTTACGGCATTGCCAATCTGCGGGTCCGCGAAAAGCATCGTGAGGCTGAAGCGACTATCGCCCGCCTGGCTTACTATGACGGGCTGACCGGACTGCCGAATCGAATGTTTCTGCTAGAGCGCCTGGAAGAGTCAATGCAGACAGCCAAGCACCAGCATCAGGCGCTGGCATTGCTGCACTTGTACGTGGGGCGCTTTCACGAAATTAATGAAGTGCTAGGTTACCGCTCAGGCAATCAATTGCTGCAGGAGCTTGGGCGGCGCCTTCAGCTGAGTGCCACGGTAAATGAAACGCTGGCGCACGTAGGAGAAGCAGAGTTCGCCTTGCTGGTGCCTGCAGCGAATGCTGAGCGCGCGGCGCAAAGAGCGCAACGGCTTGCCGGTATTCTGCATGATCCCGTGGAGGTGTCCGGGCTCCGGATCGATGCCAGCGTGAGCATCGGCATTGCGCTCTTTCCTGGTCATGCCACTACCGCTGAAGTGCTATTGCACAAGGCGAGTGCCGCAGTGCGCGAAGCTAGGACGACGCGAGGCGGTTATGCCGTGTACACAGGTGGACGCGAAGAACTGTACACCAGAAGGCTCGCGCTGATGGGTGATTTAAGGCATGCCATCGAGCACAACCAACTCCTCTTGTATTGTCAGCCCAAGGTCGACATCGCTTCTCGCCGCGTGTGCGGCGCGGAAGCCTTGGTGCGCTGGGAACATCCTGTACATGGCATGATTTCGACCAGTGAATTCATCCCGCTTGCGGAGCAAGCTGGCCTGATCACGCCACTCACGGAATGGGTGATGGAAGCTGCGTTCAGCCAATGTTATGCCTGGCATGAAGAAGGGTCGGAATGGCCATTGGCGGTAAACGTTTCCGCGCATGACTTGCGAGGATCGGATCTGGTCGAACGGGTGCGCGGCTTGTTTTCGACCTGGGGCATCCCACCGGAATTGATTCAGTTCGAGCTGACCGAAAGCGCTTTAATGGAGGACCCGGCTAGCGCCTTGGAGAGGCTCAGAGATCTGAAGCAACTGGACGTCCAGTTGTGCATAGACGATTTTGGCACAGGCTATTCGAGCCTGGGCTATTTGCAAAAATTGCCGGTAGATTACATCAAGATTGACCAGTCGTTTGTCATGCCTATGACGGTGTCAAATGATTCAGCGATAATCGTGCGCTCTACCATCGAACTGGGCCACAATCTGAACATGAAAATTGTGGCCGAAGGAGTCGAAAGCCAGGCGCATTGGGATAGCTTGGCGGCGCTGGGATGCGATCTGGCCCAAGGTTTTCACATCGGCAAGCCAATGCCGGCATCTCGGTTTCAAAATTGGGAAACCAACTGGGCATCTGATGCTAACCTTTCTGTTGATGATCATCTATCCATGTCAACATCACCGTCTAAGCATTGATATGTAGGCGCTTCATTGATTGGGCGCAGCGGAAGTATTTGGCGAGCGAAGCGCAATACCGGTGCGCATAGAGTAAGTGGCGAGGCCGTTGCAAAGACCTTGCCAGTATGCGTTTCCGTTGTACGCCCAAGAAAACTACCTTGCGGGGCCGCGACCCTGGTGCAAGAATGAGGGGGCTTACTGTGAGAATCGCTCTCACTATGCTCCCGTCCTTCTCCATCGCGGAGATGTCGCGGGATCCTGTGGCACTAGTGCTGTAGGCGTTGCGGTCGTTACCCGTCCTCAAATGAGCAGGCTTCGCGCCTGCTATTGCCATCGCAAGGTGGCGGATTCCCACTCAGCACACGCTGGGTATAGATGGTGCAGGTTCCGCCTGTTCCGTGGGAAGTTTTCGCAATATAGCTTCCAAGATGAGGGCCTGGATTGATAGATTCACGGGCCTTCTTTTCTTTCGCGCGTAGCGCGCCAACCCAGTAACGCCGCCCACGGCGTTATGGCACGGGGACTTCAGTTTCCCCATGCCTGGGAGCTGCTGTCTCCGCTTTGTTCAAGGAGATCATCATGGCCAACGCAATATCCGTGCAGCACAGTTCCTTGTGCATCCTCGTTGGTGGCTACATACAGCCTCCGGCATCAACTTCGCAACGTGTTCTTACGTTGCTTCGAAATTGGGGCATGGCCTTCCACTGCGAGCTGCGTAATCGATTCCCGATGAATCGCAACCGGCCCCAGGCGCGCGGTGCTCGCGTTTCCGTTTGCCGCGCAGTGTCTAGCGCCGCGTTGCTGCACCCGCGTGCGAGTTTTGGCGGAGCGTTACCGAATCAGGCTGCTTGAGTGGCAGCAATCAAATATTTCCGTTCTCATGCGGGAGCAAGTGACTCCCGCCCGGGACGCCGATGCTCCCGATATTTTCATTGGAGGGTATCGTGGATAGAGAGAATCGCCGTAGCAGTAAAACGGAGCGGTGGACCAGCCGCGAAGAGGCGAAGGTCTGGGCCGAGTTCTACCGGCGCATCGATGATCCAGCCGTCGCCGCAGACTTGATGGAGCAAATGGAGCTCGATGATCAAGTCAAGGCCAGACACCTCGGCCTGTACTGCGATGCAGGCAATCGCTTCGGCGGGAGAAGATGCGCAGGGCTAAGGTCAGAGCAGCTGTTCACGGGCTTCAGGCCATTGTTTCGGTCCTGGTCCTGACGCCGATCCGCTTTGTGCACAACTCACTGATGTTTGTGGGGGCCGTGAGCATGGCGTCGCTGGCGCCGCCAGCGGAGCCGGCAATCAGGCAGATGCGAAAAATTCGCCGGACAGGCGCACCATCGCAGGAGGCAAAGCGTGAGCAAGGACAACAGGCTGAGGCCAAGCAAGCCTGACTAGGCATTGCCAAAGCCTGTGCAGCGCGAGTAGGCGTCGTCAATCATGCGGTGCAATGCCAGCGTGTCGTCGGACGTGCCCCAGTAATAGCGCTTGCAGCGCTTGATATAGGTCTGAAGGTCGTCGAGTTGCTTGATGCCAACCGGTGCAAAGCCGGTGATGTGCGTGAAGTACTCGACTTCCTTCGAGGTCAATCGAACGTGTTGTCCCAATCGCAGCATGTCTCTCTGCCGATGCGGCAGCCTCCCAGAGTGAATCGCGCTGATCCCGGCGTTGTCCTGGGGGGCGCACAGTGCAAATGATAAGCACGGAAAACAGCGCCTTCAAGCAGGCGCTTTCGATTTCGTTGCCCGGATGTTCGGCGGAAGATGCAGATATTCGTGAAAGAGGCAGCACAACGTGAATGAGCATGGAGGTCAATATGAAGCCAAACCATTCGACAGAACAAAGAGCTGCGTGCAGCTCGCCATTTCTCGCCCAACCTGATAAGGCGGTCGAGCGTCTGGAGGCATTGATTCCCGGCTGCCGCTTGTGGGCCCGGGATGGAACCCCGTTTATCCGAACCAATCGGACCTGCATTTGCTTTTGTAATTTGCTGACGGGCGTACTGTGTTCGGCAAAGGACATCTGCTACGAGTATGGCGGGATCGACGAAGAGGCGCTTGGTCGCGCTTCGAAGGAGCACGGCGATGACAAGCGGGCCTGACGCTATCGACGCGTGCACGTCAGCCGCATGCGATTGGTCCGACGACACAGAAATGGTCGCTGGCCAGGCTGAACTGATGGCATTCCAGTGCGCTCGCGCAGCGTACTGTCCCAGGCAACCAGAATCCGAAAGAGCGCTGTTAGAGGCATTTCGGCGCTTTCACCAGCTGGGGTATGAAGCCTATTTCAGTGGCGCTACCGTGATGCCGGCGATTCTGGCTGTGCAACCCCTGGTCGCAGGTATGTGGAGCGACGGGTACCGGGTCGCCGAAACTCAGGCACTGACCATGAAATGCCCATGCGATTGTTCTCGCAACTACATGTGGGGCAAGGGTTATGGGCATTGCGCCCGGCGCCCGACCGATCGCGTCGGTTTGAACGATAATCGGCATTGATTTACGAGAAGACGGCGCCACTGCAAGTATCCCTCCGGGGATATTTCGGTGGCGCTGTTCTAAGTTGTCCCAGCATGGTCCGGGTGCGGCGAAACGGGCGTCGCAGCGTGGTCAGGATTGCGATATAAGCCGCTCCCACGTTTGCGGATCAATGGCCATTGGCACCGATCTCTTGGTGTCCAGATTGCATACGACACCATGCGCGGTCAGCCGCCCGCATGAGAAAAGTTCGTATAGCAGTTGTGCCGCGTGGCGCACCACGATGTCGTTGACGAACAAACCTTGCGCAGCGAGCGAGAGGCGAACCGAACACGATGGCGCATTATCTTCACTGATCGCCGTGTCCAGCAGTTCGGGATACAGTTCTGTGACGCAGGGAAGGCGCGGAATATGGATGCCATCCGTCCCCGAACGGGACGCTTGCGGTGTGCCAAGAACGGCCTGTCCGCCATGCTCCGTGTTGCCGAGGTCGAGCCAGTAGCGGTAGCGCTCGCCCGAGAACAGGTGTTCATGGATGCGCCTTCTCGCTGCGCGGCTGTCCACGCAGCTGATCAGAATATCGCCGTCGCGGCCCCACCGCAAACTTCGCCGATTCCAGTATTCCTCGATCGTGGTCGCTTGTGCTTCCCAGTCCAGACCGTAGAAATGATTGAGTCGCGTCAT
This sequence comes from Pseudoduganella sp. UC29_106, assembly GCF_044055365.1. Taxonomy (NCBI): domain Bacteria; kingdom Pseudomonadati; phylum Pseudomonadota; class Betaproteobacteria; order Burkholderiales; family Oxalobacteraceae; genus Pseudoduganella; species Pseudoduganella sp. UC29_106. Next base: position 5,103,481 of record NZ_CP171977.1, on the reverse strand, counting down.
GGTGATAAACGTCTTGGACCCGCCCACATCCGACGGGCTGAAGAGCTGTCGGCCGACATTGGCTTCACTGACGACGTCGGGATCGAATGCCTGCACGAACAGGCCGTGCGGATGCCCCAATGCCCTGATGGCGATATCCAACCGTGCCAGGCAAGAAGCCATTTGTGCACCATTGCCGCCGACGCCAGCGAGATGGACGCTCACGCGGTGATCGAGAAGGTGTTGATCGATGCGGTGTTCCAGTGCAGCCATGCTGTTCCCCTTGTTGATAATGTTAGCTAAGGCCGCGCGCATGCCGGTCAACCAACGCACCAAGGGTCATGCCGGTCGGTACCAGCACGCCTTGCGGAAAGTGGGTGAACTTCTGGTCCAGCATCTCCCGCCAGAACGCATAAGCGCCACCTCGGTGCCGAACCAGCCCTTTAGGGACGTTGGGATGGGTGAAGTACGAGCGGAAAAATGCGTCCTCCCATGCGCTGATTCTGTCCGTGGTCGAACCGGTCGGCGTAACGACGTTGCCACGGCAGATAACGCCATCAGCATTGACGTTAAAGTAGGGCGCTTGCCACAACAGGGTATCCGGTGCAGGGCGCTTCTTTCCCTTATGGGCCCACACCATCCACGCGGAGCCTGTCACCATGAATACCAGTGCGGGGTGGGGCACGTCTGCGCTACGCTCGCCAAGCGTCGATTCCGGGCAGCGAAACGCGATATGGCGGCGCTGCGCTGGCACCCACCAGACCAGCGTGTCGCCGTCGGCAAACAGGACATTACCGGGCAGGTAGCCGGCATGGGCCGCACTGTTGGAAATGCTTTGCGCCAGCCGTAAGGCCGCGCGCGGCGTGATCGGTTTCCCTGCCAGGATGACTGGGCGGCCTTGGTCCAGGCTGACTTCGTGCATGCTGGCGTATGCACCGCCATTTGCTGCGCTGCTAGGCCGATAGATCAGGACGGCTTGCGCCAGCATCATACTGGCTGCCTCCCGCAGGTCGATCCGGAATAAGGTGTTGGGCATGATCGTCTCCTGTGAATATCTTCATTCTCGCTCCGCCAAGTGCCACAGCAACCTGTCCAGCAGGCCGATGGCGCTGAGGTTGAGGCGCATCTTGCGCATCCAGCCGCGCATGGCTTCCGGATCATCCAGCGTGAGCGTGACTGTCCCGATCTCTTCGCAATAATCTCCCTGCCATGCATTGTTGGCATGGTCGTCCGATATCTGTACGGCGAGGTCGCCGTCGCGCCAACACAGGACTGCCCCGAAACCGGTAAAGGGGCCGTCCAGCTCGGGACACGACATCGCAGTAGTCCGCAGGCGCAGCAATGCGTGCGTCAGGGACGCCGCGCGCCTGACGTAGGCGCATTGATGGTCGCCGCCGATGCGCTCCAGCGTAGCTAACGGAAGGCGAGGGCGGTCGTAGTCCAACGCCCAAGGTGGAAAGGCCGCTTCGATGGCTGCGCGGGTCACAATATCGTTAGCCATCGCTTGGCGCGCTTCCAGATCGTCGCCGCACTCCTCATCCAGCATGAGGTTTTCATCGTCCTCTCCGCGCCAGTAGAGATAGGATGCTTCGTCCAGCGCGACGCCGGGCGTGAAGAGCGGGTAGGCGTGTGCACCTTTCCGCTCCATCGCATCGAGGATGGTGGAGCCCAGCTGCGGGATACGTTGCTCAAGATAGTCCAGTCCTGTCCCAACGCCCCAGTGACATACCGACGCTTCGCGCCAGCATATCTGGATGGAACCGGTATGGTGAGGAACTGCGCCGGAGGTATTACACGGTCCGGCAACGCATGGATCGGGATGTTCGATCAGCTGTAGCTCGAAATGCGGCGTGAAGCAGCGCAGCTCGCCGGTCGTCGCGCTTAACCACCTGTTCAGCGCGCTCTGGCAGATCTCATGGATGCTGGTGCTATCCCTGTTGAAAGTCCGTGGATTGATTGCCCCGGCCTGAAGCAGGTATTGCGCCAGCACGCCTGCGAGTCGCAAATTGCTCGATGGAGCGATGATGCCGGGAATGTCCGGCGACATCATTGGGTTGGCTGGGATAGCTAGGCCACGGGCGGGAGAAGCTCCGGCGGCGGCGTTACGCGCTGTTGCCGCTCGCCTTGGCGCTGCGCGTCCAGGCAAGCGGTCGCAAACTGGGTCCAGGCAAGTGCGCATCGCGTCAGCTCCTTCTTGCGTAAGGCTCTGTCAGTGGCGGCGATGGCCGGTGCTACCTGCCCCTGCGCCACCGCGCGGACCTCGCGTTTGAATTGGTTGAAGTTCATCCCTTGGTGCCCACCGTCCGGCGGAAGGTCACTTCCTGAACGCCGTTGCTGGGTTCTTCTGTAACGATTTCAGCGCTGACCAGCTCCGGATAAAAGACGCTGTGCAGGTCACGTACCTCGGCATCGGTCAGTCCGGGTGGCGCAGGAAGCTCGACGCCGTTATAACGGTATCGTTTGGTGATTTCCTTGACGTTCATGGCCATGATGCGGCTCCTTCTAGAAAAGTTCGGGCTGGCGGTTTTTCATCCAGTCGGTGTCCGGATCGTCGTCAGGTGTCGCTTCGCCATCGGATGCCTCGCGGTACTCCCGCGCTTTTTTCGTCGCGGGACGGCTCGGGTGTTGGCAGCTTGCTAGTCTTGTCTAACTCCTTGGTGGCTGGAGTTTTCGTCGCACTCTTGACTGCCGATCGCTGCGCAGCACTTTGGCTCGCCTTGTCGATCGCCGCGCGCCGCCGCCTTCGCCTGCTCCAGCAGCGGCAGGAGTTTGTCCCGATAGGTGGCGATGGCCTCCAGAAATCCTGCGTCGAATTCGTCGGGTGGCGCCGTCAACGTCAGGTCTTTGCAAAAAGGCGCGTCGTTGTCGTTTAGGGGCCGGGGCATGACGCTGATCGTCATCAGCCCGGTATCATGGTCCGACGTGACCAGCATGGCGATTCGCCTTGCCTTCGTCAGTGCATACAGTTCAGAGAACAGGCTCATTTTTCCTCCGTCTTGTCTGAGTAGCCGTATGACCATGGTATGGCCATGCGTTGCGCTGTCTAGTGGGCAGTGTCCGGACGGCTAGTCGATCGGCTGCGTGTCGCTCGCCACGTATTCATCGAGGTTGATGATGGCATCGGCCATTTCGCTGAGCTCCGGCGTGTGGGAGATGAAGTACTCCTGCCTGTAGCCGCCAATGCGCAGCACTTCACGCTTCATGGCCATGAACTGGCGCTTATGCTGTGCATCGAATGCGCCATCGGCCTCGTCTGAGAATACGGTGCCGGAGCGGCGTGCCGAGGTCTCAGCCAGATAAAGCGCCATGGCGCGCGTCAGGCATTCGTTGATCCAGATGCGCTCCCCTCCGCTCATCTTGGCGACATTCTTGGACGTGTTGCGCCACGCGTCGTGCACGGTAATTTCGAAGCCTTCCTTCAGTTCGCCTTTCCCCGTGGTGAGCTGGGTCTTGATCGACACCGTGAAGCGGGGGCCATAGCAGGCAAGCAGCAGCTGGTTGGCTCTGGTCGAAAGCTCGGGACCGGCATCGTCGATGGCCAGGGCGACGATACCGTCGTTGCCCATGCACTTGGCAAACAGCGACCAGCGGCCGATCTCGACCTCGATCCTATCGATCTGCTGGTCGAGCTCCTTGCATTGGTTTTCGCACTCATCGGTCCTACGGAGCAGGTCTTCGTGTCGTTGTGCTGCGCTGACTACATCCAGCAGCGCTTTGTCGGCGCTACTAAGGCATGCTTCGGCCTGAGCGACTGCCGTCACGGCGCGCGCTAGGGCGGCTTCGTCGAATGCCGGGGGCAGGGCAGTCAATAAGGTATCGATCCGCTGCAGGAGCGCATGCTGCTTGGCGACCTGTTGGGCCCGCTGGTGCACGATGGCATCCAGTTGCGCCTGGAGTGCCACCTGCTCTTGCATCTCGACGGTCTGTTCAAGCGGCGCGTCGGTCATCAGGCATGTCAAGCGCGCTTCGACTTCGGACAGGCTGGCCTGCGCTTGTGCGATGTCCGTCTGCCGCGCTGCCAGCTGGAGCTCCCAGGACAGCCGGGCCTCGGTGCGGCAGCGCCTTGCCTTGACCGTTTTCAACGACGCTTCCGCGCCCGCGTTTGCCGAGATCTGCGCCCTGAGGGCATCAAGCTCGGCGCGTAGGGCCAGGCGCGCGCTGTCCAAGCGGGCAACCTTCGCGGAGGCGTCCGGCAGCAACGGCTTAGCGGCACGCGCGTCGACGAGGAGCTTGCAGTCTTGTTGGAGCGCCATGCCGGAGCAGGGCACTTCACTGGTCAGCCCGAGGCGGCGGCGCAGTTCCTGCGCGGCCAGCACTGCCTGGCCGGCTTCCCGTTCAATGGCCAGTAACTGCGACTCTTTGAGTGCCGCGTCGCCCTGCAACGCCTGTTGTCGCCTGGCCGCTTGCTGCCATTGCTCCACGCGCTTGTCCCGTTCCTGAAGGATTGTCTTGAGCAGGGTTTGCCTGGCTGCCGCCCGCGCGACGTGCCGGCCACTGTAGATGGTGCGTTGCAGGGTGGTGCGCTGGGAACGGAGCGACGCGAGATGTGTTTCTCGTTGGGCGGTGCGCTGGGCTGCGCGCTCATGGAGTCGGACCAACCCGGCTTGGGCGGTGCGTTCTAGGCTGTCAAAGTGTTCTTGCGCAGCGCGGCCGCTCTCAACGGTGCTTTGGCGTTCGTGCTGAAGTTGCGCACGGCGCTCTTCGTGGCATTGCCCCATTTCGCGCTGGGCCTGGAGGCCTGCAAGTTCCCGCCCGGCACGCGTCTCTGCGCCCTGCCGCAACCTGCTTGTTCTGGCGGGCAAGTTCCGTCTGCTTCATAACCTCGCCGAGACGTGCAGTCATGTCCGATAATTTGTCACGTTCGCTTTGCAGATGCGCTCTGGACTGGCGCAGCGTCAGTAGCCCCGTTCGGATCGAACGGAGCGCTTCATTGGCCTGATCGCCATGCGCGCGAATCTGGTCCAGCCCCAGCAGGTCCGCGAGAAGGCACTTGATATCGGCGTTCCGGTAGGACGACAGCTGCCTGCGGTTCTGCGCAGAGAAGGCGGTCGTCAGGAAGGTGGTGGTGGACCCGGCGATGCCTTCGACGCACCGCACGTAGGTCTCCATGCGGCCGTCGGAAATGGTGCCATCGCCAAGGCGAACAGGTCGCCAGCCGCCGTCTGTCTGTTCATGCAGATAGGCGTCCGTCTTGCGCTTACCCTGGTCGCGAATCAAGATGTGGCTGCGGTAGCGGATGCCGTCCATCTCCCAGACCAGTTCCTTGTGGTTCTCCGGAAGGTAGACTTCCTCGTAATAGGAAAAGCTGCCGAGGCTGTCGGCACCTGCTTTGGACGGCATGATCGAATAGGGCGTCATGTTGTCGAGGATCGTTGATTTTCCACGGCCGTTGCGGCCGGTCAGGGCAACCAACTCGGCACCCTCCGTCAGGCTGGCAAAGTCGATGGTGACGCTTTCGCGGCCGAGTCCGTCGCGAATCCCCTTGAAACCGGTGAGCGTCAGGGAAATGGGAACCATGGTGACCTCCTTGCTCTGCTAAATGGCTGGAAGCCAGTATGCGGGGGCATGGCGCCACCGCAAGCGGCACTGCACAGCGCTGGGGACTTCATCCGGCCGCGCTATTCGGGCAGCACAGATATGGCACTCGTGTTTGGACGTTTCGATGCTGGTGGCGGTGGGGATTTCTGGAAGATGCGCGCGACGATGTTCTCTGGCGTGTGCTGGCGCAACTGGTCCAGGCACGCCAGCAGGTCTGGCGCGTGTGTGCCGGTAACGGTCGCCCAATGCGTGATTTGACGGGGGAGCGAGAGCTCGCGGGCGATGCCGCTGGCACGTGCCCTGGTGACGGGGATAATGCGGCCTTCGAGCTTGACGTCCGCTGCCTCGGCCAGCAGTTGCTCGATGCGGCGCCGGTCGACCAAGTCTCGTTCCTCTTCCAGAACTTGCCAGCGCACACGCACCCATGCGCCCGCTATGTCGTGCTTTGCTGCAAACTGCGCGAGAGCATCCATGTCTGGCGGGCCTTCGAAGGCGATTTCGTGGCTGCGCCTGGCTGGCGTCGGCAGCAAGTCAGCGCTGGACGCGTCGGCATCGACCGCCCACAGCAGGAAACCTTTGTCGCCCTGTTCGCCATAGTGCAGGCGCCCGATGGACCCCGCGTAGGCTACGAGGCGTCCGCCGCACTCCCATGACTGGTGCTTGTGGATATGACCCAGCATGACAGCGCTCGCCTCGGCAGCGAACAGCGTACCCGTCGTGAACTCATGGTCAGCGCCCGCCATTGGGACACCGTGCTCGGTCACGCAACCATGGACCGTGCCGTGCGACAGGGCGACCACGGGGACGCCACGTAGGCGGGCAGCGAGGTGGTCTGACTCATAACCGGCCACGACGCGGGTCAGTTGCTCGCCCATAGCGCTGGCCGCATCAGCGGCGCCAACGGATGCGGCCAGCGCTGCCTTGTTCATGGTTGGGATGCAAGTGCAAAGCAGGCGCATGTTGGCGGGTAGGGCTTGAAAGCGCCAGTGGCCTGACGCGACCCATTGGTTTGCCGGAGTCAGGGCTACCTGCTGCAGGCGGTCGGCGACGTGTATCGGATACCTGCCGCCAAGGAGCGGGAACAGCGACAGCATCCCGGGCGGTTCATGGCTGAAGGTCCCTTGTAGCATGAGGACGGGGCAGTGATCGGCGAGCCGCCGAATCTGGCGCGCCAGCGCAAAGAAGGCTGGCGAGTGAGCGGTCAATGCATGGTCGGTCGTGTCGCCAGTAATGATGGCGGCATCGACCCGGCGCCGTATCGCTTCGTCGACCGCATGCGAAAAGCATCGGTCAGCCTCGGCGAGGGTTTCGTCGGCATAGTGCAGGTCCGAAAAATGGGCAATAGACAGTGGCATGGCGATTCTCCTATTTTGTTCAAGCCTCTCGATTACTGCCCGATCTCGGATGCGATCTTGCTAATCAGCCCTTGCGGATCGGCGCGGAATTGATCGAGCTCAGCCTGGACTCGTGCGCAGCCCTGCACATTGCGGCGCCAGCCGACGCCCCATGACCAGTCGGCATAGGCATCGAGTCGCTCCGGGGGGATGCCGTAGCTTGCGGCCAGCGCGTAGATTACTGTGGTATCGGGTGTCGTCCTGCCGGAACCAGTTTCCATGACGGCAGCGGGCATAGGCTGCGCTGCTTCTGGCATGGGCTCGCTGGCCGGTGTATCGGCCGTCCATTCAGCGGTGGAGGGACGGGCGGCGCTCTCAAATTGAGACGGCTCGCATTGCAGCGCGCGCACCGCATGCTCGGCCAGCTGGATGGTGGTGTCCCGATCATGTTCGATCAGCAGCGCGGAGACGTCGACCGGCGCTTCCAGTTCGATGATCCAGTGCGCGCTCCTGACCGGCTGGCCAGTCTTGGGATCAAGGTGTGATACATCGCGCAGCTTTTTCGTCAAATAGAACGGCGTATGCTGGCGGTCCAGGAAACCTGCAAGGCGCCCGCCACGGAGGAAGGCGATGGTCTCGAAGCGTTCGATGGCCCGGCTCAGGGCATAGAAGCTGTTGGTATGCAGTTCAAAAGCATCGAGCGACTTGATTCCGGGGATATAGAAGACGAAGCGCCCCGTCAGGTTGCACTGCCGGCTCTGGAACTCCGGGCAGGATTCGGGTTCGCAACGACCGCCATTCTCCGGGCGTTGCTGGGTGCCCCTGCCGCCGAATGGGCGCACAACACGCCGCGTCCTTTCGTCAACACGGGCGGGGGCATGCATCATGCAATAGCGGGTATGGTCATCCGCACCATACTCGCTCCAGTAGCGCTTCTCGTTGCGCGACCAGCACGCCAGCTCGTGCGGCATGACCGCCTGCCAGCGGTCGGCAGGGAACATGACGGGAAACCGGTATAGGCGGACGATGCCATCGCCCCGGTCTTCGCCGTAGGCGTCGAGGATTTGGTCTGCAAGAGCCGGATTGGGGAAATCGTTCGGGCGCACGGTAAACCAGGCAACATTCTTGGGCACTAATGGACTTTTCATGTCCGGGAAGGCGGCGATGATCTTCTGTTCGATCTGATCAAATGTGGCATTGCTGACCAGGCCATCGTCATACAGCGCCTTGATGCTCGGGTTGCTCGCAGCTGTCTTTGTGAGCACCTTGATGCCCGCGCGGATTTTTCCGGCCGTTGGGATGCGTGGCTGTCGTTGCCCTAGTATGGTGTGTGGAATGGCGTGCGCTGGCAAAGCCGGTCGTGTGTGCTGGTCCATGGTGCCCTCCTGGCGATCCTGTGAGACATGGATCCATGCTCGCATCACGCCCGGACGATGCAACCCCGTGTCACTGCGCTTGTGCTGCGGTGCCACGATGCGAAGCGGATATGCCGCACCCGTCCGTCGACTTCCATCAAGGGGCGGCGCCCGCGCCATGCCGCAGGAGTTTTTGTACCGCGAGCTTCCTGAGGCCAAGCGTGCGGCCAATCTCCTCGGAGTTTGCTCCGTTATCGAGGAGAGTCTGCGCTGCCGTCCGCCGTGCGAGTGCTGTATTGATGCCTGTGAGGCCGCTATAGGCGAAGATGCGGCGATAGATCTCGTGAATCTCCTTGCAGACGAGGTGCTGGCCGACGGCGCCGTTCATCCTCAACTGCATGGCCCTCCCGCTTCGAGAGAGAAATAGTTTGCTGTCTGGCCGCAAGCCGCGATAAAACGGTCTTCCGTGTGTGCCGATGCCGTGCGCAATGCGCTCGGACAAGTAGTCATCGATTGCAGTATTGGTCGCCTGGTCCTGGAAAAGCAAATCGCGTGAAATGCGGTTCATCGCGATTTCTGCGCGAAGTGCCGAATGCGTCCTGATGCAGCCTGATTCTTCGAGATAGTCGCGAACTTCCAATTGCGATATTTCCAAGGGTTTCGCTGCAGTGGAAAACAGCGTCAACAGCAAAGCTGTATCACGCCGGATGCAACGACTGTGCCGCGCGATCTTCATAACGCAAAGGTCAATATCTTCAGATTCCACGCGATCTCTACGCAGGTCGAGCGCAAGTGCGGCATCTGGCACAAAGTGTTCCAGCGCCTCGAGATAAGCGTCGCCATTCAGGCGAATTAAGACAGCGGTCGGCGACTCTTCCTCATCCACGCCGACGACCCCCACGATTCGTTGCAGCTCAAGTGCCAATATGCGTATCCGCTGGGAGACGGCGGACTTGGTCACGCCGTGACAATTAGCGATGTGCTCGCATGACGATCCGGCGATCAGTGCGCGCAGCATTGTTGATGCGGTATCTAAGCTACCCTGGTTCATGATACGCTCTCCTACAATGAAATTCTGTACGATGATCCTGTGGATGGCGCGGGCAAGCCAAACGAAAGGTGCCCCGGAAATGTGTTCTTTTCGAGTACACATGGCTTGAAGTCGGAATGTTCGGCGATTGGAATCCAGGCAGCAGTAGCTGATCCTGCATGGAATTGGTGATTGTTTCGCTCAATGAACCTCACAAACTCGCAAGGAGTACCCAAAAGCCGCATCTGGCTTTACTCAAATCCCAGGTAAGTCTGCTAGCACATCGAAACATGGTAGCGGAGGCGCAGCAGTACTGGCATTCCGCATGTGATGACGAGCCTGGGCGAATTCCTGGCGCTGGCAGCGGTGGACGCCGTTAGCCTCTGCACGCCAACGCAGATGCACGCAAAGCAGGCCATCGCATGCATGGAGGCAGCCAAGCATGTGTGGGTCGAGATCCCGCTGTGCGATGCGTTTACCGATGGCGATGAAGTGGTGCGAGTGCAGCGGGAAAGAGGCACGGTTACCATGTGCGGCCATACGCGCCGCTTCAATCCTAGCCATCAGCGGGTGCACGAGAAGATTGAAGCGGGCGAGTTCAATATCTAGCGGATGGATGTGCCGACCTACTTCTTCCGCCGCACGAATATGAATGCGTTGGGCCAGCTGCGCAGCTGGATGGACCTTTGGTGTGGCACCATGCCGCGCATACCCGTGACCTGTTTGCCTACCAGAGCGGCAGCCCGATTGTGAAGGCCGTGAGCCGAATGCCAGTGTGCCCCAGGTGCAGCCTTGCTATGCAGTACTGCATTAGCTCGAACCGCAAGTGAAGGAGTGAAATGGAACAGCGAGCGCGGAGATCGTTCCGTGTCGGGACTATTGGCCTCGGTTGCATGTATCTTTGCCATGCCTATATCGAGCTGGTATCAGCGCCCGAGGTGGAGCGGCCATGGCTGGCGGCGCTGGACCTGGGTGTCACGCATTTCGATACCGCTGCGCTATACGGCTTTGGCGCCAGCGAGACTATGGTGGGGCGGGTACTATCGAAGCACCGCTCGCGCTTTACGCTGGCCAGCAAATGTGGCATGGACTGCATCGCCGGTCCTGGTGGCGTCAAGCGCCCGCGTAATCGATGGCCGTCCCGAAGCGATCCACCGCATCTGTGAGAGCCCCTTACTGTATTTGCAGACGGACGTAATCGACCTCTATTGCTTGCACTGCTGGTTAGCGCTCCTGCGTGGTTTTGCCGATTCGGTCTAGTTCCATCTTCAGGTTGTCTGGACATTTTTTTAGCTCATCCAGGGGCAGTGCCAGAAAGGCCTCGATGCGCGCGCAGAATGCGGTAGGCGGTCATGAACCCAGCTTCGATTTCTTCTTCGCTACCGGTGACATGGCCAGGATCTTCCACACCCCAGTGGATGCGCATCACAGGGCCCAGATATGCAAGGCAGGTCTCGCCCGCTGCGCTTGCGCAGACTGTGACCACGATATCGGGCGTCGCCGGCAGGTTGTCCCTGGACTTGCTGAAATGCCCTTCCGTCGAAATGCCTTCGCAGGCAAGCAGGGCGAGGGAGCGCGGGCGAACACGGCCAGCCGGCTGGCTGCCAGCACTCATTGCCTTCCAGCCTGCTGGTGCGAGATGGTTGAAAGTAGCTTCGCCCAGGATCGAGCGGCAGGAATTACCTGTGCAGAGAAAGAGAACGTTCATGGCGTTGCGGTCCTTGGTGGTTGAAGTGTCAAGCCAATGTGGCGTCGCTGGCGCGGTCCTGAGGGAGTGGCGGCGAGCAGGGTACGTTGCCACAGCAACTGTCGGTCGGAAATGCGATCAGCCAATTCATGGTTGCGAAATTTGCAGCGTAGATGACGAAGCGGCCTTCCTGGCGCGGGATGATCAAGCCCGCGTGGGTCAGCTCTTTCAGGTGAAAGGAGAGCGAGGAGGGGAGCACGCCGAGTTGTTCTGCGATCTTGGTAGCGGCCATACCAGCCGGCTTGAGTTGCACCAGCAAACGAAACACCGCCAACCGTGAGTCCTGAGCCAACGCAGCGAGCGCGCTAATTGCCTCCGTTGTGTTCACATCTATCTCCTGCTTCGATGATACGACCATATTTGTATATTCGAAATATGGAAGCGAATCCGGAAATGGAGGGGGCTAAAGCTTCGGTTCGCCGCGCTGGCCTTGAAAGGTTAAATGGGTAATATTTTCTAATAATGACGATATTCAGAGAGAAATATAGCAACATTTGCTCATTCGTCACAGCTAAACTAATGGCTTGGCGGAATCCGCCTGCCTGCGCCCCCGCAGTGCTGCAACTACCGATGCAGCGGCTGCGTGCCGATGTCGTTCCTCCTGCCGGATTATCGCTGGCACCTGTTCCACGGCCGCACCTTCCCCCATCCGCAACGTCGAAGGATCGCCGCATGAACAAGCAGAACAAACTGACCCTGTACATCATGGTCGCCCTAGTACTCGGCCTGGCAGCCGGTTATGCATGTAACCGGCTTATGGCCGATCCGGTCGCAATCGCCGGGCATCTTACCCTGGTCAGTACACTGTTCTTGCGTCTGATTAAGATGATTCTGGCGCCATTGGTGTTTGCCACGCTGGTCGTGGGCATCGCAAAGATGGGAAGTGCCAGCGAAATCGGCCGCATCGGCTTAAAGGCAATGAGCTGGTTCCTATTGGCGTCGGCGGTCTCGCTCGCGCTCGGTCTGTTGATGGTTAACCTGTTCCGTCCCGGAGATGCGCTGGTTGGCCACGTTCCCGCTGTAGGCATCGCCACGGGCCTGACGGCAACCAGCCTGTCGGCTGCCGAATTCATCGCCCATCTGGTGCCGACCTCAATCGCAGATGGCATGGCACGCAACGAAATATTGCAGATCGTCGTGTTTTCGATCTTCTTTGGCTGCGCTGCCGCCGCGGTCGGCAAGCCGGGCAAGATTCTGATCGACGCGGTCGAAGGCCTGGCGCAGGTGATGCTGCGTATGACTGGTTACATCATGCAGTTCGCGCCGTTGGCGGTGTTCGCTGCGGTGGCGGCGACGATCGCGCGCGGTGGCATCGGTGTGATGGCGACCTATGGCATGTTCATGCTCGAGTTTTTCGCCAGCATTGTACTGCTGTGGGTGATCTTGATTGCGGGTGGCGCGATGATCTTGGGTAGGCGCATATTGGCCTTGCTGGCGCAGATCCGCGGGCCAGTGCTGCTGGCGTTTTCCACGGCGTCGAGCGAGGCGGCTTTTCCGAAGACACTGGAAGGGCTGGAGCACTGCGGTGTGAGTAACCGCATCGCCGCGTTCGTGCTGCCGATCGGCTATTCGTTCAATCTGGATGGTTCAATGATGTACTGCACCTTCGCGACCATGTTCATCGCCCAGGCCTACGGCATGTCCTTGTCGGCAGGACAGCAACTGACCATGATGCTGATGCTCATGCTGACCTCGAAGGGCATGGCCGGTGTACCGCGCGCATCGCTGGTCGTGATTGCCGCGACACTGCACCAGTTTCAACTACCGGAAGCCGGCTTGTTGCTTCTGCTCGGTATTGACCACTTCCTCGACATGGCACGCTCGGCGACCAACGTGATCGGCAACAGCATTGCAACCGCGGTGGTGGCCAAGTGGGAGGGGGAATTGGATCCGGTCACCCCTTTATGTGAGCGTAATGCAAGGGAAGTGCCGTCGTGTGCTTGACCACTTCCATTGCGAAACTCGAACTGACGTCAAACAGATCGACCACCTTGATGAGTTTCTTGTAGACCTCGTCGTAGCCTCTGATGTCGGGGACCATCACCTTGAGCATGTAATCAATGTCGCCGCTCATCCGATAGATCTCGATGATTTCCGGAATGTCGCGTGCGCCGCTGACGAAGCGTTCGGTCCATTCGCGATTGTGCAGGTTGGTGCGCACCGCGACGAAGGCGGTGAGGCCAAGGTTGAGCTGTTCGGGATCGCACAAAGCGACCTGGCGCTGGATGACGCCATCCTCTTGCAGCTTCTGGATGCGCCGCCAGCACGGCGTGGAGGAGAGGTTGATGGCCTCGGCCAAAGTGGCAAGCGGGGCGGAGGCATCCTCTTGGAGGAGCGATAAAATTTCAAGATCTTTCTTATCCATTTCATTTCGTTCCATGTAAGTTGAATTTGTGAGTATTATTTTCTAATACTAATTTAAAGAATGCAAATTTTTGCAAACCGATTCTAGCCGCGCCGTCTTACACTGAGCACTTATTGGCCCAATTCATCGAAAACATGGAAAATCCTTCTACTCGCTTCAGGCACCCCGAAACCGCGCTCGGTCATGAGCTGATCAACCCTGCGGACTACGGCGGCGTGGTCAATCCGCCGGTGTATCACGCCTCGACCGTCACCTTCCGCGACATGGCCGATATGGAGCAGCGCGAAGCGGCGATGTTGCGCGGCGACGACGTGCTCTGGTACGGCCGCAAGGGCACTCCGACCGCCTTCGCGTTGCAAAACGCGATTGCGGCGCTTGAAGGCGGCCACCGCTCGCTGGTGCTGCCTTCCGGGCTGGCGGCCTGCACCAGCGCGATCTCCGCCTTCGTCAAGGCCGACGATCATATTCTCGTCAGCGACACCGTATATGGCCCAACGCGCCATTTCGTCAAGACCGTGCTGGCGCGTTACGGCGTCGCTGCCACCTTCTATGATCCCTTGGTGGGCGCCGGCATCAAAGCGCTGATGCGGCCGAACACACGGCTAGTGGTCGTCGAGTCGCCGGGCTCACAAACCTTTGAGATTCAGGACATCCCGGCGATCGCCGATGTCGCGCACCGCCACGGAGCCCTGGTCGTGATGGATAACACTTGGGCTACGCCCTTGTATTTCAAACCGTTCGAGCATGGTGTCGATGTATCGGTGCAGGCGGCAACCAAATACATCGTCGGCCATTCCGATGCAACGCTGGGCGTGATCACGGCCAACCGCGAGCACTGGCCGGTGCTGCGCGAGTACGTGCTGACGATCGGACAGACCGCCGGCCCGGATGACCTCTACCTGGCGCAGCGCGGCTTGCGCACAATGGCGCTGCGGCTGGAGCGCCACTGGAAGAGCGCCCTGGAAGTGGCGTCCTGGCTGGCTGCGCGGCCCGAGGTAGAGCGGGTCCTCCATCCGGCGCTGCCAGGGGACCCTGGTCATGCGCTCTGGAAGCGCGATTTCCGCGGCGCTTCTGGTCTGTTCAGCATCGTGCTCAAGCCCTGCGGCGACACCGCCGCGCGCGCCTTCGTCGACCGCCTCGAACTGTTTGCGCTGGGCTTTTCCTGGGGCGGTTTCGAAAGCCTGATCATGCCGTTCGATGGCGCCAGTGGCCGCGAGGCGAGCCGTTGGCAGTACACCGGCCCAGCTTTCCGCTTGCACATCGGCCTGGAAGCGCCCGCCGATCTCATGGCCGACCTGGCCCAAGGTTTCGTAGCACTGAAGAAAGCTGCACACGCCGATGCGGTATCGGCGTGATGCGGTCAACCAACCAAGAGGGAATGATGAACAGAAATCAGCAAGGGAAACCAAGGGTACTTCGTCTGCGTGCGCTGGCTTTGACGATTGCTTCATTGTACGCGGCCGGTCCAGCCTGCGCGCAAGACTCAAAGGCGGATGGCGCACCTGCCGCCACCGTGGTGGTGACGGGTACGCGGGTGTCGAACCGGTCGGTGCTCGATACCGCCTCGCCGGTCGATGTGGTGTCGGCGGAGTCGCTCGGGAACGTGGGCGTTACCGAAGTCAGCCAGTCGCTAGCGAACGCGCTGCCGGCGCTTAATTTTCCACGTCCGGGCCTGACCGACGCCACCGATACGGTGCGGCCTGTGACCCTGCGCGGGCTGGCGCCCGATCAGGTGCTGGTACTGGTCAATTCGAAGCGCCGTCATGCGGCGGCGCTGGTGAATGTCAATGGTTCGGTTGGACGCGGCTCGGCTTCGGCTGACTTGAACACGATCCCCTCGGCCATCATCGGCAGCGTTGAAGTGCTGCGCGACGGCGCCGCCGCCCAGTACGGGTCGGATGCAATTGCTGGTGTGATCAACTTCCGCCTGCGCGAAAATCGCAGCGGTGGCTCGATGTTCGTCAATGCCGGGGAGCGCAAGACCGACTACGCCTTCAACACCGGCGCACCGCCCGCTGGACTGGCGCTGAACATCCCTAAAACCCGCAGCCGGACCGATGGCGGTACCGTGACCGTGGGCGGCTGGAAAGGCTTTAGTCTGGGCGAGGATGGCTTCTTGACGGTGGCCGCCGAGTTTAAGAAACAGGAGCACACCGAGCGCAGCGGTTTCGATCTACGCCAGCAATATCCGCTGGTGAACAAAGCCTTTGATTCGCGTGAGCTGACCATCAACCGTTACGACACCTGGTACGGCGAGCCGGAACTGAGGCAGGCGACCTTTTTTGCCAATGCCGGTACCATCATGGCCGGCGGGCGAAAGGTGTACGCTTCGGCCAGCTATCAGCGCCGCGAGTCAGAATCGGCAGGCTTTTTCCGCCGCCCGCTGCAGGATGAGAACATTCTGTCGATTTATCCCGACGGCTACATGCCGATCATCGCGCCGACCGTCGACGATTACAGCATGGCCGGCGGCACCAGCTGGAGCGAGGGTGGCTGGGACTACGACGCCTCGATTGGCTTTGGCAAGAACAAGATGTCGTTCGAGGTCAAGAACAGCCTGAACCGATCGATCGGCCCGACCAGCAAGACCAATTTCGACGCCGGCGGCTTTTCGTACGAACAGCTGGCACTGAACTTCTCGGCCGTGCATCCGGTGGAGATGGCGGTCTTTGCTGCGCCGCTCAACGTGGCGCTGGGCGCCGAGCTGCGCAAGGAGAACTACACGCTCTGGGCGGGCGAACCCGATTCCTACCGCTATGGCGGGGTGAAATTGGCGAGCGGCACGCCGGCGCCGGCTGGCGCCCAGGTATTCCCGGGTTACACCCCGGACAATGCGATCGATAGCGGGCGTCATTCGATGGGCGCCTTTGTCGATCTCGAAACCAAGCTCACCTCGCAGCTGCTGATCTCGCTGGCGATGCGCGGCGAACACTACTCCGACTTCGGCAACAACGTGACCGGCAAGCTGGCCGCACGCTACGATTTCTCGCCGATGCTTGCCCTGCGCGGCTCGGTGCAGAACGGCTTCCGCGCGCCGTCGCCGCAGCAGCAGTTCTATACCTCCACTTCGATGACGTTCATCGATGGCGCGGCCTTCAACATCGCAACCTTCCGTCCTTCCGACCCGGTGGCGATCGCGCTGGGTGCCAAGCCGCTCGACGCTGAACGCTCGCGCAACTACTCGCTTGGCACGGTGCTGCGCCTGGGCCCGGTCAGCGTGACGGCCGACGCCTATCGTATCGACATCACCAACCGAATCGTGTTGTCAGAGAACCTGACCCAGACGAATGTCCGCCAGTTCCTGGAAAGCAAAGGCTATACGGGCGTAGGGGGCGGACGCTTCTTCATCAATGGCGTCGACACCCGCACCGAGGGCATCGACATTGTGGCGAACGTACCGCTCAAGACCGTCTCGGCCGGCCGTTTCGACTTCACGCTTGCGGGCAACTACAATAAGACCGAAGTGCTGCGCGTGCCGGTGACCGCGCAACTTGCCGCATTGAACCCGGCACCGACCCTGTTCGGCCGCTCGAACGTGCTCGGCCTGGAACGCGGTCAGCCGAAGAACAAGTTCAGCGCCACGGTCGAATGGAAGGGGCAGCAGTGGGGCAGTTCGTTGAACGTGACGCGCTATGGCGAAGTCCTGTCGGCCGGCAGCACCGCGGCGACCGACTTTGTGATGACGCCCAAGGTCATCGTCAACCTTGAGGGCCGCTACGCCGTCAGCAAGGAAATCAACCTGGCATTTGGTGCGGACAACTTGTTCGACGTGTATCCCGATATGCTGCCGGCCTCGCTCAATTCGACCGGCGCTGCGCCTTACTCGAACCGTTCGCCGTTCGGCCGGGCCGGGCGCTTCCTGTATGCGCGCCTGAGCTACAAGTTCTGATGACACGGGGCGCGGCGCGGGCCGCGCCCCATTTTTTTCACGGGAGAGCAGATTGAGTAAGCGGAATTGGATAGGAATGGCCACGCTGGTGGTTGCCGCTGGCACGGGCGGCATGGCGCATGGCGCGTCAGCGCCGGCAGTGGAGGCGCGCAACGGCATGGTGGTCAGCGCCCAGCACCTGGCATCCGAGGTGGGCGTCGAGATCCTGAAAAAGGGCGGAAATGCGGTCGATGCGGCGGTGGCCGTGGGCTATGCCGAGGCGGTGGTCAATCCATGTTGCGGCAATATCGGTGGCGGCGGCTTCATGACGATCCACCTGGCCGACGGGCGTGAGACTTTTTTCAACTTCCGTGAGCGCGCTCCAGCGGCAGCTTCCGCGGCGATGTATCTGGATGCAAACGGCAATGTTGTCGATGGCGCCAGCTTGCGCGGTTACAGCGCGGTCGGCGTGCCGGGCTCGGTGCTGGGACTGGACGCGGCGCTGCGTAAATATGGCAAGCTGTCGCGTCGGGAGGTGATGGCGCCGGCGATCAAGCTCGCGCGTGAAGGCTTCATCTTGCGGCGCGGTGACACGGACATACTCGATACCAAGGCGGACGGTTTTCGCAATGATCCGGCGATGGCGCGGGTGTTCCTGCGTCCGGACGGCTCGCGCTGGCAACCGGGGGACCGGCTTGTGCAAAAGGATCTGGCCACGACGCTCGAAGCGATCGCGCGGCGCGGGCCGGACGCGTTTTACAAAGGTGGCCTGCCACAGGCGGTCGAGCGGGCGGCCCAGGCGGGCGGCGGCATCATCACCGCAGCGGACTTCGGCCAGTATACGATCGCCGAACTAAAGCCGCTGTATTGCAGTTACCGGGGCTACGAATTTGTCTCGGCGCCGCCACCAAGCTCAGGTGGCGTCACGCTGTGTCAGATCTTGAATATCCTCGAAGGGTACGACTTGCGCGGGCTGGGCTTTCATTCGGCCGCATCCGTACACTTGATGACCGAGGCGATGCGCTACGGCTATCGTGACCGCAACGCCACACTGGGCGATCCGGACTTTATCGACAACCCGCTCGCTCATTTGCTCAGCAAGGATTACGCGGCCCAACTACGTGCCACCATTGACCCGGACAAGGCAAGTCGTTCGGCGGCCTTGCCCGCCGTCTTCGCCCAGCATGAAAAGCCAGAGACCACGCACTACGCGGTCATTGACAAGGATGGCAATGCGGTTT
This sequence comes from Pseudoduganella sp. UC29_106, assembly GCF_044055365.1. Classification (NCBI taxonomy): domain Bacteria; kingdom Pseudomonadati; phylum Pseudomonadota; class Betaproteobacteria; order Burkholderiales; family Oxalobacteraceae; genus Pseudoduganella; species Pseudoduganella sp. UC29_106. The sequence continues at coordinate 5,085,024 of NZ_CP171977.1, read as the reverse complement.
CGACGACCTATACCATCAATGGCCGCTTTGGCGCGATGGTGATGGCGCCGGGCACCGGCGTGGTGCTGAACAACGAGATGGATGATTTCACCGTGAAGGAGGGGGCGCGGAATATGTTCGGCCTGGTGCAAGGCGCAGCCAACGCGATCGCACCCGGCAAGCGACCATTGTCATCGATGGCGCCGACCATCGTCAAGAAGGACGGCAAGGTGGTCATGCTGCTGGGCTCGCCCGGCGGCTCGCGCATCATCACCATCACCCTGCAGCTGGCGTTGAACATGATCGACCACGGCATGGCGCCGCAGGAAGCCGTCGATGCACCGCGCTTTCACCATCAGTGGTTTCCGGACCAGGTCTCGTTCGAACGCGGCGGTTTCTCGCCGGATACGCGTAAGCTGCTGACCGCCATGGGCCATCCTCTCCACGAAGAGGGCGGAGGCGGTTCCGCTGAGCTTATCTACGTGGCACCGGCCGAAGACAGTTCTACCGACGTGGCCAGCGCCGGCAACGACGCGGCGGTATCGGGGCGGGTGCGGCGTGGCTACATTTACGGTGCCCATGACGTGCGCCAGCCGGCCGGCGCGGCCGTCGGGTACTGAACACAATCATTCGGACAAGGAGGAAGAGATGAGTTACCAGAAGAAAATGTTTGCGCCCGTTCTGTTTTGCCTGCTACTCTGCGTCAGTGCCCGGGGCGGCGCAGCGCCCGAGCCAGTCCAGACGCCGGACGATGCAGCCTATCTGACGATCGAGGAGGGCGCCTTGCCGCTGGTGCTGTCGGTGCCGCATGGCGGCGATGTGGAGTTTGCGGGCGTGCCTGTACGCACTGGCGGCACCAAGGTCACCGATGACCATGTCAACGAGCTGGCTGCTGCGATCCAGGCGCGCCTCATGGCCAAGACCGGCAAACGGGCCTACCTGGTCGGCGCCAAGGTCAGCCGCAAGTATGTGGATTTCAACCGCGCGGCCGATGCTGCATATGAGAGCCCGGCCGTGGCGCCAGTCTACGAACACTACTACAGCGCCTTGTGGCAGGCGGTGGGTCGGGTTCGTGGTCGCCAAGGTGCGATGCTGATCGACATCCACGGTCAGAGCGCCGACAAGGATGCGGTCTTCCGTGGTACCAAGGATGGCCTGACGGCTGACAACGCGCCCTACTATGTTGTGCCGAATGGGCTGATCTCTGGCATGATCGCGAGTGGCTTGAATGTTCAGCCGACCACGGTGTCGGGCAAGGAAAATCCGGGATTCAATGGCGGCAATATTGTGCGCACCTTCGGCATCACCCAATCGGGCGGACTGAACAGCATGCAACTCGAATTTGGTGCCAATATGCGCCGCGCCGATACCATCAACCACACCGCGGAGACCGTCGCGGACGCGCTCATCGCTTACCTGCGTGCGAACGGGGCCCTATGACACAGCGGTTTCGATGCCCGCTGTTGATCGCTGTGCTGTTTGCCTGCGCCGTGTCGCCATTGGCGCAGGCCGAGCACGTGCTGGCGGCGGTCAAGGCACGCGGCGTGCTCAATTGTGGCGTCAGCGGCGGGGCTCCGGGCTTTTCGACGGTCGATGCGGACGGTAACTGGCGCGGGTTGGACACCGACGTTTGCCGTGCGGTTGCGGCCGCCGTGCTGGGTGACCCCGCGCGCGTGCGCTTCACCGCCACGACCTCGCAGAACCGCTTTGCCGTGCTGCAGGCGGGCGAGGTCGACATGCTATCGCGCATCACCTCGTGGACGCTGTCGCGCGATACCGCGCTGGGCTTGCAATTCGCCGGCGTCGTCTACTACGACGGGCAGGGCATCATGATCCCGGTTCGATTGCAACGTCGCAGTGCCTTGCAGCTCGATGGTGTTCACGTCTGCGTGACGGCAGGTAGTACCAGCGAGAAGAACCTGGCCAATTACTTTCGCCAGCATCGCTTGCGTTACACGCCGGTTGTGTTCGACAACGTTGCTGCCGCGGTCAAGGCCTACAGTACCGGTCGTTGCCAGGCTTATACCTCCGATGTGTCCGACCTGTCTGGCATTCGCGCGAAGATGCCGGACCCGGATGCTCACCAGATCCTGCCCGAAGTGCTGTCCAAGGAGCCGCTGGGCCCACTCGTGCGGCGTGGTGACGACGAATGGTTCGCCATCGTGAAATGGGTGTTGTTCGCGCTGGTGGCGGCCGAAGAGGCGGGCGTCACGCGCGCCAACGTGACGGCGATGACGGCGGGCGCCGCCGATCCGCAGCTGCGGCATATGCTGGGCGACGCGCGGCTTCCCGGTGTGGACGGCCCATGGGTGGCACGGGTCGTGGGCGCAGTTGGAAACTATGGCGAAGTATTCGGGCGCAATTTGGGGGCGGGTTCGGCTCTAAGGCTGCCGCGCGGATTGAATGCGCAGTGGCGCGACGGCGGCTTGATGTACGCCCCGCCCATCGATTGACCGTGACAGGATAGGAATATGAGGGATTTGACTGCTTTGCGCCGCGTGCTGGCAATGATACTGCCGGCGTCTCTAGTAGTGCTAGGTATCGGTTTGGTTGTTCAGCATACAGCCAACAGCCTGGCCGCGCACCAGATTCGCAGCGGCTTTGCGTTCCTCGGGAGCGAGGCCGGTTTTGACCTTGGCGTATCCGTGCTGCGCTTTGACGCGAGCAATAGCTATGCGCGTGCGTTCGCGGCCGGCATGCTCAATTCACTTACCGTGTTTGTTACGGCCAGCTTGCTTGCCACCGTCGCGGGAGTGTCGATCGGACTCGGGCTGGTATCGCCGTCGGCCGGGTTGCGGCGCCTATGCGGCATCTACGTAGAACTGGCGCGCAACCTCCCGGTCGCCTTGCAACTGTTGATCTGGTACGCGATGCTGACGGAATTGCCACCGGCCGTCGACCAGGCCACGCAACTGTGGTCCGGTGTGTTTCTGTCAAAGGGCGGCTTGCAGGTGCCATGGCCGCTGTGGGATGCCGGCTGGGGCCTGCTGGCAGCGTTGTTGATGGCGCTAGCGGCGAGCGCCGTGCTGGCATTGCGAAATGCCGCGTCACGCAGGCGTTTCGTCGTGGGAGGCCTTGTCGTCGCGGCGATGTTGGCGCTGGCTTGCATGAACTGGTGGAAAGGATGGGTCAGCGTTCCGGCGCCGCACGGCTTAAGTGTGAGCGGTGGGTTGGCTCTCTCGCCCGAATTTCTCGCACTGGCAGTTGGGTTGGGCGTGTATGCGGCCAGCTACGTGGCCGAGATTGTGCGCGCCGGAGTGAGCGCAGTGCCAGCCGGGCAATGGGAAGCCTGCATCACCTTGGGGCTTGGGCGCAGCCACGCATTGCGCCACGTGATAATGCCGCAGGCATGGCGCATCGCCATTCCACCGTTGGCCAGTCAATACCTGAATCTGGCGAAGAATTCTTCACTCGGCGTGCTAGTCGGCTATCCCGACCTGGTCGCTGTGGCGAACACCGCAATCAACCAGACCGGCCAGGCGATTGAATGCATCGCAATCATTATGGTAGTGTTCCTGATACTGAACCTCGCCATCGCCACACTGATGCAGCGAATAAACCGTCGCCTGCAATTCCAGGTGCGCTTATGAGCCCGATGCGCTTGTTCACGGTGGCCTTGTGCGCGTTGCTGGCATGGTGCGCGTTCGGCCTGTTCCACTGGGCTGTTGGTGATGCCGTGTTCGCGCCGGACGCCGCGGCCTGCGCGGCGCTTGATCATCGTGCCGCCTGCTGGGGGGTGGTGGCGCACGGTTACCGCGCCATTCTGTTCGGCGGCACGCCGCCCGAGCAGCGCTGGCACGCCGCACTTGCCGCAGGCTTGTTACTGACCTTGCTGACGTTGAGCAGCCTGCCGTCCTGCTGGCGGCGCTGGCTGGGCGCGGTCTGGTCGATCGGACTCGCGGCGATTGCGGCATTGACCACTGCTGGCCAGACTGACGTGCAAAGTTGGGGCGGGTTGCCGCTAACCTTGTTCCTGACAGTGATCGGTTGCGCGGGCGGATTGTTGCTTGGTACGTTGCTAGCGCTCGGGCGAACCGGCCGCAGCCCGGCATTGCGGCGCGCCTGCACCCTGTACATCGAATGTCTGCGCGGCGTGCCGATGATCACGGTGCTGTTCATGGCATCCTATCTGGTGCCTTTGCTGCTGCCCGGCGCCGGATTGTCTCCGCTGGCGCGGGTGCTCGCCGCGCTGGCGCTGTTCGAGGCGGCGTATTTCGCCGAAGTCTTGCGCGGCGGTCTGCAGGCGATTCCTGCCGGCCAGTATGAGGCGGCCGCTGTTCTTGGTTTTGGCTATTGGCAGACTTGCGGCCGGATTGTGCTGCCACAGGTGATGCGAACCATGTTGCCGGCCATCGTCAACAACCTCATCGGCGCGCTGAAGAGCACTTCGCTCGTCGTTGCGGTTGGTCTGCAGGACTTGACCGGCGCGTTGCAGTTCGCACTGGCCGATCCCGCCTGGCGCCCGTTCGCGCTCGAGGCCTACTTGTTCGTCGGCGCTGTCTATTTTGCCTTGTGCTTCCCGCTCTCGCGCTACAGCCGCTTTCTTGAATCACGCTTTCGACCTTCCTCGTCCGGCAGGAGTTTCAATGTCTGAGTCCCTCATTCGGTTCACCGGCATCAACAAGTGGTATGGCCAACATTTTCATGTGTTGCGAGAAATTAGTCTCGAAATCTCGACCGGCGAAACGGTTGTCATATGTGGCCCCTCCGGTTCGGGCAAGTCAACCTTGATTCGCTGCATCAACGGGCTGGAGTCCTTTCAGCAGGGAACGATCACTGTCGGCGACCTCACGCTCGATAGCCAGGGGCGCGAGGTGGAGCGGATCCGGCGCAAGGTCGGCATGGTGTTCCAGCAGTTCAATCTGTTTCCGCACTTAAGTGTGCTTGACAACTTGACGCTTGGCCCGCGCTTGGTGCGTGGACTGGCGCCGGCTGAGGCCGTCGAACTGGCCATGCATCAGCTCGCGCGCGTGCACATCGCGGAGCAGGCGGCCAAGTTTCCCGGACAGCTGTCTGGCGGGCAACAGCAGCGCGTGGCGATCGCGCGCGCCTTATGCATGGCGCCTGAAATCATGCTTTTCGACGAGCCGACTTCTGCGCTTGATCCGGAAATGGTCAATGAAGTCCTGACCGTCATGCGTGAACTCGCCCTTCAAGGCATCACCATGTTATGCGTTACGCACGAAATGAGTTTCGCACGCGCGGTAGCGGACCGTATGGTGTTTATGGATGCAGGTTCGATCATTGAACAGGGACCGCCAGAACAGATATTTGCCCAGCCGAGCAATGACCGCACGCGCGCTTTCCTAGACAAGGTGCGGGGCCACGCGTGCGGCCCGATGGCCGTCTTCTGAAGCGTGCCAATCGCACATACCTGTCATCCAACAGCTTCAGTCCAACTATGTAAGGGTATGCCATGCACGTGAGTTTTGTTCGCCGCAGAATAGTCGGCTATGTGGCGTCTGTGATCGTCACTGGAGTCTTTGCTTCCGCAAACCAATTCGCGTTCGCCCAAGCTGAGTCGATGCTGACGGCACCGATCACGGCTGAAGTCAAGGCAATCCATGCGCAGACTTTGGTCGTCGACCCGCATATTGATATTCCGTTCGACTTTAGCACAGGCGGGCATGATCCACGGCTGGACGGTGACATGCGTTTCGACTTCCCCAAGGCCCGCCGCGGCGGCATTGGCGCCGTCGCCATCGCGCTCTATGTACCGTAGGGGCCATCTTCCCCTGAGGGCTATATCAACGCACAGGGCAAGCTCGACCTCAAACTACGTGCGCTCAAGACGAGTGCCCTCTGCAATCGAGACCAGATGGAAATTGCGCTGTCGCCAGATGATGTCCTCCGAATTCACCGTTCAGTAAAATTGGCCGTCGTCGTAAGCTTCTTGAACGCGTATTTCCTTGGTGCGAATCTGGCGCAGATTGACCGACTTTACGGGGAAGGGGGCGCATTTTTGGCTTTGTCCATGCAGGCAATAACGCACTTGCCGATTCGTCGCGGCCTTCTGGGCTTCCTGGTGAGACTTGGGGAGGGCTGTCTGCGCTCGGCCGGGCTGCCGTCAAGTGGCTAAATGAACTCGGCATTTTGATCGACATTTCGCAGTTATCGCGAGCGGCTGCTCTCCAGACGATTGCGGCATCTCGTGCCCCTGTGACTGCCTCGCATTCTGGCGTGCGGAGTTTAATCAATCACCCGCGCAGTCTCAGTGATGAAGAACTTACGGCCTTGGTGGCGAACGGCGGGGTGATTGCCATTAACGCTTATAAACCGTATTTGAAGACGATCCCTGCCGCCCAGCTAGAAGTCCTTGACCTTGCTCCACTCGGCATTGGCGGCAGCGGACTGGAAGGATTCGAGGCTGGGCGAAACGAATTTGCCGTCGCGGTTTTTCAGCTCGGTGGTGGTCATCTTGTTCTGCTGTAGTAGCCAAGCCAGTCGTCGACGTCCGCCTGCAGCTCGTCGATGTTCGATAGATCTTGCGCCGGAACGCCACTTGGTAGAGCTTCTGCAGGATGGCCTTGTGGAAGCGCTCGCAAATGCCGTTCGTCTACGGGGGCCGAACCTTCGTCTTTACGCTGCACATGATCATCACTTCCAGCAAACTCTTACTTCCGTGATTGCGTCGACGTCCGGGCAATCAACGTTTGCGGCGCGCGTTGGACTTCCTGCGGCACGCCATCGAGAAACTCTTGTCTTGGTTCGAGCGCGGCGGGCGCCTCTGACCTCTGAGCCAAAGAAGCAAGACAACGATCAGCATTGCCTCGATCGCCCAGAGCAACAGGATGCTATTGGCGACCTCAATAGGAATCCAACGTCCATTAATATTCATGGGTGCCTCGCCAATTTTCGCCAGGGATGCAACGGCAACTTAGCAACCGTGCTCAGTCCGCGCCCGCCAACGCTATCAATTTACTGCAATGACGACATAGTCTTGCCCGTTCTTCGTGAACTCGACATGAACCTTCTTGCCGACTGCAAGCCGTTCGTACAACGACTTGTCTTTGACGCCGAACTTCATCGTCATGGCAGGCCAGTTCAAACTCTTGATAGCTTCATGGGCAAGCGTTACTCGCGCCTTGGATCGGTCGACCGCTTTCACCACGGCTTCGGCTTCGTAGCTCATTGCCTTAGTACTTTCTTTGTGCTGCACGCCGCCTTTTTCATTCATCATTGCTTGACATTTCTGCATGTCCATATCCTTCATGTTCATGCCCTTCATATCACTGTTCTTCATGGCCATGCATTTTTGCATGTCCATGTCCTTCTCCATGCCCTTCATGCTGCCGGGCTGCTGCGCGCTAGAGAGGCCGGATGCGGCCATCGCCAAAATTAGGGAAATTGTTGCGGTGCGACTCATAGCAGTTCCTTTCAGTGGTAAGAAATTTGAAATCAATCAAGAGAGCGGAAATTAGTTGTGCGAATTCGATTAGAAAATCAACGTGGCTCCTATGCCGTACGTAAGTTGTGATCGTCCACTGCGAAACCGGTTTCCATTTGTGAAGAAATCAGCAGTTGAACGGTCGTAACGCACTTCGGGTCTCAGCATGATCAGGGTCGTTGGCGCGACCGCCACCTTGGTATTCCATGTGAGCGTGTATCCCTGCATAGTCTGAGCGAGCCCCGTTGTGAAGCCATCAGGGTCGCGATAGTCTTCGATCCGCACGGTTGGTTCGAACGTATCGTTGATCTTGTATCTGGCATAGAGAGTCGTTCCGTACCATCGCGCATCGTTGCCGTTTGCTGGCGGAACACGTGCCTCTCTTGCGCGGTCATAGTTCAGCATGAAAGTAAGCCGATTAAAAGGACCGGCGGTCAACTGCATGTCGAATAACTTCCTTCGATTGGCGGTGTTGTTGTTCTGCTCCGGTCCCTCCAAATAGTTGGCAACGATGGACAACCAAGGCGTCGGAGTCCAGCCGACGCTCGGTCCCCACGACTTTCCCGAGTTGTTGTCGCTCGTGACGTTCCAGCCTTGCACTATGTAGAGTTCCGTGTACAGCGTGTCGCTCCATGCATAGTTCAAGCGTACCCCAGTGTCCTGAAACGGTATTGCGTAGGTATAAAAAGAACGCATGAGAATAGTTCCAATTCTTCGCAGTCTCGATCGTTTCAGCGCCGATATGCGTCACCAGTTTTCCGGCATCAAGACGCAAACCACTACCGATCGGCGCAAGATAGCTGATGGAAGCATGCTGGATGTTTTTGCCAGGACCGACAACGGTGCTTCGCGAGGCAGTGGGACCTATCGCGCCACGTATCGTATTTGCGATCGTGTTCTGAGTCTCGCCGGCAGCCAGGTCAAGCTTGAAACCGAAACCGCCAACGGCGGGAATCTTTTCGATCTCGATTTCCGCAAGCGAGAACGATGGGCGGTTACGTTGAATGTCGAAGGTCCGTCCTTCAATGCTCACGTTCGATCCTTTCACCGCCGACGCCCCCTGGTTCGCATCCACAGTGGCGCGGTCAGGGCGGTTGCGGTTGTTTACGTAATACCCGTCAATCCAGCCGCGCACCTTCACTCCCGACAGCCAGCTTTCTCCCGTGAGCGCGCCGGCATCTTTGGCATCGGCTGGCATCCAAATGCCAGATACGGGCCATGCTGCCGCCGCTGACGAGGATTCGGGTTTCACTGGATCGGTACGTTGCGATTGCGCAGACGAGGCATCAACGAATATCATCAACAAGGAAATGGACGTCAGTTGTGTCGTTTTGTTCATGGCCGTTCTCCAGGATTTGTTGGGATGGATCTGCTGCATGAGACTCTGTTCGCGATGTGCACAACAAGACCATCGTCGATTCACTCGGAAATTCCCAAGGGAAGAACCCTTGGGGAAATCGCGTGGCGCTTATTTATTCGGATCTTGCGACGATTTCTCGGCATTCTCCTTGGCTTTCGCTTCCTGTTTGGCACGCAGAATGCGTTGCTTGTTTTCCCAGGGCGTTGTTTGCGCGCGCGGGCCGTGATCGAGTGGCAGCGCAAGACGTTTCGGTCCGTCCGTACTGGCACAAGCCGTCAGGATCATGGCGGTGCCAAGGGTTGTCAATGTAGTGAAGAGCTTGTTCATGATGAACTCCTATCTAGTTGGTTAGTGCTTAGTGCCCCTCTTGGGCACAGGCGTTAATAAGGTAGTGATATGTTTAGCCATCTGCCGGTGGCGCGTGCCGCGGGCAAATGGCGGTCTTCATTTGTCCGCCTGCGTGGATGGGCAGGGCGTTCTGACGTTGCTATTTGTGGCGTAGAAATTGGCGCCATCGTCGATCCCTTGCACTGCTGATGGCGCAAGTGGCGCGGATTACTCAACGACGAAACATCGGTGGCGCGTGCAGAACGCGCAGAAGCGACGGCGAGCATCGATAAAGCTGGTCTTAGAATGTTCATGGTGGCACCTCATACAATCAAATCGGATCGGGAAAGTGCGGTCGCGATCTAGTTTTGCCAACAGCAATACAGCACGCGCAACGCCACTGTTGACGATAATGTCGTCCGCAGCGCAGAAGTAAAACGTGTCGCTGTCGACTTCAAATCGACACTCCGTCGACATGCACTCGGGATCTAATCGTTCCAGAGTGTCAAATACACGCGCCGGGACCGGTGGAGCAAGACAGCAAAAGGCGAATGACCGGCAATCTGCCGCCGGCATCTTCCACGACACCGCGTCAGCTAGACCCATTGCGCGCATCTCTGTCCGAGATGGCATACCCTGAGCAGCGCTGGTCAACGGCTCTCCGGACAGTAAGAACAGGAACTGCAGACAAAACACGATGTATCGTGCGGTGCGCGACACGGCAATTCGCTTCATGGCTAATCGCTCCTCGTCGTCAATGCGGACACAGCTCGAATAGACCTGCGCCGAATTAGCAGATACACGGCCGGCACCACGAACATGGACAGGAGCGGCGCAGTAATCATCCCGCCCACCATCGGTGCCGCGATCCGCTGCATGACCTCGGAACCCGTGCCCGATCCAATCATCACTGGCACCAGGCCCGCGATGATCACGGCGACGGTCATCGCCTTTGGCCGGACGCGCAGCACGGCGCCTTCCCGTATGGCGTCAAGCAGGTCGGTCTCGCCGGGCACACCCTTCGCCAGCCGCGCTTCCCACGCATGCTTCAGATACAGCAGCATGATCACGCCGAATTCGGCCGACACCCCGGCGAGTGCGATGAAGCCGACGCCGCTGGCGACCGACAGGTTGTGCCCGAGCGCCCACAGCAGCCAGATGCCTCCGGCCAGCGCGAACGGCAGGGTGGCCATGATCAAGGCGGCTTCATCGACGCGCTTGAAGGTCAGGTACAACAGCACGAAAATGATCAGCAGCGTGGCGGGAACAACGATTTTGAGTTTTGCGGTGGCCCGTTCCAGATACTCGAACTGGCCGGACCAGGACACCGAATAGCCCGGCGGGAGCGCCACTTCTTTGGTAACGAGCTGCTGCATCTCGTGCACGGCGGAGCTGAGGTCCCGTCCGCGAATGTCGACGTAGACCCAACCCGACAGGCGCGCGTTCTCGCTCTTGAGCATGGGCGGACCATCGGTGATCCGAATATTGGTGACGTCGCCCAGCCGGATCTGTGCGCCGCGTTCGGTCAGGACCGGCAGATCGCGCAGCTTCTCGACTGAGTCGCGCACCTCGCGCGGGTAGCGGACGTTGATTGGGAAGCGCTGCAAGCCCTCGACCGTCTCGCCAATGTTGTCACCGCCAATGGCGCTCGACACGACGCTTTGCACGTCGGCGATATTCAAGCCGTAGCGCGACGCGGCATCGCGGTCAATCTGCACATCGATGTAGCGCCCGCCATTGAGCCGTTCGGCAAGGGCCGACGACACGCCGGACACGCGCTTGACGACGCGCTCGATCTCTCCGGTAATGCGATCGATCTCCTGCAGGTTGGTGCCGGCCACCTTGACGCCGACCGGACTCTTGATACCGGTCGCCAGCATGTCGATGCGGTTGCGGATCGGCGGGACCCAGATGTTCGACAGGCCAGGCACTTTGACTATACGGTCAAGTTCTTCGACAAGCTTATCGGTCGTCATGCCGGCCCGCCATTGATCGCGCGGCTTGAACTGGATCGTCGTCTCGAACATTTCGAGGGGAGCAGGGTCGGTGGCCGACTCTGCCCGGCCGGCTTTGCCAAATACGCTTTGCACTTCCGGCACGGTCTTGATCAGGCGGTCAGTCTGCTGCAGCAGTTCGGCCACCTTGCCTGCGCCCACGCCGGGCAACGCGGACGGCATGTACAGTAAGTCTCCTTCATCCAAGGGTGGCATGAATTCGCCGCCCAGGCGTGACATGGGCCAGATAGTAGCGATCGCGATCAGGCCAGCGGCAACCAAGGTCACCTTGGGTCGTCGCAGCACGATTTCCAGCAAGGGCCGGTACAGCGCGATCAGGAAGCGGTTTAATGGATTCTCTTGTTCATCGGGAATACGGCCGCGAATCAGGTAACCCATCAAAACCGGAATCAGCGTGACAGCCAGGCCTGCCGCCGCCGCCATCGCATAGGTTTTGGTGAATGCCAGCGGTGCGAACAGGCGTCCCTCCTGCGCTTCCAGCGTGAACACCGGGATAAAGGAGAGCACGATGATCAGCAGCGAGAAAAACAGCGCCGGGCCGACTTCGGCCGCCGCATCCCCAATCACCGTCCACTGCGCCTCGCCGGCCAGTTTCTGGCCAGGGTTGGCATGGTTCCACGCCTCGATATGCTTGTGGGCGTTCTCGATCATTACCACTGCAGCGTCGACCATAGCGCCGATGGCGATCGCGATGCCGCCCAGCGACATGATGTTGGCGTTCACGCCCTGGTAGGACATCACAATATAGGCAATCAGGATGCCCAGCGGTAGCGAGACAATTGCCACCAGCGCCGACCGGATATGGAACAGGAAAATCGCGCAGACTAACGCGACGACAATGAATTCCTCGATCAGCTTGTGCTCGAGGTTTTCGACCGCGCGCTTGATCAGGCTGGAACGGTCGTATACGGGGACGATTTCAACGCCAGCGGGCAAGCTCGCTTTCAGCTTGGCGAGTTTGGCCTTGACGGCATCGATGGTTTCGAGTGCGTTTTTCCCGGAGCGCATGACGATCACACCACCTGCCACTTCCCCCTCGCCATTGAGATCGGCGACTCCGCGGCGGATCTCGGGGCCCAGCTGGACGTGGGCGACATCGCCCAGGCGCACCGATACGCCGGCCTCGCTCGTCATGAGTGGGATCTTGCGGAAGTCGTCAAGCGACTGCAGGAAGCCGGATGCACGCACCATGTATTCCGCTTCGCCTAGCTCGAGCACGGAACCGCCCGCTTCCTGGTTGGCGCGCTGCACTGCGTCGATCACCTTGCCATGCGGGATGCCATATGCGCGCAGCTTGTCGGGGTTGAGCACGATCTGGTACTGCCGCACCATGCCGCCGACGCTGGCCACTTCGGCGACGTTGGGCACTGACTTGAGTTCGAACTTCAGGAACCAGTCCTGGAACGCACGCAGCTGCGAAATATCCTGCTTGCCGCTACGGTCGACCAGCGCATACTCATAGATCCAGCCGACGCCCGTTGCGTCCGGGCCGAGCGCGGTTTTCGCCTGCGCCGGCAAGCGGGACTGTACCTGGTTCAGGTACTCGAGGACACGTGACCTGGCCCAGTAGGGATCCGTGCCGTCCTCGAACAGAATGTAGACGAAGGAGTCGCCAAAGAAGGAATAACCGCGCACCGTCTTGGCTCCCGGCACGGAGAGCATGGTGGTGGTCAGCGGATAGGTGACCTGATTCTCGACGATTTGCGGTGCCTGTCCAGGATAAGTGGTGCGGATGATGACCTGCACATCCGACAAGTCGGGGATCGCGTCCAGCGGGGTGCGCGCCAGCGACCATATTCCCCAGGCGATAAGAAAGACCGTCGCCAGCAAGACCAGGAAGCGGTTTGTGATCGACCAGCGGATTAGTTTGGCGATCATTTCGCGACTCCCGCCGGCGGCTTGGGCATTGTCATCTCGCCCTTCATGGGAGCGGGCATAGGGCGGTTGCTGACGGGCGGCGCGTCCGCAGTCGGCGCGATCGCCGCAATTTCAAAGCTGCCATCCTGGCGCTGCTTGACGTCGAAAGCGACCTGGTCACCTTTGCTGACATTGCGCGGCAGGCCCGCCGCTGGCAGTTTGAAGGGCATCGTCATCGGCCCCCATTGCAGGGAGGCGATAGGGCCATGCGAAATCGTGATGTCATTTTTCCCAATCTGTTCCACCTTGCCCTCGCCGTGATGGAGTGGAACCGCTTTTCTGTGCCGGATGGCGGAGCGTCGCCCATGCGGGTGATAACTCCCTTCAGGCTGGCTTCGGAGTCAACCAGGAATTGGCCGGAGACGACCACTTGTTGCCCGGCAGCCAGGCCCTTGCGGATCTCCGTCAAGCCGTTGGCTTCGCCACCGAGTTCCACGTCCACTGGCAGGAATTTCCCGCCTTCTTGCGCCAACAGGACGACGTTGCGTTTGCCAGTCTGGATGACCGCCTCCGACGGCACCAGGAGGACCGCGGGAGCATCGCCCGCGGCGAATGCGAGCGTGGCAAACATGCCCGGCACCAGCCGTCCGTTCGTGTTCACCAGCTCAATGCGGGCTTTCAGCGTGCGGGTCGCCGTATTGACTTCAGGCAGGATGGCGCCGACCTTGCCCTTGAAGACGCTGCCGGGCAGGGCCTGGACACGCGCTTCGACAGCGTCGCCGGGACGAACTCGCGCAGCCACGCTCTCGGGCACCTCCGCATTCACCCATACCGTACTGAGTCCGTTGATGCGGAAAAGCGGTGCCCCGACGGTCACGGTCATGCCCTCACGGGCGCCAAGCTCCGCCACGACGCCGCTGGTGGGGGCTGAAATCGTGACACGCGGATTGACCTTGCCGCTCGATTCCACGAGCCGGATCTGTCCTTCGGTCATGCCGGCCAGGCGCATCCGCTGGCGGGCCCCGTCAATCAAGGATGCCGTATCGGCTCCTTGCATGCGGCGGGCCGCCAAATACTCTTCCTGCGCCGCGATCCAGTCGGGGACGTCAGAGATCGGCCAGCGCCTGGCCCTTGCTGACCGGGTCGAGTGGCGCCCGCACGTACAGGCGTTCAAGGAATCCATTGCTGCGGGCCTGGATCAAGGCCACGTCACGCTCGTTATAGGCCACGCTGCCGACGGCAGTGATGTTCCCGGCCAGCTTGCCCGTGGTGACAGCCGCGGTGCGCACGCCCAGGTTCTGTTGCAGCCGCGGGCTGATGGCGACTTTTCCGTCGTCGCCGTCCTCGCCGCCATAGACTGGCACCAGTTGCATATCCATGAAGGGTGATTTGCCCGGCTTGTCGAACTTCTGGCCAGGCACCATCGGGTCATGCCAGTACAGTGGTTTTTTGCCGGGTTGGCCACTGTTGACCGTTTCCCCGGCTGGCGCGGCAGCATCGGCATGCATCGCCGCCGATTGCGTGCCCTGGCGCAGGCCGAATCGATACGCGCCGTAGCCGCCGGCAGCGACAGCAATAGTAATCAATAGTGCGAGTGTGTTCTTGTTCTTCATTGCGATTCCTGGTTGCGGGATGCCACGGGATGCGAGCCGCTCCCGTCTACTGGAAAGAGGAAATTAAGTTGGGCCCACAGGCGCGCTGTGTCCATTTGCAGGGCAAGGGCCTGCAAGCGAACCTCAGTTTCACTGCGCCGCGCGGCGAGTACATCGGCCAGTGTTGCCTTGCCGCCCCGGTACGCAGCGAGCATCGCCTGGCTACGTTCGCCAGCCAGCGGGACCAATTGGCTGGCATAGCGCGCAATGCGTTCCCGGCCACTCTGCCATTCGGCGAGCATGGCGCGCGCCTCGGCGACATGCTCGCGCAGTAGTTCTTCGCGCTCGGCCTTCGTCTGTTCGACCGTTGCGAGCTTGGCGCTCAGTTCGCGGTCTTGCCGGTTCTTCCGGTCCCACTGCAGTGGCACCGAAATGCCCACTGACACCATGTTGGAATACGCAGAGCCGCGTTGTTGAAACGCAATCTCGACGCTCCAGTCAGGCTGTCGGTTCGCCCGCGCCAGATTTGCCTCGGCCTGCGCTATGTCTTCTTGCTTGTTCATCACGGCGATCTGCGGATGGTGAGCGAGATCCGTGTCGAGCGTGGCGGGGTCTAGCCGAATCTTTTCGACGTCAGGAGCACCATCCAAAGTGACCTCACCCGTAACGCCGGTCCAGCGGCCCAGTTTGGTCTGGGCGACACGTAAGCGCCCACCAATTTCACTATTGCGGTCGTTCAATGCCAGCAGCGCGGAGCGCGCGGCGAGGATATCGGCTTGGCTGCCGCGGCCGCCGCGATAGGCCGCCTCGGTAGCTTCAATTTCTTGCCGAGCCACGGTCGTCTGATCCGCGATCAACTCAGCCATCCGCTGCGTGTAGTAGAGCTCCAGCCATGCCACAGCGGTATCACGCTGGATGGCTGCAGTTGCGACGTCTTTTTGCGCCTGCGCCTTGTCCGCTTCGCGTTCCAGGCGTGCGGAACGCCAATGCCGTTTGTCGGCACGCGTCAGCTCCTGTGATATGCCGACCCGGCGCATGGTCATGAAGTCGCTGCCTACGTTAAAACGGTCGCGACCGCTGACTGGCAAATTGTCGATGCCAGCTTTCAGGACTGGATCGGGCAGTTGGTCGGCTGCGACCGCCATCTCGCGTGCTGCGGTAGTTGCTTGATTTTGGGCTGTCAGCTGGTAGGAGCGGGCGACCGCTTGTTGTTGGGCTTCGCCGAGCGTGAGCGACTGTGGCGCAGCGAGCGCGCCACGTGCACAGGCGACGAGCGAGAGCACGACAACGCCCTTGGATAGCAGGTGGAAACGGAAAGTACGCGCACTAGAACGCGCGAATAAAGGGGATGACATGGAACCTCCAGAATGCGATGGACAACACCACACGCGCCGACGGCGCTGCTGCGATGGCGAACTAAGCAGTCTGGAAAGTTAAAAGCGGAAGCAGCAGTTACGGATGGCTATTGGCGGAGCTGTCGGCCGTGCCAACGTGAGTGGCGCGAATGGTGCTGCCTCAGGCAGCGAAACGACGTCGAGAGTCGACAATACGGCTACCAGCGCCAGTGGCACGAAGGGCTGAACATCGGGGATAGGCGATTTGTCCAGCGACTGTTTGGACGGCTCACCATGCGCAAACACGTGGCAAAGCGCTGGCTGTGCGGGATCCATGCTCTCGCAGTCTGGCATGTCAGCCATTTGTAGATCTGCCGAAGCAATGAGATTGGCACTGTCCCTTGAAATACCCGGGCACGCATACGCCGCAACAGCCAGCTGCATGAACAGCATGCTGAAGATCGCAACGATAGAGGTCAAAATGCGCGTCCTGGCGGAGGTTTTCATGAAAAATGTAAATCTATTGTCTCTTTTTAGCCTAAGCAGGTTTGCTCGGACTGTCAAGCTTTCGCTCTTTGCGGCCAGAATGAGTCTGCAAGTTATCGCGAGGCTAAGGCTTGCCACAATGGGAAGGTCAAGACGTTTTTTTCCTATAAATGTGGAGTACCAAACTAACGCGCGTGCTGCTTCCCGAGCGCTCCTATTCCTGCCATTCCCGCCCAAATTTGATCCAGATCATCGAAGTTGAAGATCAGCGTGAGTATGGTGGTCGCATGCGCAGCCATGCGCTCACTATCGGGAGATGCGATATGAAATCCAGCCTTGCAACAGCCGTTTTCATTGGCTTCACACTTGTGGCCGGCAGCGCGCTAGGCGCCCCGGATGAGAGCTTGCGATATGTCCAGCGTCAGACTGCAATCGCCAAGCAAAAACTGATTGCCGCACAGGTGGCCCATGGAACGGAACGGCGAACGCTGATGGCTCAGCACATGAAAATGATGGAAGAGATCATGGGCAAAATAAAGGCAATGGCGCCTGGCCCCGGCATGAGCATGCAGCACCACGAAGAATGGATTGTCGAACATCAGAATCTGATGCAGCAGCTGATCGAACAAATGGCGGGCCAGCATCAGATGTAGTAAAGCAGATCGCTCGACGACTTCCATCTTGTTCCATCGAACCAGGCCGGTGCGGTTATTCTCGATCTCCAATGCCGAGAAGTTCTGAAAGTTTCGCTCCTTGCGAACGGTGTCAAATTGCAGGTTTTGCGCGGCCGTACCGCCGGTTAGCAGTACGACACGCATAATCTCGAACGCCCTGCGTTGCCCAATTTTCTTCTTGAGATTTAGATAGACCCAAACCGGCAACGCGGCGAGTTCGACTAGCTCATGTGGAAATCGCTTGTCGATCGTTTTTTTGAATCGGCCGTGAGCTTACAGCGCAGAAGAAACAATAATGGAAATCGCAGCTCTTTCCCCAGCATATAAAGCAAGAGTGGGGTTGTCAGCTTTTTCATGTCGAATTCGGTGGCCATGGGCGCCCCGCTGAACATCGGTTTGTGAGTCACTGTCGCGTCGTTTCCTGCGCCTTCTGATGCTGCACCATCTGCTCCATCATCATCTGCATCATGTCCATGCGTTTTTCCATCATGTCGTGATGCTTCATCATGTCGCCTTTCGCCATGTTTTTATGGTCGCCCTTTGTCACGCCGCCGTGCTGGTCACTGCTCATCATCGAGCCACCCATGCCGTGCATCTCCTTCATGCTTTCCTGCATGCTCTGCATGTGCTCCTGCATCAGTTTTTGGCGTTCCTTCGGGTCGGTTGTTGCCTGGAACTTTTCCATCTGGTGCTGCATTTCCTTCATATTCTCCTGCATCTGTTTGTTCATACCCATCGACGACGTGACCGGAACAGTTTTTTCTTGCGCTGATACGATAGGTGCCGACAGGGCGCAGGCGACGATTGCGGCAAATAGTATTGAGGTTTTCATGGTGGTCTTTCCTTCAGGGTTGCAAAAATGTGTGCTATCACAGCATTCGCGCTGTCGGCGGCGAGATCATTCGCAGGGACGTTGCAGACCAAATTCGGGTGTTAATGGGCGCTGCGGTCACAGCTTCACCCGGGCGAGACGCAAGGCGTTGGTAACCACGGACACCGAGCTCAGCGCCATTGCGGCACCAGCGAAAATCGGTGACAACAATAGGCCGAAAGCCGGGTAGAGCACACCGGCAGCAACCGGAATGCCGAGCGCGTTGTAGCCAAACGCGAAGACGAGGTTCTGGCGGATATTGCGCATCGTGGCACGCGACAACACCGTGGCGCGCGCAATACCGCGCAGGTCGCCTTTGACCAGCGTGACACCGGCACTTTCCATCGCAACGTCGGTACCCGTTCCCATGGCAATGCCGACATTTGCCTGGGCCAACGCCGGCGCATCGTTGATGCCGTCGCCCGCCATCGCAACCTGGCGCCCTTCAGACTGTAAGCGCTTTACATGTCCGGCCTTGTCTTCGGGCAGAACCTCTGCCAGGACCTCATCTATGCCAAGCTGTCGCGCAACGGCTTCAGCAGTGCTGCCGGAATCCCCTGTGAGCATCACCACACGTACCCCAGTTTGCTTGAGCGTAGTGATCGCTTCCTGCGTGCCTTCCTTGATCGGATCCGCCACAGCGGCCATGCCAGCGGCACGACCGTCCACCGCAAACAACACGACCGTTTTCGCCTGGGCGCGCCAAGCTTCGGCACGCTCATGCCATTGCTGCGTATCGATACCCTGCTGTGTCAGAAAGCCGCGGCTACCCACTAACACTGATTTTCCATCGACATTCGCATGCACCCCGAGGCCATTGCTGGCCGCGAAGGCGTCAGCCGGTTTCGGCGCCAGGCCACGCGCCTTCGCTCCTTCAACGATAGCCAACCCGATCGGGTGTTCGGACAACTGCTCCACCCCTGCGACGAGTGCCAGCGCTTCGCTTTCTGACATGCCATCGACGACAAAATCAGTTAAGGCCGGATGGCCCAGCGTCAGCGTGCCGGTCTTGTCCACCACCAACGTATCGATGTCCCGCATGTGCTCGATCGCCTCGGCGTTGCGAAACAGAATGCCCACGCGCGCGGCTTGGCCCATGGCCACCGTCATCGAGATGGGCGTGGCCAATCCAACGGCGCAAGGACAGGCGATGATCAGCACGGCGATGGCATTGATCAAGGCATACCCGAGTCGCGGCTCCGGCCCGAGGATCCACCATGCGATGGCTGTTACGACAGCGATGGCCACGACGACCTGGACGAAATAGGCGGCGATAATGTCGGCCAGCCGCTGGATCGGCGCACGTGTACGTTGCGCCTCGCCCACCATGTGAACGATGCGCGACAGCAGCGTGTCCGCGCCCACACGCTCGGCGCGGATTAGCAAAGCGCCGTTGCCGTTGACTGTCGCACCGGTGACTTTGGCGCCCGCAACCTTGGCCACCGGCACTGGTTCTCCGGTAATCATCGACTCGTCCACTCTGCTTGTGCCGTCGAGTACCGTCCCATCGACGGGCAGCTTTTCGCCCGGCTTCACGCGTAAGCGATCGCCAACCACCACTGTCTCCAGTGGGACTTGCACTTCGCTGCCGTCGTCAGCAACACGCCATGCCAGATTGGGCGCGAGCTTTAATAGTTGCTCGATCGCCTTGCTGGTCTGGCCCATTGCCCGCAACTGCAGGAAGTCGCCAAGGATGACCAAGGTAACGATCACCGCGGCAGCCTCGAAATAGGTGCCTACCGCGCCATCATGTTCGCGAAACTCCGTTGGGAACAAACCAGGAAATAGCACTGCAATGAGGCTAAATACGTATGCCAGTCCAACACCGAGACCGATTAATGTGTACATATTGAGCGCGCGGGTTGCGATGGAGAGCCAGAATTTCCGTAGGATGGGCCAACCAACCCATAGTACGACCGGGGTGCCTAACAAAAATTCGATCCAGCCGCGTGGCCGTGGCTGGAGGCCGAACAACTCGTGGATGCCGACCATCGGCGACATTGCCAGCACAAGCAAGGGGATTGACAGTGCGACGCCGATCCATAGTCGTCGCCTGAGGTCGCGCAATTCGACATTGTCCGCCGCGCCCGTGCCGGCGATCGCTACCAGCGCCATCCCGCATTTGGGGCAATTTCCAGGCTGCGCGCTACGAACCTCGGGGTGCATGGGACAGGTGTACTCGGCGGCTGCACGCGAGACGGTTTCCAGAATCGGTGTCAAAGTCATGCCGCACTTAGGGCAGCTACCCGGCGCATCACGTATGATCTCAGGATGCATCGGGCAGGTATATCGGGCATTGCCTGTTCCCACTGCGACACCTTGCGTTACCGGTGTCGCGTGGCGATGATCGAGAATTTTCCCTTGGCGTATATCGCTTATATCAGTATTCATGTCTGTCCCCTCGAAGGTCGCGTACTGGAATCGGTCGCCTCGCGCAGTCCAGAACGGCTGGTGGAAATCGAACGTCGCCCGGACTCAGTGTTCGCCTCATCAAAATTGACCGTGTCATGCTGACACCGCACGCGCGCATGCATTTCGCGGCCCAAGAGTATGCTGGCAATCCCAGGCTGATTAGGACGCCGAGCGCTGTGAGGCCCGCCGTGAGGACGAAAGATGCTCCCGGCAAGGTGCTGTTAAACAGTAGTCCGCCACCTGCGGAACCCAGCGTGACCCCCAGACTGGCAGCCGCGGCCTGCTTGCCAAGTTCCCATCCTTGCGCACTGCCAGCCTTGGCCGAAATCCAGTACGTCAAAATCGGGGAAAGGATACCTGCGCTGGCCGCGACCGCGCCAATCACGATGAGCATCCACGTGAAATCCGAGGCACGCGGCACCAGGAACAAGGCAACTGCCAGCGCAATCAGGGCGGGCGCTATTAACCAACGGGTCGCTTCTGGCTTGAACCAGGGTGAGAAAACGCACGCCTGCATCACGAACATGACCAGGCTGCACTCGCTGAACATGAGGCCGATCTGAAAAGGAGCCAGGCCGAGTTCTTGTCGGCCGCGCAGCGCAAGGCCGACTTCAAACACTCCCACGCCGGCCGAAACAATAAAGGTCAGAGCGAGCAACCTCGGCAGGAGCCAGGCGCTCTCGTCGACAGAGGCAGCACGAGTCCGCTGTGGGCGTTCGCCTTTTCCGGTTGGCACGGTGAATGCGACAGCAACGGCCGCCAGCGTGGCGAAAAGAGCTGTCGCAACGAGCGGAATCGCGACCGATCCGGGCGTCACAGTGAAGGAAAAAGAATCCTTGGCAAGGCGCATAAGCAGCACGCTTAACATCGGCCCGAGCAGGAATCCAGTGATCCCGGCCATGCTGACGAATGCCAGTCGACGAGCGCGCCCCTGCTCGGTCGCAGCGGTGTTGCCGACAGTCGCCGCCGCCACCGGCGTGACTGCTGCGGCAAACATGCCACTGAGAAGTCGTGCCGCATACACCTCAACAAGACTTTCTGCGAACGAAAATACCACCATGGTCACGCCAAAGCCAACTAGACCAATCAGCAGCACACCACGTGGACCATGTCGATCGGATAGGCGTCCCCACAGGGGGGCAAAGAGAAAGAGCGAAAGGGTGTATGCCGCAGTCAACAGTCCTGTATGCCTGGAAACTTGAACGATGTGAACTTCCGCGCCCACGAGCCGCTCGATCAGATTGGGTAGAAGTGGCAGAACGATACCAAAGCCGAGCGACACGGTTAGAACAGCGAACAGAAGTGTCGCCATAGAAAGTCTAGATATTGCCCGTGACGGCTTTGGATCGCTATTCATATCGACACATCTCTCCGGTGGACGCCGACTAGCCGCAGCAGCCGGCCTTTCCAGGGCGGACTTGAGCGGCATCGCTTACTCGGTAGCCGGCCTTTTCCACGGCCGATTTCAGTTGATCGGGGGAAGTCAGTGTCTCGTCGAATTGCACAATGGCGTCGCCATTTGGGAGCGATACACGAACCTCATCAACCCCGGGAAGTGCCTTCAGCGCATTACTGATTTTGCTGCTACAACCGCCACATGTCATGCCGGATATTTTAAGAGTTTCAGATTGCATGGAGATGCTCCCAATAAATATTCAATAAGAAGTCGCCATTCTTGATGGCGGTTACATTAGTACTGGCTTGTTCGGCAACTCATTTCGGCGTGGGTCTTGCATTGGAAAGTGCTTGCTCAGCTGCTGCGTCACTGCCCGCACTCCATTGACCACACCATCTGCGTAGTTCGCTGCCCGGAAGGCGTCTTCCATCTCGCGGCAAATCTTCTCCCATACCTGGGCACCGACCTTGGCATGAATTCCTCGATCAGCAACAATCTCCACGGCCCGGTCGGCGAGCAGCACATAAATCAACAACCCGTTGTTGTTCTCTGTATCCCAAATCCGCAAAAGAGAAAACACGTCAATTGCGCGCTCACTGGCCGTTTGTCCCTTGAGAAGCGAGGTGCTGTCCAAGGTCCCCTCCACGACGAAGCGAATTTCTCCGGCATGCATGCTTTCACTGGCTCTGATTGCCTCCTCAATCGCGAGCAATGTTTCGCGGGGAAAAGTACGACCCAGACGCCAGTACGGTGCGAACAGATGTCTCACGATACGTTGGATGTCCATGACTACCATCTCCCCGACGCGCCACCGCCGCCAAAGCCGCCACCGCCGCCACTAAAACCTCCCCCCAATCCACCGCCCAATCCACTGCTCCCAAATACCCTTGGATGGCCTGCAATTCCCCGCCGGACCATGCCTCCGCTGAATAAGGTGAACAAGAGCGCAAGCAAGCCTGCGCCGAATCCAATGGAGACTGCACCTACTAGCAGCCATGCCACAACGCCGACTGCCCCTCCCGTGATAATCGCACCAGGGAATTTCCCTAGCATCAAGCGCAGCGCTCCGCCTACGCCGAGTAAAAGGATGAAGAGGACGGGAGCGTACCGCTGAACCTCTGCGACACTTGGAGGACGCTCTATGGGGGGCGGCAAAAGTCTCACCGTCGACGACGCCGATGATTTGAATGATCCCGGCGGTAATCCCCCCATAAAAATCGCCTCGCTGGAATCGGGGGGTAATAATTTCGCTAATGATGCGTTTGCTGGCGGCATCATTGAGCGCCCCCTCCAGGCCGTAACCAACTTCGATGCGCAGCGCGCGGTCGTTCTTGGCAACGACCAGGATGACGCCGTCATCGGTTTTCTTTCGCCCTAACTTCCATTGCTCCGCGACACGCAACGCATATTGTTCAATCGGCTCAGGGGCGGTGCTCGGAATAATAAGTACGGCGAGTTGCGTACCTTTTTTGGTCTCAAAGGACTGTAGAGCCTGCTCTAGAGTTGCCTTCTGTTCCGCAGTAAGGGTGGACGTCTGATCGGTGACACGGGAGGTCAAAGCCGGGACCGGAATCTGTGCGCCGACTACGAACGACCAGCAGAGCATAAATGCAAGCAGCGTCGCCCCTGTCCTGCGTGCGGCTTTCACTTTCCGGCTCCATTAGCGTCATCTGGGAGTTTGGCTCGCGCGGAATTGAAATCCACCGTCGGGGGCCTTGCGATTTCCTTTTCATTGTCCACTGTGAAGTTGGGTTTGATAGTGTATCCAAACGCCATCGCTGTCAAATTGGACGGAAAAGAACGGACCGTTACATTGAATTCTTGCACCGACTTGATGTAACGGTTGCGCGCAACCGTAATACGGTTTTCAGTGCCTTCTAATTGGGCCTGCAGATCACGAAAGTTGGCGTCAGATTTTAGCTGAGGATAGTTTTCAGAAACCACTAGTAACTTAGAGAGCGCCCCCGTTAGCTCGCCCTGGGCAGCCTGAAACTTCGCAAAGGCAGCGGGATTGTTGATTAGTTCTGGAGTTGCCTGGATACTGCCGACTTTTGCGCGGGCACTGGTTACGCCAAGAAACACCGCCTCTTCGTGTGCGGCAAACCCTTTTACCGTATTCACAAGATTGGGAACTAAGTCAGCACGACGTTGGTGCTGATTGATAACGTCAGACCAACTTGATTTGATTTGTTCGTCATTGCTTTGCAATGTATTGTAGCCGCAACCAGAAATGGCTAGCATCAGCGTCGCTGTCAAAATCACCCATAATGTACGCACTTGAATTCTCCAGATTTTCAATTTCCCGTCACTGCATATCCATCGACAAATTACCGTCGCAATTACTTTTCCGAATGTCTACGACAGAGCCTTTTTTGTGGGAAGAGAGCGAATATGTGGGAAAAACCTTGGCGTCTTGGTCGCATACGAGCTGAATTGCTCGCCGAATTCCGCAAACGCTTCGTGTTCTTCTCGCATTGCCAGGCGCACGTACATGAATACGAGGATTGGAAACATAACGGCCGTTATAAGTGTAGGCCATTGCAATAAAAATCCCGTCATAATGAGAACAAAACCGGCATATTGAGGGTGCCGCACGCGTGCGTAGGGGCCGGTTGTTGCCAATTTGTGTTGTCGCTGGGCTTCGAATAAAACGTGCCAGGCTGATGCCAATAGCCAGAAGCCTGCAGCAATCAAAATGTTGCTGGTAACATGAAATGGTCCGAAATGCGGATTTCCACTCCAGCCGAAGAGCACTTCCAGCAGATGTCCCGCGTCATGCGACAAGAAGTTCACGCTTGGGAAGTGCCGTGAAAGCCAACTTGAAAAAAAGATAGATCGTCAGCGGAAAGCCATACATTTCAGTAAATAGGGCAACTAAAAATGCCGAGAATGCACCAAACGTACGCCAATCCCGCGGCGATTTAGGCTTCGAAAAACTAAAGGCGAAGATAATAAACACCAGCGAGTTGATGATTGCGAGCGACCACAAACCATACGCCGGACTGTTGGATTGGTTCATTTTCTCTCACCCTTGTCGCTTTGCGGCGGTAGTTGTTCGCTGTGACCATCATGGTCATGGTGGCCATGGTGCATGAATAGATGCATCAACGGACATGCCGCCAGTAGCAGAAGGGGCAGGTAATTTAATACGCCGCCTAGGTGGGCTCTATGTTCCGTGACGAGAAAGTAGCCGGCCACGATGAGAAAACCGATGAAAGTCCATTTAAATATAGATTTCTCGTTCGCTACTTGATGTGACTGATGATCATGATCCATGCTAATCTCCTGTCCGACGTCAATGAAGCCATGCTAGAAGACAGAACAAGAAAATAGATTGATCTACATCAAAAAGCACAGGATCTGACCTTCACGTCCAACCTTTAAGGGGGAAATGGTACAACCATGCTACAGACCTTCCCTTTATCACCATGCATGAACTTCATTCCTCAGTCTGTACGTTTTCACACATAGGCGGTAAGCCGGCCAGCACCAGCGCCGGTCGCGATCAAGGAGTAGATCGTGGAGGCGCGCGCCTCCGTTTCAGTGCCGGCGAACAGGGCGTTGCGGCGGCCGATCACCCCGCCTCGCGAGGCGCGTTCGTCCGCCGAGTTGTCAAACTTGATGGCGCCGCCATCGCAATGGCGCGGCAGCGCCGGCCAGATTTTGGGCGCGTACAGGATTGCAGCGGCCGTGTCGGACTTGCGCGAAAGCGTTTCGAGCGTGGCGCGCAGCCAGCGTTCCGGGTCATCGACCAAGGGACGCGAACGGGGCCTGCCGAATCCGTCTTCGTTCATCGGGCGGCTTGCCCAGGATCTCGGCCTCGATCACATACAATTCGGCGATCCGGCACAACGCCTCGATGGTCAGCACCGTCGACCGCGCCGAATGCAGATCGTAGAACTTGCGCCGGGTATGGACCTCAGCACGCCGCCTCGCGGATCACCGCGGCGACCAAAAGCGTTAACGTTGACCAGGGCGATGTCATTACCTTCGAGGCGGATGGCAAGGCGTTCACCTGACAGTTCGATACACTGCGTCCAAGCGGGAGCTTCAGTCTGGCCGCAATTGCACTCGAAGGCCTGGATACGGACGGCGTGCGGGTGTACGTGGCGCCGAATCCACTCTACCGCAACTAATGTAATGACCCAGCGAAATCTGCTCAACTTACGCGGCCAATGAAAAAGCAGCCGCAGGGGTTTGCATGCGGAGCGCCTGATGCGGGCGCTTGTGATTGTAAAACTGAATCCAGTCGCCGATCACGCGGCTGGCGTGCTGCAATGTCTCAAAGCGGTGCCGATGCGTGCACTGCTCCTTCAAGGTACGGATCACACGCTCCACCATTCCGTTTTGCTGCGGGCAGTGCGGCGTGATGAACTCCTGCTTGAGGCCTCAGGTACAGAGATTGATGCCTTCCTCGCCGGTAGGTCTGTTTCTTCCTGTGTTTCGCAGCCCATTTTGCCGCAGACTGGACCTTCAGCCTCCGTCCCCGCATGGCAAACGTAGAAAGTTCGGACCGTATGGTTTCCATATGAGCAAAGTCAGCCAATCCGGACGTTTCTCAATGTATCCGAACGGCATCCGGATACACAAGATTGCATGAAAGGCGTTCTTCGAAACAGATGAGATACATCAACGCGGTCTAATACAGCTCACCGATGCAAATTGCTTCGACTTATTTTTTCGCTGTATCTATATAGAGGACCTGAACATGAAACGCTTACTTCCAACCCTTATTAGTGTAATCGCGATGGGCGCGACTTTACCGGCCTTTGCCGGTCCGGATTGGCAGATCATCGAACACGGACGCAAGGTAAAACTCGAACGTATGCAACAAGCTGCGGCCGCGTCCGCAGCCGCAAAGACGCCTGCACCGCCTGTCAGCAAGACACCGGACGCGACGCCGTCGGTAGTCCCGACGCAAGACGCGACAGGAAATTGAACGCGTGCGTGGCCCTGATAAATGGAGCACGGCAAGCCGTGAACCTTGCCATCGTGGCGCCAACCACCTTGTCACTTGATATCGCGAAAATCCGCGCCAGCGCCGTGGGCGCTGGTGGCCATGCCACGCCGCAGGCTGTGACTGGACAATTCCGGCAGACAATCTAGCTCAGCGAGCGTCGCGCATGCATCGGGATCGGGTTGACGCTACCCACGCCCAGGGAGATCGCGGCCAGCTCACCGCACTTGCTGATTAACAGATGCACCGGACCGGCCGCGATGCCGCTAACGTCCAGTCAGGCGCGCAGCGCCGTCGCAGCCCCCGGAACGCTGAGCACCGCAGGCGCCGCCACAGCGGTTGCGTTATTTAATATTGCGCAGTATGCGTAGTGCATTAAACACGACCAGCAAGCTAGCGCCCATGTCCGCGAACACCGCCATCCATAATGTCGCCTGACCTGTTAGGGCGAGCACCAGGAAGACGGCCTTGATCGACAGTGCCAGAATAATGTTTTGCAAGAGCACCGTGCGCGTACGCGCGCTCAGGTGCAGGAAGGCGGCGAGCTTACGCAGGTCGTCGTCCATCAACGCCACGTCGGCAGTTTCGAGCGCGGTATCGGAACCCGCCGCCCCCATGGCGAAGCCGATATCCGCGCTGGCCCGTGCAGGGGCGTCATTGATGCCATCGCCCACCATGCCCACGTAGCCGTATCGCGCGCAGTTCATGGATGGCGGAGAGCTTGTCCTCCGGGAGCAAACTGCCGCGTACGTCGGCAATGCCGGCTTGCTTGCCGATCGCGGCGGCGGCGTGCGCGTTATCACCGCTCAGCATCGCGACATGCACACCCATGTCACGCATTGAGGCAATCGCGGCAGCACTGGTCTTGCGCAGGGTGTCCGCCACTGCCAGAATGAGGAGCGGCGCCGTGGCCGAGTTCAACACCACGACACTTTTACCGCTGCGCTCGTACTCCTCAAGCGCGGCCGTGAGCGCACCGTCGCACATGCCTTGTTCCTGCATCATGCGGTGATTACCGAAGCAATAGGACTGGCCTTCGATTACACCTTTGACCCCGCGTCCGGGTAGCGCTATAAAGTCGGTGACATCGAGCAAGGCGCCGCCTGGAACGGTGCGGGTCCAGTATTCGACCACTGCGGCCGATACCGGATGATCGGAGCGCATGGCAAAGCTCGCGGCCAGGCGCAATGGCGTAGCCTCGTCGCCGGAATCCAACACCCGCACATCAGTTACTGACGGCAGGCCCAAGGTGATGGTGCCGGCTTTATCCAGCGCGACGACCTTGAGCTTGCGGCCTTGTTCGAGGTAGGCGCCGCCCTTGATCAGTATGCCGTGGCGGGCCGCAGCCGCCAGCGCGCTGACAACGGTCACTGGCGTGGAGATGACAAGGGCGCACGGGCAGGCAATCACCAGCAGAACAAGCGCCTTGTACAGCCATGGCCGGAAGGGAACGCCCAGCACGAATGGCACGACGAGTGCCACCAAAACCGCCAGCGCCACTACCGCCGGAATATAGTACCGGGCAAATTCATCGACGAAACGCTGCGTCGGTGCGCGATCGCCCTGGGCCTGCTCGACGCTGCGAACGATACGGGCCAGCGTCGAGTCACCTTGGGCGGCGCTGACGCGATACTCGATTTCACCATGCTCATTGACTGTCCCCGCAAACACGGCATCATCAGGCTGCTTCGCTACCGGCATGCTTTCGCCCGTTATGGGAGCCTGGTTGACCGTCGTCTGGCCGCGAGTGACCACGCCATCGAGCGCGATACGTTGCCCCGGTTGGACGCGCACCAGCGCCCCGATACTGACTTGGGACGCAGGTTTCTCGATCCACGTCCCGTCCATTTCCTGGACTGTGGCGGTGTCGGGCGTCATCGCCATCAACTGCTTGATCGCATTGCGCGCGCGGTCAAGCGACAATGCCTCAATCATCTCGGCCACCGCGAACAGAAAGATGACCACGGCCGCCTCGGGCCATTGTCCGATGGCGGCGGCACCGATGACGGCCAGTGACATCAGGAAATTCATGTTGAGGGAAAAGTGGCGCAGCGCGATCCATCCCTTGCGCAGGGTATCGATTCCGCCCGAGGCGATGGCGAGCAACGCCAGCGCGATCACCGGCTAGGAACCGTCGGCGCCGCTGGACCATGCCAGCACCTCGGAACCAATCGCGGCAACGCCAGAGACGCCCATCAGGACCCATTTCAAAATTGGGATCCGGAAACCTTCGACCGCATTGTTGGATTGAAGCGCTGCAGCGCTAACGTCCAGCGAGTCCGCCTTTAGCACCGGGTCAAGGCCCAGTCCCGTCAACCCTTTGAGCAGCGCCTGCGTCGATCCCAACCGGTGCCGAACAGTCAATTCGCGCTGCATGAGGTTGAAATGCATGCTCTCGACGCCGGCAGTCGTCTTGAACCTATCGCGAATGAGCTTTTCCTCCGTGGGGCAATCCATTTTCTGAATCAGGAAAATGGCTTCCTCCACTCCCGCCGGCGCCGCGCATTCCTCCACTGCCGCCAAAACCGTGTCACACCCGTTTTTGTCATCGCAACATTGCATATCGATCCATTCGTGTCAGCCAATCCAATTGGCGATATACTGCGATTAGAAACCCTATAGTAGCTATAAGGTCAAGCGAACTGGACGCGTTCTTCAAATCAAGGTACATCCGATGTCCCACGCCGCACTTTTCAAAATCAGCCAGCTCGCCATCGCGACCGGCGCCTCAACTGAGACCATTCGCTATTACGAGCAGGAAGGTCTCTTGCCACAGCCCGCACGCTCTGCGAGCAATTATCGACTCTACGGCGACGAGCACATCAAGCGCCGGCAATTCATCCGGCATTGCAGATCTCTCGACATGTCACTGGACGAGATCCGGCTTCTGCTGTCATTGCGCGATGTGCCGGAGGCCAGTTGCGACGGGGTCAATACCTTGCTCGACAAGCATATTGATCACGTCGCGACCCGTATCCAGGAACTGCAAAGCCTGCGATCGCAGCTCGAACAGTTGCGATCGCAATGCGGAGAAACGCGGTCGGCACGCCAATGTGGCATCCTTCTCGAACTGGACAGATCAGACTAGAAGGATCGGGCCGGCCGTCGTGCGTTACGCTGCGTGCGACTGCAACATCGCAGATGAGCGCGATTGTGCAATTGCATATTCGCGCTCATCGTCGTGTCACCTTACTTCACGGTGACTACGACGTAGTCCGATCCCTCCTTTTTTTGAGTTCAACCCGGACTTGTTTGCCCACCGCTAGTTTATCTAGCAGCATCTTGTCCTTGACCGCGAAGGCCATCGTCATCGCCGGCCAGTTCAGGCTTTTGATTGCTTCATGGGCCAGTGTCACCTTGCCCGCTGCAGGATCGATAGCCTTGACGACCGCCGTGGCCTGATGCGTCATCATCTTGGCGTCCTTGGCGTGGCCTTCGCCATCCTTGCGCGTCATCATGTCCTTGCACTTCTGCGTGGCCATGTCTTTCATGTCCATGCCTTTCATGTCGGCACATTTCTGCGACGCCGGATCCATCATCATCATGCCCTGGGTGTCCATACCCTTCATGGCATCGGTCTGCGCGAAGGCAAGGCCGGAGATGAACACCGCTAGGATCAGTGAGAAGGTGGTAACAGGTTTCATGGTATTTCCTTTCAATTGTGAGAGAACTGAATCGCAGCTAAATCGTAGTTCAGGCGGATTATTTATTTGGGTCCTGTGATAACTTTTCGGCGCCGACTTTCGCTTGCTGTTCAGCATGCAGCAGGCGCTGCTGGTTTAGCCAGGGCGTCGTTTGGGCGCGGGGACCATGATCCAGTGGCAGCGCGGCGCGTTGCGGCACGTCTGTGCTGGCGCAGGCTGTCAACACCATGGCGATGCCCATGGTGGTCAGTGTGGTGAAGAACTTGTTCATGATGAATTCCTTAGAAATTGAGCATTGCTTGACGTCGCTGTTTGACGCCGTATGCAAGAATGGATTGATGTACTTAGCCGGCTGCCGACAGCAAATGCCATGGGCAGGAGGCGATCTTCATTTCTTCGCTGGCGACCGGGTTCCTTGGCGCTAGCGGGCATAGAGGATTTGTTTATCAGATGTACATGGCGATAACGGCAATCCATATCCCACCGGATTGCGCGGATGCGCTGCCGATGCGGATGCTGGCGATCCACCAGTGGCGTGCGGCCATCGGCTGTTTCATCTGGATACCACACTGTTCGGCCGTTTTGAGCGTGTGGAGAACGACGAACTGTTTCGTGCAGGGGAGCCGCTGGATGGCCGTATTTTCAATGTGAGAAAGCTGAGTATCGGCTTCTTCCATGATTTCTACTCGGCCGGAAATATTAAGTTCAGCGCCGGTGCCCTTGCCAGCCGCTACTGGAAACCGGCCGTGCTGGACGGCATTTATGGATCGAGTCCCTCCTCGTACATGGTATTTTTGCGCGCCAAGCTGGCCATGAAGTGATACATGGCAGGTACCGATCCTGATGAGACAAGCCGACTGGCGATGCCGTCCGCGGCACGAACGGAGCGGCATCGGGCGCGGCAAGCGGCTGTGCAGCGTTGCTCTTGCAGTCCGCCCGGAGCGCCCTGGCTTTCCCAGCAGTCCCCACATCTGAGTATGTGATGCTCATCCGGCCTGGTGGATAATGCGCTATGCGCCGGTTTCTGACAATTTTGTAATGTGACTGCCATGTCGACGTCATTCTGGCAGGGTACACTGGACCGGGAGCGCCGGTACGTGATGGTTGCGCTAATGACAGCAATGTAATGGGGAAGCAAAAGAATGCGGCTCTTAGTGGTCGAAGACGAGCAAAAGGCTGGCGAGTATATCCAGAAAGGGCTCACCGAATCGGGATTCATCGTCGATTGGGCCAAGACTGGCCCGGATGGTTTGCATGCTGCGACGTCCGTGCATTATGACTTGATCGTGCTCGATGTCATGCTGCCGGGCCTGGACGGTTGGCAAATCGTCAGTGAAATGCGCAAAACGGTGGAAACGCCGGTGTTGTTTTTAACCGCGCGCGATGCACTGGATGACCGGATCAAAGGACTCGAACTGGGCGCCGACGATTACCTCGTCAAGCCGTTCGCATTCGCCGAATTACTCATTCGGATCCGGACCTTGCTGCGGCGCGGCCCGCTCAAGGAAGCCGAGCTCATTCAGATTGCCGACCTTGAAATTGATGTGCCGAAGCGACGCGTTACGCGCGCCGGACATCGCATAGATTTAACCGCGAAGGAGTTCGCCCTTCTCCATCTGCTGTCGCGGCGCGTCGGCCAAGTCTTGTCCCGGCCGCTCATCGCATCCCAAGTCTGGGATATGAATTTCGACAGCGATACGAATGTCGTCGATGTAGCGGTGCGCAGGCTGCGCGCCAAAATTGATGAACCGTACCCGCTAAAGCCATCCACACAATCCGCAGCATGGGCTATGTTCTGGAAGATCGCGGATGAGATGGCCCAACCGCTCACTGACGTTGCAACTGGGCGCCTTGTTCGCCTGTGTCGCCGTGACGGTGTTTTCGGCGGTCGGATTTTACCTGTACCAAGCGCTGGCCTTGCAACTCCTGGAGCGCGACGATGCCGAGCTGGTCGATCGGCTGGCCCAGGTACGGCATTTGCTGGAGGAAACACCAAATCTGACTTTGATTCACAGCGATCCTCACCGGTTTTTGGATGCCGTGGACCGGCGGCACGGTTTGCTGTTGGTTGTGCGGGGCAGCGACGGCCGTGTATTGATGCAGAATTCCGATGATCCAGTATTAATTCGCCCTGAAGGAAGGTTGCCTGCTGGCGCGATCATTTCCGAGGCCATGGTACAAACCGCTCAATTGGCCAATGGCGTACCGATACGGGTTATTAGCGCAATGGGGCAGGTGGGGGACACCGGTGCCTCCGTGCGCATCATGATTGCGCGCACTGCCGCTGACCGCGCGGTGGTCTTGGCGGCATACCGGCTGAAGGTACTGTCGGCAGCTATCGTCGGGGCGGCGCTGACCGCTTTATTGGGCTTTTGGCTCGTCCGGCAAGGCTTGCGAAGAGTCAAGGCGCTGGCGCAGCAGGCCAGGGAAGTGACGGCGCATAATTTGACGGCGCGGCTGGATGGGGCCTTGGCGCCGGAGGAGCTGCGGACGTTGGCGACATCCTTCAATGAGGTATTCGACCGGTTGGAGTACAGCTTCAATAATCTGTCCCAGTTCGCCGATGATCTGGCGCATGACCTGCGTACCCCGCTTAACAATCTGATGATACAGACGGAGGTGATGCTTTCCCAGCCGAGGGAACCGGAGGAGTACCAGAATCTGCTGGCATCCAATTATGAGGAAGTCGGGCGGTTGGCGAGAATGGTCGAGAGCATGCTGTTCCTGGCCAGGGCCGACCACGACCAGATTGCATTGGCAACCGAGCGGCTTGACGCGCGAACTGAACTGGAGCGAATCGCCGAGTATTTCGAAGGGCCAGCCTCAGACGCCGGCGTGTCGTTCGATATCACGGCGTCCGGTTACGTGCTGGCTGACGTACATTTGCTGCGGCGCGCGGTGAGCAATTTGGTGGCGAACGCCGTGCGCTATACGCCGCGCAAGGGCGTCATCTCCATGGAGGCCATTCAGAGCACCGATGGCACCACCATCTCGGTGAGCAATCCAGGGGCTGGTATTTACGAGGAGCATTTGCCACGCCTATTTGACCGGTTTTACCGCTCCGACAAATCACGCTCGTCCACATCATCATCGGCAGGGCTCGGGCTTGCCATCGTCAAATCGATCATGTTGCTGCACGGAGGCAGTGCCAGCGTGACCAGTACGCGTCATGGAGCAACGCGCTTCTCGCTCCGGTTTCCGACCAGCAGCGGCGCCGACAAACAGACTTAGGTCAATGATTTGGCGATGGCAAGGATGGCCTTCTCGCCGTTGCCGAATCGCGCAATCGCCTCGCGGTGCTTGGACAACTCGCCGTACCCAATGTAGCGCACGTCAAGCTCTTTGACTCGCGAAAATGCTGGGCGAGCAAACTGTGCCCGTACATCCGCTTCGCGTGCATCTGGCGCGACGAGAAAGTAGGTGGAGCCATCGTGTTCGGGGACGCCAAGCGCCAGATCGAGCATCCGGACGATGCCGGAGTAGATACTGGTGCTGTGTTCGACCTCGAAGGCCATGGCGATTTTCCCTGACGTGGGGTGCAGCCAGAGCACGTCGATGAGCGCGATGGTGTCGCAGGCACTGATAGCGCGTATCGCCTGCGGTAACTCAGTCACGCAGCCATCGCCGAGACGGCCATTCCCATAGGGACGGCCCTTGTCATTGTTGGCAATCCACACCGGAAAGCCCAGGGAGACGCCCAAGTCACGCAGCCAGCCTTGAATCTGTGTGTGATTCTGGTCGTTCTCCGATGCGGCCAGGCGTGCCTTATGTGCCGCAGCACTTTCTTCGTGCACACGCGCGAGATCGGCTTCCCAGTCAACCGAGACGGCGTTGGCGGCACCGATCGAGTAGCGACCTGAACCGATATCGAAGAGAAAGCCAGCTACCGCACCAAGGTCGTTCGACAGCCACTTCCTATGTGTCGCGTTGAACGCCAGCATGCGCTCGCGCATGGCCAGGTATTCATTCCAGCGGCCCAGCTTGACATTGGCGCCAAAGAAAGCGTTAAACCCTTTGACGATGGCCGTATTGTTCGGAGGGGTGATTGTCGGATGCAGGAAGTACAGCAAATTCGCGCAAGCCGGCCCCAAGCCCTTGATCTGCTGCGCATCGAGCGCGCGCACCGCTTCCACTACTTCGGCCTCGGTTCCGCAGCAAAGGCAGGTATCCAGGAATTTTGCGAACGCCAGCTGGTTACTGCGATCCTCATAAATATCGGGAATACGCAGCTTGGGCTTCCACAAGAACGCATGGTCGGCGCCTTTAAAGATTTGGCGCTGCTCCGCGATGGAGTGCACGACCGTTTCCAACGAGGACCCGCGATAAGCACTGCCGAACGTGTCGTCCCGAATCTCTTTGACCACTGCGTGCAGTCCGCGGCGGATCGATCGGAAGTTCTTCAGCCGCTCTTCCCACAAAAACCAGCTACGGTAGGTGGCGGCCGGATCGGTTTTCCATTGTTCGATGAGCAGCTGCTGTTCGTGCGATGTAGGCGCTGTGGGTTCGAGATTCAATGGGTCTCCGCTTCGGTGACTGGTAAGGGGCGTTGGCGAGGCATTTTATCCTAGTTGTTCGCCGATATGCACTGAGGCATTGTCGGCAAGGCTGTAATATAAATGTAATGTTCGGGTCATTCTGGGGTGCGGGTTGGCTTCGTAGAATAGCTACATCAGTTTTACAAATGCAAGCAACCCAAATTCAGAAAAGGATCGAATCATGCAAAATCTGATGAAAAAAGTCGTCGCCATTCTCGCTGTAGCTGCGCTGAGCCCGTTGGCTGCAATGGCCCACGAGGGCGAGATTCACATTAATCCGGCGTTCGGCTCCGCTGCTCGAACGCCCGAGGCCACCCGTACGGTCGTAATTACTCCATGGACCAAATACGTGAACGTCGATCAGGGCGACGTGGTGACCTTCCAGATCGATGGCAACGCCTTTACCTGGCAATTCGACACGCTGCGCCCGGATACCAGTTTTAACCTGTCGGCGATTGTCCCGGCCGGATTCAATGCCCGTGGGGTGCGCGTCTACGTAGCACCCAACCCGACCTACCGCAACTGACAATGGTCGGGAGCGGCAGGACGCGCTTGACCATTACTTCGCTTTACGCGACGACCAATGGATATGCACAATCACCCATTTGTCGCCTTGTTTTTCGAGGAGTGCGGTCTCTGTTCCGAACGAATGCACGTCCTTGCCCTTGAATTTTCCGGTCGTTTCAGTCTCTTGCATGACAACGGCAAGGTTGCCGTCGCTACGTTCATAATGTTTGAGGACCGTGTTTTGGGTGGCCTTGGCAAATTCGATGTCTGCTTTCAGATGATGGCCAGTATATTCGTCGCGCGAACGCTCAACATAGCCTGATTCGTAGATTTGAATTTGCGGACTCAGAAAAGCGGAAACCACATCGGATTTTCCAGCGGCAAGCGCCTGATGAAATTCCGCCAGGGTTTCCGTTGGTGTGGCGGCCAGAAGGGGAAAGCTAAATGCCGACAGCAAGGCGAACGAAATGATTTTGCGCATAAGGTCTCCGAAAATCTTGTTGAAATTTACAGCAGCGCAATTTAATCAGTGACTGCGCAAGTTGGCAAGCCTGAGGTAAAAATGCTGTAGCATCACCGGATGGCCTTGACCTTCCCCTTATGGGAAGGTGTATGGTAGGTGAGCTTGCTATTATTCGAAGGACTGCTGTACCATTTCTGCCCGTATATGCGCATATTTTTCCGTTACCTGCTCTGGATTTTGATCGCAGCACTCCCTTTGCAGGGAAGTGCGGTGGCCGCCATGTCCTGCAGTGCAGGTTTGGGACAAAGTGCCCCGCCAGTCCATCATGCGGTTGACGGCATGGCGGGCGGGGCGCACGCGACCGGGCCTGCGGCGCACTGTGCCGAAGGTGATGCGCAGCATGCTGCGAACTCGCACAGCAAGTGCAGCCAGTGTGCGAGCTGCTGCATCGGCGCGGCCGTCCTTCCCGCCTCTTCGATGGGATTGTTGCCGGTACAGCTAGCCACCTTTGCTACTGCGGCGGCGGAACCGGCGATGACTGTCTTCGTCCCCGCCATGCTCGAGCGACCGCCTCGCCAGCATCCCTAAGTCTTCACAGCATTCACATTCTGATTTGCGCTTCACCTGAGCTTGACCACCAGGTGCTCGCCGTTCTTAGAGGAAGAAATCATGAAACGCATCCATTCGCTGCTACTTGCAGTGGTTGGCGCGCCGCTGCTTGTCTATGCACAGCCACTGCGCGTGCAGGGCGCTGCCACGGACCCCGACGCTGCGGTACCGCCGCTGAAGTACCAATCGGCTTTTTTCGACTACCAACCCGCTGTCGAGCCGGACGGCGCGCCGGATAAACAATGGGTACCTGCCAATCAGGCAGCTGCCGGCGGGGCCGACCATAGTGCACATGGCAATGCGTCGTTGGAGATGAACCCGCCCCCGGCCAACGCCCCGGCGGCGGCACCAGCCGCGGGCTCCGCGCCCCACAAGGAGCACCAAATGAAAGAAAAGGGCCATTGAATATGTTACGACTCAATACGCCGCTCATGAGTCGCTCGATGGCAGGGCTCTCAGCCGTGCTACTTGCCGGCTGTGCCAGCCTGTCCGCCGACGGAGGACTCAATGACGTGTCGTCCCTGACCCAAGAACGAGTAGGTCAGGCAACCCACTTCACCAAGACGGGCGTCGCTGCGCAAAACCAAGTGCCGGAACTTCTTGGCAAGCCTTTGACCGTGGAATCGGCGGTGCAGATAGCGCTGATGAACAACGCGGCTTTGCGCGCCAGCTTTGCAGAACTGGGCGTAGCGGAGGCCGACTTTGTTCAGGCTGGTCGGCTACGCAACCCGGGATTTAGTTTCAGTCGGGTCAGTGGGGGCGGGACGCGGAAATCGACCGTAGCATCATGTTCGATGTCGCAGGTTTGGTGACATTGCCGGCCCGCAAGCGCATCGAAGGCCGGCGGTTTGAACAGGCGAAGCTGCAGACGGCCGCCCAAGCCGTGCAACTGGCGGCCGAGACATGCCGCGTGTACTTCACCGCGGTCGCTGCGGCGCAGTCGGCCGCGTTCGCGGAACAAGTGCGCGGTGCGGCCGAGGCATCAGCTCAATTGGCGGACCAGATGGCGAAGGTGGGCAACTGGAGCAAGCTTGACCAGGCGCGGGAGCGCGCGTTTTATCAAGACGCCGTGACCTTGCAAGCCAGGACGCGGCACGAGGCGACGGCAACCCGCGAGCAGCTGACCAGGTTGCTGGGGTTGTGGGGAGAGCAGCAGAATTTCTCGCTGCCTGACCGGCTTCCCGATCTGCCCGCCGCGCCACGCGAAGTCGCCAATGCGGAAAGCCTGGCAATGATGCAGAGGTTGGATGTCCTCGCTGCGCGCAAGGACGTGGAGGCTACAGCCGACGCGTTGGGCCTGACCAAGGCGACGGCATTCATCAATGTGCTTGACGCCGGC
Organism: Pseudoduganella sp. UC29_106; assembly: GCF_044055365.1. NCBI lineage: Bacteria > Pseudomonadati > Pseudomonadota > Betaproteobacteria > Burkholderiales > Oxalobacteraceae > Pseudoduganella > Pseudoduganella sp. UC29_106. The sequence continues at coordinate 5,047,280 of NZ_CP171977.1, read as the reverse complement.
TATGCCAACAAGAGCACGTCGGGTCTGCCGCGCGAAAACGGGTATCAGGTTTCGCTCGAACTGCCCATCTTCGACTGGGGCGGCGCCAGAGTGGCGCGCGCTGAAGCGCTCTACATGCAGGCGCTGCATCGCACCACGGATACGGCGGTGCGGGCGCGCTCGGAGGTACGCGAAGCCTACTCGGCTTATCGCACGGCCTACGATATCGCCCGTCACTATCGGGACGACGTGGTACCACTGCGCAAGAAGATCTCCGACGAGGTGCTGTTGCGCTACAACGGCATGCTGGCCAGTGTATTTGAGCTACTGGCCGATTCGCGCGAACAGTTGCAAAGCGTCAGCGCAGCGATCGACACGCAGCGCGACTTCTGGATCGCTGAGACCAAACTGCAGACCGCCATCCATGGCGGCAGCAATACCGACACAAGGACGACGCCATGATTTCACGCAGAGATTTTTTTAAGGGCGCCGGGGCGGTAGCCGTCAGCGCCGCGGCGGTGACGAAGGCTGGGGCAGCAACGTTGCCAGAGGCCGTGCTGATGAATCATGCCAACACCCAGGTACCGCCTCCACCGCCCAACGGCCGCCCCTACAATCCCGTGGTCACGCTCAACGGGTGGTCGCTGCCGTGGAGAATGAATAACGGTGTCAAGGAGTTTCACCTGGTCGCTGAGCCAGTTGTGCGGGAACTCGCGCCCGGCATGAAGGCGAATCTGTGGGGGTACAACGGCCAGTCCCCGGGACCGACCATCGAAGTGGTGGAGGGCGACCGTGTCCGCATCTTCGTCACCAACAAGCTGCCTGAACACACCAGTATTCATTGGCATGGGCAACGGCTGCCCAATGGCATGGATGGCGTAACGGGACTGACGCAGCCAGGCATTGCGCCAGGAAAAACCTTTGTCTACGACTTCATCGCCAAGCGCCCCGGCACCTTCATGTACCACCCGCACGCTGACGAGATGGTACAGATGGCAATGGGCATGATGGGCTTTTGGGTGACGCATCCCAAGGATCCGGCGCTGCATGCCGTCGACCGGGATTTCGTATTCCTGCTCAACGCCTATGACGTCGAGCCGGGGAGCTTCACCCCCAAAACCAACACGATGCTCGATTTTAACTTGTGGACCTTTAACAGCAGGGTCTTCCCGGGGATTGCTTCGATGCCGGTGCGGCAGGGTGACAAGGTACGCATTCGTGTTGGCAACCTCACGATGACCAATCACCCGATCCACTTGCATGGGCATGAGTTTGAGGTCACCGGGACCGACGGCGGATGGACCCCACCCGCCTCCCGCTGGCCCGAGGTCACCACCGACGTCGCCGTTGGCCAGATGCGCGCGATTGAATTTGTGGCGACGGACCCGGGTGACTGGGCCTTCCACTGCCATAAGTCGCACCACACGATGAATGCCATGGGACATGAGGTGCCGACGATGATTGGCGTGGACCACCGCGGCGTCGCCGAGAAGATCAATAAGATCGTGCCTGACTACATGGTCATGGGTGATAAGGGCGGTTCGATGGGCGGTATGGAAATGCCGCTGCCGGACAACACTTTGCCGATGATGACAGGGGAGGGACCCTTCGGTGGTGTGGAAATGGGCGGGATGTTTACCGTGTTAAAGGTCCGCAAGGACCAAAAGCGCGGGGACTATGCTGACCCAGGTTGGTACAAGCATCCGGTTGGCACCGTTGCTTATGAATGGACGGGCGACTTGCCGGAGCCAACACGCAGCAGCACTGCGGGCGGTCAGTCGATGCCCGCTAAAAACAAATCGGACGTGGAACTGAACGTACGCAAGCCCACCGGCCACGGTGAGCATTAATCAACTGAAATGAAAGGAATGACCATGAAAACCCTCAACAATGTAGTCTTCGCCGCACTGCTTGGACTGACATTCGCTACCGCAGGTAGCGCCGTGCATGCGCAGGACGCGGCGACCACCCGCGCAGCGATGACCGACGGAGAAATCAAAAAGGTCGATAAAGACGCCAAAAAGCTGACCATTAAGCATGGCGAACTGAAAAACCTGGGCATGCCGGGTATGACCATGGTGTTTAAGGTGCAGGATGCGGCCATGCTCGATAAGGTTAAGCAAGGGGACAAGGTGCGTTTTAGCGCCGACAAGGTGGATGGCGCTCTGACGGTCACGTCGATCGAAGCAGCAAAATAACTTTTACACCAGGAGAAATTCATGAAAGCACTGCAGAACACGCTCGCCACCACTGCCTTGTTGGCCGCAATTCTGGCGAGTCCGTTCGCCGCCGCGCACGCCACGCTGAAGGCATCCAATCCGCAGGCTGGCGCCGTATTGGCTACCGCCCCGCCGGAAGTGTCGCTGACGTTTAACGAAAAAGTCGAGGAAGCGTTCAGCTCTATTACCGTCAATGCGGCTGATGGCAAACCGGTGACCGCCCAAAAGTCGCGGGTCGATAGCCAGGACCATGCGGTGCTTCGCCTGGAACTGCCGCCGTTGAATGCGGGTGAATACGCAGTGAAGTGGGCAGCGGCTGGTCACGACGGCCATCGTCGCACCGGCGACTTCAAGTTCACGGTGAAGTAATTGGATCCAGTCTCGTTGCTGCAAGTCGGGGCGGCCTTGGCAGTGAACCTGGGCTTCACGTGGCTGGTTGGCACGTGGCTCGCGCGCCGCTGGATGATTGCGAGCGGTGTGGCGCGCGCCGAGTTCGAGCCGGAGCTGCAGCGCCTTGATTTGCTGGCAGCGGGGCTCGGTATTGTGGCCGGCATAGCGGTCCTCTGGGCTGCGACGGCCGTCATGGGCGGCCTACCGCTGTCGGCAGCCTTGCCTATGGTGTGGCCGATGCTGTCAACCACTGATTACGGCCATGCCGGCTGCATTGCCGTTCTCATGATGGTCTTGATTTTCGTATTGTTGCTGTCGAAGCAGGCGCGCCCAGCCAGCGACGCCATGACGCTGGTGGGACTGGTGATCTTTGCCGTGACACGCGCATCCATGGGGCACGCCGGCGAAGAGGGACTCTGGACGGTACCGCTGGCTGCCGAGGCCGCGCATTACTGGAGCATCGCCGCCTGGACTGGCGCCGTACTGGCCTCGGGTTGGTTTGCGCTCAGGGAGCGGCGTATCGCTGCGCTGCCTGGCCACGCTATCACCCCTTATCTCGACCAGATGTCAACCATGGCGATGGCCGCCCTGGTCGTCCTCCTGGGCACCGGCTTTTACAGCGGGTTGCACCGGGTGGGGACGGTGACGCATCTGGTTCATTCCGCCTACGGCGCTGTGCTGCTCATCAAAATTGGGCTAGTTCTTCTTGCGATTGCGCTCGGTGGTTACAACAAATACATCGGCCTGCCAGCGGCATCCCGTTCCGATCAGGGGAAGAGAACTGTCCGCCTGGTTTTGCAGATCGAGAGCGTGCTATTGCTGGGCGCCCTACTGGCAGCGTCCTACCTCACGACACAACCGCCCCCAATGGCCATATAATTTTTTCGTCTTATGGAGTCAACCATGTTTAAGGCTGCACCAACAATCTCTTCCGCTGCGCTGGCAGTCTTGATGATGTTTTCCCTGCACGCCAGTGCGCAGGACATGCATGCAGGCCATGGGGAACACACGCATGCGGAGCAAGCGCAAGGCAACTCAACCGTTGGCAAGCCGGGGGACCCCAAAAAGGTCAGCCGCACCATCAAAGTCACCATGACTGACAATATGCGCTTCTCGCCGCAGTCCATCGCGGTGAAGCGTGGCGAAATCATTCAATTTGTCGTCACCAACGCTGGAAAAATCAAGCACGAGATGGTCATCGGCTCGATGAGTGGACTGCAAGAACACGCCAAGATGATGCAAGAGTTTCCCGAGATGGAGCATGCTGAACCGAACCAGGCCACGGTCGAGCCCGGCAAGTCTGGCGTCATCGTCTGGCAATTCGATACCGCCGGCAAGGTTGATTTCGCCTGCCTGCAACCTGGCCACTTTGAGGCCGGCATGAAGGGCTTGGTCGAGGTAACCGGCAAGTAATGCTTTGACGGTGCGCACTCGATTGCGGATTTGTTGCACCTGTTTGGGCGCGTCAAATTTCCCTGCTGTACTGTGTGAGTTGCCTAATGCGTAGAGTGCTAATTTATGCATCATGAAACGACGGCTTCCACACCTTTGGCTCCTCTGGCTACTGATTGCGACCGTGCCTCTGCAAGGGGCTGCGGCGGTAGCTGGCGGTTGCTGCTGGCGTACGGCATTGCGGACAATGCAAGTCCAACCGGCGCTTGGGAAAGTCGCTGAGCGTGGTGCCCAACACTGTGCCGATGCCAATGCTGTGCCGTCAACGATGGCTTCGTTCGGCAAGCACCGTGCGCTTGGCGGCGTTGAAACGCCCGCCTAAACTCTCTTATTTTTCGAGTGCCCTTATTGGGCCGACACCAAGGCGCGCGCACGCGTCTGTTGGAAAACGTCGGGCCAGGGCGCTATTGCGATGACGTCGTGACCGCGCAAAAGAACGCCATCAACAATATGCAGCACGGCGATTATGCCGGCACCAAATGGTCGGCACCAAAATTCGGATCGAAAGAGATTGACACTTCCCATGCCTCGATGGCGCCAAGCGCCGTTGCGAGGCCATTCTTTAGCAAGGAGAGCATCATGAATGTAATGACCTTTCAAAGTTGTATCGACGCCTGCAACGCTTGCGCGGATGCCTGTGCATGTGCGCCACGGCCTGCCTTAAAGAGCCCGACGTGGCGGCGCTGGCAAACTGCATTGCCTTGGATATGGATTGCGCCCAGATCTGCAGGGTAGCAGCATCCTATATGGCGCGGTCGAGTCCTCGCGCGAAAGAACTCTGCCGACAGTGCGCCGATATTTGCCACGCCTGTGCCAACGAGTGCGCAAAACACCAGATGGACCATTGCCAAAAATGCGCCGAGGCATGCCGAAGCTGCGCTGCCCAGTGCGAGCAAATGGCTGGCGCATAAAGACCGATTGGCGCCGTTTCGCACTGCATTGTGCAAGCCCTGCGCGGCGCGGTGCCAATCCCTTTTTGGTGGTGTCGTGTAAACGGAATTCGGCGAAAAATAGTGTGTTGCGGCAGATCGGGGCATCGCGCAGTAATTGCAACAACTGCTTTTAATTTGCGCAAAAGCCATGTTAGACTCGAAAAATATGATACGTTTTTTCAAGACATGCGTGTTGTGGTTGCTGATCCTTGCCCTGCCAATGCAGGTGCAAGCGGCAGTGGCTCAGCTGTCTTGCAACGCCAGTCACCAGCAGCGCCCAGCAGGGCTGGCAGCGAAGTCTGGGCACGTCGTCTATGGGAAAGCCTTCCTGCGCACCAAAAGGTCGATGCTGGCTAAAGGCGCGCCACATGGCGTGAAACTCGCCAAGAAGGCCGTGTCCGTCACGGCGGACGAGGAACACGCAACGTGTGCTCCCTGTGTCGCGTGCTGCGGCGCAGCGCCTGTTTTGCCCAATGCATCGAAGGTGGCCTCGGTTATTGAATCTTCCGAACTGCATTTCGCTGCGTTACCTGATTCACAACCTGGCTACATTCCGGAGGGGCTCGAACGACCTCCGCGTCACTTCGCTTCCTGATCACCACTGACGGCGCCGTCTCACGGCAGCACTGACCGTCAGAGATTTCCGAATTTGGTACCGTGCCCACGCACGGCTATGGATTTCGTCGTCCGACTCGGTGGCGGCGTTGACGCCGCCACCCTATCGGGAGGCTGTTGTGATGCGAAAGGATGTTCCGATGTTGCTGAAGAAGAAACGAATGGCGTTCGCCGTTCATACCGTCTTGATGACCGGTATCGCTGTAACTGCCAGTGCCCAAACAGACAATGGTGGAAAGGAGCTGGAGCAGGTCGTGGTGACCGGCAGCCACCTAAGTCTGAACCGCTCCATGATGACCGGCGTGGGCGCCGTCACAGTGATCGACAAGGATGCCATCGAGCGATCCGGCGCCACCTCCGTGGAGACGCTGTTGCAGCGTATGTCGGCCTCGGCCGGCTTCGCGGGCAACCAGACCAATGCGTACTGGGGTGAAAATGGCTATGGCACGACACAGGTAAATCTGCGCGGCCTGGGCGCTAATCGCACCCTGGTGCTGATAAACGGCCGCCGGGTCGTCAGTGGCGGCACCGGTGCCAATAGCTCGGTGGACCTGAACATGATTCCGGTGGCCATGGTGCAGCGCATCGAGGTCCTGAAAGATGGAGCTTCCGCGATTTATGGCGCTGATGCCGTGGCGGGTGTGGTCAACCTGATCACTAAAAAGGGCTTCGATGGTTTGGAACTGACGGCACGCTATGGCCAGACGACGCGCGATGACGCGCGCGACAAAGCGGCCAGTCTGGCGTGGGGCATTACGGGTGAGCGCGGCAGCCTGATGACTGCCCTCGACTACGCCGAAAGCGGCTCCGTCAATATGGCCGACCGGGCCCCATGCGGCTTGGGCGAAGCCAATGGCAAGCTGGTGTGCGTCGGCAGCTCATCGACGATCGGTGGCCGCGCTGTACTGGCCGATGGAACGCGCGTAAACTTCAATCAGACGCCGGGCGGGAACGGCAATTTTTACGAGCGATATTCCGCTGACAAACACAACTACAATAGCAATCCGTATCTGAACGCTGTCAACCCGATCAAGCGGCTCAGTTTCAGTACCTTCGGCGGTTTGAATCTCGAAGGGGACAAGCGTCTGTTTGCGGAACTGATGTACACCAACCGCCGTTCGCAGCAGCTGGCCACGCCCGGCTCCCTGGGCGTCTACCGCCCGATCAATATTGCAGCGAACCATCCGACCAACCCGACGGGCCAAAACCTCCTGCTGCAGCGCCGTCGCCTGCAAGAAGCCGGTGTTCGCTATTTCCTGCAGGAAGTCGACACGGCACGGGTGGTACTTGGGATGGACGGAAAACTGTCGGACACCTGGGATTGGAACGTGGCTGTCAACTACGGCCGAAATACCGGCGTCAGCACCACCACCAATGTAGCCAATCTCGACCGGGTGGATCAGACGCTGAACCGATCCGTTTGCAGTACCGCCGCTGATGCCGCTATCCCGTGCGCGGACTACCTTGGATTTGGCGATGTGACGCCGCAAGTGCTGCGCTACATCATGTCCGATTTGCGGGATCACGGGGGCAATGAGCAGAAGAGCGCTTCCGCCAATATTCGCGGACAACTGTTTTCTTTGCCTGCAGGGCCGATCGGCTTTGCTTCCGGCGTGGAGCTGCGGCGCGATCGCGGCTGGCTGAATCCGGATCAATTAACGGTGCTGGGCATCGCAAATACCAATCAGCAAAGTCCTATCGCTGGTGACTATGATGCCAAGGAAGTCTATGCCGAGACCGCTATTCCATTGCTGGCCAAGCATTGGCTGGCCGAATCGCTGGGGCTGAACACAGCGGTGCGCTACTCCAAGTACAAGATGTTTGGCTCAAACACCAGCTACAAGGCTGGCTTGGACTGGCAGGTGGTTCCCGCGCTAAAGCTGCGCGCCAATTATTCGACAGCCTTTCGCATCCCAAGCATCCCTGAACTATATGGGGGCACGGCCGAAGGCAACCTGACCACGACCGACCCCTGCAGCGGCTGGAGCGCACTTCCTGGATCGTCCGTGATCGCCCAAAATTGCCGTGACGCCGGTGTACCGGCCGGGTATAAGCAGCTGGGTAACACCGTGCTAACGACGACTGGTGGCAACATCAACCTGAAGCCGGAGGACGCCCGCACGCTCACCGCAGGCGTGGTGTGGACACCGGCCTTTGCGCGCGATCTGGTGCTAACGGTTGATTACTTCCGATTCAAGATCAGCAATGCGATCGCCAAGGTGGATGGCTCGACCAAATTGCGCGCCTGCTACCAGTCGCCCGGCCGCAGCCACCTGTTTTGCGGTCCCGAGCATTTCACCCGCAATCGCCTAACAGGAGAAGTGGACTTCCTGTCAGCGCAGCCGGCCAATGCCGCAAACGAGAATATCTCTGGTCTGGATTTCGGCGGGTTGTATTCGTTCCAGTTCGCCGGTGTCAGGGCTTCGTTGAATGCGGAAGCCTCATATCTGAAGAATTATGATGTCACGCCATTCGAAGGCGGCGAGACCCTGTCGTATGCTGGCAAGATCACCGGTGGCCGAGGCAGCTTCACCAAATGGCGTTCGTTCGATACGCTGACTTTGTCACGCGGCGAATGGTCGGGTGCCTACAGCCTGCAGTACATCGGCAAGGCCCGCGACATCAACGCCAGTGCCGGCGACATCGGCGACCACGCGCCAAGCGTGACTTACCACAATATGCAAATCAAGCGCATGCTTGGCAAAAACCTATCACTGGCATTCGGCATCGACAACCTGTGGGACAAAAAGGCGCCATTCATCCAGAGCTGGACCGATGCCAACACTGACACCATGACCTACGACTTGTTGGGCAGGCGCTGGCACGTGAAACTGAGCTACCGCATGTAAGGTAAGCCACCTTTCCTGCGGCGCCTGGCGCCGCAGGTTCACCGCAACTCGCATCACTGGGGACTTTATGAAGCAAGCATTCTGGTCGCGCCGCACGCACAAATGGCTCGGCTTGTTGGTCGGCATCCAGGCCGTATTCTGGATGGCCAGCGGCCTGTATATGACCGCAATTTCTATTGAGATCATTCATGGCGACCATTTGTCGCACGTTGAATCGACGCCGCTGGAGGCGCAGGCGGAGGCAATCCAGCCGGGGCTGCTCGCATCGGTATTTTCGGAGATGACGGGCTTTCGCTTGAAGCGTCTGCGCGATAAGGTGGTCTATGAAGTGACTTATCCTGGTGGCGTGGGACTGGTCGATGCACAAAGCGGCAAGCGGCTCGACCCGCTGGATCAGGCGATGGCGCGCAGCTTGGCGCTCGATGCCTACCAAGGCCTCGGTGAGCTGCGCGAGATTGGGTTATTGCGGCAATTGCCTTCGGAAGTCGCAACGCGGCGCGCACCGCTGTGGCGAGCGGACTTCGACGACGAATATGGCACGACGCTGTATGTCTCCCCGAGCAACGGTGAAGTCGTCGCGAAACGCCATACCTTGTGGCGTGCCTACGATTTCCTGTGGATGCTTCACATCATGGACTACGACAAGCGCAGCGACATTAACAATACGCTACTCCGTGCAGCGGCCGCTGCCGGGACCCTGTTCGCGCTGAGTGGCTTGTGGTTGCTCTGGTTCACTCTGCGTCGGAGGAACGTGCAATGATTCCAATGCTGCGAAAATTACACAAATGGGTTGGATTGCTGGTCGGTGTGCAATTCCTAATTTGGCTTGCCAGCGGCTTGACCATGAGCCTGTTCGACCACCACGTGGTGAGCGGCCAGATGCATCGGGCGCCAGCTCGCACGTTGCCAGTCTGGCCGGCCGCAGAGTTGCTATCGCCGCGTGAGGTGCTGATGAGTGCCAAGCATCCGGTCGAATCGGTCGAAGCATATTGGTTGGGATCCACGCCTGCGTATCGACTGAAAGGCGAGGAAGTCACGTGGCTGGTGAGCGCAAAGTCGGGCGAAGCGCTTACTGTCGGACCAACTATTGCTGCGCAACTGGCGAGGGCGGACTACACCGGCAGCGGCACAGCGTCCGCCGCGCGTTTGATGATAGACCCCAGCCTGGAGACCCGTCGGCATAGCGGCCCCATCTGGCGTGTGGATTTCAACGATACGGATGCAACGACAGTCTATGTCTCAGGCGAGGATGGCCGTGTGCTCGAGCGCCGCAATAATACCTGGCGTTGGTTTGATATCGCCTGGATGCTGCACATCATGGATTATAGCGGCCGCCAGGATTTCAATAATGCGCTGGTCGTGACAGCCGCCGTGGCCGGTTTGTGGATGGCGTTGTCAGGCATATGGCTGCTGTGCGTCAGCCTGCGCCTGCAGGAATTTGTGCCGGCGCGCTGGTTACCGCGCAAGAGCATTTGCGTGCTCGACGAGACCGGCAAACGGATCGGTATCGTCGAAGCGCACATTGGCGACACTGTGTTCAACGCACTCGGTCGAGCCGGCATCCAGTTACCCTCGAACTGTGGCGGTGGCCAGAGCTGCGGCATGTGCGAGATTCGCGCTTGTCAGCGCGCGCCTGTGGCAACCACGTCCGACGCCGAGCATATCCCGGAGCAGCGCCTGCGGCGCGGCCACCGCCTTGCATGCGGTATGGTCGTGCAAGAAGACCTGGAGATTGCGGTGGGCCATGGCGCCGCGCTGATGACCAGCAGGGCTGCCACAGTCGAGCGAGTGACCGCAGTGACGCCGTTTTTGCGCGAGATCGTCCTGCGGCCGGACCACAAGGCCAGCGCTGATTTCCAGCCTGGCTGCTATGTGCAGTTGCAAATCCCACGTTACAAGTTCGGCATGGCAGGCTTGCACCGGCCTGATCACCATCACGAGGACTGGATGGCGCTGGAGTTGCCTGCCGTATTTCGCTCAAAACAGCCCCTGCGCCGTGCCTATTCACTGGCCATGCCGCCAGTGCATGCGGATGGCTGCCTGACACTGCTGGTACGTTTCTCTCCAGGGCGGCGCCACGCAGGGCATGCACCGGGCAAAGGATCGTCCTATGTATATTCGCTGCAACCTGGGGACCGCGTCACGTTCAATGGGCCGTTTGGAGAATTTGCGTTACGGCGCGGCCACGCCGAAAAAATCTTCATCGGCGGGGGCGCCGGCATGGCTCCGCTGCGCGCGATGATCCACGCGCTGCTTGAGTCCGGGTCGAACGATCCAATTCAGTTCTGGTATGGCGCCCGCACAATGCGCGAAGTGCCCTATGCGGATGAATTCGATTCGCTGGCGCGGCGCCACCCGAATTTCCGCTGGCATGCCGTGCTATCGGATGAAGATGGCCGGGACGAGAATCGCATGCGTGGGATGGTGCACCAAGTCGCGCACGATGAGTCATTACAGGCACATCCTGCGGTCCGTAACTGTGACTTTTACGTCTGCGGGCCACCTGCGATGTTGCAGGCGACGCGCGACATGCTGCAGAAGCTTGGTGCTCAGCGGGTTGCGTTCGACGATTTCAAGATATAAGCACCTGCCTACTCGGGCGCAAGGTAGGACCCGATTACATAGCGATTCCGGGTTCTCCTTCTTCACCCCAGTCGAGCGGTCGCCGCATCAGCCGCCGGTTGCATGGGCGCCGGCAGTGTGCTCTTTGGGTACGGAACCCGAACGTAGCGTATGCTATCCAATGGTAGAAGGATCACTTCATGCGTGGCGCTAGTGGCAGGGCGCGCGTCTCAAGCGGAGCAGGCGGCCAAAGCGGAAACGGATATGCAGCGCCGCTTGGCGACATACGGCACCCCTTGCGAAAAGGCTGGTTTTCAGCAAGATACTGACGCTTGGCGTCTGTGTGTCGTCAATTCCAGTCCACATGGCCACCATCATTGAACGGTCGCTCAGGCTTGGAAGACGCCGTATCGGTTGTCTGGTCGCGGCGTTCACCACGTGATAGCCTTGCCATCATCCATAGTCAAGAACACGAATTAAATCCTCGCTGTATTCCGCGATTAGTTACTCGCGTATCGCCAATGCTGTCGTTCCTCAGTAACGAATCGTCCCCTGCGCCTCGGCGTGTGGTTGCATGAGTCGCACCAGTCACCCATGTGGATCAAGCGGAAATCCGAAGCGCTATTCCTCCCTGGCAGCGCGGCTGCGCCAGAAGCATCTCGCTTCCGTCTTGTGGCCAAGTGAAGGGCTATTCTCTGACTGCCGCTTGGTGGCTCCAAACCCTTGTAGCTTGCAATTCTGACGACTTATTTCCTGCTACAGCAATTAGCGATGGCAAACGGCGCGGCGTCCAATCAGTTTTGCTGGCTCACCGGCCGTTTCCGAAGATTACGTGAGGCATCGCCCCACAGAAAACTGTTCGCCAGTCTTCAACATATGGAAGCAAGTGCGAGCTTGTGGGCCACCGCTTTGATGGCCACGATGCCGTTCCGTTTGGTCTTCTTCCGCTGATAAAATTTGTAGGCAGGTTCGCAATATCGGATCGCAAAATTGGCAGTAAGGGTTCAACTGGCATAGTTCCCACAAAAGGGATACTCACGTGCGCCGCCAGCACCGTGCGCTGCTGTGGGATACTTCGGTTCATGGAAACCCACGACGAATCTCTTTTCTTGATATCCCTCTTGGAGGGGCTGCTGGTGGGCGGGGGCGTCTTATTGTGGGCTAACTGGGACCGGTTGCGTGGCAAAACGAGACCGAGGCCGGCAGCAAAGGGCCGCCCGTCGCCTAAGCGCCGGCGCCGCCGACGCCGTGATGGTTGATTTCACGTTAATTCACAACCATGTATAATCCGAGCATTATGGTTCGTCGTCTACTTTTCGCTGTGCTCACCGCATTCCTTCTCCAGATCAGCTGGGGTATGGTTGCGTCTTATTGCACGCACGAAACTGGCAAGGCGGCCAATCACTTCGGTCATCACCAGCATCAACACAAGGTGACGCCGCAAGATAGCGCTGAGTCAGGTACTTCGCTGGCGAAGAAGGGCGCTCCGCATACCGATTGCGCATCGTGTGCCCATATTTCTTTCGCCATCATCGGCGTATCCCCAGCTGCCGCGCAGCTTACGGTGTCCGGTTTTGCACCTCCCGAGCGGGACACCTCGCTCGATTCGCTTGCCCAAACGCCTCCAGAGCGCCCTCAGTGGCACGCGGCCGCCTGATCCGGCGCCGCGCGTAATCTTTCCCCGATAGTTTGAGTTGGTCGGTGCGAACCATAAGTTCGCAACTGCGCTATGCGCCGGATGCTTCCTTATTCGTTTCTGGAGAATCCAATGCAGACCAAGTATCTTTTTTCGCTGTTAGGGCTGGCAGCGCATCTGGCATGGGCGCAGACGCCGTCCCAGCCCAGTGTACTACCCTACAGTCAAAGTCCCACGGGCGTGGCTATTGCCGGCATGACGCTAGCGCAAGCCGTGCAAAGGGCCTTTGAAAACAACGCCGCGCTACGAGCCGCACATGCCAACGTGGGTGTGATGGAAGGCGCACGCGTGCAGGCCGCAGCCCGGCCGAATCCCGAATTGTCCTTCCTGTCGGAGGGCGTTCAGCAAACCGGCAATACTCAAACCATACAGATCAGCCAAGCGCTGGAGCTGGGCGGCAAACGCGGTGCGCGGATGGCCGCCGCTGACCGTGACATGGGTATCGCCGCAGCCGAATTGACGCAGCGTCGCGCCAGCCTGAGCGCCGACGTCACGGCCGCTTACTTCGACGTACTCACCGCGCAGGAACGTGGCAGTCTCGCCAGCGCAGGTGTCGATTTGGCCGCTGCTGCTGCGACAGCAACGGGCAAGCGCGTGACGGCCGGCAAAGTGTCTCCGGTGGAGCAGATGCGCGCCAACGTGGCGTTGAGCACCGCGAAGCTGGAATTGACCCAGGCGCAAAGCGAGCTGCAGCGCAGTAAAGCACGCCTGGCTGCCCTCTGGGGCGGCTTGGCAGAAGATATCGACGCCCTGAACACGGTACAGCCGGATCAGCAGTCAATACGCTCGCTGGATGAATTGCGGCGCCTGGCGCAGACTGCACCGCAGATGACGTTGTCCCAGGCGCAGGTGACACGCGAGCAGGCCGTGTTGGCGCTGGAGTCTGCTCGCCGTGTACCGAATCTGACGGTCGTCCTGGGCTCCAAGCGCGAAGCTGACCCGCGCCGGACGCAAACGGTGGTGGGACTCTCTATCCCATTGCCTTTGTTTGACCGCAATCAGGGCAATGTATTGGCTGCCCGTCGTCGTGTTGACAAGGCCCGGGACGAGCACGAGGCGCAACGCATCAAACTGGACGTCGACCTTAACGACGCCTACCAGCGTGCACAGTTAGCCCATCAGGAGCTGGAAAACTTGCGCGGCGAAGTGCTTCCCGCCGCGCACAGCGCTTATGACGCCGCCACCAAGGGCTTTGAAATGGGCAAATTCAGTTTTCTGGAAGTGCTCGATGCACAGCGCACGTTGTTCCAAACCCGCGCTCAATACCTCAAATCCATGTCCGAGCACTATCGGGCGATGGCCGACCTCGAGCGCATTGTGCCGCCGGCGGCCCTGGTAACCCCCTAATTCAGGACCACCATGAAGTTCAAACCATTCGATAAGAAAACCAAGACCACGCTGGCCACGATACTTTCAGCCGGCGCGCTATTGGGCGCAGCAATTATTGCCTGGCAGCCGGATCAGCATACACCAGCGGCCGAAGCCGCAGAGAAGAGGCCGGCAACCGCGGCCGCTGTCACGCAGGAGGAACACAGCGAAGCGGAGTTGATCCGTTTGAGCGATGAGCAGATGCAGCGCGCCGGTATCAGCTTTGCCACTGCCGGGCCAGGCACCGTTATCGCGAATAAGCAGCTGCCCGGCGAAGTACGCGCCGACGAGGACCGAACAGCACACATCGTGCCGCGCGTCGCCGGCGTTGCCGAGCGTGTCCTGGTTGTTCTGGGCCAGTCGGTGCGCAAAGGGCAAGTGCTGGCGGTGATTGCCAGCACCGAGCTGGCCGAAATGCGCAGCACGCTGCGCGCGGCCGAGAAGCGCCTGGATCTGGCCCGCTTGACGTACGAGCGCGAAAAGAAGCTGTGGGAGGACAAGATCTCCGCAGAGCAGGACTATCTGCAAGCTCGGCAGGCTTTCCGTGAAGCCGAGATCAACGTCGAGAGCGCGCGGGCCAAACTGGTGGCGTTGGGCGCCACACCGAACAGCGGAGAGGCCTTGAACCGCTTCGAATTGCGCGCACCGTTTGACGGCGTCATCGTTGAAAAGCATCTGGCGCAGGGTGAGGCGGTCAAGGAAGACGCCAACGTGTTCCTGGTGTCTGACTTGTCCCGCGTATGGGTGGAACTGGTGATCACAGCGGCGGACCTGAACATGGTCCGCGTCGGCGCAGACGCCACTGTGATGGCGACCGCTAACGACGCACGAGCCCGCGGCAAGATCAACTACGTTGGCTCCCTGATCGGCGAGCAGACCCGCACGGCCAAGGCCCGCATCGTACTGGATAACCCCGGCCAAGTATGGCGGCCCGGTCTGTTCGTCAACGTCGCTCTGGAACAAGGCAGAAAGCAGGTACCAGTCACCGTGTCGTCCGAGGCCATTCAGTCGGTCGAGGGCAAACCGAGTGTGTTCGTCAAGACGCATGAAGGCGTCGAAGCCCGGCCGATTGTGACCGGACGCGCCGACCCACAGCTGACCGAAGTCGTCAGCGGCGTGGCTGCCGGCACGCAGTATGCCACCAACGGCAGCTTCATCTTGAAGGCCGAACAGGGTAAGGACTCCGCCGAGCATGAACACTGACCGAGGACACGACCATGTTTGAGCGTATCATTCGTTTTGCCATCGAGCACCGATGGCTCGTGCTGCTGGCCGTGTTGGGGATGGCTAGTGTCGGCATTTACAGCTACCAGAAGCTACCGATCGACGCCGTGCCGGACATTACTAATGTCCAGGTCCAAATCAATACAGCGGCGCCTGGCTACTCGCCATTAGAAACGGAACAGCGCGTCACGTTTCCCATCGAAACCGTGATGGCCGGCCTGCCCAACCTGGAACAGACCCGTTCGATCTCTCGCTATGGCCTGTCGCAGGTGACGGTAATCTTCAAGGATGGCACGGACATTTATTTTGCGCGCCAGCTGGTCAACCAGCGCATCCAGGAGGCGCGCGATAACCTACCAGGCGGCATTACCCCAGTGATGGGACCTATTTCCACCGGTTTGGGGGAAATTTATCTTTGGACTGTGGAAAGCGAGCCAGGTGCGAAGAAGTCGGACGGCACCCCTTATACGCCCACTGACCTACGAGAAATTCAGGACTGGATCATCAAGCCTCAGTTGCGTAATGTGCCCGGCGTGACGGAGATCAACACCATTGGCGGCTTCGCCAAGGAATATCACATCACACCGGATCCGGCCAAGCTGAGTTCCTACGGTTTGACGTTAAAGGATGTGATCGCCGCGATCGACCGCAATAATGGCAACGTCGGCGCCGGCTACATCGAACGCCGCGGGGAGCAGTACCTGATCCGAGCACCGGGCCAAGTGCGGGGTATCGACGACATTCGCAATACGATTCTGCATTCCGTGCAGGGTGTAGCCGTTCGCATCCGCGACGTGGCTGAGGTTGGACTGGGCCGCGAGTTGCGCACCGGTGCGGCCACCGAGAATGGCCGCGAAGTCGTGCTCGGTACCGTGTTCATGCTTATCGGCGAAAACAGCCGCGTGGTGGCGCAGGCGGCCGACCGCAAAATGAAGGAGATCAACCGTTCGCTGCCACCTGGTGTCAAGGCAGTGACGGTCTATGACCGCACCGCTCTGGTCGATAAGGCGATTGCCACCGTGAAGAAGAACCTGCTGGAAGGGGCGGTGCTGGTCATTGCGATCCTGTTCCTGTTCCTCGGGAACTTCCGGGCGGCCGTCATCACCGCCATGGTCATTCCGCTGTCCATGCTGTTCACTTTTACCGGAATGGTGCAATACCATGTCAGCGCCAATCTGATGAGCCTTGGGGCACTCGACTTCGGGATCATCATTGATGGCGCCGTGGTCATCGTGGAAAACTGTGTCCGGCGGCTTGCTCACGCGCAGGAGCATCACCGTCGTGAGCTGACGCTGAACGAACGCTTCCACGAAGTGTTTGCCGCGGCGCAGGAGGCGCGTCGCCCGCTGATGTTCGGCCAGTTGATCATCATGGTGGTCTACCTGCCGATCTTTGCGCTCACCGGTGTGGAAGGCAAGATGTTCCATCCGATGGCCTTCACTGTGGTGGCAGCCTTGATTGGCGCCATGATTCTCTCCGTCACGTTCGTGCCCGCAGCGGTCGCGCTCTTTATCGGCAAGCGGGTCGGCGAAAAGGAAAATCGCCTGATGCAAATGGCCCGCCGCTACTATGAGCCGCTACTGGCCATGACGCTGCGCAACGGTGCTGTGGTGGTTACGGCAGCGGTCGTCCTGGTAGTCTTGTCCGGCCTGCTAGCCACGCGCTTAGGCAGCGAATTCGTGCCAAGCCTAAACGAAGGGGACATTGCCATCCAGGCGCTGCGCATCCCCGGCACCAGCCTTACTCAATCGGTCGCCTTGCAGCAGCAGTTAGAGGCAGGCCTGAAAAAGAAGTTCCCGGAGATCGAGCGTGTGTTTGCACGCACGGGCACAGCGGAAATCGCTTCCGATCCGATGCCGCCCAATATTTCGGACGGGTACATCATGCTCAGGCCGGAGTCGCAGTGGCCGCAGCCACGCCGCAGCCGCGCGCAGCTGCTAAGCGACATCCAGGCAGAGGCGGATCGCTTTCCTGGCAACGCCTATGAGTTCTCGCAGCCTATCCAGTTGCGTTTCAATGAACTCATTTCGGGCGTGCGGAGCGACGTAGCGGTGAAAATCTTTGGCGACGACATGGAAGTGCTCAATGCCACTGCCAAACAGGTCGCGAACGCGTTGTCGCGCGTCCCCGGCGCGGACGAAGTCAAAGTCGAACAGACCACAGGGCTACCGATGTTAAGCGTGGCTATCGACCGCGAAAAGGCGGCGCGTTATGGCCTGAACATTGGCGATGTGCAGGATACGCTGTCCATCGCTACCGGCGGGCAGGAAGCCGGGACGATGTTCGAAGGCGACCGCCGCTTCGACATCCTGGTCCGTCTGCCGGAACAGCAACGCAGCGACCTCGATGCGCTCAACCGTTTGCCGGTATCCTTGCCGGCGGTGGCCGGCGGCGGCAGTCCTGGCTTCATTCCATTATCGGAGGTGGCAACCCTATCGATGGCACCTGGCCCGAACCAGGTTAGTCGGGAAAATGGCAAGCGCCGTATCGTCGTCAGCGCCAACGTCCGGGGGCGCGACATCGGAAGTTTTGTCCCCGAGGCAGAAGAAGCCATCAATCAGCAGGTAAAGATCCCGCCAGGCTACTGGACCAGTTGGGGCGGCACGTTTGAACAGCTGCAGTCAGCGAAGGCGCGCCTGCTAATCGTGGTGCCATTGGCGTTATTTCTGGTATTTATCCTGCTGTTCGTGATGTTCAACAACGTCAAGGATGGCCTGCTGGTGTTCACCGGCATCCCGTTTGCCCTGACTGGCGGCATTGTTGCGCTTGCGGCCCGAGGGATTCCGATGTCGATTTCGGCGGCGGTGGGATTCATCGCACTGTCTGGCGTTGCCGTCCTCAACGGCCTGGTCATGATTTCCTTCATCCGCACATTGCGCGAACAAGGCATGTCGGTGGACGACGCGATCACCAATGGTGCTGTGACCCGACTCAGACCAGTTTTGATGACCGCCTTGGTAGCGTCGCTCGGGTTCGTGCCCATGGCACTGGCGACAGGAACCGGCGCCGAGGTTCAGCGCCCCTTGGCAACCGTCGTGATTGGCGGGATTTTGTCATCTACTGCGCTGACCTTGCTCGTACTGCCGTTGCTCTACCGCCTGGCACATGGTCGCGATGATGAGGAGGCAATCAGCAGTCCGGTGCCCATGCCTGCGTGATTCACTGTGTATATGCAGCAAAGGCTACGGAGCATTTTGGCCAATGTCGTGGCGTGCGGGGCGGCGTTGGCAGGAAGCGCCCAAATCGGTTCGGTGGCGCTTGCAGTAAGCAGTCTGCACTGGCTATTAAATGTCCTAGTTCAAACGCAAGACATCAATGGCCGTTCGGATGGCAAACCAATGCCGGCGCCGCAGCAACGCTTATTGGGCGGTTTGGATGTGCTGGTTATCGCCGGATGTGCGGCGTATTTCATGGCGTTTTTTCAAGTTGCCCATGTCGTCGCACACGGGGCGGCCGTTTCGGTGCCCCTTGCGACGCTATGGGCGCTGCCCGGAGGCATAGCGGCCGCACTCTTCATCAACACGCGTAAAGGAGACGGAATCGAAGATCACGAGCGCATTAAGGACAGCCACTGCGCGTTGTTGTGCGCAGGCTTGTCGGCGCTTGCGGCATGGCTGCCCCTTATCTCCAATTGGGGCCAGATTGACTGGATTGCCGCAGCTTTAGTGCTCGGGATTTGGGTATGGCGTATGGCGCGGCTCCTGACGGAGCTTCTGCGGTGACGAAGCTGGTTGGACACGAGGAGGACTTCAATACCTGGAACGCCTTGTCCCAGCCGAGTCCGCGCCGACGCCGAAATGGAGTGGTGTTGGTTAATGCATAACTAGGAGATACAGATCATGCGAGCACTAATATTGGCTTTACCTGCACTGCTCAGTGCTGGATGCGTGTCCGATGCGCAATTGTCCGCTCAGGCCGAAAGCAACCTTCGACGGAAAATGGAACTCTACGGCCCGGTCTGCGAGAAAGTTGGCTTCCAACGGGATACGGACGCCTGGCGCTTGTGTGTCGTTGAAATTCATTCTTCTGGCCGTCACTAGCAACGGTCGGAAGGGCAAAGGGAAAGCGATTCCCGCTGCCGGCACCCTGCTTAGCGTTGGCCCGTTGGCGGGATCCGATACCGCCCAGGGCCGGCAGCACGACTGCAGTGAAGACCTGGGCGCCGCTGCAGGTCTCGCTGAGCATCCAGGCCGGAAGACTGGGCCGGGGCGGGTGTGCGTAACAACCATCGCCGCGGTGACGGAATTCGCCGCAGGGTAGGGCAAATGCTCGGTTCGCTACGGTACAGACGGGCGAGTCAGCCCGTCCGACAATTCGCAACTATTCAGGAGGGTGCTTATGAAACAGTCAGAAAATATCCGGCTCGAATTACCACTGGTCCTGCCTGATATCGACGACCCCGAGGACCATTGCGTTGACAGACTGATCCAGGCGCTCACGGGTCGAGCAGGACTTGAACGTGTGCACCTGAAACAGTCGGAGTCCGGCGAACCGATCCTGTGCCTGCACTACGACCCGGCGCAGATCACCGTGACGCGGTTGCGGGAGCTGGTCCATGCCGTTGGCGCCGAGCTGACAGCGAAGTACGGGCACTACATCTCCCGCACCAGCATCCCATTGCATGCGCGCAGCGCCAGGTTATTTTCGAATCGTCTGCGCTGCATACAGGGAGTGCTGGAAGCGGAAGTGTCCCCCTCGGGAGCAATCCGGATCGAGTACGAGCGCGAGGTCCTATCGAGGGTCGACTTGGTTCGCCAGCTTGCATCCCTCGGCGGCAGGTTTGCCGATCAGGGTGAACGGGACTATGGTCGCGCCGGCGTATCGGGCGAGGTGCCCGCGAGCACAACAAATAGTACGAGCGCCGCCGACACGGGCGCAGCTGCCAGGTCTATGGCAGAGCGCGTGACTGTTTCAGAAAAAGAGCATGATCACGACCTTGATTCCCTGCATGCTCTCAAGCCGCAGGCGCCGGGCACCCACGACGACAAGGATCACGACCATACCGAGCACGGGCACGCACACGACGGTGCAGATGATGGGCATGCCGGGCACGACCATTCGCATGGCGGAATGTTTGGAGAAAAGTCGGAACTGATTTTCGCCGTGCTCGCCGGCGCCTTTGTCTTGGCGGGCTGGCTGGTCGGCCGGGCGGGGCGCGGATCAGACTGGATGCCGGTCGCGCTTTTTTGCGGTGCCTATCTGTTCGGTGGTTACTTCACGACGAAGGAGGCGGTTGAAAACATCCTCGCGCGCCGATTCGAAATCGACACTTTAATGCTGGTCGCGGCAGTCGGCGCGGCCGCTCTGGGCAAGTGGGCCGAGGGTGGCCTGCTGCTTTTCCTGTTTAGCCTTGGCCATTCGCTCGAACATTTTGCCATGGGGCGCGCCCGCCGTGCGATCGAAGCCTTGGCCAAGCTGGCGCCGGAAACCGCCGTGATCAGACGCGGCGATGCGACCGCGCAAATCCCGGTAGCACAACTCAAACTCGGCGACGTCGTCGTGGTCAAGCCAAACGAACGGCTGCCAGCGGACGGTGTGGTCGTCAAGGGCAACACCAGCGTCAACCAGGCACCTGTGACGGGCGAAAGCGTGCCCGTCGACAAGCAGCCGGTGGAGGATTGCAAGTCGGCAATCGCCGCCTTCGAAAAGGTCGCCGCCGCAAGCCGCGTCTTTGCGGGCACGATCAATGGTGCCGGCGCGATCGACGTCATGGTCGCGCGCCTGGCGACTCAGTCGACAATGGCGCGCGTGGTGCAGATGGTGGCCGAAGCCGAAGCCCAGCGCTCCCCAACCCAGCAGTTTACCGATAAATTCGAGCGGATTTTCGTACCGACAGTGCTGGCCTTAGTCGGCGTGTTGATGCTGGCCTTTCTGGTCATCGACGAATCGTTCGCCAACAGCTTTTATCGCGCGATGGCGGTGTTGGTGGCGGCCAGCCCATGCGCGTTGGCCATATCGGTGCCAAGCGCTGTCCTGTCCGGTGTGGCGCGCGCCGGCCGCAGCGGGGTGCTGGTCAAAGGCGGGGGACCACTGGAAAACCTCGGCAGTCTGACATCGATTGCGTTCGACAAGACCGGTACTTTGACCGAGGGCCGCCCCAAACTGACCGATGTGGTGACGGCGGGAGGCGTCACCGAGGAAGAGCTGCTAAAGGTCGTGCTATCGGTTGAGTCGCATAGCGATCATCCGCTCGCGTCCGCCCTCGTCACGGGCGCGCAAGAACGCCTGCCGAAGCAAGCGCAGGTGCCTCCAGCCAGCAACATTAAGAGCATCACGGGACGGGGCATCCAAGCTACCGTTGATGGTCAAGTTGTGTACATTGGCAAACCGGTGCTGTTTTCCGAACTTCCCGGGACCGCGCTGCCGGAGGCGCTGGCAAAAGCGAATGAACAACTGATGATGGATGGGCGTACAACCATGATTGTGCGTAGCGGCGACACCTTCCTTGGTGCGCTGGGCGTAATGGATACACCGCGCGAAGCAGCCGCATCAGTGATGACGCGCCTGCACGCGTTAGGGATCAAAACCCTGATCATGATTTCCGGCGACAATCAGCAGGTTGCCGATGCCGTGACTAAATCTGTTGGCCTGACGGAGGCCCAGGGCGATCTGATGCCGGAACAGAAGGTCGACGCGATCAAAAAACTGCGAGAGCAGCACGGCAAGGTCGCAATGGTGGGCGACGGCGTTAACGACGCGCCTGCCATGGCCAATGCGACCGTCGGGATCGCGATGGGCGCCGCAGGTTCGGACGTGGCACTGGAAGCTGCCGACGTCGCGCTGATGGGGGACGACTTGACCCAGCTGCCGTTTGTCGTCGGCCTGTCGCGCCAGACCAGCCGGATCATCAAGCAGAATCTGTGGGTCAGCCTCGGAGTGGTGGCGGTCCTGATCCCGGCAACCATGCTCGGCCTGAACATCGGCACAGCCGTGTTGTTCCACGAAGGCTCAACTTTGCTAGTGGTCATCAACGCATTGCGCTTGCTGGCGTTCCACGATCCGGACGGCGACAGCGCGGCCTTGACGATGACTAAGACGAGTGCGCCGGCTGTCGCCAGCGGCCAAGCCGCAAGCGAAGGAGCGCCGCCGTGAACACGTCGCTCTCGGGCGTGACGGCATTTGCGCTGTTTCCGGCCGCTGCCGTGCTAGTTGGCGGGGGCGTGACCTTTATCCGCACGCCGAGCGCGGCAGTACGCAGTGCCGTGCAACATTTGGCTGCGGGCGTGATTTTTTGCGTACTCGCGACCGAACTGCTGCCGGACCTGGTGCACCGCCGTATGCCTTGGGTAACCGTAGCGGGATTTTCCCTTGGTGTCCCCGTTATGCTTGCATTGAAGTGGGCGGGCGATCAAAATGCCGGCAGCGACGCGGGAAGGGACCCGCGCGGCTTGATGACAGCGATGGGCGTCGATGTAGCGCTGGATGGCATGCTGATCGGCTTATCGTTCGCGGCGGGTCAGCGGCAGGGGACATTGCTAACCATTGCGCTGGTCCTCGAGCTCTTCTTCCTGGGAGTTTCGTGTGCGACGTCGCTCGGCAAGATCGGGAAAGGTAGGCGCGACATCGTTGGTGCATGCGCTTGCCTGGCCCTCGTGTTGCTCGCGGGCGCTGTTGCCGGCGCCGCCGTGCTTAACCACGTACAACCGGCCTATGTCGATGCCATGCTCGCATTTGGCGTCGCCGCGCTCCTCTACCTCGTCACGGAAGAACTGCTGGTCGAGGCCCATGAGGAGCCGGAGACGCCCCTGCAGACAGCGATGTTCTTCTTGGGCTTCATTATTTTATTCACGCTCGACATGCTGATTTAGCCTGTTGGGGGGAGCGCTTGAAGCCGCTGTCGCGGCTGCGGCCGTGGGCTGGCTCGTCGCCCAGCCAAGCGCGCAACGCCGATATCAATCCCGTATGCTGAACATCGCAGACGTCAACGGGACGGTTGCGTTAGTTTATGGTGCGCAGCATACGAAGTGCGTTAAACACGACCAGCAGGCTGGCGCCCATGTCGGCAAACACCGCCATCCATAATGTCGCCTGGCCGGTCAACGCGAGCAGCAAGAATAGAGCCTTAATCGATAGCGCCAGTGCGATGTTCTGAAGAAGCACCGTGCGTGTCCGCGCGCTCAGGCGCAGGAAGGCGGGGAGCTTATGCAGGTCGTCATCCATCAACGCCACGTCGGCGGTCTCGAGCGCCGTGTCGGAACCAGCCGCCCCCATGGCGAAGCCGATATCGGCGCTGGCCAGTGCAGGCGCGTCATTGATGCCATCACCCACCATACCGACACAGCCGTATTGCCCGCGCAGTTCACGGATGGCCGCAAGCTTGTCCTCCGGAAGCAGGTTGGCACGGACATCCGCGATACCGGCCTGCTGACCGATTGCGTTGGCGGCGTGTGCATTGTCGCCGCTCAGCATCGCCACATGCACGCCAAGTGCACGTATTGACGCAATCGCGGCAGCACTGCTCGCGCGCAGGGTGTCCGCCACCGCCAGCAAGAGAAGCGGCGCCGTAACCGAGCTCAACACCACCACACTCTTACCGCACCGCTCGTACTCCTCCAGCGCGGCCGTGAGCGCGTCATCACATAGGCCCCGTTCCTGCATCATGCGATAGTTGCCGAAGCAGTAAGACTGGCCTTCGATCGTACCAATGACCCCACGTCCGGGTAATGCTATGAAGTCAGTGACGTCGTGCACGTCTCCGCCCTGCGCGGTGCCGGCCCAGTACTTCACCACTGCGGCCGAAACAGGATGATCAGAGCGTGTGGCCAGGCTGGCGGCGAGGCGCAGGAGCGGTGCTTCGTCGCCGTCGCTGAGCTGCCGTAGGTCGGTCACAGACGGCTGGCCGCATGTGATAGTACCTGTCTTGTCCAGCGCGATGGCATTGAGTTTGCGTCCTTCTTCGAGGTAGGCGCCGCCCTTGATCAGAATGCCATGGCGGGCCGCGGCCGCCAACGCGCTGACGATGGTAACTGGGGTGGAGATGACGAGGGCGCACGGGCAAGCGATGACGAGCAGAACAAGTGCGCGGTAAAACCAGGGTTGGTAGGGGGCGTTAAGCATGAACGGAACGATGAGCGCCACCAGCAGGGCCAGCGCCATCACCGCGGGAATGTAGAACCGGGCAAATTCATCGACGAAGCGCTGCGTGGGGGCGCGGTCGCCCTGGGCCTGCTGGACGCTACGAACGATCCGGGCCAGCATAGAGTCGCCTTGGGGTGCGCTGACGCGATATTCGATCTCACCATGGCCATTGACCGTCCCGGCGAACACCACGTCACCTGGTCGCTTTGCGACGGGCATGCTTTCGCCCGTGATGGGTGCCTGGTTAATCGTCGTCTGGCCGCGCGAGACGACGCCATCGAGCGCGATGCGTTGACCGGGCTGGACCCGCACCAGCGCCGAGGTCATGACTTGAAATGCCGGGATCTCATTCCACGTTCCATCCATGCCTTGAACGGTGGCCGTGTCGGGCGTCATCGCCATCAACTGCCTGATCGCATTGCGCGCGCGGTCGAGTGACAACGCCTCAATCATCTCGGCCACCGCAAACAGGAAGATGACCACCGCCGCCTCGGGCCATTGGCCAATCGCCGCGGCACCAATGACCGCCAACGACATGAGGAAATTCATGTTGAGAGAAAAATGGCGCAGCGCGATCCAACCCTTGCGCAGCGTATCGAGTCCGCCCAATGCGATAGCCAGCAACGCCAGCGTGACGACTGGCCAGGAAGCATCGGCGCCGCTGGTCCATGCCAGGGTTTCAGCGCCAATCGCTGCTAAACCGGAGAAACCAATCAGTAGCCATTTCGACACGGGAATCCGAACGGCTGTGACGTCGGTGACGGGCTGAGCTGTCGCAGCGCTCCCATCCAGCGAGTCGTTCTTGAGGACCGGGTCCAGGCCCAGTCCGATCAGGCCAGTGAGTAACTCGTGCGTGGATCGCAACCGGTGCCGCACAGTCAATTCGCGCTGCATGAGGTTGAAATGCAGACTTTCAATGCCGACCATGGTCTTGAACCGGTCGCGGATGAGCTTTTCCTCCGTTGGACAATCCATCTTCTGAATCAGAAAGACCGCCTCCTCGCATCCCGCCGTCGTAGGGCTGTCCACCGTCGTAGCGCTGTCCACCGTCGGCAATGCTGTCCCACACTCGTTCTTGCCGTCACAACAGTCCATATCGATCCATTCGCGTGAGCCAATCCAATTGGCGCTATACTGAGATTAGAAACCTTCGAGTAACTATAAGGTCAAGCGCATTGCGGGCAGATCGCCAATCCAGGAAAATCCGATGTCACACGCCGAACCTCTCAAAATCAGCCAGCTCGCCACCGCGACCGGCGCTTCGACCGAGACCATCCGATACTATGAACAGGAAGGTCTTTTGCCGCCGCCGGCGCGCTCAGCGAGCAATTACCGACTCTACGGCGACGAGCACATCAAGCGTCTGCAATTCATCCGCCATTGCCGTTCGCTCGACATGGCGCTGGACGAGATCCGCCAGCTGCTGTCATTGCGGGATGCGCCGGACGCCAATTGCGGCGGGGTCAATCGCCTGCTCGACGTGCATATTGAGCACGTTGCAACCCGCATTCAGGAATTGCAAAGCCTGCGCTCGCAGCTCGAACAGCTGCGAGCGCAGTGCGGCGACACGCGGCCGGCACGCCAATGCGGCATTCTGCTCGAACTGGACAGGTCCGACTAGCCGGGGGGCGCAACTGCCGCCGTGCACTACACCGCGCGACGCTGTGACCGAACGTTGTAGGCGACGCTGGCCACGATGATTGCCAGGATCAGCAATTGCGCCAGCAAGGTCTGCACGGACGGGTAAAGCCCCAGCACATCTATGCGTGGAATATCGATCGGCGTACTGGCGAAAACACCGACTTTTTGCAAGGCTGCCACCCCCTTACCCATCAACACGGTGGCCAGGACCGCCACCAGCGCCGAGCTGAAGGCAAAGAACTGACTGATCGGCAGTTGGGCCGACGAACGCAGCAGCACCGCGGCTACGACCGCCAGAATGGCGACGCCTGAAGCCAATCCCGCTAACATATAGCTGCCGTTGCCCTCGGTCCACAGCGCGGCGTAGAACAGTACCGTCTCAAACACCTCGCGGTAGACGGTAACGAAGGCCAGCGTGAACAGCATGAGCGCTGAACTTTTATTGAGCGCCGACGATAATTTATCGCGCACATACGCTTGCCAGCGCCCGGCCAGGCTCTTCTGGTGCATCCAGATGCCCACGCTCAGCAGCACTACGGCAGCAAATATCGCCGAAAATCCCTCAGTCATCTCGCGACTAGCGCCGGACAGATCCACCAGATAGGTGGCCACGCCCCAAGTGGCGCCCCCGGCAGCCAGCGCCGTCATCCAGCCGGCGTGTACGTAGGGCAGTACATCGCGGCGGTCTGCCTTTTTGAGGAAGGCGATCATCGCAACGACGACCAGGAGCGCCTCCAGCCCCTCGCGCAGCAAAATGGTCAGTGCCCCAATGAAGGTCGAGAGCGGATCATTGGTGCCCGCCAGCGCCGTCTGCGCATCGGTCAACAATCCCTGCAGTTGTACCTCGATTACCTTGGCTTTGGGAATGTCGCCGGCCACTACCGCATTGCGGAATCTGCCCATCGTCGTTTCGGTCTCTTCGAAGAGCCCCTTGTTTTTGGCTGCCAAGGCCGGCTCGATCGGCTCAAAACCATCCAGATATGCCGACAACGCCAGACGTGATGCCGCTCCCGTTTCACCGCGCATTAATGCGGCCAGGCTTTCCTTCAGCTTCGCCTTGGCCAATGGCAGAGTATCGGCGGACGATGTGGCGGCCATTGCTGGCGCGCTGCGCAAGTAAGCCAGCACTGCGACCGCATTCGCATCGCCAACCTCGGCCCCAAGTTTGGTTTCGGTCAGCTCGCTGAGCTTGGCCAGGCTTGGCACGGCAGCGCGCAATGCGGTGGAAGAGGTCCACAGGCTAGCGCCGGTCTGGCGCTCTTTTTCCGTATAGGACAGGGTCGATGCGAAATACCCGATCGCCCACCGGTCATCGACGCTCAGCTGCGCAAAACTTGGCATGGCCGTCCCGTCCACGCCGTGCGAAATGATCTGCTGAAGGGCGAATACGCTGCGTTCACGTGCACGGCTATGGTCGGCCAGGGCGATCGGCGGTGGATTTAGCGTGGCGGCCAAGGGACCGTCAGAATGCCCAGTAGCGCCATGGCAGGCGGAGCATTGCGCGATAAACAAGGTTTCGCCCCGCTTAACGTCAGGGATGCGGGTCGGCGCCATCGGCACCGGATAGGCCGCCACCAGGTCCGACGCCAAGGCGCGGGCGCGGGCGGCGATTGCTGCCGCTGTGGCCTTTTGATCGATCGCAGCACGCAGTGCTTCGGCCTGCTGAACAAGTGTCGGCGTTGCAGCACCCGGCGGCAGCTCTTTCAGTTGCTCTTCTGCGCTGCCCGAGCGAATTCCTGCATTTCAGCGTACTCACTGGCGTTGCTGACTTGACCGTCCTGCACTGCCTTGCCGTAGTCCACTGCTAAGTAGTCGAGGAGTTGCCAGATCTGCTTTGCCTTGTTTTCTGCTGCCGCACTTTCAGCGTGGCCGACGAGTGGCGCAAACCATAAAACGATGCTTAAGGCGATGGCATAACGGAAAATGGACATAAAAGCCTGGTTAAATGAAGAAAAGACCACGGACTCAAAAAATGCAGCCGTACCGAAAATAGTTCTCATTTCGTATTTAACACCTTCTAGCTACTAGAAGGTCAAGGAATTCTCTTTTACCGCCACGCCGATGCTGCCTGCAAGCAAAATACGTGCAGATCGCCGCTGGCGAAGGTAAGAGTTGCTGTTTCCCGCGCACCAAGGGGGACCGCCAGCATAAAGGCGTCACGTTCCAGGCGCCGGCGCTTGCACGACTTTGTCCGGTGTCGGCCTATCTGGATTGCTCCGGGGTAAAGTTATTAGCAACCAAGGCGTGAATTCATTGGATGCCACAACGTGGCAGGCATTGGGCTTACGCCCTCTGGATTGCAGGACCGTATAGGGCCGCGGAGGCAGCAAAAAATGCTGCGCACTTGCGCGCAAACACCGCATTCTGTACGTTGCACGGGCTAATGCGGCACCATCACCTGACGCTCGCTGGGTATGATGTTTATACTTTGATTAACCACCGAAAGGGCTTTCATGAGCATCGTCTTCAGGCCGAAATACATCAGCTTCGACTGTTATGGCACCTTGATTTACTTCCAGATGGCGCCGGTGGCGCGTCAGCTCTTCGCCGACCGCATTCGCGCAGAAGACATGGACCAGTTCTGCAAGGATTTCTCGGCGTATCGCTTCGACGAAGTGCTGGGTGCTTGGAAGCCTTACTACGAAGTGGTCTACAACTCACTGCTGCGCACGGCGAACAAGTGGAAAGTGCCGTTCCGCGAGGCGGACGTCAGCGCGATTTACGAGGCTGTGCCGACCTGGGGCCCGCATCCGGACACCGTCGCCGGCCTGGCCAAGATTGCCGACAAAATTCCTTTGGTGATCCTGTCCAACGCAATGGACCATCAGCTGGTGCACAACGTGCAGAAACTGGAAGTGCCGTTCCACCGCGTGTACACGGCCCAGCAGGCCAAGTGCTACAAGCCCCGCCTGCAAGCCTTCGAGTACATGATTGACCAGCTGGACGCGAAGCCGGAGGACTTCCTGCACGTGTCGTCGAGCATGCGCTATGACCTGATGTCGGCGCACGACATGGGCATCAAGAACAAGGCCTTCGTGAACCGCGGCCACGAACCGGGTACGCCGTTCTACGGTTACAGCGAGATCAAGGATATCGGCGGACTGGCTGCGCTGGTCGGCCTGTAACGTCTTTCTTTTGCGGCGGCGTATGGCTTTTGTAGCCAGCGCCGCCGTTTTCCGTTTACAGGTCCAGTATGAGAGTTTGTCCGCGTGCGCGGGAACAGCAGGGTGTGAAGCAGTCGTTCGCTTCGCGTGCCTCCGGCGAAAGGCAGTGGTCGCGGTGATCGGGTTCGCCTTCCAGTACGCCCGTAATGCACGTGCCGCAAATGCCATGTCCACGGGACGTAGGAATGACGATCCCCGCTCCTAGCAATGCGTCCACTGCGCTGCGCTCAGCCGGAACGTGCACGAAGCGACCAGTGCTGGCAATGACGACGTCGAAGGCCCGGCCCCGCGCCGGCTCCGCAGCGATCGCCCTGCCCGCAGCGCAGCCCGGCGCCGGCGCGAAACGCTCGGTGCTGACTACGTCGGCGGCCCCCCCCTGTCGCGCGGCTGCAGCGATGGCTGCGTCGGTGAACGCGCCGGAGCCGCAGATGTAAAGGTGCGTCCCCGTCGAGGGGGCGGACAGCAGCCCGTCCAAATCCACCCTCTGCACGCCACTGCTGAAGTGAAGCTGTACACGGCCCTGGAAGCGCGGGGCGGCGAGTCGGTCGAGGAACGCAGCCTGGCCGGAGGTCCGGGCGCAATAGTGCAGTTCGAAGCTGGCGCCAGCGGCGGAC
Source organism: Pseudoduganella sp. UC29_106 (assembly GCF_044055365.1). Lineage (NCBI taxonomy): Bacteria > Pseudomonadati > Pseudomonadota > Betaproteobacteria > Burkholderiales > Oxalobacteraceae > Pseudoduganella > Pseudoduganella sp. UC29_106. The sequence continues at coordinate 5,017,497 of NZ_CP171977.1, read as the reverse complement.
AAGGCTTCGGCCATGGCCAGCAAAGGTGTAATACCGATCCCGCCCGCCAGCAGTAGCGTGTGTTGCACACCCTGCGCCAGCGGGAACAGATTGCGCGGCAGGCCAAGCTGCATGCGGTCGCCGTCCTGCAACGCCTCTTGCATGGCCTGCGAACCTCCGCGCGACGGCGAGCACCGCTGCACGGCAATCAGGTAGCGGCGGCGGTCGCGAGGATCGCCGCATAGCGAATACTGGCGCACCAGGCCGGGGCCGACGTGGACGTTGATAAGCGCTCCTGGCGTCCAGGCCGGCAGCTTGCGACCGTGCGGGTACACAAACTCAAATGAACATACGTCTGCAGCTTCCATGCGCCTGGTGCGCAGTTGTAGATTCAGCGTGGTGGGGGGGGCCTATCTGTTTAGTCAAGGATTTGTGATCGGTGTTGCTTGATAGAGCGTTCCGTCGCGCATCATCGCGTAGTGCACGTTGCAGCGCCGACGGGCAAGCGCAATGAGCGCTTGGTTGTGCCGCTTTCTTTGGCTCATTTTTCGGGCGTAGTAGGCGCGTGAGACTGGGTCACGAAGCGCAGCAAAGGCGGAGAGAAAAAGCGCGCGCTTGAGTCCCTTGTTCCCACGCCTGGTTGGATGTTCACCGCGAATTGACGACCCGGAACGGCTTGTGACAGGCGCTAGCCCGGCATAGGCTGCCAAGTGGGCTGCCGAAGCGAAAGCCTTAGCGGCAACTTCAGTGAGGAGTCTGGCCGCAGTCCTGACGCCGACTCCTGGCATGCTGGTCAGGACCGAATAAAGAGGGTGCGCATGCACCAAGTCTTCAACCTCAAGCGCGACTTCTTCGCGCTGCTTGCGCAGTTCGGCCAGTTGGTGAGCCAAACGCGGCAAAACGATGGCCGAGGCATTGGTTCCAGGCATCACGACAGTTTGCTCAGAAACCTGGCCTATTTTGCGCGCGAGGGTTTTTCCGAAGCGTGGCGCAAGTTTGCTGAGTCTGTTTGCCAAGCTGGCCTCGCTGAGCGAGGCCAGCTTGGTTGGTGACGGATATCGCTGCAGCAGGTCAAGTACAGCAGGATGATCCAATCGGGGCCGAGCACCAGTTCCAGCGTAGGGTGAATCTGCGTCAGAAGCCCACGAATTCGATTGCTTGTCTGGGTGATTTGATCCGCCAGGTCATCGTCAAACCCGCACAGCATGGTCAGTTCAGCCAATTGTTCATCGTCCAGACGAAGCGAGCGCAATGCATGCGGCATGGAGCGGGCGGCTTCGGCAATAATCGCGGCGTCTCTGGCGTCCGTCTTGGCTTCGCCGGCGTGCAAGTCCGCGATCCTGCGCATCGCAAGGCCGGGAAGATAGGCGACCAGAATCCCTTCAGCTCGGGCAACCGTGATCGGCAGCGCACCAATCGTCGCTGGTTGGTCAACGACCAGTAATAGTTGTCCGTACTCCTTCAGTGCGGAAATAAGCGCGCAGCCTGCCTTCATCATTGGGCAAGGCATTGTCGAATAACCGTTTGCCTGAGCGATCAAGCGCAACAGCATGATGCTCGCCCTTGCCAACATCGACTCCGATAAAAACGTCCACCGTCTCGTACTGTTTAATCGCGTCCATGCGACCTCCCGCCACAGCAAGTTCGATGGCCAACGACTTATGGCAGCAGGTCTCGGCATCCACGTTACGGATGGCTTCGGGCGTTACCCGGGCCAAGTCCCTATCAGCGATCACCAGCCATCCACCAAGCCCGGTGACAACACCCCCCGGATCATGGGCGACTGGGGGCAGGAATCATGCCCGACTTGGCTGGCCAACACCCCGAGTATCGAGGTCTGTTTATAGTAACGGGGCGGCGCGGCAGATCTGGATTCGCTGAAGCGCCTGCCTCTAGGCCATCATGTACCGCTCTTGCGGTGGTCATGTTTTGTGTAACAAGGACCCCGGGTATTACCGGTTCCGCGTACATTTACTACGACATTCTTACTAATTTCATGCATAACGTAGCTGGCTCCAGCTGTGTATTAAGCCTACTATTAGTATATACAAGCGATCGCAGGATTTAGATAGGACGCTTGCTCGATCCTCCACGTTTCGATCCAATGATAGTTCCACGGAAACAGTGGAACAATTCTTGAACATTCCAGGTTACCATCGGGTTACCTTGGCACTGATCTGCACATAGCGTGGGGGCAAGCCCATATGGGGGACTTGGTGACGATGGGCGAGAATGAGGTACGTTGGTATAACATGGATATTTCAACAGCTCTACAAACGACTGTGCTTCGCGACGCCACCGTCGTGGCGGGCCATGCGGGCCTGCACAATGAAGTCCGCTGGGTTCACATGGTTGACCATCCCGAAATTGCGGCATGGGTCAAACCGGGCTACTTGCTGCTGTCCACCGGCTTTAACTGGCCTCGCGAAGATGCTGATGCCAAACGCCTCATTTGCTCCCTCAAGGATCGCGAACTAGCCGGTGTTGTGCTGGCTGTTCCACATTTTCTCGACCATTTCCCCGAGAGCTCTACCAGCGCAGCCAATGAAGTTGGCCTGCCATTGCTTGAGCTTCCTTGGGACATACCATTCAGCACAATTACGGAAGAGATTCATGCGAATATCATCCGGCACCAGAGCGAAATCATTGAAAGGTCTGAAGAAATTCACCGCTCGCTGACCAACGCCGCTGTAACGGCGAATTCGCTGGATGATCTGGCAAAAGCATTGGGCAATTTGCTCGGGCGCATGGTTAACTTTATTGATCCCGACGGATTTGTGCTGGGCTCCTCGGCTGGAGAAGGAAGCCGGCAAGGCGACGAGCACGCCTTTATGCAGGCGCTCAATAGAAAAGTCGTCCTTCGCCGGATGCAACATAGCATGCATCCCATTTTGATAGATGCTCAGCCTGGAGCCACGATGCCGCGTCGTCTTGGGTGCCCCATTCGAATTCGAGACGAATTGGTCGCGATCGTGTTTGTCGACGAAGGAACTACGCCATTTGGTGAGTTGGACATCCGCGCCACAGAACATGCTGCAATTATTGGTGCGCTTCATCTTACTCAAAAAGAACTGACCCACCGTGAGAAATTGGCGGCGTTGGGGGCCATGGTAGCCGGAATCGCTCATGAAATTAATACTCCAATAGGAAATTGCCTCATGGTTGCTAGTACTCTTGCCGACCATATGCAACTCTTATCGAAAACTGTTGCAGAGGGGCGCAGTCTCAAGCGTACTCTCCTGGAACACGACATGATGGAGTTCAACGTTGCTAACGAAATTCTATTGCGCAACTTGCGGCGCGCTGCAGATCTGGTAACGAGTTTCAAGCAAGTTGCCGTGGACCAGAGAAGTTCACAGCGTCGTGTATTTTCGCTGAAAAAAGCAATTTCCGAAGTTATCCAAAGTCTCTTACCTACATTTGACAAAGCAGGCTTCACGGTGGCTCAGAATATCCAGGATGGAATCATGTTGGATAGCTACCCCGAGCCACTCGGACAGGTCATCACCCAATTGATAAACAACGCTGTGCTGCATGGCTTTGAAGGAAGGGACGCAGGAATTGTTACCGTTTCGGCACAAGAAAATGATGATGGGTTGGTTGAGTTGACCATCAGCGACAATGGCACCGGTATCGTGCCCGAAAACCTCCCTCGCATCTTTAATCCATTCTTTACTACCAAGCTTGGAGTAGGTGGTTCCGGGCTAGGCCTCCATGTCTGCCATAACATCGTGACAGGCATACTGGGCGGACATATCCGAGTCGCAAGCGACGTTGGGGTAGGTACTACTTTTACGCTCATCCTGCCAACTATGGTTTTAAGCTCAGCTTAGGGTTTGATTTACTGAGATGGACCCAACACCACCGATCGGATCAAAGTAACGTTTCGTCCAATCGACGTGTGGACTCAAACACTCGTCACTGAGCTGCTGGAACAGTCATGGGTGCTTGAAGAGCGCAGTGCGCGAACAAAACGCGAACCGACCAGCATCTTGAGCCCGTTGATCAAGCTGATCCAAAAATAAAAAGACCAAGGTCAGTGCAGCGTTCGATATTCAGTAATCCATGGTCATATGCGTCTTCGGCGGGCAGTAATGCCCGCCTCTTTTTACAACCCGTATAATGGCATAGGTGGAGGGAATTTCTAGTCGGATGGCCGCCTCGTAGCGGCCGGTATCTCACCGACGGCTAGCGAAGGATCGCTACGTATAATAAGCAGAAATGGCGGAGCGTTAAGCGCCGGCACCGGCCAGGCGAAGCGCGGCCGGCCGACGCGGACGTGACGACTGACAGCTCGTACATGCTCACTCGATGAGCTTGTAGACATCCGCAAGGTCGCAGAGGTCCCAGTTTCCGCCTGTCAGGACGACACAAACTTTCTCATCTGGCTTCACCTTGATGGTCCCGGCCAGCAAGGCGCCAATACCAATCGAAGCTGCCGGTTCAGCGATCAATTTCGCATCTTTGGCCAAGGCACGCATGCCAGCGATGATATGTGCGTCGTCAACGAGAACGATCTCGTCGACGTATTTTTCAATGATGGGATATGGATTCTGCCCAGGAACGCTGATCCTGAGACCATCGGCAATAGTATTTTCCAAAGGTAATGAAGTGCGTTCCTTATTGATCCGGCTGTGGTAATACTTTGGCGTCAAGGCGGGTTCGGCCCCAATGACGCGCACCGACGGCTTCGTTTCCTTAATGGCCGTGGCGATGCCCGAGATAAGGCCTCCGCCGCCCATGGGAATAATAACGGTGTCCACGTCCTTTAGGTCTTCCAGGATTTCACAGCCTATGGTTCCCTGGCCGGCCATGACTAGCGGGTCCTCGAAGGCATGGATCACCGCATAATGGTTCTCTTTTGCAATTTCATACACCTTCTTCCATCGCGCGGCAGTGTCACCATCAAAAAGAACTACTTCCGCCCCAAGGGCTTTGGTATTGGCGATCTTGATTTTGGGCGTGGTAACTGGGAGGACTAGAATGGCTTTGACGTCGAGCATTCTGGCGGCGTAAGCAAGGCCCTGGGCATGATTGCCGGAAGAAGTAGCGATGATGCCATTGGCTATTTCTTCTCTTGACAGCGAAAGGGCCTTGTTCAGGGCACCCCGGATTTTAAAGGCTCCGGTAATTTGCAGGGTTTCCGGTTTCAGGTAGACCTGACAGCCGGCGGCCGGCTCAATCTTTTCAGCGCGCAGTATAGGCGTGTGCCGAATGTGCGGCTTTAGGCGCGCCTGGGCTTCTCGGATATCTTCGATAGTAGGGTAGTTGCGCATGGTATTTGTCATTTTTCAAAGAAAGCGAAATATGTACCGAGGCCTTGTTCTACCGCATTCTGATAAATTTTGGATGCAGTAGCATTGTCCTGGATGGCCATGCCGGTGGAATCGAAGATGGTGATCTCCTCCTCGTCTTCCCGGCCCAGCTTTTTGCCGAGCAGGATCTCACCAATCTCCGCGTGGATATCGTTCCTGGTGATGATATTCTTGTTCAGTGGATGCCACGTTTCACCTTTTTCGGTGCATTGCGAAAGGGAGTCGTTCACGATCTTGGCGTTCCTGAAGATTTCCGGATCGAGCTCTTGTTTGCCCTTTTGATCGGTGCCGATTGCAACGATGTGCGTGCCGGGCCTTACCCACGCGGCTTCCACCAAGGACCCTTTGCCGCGGGTGGTCGTGACCAGGATATCGGCCTGCTCAACCGCCTCTTGCTTGGATTTTGCCGCCTTGACGGGAGTGCCAAATTCGCGCTCGATATCGCTTTTGTACTTTGCAAGCGATTCAGGGCTGCTGTCCCAGGCGTGGATCTCCTGGATTTTCATTACTTCATTGATGGCGCGGATTTGCATCCTGGCCTGGTTTCCAGTACCGATCGACGTAATTTTCCGAGCGTCTTTCCTGGCCAGGAGCTTGACTGAAACGGCGCCGGCCGCGCCGGTCCGTAGACCCGTAATCAGGCTTCCATCCATCACGCACGCCAAGCCACCAGTCCGGGCATCAAACAGAAGAATCGTGCCCATGCCACTGGGCACCCCATAGGCAGTTGGATTGTCATTAAAGCCTCCGGAAGATGACTTCATGGAGATCATTTCATTTTCGCTGAAATAGCAAAGTTTGAAGTCGATCTCCCCGCGAGGCGAGGGAAGATGGATACCGAGATAGTCAGGCTGTTCCACTTGGCCGCTGTTAAAGGCTTTATATGCCTCCTCCACGCTGTCGATGACTTCCTGCATGTTGATCAGCCGGCTGACCTCTTCCTTTTTGAGCAATAGCGTCTTCATTTTTTGTACCTTTACGCCGGCCGGTAGATCACATAGACCTTCGCCACATGTTCCTGGCTATCCCAGCTACATTGCGCGGTCTGCTCAACGAGGAAAATGTCGCCTTTCGAGAAAGTGCCGCTGCGGTTCGCCTCATCGACAAAAGTGACGCTGCCTTCTAAAAGGTACATCAATTCAAAGTGGCGGTAGAACATGGCGCGGCGCTGATAAGGCGTCGAGTCCCAGGTCCCGCAGATGAATTCGCCGTCGGCCGAGCGATAGTCGGTGTAATTGCGGCATGTCGGCGCCGGCGTGAGCAGCAATTCTGCAGGCGGTGTGCCGGTCTCGTCGAGCTGCGGATCTTGCTTAATCGGCACGATGGCGCGGTCACCTGGCTGGCTTCGGTTGTAGCGCGTGAAGAGGATGGACACTGGCAGTGGTGCTGACCAGGAGAACGCGGCACCCTGCTGGATCACTGCGCTTTGACCCGCTTCCAGGGTTAGCGAGAAATCCGGTTGCTCCAGGGTCAGGCTTCCCTCGTTCACAATAATGAATTCATCCGCCGGCAGGGAGGGCACCGCGCCGCTGCCGGCATCCAGGGTGATGACGCCTGCCGTCACGGGGCTATCCGCCCAGTCTAGGATGCGGCGGCTAGCAAGGAAGCGGTCATCGCCCGCCAAAGCGGCGGCGGGTATGCCTTGCTTCTTGTCGCGCGCGAACTCACGCAGGTCGACAAAGGAGGGTGGGTTGGCTGGCAGCTCTGCCGCCCGAATCGGATGTGACATGGTATGTTCTTTCGATGATAAGGTAGCGAAGAAATTTTTAGGCCGTTTTCGCCTCTGGCTGGGCGAAGCGCCCAATGCTGTAATGCGCAATCGGCGTCGTGGTCGCACCGGTGTGGATCAGCTCCGCCATTACGTCGCCGACGCCCGGTCCCAGCTGGAAACCGTGCCCGGAGAAGCCAAATGCGTAATACAAGCCCTGCACCCGCGCGCTTGGACCCATGACCGGCCGGTCATCCTGCATATAGCCTTCGATTCCACTCCAGACGCGGATAATGCTCAGGCGGCTCAGCGCAGGTACGATGCGCGGAAGTTGCGTGAATTGCATGAGCGTGATGTGCGGGTTCACGTAGGCGCGCCGCAAATCCAGGTCCACCGGTTCGTGGCCGCAACCGCCGATGACGATGTTGCCGCGCTTGACCTGGCGGAAGTAAATCACCTCTTCCTTGATGGCCGACGGCACGCCAATCGCCGGGCCGATCGCATAGGGGACCGGCTCGGTGACGCACATTTGCGGGCCCTTTGCCTGCATCGGTACCGGCTCGCCGAATTTGGCGCTGAGGCGGTTCGCCCATGCGCCGGCGCTGATCTGTACAGCGGGGGCCTTGAAGACCCTTCCATCCGCGGCGGTGACACGAAAGTCTACGCCATCCTTCTCGATGTCAACGATCTCGGTGTTTTCAAACACGCGCGCGCCTTCGCGCACGGCGGCCCGGCCGAATGCTGGCGCGGCCAGGCGCGGGTTCGCGTGGCCATCGCCGGGCAGGTACGAAGCAAGCAGGATATCGGGGCCGAGATACGGAAATTTCTGGCGCAATTTGGCGCCGCTGATTAACTCAAGGTCGATACCGTGGGCCTTTACATCGCGCGCATAAGCTTCCATCCGCTCGACGTGTTCCGGGCGATAGCCAGCCCGCATATTGCCGCTGACCAGGAATTCGACATCTTCGCCAATCAGCTCCTTCAGCCGGTTCCAGATTGCGTGCGATCGCTGTGCCAGTGGCAACTGTTCGAAATGGCGCCCTTGGCGGCGTACGTTGCCGAAGTTCACGCCGCTGGCCTGCTGGCCGATCAGGCCTCGCTCGATCAGTATGACCGATACGCCGCGCTTGCGCAGGAAGAAGGCGGTGGCAGCACCCATAAAGCCGCCGCCGACAATGATGACATCTGCTTTATTCTCATTCATTCCAATTCCTCTCGTACGGCAATAGAAAGCGGCTTGACCGGAGCCTGGCTGCGCAGGCGGCCTACTTGTTCCAGCGGAACGCCGCAGGCGTGAGCGATGATTTCCGCGCCGGCATGGCCGCAATACCGTCCCTGGCAGCGGCCCATGCCGACCCGGCTGAACGCTTTGGCGCGGTTGGCTTCGTGCGCGCCCATCTCTTTCACTACGCGACGCAGCTCGCCCGCTGTGATGCATTCGCAGCGGCAGACGATAGCGTCGTCGCTGAGTTTGCCGGCCTGCTCGGCCGGCCAGGGGAAGGCCTCGACCAGGCCTTGGCGGAAGCGCTCCATCTTGTCCTGGGCGGCGAGCAGGGTTTGCACGCGGTTTTCATCCACGTTGCGGCCCATGTCCTTCAACAGCGACAGTGCGGCCAACCGGCCCGCATTCTCCGCGCCTTCGGCGCCGAGGATACGGGCGCCATCCCCGGCGAGGTAGACGCCGGGGACCGAGCTGCGGCCTTCCATCGTCACGTCCGGGAACCACTGGCGCGTGGCAGCATCGAAGCGGAAGGCGCAGCGCGCCAGGTCGGCCAGCTGGGTCTCGGGGCGCAGGTGGTAGCCTATGGCCACGGCGTCGCAGTCGATTTCGTTGACTTCGCCGCCGGTACGGAAGCGGACTGCCCGCACTCCGTCTTCGCTGTCACCTCGGATCTCGACCGGCTCGATGCCGCCTATGACGGGTACGCCGGCCTTCCTTAGTGCCGATACGTAGCCCATACCAAGCCTCAGTAGGGCGGGCCGGGCTAGCAGCTTGGGTAGGGCTGTCAGGCGGTTCCAAAAACGCGAGTTGTCGAGCACCGCCGCTACGCCGGCGCCGGCCTTCATGTATTGGTAGGCGACTAGGTAGAGCAGAGGGCCGCTGCCCATGAAGACTACGCGCGAGCCGACGGCGCAGGCCTGCGACTTCAACGCTATCTGCGCAGCGCCCAGGCTGTAGGTGCCGGGAAGTTCCCAGCCGGTTACCGGCATCAGGCGGTCGGTGGCACCCGAGCAGACGATCAGCGCGCTGTAGGGCAGTTTCCGGCTGCGATGTCCATTGACCATATGCACATGGCCTTCCGAGATATTCCAGGCCATGGTTTCGAGGCGGTAGTTGATGTGGCTGCGCAGCGCCTCGAAGCTGCGGTGCAAGTCGGCGGCGCGCATCGCTTCGCTGCCGTACAGCGTTGCGTATTTGCGTTTGAAGTGGTCTGGCTGGCGCCGGTAGATTTGGCCGCCGTCGCGGCGTCCTTCGTCGATCAGCGTCGGGCGCACGCCCGCTGCCACCAATTCTTCGGCGGCGCGCACGCCCGCAGGGCCGGCGCCGATAATGATTACTCCTGGCTCAGCCATGCTGTCTCCGTATTGCGGGACCAATGGTGGATGATTCAAGCCCATGCCTTTTTGTGTGTAGTTTGAGTGCATGGCAATTACACCATGGCCGACTGTGTGCGAGATTTCATATTGTCAGAGTCGGGAAACAGAAAGCACGGTTTTCCCGCTTGTCGACAGCAATTTATATCGAGGGCGGACCACAAGTAGCCGCCCTGGCGCTGCACCAAGTCGTGCAGAGGTTGGCCTGCCATATGGCGGCGCATGTCCCGTCAGCACCGCTGCCAGTGCGTGATTCTGTGGCCAACGGGAACGAGCGTCACATAGGCGCCGACACCCTTCAGGCGATACAGCAAAAAGATAACGCCGGCCAGAAACGGTAAGTGGTCGTAGCCGGTAAGCATATGCTTGGCACCAAGTAGGTGAAGGGCAGAAGGTGGACGTCGTTCGCCTGTTCGAAGTAGACCTGGCTGTCGTCGGCAGCACCTTGGGCGAGATATACAACGGCGCCCAGCACCAGCAGGATTGACACGAGAAAACGAACGGCAGGTATGACGGACCTCAATTTTCCAGCCAGACCTCCTCGGCACAGGTGTAACCCATGAACGCTCCCAGCGGATGCGGGCTGGCACCTTTGATTCTGCTGCTGAACGCCTCCAGGTTGGCTATGAATAGCGGGATGCCAATGCCGCATTTTTCGTGTACGAGCACTTGCATGTCGGCGTAATATTGCTTGCGCTTGGCGTCGTCTTTTTCGCCGCGCGCCATCACCAGCAACTGGTCGAACTGCTTGTTCTTCCAGCCCGATTCATTCCATTGTGCGTCGGACTTGAAGAATTGGGTGAACATCATGTCGGCAGTCGGCCGGGCGTTGACGTTGCCGAAGCCCATCGGCGATTTCATCCAGTGGTTCGACCAGTAGCCATCTGCCGAAACGCGTTTCAAAGCCAGATTCAGGCCGGCCTTCTGCGCCGATTGCTGCAGCAGCATGGCCATGTCGACAGAACCGGTGGCGGCAACCGATGCCACGACCGGCAGCGTCATGCCCAGCGCGCCGGCGCGGCGAAGGTGGTAGCGGGCGCGCTCCGGATCGTAGGGCCGCTGAGGCAGGCCGGCAAAGAAATAGCGATTGGATGGCGAAATCGGCTGGTCGTTGGCAACCAGCGCATAGCCGCGGAAGGCTGCGCGCTTCATTTGCTCGCGGTCGATCAGACATTTCATGCCGAGTGTGAAATCGGGATTGCGGCCCAGGCCCATGTCCTGGCGAATCACCAGGTCCGTGTACAGTCCGGACTGGCTTTCCTGCACGGTGAAGCCAGGTTCGCCGCGAATACGGCGGGTGGAGCGCGGGTTCACTTCATTCACCCAATGCACATCGCCGGACAGCAGGGCATTGACGCGGGATGATTCGTCCGGAATGCCGATAAGTTTGACTTCATCGAGATAGGGCAAGTTGGGGCGCCAGTAATCCGGGTTCCGCACGCCGACCGTCCGCACGCCGGGGCTGAATTCCTTACAGCGGAAGGGCCCTGTGCCATTGGCGGTGCCGAAGTTGGTGGTGCCCTCAGCCAAGATGGCAAAATGTGCAGTTCCCAGCATCACTGGCAAGTCGGCATTGGCGCCTTTCAGGACGATTACCACAGTCAGCGGGGCGGTCGCGCGCACCGAATCGAATTGTTGGGTGACCGCACGGGCTTTCGAACCGAGTGCGGGATCGTTGTGGCGCTTCAGGGAAAAAACCACGTCGGCGGCGCTTAGTGGCTTGCCATTATGGAAGTGCACACCTGAGCGTAGGCGTATGGTCCAGGTAATGGCGTCGTCGGTCGAGATGTCCTCCGCGAGCATCATTTTCGGCGCCAGGTGCGTATCGAGCGCGGTCAGGCAGTTGTAGAACATATGGGTGCGCACGTAATCTGTCGACAGTGCGCCTTTGGCTGGATCCAGCGTGTCGGCGGTGGAGCTGGAGTGGGTTGCGATAGTGATCGCGCCGCCGCGGCGCGGCTCCTGCGCGTGCAGCAAGCCGCCCGCTGAAAGCAGCAAGCCGCCTGCTCCAATCCTGCGCAGCACATCGCGCCGAGTTACCTGATCCCCATCTATCATCGCGTCCTCTCATGCGTTTTGTTGATATATGTCCATTACATCACGGCTTGGCGCGTGCTTTGTAGCGTTTGCAGAGGCCGACGGCGCAGAAATGGCGGTTTTAGGGCGGCTGGCCAGCAGAGATTGCGCTGTCGAAGAACATGCTGAGCGGTGATAATCTTCAGGCGTGAGTCGTCGCTCGGATGGTGCTACAAAGCAGAAAAAACCGTTGCAGGTCCATACAATAATTTTACGCGCGCCCTTTCAAACCGGGAACTGAGAGAAAGTGCATACTGGATCCGAACCAGCATCGGCCCCAATGCAGTGGTGCGCATGAGGCACTGATCATGACACTTGCCGTCCGCTCGCGTAGAAAAGGTGAGGACCAGGAACAGTTAACCACTTGTGCAACAAGGATTGCCGACGCGTCAAGAGCTACATAGATGACGTTTTGGCGAGTCGAAACGTGTGAAATCGGATACCCACAACTGGTTTGGCCGGACAGCCCGGAACTGCTCCACGGTGTGAACAGAACTGGGGCGCGCTGAGCGCATGGTCGCGGAATCGGTTGGTCAGCCTGAATCGCAGCAAAGAGCCATTGAGGCCATTGCGGCCAAGATCGGCAGCATGGCGGAGAGACCTTTCAGCGTCCCTTGCCACACCGTCTCCGACAACTACAAAAATCTGCAGGCTTGGCTAGCAATTTCTGCACGCTGATGGAAATTTCGCAGCAAGTGTTAGAGCGCCGTGGGGCAGAGCGTATTCGTTTGCACCAATTGCGCACCCGAAGGCAGGGTTGTCCGCCCATGCGGTCGCTGATGCGCGGTCTTGGCACGGCCCCGGGCAACGGTTCATGGACAACATGCCAGCGGCCCTCGCCGCAGCATGTGCTACATACGCAATCGGTTGACATTTCTGTGCGTCGCCCCAGTTGTCAAGTCGTAACCAGAAAGCCGATAGCGGCGGGAGGCCTTGCGTTGTCCCCCAAGGCGGCTGTCAGCCCCGCCACACGCAACATTATTGTCGTGCGCAGCCGACGGTTTGGCGCGATGAGCTGTTTGTAAAGCCGGCAAATCGAAAATAACGCCCCTACTTGGAGGAGACCACCTTGAACAGGAAGTACAACGTCCATTTCGTCATCCCGGCCCTGCTGACCGCGCTTCTGTCTGGCTGTGGCGGCGACAGGCGTGATAGCGGCGCATCGAATAGCAGCCCGGCCCCGCGCCTGCTCGCCGCGAGCCGCCAGGTGTCGACCACCACTGCCACCATCTGGAACAGCGTGAAGTATGGCGGTGGCGGGTATGTCACCGGCCTCATCCTCCATCCGACTTCGCCGCACGTCCTGTACGCCCGCATCGACATTGGGGGCGCCTATCGCTGAACCAACAGACGTCGTCCTGGACGCCGATCACCTACGGTTTAGGTTTCGGGGCGGCCGAGGGCAGATTCCACGGCGTGGAAAGCATCGCCGGCGATCCGACCAACGACCAGATGGTCTACATGGCCACCGGCATGTACACGTTCGAAGGCAACGGCCGCCTGTACATCTCCAACGACCGCGGCGCCAATTGGACGCACGTCGATCTGCCTTTCCCAATCGGAGGCAACAATGCCGGCCGCGCGATGGGCGAACGCCTGATGGTCGACCGCAACCTGCCGTCGACATTGTTTTGTGGGTCGCGCACGGCCGGCCTGTGGAAGAGTGCAGACTCGGGCCAGACCTGGGCGCAGGTCACGTCGCTGTCAGCCGTCACGATGAACCAGGATCAGGTCAATGCCGTTGGTGGCACCGCAATGGGCGTCGAACTGGTCGTGTACGACGCCGACATCAAGGAGCCGCACAAGGCGAAGAAGCATCCCCAGGATCCAGGCACGGCGACGCGGACCATCTACGCCGGCATCTCCGACGATGCCGACAAGGTCGTGTATTTCAAACGGCTCCCTAACGACTTTGCTGCCATACTTGCCGCGTTAAGTCCATATCAGCACGAGCTCTTCGGTGTGGTCGTGGAGTCCACTTACACTTGGTACTGGCTAGTTGATGGGGTGATGGCCGCTGGCTATTCGCTCCACTTGGCCAACACCACCGCGATCAAGCAGTACGGCGGTCTCAAACACCGTGGCGATGAATCCGACGCGCGGCATCTGGCACATCTCCTTCGCCTGGGTTTGCTGCCAGAAGGTCACATCATGCCTCGGCCGATTCGTGCTGTTCGAGATTTGGCCCGCAAACGTATGCAGTTGGTCCAGCAACGCACATCCCAGCTCGTGGCTATACAGACTTGTTTGATGCAGCAAACTGGCGAGACTATCGCAGGCAATGACATCAAGCGACTGACGTGTTCTGTTGTCGATGCTCTGGCGGTAGATCCAGGCACAGCGCTTGGTATCAGGGCGAATCTTTGTGTACTCCGGGCGCTGCAAAAACAAATCGATATCGTTGAATAAGTTCTGGCAGCATACTGCCATAGCAATCCTGAATATAAGTTGCTCACCAGCGTAGCAGGCATTGGCCCGATCCTCGCTACGATCATTCTTCTTGAGACTGGCAAAATCGAGCGTTTTGCCGACGCAGGCAACTATGCATCGTACTGCCGATGCGTGAACAGCACGCACGTCTCCAATGGGAAAAAGAAAGGTGAAGGCAACACCAAGAACGGGAACCGCTACTTAGCATGGGCCTACGTCGAGGCCGCTAATTTTGCCATCCGCTATTGCGAGCCTGCTCGTAAATTCCATCAGCGGAAGAAGGCCAAACGGAACAACGTAGTTACCATCAAGGCAGTGGCACATAAGCTGCCCCGTGCTTGCTTTCACATGTTAAAAACCGGAGAAAAATTTTCCGTTGAACGATGTTTTACATAGATTGGCGATGGCCGGCAAGCCATAAACAATGGGATGGACTCCTCCTCTCTAGTAAGCGCCTCGGCGCCTAAACTGGAGTTTCCACACAACCAGTTTGGAAAAGGAGTCCATCATGAAGATTATCCGCGTCGGCGTCGATCTGGCCAAGAACGTCTTTGTGCGACCTGAAAGTCGCCTGAGTTTCTGTTTCACAGGAGTAGATACCACTTGATGAAACCGGTTGTTCCATCAACCGTTCCCTACCTGGACATGCCGAGCCGGTAACAGCTCAGTGTGAAGCTCCGGGGACAACGTAGCCACCGGGTATCCGGCACGCCAAGCCGCGAGGCAAGGCGGAATCTGCCAGCACGAAGGCGGAGAGGAGCAAGGGATGAGCGGATACGACCAACATATGTGAACTTCCGTTTTAACGTCGTGATCTTGAACAAGCCAAACGTGCTGTCAGGCTTGAACCAAAATGGTACGCGGTGAGGAATGGTCTTTGAATACTGGACCCTCATGGACAACAACACCGCCGGCGAAGAGGAAGGGTCCGCCCCGCTCGGAAATTCATGCGGAACAGGGTAAGCCCATAGCGCTGCCGGGGAACGGCAGGCGAACCGCAAGGAACGCTGTCGGTGCTGTGGGTAAAGGAATGCGGAGAAAGCGAACGCCCGGCTGTAATGGACGGGATACGGGCTGAAACATCACTCGGCGCGAAAGCGAGCAGACTTCCGTGCGGTCATTTATGGCGAGAGAACTTTGATTAATCGTTATACGAGGGAAAGCAGATGACGGCGATTGGCGCGGAAGCGTCCGTGGCTGGTGCACCCGCGCGCACCGCGCAGTTGTGGGATCAGGCGAACTGGTCACACATCGAAGCGGCCGTGAAACGACTCCAGGTGCGTATCGCTAAGGCAACGCGGGAAGGCCGATGGGGCAAGGTGCAAGCCTTGCAACGTCTGCTGTCCCGCTCGCATAGCGGCAAGATGCTGGCCGTGAAGCGAGTGACGGAAAATCGCGGTAAGAGGACGCCGGGGGTGGACGGCAAGATATGGTCATCGTCGGCGGCCAGATGGAACGGGATGATGTCGCTTCGGCATCGCGGCTATCGCGCGATGCCGTTGCGGCGCGTTTTCATTCCGAAGAGTAATGGCAAGAAGCGCCCGCTGGGAATCCCCTGTATGCGGTGCCGTGCGATGCAGTCGTTATGGAAGCTCGCTCTGGAACCAATTGCGGAGACACTGGCGGACCCGAACTCCTATGGATTTCGGCCCGAACGCTCGACGGCCGACGCCATTGAACAGTGCTTCATCACATTGGCCAAGCGCGCTTCGCCCATGTGGATTCTGGAAGGTGATATCCGGGGTTGCTTCGACAACTTCAGTCACTCTTGGTTTCTGGAGCACATACCGATGGCCAAAGATGTCCTGAGTAGGTGGCTTCAAGCCGGATATATCGATGAGGGAACTCTGTTCGCGACTCTGGCGGGCACCCCGCAAGGGGGAATCATCTCGCCGGTGATCGCGAACATGGCATTGGATGGACTTGAGGCCGCAGTTTATGCAAGTGTGGGACCAGCGAAACTCGCACGCAGCAAAGCCCAACTCAATGTCGTCCGCTATGCCGATGACTTTGTTGTGACGGGCGTATCAAGAGATGTGCTCGAACTCAAAGTGCTTCCGGCGGTCAGGCAATTTATGGCCGGTCGAGGTCTGGAACTATCGGAAGAGAAGACCCGGCTCACGAACATTACGGAGGGTTTCGATTTCCTCGGCCAGAACGTGCGCAAGTACGACGGCAAGCTACTGATCAAGCCGGCAAAGAAGAGCTTGCAGTCGCTGCTGGACAAGGTCAGCGAAATCATAAAAAGCAACGCGAGCGTCACGCAATCGGCGTTGATACAGAAACTGAATCCAGTTATTCGGGGATGGGCCATGTATCATCGTCACGTCGTAGCGAAAGCGAGCTTTTCATCGATAGACTCACACATCTGGAACAGGCTCTGGAGATGGGCAAGGCGTCGGCACCCCAATAAAGGAGCACGGTGGGTAAGGAGCAGGTACTTCCGGGTCAATGGAGACCGGTCGTGGGACTTCGCTACGAAGAACTCGGCTGATGACAGCATCAGTGAATTTCGACTCTTCCGCGCACAGACGACCCCGATTATGAGACATGTCAAGATCCGAGGACTGGCTCACCCATTCGATCCGGTGTGGGCCACGTACTTTGCTCGCCGTCGAACTGCGAAACGTGCCGTTAAGTTGTTCGGTGCCACACCATGGTGCTGAAGAATGGCTTGAGCCGGATGCGAGGTGACTCGCCCGTCCGGTTCTTAGGGGGGCGGTGGTGCAGCAATGCACCGCTGCTACCCGACCAAGTGCACGGTGTAGATCGTTGCGAAAAGGTTGTATGGCGTAAGAAGCTGGGCCGGGCAGAATGGCTGGCGGAATTGCTAGAGAAGATTGAGCCTGGCTGCGAGATTGGGATGGAAGCCTGTGGTGGTGCCCACTATTGGGCGCGCGAGCTGCAGAAGCGCGGCCTTGTCGTCAAGCTGATCGCGCCGCATTTCGTGAAGCCGTATGTGAAGAGCAATAAGAACGATGCAAACGATGCCGAGGCGATTTGCGAGGCAATGAGCCGTCCAAACATGCGTTTCGTTGCAGTCAAAACGGTTGAGCAGCAAGACCTGCAAGCGATACACCGCATCCGGGCAGAGCTGTGCAGCCAACGCACTGCCAAGGGCAACCAGATTCGCGGGCTGTGCGCCGAATACGGCCTGGTGGCGCCAAGGGAACTACTGCAGTTGAGGGCCGCCATCCTTTGCTGGCTGGAAGACCTCGACAATGGATTGACGTATCGCTTCCGCCGCTTGTTGCGCAGCTTATGGCTTGATCTACTGGGCCTCGATCTCCGCGTTAAAGAGTTGGACCAAGAAATAGGTGGTAGCCGATACCGATCAGGTTGCCTGCAGGCTGGAGCAGATGCGCGGCGTGGGGCCTGTTATCGCAACGGCGTTGGTGGCCAACGTCGGCGACGCGAAGCAGTTCTGTAATGGCAGACAGATGGCGGCTTCGCTGGGGCTGACACCCCGGCAAAACAGCTCGGGCGGCAAAGCGCGATTGTTGGGCATTACCAAGCGGGGCGATACGCAGTTACGAACGTTGTTAGTGCACGGTGCGCGTTCGGTTTTACGAACGGCGGCGAACAAGGATGACCGACTGAGTCGCTGGGTGACACACCTGGCGCAGACGCGGCATCACAACATTGCGGCAGTGGCGTTGGCGAACAAGATGGCGCGCATAGCTTGGGCAATGATGACCAAGGGGACCGATTATCACCCTGGCACAGGACCGGACTGAGCTGCAGCACGTCGCGTAGTAAAGAGAGGAGCTTCCAACCAAGATTGCAGAACATGCCGTTGATGGCCAACAGGTCGAACCGGCGCTGGCAGAATCCGACACTGTCTGTGGCCCACGAGCCCGAAATAGCGATAGGGAGCCGGCGCGCGAATAGCCCATTATGGTTCTTGCCCGAAGACGGGCAAAGCAGTTAGAGACCGGATATACGTGAGCAGTCGTACCTCAAAGTCAAAGACGGAATGTTTGCAAACGAGTCCATATACGTGGGTTGGATCTGAAGCCAGGAATCTGATTAGATACCACGCCATCTGCCAACGTTTTGTCGAGCACGAAATGAATCGCCTGAATTGCGAGGCACCACGGTCTGGAGCCGCCCAGCGGCAGCCATGAAACTGTTCTAGTCAATTGGACGCATGACGGTACCGAGATGCTTCTGAGGCGGGTATGCCGTCAGGGCGAAAATGAGCACCAATGGTTTTGCTTGATCCAGATGGGTGACTGGTGCGATTCACGTAACCAGCAATGAGGCATAGGGTACGAACTTCTTCCCTGCAGGACCGATGCTTGGCATGACTTATGTACGGGCGCGCGAAGCCGATGGCCCGCGCTCCAACGGCGTTGGCAACATCACCACCGGCGTCAAATGGCGCTTCTTCGCTGACGAAGAAAGAGGCACGGCGCTGGCCATCTTCCCCCAGCTGTCCTGCAATTCGTCATCGGCAGCGGCAAAGCTTGGCCACGAGACGCGTGGTTACAGTTTTCTGATGCCGCTCGTCGCAGGCTTCAAGAGCGGCGACACAGGGTATTACGCGGAGGTCGGCCATAACTTCGTGCAGGAAGGTCCGCACGAATGGCAGGTAGGCCTGAAGGCGCTGCATCAATGCCTGCCCGAGCTGGAATGCCGTGTGGAGCTGAAGCACAGCCGCGTGCCGCACGACGGCGGGCAGACTACCGCCAGCGTGTATGGTAAATATCGACTGCAGCAGGGTTTGATCCTGAATGTGAGCGCTGGGCGGGATATAGCCGGCAATCAGGAGGGAGGTCGCAGCTTGGTGATGTATATCGGCTTGCAGTTCTTGCGTTGAAAGCAGCGCGGCCCGGTGGCCGCTTGCTTATGAGTTCAAGCGAGCAGCTGGCCCAGTCGTACCACGGTTATGCCGGGTCGCAGCTGGTGCAGCGAGGGCATCACGAGCACGCAGTTCGCATACGGCGTGCGCACTTCCTTGCCGCTTTTCCAACTGATCAGCGTACCCTTTTCGACAAAGGTTTCCAGGCCGCGCGCACCACGTGGCGTTGTTCCGGCAGCGGCCTCAGCCAGCCGGCCGGAATATCCGAAACATTCATATTCCCGCACAGCAGCAGGAAGCGCGCGCAGCAATCGCGCGCCACGTCCACGGTGCTGGCTTCCCAATGCTGACCACATTCGATCAGCAGCGCGTTGCGCGAACTTTCAGGTAGGCCGAAGTCGCCGTAATCGCGCAGGCGCCGGCCTTCGGAGTGTCCCTCGTCGCTGATGATGTGGGCCGGCGTGCCGAGATGCTGGGCTAGGGTGATGCCTTTCTCCAGCGGGCCGCAGACGTTCAGCGGCGCGCTGCGCTCGTGCATCGAATGCAGGTCGAGCAGGCAGTCGACCGTGTCCACGATGGGGCGCATGGCACGGGCGCGGCGCAGCTCCGTGGAGTCGCGAGACAGGTCATCCAGCACTTCCGCTTTCCACACGCGGTTGAAGTCCTGGTCAACGAAGCGTGAGGCGTCGGGTTCTTCCGGGTCCCAGTGCTGGTAGGCTTCCACATTGGCGAAGGAGAAGGTGACGCGGCCGCGGCGCGGGCGCCAGCCTGCGTCCAGCATGGCCTTCACGGCGATGGCGCCGCACACTTCGTTGCCATGGGTGAGGGCGTTGATCATCGTGTGGCTGCCCGGTACGCCGCTGTCGAAGCTGTGGACGTAAGGGATGCCGGTATTGCCTTCGGCGTAGGCATCCAGGTTCGGGAAATCGACCTCGATCGGATAGCGTTCAACGGTCATCGGCTCAGGCCTCCCATGCAAAGATATTTGGTGTGCATATAGTCGTCCAGGCCGTAGCGTGAACCTTCACGGCCGTAGCCGGATTCCTTCACGCCGCCAAAGGGCGCGGCTTCAGCGGCCACGGCGCCTTCGTTGATGCCAACCAGGCCTGTCTCCAGGCGTTCGGCCATGCGCCACACACGGGCCAGGTTCTGGGTGTAGAAGTAGGCGGCCAGGCCGAAGGGCGTGTCGTTGGCCAGCGTTGCCACGTGTTCTTCGTCGCGGAAGCGGAACAGGGGCACGACGGGGCCGAACGTCTCTTCATGCGCCAGCTGCATTTCATGCGTAGCTTCACTCAGCACGCTTGGCGCATAATAGTTCGGGCCGAGGTTGCGCAGGCGTTCGCCGCCGCACAGCGCCACGGCGCCTTTGGATTTGGCGTCTGCCACGTGGGCCGCGATCTTCTCGACGGCGCGCGGGTTGATCATAGGGCCGATCTGCGAGTCTGCTTCGGTGGCCGGGCCAACCTTGAGCGCGCTTACGCGGGCGGCAAGCTTCTGCGCGAAGCGCTCATACACTGCCTCATGCACATAGACGCGATTGGGGCTCACGCAGGTTTGGCCGCCGTTGCGGAACTTGGCGGCCATCAGGCCGTTGACCGCTTCGTCAAGATCTGCATCTTCGAATACCAGGAAGGGAGCATTGCCACCCAGTTCGAGGGACAGCTTTTTCAGCGTGTCGGCGGCGCCGCGCGCCAGCAGTTTGCCGACGGTGGTGGAGCCGGTAAACGTGATCTTGCGCACGCGCCCATCGTTTTGCCAGGCGGCGGCCACGGACGGCGTGCGTTCGCGGGAAGAGGTGATGATGTTCAGCACACCTGGTGGGAAGCCCGCCTGGGCGGCCAGCGAGGCCAGTGCCAGCGCGGTCAGCGGCGTGTCTTCAGCCGGTTTGGCTACCACGGTGCAGCCGGCCGCCAGCGCCGGAGCGATCTTGCGGGCGATCATGGCGAGCGGGAAGTTCCACGGCGTGATGGCTGCCACCACGCCAACAGGCTCCTTCACCACTAGAATTTTCTTGCCGCGCACCGGTTCGGGGATCACGTCGCCATAAGCGCGCACGGCTTCCTCGGCGAACCATTCGACGTAGGACGCGCCATAGGCGACTTCGCCGCGCGCCTCCGCTTGCGGCTTGCCCTGTTCGCTGGAGATAATCAGCGACAGGTCGTCTGCATTGGAGACAATGGCGGCGTGCCAGCGTTTCAGAAGCTGGGCGCGCTCGCGGGCGCTTCGTGCCCGCCAGGCCGGAAGGGCAGCTGCCGCGGCATCGACTGCGGCGCGTGCATCATCGCCTGAGCTGTCCGGTACGCGGGCAATGAGGCTGTTATCTGCGGGATTGGTGACGTCATAGCTGGCGCCATCCAGCGCGGGCTGCCAGACGCCATTGATATAGTTGGACGTAGTCATGAATTATCCTAGTCTGTGGATGTTTGACCATGCTAAATCTGGAGGAGGAGCGAAGGAGGCCGTTATCGCAGGTGCTAAACGGCTTATATTGCGAATTTGCTGCGGCGGTGGCATATTCTGCGCCGCCGCATGCCTTCAGGTGGCGGACTGCGTAAACAGTTTTTCGACCGGGTAGTAGCCCTTGGTGAAAGGCGACTTGATCACGATGTAGCTGAAATATTTCTCCATGCCGATGTGCTGGTCCAGCAGGCCTTCGATGATAGCTTGGTAATGCACCACGCCGGTGGTGACGAACTTGAGCAGATAGTCGAAGCCGCCGCTCACCAGATGGCATTCGACGATCTCATCGATCTTGCGGATCGCGGCTTCGAACTTGGCGAAGTCCTCGCGGCGGTGATCGGACAGAGTGACCTGCGTGAACACCAGCTGCACATTGCCGATCTTTTCCAGTTCGATGTGGGCGCCGTAGCCGGTCACATAGCCGGCCTTTTCCAGGCGCTTGACGCGGATCAGGCAGGGGCTTGGCGACAGGCCGACTGCGTCGGCCAGGTCAACGTTGGCAATTCGCCCGCTTTGTTGCAGATGGGCCAAGATTCGGATATCGATCCTGTCCAGTTTGAACGCACCTTCTAGCATAGAATCCCTTGGCAATCGGGCGCCGGGAGCTGGCGGCCCGATTTGATTGTAGCATGCAAAAAAGCGCGAGACGGAAGAGCAATCAGCTCAAGGCGTTGCGCACTTCCGCCTGCTCCAGCACTAGGTCCAGCGTGGCGCGCAAACGCTGGAACAGCAGGTCGAATTCCGCCTCCGTGTAGCACAGCGCAGGCGCGAAACCGAGGTTGCCGTCGGTGAAGGCGCGGAAGATGACGCCTTGTTGCGCGGCTGCCTGGCCCACGCGCTCGTAGATGCGCAGCGACGCGTCGAACGGCGTCTTGTTCGCCTTGTCCGTCACCAGCTCCAGTGCGCCAAGCAGGCCGCGGCTGCGGGCGTCGCCGACCAGCGGATGATCCAGCAGATCGCGCAGTCCCTGTTCGAAGCGTGGTGCTTGCGCCTGGGCGTTCGCCAGCAGGCCGCCTTCGTGGTACAGGCGTAGCACTTCAAGGCCGATAGCGGCGCTGACCGGGTGCGCGGAGTAGGTTTGGCCATGGCCGACCGGCGTTTCGGGGCCGGCGCCTTCCGCGATGGCCTGGTAGATGGCGTCCGACATCATCAGGGCGCCCATGGGTGCATAGCCTGCGGTCAGGCCTTTGGCCAGCGTCATCAGGTCCGGTTGCACGCCTTCTGCTTCGCATGCGAACAGCGGACCGGTACGGCCAAAGCCGGTGATGACTTCATCGACCACGAACAGGATGCCCAGTTCGCGGCAGGTATCGGACATCGCCTTCAGCCAGCCTTGCGGCGGCACAACCACGCCGCCCGAGCCTTGTACCGGCTCGCAGAAGAACGCTGCGACGCGGTCGTTACCCAACTCCGCAACCTTGGCGCGCAGTTCGGCGACCGATGCGGCGATCAGCGCCTGTGGGTCCGCGCCTTGCGGGTGGCGGTAAGGGTAGGGCGATGAGATGTAGTGCTGGCTGGGCAGTGGCAGGCCGAAGTTGCGGTGGAAGACCGGAAGCGCCGTCAGGCCAGCGCCGACGGACGAGGAGCCGTGATAGCCGCGCTGCAGCGAAATGAACTGGTCGCGATCCGGTTTGCCCAGCGCGCGGTAGTAGTAGTTGATGTACCGAATGGCCGCATCGACGGCGTCCGAGCCGCCCAGCGTGAAGTAGACGTGTTTCAACGACTGCGGCGCTAGTTCCACCAGCTTGGCGGCGAGCTTGATGGCGGGCTCGGAACCGAAGCTGAAATAGCCCGTCGCATAAGGCAGGCGCTGCATCTGCTCCATCGCCACATCAACGATGCTTTGTTGTCCGTAGCCGGTGTTCACGCACCACAGGCCGGCGAAGGCGTCGAGCAGCTCATTGCCATTAGCGTCGCGCAGCCATGCGCCTTTGCCTTCGGTGAGGATGGTGGGCCCGCGCTTTTCATGGGCGCGGAAATTGGTGACGGGGTGAATCAGGTGCCTGCGGTCAAGGTCAATCAGGGATGTATTTTGCATGATGGGTTCCGTGGTGTGATCCTGGAACCATCTTAGGGTGGGAGCGCCAGCGAAAGCTTCCGATTGGCGTCCGCCGAGCCGGGCGGAAATTGCGGATTTGCCTCCGCCCCGGCATTTTCTGCTGCACTGCGATCAGCCCAGCGCTTGGTTGATTATGCCGAATACTTTCATGCCGGGATCGCATAATGGTGGTTCGCCGCGTGCCATGGCCAGCACGCTGTCTACCTGCACCAGGCCGAGCTCCGTTAGCCAGGGGCCCAAGCACGACGAAGTGCTGACGTCAATGCGCAGGAAAGCGCCGCCATAGGCGCCGGTCCAGTGCGCGATCAAGGCTTTGGCGCGTTCGTTGTCCGGTGCAACAACGGGGCCGATGGCGTAGCCGTGGCCAAAGCGGCGCAGCAGGGCGAAGCCGATAACTTCGTTGTAGCGGTCGATCACCACGCCTTCGGCCACGTTCTGTAGTGCCGACAGCACGGTGGCGCGCGGCATGCCGGCCGCGCGGGCGGCGAGGGCGGCGATGTTCGCTGCGTCGCGTGCGCCTAGTGGCCGGATGCGCTCGCCGACCGTCAATTGCATCAGCGGCGTCTTGAACACGGTGCCCTGGTGCTGGTGCACGGCGCCGATGGCTTTGAAGCCGTAAGATTCATACATCGCTTTGCCCGCTTCGGTGGCGTGCAGTAGCACGGTGCGCTGGCTCAGTTCTCCCAACGCCATGGACATCAGCTTTTTGCCGATACCCTGGCCCTGCCAGTCGGGCGATACGATCACCATACCGATCGACGCGAATTCAGCGCCGTGGCTCCAGCAGAGTGCCGTGCCGGCGATTACGGGACCGTCGGGTCCTTCCGCTTCGGCCACATAGCCGGCGCCCAGGCGTTGCACAAATTGCCAGTCTTCGAGGCGGTGCGGCCAGCGCACGGCAAGGGAGAGTTGGTGCGCGGCGGGCACATCGGCCTCGGTCATGCGGCGGTAGCACAGGACCGTGCCATTGTTTTTCTCTGTCACGTTTTCTCCGTAGGTAGACGTTCACGATTCGTTCTCCAATAATCTCTTTTCTTCGGATTTTCGCTCTGTCTTTGCAAAGCGCTGCCGCATACTGGCACAGCCGTCCGGGATTTGTTGGAGAAGAATATTTATGCGTTGTTCAGCTGTTAAAACGGCTTATGCTGAAGGGTTCAATTGGCGTGGAAGTCGCCCCGGTCGCGATCAGCTCCGCCATCACGTCGCCGACGCCAAGCCCAATCTGGAAGCCCTGGCCGGAGAACCCGAATGCATAGTGTAATCCCGGAACCTTGGCGCTGGGGCCCATCACCGGCAATTCGTCCGGCATATAACCTTCGATGCCGCTCCACACCCGAATAATTCTCAGTTTCGAGACGGGCGGCGCCAGGCGCGCCATCTGGCGGAACTGGGCCAGGGTGATCTGGGGCAGGACATAGGCGCGGCGCGTGTCGGCGCTGGCCGGGCCGCGTCCGCAGCCGCCGAACACGATATTGCCCCGTTTGACCTGGCGGAAATACAGCGATTCCTCGGGCGTTTTGACCGCCACGCCAATGGCGGGACCGAGTTTATATGGCACCGGCTCGGTGACGGCCATCTGCGGGCCGCGCACGGCCATCGTGACCGGCTCGTCCATCTGGGCGCTCATGCGGTCGCCCCAAGCGCCGCTGGCCACCAGCATGGTCGGGGCGCGGAATTCGCGGCCGTCGGCGCAAATGGCGCGGAACTCGCTGCCTTCACGTTCCAGCGTCAGTACTTCGCAGTTCTCGATGATGCGCGCGCCCAACCGCGCCGCCGCACGGCCGAAGGCGGGTGCCGCCAGACGCGGATTGGCGTGGCCGTCCAGTGGCGACATCGACCGGCGATCACTTCGGGACCCAGCCATGGATAGCGCTTGCGGATCTCGGCTTTGTCGATCAATTCCAGCTCCAGCCCGTAATCGCGGCAGTCGCTGGCATATTTTCGAGCAAGGCCTCGCGCTCCGAATCATACGCGCAGCGCAGGTGGCCGGACGGCAGGAATTCCGCGTCCTCGCCCAGCAGCTCATTTAACTTGTACCAGATATCGTTGGCCCGGTTGGCCAGCGGCAGCTGGAGCAGGAAGCGTCCCTGGCGCCGCACATTGCCGAAATTGACGCCGCTGGCCTGCTGGCCGACCAGGCCGCGTTCCAGCAGGGTCACGGATACGCCCCGCTGGCGCAGGAAGAAAGCGGTGGAGGCGCCCATGATGCCGCCGCCGATGATCAGAACGTCGGCTTGCGGTGGCGCGCTCATGCCTGCTCCTCGATAGTGTGAATGGAAAGTGGTTTGACCGGACCCTGGCCACGCAGCCGTCCGACCTGCTCCAGCGGTAGTCCGCAGGCATGGGCGATGACCTCGGCGCCGGCCTGGCCGCAGTAGCGTCCCTGGCAGCGGCCCATGCCGACGCGGCTGAAGGCTTTGGCGCGGTTCGCTTCCTGCGCACCCATCTCCGTTACCACGCGCCGCAGCTCGCCGGCCGTGATGCATTCGCAGCGGCAGATGATGGTGTCGTCGGCCAGCTTACCGGCCTGCTCGGCAGGCCAGGGGAAGGCTTCGACCAGGCCCAGGCGGAAGCGTTCCATCTTGTCCTGCGCGGCGAGCAGGGCGTGCACACGGTTGTGGTCCACGCTGCGGCCCATATCCTGCAGCAGAGACAGCGCGGCCAGCCGGCCGGCGTTCTCCGCGCCCTCGGCGCCCAGGATGCGGGCGCCGTCGCCGGCTAGATAGACGCCGGCCACCGAGCTGCGGCCTTCCATCGTCACTTCCGGGAACCACTGGCGCGTGGCCGCATCGAAGCGGAAGGCGCAGCGCGCCAGGTCGGCCAGCTGGGTTTCGGGCCGCAAGTGGTAGCCCATGGCGACGGCGTCGCAGGCGATTTCCTGCACCTCGCCGCCCGCGCGGAAGCGGATGGCTTGCACGCCATCCTCGCGGTCACCGCGGATTTCGACCGGCTCCACGCCGCCGATGATCGCCACGCCGGCCTTCTTCAGCGCGGACACGTAGCCCATACCCAGCCGCAGCACAGCCGGACGGGCCAGCAGCTTGGGCAGGGCGGTCACACGACTCCAGAATCCCGAAGTGTCGAGCACAGCCGCCACGCCGGCGCCGGCTTTCAGGTACTGGTAGGCCACCAGGTAGAGTAGCGGTCCGCTGCCCATGAACACGACGCGCTTGCCCACCGCGCAGGCTTGTGACTTCAGCGCGATCTGCGCGGCGCCCAGGCTGTAGGTACCCGAAAGCTCCCAGCCCGATACCGGCATCAGGCGGTCGGTGGCGCCGGAACAGACGATCAGGGCGCTGTATGGCAGTTTGCTGCTGCGTTGATCGTTGACCAGATGCACATAGCCTTCCGAGATATTCCAGGCCAGCGTTTCGGGACGGTAGTCGATGCCGCTGCGCAGCGCGTCGAAACTGCGGTGCAGGTGGGCCGCCCGTTCCGCTTCGCTGCCGTACAGCGTGGCGTACTCGCGCTTGAAATGTTCCGGCTGGCGGCGGTAGATCTGGCCGCCGTCGCGCCGACCTTCCTCGATCAGCGTGGGGCGCAGGCCGGCAGCCACCAGTTCTTCGGCGGCGCGCACGCCCGCCGGACCGGCGCCGATGATAATTACGCCTGGTTCAGCCATGCCGCCTCCGTATCGCGCGTGACCAGCGCCATGCCTTCCTTCACTTCGGACGAGCAGGCGCGCAGGCGCTCGCCTTGTGCGGTCCATACCCAGCAATCCTGGCAGGCGCCCATCAGGCAGAAGCCCGCGCGGCGGCCGTCGCCAAACTCGGAGCTGCGCAGGCTGCGCGTGGCGCCCAGCATGGCGACCAGCAAGGTGTCTCCCTGCAGCGCGGTGGCGGGCTGGCCGTCGATGGAGAAGTGGACAGTCTGGCGGTCGGTCTCCGCCAGCCGGACAAAGCGCTGGTTCATGCGACTTCCTCAAAACAGGTTAACGATGCCTGCTGGCTGATCAGGACAGCAGTCGATTGGTGGCACAGCATGTTCCCGCCGTTGGGCAGCGGCTGGCGCGGTGGCGGCACGCGGTTGCACACGCCGTCGATGCGCTGGCTGCAGCGGTCCAGGAAGGAGCACAGGGCCACGCCCTCGGCGGCGGGCTGGCTCAGGACCGGCAGATCATCGGCGCCGCGGGCGCAGGCGCTGTCCAGCCAGCCCTGCTGCAGGCGCGGCACGGAGCTGATCAGCAGGTGCGCATAGGGGTGGAAGGGCGGCGTGGCGACGGCCTCGCGCGGCCGCGCTTCGACCTTGTTGCCCGCATAGAGCACCACGATTTCGTCGCAAATGGCGCGCACGGTGTTGATGTCGTGGCTGATGAACATATAAGACACTTTCAGCTCGCGCCGCAGCTCGGCCAGCAGGTCGAGGATGGCGGCGGCGACCACGGTATCGAGTGCGGACGTGATTTCGTCGCACAGGATCAGGTCCGGTTGCGCCGCCAGTGCGCGCGCCAGGTTGATGCGCTGCTTCTGGCCGCCGGACAGTTCGCCCGGTAGGCGGCTGGCCACGGCGGCCGGCAGTTTGACGAGGTCCAGCAGCTGCAGCACGCGCTTGCGGCGCGCATCGCCTTTCAGGCCGTGGTAGAAAGCCAGGGGCCGCGCCAGGATGCCGCCGATGGTGTGCGCCGGGTTGAGCGCCGTGTCCGCGTTCTGGAATACGAACTGCACGCGCTGGTGCTGTTCGCGCGTGCGCGCCCATGTTCGCAGGACGGCAGCACGCCGCCATCGAGCAGCACTTCGCCGCGCGCGCTGGGCACCATGCCCGCCACCACACGGGCCAGCGTGGTCTTGCCGCAACCGGATTCGCCGATCACACCCAGCGTGGCGCCGCGCTCGATGGTCAGGTCGATGCCGTTCAGGATGCGCTTGGCCGGCAGGCCGTCCTTGCCGATCGCGCCATAGCCGGCGACCAGGCCACGCACCTCCAGCAGCGGCGGTGCGCGCGCGCGTCTTGCCGCTTGGGCTTTCCCCAGGTCGCGCGTGGCGGGTGCTGCCGCCGCCAGCAGGCTTTGCGTGTAGGGATGGGCCGGGGCGCGCAGCACTTGCGGCGTTACGCCGTTTTCACGCACCTCGCCATCGCGCAGCACGACGATACGGTCCGCCATCTGCGCCACCACGGCCAGGTCGTGCGAGACATAGACGGCACTGATGCCCAGCTGGCGCACCACGTCCTTGAAGGCGCGCAGCACTTCGATCTGGGTGGTCACGTCCAGCGCCGTGGTTGGCTCGTCGAGGATGACCAGTGCGGGATCGGTGATGAGGGCCATCGCCGCCATCACGCGCTGCAGCTGCCCGCCCGAGACCTGGTGCGGGTAGCGCTTGCCGATATGCTCCGGGTCCGGCAATGCGAGGGCGCGGAACAGGCCCACCGCCTTGGCTTCGGCCTGGGCGCGCGGCATGGTCTTGTGGATGGCCGCGCCTTCCACCACCTGGTCCATCAGCGTGCGCGAGGGGTTGAAGGCCGAGGAGGCGCTTTGCGCGATATACGACACGGTACGGCCGCGCAGAGCGGCGAGGCCGTTATCGTCCAGCGACAGCACATCCTGGCCGGCCACCTGCACCTTGCCGCCGGCGATGCGGCAGCCCTGGCGTGCATATCCCATCAGCGACAGCGCGATCGTGGTCTTGCCCGAGCCGGATTCGCCGATCAGGGCCAACACCTCGCCTGGCGCGATGCTGAAATCGACGCCCTTGACGATGGGGATATCCACGCCTTCATCGTTGCGGGCACAGACGCGCAGGCCGCTAACTTGTACCAGTGGTGCCATTACATACCCTTTCCGCGGCGGCCGCGCAGGTTATCGATCAGCAGGTTGACGCCGATGGTCAGTGTGGCGATGGCCAGCGCCGGCATCAGCACGGCGGGCGCGCCTTCAGACAGGCCGCCGATGTTTTCGCGCACCAGCGAACCCCAGTCCGCGTCCGGTGGCTGCACGCCAAGGCTGAGGAAGGAGCAGGCCGCTTAGCAGCAGCACCGTGAAGACGAAGCGCAGGCCGAAGTCCGCCAGCACCGGGCGGATGATGTTCGGCAGCACTTCAACGCAGGCGATATAGCCCAGGCCCTCGCCGCGCGAGCGGGCCGCCTGCACAAAGTCGAGCGCCTGCACGTTGACCGCCAGCGAGCGTGAGATGCGGAAGGCGCCCGGCATGAAGCTCAGCGCCGCCGTGGTCACCAGCAGCGGCACCGAGGAACCGAAGGATGCCACCATCATCAGCGCGAACATCTTGCTGGGGATGGAGATCAGCGCATCGAGCGCGCGGCTCAGGGTCGCATCGACCCAGCCGCCGGAAACGGCTGCGTACAGGCCGAGCAGGGTGCCGATGCTGCTGGCCAGCATGGCCGCGGCCAGAGCCAGCGCCACGGTATAGCGGGCGCCGACGAGAACGCGGCTGAGCATATCGCGGCCCAGATAGTCGGTGCCGAGCGGGTAGGCGGCGCTGATGGCGCCGAACACGTCGGCATCGACGATGGCGCCCGGATCGTGCGGCGCGATCGACGGACCGGCCAGGGTGACCAGCAGCCAGAAGCCGACAATCAGCGCGCCAAGCAGGGCCAGCGGCGTGATGGGGAAACTAGGGCGGCGCAAGCGCAGGGCAGCGGGCATGTTCATGGGTTGCGTAACCTTGGGTTGGATGCAATGGCGGCGATGTCGGCGAGCATGACCAGCAGCAGGTAGGCGCCGCAGAAGATCAGCGAACAGGCCTGTACGACCGGAATATCGCGGGTGGTCACGGCGTCGATCATCAGGGAGGCGATACCGGGATAGTTGAAGATGCTTTCCACGATCAGCACCCCGCCCAGCAGGTAGGACAGGCTGAGCGCCACCGCATTGGCGATCGGGCCGACGGCGTTCGGCAGCGCGTGAGTAAGCACGATACGCACCGGTTTCGCGCCCTTCAGCCGCGCCATTTCCACATAGGGAGAGCGCAGCTGATCGATCACGGCGGCGCGCGTCATGCGGGCCATCTGCGCCACGATGACGCAGCACAAAGTGAAGACCGGCATGGCGTAGGCGCGCAGGAACTGGCCCAGTGTCTGTATGTCCGCCGTGTGCGACAGCGCCGAGAGCCAGCGCAGCTTCACCGCGAACAACAGCACGGCCAGCGTGGCGATCAGGAATTCCGGCACGGACACCAGCGACACCGCCAGCATGTTCATGCCGCGGTCAAAAATCGAGCCGCGGAACATGGCGGACAGGATGCCTAAAGAGAGCGCCAGCGGCACGGAAACCAGCGCCGTGGCGCCAGCCAGCACCAGCGAATTTGGCAGGCGCTTGCCGATCATCTCGGTAATTGGCTGTCCACTGACCAGCGAGGTGCCCGCATCGCCGCGCACGATATGCGCCAGCCAGCGTGCATAGCGCACCGGCGCCGGCTGGTCGAGGCCGAATTGCGCACGCAGGGCGGCCACCGTTTCCGGCGTGGCGGCCTGGCCCAGCGATTCCTCGGCCGCGTCGCCCGGCAGCAGGTTGGTGATCGCGAACACCACGATAGAGACAATGAACAGCGTGAGCAAGGCCAGCGCCACGCGGTTCAGCAGGAGATTTGCCATGGTCTTGTTCATGGTCGGCCCTCAGTGCAGAATATCCTGCAGGCGGTAATACGCGCCCACGAACGGCAGGAACCAGGCCTTGCCGTGATAGCCGGGAATGGCCGGCCAGTCCAGGTCGCGCCAGGGATTGCTCTCGGCGCGTCCGGCCATCACGTCCGCCATCTTCTGGCCCATGTGGACGGACATCTGCACGCCGTGCCCGCTGTAGCCCAGCGAATAGAACATGCCCTCGTGCTGGCCTGCGCGCGGCAGGCGGTCGGCGGTCATGTCCACCAGACCTCCCCAGCAGTAATCGATGCGCGTGTTCGCCAATTCGGGGAACACATGGGCCATGGTTTGTTGCAGTATCTTGCCGCTCTTGGCATCCGACTTCGGATCGGACAACGCGAAACGCGCGCGGCCGCCGAACAGCAGGCGGTCGTCCGGCGTGATGCGAAAGTAGTTGCCGATATTCTTGGTCGTCACATAGTTGCGGCGCGTCGGCGTGATGCGCTCCAGCACTTCGCGCGGCAGCGGCTCGGTGGCGATGATGAAGCTGCCGACGGAAACGAGGCGGCGGCGGAAGTGGCCGAAGGGGCCGAGGCTGGAATTGCCGGTGGCGAGGAAGATCTGGCCGGCCGTGATGTCGCCGCGGGCGGACTTCACGCGGAATCCGCCATTTACGCGCTGAATATCGTTCACGGCTGCATCCTGAAAGAGCAGGGCGCCGGCGCGCGACGCCGCTTCGGCCAGGCCCACGCCGAACTTCCCCATATGCATCTGGGCGCCCTGCGGTTGCAGCAGGCCGCCGTAGTACTGATCGGAGCCGATTTCGGAGGCCAGGGCTTCGCGCGGCACCAGCTTCACATCCGGTTCGACCTTGCGCAGGTATTCGCAGGCGCGCGCCAGCTTGTCGTAGTGTTCGGGCTTGGCGGCCAGTTTCAGCTTGCCGCAGCGATGGAAATCGCAATCGATGCCTTCGCGCGCCACGATGGCGTCCACGGTGCGCACCGCATCATTATAGGCATCGTAATAAGCGCGGGCCCGATCCTCGCCAAGGCGCGACGAGAGGTCCGCATAATCGTGCGCCAGCCCGGTATTGCATTGCCCGCCGTTGCGTCCGGACGCCTCGCCGGCGACGCGTCCTGCTTCCAGCAGCACTACCGTTGCGCCGCGCTGAGCCAGCGCAAGGGCCGCCGAAAGGCCGGTGAATCCGCCACCGACCACCACCACGTCTGCACGTGACGGCACGGCTCCCTGGGCAGCCGCCAGGAAGGGCGGCGCTGTGTCGAGCCAGTACGATTCAAGCTTCATGCATATTCCTGTGTCGGTTAAGTGCATAGCCATTACATCATGTTCGCCGATGCGCTTTATTCCATATTGCCCGATCCGCGAAACAGAATGAACGGTTTTTCCATCCTTCGGCAGCACACTTTGCTGCGGCCCGGTGCGGAGCGTCCATAGGGGCTTTCCCCAGTAGCAGGATGTGCGAAAACCAGCCCAACTTCACAAGCTTGCGCCTTCGCATGGCATTCCGACCGCATTTAATGCTGGCCGTTCGGCCTTAGCATCTTTGAATGCACTTTTTATTCCAAGGATAACGCGATGCCTAGCTTTTGACCCCAACCAGCTCTCCATTAACAGTGCCCATTTCATTGGTGGCCACTATGTAAGTGGCGGTTCCAATACCCTGGACGTGCGCCGTCCTTCCGACAACCTTGCGTACGCGGCCTTGCCGGTGGCTGAGGCGGACCTGGTCGACCAGGCGGTGCAGGATGCGTGTCAAGCTTACAAAAAGACCAACTGGGCGACGCGAGCGCCGCGCGAGCGCGCACGCGTGATGCGGCGCTGGGCTGATCTAATAGAAGCCGATGTGCAGAACCTTGCGAAGCTGGAAGCGCTGGGTTCGACCCGTCCCATCGCCAATGCGATTGCCTGGGACGTGCCGTTCACCGCCGAAGGCATCCGCTTCTTTGCCGAATTTGCAGACAAGATCGGCGGCGACGTGGCCGCCACGCGCCGCGAATCGCTGGGCATGACGATCGCCGAGCCTTATGGCGTGATCGGCGCCATCGCACCCTGGAATTTCCCGCTGGTGATGGCCTCCTGGAAGGTGGCGCCCGCGCTGGCAGCAGGCAATGCCGTGGTACTGAAGCCTTCCGAGCTCACACCGTTCTCGGTGCTGCGCCTGGCCGAGCTGGCCGTGGAGGCGGGCATGCCGCCGGGGATCTTCAATATTGTGCAGGGCCTGGGCCACACCACGGGCGATGCATTGGTGCGCCATCCGCTGATCTCCAAGGTCACCTTCACCGGCTCTACCCGCACGGGCAGCGCCATCATGCAGGCCTGCGCGCAGACCGGCACCAAGCCCGTCACGCTGGAACTGGGCGGCAAGAGCCCGCAGATCGTGTTCGCTGATGCGCCGAACCTGGACAAGGTGGCGCGCATGGTGGTCGGCGCCATCGCAGGGCAACGCCGGCCAGGTCTGCGTGGCCGGTTCGCGCCTGATCGTGCAGCGCGCGGTGGCCGAACAACTGATAGAAGGCATCTCGTCCGCTTTCGCGCAACTGCGCCCTGGCCCGACATGGAGCGCTGACACCACGCTCTCTCCATCATTACGCCGAAAGACGCGCAGCGCATCGATAGCATGGTGCAGCGTGGTCTGGCGGAAGGCGCGCAGCTCGCTGCCGGTGGCAGGATCGGCCAGCCGGCAGGCGAGGGCGCGTATTACCAGCCCACCATCCTGACCGGCGTGAACTCTTCAATGGAAGTGGTGCGCGACGAAATCTTCGGTCCCGTGCTGACCGTGCAGGTCTTCGATGACGACGAAGAAGCGCTGTCGCTGGGCGACCATCCTTCCTATGGCCTCGCCGCAGGCATCCATACGGCGGACATCAGCCGCGCCCTGCGCTGCGCCCGCAGCATCGAAGCCGGCACAGTGTGGGTAGATCGCTACGGTCGCAGCGACGACTACGTGATTCCGACCGGTGGTTACAAGCGTTCGGGCATCGGAAAGGACCTCGGCAAGCAGGCTTACGAGGCAAATTTGCGCTTCAAGAGCGTTTTGATCGATATTTGAGTGGCAAAATTCGCACCGGAAGTGTGCAAATTGGCGCCGGGGGCACTTTCACTGTGCAAGCTTGCACAGGTCAGCAAGACGTGCTGTGGAAGGAGTGGAAAAGCATATAAATCTGTTTCGTGATAGGTTGATTACAGGATAAATGGCAAGAACCGCGTGATGTAATGCTTACAGAAGAAGCAGCAAATACGTAGCCAACTATATAAAAGAGGAGTCTTGTCATGCATCCCACCCGCCACCGCACCCTGGCCCTGTTCCTGGCCGCGACCTATCCGCTGGCAGCTATTTCTGCCGAGCCCAAGGCCGATGCCGAGAAAGAGCAGGAAGCTTCAGCGACTGTTGTCGTAGCCGCTGCAGCCGAAGTCCCCGCTGCTGCGGAGGCCGTAGCTCCGGCGCCGGCCCCAGCGCCGGCTGCAGAAGGCGCCCAGGCCGACGCTGAGCGAACCAAGGTTTATGTGAAGGGTGCGCGTCAGAATTACCGCGCGCTGTCCGCCACCGGCGCCACCAAAACGGATACGCTGCTGAAAGACCTGCCGCAAAGCGTGCGCGTGCTGACGGCCGACCTGCTGAAGGATGTGGGCGTGACCAGCCTGGCCAGCGCGCTGGACCTTTCCAGCGGCATCACGCGCCAGAGCAATCTGGGCGGCCTGTGGGACAGCTACTCGATGCGCGGCTTTACCGGCGATCCGAACTTCGGTTCCGATTATCTGGTGAACGGCTTTAGTTCCAGCCGTGGCTACAACGGCTTGCGCGACTCGGCCAGCACTGCCAGCGTAGAGGTGCTGAAAGGCCCGTCTTCCGCACTGTACGGCCGCGGTGAGCCAGGCGGCACTGTTAATATCACCACCAAGAAGCCGCGCTTCGACCCGGCCTATGCGGTCGACCTGTCGGTGGGCAGCTTCCATACCTACCGCACCGCCGTTGATCTCACGGGCGGCATCACCGATGACGTGGCTTACCGCCTGAACGCAGCCTACGAAAAGGGCGACAGCTTCCGCGACACCGTTGAGACCAAGCGCAGCTTCATCTCGCCCTCGTTCATCTGGCTGATCGGAGACAGCACGAAAGTATCGTACGAACTGGAGCGCAGCGTGCAGAAAGTGCCATTTGACCGTGGCGTGGTGGCCGTGAACGGCGTGCTGGGACTGATTCCCAATTCGCGCTTCCTCGGTGAACCGGCTGACGGGCCGATTGAAGTCAAGTCGCTCGGCCACCAGATATTCCTCGAGCACGAGTTTAACGAGCAGTGGAAGCTGCAGACTGGCGTGTCCTACCGCGACAGTTCGCTGATTGGCTTCTCCACCGAGGCGAACAATCTGTTGGCCGACGGCCGCACGCTGCGCCGACAGCGCCGTTATCGCGACTTCGAAGCGACCGACAAGTCCGGTCGTATTGAGCTGGTAGGCAAATTCGACACGGGCCCAATCAAGCACAATGTGCTGGTCGGCGCCGACTTCTATCGCTTTGATGACCGCCGCATCCAGACCCGCCGTAACCCCAGCGCGACCAATGCTTACGCGATCGATATTTACAATCCGGTCTATGGCGGCAAGGCTGATCCGCTGCTCCTCTCAATCGACACCAAGGAGAACCAGAAGTCGCACGCCTTCTACGCGCAGGACCAGATCGACCTGACCGACCAATGGAAAATGCTGCTTGGCGTGCGCTATGACAAGTACGACCAGACCGTGGAAAACTTCCGCACGAAGGCCGTGAATGACCAGTCGCTGAGCGCAACCAGCCCGCGCGGCGGCCTGGTGTACCTGCCAATTCCCACGCTGTCTCTGTATGCCACCGCATCCAAGGGCTTCCGCCCCAACAGTGGCATCAGCATCGACAATAAGGGCTTCCCGGCTGAGAAGAGCAAATCCTATGAAGCGGGCGTGAAGCTGGAAACGCCGGACGGCAAGCTGACCAGTACGCTGGCCTTTTACCGCATCACTAAGGAGAACGTGCTGACCACGAACCCGGTCAACACGGACTACTCGATTCCGGCGGGTGAAGTGGCCAGCAAGGGCGTGGAACTGGACGTGTCCGGCGAAATCGTATAAGGACCTGCGCCTGGCGCTGGCCTACGCCTACACCGACGCCAAAGTCACCAAGGGCGACGTGACCATCGTTACCGGCAGCCGCTTCCCGAACGTACCGCGCCAGAGCGGCAGCATCGTGCTGACCAAGGCCTTTACCGTCAACGGACAAGCCGCAACCTTGGGCGGCGGTGTGACTTATGTCGGCGAGCGCTTGGGCGACGTGGCTTTCACCAGTAACTTCAAGCTGCCGGCCTACACGACGTTCAAGTTCATTTCTTCGTGGTCGCCGACCAAGAACCTGCGTCTTGCGCTGAACGTGGACAACCTGTTCAACAAGCGTTACTACGCCAGCTCCTACCAGCAGGTCTGGGTCGCTCCAGGCCAGGAACGCACCATCACCCTCAACCTGAATTACAAGTTCTGAAAGGATCGACGATGAGAAAGTTAGCGATTGCCGCCCTGGTAGCAGCCGGCCTGACGGCAGGCAGCGTTCAGGCCCACGGCATCTGGTTCGCGCAGCGCGCCACCCAGCTGGCCTTTCTGTACGGCGTTGGCGCCGACGACCTGGATTCGCTGAAACGCCTGCCGCAAGTGACCAGCATGGCCGGTTACGATGCCAGCGGCAAGGCGGTGCCGACCAAGCTGGAACCGGATGGTCGCCTGGTGCTGGTGAACCTGGAGAACCAGCCGGCCGTTGTCGCTGCTGTGCTGGATAACGGCACCTGGAGCAAAACGCCGGACGGCAAATGGCACAAGAAGGGCAAGGATGAAGTGCCGACCGCCGTGGTGAGCGAACATACGTGGAAGTACGCCGTGCACCTGCGTGCGCCGCTGGCCGCGCCACTGGCACCACTGCCGGACCAGGTGCTGCAGATTGTGCCGGTGGAAGCGAAGCTACCCGTGCTGCTCGGCGAGCCGATCAAGCTGCGCGTGCTGTACAAGGGCAAGCCTATCGCCGGCGCCAAGGTGCAGCATGACTTTATCAATGATCCGGATAGCGCGCCGGTGCTGAGCGATAAGGACGGATACGTGACGATCAAAATCCGCAATCAGGGCCTGAACGTGATCGTGGCCATCTACGAAACCGAACCCGAACAGCCGGCGAAATACAACCGCACCGAGCATCTGGCGTCGCTATCCTTCGTGCTGCCTCATGCACCTGAGTAAATTTGGAGACTGAAACATGAAACGAATCCTCACTGCGCTGCTGCTGAGTGGCGCCACAATCACCGCGGCACTGACCGGCAACCTGTCCCGCGCCCACGGTTCGCCGCAGCCTAACCATGGCGGCATTGTGCAGGCAGTCGGCGAAACCTGGCTGGAGCTGGTCGTGCGTGGCGACGCCGTTGATCTCTACGTGCAGGACAATGGCGACGATCTGCCCAGCGCCGGCATGAGCGGCAATTTCACGGTCGTGAACGGCGCCGCGAAGAAGGAATTCGCGCTTGCACCAGCCGGTGATAATAAGCTGACGGGCAAGGCGGCAGGCGTGGCGAAGGGCAGCAAAGTGCTGACGGTCGTGACGCTGGCGGACAAGAAGACCAAGGTCAGTGCCGCCTTTGACATCAAGTAAGTGACAGCAGAGTGTGTGTTTTTGGCGGGCTGTGGCCAGCCTATTTTTAGGTTCTACACGGATTTCCGGGCAACCTGAGGCGTAACCAAGGCAGAAGCCGCACGGCGGCCTCTGCCCTACTACGACGTGGCAGATACCAGGTTCTACCATGGGTTAAATAAAAGGTTCTTCATGGATTTCCGAGATGATCATGCGTTAAACGCAAGAGAGCAGTAAGGAAGAGTTATTGTGTTTGTGTGACCAAACCCAATTCTCAATCCACTGCTTTCATGGTAAATCATAGTCTCAGCCTCCCGTTCTGGGAAGGCTTTCTCGTTTCGTCGCTGGACGTGCTGAACGATCGGCTGCATGTGAGCCTGACGGCAGACGCAGCGCGACAGTTGGTTTGCTCACATCGCGCCTACTCATAATTCGCGCCATCTTGCCGGCCTTTGCTGGTCCCGATTGGCAGGTCATCGAACACAGACGCAAAGTAAAACTCGAGCACATGCAACAAGTTGCCGCGGCGGCTGCGGCAACCGCGCATACTTCGCCTGCCAGCAAGGCACCGGACGTGGTGCCGCAGCCGACCGATACGACTCAAAGAGCGGCAGAAGATTGAGGAGCGCGCGATAGTGAGAAAAGGATCACGGCAGACAGCCTGCGCGAAAGTCGACGCAGCCATACAGCCATGGGGGATTGAGCATGGCAAACGTGACGCACGCAGCCCAACCTAGACGTCTTCTCCAGACTAATCTGCTGGCGCTTGATTGGGCAGAGCAAGCTCTTTCAGGATCCCGCACTGTGCGGCCAGTTGCGTTGTCCGCAACGTGCGCGTAGAGAAACCAACTGCCGCTCCAAAGCCTGCATAGCGGCGATGCGCAAGCGCACGTCATTCAAATGCTGGTCCAGGAGGTCATTGACTTCGCCGCAGGCTGCTGCAGGAGTGTCCTTGAAGTGAAGCAGGTGCCGCACTTCGTCAAGCGACATATCCAGCAAGCGGCAGTGCCGAATGAAGGCCAGGCGTTCGATATGGTCCGGGCCATAGATACGATAGTTTCCTTCGCTACGGCTGGGCGCAGCCAACAAGCCGGATCGCTCGTAAAACCGGATGGTTTCAATAGGGCAGTCCGTGGTCTTTGCCAATTCGCCAATTTTCATCGTTTTGCTCGCGGGTCGTTCTGACTCTGTAGCTACTACAGGGTTTGTAATACAGAGTATCGCACTTTCAGGAATGTCTCATGTCTTCTTGCTGCTCTGGCAGTTGCGCCGGCCAAACCCCGCCACCGGACCGGCGCTATCGCCGCATTTTTGTGGATTGCGCTGTTCGTCAATGCCATCATGTTCGCTGTGGAGCTGGCGGCCGGCTTGCGGGCCGAATCGGTTTCACTACTGGCCGACGCCATCGATTTTCTTGGCGATGCCGGCAATTACGGGCTGTCCCTGGCCGCGCTTGGAATGGCATCTGTCTGGCGCTCGCGCACCGCGCTGATCAAGGGCCTGACGATGGGCACCTATGGCATTGCAATCGTTGGCAGGGTGGGGTGGCAGCACTGCACGGGACTATCCCCGAACCGGTCACGATGGGCGCGATAGGTATGCTTGCGCTGCTGGCCAATGGCGGCGTGGCATTGCTGCTATATGCCTACCGCCAAGGCGACGCAAATATGCGTTCGGTGTGGCTGTGCACTCGGAACGATGCCATCGGTAATGTCGCCGTGATGCTCGCTGCAGTAGGCGTGTTCGGGACCGGTTCCGGTTGGCCTGACCTCGCGGTTGCTGCCGTCATGGGCTTGCTGGGCGTAACGGCAGGGTATACGGTCGTGCGGCATGCCCTGGCCGAGATCAGGCATGCGCCGATGCTAAGTGGAGGCACCTCGCGATAGCTGCCAACGGCGCCGCAGCAGATACGCCGCGGGACACCACCACCATCGCCAGCAGCGGATCCAGCCTGATTCAGCGTGCAGTTAGGCGCTACAACTTCTGGATCTGTCGATCGATCGCTTTGACGGCACGCTCATTGCGTTCGCTGTACCGGTCCGTCAGGTAGTCGGTGCGTCCGCGCATGAGCAGGGTGATCTTGAACAGCTCTTCCATCACATCGACCACGCGATCGTAATAGGCGGAGGGGCGCATGCGTCCGGCCTCGTCAAATTCCTTATATGCCATCGGGACCGACGACTGGTTGGGAATGGTAAACATACGCATCCAGCGCCCTAGCAGCCGCAGGGTATTGACCACATTAAACGACTGCGAGCCGCCGCACACTTGCATGACGGCCAGGGTGCGGCCCTGGCTCGGTCTCACGGCGCCCTGTTCAAGCGGGATCCAGTCGATCTGGTTTTTCATTACGGCCGTGACAGCGCCATGGCGCTCCGGGCTGCACCAGACCTGGCCCTCCGACCATAGGCACAGTTCGCGCAGTTCGACCACCTTGGGATGGTCCTCGGCGACGCTGCCCGCCATTGGCAGTTCCATCGGGTCGAAGATTCTTACTTCCGCCCCAAGGTGGGACAGAATGCGCGCCGCCTCTTCGGTCAGGAAGCGGCTGAAGGAGCGTTCGCGCAGGGAGCCATACAACATCAGGATGCGGGGCGGGTGCGACAGGTCGCCGACAGGCGCGAGTTTCTCCACGCTGGGAATATCCAGCAAGTCAGCTTTGATATTGGGCAGGTCAGGCAGGGACATACGTTAGCGGGTTTCGAGTTGATTGGCGAAATCGCCAGGTGCGACCGTACCGCCAACCGTGGCGCTGGCGGGCGGTGCGGGATACAGCCAGGTGAACAGCAAAGTTGCCGCAGTGGCGCCAGCCAGTTGAGCGAGGATGAAGCCGGGCGCATCGACCGGACGGATGCCGGCAAAGGTGTTGCTCGCGGCACGGGCCAGCGTCACGGCCGGATTGGCGAACGAGGTCGAGGCGGTGAACCAGTAGGCAGCCGTAATGTAGGCAGCAACGGCAAATGGGGTGATACCGGGACGGCTGCGCGAACAGCCGATGATCACACCGATCAGACCGAAGGTTGCCACGCATTCGCTCCACCATTGAGAACCGCCGGTGCGCACATGCTCGGACGCGAAAAACAGCGGCTCGCCGAACATGGCGTGCGCCGCAGCCACGCCGGCGAAGGCGCCGGCCACCTGCACCGCCACATAGGGCAGCACATCGGCCGCGGCGACATTCCTTTGCCAGGCTTCGGAGAGGGTCACCACCGGATTGAAATGGGCGCCGGAGATGGTGCCGAACATCAGGATCAGCGCCACCAGGCCGGCGCCGGTGGCGATCGTGTTGGCCAGCAGCGCAATGGCGACGTTGCCGCCGGCTAGGCGTTCGGCCATGATGCCCGAACCGACGACTACCGCCAGCAGCAATGCGGTGCCGAGGCCTTCGGCCACCAGGCGTCGTGCGAGCGTCATGTCTGTCCTCCGCCGATCTTCGCCAGTTCGCGCTTTAAGGCAAGCTTGTCGAGCTTTTCGATTGGCAGACTGCGGAAGAGATCCAGGCGCGTCTTGATCTCGCGGCAGATGGTCGCAAAGGCATGGCGGATCTCGTCGTCCGTGCCAGTGGCTGCGGCAGGATCGCGGAAGCCCCAATGGGCAGTGACGGGCTGGCCTGGCCAATGCGGCAGACTTCGCCGGCGGCCTTGTCGCAGACGGTGATGACGAAATCCATGACCGGTGCATCGGGCAGAAAACTCGTCCCAGGACTTGCTGCGCAGATCGCCCGGTGCATAGCCGATTGCTTTGACCTGTTCGATGGCGAACGGATTGACGGCGCCGGTCGGATGGCTGCCCGCACTGAAGGCACGGAAACGGCCGCTGTCGGCACTATTGAGCAGCGCTTCGGCCATGATGCTGCGGGCCGAATTGCCGGTGCACAGGAACAGCACGTTATAGGTTCGTTGGGTCATTGTAGCCTCCGAATAGTTCACGCCTGCAGGGTGCCGATACGATCGAGTTCCGCCTTCATGCGGGCCGGCTGATGTTTCAGTTGTTCCAGGGGCAGGGCGAAGAACGCCTCAATGCGCGCACGCAGGATGCGGTAAGCCTGCATGAAGGCGGCGTCGATTTCCTCGTCGGTGCCGGTGGCGTGGGCGGGATCTTCCACGCCCCAGTGGGCGCGCATCACAGGGCCCAGGTAGGCAGGGCATTCCTCGCCGGCGGCGCTGCCGCAGACGGTGATGATGATGTCCGGGGTTACCGGCAGGTTGTCCCACGACTTGCTGTGATAGCCCTCGGTCGAGATGCCTTCGCGTGCCAGCAGGGCCAGCGAACGCGGGTGCACGTAGCCTGCCGGTTTGCTGCCGGCGCTGACGGCTTGCCAGCCTTCCGGCGCCAAGTGGTTGAAGGTGGCTTCGCCCAGAATGGAGCGGCAGGAGTTGCCGGTGCAGAGGATCAGTACGTTCATGTGAGTGCCTGTCAAGAATCGATTGAAAAGGAAATGGCTGCGCTTAGCACGGACCCTGGCCCGGCGCGCAGGCCGGAATGGAGGAGGGCGCGCAGCTGGCGCCGCCGCAGCAGTTGTCGGTCAAGAAAGTGAGCAAGCCGTTCATGGTGTCGAAGTTGGCGCTGTAGATGACGAAACGGCCATCCTGGCGTGCCGTGACCAGCCCTGCATGGGACAGCTCTTTCAGGTGGAACGACAGGGACGACGGCGCAATATCCAGATGCTCCGCGATCTTGCTGGCGGCCAGCCCTTGTGGTCCGGTCTGCACCAGCAGGCGGAAGGTGTTCAGGCGGGATTCCTGCGCCAGGGCTGCGAGGGCGGCCAGAATTTCCTTGGTTTCCATAGGCTCACTCATTTTGATGATTTCACGATGGTCGAAATAATAGCGCAGTTACGGCCATCGATGCGACAATTCAAATAATATCGAATTATCTTGACAGTTTGATGACATGGGAACTATTCTTCGTTCGTAGATTAACGAATGAGGAAGTCATGACGAGCTGTTGCGATGTCACGTCCACGGGAACGCTGCCGGCGGTCGATGCAGAACAAGTAGCCCAGCTGTGCAAGGCGCTGGCCCATCCGGCCCGTGTCCAGCTGCTGTGCTATCTGGCGGCCTATGGCGCCTGCTACTTTGGCAATCTGGCGGACATCTTGCCCTTGTCGCCATCCACGATTTCGCAGCACGTCACCATCCTGAAGGATGCCGGCCTGATCCTCGGTTCATCCGATGCACAACGCGTGTGCTACTGCATCAACCCTGAGCGGATCGGGCAGCTCAAGCAGTTGATCAATGCCCTTTAGCGGCATTTTTTTAATCATTAATTCGTAATTCGACGAATAGCGTATAAGGAGGATGAGATGAACAGCACCACGACCCTGCGCGATGCCACTGCCGCGGACTGGCCCGCCATTGAGGCTTTGCTGGTGGCGGCCAACTTGCCGCTGGACGGCGCCCGCGACCATCTGGGTAGTTTTATGATCGGCGAGGGCGACGGCCAAGTGCGTTGCGTGGCTGGCTTCGAGCAGTACGAGGGCGCCGCGCTGCTGCGCTCCGTGGCGGTGGCGGGTGCATTGCGCGGACAGGGGCTCGGCGACCAGTTGCTCGGCGCGATCAAGGCCAAGGCCCGTGCCCGAGGGGTGGACACACTCTACCTGCTGACGACCACCGCCGCGCCATTCTTCGCCCAGCGCGGCTTCGTCCCGATTGAACGCAACGCAACCCCTGCCGCGCTGCAGGCGTCACGCGAATTCCAGGGCGTCTGCCCGGCTTCGGCCAGCGCCATGGCCGCCTCTCTCACCGTATAAGGAACTGGATCATGTCACCTTCGCATTCTGCACTTCCCGTCGCAGTCCTAGGCGCTGGTCCGATCGGTCTGGCGGCAGCAGCGCACCTGATTGCCCGTGGCTTTACTCCTCTCGTATTCGAGCAAGCAGCGCGGGTCGGCGCCAATCTGGCGAGCTATGCGCAGGTGCGCCTGTTCTCGCCCTGGCAGTACAACATCGACAAGGCAGCGCGCCGTCTGCTGGAAGCGCACGGTTGGCAGGCACCGGTGGCGGACGGGCTGCCCACGGCGGGCGAGATCGTGGCGGAC
The DNA here is from genome assembly GCF_044055365.1 of Pseudoduganella sp. UC29_106. NCBI lineage: Bacteria > Pseudomonadati > Pseudomonadota > Betaproteobacteria > Burkholderiales > Oxalobacteraceae > Pseudoduganella > Pseudoduganella sp. UC29_106. Next base: position 4,973,844 of record NZ_CP171977.1, on the reverse strand, counting down.
TATTTGCGACCGCTGGCGCAACTGCCGGCGCTGGCGCCGCACCTCAGACTCGGCCACCGCGTGTTTGCAAGTTACCCGTGCGGGAGTGGACAAGGTTAAGACCCGGGGCAGGGAGGGCGCGCCCTTCCTGATCCGCACCAGCAGCGCCGAGGGCGAGCGGGACTATCTGGCCAGCGCAGTCATCGACGCCACCGGGACTTGGTCTCAGCCCAATCCGCTCGGCGCCAATGGGTTGCCGGCCATCGGCGAGGCAGCAGCGGCGGCCCGCATTGCTTACGGCATGCCGGATGTTCTTGGTCGCGCGCGAGCGGACTATGCCGGACAGCGCGTGCTGGTGGCGGGTGCCGGGCATTCCGCTGCAGGCACCTTGCTGGCGCTGGCGCAGTTGGCCGACGAGGCACCTGGTACGTGCATTGTCTGGGCCATTCGCGGCGACCAGCTTGCAAAGGTTTTCGGCGGCGGCGAGGCGGACGGCTTGCCGGCGCGCGGACAGCTCGGCCTGCGCCTGAAAGCTCTGAAGGAGTCGGGTCGCTTGGCGCTGCACACCAACTTCCGCATCCAGGCCGTGCAGCCAGGGCTCGACGGATTAGACGTCACCGGTGTGTCGCCGGACGGCCAGCCGAGCGTGATCGAAGGCATTGACCGGATCATTGCCGCGACTTGGGGCGCGACCGAACCTGGCGCTGACACGCGAGCTGCGCGTGCGCCACGATCCGTGGCTGGAGAGCACCGATGCCCTGGCGCCCCTGATCGATCCCAATGAACACAGTTGCGGCACGGTCCGGCCGCATGGCCACCGCGAACTGGCGCATCCGGAGGCGGGCTATTACGCCGTGGGCGCGAAGAGTTACGGGCGGGCGCCCAACTTCCTGATGGCGACCGGCTATGAACAGGTGCGGTCGGTCGTGGCGGCATTGGCCGGCGACCTGGCGGCGGCCGACGATGTGCAGCTGGAGCTGCCGGAGACGGGCGTGTGCAATACCCGCTTCGCCTATGAACAGCCGTCCGTGGGCACCGATGGCTGTTGCGGTGGTCCCGCACCGGCTGGTAGCGACAGCTGCTGCGCGCTCGACGTGGCGGAGAAGGCTAGGGGCGCCGCCAGCTGCGGCACATCCACAGCGTGCCGACCTAAACAAGCTGCCCGCGCCGCGTGCGGCGCCTGATACGGAAAGGGGTCGTCATGCACAGTGTCTTTGCGCGTGGTTTCCTGCCGCTGGCAATGTTGGGCAGCGTCGCATCTTTCTGGTATGCCTATGCGACAGGGCGGGATCTGCAGTTGGCCGTGATCGTACCCGCTGCCGCTATTTTGCTTGTCGCTATGGCCGCCGAGCGGCGCGTGCCATATCGCAAGGATTGGGCGAAGGGCCAGGGCGATACAGCGACTGACCTGCTGAGTACCGCCGTCCTGTTCACGCTGGTCGATCCGATGCTGAAGTGGCTCGGCCGGTCGTGGTCACCGGGTTGTTGGCGGGAACCGCATTTTCCGGCATGGTGACCATCTTTCCGTCGCACTGGCCCTTCGCCTTGCAGATTGCGATAGCTGCGCTGTTGGCCGAGTTCGCCAGTTATTGGGCGCACCGTCTGCATCATGAGCACCCCGCATTGTGGTGGCTGCACGCGCTGCATCACGGGAGCGAGCGCTTGTATGCGCTGAACAACTTCCGGATTCATCCACTTAACTACGCCATCAACTATGTGTTTGGCATTGTGCCGCTGCTGCTTATCGGCACGCCGCAAGAGGTCATTCTCGGGTACTTTGCGGTGACCTATCCAGTGCTGATGCTGCAGCATGCCAACTTGCCGTTGCAGAGCGGCTGGTTCAATTACGTGTTCAGTACGAATGAGGTGCACCGCTGGCACCATTCGCGCTGTGCGGGCGAGGGCGACAGCAACTTCGGGCGCGCACTGGTGTTGTGGGATCAGGTTTTCGGCACCTTCCGCTACGCGCCTGCAGGCAATGATCCGGCTGGCGTCGGGCTGTACGTCGGCAGCCACTATCCGGCACGGGCCTCATTCCTAGCGCAGCTGTCCTCGATGTTCCTGCCCACTTGCTGTCGTTCCGCGGCGTGAACTGAGGAGAGCCCGATGCAGCATCCTTGGCGCACGATCGGCATCCTGGCCGTAACGCAAATTGCTTCCTGGGGTTCCGTGTACTACGCGTTCAGCGTTCTCGCTCCCGCGATCGGCCGTGACCTGGCGCTAAGTTCGGAGGTCCTGTATGGCGCCTTTTCCTGGAGCATCCTGATCGCCGGTCTGGCCGCTACACCTGTCGGCATGGCGGTGGACCGGCGCGGCGGCCAGCTCGTGATGACGGCAGGGTCCGCCATTTGCGGCGGCGGCTTGCTTTGGCTTGGCTGTTGCGAGGGGGCAGTTGGCTATTTTGGTGCCTGGACAGTGCTGGGCGTCGGGATGGCGCTGTGCCTGTATGAAGCGGCCTTTCAACCATCAACCGCAAAGTCGTTGATGGCGCCCGCCAGGCGATCTCCACGTTGACACTATTTGCCGGCTTTGCGAGTACGATCTTCTGGCCCCTGACGGCGCAGCTGAATGGCGCATTGGGGTGGCGTCATACCTGCCTCTGTTTTGCAGCATTACAGTTCGTCGTGTGTCTGCCCTTGCATTGGCTGCTAGGCGCAGAAGCACCGCTTCCGACCAGAACGAGCGGGAGGGCGGAAGCACGAGGACACACCTTGGCAGAAGCCATCCGGCATCCCGCCTTCTGGGCATTGGCAGCGGCGTTCGCAGCGAACGCGTTCGATCTTTTCGGCCATGTCGGTCCACCTGATCCCGCTGATTGAAGATCTCGGCCATGCCACCAGTCTCGCCGTGCTGCTGGCATCGTTGATCGGGCCGATGCAAGTTGTCGGGCGCATACTGGAGCGGAGTGGAGCGCAACGCCTGTCCCCGCAGACGGTCGGCAAATTGACCTTTGCAGGCCTGCCCGCGGCGCTCCTGGCGCTGGTCCTGTTCGGCACTCATGCCTGGGCTGTGTCAGTGTTTTGCATGCTGTATGGCCTCAGCAACGGCGTGCTGACCATCCTGAGGGGGACGCTGCCGCAGGTGCTTTTCGGACGAGAACATTACGGTGCCATAGCGGGAGCGATGGCCGGACCGGCGCTGTTGGCAAAAGCAGCGGGGCCGTTGATCGTCGCAATTGCGCTGCATGGTCAAGCGAGCCCGACTGCATTGCTGTGGTGGCTTTTGGTAATCGCGGCAGGCTCGTATTTGCTTTACGGTGGCGCCGTATCCGTTTCCAAGGCAATGGTTTCAATTGAGACATGAAGGCACTTGCCGGCGCTAGCCTTCGCGACATCAGCGGGGCCAGGGGGCCGGCCACGGTTTTTCCCTTGCCACGTTTTTTGGGCCGACCGCCAGGCGCAGCCAGATTCACATGGTCCTGATAATGGCGCTCTCCCCAGCGGGGCTTTCTATCTTTAAGATAGATCGGCCAGACGTCAGCAAGAGTGAGATCTTGCCGCTTTGCTTGCGCCCATGCCGCTTCATTCCTCGCTAGCTGCTCCGCGCGCTTTTGGCGCGGATCCAAACCAAAGTCGGCCTGTGCCTTCAGTCGAGTCGCTTCTGCCTGTGCTTTGGGGACCGTACAGGTGCGGACGTCGCCAATAGTAGTACGCAGTGTCTTTCCGTTCAGGCGCGTCTCGAAGATGTATGATTTGACACCGCCGTCGCTGGCTCTGATGCCAAGCCCCGGCGTCTTTGCGTCCCACAGAAGAGATTGTCGTTTGCCCGGATCGCACTGAAGGCCGCGGCCCTGTCTGCCGTGAAGTTGACCTTTGCCATTGCCACCGTTCCTGCGAGCTTTTTGCGTAGGCACTGCGTAGGCAAATTCTAGCAAAATAACGCCAAAATCCAGAAACTATTGATGGGAGGTTATGTTCAAAATTCCGCTATTTATCCTTAAAAATCAAGGCCTTGTAAGGGAATTGGTAACAACGGAAAGCATATCGTAGCCGCCTTCTAAGCCGATTCGCTAGTTGATCTTCTCGGTGAGCATATTAGTTAAATGCTCACCCAATTTGCGCCAGGCTTCACGCGTTTCCGCAGCATAGTCATGGTGCAGGTAGCTGCGTCGGACCTTGCTGCCGCCAAGGACGTGGTTTTGGCATCGGTCGATTGTATCTAGTGGCACGCCAAGGCTCTGCATCATGGTCGCACCGGTCCTCCTCAAGTCGTGGGACGTCCATTTTCCATTCACCCCGCCGGCGAGTACCAAACTGTTGTCGGCAACGCGCTTTTGTTTCGGTTTGCGCTGATTGCCTGCTTCATCAAACTTAAACATCCACTGTCGATCCGTTATCTGCTTCGTGATGGCCTTCTCATACAAATGTGAGGTTCGGTCCCGGGACGGGAAGCACCAATCAGTGTCGCCAGTAATTTTCTTCAGATGTTTGAATTGTTCCAGCGCGAAGGGCGAGAGGTAGACGGTCAGGTCTCCGACGGCGTCTTTCACGTTGGCTTTTGGGATGAACCACTCGCTGGCACTCAGGTCGACATGCTCCCATCGTGCCATTGACGTTTCTGCCACCCGCGTCAGCGTTGACAACATGATCCAGATTGCCAACTGAGTGGTGCGATTCAGTGGCTCCGTCACCTTGCGCTTGTCCGGCGCCGAATCATACTCTTCCTGACGGCGAATGAAGGTTTGGCGCAGCTCCGCTATCTCTGTTGCTGATAGCACTCGTTTCCGATAGGTGTCCAGATCATATTCTGGCGCCACGATCTTTTCGATTTCGATTAGTTCCATTGGATCGCCCTCAACCAGCAGTTTGCGCCAAGGCTGGCGCTTGCGCGCCCATGCGAACATTTGGGTCAGGTCATTGCGGCGGATCACCGCGGAGCGATTGGCTCCCCGGTTCACTATGGCCCGAAGTACGTCGCGCAGCAGGTGTTCCGTTACTTCCTTTACGGGAGTGGTGCCAAGTTTGGGCAGCACATCGGTGGCGAAAGTGCGCTTCAGTTCCGCGTTGTCGTCTTTTCTGCGCACGCCGTCTTTAATCCACGCCTTGTATATGTCCTCGAAGGTCAGGTTTGCTGTGCGCTGTTCTTCCAAAGCAGACAGCCTTGCAGCAGTCTCCTGCAGTTGCTCTTGACGGGTGATTTTCCTTTCCGCAGCTGGGTCTTTTCCAGCAATGACGGCGAGTCGCGCCTGGTCTCTTTTTGCGCGAATTGCTGCCAGGGATGCGGCTGGCCAAGTGCCACAGGCGAAATCCCTGTACTTACCTGCGAAGCGGTACCGATAGAAAAACGAGACGGAAATCGTGCCGTCGGCCCTGGCCCGGACCGTCCCTATTAGTTTGCCTCCATCGCGCAGAATTTGTCCTTCCTGATCCGCGCACAAGGACTCCAGAGTTCGTTGGGTCAGCTTTGGCATTTGACAGCTGAGGGATGGGAATGGTGGTCTATTTTACCCTCGATTTCCCCCCCCATTTCCCCCCCAATTCACAGAATTCGCAGTAAACCAGATGAAACGAGTCGGAACAACTATTTGCCCTAACTTATTGTTTTTTAAAAGATAAATGTAGAAAATTGGAACCGGGTGGAATGGCCTGAAACGGCTGAAAACTTGCATGGGGTGCAGGGGGTCGGAAGTTCGAATCTTCTCGCCCCGACCATTAGAATCAAAGACTTAGGCCAATCGTCAGATTGGCCTTTTTCGTTTCCGGGAAATTTACCCCCCACATTTACCCCCACAGATTCGCGGTATCGGAATTGACGGGATGGCATTGCATGAAACCATCAGGCATTTTTACGGCCCCCGTTGGCCAGGTTAAATTCCTCCACCTTTGGCCAGGTCAAATTCCCCCAGGCAGGACAGTCCGGATTGTAGTTCATGTTCCTGCCGCCGGCCTTGTCAGTCCTGCTTGACGTCGGCAGACGTCAAGCGCGTAAGCCGCGACGCTGCCTCCTTCAGTCGGTAGCTTTTTCCCTCGAACTCCAGGATCTGCGCCCTGTGCATGAGCCGATCCAAGATGGTGGTCGCCATCGTGTTGTCGCCAAGGTACTTGCCCCAGTCCTGCACGACCCGGTTGGAGGTCACCACGATGCTGCGCTTGAGTTTGTAACGCTGGTGCACTAGCGTCTGCAGCAGCTCACCGGCCTTGTCGCCGATACGGCGCGCCAGGAACAGATCGTCGAGGACCAGAAGATCGGCGTCGATCAAGGTACGTAGCTGCTGCCGTTGTTCGGCATCGCCACCCAGCGCATAGGCCGCGAACGCGCCGTCGGCCTCCAGGTAGCGCACGTTGTGCCCCTGCAGCGTGGCCTGGTAGGCCACCGCCTTGGCGATGTGGCTCTTGCCGGTCCCTGGCCTGCCGATGATCAGGGCGTTCTGCCCCTCGGCGACGAACTTGAGGGTGTGCAGCTCGAAGCAGGCGGCCCGTGGCAGCTTGGGGTTGAAACGCCAGTCGAAGTCGGCCAGCGACATCCGTTCATCCAGTCCGCTTTGCTGGAAGCGCCGTTCCATCAGGCGCGAACGGCGCCGGTCCAGTTCATCCTGCAGGATCAGCGAGAAGGTGTCGAGGAAGGGCTCCTGGTTGGCTTGGGCCTGCAAGATGCGGGTGTCGAGAGTGGCGCGGATGCCCGACAGACGCAGCTCGCGCAGGGCGCGCTCGATTTCGTTCATGCTCATGCTCATGGTGCCTCCGTGGTCGGTGTAATGGCGGCGCTGGCGTTCGCCGCGCGCGTGAACAGGTCGGCGTAGTCCTCGCCTTCGCGGATCAGTGGATGGTGCTGCTGCAGGTCCAGTTCGGCCTGGAGCGGCGCGTCGATCTTGGCCAGCGCCTGCGCCAGCAAGCGTTCGGTCAGGACCTTGATCGACTTGTAGTTGCGCACGTTCTCCTGCAAAGCCTGGGCGCAAGCCTGGTCGATCAGACGGCGCGGAAAGCGCTTGGCCAGACCCACCACGCCGCGCAGCTTGCGCTGGCCCACTCGCCCTTCATGCTCGAACCATTGCTGGCACAGGGCCAGCGCGGCGTCGCCGATGTCGCCGGCCTGGGCCAGGATGCGGCGCGTTTCGCGTGAGGGGTTGAAGGGCCGCTCATCGTCGGGCAGCAGCACGCTGCCGGGGCGCTGGGCGCGCGGATGCGTGCGCAATAGGGCCAGCGTGAAGCGGTCGCGGATCTCGACGTGGCGCTCGAACAGGCGCACTAGCACCCGGCTGCCGATCTTCGCCGGGCGCGCCGCGTAGCTGCTATGGTCGATGCGGATGCAGGTGTCGTCGGCGACGGTGCGCTCGCACTCGGTGTAATAGCCGAAGCCCTGCTGCGGCAACGCGCCGAGGTGGGCGCGTTCCTCCTGAAACATGGCCTCGACCTGGCGCTTTGCGCTGCCGTGGATGCGCGGCGCCGCCCACTTGATTTCCCATTGTTCGAGGAAGGCGTTCTGCTCCTCGATGGTCTCGAAGCGGCGTCCCTTGAGCGCGGTGCTCTGGGTGTGCTGGATCGCGTTTTCGACCGTACCCTTGCGGTTTGGGTCACGCACCCTGGCCGGGTCGGCGACGACGCCGTAGTGGGCCAGCACGTCCCTGTAGACGGGGTTCAGCTCCGGTTCGTACAGGTCGGGCTTGATGACGCCTTCCTTGAGGTTGTCGAGCACGACGTAGGCCGTGGTGCCGCCGAAGTACCGGAAGGCCTGCTCGTGCAGTTGGGCCCACGTTTCCTTCGATGATTTCCAGACCACACGCCGGAAGCAGCGCCGCGAGTAACGCAGGGTCATGACGAACAGGCGTGGCCGCCGGTATCGGTCGCTGCCGGCGATGCGCGTCAGCGCGCCCTCGCCGTAGTCGACCTGGGCTTCCTCGCCGGGCGCGAACTCAAGGCGGTCGAACTGCTCCGGATCGCGCTGCACCAGACGGCCGGCGAAGCGCTTGACGCTGTTGTAGCGGCCCGTGAAGCCGAATTGGTCGACCAGGTCCTGATAGATCGCCGTGTAGTTGCGGCGAAGGCGCAGCTGGGCCTCGATGAAGGCACGGTGTGGTTCGCACAGGGACTGCGGGCCGGTATCTGGAGCCGGTGGCCGGGGTGGGGGAATTTCAAGCGGGGCGCCGGTGGCCGGGGTGGAGGAATTTGCTGTCGCTGATCCGGCGGCCAGGGTGGGGGAATTTGGTTCCGGCCCGGTCGTGCCCAGCGCCAGGCGGCGGATGGTTTTTCGGTCCACCCCGGTCAGCCGCGCTATCTCGCGCTGGCTGGTGCCGGTTGCCAGCAGCGTGGCGACTGTGGTGCGTTTGTTTGGTTTCAAGACGTTCACCCTCCATGCTCCCCTTCGATGGTCGAAGGGGTAAGGTTACGTCCTGCCAGCGGGATTGCTCTCCGGGGACCGCCAGCCTACAGCAGCGCTACTCGGTCAGGAGGTGGGGGATTTTGACCCGGCCAGGGGTGGGGGGATTTTGCCCGGCCAACGGGGTCTCAGGATTGTGCATTGAAGCGAACCTCGCTCTCATCGCAGGCATTGTCGCGCAATGTAACGCAGATGCGCCTACATCGCGCAACGTTGCTGAGTGCGCTTTGTCCCGCAATGGAATGGCGCATCCTAACGCCGAGGGAAACCTCGGCTATTCGGCCGCTAGCGTCTGAAGAGTCAGCGTTTCGGTAAGCTTCAAATGATGTTCCATCAGCTCACAAGTGCGTTCAACGTCACGCGAGATAGCCGCCTTGGCGATTTCTTCATGTTCTGCGCGCAAGTCACGAATGTCAGCGGACAAGCGCGTGTTGATCCGGCGATACCGCTCGGCCTGCACGTACAGCTGTTCACGGACTCGCAAAAGCCACTTACTGTCGCAAGCGTCGACCAAGGAACTATGAAACTGCGCGTGGGAATCGGCCCACGGCTCGCTCAGTTCAGCTGCCTCATGGGGAGTGCGGCTTAAACGGTGGAGTGCGGCAAGGATCGTCGCTTCCCACGCCACGTCTCCGTTTTCCAGTGAACGCCGCAAGCATGCGCGCTCAATCTCAATGCGCGCTTGAGTTAGGTCACGCACGTCTTCTGCTGAGATCGGGGCCACCCGGAAGCCTCGCTGCGGGCTGGCGATGACGATGCTTTCTGAAGCCAGCCGGGAAAGTGCTTCACGGACCACCCCTGGGCTCACGGCCATTTGCTCAGCGAGATCCTGGATCTTCAGCTTTGCGCCTGGCGCAAGGCGGCCAGTGACGACATCCGCCTGCAGGCGCCGGTAAGTGGAGAGTGTCAGCGAGCTGGAATCGGCTCCAGTATTTGTGGAAATATCAGACATAGTTCAATCATAGCGACGAGAACCTGGTTAAGCAACAATTCCACAAAATATCTATATTCTTGTTGAATATCAGATGAAGTTAACTTATGCTGGCTACACCATCAATCAAGGAGACAAGCAATGCCACTCGTTCGAATTTCGCTCAACAGTAGCGCGGCCGACGTGCGCCGCCGCATCGGGGACGCCGTGCATCAAGCCATGGTGGACACCATCGATATCCCCACGGGCGACCGCTTCCAGATCATCACCAGCCACGCACCCGGTGAAATCATCTATGACGCCAACTTCTATGGAATCGACAGGACCGAAGGGTTCATCGCCATTCAGATCACGCTGGCCGCAGGCCGCCGCGACGAAGTGAAGACAAAGCTGTACGCCCGCATCGCCGAGTTGCTCAATGAGGCGGCCAACGTCCGGCCGGAGGATGTCTTCATCAGCTTGCTCGAAGTCGGCCCAGCGGACTTCTCCCTGGGCAACGGCAAGGCGCAGTTCCTGGAAGAGTTGCCGCCGCATTTGAAGGCACTCCAAAAGCAAGCTGAGTAGGAGCAAAGCCATGTCATCCTCCGCCCCACGCAAAGGCCAGATGGCCCGCATCGCAGCGGCCGCCACCATCGGTACCGTGATCGAATTTTATGACTTCACAATCTTCGGCACGGCCGCTGCCCTGGTCTTCAGTAAAGTGTTCTTCCCCTCTTTAGGTAGCTCTGCCGCCACCGCCGTCGCGTTGGCCACGTTCGGCGTCGCTTTCGTTATCAGGCCGTTTGGAGCCATCTTCTTTGGCCACTTCGGTGACCGCTTAGGGCGCAAGAATACGCTCGTCATCACGCTGCTCTTGATGGGACTTGCGACGGTCGGCATAGGATTACTGCCAACCGCACAGTCCATTGGCGCATGGGCGCCGGTGCTACTGGTTGCTTTGCGCATCATTCAAGGCTTGGCCATGGGCGGCGAGTGGGCAGGTGCCAGCGTGGTGTCAACGGAAAGTGCGCCCGCTGATCGCCGCGGCAAATACGGCATGTACCCGCAGCTGGGCCCGGCGCTCGGTTTTCTGCTGTCCAGCGCGACCTTCTTGCTCACCTCGTTGACAATGACCAATGAGGCATTTCTCGATTGGGGCTGGCGCGTTCCATTCCTGGCTAGCGCTATTCTGATCGTCGTTGGTTTGGCAGTGCGTATCGCGCTGGAGGAGACCGGGACGTTCCAGAAAGCGGCAGCAGGTTCAAATGGCGTGCGCAAGTTCCCTGTTGTGAGCCTATTTCGAGAACAGTCCAAGGAATTAGCACTTGCCTCTGCAAGCACGATAGCTGTGTTCGGCCTGTTCTACCTCGCCATCACGTACATCACCAGCTACGGTACGCAGACCCTTGGCCTGAGCAAGTCACAGATGCTTCCGATCGGCATGGCCGGTGGCGTGTCACTTGCAGTGTTCACGGTCATCGGTGGAGTCTGGTCCGACAAGATTGGACGCAAACGTGTCCTGTTAATCGGTAACGCCGCCTGCCTCGTGTTTGCGCTCTTACTCTTCCCGCTCATCGAAACCCGCCAACCTGCAGCATTGGTGCTCGGTCTCGTTTTGCTGCAGGGAGCAATCGGGTTGGCCTATGGGCCACTTGGCGCGTATCTGCCAGAGCTGTTTGCCGCCCAATATCGATACACCGGGGCCGGGCTTGCCTACAACATTGCTACGGTAATCGGCGGGGCGTTGACTCCCATTATTGCGAGCCAGCTGATCGTTGATTTCGGCTCCTCTGCCGTGGGGTACTACACCGCGGGATTGTGCCTGATATCGCTTACCGCCTTGTCCCTGTCGAAGGAGACGCGGCTCTCCCAGGATGTAATCGGGTCGCACATTGCCGACCGGGCGCCAACTTCACTGACTAATTTCTAATGGAGACCTTATATGCCAATCTATCAATTTACCGTGACCGAAGACAGCGTCAGCGCAAGGAAGAAAGCGCAGATCGCCGAAGCGATTACTGCCACCCATTGTGAAGTCACGGGGGCACCTAGCAATTATGTGAGCGTTGTCTTTATCGACGTCCCCAAGAGCAATCTCTTCCTGGCTGGTAAGTCAGTGAGCGGGACCCGCATGGTAGGCACAATCCGCCGCCGCTCCGAAGCCCTGAAACGAGAATTGCTCACTAAGCTGGCGCAAGCATCGAGCGAGGCGACAGGGGAGCCTGTTACCGAGGTTGCCATGTTCCTCGTTGAGGTTCCGGGCTTCCAGGTTTTCGAAGGCGGCGAACTGCTTCGCGAAGCCGAAGATGATCCAGGCGCCCGCGTCTGACCCTGCACACACGGAGATATTATGGCTCTGAACGAAACGCACGATCCCAAGCGCCGCAGCTGGGTCGAGTCTGCCAATAGCGCTGACACGGACTTTCCAATCCAGAACTTACCATTTGGCATCTTTAGCCGCGGGACCAGCGATGACCTTCGTGTAGGTGTCGCCATTGGTGACCAGGTGCTGGACTTGGCCGTCGCACAGGAATTGCGGCTACTGCCACCCGCCATCACCGCACAAGTGGTCCGCCAGAGCTCGCTCAATGCGTTGTTCTCGCTTGGCCGAGAGATCATGACGGAATTGCGCGCGTGCCTGGCCAACTTGCTTGATGCGTCGGGCACCGATGGAAGGGCCCGGCCCCATGCCGCAGAATTACTGCAGGATATCGCCGGATGCGGGCTGCACCGTCCAATGGCATCGGCCAACTACACCGACTTCTACGCCGGCATTCATCATGCGCGGGCGGCCGGAGCGCAGCTAACTCCCGAGAACCCGCTGCCCGTCAATTACAAATGGGTGCCGATTGCCTATCACGGCCGGGCGTCGTCCATTCAGGCAAGCGGGACTCCGGTGTTTCGTCCGCATGGCCAGATGCCGCCTGCAGAGCGCGGCACTCCGCCACGATTTGGCGGTAGCGAACGGCTAGACTTCGAGTTGGAAATGGGCCTGTACATCGCACAGGGGAACGCCCAAGGCCGGCCCATTAGTGTCGGAACAGCTGGCCAGCATATCGCCGGCATGTGTCTGCTCAATGACTGGTCCGCCCGAGATTTGCAGCGTTGGGAGATGTTCCCGCTTGGACCGTTTTTGAGCAAGAGCTTCGCGACAACCGTATCGCCCTGGGTGGTGACTGTCGACGCATTGGAACCGTTCCGTGTGCCTGCGATGCCGCGTCCGGAAAGCGACCCAGCACCATTGCCGTACTTGTTCGATGAACGTGACCAGCAATCAGGCGGGTTCGACGTCGGCCTGTCAGTGTGGCTGTCAACTGAACGTATGCGTGCCGAGGCGGTAGCAGGCGAAAAAATCCTTACCTCCAATGCCAGACATTTGTACTGGACTCCGGCGCAAATGATCGCCCATCACACCATTAACGGCTGCAACTTAATGCCGGTGACCTGATTGGCACGGGCACAATCTCCGGCCCAGAAGATCATGAGCTGGGAAGTCTGCTGGAGCTGACGATTGGTGGCAGCCGCCCGATCTATTTGCCCACTGGTGAAAGCCGGACCTTCCTGCAAGACGGCGACGAGATCACTTTCCGAGGCCGATGTGAGAAAGCCGGATTCGTACCGATTGGATTCGGGCCGTGCTCGGGGCGGGTGACCGGCGGCGAGTCGTAGGACTGCCCAATTCGCGGGCGAAGGGAAGGACAACGGGCTATTTCCCCGGTAGTCACACCTTCTGCTCGTAAGACATCCAGTTGAGATTTCATGTGAGGGAACCTGGGCTAAGCGCCGCTGGTATGGAGATTCTTTTGCCACTCAACTGAGTGCCTCGCAATGCAACTCGCGATATGGGAACAAATAAGGGGGGCAGTCGGCATAGGAAAACGGGTAGCCGCTGCGCGACGATTTCAAAAGGAGGAGACGCAATGAAGAAACAGTATCACTGGGCAGTGCTGGGCGTATTTGCGGCGCTGGGCGCAGTGCCCGCATTTGGACAATCGTCCGTCCAGGTCTATGGTCTGATCGACACCGCGGTCGAGCACATCACCAACACGGCGTCCGGCGGAGCAAGCCTGACCCCGCATGCCAAACCTTTCCGGGGGCCAGTTCCCCTCGCGAATCGGGTTTCGCGGAACGGAGGACCTTGGCGGCGGTCTGAAGGCCATCTTCACGTTGGAGAACGGATTCGCGCCTGACAGCGGTACCCTCAATCAGGGTGGTAGGCTGTTTGGCCGGCAGGCATGGGTGGGGCTCAGCGGAGACTGGGGGCAGGTTACGGTCGGTAGAACGTACAGTATGCTGTTCTATACGTTCTTCGATACAGACGTTATCGGTACCGGGCAATTTTCGATCGGCTCGATCGATCCGCTGATTTTGAATCTGCGCAACGACAACTCCATTTCCTATAAGGGCAAATTCAAGGGCTTCACGGTCGGCGCCGGATATACCTTCGGTCGGGATGTGTCGAACGCCGGTGGACCCGGTGCCACCAACTGCGGTGGTGAAAACGCAGTTGATAGCAAGGCATGCAGGGAATGGAACGCCATGCTCGCTTATGACGCTGCCAGCTGGGGCGTAGTGGGAGGATATGACACGTACAATGGCGGTCCCGGCGCTGCAGCGGCCTTTGGCCCAACGCGCAGTGACCAGTCCGATTCCCGCTGGCACGTAGGCGCTTATGCCAAGTTTTGGGCCAGCAAAAGTTGGAGGGGGCTGATGCGCCGCAAGAACGAAAGCAATGCAATCACGCCTCGCAGTGATTTGGCCTACCTGGGTGTCAACTATAGCTTCACGCTCCCGTTCGTGCTCGATGCGCAGATCGCGCGCCTAGATGTGAAAGATAGCCCGAATGACACCAACCTGTACGTGGTACGCGGGACTTACTATCTCTCCAAACGGACGGCGGTATATGGGGCGGTGGGTAGGACGACAAATAGTCGGGGCGGCGGCGATAGCCTTGAGCGCCGGCGCCACTGTCGTCACAAGCGGGTCCCGGAACGGTGTCATGGTCGGCATGCGGCACTCATTCTGACCGACAAAACGCTGAGCAGTCTCCGCCGCCGTCATGCCTGGAGCATAGCGGGGGCTTTTTTAAGGAGTGACGATAATGAGTGACGGATTTGAGAATGGGCTGGCGATGCGCAGGCAAGTGATGGGTGACGACTTCGTCGATCGCGCATTTGCCAACGCCACCGAATTTACCCGAGCCGCTGCAGCGGTTCATTACTGAGAATGCATGGGGTACGGTCTGGTGTCGAGGCGGTATCGACCTCAAGACGCGCAGCCTTGTTACCGTTGCGATGCTAACTGCGTTAGGTCGCCAACACGAGTTGGTCGGACACCTGCGCGGCGCGCTTAACAATGGCGCGAAACAGCAAGAAATCAGAGAGATACTGCTACATGCCGCCATCTACTGTGGTGTTCCTCTCGCAGCAGAAGCGTTCAGGTGCGCTGAAAAGGTGATTGAGAAATGGCAGGAGGACACGGAAAATTCCCCCCAATAATACCTAAGGAAATGTCGTTCGTGCCGGAATACAGGCATAGAGTGGCCTGCGGCGAAGGACATGATGGAATTTATGGTGACGGCCAGAGGCGCCCCCAACTAGGGCTAGTGCGCCTGACTGCTCCCACGATGGCCGCCATGACGTCCCGCGCCAGCACCTCTGCGTCCGGCCGCGTTCCGAGTAGGTCAACAATATAGCGCACGCTGAGTTCATACTGTTCTGCCAGCGCTTAGCGCACAAATGGCGGCGCGAAGCGGTCTTCCCGGGCAAACGCACATAGGCCGCAACCTGCAGCGCTATCACGGATATGCGACTCATCAAAGTAGACGTCGAGGTAGGCCCCAGCGTCGGCAGGGAGCATGGCAAACGCGCCCGCCACACGCGTCCGCCACACGCGTCCGCCCCTTCTCCATCATGCGCCGCACCACCTCGTTAACCAAGTGCCCGCGCGAATTGAAGTGGCCGTAAACGCACCCGCAGTCAGCTCTGCCTCGCGCATGATGTCGGCAATGCCTAGGCTATCCGAGCCCGAACTGCCTATCCGCACCGCTGTGGCTTCCAGTATGCGCTCCCGGCTCTCGTTTTTCTGCCTGTGAATGTTCGATAGATGGCGGCGGTAACGGCTCACGCCCAACTCTGCGTGAGCCGACGGGACCCTACCTGGCATGCTTTAGCGCATGCGAGTGTAGTTGACTGGTACCCAAGCGTAGCCATTGCCGTTATGGCGAATGCGGCCTAACCCAGGGAAGGCGAGATGGGCTCCAGCCACCAGTTCTTTGACTTCCACGCCCTTCTACCAATACGTCGAGGACCGGGCTCGGATCCGCAGAGTATGATGCCGCAGGCTTGCCCAAGAGGAGCGCCAGCGCATGTGCTGTCGCTACACGCTGCTGCTGCAGGCCAATCACTTCGGAGCGCGTGGTCGACAGCTCTGTCTTCGCACGGGGCAGGTCCAATTCGCCGATGTCACCCAGGTCGAAGCGACGCTGGTTGCCAACGCATTGAAGGGGACGAGGACGGGCCTCCAGGGATTCAAATCTGATCAGTCTAGATCCAGGACCCTGCGGAAATTGGATCTGTATTCACTGGGGGCACAGCCCTGCATGCGTCGGAAACTTCTCGTGAAATTCGCTTGGTCGCTGAAGCCGGTTTTCTCGGCGATCTCGTGAAGCGGCAAACCCGACCTGCGCAGGAACCAGCAAGCCAATTCACCACGGGCTTCATCGAGCAAGAGCTGATAACTCAGTTCCTCTGATTCCAGCTTTCGAATCAAGGTTCTTTTTGACATGGCCAGCTTGTCAGCGACTTCTTGCAGCGATGGCCATGCGGGTGTTCGTTGATGGAGCAAATGGCGAACCTTGGCTCCCGTGCTGCCCTTCAGTTTGGACAATTCTTCTTCGCCCGCCATCTTGAGCCGCATGCATAAATCCGGGTCCGCGGTTTGAGATGGTTGTATCGCCACCTCCATTGGAATCTGGAGGCTGAGGGACTGCTTGTTGAAGTCGAAAACTCTGGCAGGTATGGCGGTGCGCTCCAGCAGGGATGGCGTCTCCCAAGGGAACGTGAGTCGCATTGCATTGAACGCCGTATCTTCCGAAATGGCTTTGAATACATTGAAAATCGCTAGCACGGTTGAATACATCAGAAACCGCTCATAACGGGCAAGGTTCAAACGTGGCCGGACCTCCAGGACCGCCATGTCAGCCTGTTGCAGACATCGGTAATTGAATAGGTGATTGCGAATGGGCCCATAGCGCACCATCGTCACCATGGCGTCCCACAGGGTATCGCTGGACAGCGCGACAAGCCCCATCGCTCCGTGTGCGGCGCCAGGAACCGCCAAACCTACTTCGATGCCTGCCTCTGGCGTATCAAGCGCATGAAACACCTCAATTGAAGGAAGAAAGTCCAAGAGGGGCAGCAATCGCGGCTGGCCGGTAAAGGGGCGCGGCAGGGGAAGGCGATGCGCGGCAAGGAGCTTGCTAAAGATCTGGTAGTACGCGGAGTGGATGCTGGGTTCAAACCATGACGAGGGCAACTCGCTGCTCCTTGTGCCCGTTGCGCTATTGAATCTGGTCATGGAAGGCTTTGCTATTAGGTACATGGATTCGAGAGGAGTGGTGTCATCTTAAGACAAATATTTGGCACTATCAAGCATTGTTGATGCCGCCTCTGGATTCGATAATCTGTCACGGACCGCAGACCGAATCCGTGACTAGCAAGAGACCATCTGGAGACACAATGAACCATCAACAAAAATTCAAATCCTTGGAGGAGCGCAGCCATGTCCTCTAACGCTTCGTCCAAAAATCCTGTCAGGGTCCCGCCTGAAAAGAAGGCCGAGCTGTACCGCTTGACGAACCCGCCGAAAGTGGCGTGGCCTACTGTAATGGTGTTGGCTTACATCGTGGTTGGCGTGATATCCGTCGACGTGGCAGCCGTGCGGGGCATTATCCCACTCTGGGCGGGAATGCTCTTGAATGTGGCGACAATGTTTCCCATGTTCCATGTGATGCATGACTCGATGCATCGTGCTGCGTCATCCAATGTGAAGTTGAATGATTGGATCGGACGCATCGACCTACTCGTGGTGGGACCACATACCACGTTAGAGTTGTGTCGTTATTCGCACATGATGCATCACCGTTTCACCAACGATGCTCGGGACCCAGACAACTATATCCACGGCAGTTGGTGGACGCTGCCGCTGCGTTGGATGACTTTTGACTTTAGCTACGCGTGGTACAACCTGACCAATGATGACCCGCGCAGCCGAAAAGTCATGCTTCAAGCTCTACCCAATATGATCGCCACCGCTTTGGTCGCAGGCTGGCTGATCGACCAAGGATATGGTTGGCATGTGCTGATGCTGTGGTTCATACCTACACGCATCGTGTCTGGGCTGATTGCATTTGTATTCCTGTGGTTGCCTCACCTGGATGGAGATGAAAACGGCAAAGTCGGGCATATCACTAGCGCCGCATCGACTGCGGACAACCTGACCGCAGGAACGACCATGCGCCTCGGCAGCGAGGGGGTTCTGAACTTCCTGATGCAGTGGCACAACTATCATCTGATTCACCATCTCTGGCCCACCACTCCGTCTTACAACCACGCCAAGGTCTGGAAACTCATGGAGCCGGAACTGCGCGCGCGTGACCTGCGCATTCAGTACAACTTCGATCTGATTCCCACATTGCACCGCGGCGGCACGACTGCTGTGGGCGCCCGCTGAGCAAGCGGTAATAAACGGAAGTACCGGGCAGCTCGCCGCGATTGTGGCTCACCTTCGCAAGCAAGTTTGCGGCTTAGTCTGCTCACCCCGTAGGAACACAACTAATTACAGAGAACCACAATGATCAATCCAAAGCAAAACGGCAAGAATCATTCCGCCGAACCTACGTTTCTGAAGGTTTCCGACTCGGTCTCCCTCCGCTATGAGCAGTCGGGGGATGGCCCGCCGCTGATTCTTCTCCACACGATCCGCACACAGATTGAGTATTTCCGCGACCTGGTGCCGCTTCTCGCAAAGAAGTTCACGGTTTACGCTGTGGATCTACCCGGGCATGGTCTGTCTTCCATCGACACCTCGGAGCCGTACGATGAGCCGTACATGCGAAAAAATATCATCACCTTTATCAAGGCCCTGGATCTGCGTGCAGTGACCATGGTGGGTGAATCGATCGGAGCCGTGATCTCGCTGACGACAGCTTCCGATATTCCTGACCGCATCAAAGCGGTCTACGCGCTCAATACTTACGACTACGAGACGCGATACGGTGATGGTATCCGCCGCGGCAACTGGTTTGCAAACATGATTATCGGCAGTTTGCAAGTCCCTGTCTTCGGACCGATTGCCGCTGCGATCGCCACTCCCTGGATTGTCCGCAAGATCATGGGGGGCGGTTATGCGGATCCACGTAAATTGCCTGCTGACCTGCTTGCTTTATTCTTCAAGACCGGCAGCCGCCCCAACTTCCACTACGTTGAGCGAAGGGTGCTGGCAGTATGGCGTTCTTGGAGCAAGGCGCGTGAGAGGTATTTCGGTGTGGAAGCGCCTGTGACGCTCATCTATGGCGAGAAGGACTGGTCACGCGTGCCGGAGCGGAATCGCACAAAGGACGCGCTGAAAAACGCCCGCATGTTCACGCTCCGGAACACAGGTCATTTCTCGGCGGTCGAGAATCCGAAAAAAGTCGCGAGAATTATCCTGTCGTGATTTAGAGCGGCTTCCCCTGATCGCTGACTGAATCCTTCACGAACAAGAGACCATCTGGAGACACCATGAGAAAGTTCCGCTGTACCTACTGTGCCCATGTATATGACGAAGCCAAGGGGGATCCGGACTCCGGCATTGCTCCGGGCACACGCTTCGAAGATATTCCCGACGAGTGGCAATGCCTTGAATGCGGCGCACTCAAGTCCGACTATCGTCTTATTGAAGACTAAAACATGGCCATGCTCCGTCCCTCTGCCACAGAGGGGGGGCGCGCGTCAACGAGTACCTGGCATATCAGGTTCTGTAGCACTTGGGAGTTGGACTATGGTTTCACCTATTGTCATTATCGGCACCGGACTGGCCGGATACAGCCTCGCCAAAGAGTTGCGCAAGCTCGACGCCACTATTCCTATCGTGATGATCAGCAGGGACGCCGGGGATTTTTATTCAAAGCCCATGCTGTCCAACGCGCTCTGCGCAAAGAAATCCGCTGCATCGCTCGTCCTGAAATCATCGGTGGCGATGGAGGAAGAACTGAGTGTGCGGATTCTCTCGCATACCCAGGTAGTGAAAATTGACTTGCAAGCACATTGCGTCCACCTTGAAGGCGGAGGCAATCAGTTCTACAGCACGCTGGTGCTGGCGATGGGGGCAGATCCCATTCGCCCGGTACTGGAGGGAAATGGCGTGGACAGTGTCCTGTCCGTGAATGACCTGGGCGACTTTTCTCTGTTTGAGAAATCACTGGCGGAGCTTGAGGCCCGCAACACCTCACGGAATGTACTGATTTTGGGCGCTGGCTTGATCGGATGCGAATTCGCCAACGATTTGTTGGCCCGCGGATTCAATCCGACCGTCGTGGATGTGGCGAATCGGGTGCTGGAGCGTCTGTTGCCACCACAAGCCAGCCGGCGCTTGCAAACCAGGCTGGAAAACGCCGGCGCTGCATTCCGGTTCAAGGCTGCAGTCGTATCGGTGAACCGCTCAGCTGCGGGATTAGCGGTAGAGTTTTCGGATGGCACGGCGATGCGGTGTGATCTCATTATGTCCGCCATCGGGCTGAAGCCGCGGATTGGGCTTGCGGCGCAGGCAGGTCTCGAGGTTCAGTGCGGAATTGTCACGGACGGAAAACTGATGACCAGCGACCCGCGGGTATTCGCCATAGGCGACTGCGCCGAAGTGGGCTGCTCTGTGCTGCCTTTCGTTATGCCGATCATGTTCCAATGCCGGGCGTTGGCGGCGACGCTGACTGGCACGCCCACCGTGGTTAAGTATCCCGCCATGCCTGTTACGGTGAAGACGCCAGCGTGTCCGACGGTCGTATGTCCGCCGCCTTCCCGTGCTGAGGGGGCATGGGAAGTCCTTGAAGCGGACGATGGTCTGGAAGCACTGTTTTCGGACAGTACTTCACCGGACCGCGCGCTGGGTTTTGCTTTACAGGAAAAGTCGGTTTTGAAGCGTCAGCAGATGGCCGCTCGCGTCGCCACTTGAGTGGCGGACGGGTTCGAGCCATGGCGATGGCAACTTAGACAAATAGTTGGCAACTGCAATGAGCGGCGTCCGGCGCCGCCAGAATTAATTACAAAAAATGGAGACATCAATGAAATCCGCCAATTTTGATTTCGACTGGCTTGTCATAGGCTCCGGCTTTGGTGGCAGCGTCTCGGCGCTGCGTCTTGCGGACAAGGGCTATCGCGTTGGCGTGCTCGAGCGCGGCCGGCGTTATCGCGACGAAGACTTCCCCAAGTCAGCCTGGCAGTTAGGCAAGTTCGTGTGGGCACCGGCGCTGGGCCTGAAGGGCATCTTTCGCATGGCGCTGTTTCGACACGCCTTAGCCGTCAGCGGAGCCGGCGTCGGTGGCGGCAGCATCGTGTACTCCAACACTCTGTACCGCGCCAAGCCTGAATTCTTCGAGAATGCGCAGTGGCGCACGCTCGGCAGATGGGGCGAGCTGCTGCAGCCGCACTACGACACGGCCGAGCGCATGCTCGGCGTGACGCCCGTGCCCTTCGATTCGGTCAGCCAGCAACTGATCCGCGAGATGGCCAAACACTTCGGAACCGAGGACACGTTCACCCGCACACCCTGCGCGGTGTACTTCGGCGAGCCGGGTATGACCGTCAGCGATCCCTACTTCGGTGGCGAAGGCCCGGACCGCACCGGATGCACGCGCTGCGGCGCCTGCATGGTGGGCTGCCGTGTCGGCGCCAAGAATACGCTGGTGAAGAACTACCTATGGTTCGCCGAGAAGCGCGGCGTGCAAAATCCTGGCGGAACGCGAGGTCGTTGACGTGACCCCGCTCGGCGCTGCCGACGGCAGCGAAGGCTATCGTGTGACCACGCAGCGCCCTGGCGCCTGGTTTGCGCGCGATCGCCAGACCCATACCGCGCGCGGCGTGGTGTTCGCCGGCGGGGCGCTCGGCACCAACGAATTGCTGGCCAACTGCAAACACGGCGGCTCGTTGCCCCGGATCAGCGACCGTCTCGGCGAGCTGGTGCGGACCAACAGCGAGTCGATCCTGACCGTGCTCCTGCCAGAGGACCGCAACACCTGGAACGATGTGGCCATCAGCTGCAGCGTGCACGTCAATCATGACACGCACATCGAGTTCATCAACTATGGCCGTAACGCCGACTTCGTTGGCATGCTTTATACGGTGCTGGTCGGCAAGGGCAACAGCATCACGCGGCCGCTGAAGTGGCTGGGCAGCATCGCAGCGCACCCGGTGCAGTGGCTGAAGACGCTGTGGCCGGTGGGCTGGAGCCGGCGCATGGTCATGCTGCTGGTGATGCAGGCGCTCGACAACGCCATCGCGCTGCGTGCCAGGAAGCGCTGGTTTGGCGGCGGCTACCGCCTTGCCTCCACCCAGAATCGCGACAAGCCGAACCCGACGTACATCGAAGCCGGCAACCGGGCGGCCAGTGGTTGGCCCGGCACACCGGCGGCATCGCTCAAAGCAATACGCTTGAGGCACTGGGCAACATTCCGACGACAGCCCACCTGATCGGCGGTGCCGTCATTGGTGAAGATCCAGCGAGCGGCGTGGTTGACCGCCAACTGCGCGTGTTCGGTTACCGCAACTTGCTGGTGTGTGATGGGTCCGCGATGCCGGCAAATCCCGGGGTGAATCCGTCGCTGACGATCACGGCGCTTGCCGAACACGCGATGGCGCAGATTCCGGCGGCGTGGGGCGCCTCGACGAGCATGGGTGCCGAGAGTGCGCACCCTGCGGGTTTGCCTGTTGTGAATGCGACCGACGCTGCATGCCAATGAAATGCCGATTAGACAACTCGATTCCGGACAGGGCTAAACCAGGCATGCCTGTTTGTGGGCGTAACTCTCCAACAATCTGGAGGAGCGCCGGTCTATAGTCGTTCCATCGAATTTCCCCCATTTGAACCACGGCTTCGTTCACCTTCACCTGCTGCCGGCGGCGCGAGCTAGGCTTTGACCTCAGACATGAATCGCCTGCCAGGCCAGCGGACCAAGTTACGCGGGTTGGGAATCCGGGGATAGCGCATCACGGCGACAAGCTGCGGAGCACGAGGCTGGAGAGATGGGTCGGTGCATCCTCGGCGTAATCGTAGGTGAACTGCAATAGCGCCGGATTGAAGTAGGGGTGCATGACCAGGAAAACTGCCGTCGCCATTTCGTCGAGTGGCGTCTTGCGCTCGAACTCCTCCGTTTCGCGCCCTTGGCGCAGGGTGTTTAGCAACATCGCCTGGATGCGCCCGTCGAAGGCGCACACTGCGTCCCAGCGCTCGGTGGCAGCCGAGACCGCAATGTCATGGAGCTTACGATTTTCAAAGAACAGGCGAAGGCTCGACTCGACGATCGCCTTGAACATCCGCCGCAGCTTTTCGGGCGGACGGTCGACTGCATCCATGGCCGTTCTGACATCCGTTTCGATTTCGTGCAGGCATTTTGCGCAAATCAGTTCGCCGATGGCCTGCTTGGAATCGAAGAACTTGTAAATATAGGCCTTGGAAAAGCCGATGGCCTTGGCAAGGTCGGAAACGGTCGTCTTCTCGTAGCCGTACAAGCGGAAATGCTCGGTCGCTGCCGCAACGATTCGATCCCGCACCTCATGGTCGATCGGGCCACGGGCCGGGCTTGGGGATATGGCTGCTCTATTCATGTTCAACAGCTCACCTCTTATCCTCAGTTCGCCCGACGAGTAACCAGTTCATTATATGGCCGGGTCATTACCGCTTCTTCCTGCCGCCACGGGCAGAATCGAACGCAGCGCTACCGGGAGCGACTTGGCTTTCTATATGGGCAAAATTTTCGGGGCCAGCTGCGATGCCGTTCAACAACATCGAAAGCGAAAATAGGACCATGTGCTCGGCTTTCATCTTGCGACCGGGGCCAGGAACTTGATTTGAAAGGATCAGCATCGCCACCCCATGTTCAACTGACCAAGCGGCGTGTACCAACAGTTCAAAATCCTTTTCTGCCCATCCTTTGGTACTGGCGTACTCGCAGACGGCAGATGCAAACAGGTTAAACGAAGATGTTGCCAATGCATTTAGTTCCCTGGGGGGCTTCTTCTTGTCCCACGTTCGAGGGCCGACCATCAAGTAGAAGAGCCCTTTTTCACGCTCAGCAAAGCTGACATAACACTCCATAATCCGATAGAGCCTTCGGAGCGGATCGGTTGTTGACGCAACGATACCGCGGCGCAGCGCGGCAAGTTCGTGGAAGCCGTCTGCAGCGATTGCGGCCAGCAATCCATCTTTGCCCTCGAAGTGGTGGGATGGCGCTGCAATGGAGACGCCTACCGAGCGGGCTACGTGCCTGAGGCTCAATTCGTGGGCGCCGATCTCATTCAGCAGACGGCGTCCTTCAACGATCAGGGCGTTACGGAGGTCGCCATGGTGATACGAGGTGAAGGCTGCCCTAGATGCGCGCGACGTTTTTTTTCGCAACGCCGGAAGTATTTTCGGCCACTGCGTCAGACTCTTTGGATGGAGTCGAAAGGGATATTTTTTGCATGATGAGATTGTATACGCGTGTGTTCCATTCCTGGCGCAAGCGGTGGTCCTTCGTTCGTACGTGGTCTTGATGGGCTACGAGGACTCACAAGCTTCCGCAGTAAAGTGATTGTAGCAATATTAGCGCTGCTAAGATGAATAAATTTATCACTTAGAATGAATCTGATCGGGACCATCAGTGGGTGGCGGAACGAGCTGCTGGCAGCGGCAATTCAGGGTAGGTTAGCCCTTGAAATGACCACTTGACATTCGTATTCCAATCACATATCTTTCCTCTGCCGGCTCATTTTTTTAGTTTATCTTATCATTGATAAGATGATGTGTGAATCAAAGGGGGGCATTCCTCAATCGGATGCATGGAAATGCGGCCCTGTCCACCGTGTGGTATCGATTGCCCGGCTTGGCCGAATCAATGTTGCTTTGCTTGGGAGTGAGCTAATGCCGGATTTCCCGGGAAAGCAAGCCCAGTGGCGTCGTGCTAGATAAAAAAATTCAACTTCCGCACAGAACTTATCATTGATAGGATTGGGTGCGATAATAGGAGATAAGTAATGACTGATGATGTTATCCTCAAAGAGCGGCATGGGAGTGTGATCGTGCTATCGATGAATTCCAATCCGCACAACATCATGGGGCCAAGGCTGCTCACCCCGTTGGTCGCGGCGATGCGGGAGGCGGTCGAGCAGGGCGGTCGTGCGATTGTGCTCCGAAGCAACCTGAGGAACTTTTGCGCCGGTGCCGACGTCACGCTGTTCGATGCGCTGATCGAAGAAGCCACTACTGGGAAAGCCTCTGCCCCCACGATGGAGTTGGGCGTGCTAGATATCTTGCAAGCTTTCGAGGCGCTGCCGATCCCGATTGTGGCAAGCGTTCGTGGCGCCTGCCTTGGCGGCGGACTCGAATTGGCGCTGGCTTCCGACTACGTCGTGGCCGCCGCGTCGGCGAAGTTGGGCTCGGTCGAAAGCGCGCTGGGGTTGCACCCGCTCATGGGCGGCATTCAGCGGCAGGTGCAGCGCATCGGCTTGGCGCGCGCCAAGGAAATGTCGATGCTTGGCCGCCGCTATGACGCCGAAACCCTGGAGC
This sequence comes from Pseudoduganella sp. UC29_106, assembly GCF_044055365.1. Classification (NCBI taxonomy): domain Bacteria; kingdom Pseudomonadati; phylum Pseudomonadota; class Betaproteobacteria; order Burkholderiales; family Oxalobacteraceae; genus Pseudoduganella; species Pseudoduganella sp. UC29_106. Next base: position 4,948,847 of record NZ_CP171977.1, on the reverse strand, counting down.
GCTGGGGTCTGATCAATCTGGTCGTGCCCGACGACCGCCTCGATACGGTCGCCCTGAGCGTGGCCACGGAACTCGCGAACGGACCGACTGTGGCTGATGCTGCGACCAAGAAGGTCGCGGCCATTGCCGCGAACGAAGGCGTCGAGGCAGCCGATCTGGCCATGGCCGAGTTGCAGAAGCCCATCTGGGCATCCAAAGACGTGAAGGCCGGTCTCGCCTCCTTCCTGGCGCAAGGCCCCGGCTTGACCAAGTTCGAGGGGTGCTAATCATGTCCGGACCACTGCAAGGCCTGAAGGTCGTCGACTTGTCCCGCGTGCTTGCGGGGCCCCTGTGCGCCCGCACCTTGGGCGATCTGGGGGCAGAGGTGATCAAGGTCGAGCCGCCGCGGCCCGACGTCTCGCGCTTTTCCTTCCCGTTTGATGATGGCATGTCCGGCTACTACGCGCAGCAGAACGTGGGCAAGCGCAATGTCAGCATCGATCTGAACGTACCGGGTGCGCGTGAGCTGATCCTCAAACTGTGCGAAGACGCGGACATCTTCGTCGAGAATTTTCGCGCCGGTACGCTCAAGTTCTTTGGGCTCGACTATGAGGCGCTGTCACGCCACAATCCGCGCCTGATCTACGTGTCGATCTCGGGTTACGGCCAGGGCGGCCCATGGGCCTCGCGCATGGCTTACGCACCGACGGTGCAGGCCGAGACAGGCTTTACGCACAATACCCTCCGTCACTACGGCGACAATTTGACCCGGTGGCGGCCGGACCCGCTATCGCACGCGGACGTCTACGCCGGACTGCAAGCGACGATTGGCGTACTGGCGGCGGTACAGCGGCGCGCAACCACGGGCCGCGGCCAATACATCGACGTGGCCATGGCGGCGGTCATGCTGGCGATCAACGAGCGCGCGCACGTTGACCTGGCCGGTGTCGATACCGGCGCCGAACCGGCGGTTCTGGGCGCAACTGATGGCGCATTCTGGGTCGGCCCGGGCGGCGAGCGCTTCCTGACGCCAGCGAGCCTGGTCAGCAGCCTGACCTTTCCCCAGTACCTGATGGCTATGCGCCGGGTTGAGCTTGCCAGCGACCCGCGTTTCGCCACCGCGGCGTTGCGCTCTCAAAACTATGACGCCCTGCACGAGATCATCCAAACCTGGATGCTGACGTTCCGCGACATGAAGGCGCTCGACGCGCAGTTGGACGAGTCCAAGATCGCGATGGGTGAAATCCGCACCACGAAGGAGCTTGCGGAAACTGAATGGGCCGCATACTGGGGCGCTGTGCACGACGTTTCGAACCGGCACGGTGGCACGTATCGGCTGCATGGCCGTCCATGGCGGTTCTCGGAGGACACGCTGGATCCGCCTGGCTTGCCCGCTTTCCGCGGCGAACACAATGCTGAAGTGTTTGCCGGCCTCGGCATGAGCGCGCAGGAAATCCATGCACTGAAGACCGCCGGCATGCTGGTCGAGCATCAGCGTTCGAGTCCGGTCGTTCCGGCTCCTCAAACGACGCAATCAGCGGACCGGGCCAGCACGGCGGCCGCGGGCGTTATGGCCGCATAGCGGCCGCCAGGAAGCGCCATGAGCACGAAAATCGACCACACACATGACCCGCGCGCGCAAAGTTGGGTGAGCAGTGCCAATGAGCCAGGCGCCGAGTTTCCTATCCAGAATCTTCCGCTTGGGGTCTTTTCTTCAGGAGGGGCATCGGCTGGCAGGATCGGTGCCGCGATCGGAGATCAGATCCTGGATTTGGCAGCGGCTTTGGACGGCGGCCTGTTGCCAGGGCTTGAAAGCCATACCGCCGCACTACATAGCGACAGCCTCAACTTGCTGATGTCGCATGGAGCGAGCGCAAGGCTGGCGTTGCGGCGGGCCGTATTCGAACTCCTGCACGCAAGCAATGCGAACATCGCCGCGGCAGCTCGCCGCCTGGTTCCGATGAGCAGCGCGCGCATGCATCTGCCTGCGCGTATCGGGGGCTTTACGGACTTCTTTACATCGATCCATCATGCCCGCCGCACCGGGGAGCTGTCGCGGCCCGACATGCCGGTGGCACCCAATTTCAGGCACATGCCGATTGGCTACCACGGCCGCGCCTCCAGCGTGGTCGTGAGTGGAACGCCATGCGTCCGGCCACGCGGACAAATCGGCGCCTCAGTGGCTGCGGGTCAGGGGTACGTACCGTCCCAATGGCTCGACTTCGAACTCGAGGTGGGATGCTTTGTCGGGGGGGGCAATCCATTGGGCACGATGATCTCGATCGACGATGCCGAGAGCCACATGTTCGGGTTATGCCTGGTCAATGACTGGTCGGCGCGCGATATCCAGATTTGGGAAAGTTATCCATTAGGGCCCTTCCTCGCCAAGAGCTTCATGACCAGCGTGTCGCCATGGGTCATCACGCTGGACGCGCTGGCGCCATTTCGCGTGGCCGCGCCGACGCGGGGAGCAGACGAGCCTGCGCTGCCGGCGGGGCTGACGTCGCCCGCGCATGCGGCCCAGGGAGGCATCTCGATCGCGCTGCAAGTGCTGTTGCAGACGCAGGACATGCGGGAGAAAGGCATGGACCCGGTGGTGCTGTCGCAGCCGCGCTTTGAAGATCAATACTGGACGCTCACGCAGATGGTGACGCATCAGACCAGCAACGGATGTAACTTGCAGACTGGAGACTTGTTGTCCAGCGGGACTGTCTCTGGCCCCGAGCGTGAGAACAGCGGCTGCCTGGTCGAGTTCAATGCCGGGGGCAAGGAGCCTATGCGCTTGCCTTCGGGAGAAACGCGCCTGTTCCTGGAAGACGGCGACATCATATGGCTGCGCGGTGTGTGCCATCGGGATGGCTTCCGGCCGATCGGATTCGGCGAGTGCAAGGCGCAAATTTTGAAGGAGATGAAATGACGCTGCAAAAAGTGACGATTGCAGTCAACGGTGCCCCGGTGACTGCCGAGATCGAGCCGCGCGAGCTGCTGGTGCATTTTCTGCGGGACCACGTGGGGACGGGGACGCATATTGGCTGCGACACCTCGCAATGCGGGGCCTGTCTGGTGCGGATTGATGGCGAGACGGCCAAGTCCTGCACGGTCCTGGCGGTTCAGGCGCAAGGCCACGACGTCATCACGATCGAGGGGCTGGGCACGCCGAAAGAGTTGACGCCGCTGCAGCAAGCTTTCATGGAAGCGCATGGGCTTCAATGCGGCTTCTGCACGCCGGGCATGATCTTCGCGGGGCAGGCATTGCTGGACCGGGTCCCGAACCCGACCGAAGAGCAGGTACGTGAAGCCCTGCACGGCAATCTGTGCCGCTGCACCGGGTATCAGAACATCGTTAACGCGGTCCTGCTGGCGGCAAGCCGCGGGTATCAGGCAGCCGGCACGTCTGCCGATTCGAAGGAGGGCCTGCAATGAGCAAGCTCAATGATGTGCCGTCCGCCCGCCTGGTCGGACAATCCGTCACCCGGCGCGAAGATCCGCGCCTGCTGACCGGCCGCGGCCGCTTTACCGACGATATCGCGATTGCAGGCCTGACGTGCGCAATGGTGTTGCGCTCGCCCCACGGCCACGCGCTGATCAAGTCGATCGACACGTCGGCGGCATTGGCCATGGAAGGGGTGGTGGGCATCCTGACCTATGACGACTTGCGCGGCAAGGTCGGCGATATCCCGCCCCAACTGGGTGGTGGGCGAGGTTCACATCCCGGCACATCCTCCGCTGGCGGATGGGCGGGTGCGCTATGTTGGCGAATCGGTCGCGCTGTTGGTCGCCAATACGCGGCAGCAGGCTGCCGATGCGCTCGAAGCGATCGTCGTTGATTATGAAGTGTTGCCTGCCGTGGTGGACGAGGAACTGGCCGTGCGGGAAGGTGCGCCGCAATTGCATGACAATGTGCCCGGCAACCTTCTCAGCGTATACCGGACCGGTGGCGGCGACTACGAGGCGGCTGTCAGCCAGGCTGACCACATTGTTCGGGTACGGCTGGTCAACAATCGCCTCATTCCCAGTCCCATCGAACCGCGGGCTGTGCGCGCGGCCTACGATACGTCGGACGACAAGCTGACGTTCTACCTGCCGTCGCAGGTGCCGCACATGTCGAAGCGCTGGCTGGCTGAAACCCTGGGCTGGCCCGAACACAAGATCCATCTGATCGCGCCCGATATGGCGGGGGGTTCGGATGCAAGATGCACTTCTATGCCGAGGAAATTCTGGTCGCATTCGCTGCGAAACACTTCGGGCGGCCGGTCGGCTGGACCGAAACACGCAGCGAGGCGCACATGGCCACCACCCACGGCCGTGCGCATATCGAGAACGTGGAAGCTGCGGTCAGGAAAGACGGCCGTGTGCTTGGCATCAAGTTGCGCTCATACGCCAATCTAGGGGCCTACCTGTCGAACATGGGGACCGGCATCCCGACGATCAACACGGTGTCATTCGCCTGCGGCAACTACGACATTCCCGCGCTGGATGGGGAGATGCGGCTGGTGACGACCAATACCACGCCGGTGGATGCCTATCGCGGCGCCGGCCGGCCGGAGGCCGCGTATATCATCGAACGAACTATGGATGCGGTTGCTGCCGAATTGCGCATGGACCCGGTCGAACTGCGCCGTATCAACTTGATTCGATCGCATCAGTTTCCCTATAAGCCTTACGGACACCCGCTTCTGCTGTGGGATACCGGCAATTACGAGGGTTGTCTCGAAGCCGCGGTGAAGGAGATCGGCTACAACGAATGGCGCCAGCGGCAGGCCGAGTTGCTGGCGCAGGGGCGCTATATCGGCGTTGCCGTCACCTGCTACATGGAACTGGTTGGGATGGGCAGTTCGGCCGTGCTAAAAAATGCTCGGATTCGACCGCGGCGGATGGGAAAGCGCGCTGCTGCGCGTGCATTCCGATGGCAAGGTCACACTGTTCTCGGGGTCCATGCCGCAGGGTCACGGACACGCGACCAGCTACGCGCAGATCATTGGCGATGCGCTTCAACTGCCGCTCGACCATATCGATGTCGTCCAGGGCGATACCGACCGGGTGCCTTTCGGGCACGGCACCTTCAATTCGCGCTCCATGGTAGTGGGCGGCACCGCGGCCCACATGGCGGCGGGGAAAATTCTGGCCAAGGCGCAGCGCATTGCCGCTTGCATGCTCAAGGCGCAGCCCGATGAAGTCAACTATGCGCAGGGAACGTTCAGTGTCGCCGGCCAGCCGGAGCGCAACGTTGGCTTCGGCCAGGTCGCGCGCATGGCGTATGTGAGCTACGGACTGCCGGTGGGCATGGCGCCGGGCCTGGAAGAAACCGTATTTTACCAACCTGAAGACATGGTGGCGCCATTCGGCAGCCACGCCGTTGTGGTGGAGGTCGACATCGAAACGGGTGAGGTGAAGATTCTCGACTATGTCGCGGTGGACGACGTCGGCAACATGATCAATCCGATGCTGTGCCATGGCCAGATGCACGGCGGCATCGCCCAAGGCATCGGCCAAGCCTTGTACGAGGGTGTCGACTACGACGAGACCGGCCAGCTCCTGACCGGTTCATTGCTTGATTACGCTTTGCCGAAAAGCGAACAGATCCCGTCGATGCGCACCAGCTTCCAGGTGACGCCGACCCCGGTGAACCCCCTGGGCGTCAAGGGGATCGGTGAAGCCGGCTGTGTCGGCGCGCCGACGGCCATCGTCAGCGCGGTGTGCGATGCGCTCGAGAGCTTCGGTATCACCCACCTCGACATGCCGTTGACGCCGCCCAAGGTGTGGCGCGCCATTCGCGCAGCGCAAGCCACTGAACAAAAGGAGCTGAACCCATGATCCCCAGTGCTTTTGAATACGTACGACCCGGCAGCGTGGCCGAAGCGCTTGGCCAGCTCGCCCAGGGGGGCGAGGGCGCCAAGCTGATGAGTGGCGGCCATTCCCTGCTGCCCATGATGAAGCTGCGCCTGGCCGCGCCGTCGACCTTGATTGACGTCAGCGCGCTTGCCGAACTTCAAGGCATCAGCGTCGGTACGGACGAAGTCGTCATCGGCGCCGCCACCACTCACGCTCAGCTGGAACACCACGCCGAGGTGGCCAGGGCGCTGCCGCTGATTCCCGCCACGGCGCACTTGATTGCGGACCCGCCGGTGCGCAATCGCGGCACCATCGGCGGCTCGCTGGCGCACGCCGACCCGTCGGCGGATCGGCCGGCCGCCATGCTGGCCCTCGATGCCATGATTGATGTGATCGGGCCGCAAGGTTCGCGTTCGATTCCGGTCGATGCCTTCTTCAAGGGCCTGTTCGAAACCGATCTCGCGCTCGATGAGGTCCTCATGCGCGTGCGCATTCCAGTGGCACCAGGCCGGCGCATGGCGTACCGCAAGTTCCGCCATCCGGCTTCGGGCTACGCCGTCGCCGGCGTGGCCGTGGTGCTGGACTTCGAGTCGGGCCGATGCGGCGGTGGGCGGATCGCAGTGACCGGCTTTGCCGAAAATGCATTCCGCGCGCATCGGGCCGAAGCCGCGTTGGCGGGATATGCCGGCCAGCCGGACCAGACGGAGCGCTTGCTCGACCTGGTGTTCGATGGGGTTTCTCCACTGGAGGACCGCTTCGCCGACGCGGACTACCGCACCCAGCTCGGCCGAACCATGTTGCGCCGTGCGCTGGCAGATGCGATTGCCAATGAATAACCCAAAACACGAGGAGACGGCAATGACTACAACCGGAGGGATGACCATGAGCAAACCGCTGGCGGCAACCTTGAATACGCAGAGCCGCCTGAAGCGAGTGCCGTTGGAATCGGCAAAGGGCGCGCTGCTGGTGCTGGCAAGCGGAGCGCTTTTGGCGGGCCCAAGTCGTGCCGCGGAGGCAGGCATGGATGACCGCGCGAGCATGCGGCCTTTGACGGTGGAACATATCCGTATCACTTCGAAACGGTCGTTTGACGAAGTGAGAACCGCGCTTGAATCCCGGATTCATCCGTTCCAGATTGAGCGGGTGATGCCCTTCGTGATGAAGGGAGACATGGCCGGCGCGCGCGCCGAGCTGGAGCACTTGGCAGCGCCCACGGGCCTGTCGATCCTGTATTCGCTGGACCATGGCCTCGCGCTTTCCCTGGAGGGCGCCCCCCGGAAAGCCGTGGGTTACGGGATTGGCAATGTCCTGATCGCGGCCTCCATGAAACAAACACAATCTGGCCGCGGGTCTCTACGCACCCATCCGTGTGGTGCTGTATGAGGGAGCCGACGGTACCGCGTTGTTCGAGTACGACAAACCCTCCTCGATGTTCGGGCTGTTCGGCGATGCCACGATCGACAACGTCGCCGCGAAACTCGACGTCACGCTGAAGAATCTGTTGATGGAAGTCAGCAAATAGATTCCGTTTGATCAATCACTTTTTGGGGCCCTTGGGCTTGGATGTATGGAACTTATTGGAGAAAAGCTGATACCGGCACCGATTTCGGCAACCTGGGAGGCGCTGAACGATGCCGAGGTGCTCAAGTCCTGCATTGCGGGATGCGAGTCGCTGGACCATGTGCAGGCGGACATGCTGGCCGCTCAGGTAGCGCTGAAAATAGGACCTGTCAAGGCGCGCTTCAAGGGCACGTTGACATTGAGCGACATGAACCCGCCACACAGCTACGTGGTGTCCTTCGAAGGACAGGGCGGGATCGCCGGTTTTGGCAAGGGATCGGCGGACGTCTCGCTCACGGAACAGGGAGATCAGACGCTGCTGCGCTATTCGGCCCGTGCCCAGGTGGGTGGCCGCCTGGCCCAGGTTGGATCGCGGCTGATCGATGCTGCCGCTGCGAAGATCACTGAGGATTTTCTTTGCCGCCTTCGAAGTCCAGTTGCTGCCGGCCAGCGTCGAAGCGGTGGCGAATCAGCCCGCCGTCCTCGGCAAAGCCGGAGCGCCTGCCACATCGCGCCTGGCCAGTGCCGCCGCGCCGAAGGTCAGCACTCATTCCTTGCCGGCGGCCGTGATGCGGTTGCAGCGCGTATCGGCTGCAGCGGCGGGGGATGAGGCTAACGTTTTCGTCAGGACCGGCGCGCTGGCCACGGCGCGTCCGGCCGTTGCCGCCACGCCGATCCAGCTTGTTGGCGAAAGAGTGTTTCCGGCACCGATATTTGCCGACTTTCAATGCAATGAACAATGCCGATGTGCTCAAGTCCTGCATTTTCGGATGCGAGTCGCTGGAACATCTGCGGGCGGACACGCTGGTGGCTGTGCTGGCTCTGGGCATCGGGCCGGTCGGTGCGCGCTTCAAGAGCACATTCCAGGTGAGCGACATGCAGATTCCAACCAGTTATGTGCTGTCGTTCGAGGGGGAGGGGGGCACCAAGGGTTCGGCCAACATCTCGTTGATCGAAGAGGGCAGACAGACGCGCGTGCGCTACGCGCTCCAGGCCCAGGTCCGGGGCCCCTTGGCCAAGGTGGGGGCGCGCATGATCGAAGCTGTGTCGGCGCAGGTCGCCAAGTCTTTCTTTTCGGCGTTCGAGGCCCACTTGTTGCAGGCAACGGCCAACATGGCGGCGGACCGGTCCGCGGTTCCGGCCAAGACCGGGTCGTCGGCAAAAAGGTGGTTTTGGGGTCTGTTGGCGGCTGGCGTGGCGGCGGCTTATACCATGTGGAGGTAATCGGTCATGGACGCGGTTGATCTGGATGTTTTGCGTACTTGTTCGGCCTGGCAGAAGAACGACCGCGCCGTACTGCTGGTTACCGTCGTGCGCACCTGGGGCTCATCGCCCCGTCCCGTCGGCGCGATGATGGCGTTGCGCGACGATGGCCAGGTGGCCGGATCTGTATCGGGCGGCTGCATCGAGGACGATCTGATCGCCACGGTGCAGCAAGGCGGCATTGCAGCCCTCGCGCCGGACGGCCTGCCCCGTTCTGTTACCTATGGTGTGAAGGCGGAGGAAGCGCACAAGTTCGGGCTGCCGTGTGGCGGCACCCTGCAACTCGTGCTTGAACCACTGGGCGACCACAGCGCCATTTGCGAGCTCGTAAGCCGCATCTCGGCGCGTCAGCTGACGCGGCGCCGGCTTGACATGGCGACCGGGATCGTGGACCTGGGCGATGCTGGCCAGGCCGATGCCTTGAGCTTCGATGGCCGCTATCTGGAGCTCGTGCTTGGCGCCGGCTTCAGGCTGCTGGTCATCGGCGCGGGACAGCTCTCGCGCTATCTGTGCGAAACGGCGCGTGGCCTGGGCTTCGACGTCACGGTGTGCGATCCGCGCAGCGACTACTTGGACGTATTCGAAGTCGAGGGTATCACGCTGCTGCGCTGCATGCCCGATGACGCCGTGCAGGACATGAAACTCGATGAGCGCTGCGCCGTGATTGCGCTGACGCACGATCCGAAGCTGGACGACCTGGCTTTGCTCGATGCCCTGAAAACACCCGCTTTCTATGTCGGTGCGCTGGGCTCGCGCGTCAACAATGCGAAGCGGCGGGAACGCCTCAAGGAACACTTCGGGTTGGCTGAAGACCAATTGGCACGCCTGCGCGGGCCGGCCGGCATTTACATCGGCAGTCGCACGCCGCCGGAGATTGCGTTGTCGATCCTGGCCGAAATCGTCGCGGTCAAGAATGGAGCGGAAATACCGAGACTGTTCGCGGTCGCCGGCGCCAAAGAGGCCCAGTCCTTGCCGTCTTCGCTGCAAGCCTGCACCGTCTAGCGATGGTGGCGTCTCACCAATAATTACTGAACTAAATCCACGGATGCAAACGGCGGAACAGCCATACATCAAACAATATAGGAGACACACTATGGACACACTTCAACACCTATCCTCCAATCGGCACAGGCGACCATCCCGCTGGTCGCGGGTCCATTTGATGCGATAGCCGACAGCGGCGAAACAAGGGGTAACAGCGGCACAGCTTGAATGCGACTTCGCTGCCGCCTTGTCACTTCTCAACAGCTTATTTGATCTTTGTGCGCCCGACGCGCCCTGCGCGCCGGTAGGGGAGCTTGTTGCCTTTTCCCATGGCATTCAAGGAAGAAGAATTTTTTTTTCGCAGTCCAAAAAGGAGGGGAGACGAATATGAGGAAAATTCACGAAAGACGGATCGACGAAGCGCGAAACCGTTTCAAACCCAGCGCTGTGGCGCAAGCGTGCGCCGCGGCGATGGCCTTGCTAGGCACCGGTTACACGGCATCGGCCAGTGCCGGCGACTTCAGCCTGGCGAACGGCATCGAGGGGCAATGGTCGCTCGGCGCCTCGATCGGCAGCAGCTGGCGTGCACGCGATGCCGACCCGGCGCTGATTGGCGTCGGCAACGGCGGACGCAGCGTCGGCCTGAATGACGATGGCAACCTGAATTATGGCAAGGGTTCAGCGTTTTCGACGATTGCCAAGGTCAACGGCGAGGTCAAGCTCAAGAAAGACAACATCGGCGCGGTCATCGGGGCCAAGGGCTGGTATGACTACGCTGGCAAAGACAAGAATGTCGTGCACGGCAGTTTCGCCAATGGCTATGTGCCAGGCGCAACGCTGGACGATGCCGGATTCGCCCCGTTGTCGAAGTTTTCCGGCGTCGCGCTCGATAATGCCTATGTGTTTGGCACCTTCGATGTGGCCGCGGGCACGCCGTTGAACGTCAAGCTCGGCAACCATGTCGTGAACTGGGGGGAAAGCCTGTTCATCCCTGGCATTAACCAGTTCGGCGCCTTCGACGTCACGGCAGCCAATCGCCCGGGTGCGCAGGTGAAGGATATCCTGCTGCCCATACCGCAGGTGTCGGCCACCCTGAGCCTGCAAAACGGTGTGAATGTGGAAGCGTTCTATCAGTTCAAGTGGAAGAAGCACAACCTGGATGGGTGCGGCACCTACTGGTCGTTGAGCGACCTCCTGAACTGCCCCGGCGGAGCGCTCATCGGTGGCGATCCGCAGCCGGATCAGGCGCAGTACAACGGTGTGCCGGTCGCGCCCGGGCTGCCTCCCTTTAACTTCCGCATGGGGCGCGCCGGCGATGTCGAGCCCAAGAATAGCGGCCAATTCGGTCTGGCGGCGCGTTACCAGGTCGCGGCGATTGACACCGAGATCGGCGCCTATTTCGCCAACTTCCATGCGCGCAGTCCGGTCTTCAGCATGGTGAGATCACCATCGCCGGGTGCTTCGGTCTGGTCCGGCGCGCTGGCGCCGTTCGGTGGTGTCGGCCCGGCCCAATTCTTCTGGGATTATTCCGCGCAGAATAGCAAGGTCTTCGGCCTGAGCGCCTCGACCGTCGTGGGCGGCTGGTCGCTGTTGGGCGAGGGGAGCTATACCAGGGATTTGCCAGTGCAGATCAACTCCACCGACCTGGTCGCCGGCTTTGTCAAGGGCGCCGGCCCGCAGGCAAGTCTGGCCGCTCTGCCAGCCGGGAGCGCGGCGCGTGGCTACGATCTGAAGAACAAGACACAGCTGCAGATATCGACTGTCAAGATCTTCCCTCGAATCGCGGCAGCCGAATCGTTGACACTGGTCGGCGAAGTCGCCTATCAGCGCTGGTCGGGCATCGGCGACCCCGACACGTCCACTCGCTACGGACGCGCCTCGGTCTTCGGCCTGGCGCAAACGGCAACGATCCCGTGGCGCATTCACCGGCAATCCCAACCCGGACCATTGCGAGAACAAGGGATTCGCGACCAGCAACGCCTGGGGATACCGTGTGCAGGCCGAGTCGAGCTATCCGAATGTCTTCGCCGGTGTCAACCTGAAGCCGCGGCTGTTCTGGTCACATGATGTGAAAGGCTATTCCGCCGACGGCACCTTCGTCGAAGACAAGCAAATTCTCAGCCTGGCCTTGCGCGCGGAATACAACACGCAGTATTACGTCGACTTCAGCTATACAGGCCACAAGCGCAGCGCCAAATACGACATTTTCCACGACCGCGATCGCTACTCTGTGGTTGCCGGCATCAATTTCTAAGCACCAAGGAGATACTGGAATGAAACCAAATCACTATTTTCACTGACCTTGATCGCCGCGCTGGTGGCCGGCGCCGGCGGCGCGGGTGCCACGATGACGGCGCAGGAACTCGAACGCCTGGGCAAGGACCTGACCCGCGATGGGCGCCGAAAAGGCGGGCAACAAGGACGGCAGCATTCCCGCCTGGGACGGCGGGTTGCCAACAATTCCTCCCGGTGTCGATCCGAAGGAAGTGTATGCCGATCCGTTCCCCCAAGGAAAAGCCGCTGTATACGATCACGGCGGCCAACCTGCAACAGTATCAGGGCAAGCTGACGACCGGCCAGATCGAGATGTTGAAGCGGTTCCCGGAGTACAAGATGCTGGTCTATCCGAGTCACCGCACCGCAGCGCTGGAGCAGGGCGAATACGACCATATCAAGGCCGAAGCCGGCAAGGCCGCCTTGGCCGAGGGCGGCAACGGGATCCTCAATGTGAAAAATTCCTCGGTGCCGTTCCCGATGCCGAAAAGTGGCGTGGAAGCCATCTGGAATCACATGACGCGCCATCGCGGGGGAAGCTTTATTCGGTACACCTCCCTGCTGCCGGTGCAGGTCAACGGCGCCTTCACGCCGGTGGTGCGTATCGAACACATTGCGATGGCCTCGAAAGTCAAGAACGCGGAACCGAACCGGCTGATGTACTACATGCGAACCGACACCGCGCCGTCAAGCCAGGCGGGCACGGCATTGCTGGACTATGAACCGCTCGACCAGGTCAAAGGAGCAGCGACTCGTCTGGACTTACAACCCGGGGTCGCGTCGTGTCATGCGCGCGCCGGATGTCTCCTCACGATTCACCGGCGATCGGTTCCGACGGGTTGGCGACACAAGACGATTTCGACGGCTTCGACGGCGCGCCGGACCGTTTTGACTGGAAACTGATTGGCAAGAAGGAGATGATTGTTTCCTACAACAACAACCGGCTGATCGCCAAACAGGTCAAGCCGACGGACATCGTCAGGCCCGGGCACATGAACCAGGATCTGGTGCGGTATGAAATGCATCGCGTCTGGGTGGTGGAGGCGACGCTCAAGCCGGGCAAACGCCATGTCTATTCCAAGCGGTGTTTTACATCGATGAAGACAGCTGGGCGCTCGTCCATGCCGACAACTTCGATGGCCGCGGGGAATTGTGGCGCGTCCACGAGATGCACGGCCTGCAGTATAGCGCCGCGCCGGCGTACGGGCCCGCTTGCGATGTCATCTATGACCTGCAGGCACGCCGCTATCTGGTCAGCTCCCTGGTCAACGCGAGCAAGCCGTTCAAGTACCACGTGGAGTTCGATCTGAGCTCGTTCTCGGTCGACGCGATGCGCCGATTCGCGAACTAGTTAGCTTGCCGACGGGGCACCGGCCGGTGACCCGTCGCTCCCTTGCGGGTACCTCGGCATGGCTTGCCGTGCCCGGCCGCTCTGATCAAGAAGCAAAGAAGACACGTCATGATTCATACAACTTTGGCAAAGACTGGCCGCACCAGACGGCGTCTGCTCGCCTGCATCGCACTGGCGGCACCGCTGCTGGCGTACGCCGGCAGAGACCGCTTGGATACCCCCGCTTACCTGGCGCCGAAGGCGTCCGGCGCGATGATGCTGGACGTCGTTCGTACCGGCAACCGGGTCGTCGCTGTCGGTGAGCACGGCATCATTCTCTATTCCGATACGAACGGAAGAACTTGGCATCAAGCCGCGGTCCCGGTGTCCGTGACCCTTACCGCAGTCTATTTCCCGATGCCGAAAAAAGGCTGGGCGGTTGGCCACGACGGCGTGATACTTCGCAGTGAAGACGGCGGCGCGCACTGGACCAAGCAGTTCGACGGCAACACGGCGAATGCTCTCGTGCTGGCCGCCGGGCAAAAGCGGGAGAAGGATGCGCGCGCTGCTTTTGCGGACGGAGTGAGCGGCCAGCCGGCAGCGGCATTGCAGGCTGCCGAACGGGCGCTCGAAGATGCACAGGCCGGCGCGAAGTTCGGACCTTCGCGGCCCTTGTTCGATGTGTGGTTCAAGGATGAATCGGAAGGTATCGCCGTCGGCTCCTTCGGGCAGTTTTTTCATACCGCCGATGGCGGCCGCACCTGGGCGCTGTGGGGCGAACGCATCGCCAATCCCGACGGCCTGCATCTCAACGCGATCTCTGCCACCGCCAAGGGCGTGCTGCTGATTGCGGGCGAAACAGGAAAAGTCTATCGCTCCGCCGACGGCGGCGCGTCGTGGGTAACGCTCGAAACCGGCTACACGGGACAACTCTACGGCGTGCTTGGCATTGAGCAGGAGGGGAGTCGGGAAACGCTGATTGCCTTTGGCTTTGCCGGAAACGTTTTCCGTTCGACTGATAGCGGTTCTCAGCTGGCACCGTGTCTCGGTTGAAGAAACGAAGCCGGTGGTTTCCGGCCACATGTTGCCAAACGGACGAATTGCCTTGCTGACTTACGACGGCCGAATCCTGCTCGGCGATGAGCTGGGACAAAGCTTCAAGCCGGCAACCGGCAATGTAGGCATGTCAGTCGCCGCCTTCGCTTTAATCGACAACGGCGCGTTCATCGTCGCAGGCGAGAATGGAACACGGATCGTGTCCATGAACAGCACCACTAAGACGAGGCAGCCATGACCCGAAAATCAGCAAGTCCGCAGGATGCGGAAAACCTCGCCATGCATCGGGGTACGGGCAAGATGGAACGCCTTCTCGAACCGATCCTGTTCGGTCATCGCGTCAAGGTGATCCTGTTGTTCCTGATGGCATCAATTTTCTTTGCTTTCCAGATGCTGAAGCTGAAACCGGATGCCAGTTTTCAGAACATGATCCCAGCTTCGCATGCGTACATAGCGAACTACCTCAGGTTCGAAAACGAGCTGCGCCCGCTTGGCAATGTCGTGCGCATTGCGGTTGAGAACACGCAGGGCAATATCTATGAGCCGGCGTATCTGGAAACCCTGCGAAAGATCACCGATGAAGTGTTTTACATTCCCGGCGTCGATCGCGGCAACCTGAAGTCGCTATGGACGGCAAACGTCATGTGGTACGAGGTGACGGAAGAGGGGATGACCGCCGGACATATCATTCCCGAAGGTTTCGGAGGCTCGCCGGAAAAGCTCGAGCAGGTGAAAACCAACGTGGTCCGCTCTGGCCGCATCGGCAGCCTGGTGGCCAACGATCACCGCTCGGCAATCATCTTGGCGCCCTTGCTCGAAGCCGATCCCCAGACCGGAAAAAAGCTCGACTATGGCCAACTCTCCGAGCGCCTCGAAACAGTGATCAGGCAGAAGTATGAAACCGGTCATATCAAGATTCACATCACCGGTTTCGCCAAGGTCGTCGGCGACTTGATCCACGGTGCGCGTGCGATCACCGTGTTCTTTGCGATCACCTTTGTCCTGGCTTGCGCGCTGCTCTATGCCTACTCGCGCTGCCTGCGCAGCACGGCGATTACCATCCTGTGCTGCAGCCTGGCGGTGATCTGGCAGATGGGAATCGTGAACCTGCTCGGCTTCGGCTTGAACCCGTATTCGATCCTGGTTCCCTTCCTGACCTTTGCCATCGGCGTCAGCCATGCGGTGCAAAACATCAACACCATGGCATCCGAGGTGCATAACGGGCGTTCGAAGATGGCGGCCGCCAAGGCCGCCTTCCGGCTGCTCTTCATTCCTGGCACGGTGGCCTTGCTGTGCGATGTCGTCGGTTTTTCGACGCTGCTGGTGATCGACATCGGGGTCATCCGCGAATTGGCGATCGGTGCCAGCGTCGGCGTCTTCGTGATCATCTTGACCAAGATGTTCCTGCTCCCGGTATTGATGTCGTATGTCGGCGTTTCTCCGGCCTGCCTGCGCAAGCAAGAGCGCAAGGCACACAGCGAGCACCGGGTTGCGCGCGCGCTGTCGCGCGTCACCGAGCCGCGTATCGCAAGAGCGGTTGCGGCGCTCGCGCTAGTCATCCTCGGCACGGCCTGGCACTTCAGCCGCGACCTGAAAATCGGCGACCTCGATCCTGGCGCGCCGGAGTTGCGCAGCACCTCGCGCTACAACCAGGACAATGCTTTTACGGTGTCGCATTATTCGACCAGCCCGGACGTGTTTGTGGTCATGGTCACGACCAAAGCGGGCGAATGCGGGTCCTATCCGGTGGCCGCGGCGGTGGAACGGCTGCAGTGGGAAATGGAGAACCTGGACGGCGTCGAATCGAGCGCCTCGCTGTTTACCGGCATGAAGAAAATGATCGCGGGCAGCAACGGCGGCAACTTGAAATGGGCCGCGATCAGTCGCGACCGCTACATCAGCAACGCGGCGCACAAAACGCTGCCGTCGGAGCTTTGCAACAACGATTGCTCGATGGTGCCGGTGATGCTGTTCCTGTCCGACCACAAGGCGGAGACGCTCTCGCGGGTCGTGCATGCGGCCGAGCGGTTTGCCGCCGAGCACAACAGCGAAGACATGCAATTCGTGCTGGCTGGCGGTAATGCCGGCATTGAAGCTGCGACCAATATCGTCATCAAGCAAGCCGAGGTGCAGATGCTGCTGTTGGTCTACGGGATCGTGGCTTTGCTGGTCTGGTGGGAGTTCAAGAGCTGGCGCGTCACGCTGGCTGTCATGCTGCCCTTGTATATCACCTCGGTCCTGTGCGAAGCGATCATGGCGCAACTCGGGCTCGGCGTGAAGGTCGCCACCTTGCCGGTGATCGCGCTCGGTGTCGGTATCGGCGTCGACTACGGCATCTACATCTACAACCGTCTCGAACACTTCCTCGACCGGGGCTTCACGCTCAGGAATGCGTATTTCGAAACGCTCAAGACCACCGGCACCGCCATTGCGGTGACCGGGGTAATGCTGGCCCTGGGGGTCATGACCTGGGTCTTCTCGGAAATCAAGTTCCAGGCGGACATGGGATTGCTGCTGGCGTTCATGTTCCTGTGGAACATGATCGGCGCTATTGTCATGCTCCCCGCATTGGTGGCGATCCTGATGCCGCGCGAAGCGGTGCGCTTCAAGAGGTCCGAAGCCGCGTCGAAAGCAGAGAGTGGTAGCCATCTCATTCAATAAATGGCAGGGGAAACTAATATGCGCAATTTTTCAATCAGGTTAAAGCTGGTGGTGTTTTCCGGCGCCACCATCCTGTTGCTATTGCTTGTCGCGACATCCGGATGGCTGGCAGCGCGCAGCGTTGGCGAACAACTTAGCGGTCTCAGCGGGGAACGCCTTCCTGCCATCCTTAACCTGATGCGCATGCGAACCTGGCAACTGGTATCGATCTCGGAAAACAGGAATGCCATGGGCTTTGATGCGGAATCCTACGACTCGGCGCAGGATGAAGCGATCGCCGTGCAGGAGGGCAGCGCATTCTTTGCGGACGTGCTCAAGACCAAGTTCGATGCCGACATGCAGGCGCAGGCCTACTTCAACCAGTACGCCAATCTGCCCAAGACGGCAGAAGAACTCCAAAAGTGGCAGTCGGTGCAATCAGACTGGAAAGCGTACCTGGAGTCCAACGCGGCG
Source organism: Pseudoduganella sp. UC29_106 (assembly GCF_044055365.1). Lineage (NCBI taxonomy): Bacteria > Pseudomonadati > Pseudomonadota > Betaproteobacteria > Burkholderiales > Oxalobacteraceae > Pseudoduganella > Pseudoduganella sp. UC29_106. The sequence goes on along the minus strand of NZ_CP171977.1, from coordinate 4,931,455 downwards.
GCAATCAACGTCCTCAAACGCCTGGCCGAGGAGCGCGACTGGCGGCGCATGAAGCTCGGCATGAAGGATTTCACGCAACTTGACGGCCCGGTCCGCCGGCTGAGTGAACTCATACAGGCCCAGTTTGATGCACTCATTAGGCTCAACCAGACTTACGCCATCCGGGCGGCCGAGGATGGCAAGCGTGTCCAGGAACAGGCGCGCCTGCTGATCTTCCTGATGACCGGAGTCGCGGTGCTGTTGTGTTGCGCGGGGGCATGGTGGGTGATCCGTGGCATTACGCTGCCGCTGCGTGAAGCGGTGCAAGTGACGGCCCGAGTCGCCGAAGGCGACTTGACGTCGCACATCGGCGAACGCGGCCGGGATGAGATCGGCCAATTGTTCGATGCGCTGCGCCGCATGAATGGCAGCTTGGCCGAACTGGTCGGCAATGTCCGCCACGGCACGGAATCCATCGGCGCCGCTACCCGGGAAATTGCATCCGGCAACGCGGACCTGTCGGCGCGCACGGAGTCGCAGGCCAGTTCGCTGGAGCAGACGGCGTCGTCGATGGAGCAACTGACGCAGACCGTAAAACTGAACGCTGAAAATGCGCGGCAGGCGAACCAGTTGGTGGTTTCGGCATCGGACCGTGCGCTGAAGGGCGGCCAGGTGGTGGGGCAAGTGGTGCAAACGATGGAATCGATCCGGGAGAGTTCGCGCAAGATTGCCGACATCATCGGCGTGATCGACGGGATTGCGTTCCAGACCAACATCCTGGCGCTGAACGCGGCGGTGGAAGCGGCGCGGGCCGGGGAACAGGGCCGGGGTTTTGCTGTGGTGGCGGCGGAAGTGCGCAACTTGGCGCAGCGCTCGGCGGGAGCGGCCAGGGAAATCAAGGCCCTGATCGGCGACGCGGGGGAAAAAGTCGATGCCGGGAGCAAGCTGGTGGACCAGGCGGGCACGACGATGGACGACATCGTGGCGTCTGTCCGGCACGTGGCCGGCATCATGGGGGAAATCACGGCGGCCAGCCAGGAGCAGAGCTTGGGGGATCGAGGAAGTGAGCCGGGCCGTCTCGCAGATGGACCAGATGACGCAGCAGAACGCGGCGCTGGTGCAGCAGTCGGCGAACGCCTCCGAAAGCATGCTGGAGCAGGCTGTGAATCTGGCGCAGGCCGTCTCTGTGTTCAGGCTGCATGGCGCCGGTGGACCGATGGCAGTGCTCCCGCTCGCGCCAGCCGCGCCTGATGCGGCGCATCCACCCAAGAGGCCAGCCATGCTGGCGATTCCGGCTGCTGACGAGTCGGACCTATAACCAATTGCAAACAGGAGAAGCAATGTCGCACTACCCGAAGAGCCCTCTGATGGGGCAGATGATGAGCCAGCCTTTGCTCATTTCCAGCATTATTCAACATGCCGACCGCTATTTCGGTGGCAACGAGATCGTGTCTCGGCGTGTCGAGGGGGATATCCATCGTTATACCTACCGCGATTGCCACAGGCGCGCGCGGCAGATGGCCAATGCCCTCGGTGGTCTTGGTGTGAAGATGGGGGACCGTGTCGCTACGCTGGCATGGAATGGATACCGGCATCTGGAACTGTATTACGCCATTTCCGGTTGTGGCGCGGTCATGCATACTCTCAATCCGCGCTTGCACCCTGACCAGATCGCGTACATCGTCAACCATGCGGAAGACCAGTACATATTCTTCGACATCACCTTCCTGCCGCTGGTCGAGAGGTTCGCCGTGCATTGCCCGACAGTCAAGGGTTTCGTGATGATGTGCGGCCGCGAGCGCATGCCGGCCGCCAGCAAAGTCCGCAACCTGCTGTGCTACGAAGAATTAATCGGCTGCAACTCCGACCAGTACGCTTGGCCGCTGTTCGACGAGAACTCGGCGTCGAGCCTTTGCTACACCTCAGGCACGACCGGCAATCCGAAAGGCGTGCTGTACTCGCATCGTTCGACCGTGCTGCATTCCTATGGATTGACGATCCCGGATGGATTGAATGTCTCGGCGCGCGACGTCGTCATGCCGGTGGTGCCGATGTTCCACGTCAATGCGTGGGGCCTGCCTTATGCGTTGCCGCTTACTGGCGCCAAGGTGGTGCTCCCAGGTGCGGCGCTGGACGGCAAATCGGTCTATGAACTGCTCGAACAGGAAGGCGTCACGTTTTCCGCGGGCGTCCCTACCGTGTGGCTCGGATTGCTGACCTATGTTGGCGAGAACAATCTCAGGTTTTCCACCTTCAAGCGCACGTCCATCGGCGGTGCCGCATGTCCGCCAGCGATGCTGAAAACCTTCCGTCATCAATACGGCGTTGAGGTCACGCATGGCTGGGGCATGACGGAAACGTCCCCGCTGGGGACCACCTGTACGTTGCAGCGCCATCACCTGAATCTGCCGGAAGAAGAGCAACAGGCCGTGCTGGAAAAGCAGGGGAATGTGGTTTTCGGCGTCGACATGAAGATTGTCGGCGATGACGGCAGGGAAGCGCCATGGGACGGCAAGACCTACGGCAACCTGCTGGTTAAGGGGCACTGGATCGCCAGCAGCTACTTCAAAAATGAAGGTGGCGATGCGCTTGTGGATGGCTGGTTCCCGACTGGTGACGTGGCCACAATTTCTCCCGATGGCTATATGCAGATTACCGACCGCAGCAAGGATGTGATCAAGTCCGGCGGCGAGTGGATCGGCTCGATCGACCTGGAAAACATCGCAATGGCGCATCCTGCGGTGCAGCAGGCCGCCTGCATCGGCGTGTTCCATCCGAAGTGGGACGAACGCCCCCTGCTGATCGTGGTGAGGAAGCCGGGTGCCCAGGTCAGCAGGGAAGAATTGATCAAGTTCTATGAAGGAAAAATCGCCAAATGGTGGACGCCGGATGATGTTGCCTTTGTCGAGGCGCTGCCGATCGGGGCCACCGGCAAGGTATTGAAGAACCGCATTCGCGAACAGTTCAAGGGACATACGCTGCCCACGGCATGAGTCTGCCCCTGTCGACGGCAATTTTGATGAGATGTTGAGAAGAGGAGAAAAATGAGCCAATACGTGACGATCACCATGGATAACGGCATTGCCGATGTCAGACTCAAACGGCCGGGCGGCGGACTGGGATCGACCACCGGCTGGATACACCGGACCGTCTTGAAACACAAGCAGGTCCAAAGGATTGCCGAGGCCAGTTGTGTGAAGATCGACGACGCCGGCTTGCACATCATGGCGGACGGCCGTCCTGAAGTGCTGGATGTCGACAACGAGATCGTCTGCGCTGGCCAGCACCCGCAGCGCACCCTGCAACAACAGCTGCAGCAACGCAGTTTGACGCCTCATCTCATCGGCGGCGCCGACCAGGCAATGGAGTTCGATGCGAAGAGGGCGATTAACCTGAGCGCGCGGCTTGCTGCGGCGATTGGAAGTTCAAATAATCCATTCTTGCCCGACTGGCCCGATGCGGCCGCATACCAATCCCCCCTGCGGTTTGCCTCCATCCTTGATGAGACATGTCGCCTATCGTTACGTTTCTGAACCAGGAGATATCAACATGAGCAAAGAGATCGTTATCTGTTCCCCCGTCCGTACCGCCATCGGCGGCTTTGGCGGCTCGCTGAAGAGTACGCCGGCCACGGTGCTGGGAGCGCATGCCATCGCCGCGGCCTTGCGCCGTTCCGGGCTGGACCCGGCGCTGGTCGACGGCGTGGTGATGGGGAACGTTGTACAAGCCGGTAACGGCATGAATATCGCACGCCAGGCGGCTATTCATGGCGGACTGCCAGTCAGCGTGCCCGCGATGACGGTCAACCGGGTGTGCGGTTCCGGCGCCCAGGCAGTTGCCACCGCTTATGCGGAAATCGTCAGTGGCCTCTCGCGCATCGTGATCGCCGGCGGCATGGAAAACATGGAGCGTGCGCCGTATTTGCTGCCGGCCATGCGTTCCGGAGCGCGAATGGGCAATGCAGAGGCGACCGATGCGATCCTTGCGGATGGCTTGAACGACGCGTTCTCGGGCAAGCACTCGGGCTGGCACACGGAAGACCTGGTCCAGAAGTTCGCCATCTCCCGCGAGGCCCAGGATCTGTTCGCGGCGCAGAGCCAGCAGCGCTACGCGGCGGCGCAGGCGGCCGGCTGGCTGGACGCGGAGATTGAAGCGTTGTCCCTGAAGGGGGCTAAGGGCGTCGTCACCAGTTTTTCAGCGGACGAGTCGGTCCGGCCGGACACCACGGTGGACACGCTCGCCAGGCTCAAGCCAGCCTTCCGTCCCGACGGGACCATCACTGCGGGCAACGCTCCCGGGGTCAATGCCGGCGCGGCTGCGATGATAATTTGCGATGCCGGCGTAGCGCGCGAACACAGCCTGGAACCGATGCTTGCGGTACGCGGCATCGGGGTGGCTGGGGTCGAGCCGGGATACTTCGGATTGGGGCCATTGCCGGCAATTCGCCGGGCGATCGAGCGCGCCAGCTGGACGTTGGATGAGGTGGATCGCTTCGAAGTCAATGAGGCGTTCGCGGCGATCGCCATTGCGGTGCGCGACGAGTTGAAGATCGACCCGTCGAAGTTCAATGTGGATGGCGGAGCCATTGCGCACGGCCATCCGATCGGCGCCACAGGCGCCATCCTGACCACGAAGGTGGCGCACGCGCTCCAGCGTACCGGCACGCGCAAGGCGGTGGTATCCCTGTGCATCGGCGGTGGCCAGGGTATCGCGCTCTGCCTGGAACGGGTCTGACGGTTGCGGCGCCGGGGCCATGTGGCGCATTTTGTCAATGGCACGGCGCTGATTGCCAATGACATGCCCGGGACGCTCCCTTATAGTCATTTCCAAGCCCAAGGCTTGAGGTAACCTGGCTGATGTTCACGCCGGAGTGGCAGTCACTTTGTTCAGGAAATTATCAATCTTATGGATATCGAAGCCCTCTTTGGCTTGTCTGGGAAAGTTGTATTGATTACCGGTGCTTCCAGCGGCATCGGCTTGCATATCGCGAAGGTGTACGCACAGACGGGGGCGAAGGTCGTACTGGCTGCTCGGCGCAGGGGAAAAATAGACCGGGCCGTCGCTGATCTGCGCGTTCAGGGCCATCGTGCGCTGGGCGTGTATCTCGATGTGACGGAGAGCGGTTCTATCGCCGCCGCATTCCAGCAAGCGGAGAACCACTTCGGCGCCGGGATCGACGTCCTTTATAACAACTCGGGGATTATCTATCAAAAGCCATTCCTTGAGCAGGAAGAGTCTGAAATCACGCGCATTTTCGACACGAATCTGAAAGGCGCGATGCTGGTGGCGCAGGAAGCGGCCCGCCGTATGGCAATGCGCGGAAGCGGCGTCATCATTAATATCGCATCGACGGCGGGCCTGCGGGCGGGTGGAATGCTCTCCAGTTATGGCGCGTCCAAGGCGGCGCTGATTCAAATGACCGAGGTGATGGCCCTTGAGCTCGCGTCGAAAGGGATCAGGGTAAATGCAATTTGCCCGGGAAACATCGAAACCGATATGCAGGAAAGCTTGAAGGTATTCGAACAAGCGTTAATCAGGAGAACTCCTTTGAAGCGTTTCGGCAGGCCTGACGACCTTGACGGCGTTTCGCTGCTTCTGGCGTCGGAAGCGGGGCGGTACATGACCGGGGTGTCGATTCCCGTGGATGGCGGCCAGGTGCTTGCCTGGATGTAGGCCATCGGCAGTGACTTACCTTTAAGGTGAAAATACAAAATGAATTCTCCCGTTACATTTGTACAGGAAGGCAGCATCGGGCTGATCCGCATCGATAACCGCCCGGTGAATGCGATTTCTCCACGCGTTGTCGCCGCGCTCGAAGAGTCGTTTGCCGAGTTTGAGGGGCGCGGCAGCCTTGATGCACTGGTGATCTACTGCGCGGGGCGCACGTTCGTCGCCGGGGCCGATATCTCCTGGTTCGAAAGCAGTGATTTCAATCCTCAGGCATACAACCGGTTGTTGGCACGTATCGAGGCTTCTGAAAGACCGGTTATCGCGGCATTGCACGGGACGGTATTGGGCGCCGGACTCGAGCTTGCCATGGCGTGCCATTGGCGGGTGGCGCAGAGGGCCACAAAACTTGGCCTCCCTGAAGTCAAGCTGGGATTGCTGCCTGGATCGCTGGGCACGCAACGTTTGCCGCGTCTGGCGGGCGCCGTCACGGCGCTCGATATGATGCTAAGTGGTGGCATGGTTGGGACAAGAGGGCGCTGCAGGACGGCTTGATTGACGAGGTCTGCGAAGGTGAAGCGCGCGCAGCCGGAAAGGCATGCGCCCAACGCCTGGTTGAAAGTGGTGCGGCGTTGCGGAGAACGAGCGCCCTGGCGGCGCCGTCTCCGCCCGTTGATGGCTTCGCGCTGTACTTCACCGAAGCCGGCGGTAAGCCCCAATACCCCGCCCGGGCGGCAATAGTGCGGTGCGTAGAGGCCGCCGCTGAGCGGACCTTTGCGGAGGGGGGACAGGTCGAGGCGCGTGAATTCGCTGCGCTGCTCAGCTCGACAGCATCGAAGTGCCTGCGCCATCTCTTCTTCGCCGAGCGCGAAGCGGCCAGGATTCCAGACATGTCGGATAGTTCGGGGCTTCAGGCCATCGGTAAGGTAGGCATCGTTGGCGCTGGCACAATGGGCGGCGGCATTGCAATGAACTTCGCCAACGCAAACATTCCCACGGTGCTGCTCGATACGACAGAGGCTGCGTTGCAGCGTGGCCTGGATCTTATTTGCAAGAATTACGCTGCCAGTGCCGCCAAAGGCAAACTGACCGCGGAACAGGTCGAGCAGCGTATGGGCCTGCTGACAGGCGCGCTGGAATACACCGCGCTCGCCGATTGCGATCTCATCATCGAAGCGGTTTTCGAAGACCTTGAACTCGAGAAGGAGGTCTGTACGCAGATCGGACGTGTTGCAAAGCCAGCCGCAATTATTGCCACCAACACGTCTACGCTGGATGTCAACTTGCTGGCCCGCGCGGCCGGCTGTCCCGAACGGGTGCTTGGCATGCATTTCTTCAGTCCCGCAAACGTGATGCGGCTGCTAGAGGTCGTACGCGCTGACGCTACCGCCCCGGAGGTCCTTGCCACCGTGATAAAGCTGGCGAAAGCCATCGGCAAGACCCCGGTTGTCTCGGGCGTATGTTTCGGCTTTATCGGCAACCGTATGCTGGAAGTGTATTTGCGCGAAGCGGAGTTCCTGCTGATGGAAGGCGCCGATCCGAAGCAGATCGATGCCGCTGCCGAGTCGCTCGGCATGGCCATGGGGCCGTGCCGGATGCTCGACATGGCGGGCGTGGATGTGGGCGCAAAGGTTGTCATTGAACGTGCAAAAGCAGGCGAACTGCCGGCCGATCCGGCTTACCGGGCGGTGGTCCGCAAACTGTTCGAACTGGGAAGGTATGGGCAGAAGACAGGCGCCGGTTATTACCGATATGAAGGGCGCACGCCTATCCCTGATCCTGATTTTTCCGCAGCCGCCCGCGCACTCGGCGAATTGCATGGAATTGCCTGCCGCACCGATATCACCGGCGAGGAAATAGTCGAGAGATTGTTTTATCCGCTCATCAATGAAGGACTTCGCATCCTGGACGAAGGTATCGCCTACCGTCCGGGCGATATCGACGTCGTCTGGACCGCCGGCTACGGATTCCCCGACCATCGCGGCGGGCCGATGTTCATGGCGGAGCAGATCGGTCTGGCGAAGATCGCGGACCGTCTGCGCCACTACGCGGACATGCGCGGGGATGCGTTTGGATACTGGACCCCGTCGTCCCTGCTCACGCAGCTTGTTGAAACGCGCGCTCCGTTGAGCAAGTGGGCGCGAACCGCATAACTAATGCCTTTGGAGAGAACCATGAGAGAAGCGGTAATCGTTTCCACCGCGCGCACGCCGATTGGCCGGGCGTACCGTGGAGCACTGAACAATATCAAATCCCCAACGCTGCTCGGACATGCGATATCACATGCCGTGCAACGCGCCGGGATCGATCCGGCGGAGATCGAAGACGCCGTGATGGGCTCGGTGCTGACTGCCGGCACGGCTGGCATGAACGTGGCACGCCTTGGCGCGATTGCCGCAGGCTTGCCAGCCAGCGTGGCGGGACAGACCATGGACCGCCAGTGCGCTTCCGGATTGATGGCGGTGGCGACCGCTGCCAAACAGGTGATAGTCGACGGGATGGACACTGTCGTGGCTGGCGGACAGGAGAACATCTCCGCCGGGCAGACACCTTACTTCGACTGGGCGGTGCGCGACCAGGATGAAAATGTCATACTGCGCGCGCAACATGCGTACATGCCCATGCTGCAAACTGCGGAGTTCGTATCGCGAAAGTATGCGGTTGCCCGCGCGGCGCAGGACCGCTATGCCCTCGAGTCCCAGCGCCGTACGGCAGCCGCACAGCAAGCGGGACGGTTCGACGCTGAAATCGTGCCGATCAGCGCAACGATGGCGGTGGTTGATAAAAATACCGGCGCCGTCTCCTACCAGGCCGTCACCTTGTCCAGGGATGAGGGGAACCGGCCGGACACGACGTTTGCGGGACTTCAGGCGCTCAAGCCAGTGACCGACGGAGGAGTCATCACGGCGGGTAATTCCAGCCAGCTTTCCGACGGCGCATCGGCATGCGTTGTGATGGACCGCGTGCTGGCCGAGCGCCGGGGGCTTCAGCCACTAGGGCTTTACCGCGGCATGGCGGTAGCCGGATGTGAACCTGAAGAAATGGGAATTGGCCCGCTGTACGCCATCCCCAAGCTGTTGAAACGGCATGGCTTAAAGGTCAGCGATATTGGTTTGTGGGAGCTGAACGAAGCCTTTGCATGCCAGGCGCTGTACTGCCGCGATAAGCTCGGGATCGATCCGGATTTGTACAACGTCGATGGCGGCGGCATTTCGATCGGCCATCCCTATGGCATGACGGGTGCACGGCTGGTCGGTCATGCGTTGCTTGAAGGACGGCGCCGCAAGGTGAAGTATGCGGTTGTGTCCATGTGTATTGGCGGCGGTATGGGGGCTGCCGCTTTATTCGAGGTGCTCTGATGGCTATTGACTACTCCAGAATCCGGGCGACGCTCGACTTCTATCTGAATGACTGGCTGGAAGTGAATCGTCTTTGCGAGCGCCAGCGTTTTGCCGACCATGGTCCCGAGACATTTTCCGGTGTGCTGGATCTGTGCGAACGCCTAGCGGCAGAGCGCTTTGAGCCGTTCAACCGCCTGGTCGATACCGAGGAGCCCCACTTTGACGGGACCCATGTCAGCCTCCCCGCTGCCACTGAATTTGCATGCAAGGCTTATGCGGAGTCCGGTATGCTGGCCGCCGCTCAGGATGCCGAAATCGGCGGAATGCAGTTACCTTGCACTGTCGAAATGGCCGCTAACAGTTTCTTTAGTGCGGCAAGCATCGGTATCCGCGGTTATTCGATGCTCACGGTGGCGAACGCGAATCTGTTGATGGCCCATGGTTCAGAGCGCCAGCGCCGCGTGTTCGCACATCCGCAGTTTGAGGGGCGGTGGTTCGGCACGATGAATCTCAGCGAGCCGCAAGCCGGTTCGAGCCTGTCGGATATTGCCACGCGTGCGGAGCCCGACGGCACCGGCTACGCGTCTGATCCGCTCGGACCGCGTTACCGCATCAGCGGCCGGAAAATGTGGATTTCGGGGGGCGAGCATGCCATGGGCGAGAATATCGTTCACCTGGTGCTTGCCAAGATTCCGGACTCGGAAGGGCGGTTGCCTGCTGGGACGAAAGGTATTTCGCTGTTTATCGTCCCCAAGTTCAATGTCGATGCGGATGGGCGCGTTACCGGGGAGCTCAACGATGTCTCGCTGGCGGGGCTCAACCACAAGCTGGGTTATCGGGGCACGGTCAATACCCTGCTCAACTATGGCGAGGGCGGCGGTGCCGTTGGATACCGCATTGGCGACGCGGGTTTCGGGTTGACGTACATGTTTCACATGATGAACGAGGCACGCATCCATGTTGGTCTGGGGGCCGCAATGCTTGGGATGGCGGGCTACCTGGAATCGCGGGAATACGCATTCCAGCGGCCGCAGGGGCGGCCAGTCCAGCTTGGACGCAGTGCGGGGAAAGACCCAGCACAGGAACCCGTGCTGATCGCGCAGCATCCTGATGTCAGGCGCATGCTGGTTGCGCAGAGAACCTATAGCGAAGGGGCGGTAGCCCTGTGTCTCTTGTGCAGCCGCCTGGTGGACGAGGAGCGCACCGGTACGGGCAGCGCGGCGCTGGAGGCGAAAGCCCTGCTGGAAGTGCTGACGCCGATTGCAAAAAGCTGGCCAAGCGAGTGGTGCCTTGAGGCCAATAGCATGGCGATCCAGGTATTGGGCGGCTACGGCTATACGCGCGATTTTCCGGTCGAGCAGCATTGGCGTGACAACAGGCTTAACATGATCCACGAAGGCACGCACGGTATCCAGGCGTTGGATCTGCTCGGACGCAAAGTGCTGATGGGAAATGGCGAGCCTTTCCGGTTGTTATTGCAGCGCATGCGTGAAACGGTTGCGGCCGCGTCGGAGCTGGAGCGGCTGCTGCCGCTGGCGAGCGAACTGGGCGGCGCATTGCTGCGCCTAGAGCACGCGACTGCCCGGGCATGGGCAAGCGGCAGAGCGCCGGAGGCATTGGCCAATGCAACAGCCTACCTCAGGGCGTTCGGTCATGTGGTAATGGGATGGATCTGGCTTGACGTTGCACGTGCCGCGATTCAAGCCGGAAATTGTGAGCGGCGTTCATCCGGCTTTGTTGAAGCCAAGATCGTGGCGGCCCGGTATCTTTATTTTTCACGAGCTTCCTCTTGTCGAGGCGTGGCTGTGCCCTGTGGAACAATGCGACTGGATATGGCTGAATCTTCCGGCAGAGGCGGTCTGAGGCGTAAAGTCCACTTATCTGTGCCGATGTTCGCACGGATAGGCGGTTGACGCCAACGGAAGGCATCATGAGTCAGCTTGCGCTAACACTATCATCAGGATTCGTTAATGCGTTTCTCAATGCGTCCGGAGCCGCCGGCGGCGATGCAGCATTTCTTGTCCAACAAGCTGGAATTGCGGAAGCTGTTCTGAAGGAGCCGGGTGGACGCGTTACCGAAGACCAGTTCGTCGCGTTGTACCGTCTCATTGCCGAGAAGTACGATGACGAGCTTCCCCAACTCTTGTCTCATCCGGTAAGGGGTGGCGCGCTGAAATTTGGTGTGCTGAGCATCATTAACGCGCCTACGATGGGCGTTGCCATCTATCGGTATACGCGGTTCTTACGACTTGCGATCCATGATTTTCAAGTAGAGCTTATCCATAGTCCTGATATCAGCCGAATTGTTATCGACGAACCCCGTGGCGGCAGACGGTGCAAAACCATGGCGATCGAGATGGTGCTCAAAGTGATTCATGGCCTGGCGTCATGGTTGGTGGGACGTGAAGTCAGGCTGCTCAGGGTCGACTTTGCGTTCGACAGTCCGCCTTATGCGCAAGAGTTTCAAAACCTTTTTCCGGGACCAGTATTTTTCAACCAGCCCGCAAGCCAGATTGTGCTCGATAGCGACCAATTAAGCTTGCGTATCCAGCGCGTTCCCCGCGACGTCAAGCCTTTCATCGCACGTCTGCCAAGAGACTGGATATTCGTCTCCTTTAAAGATTCCTTTGTTACGCACCAGGTGCGGGAACAGTTGATGAGGATGGGCGTCGGTAATATGAATATCGAAGAGATCGCGGAGGCATTGCGTATGTCATCTCGAACTTTGTGCCGCAAGCTGGAAGCTGAACGTACGTCTTTCAAAAAAGTGAGAGATGATTTGCGGCGCGATCTTGCGGTCGAGCTTCTGAACAACTCGAACGAGTCGATGCTCGAGATTGCGCTGGAGCTGGGTTTCGGCGAAGTGTCGTCATTCCACCGGGCGTTCCGCACCTGGACTGGCGTAACGCCTGGCACCTATCGGCACATGAAGGATAGCTGACGGCGGCTTCATCATCTGCGAAGGCCTAGACTGCTGGGCTATATATGTCGCTCGGAGGCTGTCGCTGCTAGCAGGTTTCCTTCGATTTGAAGTGGCGATAAAGCCGCCGTGTGCCAGGCCTCCTGTCGAGCGCTTCGGTACCGTGTCAGACCTGAGCTACGACCTGGGCGGCGGTGTCACCGCGTTTGAAAACTTGCTGGCTTCCCTCAGAAAGGCCAGTAGCGGAGTAGATCGACGCCGCCCGGCTTGCGCCTAGTTGCACGCGGCTGTGTAATGTGGCGCTTTTGTTATCCGCAACACCTTGATTTTACGTTAAGAAAAGAATGAAGAGAGCAGTCTAGATATCGTTTGTCCTTGGGAGTACTACATGGCTATCATCCACGCACCAGAAGAGTCCGCCGCAGAGATTTTGAATATATACGTGCATATGTTCGAATCGCGCCCGGGTGACGTTTTACGGATCAGTAATTTCATGAAGGTGTGGTTCCCTCGGGGATTTGTTGTGATGGAATTCTTGGCGGGCCTGGAATATGCAATTACTCAAGGGTGGATCGAGGAGCGTCCCGCTATCGACGCCTTCAAACTCACTGATACGGGATTTGAGCGCGCGCAGCCATAACGGTTAATGTGACGCCTCACACACATAATGGCATGATGCCTGCGATTGGCCTTCCGACACGCTACCTTGGGTACCGACTTCGGACTTCTATCACAGGTACCTGCACCCCGCCGGGTACGTTAACAACTCTACCTTGGGTGACGGCATACGCACCTGTGGTAACGGACTGCATTCCGAGTTCTGCCGGCCCGCTGGCGCGGATTGCCCAACTGCGATGATGATGTCACTTCGGTCCTGCGTGTTAACCAAGGCGCCAGCATCGCCGGTAACCGCAGGGCGGCAACTCGCCGATCTCGGCGCGTACCGCATCCGCCAGCGCCAAGTCGGCAGCCTCTGCTCGAACGCGCGCTGTACGGCCATCGGTCCAGCCGGCCGGTCGTGTCTTCAATTCGGAAATTTGCGAGCGCGCCATGCCCTGGCAGACCGACTTCACTGGTCGTCCGTCGGCAACAAGGGCGCGCGCGCAATCCACTTTTTTGACCGGGTAATGTCCACGGCTTCTTTGAGGATTTCCGCTTCCAACGTCTTTTTGCCGAGCATGCGCTGCAGCGCAATCGCGGCGCGAGCGGCGGCCAATTCACTGGCAGGTACTACCGATTCTCCGGCCTGGACGGCGATCAGTGCCCCTTCGCGCTCAAGCTTGCGCCAGTTGAACAGCTGGCTTGCGCTGATTCCATGCTTGCGCGCCACCAGCGACACGGTCATTCCCGGTTGGTACGTTTCGCGCACCAGCGATGCCTTTTCGGCCGCGCTCCAGCGTCGCCGGCGCTCCTCGCTGATAGTTACTACCTCGACGGTTTGCTTGTTCGCCACCGCCTCGTCCTCCTTAGTCATATGCACAGTCTTACTCCTGGTCGTAAGGATAGCGCATAGACAGTGTCCGGCGATTCAGGGGGGGGCTAACCGGCGCTCGCGTCGCGTGATGACACGGATAGGCTGAATGTCAGCGGCGAAGACTGTCGCGATACGTCGGCCATGGCCTCGTGTAGTCACGTGCCGGATGGCTGCCGCTTCAGGTTGTCGCACTGTCGGGCCATTCCCTGCAGAATGCTATCGGCGAGATCTTGTGGGAACTCAGGCGGCAGGTGGCGGTAGGCTTCTTCAATGACGTCTGGCACCTGCGTAAGTGTCTCCTCAATGATTTCTTCCGCAGCCGCGGCACCGAGCCTGACCCGGCTGGCCATCGACGTCCAATGCCGGCGCTGGATCCGATCCGCCAGGTAGTAGTTGGTGCTGCCCCGAACAGCCATAGCCAGTTTGACGTTCTGTGGCGCGATCAGGTTGCGGCCATGGCCGATCACTGGGTGGCCCGACAGAATGTCGTAGAAGGGCGTGGCGCGGTATCTTCCACCTTGCTCGATGAAGATGCTGAAATTTTTTGCGTGGCCGTCTGGCGCTTTCAGCAGCCAGAAAATCAGCTGGGTCTTGAAGAAGTTGCGCCGATCGGAACCGGCGGCTGCGGAACCGAGCAGCTGTTGCATGACGCGCTCGATGCCAGGGCCGCCGTCAGCCGGATATTTCTGGTTGGGCGAGCAGCCGGTCGCCTGGCACATGTCCTCCTGTGGCAGGCGGACAATCCAACTCCTGTCATCCGAATACTTCCGGTCGAACCGTTCCACACCGAGTACTTTCTGGTCCTCAAACTGGAGGATTGCAGTGCGCGCCACGGGCAAGCCGAATAGCTCCATGACTTGTGAGCAAAGCCATTCATTTTCGACGGAAGTGCGCATGTCGGCGCGCATGTTGCCGACCAGGCCCAAGGGCAGCTTGAGGATATGGGTTGTCGGCGTGCTCGCCGTAGGGCGCAGCCACTTGCCTTCGTGCCAGAGCAGGGCATTCTTTTCCTGTGCGCCCGCGATAGAGAGCCTGAGGTCATCATGGTGATCCTGGTGGCCTAGCCCGCCTGGCGCCGTTGTGGCGCGCAGAATCTCGGCGATGCGGTGCTCATCCAGTTCTTCGCCCTGGATTGTGAACAGATCTTCCGGCACCGCGTCGATCGGTAGCAGCTGCGCGGCGCCTACACAGTCTCGCCCGATCGCGGCCAGTAGCTCAAATGGGGAAGTGCCGCCAGTCTGGTAGCGCTGCGCCAGGCGCCGCCGGATTGGCTCGCTGTCCGGGAGCAGATTGTCGAAATAGTTGGTGACGACGTCACCTTCGTATGCCTTGTTGTCTGGCCGGAAGGGCATCGACAAGGACAGCGGGCGTCCTTGTTCGTCGTCGAGCCAGTCGTCGAAGTATTGGAAGGAGGAAGAGTGCCGGCTTGTCGTCCACTGACCAATCGGAATGCCATTGAGCCAAACGTTCAGACTACCGCGGTTTGCTGCGCGTGCCATTGGTCACCACTTGGTTGTATCGGACGGTTTGGCCACCTTCTTTGGTGTCACGACTAATTTTGGCACTGCATCCTTGCTGGTCGGCTGCTGCGATTTTCTGCTGACACGCGGTGCTGCGGCGCGCGGTTCCTCCACTGTGGCATCATGAAAACTGATTTCAACATTCAGCAGCCGCAGGATGGTGTACAACCGGTCCACGCTGGTTGCCGCAATGTTCGATTCCATCTTGGCATAGTTCTGCTGAGATACGCCCAGCTTTTCAGCCATATCCGCCTGAGTGAGACCCGCCTTCTTTCTGAAACCCTGGATCAGGGGCTTCAGCTGGTCGATGGTTTGAAGGTTGAATTGCATTCGCTGGCTCCCGGTCGAGTACACATACAGTATATGGGTTGTTTTTTGATATTACAATCAATAGGTTGTAAAGTGAAAATACAATCATAGAGTTGTTAGCGCTAGAGAGGCAGGCCGCCTGATGAGTGCCCGCGTGAGCAGGGGATAGGGGCAGGGGCGGAAGTTGGGTGTTGCCGGCTCATACGACCGCGTTGCAGTGGTGGTCCAACCGGTCGGCATTTCGTGCTATAACGTTATCCCGGAAAAAACGGACAATGTCGTCAACAGCACTCGTGCAGTTGGCAGTATTTCATCAACAGTGGGCGAAAATTGCAAAATCGTTTTGATCAGGCAGGGATCGACAGCGTTTATCGAGTGATTGCTGAACGGCGCGACGTGCGGCACTTCGTTCCCGGAGCCGTCGATGAAGCTATGCTCATGCGCTTGCTAACAGCAGCGCATCAAGCGCCAAGCGTTGGCCTTATGCAGCCGTGGCGTTTCATCCGCATTCAAAGCCAGGCACTGCGAGAACGGATCTATGCATTGGTTGATGAAGAGCGCCAGTTTACCGCAGCGGCATTGGGAGAGCGCAACGAAGAGTTTATGCGCCTTAAGGTCGAGGGTATCCGCGAATGCGGCGAGGTACTGGTGGCGGCTTTGATGGACCAGCGCGAAAAACATGTCTTCGGCCGCCGCACTTTGCCGGAGATGGACCTGGCATCGGTTGCCTGCGCCATTCAGAATATGTGGCTGGCCTCCCGTGCGGAGGGCTTGGGCATGGGCTGGGTGTCGCTGTTCGACCCGATCAAGCTGGCAGCCTTGTTGAGCATGCCGGATGGTGCGAAGCCAGTCGCAATTATTTGTCTCGGGCACGTCGCCGGTTTTTATCGGAAGCCTATGCTTGAACTCGAAGGGTGGGCAGTGCGCGGCGAGCTGACCGACATGGTTTATACGGATCGGTGGCAGAACAGAAACGAAGCGTAAATACTGTCTTGCAGATAAGGCTGCTACGACGGCGATTCGGCGAGCTCGGCATATTCGTGTTAGCAAAAAAGCTATTGAAATTATGATATAAATAGATCCCTTATATTGCATGCACGTTAATACATCTTGGTCGTACCTTTACTCAACCGCCTGCTCAAAAGATTAGCGATTCTAGGTTGGTGTCTTGCGGCGAAAAGCGCGCTTGCGCTCAACCCGGATGGGCAACTGGCTTCTTATCATCACGCCACCTGGACGGCGCGCGACGGGATTCCCGGCAGTATCTGGACGATGGCGCAGACTCCTGACGGCTGGCTATGGCTGGGCACCAATTTTGGTCTTTACCGATTCGACGGTACCAGCTTTGAGCGGTACACCGCCCCGGCCGGTGCACGACTACTCGGGGACAATATTCGCAGCTTGCTGGCGCTTGAAAATGGCGACCTCCTGATCGGCTACGAATACGGCGGCCTCACCGTTCGCCACCGCGACGGAACACTGGCGCATTTGACGGGCGATAAGCTCCGGTCTGATTTGCGAGGCATTAACCAGATTGCCCGTGATCCGGACGGCAGTTTGTGGCTGGCCACCGCTTCGAAACTGCACCGCTATGCGAACGGGAAGCTGTTGCGATACGGTCCGGAACAGGGTTTCACCGGACTACGGGCAGGCTCTATCGTTGTAGACGGCACCCAGGTGTGGGTGTCGGATCTGTACGACGTTTTTCTGCTGGACCGCGCCTCGAACCGGTTCCAGAAAATAGGCAAGGCAGGGCTGCGTGGAAGGGGTGGAATCCTCATGTCGCCCAACGGACAGATCTGGTTTGAAACGTATTACGGAGAGAGCCTGGTCAGACTTTCCGATACCGCGAACAAACCAAGGCCGCCGCTCAGCACAGCCCACGAGTCGCACGGGGCAGCGATGTTCGATCGCCACGGCAGCCTCTGGCAAGTCGGACCGCTGCAAGGGGTGTCGCTGCTCGCCGGCGCACAGTCACTGGCAGGCATCTCAGAACGCGACTTCAGCGACAAATTCGACCAGCCGTGGCAGCTGTCTTCACTCTCCACCACGGGCCTGCTTGAAGATCGCCTTGGCAATATCTGGATAAGCACGATGGCTGGGTTGGAGCGTCTGCGTCATAGCCGCTTGCAAGCCGTGCGCGGCATACCGGGCATAGAACCGTATTCCGTAGCAAACGATGTCGATGGCAACACGTGGGCGGCCACGCCAAACGCGCCAGGTCTCTGGCGCTTGCCGGGTGACGGTGGCCCGGCTGTGCATGAGAGCGAAGAGCCGTATGGAGCGGTGGCGACAGCACGGGACGGCGCGCTGCTCCTTGCGACCAAGCGCTTTCTCGAACGCCGCGATCACGGCAAAACCACGCTCGTCGCCTTTCCCGAGGGACCGGACGGACAACCGAGGGACTGGATAGCGACCCGGATCATTGACGATGGGGAGCGGATATGGGTGTACCTCAACACGCTTGGCTTGCTGGCTCTGACTGATGGGCGCTGGGTGCCAGCGACTCAATTCGGTATCGAGGCTGGTCCCACGGCCATTGTCCCCGGCCGCAAGGGGCAGTTGTGGTTAGGTTATGGCGACGGGCGGGTGGTGTCGTTTGATAATGGCCGCCAGCAAACTTATGCCACCGAGTTGGGCGCCGTCATTGGCCTGAGGGCGGATGCGCAGGAGGTTATTGCTGGCGGCGAGCGTGGCCTTGCTGTATTACAGAGCGGCCGCTTCCAACAGTTAACTGCCTCCAATCCGGATGTGTTGCGCTTTGCGACGGGCATGGCGGTCACCGTGGACGGCGATCGCTGGTTCAACGCGGGCAAAGGGGTTGTTCATGTTCGCCTCGCCGACTGGCGCTACGCGCTTGCCAGTCCTGCAGCACCTTTGCGTTACGAATTGATCGATAGTTCGGATGGCTATGTGGGCCAAACCGCGACCATGTCGCGCCTCCCAAGCATCGGGCAGGGACCGCAGGGCAGTCTGCTCTTCATGACGTCGGTAGGATTGCTGCGCCTGCCATCCAATGAATTTCAGAAGGTCCATCCAGCACCCTTCGTGGAGATACTTCGTCTGCGCCATCACGGGCAGGATGAACAAAGTCGGCCAGGATTGAAACTCCCGCCTGGCACGGACAATTTCAGCATTGCGTATACGGCACTCGAACTTGGCCGTCCGCAGCATGTGCGCTTCCAGTACCAGCTTGATGGAATCGATAGCGACTGGCAGGATGCGGCGGAGCGGCGCGTCGCTTATTACACGAATATCGCGCCCGGTAATTACCTTTTCCGTGTGCGCGCGGCGGTTGATAACGGCCCCTGGAGCGATGGCAAGGCAGAGATGGCCTTTACGGTGTTACCGACTTTGACCCAAACCTTGTGGTTCAGGGCCGCATGCGTGCTGACGTTGTTGATCCTGCTGTGGCGGCTTTACATATACCGTATGCGCGTCGTAACGCGCCGGCTGGAGGAACGTTTTGTTGTGCGGACGAAGGAACGGGAACGCATTGCACGCACCTTGCATGACACCATCATTCAAAGCATGCAGGCCGTCATCCTGCGCCTGCATGTAATCGGCCTCAATTTGCCCGTCGAAAGCAAAGCGCGCCATGACATTGACCATACCTTGGAGCAGGCGGAAAAGGCATTGGTCGAAGGCCGGGATGAAGTACAGGGACTACGCGATGGCAAACAGGTCGACTTGGGTTCCGCCCTGGAAGAAATTGGACGTTCGGCAGGAAGAACCTACTGTCAGGCGCAACTGCGCGTCGATATCGAAGGTGAGCCACGCTCACTGACCGACGGCCTGGCGCACGAGATTCTTGCCATCGCCAGCGAGGCGATAACCAACGCCTGCAGGCATGCCGCGGCGGACGGGGTAACCGCGCAGGTCATCTATGCCAAACACTGCTTTACCCTGGCCGTCCGTGACGACGGCAGGGGGATACCGCCGATGATTTTGCATGCCGGGGGCAAGGAAGGCCATTGGGGAATGGCGGGCATGCGCGAGAGAGCACAGCGAGTGGGTGGAACGCTGCGCATCGAGAGCGGCGCAGGCAGCACGGCGGTGACGCTACAGGTACCCGCGCGCGCTGCCTATAAACGCAATCGGCGGCTGTGGCGGGGGTAATTGAGACCGCCAACTTCAGTGCGCGCGCCTCAGATCATCCAGCCGAAACCATAATTCCTTGCGCTCCAGGGGCGTTTCCGGCGTCAGTTCGGGATTTTTCAGTTCGAGGATGCGGCGCTTGTCCAGGTTCGACTGGCGGAGCAGCTTGCCGTAGTGCTGGTAGAACAGCCTATCCATGGAACCGTCGGCTATCGCCAGCTCCAGGCCGCGGCGTATCTCTTCCGCCAGTTCCACATCGGCCCGGTTGACGAAGAAATAGTCGGGGGCAGGGTAGTATAGCAGCAGGTATGGCTCGATCGCCAGTTCCTTGTGCCGCGTTGCTTCCTGCCAGATTTCCATGGCGGAGCGGGGAAGGTAGTCGATGCGGCCGGCCTTGAGCATTTCAAATAGGCTGGAATAGTTCGACACTGCCGCGGCGCGCAAGCCGTTGTGCTCAAGGATGCTGAGGTCCGGCCAGTCGTGGCCCTGCGCCATCCGGAAGGACTGCAGTTCTTGCAGCGTGGTGACATTGCGGAACAGTTCCGTCTGGTCTGCGCGAACCAGGAACAGGCGCCAGCCGATCAGGCCTTTGCTGATGGGGATGCGTATCGGCAACAGTTTCTCTTCGCGTTCGCGCGACGTCATGGTGGCAATCACGTGCAGTTTCCCGGAGCCGGCTGCGATCTCCACGATCGAGCGGCCTTGCGGCATTACATGCGGAGTCAGGGCAAGCACGCGTGAGCTGCCGGCCTTGGCCAGGGCTAGTTGCAATAACTGGTAGGTGTAGCCGCCGCGGACGTCGTCCACGGTTTCCGGACGCGGATAAAGCACGGTATCGGCCAGCGCGCAACGCGCGGCCAGAAGGCAGGCAATTAGCGTCAATCGAAGTGCTGCCCGGGCCATTGCTTTGGCTTTTTAGGGGGAACGTTAGCTGATGGTCGCGCAAGGCGATACCGGCGTCAAGTTGAGATTCGGGGCAATTTTCCCGCGCGGAAAGACAATTCGCAACGTCCGTTGTCGGGAATCTTTACACCTTGTACTGAGGCATGGACCGTTAGTATTTAATAATCATAGGTTTAGCAAATTGGCATGAATGATGCTTGATAGTTAATCGTCTTTCTTCCTATCACTCAGTAGTGGAGAGCAAACATGAATGCTATCTTTCTTTTCAGATTGAGCCTTCTATCAACCCTGGCGGCCGGCACCATGCTGGCGGCGTCTCACGCCAAGGCGGACCCGATTTCCGCCAGCCAGTTCACCGTCAACAGCATCGAGTTCAGCTTTATGGATTACGGCAATAGCTTGCCGTCTCAGCCTGCAGGCTTGCCGGCTGAAGTCCCGCCGCCTTCGAACCTGCCTTCGATTGTGCCAACGCCACAAGAACTCACTTCCGGCCCCGGCGGTGGGACCTCGCCGACTGGCGGACCGAGCGGTCCGTCGGGACCTGAGGGCATTCAAGTGCCGGCGCAACAGGAAGGCGAAGTTCCGGAGCCTGGCACTTTGGCCTTGCTGGGACTTGGCATGGCAGCCCTCGCATCACGCCGGCGCATCTGAGCGCGCGCTAAGGCGGACGCGCTCCCTCCCCGGCGCACCGCCGGAATTCGTCTGTCAATTTGAAAAGGGGAGACCCATGAGCAAGCTCAAGTATCTGGCCGTAGTGATGTCGGGTGTGTTGCTGACTGCGTGTGGCGGCGGCGGCGGTGGCGCAAGTTCCACCGTTGTGTCGAACACTCCGCCAGTGACAGCACCTTCAACGCCATCAACGCCCACCACGCCAACGCCACCACCATCCGATGGCAACATCGTCGTGTCGGTGCCGCCCCCGACTTACGCGACAGGCAGCGGCAACCTGCAGGTGTTCAATGCCATCAACGATCTGCGCAGCAAGATAGGCTCCGGCCTGCTCGCGCAGAACGCGTTGCTCGACAAATCCGCGGATGCGCATTGGAAATATATCGACCAGAACGGCGTGCTTGAACTGCACCAGGAGACGGCTGGGAAGCCCGGCTATACCGGCGTCCGTGCTGGAGACCGTATCGCGGCTGGGGGCTACACCGCCACCGTAAGTGCGGAAGCAATCTTCAGCACCAGCGGTGCGGACAAGTACTCCACCTGCGTTGCAGAATGGGCCAACTCGGTCTATCACGCCGCCTTGCTATTCGCCAGCACGATCGATATTGGCGTGGCCACGGGCAATGTCAACGCTGGCGCCAGTACGCTGTGCGTGGTGGACCTCGCAACCAGCAACACGCAGGCCGCGCAGCTGCCGGGCGCCGGAAGTGTTCGTGTGTATCCTTACGCGAACCAGACCGGTGTACCTTACGTATTCTTCAACCGCACCGAAACGCCGACGCCCGCGCCGGACCTGGCGGAACTTGGCACGCCTGTCACCGTGAGCTTCGAGACCAAAGGCCTGGCGATCAGCGTGCCGCTTGCAATCAGTCAGTTTGCGCTGACGGCTGCTAGCGGTGCGGCCGTGGAGTCGCGCATCCTCGTGAACAAGGCCGGCAAGCTGGGTCCTGCCATCTCCACCAACGGCCCTGCACTCACCGACGATAGCCAGATGCAGGGCTTTGCCGCGACGCTTATTCCGGTGAAGCGGCTGAATCCCGGTACGGTTTATACCGTGTCGCTGATTGCCGTGGTGGATGGGAAGGCAATTAACAAGACCTGGTCGTTCACTACCGCCGCGCAGTAAATCCTCCGCCTGGATACCGTCGTTGGCGCGGCGGTATCAGTCGCACCTTTGAGCAATATCAATACCGCTCTACTGCCAATTCCGCATATTGAGATAAATCAAATAAACCGTTCGCGTGTCCGAATGACAGACCTGACCCCGAATTGTGACCCGAATTGCAGATTGTTAATTTTTCCAAATGCAAACTTTAATGTCGCAAAATTTTACACATCGCATGTTGGAAGTTGAGCTAACTCAGCGTAATCAGGTACTTAGTTAATTGGCATGATTGATGCTTCGTTCTGATTGTAGTTTCCACTACTAAAATTAATGGAGCGCAAAATGAAAGCTACTACGCTGTTCAAGTCTTGCCTGCTAGCCTGCTCCGTTCTGGCAGGGGCTCACGCGATCGCCGATCCGATTGCTGTGAGCACGGTTAACAGTATTGAATTCAGCTTCATGAACTACAGCAGCACGCCGTTGCCCGGGTTTGGGAGCCTGCCTTTGCCGGGTTTCGACAACACGCCATCTCCAGTTTTTGGCGGCGGACCGTCGACTGGACCTGCGGCAGGCTCCCCCGCTGGAGCGCCGTCCGTGACCTTGCCATTGATCGTTCCGACTCCGCAGGAAACCAAGCCAATCATCGATGCAGCCGTGCCTTCGACGCCGGGCCAACCGATGCCTTCCCAGCTCATCGAAGCTCCAGTCCAGCCGCAACAGGTAGAGGAAGTGCCTGAGCCGGGGACGCTGGCTTTGCTTGGCCTGGGTCTGGCCTTTCTTGGCTTACGTCGCAGGGAGCAGGCACATGGTTAAGTCCCGCAGTCTGGCTTCACTTGTCCTGCTATCGTTGCTGGCTGCCTGCGGTGGGGGAGGAGGAGGCGGCTCGCAAGTCGTTGCGACCAATCCGCCGGTAAGCAATCCCACGCCCACCCCGCCCACGCCCACTCCGCCGTCGCCGACAGATGGCAATATCGTCACCACCGTACCTGCTCCGACTTATCTTCCCGGCAGCGGCAACCTAAACGTATTCAATGCCATCAACGCCTTGCGCGGCAAGATCGGTTCGGGCCTGCTGGCGCAAAGCCTGCAGCTCGACAAGTCGGCTGACGCGCACTGGAGCTACATCAACCAGAACGGCATCCAGGAAGTGCACGGCGAAACTGCCGGCAAGCCCGGCTTCACCGGCGTCCGCGCTGGCGACCGCATCGCCGCAGCAGGCTATAACGCTGCAGTCTCGGGCGAGGCGATCTACAGCACCAACGGTGCGGATAAATACGCCAGCTGCGTTGGGGAGTGGGCTAACTCTGTTTATCACGTGGCCTTGCTGTTTGCGAGTACGATCGATATTGGCGTGTCCGCCAACAACTTCACTCCCGCATCTGGGCAATCAACGCTTTGCGTGGTCGATATTGCTACGAGCACGACGCAATCCGGGCAGTTGCCGGGTGCCGGCAGCATTCGCGCTTATCCGTATGCAAACCAGGTGGACGTGCCTTACGTCTTCTTCAATCGCACCGAAACGCCAACGCCTGTGCCGGATTTGACGGAAGCGGGCACGCCGGTCACGGTGAGTTTCGAGACGCGAAGCCTGGCCGTCACCACGCCGATTGCAATCAGCCAGTTCACGCTGACCCCCGCCGGCGGTACGGCAGTCGAAGCACGAATTCTTGTGAACAAGGGCGGCAAGCTCGGGCCAGTCATTGCGACCAACGGGCCCGCGCTGACGGACGATCAACAGCTGCTGGGCTTCGCCGCCACGCTTGTGCCGGTGCAGCGCCTGAAGCCGGGTACGGTCTATAACGTTTCGTTGATCGCGGTGGTGGATGGCAAGACCATCGACAAGACGTGGTCCTTCACCACTGCGGCACAGTAAAACTGAGCTTTATTGAGCCTGCAACAGTACTGCAGCCTGCGTGGCTGAGAGCAGCCGCAAACAAGCGGGCCGCGGCTTTTGCCGGCAGCCCGCGCGGTGCATCAGGGCTGCCAGTTCACGTTCACCGTGGCCGTGCCGCTGGCCGGTGTGGTGAAGGTGTGGTTGCTGCCGCCTTCCCATACCGTCGGGTTGGCGCTCTTCTTCAGGAACTTGAAGCTGAGCGTGGTGGAGGCGGGCACGCTGACATCGGTGTACCAGTTCGGGTAGCTGTACACGACCTGATTGAACAGCGCGCCCAATGGTGCAGTTTCGCTCCAGTTGGTCAGCTCGAACTTGTCGCCGGAGAGATAGACGTTTTCGCCCGGCGACGTGGTCGCGTTGCTGACGACGAAGCGCAGCGTGATCTGTGGCCCGGTCAGGATCTCGAAGCTGCCCCAGTTGTCGCTGCTGACCGCGCCGGCCGTGACCACGCTGACGTTGTACTGCCCCGCCGCAACGGAGGGCACGAGCACCTTGACCTGCGTGTCTTCCCACGAAAGGATGTTCGCGCCGCTGACCGTGGTCGCGCCGAATTTCACCGTGCCCTGAGTGGCGCCGAAGCCGCGGCCATCGATAGTGATGGTCTTGCCGGGTGCTGACATATTCGGGCCAACGTGGCCAAGCTTCGGCGCGGTGGCCGCCGCATTGAAGTGCCATACTGCGATCGCGCCCGCCGCCAGCGTGAAGTTGCTGACCGCGCCGTTGGCGGCAACGGTGATGTTGTTGCCGCCAAGGCCAAGTCCATTCAGCACGTCCGTGTACGAGCCGGCCGGCAGCCCGGCGATGAAGCCCGAAATCGGCGTGGCGGTGGAGAGGTTGCGGTTGATCGCGACCACGGCCACGCTGTTGCCGAAGTTGCGCTCATAAATCAGCACATCGTTATTGACCCAGCGCTGCTGCGTGGTGCCGTAGGCGAAGGCGGGGTTCGATTTGCGCAGCGGGGCGAGCCGCGCCACCATCTGGTAGGCCGGCGTCGTGGTGGAGAAGGACGTCATCATCGCGCGGTTGTCCGGATCGCCCGTACCCTGCATGTATTGCTCGGTGCCATAGTAGATGGCCGGCACGCCGCGCGAGGTAAGCGTGAAGGCCAGCGCCTGTTCCAGCTTGCGGCCGCTGGCGCCGGCAACCTGGAAGCGCGGCATGTCGTGGTTGTCGATGAAGGTGACCTGGTCGCTCACGTGGGCGTACTGGCCGGACGTGTCGCTGATCATCTGGTTCAGCGACGTCATGTTCGCGGTGCCATCCTTGAACACTTGCCGCACCTTTTGCGCGAATTGGAAGTCCAGCAGGCTCATGCCGCTGCGGTTGGAGAAGTAGTGATTGGCGGGATCGACTTCGTTCTCGCTCAGGAACCACTCGCCGAAGGTGAACACCGGCTTGTAGCCATTGATGTAGGACATCAGGTTCTTCTGCCATCCGAAAGGCATGTGCTTGACCGCGTCCATGCGGATGCCATCGATGCCCAGGTCCAGCCAGGTCTTGACCGCGGCCTTCATGTAAGTGTCGACGGACGCGTTATTGTGGTTCAGGTCCGCCAGATCGAACAGGTTGCGGTAGATGCCGTCTTCCAGGTTGGAGAAGCTGGTGCCGCCGTTGTGGTGGAAGAAGTTGCTGGGGTCCGAGCCGTAACCGGCCAGCAGCGTGCCATTGTCGTACAGGCGGCCGTTCTCGCCGAAGGTGGAATCGGTGGCCGACGCGGGTGAGGTGTGGTTGGGCGCGAAGTCGATGATGACCTTGATGTTCTTCGCGTGCGCCGCGTTGATCATGCTGGTGAAATCGGTCAGCGTGCCGTAGGCGAGGTTGGGGCGCTTGAAGTCGCGCGCCCAGTAGCCGTGGTAGGAGGTGCTGTTGGTGCCGGAGTAGTTCAGCACCGCCGTGATGTTTTCAACCGGCTGCGAAATCCAGATGGCGGTGATGCCCATGCCGGTCAGGTAGCCGTCGTCGATCTTGTTCTGGATGCCCTTCCAGTCGCCTCCGCAATACAGCTTGCGCTGCGTGCAGCCGGGGCTGAAGGCGCTGCCGGTGGGATTGTTGGCGCTGTTGCCGTCCACCAGGCGATCGGTGACGATCTGGTAGATCACGTCCGTGTTGAAACCCTGCTTGTTGCCGACCGCGGTGTCCGGCGCGGCTTGCGCTTGCATGGCGAGTGCGGTGAGTGCGCAGGCAATGAGGGTGGTGCGTTTTGTCTCCATGGTTCTCCCTTTCGTATGGGGTTGTTGTGCGGGCTCAGTATGGAGTAGTTTTGCTACGGATTCGATTGAGTCGTGGCGTAAACGCGTCACTGCCGGTGTTTTTGTTATGTATTCTGACTACACGTTTCTTTGTAGTCGTTTTCCGCGTAAGCTGGTTGGGTCCTGATCACCTTAAGCAAGGAGAGACCGATGAACGCGAAGAAAATCTTGTTTCTGACTGGCGATTTTGCGGAGGACTACGAAACGATGGTGCCTTTTCAGGCATTGCAGATGGTGGGCCATACCGTGCACGCCGTATGCCCGGGCAAGAAGAGCGGCGAGAAGATCAAGACCGCCATTCACGACTTCGAAGGCGACCAGACCTATACCGAGAAACCCGGCCACCTGTTCACGCTGAACGCGAACTTCAACGATGCGAAGGTCAATGGCTACGACGCACTGATGATTGCCGGCGGACGCGCGCCCGAATACCTGCGCATGAACACGCAGGTGCTGGAGCTGGTGCAGGGCTTTGCCCGCAGCGGCAAGCCGATTGCGGCCATCTGCCACGGCGCGCAAATATTGACGGCGGCCGGTGTGATCGACGGCAAGCGCATCTCGGCCTATCCCGCCTGCGCAGCGGAAGTGCGCCTGGCTGGCGCTGAATACGTCGCACTTGAAATGGACCAGGCGATCACCGACGAAAACTTCGTCACGGCGCCCGCCTGGCCCGCACATCCACAGTGGCTGCGCCAGTTCCTCACGGTGCTGGAAGCGTATTGACCACTGCCGGGATGCAGCGGATCAGCGCTGTATCCCGTTGGAGACGCTGGCGTTGTCCATCGCCTTCTCGAAGCCTTCCTTGCTCACGACTTCAACGCCTTTCGGCTGCTTGCGCGGAATGAGGCTGCCGGTGACTTCGACTTTCTCTTCCTTTTCCGGGCCGCCGTCGGCAGTGATTTCGAAACCGGCGCAGCCGGTGGCAAGGGTGGCAAGGGCTAACACATATGTCAGGGATTTCATTTTTTCCTTGTGGTTGTTCATGACGACCGGCCAATCTATCATGCGCGTATAAAAAAAAATATCGGCAATTTGTCGAATATGAAGGGGCAGGTTCGTCGTGCTTATACCAACCAACCTAACGTGAGGACGTCATGAACAAGCAAATCTTTGTCAACCTGCCGGTCAAGGACCTGGAAAAGTCGAAAGCCTTCTTTGCTGCGCTGGGCTATACCTTCAATCCCCAGTACACCGATGAAAACGCCGCCAGCATGATCATCAACGATGGCAGCATTTATGCGATGCTGTTGACCGAGGCTTTCTTCAAGGGCTTCACGAACAAGCCTATCGTCAATGCGAAGGAGGCGACCGAGGTGCTGGTGTGCCTGACCTGCGACAGCCGCGCCGAAGTCGATGAGCTGGTGCGCAAGGCCGTGGCGGCAGGCGGCAAGGTGCCGCGCGCGGCGCAGGATCATGGCTTCATGTATGCACACGGGTTTGAGGACCTGGATGGGCATGTGTGGGAGCTGGTGTATATGGAGCCGGGGGCTCCGCAGTAAACCAACGGCGTAAAGCAGGTGTCTGCCACATCGTGGCAGACACCAGGTTTGGGCCTTGGGTTTTGGGGGAAGCCATGGGCGGGTACAGGAAGGCAGTTGGCGCGACCACTTACATCTTCCGCGACTTGAAGGACTTGATGGCCAAGGCCACGCCGCCCCGCTCGGGCGACCTGCTGGCGGGCGTAGCCGCGTCCAGTGCGGAGGAGCGCGTGGCGGCGCAAATGGCGCTGGCCGATCTGCCGCTGACAGTCTTCCTCAACGAAGCGCTGGTCCCGTATGAAGAAGACGAAGTCACGCGCCTGATCATGGACAGCCACTCCGCCGCCGCCTTCGCGCCCATCCGCCACCTGACCGTCGGCGACTTCCGCAACTGGCTGCTGGACGAAAACACGGATGCGGGCACGCTGCGCGCCGTAGCGCCGGGCATCACGCCTGAAATGGCCGCGGCGGTGAGCAAGATCATGCGCAATCAGGACCTGATCCTGGCCGCGTCCCGATGCCAGGTCACCACGGCCTTTCGCAACACGCTTGGCCTGCCGGGCACTTTGTCCACGCGCCTGCAGCCGAATCACCCGACCGACGATGCGAGCGGCATCGCAGCAAGCATTCTCGATGGCCTGTTGTATGGCAGCGGCGACGCCGTTATCGGCATCAACCCCGCCACCGATAACGTAGGCCAGGTGATCCATCTCGTCACGATGCTGGACGAGATCATCAGCCACTTTGCCATCCCCACCCAGTCCTGCGTGCTGACCCATGTGACCAACACGCTCGCTGCGATCGGGCGCGGCGCGCCGGTGGACCTGGTATTCCAGTCGATTGCGGGCACCGAAGCGGCCAACCGCAGCTTCGGCGTCAACCTCGTCTTGCTGGACGAAGCACGCCAGGCCGCCCTGTCCCTGGGTCGCGGTACGGTCGGGAACAATGTGATGTACTTTGAATCGGGGCAGGGCAGTGCGCTTTCCGCGTCCGCCAACCACGGCATGGACCAGCAGACATGCGAGGCGCGCGCCTATGCGGTGGCGCGGCGCTTCGAGCCGCTGCTGGTGAACAGCGTGGTGGGCTTCATCGGCCCTGAATACCTCTACAACGGCAAGCAGATCATCCGCGCCGGCCTGGAGGACCACTTCTGCGGCAAGCTGCTTGGCCTGCCCATGGGCGTGGACGTCTGCTACACCAACCATGCGGAAGCGGACCAGGATGATATGGACGTCCTGCTTACCTTGCTGACCGCTGCCGGCGTGACCTATGTAATGGGCGTGCCCGGCGCGGACGACATCATGCTGAACTACCAGAGCACTTCCTTCCACGATGCGCTGTATGCGCGCAGGCTGCTGGGCAAGCGTCCCGCGCCGGAATTCGCGGCCTGGCTGGAAGCTTCGGGCATCTTTGGACCGGATGGATTGCCGGCGGCGCAGCCGCCCGCAATCTTCCAGCCGGCGCTGAAGCGCCTGCAGGAGGGCGGATGATGGACGGCGCGCTGAAAAAATTCACCACGGCCCGCGTGGCGCTGGGGCGGCACGGCGCCAGCCTGCCCACGTCGCCGCAGCTGGCCTTTCAGCTGGCCCATGCGCGGGCACGCGACGCAGTGCATACGGCGCTGGAGCCGGAGCCGCTGCGCACCGCGCTGGCCCAGGCGCTGGGTGTGGATGCTCCGCCTTGCCTTACGCTGCACAGTGCAGCGTCCTCGCGCGAAATTTATCTGCAGCGGCCCGATCTAGGCCGGCGGCTCAGCGACAGATCGCGCACGGCCTTGCTGGCGCTGGCGGGTGCACAGCGCGATGTGGTCTTGGTGGTGGCGGACGGGCTGTCCGCGCTGGCTGTCCAGCAGCATGCCGCGCCGTTCCTGGCGGCGCTGGCGCCGCGCTTGCGCGCCGATGGCTTCACGCTGGCGCCGCTGACCGTGGTCCTGCAGGGCCGGGTGGCGATCGGTGACGAAATCGGCGAAGCGCTGGGTGCAAGGGCGGTAGTGGTGCTGATTGGCGAGCGCCCCGGTCTCAGCTCGCCGGACAGCATGGGGCTCTACCTGACCTGGGCGCCCCGGCCGGGTTTGACCGATGAGGCGCGCAACTGCATCTCGAACGTGCGCCCCGACGGTTTGTCGTATGAAGCCGCGGCCTATCGACTGCACTACCTGCTGGACCAGTCGCGCAAGTTGCAGCTGTCCGGCGTTCAGTTGAAGGATGAGACGGAAGCCGCGCCCGGCACGCTGCCAGGCGGCCGCAGCTTCCTGCTGCCGATGGTATAGTGGTCCGCGTAAAGGAGGTCTTCATGCGGATCGCGGCAATTTCGGATATTCATGGCAATTTGTGGGCACTGGAGGCCGTGCTGGCCGATATCGGGCGGCGCGGCGTGGACATGGTCGTCAACCTCGGCGACATCCTGTCCGGCCCACTCATGCCGCGCGCCACGGCGGAGCGGCTGATGGCTCTGAATTTTCCGACCATTGCGGGCAATCACGAGCGGCAAGTGCTGGAGGGCGATCCGGCGAACATGGGCGCATCCGACCTGTATGCCCACAAGGACATCACGGACGAGCAGCGCGACTGGATGCTGCGCCTGCCCAAGTGCCTGCGCGTGGGCGACGATGTAGTGCTGGTGCATGGCACGCCGGACTCGGACCTGATCTATTTCATGGAAACGGTCACGGAGCAGGGCGCGCGTCCTTCCACGCACAATGAAGTGCTGGAACGCGCCGGCAATGCGGACGCTTCCCTCATCCTGTGTGGTCACACCCATTTGCCGCGCGCCATGCGCCTTGATGACGGCCGCCTGGTTGTCAATCCCGGCAGCGTGGGGTTGCAGGCGTTTTCGGTTGACCAGCCTTTTCCACACAAGGCCGAAAATCTCACGCCGCATGCGCGCTATTGCATCGTCGAGCGCAGCGCCGCAGGCTGGTCGATCGCCCAGTACGCTGTAGCCTACGACTGGGATTCCGCCAGCGACCTCGCGGTGCGCAATAATCGTCCCGAATGGGGATTCGCCCTGCGCACCGGGCGAATGCCCGAATAGACAAGGGGGCGGCTATGCGAATCGCTGCCATTTCAGATATTCACGGCAATCTCTGGGCGCTGGAGGCGGTGCTGGCCGATATCGAGCGGCGCGGCGTGGACATGACGGTGAACCTGGGTGATATCCTGTCCAGCCCATTGCAACCGCGCGAAACGGCCGAGCGCCTGATGCCGATGGACTTGCCGACGATTTCGGGTAACCACGAACGCCAGGTGCTCGAAGATGATCCGGCCAGGCTGAGCGTCGAGGACAAATATGCCTTCGATCACATCACGGACGAGCAGCGCGACTGGATCCGTGCCCTGCCCAAGACCCTGCGCATCGCCGATGACGTGCTGCTGGTGCATGGCACGCCAGGCTCGGATGTCCGCTATTTCATGGAAACGGTCACGCAAGAAGGCAGGCGCGCCGCCACGCACGAAGAAGTGCTGGAGCGCGCCGGCGATGTGCAAGCCTCGCTGATCATGTGCGGCCACACCCACATTCCGCGCGCATTCCGTCTTGACGATGGCCGCCTGATCGTCAACCCCGGCAGCGTCGGCTGGCCGGCCTTTGACGACACGCATCCCTTCTACCATAAGGCGGAGAACAACACGCCCCACGCGCGCTACGGCATCTTCGAGCGCACGCCCTTCGGCTGGGCGATAGAACACCACGCCGTTGCCTACGACTGGAACGGGGCGAGCGAGTTCGCCGCCCGCAACAACAACGCTGAATGGGCCTACCTGTTGCGCACGGGCCGCATGCCCCGCTAGCCTGGGGCTGGCGCTCTGGAGATCAGTCAGCCACGGTGGCTGACTTCGATGAGAATGCCGCCGGGCGCCTCGGCATAGAATGCCAGCACGCCATACATCACCGCCGGCGGCGCGGGTAGCGGCAACTGCGCCTCTGCCAGGCGCTGGTAGGCCGCATGCACCGCCTCGTCGGATGGTTGCAGGAAGCCGATGTGAAATCCGGGCGGATAGGCCACTGGCTGGTCCGCCTGGTTCAGCACCACGATAAAGCCGCCGTCGCCGCGCAGGATAGCCATTCCCGGCACGGGCGTTGGCAGCCGCTCGAATCCGAATCCCTTCTCGAAGTAGTTGACCGCACCTTCCAGATCGCTGACCGGCATGTCGATATGGTTCAGCTGCATGGCTGCTCCCATGTAGAGTTGGACTTGTATAATCGTAAGCTATATCCGGGTCGGAGAACACAATGCCGAATAAGCTTGCATGGGTGCTGGCGCTGGTCGCCATGCATGGAGCCGCCATCGCTGCGGAGGACGACGCCATCTCGACCGACCGTCCCGACTTCGTGGATTCCTCGGACGTGGTGGGCAAAGGCCGTGTCCAGATAGAAGCAGGCTTCGCGCAGGACCGCAACCGCGATGCAGGCCTGAAGGAGCGGACCAGCAGCACGCCGCTGCTGCTGCGCTTTGGCGTGGCCGATGATCTCGAGCTGCGCGTGCAGACCGATGGCCGCATGCGCTACCGCGCCGATGGTGCAGCCTATGCCCGCGAGCGCGGCTGGGGCGATTCGGCGCTCAGCGTAAAGTGGCATGTCCGCGACGGCGAGGGCGCCACGCCCGCCATCGGCGTGATTGGCCAGCTGGATTTCGCCAGCGGCTCACAAGCCTTCAAGGGCAGCGGCACGCGGCCTTCGCTGCGCGCCACGGCGGAATGGGAGCTGGCGCCGGAATGGTCGATCGGGCTGATGCCTGGCCTCGTGGCCGACCGTGATGACCGCGGCCGCCACTTCGCCAGCGGCATGTTCGGCGTTTCGCTGGACAGGGAATGGACCGAGCGTGTGCACAGCTACTTCGAGCTCGCCGCGCCGCGCATCGCCAAAATCCAGAACGGCGGCACGACGTCGAGCTTCGACTTCGGCGGCACTTACCTGCTGACGAAGGACTGCCAGCTGGACGCCGGCCTGTCACGCGGCCTTAACCATCGCACGGCAGACTACAGCTTTACATTCGGGCTTTCGGTCCGGCTCTGAACAAGGAGAACCCTCGTGGTGAAACAGAAGGAAGCGCAGGCTTTGCCGGGAAAAGTGGTGCTGGTGCTGCAGGGCGGGGGCGCGCTGGGCGCCTATCAGCTCGGCGTCTACCAGGCCATGCACGAAGCAGGCGTGGAGCCGGACTGGGTGATCGGCACTTCGATCGGCGCGCTGAACGGCGCCATCATCGCGGGCAATCCGCCGGAGGAGCGCCTGAACCGCCTGCGCCAGTTCTGGCAAACGATGGAGCAGCACTCGGCGCTGTTCCCCAACATGCCGCGCCTGTTCGCCAACGCACTCACCGTCACCCAGGGCATTCCGGCCTTCTTCGACCCGAATCCAATGACGTGGTGGAATCCGGCGGCCAAGGTGGGCATCGAGAATGCCGCCTTCTACCGCACCAATGCGCTGCGCAATACGATGGAGTCGCTGATCGACTTCAAGTACCTGAACGAGCGCCATACGCGGCTCACTGTCGGCGCGGTCAGCGCGCGCAATGGTGTGATGCGCTACTTCGATACGCGCAAGGAAGCGCTGGACGTGAGCAATATCCTGGCCTCGGCCGCCATTCCGCCCGCCTTTCCGGCAATCCGCATCGGCGAGGAACCCTATTGGGACGGCGGCATTTACTCGAACACGCCGATCGAAGCGGTGCTGGACGATGAACCGCGCCGCGATTCCGTGATTTTCTCGGTCCAGGTCTGGAACCCGGACGGCAGCGAGCCGCAAAGCGTGCTCGATGTGCTGGAGAAGCACAAGGAAATCCAGTACGCGAGCCGCGCCAGCCACGTGGAACAGCAGCGCAAGCTGCACCGCCTGCGCCACGTGATCCGCGAGCTGACCAAGAAGCTGCCGGAGGAGGTGCGCCAGTTGCCGGACGTGCGCGAATTGTCGCTGTGGGGCTGCGGCACTTCCATGCATATTGTGATGATGAAGGCGCCCCACCTGCATTGCGAGGACCACACCAAGGACATCGACTTCTCGCAGGACGGCATCCACCAGCGCTGGCAGGCGGGCTACAAGGATGGCAAGCGGGCCTTCAAGGCCAAGCCCTGGGCGGAGGAGCCGGACCCGATCGAAGGGATCGCCATCCATGAGCACTTTTAGGATGTGGCTATCGGATAGATAGAATCAATCAAATTTATTTATTGGTCTTGCCTCCTTAGAATGCTTGCATCCGTTCACAACGCAAGAGGAGAAGGCCATGAGCCAGAAAATGACCACTGCGTCCGGTATTCCGGTCGCCGACAACCAGAATTCCCTCACCGCCGGCCCGCGCGGTCCGGTGCTGCTGCAGGACTTCCACCTGATCGAGAAGCTGCAGCACTTCAATCGTGAACGCATTCCCGAGCGCGTGGTGCACGCCAAAGGCTCGGGCGCTTATGGCACGTTCACCGTGACCCACGATATCTCGAAGTACACCAAGGCCAAACTGTTCTCCAGCATAGGCAAGCAGACCGCAGCCTTTGTGCGCTTCTCCACCGTGGGCGGCGAGAAGGGCAGCGCCGACACCGAACGCGATCCGCGCGGTTTCGCCGTCCGCTTCTACACCGAAGAAGGCAACTGGGACCTGGTGGGCAATAACACACCGACCTTCTTCCTGAAGGACGGCATCAAGTTCCCGGATTTCATCCACACGCAGAAGCGCGATCCTCAGACCAACCTCAAATCGCCGACCGCGATGTTCGACTTCTGGAGCAAGGCGCCCGAAAGCCTGCACCAGGTCACGATCCTGTTCTCCGACCGCGGTACGCCGGATGGCTATCGCTTCATGGATGGATTCGGCAGCCATACCTTCAGCCTGATCAACGATGGCGGCGAGCGGGTCTATGTGAAGTGGCACCTGAAGACGCAGCTGGGCATCAGGAATTTGTCCGCCGCGGACGCGGTGCGCCTGGCCGGTGAAGATCCGGATTACGCACAGCGCGACCTGTTCGGCGCCATTGCGTCCGGCGATTTCCCGCGCTGGGATGTGAAGGTGCAGGTGGCGACCG
The DNA here is from genome assembly GCF_044055365.1 of Pseudoduganella sp. UC29_106. Classification (NCBI taxonomy): domain Bacteria; kingdom Pseudomonadati; phylum Pseudomonadota; class Betaproteobacteria; order Burkholderiales; family Oxalobacteraceae; genus Pseudoduganella; species Pseudoduganella sp. UC29_106. The sequence continues at coordinate 4,896,842 of NZ_CP171977.1, read as the reverse complement.
AGCAGCAACTGGCGGACTGGGAAGCCCGCACCGGCTGGAATCCGTTCGACCTGACCAAGGTCTGGCCGCACGGCGACTTCCCGCTGATTCCGGTGGGTGTACTGGAACTTAACCGCAATCCGGTCAACTATCACGCCGAGGTGGAGCAGGCGGCCCTGTCGCCGGCCAATGTGGTGCCGGGCATGGGCTTCTCGCCGGACAAGATGCTGCAGGCGCGCCTGTTTGCTTATCACGATGCGCAGCTGTACCGCGTTGGCACAAATCACCAGCACCTGCCGGTCAATGCGCCGCGCTGTCCTTTCCATAACCAGCAGCGCGATGGTTCCATGGCGTTTGCCAATGGCGGCGCGGAGCAGAATTTTGCGGCTGTGCAGGCTGGCGGTTCAGCGCCCTACGGCATGGGACATGGGGAGCCGCCGCTGGCGCTGTCCGGCGGGGCAGGGCGCTATGACGGACGGGGGCAGGAGGATGATTTCACGCAGGCAGGGAATCTGTTCCGCCTGTTCTCGCAGCAGGAAAAGCTGAATCTCTTCGAGAACCTGGCGGTGCCGATGAGCCAGGTGAGCGATGAGATCATCCAGCGGCAGCTGGCGCAGTTCGACCGCGCCGATCCGGCATACGGCGCCGGCGTGCGCGCGGCGCTCAAGTCTCGGGGACGCAATATCGATTAAAACCCAAGGCGTAACCCAAGTGGCTGCCACATCGTGGCAGCCACTAGATTCTGATTCGGGTTGTACAATTACGGAATCCTAAGACTTTCCGAAAACGGGACCGTAATGACCATCAAGATCAGCCAGAACTTCGACTCCGGCGCCATCGAGGTGCTGCGCGCCGACAACGCAGCCAACATCGAACTGAACCTCCGCAAAGACTCGCACGCAGATATCCACCAGTGGTTCCACTTCCGCCTGCAGGGCGCGCGCGGCGAAGCCGTGACGATGCGCTTCCTGAATGCGGGCCAGGCGACTTACGCCAAGGGCTTCGAGGACTACCACGCCGTGGCAAGCTACGATGGCGAAACCTGGTTCCGCGTGCCGACGTCCTTCGACGGCCAGGTCATGACGATCAAGCACACCCCGCACAACGACAGCGTCTACTACGCCTACTTCGAGCCGTATTCGTGGGAACGCCATCTGCGCCTGCTGGGCGAAGTGGCCGAGAACCCGGTTGCGCGCGTGCTCGATATCGGCTCCACGGTCGATGGCCGTGACATGAACCTGGTCGTCATCGGCGAGCCGGAAGCGGAAAAGAAGATCTGGTTCATCGCCCGCCAGCACCCGGGTGAATCCATGGCCGAGTGGTTCATCGAAGGCCTGATCGATGCCCTGCTGGACGACGCCAACCCGATCTCGCGCAAGCTGCTGCAGCGCTGCTGCTTCTACATCGTACCGAACATGAACCCGGACGGTTCCGTGCGCGGCAACCTGCGCACCAATGCGTCCGGCGCGAACCTGAACCGTGAATGGATGACGCCATCGCCGGAGCGCTCGCCGGAAGTGCTGTGCGTGAAGCAGAAGATCCACGAAACGGGCGTCGACATGTTCTTCGACATCCACGGCGACGAAGCCCTGCCATACAATTTCGTGGCCGGCAATGAAATGCTGGAAAACTTCACGCCGGAGCAGATGGCGCGCCAGAAGAACTTCATCGAGCGCTACAAGCAGTCCAGCCCGGACTTCCAGGACAAGTACGGCTACGCGCCGTCCAAGTACAAGGAAGACATGCTGACCCTCGCTTCCAAGTACATCGGCCACCACTTCAAGGTGCTGTCCCTGACCCTGGAAATGCCGTTCAAGGACAACGCAGACCTGCCAGTGCCAAGCGTCGGCTGGAACGGTGCACGCAGCGCCACGCTGGGCGCTGCCATCCTGCAGCCTATCCTGCTGTCGCTGGACGAGTAATTACAGCACCTTCAGCAAGGCCTTCGCCTCATCCGCCTGCGGGAAGGGGCGGCGGTCGGCAAACAGCTTCTCCAGTTCCTTGCGGGCGCCAGCCTTGTCGCCCGACTTCTGCATGGCGAGCGCCATGTGGAAGCGGATATCCTTGGCATCCGGTACCAGTTTTGCCGCGTTTTGCAGGAGCGGCAAGCCGCGCTTGATATCGCCTTTCTCGACCAGCAGCCAGCCCACGGTGTCCATGATCACGGGGTCGTACGGCGCCAGTTTCAGCGCGCGTTCGGCCGTTTCCAGGGCCCGCGGATCCTTGTCCTGCTGATAGACCACGGCCAGATTGTTCAGCGCGACATGACTGTCCGGCTTCAGTTTCAGCACGGCGAGCAGGGCTTCGGCGGCGGGCTTGTACTGCTTTTCACCGGAATAATACTGGGCCTGGTAGAGCGGGACCTTTGTATCGTAGGGATAGGACTGGCGCCATTGAGCCATGCGGGCTTCCGCTTCCTTCGCTTTGCCGGCCTGCGTCAATGTGTCGGCGATCTTGATCATGGCCTCGGGCGATTTGACCAGGGCGTATGCCTTTTCATAGGCGGGCAGGGCGTTCGCCAGTTGCTGCTGCTTGACGTACAAGTCACCTTCCAGCACATAGCCGATCGGGGATTTGGGATCCCTCTTTTGAACATCGCGCACCATGGCCAAAGCGTCGGCCAGGTGCCCAGCTGAACACTACATCCTGGAACAGAATAGGGATGCCGCCGGCATGATTGCCGCAGCCGCTCAGCTGGTTACAAGTAATTTTCAGCGATGCGCTCAGGGCCTTGAGCAAACAGGCCTGAGTCCACTTGCAGGAAGGTGGAAATCAGCGCATCTGCAGAGAAGGCGAAGTCCGGGACGGTGCCCCGGCGCCTATCGTGATGTGCTGGTGAAGCCCGATGCCGAGGAGTTGGTGCTGATGCCGTTGGCGGCGCCGGAGGTCGCCAGGTGGCTCTCGGCGATCGTTTGGGCGTTAAACACGGGGCGTGGACAATCCGGGCATCCGCGTAGGAATAATCACCTGGGCCAGCGGCGCCAACCGGCGTGATCGTGGTCGCCGTGAACTGGCTGTTGTTGGATACCGGTGGAGCCGTAGTGCCGACCACAGCGATTGGGGCATCGGAAATAGCGGTGCCGCCGGTTGGGCCAGCACCCACACCGTTCAGCGTAGCGCTGGCGGTCGAGGTGTCGACGGAGTTGGTGAACGTGATGCCACCGTTTTGCGCGGTAACGGCGAAGTTCTGGATGTTCGCATACGCGACAGCATGTGCGTCTGCTTGTGCGCTGCCCGCAGCACCGTCATCAGGACGGCGGATGCCAGCGCGGCCATTTAGAATTTGGATGGTTTCATTTTCGATTCCTGGTTGGTTATGCATTGGGGAAGTCTTTGTTCTCGGGCGAGTCGAAAATTACCTCGTTATCCATATAGCAATCGGCGTGCCAGAAATCGGTAGTACCGTCAAATCAATAGGTTAGAAACGCGTCTTGAATATTTCCAGTTTTAATTGCTGCATAGATTTAGGGACGGATCACGTGGCGGAAGCGACCTTGGAAATCCGGCGTGCCGGGGTGCCACCCCACACCTCCCCTGCCTTGATTTCAGTGCCTTTTACGACCACCGCATTGGCAGCAACGATGGCGTTGTCGTGAATGGTCGTGCCAGCCAGCACCAGGGCATTGGCGCCGATTGTCACATTGTTGCCGATCTGGATTGGAAAGTGAGCGAGCTCGATTCCTTCGACCACATGCGGAATCAGCAAGGCCGATTCACCAACAATCGTATTGGCGCCTATAGTCACGAACATGGGATCGTACATAATTCCTGAACAGTAAGTGTTCGGGCCAAGCCGCGCGCCCAGCGCCTGATAAACCAGGCGCATGATGGGAACCGGGATGAATCGGGTGCGGATCAGGGTGTTCAGCAGCACGAGATAGAACAGGCAGTGCACCTGGTAGGCGTATTCCTGGCTGTGCCCCACCGGAATGGAGCCTTCCCGCAGCGGTATGAGCCAAAAGAGCACGCGATGTACGACAATCGCGTACACGTAGACGCCCACAACGAAAATGGCGCTGACGACGACGCTACGGAATTCGCCCAAAGCGTCCAGATATGTCCAGGCCAGCCATGCCGTGGCCAGGGCGAGCGCCAGCACCGCAGTCAGTCCTGAGGAGAATGTCGCTATCGCGTTTGGTCGCATTACTCGCATCGTGCCTCCCAAGCCATCGGATCGTTGAAGTGGGAAGTATAGCAGTCAGGTACCGCTGGGCAATTCACTTGTAACCCTGAACCAGCCTGCTTTCCGGGCCGATGCTTGTAAGGATTTCCGACACGATTTCATTGAATCTCGCGCCGGCATCATACTGGGCAAAAGTGCTGGCGATCTGGCGGGCAGCGCTTGCGGGCTGAGGACTCGCCAGCATGCTCTCAACCGTTTGCGCCAATGCCGCAGGATCGAATCGGTCGGCACGCAAAAGGGCGCCGGCGCCGGCAGCAGTGACGCCCTGCATGTTCAGGAACTGGTCCAGGTTGCTGGCGATGCCGATCACCGGCACGCCTGCCACCAGGGCCTGCTGGGAAGTCGGGCTGCCGCCGTTGCAGATCACCAGGCTGGCGCGGCGTGCGGCATCGTCTCCCGGCAGGAAATCCGCCACGCGGGCGTTGTCCGGCACGTCCGTGACCGCGATCTTGCCGGCGGTGGCGGCAATCACGGTGACGGGCAAGCCGGCCAGCGCCTTGAGCGCCGCCGGCAGCAGTTCACCCTGGCCCGAACTGCCCAGGGTCATATAGATCAGCGGCCGATCCGTCGGCAGTTGGCCCCACCAGTCGGGTACCGGGATGGGCGGCGACCACAGCACTGGGCCGATGAAGCGGTGATTGGCGGGCAGCCCGTCTACTTTGAATAATTCCGGCACGTCGGCATACAGCGTGTAGTCGGCGTCGGTGTACACCCGGTTCAGGTCGAAACCCAGTGAGGGCATGCCGGCCTTGCGCCGCACATTGTTCAGGGGCAGGGTATGTAAGCCGAACGCAATAGGACGCGCCAGCCGGAACAGAGGATCGGCGATGCCAAGCGGCAGGAACCTGGTCAGCGGGATATTCGGAACCGTGTAGCGTTGTGTGACGAAAGGACTCCAGTAGGCATTGATCAGGGAGATATAGGGCACGCGAGCCTGGCGTGCGCTGATTGACAGCGACAGGCGGAAGTCGCCGACTACCACATCCGGGGCAACTTTTTCCAGCAGACGGCGGTCTTCTTCCACATAGCCCGCCAGCGTGGCTTCGTCGTAGACCGGTTTGCCTTCCGCCAGGGCGGCCAGGAACTGCGCGCTTGAAATGCTGGTGATCGGCCAGCGCGTGAAGTCGGTATCCTTGAAACAGAAGTCGTAGCCGGCCGCGCAGGCGAAGTGGATCTCGTATCGGGAGCGGTCAAGTGTGGCGGCCAGGGTCAGGGCACGGGCGACGTGGGCCAGCGTCACAGCTTCCGCGACGAAGAGTATTTTTTTGCGTGGCATATGTGCCCTTGGTAATCAGATGCCAAAAAGTAGCAGGGAGCTCCCCGTCCAGTCAATCCCGGTATGGCACAATCCAGCTTTGAGCAGAGTGAGGAAATGCCATGGGCATCGAGATTGAGCGCAAATTCCTGGTGGCGCATGACGCCTGGCGCAGCCAGGGCGAGCCGGTGCTGCTGCGCCAGGGCTATCTCTCCTCGCATCCGGAGCGCGTGGTGCGCGTGCGCATTGAGGGCAGCAGGGCGGTGATGACTATCAAGAGCAAGAACACGGGCGCGAGCCGCGGGGAGTGGGAATATCCGCTGCCGATGGAGGATGCGGCCGAGTTCCTGGACAAGCTGTGCGAGCAGCCCATCATCGAGAAGTACCGCCGCAGGATTCCTTTCGGCGGCTTCACCTGGGAAGTCGATGAATTCCTTGGTGCGAACGCGGGGCTCGTGGTGGCAGAGATCGAGCTGCCGAGCGAGGATACGCAGTTCGATAAACCGGATTGGGCCGGGGAGGAGGTGACGCATGACCGGCGTTATTACAACTCGGCGCTGGTGGCGCAGCCTTTTTCGAAATGGCGCTAGTGGGCCGCTGGCTGTCTTAGAACCAAAGGCGTGAAGCTAGTGTCAGCCACGATGTGGCTGACACTTGGGTTACGCCGTGGGTTTTAATTAATGGAAGTGCTCGGTACCGGTCGGTGCGTCCTCGGGCATTTCAGCGTGCACCAGCTCGCCGGACGGGTCGGCGAAGAGGGGCGCGCCGCAATCGTCGCAATACTCGGCCACATACTTCTCGCCCAGTTTCTTCACCTGCGAAACACCCGCAGAGCTCAGGTGCTCGACGATCTCTTCCACCGGCGTCCGCGGCTTGATCATCTCCGTCAGGTGGCCGGCCGTGATCGGGCCTTCGGGCGGCGTGCCTTCCTCATCTTCCTGGCCATACAGCGGCCATACCACGCCGTAGATCACGTCGCTGTCGTTGCGGCGGGTGAAGGCGACGCGGTATTCATCGATCTGGCCATCGGGCGCGGATTCGTCGCCGAAGCCGGCAATCACGGCGCGCAGCTCGTTCGGCTCGCAGGCCAGCGAATGCGTCAGGTAGTGCACGGCAGCGCGGATCGAGACGGGGCGAATCAGCTTGTCCGCCTCGCGGCAGGCCATGTAATACGCTTCCGGCAGCAGCAGTTCGATGCCGCAGCCCGGCAGCAGGCGCGCCACGGTCGGCGTGGCCTGCGTGGTCCAGGCTTCGAGCGCGGCGTTGCGCTCTTCCGCCGGATTCAGGCCGGCGCCCTGCATCTGCCAGCGGAACAGCGGACCGCCGTGCGGCGCCACCACGGCCGCCACCAGGTAGCGCGTGTCGGCCAGGAAGGGCGCCGTTTCGGGCGTCTTCGTGTCCATCTTCACGGCTATGCCCTTCAGCGCGGATTGCGCCAGCTTGTGCGTCTTCGAATAGGCTTCCGCATGGGTGCGCGGCAGCTGGTCGATCGAATACAGCGAGGACGACATGGCCATATGCGTGCCGTCCGCCAGCAGGTGGGCGGAGAAGTGGGCCGATAAGGTGTTCAGGATGTCGGCCGGGATCTGGCCGGAAGCGATGGAAAAACGGGTCCAGGCCAGGACCGGGGCGGCCACCAGCAGCACGTCGTACTCGCGCGGCTGGCCGTCCACTTCGACCACGATGGTGTCGGACTCGCTGACGGCTTCCACGCTGTCCATCAGGATGTCGTAGGCGTTGAGGTCCACGCTGAACAGCGAGTTCAGGGCGGAGTCGATAGTGTCCTGGTGACCGGTGCGCAGCAGCTTATGCAGCTGGGCATCCAGCGTGCGCTCCCAGTTGCGCTCTTCAATGCGGGAGGCGGCCTGGCCCACGGCTTGGGCTAGGGTTAGAAGGCGCTGGCTGTCGGCGGACAATTTCTGGGTTGAATCTTTAGATGGTCGACGCATAGCGCTTTTTTAGGAGTGTAAAAAGAAACTCTGTTACAGCTATTGTAGTGGATTCGGCAAGAAACGGCGCTCCCAAAAAATAATGGCGGCTCGCAAGGATCCGCCATCATTTGAATTTACCGGCTCGCACGCACGGCGGATCAATGATCCGCCCTACGCGTCAATGATTAATCGTCAAACATGCGATGGGCCGCCGGGCGGCGTAGGGCGGATCATTGATCCGCCGTCTACGCGCCGTCCGCGACTTACGCCGCCAGCAGCTGGCGCAGGACGAACGGCAGGATGCCGCCGTGCTTGTAGTAGTCCACTTCGATCGGGGTATCGATACGCAGCAGGACCTGCACTTCCTGCGACGAACCGTCGGCGCGGTGGATCACCAGGGTAGCCTGTTGCTGAGGCTTGATATCGCCTTCCAGGCCCTTCAGGTCGTACACTTCCTTGCCGGTGATGCCCAGCGATTCCACGGAATCGTTGCCGATGAACTGCAGCGGCAGCACGCCCATGCCAACCAGGTTGGAACGGTGGATACGCTCGAAGGAACGGCAGATCACGGCCTTCACGCCCAGCAGCTGGGTGCCCTTGGCTGCCCAGTCGCGGGAAGAGCCGGTACCGTATTCTTCGCCACCGAAAATCATGGTCGGGGTGCCCGCAGCGATGTACTTCATGGCTGCGTCGTAGATCGACAGCTGTTCACCGGACGGCTGGTGAATGGTGATGCCGCCTTCCACCGCGGAACCGTCGGCCTTCGGCGGGATCATCTTGTTCTTGATACGCACGTTGGCGAAGGTGCCGCGCATCATGATCTCGTGGTTGCCGCGGCGCGAGCCGTAGGAGTTGAAGTCGGCCTTCATCACGCCGTTTTCCTTCAGCCACTTGCCTGCCGGGCCGTCTTCCTTGATGGAGCCTGCCGGGGAGATGTGGTCGGTGGTGATGGAGTCGCCGAACACGCCAAGTGCGCGCGCGCCGGAAATGCCGGCTTCAGCAGCCTGCGGCTTCATCTGGAAGCCTTCGAAGAACGGAGGTTCGGCGATGTAGGTCGAATCCGGCCAGTCGTAGACCTGGCCTTCGACGGAGGACACGGCTTCCCACAGCTTGCCCGGCGCGCCCTTCACGTCGGCGTAGTTTTCCTTGAAGACCTTGGAGTTCATCGCGAACTTCATCAGCTTCTGGATCTCGGCGGAGGTCGGCCAGATGTCGCCCAGGTAGACGTCCTTGCCATCCTTGCCCTGGCCGACCGGCTCGGTCATCAGGTCGCGGGTCACGTTGCCGGCGATCGCGTAAGCGACGACCAGCGGTGGCGATGCCAGGAAGTTGGAGCGGATGTTCGGGTGGATACGCGCTTCAAAGTTACGGTTACCGGACAGCACAGCCGCTGCCACGATATCGTTCTGGGTGATGGTCGCGTTCAGTTCCGGGGTCAGGTCGCCGGCATTGCCGATGCAGGTGGTGCAGCCGTAGGCGGTCACGCCGAAGCCCAGCTTTTCCAGGTAAGGCAGCAGGCCGGCGGCGGTCAGGTACTCGGTTACCACGCGCGAGCCGGGAGCCAGCGAGGTCTTGATGTGCGGCGCGACGTTCAGGCCGGCTTCCACCGCCTTCTTGGCCAGCAGGCCGGCAGCCAGCAGCACGCTCGGGTTCGAGGTGTTGGTGCAGGAAGTGATCGCGGCGATCAGCACGTCGCCGTTCTTCACGTGCACGCCATTGCTGGTGGTGTAGGTGTTGGTCAGGTCGTCGGCTGCCTTGTTGAAGCCATTCTCGGTGGTCGGCTTGGAGAACAGCTCAGTGAAGGTGGACTTCACGTTGCCGATTTCGATACGGTCTTGCGGACGCTTCGGGCCGGCCAGCGACGGGGTCACGGTAGCCAGGTCCAGGTGCAGTTCGCGAGTGAAGTCGATGTCGCCTTTCTTCGGCACGCCGTACATGCCCTGCGCCTTGAAGTAGGACTGGAAGGCGGCGATTTCATCCTTGGTGCGGCCGGTGCCTTCGAAGTATTCGATGGTCTTGTCGTCGACCGGGAAGAAGCCCATGGTCGCGCCGTATTCCGGCGCCATATTCGGCGATGGTCGCGCGGTCGGTCACGGTCAGGGACTCGGTGCCTTCGCCGAAGAATTCGACGAACTTGCCCACGACTTTCTCTTTACGCAGCATTTCGGTGATGGTCAGCACCAGGTCGGTCGCGGTGCAGCCTTCGCGCAGGGAGCCGGTCAGGTTCACGCCGATCACGTCCGGGGTCAGGAAATACACCGGCTGGCCCAGCATGCCGGCTTCCGCCTCGATGCCGCCCACGCCCCAGCCCACCACGCCGATACCGTTGATCATGGTGGTGTGGGAGTCGGTGCCCACCAGCGAGTCAGGGTAGTACACGCCGGAGCCATTGTGCACGCCGCGTGCCAGGTATTCCAGGTTCACCTGGTGCACGATGCCGAAGCCTGGCGGCACCACGCCGAAGGTGTCGAAGGCTTGCATGCCCCACTTCATGAACTGGTAGCGCTCATTGTTGCGCGAGAATTCCAGCTTCATGTTCAGGTCCAGCGCCTTCGGCTCACGGAAGTGGTCGATGGTCACGGAGTGGTCGACCACCAGGTCAACCGGCACCAGCGGCTCGATCTTCTTCGGGTTCACGCCCATCTTGGAGGCCACGTTGCGCATGGCAGCCAGGTCGGCCAGCAGCGGCACGCCGGTGAAGTCCTGCAGAACGACGCGGGCGACGACGAACGGGATCTCGTCGGTACGGGCCGCGGTCGCGCCCCAGTTGGCCAGCTGCTTCACGTGTTCTTCGGTAACCTTTTTACCGTCGCAGTTGCGCAGCACCGATTCCAGCACTACGCGGATCGATACCGGCAGGCGGGAGATTTTGGCGCCCAGTTCCTTTTCCAGCGCAGGCAGGGAATAGAACTTACCCTTCTGCTGCCAGAAATAGGGAAATCCTTGAGCGTATTCAGTGTATTGCGGGACATGACCTCTCCTTCAGGTGGGTATCGTCTGTTATTAATAAATCAAAGACCGTTCTTTTGTTCGGCCGTCTTGCATTCATTCGCCAGTTGGCGGTTCGCCTTCGAATCGAGCAGCATGCCCTTGGCGGGAATGCCGATCCAGATCAGCCCATACAGCTTGTTTTCGAATCGCTCGGCGCCGGTGGTGGTGGCCACGCGGGTCAGGCGGTGCAGGCGCTGCTTCCAGCGCAGGGCGATGTGGTCGACATCGTTGGCGTTCTTGTAGATCGTGATCTTGTTGCCCAGTTCGCAGGCGTATTCGGTCACGGCATGCTCGGCGATGCTGGGTTCGTCGGCTTCTTCATTGGGCTCGCCATTGGCGGCAGCGGCGCCGCCGACCGCAGCCGCGGCTCCGGCGGCGGCTTTCTTGCCGTTGCCGTTTTTCTTCTTGGCGCTTGCTGTGGTATTCGGTTGGTTCTGTGCTGCTTCTGCCAGCGGCGCCAGGGCCAGCGATGCGCCGGCGGCGATGGCAAGCAGGAATTTCGTGATGCTCATGACTCAGTTGTCTCCAGGTGTTTCTCGATCGCCCAGGAGGGCGGCTACATTGTCCGGCAGCGGCAGTCCCGCGAGACGTGCGCGCTGCAGAACCGTCCAATAATATCGGTAGCTCGCGCGGTCGTGCAAGCGGCCGTGCTGGGAGATCGGTCCCCACTGGACCTTCTCCGCTTCATGCAGGATCGCAGCCGCTTCATTGACCTCGGAGACGCGAGGTGTGAAGGCCTTGATCACCGGCTTGATCTGGCTCGGATGAATGCTCCACATGCGGGTGTAGCCGAATTCGGCGGCCGCGCGCTGGGCGTCCGTAGCCACTACGGCCGAATCCTTGATTTCGGTCGTCACATTATGCGAAGGCACCTTGCCGTGGGCATGGCAGGCCGCCGCTATTTCCAGTTTAGCGCGTACTACCAGAGGGTGCACGAACTGACCGGGGGTCCGCATCGCGTTGCCGGGAATGGCGCCGTAATGGGCGGAGACGAAGTCCATGATGCCGAAGGAAAGGCACTCGACCTGGGGCAGGGCGGCGATGTCGTGCACGTCGCGCAGGGCGCCGTGGGTCTCGATCAGCACATGGACCGGCAGGTTTTCGCGCCCGGCCTTCTTCGCGTACTTGTTGACGATCTCGATGCCGCGCATGACTTCCTGCGCGCTCTCGGGCTTGGGCAGCACGATGTAGGCCAGCTTGTGGCCCGCCTCGCTGCAGATGATTTCCACGTCGCGCTCGAAGAAGGGGCTGCTGATGTCGTGGACGCGGGCGCCGATGCGGTTGAATTCATTGGCCTCGTCCAGCAGCAGCAGGGCCACCAGCTTGGCGTGGGATTCCTCGTTGCCGGCGGCGGCGCCGTCCTCGCAATCGAAGGTGATGTCGAACAGGGGGCCAAGCTTCTTGTTGCAGGGCCATGGATTTGCGCATCAGCTTCTCGTTGCCGGCGTAGTGATCGCAGGCGGGAAGCAGCAGCGGCTGGCGTGTGCCCTGGAATAAGACCTCGGATGGGTGCATGGAAGCAGAAGGACAGACGCCGCGCTGCCCGGGGCAGCGCGGCGGGTACGGCGGATCGGTGGTTTGACCGGTTCCACTGTGTTACGGATGGATTACGGCAGCAGGTGCTTCACGCCTTCACGCTCTTCGGTCAGTTCCTTCAGCGTGAGATTGATGCGCTCTTGCGAGAACGCGTCGATTTCCAGGCCCTGGACGATCTTGTATTCGCCGTTCTCGGTGGTCACCGGGAAGCCGAACATGATGCCTTCAGGGATGCCGTAGGAACCGTCGGATGGAACACCCATGGTGGTCCACTTGCCGTTGGTGCCCAGTACCCAGTCACGCACGTGGTCGATCGCTGCATTGGCTGCGGAAGCGGCGGAAGACAGGCCGCGCGCTTCGATGATCGCTGCGCCGCGCTTGCCCACGGTCGGCAGGAAGGTGTTGGCGTTCCATTCCTGGTCGTTGATCAGTTCCTTGACGGACTTGCCGTTCACGGTGGCGAAGCGGTAGTCGGCGTACATGGTCGGGGAGTGGTTGCCCCATACGGTCAGCTTTTCAATGTCTTTCACCTGGGTGCCGGTCTTGGCAGCCACTTGCGACAGGGCGCGGTTGTGGTCCAGGCGCAGCATGGCGGTGAAGTTCTTGGCCGGCAGGGAAGGCGCCGACTTCATTGCGATATATGCGTTGGTGTTGGCAGGGTTGCCGACCACCAGCACCTTCACGTTGCGCGAAGCGACGGCGTCCAGCGCCTTGCCCTGCACGGTGAAGATCTGTGCGTTAGCTTCCAGCAGGTCCTTGCGCTCCATGCCCGGGCCACGCGGACGCGCGCCAACCAGCAGGGCCACGTCGGCATCCTTGAAGGCGGTCATCGGGTCGGAGTGGGCGGTCATGCCGGCCAGCAGCGGGAAAGCGCAGTCGTCGATTTCCATCATCACGCCTTTCAGCGCTTTCTGGGCTTTCTCGTCCGGGATTTCGAGCAGTTGCAGGATAACTGGCTGGTCTTTGCCCAGCATGTCGCCGTTGGCGATGCGGAACAGCAGGGAATAGCCGATCTGGCCGGCAGCGCCGGTGACGGCAACACGCATTGGGGTTTTAGCCATGATGAATCTCCAAAGTTGGAATAGAAAACGGTCCGAAGCACGTAATGATACCGCAACAACGTGGTTGAATTTGCACGCTGCACGAACTATGCTCATCCTGTTCAGGTCGGCGCGTACGCAAGGCTGCCAGGACCAGCATCGACGGCGAGTGTAGGCTTCTATTTGCTCACTGTCAATCGTATCTTATGTCTTATATAAGACAGATAAGTATGCGGGTTTTTCTGGACGCGCAAGGGCTTTTGTGGTGAAATCGCGGTCTATGAACCCCGTCCCGCCCAATCAGAACAACAACGGCGCAAGTGCGCCAGCGGCGCCCGCCCCAAGTGCGGCGGCAGGTCCATCTCCCACTTTTTCTCCCCTCTACCAGCAGATCAAGGCCCTCATCACGCAGAGCCTGCAGTCCGGCGAATGGAAGCCGGGCGAGCTGATTCCCAGCGAAGTTGAACTGGCCGGCCGCTTCAAGGTCAGCCAGGGCACGGTGCGCAAGGCGATCGACGAGCTGGCGGCGGAGAACCTGGTGGTGCGCAAGCAGGGCAAGGGTACTTTCGTCTCCACCCACCACGAGGAACGCGCCCATTTCCGCTTCCTGCGCCTGATGCCGGACGAGGGCGTGCCGCACTACCCGGAGAGCAAATTCATCGAGGTCAAGCGGCTGCGTGCGCCCGCCGACGTGGCGCGCCTGCTTGATCTAAAATCCGGTGACTCGGTCGTCTACATCAAGCGTGTGCAGTCGTTCGACGGCGTGCCGACCATCGTCGAAGAAATGTGGCTGCCCGGCCTGATCTTCAAAGGCCTGACCGCCGAACGCCTGAACGAGTACAAGGGGCCGATGTATGGCCTGTTCGAATCCGAATTCGGCACGCGCATGATCCGCGCGGCCGAAAAATCCGCGCCGTGTGCGCCGGGGAGGGTGATGCCGAGCTGCTGAAAGTGGCGGCCGGCACGCCGTTGCTGGCCAGCGAGCGGGTGTCTTATACCTACGGAGACAAACCGGTGGAATTGCGGCGCGGCCTGTATCTGACCGAGCGCCACCACTATCAAAATGACTTGAGTTGAGGCGTGTTAGCGGGTCGATAACTTTTGGATGCGCCGCAATAAAATTTTGGTTATATGTAACAATACATATTGGTTTGTGGGGCAGAAATAGGCGAAAATCGCATACTCACCATTTTTTTTGCAATCAATTAGCAATAAGTACAAGGAGGTTGTGTCATGTCTGAAGCCGTGCGGGAAGCACCGAAAAAAGAACGGCGGGAGTTCCGGAATATTCATGTAACGGAGCTGTCGAACTATCGCCTGCCGCTGGCCGGCCTCGTATCCATTTTGCACCGCATCAGCGGCTTCCTGCTGTTCGGCCTGCTGCCGGTCGTGCTCTACCTGCTGGAGCAGAGCCTCCGTTCCGAGTATTCCTTCGCCTACTTCCAGGGCATCGCCTCCACCCCGCTCGTCAAGCTGATTTTCCTGGCGCTGATCTGGGGCTATACGCAGCACTTCTGCTCCGGCGTGCGCCACCTGATCATGGATACCCACGTCGGCCTCGACAAGGATTCCGCCCGCAAGTCCGCGGCCACCGTGCTGGTGATCGCCACCGTCGTGACCCTGCTGGTCGCACTGAAATTGTTTGGAGTGTTCTAAATGGCTAACAATAATATCGGCCCGAAGCGCCTCGTCGTCGGCGCCCACTACGGCCTGAAAGACTGGCTGGCGCAGCGCGTGACCGCCGTGCTGATGGTGATCTACACCGCCATCCTGCTGGTGACTTTCTTCACTTCGTCGAACTATACCTATGAGGGCTGGGCCGGCCTGTTCGCCCAACAGTGGTTCAAGCTGTTCACCCTGGTGACCTTCGCCGCCCTGTTCTATCACGCCTGGGTAGGCATGCGCGATATCTGGATGGACTACGTCAAGCCCGTCGGCGTGCGCCTGGCCCTGCAAATCATTACCATCGCCTGGCTGGTCGGCTGCGCCGTATGGTCGGTACAGATTCTCTGGAGTGTTTAATCGTGGCAGCTATCAAATCTGCAATCCCAACCCGCCGCTTTGACGCGGTGATCGTCGGCGCCGGCGGTTCCGGCATGCGCGCTTCCCTGCAACTGGCGGAAGCCGGCCTGAATGTGGCCGTGCTGTCCAAAGTGTTCCCGACCCGCTCCCACACCGTGGCGGCGCAGGGCGGTATCGGCGCTTCGCTGGGCAATATGGCGGAAGACAACTGGTACTGGCATATGTTCGACACCGTGAAGGGTGGCGACTACCTCGGCGACCAGGATGCGATCGAATTCATGTGCCGCGAAGCACCAAAGGTCGTGTATGAGCTGGAACACTTCGGCATGCCGTTCGACCGTAACCCGGACGGCACCATTTATCAGCGTCCGTTCGGCGGCCACACCGCCAACTTCGGCGAAAAAGCCGTGCAGCGCGCCTGCGCCGCGGCTGACCGTACCGGCCACGCCCTGCTGCACACCCTGTATCAGCGCAATGTGCGCGCCCGCACTCACTTCTTCGTCGAGTGGATGGCCCTGGACCTGGTCCGCGACGCCGATGGCGACGTGGTCGGCGTGGTGGCCCTGGAAATGGAAACCGGCGAATGCATGATCCTGGAAGCGAAGACCACCATCTTCGCCACCGGCGGCGCAGGCCGTATCTTCGCAGCGTCGACCAACGCCTTCATCAACACCGGCGACGGCATGGGCATGGCGGCACGCGCCGGCCTGCCGCTGCAGGACATGGAATTCTGGCAGTTCCACCCGACCGGCGTGTCCGGTGCGGGCGTACTGATCACCGAAGGCGTGCGCGGCGAAGGCGGCATCCTGATCAACTCGAACGGTGAACGCTTCATGGAGCGCTATGCTCCGACCCTGAAAGACCTGGCGCCGCGCGACTTCGTGTCCCGCTCCATGGACCAGGAAATCAAGGAAGGCCGCGGCTGCGGTCCGAACAAGGACCACGTGCTGCTGGACCTGCGCCACATCGGCTCGGACACCATCAAGAAGCGCCTGCCGTCGATCCTGGAAATCGGCCACAAGTTCGCCAACGTCGACGCGACCAAGGAACCGATCCCTGTCGTGCCGACCATCCACTACCAGATGGGCGGTATCCCGACCAATATCCACGGCCAGGTGGTCGTGCCTGCCGGCGACGGCAGCCAGAAAATCGTCAACGGCCTGTACGCAATCGGCGAATGCGCCTGCGTTTCCGTGCACGGCGCCAACCGCCTGGGCACCAACTCCCTGCTGGACCTGGTCGTGTTTGGCCGCGCAGCGGGCAACCACGTGGTCAAGACCCACCTGGAAGAGAAGGAAAACAAGCCGCTGCCGAAAGACGCAGCCGACTTCGCGATGAACCGCCTGAACAAGCTGGAAACCTCCACCGGCGGCGAGCGCGTGCAGAACGTGGCCAACGATATCCGCGCCACCATGCAGAAGTACTGCGGCGTGTTCCGTACCGACGACATGCTGAAGCAGGGCTACGATGAGATCATGAAGCTGGACGAGCGCCGCAAGCACGTCTCCTTCCAGGACAAGTCCAAGGTCTTCAACACCGCCCGCGTGGAAGCGCTGGAACTGGACAACCTGATCGAAACCGCCAAGGCCACCATCACTTCCGCTGTAGCACGCAAGGAATCGCGCGGCGCCCACGCCCATAACGATTACCCGCATCGCGACGACGACAACTGGATGAAGCACACGCTGTGGTTCTCGGAAGGCAATCGCCTGGAATACAAGCCAGTCGTGACCAAGCCGCTGACCGTCGATACCTTCAAACCGAAACCACGTACTTTCTAAGCAGGGGCCTCATCAACATGGCACGTACTCTCAAACTCAAGATTTACCGCTACGATCCGGACAAGGATGCCAAACCTTATATGCAAGACGTGACCGTCGAGCTGAAGGACACCGACAAGATGCTGCTGGATGCACTGCAGCGCATCAAGTCCGACGTTGACGATTCGCTGGCCCTGCGCCGCTCCTGCCGCGAAGGCGTGTGCGGTTCGGACGCGATGAACATCAACGGCAAGAACGGCCTGGCCTGCACCACCAACCTGAACGAGCTGAGCGAGCCAATTGTGCTGCGCCCTCTGCCAGGCCTGCCGGTGATCCGCGACCTGATCGTGGACATGACCCAGTTCTTCAAGCAGTACGACTCGATCAAGCCGTTCCTGATCAACGACTCGATCCCGCCGGAGAAGGAGCGCCTGCAGTCGCCTGCCGAACGCGAAGAGCTGGACGGCCTGTACGAGTGCATCCTGTGCGCCTGCTGCTCGACCTCCTGCCCGTCGTTCTGGTGGAACCCGGACAAGTTCGTCGGCCCGGCCGGCCTGCTGCAAGCCTACCGCTTCATCGCCGACTCGCGCGACGAAGCGACCGGCCAGCGCCTGGACAACCTGGAAGACCCATACCGCCTGTTCCGCTGCCACTCCATCATGAACTGCGTGGACGTGTGCCCGAAGGGTCTGAATCCGAACAAGGCTATCGGCAAGATCAAGGAACTGATGGTTCGCCGCGCCATCTGATTTTGTATGGCTGAACTGGAAAAACGTTCGCATCAAAACGACCCCGCCAACCGTGCGCGCCTGCGCTGGCGCGCACGCCGGGGCCTGCTGGAAAACGACATCATCCTGACGCGTTTTCTCGATGCGCACGAAACGGAATTGACCGACGAAGAAGTGGACGCGCTGACGCGGCTCCTCGATTTGTCGGACAATGCGCTGATGGATCTGGTGCTGGCCCGCAAGGAGCCGGAAGGCGAGATCGATCTGCCGCATGTGCACGCACTGCTGCAACGCCTGCGCCAGGCCTGATGGCCTGCGCCGCCAGAGTAAAGTCTTTACATTTGATGCATCTCTCCAGGAAGGAAGAGTCCTATGAACACCTCTGAAACCAAAGCAACACTGTCGTTCTCGGATGGCAGCCCATCGGTCGACATGCCGATCTACAAAGGCACCGTTGGTCCGGACGTCATCGACATCCGCAAACTGTACGGCGCAACCGGCAAGTTCACCTATGACCCGGGCTTCATGTCCACCGCGTCCTGCAACTCCTCGATCACCTACATCGACGGCGACAAGGGCGAGCTGCAATACCGCGGCTACCCGATCGAGCAGCTGGCCGTGAACGCCGACTTCATGGAGACCTGCTACCTGCTGCTGAACGGCGAACTGCCGAACGAAGTGGACAAGAAGAAGTTCGTCGATACCGTGAGCAAGCACACCATGGTGCACGAGCAGATGCAGTTCTTCTTCCGCGGCTTCCGCCGCGACGCGCACCCGATGTCCGTGCTGGTTGGCACCGTCGGCGCGCTGGCTTCGTTCTACCACGACTCGCTGGACATCAACGATGCCAAGCAGCGTGAAATCTCCGCGATCCGCCTGATCGCCAAGATGCCAACCCTGGTCGCCATGGCATACAAGTACTCGATCGGCCAGCCGTTCATGTACCCGCGCAACGACCTGTCGTACTCCGCGAACTTCATGCGCATGATGTTCGGCAATCCGTGCGAAGAGTACAAGGTCAACGACGTGCTGGTGCGCGCCCTGGACCGCATCCTGATCCTGCACGCAGACCACGAGCAGAACGCATCCACCTCGACCGTCCGCCTGGCCGGTTCCTCGGGAGCGAATCCGTTCGCCTGTATCGCTGCCGGTATCGCCTGCCTGTGGGGCCCTGCCCACGGCGGCGCGAACGAAGCTGCACTGAACATGCTGAAGGAAATCGGCACCGTCGAGAACATCCCTGCCTTCATCGCACAAGTGAAGGACAAGAACTCCGGCGTGAAACTGATGGGCTTCGGTCACCGCGTGTACAAGAACTTCGACCCGCGTGCGAAGCTGATGCGCGAAACCTGCTACGAAGTGCTGAACGAACTGGGCCTGCAGGACGACCCGCTGTTCAAGCTGGCCATGGAACTGGAAAAGATTGCGCTGAACGACGAGTACTTCGTGTCCCGCAAGCTGTACCCGAACGTGGACTTCTACTCGGGCATCGTGCAGTCGGCCCTGGGCATCCCGGTCTCGCTGTTCACCGGTATCTTCGCCATGGCCCGCACCATCGGCTGGATCGCTCAGTGGAACGAAATGATCGCCGATCCGGAACAGAAGATCGGCCGTCCGCGCCAGCTGTTCGTCGGCGCCGCCGTGCGCGATGTGCCGCCGCTGAAGGCACGCAAGTAATCCTTGCTGATTCAGTAAAAAAGCCAGCCTTCGCGCTGGCTTTTTTTAAACCCATGGCCCAAAGCAGGTGTCAGGCACGATGTGCCTGACACCAGGTTCACGCCCCTGGTTTTTGCTGGCGTCAGCGGCGCGCCAGCCAATGTTCGAGCTCAGGCTGCGCCAGCGGCTGGCTGACGTAATAGCCCTGCATGCTGCTGCAGCCGTTGGCGGCCAGGTAGGCGAACTGCGACTCGGTTTCCACGCAGGTGGCGACCACCTTCACGTTCAGGTTGTGCCCGATCTCCAGCATGATCTTGGTGAGTGCGCCATGGGGGCCGCCATGCATTTTCAGCCGGCGCACCGCCATGCCGCCCAGGCAGGCGAGGTTGGAGGCGCCGGCGCCGAATTCGTCGATATTCAGTCCTACGCCCAGGTGCTGCATGCTGTGCGCCAGGCGCTGCGCGCGTTCCGGGTTGTTCATCAGCTGCGATTCCTTCAAATCGATTTCCAGCCGCTCAAGCGGAATGGCGTAATGCTTCATGCGCCGCTCGATGTGCGGAAGGTAGTCGCGCTGGATGTATTCGCGGCTGGAGGCATTGATCGAGATCGGCACCCCGCCATGGCCGGTGGCCGATAAATGGCTGAGCGTGGCGCACACGTCTTCCAGCACGCGCCGCCCGAGGGGGATGATCAGGCCATTCTCCTCCGCGTCGGGCAGGAAATCCGCCGGCAGCAGTTCGCCGCGTTCGGGATGGCGCCAGCGCAGCAAGGCTTCCAGCCCCTGCAGCTCGCCGGTGGCGACGCACACGTGCGGCTGATATTTGAGATACAGCTGGTCGCCGGAGAGCGCCTCGCGCAGCGCCGTTTCCATGCGCTGGCGGCTCTCGGAACTGGTGGCCATGTCCGGCGAATAGAAGTGGACTGCGCCCGGGCCGCCGCCCTTGCCGGTGTACATGGCTGCATCGGCGGCCTTCAGCAAGGCCGAGAAATTGTCGCCATCCTGCGGGTAGATCGCCACGCCCATGCTGGCGCCGATGGAGATGTCGCGCCCATCGATGCGCAGGTCCTGGGCCAGCGCCTGACGCACACGGTCGATCATGCGCAGCGTGAAGCGCAGGTTGGGTTGTTCGGCCAGGACCAGCACGAATTCATCGCCGCCCAGGCGTGCCACGGTATCAGTGTCGCGCACGGCGCACAGCAGGCGGTGCGCAACCTGCCGCAACACCTGGTCGCCCGCATCATGGCCCATGGTGTCATTGATTTCCTTGAACTTGTTCAGGTCCAGCAGGGCGACGGCCACATTGCCGCCCGTGCGGTGGGCGGCGTGGATGGCATGCTCCATGCGGTCGCGCAGCAGGGTGCGGTTGGCCACGCCGGTCAGCGGATCGTGGGTGACCTGGTGCTCCAGCTGGGCCGTGCGCTCCCGGAGCGCCGTGATGTCTTCCAGGATGCCGATGAAGTGGGTGATGTTGCCGCCGCCATCGCCCACCGGCGTGACGGAGAGCTGATTCCAGAACAGCTGGCCGTCCTTGCGCTGGTTGCGCAGCACGACCGAGCAGGGACGGCGCGCTGCTACCGCCTCCTGCAGTGCGGGCGCGTTGCGCCCAGTCCAGCCCCGGCGCCGCCATCAGCCGCGAATCGCGGCCCACCACCTCTGCGGCCGGGTAGCCGGTGATGCGTTCAAAGGCCGGGTTGACGTATTCGATGGGATTGTCGTCGCCGTCGCAGCGGGTGATGACGATGCCGTTGCTGGCCGCATGCAGCGCGCGCTCGCGCAGCCGCAGCGCTTCCTGCTGCCGGTGGCTGTGGCTGAGGTCCACGCCCATGCCGCACAGGTAGTTGCGGCCGTCCGTTTGCAGGCGGGAGCCGAACAGCAGGTAGGGCAGGCGCTGTCCGCGCAGGTTGAGATTGGCTTCCAGCTGCACCTGTTCCTGCTGCTGCAGGGCTTCGCAGAAGGCGTTGGCGACTTTGGGGCGGTCGGACGGATCGACCATGTCCAGCATGTGCACGGTGCTCAGCTGGGCGGCATCGAGTCCGGTGGTTTGTTCCAGTCGCCGGTTCCACAGGATGAAGTGGCCCGCTTCATCGAGCACATAGAAAGTACCGGCGAGCAGATTCATGATGTCCGCGAGCGGGACAGCGCCGACCCGAGCCTGGTCGCCTGGAGTGTCCATGATCTCCCCGACAGTGGTGTGCTATTGTTGTTGCCGGCGAAATAATGGCGGCGGCTGCCGGCTTGCCTGTCCGCTTATTTTCTGCTTGCTAGTGTGATCCAATTCGGCAACGTGCGACGCCCGCTTGGGCTCGCGCGGCGCCGGGCAATCTTCTTACCTGTTGAGGAGGCACGCTTTGCTGTTCACCCGAGTTCTCAGCCTTGCACTGGCCCTGCTGCCGCTGGCTTCCTGGGCCGTTCCCAATACTTCCGATACCCGCCTGCTGGCCGAACCCGCTATCTCGCGCGAGCATATCGCCTTTATCTACGGAGGCGATTTATGGCTGGCCAACCATGATGGTGGCGGCGTTCGGCGCCTGACGTCCGACGTCGGCGAGAAATCCAATCCCCAGTTCTCGCCGGACGGCAGGCTGATTGCCTACAGCGCCCAGGTGGATGGCAATACCGATGTGTATGTGCTGCCCGTCAGCGGCGGCGTGCCGCAGCGTCTCACCTGGCATCCGGGACCGGACCTGGTGCAGGCTTTCACGCCGGACTCGCGAAATGTGATGTTCACGTCCACGCGCGCGGCCTTCAATAACCGTTTTCGCAAGCTGTTCACCGTGCCCGTGTCGGGCGGCGTGGAAACTGAGCTGGAAATTCCCAACGCATCCCGTGCCACCTATTCGCCGGACGGGCGGCGCATCGCCTATAACCCGACTTCGCCAGCCTTCCTGCAATGGAAGCGCTACCGCGGCGGGCTCACTTCGGTCATCTGGTTGTTCAATTCTTCTGACCGGTCTGTGGAGAAGATTCCCCAGCCTGAGACGCGCGTCAACGATGTCGATCCGATGTGGATCGGCGACCGGATCTACTTCCGCTCCGATCGGGTGGGCGAGTTCAATCTGTGGGTGTATGACACGCGCACCCGCGCCGTCAGCCAGGTGACGCGGCATGCCGACTTCCCCGTGCTGAACGCGGCGGCGTACGGCAACCGGATCATTTATGAGCAAGCGGGCTATCTGCACATGCTGGACCTCGACGGGGCCGGACCGGGCGGGGCGGGCGCGCGGCGGCTGGTGATTGGCGTGAGCGCGGATCTGGGCCTGTCGCGCGAGCGCTGGGTGCGCGGGGCGAAGTACATCCGCCACAGCTCACTGTCGCCATCCGGCGCGCGCGTCGCCTTCGAGTTCCGCGGCGACATCCTCACGCTGCCCGCCGATAAGGGCGATGTGCGCCGGCTGACGCAAACGCCGGGCGTGCACGAACGCGGCCCGTCCTGGTCGCCGGACGGCCGCCAGGTCGCCTACTTCTCCGACGAATCCGGCGAATACGCGCTGCATGTGCGCCAGCAGGACGGCAAGGGCGAGCCGCGCAAATACAAGCTGCAGGGCGCCGGCTTCTACGAGCGCATCGCCTGGTCGCCCGACTGCAAGAAGATCGCCTTCATCGACAACTCCTGGACGCTGTACGTGATCGACCTGGCCAGCGGCGTCACCAGGAAAATCGCCACCGAGCCGCTATATGGCGTGAACAAGTCCCTGGCCGCCGCCTGGGCGCCGGACTCGCGCTGGATCGCCTACACGCTCAACTCCCTGAGCTATACGCGCACCGCTTATATCTACTCGCTGGACGAGAACAAATCCTATGCCGTGACTGACGGCCTGTCCGACGTCGCCAACCCGGTGTTCGACAAGGGCGGCAAATACCTCTACTACTTTGCCTCCACGGACGCGGGCCCCAGCAACAACTGGTTCTCCCTGCAGAACGAGGACAACCGCGTCACGCGCACCATCTGGCTGACCGTGCTGCGCAAGGACCTGCCGTCGCCGCTGATTAAGGAAAGCGATGAAGAGAAGGGCGCGGCCCAGCCGAAGGAGCCCGAGCCGCCGTCCGCCGCGCAGGACAAAAAGGAGCCGGCGAAGGATGAAAAGCCGGCCGTCGATCCCGTCACCGGCCGCGACGACCCCAAGGTCAAGCTGAAGCCAGTTGCGCCGATACGCATCGATTTCGATGGCATCTCGACGCGTATGGTCGATATCCCGCTGCCGGCATCCGAATACTTCGACCTGGAGGCGGGCGCGGAAAACCAGATCTTCTATCTGCGCGAGAGCGACGGCAAGAAGCAGGTGCAGCGCTACGACCTGAAAGAGCGCAAGGCTGAAACCCTGGTCGCCGAAGCGGACGAGTTCGAGGTCAGCGCGGACGGCAAGAAGCTGCTCTACCGGCAGAAGGAGAACTGGGCGATGGGCTCGGCCACGGGCAAGCTGCTCAGCGCCACCGAGGGCAAGCTGCGCATCGACGCGTTGGAAGTGAAGGCGAGTCCGCGCGCCGAATGGCCGCAGATCTTTAACGAAGCGTGGCGCATCAACCGCGATTATTTCTATGATCCGAATATGCATGGCGTGGACTGGAAGGCCATGCGCGAAAAGTACGCGCAGTTCCTGCCGGACCTGGCGTCGCGCTCGGATCTCAACCGCGTAGTGCAGTGGTTGTGCAGTGAGCTGTCGGTTGGGCACCATCGCGGCGGGGGAGGGGACAATTTCATCGATGCGCGCCCCGTGCCGGGCGGCCTGCTGGGCGCGGACTATGAAATCGCCAATGGCCATTACCGCTTCCGCAAGGTCTACGGTGGCCTGAACTGGAACCCGACCCTGCGCGCGCCGCTGACGGAGCCGGGGCTGAATGTCAAGGCGGGCGAGTACCTGCTGGCGGTCGAGGGGCGTCCGCTGGCGCCGCCGGTCAATCTGTATTCGGCGTTCGAGAACACGGCCAACCGCGCGATCGACATTACGGTCGGCCCGTCGGCCGATGGCAAGGGCTCGCGCACGATCACCGTGGTGCCGGTCGCCAGCGAGGATGCGCTGCGCAACCGCGACTGGGTGGAGGGGAATATCCGCAAGGTCAATGAAGCGACCAATGGACGGGTGGCTTATGTGTACGTGCCGAATACGGCTTCGCTGGGGCATACGTATTTCAAACGCTACTTCTTCCCGCAGTCGTACAAGGATGCGGTGATCATCGACGAGCGCTTCAACGGCGGCGGCAGCCTGGCCGATTACTACATCGAGATCCTGCAAAAGCAGGAGATTGCGTGGTGGGCGATGCGCTATGGCGCGGACATGAAGACGCCGTCCGCCTCGATCCAGGGCCCGCGCGCCATGCTGATCGACGAGACGGCCGGTTCGGGCGGGGATTTGCTGCCGTGGATGTTCCGCAAGAACAAACTGGGTCCGCTGATTGGCAAGCGCACCTGGGGCGGACTGGTGGGCATTCTCGGCTTCCCCGTGCTGCTCGACGGGGGCACGATCACCGCGCCTAATCTCGCGTTCTGGACCCGCGATGGCGGCTGGGGCGTCGAGAACGAGGGCGTGCCGCCGGATATCGAGGTCGAACAGACGCCGGCCGAGGTGATCGCGGGACGCGATCCTCAGCTGGAAAAGGCGATCGAGGTGATCAAGGCCGAGCTGGCGAAAACGCCGCCCGCCCGGCCGCCGCGGCCGGCCTATCCCGACAAGAGCCGCTAACTCTCGATTAGAACCCACGGCCCAAAGCAGGTGTCAGGCACATCGTGCCTGACACCAGGTTCACGCCTCTGGTTTTTCATCGTCGAGCAGCTGCTGAATCTCCGCCCGCTCCTTCGCCGTGACGTGTCCCCCGCGCAGCGCGGCCAGGATCAACGCCTTGCCCGACCCGGCAAACGCCTTATGGATCAAATCCTTCAGCAGGCTGGTTTGCAGCGAATCCTTCTCCTGCGCCGGCGCGTAAACATGCGCCTTCAGGCTCTCATCGCGCGTCAGCAGACCCTTGGTGTGCATCACCTGCAAGGTGCGCAGCACGTTGGCATACTGCAAATCCGGCCGAGTCTCGGCCGCCGCATCATGCACTTGCCGGGCCGTGGACGGGCCCAGCTCGAACAGCAGCCGCAGCATCTCCAGCTCGGAGGCGGTGGGCTTGGGTGGGGCTTTCGTAGTCATGAATCTAGAATAAATTATCTAGATCGGAATGTCTACTCCGAGACGGGATTCTATTTCGGCGAACAGCGGGCGCTGCGCCGGGGCGCCGAGGCACTCCGACGCCAATGCGGCGAGCGCGGCAGCGGCACGGGCGTCGCAGCGGGTAGCGAGTTCGCTGAGGAGGTGGCCGAAGGCGCGGACTTCGAGGCGTTCTAGCCAGCCGGCGTGTTCCGGGGGCGCGAAGGCGGCGGCGCCGAAGTCGCCGAGCAGAGGACCGCGCTGGGGGCAGTGCAGGATGTTGTGGGCGTACAGGTCGCCGTGCAGGATGCCGCGCTCGTGCAGGTGGCGGGCGGCGGAGGCGATGCCGAGGGCGATGCGCAGGACGGTCGGCAGGTCGAAGCGCTGGTCGGCGGGGTAGACGTCGCGGGTGCAGCTGTCCAGCGACGGCGGTCCGGCCAGCACGTGGTAGTCGGGATCGATCAGGGCCAGCACCAGGCCGTGGGCGCCGGACGGATGGCCTTCGACGCGGCCGAGCACGGGGATCAGGTTGGGGTGCGGCGCGGCGGCGATGCAGGCGTCCATTTCGGAATCGGGCAGGCCGTCGCTGGTCACGGCGCCTTTGAACAGCTTCACGGCGACCGGCTGGCCGGCGTGCATCGCTTCGTAGATGACGCCGGAGGCGCCTTCGCCGAGCTGGCGGCCGAGCGTCAGGGTAGACCAGGGGATGGACGGGACGGCGGCAGCGGCGGGGGCCGGGGAGAATGGATTGCCGGCGAAGGCCAGCCAGGACAGGCGTGGCAGCTCGCCCAGCCAGTCCGGCAGGGCGGGCAGCTGGTTGGCCGAGATGCGCAGGAGTTCGAGAGTGGCGCAGGCAGCCAGCGAAGCGGGCAGGGCGTGCAGGCGGTTCCCCGCCAGCATCAGCTTCTGCAGCGGCAGCGCGCCGATTTCGTCCGGCAGCGACTCGATCCGGTTATCGGTCAGCACCAGCCAGCGCAACCGGGGCGGCAGAGCGCGCGGCGAAACATGGCGAATCTGGCAAGATTTAAAACCGACCATGGTCAAAGAAGGGCACGAATCCATTACTTCCGGCAGATGCGTGAAGGGATTGTTTGAGCAGAAAATAATGCGCAGGCGATGGAGACGCGGCAGGTCGTCCGGCAGCGACGTCAAAGCATTGCCCGACAAATCGAGAACTTCGAGCGAATCGGCCAGCGAAAAGATCTCGGATGGGAATTCCGTCAGGCCGCAGGACAGGCGCATGGTTTTTGTGCCTGCCAGCCGTCCGGCGCGGAGCTCTTCAAGTGTGTGCATGGGAAGCAGAATGTCAATTGGCAAAATTGTATGATTGCGCGGAAGGCAATCAGCATACGGTATTTCGCATTGTGAAGGTTGTTGCACCTCAATGAAAAGTGCTATGCTAGGCGACCGTTTTTGGAAATTCTGGAAACTACAGAGCCCTTCCCCCCACAACTTGATGTGCAATCCGCTAACCGGTCAGGCCGTGTCGCGGAAGGTTTGATAAACCCGCTAATTCCTCGCGAAGCGCGAAGAAAGGTGAGCAAAAAATGATGCAACAGCAGTCGTCCACTTCCTACCTGTTTGGTGGGAATGCGCCGTACGTAGAGGAACTCTACGAAGCGTACCTCGAAAACCCGGGCTCCGTGCCTGACAACTGGCGCGCGTACTTCGACGCCATGCAGCACGTGCCAGCCGTCGATGGTTCCAACAAGCCGGACGTCGTCCACTCCTCCGTCATCGCCTCCTTCGCCGAGCGCGCGAAATCCGGCCCGATGCGCACCGTTGTCGCATCCGCCGACGCCGAAATGGGCCGCAAGCGCGTGGCCGCCACCCAGCTGATCGCAGCCTACCGTTACCTGGGCTCTCGCTGGGCCAACCTGGACCCGCTGCAGCGCCAGGAGCGTCCGAACATCCCTGAACTGGAACCGAGCTTCTACGGCTTCGCCGACGCCGACCAGGATACCGTATTCAACATCAGCAACACCTACTTCGGTCCTGAGACCGCGTCCCTGCGCGACCTGACCAACTTCCTGAAGGATACCTACACCCGCTCCATCGGCGCGGAGTACATGTACATCTCCGACCCGGCCGAAAAGCGCTGGCTGCAGGAGCGCCTGGAATCGATCCGCTCGACCCCGAATTTCACCGCTGACAAGAAAAAGCACATCCTGGAGCGCCTGACCGCCGCTGAAGGCCTGGAGCGCTACCTCCACACCAAGTACGTCGGCCAGAAGCGCTTCTCGCTGGAAGGCGGCGAAACCTTCATCGCTTCCATCGATGAAATCATCCAGCGCGCCGGCGAAAAAGGCGTGCAGGAAATCGTGATCGGCATGGCCCACCGCGGCCGCCTGAACGTCCTGGTCAACACCCTGGGCAAGGCGCCGAAAGACCTGTTCGAAGAATTCGAAGGCAAGCACGCCGAAGACCTGCCGGCCGGCGACGTGAAATACCACCAGGGCTTCTCGTCCGACATCTCCACCGCGGGCGGCCCTGTGCACCTGTCGCTGGCGTTCAACCCGTCCCACCTGGAAATCGTCAACCCGGTGGTTGAAGGTTCGGTCAAGGCGCGCATGGATCGCCGCGGCGACAAGGAAGGCGCGCAAGTGCTGCCTATCCTGGTGCACGGCGACGCCGCGTTCGCAGGCCAGGGCGTTGTGATGGAAACCCTGAACCTGGCGCAGACCCGCGGCTACGGCACGGGCGGCACCGTTCACATCGTGATCAACAACCAGATCGGCTTCACCACCTCCGATCCGCGCGACGCACGCTCCACCATCTACTGCTCCGACGTCGTGAAGATGATCGAAGCGCCGGTGCTGCACGTGAACGCCGACGATCCTGAAGCCGTGGTCCTGGCCTCCCAGATCGCCCTGGACTACCGCCTGCAGTTCGGCAAGGACATCGTGGTCGACATCATCTGCTACCGCAAACTGGGCCACAACGAGCAGGACACCCCAGCCCTGACCCAGCCGCTGATGTACAAGAAGATCGCCAAGCACCCAGGCACCCGCAAGCTGTACGCGGACAAGCTGGCTGCCCAGGGCGTGATCCCGGCCGAAGGCGGCGACTCCATGGTGGCCGCCTACCGCGCTGCCATGGACGCCGGCAAGCACACCGTGGATCCGGTCATCTCAAACTTCAAGAACAAGTACGCCGTCGACTGGCTGCCGTTCCTGAACCGCAAGTGGACCGACGCGGCCGATACCGCCGTGCCGATGACTGAACTGAAGCGCCTGGCGACCCGCATCACCACCGTGCCGGAAGACTTCAAGGTGCACTCGCTGGTGGAAAAAGTGCTGGCCGACCGCGCTGCCATGGGCCGCGGCGAAGTGAACCTGGACTGGGGCATGGGCGAACACCTGGCCTACGCTTCCCTGGTGTCCTCCGGCTACGCTGTCCGCCTGACCGGCCAGGACGCAGGCCGCGGCACCTTCACCCACCGCCACGCCGTGCTGCACGACCAGAACCGCGAGCGTTGGGACGCCGGCACCTACATCCCGCTGCAGAACATCGCTGAAGGCCAGGCGCCGTTCACCGTGATCGACTCCGTGCTGTCCGAAGAGGCGGTGCTGGGCTTCGAATACGGCTACTCGACCGCCGAACCGAACACCCTGACCATCTGGGAAGCCCAGTTCGGCGACTTCGTCAACGGCGCCCAGGTTGTGATCGACCAGTTCATCAGCTCCGGCGAAGTGAAGTGGGGCCGCGCTTCCGGCCTGGTCATGATGCTGCCGCACGGTTACGAAGGCCAGGGTCCGGAGCACTCCTCCGCCCGTCCTGAGCGTTTCCTGCAACTGTGCGCTGACAACAATATGCAAGTGGTGCAGCCGACCACCGCATCGCAGATCTTCCACCTGCTGCGCCGCCAGATGGTGCGCCAGTTCCGCAAGCCGCTGGTCATCATGACCCCGAAATCGCTGCTGCGTAACAAGGATGCAGGTTCGCCGCTGACCGAACTGGCCAAGGGCGCGTTCCAGACCGTGATCGGCGAAGTCGATGACAAGATCGATGCCAAGAAGGTCAAGCGCGTGATCGCCTGCTCCGGCAAGGTGTATTACGACCTGGCCAATGCCCGCAAGACCCGCGGCCAGACCGATACGGCCATCATCCGTGTCGAACAGCTGTACCCGTTCCCGCACAAGGCCTTCGCTGCTGAACTGAAGAAGTTCCCGAACCTGGCCGAAGTGGTGTGGGCGCAGGACGAGCCGCAAAACCAGGGTCCGTGGTTCCAGATCCAGCACAACATCTTCGAGTCCATGGAAGCGGGCCAGCGCCTGGCATATGCCGGCCGTCCTGCCTCCGCGTCGCCTGCCGTGGGTTACTACGACAAGCACTACGCACAGCAGAAAGAACTGCTGGAAACGGCCTTCTCGAAGCTGAAGGGCTTCATTCTTACGAAATGATCTGAAGGGCGCCGCACGAGTCGTGCGGCTCCTGACCAAGTAATCGCGGGCGCGCCGCGCCGCGGGATCGTAACGATCCGCGGGCGGCGCACACAAACAAAAAGACACGGAGTTTATTAAACATGGCACAAATCGAAGTTAAAGTTCCTCAACTGTCGGAATCCGTCGCTGAAGCGACCCTGCTGACCTGGCACAAGAAAGCCGGCGAAGCCGTGGCGCGCGACGAAAACATGATCGACATCGAAACCGACAAGGTCGTCCTGGAACTGCCAGCCCCTGCTGCTGGCGTGGTTGTCCAGATCATCAAGGACAACGGCGCTACCGTGGTTGCTGGTGAAACTATCGCCATCATCGATACCGAAGCTACCGCCGGCGCATCCGCCCCGGCCGCCGCTGCTGCACCTGCAGCCGCACCTGCTGCAGCTCCTGCCGCCGCCGCTGGTGGCGCCAAAGGCGACGTGGCAATGCCTGCCGCCGCCAAGATCCTGTCCGAAGCCGGCCTGTCCGCTTCCGACGTTGCCGGCACCGGCCGCGATGGCCGCGTGACCAAGGGCGACGCCCTGGCCGCTGCCGCTGCACCGAAGCCTGCCGCTCCTGCTCCTCTGGCTGCTCCGGCGCCGAAGGCACAGCTGCAGAAAGTGGCTGCTCCAGCCGCACCGATGAACCTGGGCGACCGTCCGGAAGAGCGCGTGCCGATGAGCCGCCTGCGCGCACGTATCGCCGAGCGCCTGGTCGAGTCCCAGTCCACCAACGCCATCCTGACCACCTTCAACGAAGTGGACATGAAGCCGGTGATGGACCTGCGTAACAAGTACAAGGACAAGTTCGAGAAAGAGCACGGCGTGAAGCTGGGCTTCATGTCCTTCTTCGTGAAGGCCGCCGTGCACGCACTGAAGAAGTACCCGATCCTGAACGCTTCGGTTGACGGCAACGACATCGTCTACCACGGCTACTTCGACATCGGTATCGCCGTGGGTTCCCCACGCGGCCTGGTGGTGCCTATCCTGCGCAACGCAGACCAGATGAGCATTGCCGACATCGAGAAGAAGATCGGCGAATTCGGCCAGAAAGCCAAGGAAGGCAAGCTGACCCTGGAAGACCTGACCGGCGGTACCTTCTCCATCTCGAACGGCGGCACCTTCGGCTCCATGCTGTCGACCCCGATCATCAACCCGCCGCAATCGGCCATCCTGGGCGTGCACGCGACCAAGGACCGCGCTGTGGTGGTGGATGGTCAGATCGTCATCCGTCCGATGAATTACCTGGCCATGTCCTACGACCACCGCATCATCGACGGCCGCGAAGCCGTCCTGGGCCTGGTGGCCATGAAGGAGGCGCTGGAAGATCCTTCCCGCCTGCTGCTGGACCTGTAAGAACCAACGGCATAAAACAGGTGTCTGCCACGATGTGGCAGACACCAGCTTTACGCTTCTGGTTTTTGGCGTAGACCACCGGCCCTTTAACAGAAGAGGGGTTTCATGAGCGTCTCTGAAGAAATCAAGCGCCTGCACGAGCTGCACCAGGCCGGCGCGCTGACCGATGAAGAATTTGCCCGCGCCAAGGAGCGCCTGCTGAATGGCGGCAAGCCTGCCGGCGACGGCGACTTCGCGTCCGAGTTCTCCAGCCTGCGCCGGTCCAGAACGGACCGCTGGCTGGGCGGCGTCTGCGGCGGCATTGCAAAAGCGTCGGGCGTCGATTCCTGGATCTGGCGCCTCGTGTTCGCTCTCTTCACGCTGACCTTCGGCTTCGGGGTGGTGATCTACCTGCTATTGTGGATATTCGTCCCAGAGGACGAGATGACTGGAATCTAAGAACATGAGCAAACAATTTGACGTAGTAGTTATCGGCGCCGGTCCCGGCGGCTATATCGCTGCCATCCGCGCGGCGCAACTGGGCTTCTCCGTGGCCTGCATCGACGAATGGGTGAACGAAAAGGGCGGCCCTGCACCGGGCGGCACCTGCACCAACGTCGGCTGCATCCCGTCCAAGGCCCTGCTGCAATCGTCCGAGCACTACGACCATGCATCGCACGGCTTCAAGGAACACGGCATCAACGTGGAAGGCCTGTCCTTCGACGTGGGCCAGATGCTGAAGCGCAAGAACACCGTTGTGAAGCAAAATAACGACGGCATCCTGTTCCTGTTCAAGAAGAACAAGGTGACCTTCTTCCACGGCCGCGGCGCATTCGCCGGCGCCGCTGGCGCTGAAGGCTACCCGATCGCCATCACCGGCCAGACCACCGACACCATCACCGCCAAGCAGGTGATCGTCGCCACCGGCTCCAACCCGCGCGCACTGCCGGGCGCACCGTTCGACGAGAAACTGATCCTGTCGAACACCGGCGCGCTGGCCATCGAAGAAGTACCGGCCAACCTGGGCGTGATCGGCGCCGGCGTGATCGGCCTGGAACTGGGCTCCGTATGGCGCCGCCTGGGCTCCAAGGTCACCGTGCTGGAAGGCCTGCCGACTTTCCTGGGCGCCGTGGACGAGCAGATCGCCAAGGAAGCGCACAAGCTGCTGACCAAGCAGGGCCTGTCCATCAGCCTGGGCTGCAAGATCACCAAGGTGGAAGCGGGCTCCAACAACGTGAACGTCGAGTACACCGACGCCGCCGGCGCCGAGCAGAAAGTCACCTTCGACAAGCTGATCGTTTCTATCGGCCGTGTTGCCAACACCATCGGCCTGGGCGCCGACAAAGTGGGCCTGGCGACCGACGAACGCGGCATGATAACCGTGGACGAAGACTGCAAGACCAACCTGCCGAACGTATGGGCGATTGGCGACGTGGTGCGCGGCCCGATGCTGGCACACAAGGCGGAAGAAGAGGGCGTTGCCGTTGCCGAGCGTATCGCCGGCCAGCATGGCCACACCAACTTCAACACCCTGCCGTCCGTCATCTACACCCACCCGGAAATCGCTTCCGTGGGCAAGACCGAGCAGCAGCTGAAGGCTGAAGGCGTACAGTACAAAGCCGGTACCTTCCCGTTCCTGGCCAACGGCCGCGCACGCGCGCTGGGCGACACCAGCGGCATGGTGAAGTTCCTGGCCGATGCGACCACCGACGAAATCCTGGGCGTGCACATCGTGGGCCCGATGGCTTCCGAACTGATCTCCGAGGCCGTGGTGGCGATGGAGTTCAAGGCATCGTCCGAAGACATCGCACGCATCTGCCACGCTCACCCGTCGCTGTCCGAAGCGACCAAGGAAGCGGCGCTGGCGATTGACAAGCGCACGCTGAACTTCTGATAAAAACCCGCGGCACAAAACAGGTGTCTGCCACATCGTGGCAGACACCAGGTTTGCGCCGTTGGTTCTAAACAATGAACGTCCAAGAGTTCTACGAACACGCGCTGACCCAGCGCGACTTCAAGGCCGACGCTGCGCAGAAGCGTGCGGTCGACCGCCTGCAGCAATGCTACGACGAGTGGGTGGGGTACAAGTCCCAGCGCTCGAACAGCTTCAAGCGCCTGATCAACCGTCCCACACCGCCGCGCGGCGTGTACATGTGGGGTGGCGTTGGCCGGGGCAAATCCTTCCTGATGGATTCCTTCTATTCGGTGGTGCCGCTGGTGCGCAAGACGCGCCTGCACTTCCACGAATTCATGCGCGACATCCACATGCAGCTGGACGAGCTGCGCGGCGTGGAAGACCCGCTGGACGAAGTGGCCAAGCGCGTGGCGAAGAAATACCGCCTGATCTGCTTCGACGAATTCCACGTGTCGGACGTGGCGGACGCCATGATCCTGTATAACCTGATGAAGGCGCTGTACGACAATGGCGTGTCCTTCATCATGACCTCGAATTACGAGCCGTCCACGCTGTATCCGGACGGCCTGCACCGCGACCGCATCCTGCCCACCATCGCCCTGCTGCAGGAAAAGATGGACGTGCTGAATGTGGACGCCGGCGTCGATTACCGCGGCCGCGCGCTGGAGCAGGTGGACGCCTACTACACGCCGCTGAACGCTCAAACCGATGCGAGCCTGCGTGAAGCGTTCACCCGCATCGCCGAAACGGCGGACGAAGACCCGCGCATCCAGGTCGAAGGCCGCGAACTGAAGGCGCTGCGCAAGGCCGGCACCATTATCTGGTTCGACTTCGCCACGCTGTGCGGCGGTCCCCGTTCGCAGAACGATTACCTGGAAATCGCCAGCCGCTTCCATACCGTGATATTGTCCGGGATACCGATGATGTCGGCCGGCCAGTCGTCGGAGGCGCGCCGCTTCACCTGGCTGATCGACGTGTTCTACGACCAGAAAGTCAAGCTCATCATGTCGGCCGAGGTGGCGCCGGATGAACTGTATACGACCGGCATGCTGGCCAACGAATTCCACCGCACCGTGTCGCGCATCGTCGAGATGCAATCGCGCGAGTATATGGAAAAGGAGCAGCGCGGCGTTGCCGCTGCGCTGTCCTGACAAGGAGAGAAATTTGAAGAACTGGATGCCGCTTGTGCTGTTCCTGCCGGCCCTGGCGCTGGCGCAGGACATTGGCCGCCCGGCGACCATCGGCGCACCCGCCGTGCCGCAAACCCATTCGGTCGAACAGGCCGACGACAAGCTGCGCAAGGTGAAGCAGGACCGCGATGTGGCGGAGGCGGAATATGCCGCCGCCGAGCAGGTGTGCTACAAGATGTTTTTCGTCAACCACTGCCTGGACAAGGCCAAGGAAAAGCGCCACGCGAGCCTGGCCGGCCTGCGCGCGATCGAGAACGAAGCCAATTACTTCAAGCGCCGCCACGCTGTGGAAATGCGTGACCGCGAGCTGGAAGACCGCAACCAGAAGGACGCCGCCGAAGCCGCCTACCGCGCCGCCAATCCGGCGCCTGTGAAGGCCAATCCGGCCGACCGTCCGCCACCCGAGCCGGCCCCCGTTTCGCTGGAACAGCGCGCGGCCGAGCACGCAGCCAGGGAACGCGAGCGCCAGGCCAGGGAAGCCGCCGACGCCCCGAAGCGCACCGCCAATGTAGTTGAATACGAGCGCAAGAAAGCCGAAGCCGAACGCCGCCAGGCCGAAGTCGCGAAAAAGAAAGCGGAAAAAGAAGAAAAGCGCCGCAAGCGCGCCGAATCCGCGAAGCCCACGCCCGCCCCGCAACCCGCCGCCCAATAACTCGCGCCGCGCGGGCGCACGCACGTAATACACCAACGACGCGTAGGGCGGATCATTGATCCGCCGTGTCACCGCGCCCGCGCCGCGTCAATTTACCGCGTCGTCAAACCGCCTTGCGCAATTTCTGCACCGTATAATTCGGCTCTTCCTTCGGCAACGCGACCAATTTAACGATCGCCATCGAAGCATTATCGCCCTTGCCCTGGGCCCGTTCGCGGGCCTTATTGATCAGCATTTCCGAAGCCTCGCGCGGCGACTTGCGCGACACCACATTCGCCAGTTCCGCGTCCGTGAAATACCCCCACAGCCCATCCGAACAAAGCAAAAACGCATCACCAGCCTTCAACCCCTCCTGCACACCAACAGTCACAAACGGTTCCTTTTCCCGATTGCCAAGTACATTGGCAAGAAGCTTAGAGTTGCGGTGTTTGCGCGCGGCTTCTTCGGGCAAACCATCGTGCTGCATCAGGTGCGCGATGTAGTCCGCATCGTTACTTCTAGCAACAAATTCCTTGTTGGAAAAACGATACAGACGCGAATCACCGACCGTCGCCCACACGGCCTGGCGCTGCGGCGTAAGCATCAGCAGGACCATCGTGGTCTGGGCCTCGCCACTGCCGGCCAGCGGATTCATGGCCAGAATATGATGGGTGTCGTGCGCGATTTCGCGCATCAATTCCTGGATGCGGGGGAGGTTGGCGACTTCCGCCGCACGGTATTCATCGAAAAGCTGCTTGGCCGTGTGCAGCAACTGATCGGCGCCGACCGCGCCGGCGCCCACGCCGTCCGCCAGCACGGCGAGCACATAGCCCGGCGCCTTGGGGGCCGTGAACAGGGCGGTACGGTCGTTTTGCTGGGGCCGGCTGCCAATATGCTGGGCGGTGCCTGCCTCGATCTTGTATGCGCTCATAAGTCCTTCTTGTGACTGCTTTTTTCCGATGCTTACCTGAGTTAAACTATGCACCGGACCGCAGTTTTGTTGCAAGTATAGTTTGTTTCCTGAGCGAAATACCACCCCATGACCAACGTAGAAGAAATCCAGCGCCGCATTATCGAACTCGATGTCGAGCATCGCGACCTGGATGCCGTGATCGAAATGCTGACACTGGATGGTCACCACGATCAACTACAGTTGCGCCGCCTCAAGAAGCGTAAATTGCAACTGAAAGACTATATCACCCTGCTGAAAATGCAATTGGTGCCCGATGTACCGGCCTGAGCAGGGCCATTAACTTTATTTCCCCTTGACCGAACAACAGTTGACGCCCGCCGTTCCCGGCGAGCCCGAGCTGCCATTGGAGCCGCCCGGTAAGCATGATTCAGAGATCGAACGTCTGTTCGGCACCGGCGGCCCGCTGGGGCCTGCAGTTCGGGGATTTC
This sequence comes from Pseudoduganella sp. UC29_106, assembly GCF_044055365.1. Taxonomy (NCBI): domain Bacteria; kingdom Pseudomonadati; phylum Pseudomonadota; class Betaproteobacteria; order Burkholderiales; family Oxalobacteraceae; genus Pseudoduganella; species Pseudoduganella sp. UC29_106. The sequence goes on along the minus strand of NZ_CP171977.1, from coordinate 4,860,743 downwards.
GTCCGCGTAAATCGCAGACCGAGATGGCCAAGGCCATCGCCGGCGCCATCGACCAGCAGCAAACCCTGATCGCTGAAGCGGGCACCGGCACCGGCAAGACGTTCGCCTACCTGGTGCCGGCCCTGATGTGGGGCGGCAAGACCATCGTCTCCACCGGCACCAAGAACCTGCAGGACCAGCTCTTCCTGCGCGACATCCCGACCGTGCGCGGCGCATTGCAGGCGCCGGTATCGGTCGCGCTGCTGAAGGGCAGGGCGAACTACGTCTGCCACTACCACCTGGAGCGCACGCTGCAGAACGGCCGCATGACTTCGCGCGAGGACGTGGGCTATCTGCGCGAGATCTCGCGCTTCCTGAAAATGACCAGCACGGGCGACAAGGCCGAACTGGCGCGCGTGCCGGAAAACGCGCTGGTGTGGAACCTGGTAACGTCCACGCGCGAAAACTGCATGGGCCAGGAGTGCCAGTACTACCAGGACTGCTTCGTGATGAAAGCGCGCCGCGAGGCTCAGCAGGCGGACGTGGTCGTGGTCAATCACCACCTGTTCTTTGCCGACGTGGCGCTGAAGGATACCGGCGTGGCCGAACTGCTGCCGTCCGCGAACACCGTGATCTTCGACGAGGCGCACCAGTTGCCCGATACCGCCACGCTGTTCTTTGGCGAGACCGTATCCACCTCGCAGATCCTGGAACTGTGCCGCGATGTGCTGGCCGAGGGCCTGGCGCATGCGCGCGATGGCGCCGAGTGGGCCAAGGTCGTGTCACCGGTGGAGAAGGCCGCGCGCGACCTGCGCCTGACCTTCCCGCAGGATATCGTGCGCATGTCGCTGCCGCAGATCGTGCCATCGTCCGACTTCTTCCCGGCGCTGCAAACGCTGAAGGATGAACTGATCGACATGGTCGCCGTCCTGGAGCGCAATGCCGAACGCGCCGAAACGATCGAACAGTGCCGCGTGCGCGGCGCCGAACTCTCGCAGCGCCTGGAAGCGTGGAAGCTCGATCCGAAAGCGAAAGTGGCGAAGGGCGAGGAAGCCGTCTACTGGGTGGAGTGCTTCCAGAGCTCACTGCAGCTGCACAAGACGCCGCTGTCCATCGCGCCCATCTTCAACGGCCAGCGCGAAGGCGTGCCGCGCAGCTGGATCTTCACCTCCGCCACGCTGGCGGTGAAGAACGACTTCCAGCATTTTGCCCAGCAGCTTGGCCTGGAAAATGAAGTGGCACGCAGCTGGCCCAGCCCCTTCAACTACGAACAGCAGGGCATCCTGTATGTGCCGACCGGCCTGCCGGACCCGAATTCGATGGGCTATACGGACGCTGTCCTCGATGCGGCCCTGCCCATTATCGAAGCGGCCGGCGGACGCACTTTCCTGCTGTGCACCACGCTGCGCGCCGTGAAGCGCGCTGCCGAACGCCTGCGCGATGAATTCGAAAAGCGCGGCCTGAATTACCCGCTGTTCGTGCAGGGCGATCGCGGCCGCACCGAATTGCTGGATCAGTTCCGCAAGGCCGGCAACGGCGTGCTGATTGGCTCGCAGAGTTTCTGGGAAGGCGTGGACGTGCGGGGCGAGGCACTGTCCTTGGTGATCATCGACAAGCTGCCCTTCGCGCCGCCCGATGATCCCGTGCTGGCCGCCCGCATCGAAGTGATGGAACGCCAGGGTTTGAATGGCTTCATGCACCACACGCTGCCGGAGGCGATCATTAACCTGAAGCAGGGCGCCGGACGTTTGATCCGCGACGAGAGCGACCGCGGCGTGCTGATGCTGTGCGACCCGCGCGTGATCAGCAAGCCTTACGGGCGACGGATCTGGCAAAGCTTGCCGCCGTTTAAGCGGACGCGGGAAGCGGCGGAAGTGGTTGCGTTCTTCAAGGGCGAATAGAAACCAACGGCATAAAGCAGGTGTCAGCCACGATGTGGCTGACACCAGGTTCACGCCTTGGGTTTTATTGCGCGCTGGCGGCTTTCTCGATCAGGTCTGCCACTTCCTTCGGGTGCGAAGTCATCACCACGTGGGAAGCGCCGTTGATGACGACGGTCTGGCGCGAGCTGGCGCGGTCGGCCATGAATTGCAGGGCGGCGGCAGGGATGTTCTTGTCGGCCTTGCCGTACACGAACCAGGACGGGATGTTCTTCCACGTCGCTTCTTCCGTCTTTTCGGTCAGCGCCGCTTCCGCGATCGGACGCTGGCCTGCCGCCATCAGCTTCGCTTTCGCGGCCGGCACGTCGGCGGCGAACTGGGACGGGAACTTGTCCTGCTGGATGTAGAGGTCCTTGTTGCCGTCGGCCAGCGCTACCGGCGCTGCCAGGGTCGGACCCAGGGTGCTGCCGGGGAATTTACCGGACAATTCCAGCGCCGACTCGCCCACCTCAGGTGCGAAGGCCGCCACATACACCATCGCCTTCACATTCTGGTTGCCGCTGGCAGCCGCGGTGATCACGGAACCGCCGTAGGAGTGGCCGACCAGCACCACCGGACCCTGGATGCCCTTCACGATGCTTGACACATAAGCGCCGTCGCCTTTCACGCTGCGCAGCGGGTTGGCGGCGCCGACGACCTTGTAGCCATCCTTGATCAGTTTTTGCGAAACGCCATCCCAGCTGGAGGAGTCGGCGAAGGCGCCATGCACCAGCACGATGGTCGGGCGTTCGGCGGCGAAGGCGGCATTGCCAAACAGGGTGGCGGCGGCGAGGGCGGTAGCGGCGAAGAATTTGGCTTTCATGATTTTTTTCCTTTGGGTTAGTGATTGGATGGGCGAATATTAGCGCGATAAAAATTATTGCGCAAGTATTTTGTGTACTAATTAATTTAGGGAAAAAAGCAGCGGCGCCGAGAAGGCTCCGCCGCATGGATGTTCAGGCGTGGGGATGGATGACGATCTTGCCGGTGACCTTGCGTGCTGCCATATCGTTCAGCGCATGCGGCGTATCGGCCAGCGCATAGCGCGCCGAGATGTGCGGCCGGATCTTGCCTTCGCCCAGCCAGCCAAGCAGCTGCTGCATACCCGCCAGGCTGGCCTTCGGCTCGCGCTTGGTGAATTCGCCCCAGAACACGCCGACGATGGACGCTCCCTTAAGCAGGGCCAGGTTCAGCGGCAGCTCGGGGATTTGGCCGTTGGCGAAGCCGACCACCAGATAACGACCGCGCCAGGCGATGGAGCGGAAGGCCGGCTCCGAATAGTCGCCGCCGACCGGATCGTAGATCACGTCCGGGCCCTTGCCGCCAGTGGCGGCCTTGATCGCTTCGCGCAGGTCTTCTTTCGCATAGTTGATCACCACGTCCGCGCCGTGCGCCTTGCAGACCTGGAGCTTGCCGTCGCTCGACGCTGCCGCGATCACGCGCGCGCCCAGCGCCTTGCCGATCTCGATCGCCGCCAGTCCCACGCCGCCGGCTGCGCCCAGCACCAGCATGGTCTCGCCATGCTTCAGCGCGGCGCGGTCCACCACCGCGTGGTGCGAGGTGCCGTAGGTGAGAGTGATCGAAGCGGCGGTATCGAAGTCCATCCCTTCCGGCATGGGCATCAGCGCCGCGGCCGGCGCCAGCAGCTGTTCGGCGAAACCGCCGTGGGCGGAGAAGGCGATCACGCGGTCGCCCGGCTTGAAGCCGCGCACATCGTCGCCGACGGCACGCACCACGCCCGCCACCTCGTTACCGGGCGTGAAGGGCAGGGCGGGTTTGTACTGGTACTTGCCCTGGATGATTAGCACATCCGGAAAATTGACGCCGGCCGCTTTCACGTCCAGCACCACGTGGCCGGGCGCGGCCACGGGATCGGGCACCTCCTCCACGCGCAGCGTGTCCGGCAGGCCCCAGTCATTGCACACGATAGCTTTCATTTCCCCTCCAGTTGGCGAACGATCGTTCTATTATGCCCCAGAATGGTTTGCGAATGCGCAAAGACCTGGCGGGCCGGCTTGTTACAGTGGCTAGGCCAGCCAGAGAGATGAGGTAAGCGCCATGGCGATCCGTTACGGCTGTTTCTTCAGTTATGCGCACGGCCAGCACGCGTACATGAGCAAGTTCAGGGACGATCTGATCGACGCCCTGAAGTGCTACCTGGAGCCGCATTTCGACAATGAAAAGGAGCTGTTCGTGGACAGCGAACAACTGGGCGGCGGCGACGACCTGGACCGCCGCATCGCGCTGGCCCTGTGCCAGAGCGTCTGCATGATCGTGATCTATACGCCGAAGTATGAAGCCCACCCTTACACCCGGCGCGAGTTCGCGGCCATGCAGCTGATCGAGGCCGAGCGCAGCCAGTGGTACGAGTTGCCCAGCCACCTGATCATCCCCGTCATCATGACGCGCCACCCGGTCAGCCTGCCGCCGCAGATCTGCAAACCCGGCTTCTACGTCGACTTCTCGCGCTACACGCTGGCCACCGGCGACCTGAAGACCAATCCGGACTTCCTGCCCGATATCCGCCGCATCGTGGACCGCATCACCATGCACTACCACTGCCTGCGCTACAACATGCCGTCCGATCACGATTGCAGCCGCTTCGTGCTGCCGCCCATTCCGCCGGAGTGGCGTGCCGCTCCCGCGCCCCACTTCCCACGTTAAGGATCGCCATGGAACTCGTCCGCCACACCCTCGCTGCGCCCGGAGCGCTTGCCACCTTCTATTCCTATAAAGGCGGCGTAGGCCGCACGATGGCGCTGGCCAACCTGGCCGTGCTGCTGGCGCGTCCCGCCACGCCGGTGCTGATGGTGGACTGGGACCTCGATGCGCCCAGCCTGCACTATTTTTTCCCGGGCGGCGCGGAACGCCCCGGCGTGCTGGAATTGTTCGAGGCCTGCCGCGAGCGCCTGCGGCACCGGCACGGCGCGGCACCCGATCCGGACCTGGCCGGCACGTTGCTGGACGCCGTCGGCTGGGACCAGTATGTGTCGCGGGTGGATGATATGCGCCCGATCTACCTGATGCGCGCCGGCCGCTTCGATGCCGATTACGCGGAGCGCGCCGCGCGCTTCGACTGGCAGGCGCTGTTCGAGGCCTGTCCGGCACTGTTCCGCACCCTGGCCGCGCGGCTCACGGCCCGCTTCAGCCATGTGCTGGTCGATGCGCGCAGCGGCCGGGCGGACAGCGCCGGCATCTGCACCACGCTGCTGCCCACCCAGCTGGTGCTGCTGTTCACGCCCACCCGTCCCCAGCTCGAGGGCATGGAAGCGCTGGTGGCGCGCGCCACCGCCTACCGCAGTTGCCAGGAGGACGAGCAGCGTCCACTGCTGGTCTATCCGCTGCCCTCGCGCATCGAGGCCGGCGACGCCGGACAGCGCGCGCTGTGGCGGCGCGGCGACGTGGCGCGCCGCATTCCCGGCTACCAGCCGCTGTTCGAGCGCGCCCTGGCCGAGGCTTACGGATTTTCGCGCCTGTCGCTGGAGGACTACTTCGACCAGGTGCAGCTACCGCAATGCGGCGGGCATGCCTGCGGCGAACCGCTGCCCGCGCTGGACGAGGAAGCGGGCGAGCGCCTGGCGCTGGCGCACAGCTATCGCGCTTTCCTGGCCTGGTTCCGCGACGGCTTGTGTCCATGGGAGGGAACTCTCGCGCCGGCGCCGCCGCAGGAGTCCCCGTGCTGCGTCCGGCACGCGATGCGAACAAGCAACACAAGCTGCTGGCGGAACAGGCGAGGGCGCCTTACTGGCGTCCCAGGCTCGATCGTGGCGGCCCCCCGGGCGCAGTGCGGGCCGAGCGCGCTGAGCCGGGATAGACGGTCAAAAAACTTGCAAAATTCTTAGTTAAACGGAGGTGCCGCATGCGCTTTGCCGCCGTTGCTTCAGGTAAAATTCTCCGTTATGAGAATCCTTATCAGCAACGACGACGGCTACCTGGCACCCGGCATCAACGCGCTGGCCGAGGCCCTGCAGCCGATTGCGGACATCGTGGTCGTGGCTCCCGACAGCAACCGCTCGGGCGCCTCGAATTCCCTGACGCTGGACCGGCCCCTGTCCGTCCAGCAAGCCGCCAATGGTTTCTATTTTGTCAACGGCACGCCGACCGACTGCGTCCACGTGGCGCTGACCGGCATGCTGCCCGAGCTGCCCGACCTGGTCGTCTCCGGCATCAACAATGGCCCGAATATGGGCGACGATACGCTGTACTCGGGCACCGTGGCCGCAGCCACCGAAGGTTATCTGTTCGGCATTCCAGCCATCGCCTTCTCGCAGGGCAGCTATGGCTGGACCCACGTCGATGCCGCCGCCAGGGTCGCGCGCGAGATCGTGGAGCGCTACCTGGATGCGCTGGAAAGCCCCTACCTGCTGAACGTGAACATCCCCTGCCTGCCGTATGAGCAACTGGGGCCGCTGACGCCGACCCGCCTGGGCCGCCGCCATCAGGCGGAGCCGGTAATCCGCGCGCAGGACCCGCGCGGCCGTGAAATCTTCTGGATTGGCCCGCCCGGCGCCTGCAAGGATGCGGGCGAGGGCACCGATTTCCATGCCGTGAGCAGCGGGCGGGTGTCCGTGACGCCGCTGCAGATTGACCTGACGCACAAGACTCAACTCGCAACCTTGGCAAAGGCCCTCGCATGAGCGAAAAGACCCGCAAGTTCCCGCTGCCCCTGTCATCCATCACGGACAAGGCCCAGAAGAAACAGCCGGTCTTTTCCTCCGTGGCGACGCCGCAAACCGCCACCCAGAACGCGGCCCGCACGGCCGCCAGCAATCCCTGGCGCCCGCCGGCCACAGTCGCCTCGCCCTCGCGCTCGCACGCCTACGCGATGGAACGCGCCCAGCCCCTGCCTTCGCCGGCGCCGCGCCAGCACGCCCTGGTGTCGGACGCGGTGCGTCACGCCATGGTGCAGCGCGTCGCCAGGCAGGGCGTGAAGGACCAGGCGGTGCTCGATGCCCTGGCCCGCGTGCCGCGCCACGCCTTCATGGACGAAGGCCTGGCGCCGCAGGCTTATATTGACGCATCGCTGCCTATCGGCCACCACCAGACGATTTCGCAGCCCTATATCGTGGCGCGCATGATCGAGGTGATGCGCAATGGCGCGCCGCTGCAGCGGGTGCTGGAAATCGGCACCGGCTGCGGCTACCAGGCAGCTGTTTTGGCCTGTATTGCGCAAGAGGTGTATTCCATTGAGCGTATTAAACCGTTACATGAACTGGCCAAGGCGAACCTGCGGCCGATGCGTGTAGCGAACCTGCGGTTGCATTACGGGGATGGTATGCTAGGCTTGCCGCAAGCCGCCCCCTTCGATGGCATAATTCTGGCCGCAGCCGGTCTGGAAGTGCCGCAAGCCCTGCTGGATCAACTTAGCATCGGCGGCCGCCTGGTCGCCCCGGTAGGGGGCCGCACCCAACATTTAGAGCTGGTCACACGCGTCGGCAAGGCTGAATGGGTCAGCCAGACGCTGGAAGACTGCCATTTCGTGCCGCTGCGGCCCGGCACAGTATGAAACCACTGAAGATGAGAATGACGAATAAAAGTTCCCTCCTGTTGATGACGATTTCGCTCGCCTTTTTGAGCGCTTGTACCAGCGTGCCAATCCAGGCGCCGGTCGTCGATCGCACCCCCTTGCCGCCGGCGCCCGTGGCGAAGCCCGCGCCGGTCGAAGAACCGAAAGATAAGGAAGGCAGCTACACCGTCCGTAAAGGCGATACCCTGATCCGCATCGCCCTGGAGCACGGCCTGAATTACCGCGACCTGTCGGCCTGGAACAACCTGGCCAGCGCCGATGACATCAAGGTCGGCCAGGTGCTGCGCCTGACCGCGCCGGAAGGCGTGACCACGGCCGCTGTAGCGCCGCCGCCACCGCTGGTGGCCCCGCCGAAGAAGGTGACGCCAAAAGGCGACAAGAAGCCGTACTCGGACAACAACCTGGCCGACATGCAGAAGCCTGAAGGCGAAGGCAAGCCGACCGAGAAGCCGACCCAGGTCGCCAGCATCAACCCGGCTCCTGCGCCTGTGCCGAGCCCTGCGCCGGCCCTCAGCGCGGAAGACCGTGAACTGAGCTGGATGTGGCCTTCCGACGGCAAAGTGATCGCCGGCTTCGACGAGGGCAAGAACAAGGGCATCGACATCGCCGGCCGTCCGGGACAACAAGTGTTGGCTGCCGGTGCAGGAAAAGTGATGTATGCCGGTAGCGGCATCCGCGGATATGGTAATCTCGTCATTGTGAAGCACAGTAACAGCCTGTTGTCGGCTTATGCCCATAACCGGGCCATTCTCGTGAAGGAGGGCCAGAGTGTGAGCAAGGGGCAGACAATTGCTGAAATGGGGGACTCCGATACCGACTCGGTCAAGCTGCACTTTGAGATAAGGCAGCAGGGCAAGCCGGTGGATCCATCGAAATTCCTGCCTAACCGCTAGATACCACCCATGACACGCTCGCCGCACGACCAGATGGAAGATGACTCGCTGCCGGAGGAGTTTCCGGAAGAAGCGGGCGAAGATGCAGCGATCGATTCCATCGATGAGGAAGGCGGCGGCGCGGCGGTCGAAGTAGGGGCGGTGCTGGAAACCGTTGACGAGCTGAAGAAGGTGCTCGCGGCGGAGCTCTCCACCGACACCACCCAGCACTACCTGAACCAGATCGGCACCCGGCCGCTGCTGACGGCGCCGCAGGAAGTGCACTACGCCACCCTTGCCAAGCAGGGCGATTTCTCGGCGCGCCAGACCATGATCGAGCACAATCTGCGTCTGGTGGTGTCGATCGCCAAACACTACATCAACCGCGGCGTGGTCCTGCTCGACATGATCGAAGAGGGCAATATCGGCCTGATGCGCGCCATCGACAAGTTCGAGCCCGAGCGCGGTTTCCGTTTCTCGACCTACGCCACCTGGTGGATCCGCCAGAGCATCGAGCGCGCCATCATGAACCAGGCGCGCACGGTGCGCCTGCCGGTGCACATGGTGCGCGAACTGAACCAGATTCTGCGCGGCAAATACCACCTGGAAGCCCAGCACCACAACGGCAAGGATGCCACGGCCGAGGATATCGCCGACCTGGTGGGGCGTCCGGTCGAGGAAGTGCAGGATATCCTGGCGCTGTCCGAGCATGCGACTTCGCTCGATGCGCCGCTGGACAACGATCCCCAGTCTTCGCTGATGGACATGCTGCCCGGCGATTCGGACGAAAGCCCCGATGCGAAAGCCGAGCACCACGAAATGACGGTGCTGGTGCGCGACTGGCTCACCAAGCTGCCGGACAAGCAGCGCATTGTCATCATGCGCCGCTTCGGGCTGGATAACGACGATCCCGCCACCCTCGAGACCCTGGCCGAGGAAATGGGCGTCACCCGCGAACGCGTGCGCCAGATCCAGCAGGAGGCGCTGGTCAAACTCAAACGCGCCATGGCGGCACGCGGCGTGGTCCGCGATTCGCTGCTCTAGAACCCACCGCGTACCCCTGGTGGCAGGCACGATGTGCCCGCCACCTGTTTAAGGCCACGGACTTTGAACAAGTGGCTGGCACATCGTGCCTGCCACCAGAAATTGGTTCGGGTTCTCTGGTATCATGGCGGGCTTTTGACTTCGCCCCGCGCCTGGGCGCCGCAACATTGATCGCTATGCAAAACCCCATCATCGAAATCAAATCCCTGGACATGGATGCCCGTGGCGTTGGCCACATTGAAAACGAAGACGGAACGCCGGGCAAGGTGGTGTTCATCGAAGGCGCGCTGCCGGGAGAGAGGGTCAGCTTCGAGATGCTGCGCAAGAAGAAGAACTGGGAGCAGGGCCGCATGACGGAGCTGCACAAGGAATCTTCGATGCGCGTGAAGCCCAAGTGTGAGCACTTCGACTATTGCGGCGGCTGCTCCATGCAGCACCTGGAGCCGAGCGCCCAGGTGGCGATCAAGCAGCGCGTGCTGGAAGACAACCTGTGGCACCTGTCCAAGGTCAAGGCCGAGACCATGATGCGTCCGATGTACGGTCCGACCTGGGGCTACCGCTACCGTGCGCGCCTGTCTTCGCGCTACGTGGCGAAGAAGGGCACGGTGCTGGTGGGCTTCCACGAGAAGAAGTCCGTCTTCGTGGCCGACATCCAGAGCTGCCAGATCCTGCCCAAGCACGTGTCGGACATGATGATGCCGCTGCGCGCGCTGATTCATTCCCTGTCCATCTTCGACAAGGTGCCGCAGATCGAACTGGCCATCGGCGAAGACAACACCGTGCTGGTGATGCGCAATATGGTGCCGCTGGCGGCTGACGATGAGGCGAAGCTGAAGGCCTTTGCCGACGAATACAAGATCCAGTGGTGGCTGCAGCCGAAAGGCCCGGATACCGCCTATCCCTTCTACCCGGCGGACAAGGAGCTGTACTACACGCTGCCGGAATTCGGCATCAAGATGCCGTTCAAGCCGACCGACTTCACCCAGGTGAACCACCACATCAACCGCGTGCTGGTGCACAAGGCGCTGAACCTGCTGAAGGTGGAGAAGGAAGACCGCGTGGCCGACCTGTTCTGCGGCCTGGGCAACTTCACGCTGCCGCTGGCGACGCAGGCGCGCGAAGTGGTGGGCATCGAAGGTTCGACCGCGCTGACCGAGCGCGCGCTGTCCAACGCCAAATTCAATGGCGTGGACGGCCACACCACCTTCCAGTGCCGTAACCTGTTCGAGATCACCAAGGACGATCTGATCGCCCTCGGCAAATTCGACCGCATGCTGATCGACCCGCCGCGCGACGGCGCGATGGCCCTGTCGCTGGCGCTGGCCGATCTGAAGGAATCGCATCCGGAGATGCTGCCGAAGCGTATTGTCTACGTCTCCTGCTCGCCGTCCACGCTGGCGCGCGACGCGGGCGTGCTGGTGCACCGCGCCGGCTATCGCCTCACCAATGCCGGTGTGGTGAACATGTTCCCGCACACGTCGCACGTCGAATCGATGGCGGTGTTCGACCTGGCCTGATCAGGGCCGCGGCTCGCGCTTCTTGTTGCGGAAGAAGGCCCAGGCCTCTTCCGCAGTTTCAAAGTCCGCATTTTGCGCGCCCAGCAGGGCGTTCACATACCATTGCATGCGGTGTCCGATGCTCGGCTCCGTATGCCCGCCTTTCTCCACCTTGATGAACTCGACCTGCATGCCTTGCGGGTCCGCACCCCACACGTAGCGCCGTGCCGACGTATCGCCTGACTCACGGCGGCGCGGCAGGGCGCCTTCCTGCGCTGCGTCCGGCAGCTGGTCCACCTTGCGCCAGATGGCGAGTGTCCGTTCCACGCTGATGGCCGAGCCGCGGCCGCGCAGCAGGAAATGCCCGACTTCTCCGCCGTCAAAAGGCGTGATCTTGTCGGCCGTGCCGTGCACCGCCATCACGGGCAGCGCCTGTGCCGGCTCGGTGCACAAGCTCCTGGCGGGCCATAGCGCGGCGATGGCTGCAATGCCTGCCAGCCGGGGCGCCAGTTCGACGCCGAGGCGGTAGACCATGCCACCGCCGTTCGACGTGCCGATCGCGTACACGCGCGCCGGATCGGCGCCGTGTTCGGCGATCGCCTTGTCGATCAGGGCGCTGATAAAGCCCACATCGTCGGTTTTTGGATTGGTCTCGGCATCGGCGCGGCAATCGTTCCAGCCGCGCTTGTCGTCGCTGCCCCTGGCGCCGTCCGGAGCGATGACCAGCAGTTGTTCGCGGTCTGCGATATTAAGCCACTGCTGCATTGGCGCATTCAGGCGCTCCTTGCCGAAGACCAGGCTGGCGGAGCCCGCGTGTCCGTGCAGCACAATGACCAGCGGCCGCTTGCCTGCCGCCGGCTGCTGCGGCGTCGCCAGCAGGTAGTGGCGCGGTCCTTCCGGGCGAGTCAGCTCGCCGGACGTGATGGTTGCGGCCTGCGGTGCGCAGGGCAGGAGGGCCGCAAAGGCGGCGAACGTGGCGATGGCTTTCATTCAAAAATGGTAACACGCATGCCTGGCGCCGGCGGCTTGCGCCGATGCCTTGACAGCCGTTGTGGATGTTGCAACACTCGTAGCTCTACGACCGTTCGTAACCGGAGCTACGATGCGCTTCCTGTCCGCAGTACTGTGCCTCCTTTCCCTGCCGCTTGCGGCAGGCGCCCAATCCATCACTTCCTTCTCGCCCGACGGCACCGTCAAGGGCGTGCGCCAGGTGCAGGTGCGCTTCGAGACGCAGATGGTGGCGTTTGGCGATTTGCGCCTGCCCGATCCGATGGACATCGATTGCCCCGAGAAGGGCAAAGGGCGCTGGATCGACGGCAGCAGCTGGAGCTACGACTTCGTGCGCGACCTGCCGGCGGGTATTGCCTGCCGCTTCACGCTGAAGCCCGGCCTGCGCGACCTGGCCGGCGCGGCGCTGAAAGGGCAGGGCGACTACACTTTCAATACCGGCGGGCCGGTGGTGGTCGAGCAGTTGCCGCGCGGGGATATCGACGAGAACCAGGTCTTCGTGCTGGCGCTGGATGCGGTGCCGGACGAGCGCACTATCGTGCCGCACGCCTGGTGCCGCGCGGACGGCGTCAACGAGCGCATTCCGGTTCGGTTGCTTGAGGGCGCTGAACGCCAGCAGGTGCTGGACGCGCGCAAGAACTTCCTCGACCGCCAGTTGCACGTCTATTTCGCCGCGCGCGGCGTGGTGTGGCGCGCCGCCACGCGCGTCCGCAATTCGGGCAAGGAGAAGCTGCCCGTGGCCTTGCTGCGGTGTGCGCGCACGCTGCCGGCCGGGGCGAAGATGGCGCTGGTGTGGGGCGCGGGCATCGCGACCGAGACCGGCATCGCCAATACCCAGGACCAGGAGCTGCCGTTCCAGGTCCGTCCCGATTTCAGCGCGCGCTTCAGCTGCGAGCGCATGCGGCGGGGCGGGCACTGCATTCCTATCCTGCCGATGACTTTGTCCTTCAGCGCGCCGGTCAGCATGGCCGATGCGGGGGCGATCAGGTTGACCGGTCCGCGCGGCGCTTCCTGGACGCCGCAATTCGGCGCCGAGCAGGCGAAGGCCAGCCATGTGGACTCCGTTTCTTTCGTTGGCCCGTTTCCGGAGAAGGCGACGCTGAAGCTCGCATTGCCACCGCAGCTGCGCGATGACGCCGGCCGCACGCTGATCAACCAGTCGCGCTTCCCCTTGACCGTACTGACCGACGAGCAGCCGCCGCTGGTGAAGTTCCCCGCCCGCTTCGGCATCATCGAAGCGCGCGGCGACCGCCTGCTGCCCGTCACCGTTCGCAACATCGAAGCCCCCAGCGCCTCCCGTCCCGCCGCCAATGCGTCCCCCCGGCCGCCCCCGCGCCTGTGCCCGCTGGCGCCACGGACGCGTCGACCCCTGCGCGCGCGGCGGTCGCAGGGCCGTCCGCTGCGTCGGGCGAAGCGGGCGGCGCGGGACGATCTGGCGGCCCGACGGTAAGTGGCCGTGTGCTGCGCATCGCCGACAACCAGGACCTCGAAGTCATCAAGTGGATGAAACGTCTGAGCGGCGGCGGAGAAAGCGAGGGCTGGCAAACCTCCGAGCAGTATCAGGAAAGCCTCGCCAAGCCGCTGCTGGACAAAGCCGGCGAACAGTTCACGCTGCCCAAACCCAACGGACGCGCCGCGTTCGAAGTCATCGGCATCCCGCTCAAGCAGCCGGGTTTTTACGTGGTCGAACTGGCCAGCCCCAAGCTGGGCGCCGGCGTCACGCCCCATGGCGGCACCGCGTATGTGAACAGCGCCGCCCTGGTCACCAATCTGGCCGCCCACTTCAAGCACGGCGCGCATTCATCGATCGTGTGGGTCACAACACTGGACAAGGCCCGGCCAGTCGGCAAAGCCCAGGTCACGATCCGCGCCTGCGACGGTAGGCAGTTGTGGCAGGGCGCCACCGACAGCAACGGCATCGCGCGCATCAACGAAGAACTGCCAACCGTCAAATGCGGCTACAACGCCGCCTACTTCGTCAGCGCCCGCAGCGGCGGCGACTTCACGTTCACCCTGTCCGACTGGAACCGCGGCATCGAAAGCTGGCGCTTCAACCTGCCGACGGACGGCCCGCGCGCGGACAACGTCATCACCAGCACCGTCTTCGACCGCACCCTGCTGCGCGCCGGTGAAACGGTGCACATGAAGCACATCCTGCGCCGCCACACGCAGCAAGGCTTCGCGCTGGTCAAGGCCGGCGACAAACCCGGCGACGATGAACGCAACTGGTACGCCCGCTCGCGCGGCGTGAGCGACAACGCGCCGCTGCCCGCGAAGATGTTCATCCTGCACGAGGGCAGCGACCAGAAATACGAACTGCCCGTCAGCTGGGCCGCCAATGGCAGCGCCGGCAACGAATGGAAGATCCCTGCCGACGCCAAGCAAGGCTGGTATGAAATTCTGCTCGGCGGCCGCACTGCGGGGCGCTTCCGCGTCGAACAGTTCCGCGTGCCGACCATGAAAGCCACGCTGCAAGGGCCGAAAGCCCCGGCCGTGCAGCCACAATCGGTCACGCTGGACGCGCAGCTCATGTACCTTTCCGGCGGCGCGGCAGCCGGCGCGCCGGTCAAGCTGCGCACGCAGGTCGAGCCGCGCGCCGTCAGCTTCCCCGATTACGAAGGCTTCTCCTTCGCCGCCGGCGATGTGAAGGAAGGCGTCGAACACGCCGGCCCGGCCTTCGATGAAGACGAAGGCGAGTTCGAGGAAGGCGAGGAGGGCGAGCGCCCCGGCGCCCCAGCCACGCGCAGCCTCACGCTGGACAATGCCGGCGGCGCCCGCATCAGCATCGACCAACTGCCGCCTGTCGCCAGGCCGCAGGAACTGCTGGCCGAAATGTCCTGGCAGGACGCGAACGGTGAAACCCTGACTTCGTCCACCCACGTGCCGCTGTGGCCCTCCGGCGTGGTGATCGGCCTACAGCCCGATGGCTGGGTGGCCAGCAAGGACAAGCTCAAATTCACGGTCGTGGTGCTCGACGTGAACGGTAAGCCGGTGGCGGATGCCCAGGTGGCGGTCGACTACTTCCGCCGCCAGCACTACTCGCACCGCCGGCGCCTGATCGGCGGCTTCTACGCCTACGAAAACAGCGCCGAAGTCAAGGCGCTTGGCCCTGCCTGCAGCGGCAGGACAGACGCCAAAGGCCTGCTGATCTGCGAAGTGAAAGCGCCCGCCTCGGGCAACATCATCCTGCGCGCCGCGACCCAGGACAGCGAAGGCCGCCGCGCCGTCACCAACCGCGAAACCTGGGTGGCCGACAGTGAAGACTGGTGGTTCGGCGCCACCGACAGCGACCGCATCGACCTGCTGCCCGAACAGAAGCGCTACGAGCCGGGGCAGGAAGCCAGCTTCCAGGTGCGCATGCCCTTCCGCGAAGCGACCGCGCTGATCACGGTCGAACGCGAAGGCGTGATCGACACTTATGTGCGTCAACTGAGCGGCAAAGCGCCCGTGTTTACGATCCCCGTGAAGCCCACTTACGCACCGAATGTCTACGTTTCCGCCCTGGTCGTGCGGGGACGCGTAAGCGGAGTCGCGCCCACTGCGCTGGTCGATCTCGGCAAGCCCGCATACAAGCTCGGCATCACGCCCTTGCGCGTCGGCTGGTCCGCCAACGAACTGAAAGTCCAGGTCACGGCGGACAAGCAGGTCTACAAGGTGCGCGACAAGGCCGCCGTGAAAGTCAGCGTGCGACGCGCGGACGGCAGCACGCCGCCCGCCGGCACCGAAATCGCGCTGGCCGCCGTCGATGTCGGCCTGCTGGAGCTGATGCCCAATGCCAGCTGGGACTTGCTGGAAGCGATGATGCAGCAGCGCAGCCTGCAGGTGCACACGGCGACTGCGCAAATGCAGGTGATGGGCAAGCGCCACTTCGGCCGCAAGGCCGTGACGCACGGCGGTGGCGGCGGCAAGGGCGCGGGGCGCGAACTTTTCGACACGCTGCTGTTCTGGAACGCCCGCATCACGCTGGACGCCAACGGCGAGGCCACTGCCCAGGTGCCGCTGAACGATTCGCTGACGGCCTTCCGCATCGTCGCTATCGCCACCGGCGGCGTCGAGATGTTCGGCACCGGTCGCGCCGATATCCGCAGTACGCAGGACGTGATGCTGCTCAGCGGCCTGCCGCCGCTGATGCGCGAGGGCGACCGCTTCCGCGCCGGCTTCACGCTGCGCAATACAACCGACGCGCCGCTGCGCGTTGGCCTGGCGGCCAGCGTATCCGGCAAGCCGCTGGCGGCGCAGAGCGCGACCATCGCGGCCGGAGAGGCGCGCGAGATCGGCTGGGATTACACGGTGCCGGTGGGAGCGCCGGAGCTGGTGTGGGATGTCAGCGCGGCCGTCGCCGATGCAGGAGGCGCGACCGACAAGCTGCGCGTGAAGCAGGCCGTCAAGCCGGCAGTGCCGGTGCGCACGCTGCAGGCCACGCTGCTGCAACTGGATGCGCCGCGCAGCATGCAGGTGGCCGTACCTGGGGACGCGCTGCCGGGGCGGGGCGGCGTGCAGGTGCTGTTCGCTTCGCGCCTTGGCAGCGAGTTGCCAGGCGTGCGCGAGTACATGAGCGCTTACCCTTACACCTGCATGGAGCAGCAAGTGTCGCGCTCGATCGCGCTGCGCGATGCTGAAGGCTGGCAGCGAACGGCCGACCGGCTGGCCAGCCATCTGGACGGCGACGGCCTGCTGAAATACTTCCCGATCATGGAGCAGGGCAGCGATGTGCTGACAGCCTATGTGCTGTCGGTCGCCCACGAAGCCGGCTACGCCGTGCCGGACCTGCAGCGGCAGCGCATGCTCGATGCGCTGGAAGGCTTCATCTATGGCCGCATCATACGCGGCTCGCCGCTGGCAACCGCCGACCTGGCGGTGCGCAAGGTGGCGGCACTGGAGGCGCTGTCGCGCGCCCAGCGCGTGAAGCCGGACATGCTGGAGTCCTTTGCGATCGCGCCCAACCTGTGGCCGACTTCCGCGGTCATCGACTGGTACCTGATCCTGCAGCGTACGCCCGCGTTGCCGCAGCGCGCGGCGCGGCTGAAAGAGGCCGAGCAGATCCTGCGCGCGCGCCTGAACCTGCAAGGCACGACGATGACGTTCTCCACCGAGCGCAAGGATGACTGGTGGTGGCTGATGGCGTCCACCGACGCAAACGCCAACCGCCTGCTGCTGGCCATGCTGGAGCAGCCGGGTTGGCAGGCGGACATGGGCCGCATTGCCACCGGCGCGCTGGGCCGGCAGAAGAAAGGCCGCTGGAATACGACCGTCGCCAATGCCTGGGGCGTGCTGGCGTTAGAAAAGTTCTCGAATAGGTTTGAATCCACGCCGGTCAATGGCAACAGCAGCGCGGCGCTGGGCGGCGTCACCAAGAGCGCCGCGCTGGCGCCGGCTGCGCCGAAAGCCAGTGTGCAGCTGCCGTGGCCCGGCGCCGCAGCGGAACTGCAACTGAAGCATGAGGGCAGCGGCAAGCCGTGGGCGACAGTGCAAAGCCGCGCCGCCATTCCGCTGAAGGCGCCGCTGTCCAGCGGCTACGCCATCCGCAAGACGATCACACCGGTGGACCAGGCGGCGAAGGGCGCGTGGTCGCGCGGCGACGTTTACCGCGTGCGCCTGGAACTGGAAGCGCAGAGCGATATGACGTGGGTCGTGGTCGATGATCCGATTCCAGCCAGCGCCAGTGTGCTCGGCACGGGCCTGGGCGGCGATTCAAAGATCCTGACCCAGGACGAGAAGCAAAAGGGCGGCTGGGTGTGGCCGGCCTTCCAGGAGCGTACTTTCGATGCCTTCCGCAGCTATTTCGAGTACGTCCCGAAAGGCAAATGGACGGTCGAGTACACGGTTCGCCTGAATAATGCCGGCCAGTTCCTCTTGCCGCCGACGCGCGTGGAAGCGATGTACAGTCCCGAAATGTTTGGCGAGCTGCCCAATGCGCCCGTCACGGTGAAATGAAGCTGGCGCTTGCATTGATCTTCGCGGCCGGCGCGGCATCTGCTGCCGCGGCGCCAACGTATGAGCAGGTGAGGGCGGCCTGGCGCTCGTCCGACGCCGTGCTGCTGGACCGGCATGGCGATGCGCTGCAGTCGCTGCGCATCGGGCTGCATGCGCGCCGCCAGCAGTGGACGGCGCTGACGGACATCTCGCCCGCGCTGCCGCTGGCGGTGCTGCAAGCCGAAGACCAGCGTTTCATGCAGCACGGCGGCGTAGACCTGAAGGCCATGGGGCAGGCGGCGTGGGACAATCTGTTCCGTGAGCGCCCGCGCGGCGCGTCCACCATCACCATGCAGCTGGCGGGCCTGCTCGACCCGGCGCTGCAGCCAAAGAGCGCCGGCGGCCGCAGCCTGGGCCAGAAGTGGGACCAGATGAAGGCTGCGCGCGAACTCGATGCCGCCTGGACCAAGCAGCAGATCCTGGAGGCCTACCTGAACCTGGCCGGCTTCCGCGGCGAATTGCAGGGTGTGAATGCGGCCGCCCACGGCTTGTTCGGCAAAGATCCATCGGGCCTCACCGTCAGCGAATCGGCCATCCTGGCGGCGCTGCTGCGCGGCCCCTCCGCGGCGCCGAACGTGGTTGCGCGGCGGGCCTGTGCATTGGCGGCGGAGCTGAAGGCCACGGCCAGTTGCCGCGATATCGAGACGGACGCCTTGCTGGCTTTCAATCGGCCGCCCACGATGCCGGCGCTGCCGGCCGCGCCGCATGCTGCGCGCCTGCTGCTGAAGGCGCCCGGCCAGCAGGAGCGCAGCACGCTGGATGGACCGCTGCAGCGCCAGGTGCAGGAAGTGCTGCGGCAGCAGATCATGTCCCTGCGCGAGCGGAATGTGAACGATGGCGCGGTGCTGGTGGTGGACAATGCCAGCGGCGAGATCCTGGCCTATGTCGGCAACGCGGGCGGCAGCGAAGTCGATGGCGTGGCGGCGCTGCGCCAGGCCGGGTCCACGCTCAAGCCATTCCTGTATGAGCTGGCGCTGGAGCGCCGCCTGATCACGGCCGCCTCGCTGATGGACGATTCACCGGTGGATATCTCCACCACTTCCGGCCTGTACATCCCGCAGAACTACGACCGCGAATTCAGGGGC
Organism: Pseudoduganella sp. UC29_106; assembly: GCF_044055365.1. NCBI lineage: Bacteria > Pseudomonadati > Pseudomonadota > Betaproteobacteria > Burkholderiales > Oxalobacteraceae > Pseudoduganella > Pseudoduganella sp. UC29_106. The sequence continues at coordinate 4,841,840 of NZ_CP171977.1, read as the reverse complement.
TATGTCAGCGCCCGCACCAGCCTTGCCAGCTCGCTCAACGTGCCCGCCGTGCGCACGCTGGTGCTGGTGGGCCTGGACCGCTTCCACGAACGCCTGCGTGCGCTGGGCTTCGACAGCCTGACCGAGGCGCCGGAGTACTACGGCTACTCGCTGGCGCTGGGTTCCGCCGAAGTCTCGCTGCTGGAGCTGGCCAATGCCTACCGCACGCTCGCCAACGGCGGGGGCCATGGCCCGCTCACGCTGCGCCTGCGTGCGCCGTCTGCGCCACGCGCCGTGCTCGATCCTGCCGCTGCCTGGATCGTCAGCGACATCCTCTCCGACCGCGGCGCGCGCGCCATCACCTTCGGGCTGAAGAACGAACTTGCCGCGACCTACTGGGCCGCCGTCAAGACCGGCACCAGCAAGGACATGCGCGACAACTGGTGCATCGGCTACAGCGCCCGCTACACGGTGGCCGTCTGGGTCGGCAATTTTGCCGGCGAGCCGATGTGGGATGTTTCCGGCGTCACCGGCGCCGCCCCTGTGTGGCGCGACGTGATGGACTACCTGCACCGCAATGCGCCCGCACAGCCGCCGCAAGCGCCGCGCGGCGTGCTGCGCAGGCAGGTGCGCTTCCACCCCGCGGTCGAACCGCCGCGCGAGGAGTGGTTCCTGGCCGGCACCGAGACTTCGGAAGTGGCGCTGGTGGCCGGCGCCCAGCGCAGTCCGCGCATTCTCTATCCGGCCGACTCCAGCATCCTCGCCCTCGATCCGGGCATTCCGCCCGACCGCCAGCGCGTGCTGTTCGAAGCCCAGGCGGCCCAGGGCCTGCAATGGCAACTGAACGGCCAGCCCCTCGGCCCCGCCGACCGCCCTTACAGCTGGCAGCCCACGCCGGGCGCGCATGAACTGGTTCTCACCAACGGCGCCACCGTCATCGCCCGCGCTACTTTTCACGTGCGCGGCGCGCAATAAAAAAAGCCGGCGCAGGGCCGGCTTTTTCTGAGGGGCAGGGGAGCGCTTATTCGCGGCTGCCGCCCAGGCCCAGCAGGGCCAGCAGGTTGGTGAAGATGTTGTACAGGTCCAGGTACAGGGCCAGGGTGGCGCGGATGTAGTTGGTCTCGCCGCCGTTGACGATCTGCTGCACGTCAAAAATGATGTAGGCCGAGAAGATCGCGATCGCCAGCACGGAGATCGTGATCGCCAGGGCGCCCATGCCCAGGAAGATGTTCGCCACCGACGCCAGGATCAGCACGATCACGCCGGCGAACAGCCACTTGCCCATCATCGAGAAGTCGCGCTTGGTCACGGTCGCGTAGCTGGCCAGGGCCAGGAAGATGACCGAAGTGCCGCCGAAGGCCGTCATGATCAGCTGGCCGCCGTTGCTGTAGCCCAGCGTGCGCTGCAGCAGGGGCGTGAGCAGCAGGCCCATGAAGAAGGTGAAGCCGAGCAGGAGGGCGACGCCCAGGCCGCTATCCTTGTTCTTCTCGATACCCCAGATGAAGCCGAACGCGATACCCATGAACAGCAGGAAGCCCAGGAAACCGCGCGGGACCGGCACGCCGAACGCGACGCCGATGGCGGCGCCCAGCACAGTCGGGATCATCGACAGGGCCAGCAGCCAGTAAGTATTGCGCAGTACCTTGTTGCGGGTGGCAACGGTGGTGCTGCCCGACAGGTCATAGACAGATTGCAGATTGTGTTCCATTGAAATGCCTCCATTGCGGTACGGTGTACCTCTTGCTAAAAGCATAGCATGCAGGGGGCGGAAAATGAAAATTCCTGGCTTAGACCCGGCTTAAAACGGATTTCCCCTGCCGTGCTATCGAATATGCAGGGGGTTCTATGGTAAAATCGCCGGTTGATCCAGATATCAATTTTGTTTTAAACCTTTCTTTTTATTGGAGTTTTTCATAATGGCAATCGAACGCACCCTGTCGATCATCAAACCGGACGCAGTAGCCAAGAACGTGATCGGCCAGATCTACAGCCGTTTCGAAGGCGCAGGCCTGAAGGTGGTAGCTGCCCGCATGACCCAACTGTCCCGCGCTGAAGCCGAAGGCTTCTACGCTGTTCACGCCGCCCGTCCTTTCTTCAAGGACCTGGTGGACTTCATGATTTCCGGTCCTGTGATGATCCAGGTTCTGGAAGGTGAAGGCGCGATCGGCAAGAACCGCGACCTGATGGGCGCCACGGATCCGAAGAAAGCCGAAAAAGGCACCATCCGCGCCGATTTCGCTGACTCCATCGATGCGAACGCCGTGCACGGTTCCGACGCAGCCGAAACCGCTGCTGTGGAAATCGCTTACTTCTTCCCGGCACTGAACGTTTACTCCCGTTAATTTTTTTTAACGGTTGTACTGTAGTAAAGTAGTATTGCGCTTGCCCCGGTCCCATGGTCCGGGCAAAGGCTTTTTTGAATATTGAGCAAGAAATGACGGAATCGACTCTCACTAACCTGCTGGATCTGGATCCGGAGCAATTAGTAGCCTACTGCGCCGAGTTGGGTGAGAAGCCTTTCCGCGCAAAACAGCTGCAACGCTGGATCCACCAGTTCGGTGCGTCCGACTTTGACAGCATGACCGACCTCGCCAAATCGCTGCGCGAGAAGCTGAAGACGCGCGCCCACATCACGGCGCCGGCCGTCATCAGCGACCATACCTCCGCCGACGGCACCCGCAAATGGCTGGTGGACGTGGGCAATGGCAATGCCGTGGAAACCGTGTTCATCCCGGAAGAGAACCGTGGCACGCTGTGCATCTCGACCCAGGCCGGCTGCGCCGTGAACTGCCGCTTCTGCTCGACCGGCAAGCAGGGCTTCAACCGCAACCTGACCGTGGGCGAAATCATCGGCCAGCTGTGGATGGCCGAATTCGCGCTGCGCCAGACGCACGGCATCGAGCCGGGCCCGAAGGGCGAGCGCCAGATCACCAACGTGGTCATGATGGGCATGGGCGAGCCGCTGCTGAACTACGGCCCGACCGCCACCGCGCTCAAGCTGATGCTGGACGATAACGCCTACGGCCTGTCGCGCCGCCGCGTGACCCTGTCCACTTCGGGCGTGGTGCCGATGATCGACAAGCTGTCGCAGGATGTGCCGGTGGCGCTGGCCGTGTCGCTGCACGCCTCGAACGATGCGCTGCGCGACGAGCTGGTCCCGCTGAACAGGAAGTACCCGTTGGCCGAGCTGCTGTCGGCCTGCAAGCGCTATCTGGAATTTGCACCGCGCGATTTCATCACCTTCGAGTACTGCATGCTGGACGGTTATAACGACACCGACGAGCATGCGCGCGAACTGATCGCCCTGGTGAACCATCCGCAATATGGCGTGAACTGCAAGTTCAACCTGATTCCTTTCAACCCCTTCCCGGAATCGGGCCTGCTGCGCTCCAAGAATCCGCGCATCAAGGCTTTCGCCCAGATTCTGATGGACGCGGGCATCGTGACCACCATCCGCAAGACCCGCGGCGACGATATCGACGCGGCCTGCGGCCAGCTGGCAGGCGAGGTGAAGGACCGTACCCGCGTGCAGGAGCGCATGGGCAAGATGACCGAGTACCAGCAGAAATACGGCGCCGATTTCGGCAAGATTGTGGAGATCCGTTCCTGATGACCGACTTCGCCCAGCGCCGCAGCACCCGCCTGGCCGCCCTTGCGCTGGCTGGTGTGCTGGCCGGTTGCGCGGGCAGCGGCAGCACCACTGGCCCGAGCGGCAAGGCCGAACTGGCCACCGCCTCCGACCAGACCTCCGCCCAGAAGCGCGCCGAGATCCGCATGCAGCTGGCGGTCGGTTATTTCGAGCAGGGCCAGGTGCAGGTCGCGCTGGACGAGATCAAGAAAGCGATCGCCGCCGATCCGACCTATGCGGACGCCTACGGCATGCGCGCCGTGATCTATATGCGCATGGGCGAGAACGAGCTGGCGAACGATAACTTCATGCACGCGCTGAAGCTGGCGCCGAACAATCCGGAACTGAACAACAACTACGGTTCCTATCTGTGCCAGAAGGGCCGCGTGCCGGAGTCGTTCAAGTATTTCGACGCGGCGCTGGGCAACCGCATGTACCAGTCGCCCGCGAGTGCGATGAACAATGCGGGCGATTGCGCGCTGAAGATCAGGGACTATGGCCTGGCGGAGAAGTATCTGCTGCAGGCCTTGCAGATCACGCCGGATCTGCCGGTTACGAACGCCAATATGGCACGGGTGTATTACCAGCGCCGCGATTATCCGCGCGCCAGTTTCTTCATCACCCGGCTGGGTAAAGTAGCCAAGACGGACAGCCTGTCAGCCGATGTGCTGTGGCTGGCGATTAAGGTGCAGCACAAGATGGGTGACCAGGGTGCGGAGCAGGGCTGGGCCACTCAGCTGCGCCGCCATCATGCGAACTCGCCCGAATACGCTGCATATCAACGTGGGGCGTTTGATGAGTGATACAGGGGTACAAATGGATTCTGAATGGCAGGAAGAGCCGAAAAACCAGCGTCATGCTTCCTCGCCCGGAGCAGAACTGGCGACGGCGCGTGAATCGCTGGGCCTGACGGTGGACCAGATCGCGGACCAGCTGAAGCTGGCGCCGCGCCAGGTGCTTGCGATCGAGCAGGCGGATTACGATGCGCTGCCGAATATGGCGGTGACGCGCGGCTTCATCCGCGCCTACGCCAAGGCCGTGCGCCTCGATCCAGCGCCGCTGGTGGCGATGATTGAAGTGGAAAGCACGCTGGGCCACGCCACGGCGACCGTGCGTCCGACCAGGGTAACGGCTTCGTTCAACGAATCGCGCTTCCCGACGCTGACCGAGCGCCAGGGCAAGCCGATGGGCGCCATCATCGGCGGTATCGCCGTGCTGGCCCTGCTGGCCGCGGCCGGCGCCTGGAAGGCGGGCCTGATTTCGCCGGCCAGCTTCGGTGCGAAAAATCCCGCGGTGACCGGCGAGGGCGCTACCGGCGTGACGACCACGCCGCTGAACGGCGGCGCGCCGGCTGCGCAGCCGGCCGCCCAGCCAGCTGCACCGGCTGCCGGGCAGGCGCCGCTGCAGTCGCCGAATGTGCCGCTGATTTCCGTGCCGCCGCAGCCTGGCAGCGCGGCGACCGCGCCGGCCACCATGCCGGGCGCCGGCATCAATCCGGCCGCACCGGCAGGCCCGGTGGCAGCGCCGGGCGCGCCGGCCGCACCGGGCGTGGCGCCGGCGCCGGCCGCAGCGCAACCTGCCGCACCGGCGCCTGCCGCAACCCAGCCCGCAGCGGCGCCTGCCGCTGCAGCGCCTGCGCCAGCGGCTGCCGCGCCTGCCGGCGGCGGCAAGCTGGTGCTGAATGTGAAGGAAGATTCGTGGGTCGAGATCCGCCGTCCGGGCGCGAACTCGCTGATCGCGCGCCTCGTGAAGGCGGGCAGCACCGAGACCTTTGATGTGCGTCCGAAGGACCTGGTCATCGTCGGCAAGCCGACCGGCGTGCAGGCGACGCTGCAGGGTGCACCGATGGAGCTGCCGCCAATCGCGGGCGGCACCATCTCTCGCGTGAACATCAAGTAAAGAGTGAAGCACATGTCCGATTCGAACAATCCCATCCCATCGGGACCGCAGGCACGCCGCGCCAGCCGCCGCGTGCTGGTGCAGTATGGTGAGCGCAAGATCTGGGTCGGCGGCGATGCGCCTGTGGTCGTGCAGTCGATGACCAATACCGACACCGCGGACGCCGTGGCGACCGCGATCCAGATCAAGGAACTGGCGCGCGCCGGCTCGGAACTGGTGCGCCTGACGGTGGACCGTCCGGAAGCGGCAGCCGCCGTGCCATACATCCGCGACCAGCTGGACAAGATGGGCATCGATGTGCCGCTGGTGGGCGACTTCCACTACAACGGCCACACGCTGCTGACCGACTATCCGGACTGCGCCGCCGCGCTGTCGAAGTACCGCATCAATCCGGGCAATGTGGGCAAGGGCGCCAAGCGCGACACCCAGTTCGCCCAGATGATTGAAGTGGCGGCCAAGCATGACAAGCCGGTGCGCATCGGCGTCAACTGGGGTTCGCTGGACCAGGCGCTGCTGGCGCGCATCATGGACGAAAATGCGTCGCGCGAAAATCCGTGGAGCGCGCAAGCCGTGATGTACGAGGCGCTGATCACCTCGGCCATCGAGAACGCGCAGCGCGCCGAAGAACTGGGCCTGGGCCGCGACAAGATCATCCTGTCCTGCAAGGTCTCCGGCGTGCAGGACCTGATTGCCGTTTACCGCGAACTGTCCAGGCGCTGCGACTATCCGCTGCACCTGGGCCTGACCGAAGCGGGCATGGGCAGCAAGGGCATCGTGGCTTCGACCGCCGCGCTGTCGGTGCTGCTGCAAGAGGGCATCGGCGACACCATCCGCATTTCGCTGACCCCGGAACCGGGCGGCGACCGTACGAAAGAAGTGGTGGTGGGCCAGGAAATCCTGCAGACCATGGGCCTGCGCAAGTTCACCCCGATGGTGATTGCCTGCCCGGGCTGCGGCCGCACCACGTCCACCGTGTTCCAGGAGCTGGCGGACGATATCCAGAGCTATCTGCGCGAGCAGATGCCCGAGTGGAAAAAACTCTACCCCGGCGTGGAAGCGATGAATGTGGCCGTGATGGGCTGCATCGTCAACGGACCGGGCGAGTCGAAGCACGCCAATATCGGCATCAGCCTGCCCGGCACCGGCGAATCGCCCGCCGCGCCGGTGTTTGTCGACGGCCAGAAAGTGGCGACCCTGCGCGGCGAAGGCATCGTGCAGGAGTTCCAGGCCATTGTGCTCGACTACGTGCAGAAAAATTACAGCAAAGCTTAAAACCGACATGTCCAAAGCCGAAAAGATCACAGCTATCAAGGGGATGAACGATCTCCTGCCGTCCGAAGCCCACCTGTGGGAACTGTTTGAGAACACCGCGCAATCCGTTGTGCAAAGCTATGGCTTCCAGCAGATCCGCACGCCTATCGTGGAAGAGACCCGCCTGTTCTCGCGCGCCATCGGCGCCGTGACGGACATCGTGGAAAAGGAGATGTACTCCTTCGAGGATTCGATGAACGGCGACCAGCTGACGCTGCGCCCGGAAGGCACGGCCGGCGTGGTGCGCGCCGTGCTGGAACATAACCTGGTGTACGACGGCCCGAAGCGCCTGTGGTACAAGGGCCAGATGTTCCGCCACGAGCGTCCGCAGCGCGGCCGCTACCGCCAGTTCCACCAGTTCGGCGCGGAAGCCGTGGGCTTCACCGGCCCGGACGTGGACGCCGAAATGATCATGATGTGCCGCCGCCTGTGGGATGACCTGGGCCTGCAGAACATCCGCCTGGAACTGAACTCCATCGGCGACGCCGAGGAGCGCGCACGCCACCGCGTGGACCTGATCGCCTACCTGCAGCAGCACGAGGAACATCTGGACGCGGACGCCAAGCGCCGCCTGCACACCAACCCGCTGCGCATCCTGGACACCAAGAACCCGGACCTGCAGTCCATCGTGAACAGTGCACCGAAGCTGCTGGACTACCTGGGCGCCGAATCGCTGGCCCACTTCGACGGCGTGAAGAAGATCCTGGACGCCAACGCGATCCAGTACACCATCAACCCCCGCCTGGTGCGCGGCATCGACTACTACAACCGCACCGTGTTCGAATGGGTGACGGACGAACTGGGCGCGCAGGGCACCGTGTGCGCCGGCGGCCGCTATGACCCGCTGATCGAAATGTTCGGCGGCAAGCCGACGCCGGCGGTGGGCTTCGCCATGGGCATCGAGCGCCTGATCGAACTGATGAAAGGCCTGGGCGACACCGCCGTGCCGCGCCAGTGCGACGTGTACATGGTGCACCAGGGCGAAGCAGCCCAGATGCAATCCTTCGTGCTGGCCGAGCGCCTGCGCGACGCGGGCCTGGACGTGATCCTGCACTGCGCCGCCACCAGCGGCCCGGGCAGCTTCAAGTCGCAGATGAAGAAGGCGGATGGCAGCGGCGCTTCCTACGCCGTGATCATCGGCGACGACGAAATCGCCGCCAATGCAGCGAACGTGAAGTCGCTGCGCGGCGAGGAAGGCGAAGCGCAGCAAACCACCGTGCCGTTCGAAGGCGTGGTGGATTACATCGTGGATCAGATCGCAGGTTGTGGAGACGACTGCGATGATCCGAACCACCATCACCACACCCACTATCACTAATCGCATTAACCGATAAAGACTGAAACATGGCATACGATCTCGAAGAACAAGAACAGCTTGCTACTCTCAAGGCGTGGTGGGCGAAATACGGCAATATGAGCACCTGGGTGGTGATCGCGGGCCTGGCCGCCTATTCGGGCTGGACCGGCTGGAATTACTACCAGCGCAGCCAGGCTGCCAACGCTTCCGTGCTGTTCGAGGAAATGCAAAGCGCCGTCGGCAAGGACAACGCCAAGGTGCTGCGCGCCGCCGGCGACATCGAATCGAAGTTCGGCAGCACCGCCTACGCCCAGATGGCTGCGATGGCCGCCGCCAAGTCTTCCTTCGACACCAAGGACCTGAAGTCCGCCAAGGCACAACTGCAGTGGGTGATCGAGCATGGCAACGAAGAATACAAGGCCATCGCGCAAATCCGCCTGGCCGGCGTGCTGCTGGACGAAAAAGCTTATGACGAAGCGCTGAAACTGGTTTCCGCCGAGCCGCTGCCGCAGTTCAAGGCCGCCGCTGCCGACCGCAAGGGCGACATCCTGGCCGCGCAGAACAAGCTGGAAGAGGCGCGCGCCGCCTACAAGGCCGCGCTGGAAGCGAGCGACAAAAAGAACCCGGGCCGCCAGCTGATCCAGCTGAAGCTCGAATCGATCGGCGGCACCGTACCGGAAGAGAAGGCGTAATCCATGCGCGCAACTGGAAAAGTTATCGCAATGAGCGCGATGGCGCTGGCCGTTGCAGGCTGCAGCACCCTCAGCTCCCTGAACCCGTTCAAGAAGGAAGACAAGACGCCGCCGGCCAAGCTGGTGGACATCAAGTCGCCGTCCCCGGTCAAGGTGGTGTGGAAGCATTCCGTCGGCAAGGCCGGCGTGAACGTGTTCACGCCCGCGCTGGCGGACAATAGCCTGTTCGTGGCCGATGCCGACGGCAATGTGGAGCGCCTGGATGCCGCCAGCGGCAAGCAGCTGTGGCGCGCCAAGGCCGGCACCGACCTGACGGCCGGCGTGGGCAGCGACGGCAAGGTGGTCGTGGTGGGCGGCACCAAGGGCAAGGTCATTGCCTTCGATGCAGCCACCGGCAAGGAATTGTGGACGGCCCAGGCCACCAGCGAGATCCTGTCGGCCCCCGTGATCGGCGGCGACGCCGTGATCGTGCGCAGCGTGGACAACCGCATTACCGCTTATGATGAAAAGACGGGCGAGAAGCGCTGGTTTCTGCAGCGCCCGACGCCGGCCCTGACCCTGCGCAATGCGCCGGGCATGGTCGTCGCCGGCACCAATGTGGTGGTGGCGCAGCCGGCCGGCCGCATGCTGGGCCTGGCCCTGTCCAACGGCGTGCCGCGCTTTGAAGTACCGGTGGCCGAGCCGCGCGGCGCCACGGAGCTGGAGCGTGTGTCCGACATCGGCGGCACCCCGGTGGTGTTCGAGCAGGACCTGTGCACCGTGACTTACCAGGGCAAGGTGGGCTGCTTCGACGCCAACACCGGCGCCGCGAAATGGACCAAGGATGCTTCGTCCGACGTGGGCGTGTCCGTCGATCCGCGCTTCGTCTTCGTGGCCGACGACAAGGGCAGCGTGATCGCCTTCAGCCGCGACGGTGGCGCCAGCGCCTGGAAGTCGGACGCGCTGTCCTATCGCCGCCTGTCGACCCCATTGTCCTTCGGCCGCACCGTGGCCGTGGGCGATTTCGAAGGATATGTGCACTTCCTCTCGCGTGAGGATGGCACGATGTTAGGTCGGGTCTCGCTCGACAGCAGCCCGATCAAATCGGTGCCGCTGCTGGCCGGCTCGAATATGATTGTTCAAACTCAAGCAGGTACAGTGGCCGCCATCGCGGCCGAGTAACAAGAAAAAATGAAGCCGGTAATCGCACTCGTAGGTCGCCCGAACGTCGGGAAATCGACCTTATTCAATCGTCTGACCCGCTCGCGCGACGCGCTGGTGGCGGACCTGCCTGGGCTGACGCGTGACCGTCACTATGGCGAGGGCCGCGTCGGCGACCGCCCGTTCCTGGTCATCGATACCGGCGGCTTCGAGCCGGTTGCGAAGGAAGGCATCATGTACCAGATGGCGCTGCAGACCAAGCAGGCCGTCGCCGAAGCGGACGTGGTGGTGTTCCTGGTGGATGGCCGCCAGGGCATGACCCCGCACGACAAGACCATCACCGACTTCCTGCGCAAGTCCGGCCGCCCCGTGCTGCTGGTGGTGAACAAGGCGGAAGGCATGCGCTACACGGCCGCCGTGTCCGACTTCTATGAGCTGGGCTTGGGCGATCCGTATGCGATTTCCGGCGCCCACGGCGACGGCGTGCACGACCTGGTCACCGAAGCGCTGGACAAGGCATTCGCCTCCCGCCCGGCCGATGAGGATGGCTGCTGCCGTCCGAGCGCGGCGTAAAGATTGCGCTGGTGGGCCGCCCGAATGTGGGCAAGTCCACGCTCATCAATACGCTGGTGGGCGAAGAGCGCGTGATCGCCTTCGACATGCCGGGCACCACGCGCGACTCGATCGAAATCCCGTTCGAGCGCGACGGCAGGCATTACACCCTGATCGACACGGCCGGCATCCGCCGCCGCGGCAAGGTGTTCGAAGCCATCGAGAAGTTCTCGGTGGTGAAGACGCTGCAATCGATCTCGGAAGCGAACGTGGTCATCCTGATGCTGGACGCCCAGCAGGACATCTCTGAGCAGGATGCCCACATCGCCGGCTTCATCCTCGAATCCGGCCGCGCCCTGGTGCTGGCCGTGAACAAGTGGGATGGCCTGCAGTCGCACCAGCGTGACCAGGTGAAGAATGACCTGGACCGCAAGCTGGACTTCCTGGGCTGGGCCAAGAGTCACTTCATCTCGGCGCTGAAGGGCACCAATATCGGACCGCTGATGAAATCGGTGGACCAGGCCTACGCTGCGGCCACCGCCAACCTGCCGACGCCGAAGCTGACCCGCGCCTTGCAGGAAGCGATCGAGAAGCAGGAACCGAAGCGCAAGGGCGGTACGCGTCCCAAGATGCGTTATGCCCACCAGGGCGGCCAGAATCCGCCGGTCATCGTCATCCACGGCAACTCACTGGATGCCATTGCCGAGCCGTACAAACGCTACCTGGAAAAGCATTTCCGTGATACTTTCAATTTGGTAGGAACGCCGCTGCGCATTGAATTGCGCACGGGCAAGAATCCGTTTGCAAAAACCGAGAAATAATAGTCGTGCACCCCTGCAGGATTCGAAAAAACAAGGTACAGTAGCTTTGGAGCATCCCCCGGCACTTGAATTCAAGCGTTTCGCCTCCAATTCTACAAAACAACATAAACTGGAGCTGTTATGAGCAATAAAGGGCAATTGTTACAAGACCCATTCCTGAACGCGCTGCGTAAAGAGCACGTTCCCGTCTCGATCTATCTGGTCAACGGCATCAAGCTGCAAGGCCATATCGAGTCGTTTGACCAGTATGTGGTCCTGCTGCGCAACACCGTGACCCAGATGGTGTACAAGCATGCGATTTCCACGGTCGTGCCTGCACGCGCCGTCAACCTGAACATCGAATCGTCTTCCGAGGCGGCGGAGTAAAGCCGTTCCTATGCGTGCAGCATTAGTCGGGGTAGATTTCGGACAAGGCGACTTTGCTGCCAGTATCGAGGAGCTGACGCTGCTCGCGCGCTCCGCGGGAGCAGAGCCGGTTACGACCATTACCGGCAAGCGGTCGTCACCCGACGCCGCTTACTTTGTCGGCAGCGGCAAGGCGGATGAGATCGGCCTTGCCGTGCAGGATCACAAGCTCGAAATCGTCATCTTCAATCATGCGCTGTCCCCCGCCCAGCAGCGCAACCTGGAAAAGCGCCTCAACGTCCGCGTGCTGGACCGCACCAGTCTCATCCTCGATATCTTCGCCCAGCGCGCCAAGAGCCACGAGGGTAAGCTGCAGGTGGAACTGGCCCAGCTGCAGCACCTGTCCACCCGCCTGATCCGCGGCTGGACCCACCTGGAACGACAGAAGGGTGGTATCGGCTTGCGCGGTCCCGGTGAAACCCAGCTCGAGACCGACCGCCGGCTGATCGGCGAGCGCGTCAAGATGCTGCGCACGCGCCTGGCCAAGCTGCGTAAGCAGCATGAAACCCAGCGCCGCGCGCGCGGGCGCAGCCATACGTTTTCCGTTTCCCTCGTCGGCTATACCAACGCCGGCAAATCGACCCTGTTCAATACCATGACCAAGGCCGGCGTCTACGTGGCGGACCAGCTGTTCGCCACGCTGGACACCACCTCGCGCCGTGTCTACCTGGGCGAGGAAATCGGCAGCATCGTGCTGTCCGATACGGTCGGCTTCGTGCGCGAGTTGCCGCACCAGCTGGTGGCCGCATTCCGTGCGACCCTGGAGGAAACCATCCATGCCGACCTGCTGCTGCATGTGGTCGATGGCGCCAGCCCGGTGCGCATGGAGCAGATCGAACAGGTCAATGAGGTGCTGAGGGAAATCGGCGCCGACCATATTCCCCAGATCCTGGTATGGAACAAGATCGATGCCGCAGAGCTTGAGCCGGCAGTCGAGCGTGATGAGTATGATAAGATTTCCCGCGTATTCATTAGCGCACGCACGGGCGCAGGCCTGAACCTGCTGCGCGATGCGATCAGTGAAGCGGCCAGGGACGAGCAGGAGGCGTTGGCCAATCGGGAAGAGCCGATGGCGCCGGACAGTATTTCCAACTTTATCCATGCTGGATCACACTAATAAGAACATGCCTTTTTCCTCTCTCAAGAAAAGACTAGGCTTGAAGCTGTCGCTGAATGACCCGCGCTGGGGCAATGACAAGGATGGCAACAAGCAGGCCCAGGAGGGCAAGAAGCCCGGTGACGGACCTCCCGACCTCGACCAGCTGTGGCGTGACTTCAACCAGCGCCTGAACGGCCTGTTCGGGGGGCAATCGCAACCGCAACTCCGGCAACGGCGGCGGTGGCGGCGGCAACGGCAGCGACCTGAAGGGCGCCGGCTTCACCTTTGGCGCCGTCGCTTCGATCGCCGTGCTGGTGTGGCTCGCTTCCGGCGCCTTCATCGTGCAGGAAGGCCAGACCGGCGTGGTCACCACCTTCGGCAAATTCAGCCACACGACGCCGGCCGGTTTCAACTGGCGCTGGCCATATCCGTTCCAGGCCGATGAAACGGTCAATGTATCGCAGGTGCGCACGGTGGAAGTGGGCTACCGCGGCAACGTCAAGTCCAAGCAGGCGCGCGAATCGCTGATGCTGACCGACGACGAGAACATCATCGACATCCAGTTCGCCGTGCAGTACAAGCTGAAGGACCCGGTGGCCTGGCTGTACAACAACCGCGACGCGGAAGAAACCGTGCGCCAGGTGGCCGAGACGTCGATCCGCGAAGTGGTGGGCCGCAGCAAGATGGACTTCGTGCTGTACGAGGGCCGCGAGAAAGTGGCGACCGATACCCAGCTGCTGATGCAGACCATCCTGGACCGCTACGCGTCCGGCGCCCAGGTCACCAATGTGACGATGCAGGGCGTGCAGCCGCCGGAGCAGGTGCAGGCTGCGTTTGACGACGCCGTCAAGGCCAGCCAGGACCGCGAGCGCCAGAAGAACGAAGGCCAGGCGTATGCCAACGACGTGGTGCCGAAGGCCCGCGGTACCGCCTTCTCGCTGCTGCAGCAGGCCGAAGCCTACCGCTCGCAAACCGTCGAGAATGCGACCGGTAACGCCGACCGCTTCAAGTCCGTGCTGACCGAGTACCAGAAGGCGCCGGCCGTCACGCGCGACCGCATGTACCTGGAAACCATGCAGCAGATCTTCGCCAGCACGACCAAGGTCATCGCCGATTCGCGCAATGGCAATAACCTGCTGTACCTGCCGCTGGACAAGCTGATCGCCCAGGTGGCCGCCGCCGATACCGCGCGCGTCAACCAGACGCCGCCGCCGCCGACCGCCGTGCTGCTGCCCGATAACAGCATGCAGAACTACGACGCAAGCCGCCGCGATGGCCGCTCGCGCGACACTTCCCGTGAACGGGAGAGCCGCTAATGAACCGTCTCGTATCCATCCTGATCGCGGGCTTCATCGCCCTGATGCTGCTGTCCTCCACCGTATTTGTGGTGGACCAGCGCAAGTTTGCGATCGTGTTCGCCCTCGGTGAAGTCAAGCAGGTGATCAACGAGCCTGGCCTGCACTTCAAGCTGCCGCCGCCATTCCAGAACGTGCTGTACCTGGACAAGCGCATCCTGACCCTGGATTCGCAGGACGCGGACCGCTTCATCACGGCCGAGAAGATGAACATCCTGGTCGATTCCTTCGTCAAATGGCGCATCACCGATCCGCGCCTGTACTTCGTCTCCTTTGGCGGCGACGAGGGCAGGGCGCGTGACCGCATGTCGCAGATCGTGAAGGCGGCGCTGAACGACGCCATTACCAAGCGCACCGTGCGCGAAGTGATTTCGGGCCAGCGCGGCAAAGTCATGGAAGAACTGCGCGGCAAGGTGGTCAATGAAGCGAAGCAGATCGGCGTCGAGATCATCGACGTGCGCCTGAAACGCGTGGACTACGTGGAGCAGATCAACAACTCCGTATATGACCGCATGAAGGCCGAGCGCCAGCGCGTGGCCAACGAGCTGCGTTCCACCGGTTTCGCCGAATCCGAGAAGATCCGTGCCGACGCTGAAAAGCAGCGCACCGTGATCCTGGCCGAAGCCTACCGCGAAGCCGAGAAGATCAAGGGCGAGGGCGATGCGAAAGCATCCGCCATCTATGCCGAAGCGTTTGGCCGCAATCCGGAGTTCTACAAGTTCTACCGGAGCCTGGAAGCCTACCGGGGTTCCTTCAAGTCCAAGGCGGACGTGATGCTGGTCGATCCGAACAGCGATTTCTTCAAGTACTTCAAGGCGCCGGGTTCGGGCAAATAATCCCTGCCGGCCGCTAAATTCCTTTCAAACCCAAGGCTGAAACTGGTGTCTGCCACATCGTGGCAGACACCTGGGTTACGCCTCTGGTTTAAACGTTTTTACCAGTTGAGCCACGTTTTCGCGTAGAATACGCGGTTTGGCTGCCCATTTTCCGGGCGACGCTCGTGCGTCCGCATTGTTTATACTTCAATAGATTCTTCCAATGCCAAATTGGCTCTTGCCTGAACATATTGCCGACGTCTTGCCCTCCGAAGCGCGCAAGATTGAGGAGTTGCGCCGCCTGATGCTGGATAATTTCCGGCTGTACGGCTACGAACTGGTCATGCCCCCGCTGCTGGAATACGTCGAGTCGCTGATGACCGGCGCCGGCGAGGACACCAACCTGCGCACCTTCAAGCTGGTGGACCAGATTTCCGGCCGCATGCTGGGCCTGCGCGCCGACATGACGACCCAGGTCGCCCGTATCGACGCCCACCTGCTCAACCGCGCCACCGTCACCCGCCTGTGCTACGCCGGCTCGGTGCTGCACACCCTGCCCTCCGGCCTGCACGCCACGCGCGAACCGATCCAGATCGGCGCCGAGATCTACGGCCATGCCGGCCTGGAAGCGGACGCCGAGATCCAGGAACTGGCGCTGGGCTCCCTGGCCCTGGCCGGCTTCACCGAAGTGCGCCTGGACCTGACCCACGTCGGCGTGCTGCGCGCCATCCTGGAACAGGACAAAACCGCCCAGAAGGACCATGACCAGATCGTGGCCCTGTTGCGCGGCAAGGATGTGCCGGGCCTGCGCGCCCTGGCGGCGGCTTACGCGCCGGCCACGCGCGATGCCCTGCTGGCCCTGCCAAACCTGTACGGCGACGTGGAAGTGCTGAAGCGCGCCCGCGCCGCGCTGCCTGAACTGCCGGGCATCAGCAAGGCGCTGGCCGAACTGGCCGCCCTGGCCGCCTCCGCCATCGGCCGCGCCGATGTGGCGATCGACCTGTCCGACCTGCGCGGCTACCAGTACGAGAGCGGCGCCATGTTCGCGCTCTACGTGCCGGGCCTGCCGAACGCCGTGGCGCGCGGCGGCCGCTATGACCATGTGGGCGAGGCTTTCGGCCGCGCCCGTCCGGCCACCGGCTTCTCGCTCGACCTGCGCGAGCTGGCGCGCCTGCTGCCGACGGCCGAGCGCAAGCATTCGATCCGCGCGCCGTGGGGCAATGCGCCGGAGCTGAAAGATAAAATCGCCGAGCTGCGCAAGTCCGGCGAAGTTGTGATCCAGTCCCTGCCGGGTCACAGCGATGAACAGGACGAGTTCGAGTGCGACCGCGCGCTGGTGCTCGACGAGAGTGGTAGTAACTGGATTCTTAAAAACTTAGGTTAAGTGTGATGTCAAAGAAAACTGCAAAGAACGTCGTCGTCATCGGTACCCAGTGGGGCGATGAAGGCAAGGGCAAGATCGTCGACTGGCTGACCGAACACGCCCAGGGCGTGGTTCGCTTCCAGGGCGGCCACAACGCGGGCCACACCCTCGTTATCGGCGGCGTGAAGACTGCGCTGCAACTGATCCCTTCGGGCATCATGCGCCCGGGCGTGGCCTGCTACATCGGCAACGGCGTGGTGCTGTCCGTGCCGGACGTGCTGCGCGAAATCGACAAGCTGGAAGCGGCCGGCGTGGAAGTCGCTTCGCGCCTGAAGATTTCCGAGGCTTGCCCGGTCATCCTGCCTTACCACACCGCGCTGGACGCAGCCCGTGAAGCCGCCCGCGGCGCCGCCAAGATCGGCACCACCGGCAAGGGCATCGGCCCCGACCTATGAAGACAAGGTGGCGCGCCGCGCCATCCGCGTGGCCGACCTGCTGAACGCCGAGCGTTTCGCCGAGAAGCTGAAAGAGAACCTGGACTACCACAACTTCGTGCTGGAAAACTATCTGAAGGCGCCGAAGATCGATTACCAGAAAACCCTGGACGACGCGCTGGCCTACGTGCCGCGCCTGCGTCCGATGGTGACCGACGTGTCCTCCGCGCTGTACGCGACCCACAAGGCCGGCGGCTCCCTGCTGTTCGAAGGCGCGCAAGGCTCGCTGCTGGACGTGGACCACGGCACGTATCCGTTCGTGACTTCGTCGAACTGCGTGGCCGGCAATGCCGCGGCCGGCGCCGGCGTGGGTCCGGGCATGCTGCACTACATCCTGGGCATCACCAAGGCATACACCACCCGCGTGGGTTCGGGTCCGTTCCCGTCCGAACTGCCGACCGATGCCGGCGTGGGCCACCACCTGTCCGCCGTGGGCCATGAATTCGGCACCGTGACCGGCCGCGCCCGTCGCTGCGGCTGGTTCGATGCCGCACTGCTGCGCCGCTCGGTGCAGATCAATGGCGTGTCCGGCATGTGCCTGACCAAGCTGGACGTGCTGGACGGCCTGGAAACCCTGAAGCTGTGCACCGGCTACCTGGTGGACGGCAAGCACGTGGACATCTTCCCGGTCGGCGCCGAAGAAGCCGCGCGCTGCGAGCCGATCTACGAAGAGATGCCTGGCTGGACCGAGAGCACCGTCGGCGCCAAGTCGCTGGCTGCGCTGCCGGCCACCGCCCGCGCTTACATCAAGCGTATCGAAGAGCTGGTTGGCGTGCCGGTGGATATGGTTTCGACCGGCCCGGACCGCGAAGAGACCATCGTTCTGCGTCATCCGTTCGAGTGACGCACGCACGGCGGATCGAATGATCCGCCCTACGCTGTAACTCGGCGCATGGGCCTTACAAGGGCCGTAGCTGTAGGGCGGATCATTGATCCGCCGTTTTTTCACAAGGAAAACCAAAAAATGAGCACTCCACAATCCAACGAAAAGCACCTGTGGGTGTCCTGGGATGAGTACCACCGCCTGATCGAGCGCCTGGCGCTGAAGGTGCATGAATCCGGCTGGAAGTTCGACATGGTGCTGTGCCTGGCGCGCGGCGGCGTGCGTCCCGGCGACGTGTTCTCGCGCATCTTCGACGTGCCGCTGGCCATCCTGTCGACCAGCTCCTACCGCGAAGAAGCGGGCACCGTGCGCGGCGACCTGGATATCGCCAAGTACATGACGATGACCAAGGGCCCGCTGAAAGGCAAGATCCTGCTGGTGGATGACCTGGCCGACTCCGGCGTGACCCTGACCAAGGTGATGGCTCACCTGAAGGAAAACTTCGAAGGCGTGACCGAAGTACGTTCCGCCGTGATCTGGACCAAGGGCTCCTCGGCCTTCCGTCCTGACTACCAGATCCAGGAACTGCCGCACAACCCGTGGATTCACCAGCCGTTCGAAGACTACGACGGCCTGCGTCCGCACCAGCTGGCGGCATGGATCAAGAAAGGCGAAACCGGCGAGTAAACCCGGTTTTCCCAAAAAGTGGCGGCAGGCACACAGCCTGGCCGCCATTTTTATTATTGCCGCCCAGCAATTTGCGTATAATCTTCGATATCGTTTTCGGAGATGCGCATGCTGCGACGGCTGTTCCTGATTGTTCCCCTGCTGGCGGTTGCCGCATCCGCCGGCGCTGCGCCGCCGCTGCAGAAGCTGTGGACCGAACGCAGATTCGACGCCGTCGAGCGTGCGCTGCGCGAAGCCTGCGGCGGTGCCCGCAACGCCGACGGCCAGCCCGAACTGCAAGGCTTCGAAGCCGCCTTCGACAACCAGTTCCGCACTGCGCAGAGCTGGGAAGCCGACCGCGCCGTGCTGGTCCAGTGGCGCGGCGCGCAGCCCGATTCCCTTGCCCAGGCGCTGGTCGAAGCGATCTACTGGCGTGCCTATGCGTCCCAGCTGCGCGTAGGCAGCGTGGCCGCACTGCCGCGCGAAGCGCTGGACCTGTACCACGAGCAGGTCGGCAATGGCACGGTGCGTCTGCAGCAGGTAAGGTCACAGGCCGGCAGCTGCCCGCTGTGGCACAGCCTGAATATCAGCCTGCTGCTGGAGGG
Organism: Pseudoduganella sp. UC29_106; assembly: GCF_044055365.1. Taxonomy (NCBI): domain Bacteria; kingdom Pseudomonadati; phylum Pseudomonadota; class Betaproteobacteria; order Burkholderiales; family Oxalobacteraceae; genus Pseudoduganella; species Pseudoduganella sp. UC29_106. The sequence continues at coordinate 4,822,896 of NZ_CP171977.1, read as the reverse complement.
CGGGGCGCATCGGCGTGCCGTCGCGAGCGCCTACCTGGACGCCGTGCAAGTCTTCCCGCAGGACCCGCAGATCCACTACGCGATGGGCCGCGCCTACAGCCCGCGTGGCGGCGGCAGCGTAGTACAGTTCGACCAGTTTGCACGGCGCGCCGTGTTCTTCACGCGTCCCACCGAAGGCGGCGGCATGTATGCGCGGCTGTACTGGCGTGAGGACAGCAATGGCAGCGAAGCCATCACCTTTGCCGACCGCCGCAGCCTGCCGGAATGGCAGCTGGTGAAGACGGGCTTCGAGGACCTGCTGCAGCGCTACCCGTCCGACGCGGCCGCGCGCAACAAGTTCGCGTCCTTCGCCTGCCGCGCCAATGACGGCGACACCTATGGCAGGCTGCGTACGCAACTGGGCGAGCGCATCATCGCCGAGCAATGGCCCGACAGCTGGCCGGTCGAAGCCTGCGACCGCAAGCTGTTGAAGCGTGGTTAATGAGCCTGTAAGATCCGGCAATGACTCAAGACTTTTTCCAGACTTTCATCCTCCTGCTGCTGGTTACCGACCCTTTCGGTAACGTTCCACTCTTCGCGACGGCCCTGGCGCCGGTGCCCATCAAGCGGCGCCGCCAGATCGTGGTGCGCGAATGCCTGATCGCCTTTGTCGTGCTACTGGTGTTCATGTTCTTCGGCTCGCACTTCCTGAAGGCGCTCAGCCTGTCCGAAGCATCGCTGCGCATTGCGGGCAGCGTGATCCTGCTGCTGATTGCGATCCGCATGGTGTTCCCGCATCCGGACGGGGTGCTGGGCCGGAGCGAGGGCGGCGAGCCTTTCATTGTGCCGTTGGCGATTCCCGCGCTGGCCGGTCCTTCGGCGCTGGCGACGGTGCTGCTGTTCTCGCGCGAGAGCACGGGCGAGGTGATCACCCACGTAGCGGCGCTGGGCGCCGTGGTCGTGGTGTGGCTGGCCGTGTTCCTTGGCGCCGAGCGCCTGCAGAAGGTGCTGGGGCCGCAGGTGATGACGGCCTTCGAGCGCCTGATGGGCCTGATCCTGGCGGCGATGTCGATCGAAATGCTGCTTGGCGGTATACGGGAATTCGTCAAGACTTTGTGATATTTGGTGAGTCTTTCTAACGGGAAAGTCTCCTATAATCAGGAGGCTCTCCCGACAAAGGCACGCCATGCATATCCTGTTCGCCTTACTGATCCTGCTCGTCCTGGTTGTCTGGTTCTATCGCGCGACCAATGTCTATGTGCAGCAGCCTGCCGCTGCTCCTGCTGCGCCGGCGGGGAGCGTGCCGCAGCTGAAGCTGGCGTGGGTGTCGGAAGGCAAGCTGTTCTACCAGTCCGGCTATGGCGGCGTGCAGCAGATCCACAGTCCCTATGCGCAGGAAGCGATCGACCGCGCTGAGCGCAGCCGCGAGAAGCATGCGTGGAAGAAGGAGACGGCCTTCGGCGTGTCCGCCCAGGGCGGCATGCGCTCCTTCGACCGGGAAGTGACGCCGATCCGCATTTCGTCGGCGCGCTTTGCCGTGGACGGCCAGCTGCTGTACTTCCAGCACGACACGGGGATGGGCGGGCTGTTTGCCTATGACCCCGTCACCGGCGCCGAAACGCGCCTGCTGCACCGGCAGAATCTGTCGCTGGAGGATTTGTGCCTGTCGTCTTCAGGGCAGGCCATTTATTGCACCATCAAGGGCCGCGACGGCGGCAGCCATATCGGCACCATGAGCATCGATGGCGATGATCTGCGCGAGCTGACGGGCGGTGATTCGCTCGACTCGTGCCCCACGCCGGCGGCAGGGCAGGAGCACGTGCTGCTGTACCAGTCCGCCGGCATTGCGCGCAACCAGCAGGGCGTGTGGGTCGCTACCGGCAATGCCACGATCCAGGAACTGAATACGCAGACCGGGCGTGTGACGCCGGTGCTGGAAGATCCGGGCTACGATTTCCTGTCGCCGCGCGTGGCGCCGGATGGTTGCCTGTACTTTATTCGCCGTCCCTATGAGCCGCACCGCTACGGCGCGACAACTTCGTGCTCGACACGCTGTTCTTCCCATTCCGCCTGCTGCGCGCAGTCTTCCACTACCTGAACTTCTTCTCGCTGATGTACTCGCGCAAGCCGCTGACGGGCGCGTCGGGGCCGGCGATGCAGGCCGATATCCGCAACATCGTCTTGCAGGGGAAGGTGATCGACGCGCAGAAGGCTTTGCGCAAGGAGGCCAGTATTGCCGGCGTGCCGTCGCTCGTGCCTTCTTCGTGGCAGCTGGTGTGCCGCAATCGTGCTGGTGTCGAGACGGTGGTCGCTCCGAATGTGGCCTCGTTCGACATCAGCCCGAAAGGGCAGGTCGTCTACAGCAATGGCCGCGGACTGTTCGCTGCCGGCGCTTCCGGCCCCGCGCTGTTGACACAGGATAGCCTGGTCGGCGATATCCTCGTTCACGATTTCACGGGGGCCGTATGAGCGGCCAGGCGCCTTCTCCAGCATCGGCTGCGCCATCCCCGCGCTTCCATTGCGCAGCCTGTGACCGCGCGGTGCTGAACGGCGATTTCCCGCGCTGCCTGTACTGCGGCGCCGACCTGCCGCCCGAAGTATCACGTGCCGCGCCGACGCGCGCCGTAGCGCCGCAGTCCCTGGCGGAATCCAGCAAAAGCGGCGTCGTTGACGGCGTTGTCGATGCCATCGACATCGCCGGCACGATCGCCGACGGCATCAGCATCATCGGCGACCTGCTCGACTAAGAAGAAAGGACTACAAAGTGACGCAATCAATGCATATCGAACTGGCCCCGGCTGGCCTGTCCGGCGACGCGCGGGTCGCGCAGCAACCGGAGCAACTGGCCGCGCTGGCCCACGTATTCGACGCCGCCGACAGCGTGCGCCTGTACGCCGACACGGCGCGCCACTTCGCCTTCGCCAAGGACGCCAAATCGCTGGCCTTCATCGCCGACGCCACGCGCGCAGCGGCGCATGCACGCGGCGAGGCCTTCATTCCGCCCGCCTACGACAACCTGATGTGCTTTTACGTCACTTGGGGCAAGGTGCCGTTCGACTGGCGCAAGCCCGAGCACGAATCGCTGCATCCCGCCGACCCGCTGGAAGGCCTTCACGCAACCGCCAGGGACGAACTGCAGCAGTTCCTCACCGCGAACCCGGGTGGCTGCGTCCTCAGCGTCAAGATGACGCACGAGCGCAGCACCATCGCCGTCTACTCCGCCGGCTGATTGCGCGGCGCCGGCTGCATCATGAAGCGGATGGCCGCTTCGATCTGGCCGCGCGTCAGGTCCGGACGGCCGCCCTTCGGCGGCATCGCTTCATAGCCATTCACCGCGTTATCCGCCAGCGCGTCCAGGCTGCCCGCGCGCGCCAGGCGGCGCTGCCATTCCCTCACGTCCCCCTGCTTCGGCGAGCTGACCATCACATTCTCGGCCGCGTGGCAGGCCATGCAAACCGCCTGATAAACATCGCGCCCGCCATCGGCCGCGCTGGCGTGAGCTGCCGCGGCAATGACAAGCAGCGCCCCTGTGAAATGCAGTTTCATTGCAGGTCTCCGCTAAAACCAAAGGCGTAACCCTGGTGTCAGGCACATCGTGCCTGACACCTGCTCCTGGTCTCGGGTTTAAAAAAAAGCCGGCGCCTTTTCGGGCGCCGGCAAACTCGGGGTTAAGGGTTACTTGCCTTCCTGGGCGTGGAACATGTCCTTGGCGTAGATGAGGCCCAGGCCATAGCCGCCGGCGTGGTCGGCTGCGATCTTGGTTACGGCGTTGTAGGTCTCGCCGCGGGCCCAGTCGCGCTGCAGTTCGAGCATGTACTGCAGCCAGGTGATCGGGTGCGCGCCGGCCTGGATCATGCGCTGCACGGCCATGTCGTGCGCTTCCTTGGTCACGCCGCCGGAGGCATCGGTGACGATGTAGACGTCATAGCCCTGGTCGATCGCGGAGAGCGCCGGCTCGATCAGGCAGACTTCCGTCCACAGCGCAGCCATTACGATTTTCTTCTTGCCGGTCTTCTTCACCGCATCCACTACGCGCTGGTCTTCCCAGGTGTTCATCGTAGTGCGGTCGATCGGCTTCTGGTCGGGGAATACTGCCTGCAGTTCGGGGAACAAAGGGCCGCTGAAGGACTTGGCCGCGACCGTGGTCAGGATGGTCGGCACCTTGAAGGTATTCGCAGCCTTGGCCAGGCCGGTCACATTGTTGCGCAGTTCGGCGACGTCGATGGAGCGGGTGGCGAAGGCCATCTGCGGCTGGTGGTCGATCAGCAGCAGGGTGTGGTTGGTCGGGGTCAGCAGTTTTTCCGAAGGCTTGGCGGTCTGGGCTTGCGCGGACGGGGCCAGCGCGGCGAAGGCCATGAACAGGGGCAGGGAGGCTTTGATCAGGGATTTGAAGTTCATGATGTCTCTTTCCTTTCGGATGTGGTTAGTTGATGGGAGAACTTTAATTGGTTAGACTGGCGCAATAAATAGCTCATCCATCAAAACATCCTTACGCTGAATGCAACAATATGACCTAACCGATTTGCGCAGCTACATCGCCGTGGTCGAGTGCGAGAGCTTCGTGCGCGCCGCCGAGCAGCTGGACGTGAGCACAGCCGCCATCAGCCGCCGTATCAGCGCGCTGGAACACGCGCTGGGCACGCAGCTGATCACGCGCACCACGCGCCGCATCGATATCACGGACGCAGGCCGCCGCTTCTACGAAGATGCCCAGGCCGTGTTCCATCTGTTGGACGAAGCCCAGGAGCGTGCCCGCGAAGGCGTGGAAAGCGCCGTCGGCACCTTGCGTGTGGCGACGGCGCTCAGCTTCGGTATCCAGAAAGTGGCGCCGCTGCTGCCGGGCTTCATGCGCCGCCATCCCGGGCTGAAAGTGCAGTTGCTGCTGGAAGACCGCACCACGGACCTGCAAGCTGAAGCGATCGACGTGGCCATCCGCATCGGCACACTGCGCGATTCATCGCTGGTGGCAACGCCGATCGGCAGCGTGGCGCGGCTGTTTGCCGCGTCGCCGGCCTATCTGCGCGAGCGGGGCGTGCCGCATACGCCAGCGGAGCTGGAAGGCCACGCCTGCCTCCACTACAGTCTGCTCAGCATGCGCGAGGAGTGGGGCGTGTTGGTGGGCGAGGGCGTGCAGCTGGACACCCCCTTCGCTGCCAATAACGCCGAAGCGCTGACGGAAGCGGCGGTCCAGGGCCTGGGCATCGTGCAGCTGCCGGAATTCGCACTGGAGGCGGCGCTGGCCGATGGTCGGCTGGTCCGCGTGCTGCAAGGCTACGAGCCGCCGGCCTTCGGCCTGTACGCGGTGCGCCTGTCGCGCCAGTTCACGCCCGCGCGCCAGCGCCTGTTCATCGACTTCCTGCGCCAGTCTTTTGGGACGAATTGTGACAATTAGATAGTTTTTCCTCGTGGAAACGAATCTATAATCGCGAGACATTCGACTCCGCGAGAGATTTCCATGGACCGGAAACTGAGACTGACGCTGGCAAGCACGTTTGCCGACCACCTGCGCGTTGCGCTGCCCGACTTCAAACTGTGGAACGCCACGGCGCCCTGCCTGTCCGGTAACGACGTGGTGTGGAAGCGCGGGAACTGCCTGGTCATCCTCACGCCGGACTCGCGCGGGCTGCGCGATGCGGTGACGCTGGAGCTGGCGTATTCCGAGCACGGCCGCTTCCCGGACCTGGCCCAGCGTCCCTCGCTGATCTCGCAAGCCCAGCTCGATGACGTGCACCTCGAGTCCGAATGGATCGTCCGCCTCGGCCGCATCGATGGCGGCAGTTTCGATCTGATCGAAGTCTCCATGACCTCCTGCCACGAAGTCTCGGCCTTCCTGGTCGAACGACTGCAAATGGTGGGCTTGCCCTTCTTCGACCGCATGAGCACAGAGCTCGCCTGAGCTCGATTTACTTGTTGCTTTGGTAAGGCCGCGGTGCGAACATAGTAGTCCGGCTGTTCTCGTCGTGTCCCACCACTAAAGGAGTTGCCATGTCCCTCCGTATCAACGATACCGCACCAAACTTCAAGGCACAGACCACCCAGGGCACTATCGATTTTCATGAATGGATAGGGGATAAATGGGCCGTGCTGTTCTCGCACCCGAAGGACTTCACCCCCGTGTGCACTACCGAACTTGGCTACATGGCCAAGATCGAACCCGAATTCACCAAGCGGAATACCAAGATCATCGGTCTCTCGATCGACCCCGTTGAGAACCACAGCAAGTGGGCGGCGGACATCGAGGAAACCCAGGGCGCCGCCGTCAAGTATCCGATGATCGGCGATACCGATCTGGCTGTGGCCAAGCTGTACAACATGCTGCCGGCCGAGGAGCCGGGCACGTCCGAAGGCCGCACCGCCGCCACCAATGCGACCGTGCGCTCGGTCTTCGTCATCGGCCCGGACAAGAAGATCAAGATGATGATGACTTACCCGATGACCTCGGGCCGCAACTTCGACGAAATCCTGCGCGTGATCGATTCGATCCAGCTGACGGCCAAGCATAAGGTGGCGACGCCGGTGAACTGGAAGCATGGCGAGGATGTGATCATCGCCGGTTCGGTCAGCGATGATGATGCCAAGGGCCTGTTCCCGAATGGGTGGAAGGCGCCGAAGCCTTATCTGCGGATTGTGCCGCAGCCTAAGTAGCGGGCCGCTGACGCTCATTAAAACCCAAGGCGTAAAACTGGTGGCTGCCACATCGTGGCAGCCACCTGCTTTTGGCCTCGGGTTTTTTATTTGAGCTCGGCCTGGATATGTTTGGCATGCTCCAGGTGGGCTACGAAAGCAGGTCGCACATTGACCAGCGTCTGCTTCAATTCCGCATTCTTCGCGTTGGGGATCAAAGTCTTGTCGAGCGCATCGATCACTGCCTGGTGGTAGGTGACTTCATTGTCCACATAGGCTTTGTCGAACTCCTTGCCCTTCAGTCCCTTCAGCCTGGCGATATTCGCATCGCCGCCGGACTTCAGGCTTTGGGCGGTATCGCTATCCTTCGGCGTGACCTTCAGCTTCTTCACCAGGGCGGTCGCCTTCTCGTTCACGCTGGTGTGGTCGTTGACCATCATGCGCGCAAACGCCTGCACATCCTTGTTGGCCGACATCTTCTCAGCCAGCTTGCCCGCATCGATATCGACGGTATTCGCCGCGACGACAATGCCCGCGATCTGGGCATCGTCCGGCGCCTGGGCGTACGCCAGGGTGCCGGAAGCCGCGAGGATGGTTGCGAGGATCAGTTTCTTCATGGTTGCTCTCCTTGTGGTTGGTCGAGGGCGGCCAGCACGCGCGCCGTGATACGGTCGCAACGCTCGCCATCGAAACTGAATGCCTCCTCCAGCCCTATGTCCAGCTCGCGGCACAGCGCCTCCCGCAGCATGCTGCGGGCACGGAAGTGGCGGCTGCGCACGGTCGCTTCGGGGATGCCCAGCGCCGCGCTGGTCTCCTCCACGCTCATCTCCTCCAGCGCCCGCAACATGAAGACGGTGCGGAACGCATCGGGCAGGGCATCGATCTGCTGCTCCAGCAGGCGGCGCACGTCGGCCCGCATGGCGGACGTGTCCGGCGCATCGGCCTCGGTCGGCCAGTTTTCATCCGGCATGGCGCCCTCCAGTGGAATGATCTCGGCCCTGCGCGCGCTCTTGCGAACGCGCGCCATCGCGATATTGATGACGATGCGCGTCAGCCAGGTGGACAGGCTGGATTCACCACGGAAGCTGGGAAGGGAGCGGAAAGCCTGCAGGTAAGCATCCTGCAGGATGTCCTCGGCCTCGGCATCGTCGCGGACGATGCTGCGCGCCGTGCGGTAGAGCAGGCGGTTGTGGCGCCGGATGATGGGCTCGAAACCGCCTTGGGCGGCGGCTCGAGCAGTTCGGCTTCGGTAGCGGCTAGGGCTGGCATCTGGGTTCAGTTTCGATTGATTACGAACATTAGATGCCGCGTGTTCCCGCCGCGTTCCCGGATCCTCAAGAAATAACGTCGGCCCCCGGTGCGCCGAAGAGCTGCTCCTTGAGCGCATGCAGCTGGTCGCGTACCTGGGCGGCTTTTTCGAACTCCAGGTTCTTGGCGTGATCGATCATCAGCTTTTCCAGGCGCTTGATTTCCTTGCTGATCTGCTTCTCGCTCATCGACTCGTACTTCGCCGCCGACTCGGCCACGGCCATCTCTTCCTTCGCCGCGTTCGGGCTGTAGACGCCGTCGATCATGTCCTTGATGACCTTGTGCACGCCGCGCGGAATGATGCCCATCTTCTCGTTGTAGGCGACCTGCTTGGCGCGGCGGCGCTCCGTCTCGCCAATGGCGCGCTCCATCGAATCGGTCATGTGGTCCGCATACAGCAGGGCCACGCCGTTCAGGTTACGCGCCGCGCGGCCGATGGTCTGGATCAGCGAGCGCTCGGAACGCAGGAAGCCTTCCTTGTCCGCATCGAGGATCGCGACCAGCGACACTTCCGGCAAGTCCAGGCCCTCGCGCAGCAGGTTGATGCCGACCAGCACATCGAAGGTACCGATACGCAGGTCGCGCAGGATTTCCACACGCTCCACGGTTTCGATATCGCTGTGCAGGTAGCGCACCTTGATGCCGTGGTCGCCCAGGTATTCGGTGAGCTGCTCGGCCATGCGCTTGGTCAGCGTGGTCACCAGCACGCGCTCGTTCTTCTCGATGCGGTCCTGGATCTCGGACATCAGATCGTCCACCTGGGTGCGGGCAGGGCGCACGATCACCTGCGGGTCCACCAGGCCGGTAGGGCGCACCACCTGCTCGACCACCTGGCCGGCGTTCTTCTGCTCGTAGTCAGCGGGCGTGGCGGAGACGAAGATGGTCTGGCGCATCTTCGATTCAAATTCCTGGAACTTCAGCGGGCGGTTGTCCAGCGCGGACGGCAGGCGGAAGCCATAGTCCACCAAGTTGGTCTTGCGCGAACGGTCGCCGTTGTACATGGCCGAGAGCTGGCCGATCAGTACGTGGGACTCGTCCAGGAACATCAGCGCATCCTTGGGCAGGTAATCGACCAGTGTTGGCGGCGGCTCGCCCGGCATGGCGCCGGACAGGTGGCGCGAGTAGTTCTCGATGCCCTTGGTGAAGCCGATCTCCGCCATCATTTCCAGGTCGAAGCGGGTGCGCTGTTCCAGGCGCTGCTCTTCCAGCAGCTTGCCTTCCTTGCGGAAGAACTCCAGGCGGTCGCGCAGCTCGGCCTTGATGGTCTCGATGGCGCGCAGCACCGTCGAACGCGGCGTCACATAATGCGAGCCCGGGTAGACGGTGAAACGCGGGATCTTCTGCTTCACGCGGCCGGTGAGCGGGTCGAACAGCTGGATCGATTCCACTTCATCGTCGAACATTTCCAGGCGCACAGCCAGTTCGGCGTGTTCGGCCGGGAAGATATCGATGGTATCGCCGCGCACGCGGAAGGTGCCGCGGCCGAAGTCCATTTCATTGCGCGTGTACTGCATCTGGATCAGGCGCGCGATCACGTCGCGCTGGGCCACTTTGTCTTTCTGGCGCAGCGTGAGGATCATCTGGTGGTATTCGTTCGGGTTACCGATACCGTAGATCGCGGACACGGTCGCCACGATGACCACGTCGCGCCGCTCCATCAGCGACTTGGTGCAGGACAGGCGCATCTGCTCGATGTGCTCGTTGATCGACGAGTCCTTCTCGATGAACAGGTCGCGCTGCGGCACATAGGCTTCCGGCTGGTAGTAATCGTAGTCAGGACACGAAGTACTCGACCGCATTCTCCGGGAAGAACTCGCGGAACTCCGAATACAGCTGGGCCGCCAGCGTCTTGTTGGGCGCGAACACGATGGCGGGACGGCCCATGCGGGCGATCACGTTGGCCATCGTATAGGTCTTGCCCGAACCCGTTACACCGAGCAGGGTCTGGAAGGACAAACCGTCCTCAATCCCTTCGCACAAACTTTCGATAGCCGTGGGCTGGTCGCCGGACGGAGGGAAGGGCTGGTGCAGTCGGAACGGTGAATCGGGAAAGGTGATTACGGTCGCTTGTGGCGAGCCGTTGTTTTGCGAATCAGACATGAGGTCAGACCTTTGGTAGAATATGCGCTTGTCGGCGGCCTAAACCGGATTTTGTTCGGACGCCGGCATGCTACGCTGCTGAACCGCCTCCAATCGAATCCAATCTTATCATGACGAATCCTTCCGTTTTCAGCGCCATCGAGATGGCCCCGCGCGACCCAATTCTTGGTATCACCGAAGCCTTTAATGCCGACACCAACCCAGCCAAAATCAACCTGGGCGTCGGTGTTTATTATGACGACAACGGCAAAGTGCCGCTGCTCTCGTGCGTTGATAAAGCGGAAACTATTCTCATTGCCCAGCACGCCCCACGTACTTACCTGCCGATCGAAGGCCTGGCAGCTTAGACAAGGCTGTGCAAGAGCTGGTATTTGGTGCCGACAGCGCCATTATTCAAGAGAAGCGTGCCGTGACCGTGCAGGCACTGGGCGGCACGGGCGCGCTGAAGATCGGCGCCGACTTCCTGAAGCGTTTCTCGGCTTCGTCGGACGTGTACATCAGCGATCCGAGCTGGGAAAACCACCGCGCGCTGTTCGAAAGCGCCGGTTTCAAGGTCAACAACTACGCTTACTACGATCCGCCACCAAGGGCGTGAACTTCGCCGGCATGATCGCCGCGCTGAAAGATATGCCGAAGGGCTCCATCGTCGTGCTGCACGCCTGCTGCCACAACCCGACCGGCGCCGACCTGACCCAGGGCCAGTGGGATGAAGTGATCGCCGCGGTTGTCGCCGGCGGCCTGATCCCGTTCCTGGACATGGCTTACCAGGGCTTCGGCGCTGGCATCGCCGAAGACGGCGCCGTGGTGCGCCGCTTCGCCGCCACCGGCGTGCCGCTGCTGGTGTCGAACTCCTTCTCCAAGTCCTTCTCGCTGTACGGCGAGCGCGTGGGCGCGCTGAGCGTGGTCGCTGCGTCCGCCGACGAAGCTTCCCGCCTGCTGTCCCAGCTGAAGCGCGTGGTGCGCACCAACTACTCCAACCCGCCTGTGCACGGCGGCAAGGTGGTGGCAACCGTGCTGTCCACCCCGGAACTGCGCCAGCTGTGGGAAGACGAACTGGCCGGCATGCGCGTGCGTATCAAGGAAATGCGCGACACCTTCGTCCGCAAGCTGGCCGAGAAGGCCCCTGGCCACAACTTCGAATTCGTGCGTGAGCAGATTGGCATGTTCTCCTACTCCGGCCTGACCAAGGAGCAGGTAGGCAAGCTGCGCGAGCAGTCGATCTACGCCGTGGACACCGGCCGTATCTGCGTCGCCGCGTTGAATTCGCGCAACATCGACACCGTTGTTGACGCAGTCGCCAAGGTGCTTTAATATCTCGGTCTCGCGTCGTTACGGCGGCGCGAACGGCAGCAGAAAGTACCGGAAGTGATGCCTTGTGAGTGTTGCTTTAACAGTATATAATGTTGCCTCTAATCCCTGATAGCTCAGTCGGTAGAGCGACGGACTGTTAATCCGCAGGTCCCTGGTTCGAGTCCAGGTCGGGGAGCCAAAATACAGAAAAGCCCAGCCTTCACAGGTTGGGCTTTTTGCTTTTTAGAGTTCCACTTATTCGCTCGTTGATTACTTATTTCTCGAATAGGTTATTGCGAAGTTCCGTTTTCGCCCCGAAGCTGACCGTGGCGATTTCCATAATTTGGAATCAGAGTAGTCGCTCATACGGTGAGCTTGCCGCATTCCAATCAAATAGAAATAACGGAACGAAAATGAAATTTGAAATCTGCATCTGAATTTTCTCTATCGGACGAAGAAGGCTTGCGTTTTGCCAGCTTGGGTCTAACGATTGAAAGTTCGCCATGTTTGGCAAATCATCAGGCATAAGATTCAGAAAAAATCGGAACCCACGAAACTCGAAGAAACCGCCCAAGAGGCGGTCAACACTTAAAAGTGGAGCAAAATGAAGTGTGTCACTCGATTCTATTATCATTCCAGGACGTGCAGCAGCGTACATTCCGGCAGCGGACTCAAAGGTTTTGTGTCCATAGCAGATTTCTACGATGTCTAGCGGAACTTTCTTCCTTATTGTTTCATGTGGCCCAATGTAATAATCGTGAGACAGAGAGAGATTCAGCAAAGTTTTTAAAAACCATCGTTCCAATAACCTCGCATTAATCATTGTGGGTGGTCGGCTGATTCGAGCGAGTGGCGTTGTGTTGATGCGAATATTGTCCCATCTGCAGAATTCCCGAATCGCGTCAAATACAGCGCTAGCTTCGGCGTCAAGGCGAGAAAGGCTATTATTGTGATTTTGGCAAAGAATTTTAGCTGTGAGCGATTCGATTCCAACAGTACGAAACGCATCTTTGCACCAAGGAAATCCCTTCACATGAATCGCGTTACTCTGAAAAAGCGACTTTGACACGACGTGTTCTCGTGACATTCCGCCATTACATCCTCCTATACTTTCAGCCCAACAAGACGACACGTGGCCCCCCAATTAGAAATGTAAAGAATGCGGCGTAATTGACGTCTATATCAACCCCTAGCACCTAAATAACGACTTCCCAGGTCCCCTTACCGACCTCACGAAGAAAGCGACCACCATCTTCTCGTTGTACAACGTCAACGGAAAGTTTGAACTTCGTGCCTAGCGGGTGCGCATGCCGCATGGCCTTTGAACATTGAACCCGCATTGTCGTAGGAACCGCTTGCCCCGGAATGGGGCGAACACGAAAAGAGGCCGATGACGGTTCACCTATGTTTAGGAAAGTCTCGACGATTATGTCCATGGAATGCCCCTCCGTTGGTGGCCGGGTGCCGTCCGGCAGGTCAGGATAGCATGTTGCCCACATGCAAAGTTGATAATTGTCACATTCAGGCAGAAGTCGCCACTTTAAGCGGACCTTATGACTGATTCGAATTCAAATCCGCGTGCCTCACTTGCCCTCAAGCACGTCCTGCGCTGCCGCTTTAAGCCATTGGTCTGCTAGCTCGTGAACCCGCAACCAGTGCGCCAATTCGTTTGTACGCGCATCCTGCCGCGTTGCCAACAATCCCAGCGCCATTGTTGCGCTGGAAGGTTCAGACACGAAGTCCTCCACAAGCGCAGCGAGCGTCTCGTTATCAACTTTGGACCAGTCAGGCTCTGTCGGGTATAAAAGCTGAATTTCTTGTACCAAATTCATTCTGAGGTGTGTCGGTTCGTTGGGCATCATCACCTTTCCTTACGGTCGTCCGCTGTACTGTGGACGAGCCTGAGCTACTTATTGCGAGCGTCCCCTTCTGGCCGATATGGGTCCGGCGCATCACATAATCTTCGATAGTTCATTATTAAGCAATTCAACATCCATGACTATCGAGTCAAGTTCCGCCAACGAGAAGCGTCGTTCATCCTGATCCGCCGGCGGGTACCCTGAAACATGTATGACAATCTGTGTCTGCGTATGAAATCCCCAACGGCCATGCGCGAACCGGTTTCTCACTTCGCGCAATGAGTCAGCGGCCATATACCAGGCGAAGACTTCACAACAATGCGCACTGTTGTCGGGGTGCAGAGCAATACCAGTTTCAAGGAAGCGTTCAAGCTTATCCTGGAACTTCCCGGCGTCCCCAACAAGCAGTGACAGTAAACTCGACACGGGCAAAGGTAACGAAAAAGCGCCCTAATATGCAATGTGTGTAGTCCTGAATCTCTTGGTGGTCCAACTGGCCACTGGATGAAGTCAAAAGCTACCTCTTCAAAATTCTTGAATTGAATAGTCCGCAAATGGCCGGTTTCGGCCCCGCTTAGATGCAAGGTTCTGAGATTAGCCTACCGCCAATTAAGTGTTCGGGACATCCGCCAGGCATAGGCAGTGTCGGCGCGCAGATGCCTGGCTTCGCAGCCTTGTTTTTCACAGGAGAGCAGTCTCCTTGACACTCGCTATCATCAGAACATGCCTTGCCCGCATCAGTCGTATTAATTGTACAAAAGTAGAATTGGCCCATTGGGAAAAGAATCCATTTTCCACCTCGTTCAATGCATTGCTGCTTAGTCTCAGGTTGCTTCGGCTTCGAGACTGCTTTGGGTTCGCTCGCTGAACTGTTCAACGTGAGTAGCGTTACGATGGCTAACAATATACTTCGGTTCATCAGGAAGGTCTCTAGCCAATAAAATCAGGTGTTCGGTAACCCATCTCAAGCCGCTTCTGGCCGCATTCCGTCACCGAAGCGCAAGCAAGCCATCTACCAATTGTCCGAGCTCTGCATCCCGCATGGACTCCCAAAATGAACTTGGAGGATTCAACGAGTAATCTCTGTCTAGCATTTCAACAATATCATCAAAGGCAGCATCCGAGTCATTGAAGTCGAAACGGGGGCCATGAAAGGCTACGCGTGCGACATCCCGAGGAATGAACACGGCAGAACCCCAACCGAGCTGCTCGTGCAAAATCTGGGATATCTTCCCCGCTAAAATCTGACGCTCGCCGCTGCCCCACAGAGACATATCAGTTTCCGTTCGGTTTGCCTGGAATTCTTTTAGCGTTTTAAAAAAGGATAGGTCCGGCCCCAACCATCGGACGCCGATGAAAAACTTCTTCCATTTGTCTGTTGGTGGAAAGTGGGCAGGAAATTCAAGAATATCCATCGTCATATCTTCTTGAGAGCAGTCGTGATCCGCTCTTGGCCGAATACGGAACCCCGATTACTAGTCCAGCTCAAAAGGTCTCAAACAACAATTTGATCAACGACATCGCCACCGGGATAGATCTGCAACGACTCAAATTGATCAAAGTCATCATGCAGCTGTAGGGCTAAGTCGTTCGTGAATCTGATCTCGAGAAGGCGTTCACTTAGCACCACATATTCTCTGACAGGCGAATGAAGCATGAGCTGAAATTTGTGGTTCGACCACCCATCAGACGCCGTCCACTCAGATTGCGCCAATCCGGCGGTGACCAGAGTCGCCCGACTCTGTAACGCGATGCAGGTTCCAGAACCAAACCTAAATTGCACGTCGGTTGGTCCGAGACAAATTTGCTGAAGCTCGGTACCGACAAGGTCGTCTAGATTTAGGTCAGATGCAAAGCGGTACATAATTTCTGATTCGTTCTTTAAATTGGCACCAATGTCAGCTGCTGGCCGTAGTCAGCCCATTATAATCCTGGGTTCACTCACATCGGCATCAAGGCCAACAGTCTTTTAGTTACTGACTCAGTTCATTGAGCCTTGCTATTCTGGCTTCGTTTAACTCTGCCTCGCATGCTAGTTTCAATGATTCCGACGCATTACCACTGCTGGCAACCACGTCGCGGAATCTGCATTCAGCGAGGCGATAGGCACGAAAGGTCTGACTACTCGACAGTAACGCCTTCTTTACTTTTGCACGAGAAGCACTGTTATCAGCACTCATCGAAAATTTTGCTAAGGTGGCGTTTTCGGTCTTTGCAAGGACAAGTTCAGTTGCTCGGGCATAACGTTCAACGCAAACAGCCATTACAGGATGGGCACCTTCAGCCCAGCAACCTTCGATAATCTCTCGGCTAGCCTGGCCCATTGCTGGAATGGTTACTGAAAGACAGATCAACCCAATCAGAAATTTGTTATCCATGTCTCTCTAAAAAGCATTGGTGAACGGCTGTTTCTGGCCGCTTCAGCCACGGTCAGAATTTAGATAGGCCAGCAGTTCACTTCGTGCCATTGTTGCCACAGAGTCCTCCATCATTTCAAGTGCCAGAAAGCCCTTCCGATTACGCACAAAAGATGTTTCTGCCTTAGTCAAGGGGCGCTGCATAATCCGTTCACATTCGACCAGAATCTGGTCTTGCCACGTTGTGACCATTTTATCGCTGTTCATTATTCACTTTTTGCATTGGCCGCTGCTGGCCGCTATCGACCCTGTTCATCGTAGGTTTCGCTCCAAGCAAACTGCTCTTCAAGCATTTCGTCCAGCTCCGATGCATCAAGATTCGAAAGCATGGCGCCCAACTTCAACTCGCCCTTTGCTAAGGCCACCACGCCGAGAATGGCTTGGATGGTCGTGCTGTCGGTTTCCAATCCGAGATCAGTCAAAGCCAACGCAGAAGTTCGCACCCAGGCGCTATCGTAATCTGCCTTCAGCCATGCGGGCAAAGCAGGATTACTTTTGCGATGACGCTCAACCTCGATGGTTGCCAATAACCCGTAAAAATTCCAATCACGAGTAGTTGCAGCGGCTGCGATGCTAACGATTTGTGGAACTGCTGCGTAAGAAGCGACACCGACATCGCCCTGATGATGGAGCTCATTCCAAAGCTCATCCCATACGTCGATCCCATCTCTCATTGACCTCAAGGCTATCGAGACGTCATAAGGAATTCTATAGCCGCCATGGAGCTCCTTCCAAATAACATCGTCAAGGCTCAACATATGTTCATTTATCCATTTATCGTTTTTGACAGGTCGCTCTTGACCGAGTGCCGTCTCAGGTTCGAAAGCCACACGCGGGCCGGGCAATGCTACGAACTAGCGCAGGCGAAAGATATTATTGCAGACCCACGACTCCTGGAAACGCCGCATTATTTAGTCCGCGTATGTATTTTTGAGCTCATCCGTCCCTCAGCTATAGGGCTAGATTTTTTTCGGGACTGTTATGATTTCCTGATCAACTTCCAGCTTCAAGGATGTTAGCAAATACTTGGCATGCCTTACTGTTGCCCCCTTTTGATATACGACCGAGAGATGCATTTGGTCAAGCACTTCAAACGAGAATATGCGATCCGCGTTGTGCAAAACCTCCGTAAAGCCAGTGCCATCCTGCGTTGTTAGAGCAACGTTTGAGTGATCTTCAGAGGAAAGCTTGCCGTCTCCATTTGTGTCGTCTGTGACATATTCGAAGTACAGTGCTTTGGTCGGCTGTTCTACTCGCTCATTCCGGTCGGTTGGCTCACGATGAAGTTGCGATACGTTGAGAATGATGTTCTTGTGGTCCTTAAACAGCCATCGCGCGGTTTTTGCGGTCCCAGTAAGGAACAAAACATTTCGGATTTCACTTCCGCTGCTGCCGGACGAGAACCCCTGAGATTTTTCGTGAGTGGTCAGCCGCAGCATTTGTGCATTTGCGCCTGTGATGCTTTCAAGCTGACTAAATGTCAACATGACCGATTGCTTCGAAGATGAAGCTGCCTCAGGAACTTCCACGGCACCTCGACGCTCCCATCGATTGCTGGCTACCATCATCCAGCCGACGGATATGCCAGCGCCAAGAAGAACGACGAGCAGCAAGACGCTGTTGATTCTGCCAATAACGGTAAATAGTCGATCCATAGTTCTTGGCGAGCTCACTGTTCGAATTTATCGGTGCGTTTTTGCGAATCTATGTTGCAATTGGAATGGAAGTGCCAAGTCTGGAAATTGGTACTTGGACTGGGCAATTCCACGGACTATTACTGTTTCACTTCCTAGCAGCTGAATGACGGCTTCTGGCCGGTAACGGGCTCGACTAGCAAGGCACAACCACTGCGGGCGCGGTGTCTGTCTATTTGTCGTCGTTTAACGTGGCCGCAAAGACTCCACTGCAGGAAGTGAAGCCGTCGTCGGGCCGACATTGATGTCTCCAGTGTAGGCATCCTTAGCGTCGGATACGATAACGGCAAATTCTTGGGGCCCTGCTTGAACGGTACGAAAATGTACACCGCACTCTTTTTGGCAGTCCCATGCGCCGCCTCCGGTCGAGGTCAAGTTGAAGGTATCCGTACCAAGGTCCTTTAAGTAGGTAGGTACCGCTGCGGGTACTTCAGCAGGAAGCCACGCCGGCTTCGTTTTCATATTGTGGATATTGCCGCTCAACGTCAGAATTAGTGACGCCGGGCGAGCGCTAAATTCTGCGCGTATCCTGTCTGCCATTTTCTCATCGTTGCGAAGATGCCAATCCGTGCTGCGACCTTGCATCGGGAATACCGTTAGCCGATACCCAGCCTGACGAAGTCGACGCAAGCCCTCGATCATGTCCAGCATCGCAACGCTGGCCCTGCCGTCCTTACCTGTAATCCAGAAGTCAGTCTGCAACAGGGCCTCACGAGCAGCGAGGCCACCATCTGATGTCAAGTACATGGCGAGAGGCTGCTCTTGGTCGGCAGGTTGTTCAAGGCCGACGGAGACCTCAGCACCTTGTTGGAGGGCTGTGCAAACAATGCGTAAGAAAGTTGCGGGCATTTCGTTCGTGCCATGGCCTTCGCCAAACATTACAATCCGGTGGCCGTGCAAATAATCAGCCATTCCAAGGATTCCTGAGCAGTTTATACCAGGCGGAACGGTTATGGCCTGTGCGGGGAGGGAGCCCAATGCCATGATCGCAAGAATGAAAGAGAATATCAGGCGGTTTGTTCTCAATTCAGGCACTCCTCAAAATACAAGAATTAAACAGCATCTGGTAGGAACAACTCATCAACCAGTCTCGTTAGATAACCTTCTCTGTTGCATCAACGTCCGCAGCCGTCTGCCGCCCACTCGCGCCCACTCGTGAACGTTCCCAGATAGCTTTGTTTCGCACATCTCGAACACAGCGCATCTCGACTCATTGAGCTACGGCAAATGAAAGACTTGTTAGGTCACATTGTCTGGCGGGGTCTATTTTTCCACAATGTTTAAAAAACAGTCGAGCGAGATCGCCGGCTATTTTATCGACATCGACTGGATATACGTTCGCCATCAGAATGATCGTCAGCGGAACTCGCGTGAAGCGTTCGTATCCAACTTGATATCCTGGTAGTGTGCCGCCATGGCCGACCGCAATTTCGCCGTCGATCTTGTCGACGAAGGCACCAAACCCATAACCGAAGCCCTGATCCTGAAACATACGTGTCCGGAGCGTTGCGTTCAGTCCGAGCGCATCTGTATCATGCAAAGCACGATCCCAGAGGATTAGGTCGTCGATGGTCGAATATAGATTTCCCGCGGCGTAGAGCATGTTTGGGGAAATATGGAACATGTTCTGAAGTCCGCCATCAGTGAGCAGGTAACCGGGAACGAAAGATGGCAGGATCTGAGTATCATCAAAATAGCCCGAGTGCGTCATTCCCGCTGGTCGGAGCACCTGCTCACCGATATAGTCGGCGTAAGTTTTGCCTGTTACCTTCTCAATGATCATGCCGAGCGCGACATAATTGGTATTCGAATATTCGAATTTGCTACCAGGTATGAACCGTAATGGCTGATCTTTTACCAAGGCCAAAATAGCGTCCGGCGTGCGATCGACTCGCATGAGAGCACGGAAGGAATTCGTGCTGGCCGAGTATTCTGCGAGCCCGCTGCTTTGGCTTAGAAGGTTTTGGATCGTAATCGGCTGCCATGATTGCGGCGAGTCTGGAAGATAGTTCCGAACGGATGCATCGATAGCCAACTTACCCGACTGGATCAACTGCAAGATCGCCACGGCAGTGAACATTTTGGTAGTTGAGCCAACGCGATACACGGCGTCAGGACGAGTAGGAATTTGCCAAACTCGATCACCGATGCCGTACGAGCCACGCACTATTTTCCTGCCGGCATATACAATAGCTAGGTTGGCGGCCCAACCGCTTTTGGAAACATACCCTCGCATCATCGTATCGACATCGCGTTCGAAGGCTTCAAAGCTGTCGCGGGATGCGGGCGCACATAATACAGGACCGGCAAGGGAGCCTAGGAGACTAAACGCCAGGACGGCCCTTTGCATTTTCAATTTTAAACTCATTCTTTTTCTTTATGTTTGGACCGCTTTTGGCCGAAAGCCCCAAGTCCAGTCAGAAAGAGGCCCGCGAATGCGGGCCAAACCGAAGATGGGCAAAGTCTCAAGAATCCCAGCGGGATTTTAAAGGTTTGGCGTGTGGAGGTAGAGCTCCTTCTATACCAGACATGAGTCGGTAGTCTTTGCATTGAACCTACACCCAATTTGTGTAGCGCGCTGTGCCGGAATTCACATTCAAAGACAGAATCAGAAGCTATTTGTTCCATAGTCAACATCCGCGAACTGACGGACGGCTATTGGCCCGTTGAGGCCAACGACTTACTTAATCAGGAAGTCATCCTTACTCTTCCCGGCCAACCACAAGGGAGCCCGGCCTCGGCCAGTCCAGGTTTCGCCGGTCTGAGCATTTCGGTACTTGGCCGGAACCGGTTGACGAACCTTGGAGGATTTTGTGCTGCGGCCGCCCCTGAGGTCATCCAGCGTAAGACCATAGGTCGTCATGATTTCAGCAATTTTTGCTTTGGCGGACGTCAATTCAGCAGCACGTGCTTCTTTAGCTTTGTTCTCCAGCTCTGCGATTTGTGCCTTAATTTCTGCGTAGGTAGTCATGAGGCCATACTCCTAGATTTGCCGATCGGGTTCCCAATCTATCACTTCAGGAATTCAATTACTAGCGTGTGCTGAGCTAAGGACTTGCAGCCTCTGTCGCCCCTAAGCCGCCAGTCATAAATTTTCAAATCGTGAATGGTGAGCCTTGTCTTGAGACCCCAGCGAATCAAAAAGCCATAATCCCCTTAAGCGCTTTCAAGAAATCTCGAATGCCATTGAGGTTTAATGTTCATGCTTTTAATGAAATGGTCTATCATCGCCTTTGCAGCCAGGTGTGGGGCAGGAGTTAATACGATGGCTTTCCAAACCGTGTCTATCTCCGGCCCCGAAGATTTCCTATCAAGCGTCTTCATATGGATGATTCTGTCGCGTGACTCCTTGAGCTGCTTGTAGTTTTGCCAGCAGTGAGTGCCTTTAGGGGACTTGCAACCCAGTACTTCAGGCAGGATTACGGTAAGTTTTTCATCGGTAGATGAGTAACGCTCAATTGTCCCTTTGTTAGATGCTTCGAGCACCACCTCACTGTTTTTGTGCCGCGCGTATATAAAGTCGTCAGGCACGGATTCATTTTGCGAACGCTTCTATAGCGGAATAAGCGAGAACAATCGCCTCCATCATTCTTTCGATGTAGTCGATTGCCTCGGCCTCAGATGAAAACGATAATTCCTTCTTCAGGGATTTATCAATCTGACTTGATTCTCTCAAAATCTTAGCACTTTTGAATGCTCTTGCAGACGCGTTGAGCATCGAAGCCGTTGCATTAGGTATCGGGACAGTGAGCTGTTTCTTCTTAGTTAGCTGGATTACTGATACTACCGTGATGCGCGTACCTATTGGGACAGTCACTCCAGTCCATGGGTTATCCCAATTCTCTGCCAAGTGTGACGTGGTTTGTAGACGCCAATCACCTTTATCTATTTCTGGTGTGCTCATCGTCATCTGCCATTCAAGTTGTTCAACTGCATCTAGTCAGCTTTTTGCCGGTAAGTGTCAGCGGCATTCGTTGGTTCGCATTAACATGTCTCATCCTATCTGTCTGATTCTTTTGAACCAGATTGAAATTCAACGCACCGTCGTTTTACGCGCTCGGAAGTAAATTCTCGGATCTGAATTGCGGCAAGTGGCGAGTCCTTATCGTACGCAAATGCATATGATGCGTACTCCAAGGCCATATCATAATTTCCATTCTCTGCGGCATCATAGGCTGTTACTAGAGACATTATGCTTTGCGCCTTGCGTAGCTGCAGCTGCCTATACTCGCTTGCTGCCCAACCGAGGCACGCCGACAGTATGAATGTGACGAAGATTAGCAAACCTATTTTTGTTTTTGTCATGCGCACTCCAACTTGTCAGCTTTTGGCCGTACCCGGCCGACGTGAGAGAGCGTAGCATCATGCTCGCCTGAAAGGTTTACACTTTGTCACTCCAGCTGATGTCGCCGATTGCTAACTCTTGTACCAATCTGACTGCTTGCAAACTATGACGACTACCGAAAAGCATGGAATAGCTCAGTCCTCAACTCATGCTCTTCCTCAATGCTTAGATTTAGAACCTTTACCCAGATGCGAATAGCACCTTGCCGTCGCTCGGCGACATGCTTAAAAATTGAATAGCTGGACGCCAAAAATGTGCTTTAGAAAAAGTTCCGAGTTTTATCAATGCATCACTTAATAGCACCTTATGGGTAAAAGCCGAGCTCTTGTAGAAACGGAAGAACGTCGAAAGAACCTCTTGATACAGATCAAGCTCTTCTATGTTTGCATGGTCGTCAATGAGAAACGCCTCTAACGCGTTAATTACGGGCTCAGGGACTTTCAAGTTTTCCTGCTGCTCTACAATCCACTCACCAGCCACCAACCAATCGACAAGCGCTTTTTGTGTTCCTGTCATGTTGCCGTGATTACTAAGTTTCTCCAACGCAGTGATCTTCCAAGATTGCTGACGGTCAAAGGCAAGTTTTTTTGCCTCATGTAAGTCGGAGGGGAATACGGCTTTGAGTTTTTTCCACCTAATATCTGATTCCCGTTGCTCCAAAAATTTAATCGAAATTACAATTGCAAATGTAATAATAAGAACAATCAAAATAAGGGAAGCGAGCATAAATGGCGGGATTTATTTTTGAATATTATTGCAATTCAAATTTATTGCAAATCTTCTGTAAAACCTTGTTGCCCATTTCGATGGCGAAGGTCCGAATCTGGCCGGTTACGGCCTGCGTGATGGCAAGGTTAGGCATTGCGCGCGTACTCATGGAAGAGCTCCTTTGCTTGTTCCTCGCTCTCAACCAGGCATTGCGCATAATCAGACCACCATGGGTTTGACCACTGAGGGTCTGACACTCGTTTGCATACGAACAGTCTCAATGTATCACCGTTACGTTTAACCACGCCAATCTGGTCATCATGAACCAGTAAATGAACAACTTTATCAAAGTGGTTCAAATCAATAATCGCGCCGTTTAAAAGGAATTGCATAAGACCTGACAAAGTTCGAGCGTATAGAATGGCGGCTTATGGCCGAACGCGGCTGTATGGACCTCAAGAGTCATCGGTCAAACTTCAACGCTTTATCTAGTGCGCTTTCAAGGTCTTCAAGGACCAGGTCTGTAGCGGGGCCAATCATCCTCGCTTTTAAACCTAAACAGTCTATCTCAA